>NZ_CP011367.1:0-2567500 GCF_001020955.1 Thioalkalivibrio versutus
AGCGTCAGTTGTACCAGGGCCTGCAGGCCGTGCGTCCGGGGGTCGAGCAGGCGGTGGCCGACGGTGACTACCTGCATGCCCTCGGCGAACTGGCAGGCCTGCGAGATCGGGTGGACACCTTTTTCGACCAGGTGATGGTGATGGCCGAGGACGCCGCAGAGCGGCGCAACCGCCTGGCCCTGCTGCGTGAACTGCGTCGCGCGTTCGAGACCGTGGCCGACATCGGCCGCCTGGCGACGGGGTAGGGCCGGGCGATGCTGCCCCTGATCCGAGGTCTGCTGTTCCAGCTGGGGCTCGTTGGCTCCATCCTGGTCTTCGGGCTGCTGGTACCGCCGCTGATCTGGCCGTTTTCCCGCCCCGTCCGCTACCGTGTCCTGACCCTGTGGGGCCGGTTCAACGTCTGGTGGCTGCGTGTCAGTTGCGGCATCGATTACCGGGTGCACGGGCGCGAGCACATCGACCCCTCGCGCCCGCATGTGGTGCTGTCCAAGCACCAGTCGGCCTGGGAGACGGTGGCCTTCGTCGCGATCTTTCCCATGCAGACCTGGGTGCTCAAGCGTGAACTGATGCGGATTCCCCTGTTCGGCTGGACGTTGTCCATGCTCGATCCGGTACCGATTGATCGCGAGGGCGGACGCCAGGCCCTGGAGAACCTGGTGGCCGAAGGCAAGCAGCGCCTGGACCAGGGCCGCTGGATGATCGTGTTCCCCGAGGGCACGCGCGTGGCCCCGGGCGAACACGGGCGCTACCGTCAGGGCGGCGCGATGCTCGCAGTGCGCACCGGCTACCCGGTCCTGCCGGTGGCGCTGAACAGCGGGAGCTTCTGGCCGAAAAAGGGCCTGCGGCGCTATCCCGGCACCGTCGAGGTAGTGATCGGGGCGCCGATCGAGACCGCCGGTCGCAAGCCGGTCGAGGTGCTGTCCGAGGCCGAGAGCTGGATCGAGACCACCATGACCGAGATCGAACCTCGCCCCGCCACCCTGTCGACGGAGAAGCCCGATGGCCAGTGAACCCCTGATCAGCGCCCCATTGGTCGAACTGCGTGACCGGACCATCTACCGGATCGGCGATTCGGAACCGGCCGTGTGGCTGATCGACGACCTCGAGCTCGGCGGCATCCTGGTGAACGCGCCGATCTATTCCGACTCGCTCCTGGAGGCGCTCCGGGCCATCAGCAAGCCCGCGTACCTGTTCCTGCCCAGCCGGCATGGGGCGCAGGATCTGGATGCCTGGCGCGCTGCGGGACTGGAGACCCTCACGTTCGAGGCCGAGGCCCCGGCGATCCGCGCAGCGGGCGGCGAGATCGATATCGCCTTCAACCGCAAGCAGCGCCTGTCGCGCACCATCGACTTCCTGCCGATGGCCGGCGTAACCGATGGCACCTGTGCACTGCGCCTGAAGAATCTGCCCGGCGTGGTCTTCTTCGGCCCTGCCCTGGCCCCGGGCGCGGACGGCTGGCCCACGCTGATCCAGAACCCTGAGGATCATTCCTTCGAGGCACGCCTGTTCGGTGCCCTCGGAGTGAAGGATCTGAAGTTTGCCTACGCCTTCTGCGACCGCTTTGATCCCGCCACTACGCAGTTCGGCCCGGACGCTGACCAGCACATCCAGGCCCGCATCGAGGCCGTGTTCGACGAGTAGCGGTGCTGTCCGGGGCTTGCGGGTGCGGTGCGGCTGGGGGGTACCCCTCGCCGATTGCCGCGGCGCGTTGCGCCTCGCAATGACGAGTCGATACGGGTTCCTGCACTCGATTCGTGTGCGTCAGCTGCGGGTGATCAGGGTCTGGATCACGTGGCCGGCGGCGGTCAGGCCGAAGATCGCGGGCAGGTAGGAGATGGTGCCGTTGACCGAGCGCGGGCGCCCGCCGTCGCCGACCGGCCGGTGCTCCGTGCCCTTGCGCGGCTGCTCGATGGAGAACACCACGGGGTAGTCGAGATGTGCGCCCAGGCGCCGCAGTCGCTTGCGCATCTGCCGCGCGAGCGGGCACACGCGGGTCTCGGTCAGCGGCCCTACGCGCACGGCCGTCGGGTCGATGCGCCCACCTGCGCCCATGCTCGAGATCACGGCCTGCCCGCGGGCCTGGGCGGTCGCGACCAGCGCGGCCTTGCAGACAATGGAGTCGATCGCGTCCAGCACGAAGTCGGCATCCTCGGGGACCAGGTCGCCGATGGTGTCGGGCTGGAGGAAGTCCTGGCGAATGATGACCTCGATGTCGGGATCGATGTCGCGGATGCGGTTCGCCATGATCTCGGTCTTGGGCCGGTCCACGGTGGAGCGCAGCGCGACGAGCTGGCGGTTCAGGTTTGAGGCCCCGACCACGTCGTGATCGGCCAGGGTCATGCGTCCGACCCCGGCCCGCGCGATCGCCTCGGCCGCGTAGCTGCCCACACCGCCCAGTCCGGCGATGAAGACATGCCGATCGCGCAGGCGCGCGGTGACGTCATGCCCCAGCAGCAGATCCGTGCGTTCGGTAAAGGGATTGTGCGGGGCGTCGGCGGGCGAGCTCATGCAGCGGAACCGGTCGGGAGCCGGAGGACCCGGCGTGCGTTTTGTGACGTGATTATAGCCATCTCGGCCGGATCCATGTCTCGCAGGGCCGCGAGCTGGCGGTTGACCTCGGCGGTCATGGCCGGTTCGTTGCGCTCGCCCTGGTGTCCGGCCAGCGGTTGGTCCGGGGCGTCCGTCTCCACCACCAGCGCCTGCAGCGGTGCGTCGCGCACCACGCGGTGCAGTTTCTTTGCGCGCTCGTAGGTCACGGGTCCGCCGATCCCGAGTGCAAAGCCGAGATCCGCCGCCTGCCGAGCCTGCTGCGGACTCCCGATGAAGGCATGCAGGATGCCGCTGATGCCGGGGTACTGGCGCAGGCCCTTCAGGACCTCGTCGAGCGCGCGTCGGCTGTGGATGATCACCGGCAGCTCGCGTTCCCGGGCGATGGCCAGTTGCCGCGTATAGAACCGCCACTGACGGTCCCAGTCGAGCTCCTGGTGGTAGCCGTCCAGTCCGATCTCGCCGACGGCGACGGTCTCCGGGTGCGCGTCCAGCCAGGGCTCCAGCGCGTCGAGGTCGTCATCGGCATGGTCCTGCAGGAAGATTGGGTGCAGACCGTAGGCGACATGCAGACCATCGTAGTGCCGGTGCAGGGCGTCCAGATCCGGCCAGCGGGCACGCGTGACGCCGGGCAGGACCAGCTCCTGCACGCCGGCGGCGCGGGCCCGGTCCAGCACCGCCGGGCGGTCCGGATCGAACGCGTCGAGGTCCAGGTGGACGTGCGTATCGATCAGGTGCAACGGATCCGACCTACGGACAGGGGTAGGTATAGCGGGCGTGGATCGCCTCGATGGCTTCCAGCACGGCGTCGGACAGGGTGATGTCGACGGTGGCGATGTTCTCGCGCAGCTGTTCCATGGTGGTCGCGCCGACCAGGTTGCTGGTCACGAACGGTTGCTGGTTGACGAAGGCCAGTGCCAGCTGGGTTGGCGTCAGCCCATGTTCGGCGGCGAGCCTGGCGTACTCGGCGGTCGCGGCCAGGCCGGATTCGTTGCTGTAGCGCTGGAAGCGCTCGAACAGGGTCAGGCGGGCACCTGCCGGCTTGGCGCCATCCAGGTACTTGCCGGAGAGCATGCCGAAGGCCAGCGGCGAGTAGGCCAGGAGGCCGGCGTCCTCGCGGATGGCCATCTCGGCCAGGCCCGCCTCGAAACTGCGGTTGAGCAGGTTGTATGGGTTCTGGATGGAGACAATGCGCTCGGACAGGCCGCGGTCATGTGCGCGGATCCATTCCATGAAGCCCCACGGGGTCTCGTTGGAGATGCCGATGGTCCGCACCCGGCCGCTGTCGACCATGGCCTTCAGGGCGGCGGCGGTCTCCTCGATCGGCGTGGCGTTATCGTCGGGCTTGTGGCTGTAACCGAGCTGGCCGAAGAAGTTGGTCGCGCGCGCCGGCCAGTGGACCTGGTAGAGGTCCAGATAGTCGGTCTGCAGCCGCTTGAGACTGTCGCTCAGGGCCTGCTCGATGTGCTCGCGGTTCAGCTGGGGGCCGCCGCGCAGGTAGTCGATCATGCCGGGGCCGGCGACCTTGCTGGCCAGCACGACCTGTTCGCGATTCTGGCGCTGCGCCAGCCAGTTGCCAATGTAGGTCTCGGTCAGGCCCTGGGTGTCTTCGCGCGGCGGCACCGGATACATCTCGGCGGCGTCGATGAAGTTCACGCCCTGCCCCAGCGCGTAGTCGAGCTGCTCGTGCGCCTCGGCCTCGGTGTTCTGCTCGCCCCAGGTCATGGTGCCCAGGCCGATCAGGCTGACTTCGATATCGGTACGTCCCAGCTTGCGGTACTGCATCCCTTCTCCCGGGGTGTGGTGGAGTGCGTTTCAGGTGAACAGGGTCAGGACCCCGGTGTAGCCGTACAGGCGGTTGGCGAAGATCTCGCCATTGGCGAAGAAACCGACCAGGGGTACGTCCCCCAGTCCCTTTTGCACGATAGCCAACTCCGCGCCTTCCTGCCCGAACTGGTGGCGTCCGCGCCCGACACAGGAGACGTAGAGCGCCCCGCGAATACCGTTGGGTGCCTGGGCGCGCACCTGTTCCAGCATGCGTTCCAGGTCGTCGCGGGCGGCCTGGCCGTCGCGGCGCACGAACAGGATCTGCGACCCCGGTTCCAGCATCTCGCCGATCGCGAGGACCTCCTGGTCCAGGTCCACCCCGATGATGTTGCGCACGCGATAGTCGCCGGTATCCGAGCCGGCGATGGGAAAGCCGACCAGGATGTAGCCCAGCGCGCGTTCCAGATCGCGCGACAGGACATCGCCGATGATGCCCTTGAATGCCGGCAGCGCCTGCTGCCCGTCCAGACGCACAATGATGTTGCGCCAGGTCTCGGTCAGCTCGTGCTGGCCGGGCAGCGGTGTGCAGCCCTGGCTGTGGCGCGCGGCGATGGCGACATCGTCGCGCAGCGCCAGGCCGGTGATGCCCGAGGCGGAGACCCCGTCGGCGATCTGTACCACGCCGGGCTCGCCGGAGTTGACACCCCCGGTGGCGAACCAGGCGGTCTGCTCGCCGATCTCCGTCAGTATGTCTTCCAGGCTCTCCGTTTGGGGGTCGGCATTCAGGATCAGACGCCCCGGGGTCTGCGGGTCGAGGAAGCCGTCCAGTTCCTGTACCAGATCCTCGAAGCGACGTACCGGATGGTAGATGACCCGAACACTGGATGCCGGGAACTCGCCGATCATCAGGGTCACACCGGGCTGCTCGTAGAGCTCGTCGCGCGGGCCGATGATTGCCATGGCCATGCCGCCGACGAAGTGATCGATCCCGAGGCCTTCGCGCAGGTGTTTCAGCAGGCTGCGGGCGTGGCGGCTCAGGGGGTCGGAGAGATAGATGAAGCCGACGCGTACCTGATCATCGCCACGCACCGGCTGTTCGCCGAGCTCGGCGATCAGGGTGGTGGCCAGGGCCCCGGGCTCGTCGCCGGGGGCGGTGGCGCTGCGAAAGGGTGTGGTCATAAACCGAGATGCTCCAGCATGCTGAGGGCCTCGTTGTCGTCGACCGGCAGGCCGGTGTGCACGTGCAGGCCGCCGTCTTCGGCGAAGACCAGGCGGGCGTGGTGGCGAGTGTCCAGTTCCTCCAGAAACCAGGCGATCTCGGAGGGGTGCACGGCATGCTGCCCGCGCGTCAGGTGGCGCACGAGGATGGCGTCCTCGCGTACGTCCAGAAACAGTGGCTGAGGGAGCTCCAGCGGCAGGATATAGGTCTGCACCAGCCATTCCACCGGGGTGGGGCGCCGCCGCGGCAGCGGTCGGCTGTCCATGCGGAAGTGGCCCCCGCCGCCCGGCTGCTTGATCAGCTCCTCCAGCCAGTCTCCGTTGAAACCCTGGTGCACGATCAGCGAGCGTCCTTCGTAACGGCTGCGAAAGCGCTCCATCTGTTGGGCCGGCCGTGGCCCGAAGAGTCCGAACACGCCAACTCCGTCCTGTTGGTTAAAGCCCGAATCCTAGCGGAATGCCCGGCCTTGAACGAAAAAAGCCCCGCCGGAGCGGGGCTTGGGAACTTCTCTTGGGCTTGCGGATCAGCCGCGACGCGACAGCATCTCGTGGATGATCGGGGCCAGGATGACCTCCATCGCGAAGCTCATCTTGCCGCCCGGGACCACCAGGGTCTTGGGATCGGACATGAAGGAGTCCGGGATCATGTTCTGCAGGTACGGGAAGTCGATGCCGAGCTTCGCCGGATCCTTGAAGCTGATCACCACCATCGACTCGTCCGGGGTCGGCACCGCGCGGGCGATGAACGGGTTGGAGGTGTCCACCGTCGGCACGCGCTGGAAGTTGATGTCGGTGTAGCCGAACTGCGGGGTGATGTAGTTCACGTAGTCCGGCATGCGGCGCAGGATCGTGTCGACGATCGCCTCGGCGGAATAGCCGCGCTCGGCGTTGTCGCGGAAGATCTTCTGGATCCACTCGAGGTTCACGATCGGCACCACGCCGATACCCAGGTCCACGTGCTGCGCGGCGTCCACTTCGCCATTCACGACCAGGCCGTGCAGGCCTTCGTAGAACATCAGATCGGTGCCCGGCTGGATCTCTTCCCAGGGGGTGAACTCGCCCGGTCCAAGGTTGGTGCCAAGGCGCTCGTTGTGCTCGGCCGCCTCTTCGTCGGAGTGCAGGTAGTAGCGCTTCTCGCCCTGGCCGGTCTCGCCGTAGGTCTTGAACAGCCCCTCGATGCGATCGAACAGGTTGGCTTCGGGGCCGAAGTGCGAGAAGTGATCGTTGCCGTCGGCGGCGGCCTTCTGCATCGCCTCTTTCATTGCCTTGCGGTCATAGCGATGGAAGCTGTCGCCCTCGATCACAACCGGGCTGATCTGCTCGCGACGGAAGATGGACTCGAAGGAGCGCTTGACGGTGGAGGTGCCGGCACCCGAGGAACCGGTCACCGCAATCACGGGATGCTTCTGGGACATGGGATTTCTCCTTGCAAACGGGTTGCTAAAGGTTGCGTTTAACAGACTAGAAAATCAGGTTGAGCATGAACATGGCGACCACGGCGAACAGGATGGTCATGATGCCGCCCGCCTTCATGAAGTCCTTCACCCGATAGCCGCCGGGGCCCATGATCAGGGCGTTCACCTGGTGGGTCGGGATCAGGAAGGAATTCGAGGTGGCGATCGCCACGGTCAGCGCGAACACGCGCGGGTCGGCATCCATGCCCGCGGCCTGCGCGGCGATCGCGAAATTGATTGCCAGCGGCACCAGCAGCACGGTCGCGCCGACGTTGGACATGACCAGGGTAAAGAACGTGGCCAGGGCGAAGATCGTCGCCTGCAGGACCCAGGGCGGTACGGTGCCCAGCATGTCGAGCGTGTTCTGCGCGATCCAGGCCGCGGTTCCGGTGTTCTCCACCGCCATGCCCAGCGGGATCAGTGACGCCAGCAGGAAGACGGTCTTCCAGCTGACGGCGCGATAGGCGTTGTCGAGGCTGATGACGCCGGTCAGGATCATGCCCAGTGCGCCGGTCAGCAGTGCGACCGAGAGCATCAGGTCGGTGAACACGATCAGGCCCACGGTCAGCGCCAGGAAGAACAGCGCATGCGGCACCTTGGACGGTACCAGTTCCTCGCGCGGATAGTCCGACGTGATCACCACGAAATCGCGGTCCTGCTCCAGCCGGGCCAGCGATTCCCAGGTGCAATGCACCACCAGGATATCGCCCGGTTCCAGGGGGATGTCGCGCAGCCCCTCGCCGTAGGTCTCGTTGCCGCGCTGGATGCGCATCACCGACAGGCCGTAGGTCTGGCGCATCGCCAGTTCGGTGACCGTCTTGCCGGCGAGGTTCGAGCCCGGCGCGATGGCGACCTCGGCGACGCCGGAACGCCCACTGTCCAGGGCGTTGGCGAACACGTCGAGATGGGTGCTGGGACGCTTGCGCGTGCCCTCGCACAGCTTTTCCATGCGTGACGGGCTGGCCAGCACGGCCAGGTGCGAGTTGGCCTGAATCTCGTAGCCGGTCCACGGTGCCATGCGCAGCTCGTCGCGCATGTAGGTGCCGACGATCGCGATCCCGGTCTCGCGCTCAATCTCGGCCACCGTGCGCCCAACCAACGGGTCGTTCTCCGGGACGAACAGCTCATGGATCTCGTAGGACAGGCCGTACACGCGCTGGAAATAGTCCTGTGCGCTCTCGCGCTGGGCCGACTTGGTCTTTACCGACGGCAGCACAAAACGGCCCAGCAGCACGAAGTAGACGATGGCGGTCGCCAGCAGGGCCAGCCCGATCGGGGTCACGTCGAACAGCTGGAACGGTTCCATGTCCGACGGCAGCAGGTCGTTCAGCAGGATCAGCGGGCTGGACCCGACCAGGGTGATGGTGCCGCCGACGATCGCGGCGAAGCCCATCGGCATCAGCAGGCGCGACAGCGGGATGTTCAGGCGATTGGAGATGCGGCTCATCACCGGCATGAACAGCGCGGCTGCGCCGATGTTCTGCATGAAGCTGGAGATTACGCCGACGGTTCCGGAGACGGTCGGGATGATGCTTTTTTCGGTGGTGCCACCCACGCGCATGATGAACGCCGCCACCTTGTGCATCACGCCGGTCTTGTCCAGGCCGGCGCCGATAATCATCACCGCGATGATCGAGATCACCGCATTGGAGGCGAAGCCGCTGAACAGCTCTTCCTGGCCGACCAGCATCCCGAGTCCGGGCACCAGCGTCAGGAGGCCGAGCAGGACCATCACCGAGATCGCCGCCAGGTCGACCCGGATGATCTCGGAGACAAACAGGAAGATCGTGAACGCGAGCAGCGCAAGCACCACGATCATCTCGGTGGTCAGCGTAAGGTTTTCCATGTTCCAGTCGTGTCCTGAGGACCCGCGCCGGACGGCGCGTGGCCAGAAGCCGAAAAAGGGGACTCGCGCCGGGCGCAGGCGCCGAGGCGGGTCGGCGGAAACAGATTCCGCCTTTCCCTTGAAAGCGCGGGATTATTTCATCCCGCGGGCACGGACGCAAAAAATGCGCCGGCGTCGGGTTGGCGGTTCGGTCGGCGCGGGCCCGAGTGCTGGCGTTTGCCGGCATGTCGGTTATGCTTGGGAAAAAGTCCAGGTGGAGACCCCAGCATGTCCGAATCCGATGCCCCGATGTGCCGTTTCGAGACCATCGTCCTGGCGACGGATGGCTCCGAATTCAGCGAATCCGCCGAGAATGTGGCGCTGGATCTGGCGCAGCGCTGTGGTGCGCGCCTGATCGTCGCACGGATTATCCGCACCGATACCCAGCACGATGCGTTGTCTCCGCCGCGCAGCCACGAGGCGAGCGTTGCCGGCCAGACCGATCTGGACGCACTGGAAAAGCGCGCCCGCGAGGTGGGCATCGATGCCTCCATGATCCTGCGCCACGGGGTCGACCGGCACCAGGAGATCGTCGCCATTGCCGAGGAGTTCAAGGCCGGGCTGATCGTCATCGGCCGGCGCGATCGCGGTGACCTCTCGCGCCTGATGGTGGGGGACGCCACGCGCAAGGTCGTGGGGCTCGCACCCTGCAACGTGATGATCGTCCCGCGCGGCGCCCAGGCGCCGCATCGCGGGCTTCTAGTGGGGACCGACGGCTCCGACCTTGGGGACCAGGCCGCGCGCGCCGCAATCGAGCTGGCCGGCTATTGCAAGCTTCCGATCACGATCGTGTCGGTGGCGGTCCCGGGGCAGAACGAGGAGCGGCGTCAGGAGGGTGTCCAGGCCATCCAGCGTCTGCAGGGCGAGGCCCGCGAGAAGGGGCTGGAGGCCGATGCGACCTTCGAGGAGGGGCGCCCCGAGGTTACCCTGCTGGAGGTCGCTGCGCGCGACCATCGCGATCTGGTGGTGGTCGGCAGCCACGGGCGTACCGGGCTCAAGCGCCTCCTGATGGGCAGCGTGTCCGAGCGCGTGATTGGCGGGGCTGACTGCCCGGTCCTGGTGGTCAAGAACGTCTGATCCGACCCGGCATCGCGCCGGGTATCATCAGGCGGGTTCGTCGGTGCGCCGGTAGAGCAGATCGGCGACCTGGTGGCCGCGTTGCTCCCCGCGCCGTTCGAACTTGGTCACCGGGCGTTCCGGTGGCCGGCCGGGAGCCGGGATCGGGCCATCCGGCACGAACCATGGCCGGCATTCCTCCAGCACCACCATCATGTGTTCGGCGTATTCGGCCCAGTCGGTCGCCAGATGCAGCCGCCCGCCCGGCCGGATGCGCGTCGCCAGGTGGCGCACGAAGGCCGGCTGGATCAGGCGCCGCTTGTGGTGGCGCTTCTTGTGCCAAGGGTCGGGGAAGAACACCTGCACGCAGTCCAGGCTGGCGGGCGTCAGGTAGTGCTCCAGCAGTTCCACCGCATCGACGTCGCTGACGCGCACATTGGTCAGGCCGCGCTGCTCCACCTCGCGCAGCAGATGCCCGACCCCCGGCCGGTGCACCTCGGTACCGATGAAGTCGCGTTCCGGCTGGTTTTCCGCCTGCTCGGCCAGGCTCTCGCCGTCCCCGAAGCCGATCTCCAGCGTCACGGGTGCCGTGCGCCCGAAAACGGAAGTCAGGTCCAGCGGTGCCGCGGGTGTCGGTAGCTGCAGGCCAAAGCGCGGAAACAGGTCGTCCAGTGCCCGCTGCTGGCCCGGCGTCAGCCGGCCCTCGCGGCGCACGAAGCTGCGGATACGGCGGTAGAACGGCTTGTCGTCCGTCTCGGCGTTGGCGTGGTCGCTCATGCTCAGCTGAAGAACAGGCCGGTCTGCGGCGAGGAGGCCGAGGCGTAGCGCCGCGGCGCCATGCGCCCGGCGCGAAAGGCCTGGCGCCCGCCGATGATCGCGTGGCGCATCGCCGAGGCCATCAGCACCGGGTCGTCGGCGGCGGCGATGGCGGTGTTCATCAGCACGCCGTCGCAGCCCAGCTCCATTGCGATCGCGGCGTCCGAGGCGGTGCCGACCCCGGCATCCACCAGCACCGGAACCGAGGCGTTCTCCACGATCTCGCGGATGTTGTAGCGATTCTGGATCCCCAGGCCCGAGCCGATCGGCGCGGCCAGCGGCATGATCGCCAGGCAGCCGATGTCTTCCAGGCGCTTCGCCAGCAGCGGGTCATCGGTGGTGTAGACCATCACGTCGAAGCCCTCGGCCACCAGCGTCTCGGCGGCCTTCACGGTTTCGAAGACGTCCGGGTACAGGGTCTTCTCGTCGCCCAGGACCTCCAGCTTCACCAGGTTGTGGCCGTCGAGCAGCTCGCGTGCCAGGCGGCAGGTGCGGATCGCATCCTCGGCATTGAAGCAGCCGGCAGTATTCGGCAGCAGCGTGTAGCGCTCCGGCGAGATCACGTCCAGCAGGTTGGGTTCGTCCGGGTTCTGGCCGATGTTGGTGCGGCGGATGGCGACGGTCACGATCTCCGCGCCGCTCGCCTCGATGGCGTCGCGGGTCTGGTCGAGATCGCGGTACTTGCCGGTCCCAACGAGCAGGCGGGAGGTGAACTCGCGCGTGCCTACGCGGAACAGGTCGTCGGCGGACGCGGCCGATTCGGTCATGGTCATTCCTTCGTTGAAAAGTGGTCGCAGGCCGGGCGGCTGGGCAATCTAGCCGCCCCCGATTGCCTGCACGATCTCCACGCGATCCCCGGGTTTCAGGGGATGGGCCGCGTGCTCGCTGCGCGGGACCAGCTCTTCGTTCACCTCCACCGCCAGACGGCGGCCGCCAAGGCCGCGTGCCTCGATCAGCGCGGCCAGGGTGGCCTCGCGATCATCGGGGAGTTCAAAGGGTTCGCCGTTCAGCTGAATCTGCATGGTTCTTCGACTGCTCAGTTTACCGTTGAGCCGGAGGCCGACAAGGCCTACAATCGGCGGCGCAAGCGGGTGTAGTTCAATGGTAGAACGGGAGCTTCCCAAGCTCTTAATGTGGGTTCGATTCCCATCACCCGCTCCATTCTATCAGGCTTCCCGGCCTCACCGGTCCCCGGAAAGCGGGATATGGACTTGCTCCAGATCCCTGTTATATCGTCGGAATCATGAACATCGACTCCAACAACCCGGATCTGCTTTCGGTCCACGCTGCGCGCGAAATGCTGCGCGAGCACGCGATCTCCCCGACCGAGCAGCGCGTCGAGATTGCCCGCGTGATGTTCGCCCGCCATCAGCACCTCAGCGCCGAGCAAATCCTCGGGCAGCTAATGCGGCATGCCTCGCGGGTGTCCAAGGCCACGGTGTACAACACCCTGAACCTGTTCGCCGAGAAGGGGCTGGTGCGCGAGGTCGTGATTGATCCGGCCAAGCTGTTCTACGACTCCAACCTGAATCCGCATCACCACCTGTTCCATACCGATACCGGGCAACTGGAAGACGTGGATCCGGCGCGGATCGACATCTCCGATCTGCCCGCCCTGCCGGAAGGCAAGGAACTCGAGGGTGTGGACGTCGTCTTCCGCGTGGGCCGCCGCCGCTCCTGAGCCGGTGATCGGTCGATTGTCCGGGCTCGCCGGATTGTGGTCGGCACCGGCCCTCGCTATCATGTCGCGCTTCGCCGGTGTAGCTCAGTTGGTAGAGCAATCGATTCGTAATCGATAGGTCGGAGGTTCGACTCCTCTCGCCGGCACCATCTTTTTCTGTGGTTTTCCCGCCTCCGCTCAGCCCCGGTTGCCGCTGCGCTGCGGGCGGCTGCCTCCGGGGCGGCCGCCTCCGCCGGAGCGCGGGCCACCGCGGCGATCGTCGCGCGGCTTGCGCGGGCGCGGTTTCGGCTTGACCGCATCCTGGAACAGGCGTGCCGGGTCCACGCTCGCGGTGGGGATGCGCTCGCCCAGATAGCTCTCGATATCCGGCAGGTAGAAGGCCGAGTCCTCGCAGCCGAAGCTGATCGCGTCACCTTCGGCGCCCGCACGTGCGGTACGCCCGATACGGTGCACGTAGTCCTCGCCGGACTGCGGCAGATCGAAGTTGAAGACATGCGTGACCGCCGGGATGTGCAGCCCGCGGGCGGCCACGTCGGTCGCCACCAGGTAGGTGTATTCGCCAGCGGCGAAGTGTTCCAGCAGCTGCGAGCGCTTGTTCTGCGGCACGTCGCCGGACAGCAGCGCGGCCTTCTGGTCGTTCACGTTCAGCCAGTCGCAGACCTTCTCGGCGCCGTGCTTGGTGTTCACGAACACGATGGCGCGCTCCGGCTTGAGGTCGCGTGCGAGCCCGAGGAGCAGCGGGATCTTTTCGTCGTTGGCCGGGTAGTAGATCACCTGGCGCACGCGGTCGGCAGTCAGGGTCTCGGCCTCGACCTGGACCTTTTCCGGATTGTTCATGTGCTCGTACGCCAGCTCCATCACGCGGAAGGACAGCGTGGCGGAGAACAGCATCGACAGGCGTTCGCTGGCCGGCGCGCAGCCACGCATCAGAAAGCGCACATCCTTGATGAAGCCGAGATCGAACATGCGATCCGCCTCGTCCAGCACCACCACCTCCGTATGCTTGAGGCCGAAGACCTTCTGCTTGAAGTAGTCGATGATGCGTCCGGGCGTGCCGATCAGGATGTCGGCGCCGGCCTCCAGCTGTTCGCGCTGGCTGTCGTAGCCGGTGCCGCCGTAGGCCAGCGCGAGCTTCAGCCCGGTCTCGGCGCCCAGCGATTCGGCATCCTTGTGGATCTGGATCGCCAGTTCGCGGGTCGGGGCCAGGATCAGGGCGCGCACGTCCGTGGGCCGCCGGTTGGGCGAAGGCTGCTGGCGCAGCAGGCGGTTGAAGGTCGCGATCAGGAAGGCGGCCGTCTTGCCGGTCCCGGTCTGGGCCTGGCCGGCGACGTCGTGGCCGGCCAGCGCGATCGGCAGGGTCTGTGCCTGGATCGGGGTGCAGGTTTCGAAACCGGTGGCGCGGATGCCCGCCTGGACGGGTTCGGGCAGATCGAGCTGGTCGAAGCGGGGTGTGTCCTGCACGGTTTCGGTCATGGGGTTCCTCGGTTCCTGCGTATTACTTGAACTGTCCGGCGTTGATCGTCGATAGTAAGGGCCGTGCAGCCGGCGGTGCGGGCTGCTCCCCCAACCCAAGTCATGAGGGCTCGGAGTGAGCGACAAAATTGTGTACACATCGGACGCCGGTTTCGACGAGGACGTCCTGAAGGCGGATCAGCCGGTCCTGGTGGACTACTGGGCCGAGTGGTGCGGGCCCTGCAAGATGATCGCCCCCATTCTGGACGAAATCGCCGAAGAATACGCCGGCAAGGTCAAGGTCGCCAAGCTGAACATCGACGAGAACCCGTCCACGCCGCCGAAGTACGGCATCCGCGGGATCCCGACGCTGATGCTGTTCAAGAACGGCGATGTCGAGGCCACCAAGGTCGGTGCCCTGTCCAAGTCGCAGCTGACTGCGTTCCTGGATCAGCACCTGTAACACCCGGGCCTGGCGGTTAACCGCCAGGCCTCGCAGGCGCCCGGCTTCACCGGGGTTGCCCCGCGCCGCCGCCTCGCTTACCATCGAACCAGTTCGAGTGGCCGCCAGGCCATTCCCTGCCTCCTTCCAGTCAATCCGAGTGACCACCCCCGGTCGCCGATCATCCACGTTGAACACAGCATCCCACGCATGAATCTGACCGAATTGAAGCGGATGTCCGCTGCCGATCTCGTGGCCTTTGCCGAAGAAAAAGGCATCGAGAACATGTCCCGTGCCCGCAAGCAGGAGATCATCTTCGCCCTGCTCAAGGCTCACGCGAAGAGCGGCGAAGCCATCTTTGGCGACGGTGTCCTCGAGATCCTCTCCGACGGCTTCGGCTTTCTCCGCAGTGCCGACAGCTCCTATCAGGCCGGGCCGGACGACGTCTATGTCTCGCCCAGCCAGATCCGACGCTTCGGACTGCGCACCGGCGACACCATCTCCGGCAAGATCCGCCCGCCCAAGGACAACGAGCGCTACTTCGCGCTGTTGAAGGTCTCGGAGATCAACTTCGAGCCGCCGGAGAACGCCAAGCACAAGGTGCTGTTCGAGAACCTCACCCCGCTGCATGCCAACAAGCGCATGCGCATGGAGCGCGGCAATGGCTCCACCGAGGACATCACCGCGCGGATCATCGACATCGTCTCGCCGTTCGGCAAGGGCCAGCGCGGCCTGATCGTCTCCCCGCCCAAGGCGGGCAAGACGCTGATGCTGCAGAACATTGCCCAGAGCATCGCCGGCAACTACCCCGAGTGCTATCTGATCGTCCTGTTGATCGACGAGCGCCCGGAAGAGGTCACCGAGATGGACCGCATGGTCCAGGGCGAGGTCGTCTCCTCCACCTTCGACGAGCCGGCCCAGCGCCACGTGCAGGTCGCCGAGATGGTGATCGAGAAGGCCAAGCGCCTGGTCGAGCACAAGCGCGACGTGGTGATCCTGCTGGATTCCATCACCCGCCTGGCGCGCGCCTACAACACCGTCTCGCCCAGCTCCGGCAAGGTGCTCACCGGTGGTGTGGATGCCAACGCCCTGCATCGCCCGAAGCGCTTCTTCGGTGCCGCGCGCAACGTGGAAGAGGGCGGCAGCCTGACCATCATCGCCACCGCACTGGTCGAGACCGGGTCGAAGATGGACGAGGTGATCTACGAGGAGTTCAAGGGCACCGGCAACATGGAGCTCCAGCTGGAGCGCCGCATCGCGGAGAAGCGCATTTATCCTGCGATCAACGTGAACCGTTCCGGTACCCGCCGCGAGGAACTGCTGACCGCACCCGACGAGCTGCAAAAGCTCTGGATCCTGCGCAAATTCCTGCACGGCATGGACGACATCGAGGCCATGGAATTCCTGCTCGGCCGCATGCAGTCGTCCAAGACCAATTCCGAATTCTTCGACCAGATGAAGCGCAGCTGACAGGGGGCGGGCGCAGCCCGTCCCCTGTCAGCGCGAGCGCCAGCGAAGCGATCGCCCCACGCAGCCCCGGTCCCTTCTCCCGGGCTGGCGCTCCGAGCCCTCCTGGTTGCCCCGCAGAGGGTACGGAGCGCATAGAGAAGGCCCATTCTGGTCCAGCGGGATTGCAGGGCTGTTGATTCGCAGGGGATGGCAAGTTGCCGGAGCCCGGTTACGGGCGTACCCCAAAAGGGTCCACGCCTTCCGCGTTGTGCATGATCCAGCGGTGTCTACCGCCCCCGACAACCCCCTGCGCCTTTCTCCGCGTCCGCTGTGCCCTCTGTGGTGCGGCGATCAGACGAGCCACCTCGCCGGTCGCAGCCCGGATGGCGTTCAGC
Source organism: Thioalkalivibrio versutus (assembly GCF_001020955.1). Lineage (NCBI taxonomy): Bacteria > Pseudomonadati > Pseudomonadota > Gammaproteobacteria > Chromatiales > Ectothiorhodospiraceae > Thioalkalivibrio > Thioalkalivibrio versutus. The sequence continues at coordinate 16,163 of NZ_CP011367.1, forward strand.
CCGGGATCGGCTCGAAGCTGATCAGCCGATCCAGGCGCCACCATTGCCGCCGGCCCTCGGCGTCACGCAGGATCAGGTATTCCGCGCTGCGCCGGGTGCGCAAGTCCAGCGGCCGCACGATCGCGATGCGGTCCATCTCCCCGCGGCGCCAGTGCGTGCGCAGGGACTGACCGCGCAGGATGGCCAGCTCCAGCTCGGAATAGCGCTCGCAGTCGATCGGGGTATACGGTGGCGCCGCGTTCACTCGCCCTCCCGCTGGGCAGCGACGCGCGGAATCTCCTCGTCGCCGGCATCCTCGCGGCGGAACACGATGGGGGCACAGCACACCGCGCAGTCCTCGACCCATTCGCGGTCATTGCTGACCATGTCCACCGTGATCTCGCCGGGCTCGCCGCACCAGGGGCAAGCGAAACCAACAAACTCGACGGGACGCATTATCGACCCTCCTCCCGGCCCGCGGGCCAGGCTATCGGCGTGGCGATCGAGTCCTGCGGAGTCCCTTCCGGAAGAAAACGCTCCAGCACGTCATTGAGAAACGCCAGGCCCCGTTCCGTGGCCTGCAGGCGCTCCGTATCCGCCGCCAGCAGCCCGTCCGCGCGCAGTTCGGAAAGCGCCGGCTCGAGCGCCGCCAGCGGCAGGCCGCAATGCGCCTCGAAGCTCGCGGCCGGAACCCCTTCCACCAGTCGCAGCGCGTTCAGCATGAACTCGAAGGGGCGCTCCGCCGTCGGCACGGTCTGATCGTTGTGCTGCAGCGGCCCGGCGAGATAGGCCTCCGGCTGGCGCGGCTTCACCCGCCGCAGGATCGTGCCATCGTGCACCTGCGTCAGCTTGCCGTGGGCCCCGGCGCCAATGCCGAGATAGTCGCCGAAGGTCCAGTAATTGCAGTTGTGGCGACATTCCTGCCCCGCGCGTGCATAGGCGGATATCTCGTATCGAGTATAGCCAGCCGCCGCCAGATGGGACTGGCCGCGGGTGAACAATTCCTCGATTGTGACGTCCTCCGGCAGTTCGGGTGGGCGCGCCGCGAACAGGGTGTTCGGCTCGAGGGTCAGCTGATACCAGGAGATGTGCCCCGGGTCCTGGTCGATGGCCGCTTGCAGGTCCGCCAGCCCGGCCGCCACCGACTGACCCGGCAGGCCGAACATCAGATCCAGATTGATCGCCTCGAAGCCGGCGGCCCGGGCATGTTCCACCGCGTCGCGGGCCTCGGTGGCGCCGTGGATGCGGCCCAGCCGGGCGAGCATCGCATCGTCGAAGCTCTGGACACCCAGCGACAGCCGATTGACCCCGGCCTCGCGGTAGCCGCGAAAGTAGGCGCGATCGGCGGTGCCAGGGTTGGCCTCCAGGGTCACCTCGCAGTCCGGGCGCAGCGGCAGCCGGGCACGCAGACCGGACATGAGAGCGTCCAGCGCCTCCGGCGGGAACAGGCTCGGGGTCCCGCCACCGATGAACACACTCTCCAGCCGCCGCCCCCATACATCCGGGAGCTGGCCCTCCAGATCCCGCAGCAGCGCCGCCACGTAGTCGTCGAACGGCGCCTCGCCGCGGGGCTCGTGGGAGTTGAAGTCGCAGTACGGGCACTTGCGCACGCACCAGGGCAGGTGCACGTACAGCGCCAGTGGCGGCGGGTGAGTCAGGGCGGAGTTCATGTGCGGAGCATAGGCGAGCCCCCGGGTGGCGTCGAAAGCACCCAGTCCCGTCATTGCGGCCTCCGACGCCTGGGTTTTCGCGCCGATCGCCACGGCGCTTCGCGCCTCGCGATGACGGTGCTTTTGTCCCCGTCGTTGAACGGCCGCAGGCCGAGCGCAGCGAGTAGCCGCCCGACGACACCCCGGCGCATGTTCGGGCCCGCATCGGGGCCAGGCCCGGGAGCCAGGCAGGACCGGGTGTCAGGCCGGCGCGTGGCCCATACGGTTGCGCAGGCTGGCCACGAGCTGTTGCAGGGCCTGGCCGCGGTGGCTCAGGCGGTTCTTGGTCGCCGGGTCCAGTTCGGCCGAGGTGCAGCCTTCCTCCGGAACGAAGAACAACGGGTCGTAGCCGAAGCCCTCGGCGCCGCTGGCCTGCTCGGCGATGCGTCCGGGCCATACGCCCTCGGCGATGATCGGGGCCGGGTCGTCGGCGTGTTCCAGGTACACCACCACGGCGCGGAAACGCGCACCCCGCTGTTCCGGTGGCACGCCTTGCAATGCCTCCATCAGCCGCGCGTTGTTGGCGGCATCGTCGGCGTCCGTACCGGCGTAGCGCGAGGAGTAGATCCCCGGCTGGCCGCGCAGGGCCTCCACCTCCAGCCCGGAGTCGTCGGCGATCGCTGGCAGCCCGGTATGCCGGGCGGCGTTGCGCGCCTTCAGGATGGCGTTCTCCACGAACGTCAGGCCGGTCTCTTCGGCCTCCGGCACGCCATGCTCCGATTGCGGCTCGACCGCGAGGCCCAGCGGCTCCAGCAGGGTGCGGATCTCGCGCAGCTTGCCGGGGTTGCCGGTGGCCAGCACCACGCGCCGCGGTTCGCCGGTCATGCCCGGATCAGCCTTCGGCCAGAACGGCGCGTTGGGCGTCGCAGATCTCGCGGATGCCCTTCTCGCCCAGATCCAGCATCTGGTCCAGCTCGTCGCGGCGGAAGGCGTGGCCCTCGGCCGTGCCCTGGATCTCGATCACCCCGCCGGCCTCGTTCATCACCAGGTTCAGGTCGGTCTCGGCCTGGGAGTCCTCGTCGTAATCGAGGTCCAGCACCGGCGTGCCATTGAAGATGCCCACGGAGACCGCTGCCAGGTGTCCGTGCAGCGGGTCCTTGCGGATCAGGCCCTGTTCGCGTGCCTTGCGGATGGCATCGCGCAGCGCGACGTAGGCCCCGCTAATCGCGGCTGTGCGGGTGCCGCCATCGGCCTGGATCACGTCGCAGTCGACGATGATCTGGCGTTCGCCGAGGGCCTCGAGATCAACCGCGGCACGCAGCGAGCGGCCGATCAGGCGCTGGATCTCCATGGTGCGACCGCCCAGCTTGCCCCGGGCGGCCTCGCGCACCATGCGCTCGTGGGTGGAGCGCGGCAGCATGCTGTATTCGGCGGTGACCCAGCCGCGGCCCTTGTTCTTCAACCACGGCGGCACGCGCGACTCCACCGTGGCGTTGCACAGCACGCGCGTGTCCCCGAATTCCACCAGTACGGAACCCTCCGCGTGACGGGTGAAATGGCGGGTAAAACGCACGGCGCGCATCGCGTCGGCTGCTCGGCCACTGGGTCGCATGCTGTGATCCTTGCTAGATTTGAGAGGGGCGCAGTATACGGGCCATGAGTGTAGTGCGTCGCCCAGTGGGGTAACGCACTACACTCATGCCTTGCGCAGCAGGGACCGCAACGGGGGAATAATGATTACCAGCATGACCGGATTTTCCCGGCACGCCATCACCCTGGACGGGGGCGTGTTCGACTGGGAGCTCAAGAGCGTCAATCACCGCTACCTGGAGCTGCGGATCCACCTGCCGGATCACCTGCGCTCGCTGGAGGCCGAGGTGCGTAAGCGCCTCAAGGGCCACTTGGCACGCGGCAAGGTGGACGTGGTGCTGCGCGACCGGGGCCAGGCGGACAACGCCCCGGAGGCCTTCGATCAGGAGCGCGCGCAGGCGCTGATCGATGCCTGCGCGGCGATCGAGCGAAGGATGCGCAATCCGGCCCCGGTCTCGCCGCTGGACGTGCTGAGCTGGCCCGGCGTCCTGCAGGGCGCCTCGGATGCCGGCGAGGTCCTGGCGGAGCCGCTACTGGCCGGCTTCGACACCGCGCTGGAGGCCCTGGTCGCAATGCGTACGACGGAGGGGGCGGCCCTGGCCGATGGCATGCGCACGCGCCTGGAGGCCCTGGCGGAGCATGCCCGGACGGTCCACTCGCGGCGTCAGCCGATGCTCGACGAGCAGCGCGAACGCATCCTGGCGCGTATCCGCGAACTGGACCTGCACCTGGACCCGAAACGCCTGGAACAGGAGGTCGCGTTGCTGGCCCAGCGCATGGATATTGCCGAGGAGCTGGATCGCATCGACGGTCACGTGGCGGCCGTGCGCGAGATCCTGGACCAGGGCGGGCCCAGCGGTCGGCGGCTCGACTTCCTGATGCAGGAGTTCAACCGCGAGGCCAACACCATCTCCTCCAAGTCGCACGATCTGGAGATCACGCGTGCCACAGTGGAAATGAAGGTCCTGATCGAGCAGCTGCGCGAGCAGGTGCAAAACCTGGAATAACGCGATGCGCCGGTTTCGCCTGCGCCTGGCGATCTCGCGCCAGGAGATGGAGGACTACTACACTGGCCGCGCCGCAGTGGTCTTTGCGCAGGCCGACAGCGGCGAAAGCGTGCAATTCCCGGCGCGGCTGCTGCGCAGCCATCTGGATCAGCGCGGCGTGCATGGCGTGTTCGAACTGATTACCGGCGATGACTACAAGCTGAGGGAGTTTCGCCGTGTGTAAGGGAGGCGTTCATCAGCCTGCACAATCGGCGCGAGTGCCGGCCAGTACAGTGAGCGCCGTCTCTCTCAGGCCCTTGAAAACGCGGGAAGTGTCCCCTAACTGTAAGGGTGAGTCAGATGACACCCACACAGGAGGGAATGCCATGACCATGACCCGCTACGAACCGTTCAGCCTGCTCGGTCAACTGTCGCGCGAACTCGGTCGCATGCCGGACATGCCCGGCGCCGAGGACTCTTCCGCGACCTCAGACTGGGCCCCCGCGGTAGATATCCGCGAAGAGACCGATGCCTACGTGCTGCATGCCGATATCCCCGGGGTAGACCCGAAGGACATCGAACTGAACATGGAGAATGGCGTGTTGACCCTGCGCGGCGAGCGCAAGCACGAAAGCGAGGAAGAGAAGGATGGCTACAAGCGCATCGAACGCGTGCGTGGCACGTTCTTCCGCCGCTTCTCGCTGCCGGATACGGCGGATGCCGAAAACATCTCCGCGCGCAGCGAGAACGGCGTGCTGGAGGTGCGCATCCCGAAGCAGGCCCGCGTGCAGCCGCGCCGGATCCAGATCGAGAACTGATCCGGCCTCACGTGCCCGGTGGGGATGCTCGCCCACCGGGCGAGACACGGGCGCTGCCCCGGGTTCCACCCGCGGTGGCGCCCGTTTTTTTGAACCTTGGGAGGCACGGATCTTTTTCTGCGGCTCCTGTCTCCCGGGGTGACAGCCGCATCCCGGCTATCATGGGCTAGGGAAACACTGATCAATGTACACACTCGCGTTGGTACCCCAGGTTTTCCGAGACAAGGCGCGGCGTGCAGCGGGTAGTGGTTCTACCCGCAAGCGGCGCAACGCAGGATCGGGGAACCTGGGGTACCAACCCCGAAGGGGCTCGGCCGCTTTTGCGCGCGCACGGCGTTGCGGCTCCCTTGTGCAGAGTGACTGCACGGCAGTCGCCGCGCCTTGTTCGCACGCAAAAGCGACTCGAGCGCGAGCGTGTACATTGATCAGTGTTTCCCTAGGCGGGATCCGGGTGTCACCCGAGGACGCAGCCGCAATCGCTCGAGGAAAGCAATGGAATACAAGGACTACTACAAGATCCTCGGTGTGAGCCGCGACGCCAGTCAGGACGAGATCAAGAAGTCCTATCGCAAGCTGGCGCGCAAGTACCACCCGGATGTCAGCAAGGACCCGGACGCCGAGACCCGCATCAAGGAGGTCAACGAGGCCTACGAGGCCCTGGGCGACGCGGAAAAGCGCAAGGCCTATGACCAGCTGGGCTCTAACTGGCGCCAGGGACAGGACTTTCGTCCGCCGCCCGGCTGGGACGGCCGGGCGCAATACGGCGGTGCCCGTGGGGGCGCCGATGCCGGCGGCTTCTCGGATTTCTTCGACTCGATCTTCGGCGGTGGCGGCATGGGTGGGGGGCGTCGCCGTGGCGGCGCCGGCTTCAACATGCGCGGCGCCGACCGCGAGGGGCGCGTGGACATCAGCCTGGATCAGGCGCTCAAGGGCACCGAGGTCTCGGTTCAGGATGCCGAGGGCCGGGTGCAGCGCGTGCGCATCCCCGCCGGGGCCAAGGATGGCTCGCGCCTGCGGGTGCGCGGCCAGGGCGACCCGGGCGTTGGCAGTGGTGGCGCCGGCGACCTGCTGCTGGAGATCCGGGTCAAGCCAGATAACCGCTACACGCTGGACGGTCGCAACCTCTACCGCGACATCCCGATCACCCCGTGGGAGGCCGCGCTGGGCGCGACGATCGAGGTGCCCACGCCGCATGGCTGGGTCAACCTGAAGGTCCCGGCCGGTACCCAGTCGGGCAAGCAGATGCGCCTGAAGGGCAAGGGACTGCCGGGCAAGCCACCGGGTGATCTCTACCTGAAGCTGCTGGTGCAGGTTCCGCCGGAGGACGAGGCCGGTGACTGGTACCGCAAGATGGCCAAGGAGTCGTCCTTCGCCCCGCGCGCCAACCTGGCGCCCTGATCGAGGATCGCCCATGCGTCGGCTGGTTCCCCTTCTGATCCTGGCCCTGGCCCTGCTCGGGGCCGCATCGGCCGCCGCCCAGCTCCCGGCCGCGGTGGACGGTGAGCCCCTGCCCTCCCTGGCGCCGATGCTCGAGCGCACCATCCCCGGAGTGGTGAACATTGCCACCCGCGCGCGGGTCGTGGAGTCGGTCAGCCCACTGTTCGACGACCCCTTCTTCCGCCGGTTCTTCGATGTCCCCGAGCGTTCGCGTGAACGGGAACGCCAGGGTCTGGGCTCCGGCGTGATCGTGGACGCCAAGGCCGGCACCATCCTGACCAACAGCCACGTGATCGCGCGCGCCGACGCGATCCTGGTCACGCTCTTCGATGGCCGCCAGTACGAGGCCGAGGTGGTGGGCACCGACCCGGCCACCGACGTCGCCGTGATCCGCATCGACGCGGAGGACCTGCAGGCGATCCCGCTGGCGGATTCCGACGCCCTGCGCGTGGGCGACTTCGTGGTCGCCATCGGCAACCCCTTCGGTCTCGGTCAGACGGTGACCAGCGGCATCGTCAGTGCCCTGGGCCGCAGCGGGCTGGGCGGCGACGGCTTCGAGGACTTCATCCAGACGGATGCCTCCATCAACCCTGGCAACTCCGGCGGGGCGCTGGTCAACCTGCGTGGCGAGCTGGTCGGAATCAATACCGCCATTCTCGCGCGCGGCGGGGGCAACATTGGTATCGGCTTCGCGATCCCCGCCAACATGGCCAGCCAGATTCGCGACCATTTGCTGGCGGAGGGTCGCGTCGAACGCGGCGCGCTGGGCGTGGAGATGCAGGACCTGACCCCGGCGCTGGCCCGGGCCTTTGAGTTGGATATTTCCCAGGGCGCCGTGATCACGCGCGTGGTGCGTGGATCCGCGGCCGAACGCGCCGGCCTCCAGAGCGGAGATATCGTGCTGCGGGCGGACGACCAGCCGGTGCGCAGCGCCGCCGACCTGCGCAACCGGCTTGGCCTGCTGCGCGCCGGTTCCGATGTGCGCCTGGATGTCCTGCGTGACGGGGCCGAACAGCGGATCGTCGCCCGCCTGGATCGCCCCGAAGAGCGGCGCATCGAGGGCGCGGCCGTGCATCCGCGGCTGGAAGGTGTTCGCTTGTCCGAGGCCACCGGGCGTGACGGTGGCAGTCGCGTGGCGGTGATCGCGGTGGAGCCCGGCACCCCGGGGGCGCGCGCCGGCCTGCGCGCGGGCGACGTGCTGCTGGCCATCAACCGCCAGCGCATCCAGCGCCTGTCCGACCTGCCGCAACAACTGGCCGCACACCAGACCCTGGAGCTGCAACTGCGTCGCGGCAACCAGACCCTCTTCCTCACCCTGCGCTGAGGACCGGCCGTGTTCCATTGCGCCCAAGGTCGCGCGCAACTCCGTCACCCGGCGCACCCCCGTGTCCACTGTTAAGCCGGCCTTATCCTCCGGCCCACCCCGTCATCCCGGCCGGAGCGGAGCGGAGAGCCGGGATCTCCCGCGCTGGAGCCTCCGCGGACGCCCGGCTCATCTCCGGCGGTGGCGATCCCGGATAACCGCTGTGCGGTTTCCGGGATGACGATGTGGGGGCGGCCGGAATGCCCCATGTCCTGAGCTGGGCCCCGTGGGAGCCTGCTTGCAGGCGAAGCTCCTGCCAAAGTCGGACGCGGGCAGGGGCATTCGCCTGCAAGCAGGCTCCTACAAGGGGGGGGGCGAACAGCGGGTGGCGTTCAGAAACCCGGGGTGTTTTTCTCCACCCAGCGGTCGGTGCCGTCGGCCAGGGTCTCGCGTTTCCAGAACGGGGCCTCGTGCTTCAGGCGTTCGAGGATGTCACTGCAGGCGTCGCGGGCGGCGATGCGGTGGGCGGACCAGGTGGCCACCAGCACCAGGGCATCGCCGGGACGCACATCGCCGACGCGGTGGGCCACATGGCAGCCCAGCAGCGGCCAGCGCGCCTCGGCCTCGGCGACGATGCGCTCCAGCTCGCGCTCGGTCATCCCCGGATAGTGCTCCAGGAACAGGCCGGTCACGTCCTCGTCTTCGTTGAAGTCGCGCATGCGGCCGACGAACACGCTGGCCGCGCCGCGGGCGTTCGCCGGGATGGCCTGTTCGGCCTGGCGGACGACCTCCCAGGGATCGAAATCGCCGGTATAGATCTCGACCGCCACCCTAGCCCCCGGTGACCGGCGGGAAGTAGGCGACCTCGTCGCCATCGCGCACCGGGGTCTCCAGGCTCGCCTGTTCCTGGTTGACCGCGGCCATCAGGCGTTCCGGGGGGGCATCCTGGTGCAGGTGCCGCCACAGCTCGCCGACGGTCAGGCCTTCTCCGGGCAGGGCCACTTCTTCGCCCTGGCGGCCCAGTTCCTCGCGCAATCGCGCGAAATAGTGAACGCTTACGGTCATTCCGGCCCCTGTAAAGATAACTGCGAGTCAAGCATTATAGCCGGCATGAACGAATTCACTCACTTCGATGCCGAAGGCCATGCGCACATGGTCGATGTTGGCGAAAAGTCCGTCACCCATCGCGTGGCGATCGCCGAGGGCCGGATCCACATGCAGCCGGATACCCTGCAGCGCATCCGCGAAGGCCGCCATGCGAAAGGGGACGTCCTGGGTATTGCCCGCGTGGCTGGCATCATGGGGGCCAAGAAGACCGGCGACCTGATCCCGCTTTGCCACCCGATCGGACTGACCCGGGTGGCCCTGGAGCTGGAGACGGAAGACACCGCCGTGCGCGTGCAGGCCACCTGCGAGGTGCACGCCCAGACCGGGGTGGAGATGGAGGCGCTGACCGCCGTGTCCACCGCGCTGCTGACGGTCTACGACATGTGCAAGGCCGTGGATCGCGGCATGCAAATTGATGGTGTTCGCCTGCTCGAGAAACGCGGGGGCCGCAGTGGCATCTGGCGGGCCGAACCGAAAGGAGATTCCGAATGAAATGGATCAAGCGCCTGCTGGGCCTGATCGCCGTACTGATCCTGCTGGCCATCATCGTGGCCGCCTACCTGCTGATCACCTTCGATGCCAATGACTACAAGGAGCGCATCGAAGCGGAGGTGCAGGAAGCGACCGGTCGCGAGCTGACCCTCTCCGGGCCGATCGGCCTGACTCTGTTCCCCAGCCTTGGGCTGCGTCTGGAAGAGGTGCGCTTCGGCAATGCCGAGGGCTTTGGCGACGAGCCGTTCGCCGAGGTCGACGTGGTGGATGTTGCGGTGGCGGTGATGCCGCTGCTGCGCCGCGAGCTGGAGGTCCAGCGCGTGCAGGCCGACGGTGTGCGCCTGAACCTGGCACGCGACGAGCAGGGCCGCAACAACTGGGACGACCTGCTGGATCACGCGGGCGCCGCCCGCGACGAGGCCGTGGGTGCGGATGACGACGAGCGCACCACGACCGAGACGCGGCTGGCCCTGCAGCGCATCGACGTGGCCGGAATCTCCCTGACCAATGCCCAGGTGCACTGGGATGATCGCGAGACCGGCATGCAGGCCACCCTGGACCCGTTCGAGCTGCAGATTGGGCGCTTCCGCCCGGGCGTCGAGACGCGGCTGGATCTGGAAGCGGTCGTGCGCGCCGAGGGCGGCGATCTGGCCGAACCCGTGGAGCTCGCGCTCGACCTCGGCGGGCTGATGAACGTCGACCTGCTCAACGAGCGCTACTCCGTGCGTCGTCTGAACGCCACCCTGGGCCTCGACGGTGGTGGCTTGCCGCGCGCCGTGGGCATGACCCTGGAAACCGATGTCGCCCTGGAAATGGCCGACGCGATGTCCCTGCGCCTGGAGCGTCTGACGCTGGGTGTCGCCGGCGTGCGCATGACTGGATTTGCCGAGCTGTCCGAGCTGGATGGCGAGCAGCCGCAGATCCGGAGCGAGATGCGCACCAACACCTTCAACCTCAAGGACGTGTTGACCGACCTGGGAATGGACGCCCCCAAAACCAGCGATCCGGATGCCCTGGCCCGGGTTGCCCTGGACCTGTCCGCCCACGGCAGCTTCCAGGCGTTGAACATGGACCCGTTCCTGATCACCGTGGATGACGCCATGCTGAGCGGTTCCGCGGGCTGGGATGGCCGCGGCGAACGTCCGCTGATTACCTTCGATGTCTCCGGCGAGCGCCTGAATCTCGACCGCTACCTGCCGCCGGAAGTGGAAGAGGCCCGCACGGAAAACGGCAATGGCAATGGCGAAGCCGACGAGGATATCGCCATCGAGTTGCCGCTGGAGGCCCTGCGCAGCGTCGATGTGGATGGCAGCGCGGCGCTGGGCCGCCTCGACGTGATGGGCATGGTCCTGCGCAACATCGAGCTGCAGATCCGCGCCGAGGCGGGCGACTGGAATATCCAGCCCCTGAATGCCGAGGCCTACGACGGCGAGCTGAGCAGCCGCCTGCGCCTGGACGCGCGCCACGATGCCCCGCGCTACGAGCTGGCAGCCGACCTGCAGGCCCTGGATATCGGGGCCCTGCTGGAAGACTTTCAGGGCGACGATGCGCGCCTGATGGGTACTGGCAACCTGGAGCTGGACATCGCCACCCGGGGCGAGCTCCTGAGCGAGCTGAAGGGTGCCCTGAACGGCTCCGGCAACATGCGCTTCGAGGATGGCGCGGTTCGCGGCATCAACGTGGCCCAGATCATCCGCCGGGCCGAGGCGCGCCTGCGCGGCGAGCAGCTGGAAGAGGAAGAGCCCAACCAGACCGATTTCAGCGAACTGACCGGCAGCTTCACCATTCGCGACGGCATCGTGCGCAACGAGGACCTGGCGGCCAGCTCGCCCCTGCTGCGGGTGAGCGGCGAAGGCCAGGCCGACCTGAACGACGACACCCTCGACTACCGCGTGAACAGCACCGTGGTCGGCACGCTGGAGGGCCAGGGTGGCCGGGAACTCGACGATCTGCGCGGCGTGACGCTGCCGATCCGCATCAGCGGCACGTTCACCGACCCGAGCTTCCGTCTCGACCTGGAGGACGCCCTGCGGGACCGTTACGAGGGCGAGGTCCGCGAACGCGTGCAAGAGGAAGAGGATCGTGTCCGAGAACGCCTGGGCGAGGAAGAAGAGCGCGCCCGCGAGCGCATCGAGCAGGAGTCCGACCGGCTCCTGGATCGCTTCCGCAGTCGCTGATCACCCGCGGTGCCCGCCCCCGGTGCGGGTGCCGCCATGGTCGATTCGCCCATGAACGCCTTCGCCGAGCGGCTGCTCGCCTGGTTCGATCGCCACGGTCGCCAGGACCTGCCGTGGCAGCATCCGCGCACGCCCTATCGGGTGTGGGTCTCCGAGATCATGCTGCAGCAGACCCGGGTGGAGACCGTCGTCCCCTACTTCCAGCGCTTCATGGAGCAGTTCCCCGACGTGCAAAGCCTTGCCGCGGCCCCGCAGGACGCCGTGCTGCACCAGTGGTCGGGGCTTGGCTATTACGCCCGTGCGCGCAACCTGCACCGCGCCGCACAGGTGGTGGTCGAGGAACACGGGGGCGTGTTTCCCGCCGAGCGCGCGGGCCTGGAACAACTGCCGGGCATCGGGCGCTCCACCGCCGCCGCCATCATCGCCCAGGCGCACGATGCGCCCGAGGCCATCCTGGATGGCAATGCCAAGCGCGTACTGGCCCGTCACGCGGCGATCCACGGCTGGCCGGGCAGTACCGCCGTCCAGCGCGAACTGTGGGCCGAGGCCGAGGCGCGTACCCCTGCCACACGCTGCGCGGATTACACCCAGGCGATCATGGACCTGGGCGCCCTGCTCTGTTCTCGCAGCCGCCCCGCCTGTGAGGCCTGCCCGGTGCACGTGGACTGCGGCGCCGCGCAGCAGGGCCTGACCGGCACGTTGCCTTCGCCCCGGCCGCGCCGCGATCTGCCCACACGCACGCGTTGGGCCGCCTGTCTGCGGGCACCGGAGGGTATCGCCTTGATCCAGCGCGAACAGGACGGCATCTGGGGCGGTCTCTACAGCCTGCCCGAGGCCGAAACCGCCGAGGCCCTGGAAGACTGGGTGCTCGTTCAATGGCCCGGTGCCACCCCGGCCGTTGTCGATCACGGGCTCCAGCACAGCTTCAGCCACTACCGCCTGGATCTGCGCATTCGGCCCTTCGACCTCCCGGCTGGCGCGTGTGGGATCATGGAAGGCAACAGGGTGATTTGGTATAAACCCGGCACATCACGGGCGGTCGGTATCCCGGCCCCCATCCAGCGTTATCTGCACGACGACAAGGATCCCGGCAATGGCACGAACCGTTAACTGCGTGAAGCTCGGCAAAGAGGCGGACGGGCTCGACTTCCCGCCCTATCCCGGCGAGATGGGCAAGAAGATCTACCTGAACGTGTCCAAGGAGGCCTGGCAGGCCTGGCTGAGCCACCAGACCATGCTGATCAACGAATACCGCCTGACCCCGGTCGACCCCAAGGCGCGCAAGTTCCTCGAAGAGGAAATGGAGAAGTTCCTGTTCGGCGACGGTTCGGAAAAGCCGGAAGGTTTCGTCGACCCGAACGCCTCCTGAGTCGCAGTTTTCCGCGGCTCGTATTGATCTGGCGGTCCCGCGCGCTTGACGTGGGGCCGCCGGGCGGCTTTAATACCGCCCTTCGTCCACAGGACGATTCCCCCGAAGTATGGCCGGGTAGCTCAGTCGGTAGAGCAGGGGATTGAAAATCCCCGTGTCGGCGGTTCGATTCCGTCCCCGGCCACCATTATTTCCCCCTTGTGGCACCATCTTTCCCATGAGCGTTCGCCATATCCTGCGCATGGGACACCCCGACCTGCGTCGCACCTGCGACCCGGTACCCGAATCCGATTTTGACAGGCCCGACCTGCACGCCCTGGTGGACGACCTCGTCGACACCATGCACGCCAACGAAGGGCTCGGCCTGGCCGCCGCCCAGATCGGTGTGCCTCAACGCGTTGCCGTGATCGAGATCGAGCCCGGTAACAGCCGCTACCCCGATGCCGTGCCCACCGGCCGCCTGGTTCTCGTCAACCCGGCCGTGACCGTGCTCGACCCGACGCCGCAGCGCTACTGGGAAGGTTGCCTCTCCGTGCCCGGCCTGCGTGGCGAAGTCGCGCGACCGCGGCACATTGCCGTGGACTACCGCGAGCCGAACGGAACACCGCGCCACCTGGAACCCGAGGGCTTCCTCGCCACCGTCTTCCAGCACGAAATCGACCACCTCGACGGCAAGCTCTACATCGACCGCGTCACCGATACCACGCGCCTCGCCTTCCTCGACGAATATCGCGAATTCCACGCCACTGACTGACGGTGAGGATGAACCGCTACCACTTTATGTTCGCACTTCGGGCGAACCATCCACTCCGTCCTGGATTCCGGGACGAATCTCTATACGCAACTGATTTGCCGCTCAAAAAGGCTTAACAATCTGGTCTGGAGCCGGTGAAAGACCGTTTTTTCGCGCAAGATGCGGCGAGAGTGACCCGTCAGCCAGGACGTGGCGTTTAAGCGGTTAAAATCGCTGGCAAGCCCGAAATAAGGGATAAGGATGGATTGCGTTCATGGATCAGCAGCTTATTGTGGTCCGACCCTATTAGCCGGGAACGGCGTGGTGGGATGCTTCAGAGAGGGACGCCGCAGGGCAAAAGGCAAGGTTTGACCCCGTGGTCCACGTATGCGCTCAGCCCCTATTCCAGCTCGAAGGCACACTCATAGCCCCATAGGTAGCATGTCCACCACGGCGGTCGCTCCTGCTCCCCGTTGTCGGGCAGTTCACGAGTGTTCATTGGGCGGGACACCCGTTGCACGACTGGATCAGTTCCATGCAGACCGGGTTGCTCGGGTTTTCTAGCTTCAACGCGTATGCTTTCTCGTGGAGAGTTCATCCATTGAGACCCACATAAAGAACCTAGGAGAGCGCATGAAAAACCGGGCCCCTGTAGCAGTTGGTCTCGCCTTGCTTCTTGCTGCGTCAGCTCCACTGCACGCGGCAAACGAGTTTCAGTCGAGAGGTCATATACAAAACGATCGTGGTCAGAACTGCACCTACATTCAGACGACCGACCACAAGAGTAGATACTTTCACGAAACATTAACGGGTCGAGTTGGCACAATTACCTTTGACGATCCGGGGTGCATGTCAGAACACGACGTGGGGATGGATACTAATCTGATGATGATCAATAACATCATTTCTCGCTGGTACTCGCATCGTGATGCGGACTTTAAGACGAGAGCCGATGAGCTTTACCCGGGGAGCATGATGCAGAAAAGAGGATACTGCATTCAGTCGAACAAATACCCGGCTATCGGGATTACAGTGGATTATGAGATTCGTGACGCATCGATTGTACGTGTGAAGCACGGTAGCAGCGTCCAGGGGTGCACGCGCTAGCAGGTTGTTGAGTTTCAAAGGGGGGGTAAAAGTGAAGCGTATAATGACATTGGTGGTATTTTCTTTTTCGGTTACCGCACTTCCTGCTTGGGGAATGCAAGGAACTACGAATGAAGGTTACGTTGCATGCCTTCAGGAGCAATGGATCCAAGATATGGTGTCATTCGTAGGTGCAGACGATATGGGCAGCTTCGAGGCCTACATAGAACAGGGGCGCTGCGTGGTCATGCAGGGAGGCCAAAAAGTAACCGTCACTGATAGCCCCGGGATGTTTGGCGGCCGAACGGGATTTGTCTTTCGAGGTACTAAGTTGTGGACCTTGAGGGAGGGGATTAGCTACGGGCAGTGAGAAAGGTCCAAAGAAGTCTCCCCGGGACGGCCCAGCGGGAGGTTACCCGCGACTTCCTCTGGCCTCCCTCCAGATGATGCCGGGGCCCATGCTAAGAATCCTCGCCGTTACCGCCCCATCGGGCGGCTTCACTGGCATACGCAACCGTCCCTCGTTTAGGCGCCGCAGGGCTACCAGGTGAAGCGCGCGGCCACATTCGGCTGCACCGACGGGCCGATGTTGCCCTCGATCTGCGCCACGTCGAGGGCGTGAAGACCAGATTGGCACGACGAAAGAGCGAGATGACGAGGCTGTTTTGGTTTATGCTGGTTAACGGTTGGTTTATCGCGTAGGGGGGAGAGCCCTAGGTAGGCCGCCGAAGGCAGTTAAATTGAATTTCAAGGGGGAATGAGTATGAGGATCTTGATTCTAGCCGCTGTAGCAGTGTTTATGAGTCTTCCAGCATTGGCTGGGTCTGGCCCTGTAACCATGGGGTCTGGCTATCAGACTGACACCGTGTTTCATGGTGGCGGTTGTCGGAAGAGTTCACCGCCCGGCCAGTGCTGTCATAAAAATCATTCGACGGGAAGAGTGCACTGTCACTAAGGGCAAAAGGCAAGGTTCGACCCCGAAGTTCAGATCTGCTTCAGATACGTTATCAACTCTCTGGCCGCCTGCAAGGCGGCCTCAGCCTCGTCTTTGTTCGCGTGTCCGCCCCTGTGGACTATAGAGTTCCGTTTCTCGGAAGCGCTTTTGAACCGCGGCCAGAAGGACTGTCCCTCGAGTTCCACACCGGTGAGCGCGTTGTAGAGCTTTCGGTGCTTATCGTTCGCAAGGTTATGTCCGTTCATCAGGCCATCTACGGCTTCGCCCAGGGTCTCCAGATTCTTGGCCGAGTACGCAGCGTCGAAAGCGCGTTCGGCAGCAACCTCACAAGCCATTAGCAAAGTCACGATCGAAATGTTGAAGTGCCCCTGATCAATCAGGCTCCGAGCAATGGTCAGCAGCGCGTTTGGGTACGTGACGACGGTAGCGGTAACGCTAGCTGAAGCGGTGACCGAATCCGTTATCTCAACTGAAAAATTCCTGCGAGTCGAGCCGCACCTGGGACAGGGCTGGCGCTTCTCGACAGAAGTGCTATCCAGCTCAGTGAGCGTTTCACCACAATTCCCACAGACAGTCGAATCTGCCATGGCTTCCTTCCTTCGATAAAAGGGACGACAGGGCCTGTCCCAAACTTCACGGAACAGCTTGCCGAAAATGTTCGATAACGCGTCTGTCTGGGCCTAACGTCCGAACTCAGGTGACCGCTGGCGCGTCGCTCCTATCGTCGCGCTGCGGCAGCGGTCACCTGAAGTGCCGTGTTGGGCCTATTGTTTATGCTTCGCAAGATACTCACCGGCTTTGCCACTCTCAATCGCCTCAAATATGTGTTCTTTCGCTTCGTCAATAGTTGAGAAAACCAATTTTCCTTTGGTGCCATTCATCGCAATACGATATGAGCCATCACTTGACATTATGGCGACGGAAATCTTTTTCTGTTTGATTTTGTGTATATTTCTGATTAATTTCCATCTGCTTGATTGGATGAATCGTCTTTTTCTGTCTTCATGGCGTTTTTTTGAGTCGGCGAGGTCCGAAGCGACCTCTGTGTCCGTTGAGGAGTCACAACAGTATGTTCCGACCTTCATAGTGCCCCATCTGTCATGAAACACAAAGAATTGGTGACGTAAACTACTGCCACATAACTCACAGGTGCCAATAAGATCGCCCAGATCATCATAGCCAACGTATTCCCAGCCGAACCTAGGGGGTATTATCCCATGCTCTGCAGCATGGCATCCCTTGCATAGCGTAACGCAGTCCGTGTATGCATATTCCCACGGGAGTTTGTTTGGAATATAACGCTTGTGATGAACTTGCAAGTAAACGTCTGGCTCGCCGCGCCCACAGACACTACAAACGCTGCCATCTAGCTCAATGACTTCGTCTCTAAAGTCCTTCCAATTTTTTCGAGCGTATCCTTTCATTCTCTGATTATCGCCCTAACAGTAGATTCGAGGGAATCAGTCATATTGGTGATATGCGGGTTCTGCATCTTGCCCCGGGGCTCTCGTGTTTCAGGTAAAGCGTTATTGGTAAACCATTTTTTTATCATGGTAGTAAACGTCGCGTCGAGTGGTAGGGCGCCACACACAACCGGACCAGGATTAATCGGCGTTTGGTGATGTCTTACATCGGTCTGTCGGTCGAACGTGGGTGAGACTCAGGGGCTGGGGGTTGAAGGTTTGCGGGTGGAATGGTTCGGCTCGAGACGGGGATATCCGGGGTACGGGCGCTAGATAGCACGGTCCTAGACAGAATCGGGATATCACCGTTATCCCGGAATTGGCGTAACCGGGAGGAGCGAGCAGGCGGTCTCTGGGAGTTGGGGGTTCTGCAGTAGCCGTGGCGGCGTTCATCCGGCTAGGGAAACACTGATCAATGTACACGTTCGCGCTCGAGTCGCTTTTGCGTGCGAACAAGGCGCGGCGACTGCCGTGCAGTCATTCTGCACAAGGGAACCGCAACGCCGTGCGCGCGCAAAAGCGGCCGAGCCCCGTCTTTCAATAGCTTGTGGGGTTGGCACCCCAGGTTCCCCGATCCTGCGTTGCGCCGCTTGCGGGTAGAACCACCACCCGCTGCACGACGCGCCTTGTCTCGGAAAACCTGGGGTGCCAACGCGAACGTGTACATTGATCAGTGTTTCCCTAGAGTAAACGGAGGGCCGTGGTTGGAAACGCTCATAGAAGCGAATCAGGCGGTGGTGGTCTGCGGCATTCTGGAGGATGCACAGGGGCGGATCTTTCTGGCGCGTCGCGGGGCCGATCAGGCGCTGGCGGGGTATTGGGAATTCCCCGGTGGCAAAGCGGAGCCGGGCGAGAGCCTGGAGGACGCATTGTGCCGCGAGTTCCGGGAAGAGCTGGAGATGGAGCTCCGGGTGGGGAAAGAGATCGGGCGCGCGCCGATTCCGGGTAATGGGAGCCTTGAGTTGGTGGCGCTGCGCGCGTGGACGGAAGACGAGAGCCCGGTGCTGACGGTGCACGATCGCTGGTGCTGGATATCGCCGTCGGAGGCGCGCGGGCTCGATCTCGCGCCCGCAGACATCCCGTTGCTCGATGCCTTTATTGCGGGACTTCCCGCATGAGCCGAGATGACGCCGCCAAAGCCCTGTCCGGGGCGCGATGGATCGGCCTGCACGAGCGGCTGGATACGCCACGGGTACGACAAGCGCTGGAGGCCCTGGGTCTGGAAGACCATGCCCGCTGGAGCCAGGTTTTGGAGGGCGACGACCTGGCGATTAGCCTGGTCGCCGAGCTGGCCCAGCGGCTCGGTGAGCGCGCGGGTGAGCTGCGCGAGAACGGACACGAGGACTGGACCCGGGCCGTGCAGGGGCTGGCGGATGCGCTGGCGGCGGCCGGGCATCCCCTGTCCGGAATTGAGGAAGACCTTCCGCAGCCGCCGTTTCGGCAGTTGCTGGAGGTGCGCTCCCCGGCGGCTGACCGGGTAGGGCGGCAGGAGACGCCACGGCCGGATGTGCCGCTGGCTCTTTCCAGCCTGCTCACTGGTTCGGATCGCACACCCAGCCTGGTCACGCAGATCGAGAAAGAACTGGCCAGTGCGGAGCGCGCCGACTGGCTGGTATCCTTCATCAAGTGGAGCGGGATTCGCGCCCTGCGCGAGACGCTCAAGCGCTTTACCGAGACCCCGACCGCCGACGGCTCGCCCAGGCTGCGGATCGCGACGACCTCGTACCTCGGGGCCACGGATCTCAAGGCCATCGAGTTTCTGCTAGGCCTGCCGAACACCGAGATTCGGGTCTCCTACGACACGCACCGCACGCGCCTGCACGCCAAGGCCTACCTGTTCCATCGGAGCACGGGGTTCGGTAGTGCCTACATCGGCTCAGCGAATGTCTCGCGGGTGGCGATGGATGAGGGGTTGGAGTGGACGGCCAAGGTCAGTGAATACGAGCTGCCGCATATGTGGCGCCAGATCGAGGCCTCGTTCGAGTCGCACTGGGCAGACCCGGCGGAGTTTGAACCGCTCACGATGGATGACCTTCCGCGCCTGCAACAGGCACTGGAGTCGGAATCCAGCTCAGGGCCCGGGGCGCAGAAAGACGCCACCGCGTTCTTCGACCTGCGGCCTTACGCTTTTCAGCAGGAGATCCTGGAGGACATCCAGCGCGAGCGCCGTTCGGGCATCGACCGCCATCTGGTCATCGCCGCCACCGGGACCGGCAAGTCCATGATTGCCGCTTTCGACTATCGGCGCTTTGCACGTGACCAGGCGGATAAGGGGCGTCCGTCGTTGCTGTTCATCGCCCACCGCGAGGAGATCCTGCGTCAGGCAATGGCGAGTTTCCGCCAAGTGCTGCAGGACCACGAATTCGGTGACTTGCTGGTGGGCGGGGCGCGCCCGAGTCAGGACCGCCATCTGTTCTGCACGGTGGCGAGTTGGAATTCACGGGACCTCGATCGCCTAGACCCGGCGCATTTCGATTACGTGGTACTGGATGAGGCGCATCACAGCAGCGCCGGGAGCTACCAGCGCATCCTGGACCATGTGCGGCCCAAGTGCCTGCTGGGCCTGACGGCGACGCCGGAGCGCACGGATGCCGACGATATCCGCAAGCACTTCGGCCAGCGTTACACCCATGAGATCCGCCTGCCGGATGCGATCGAGCGTCGGTTGCTGGTGCCGTTCCATTACTTCGGCGTGGCCGACCACGAGTCCGTGGACCTGAGCCGGGTGAGCTGGCAGCGCGGGGGTTATAACGCCGAAGAGCTGGAAGGGGTGTTCACCGGTAACCGGGCGCGGGCCGACTGGGTGTTGCGGCAGGCCCATGAGCACGCAACCGACCTGGGCTCGGTTCGGGGCCTGGGCTTTTGCATCAGTCGCGCCCATGCCCGGTTCATGGCCGAGCATTTCTCGGCCAAACAGGTGCCCAGCGCGGTGCTGACCGGCGAGAGCTCGGATTACGAGCGGCAGTCGGTACAGCGCGACCTGCGCGAGGGGCGCATCCGCTTCATCTTTACCGTGGACCTCTATAACGAGGGCGTGGACCTGCCCGAGGTGGACACCGTTTTGCTGCTACGCCCGACCGAGAGCCTGACGGTCTACCTGCAGCAGATGGGCCGCGGACTGCGGTTGCACGAGGGCAAGCCACACCTGACCGTGCTGGATTTCGTGGCGCCGCAGGATCGGCGTTTTCGTTATGCCGATCGGTTCCGGGCCTTGAGCGCGCGGCCGGAGAAACGGGTGGATCACCAGATCCAGGAGGGCTTCCCGTGGTTGCCCAGCGGCTGCCTGATCCACCTCGACCGCCTGGCCACCCAGCGCGTCCTCGACAACATCCGCGCACAGATCAACCGCCAGCGCCCGCAGATCGTGCGCGAGCTCAAGAGCTGCTTCCAGGAGGACATCGACTCCGCGAGCCTGCCCAAGATGCTCGACTGCCTGCATATGGATGATGCCGAAGACCTGCTGCGCAAGGACCTGCCCTCCCGGCTGCGCGCGGACTGCGGAGGGGAATCGACGGAGGCGCTGGGGCCCTATGCCAGCAGCCTCAAACGCGGGCTGCAGCGTCTGGCGCGGTGTGACGATCGGCAGTTGCTGGAAACCCTGCAGACCCATCTGGCGCAGCCGGCGGCGAACGTGGAGCAGCTTGCCGAAGAGGATCGGCTTCGACTGTCCCTCGTCCACAGCACGCTATGGGGCAAGATACGTCCGGGGGATGGGGACCTCTCCGCCGTGGACGGCTTCGTCCGCGAACAGCGCCCCCTTTACCGGGATCTGCAGGAGGTCGCCGCTTGGCGACGCGAGCGCATCGTCCCCGCCAGCGGCATCACCTTCCCTGAGCAGACCGGTCCGCTGGAACTGCACGCGTCCTATACCCGCGAGCAGATCCTGCTGGCGCTCGGCCTCGGTAGCCTCGAGAAGCCCATCACTCAGCAGGAGGGTGTCCGGCACGTACCGGAACGGCGCGTGGATGCGCTGTTCGTCACCCTGGAAAAATCCGAGCAGGAGTTCTCTCCCACCACCATGTACGAGGACTACGCCCTCAACGAGCGGCGGTTCCACTGGCAGTCGCAGTCCGGCACCTCACCCACCTCGCAGACCGGGCAGCGCTACATCCATCACGAAGAGCTCGGTTACACCCCCATGCTGTTCATACGCCCGGCCAAGCGCGACGCCACCGGCCTGAGCCAGCCATTCACCTTCTGCGGACCGGTTCGCTACCAGCGTCACGAAGGCAGCAAGCCGATGAGCATCGTCTGGGAGCTGGATTACGAACTGCCCGCCCGGCTCCTGCACCTCGCCCGTCGGACGGTGCTGTAAAAAGAAGAGGTGTACAGGCTTGCTTGCGGGCTGGCCGCCTGGAGATTTGCTCTCAGGTGGGTAGCGCGGCCTGGAGCTGCCGCAAGGCGGGCAGATATCCCGGTAGCCGGGAGTAGAGTTGCTCGGCCAGCTTCTCGTCGTAGGTGTGCGAGGCGCGGTTGCGGTCATCCAGCATGGCGAGCCAGATGGCCTCATCCGATATCCAGCTCTGGCTCAGAGCCAATCGCAGGCAGGATCGTGGCGACGCGCACTCCAGCCCTTCGGGCACCGCGGCTGCCTTTACGGATTTCCACGCCAGTTCGAAGGTGAATTCGAAACGCTGGATGCTGGCATCCCGGGCCAGGTCGCTGGTGGGCGCCTGCAGGGCTTCTTCAAGCCGGCCGAGGGCCTTGCCGAAACTTTCGCGGACGGTGGTCAAAGCGGGATTCCCTCGCTCTCGATTTCCTTGCGCAACTCGTCGCTGACCTCGGTCATGTCAACCAGGTCGAAGGTGTAGAGGGTGCGCAGGTCCTCGATGTGCCCGCGGAGTCGGCCCCAGTCGCTGATGGAAACCTCCCTGGCAGGCAGCACGGCGAGGTCGATGTCCGAGTTCCACCGCGCGGTGCCGCGTGGCCAGGACCCGAACCAGAACACCTTTGCATCCTGGCCGAATTCTTCGCGTACGACTTCCGCGGCCGCATGCGCGAGGTGGTTCACACGTTCGCGGGGCGGGAGTGCCTCTGCCGTGTTTCCGGTGCTGGCGTGGAGGGTCGATGCCATGTTTCGGACCGCGTTGGGCTTTGGCTCGACTATAGCATTCGGCCCTCAATGCCTGGGAGATACGGATCAGGCGGTCTGTAGCGCCGTCTTCTGTTCCCAGGCGAGGGCATGGCGGACGATGAGGTCGAGGTCGGCGTAGCGCGGTTCCCAGGCGAGGGTCTGGCGGATGCGGCGGGCGTCGGCCATCAGGGCGGGCGGGTCGCCTTCGCGACGCGGGCCGAGCGTGACGTGGAAGTCGACGCCGCTGGCGCGTTTCACGGCGTTGAGGACCTCGAGCACGCTGTAGGCGTGGCCGTAGCCGCAGTTGAGCACCTGCGAGTTGCCGCCACCGTCGAGGTGTTCCAGGGCGCGGACGTGGGCGGCGGCGAGGTCCTCGACGTGGATGTAGTCGCGTTCGCAGGTGCCGTCGCGGGTGGCGTAGTCGGTGCCGAATACGGTGATGCCGTCGCGCTGGCCGGTGGCGGCCTGGCAGGCGACCTTGATCAGGTGGGTGGCGTCCGGGGTGGCCTGGCCCAGCCGGCCTTCGGGGTCGGCGCCGGCTACGTTGAAGTAGCGCAGGCTGGCGTAGCGCAGGTCGGAGGCGGCGCCCAGGTCCATGAGCATCCGTTCGGACATCATCTTGGAGGCGCCGTAGGGGTTGATCGGCTGCAGGGGTGCGTCTTCCGCGACCGAGACGGTGTCGGGGATGCCGTAGACGGCGGCGGTGGAGGAGAACACGAAGTAGCGCACGCCGGTGGCGGCGCAGGCCTCCAGCAGGTTGAAGGTGTTGCGGGTGTTGTTGCCGTAGTACTTGAGCGGGTCGGTGACCGATTCCGGAACGATGATGTGCGCGGCAAAGTGCAGCACGCCGTCGAAGCCGCGTTCGAGGGTTTCTCGCAGGCGCCCGGTATCCGCCAGATCGCCGACGACCAGCTCGGCATCCCCCACGGCCCATGCGTGCCCGGTGCTGAGGTTGTCGTACACGGTGACGTCGTGCCCGCCCCTGCGCAGATGCTGCAGGACATGGCTGCCGATGTATCCAGCGCCGCCCGTTACCAGCAGATTCATCCGTCGCCCCCGGCTTGTGATGGGTTGGGGCTGGCGGGGCGCGTCAGGTGCCCGGTGGTGCCGGGTGACGGCCATATTGCCAGCGATACCACAGAATACCGAGGTACTCGTGCATGGCGAGCCAGCTGGTGCGCATGGCGTTAGCCTGGGGTTTGAAGGCGCCTAACGAGAGCCTCGTGTCGTGGGCGACGAAGGCGCCGGTCGGGGCCGGGATGGCCTCCAGCCCGGCGCGCTCGAATGCCGCTGTGGCGCGCGGCAGGTGGTGCGCATGGGTGACCAGCAGGACGCGTTGCATGCCGCGTTCGTGCAACAGCGCGGCCGAGTGCCGGGCATTGCCTTCCGTGTCGCGTGCACGGGTCTCCTGCCACACCGGACTGACGCCGAACTCCTCCAGGACCTCGGCCATCCAGCGGGCTTCCGGTTCCCGGCCCTCCGGGCCGCCACCGGTGGCGACTACGGGGAGGCCGGTTTGCCGGTGCAGGGCGGCGGCGTAGCGCAGTCGCACCAGGGCCAGGTCGTTGACCGTTTCGCCGGAGAATTCCACCGCACCACTGCGATACCCGGCACCGAGCACGACGATGGCCTCGGCGTGTTCCAGCGCGGTCGTGTCGGGCGGCGAGTAGGCGGCCTGCAGCGGGGCCATGAGGGCGTGACTGACGGGCGGGATGCTGAACGCGTAGGTCAGGAGCAGCCCGCCGGTCAGCAGGGCTTTGCCTGCCAGGGTCCGGTACAGGAGCAGGCCCGCCAGGGCCAGGAGGAGCGGTCCGCTGGGCGGGAGCAGAAACCAGTCGGCAAGGAAACGGAGAGACAGAAACTCCACGGGACACTCCTGTTCGGTGGAGGTAGATGGCCCGGCGTCCCCGTAACACGAACGTTAGTCCTGGAGCGCCGGGAATGAAGACCTTACGTGGACTCTGTTCATACCCGAGGCCTAACATCAAGTTGCTTGTGGAATCCGGTATTCCCGGTAAGCGTAGCCAGTTTCCGCGACCTTTTGGGGTGCGGTGCGGGCCCCGTTCCCGGTCGGGTGAAGCCTCTAACAACCGCCAGAATCTCCAAGGGGGAGTCGTGATGTCCCTGATCAATGCTGCAAAGGCCGGGTCGAAGTCCGGGCCAAGGTTCGGCTTCGTCATCCTGCTGCCGGCCTTGTTGCTGGCAGGCTGTGCCACGACGGATTACCCGGAGGCCCCGACCTCCATCGAGCGCACGGTGATCGAGCAGTACATCATCGGTCCCGGCGATTCCCTGCAGGTATCCGTGCGCGGCAACCCGGACCTTTCCACTGGCGTCTCGGTGCGCCCCGACGGGCAAATCACGACCCCGCTGGTCGAGGATGTCCAGGCGAGCGGGCAGACGCCCACGGAGCTGGCCCGTGTGATGGAGGAGGAGCTGTCCCGCTACCTGCGCGATCCGATCGTCACGGTGATGGTGACCGGTTTTGCCGGGCCCTATAGTCGCCAGATTCGCGTGATCGGGCAGGCCGCCGCGCCGCAGGCGCTGCAATATCGCGAGGAGATGAGCGTGATGGATGTGATGATCGCGGTGGGCGGCATCACCGAATTTGCTGCCGGAAATCGCGCAGTGATCGTGCGTAACGAGAATGGCGAGCGCAAGCAATATGGGGTGCGCCTGGACGACCTGGTCAACGGTGGCGATATCTCGGCCAACGTGGACATGCTGCCCGGTGACACGCTGATCATTCCTGAACGACGCTTCTGACGAACCCGGAACGGGGGGCCGGTTTCCGGGTGGGTGGGCCTTTGAGGCACCGCCCGGGAACGACCGCCCCCATTGATCGGGCTCGGGGACGGTAGCCATGGACCCCCTGAAAAGGACGAACCACTCTTCTGTGCACGCGCCTCGGCGAGGCGGCTAGTCGTGCGCATCTTTGGCCACTACATCCGCCGCCGCGTCCTGATGCTCGCGGGCGCGGAGTTGCTCGTGGCGTATCTGTGCCTGTACGCGGTGCTGACCCTGCCGCCCTTCCAGCCGGAAGCTCTAAGCCTGCTGGACCCCCAGCTGATGGTGGCGACGCTGGTCGTTCTGGTCGTCCTGACTCTGGCCGGCCTGTACGAATCCGACTACCTCGCGACCCGCAGCACGCTGCGGTCGCTACTGCGCCTGGTTCCCGCCATCCTGGTTGTGGGTGGGTTGCTGCTGGCCTATGGCGCCATGGTCCCGGCTGCGCTGTTTTCGCCGACCGCAGTCGGCGGCGGCGTGCTGCTCCTGCTGACCGGTCTGGTCGCCGAAAGGACCCTCTGGCGCAACTTTTCCGAGGCGGATGCGTTCAAGCGCCGGGTCCTGGTGCTGGGCACCGGCAGCCGGGCCTGCGCGATCGACACGATTCATCCGGACAAGTATTCGGAAGAGCTGCCGTACCGGGTCCTCGGGTACATCGCTACCCAGGGCGAGAAGGATTGCGCGCGGGATCCGGGACGCCATTTCCAGCTCGGGAGCGATGCCAGCCTGCTGGGCATGGCGCGCGAGCACCGCGTACACGAGATCGTGGTCGCGATCCGCAATCGACGCCACAACCTGCCGATCGGGCAGTTGCTTGAGTGCAAGCTCAACGGGGTCGCCGTTACCGACGTCTCGAGCTTCTTCGAGCGCGAACTGCAGAAGGTCCAGCTGGACTCGCTGAACGCCAGCTGGTTGATCTTCGGTGAAGGCTTCCGGCAGCACTGGACGCGCAACGCGGTGAAACGGACGTTCGATGTGCTGGCCAGCGCCACACTGCTGGCGGCGACCCTGCCGGTGATGCTGGCCACCGCCCTGGCGATCAAGCTGGAGAGTCGCGGCCCGGTGTTCTACTGGCAGACCCGGGTGGGTCAGGGGAACGTCCCGTTCGAGGTCTGCAAGTTCCGCAGCATGCGCGAGGACGCCGAGGTCGATGGCGTCGCGCGCTGGGCGGTGCATGACGACGACCGCATCACTCGTGTCGGGCGCATTATCCGCAAGCTGCGCATCGACGAACTGCCGCAGGTCATCAATGTCTTTCAGGGCAGCATGTCGTTCGTCGGACCGCGCCCGGAGCGACCGGTGTTCGTCGGACAGCTCACCGAGCAGATCCCCTATTTCCCCGCGCGCCACACCATCCGTCCGGGGATCACCGGCTGGGCTCAGGTGCGGTATCCCTACGGGGCCTCGGTCGAGGATGCGCGGCAGAAGCTGCAGTACGACCTGTATTACGTGAAGAATCACACCCTGTTTCTGGACATCCTGATCCTGTTCGAGACCGTCAAGGTTGTGCTGTTCGGCCGCGGGGCCCGCTGAATTCGCGATGCTGATGCCCCTGGCCGCGACGAGCTATCTGACGGCGGCACTTGCGTTCCTGGTCCTGGCCGTTGTGACCGTGGTGCGCTGGCGCAATCGCCCCTCGGCCCTGTGGATGGTGCTGGCCTCGCTGCTGTCGGTGGGATGGGCGGGATATCTGGGCTTTCTGGCCTGGCACTACGGGACCAGTGCCGCGATCTCCGGTGGGGTGATGGAGGTGGCGCGCAATGCCGGTTGGTTTGCGGTGTTGCTGGCGCTGCTCGCCGGCAGTGGCAGCCGCCCCGGGGTCGAGCCGCGTGCGTTGCGCTGGTGGGGGGCGGCCACCACGGCGTTCCTGCTGTTCATCCTGGTGCCGATGCTGTGGCCACAGTTGCTGGGCGCCATCTGGCCGGGGCTGGCAACCCTGTTGATGGCGATTGCCGGACTGGTGCTGGTGGAGCAGGTCTACCGCAACACGCCGCCGCAGAATCGCTGGGAGATCAAGTTCCTCTGCCTGGGCCTGGGTGGGCTGTTCGCGTTCGACCTGTTCCTGTTTGCGGATCTGGTGCTGTTCCAGACGATCGACAGCCCGTCCTGGCAGGCCCGCGGGTTCGTCAACGCACTGGTGGTCCCGTTGCTCGCGGTCGCGGTGAGCCGGCGCCTGCCGCACCGCGAGGGGCCCACGGTGTCCCGCCATCTGCTGTTTCACACCGCGTCGCTGTTCGGGGCCGGGCTGTATCTGCTGGCGGTCGGGGGCGCGGGGTATTACCTGCGCCACCACGGGGGCGATCTCGGCGCGCTGCTGCAGGTCACCCTGCTGTTCGGGGCCGTGCTGCTCCTGGCGATCGTGCTCTTTTCCGGCAGCGTCCGCGCCCAGTTGCGCGTCTGGCTGGCCAAGCACTTCTTCAACTATCGCTACGACTATCGCCAGGAGTGGCTGCGGTTTACCGGCACCCTGGCGCAGACGGACCACGAGACCCCGTTTCGCCAGCGGGCCATCCAGGCCATTGGCGAGCTGGTCGAGAGTCCGGGGGGCTTGTTGTGGGTTCGTCGGGACGACAGCACCTTCGCCCTCGACGGGGTCCTGAATCTGGGCCAGCCGGATTATCCGTCAATGGAACCGGACGACCCGCTGGTGGCGTTTCTGACGCACTCCGGCTGGGTGATCGATATTGACGAGTTCCGCCGCGATCCGGCGTTCTATCACGGGCTCGATCTGCCGCAGTGGCTGGTCGACAATCCGCGCCACTGGGCCGTGGTGCCGCTCCTGAAAAGCGATGGTCTGGAGGGCTTTGTCGTGCTCGCCCAGCCGCGGGCACGGCACCGTATCGACTGGGAGGAGCGCGACCTGCTGAAGACCGCGGGCCGTCAGCTGGCGGTCTACGTGGCCCTGGTGCAGACCGACGAGGCGCTGCTGGAGGCGCGGCAGTTCGAGACCTTCCACCGGCTGGCGGCGTTTCTGGTCCACGACCTCAAGAACGTATCGGCCCAGCTATCCCTGATCAGCTCCAACGCCGAGCGTCACCGCGATAACCCCGAGTTCGTGGCGGACGCCTTCCGCACCGTCGGCAACGCGCGCGAGCGTCTGGAACGCACCCTCGCCCAGTTGCGCAAGGCGCAACCGGGTGCCGACAGCCCGCGTCAGGCGATCGACATGGACGCCCTGTTGCGCGAGGTCGCTGGCGATAGCCGCGAGATCCATCCGCTGCCCCGAGTGGCGATCGACACATCCGCGGAGGTCCTCGGAAACCGTGACGCCCTGCGGAATGTACTGCTCCACCTGGTGCGGAATGCGCAGGAGGCCACACCGGATAACGGCGATATAACCTTGACCCTGAAAACCCGGGATCAATGGGTCATTATCGGAATCGAGGATAACGGGTCCGGCATGGACGAGGACTTCGTTCGTCGGCGGCTCTTCCGTCCGTTTCAGACCACCAAGGGAAACGCCGGCATGGGTATTGGGCTGTATGAGGCCCGCGACCTGGTGGTCCGGATGGGCGGGCGGATCGATGTTTCCAGCCGCATCGGCGAGGGGACCACCTTCACGTTGCGCCTGCCGCAGCACGGCGCATGACAACCCTCCCCGCCGTCCACCATCACGTCCTCCCCGGGCCGGGTGCAATGTAATGGAGTCGATGCTCAAGCTTCTGATTGTCGAGGATGACACCGGCCTGCAAAGCCAGTTGCGCTGGTGTCTGGACGGCTACGAGATCCTCCAGGCCCAGGATCGTGCCAGCGCGATGGCCCACATGCGCCGTCACGAGCCCGAGCTGGTCACGCTGGACCTGGGTCTGCCTCCGGACCCCGCAAACGCCACCGAGGGCCTGGCACTCCTGGAGGAGATCCTGGCGTTCAATCCCGGGGTCAAGGTGATCGTGGTCACCGGCAACGATGATCGCGAGAACGCCCTGAAGGCCGTTGCCCTGGGGGCCTACGATTTCTATATCAAGCCCGTGGACGCCGAACTCCTGCGTCTGATCGTGGACCGCGCCGCGCGGCTGTACGAGCTCGAGGAGGAGAATCGGCGCCTGGCCCGTGGCGGCGTCTCTTCGCTGTCCGGGCTCATCACTGCGGACCCGCGCATGCTTCAGGTCTGCCGCATGGTGGAGCGCGTGGCGCCCTCCGACGCGACGGTGCTGTTGCTGGGTGACAGCGGCACCGGCAAAGAGGTCCTGGCGCGCGCCGTCCATGACCTGAGTAACCGCGCCAAGGAGCGCTTCGTTGCGATCAACTGCGCCGCGATCCCCGAGAACCTCCTGGAAAGCGAGCTGTTCGGCTACGAGAAGGGCGCCTTCACCGGTGCCACCCGCCAGACCATCGGCAAGATCGAACACGCCGACAAGGGCACGTTGTTCCTGGACGAGATCGGCGATCTTCCGCAGAGCCTGCAGGCCAAGCTCCTGCGCTTTCTGCAGGAGCGCACGGTCGAGCGCCTGGGCGGGCGCAACGAGATCCCGGTGGATGTGCGCATCATCGGTGCGACCAATCAGGACCTCCAGGCGCTGATCCGCTCGGGCGATTTTCGCGAGGACCTGTTCTATCGCATTAGCGAGATCGCCATCGACATCCCCCCGGTCCGCGAACGGCAGGGTGACGCAACCCTGTTGGCGCATGCGCTTCTGGAACGCTTCGCCCGCGAGCAGGGCAAACCCCGCCGCGGCTTCACTGCCGATGCGCTGCGGGCGATCGAGGGCCACAGCTGGCCCGGCAACGTGCGCGAGATGGAGAACCTGATCCGGCGCGCCGTAATCATGGCCGACGGCAATCTGGTGACCGCGGAAGACCTCGGCTTGCAGGACCGGGATCAGGATCCGCCGCCGGAGCGCCTGCGCGAGGCCCGTGACCGGGCCGAATATCAATCCGTAATCAAGGCGATGGGGCGCACGAACGGCAACATCGCCCAGGCAGCCGACACCCTCGGCATTACCCGTCCAACGCTCTACGGCCTGCTCGACAAGTACGGGCTCAGATGAGGAGCACCATAGTGACTACCCGATACATGCAAGAAGACGCCGGGCTCGCCCGGCCCCGCCCCATCCGGATCCCGAACGGGCGGCTGAAGCCCCTGGCCCTGGCCGTGGTGCTGGCCACCGGTGTCGGTCTGGCCGGCTGCGACCAGATCGGGGCGGGCAGCGAACAGGACTACCTCGAACGCGCCCAGGCCCTGCAGGAGAAGGGCGACTACCAGGGCGCGCGCATCGAGTACCGCAATGCCCTGCAGCTGAATACCGATGCCCCGGCCACTCGGCAAAGGCTCGGGGTGGTGTACCTGCAGTTGAACAACCCCGAGGAGGCGCTGCGTCAGCTGGAGCGGGCGCAGTCGCTCGGGATCCCGGACGCTCAGGTGGCGTTGCCGCTGGCCGAGGCGTGGTTCGCGACCGATCGTTTTGCGCGCATTCGTGAGCAGGAGGTGCCAGAGGACCTGGCGGCGGAGGAACGGCCGCGGCTGCACGCCTTGCGGGCCGTCGCCTTCGCGGCCGTCGGCGAGCGCGAGGCGGCGGAAGGCGAACTGGCGCAGATTGGAGAGCGCGAGCAGGAGCCGCTACAGGCCCTGGCGCATGCCCACCTGTCGATGGCCCAGGGCGATGCCGAGCACGCCATCGCATCCCTGGAGCAGGCCCTCGACCTGCAGCCCGAGCTGGGACAGGCCTGGAGTCTCCTGGGCGAGTATCGGCGCATCACCGGCGACCCCGAGGGTGCGGAAGAGGCCTTCAGCCGGGCCATCGAAGTCCGCCCGGCCTCGGGGCGCGATCACATGGCGCGGGCGATGGTGCGTCTGAATGCCGGTGATTACGAGGGTGCGCGGGCAGATGTCGACGGCCTGAAGCAAGGCGGCTCGTCGCATCCGGGCGTGCATTATCTGGACGGGATGCTCCTGATGGAGCAGGAGCGGCATAGCGAAGCGCGGGCGAGTTTCGAGCAGGCCCTGGCCGGCAATCGCTCCTACAGCCCGGCGCTTCTGGGCCTCGGCCTGGCTCATCGCAGTCTCGGCAACATGGAGCAGGCCGAACACAACCTTAATCGTCATGTTCAGGAGAGCCCCGGATCGCTACAGGGCATTCGTACGCTGACGGCGGTCTATCTGGAACAGGATCGCGTGGAGGATGCCCTGCAGTTCGTGGAGCGGGCAAGCCGTGACTACACCGGTGAGCCGGCCGACATGGCCGAGCTGCGCGGGCGACTGCTGCTGGTTGCCGGCGATTCCGAAGCCGGCATCAATGCGTTGCGCGACGCGGCGGCGTCGAGCCCGGGTTCGCAGGGTCTCCAGGAATTGCTGGCGGTGGCGCTGCTCCGGGGCGGGGAGACGGAAGAAGGTCTGGATGCGCTGCGCGCCGCCGGAGGCGGCGAGGCCTCGACGCAGCAGGTGGATACCACGCTGGTGCTGTACCTGTTGCAGACAGGACGCTACGACGAGGCACTCGAGCGGGCACAGCGTCTGCAGGAGCTCCAGCCGGAAGCGGCCGGTCCGTTGAGCCTGCAGGGCGCTGCCCTGATGGGGCTGGGGCGAACCGACGAGGCCCGGGCGGCCTTCCGCGAGGGCGTCGCGCTGGACCCGGACGATATATCCGTGGCGATGAACCTCGCTGGCCTGGAACTCCAGGTCGGCAATCGCAGGGCGGCGCGCGAGGTGCTGGAAGCGATCCAGGAGCGCAACCCGGGGCATGCCCGTTCTGCCCAGCGCCTGGCCAACATGAGCCTACAGGATGGCGACCACCAGGGGGCGGCGCGCTGGCTGCAAACGACCATCGACTCGCAGCCCGAGTTGCTGCCGCCGCATCTCACCCTGGCCCAGATCCAGCTTCAGGGCGGCCAACCGGAGCAGGCCCTGCAGACGCTCCTGGCCGCGCGTGAACATCACCCCGGGAATCCGGACCTGCTGTATGCGCTGGCGGATGTCCAGCAGAGCCTCAATCGTCCGGACGCCGCGGTGACCAGTCTCGCGGAGGCCGTCGAACAGGCGCCGGACAACGTGAACCTGCGTCTCGCCCTGGCCCGCGCACATGCACAGGCCGGCGACGAGGCCGCGACCGAGAGCACGCTTCGCGAGCTCCTGGAACAGCAGCCGGACCACTACCGGGCCCGCCTGTTGCTGGCCCGGGGCCTGCTCAATCAGGAACGCATGAGTGATGCCGAGCCGCATCTGGCGCGCCTGGAGGAGCGTTACGAGGACCGCAGCGAGGTCCAGGCCTTGTTGGGCCGCGCGGCCATGCAGCGGGACGACCCAGCCGCCGCCGTGCAGCATTACCGGGCCGCCCTGGCGGACCCGGGTTCGCAGCGTCGGGACTGGGTGCATGCACTGGCGGAGGCGCAGCGCGAAGCCGGGGATGGCGATGCCGGACGGGCCACGCTGGCCGCCTGGCTGGATGAAAATCCGCAGGACCTGGCGACATGGCATATCCACGCAGCGCAGCAGATGGCGGCGGACGACCGGTCCGGAGCGGTGGATTCGTACCTTCGGATCGTCGAGCAGGACGGCGACGACGTGATTGCGCTCAACAACCTCGCATGGTCGTTGCGCGAGAGTGATACCCGGCAGGCGCTGGAACATGCGCGCCGGGCCGCCGAGCTCGCACCGGAGGCGGCTCCGGTGCTGGACACCCTGGGTGCGGTGCTGATCCACGCCGGTGAGCCTGCAGAGGCCGCAGACATCCTTGGCCGTGCCAGCGAGCTTGCCCCGGATGACCCGGGCATTCAGTACCACCTGGCCTGGGCGGAAAGCGAACAGGGCGAGCAGGATGCCGCCGCTGAACGCCTGCGTCGCGTGCTGGACGGGCACGACCAGTTCCCCCAGCGGGCGGATGCCGAGGCGTTGCTCGACCGCTTGTAGACCCGGCGCGAACCGGTCGTCGATCAAAGGGGCTGCCGAGAGCAGCCCCTTTTTTGTGTGCGTCAGCCTGTTCGCCGCACATCCATCCGTCCGGCCGGTCCTGCGATCCCGGGTCGACCCGGACATGACTTCGTTGGCTGGCTTCTGACGGCTGCGCTCGGCCGGGGAGCTCGCTCGCGGTGGTCGGCACGGCCCGCGACCGGATGTCGGCGGGGATGAGTCAACGCCAGGGTTTCGGGGCTGGGGTATCCGTCCCGTCGACTACGGCCCACTGCCATGATCCTGGTGTCTTCGCGGGTGCCCGGGAGACGCTGATGAATGTGTCGGCATCGCGGTGGTGCCCCGTGTATCCCGACACCCGGCGCCCAGCCCGGTCGTGGTACAGGCCCGTTTGCATCTTGGTCGGGGCGCAGCGGGGGCTCGGGCATACGGGGCGCTAGCCTCACACGCCTCCGAAGGACGGGGCTCGAGTGCGAATGGTGCATTGATGGACTTGCCCTGGCAGACCAGGCGGACATCCGAAGGGGGGATCGTCGGTCCGGGGTGGTGGTGCGAGTCCGAACATGCGCGGTCGCCGGCTGATGGCCGGCGGTGACGGGAGAGGAGGGGGCATTTCGCGCGAGGGTCCATGAGAGCCGTAGTACCGAGCCCGGATCGCGGAACAAAAAAAGGGCTCCCCGAAGGGAGCCCTCAACTCGATGCCCCGGGGGGAGGGCCATCAAGACTAGAAATCGTTCTAGCGTCGGTTATGCGGCCTGGCGGTAGGCGGAGCGGCGGCGGATGCCACCGACTCCGATGAAGCCGGCCAGGATCAGCAGGGACAGGCCCATCAGCGCCAGGGTGCCCGGTTCCGGCACTGCGAAGCGCAGGCTGCCATCGTGGGTGGACTGGGTTTCGCTGAACAGGGACTGGCCTTCGCGGGTGTCGCCGTACACGTTGTTGACGTCTTCACCGAAGAAGGTCTCCGGCGGCGGCTCCTGGATGGTGCCGGCGCTGGCGAAGGCAGAGACGATGAAGGTCGGGTTGCCTTCCTCGTCTTCCAGCAGGTCGGCGAAGTCGATGCCATCGCTGGTGAACCAGAATCCCGGCAGCACGTTCACCACCTCGAATTCGAAGGTGAAGGTGCCTTCGATGAAGGCTCCGCCCTGGCTTTCGAATTCCAGGATGCTGTTCCCGGACTTCAGGGCCATCTCCATGATCTGTTCGCCGGCACTGTAGTGCGCCGCCGCCGCTTCATAGTCCTGACCGAAACCGGGGGTTGTTCCGGACATGAACAGCTGGAAGTTGTCAGTGCCCACCGCGGTGTAGTTGGCGTTGACCACGTAATTGCCGCCAACCGTATCGGTGCCGGTTACCACGCCGCGGAGTTCGTCCCAGAGGAGCCCCATGGAGTAGTCGTTGCCAAGGATGTCGCCGGTCTGTGGTGCGGCCGCGTTGGTGGAGGTCCGGTAGGACGTGGCATCGCCGTACCCGCGGTCATAGAACACATCGCCGACCTGAACCGGGTTGGTCGGGTCCTGAATGTACTGGAAGGTCTGGGTGTTCAGGTCGAACTGAATCCGGCGGACATTTTCGACCGATCCGCTGTAGCTCGCGGTGGCGTCGAGGTTCATGTCGAAGTCGATCACCTCCGCTGCCGTCACGGTGCTCGCACCTGCGGCGAAAATGCCGACGCAGAGCGAAGCAAGAAGCACTTTTTTCGCGTTCATGGGGTTCTCCTGATGCTCAATTTAAAGCGATTCAACCATCGCCAAGGTTTGGCCTGGTGGCCGAGTCTGTTGCTTTCGCACTGGTTACCAAGCAGACGTCGTGCCAATTTCAGCCTAAAGAATTAGACGCTCTCAACCCATTGTTTTTGCGATTGATATTTCGTCGGGCTGGAGGCGGGTTTTGAGTTCGCCGTGGCGTGTGGGTGGTTTGCCCGCGATCCCGGGGCGGAACTGTAAAGGGGGTCGACGAAGGCTGGCGTGGGTTCGGGGCTCCAGGCCGACGGGCAGGGCCGTATGG
Source organism: Thioalkalivibrio versutus (assembly GCF_001020955.1). Taxonomy (NCBI): domain Bacteria; kingdom Pseudomonadati; phylum Pseudomonadota; class Gammaproteobacteria; order Chromatiales; family Ectothiorhodospiraceae; genus Thioalkalivibrio; species Thioalkalivibrio versutus. The sequence goes on from NZ_CP011367.1 coordinate 51,018, forward strand.
ATAAAAAAGCACATAAAATCAGCGATCTGGTGGAAAACTTCTCTTGTAAAGTCCATCGACAGGAGGCCACGGGAGGCCCCGGAGATCGACTAAGGGTCAGCGCGACGGGCCGTTTGCGAGGGGATGTGGTGATCTGCGGGGAACGCGAACACCGAAGGACCGGTCGGGCCTTGCGGGGCGCGATGGGGCTAGGGAGACGCCCGCGACAGTCGATGCGCGACGACCAGCATGGCGGGGAGTACCAGCAGGTCGAACAGCAGGGCCGCGATCAGCCCGAAGGCGGTCAGCCAGCCAAAGGCGGCCGTGGGCTGGAAGTCGGACAGCGCCAGCAGCAGGAACTGAGCCACCAGCACGATGGTGGTGGCGGTAATCGCGCGACCGCTGCGGCGGAAGCTCCGGGCGAGGGCCCAGGCAACCGGACTGCCACGCCCGCGGCGCTGGCGATAGTTGTGCAGGATGTGGATGGTGTCGTCCACGGCGATCCCGATGGCGACACTGGCAATCATGGCGGTGGCCATGTCCAGCCAGATCCCCAGCAGGCCCATCAGGGCGAAGATCATCGCCACCGGTGCCAGGTTGGGGATCATGCTGAGGAGGGTCAGGGGGATGGAGCGCCACATCAGCAGCATCAGCAGCGTGATCATCGCTGCCACGGCATACAGGCTGTGGAGCTGGCCTTGAATCAGCAGGCGTTCCTGATCCGCGAACAGCCGTGCCATGCCGGCCATGTCCCATTCGAGATCGGCCGGTGGGTTGGCCTCCAGATACCCCCGCAGATCGTCCATCAGCGCGTTGATGGACCGGGCGCCGTGGGCGTTCAGGTTGAGCAGGATGCGGCTGCGTTCGAAGTCGCGGTCCACGGCATCGAACAGATCGCGGCCGTCATAGATGAACAGGTACTGGGCGACCAGGTTGGGGTCGTCGGGGATCCGGCGGTAGTCCGGGTCTTCCTCGTTGAAGGCCCAGTGCATCTCCGCGACCAGGTCCGGCAGGGACAGGCTGTAGTCGACTTCGGGGCGCTGGTCCAGCCAGTGCTGTACGCGCTGGATCGCCTGCAGGCGTTCCGGGTCCTGGAGGCTGTCCCAGTCCGGGCCGTCGAACACCACCTCCAGTGCCATCACCCCGGAGAGTTCGCTCTCCACCGCGCGGGTGGCCTGGGTAATCGAGTGGTTGTCGTCAAAGAAGGCGTAGAGATCGGTCTCGACCTCGACGTGCCGGATCTGCGGGATCGCCAGGGCCAACAGGATGGCCGTGGCCAGCAGCACCCAGCCAGCCCGGCGGATGGCCAGGTGTGCCGCCAGCGCGGTCACGCGGTCGAGCAGGAGCAATCCGCGCTTGGGCGTGAGCCAGTCGCCGTGGTCCCAGCGTCCCATGATCGCGGGCAGCAGTAGCAGCACGACCGCCGCGGCAACGAGGACGCCAAAGGCCCCGATCAGGCCAAAGGTCTCGATCGGCCGGATGCTGCTGACTTGCAGCGAGGCAAGCCCCGCCGCGGTGGTCAGCGCCATGAACCACGTGGGTCGGGCTACGGCGGCAAGCGCCGCTTCCACGCGCGCGCGCCCCTGGTGGCCGCGTTGCGCGGCGTGCAGTGTGGCGTTGAAGAAGTGCATCAGCATCGCCACCGTGAGCGCCGTCAGCAAGGGCGGCAGGATGGCGGAGATGAGCGTGAACGGGCGGTCCAGCAGGATCAGCAGGGCGATCGCGGGGCCGGTCACCGCACTGATGGTGGCGGCGGACAGCACGACCACCAGCGGACGCCGGAACAGCCACCACAGGAGCAGGAGGCTCACGGTCATGGTGCCCGGAACCAGGAAGGCGAGGTCCTTCACCATGGCCCGGAGCTGGGCGACATCCAGGGCAATATGTCCGGCAATGGCCGCCAGCTCGTCTTCCAGGTCGTGTGCGCCGATCCGGTCGCGCAGCAGGCGTTCCAGTTGCAGGCGTTGCAGGCTGTTGTCGAGGGCGTGCGGGCGCACGATCACGGCCAGCGCCTCGCCTCCGGTGCCGGCCACCAGTCCGGGGGCGAAGCGATCGCGCAGCACTCGCTCGCGCCATTGTTCCGGGCTGCGTTCGTCCAGTGCCCGGCCGTCGACCAGACGATCCACCGTGAATCCGTCCGCTGTCGCGCGGATGTGATCCAGGGTGGTGACCGACAGCACCCGTTCGACGGCGGGGTCGGCCTCCATGTCCCGTGCCAGCGCATCGATGCGTTCCAGGAAGTCCGCTTCGAACAGATCGCTTCCGGTGAACAGGCCGACCAGCACCTGGTCCTGGGGGAAGCGTTCGCGCAGTTCGCGATCGAAGGTGACGGCCGGGGCGTCCTCGGGGAAATAGGACTCGGGCGCGTTGTCCAGATTGACCTGCAGCAGGATGGGGCCGGGCAGGAGGATCAGCAGGGCCAGGATCCCCAGCGCGAGCAGGGGGTGCCCCCGGAGCCAGCGCATCAGAACTGCCCCCGCCAGCCCGTCACCAGCATGCGGTTATCGCGATAGAAGCCCCCGGCGGTACCCTCGGCACCGTCCAGCCAGTGCAGGCCGATATAAAATTCCATGGGCTCGCGGGCAATCCACGCGAGTTCCGGGTTCAGGTAGATGTCGCGCCGGTTCAGGCCAACCGAGTACCGCATGCGGGCGCGCCAGTTGTGGCCGGCAAACGGGCTTTCCAGTTCCCCGGTCAGGAAGTAGCTCTCCCGGGCATCCAGCATGTCCCCGGCATTCAGCAGGTGCTGGCCGGCCAGTTGCGTGGTCATGCGGAAATCCCCGTCCCCGGGGAAGCCCTCGGCACCGATCACCCAGTCGACGCCTGCCACCGTGGTCTGGCGCAGATCGTCCGCGCGGGTGACCGGTACATCGCTGAGCCAGGCGGCCTCGGCCCGCCAGGTCCAGGCGCCGGTGGCAAAGGCGGTGTCACCGCCGACCACCCAGGTGCGCGGGTGCACGGCTTCCAGCGTCGGGTCCCCGGCGGGCTGGCCGGTCAGGATGGCCTGGCGGGTATCGGCATCGAAGCGGTAGTAGGGCTGCGAGTGCCGGGCGCGCTGGATGGTCACGGCAAAGTCGGCGCCCCGCCCGGAGCGTCCCAGCCGCACCCCGGCGCCGCCGTTGCCGGAGACATCGTCGTCGAGCGTGGCCTGTTCGATCAGGGGCGCCAGTGCCGGGTCCTGCGGCAGCCCCAGCAGGCGGCCGCGGTTGCGGTCCACCGGGTGCCAGAGGCTGTCGCGATCGGGCAGCTCCGCCGGCCGGAAGATGGGCAGGAACACCAGGTCGGCGTGCCAGGGCCCCTCGAAGAATTCCGCGCGGATGGCGGGATTCGCGCGTCGGCGTTCGCCGTAGGGGTCCAGCCCGAAGCGGGTCAGATCCTTGGTGCTGAGCCGGTCGGTGGGTGGAATCTCGTCCACCCGTCCCCACAGGATGCGCTGGGTGCCGACCGTGATGCGCGTGCGGTCGCCGCGGTAACGCAGGAAGTTCTCGTCGTAGTCGGCGCGGGCCCGCGTCGTGCGCGGATAGTCGCCACCTTGTTGCGCCTGGACGTCCAGGCGGGCGCCCAGGCGCAGGTCCCAGTCCTCGTTCAGGCTGTGCCGGGCGCTGACCACGGCGCGCCCGTGCTGCACGTAATCCACGGGGCGCCCGGACGTGCCCAGGACCCCGAGTTCGACCATCGCCTCGTCGACGCGCAGGTCCCAGGCGGAGGCGCCGGTTTCGGTTCCCGCCTCTGTGTCCTCGTCCGGCCTGTCGCCAAATACAAATTCGCGTCGTGTTTCGCCGTCGGGGACGGCCGCCACGCTGTCCGCCGATGCCGAGTCGGTGGGTTGGGGGTCTCGCGGAGGTGCGGCGTTCGCTGGGTCCGCGGCCCTGGCCTGGCCGGCAGGGGTATCCGGGCTCGACAGGACGGCGCCCACCTGCAGGGTGCGTTCGTCGCCGGTGAAGGCGTGCGGATTGTGCTCGAACAGAAGCCGGACCGTTTCCTGGATGGAGGTGTGTTGGTCCGGGCGCAGGTGCTCGGCCAAGTCCCAGAGGGTGTCGCCCGGCTGAACCGTATAGGGACCCGGAGAGGCGGCCGCCAGGGGCAGGGGGCCCAGCACCAGCAACGCGGCGAGGGCCAGGGCGGGGTGCCCCCCGGCCCGGAGGCCGTCGGCGTTATGGGCGATAGGGGCGCGCAAGGCTCGGGTCCGACAGGCCGCGGATGGTGAACAACTCGCTCGGCAGCCCGCTGTTGTAGGTCACGTCCTCGACCTCGAGGATGGTGGTGCGGTCGCTGGCGAGATCGGTCATGGCGCTACGGGTGACTGTCCAGTAGCCCTGGATGTCCTCGATCCGCTGGACCTCCAGGCGTTTGGACGGTTCGTCCCCCCCTTCGTACAGGTCAATTCGCAGCGGCAGCAGGGTCTCCTTGTGGATCCAGCTGACGCGCTTGCTGTAGACGGAGTTGCCGGAGTCCACGGGGATGCTTTCGAGGATAGTGACGGGCGCCCCTTCGTAGGTTTCCTCGCCCAGGATGCGATGGTGGTCCTTGTGTGGTTCGCGGTCTTCCAGATCCTCGAAATAGAGTTCCGACTGCACGAAGCTGCCGCCCCGGTTCTCGCTGCTGATGCGGCGCTCGCGCTGGATGGCGGGGAGATATAACCACTGATCGACGTCACCCCCGGGGTGGTTGTGGATCAGGATGGCGGTGTCGGCGATGTTGCGCGGCGAGGTGAAGCGGATGAGGTTGCGGCTGGCGCCGGGCTCGTCGCCTTCCAGGCGGTATTCGTAGCTTTCGCGTACCCGCTCGCGGCGGCCGCCGCCGGTAAGGGTCATGATGCCGCGGGTGACGGCGTCGTCGCCGTCCGGGCGTTCGTGCACCGCGCGCGCCAGATCGCGTGCCGCGGATTCCTCGGCCAGGGCCGCGGTGGGGAGGACGGCGGCCGACAGCAGCAGGGCCGTGCCGGCGAATATGGCGATCCGGGTCATCATCGCGTCATTGTACTCCCGGGGTCGCGGCCCGCTGATGGGCGCGCTGGGCGTGGAGTCGCTTGCGGGCCATGCGGATCAGCAGGCGATGCAGCGGGTTGCGGTTGCCGCCCGGGCGCCACGTCCGCGCCAGGCGCTGGCGGTAGGCATCGAAATGCACGCCCCGCGGGGCCCACGTGACCGTCCCGCGGCCCAGCAAGAGCTTGAGCACCTCGGTTCCCATGACGCCGGCGCACAGGTCGCAGGCCATGGGCGTGGAGGGCCCGCGCCGCGCGGCCAGGTCGACGGCTGTCGGGTCGGCCAGGTAGCCCATCTGCAGCATGGCGGGGGCCAGCCCAATCATGAAACGAAGCGCCAGCTCCTCGTCGTCCAGGCCGTCGTGCAGGTCGAAGTAGGCATCGAAGCTCATCCCGCCGGGACGGAAGTTCAGGAGCGCCGCCCCCATACCGAGGGGCGCCACCGTGACGGCCGGGATGCCGCGCTCGGCGCAGGCCGCGAACACCTGGCGCCGGATGTCGAAGGCGAAGAAGTCGAGGCCATCGACATAGACATCCACGCCGGCGAGGAACGCATCGAGGTTGTCCGGACTGATGCCCTGCGGGAACGCGTCGATCTCGAGTTCCGGGTTGATGTCCCGGGCCATCTCTTCCAGCACCTCGACCTTGGGCCGGTCCAGGCGCGACAGGGCCGCCCCAACCTGGCGGTTCATGTTGTGCAGTTCGAAGATATCCGGATCAGCGATGCGGAAGTGGCCTATCCCGAGGCGTACGAGTGTCAGCAGATGGGCACCGCCAACACCGCCCAGGCCCGCGATTGCAATCCGCGCCCCACGCATCCGCTGCAGTTCGCTGGTGGTCACCCAGCCGACGGTGCGGGCGAATGCTGTCTGGTAGTCGAAGGCGGAGCTCAATTCCTCAACCCGTGGTATCCATTTTCAGGCCTCGTTGGTCGCGGGCGCCACGCCCGACCGCCCGGCAGGCCAGCGGGGCGCATGGGGGCGACGCGGGGCCGGGTGGCCTTCATCGGCGTGGTGGCGGGGAGTGGATGCGGTCGGTGCAGCAGGGTCGATTCCACGTGCCGGCACAGCTCGCTCAGGGCGCTGGATTGCCGGATGCTTTCGTACGCCTCCCCGGAGTCGATATAGAACGCTGCGCGCTTGCCGTGATAGTGCACGATCTCGCCAATTTGGGTGAACTCGAGTCCGGTGTGGCGCAGGATGCGGGCGAGTGCGGGCTCCATCATGGCAAAGGCATGCTGCTTGCGGTGGTGCACGCAGAGCAGGGTCGCGGCCACGAACAGGCTGACCGCCAGGATCGGGAACACGCGAACCTGGTCGGGCGAGATTTCCAGTGCCTCGATGTCGCCGAACGGTGTGGCGGCCTCGCCATGGCGCCGCCGAAACATGCCGTGGACGGCGAGGCGGGATACCTCGCAGATGTTGTCGCGGTCCAGCCGGTCGGGGCGCCAGGCGCTGTCGAAAAAGCTCTCGCTGCAATGGCGTTCCATCGGCAATTGCGTGATCGAATCATGGGCGTCGACGTGGACCACTCGCACACACCCGGCCGCCATGGCGCTCGGCTTGTGTTCCAGCAGGCAGTGCCAGGCCTGGGTGTCGTACTCGTCGATCTCCTTGTGCCCCGGGCAGTCTTCTTCACGCTCGAAGCCGAACTCCTTGCAGTACACCTGATAGCGAAGATGCTGGATTTCCTCCAGGCTTTGCCCGGTGCGCGTGGAGAGGTCGAAGTACCGATTGAACGCACTGACTACCGAGTCGCTTTCCACGACTAGTTTCCTCCTGCTACGAGCCCCGCCGTATCCGAGGGCGGACCCCATGGCTCGGGAGCTTCCGCATGGCGCGGCGTGCATTCCGGTCCGGGACTCTCCCATGCAGTGTAGTGCGGAACTTCCGAAAGTGCCGGAAGCTGCAATCGCTGCCGCCAGGCCTTCAGGGCCTCGCCCGCTTCGTCCGTGTGCGTCAGGCAGGGTATGCGTGTGCCGCGATGCCGGTGCGGCGCGCCACAGACCTCGACGGGCAGGCCATGACATCGCAGCAGTCGCGCGAGCGCCGGGCGCACCAGAAAGAACATGCGCAGGTATCCATGCCGTCGTGCGTATTCCTGCGAGGCCTGACACAGGTGATAAAGCACCTCGGGCGAGGCCCCGCGTACGATCAGGCGCGAAACTTCCACTGCCGGAACACCGGCATCGGCCTCTACCTCCGGGAACAGTCGGCAGTTTGTCGTGGTCGGCAGTGGGTGTTTGCCTGGGAGGATCAGCCGCATCGCGCCGACCCAGCGCGTTTCCGGCGGGCGACCCTCGTGGCTGATCAGGAAGTGTTCGGCATGTTCGTCGTAGGCGTCGCGCTCGATGCCCTCAGGGTGCTGCTCGGCGGGTTCGAACCCGGTTTCGCGGCAGTACACCTCGTAACGCAGCCGGTAATGAATGCGGCGGGCGGCCTCCGAACGGGCCAGGTAGGTGCGGATCCGGCCGGGGCTACCCATCTGAAAGGGCGCGTCCGAAATCGGACGCGACGAGCGGTTGCGGGGTTGTTTTTGCGATTTCTGCTTGAGTGGCCATCCAGTGTTTCATCTGTCTGCTCCCGTGGGTTGGAGATTGGTAGCCGCTCGCTTCAGGCGGCGGCATTCACGAACTGCAGCCCGACCCCTCGTGGACTGGAAAACACAACGACGCCGTCGCGCGCGCCGTCATTCGGCACGATTACCCGGATGGCGGTCCCGGGTGGCAGCCGCGGCTGGTAGCGCAGCGGCATGACGCGTGCGCCGGAGCGCGAGACGTCCACCAGACGACAGTGGCCCGGCCGTCCCTGGATCCACATTTCCGTGCGCAGATTGACCGCCTCGCGCGGCCAGCGCCGTCGTTCCCTCTGCTCGCTGGCCGCCTCGTCGGCCTCTTGTCCCTCGCCGAACTGCCATGCGATGGCTGCGCCCCAGTGCTGCTCCTCGGCCGATCCGGCGTAGATCTGTGCCTGTGCCGGATCGGTGATCGGGGGCGACCCCAGCCGGTTGATCAACGCCGCGACGAAGCTGGCGGAGACTTGTTCGTACTCCCCGGCGGATTCCAGGTCCTGATATAGCTGGCCATGGATCTCGTCGAGGATGCGGAGGCGTCGATCCCAGGTTTCGTTTGCGATTGCCGGGAACCAGAAGTCCGCGAGTTCCAGTGCCAACTTTTCGTGACTCATCAGCGATCCTTGATGGTCGGTGCAGGGGCCGCTGCAGTTGTGAAACTCTACCCTGTGTGTTCAGCAGCAAACTCTGTACCAGTACACAGAAATGACAGGGATTCGCTCACCCTGGCGCGGCCCGCCTGCGCCGTGATTCGCCCGTCAGTTCGCCAGCTGTAAACAATCCCGACATCTGTGGACAGTCCCTGGCAAACCCACTTCAATGAACCTGGGATTTCTCCCAACCCGGCCTCACCGGCACGCCGGTGTCGAGCCCGGGGGGTCCCGGCGCAAGGCAGACGCGTCCGGGGGGCAGGTATTCGTTAGCAGATCGGCCCGCGGACGCTACCAGGCGCCGGTGCGGTCGGCGGGAAGCTGGGTTGTATGGAAAAGATCGTTCAAGAGCTCTGGCAGCATGTTCGCTCTACTTGGCGCAAGCGCTGGTGGATCCTGCCCATTGCATGGCTGATCTGTCTGGGCGGCTGGGCTTACGCCCACAACCTGCCGGACACCTATCAGGCGGAGGCCCGGGTCTATGTGAATACCCAGTCGGTTCTGGATCCGCTGCTGCGCGGGATGACGGTGAGGCCGAACACCGAGCAGCGCCTGCGCATGATCACCCGTACCTTGTTCAGTCGTGACAACCTCGAGGAGATCGCCCGCGAGAGCGATCTCGACGTTCTGACCGGCAACTCCAACCTGGATGCCCAGGTCGCGTTGCTGCGCGCACGGCTGACGCTGGACGTCGGCGACCGCGACAACATCTATAGCGTGAGTTTCCGTCACGGAAACCCCGAGGTGGCCTATCGCGTGGTTCGCGAGACGGTTGACCTCTTCATGGCCCGCGGCATGGGCGACTCGCGCCTCGATCTCACCACCTCGCAGCAGTTCATCGAGCGCCAGCTTGATAACTACGAACAGCAGCTGCAGGAGAAGGAGGCCAAGATCGAGCAGTTCAAGCGCGACAATGCGCGTTTCCTCAGCGGCGACGGCAACTTTTACTCGCGTCTCGAGCGCACTCGTGACCAGCTGCAGCAGGCGCGCTTGCAGGAGCGCGAGGCGCAGAGCCGCTTGCAAACCCTCCGGCGGCGCGCCGGAAGCGGACAAGGTGGTTACGACAACCTGGAGCTGGACCGGCGCATCAGCGAGCTGCAGGAAAGCATCGACGCGATGCGTCTGCACTACACCGACGAGCACCCGGACGTGGTTTCGTCACGGCGCATAGTGGAAGAGCTGGAGGCGCGTCGTGAAGAAGAGGTGCGCAACCCGCAGGCCATCCGGCGCGTGGGCAGCGGCAACGAGGTGCTGCAAAACGCCATCAGCGAAACCGAAAGCGAGATCGCGTCGTTGACCACTCGGATCGCCGAATTCGAGGACCGGGTTGCGCGGCTGGAGGGCGACGTGGATCGCGCACCGGCGGTGGAGTCCGAGCTGACCTCCCTGACTCGCAATTACGACGTCATGCGCAACTCCTATCGCCAGTTGCAGGATCGCCGCGAACAGGCGGTGATGTCGGGGGCTGTCGAGAGTCAGACCGACGCCGTCGACTTCCGTGTGCTCGAGCCGCCGCGTCAGCCCACAGCGCCGGCCTCGCCGGATCGACCCATGCTGGCCACGGCCGTACTCCTGGTCGGTCTGGGTGCGGGCACCGGCTTTGCGTTCCTGCTGTCGCAGCTGCGTCGAACGATCAGTAGCAGCCAGCAGCTGGCGGCGGTCACCGGTCGCCCGGTCCTGGGCAGTGTCTCGCGGGTGCGTACGCCGATGAGTCGCCATCGCCGCTTGTCGGAGCTGATGGTATTCACCGCCGCACTGGGGACGCTGGTGCTGGTGTATGCCGTGGTCATGGGACTTTACGCGACCGGCTCGGAAGCCCTTCTGGACGATCTCCTGGGGCTGTTGCGATGACGGAACCACGCAGATGCGGGATGGGATGCCCCGGCAATCCGGTGGCGTGCCGACTATCTTTCAGGGAACCGGCCGACTCGATGGAGTCGGTTGCCGGCAAGGGGCTGACAGCATAATGAGTATTATCGAGAAGGCGCTGGACAAGAACCGGGCGCGTCAGCCGGTCCCCGAAACAACGGCCGAACAGGCGGCCACCCCCGAAGCCGCCGCGCGCGAGCCCGAACGCTGGCGAGAGCCGGTGTCGCAGGAAGTCAGCATCGATTTTGCCTGGCTGCGCAAGCAGGGGCTCATCGTTCCGGGGGATCAGCGTTCCAGCGTGGCGGAAGAGTTCCGCATGATGAAACGCCCCCTGCTGAACAATGCATTCGGACGACATGCCGCGATGCGCGTGCCCAAGGGCCGGCTGATCATGATCACCAGCTCCCTGCCGGGGGAGGGCAAGACCTTTACCAGCGTGAATCTGGCCCTGAGCATGGCGATGGAGCTGGAGCGCACCGTGCTGCTGGTGGATGCCGATGTATCACGACCGGCTATCCCCCGCACCCTTGGGTTTCACGCCGATCTCGGGCTGATGGATGTCCTCAGCGAACCCGACATCCAGATCCCCGATGTCCTGCTGCGCACCAACGTGGAAAACCTGACCGTTTTGCCCGCAGGTCGCCCCCACGGACGCTCGACCGAGATCCTGGCGAGCGACGTGATGCGGGATCTGGTCGATGACCTGCATGACCGGTACGAGGATCGCATCATCCTGTTCGACTCCCCGCCCCTGCTGGCCACCAGCGAGCCGGGTGTCCTGGCGACGCACATGGGGCAGGTCGTGATGGTAGTGGAGGCCGATCGCACTCCGGCGAGCACGGTGGAGCGAGCCATGCATCAGCTGGATTCCTGCGGCGTCGTGCTCACCTCCCTCAACCGCGCGACGCCGGGTATCGGCATCGGCGGTCAATATTATGGGGGTAGCTACTATGGCATCGAGCGTGATCATGTCGCCGACACCCCCGCCCGCTAGCTTCCAGCGCCAGGGGTGGCCGTTGCCGGCGCGCTGGTGGCTGGTCGGCACGGCGGTGGTCGCGCTGGCATCGCCCGCAAGTGCGCTGGCCGTCGAGTGGACGTTGACCCCGCGGGTCACGGTGTCGGCGGAGGTCACCGACAACGTCCGTCTGGCCCCGCGGGGCCAGGAGGACGCGGACCTGATCGGTACCGTCAGCCCCGGGTTTACGCTGCAAGGGGAAGGCGCCCGCAGCGATACCCGTATCGACTACCGCCTGAACTCGCGCTCCTACCTCGACGACTCGCGTCAGGACCGCACGAGCCACGCCCTGCGCGCGCGCAGCAACTGGGAGCTGGTGGACGACACCTTCTTTGTTAATGCCGGGGCCTCGCGTACCGAGCAGGTCGCGTCGCTCCTTGACCCGGTGGGCATCGGTAGCAGTACCCCGCGCGGAAACCTGCAGGAGACCACCGCCTACAGCGTCTCGCCGATGCTGCGGACCCGTTACGGCAGTTTCGCCACGCAGGAGGTCCGCTACACCTATGGCGAGACCCTGTACCACCAGAGCAACCGCCAGGACAGCGACTTCCATCGGGGCGAATACGTCCTCAACAGCGGGGCTGCCTTCAACCGCCCGTTCTGGCAGCTCGCCGGGTTCTACGAGGAGGAGCGCTTCGAGGATGGCCTAGTGGGCGAGTTCGGCCAGATCAGCGGGACGCTCGGCTATCGTTTCGGGCGGTCCCTGCGCCTGTTCGGCGTGGTGGGCGAGGACTCCAATAACTACCTGACGACCCGTGAGGACGATGACGGCAGCTTCTGGCAGGTCGGTGCAGGCTGGGCCCCGACTTCGGTCACCAACATTGAGGCGCGTTACGGCGAGCGTTATTTCGGCAAGAATCGCGCGCTGTCCGTGAATCATCGGAGTCGCCGCGCGACCTACCGCCTCAGCTACGATGAAGGGGTCAGCTCAACCCGGCAACGGGGGGGGCGGCAGTTCGACGCTCTGGCGGACCAGCTCGGTCTGACCGTGGAGGGACTGTTTGCCCTGTCTGCATTGTTTGGCCTTGATGTCGATGACATCGACGAACTTCTGGCGAGATTCGGTCTGACCGACGAGGCCTTCGTCGAGGGTTTCTACCTGACCCGTAGCTGGCGCGCGAGCTGGACCTATGACACCGGCCGCAGCGTGTTCGGGATCAACCTGGTGCAGACCGAACGTGAATCCGAGACGCAGACCAATGTCGGTCTGTTCGAGGACAACCGGACCCAGCGCGGGGCCAATGCCTTCTGGCAATGGCGGTACGGCCCGCGCACGACGTCCCTGGTGAGCACTGGCGTCACCCGGACCGATTTCGCCGACAGCGATCGCGAGGACGACCTCTGGTACCTGCGTGCCAGTGTCAGCCGTCAGGTGACCCCGGACACCACCGCGAGCCTGGCCGTCCGGCACCAGCGGCGGGAGTCGAACAGCGCGGCCAGCGAGTATTCCGAGAACGCGATCATCGGCACGCTGACCAAGGAGTTCTGAGGCATGTACGAGGAATTCTACGGCTTCACCGGTCGGCCCTTTGCCCTGAGCCCCGATCCGCGTTTTTTCTATGCCAGCAAGGGCCACAGTCGGGCGATGGCGTATCTCGAATACGGCGTGCAGCTGGAGGAGGGCTTCATCGTTATTACCGGCGAGGTCGGGGCCGGCAAGACGACCCTGGTGCGTAGCCTGTTCGAGACCCTGAGTGACAAGCCCCTGGTGGCGGCGCAGCTGGTCAGCACCCAGCTGGATGCAGAAGACTTGCTGCGTTCGGTCTGTCTCGCGTTCGGGCTGGACGATGCCCCCAGTCACAAGGCCGGCCAGCTGCGCCGTCTGGAGACCTTTCTGCGCGATACCCGGGCGCGTGGCCAGCGCGCGCTGCTGGTGGTCGACGAGGCGCAAAACCTGGGCCCCGATGCCGTGGAGGAGCTGCGCATGCTCTCCAATTTCCAGGGCGAGGACGGGCCGCTGCTGCAGAGCTTCCTGCTCGGGCAGCCGGAATTCCGGCGCCTGTTGCGGAGCGAGGACATGCAGCAGCTGCGCCAGCGGGTGATCGCGACCTACCACCTGGGGCCGATGGACGCAGACGATACCCGGGCCTACGTCGAGCACCGGCTCGCCCGGGTCGGCTGGAACGAACGGCCGCATTTCGACGACGACATCTGGGCGCGCATCCACGACTACACCAGCGGCATCCCGCGCAAGGTAAACACCTTCTGTGACCGCCTGCTGCTGATGGGGTACCTGGAGGAATGTACCGACCTGGATGCCGCGCGGGCGCAGCAGGTGATCGACGAGATCGAGGAAGACCTGGAAGGGGTCCTGCTGGATGAGGGGCCGTCTGCCACGGGGCGCCCCGAAGCCGGGTCGGGGTCGGACGGCCTGGATGATCGCCTGGTGGCCAGCCAGGTCTCCATGCTGCGGATCGAACAGGATATCGAGGCACTGGAGGAACGCCTGCAGCGGATCGAGCGCAATCTCCTGGTCAACTTCCGGGCGACTCAGGAGGTGCTGAAGATCGTACGCGACGAGGGCTACGAAACGGAGGCGCTGGCGCCCGTTTCCAGTGCCGCGCAGTCGTAGCGGCCGAGGCCTGACATGCAGACGCAAAGTGCCGATCGGCCCAACGCCCTGACCGTCGATGTGGAGGATTACTTCCAGGTCTCGGCACTGGCCCCGCGCATCCCGCGCGATACCTGGGACACCCGCGAATGCCGCATCGAGCGCAACCTTGATCGCATCCTCCAGCTGTTCGATCAGAGCGGCGCGCAGGCGACCTTCTTCACCCTCGGCTGGATCGCCGAGCGTTACCCGCACGCAATCCGCCGCATCGTCGACGCCGGCCATGAGCTGGCGAGTCACGGCTACGGCCACGAGCGGGTCACGGATCTGGCGCCCGCCGCCTTCCGCGCCGATATCGAGCGCGCCCAGCGCATCCTCGAAGACCTCTCCGGAGCCCCGGTCCGCGGCTATCGCGCGCCCAGCTTTTCGATCGGCGAGGGCAATCTCTGGGCGCTGGAGGTGCTGCGCGAGGCCGGACTGGAGTACAGCTCGAGTATCTACCCGGTGCATCACGATCACTACGGTATGCCGAAGGCCCCGCGACACCCGCATCGCCCGATGCCTGCCGGGGTTCTGGAGCTGCCCCCGGCGACCCTCCGCATGGGCGGGCGCAACCTCCCGGCGGCCGGTGGCGGCTATTTCCGGTTGCTGCCTTATGTGATGTCGCGCGGGGCCCTTCGGCGTATCGGGGCACTGGACGGGATGCCGGCGGTTTTCTACTTCCACCCCTGGGAGATCGATCCCGATCAGCCGCGGGTGTCCGGGCTCGGGGCGCGGAGCCGTTTCCGGCACTACGTGAACCTGCACCGGATGGAGTCGCGCCTGAAGCGTCTTCTGCAGGACTTTCGCTGGGATCGCATGGACCGCGTGTTTGCCGCGGAACTGGCGGCACCCGAGGACCATGCAAGAGTGACAGGGGAAGACAATGTACGAACCGCCTGATCAACGTGCCAGCGGTACCGGTGCCCTGCAGGTCCGGACGCTGTGTGCGGCCGACCATGCGCGCTGGGATGCGTTCGTGGAGCACTGTCCGCAGGCCACCTTCTTCCACCGCGCGGGCTGGTCGACGGTCTTGCGTGAGGCGTTCGGACACGAGACGCACTTCCTCTATGCCGAGGTGGATGGCGCCATACAGGGCGTGCTGCCGCTGGGCCGTATCCGTTCCCGCCTGTTCGGGGACTCGCTGTCATCGCTGCCGTTCTGTGTCTACGGCGGTGTGGCCGCAGTCACCGACGCCGCGGCCGCGGCGCTGGATGCCCGAGCACAGGAGCTCGCCCGCAGCCTGAATGTCGATTATCTCGAGTATCGCCTGCGCGAACCGAGGCACCCGGACTGGCCGACCAAGAGCGAGCTCTACTTCACCTTCCGCCGCCTTCTGGATCCGGATGTCGACGCGAACATGAATGCGATCCCGCGTAAACAGCGGCGCATGGTGCGCAAGGGCATCAAGGCGGGCCTGGTCAGCGAAGTCGAACATGACATCGACCGCTTCTACCCGATTTACGCGGCCAATGTCCGGCGCATGGGGACCCCGGTCTTCGGCCCGCATTACTTCCGCAAATTGCTCGACGTGTTCGGTGATGATTGCGACGTGCTGACGGTGACGCACGAGGGCGAAGCGATCGCCAGCGTGGTCAGCTTCTGGTTCCGCAACGAGGTGCTGCCCTACTACGGCGCGGGAACCCCGCGAGCCCGCGAAGTGGCGGGCTACGACTTCCTCTACTGGGAGCTGATGCGCCGTGCCTGCGAGGCGGGCTACCGGGTATTCGATTTCGGCCGCAGCAAGCGCGATACCGGGTCCTTCAGCTTCAAGAAGAACTGGGGCTTCGAGCCGCAGCCGTTGTACTACGAATACGACCTGGTGCGTGCCCGCGAGATGCCGGACGTCAATCCCCTCAACCCGAAGTACCGCTACTTCATCGCCGCCTGGCAGCGCCTGCCGCTGCCCGTGGCCAACTGGCTGGGCCCCAAGATCTCCCGCTCCCTCGGCTGAAGGGCCTTTTCACCACAGGGCCAAAGAGAACACCGAGCAGGTCAAGGGCGGATTGACCACGAAGGTCGGTTTACGAGAACGGCCGGGTGCACGAAATGCTGGAATCGGGCCTGTCCTGCGTCTCTCAGGTTCCGATACCCGTCACTTACAAGGGGCAGACGCTGGATTGTGGATGCCGTATCGACATCCTGGTCGAGGACAGACTGATGATGGAATTGAAAAGTGTGGATGACCTGCAACGGGTTCACGAGGCCCAAACCCTCAGGTACATGAAACTCGCGAATAGCGCGCAAGCCCTTCAACAGTGTGCGCCTCAAAGATGGCCTCAAACGCCTGGTTCTTTGATTTGAATGCCCTTCTTCGTGCCTTCGCGAGCTTCGTGGTGAACAAGCCTTATGGATGATCTGTTGTATCTGGTGCACCGGATTCCGTGGCCGCCCAACAAGGGGGACAAGATCCGCTCGCACCACATCCTGCGCTATCTGGCGCAGCACTATCGCGTGCATCTCGGCACGTTCATCGATGACCCGGCCGACGCCGCCTACCTGCCCGAACTCGAAGGGCTGTGCGCCAGTGTCTGTGCCCGTCCATTGCCGCGCCGCCGTGCCCAGTTGCGCGCCCTGAGCGGCTTGCTGAGTGGCGAGGCGCTCAGCGTGCCGTGGTATCGCGACCGGGAACTGGCGCGCTGGGTCCGGGCAACGCTGGCAAGGCAGCCGGTCGCCCGAGCCCTGGCCTTTTCCTCGGCGATGGCCCAGTACCTGCCGGAGGGGGGCGGGCTGACCCGGGTGGTCGACTTCGTGGACGTGGATTCCGACAAGTGGACGCAGTATGCGCCGACGCGGCGCTGGCCCATGAGCGCCATATATCGGCGCGAAGGGCGGCGGCTGCTGGCATACGAGCGACAGGTCGCGCAAGCCAGTGACGCCAGCCTGTTCGTGTCGCCGGCCGAGGCGGACACCTTTCGCGAGCAAGCACCGGAAGTGGCGGACCGGGTGCATGCCCTGAACAACGGTGTCGATGCCGCCTTCTTCTCGCCCGATGCGGTTGCGGCACCCGGTCCCTATGCGGACGGGGTGCGCACCGTGGTGTTCTCGGGGGCGATGGATTACTGGCCCAATGTCGATGCCGTGATCTGGTTCGCCGACCACGTCCTGCCTGCGCTGCGGCTTGAGCATCCCGGTGTGGAGTTCTGCATCGTTGGCAGCCGGCCGGCCCCGGAGGTGATGGCGTTGGCGGATCGCCCCGGTGTCACGGTGACCGGATTCGTGGACGACGTGCGACCGTGGATCGCGCACGCGACCGTCGTCATTGCGCCCCTGCGAATCGCCCGTGGCGTGCAGAACAAGGTCCTGGAGGCGATGGCCCTGGCGCGCCCGGTCGTGGCCAGCCCGCAGGCTCTGGAAGGCCTGACCGCGATGGTTGGGCGCGAGGTGATCCGTGCCGAGGCCGAACCGGGCGCGTTCCTGCAGGCCGTTTCCGGATATCTGCGTGCACCGGATCCGGCGCTCGGGCACGCGGCGCGCACCCGGGTGCTGGCGGACTATGACTGGGCGCGCAATCTCGCGCACCTGGGCGAGTTTCTCCGCCTGCACCCCGGCGGGGTTCCCGGCGCCGAGCCGGTCCCGGAGGCTGCCCATGGACGCTGAAACGCTCAACATCCGGGCGTCCGTGCGCGGCTCGTCCTGGTGGCTGGCCGGGCCGGTCCTGGTGCTGGGTCTGGTCGTGCTGGGATGGATGTTCTACCCGACGTTCGAATCCATTGTGGCCGTCTGGAACCGTTCGGAGACCTTTGCCCATGGTTTCCTGATTGTCCCCATCGTGCTGTTTCTTTTGTTTCTCAAGCGCGAGGAGGTGCTGGCCCTGGAGCCGCGTCCTTCCTGGTGGGCGTTGTTGCCCTTGCTGGGCTTTTCGCTGGTCTGGGTGGCGGGAGAGCTGGTGGATGTGGTGTCCGTGCGTCAGTTCGCGGCCGTCCTGATGATCCCCGCGCTGTTCTGGCTCGTGCTGGGCAATGCGATCACCTGGCGCTTGCAATTCCCTCTGGCGTACCTGCTGTTCGCGGTCCCGTTCGGTGAGTTCCTGGTGCCGCCGCTGATGGATTTCACCGCGGACTTCACCGTAACGGCGGTACAGCTCACCGGGATCCCGGTCTATCGCGACGGGTTGTATTTCGATCTGCCCACGGGCCGCTGGTCGGTAGTCGAGGCCTGCAGTGGCGTGCGCTATCTGATCGCGTCGGTCGCGCTCGGTACCCTGTACGCCTATCTCATGTATCGCAGCCCCTGGCGGCGGCTCGTGTTTGTCGGCGTCTCCATCGTGGTGCCGATCGTCGCCAATGGCCTGCGGGCCTACATGATCGTGATGATTGGTCATCTGAGCGACATGGAGTATGCGGCCGGGGTCGATCACCTGATCTATGGGTGGATCTTCTTCGGGGTGGTCATTGCGCTGATGTTCGGGATCGGGGCCTTCTGGCGCGAAGATATGGACCCGCCCACCGCACGCGTGCACACGCCGAAACAGCGACGCTCGTTGCAGGCCGGACCGTTCGCCGTGGCGGCCCTGCTGGCGGTGGTGCTGGCCAGTGTGGCCCCGCTGTATGCGGATTGGATGAACCAGCGTGATCTCGGTCCGGTGGCGGGTCTGGGCGCGGGCCCGCTGGTCCCGCCCGGCTGGCGGGTGCTGGAGGATCAGGCCGATGCCTGGGAGCCGGGTTATCGCGGCGCCCGCGATGGCCGGGGTGGTCTCGTCACGGCGGAATATGGCGGGCCGCCGGTGGGCATGCACGTGCTGTTCTACCGCGAACAGCACCATTACGGGAACATGGTGGGCTGGAGCAATACCCTGGCCGGGCGTCACCGCGTGGGGTCCTGGTCGCAATCCCATCGCGGGCAGGCCACGGTCGACGGTTACCCCAATCCCGAACGTTTCCTGTTGCGCGGGCCCGGGCAGCAACTGCTGGTCTGGCGCTGGTATTGGGTGGACGGCCAGCTGACCACGTTGCCGCATACGGTCAAGGCTCGCGAGGCGCTGAACCGCCTGGTGGGTGGCCGCGATGACGCGGCCCTGGTCGTGCTCTATGTGCCCTATGGCTCCGAGCCCGGGGAAGAGGAGGCGACGCTACAGGCCTATGCGGCCGACGTCCTGCCCGAGATCCTCGAGCAGCTCGCCGCTGTCGCGCGACAGTGACGGGCGCATCCGCCAAGACCGTCCGGGATGGCGATCCGCGACCCTGCGTGGCGCATATCATCCATCGCCTGGACATCGGCGGGATGGAGAACGGGCTGGTCAACCTGATCAACCACATGCCCGCGGACCGCTTCCGGCACGCCATCATCTGCATGACGGACTACACCGATTTTCGCCTGCGCATCCGGCGCGACGATGTCAGTCTGCATGCCCTGCACAAGCGCGAAGGCAAGGACCCGCAGGTCCACGTTCGCCTGTGGCGACTGCTGCGTGCCCTGCACCCGGATATCGTCCATACCCGGAACTTCGGCACGCTGGAGGCGCAGGTGACCGCCGCGCTGTCCGGCGTGCGCGCGCGCGTGCATGGCGAACACGGTTGGGATGTCGGCGACCTGGACGGCACGCGCGACCGCAACCGCCGATTGCGCCGGCTGATGCGGCCACTGGTCCGACACTACATTGCCCTTTCGCAGCATCAAAAGGGCTACCTGCGGGATGCGATCGGGGTGCCCGCAGCGCGTCTTTCGCACATCTTCAATGGTGTGGATACCGGCCGTTTCGCACCAACGTCAGAGGCGTTCGTGCCCCCGTTTCCAGAGGGCTTCCGGGGCCCCGGCACCTTCGTGATCGGCTCGGTCATGCGCATGCAGGCGGTCAAGGCGCCGCTGGATCTGGCACGGGCCTTTGTCGCACTGCGCGACCGGATGCCGACGGAGTTTCCGCGCCTGCGGCTGGCGATGATCGGGGACGGCCCGCTGCGCGGGGAGGTCCGCCAGCTGCTGGAGCAGTCCGGGGTGGCCGGCCAGGCCTGGATACCCGGTGCCCGGGAGGATATCCCCGACTGCCTGCGGGCGCTGGACCTCTTCGTTCTTCCCTCGCTGGCCGAGGGCATCTGCAACACCATCCTCGAGGCGATGGCCACCGGGCTCCCGGTGGTCGCGACGGATGTCGGGGGGAACCCGGACCTCGTCCAGCCGGGGGTGACCGGGGTGCTGGTCCCGGCGGGCGATCCGGACGCGATTGCGGCCGCGCTGATGGCCTATCCCGGCGACCCGGCACGGACCGCACGGCAAGGTGTGGCCGCCCGCGCACGGGCCGAGGCGGAGTTCAGCATGGACGCGATGGTCGCGGGGTACATGGGGGTGTACGACCGGGTGTTAGGGAGGCGCTGATCCATCGACGCGACTGCGTGGATGGATCAGCGTCTACCTTGGTGCCCGCAGAACGCGGGCTGGCGCCGCCGTTAGTTCCGGCGCTAACGCCAGGGGCCCTGTGGCGCGTATCGCGGTCGGTCCGCGGCGGGGTTGTCGTTTATGCTGAATTTTCCGTGATGGTGCGGCGGGGCTTGCCCCGATCAGGGCCTCCCCGGGGGCACCGTCCGGCGTCACTTGGCCTCGGCAAGGAAGCGATCAGGAACCCGACATGTGCGGCATTACCGGCATCTTCGATCTGCGCGACCGGCAGCCGATCAATCGGTCCCTGCTGGAGGCGATGAACGAGACCCAGTTTCACCGCGGTCCGGACGAGGGCGGTGTGCACCTGGAGCCGGGCGTCGGGCTGGCGCATCGCCGCCTGTCGATCATCGACCTCTCCGGCGGGCAGCAGCCGCTGTTCAACGAAGACGAAACCGTCGTTGTGACCTACAACGGCGAGATCTACAACTTCCCGGAGCTGACCGCCGAGTTGCAGCAGGCGGGGCACCGGTTCCGCTCCCACTGCGATACCGAGGTGATCGTGCATGCCTGGGAGGAGTGGGGCGAGGCCTGCGTACAGCGCTTTCGTGGCATGTTCGCGTTCGCCGTCTGGGATCGCAATCGCGACACCCTGTTCCTCGCCCGCGACCGCCTGGGGATCAAGCCGCTGTACTACAGTGCGCTGGCGGACGGGCACCTGATCTTCGGCTCGGAGCTCAAGGCGTTGATGGCGCATCCGGGGATGCCGCGACATATGGACCCGCATGCGGTGGAGGACTATTTCGCCTTCGGTTACGTGCCGGAGCCGCGCAGCATCTTCCGGGGCGTGCACAAGCTGCCGCCCGGCCATACGCTGACCGTGCGCCGCGGACAGGGCAACCTGAGCGAGCCGCGTGAATACTGGGACATCCCGTTCGGCGACAGTGGTGTGGCGGATGCAGCGAACGCCGCCGAGGAACTCACGGCGCGCCTGCGCGAGGCAGTGGACGTCCGCATGGTCGCGGAGGTCCCGCTGGGGGCCTTCCTCTCGGGCGGGGTGGATTCCAGCGCGGTGGTCGCGATGATGGCGGGGCTGTCCGACGACCCGGTGCGCACCAGTTCCATCGGCTTCGCCGATCCGGCCTACGACGAATCCCGCTACGCGCGGATGGTCGCCGAGCGCTACCACACGGATCACCGCACGCAGGAGGTTGATCCCGACGACTTTGCGCTGCTGGACCGCCTGAGTGGGCTCTACGATGAACCGTTTGCCGACAGTTCCGCGCTGCCGACCTATCGGGTCTGCGAACAGGCACGCCAGCAGGTCGTGGTTGCGCTGTCCGGGGATGGCGGCGACGAGAACCTGGCCGGCTATCGGCGCTATCGCCATCACCTGGCGGAGGAACGCCTGCGCGCGCCGCTGCCCCTGGGGCTTCGGCGGGCCGTGTTCGGGACCCTGGCGCGGTGGTATCCCAAGGCCGACTGGGCACCGCGCCCGTTCCGCGCCCGCGCCACCTTCCAGGCCCTGGCGCGGGACTCGGTCGAGGGCTATTTCCAGGGGGTATCCATCCTGCGTGACGATCTGCGCGCGCACCTGTTTTCCCCGGCGTTTCGGCGCTCGCTTCAGGGCTATAGCGCGGTGGAGGTCCTGCGTCGGCATGCGGCGCGCGCTCCCACCGAGCACCCACTGTCGCTGGTGCAGTACCTGGACATGAAGACCTACCTGCCGGGCGACATCCTGACCAAGGTCGACCGCGCGAGCATGGCGCATTCGCTGGAGGTCCGGGTGCCCCTGCTCGACCACCAGCTGGTCGAGTGGACCTCGGGGCTGTCCCCGGATCTCAAGCTGCGAGGGACGGAGGGCAAGTACGTGTTGAAAAAGGCCATGGAGCCCTACCTGCCGGAGGAGATCCTCTATCGGCGCAAGAAGGGCTTCGCCGTCCCGGTCGCCGAGTGGTTTCGCGGACCGCTGCGTGAACGCATGCGGGCGCAGGTGCTGGGGCCGCGCATCGCCGACTCCGGCATCTTCGACATGGACTATCTCAAGACCCTCGTGGACCAGCACACCAGTGGCGCCCGCGACCACAGCCCGGCCCTGTGGTCGCTATTGATGTTCGAGGGCTTCCTGGCCCGGTCGACGGCCTGATGCGGGGGTGGCAATGAAGATCCTGCATGTCCTTGATCACTCCATCCCGCTGCACAGTGGGTATACCTTCCGCACGGCCGCCATCCTGCG
Organism: Thioalkalivibrio versutus; assembly: GCF_001020955.1. Lineage (NCBI taxonomy): Bacteria > Pseudomonadati > Pseudomonadota > Gammaproteobacteria > Chromatiales > Ectothiorhodospiraceae > Thioalkalivibrio > Thioalkalivibrio versutus. The sequence goes on from NZ_CP011367.1 coordinate 73,224, forward strand.
CGAGCAGCACCGGCTCGGCTGGGAGACGTTTCACCTGACCAGCCCCAAGCAGGGTGCGGTGGATGCGGACGAGGAGGATGTCGACGGCCTGCACTTCTACCGCACGCGCTATCGCCCCGGGACGCTGCCGGGGCTGGGCGAATGGGGGCTGATGGGTGCCCTGACCCGGCGCCTGGAGGCCGTGGCCCGGGAGGTGCAACCGGATGTGCTGCATGCCCATTCCCCGGTTCTCAATGCCCTGCCGGCCCTGCGGGTCGGGCGGCGTCTCGGCATCCCCGTAGTCTACGAGGTGCGGGCCTTCTGGGAGGATGCCGCGGTGGATCATGGGACCAGCCGTGAACACGGGCTGCGCTACCGCATGACGCGCGGCTTCGAGTCGTACGTGTTCCGCCGGGTGGACCACGTGACGACCATTTGCGAAGGCCTGCGGCGGGACATCGTCGCCCGGGGCATCCCGCAGGACTGCGTCACCGTGATCCCGAATGCGGTGGATGCCGAGGCCTTCCGCCTGGGCGGGGCGCCGGACGCCGAGCTCAAGGCGCAGCTCGGGCTGGCCAATGCCCGGGTGCTGGGCTTTATCGGCTCGTTCTATGCCTACGAGGGGCTGGACCTGCTGCTGGAGGCCTTTCCGCGCATCCGGGCGCAGGCCCCGGATGTCCGCATCCTGCTGGTGGGTGGCGGGCCGCAGGCGGAACGCCTGCAGGAGCAGGCCCGGCGCCTGGGCATCGCCGAGCAGGTCGTCTTTGCGGGCCGGGTGCCGCATGACCAGGTCCAGCGCTACTACGACCTGGTGGATCTGCTGGTGTACCCACGGCACTCGATGCGGCTGACCGAGCTGGTGACCCCGCTCAAGCCGCTGGAGGCGATGGCCCAAGGGCGATTGCTGGTGGCCTCGGACGTCGGCGGACACCAGGAACTAATCCGGCACGGCGAAACCGGCTGGCTGTTCCCCGCCGACGACCCGGGGGCGCTGGCGGACACGGTGCTCGACACCCTGGCCCGCGAGCCCGAATGGGATGCGGTACGCGCCGCGGGGCGCCGCTTTGTCGAGCAGGAACGCACCTGGGCGAGGAGTGTTGCCCGCTACCAGGCGATTTACGAACGTCTGCGGGGTGTCGTGGAGCCCGCCCATGCCCGGTGACCGGCGTCACGCTGGCCGGCGCCCGCGCCTGGTGGTGTTCACCCGCGTCTACCCCAACGCGGCGCAACCCAACCTGGGGCTGTTCGTGCGCGAACGCATGCGGCGGGTGGCCGAACACCTGGACCTGGTCGTCGTGGCGCCGGCCCCGTGGTTCCCCTTCCAGGGGCTGCTCGGGCGTCTCCGGCCGCACTCGCGCCCGTCGCTGCCGCGCTACGAGGAGCAGGACGGCATTGTGGTCTATCACCCGCGGTTCTTCTGTTTTCCGGGCGTGCTCAAGTGGACCGACGGGTTCTTCCTGGCGCTGGGCAGTTTCTGGCTGATGCGGCGGTTGCGGCGCGATTTCCGGTTTGAGCTGATCGACGCCCACTTTGTCTATCCCGATGGCGTGGCCGCGCGCTGGCTGGCGCGCTGGTTGCGCTGCCCCTACACCATCACCCTGCGCGGCAGCCTCGTGCGCTTCGCCGGCAGCGCCTTGCATCGGCGCCAGATCAACCGGGCGATGAGCGCGGCGGCGCGGGTGTTCTCGGTGGCGGACTCGCTGCGGCAGGATGCGATCGCCTGGGGGCAGGCCCCCGGGCATGTGCAGGTCGTCGGCAACGGCGCGGACCTGCGGCGTTTCCATCCCGAGGACCGGGCCGGGGCCCGCCAGCGTCTGGGTCTGCCGCAGGAGGGCCGCTTCCTCGTGTCGGTGGGGGGGCTGACCGAGCGCAAGGGCTTTCACCGGGTGATCGCGACCCTCCCCGAATTGCTGCGCACGCAACCCGACCTGCACCTGGTCATTGCCGGCGGCGCGACCCCCGAGGGCAACAACGAGGCCGAGTTGCGCCAGCAGGTAAAGGGCCTGGGTCTGGATGGCCGGGTCTGGTTCCTGGGGCAGGTATCGCCGGAAGACCTGCGTTTCGTCTATTCGGCTGGCGACGTGTTCGTCCTGGCCACCCGGTTCGAAGGCTGGGCGAATGTCTTCCTCGAGGCGTCGGCCTGCGCCCTGCCGATCGTGACCACCCGGGTTGGAGGCAACGCCGAGGTGGTGAATTCCGATCAGGTCGGGATCGTGGTCCCGTACGGCGACCATGACGCGCTGCGCGACGCCCTGCTGGAGGCGCTCGAGCGCCAATGGGACCGCGAGGCCATCCTGGCCCATGCGCGGGCGAATGCCTGGGAGACGCGGATCCCGGAGCTGGTTGCAGCCTTCGAGCAGATCGCGGCCGCGGATACCGCGACGGCCCCCGGGACCGCGCGGTCCGGCTGAACATGGGGCTTTATACCCAATGGGTGGCGCGCGGCCTGTTCCCGCTGCAGGAGCGGCTCAAGGGTCACCCCACGGTGGCGTGGCACAAGGCCCTGGAAGCCACTCAGTGGTGGACGCCGGAGGCCCTGCAGAGCCTGCAGGAGCAGCGGCTGCAGGGGCTTCTGGAACGTGTCGCGCGGCAGGTGCCGTTCTACCGGGAATGGTTTGCGCAACAGGCCTGGTCGCCTGCGGCGTTCTCCGGTATCGCGGACCTTCAGCGCCTCCCGGTCGTCGACAAGGCGCTGATCCGCGAACAGGGCGCGGCCTGGCGCGCGGAGGGCGCGAGGAACCTCGAAGAGCAGCACACCAGCGGGTCGTCCGGCGAGCCTCTGAGGTTCTGGCTGGGCGCGGATCGCATCGGTATGGATATCGCCGCAAAGTGGCGGGCAACCCGCTGGTGGGGCGTGGACGTGGGCGACCGCGAACTGGTCCTGTGGGGATCCGCCGTCGAGAACGAGGCCCAGAACGGCATGCGTGCCTGGCGCGATCGCCTGTTCCGTTCGTACCTGGTGCCGGCCCGCGACCTGAATCCGGCGCGGCTCGACCGCATCATCGAGCAGATCCGCCAGCGGCGTCCGCGCATGCTGTTCGGGTATCCGTCGGCATTGTCCCGCGTGGCCTGGCGGGCGCGTGAGCGGGGGCAGCGGCTGGATGATCTCGGGATTCGGGTCGCCTTCGCGACCTCCGAGGTGTTGCGCCCGGAGTGGCGCGCGGTGATCGGCGAGATGATGGGCTGTGGGGTCGCCAACGAGTACGGCGCGCGCGACGCCGGATTCATCGCCCGCGAATGTCCGGCGGGGGGCATGCACATCACGGCCGAGGCCCTGATCGTCGAGATCCTGGATGCGGAGGATCGACCGGTGCCGCCCGGCGCGACCGGAAACATCGTCATCACTAACCTGGTGGGCCCGGAATTCCCGTTCATCCGCTATCGCACCGGGGACCGGGGCGCTCTGGACCCGCGTCCCTGCCCCTGCGGGCGCGGCCTGCCGCTGCTGCGCGACATCGACGGCCGTGCCAACGACGGCTTGATCGCGACGGACGGTTCCTGGATCCACGGCAGCCGCTTCAACTACCTGATGCGCGACCTGCCCGGGCTGCGCGCCTACAAGGTCATCCAGCACGACCGACACCACGTCGAGGTGCTGCTGAGCCTGGTCGCCGCACTGCCGGCGGCCGCCGAGGAGCGCCTGCGCCGTGCATTGGTCGACGCGCTGGGGCAGGCGGTCCAGGTGGATGTGCGGGCGGTGGATGCCATCCCGCCGGAGCCCAACGGTAAGCACCGCCATGTTGTCTGCCGCGTTCCCGATACCGATCAGCCAGCCCGGAACGCCTGAGTACTCACCACGAAGCGCACGAAGATACGAAGAAGGGCTAGTTCACAGGAAGTGGGGAAAACGGGAAGATTCGTGATGGTGGTGCCGGGGCGTGCCGGGTGATCATGATAGCCCCCAGCGCGGCGCGTGCAGGTGAACCGACCGGGAAGCCGGTGTCTCGTGCGTGGGCGTGGTTGGAGGCCGAGATGCGTTTCGCTGCGCTCAACACATCCTCCCCGCTACTGGGAACCCGGCTCAGGCAGTTTGCTTACACGAACGGAATTCCCGGATCTGTTTCAGATCCGCCTGTTCCGATTGCTCCGCCTTGAACAAATCCCAGCGTACCTGAAGGTTCAACCAGAAATCGGGCGACATGCCGAAAAAGCGTGCTAGACGCAGCGACGTGCTTGGCGTAATGCCGCGCTTCTGGTTCACGAGCTCGTTGATGCGCTGATACGGAACATGGAGCGCGTCCGCCAACTGGCGCTGGGAGATATGCATCGGCTCCAGGAACTCTTTCGCCAGCATTTCACCGGGGTGGGTCGGCTGTCGGTGGGTAGGGATGCGGACCATGATTGTGCCTCAGTGGTAATCCGTGATTTCGACCTGGTCGGGCCCGGAGTCTGTCCAGGCGAAGCAGATCCGATATTGCTCGTTGATTCGAATGCTGTATTGGCCTTTTCGCTCTCCCGCCAGGGCCTCCAGCCGGTTACCCGGTGGGACTCTCAGCTCCTCAACGTTCATGGCCGAATCCAGCAATTCCAGCTTTCTTGCGGCAACCCGCCATACAGATTGTGGGCAGACCTTGCGAGCAGCCTTCGACGAAAGCCCGTTGAAGATATCCTCAGTGCCTCGATCCTTGAAGCATACAATCATGGAAACACGGTATCACGGGTTCCATGCTATTCCAAAACCTGAAAAGGGCGGGGCGAAGGGCGGCGTGGGTGTCACGGCCTGGAGATCCCGGCTCTCCGCTTCGCTGCGGCCGGGATGACGATGGTGGTGTGCTGCGGCCCGGATGACGGGGATATGGAAACCGTTGCAGTCGGGAGCCCCAAGCGGTCGATCGCGGGCCATTTCGTCCAGAGCGTTCGCGCGTTTCCCGCCTTCCTGTGACCCGCCCTTGCGTCGTGTCTTCGTGCGCTTCGTGGTTCATGCCAGGCGGGCGGCGGGGTGCGATTCGAGCCAGAGGTCGAGCATCATCAGGATCCAGACGAAATCGCCGTAATAGGCTGCGTGGCCCTCGCGGTGCAGGCGGATCAGTTCGTCGATGAAGTCGTCGCGGAGGAAATTGCGGCCCTTCAGTCGCAGCAGGCTGTCGTATGCCAGCTCCCGCAGCGGCGCGTGCTCCTGCATCCAGACGCCGAACGGCAGGCCGAAGCCGTGTTTTTTCTTGTCGATGATGGCGTCGGGCAGGAAACCGGTAAACGCCTCCTTGTAGAAGTGGCGCAGGCGGCCCTTCTTTAGTTTGAGGTCCGACGGCACGCGGCACGAGAACTCGACCAGATCGTCGTCCAGCATCGGGAAGGCGACATCGACGCCGGCCAGCTGGCACATCCCGGTCACCTTGCGCAGGTCGTTGTCGGCCAGGGTTTGCTGCCAGTCCAGGTACATCATGCGGTTGAGGGACGACGCCGATTGGGGCTGCGCGTAGATCCCGCGCATCAACTCCCAGGGGGCCTCGCTGTCCACGGCCGCGAGGAACTCGGGTGCGAACATTGTCTCCGGCGCCAGGCGGTGCAGGTAGTTGTAGGTCTGCAGTCGATCCGGCAGCGGGATACGCGCCTGTTCCACGTAGCTGCGGGCCTTGCCGGCCAGCGGCAGGCCGCGCGGCAGGCGGGTGAACAGCGGATCCAGCAGGTGGTGGCGTAGCGGCGCGGGGATCCGGCCCCAGTGTTCGAATACGCCCTGCTTGGCGTAGCGCGCATTCCCCGCGAACAGCTCGTCGCCACCATCCCCGGCCAGTAGCCGGGTGATGCCGGCGTCGGCCGCCATGCGGGCGCAGAAATAGGCGGGCAGGGCCGACGAATTACCGAAGGGCTCGTCGTAGCTGCCGGCGATCCGGGGCACGGCGTCGACGACGTCCTCCGGCGTCACGTAGTACTCGTGCGCCTGGGTCCCGAAGTGCCGCGAGGCGATGCGCGCGTACTCCATCTCGTCGTATCCGGGCGCATCAAAGCCGATGCTGAAGCTGTCGGCCCCGGGGTGCATGCCGGCGAGCATCCCGGCCACCGTCGAGCTGTCCAGGCCGCCGCTCAGAAAGGCGCCGGGGCGGGGGGTGTCCGCACGTCGTTCCACCGCTGCTTGCGCGTGTTCGTGCAGGGCATGTTCCAGGGCCTCGGGCGTGGCCGCGCTGTCTTCCTCGAAGCGCGGGCGCCAGTAGCGGGACACCTCGGCCCGGTCGCCGTTGTGGGTCAGGCGGTGGGCGCCCGGCAGTTTCTCCAGCCCGGAGAACAGGCTGACCGGGGCCGGAAGCATGTGGAAGAAACAGTAGTGGTAGAGCCCTTCGCGGGTCACCTCGGTGGCAACCGCCGGGTGTGCGGCCACGCATCCGGCACTGGTGCCGAAGGCCACGCCGCCATCCAGGTGCGCAAAGTGAAGCGGTGTCTGGCCCAGGCGGTCGATGCCGGCCACCAGGCGACCATGCCCGGAATCCACGATGGCCAGTGCATAGTCGCCGCCAACCTGCTCGAAGAGGCCGGTGCCGTGCTGCCGCCAGGCCTCCAGCAGGGCTTGCGCCGGGTCGTGCTCTCGCGCCCGTCGGGCCAGGGCAGGGTCCCGCCATTGCGGATGGCCGGTGATGGCGGCAATGACGTCGGCATCCTGCGCGATCCAGCCGCCCCGGACCCGGCAGCCGCCCAGGCGGTTCGTGCATTGGGCGTCAGGCGCCCCGGAGAGCCCCGGGAGCGCCTGTCCCTGGGCCTCAAGGGCGCCGGCCGGTGATGCGGCATTCACCGCGAACCATCCACAAAGTCCCGCCATCCGTCCGCCTGTTGCCTGGTCGGGCCAGGGAAACGTTGATTGATGTATGCGTTCGCGCTCGAGTCGTTGTTGCTTGCTGACAAGGCGCGGGATGCGCGGGGCGAGGCCGCGCGCACTGCTCGCGAGCACGAATCCATGCCGTGCTGGACCTCATTCTACGTGCGGGTCCGGGTGTGCGAGGTGGTCCGAGGCCCAGGGGCTTAACGTGCCGATCACGCAGGGGGCGCGGTCTGCCGGCGTCGATCTGGACAGCCCGTGCAGATGCGGTAACCTGCCGGACAATCCCGCATCCCGGCCGGGCAGGGATACCCGACCTTCAGGAACCCGTCATATGTCGACCCTCGATCACACCAAGAACCTGCTGGACAGTGCCCTGAGTCTGAACGGGAGAGCGCAGCACTTCGATCGCAAGACCACGCTGTTGGGTGGCGTACCGGAGCTGGACTCGATGGCGGTCGTTTCGCTGATCACCTCGATCGAGAGCCATTTCGACATCGTGATCGATGATGACGATGTCAGTGCCGAGACCTTCGAGACGCTCGGCACTCTGGTCGATTTCATCGACTCCAAGCTCGACAGCTAGGCGCGCGGCATGGAAGCCGGGTTCCTGGAGGGCAAGGCCGGGCCGGTATTCCATGTGCTCCATCTGCCGGATGGTCCCTCCATCCGGGGTGCTGTGCTGTTTGTCCCGCCCCTGGCCGAGGAGCTCAACAAGTCCCGTCGCATGGTGAGCCTGCAGGCGCGCCGCCTGGCGCAGGCGGGCTACGCCGTGTTGATCCCGGACCTCTACGGGTGCGGCGACAGCGGCGGTGACTTTGGCGACGCGGACTGGGATCTCTGGCTGGACGACCTGGCACGCTGCAGTGAACACCTCGAGACGCGTTGCCCGGCGCCGTTCATGGTCTGGGGGGTGCGGGCGGGTTGCCTGCTCGCGGGTGACTTCCTGGCCATGCGTGCGCATCCGGCCGCCGCCGCGATCTACTGGGCGCCCGTGACGAATGGCGAACAGCACCTGACCCAGTTCCTGCGCCTGCGCATGGCCGCCGGGCTGATGGGTGGACAGAAGGAAGGTACCGCCCAGCTGCGGGCCCAACTGGATGCGGGAGAGCCGCTGGAAGTCGCCGGGTATTCCCTGGCGCCCGGGCTGGCCGCGCGCCTGGCGGCGGCCCGTCTGCAGCGGCCGCACGCGGAGGCGATCGAATGGTTCGAGGTGGCCGCGCAGGACACGGCACCGCTGCCGCCGGCGAGCGAACGCCTGATCGAGCGCTGGCGAGAGGAGGGCGCCGCGGTCACCGCGACGGTCGTTGCTGGCGATGCCTTCTGGTCCACCCAGGACATCGTCGAGGTGCCGCAATTGCTGGAGGCGACCATGCAACGCCTGGAGGCTCTCCCATGAGCGAGCGCGCCGTCGTCTTCCACGTGGGGGAGGACGAACTCCTGGGGATCCTGCATCCCGGCGCGGAGGGCGCCCGGCGTGGCGTGCTGATCGCCGTGGGTGGGCCGCAGTACCGGGTAGGCAGCCACCGCCAGTTCCTGCTCCTGGCCCGACATCTCGCAGCGCAGGGGATACCCGTTTTCCGCTTCGACTTCCGCGGCATGGGCGATTCTTCCGGTGCCCAGCGAACGTTCCACGACGTGCACGACGACCTGCATGCGGCCGTCGATACCTTTGCAGGCGAGGTGCCGGGGATGCACGAGGTGACCCTGTGGGGCCTGTGTGGCGCGGCCTCTGCGGCGTTGTTCTATGCCTGGCGCGACCCCCGTGTGACAGGCCTGGTGCTGGTCAACCCCTGGGCCCGCACCGAGGAAGGGCTGGCTCGGGCCTACCTGAAGACCTACTACCTCCAGCGCCTGTTCTCGCGCGATTTCTGGTCCGGGGCCCTCAAGGGGCGTTTTAACCCCTGGGTGTCCCTGCGCTCCCTGGGGCGCATGGTCGGCACTGCGGTGGGTTCCGGTTCCGGGGGGGCTTCCGGCGAGCCCGACAACACAAGCCCGGATCGCATCGACAAAGGCCCCCTGCCGGACCGGATGGCCGAGGGCTGGCGGCGCTTCCAGGGACCCGTCCTGGTGATCCTGAGCGGCGATGACCTGACCGCGGCCGAGTTTCGCGATGTGGCGACGACCGCGCCGGAATGGAGTGGATTGCTGCAGGAGCCGCGCGTGACCCTGCGCGAACTGCCCGGTGCCAACCACACCTTTTCTCGCCGCGTGTGGCGCGACCAGGTGGCGCTGTGGACGCATGACTGGCTACAGACATTGCCGGAACGAGGGCGGGAGTGATGTCGTCCGTGGAGCAAGCCCGGACGAGCAGCAGGGCCCCGGCCGCGCCGGAGGGTCGTGACCGCAAGCCCCTGGTGTCGGTGATCATGCCGGCCTACAACACGGCCGCATATATTGCCGAGTCTGTCGACAGTGTTCTGGATCAGGACTACCCGGGCATCGAGCTGATCGTGGTAGACGACGGCTCGACCGACGGGACGCTCGACATCCTGCGCGGATATGGTGACCGCCTGACACTGCTGACCCAGCAGAACCAGGGGGCGGCCGTGGCCCGCAATGCCGGCGTCGCGAGGGCAGGCGGTGACTACATCGCCTTTATCGATTCCGACGATGTCTGGCTGCCGGGAAAGGTCGCGGCTCAGGTGGACTACATGGACCAGCATCCCGGGATCGGGATGACCTTTACCGCCTGGGCCACATGGAAGCCCGATCCGTCTGGCACGTTCCTGAAACCCGATGCGGCCAAGGGTGCGTACCCCATGAACCCTGACGGCAAACCGCTCGTGGACCGTGGGTCCGGGTGGCTTTACAACCGTCTGCTCTTCGGCTCGCTGCCTCACACCATCACGGTGATGATGCGACGCGACCTGGTGGAACGCGTCGGACAGTTCGACCCTGATCTCAAAAGGGGGCAGGACTACGATTACTGGTTGCGGGCGTCGCGCTTGACCGAGATCCACCAGCTGAACCTCGTGACGGCTCTCTACCGGCTTCATGGCGAGGGCTGCATCACCAAGTACCCCGACACGAATTACGAATTCGAGGTCGTCCGCAAGGCGCTCGGCCGCTGGGGTCGGGTTGGTCCGGGCGGAGAGCAGACGTCACGCGGCGCGATTCGCAGGCGCCTTGCCGAGACCTGCTTCAGTTTCGGCTATCACCATTACTGGGAGGGGGACCCGAGGCTGGCGGCACGATCGTTCCTGCAGTCGACGCTTCGGGACCCCTGGTCCGTGTCCACCTGGGCCTACCTGGTCCTGAGTGCCGGGAAGAGTGTGGCAGGGAAACGCAAGGCGCGGTGAGGCATTGGGTCGGACCCGGCATCGTCCGGGGTGATTAAGGGCCATCGGCAAGACCCAAGCCGGAGACAGGAGGAGGTTCCATGACTGAAGATCCATCTTCCGTCCAGGCCGAGCGGGTCGAGGCCGAGGCCTACGAGAGCATGATGCAGCTGGCCGAAAGCGCGGGCATCCCGGGCTTTCGAGCGGTCCGCAGCGGGACGCATGTTGCCCTGATCGCCCCGGGCCTGAAGAAGATGCTGGTCTTTAACCGGGTGCTGGGACTGGGCGTTTCAGGCCCGGCGACCGAGGCCCATATTGATGAATTAGCCGCCCTGTACGCCGAGCATGACCTTCCCTGGGCAATCGAGCTTAGCCCTCATGCCCGCCCGGAGTCCGTTCTCCAATGGCTACGCGATCGCAGGATTCGCCGGGGTGCGGCATCTGCGGTCCTGATGCGGGCCAGCAGCGACGTCCCCGAGGGGAAGAGCGATCTCGAGATCCGCCCCTGGCGGCCAGAAGACGAAGATGCCGGCGCCGCGCTGGCGGTCGATGCGTTCTCCGTGCCGCAGGAGGCAAAGGCCCTTCTGGCGGAACTGCCGCGATCACCCAAATGGCGTCAGTGGCTGGCGCTCGACGATGGAACGGTGGTGGCAACCGGCCTGTTGTATCTCGGGGACGGGGTGGCCTGGGCCGGGTGGGAAGCAACCCGCCCGGACTACCGTGGACGTGGCCTGCATGGGGCGCTCATCTCCGCTTGCCTCAGGGACGCGTCGCTGCATGGGTGTACGTCGGTGATCACGGATACCGCCGTGGGGACACCGGACAGACCGGACCCGTCCTATCAAAACCACCTCCGCAAGGGGTTCGAGGTATTGCATCTCCGGCATACGTACCTGGCTGTCCCTGGAGTGGTCGCGCCGGCGTAGCCTGGAAACAGACGTTGGCCAGAGGCTCGGCGCAGCCTCGTGGTTACGGGGTCGCCGTCTCTTCCAGGGTCGAGATCAGTGCCTTTCGGTCGGCCTTGCCATTGGCGTTGAGCGGCAGGTTGTCCAGCGAGTGGATGGCCCGGGGCACCATCACCGTGGGCAGTCGCTGCCGGAGCCGGTCGCGTATGGCCGATTCGTCCATATCTTCCGCGACCACGAAGGCCACGATCCCCGAGGCGCCGCTTTCCGTTCGTGGCCATCCGACGGCCACGGCCTGGTCCGTACCGGCGGCCTCGCGCAGTGCGGCCTCGACCTCGCCGAGCTCGATCCGCACCCCGCCAATCTTGATCTGGTGATCCAGGCGCCCGAGAAAGATGATCGGTTCGCCCGGGGGCGGGCGACGCACCAGGTCCCCCGTGCGGTAGTGCACGCGCCCATCGTCCAGGTGCACAAAGGCCTGCGCCGTGCGTTCGGGGTCCTTCCAGTAGCCGGGCGTCACCTGCGGGCCGCTGATCAGCAGTTCGCCCTCGGCCCCGACCGGCACCTCCCGCAGGGCCTCGTCCGCCACGCGCAGCCCGACCTGGTTGCCCGGATAGCCGATCGGGACCATGCCGTGCTCGCATTCCGCCGGCGAGCGCTCCCCGTCCCAGCGGTAGTAGCAGGCATCCACCGTGCATTCGGTGGGCCCGTAGGCATTGTCGACAATGGCATTGGGGGCGGCGGCCGCCATCGCCTCGGCCAGCTCCGCTGACAGGGCCTCCCCGCCAAAGCGGCACAGGCGCAGATCCGGGAACCGTCCGGGCGCCCAGCCGTTGCGGCGATTCATCCCGTGCCCGGCCGAGGGGGTGATGTCGATTACCGTGAGGGCCTTGTCCGCGATGTAGCGGTTGGGGTTGAACCACTCCTTGGCGGAGGGGCAACACAGGCAGGCGCCAAAGGCCCACGACACGTACAGGTCGAACATCGAGGAATCGAAGGTGATGTCGTAGAACTGCGAAAAGCGGTCCGCCTCGCTAATGCCGAACTCGCGGTAGCGCTCCTGAGACATCTCCACGAAACGGGCTGCGTTGCGCTGCAGAACGCCCACGCCCTTGGGCTTGCCCGTGCTGCCGGAGGTGAAGAACAGGCAGACCAGGTCATCCGGGGATACGGCTGCCGGCGCCCAGTCCGCGGGCCGATGGGAATCGCCGGCCACCCGGAAGTCGTGTCGGGGCCAGCGCGTTTGCAGGTCCTCCAGTCGCTGCGTATCGGGTAGCAGGATCAGGAACGGCCGGGAGAATGCCTGCAGGAGTTCATCGAGCCGCTCAAGACCCTGGGCATCCACCAGCAACGCTGACAGATCGGCCTGTTCGGCCATGGCCACCGTACGTTCCGTGGGAAACCCCGGGTTCAGCGGAACCAGAGCTTGGCCGGCCATCAGGGTGCCCAGAATCCCGCGGTACATCGCGAGCGAGCGCTGGGCCAGCACACCGACCCGGCCGGGCCCGGTCGGGCTCTGCTGTAGCGTGTGCGCAATGTCCGCGCCGGCCGCGAACAGCTCCTCGTAGCTCAGGACGCGACCCTCGACATCCAGGGCGGGGCGTTCCGGGAAGCGTTCGGCGGAGCGCAGGAAGCCGGTCAGTAAACCCTTCGTTATCCTGGCGTTTGGCATGGATGCAGTCCTCGCTCTCCTCGGGAACCCTTTACTGCTGCGGCTCTCGGGGGTTTTTGGGTCGGCCCGGACTGGCGGCCCATCTGGCCAGTCGTACCCAGGCACGTCCTCAGTGCCTTCAGCGCAGCATCCGCGAACGCCCCATCTCGTACAATCCAGACGAGAAGCCGGCCGCCAGGCCTGGCTAACGGCCGCCTGATGGCGGTTGTCTACGGGGCTGCGACAAGGCCCCTCGTGCGAAGGATCCCGGTTCGGCGAAACCATGCTGCAAACTCTGCACAAGCTGAATGCCCTGCTCGACCCCCGCGATCGCGGCAAGGTCGTCTTGCTGCTGATCCTGATGATTGCCACGGCGTTCATGCAGACCGCCGGCATCGCCTCGGTCATGCCGTTTCTGGCGGTTCTCTCCGATCCGGGCATGGTCCACGACAACGAGATGCTGCGCTTTGCCTACGAATGGCTTGGCTTCGAATCGACCAGCCGCTTCCTGTACTTCCTGGGTCTTGCGGCCTTTGTTCTGTTCATGACCGGTACCGCGCTCCAGGCATTCAACCAGTGGGCCATCACGCGGTTCACCCACATGCAGCAGTACGAGCTCTCCCGGCGCCTGATGGGGGACTACCTCAGCCGTCCGTTCACGTTCTTCCTTAATCGAAACTCCGGCGATCTCGCGAAAACGGTACTGCAGGAAACCACCCAGGCGATCAATGGCGCGCTGATGCCCGCGCTGAAGCTCGCGAGCCAGCTGTTACTCGCGGCCTTCATCATCGCACTTCTGGTTGTGGTGCAGCCCTGGCTGGCCTTGATCGCAGCGGCTGGCCTCGGTGGCATCTATGCGGTCATTTATGTGGCGTCGCGGACGTGGCTGAACCGCATCGGCCTGGACCGCGTGGAGGCCAATCGCGAGCGTTTCACGGCCGCGGCCGAGGCCTTTGCCGGTGCCAAGGAGATCCGTCTTTTGGGGCGGGAGCGTGATTACCTGGAGCGGTACCGGAAGCCATCCAAGCGGTTTGCGAGTCACCAGGCGAATGCAGTCCTGCTGCAGAGCCTCCCGCAATACGCGATCGAGGCGATTGCATTCGGCGGGGTTCTCGTCCTGGTGCTCTATCTGATGGCGGGGGACGGTGGGCTGGCTCAGGCCTTGCCCCTGATCGGCCTGTACGCGCTGGCCGGACGCCAGTTGATCCCGGCGTTTCAGAAGATCTTCCAGCAGGTCGCCTCGCTGCGTTTCAATGCGGCCGCGGTCGACAGCGTTCTTCGGGACCTTGGCCAGTTCTCTGACAGTACGCCTCCCATTTCGCGCAACGATCGACTCGCTCCGCTGGCTCCGACTCGGTCGATCAAGGTGCAAGGTCTCACCTATCGGTATCCCGAACACGAGCACCCTGCCCTGAAAGACATCTCTCTGGAGATTCGCGCCAGAACCACGGTCGGATTCGTGGGCTCGTCCGGTGCCGGAAAGAGCACCCTGGTCGATGTGTTGCTGGGCCTGTTGGAACCCGAGCAGGGCACTATCCTGATCGATGGCGAACCCCTGACACGAGCCAACATCCGTCGCTGGCAGGCAGCCCTGGGCTACGTCCCGCAGCACATCTTTCTCGCTGACCAGAGTGTGGCCGCGAATATCGCCCTTGGCGTGCCCGAAGAACAGATCGACCAGGCGGCGGTCGAGAAAGCGGCTCGCCTCGCCAACCTGCACGATTTTGTAACCCAGGAATTGCCTCACGGGTACGCCACCGTCATCGGCGAACGCGGTACACGACTCTCCGGCGGGCAACGTCAAAGGATCGGCATTGCCAGGGCCCTCTACCGTGACCCCGATGTGCTTTTCTTCGACGAAGCGACGAGCGCCCTGGATAACGCCACCGAGCGCGCCGTGATGGATGCGATTCAGAACCTCTCCGGCAACAAGACCATCCTCTTGGTCGCCCATCGCCTGACCACGGTGCGTAACTGCGACACGATTTACCTGTTGGACAAGGGGGCGGTCTCGGCCGAAGGCGCATGGGACTGTCTGAATTCGCAAAGCAAGGAATTCCAGAAACTGGCGTCGGGTTTGGCCTGATGGTTACCAAAGGTTTGTAGGTCGGCACATGGCGCTCCGAATGATGCTCAACCTCTGCTTTGAAATCTCTGCCTTTTCCGTTGGTGGATTGCCATTTTCCGGGATTGGGAAACCGCCGCGTGATGGGCAGCCGGGATCGCTTCGCTGGGGCCTCCTCTGTGCCAGTGGCCTGATTTATCAGGGGGAACCAGCCATTGTCTAGAACGCCGGTAGAAGACCCCAAAGGAGTCGAGGAAGAAGCGCTCCGTCCCTTCTACGTCGGGAAGGGGAGCTGGCATTGGATCTCTGCGGAGCAGGCGGAGCAGGCACAGGCTCTCGCCTCCGGAAAATGGGCGGATGCCCTGACCGGAATTGATCTCCCCTGGCTCTGCTGGAATGTCCAGAGTGACTGGTGTTTGGTCCAGCAGAGGATGGTGGCATCTGCGGGCTGGACTCCGATTGTCGGATTCGACCCCCGGATCGGGCCGCCACCGCTAATCGAGGGTGCCCGGTTGGTCGATTTCAACGAGGGCCTCGATCTGCCTGCCATGTCGATGATGTTCCCAATCGAGTTCGCCTGGCTCTTTGCCCCGCGTCTCGCTTTCTGGCACTCCGATCTGTTGGTCCGCGAACCTCTGTTTCGTCGTCTGTCCGATCGCTTCAAGTCCCTCCGGGACGGCCAGACAGAAGCGGTAGACATGAGGCTTGGATGGCTGCGCAGACTCAGAGGCCATTACGGTCGTTACTGGGAGCTGATCGGTTGTACAACCAGGCAAGCCAGTCTGGATCAGTTCAACGCGGGCTGTGGGTGGTGGCGGCATCCAATGGCCCACCCCAACGCACCAACGGGTCCGCAAGCGACCAGTCGCAAAAAATACATGAAAGACCATGGCGTGGGCATCCTTATGTGGGACGAACAGGCGGGCGGCGATGTCGTTGCGATCAACCCCGGGCCCTTGCATGAAGGGCATTGCACCCGAATCGGGAACCCGCATTATCGGAAAACTTCGCCGACGGATGCTCGACGCGACCTGAGCAAGGACCTCCCTTCCAACTACGATTTACGGGAAGTCTGTGCGCAGCTCGGGCTTTCGCACTTTCTTGGCCCCCCGGGCAGCAGTGACTGAACCCATGCCCGCCGCAACTGGTCATCGTTACCCCCTGCATTTCCTGGCTCCTGCAGCCGTTCGCGAGTTCATCGATTCGTTCGCCGGTGTGCCCCTTGATGACTGTCCCGGTCTTTTCCACACCAGCAGCTGGGCCTGGATTGGTCAGACGGCGTTAGCACTCCGCAATTCTGGACTGGACGTCAGCACGGGCGAGGACTTTCACCCCGGTGCGATCAACTTCGGCCTCGCGGCGGATATCCGGCGGCGCCCTGTGAGCCCCGAGATTTTCAAGGTCAGCCTTGATGCCGATCAACTGCGCCCTCGATGGGCGAACCTTTCGATTGTCCAGAATCAGCGGCAAACATCCCGTCGTGCATTCTGGGTCCCCCACTGGCCCCAGCCAGGCCTGGTCAGGCGCGATGCTTCCAGAACCGACTTTCGCACCGTTGGTTTCTTCGGGCTTGAACGTAACCTTTGTCGCGACCGAGAGTGGTGGGAGCGTATTTGTGCGCTGTACGGAATGGAATTCCGTTTGAAGGCGGCCCCCGAGTGGACTGACTATCACGATATCGATGTGGCCGTGGGTGTGCGTGATTTTTCCTGCAAGAAACACGACGAGAAACCGCCAACGAAGATGTTCAATGCATGGCTAGCCGGATCCGTTTTTCTTGGTGGTTGTGACTCGGCCTATACTCAAGTGGGAACAGACGGACGGGACTTCCTGCGGTGCGTTAATGAGCAGGATTTGTCGCGATACCTTGGCCGTCTGCAGAGAGACCCCGAATGGGGAGCTGACGTCATCCGTGCTGCGGCCACGTCGGTCTCAAGTACAGGGTCCCGTGCGAACACTGTCGACCGGTGGGTCAGCCTGATCGAACGTGAGGTGGGTCCGCGATTTGAAGCTTGGCAGGGGACAAGCAAACTCTCCCGACGAATGTCCACCGATTCGGGCCGATTCCAGGATTGGACTATCCGGGTCCGGAACTCTTACTGGCGACTTCTAAGGGGGCATGTGCGCTCCCGATAGCGACCTATCTAGCCGTTGCATATTGACTGCTGCAGTGGCGTGGGGGCCGGTCCCGGACGCAGGATTTCCGTACACGTCCGCAATGGCCCACGCGCGCTTTATTCCAAAGCTATGTTTGGAGGCCGCCTTTATGCCCCCTTGCTACCCCCATTTCCCTCGGGCGGCCCGCATCGTGTTCCGGACAACCTTTCGTAGCTGCCGAACCTTGTATTGCATCTCTGGAATCCTGGCGCTGGCTATGATTTGCGCCCTCAGGGGTCCCCGAAACCGGTATAGTTTCATCGCCTCTTGTAATTCTTTGTCGTATGTCCTACGTCCTCGAATGGTTCCGGCAATGTATCGAATTCGCTCTTTTTCATAAACATTGAGATCGAAGGATTCGCTGAATTTTTGTAGGTTGCCTGTGATTTCTAGGCACAAAAGTGTTCTCAGGCATTTTTCGCAGCGCGAGCAGTTCTCCCCCTTTTCATTGGTTACGCATACGTCCAAGCCATTTTGCGCGGTCGAATTCGCTTCTAGGGTCATCGTTTTCTGAACCCGGTTAAGCTCGCCCCCAACGGGTAGGATCTCCATGGCTTCAGTCCCAAGAAGGGGCAACAAGACCGGGTCTGCGCGCGCGATAAAGCACGTTTTACCCACAAATGTAGACGAATACGGATAGGCTGAAGAGTACAAAAATCGACCGGTTCGCTTTTGAAGGAGAAGTGCTGTCGCGCTGTTTCGAACGGAGTGCGTCTGCGCAAAATCAATGTCTTTATATTTGTGGAAGAAGTCGTCCATGTTCGAGTCGATCGGAACAAGCGCGAACCCCTCTTTGGATGCTTTTTCATTTAGGCGCTCGTATCGTTCGATGAACTCTTTAGAATTAGAGAGCCTCTGCGATCCTACGTTGTTGTATGTTAAGAAAGAGAGCCCGAAACCTTGCGGCGCATTGTCGGGCCGGTATTGCGTTAAAGTGCAGAAGGAGTCGACCCCGGCAGAAAAGCCAGTCGCTACAAGCCCGTCTCCATGGTGAGGAGGGCGTGGTTCGGGTTTGGCTATTACTTTTACATGTGTGAGGTGCGGCGCAATAGCGAGGAGGATCGTCTGAACTGGCCAGTTAAGGTTCCGGAGAAGTTTCTCGGAAACGGTTGTGGATAGGTGTATGTCCTCACCTAAAGCCATGGCGGGGATAAGGAGAGCTAGCGCGGGCGCGTCGGATTCTGCGGATATGTGGTCGGAATAACGGCTGAGCGTACGGAAGTAAAGGCTGTTCGGCAGTCGTGGATGGTGGACTGCTGTTTCGAAAATGGCCCAGCCATCTTCTTCGCGTTGCTCCGTTCGTTCGACGTAGATGGTCATGGCAGTCGTCCCCATGGGTGATATTGAATATCAGTCGAAACCGACATTGTTCTGTTTTCGCTTGCGCAGCGTGTCGGTCTCGGCCGGGTGTATTGTGTTTCCTGTCATGCGAACACCTGGTGTTTGTCGATTTGGTTAAGTGACTTTGGTGTATGGGCTATTTAGTCCAATCGGCCTTTAATTTCGAGGCGCCTTTCGTGGGTTGGTTGGCGCTGTCGACTTGGCTGCATATGTGTGAGTTGAAGTCGTGGATCTTGTTCTCTATTCGCTGGAGGCGATCCTGAAGAATGCGTTCGGCCCCTAATTGGAAATTACCTTTCCGTGAGAGTTGTTTCAGTTTGCGGGAAAAGGTGTTTCCCTTGAATCTCGCAAGGACCCAGCCATGGGGTGACCGGTGGGTGCGAGACCATATTGTCGGAAGCTTGTGGAATTGGACTTCAGTCTCAATGCTGGCTGACCAGTCATGCCACTTGCTCAGTAACATTTGGCGGTTCGTAATTACGGGTAGCCAGGGAACACGGAGTGCTTCGGCGGTGATCGCGCCGTGCATGGCGGAGCAGATGAGCTTGCGGGACCGTCCGATCTGGTCGATGACGCTGTCGCAAGGGGCTTCCGGATGAATGAAATGAACGCCGGCCTGCTCGCAAAGCTGGCGCATTCGTTCGGAGAAAAGGGCGTGATGCGGCATGAAGGCGCAGTCGATATCCTTTTTTCGGTTGAGGTCTTCGGTGCGGTGGAGGAGGATGCCGGGATCAGAGATGGCGAGTTTCGGGTCAAGGTTCAGGGAGGCGGCGGTCAAGGGACCCCGTACGAAGTGGACCGTCCAGCGCGCGATGGCTTCTGCAGGGACCGTTCCATAACCGAGGCCGCTGCCGAAGATGTGGAGAGTGCCCGAGGTGGGCAGGCGTTCGTTGAGCAAGGTGCCAATGCCGACAAATACCTCGTCGGATCCTGGCTCAGTCTCCAGTGGCGTATTGATGAAACGTGGCCAGAGGTAGTCGTTAAGGGCGTCCCCAAAGTTGGGGTGTTTACGATAGCTGTAGAGATACATCTCTGGCTCCAGCACAATCGGGTGGAATGCTACCCGGATGTTGGGTTTGTAAGAAATGGCGGTGAGCGCCACGTGCTAGCCGTTTGATCCCCATGATGGAGTAGTCGCCTTGTCCGAGGGTCCTTTGAAGATCGCCGTGGTCATCCCGTATTTTCAGCGAGAGCGCGGTCTTTTGCGCCGTTGTGTCCAATCGGTTCTCGATTGGCGGGCTGGACTTTCGATATGCGTGATTGTGGTTGACGATGGTTCGCCCTTGCCGGCTGACGAAGAGATCGGGGACCTCCTGGATGATGGAGAGATCGTGATCGTCCGCAAGGAAAATGGTGGGCCTGGTGCGGCAAGAAACACCGGTCTGGATCATGTGCCTCGCGACATACCGTTCGTGGCATTTCTCGATTCGGATGACCAGTGGATTGGGCCGTTTCTGGGAGATGCGGTTCGCGCGCTCGGCCGGGGCTTCGACCTGTTCATTGGCGATACGCAACGAACAGGCATTTCGAGAACGCGGTTCCAGTGGGCGGATTCCCCGGAAGACAATATTCACCCGGAGGACCATCCACTGATCGATCCGGAGCACGGACTTTACGAGTTTGCTGGTGACTTTTTCGATCTCCTGGTACGTCGGAGCAGCATCATTAGTGCGAATGCCATGGCATATCGGCTGGATCGATTTCCCGGGAACCGATTCCCAGAGGGTCTGATGCAGGGCGAGGATCGGTTCTTCAAGCTGCAACTGGGGCAATCGCTGCGACGCGTAGGCTTTTCGCCCCGTATTTATGCCGACGAAGGCGAGGGCGTGAATATCTTCGACAAGTCGGGCTGGAAGACGGAAGGCTATGTTCGCCTGACATCCAACTACATCGCGCTCGCGCGCATGGTTCTTGAAGAGATTCGGCTGGATGGGAAGCAGCGGGCATTTGTGCGGGGACAGCTGGCGGACTCGCGGCGTTCTTTCGTCGCGGCCGTCTTGCACCAGCTGAGGCACCGTAAACCCCTGGACTGGTCTTTGGTGAGGGCGACGCTGCGTCGAGATCCGCTGGGGGCGGTCCTGTTCTTGCCGAACATCCTGGGCCTGGCCTTCGGACGCCTTGGACAAAAGGGTGGACGGCCAACGGCGTAAGCGATGTTGGGCGGCTAGCATGGCGCGTCCCGGTGCCGACTGGGCCATTCGAGTGTCAGTTCGGACATGTAAGTGCCTTTCAGGATGCTTTCGGGGCTCTGGCAAAACGCCATGCCACCGGCAATGGCGGAGGGCAAGGGCGTCTCGTGCCAGTCGCCAGATGAGTAATCGTGCTGGGCTCCGTTTACGGCTTGTCTGAACCCGCGATTCACCCGTCGCGTGTCGGTGACAGCGTGTCCGCCTGGGTTCAGGAGGGGGAGACCCTGCCGACCGCGGTATTCGAGGTTCAGCCGTTGCACGATGCAAGGCTTCTTCAGGGAAATGATCAGGGTGACAGTGCCGACGACGTCCCGGTATGGCGCTCTCCGCAGGGCGGCGCGCCGGCCTAGCGCGCCATCCAGCAACCGCCAGTCGAGTGCTGCCAGGGTTCGCGCCGGTAGGCTTGTGTCGGCAAGGCGAAGCAAAGGGCGCGGGTGTCCCGAGAGCGTTACTCGCAAGCGTTCTTCCGAAGCCTCGCTTTCACACTGTTCGAAGTCCGTGAGTCCGAACAGGCGGCCGTCGATCAGGAACATGGGCGTCCAGCCCGCCAGGGCGGGAGCGTCCAGCAGGGCTTTTACGGGTATTCGGGCAGGCGCAGGACACAGCACGTTCCCTTGCCAGGTCACGTGCAATGGCACGCCACCGGCATAGCGCAGCTCCACGGCGTCGCGGCTGAAGGCTTGTGGAGGCTGCCCGTGCGTAGCGACCAGGGCAAGGGTGGCAGAGGGTGTCCCGGCCCGGAGAAACTCGGTCCCCATGTGGGCTGGCTGTGCGGCCTCGAGCGCATCGAGGTGGACGGCATGCTCGCGACCAGGGCGGTTCGTGCGACAGCGCGCCCATGCGACTATGGCCGCGGCCCAGGCGTTGTAGACCGACAGATGCATGTAGGGGTCCCAGCCTGTGCCCGAAATGGCGGTATCGGCGGGGTTCAGTGCCAGGAAGCCATCGGGTCGAATCTGGTCGGACCAGCGCCCAAGAAGGCCGCTCAACATCCGTCCGGATGCGGTGTCCTGGTGTGCGTCAGTTGCGGCCCCGAGCAGTAGCAGGCTCGCTACCATGCAGGCATCTCCAAAGAGCGCATGGCTGCTCCGGCCGAGGCCGCCAGCATGGCCGTGGCCGTCCCACACGTAGAGGCTCCATCGCAGCAGGCGCTCGATGGTGGGCCGCCATGCTTCCGGTTCGCCAAGCTCCGCGGCCATGACCGCCACGAATAACGCTTTGTGATGATAGGCCGCGGGTGTGGCCCCGCGTGCCGGTGTGCCGGGCCGGGCCGGGTAATCAACGAAGGCGCCTGAAGGGGTTGTCCAGCGGTCAAGGAGTCCGCGCAGGCGCGCATGCGCCCGGGGTTCGGCCTTGCCGTTGGCCTCCTGCAGTTCGCACAGCCGGGCCAGCAAGGTCCAATTGTTGGATGGGTAGCGGCGCGCCAACTTGCAGCCTTGAGCCAATGTCCGGCTGTGCGCCACTTCGCTTGCCCGTGCCCCGGATCGCTCGAGGTGCTCCGCGAGCAGGTTCAGCAGGAAGCGGTTGAACGGGGCGTGCCCGGTCTGTTGCGCGGGCAGGGTCTCCCATGCCTCCAGGGGGCGCCGCCACGTCTGCGAGTCGGGCCCATCCAGGATTGCAAGCGCGAGAGCGGCACCGGTTTGGCCGTAGTGATCTGCGGGTGTAGGGGCTTCATCGACTGGATCGTGCAAGCCACAGCCGGGCCGGATGTGTGTGCGTAATGCAGCGGCGAGCGTGTCGAGACAAAGGTCCAACCCGGGTACTACCGGGTTGGAGGGAGGGATGATCGGTATGGCCCCCATCAGGTCTGCATCCGCAATCGAGTCAGCCCCTGGACGATGACGGCCCCATCAGGGTGCCGGACATCACCGTGTCCTTGCCGGTGGGGGCCGGTTCGGACTCGGGTTCGGGACCGGCATCGGAGCCTGGTTCCGATGCCGAGGGCCGAGCGGATGCCGGGGCTGTGGCTGCCAGCGGGGCCTGTTCCAGTTCCCTGCGCATGATGACGGTCAGGGCGATAAAGGCATACAGCAGGTTGAAGTAGGCGACATCCAGGAAGATGCCGGATATCAGATAGCCCACGAGCCCAATCTGCAGGGCCCAGGCGTACTCCGACAGCCAGATCTCTCCGGTCCGTTGGCGCGCCGTGCGCCGGACCCGGTTGAGTGTGTGAAAGGTAAAGGCGATCAGTAGCAGGAATACGGTCAGGCCGCCGAACCCGTGTTGCCCCAGGATCCCGAAATAAACGCTGTGCGGGGATAGCACGTGGCGCCAGCCGCCCTCGAAATTGGCATACCCAATCCACCACTCGTAGCCCAGCGCGGCGTTGCGGAAGCCCATGCCAGTGAGCGGTCGTTCCAGCGCCATGTTCCAGGCCACGCCCCAGGACTGGATGCGTTGCATGGCGGATGTGTCTTCCTCGTAGGTCTCGATCGTCTGCCAGCGCTCGACCAGTGGCTCCGGTGCAGTGACGCCGACCACCGCTATCAGGAAAAAGCCGACGCCGACCATCAGCCATTTCCTCTGCATGTGCCAGAAGAGCAGGGGCACGATCGCGAGCAGGCCGACAAACGCCCCGCGCGAGTGAGTGGCGAGGATCGCGATGGCGGTGAGCCAGAAGACGCCGTAGAGGAACCAGCTAATGGGGCGCGAGAATCGACGGAGCAGGTCGAATCCGAGGTCGACCCACTGGTGATGGAACATGCGCGCGCTTGCCAGGATGAGTGGCAGCACCATGAGCATGGCCAGGCCGATGTAGGTATTGCCGGAAAGGTAGGAGCCAACAGGCCCAAGGACCATGTGGGCCCCGCCCGTCTGGAGAGCGAAGATGCCGCCCTTGAATCCGTAGAAGGCGAGCGAGGCGGTGATCACCAGCAGCAGCCAGACAATGCGGCGCTCGCCGTAGATCAGCAGGGGGGTGATGAAGGTGATCAGCAGGATCTTCATGAAGTGGATCCAGAAGTCCCAGGCGCCACTGGAATTCACCGCGAAGTGGCTGGTCATCGCGAAATACGCCGCCAGCGCGAACAGCATCACCGTCTCGCGCGTGAACGGAAACGGTTTGCGGTCCTTTGCCAGGAACAGTGCGATCAGGGTCGCCCCACCGAAGTAGGTGGCCAGGGGTGCCCCGCGCATGAAGGTCCAGGTGTGCCACTGGGGCGCAAAGAGCCCGACCCAGAACCAGGCCAGGATTCCGATCCACGCGTAGCGCACGATCAGGGGCACGAGCACGACGACGATCAGGGCGAGCAGGTAATCACGCATGCAGTTCGAACCTCGCGCCGCTGTGGCCGGGACGGACGGAAAAGGGATGGCTCATGGCGCGTCTTTTCGGATGTTACACGCGGCGAGAGGCATTTAAGGCCGGGCCGACGAACGGACTACTAACGCTGCGGCCGGGTGGCGGCCAGCGGTGCAAAGTGCGTGGGGTATGATCGATCCGTCAGCCTCCGAGACCCCTTGGCGCCGAATGTCCTTTCTCCTGCACGATTCCGTATTGATGCAAGCCGAGCGCTCGGCGGCCGTGCCGGCCCTGCGCCATCGGGATGCCGTCGAGGACTACGCGACGCTGGCGGCCAGTATCGAGCGCTCGGCGGCGCGCCTTATGGGGTGCGGCCTGGAGCGTCAGGAACGGGTGGCGGTCTACCTCGACAAGCGGCCGGAGACGATTCACGCCCTGTTCGGTGCGGCTCGCGCCGGCGGTGTCTTCGTTCCGGTCAACCCGCTACTCAAGGCGGAACAGGTGGCGCACATCCTGCGCGATTGCAACGTACGCATCCTGGTGACCTCCGCGGACCGCCTGGCGGCATTGCGTGCGGCACTCGCCGGGTGCCCCGACCTGCACACGGTGCTGGTGGTGGGGCAGGAGCCGAGCCAGGACTCGGGCGATGCCGGGGGCGGGCATGTGCGAGTGGACGCCTGGGATGCCGAGCCGGATCGCGATGGTTTGAGCGGGCACCGGGTGATCGATACCGACATGGCCGCGATCCTCTACACCTCCGGGAGTACTGGACGCCCCAAGGGGGTCGTGCTCTCGCACCGCAATATGGTCGCGGGCGCGCAGAGCGTGTCGACCTACCTGGACAACCGGCCGGAGGATCGCATCCTCGCGGTGCTCCCCTTCAGTTTTGACTATGGCCTGAGTCAGCTGACCACCGCCTTCCGGATCGGGGCCGAGGCCGTGTTGCTGAATTACCTGCTGCCGCGCGACGTGATCCGGGCCGTGGAGCGCGACGGCATCACCGGCCTTGCGGCCGTCCCGCCTCTGTGGATCCAGCTCGCCCGCCTGGAATGGCCGGAAGCGGCACGCGCCTCCCTGCGCTATATCACCAACTCCGGCGGTGCGATGCCGAAGGAGACACTCGCGGCCCTGCGTGAACAACTTCCTCGCACCGATTGCTACCTGATGTACGGATTGACCGAGGCATTTCGTTCTACCTATCTCCCGCCGGCCGAACTGGACAAGCGTTCCGGCTCCATGGGCCGGGCGATCCCCAATGCGGAGATCCAGGTGGTCCGCGAGGACGGCAGCCCCTGCGCCCCCGGCGAGCCGGGCGAGCTGGTTCACCGGGGTGCGCTGGTCGCCATGGGGTACTGGAATGATCCGGAACGCACGGCGGAACGTTTCCGCCCCGCGCCGGGCCAACCGTCCGGTGTGCCACTGACCGAGATGGCGGTGTGGTCCGGCGATACGGTACGCATGGATGCGGATGGGTTCCTCTATTTCGTCGGGCGCCGTGACGAGATGATCAAGACTTCCGGGTACCGCGTGAGCCCCAACGAGGTGGAAGAAGCGGTCTATGCCACAGGGCTGGTGGCGGAGGCCGCCGCGCTGGGGGTGGAACACCCGGGCCTGGGGCAAGCGATCGTGCTGGTGGCCCTGCCGCAGGCCCCGGGGCTGCGGGCGGATGACGTGATCGACGCGCTACGCCCCCATTTGCCGGGCTTCATGCTGCCGGCGCATGTCGGTTTGTGCACCGAGCCACTGCCGCGCAACGCCAACGGAAAGATCGACCGCAAGGCGCTTGCCAGCGAGTTTGGCGACCTGTTCCGGGAAGGGGTGCCGGCGTGAACGATACCCGCCCCGACCACAGCCCGATGGACCAGTTCAGCGTGGTGGACGACTGCCTCCAGCTTGGAGGGCAGTCGCTCGTGGATCTGGCCGCACGCATCGGACAGACCCCCTTTTATGCCTATGACCGGGACGCAATGACCCGCCGGGTCGCGCTGCTGCGCCGCAGCCTGCCGGAGGGCCTCTCGCTGCATTACGCGATCAAGGCCAATCCGATGCCGGCGGTCGTGCAGCACATGGCCGGGCAGGTGGACGGGCTCGACGTGGCCTCGCAGCGCGAGATGCAGGTGGCGCTCGATACCGGCACCGGCCCGGATGACATCAGCTTCGCCGGACCGGGCAAGTCGGTGCCGGAACTGGAGGCCGCTGTCGCGGCCGGGATCACCATCAACCTGGAATCTCCCACCGAACTCGAGCGGGTCGGCGCGATTGCCGCGCGCACCGGCTATCAGCCCCGTGTCGCGGTCCGGGTGAATCCCGATTTCGAGCTGAAGAGCTCGGGCATGCGCATGAGTGGCGGCCCCAAGGCCTTCGGGATCGATGCCGAACGGGTTCCCGACCTGCTGGCCCGCATTGGCGAACTCGGGCTGCATTTTCGCGGTTTCCATATCTTCTCCGGCTCGCAGAACCTGCGACCGGAGACCTTGGTCGAGGCGCAGGGGCAGACGTTCGAGCTTGCCCTGCGTCTGGCCGAGTCCGCCCCGGGGCCGGTCGAGATGCTGAACATCGGCGGCGGCTTCGGTATCCCCTATTTCCCGGGCGACAAACCGCTGGATCTCGGGCCGGTCGCGGAGCACCTGGCAGGCCGTCTGCCTGCGGTGCGGGATGCGCTCCCGGATGCAGAGATCATTCTCGAACTGGGGCGTTACCTGGTGGGCGAGGCGGGCATTTACGTGGCCGAGGTCCTGGACCGCAAGGAGTCGCGCGGTCAGGTGTTCCTGGTCACCAATGGCGGCTTGCATCACCACCTGGCCGCTTCCGGCAACTTTGGCCAGGTGATCCGCAAGAACTATCCGGTGGTGGTGGGCAATCGCGTGCGCGGTACCGAGCGCGAGGTCGTGAACGTGGTGGGCCCTTTGTGCACGCCGCTGGACGTGCTGGCCCAGCAGATGGAACTGGCGCGCGCCGACGTGGGCGACCTGATCGTGGTCTTCCAGTCGGGCGCCTACGGCTACACCGCGAGCCCCACGCGCTTCCTGAGCCATCCGGAACCCGTGGAGATCCTGGTGTGAACGGCGCCATTGCCGCGCCCCCGGAAAGCCCGGCCCTGCCGCTGGCGCGCCAGACGGTGTATCTGCCTTTCCGCTTCGGGTATCGCACCCTGGCGGAGCCGGTGCGCACGATGCAGGTGCTGCAGCTTCCGTTTACCCGGATTCGTGCCGAGCATGCCGAAGAGATCCTGACGGCCGCACCGGACGAGGACTGCCTGATCCGCTCCATGCCGGTGGAGGCGCCCCTGCCCCGCGTCTCGCGGTTTCGGGGGCGATTGCGCTTCGTGCCACGCCAATACCAGCGCCATTTCATCGATTTGACCACCGGGTGGGACGCCTATCAGGGACGGTTCACCGCGAAGACGAGAGCGAGCATGCGCCGCAAGGTGCGCAAGCTGGCGGAGGCCTCCGGCGGCGCGGTCGACTGGCGCCAATACGACACGCCGGAGGGGATCCAGGAGTTTCATCAACTCGCCCGCGAGGTGTCCGCCCGGACCTATCAGGAGCGCTTGCTGGATGCCGGTCTTCCCGGGGGCAAGGCGTTCGTCGAGCAACTGGTGGAACGTGCTCGCGAGGGGCGGGTGCGCGGGTACCTGCTGTTTCTGCAGGGGCAGCCCATTGCCTATCTGTACTGCCCGATCGACGACGGGATTCTGCGTTACGCATTCCTCGGCTACTTGCAGGAGCATGCCGACCTGTCTCCCGGCACGGTCCTGCAGTGGCTGGTGCTGGAGGCGCTGTTCCACGAGGAGCGCTTTGCCCTGTTCGATTTCAGCCCGGGGGAAGGTGCGCACAAGTCGCTGTTCGGGAAGGACTCCCGCTATTGCGCCGACGTGTACCTGTTGCGCCCGTCCTGGCGTAACCGCGCCCTGGTGTACTCGTATCTGGCGGTCACGGACCTTTCGCGTCTGGCCAGTGATGTCCTGAGCCGCTTGCAGCTCAAGGGCCGGGCCAAGCGTCGTGCCCGGGCGGCCGCGGCAGGCTGAGGGGCGATCGCTCGTGCGCCGACTGCGCCTGTCACCGATGACGTTCGAGGCATCCGCCCTGTGGCTGCTCAAGCGACTGACCGGTCTCCAGGTCCACTGGCTCTACGAACTGCGCGCGGACGCCACGGACGGCGGGAGTCCGCATGGGGGGGCAGCGGAAGTGTGCTACCACCAGTTTCGTGATGTGGCGGGGTTCGACGGTCTGCCCGAGGATCAGGCCCGGTCGATCGCGGGACACACCGGCCGCTCACCCCGGCGCCTGTTGCGCGAGGGTGGGCGCATCCATGCGCTGGAGGCGGGCGGACGGATCGTGTCGCAGCTGAATGTGCAGTTCGGCGCATTCGATGTCTCCACGCCGATTCCGTTGCGGTTCTCCCTGCCGGCCGAGGCGTTCTTTGTCTCCTTCCTGTACACGCCCGAATCCGAGCGCGGGCGGGGGCACGCCCAGGCACTGGTTCGGCATGCCTGCGAGATGCTGTTTCGGGAAGGCTACGGTCGTGCGTACTGTCATGTCCGCTCCACCAATATTGCCTCTCGTCGGGCATTCCGGCGCGCAGGCTGGCGGCCGGCGGGGATCATTGTCGCGACCACGTCCGGACGCCTTGTCGCCACCCCCGGTACCCGCCGGCGGGGCTTCGGCGTCACGCGCCTCAAACCCGCCGCAGAACCCTTCGGATCCGGTCCTTGAATTTCAGGCGTGCGGCGAGGGCAGAGAGGGTGTCAGAGAGTCTGTTGAAGCTGCCCAGCGAGGTGTAGAGGAGGGTCCCCCGCACGTTTCGGGGGAACAGGTAGAACTTGCCTTCGCGGCGCGACTGGTTCGAGAGTTTGCGCTTTGCCGCGTTGTCTCCGTGCAGCATGTCGACGCGCTGGATGGTCGGTGACAGCGAACAGAGGTCCTGGAGGGTCCGCGCTTGCAGCACAATGCCCGGATGCCATTCGGACCAGTCCGGGTCGTAGCCGATGTGGTGGCTGAAATAGGTGCCCTGAAAGACAAAGCCGACTCTCCAGGCGACCAGCTTCTGGTCCACAAACAAGCCGTAACATCGCGCGTAGCCGCGTTCGGCGGCGGCCTGCAGCATGCGCTCAATCCAGTGCCCCCGCTTCACCCCCAGTCCGAGCAGGCGGCTTTGGTAGGTGCGGGCCGATACGGGCTCGACGGTATCAAGAAACGCCGTGATCTCTTCCGGTCGGGAGAAGACATCCAGGCGTGCGCTTTGGCCGAAGTGTTCGTTGAATCGACGTTCACTGCGGCGGATGTCCTGGCGGGCCTTGCGTGGCAACGAGCCGAGATAGGCATCGAAGGTGCCTGGCAGGTCCGCCAGACGCCGCGTGTCTGTCTCGCCGCTTTGCAGTACGTGGTAGTGACGGCGGAGCTCGGCCGATTGCAGCGCCTGCCAAAGCGGTTCGCCTTCGACCACGCCGATCAGGAACACCACGCCGCGCCGGTCCAGGTGGCCTTTCAGCTCGCCGAGGACGGCCGTCAGGTCATCCTGCGACCAGTCGGGCAGGTTGCCGGTGAGTACATGGCGGCGGATCTCGATGCGCCTCAGGGCCATGCCACCGAGGACGAAGCTGAGGGCCCCGTCGTGGACATAGATGGGCAACTGGCGGGAGTCCCGCTCGGCCAGCAGCACGCTGCCGTGGCCGGGGTGCCGTATGGCAAGCAGCCACTCCGGGTCATGCTCCATCATCGTGCCCGGCGCCGGGGGCATGAAGGTCTCGCCCGGCGAGGCCTGGCGCAGGACCCAGTTCGCTGCGCGGGCACGATCGTTCTGCTGGGTCGCGGCGGCGCTGGGGGAGCGGGCCATGCTCACACCCCGACCGAGGCGTGGTTGAGGCGGTTGACGAGGATGCGCCCCAGAGCCCGATAGGCGGGGACATCAAGCGTGTCGTCATGGGGTGCTGCCGGCTCGTTTCCGAGTGTGCTCATGCAGGCCGCCTCCAGAGCGGGCTGTTCCGCGACGAATTTGCACAGTCGTTTCAGGCGGTGACGATTTACGCGATCAAGGGTCGGCGACCGGGCGGCGTCGCCCCGGTGCTTCACGAACTCGAATGGGTGGGTGAGGACCACGACATCCGATACGCCCTGTTCGCGGGCCTTTTTCAGGACGGTCCGGGTCTCCGGCCAGGAGCATCCCGTGATCGTGAGGGTCTTGTAGTGGCGTTCGCCCCGCAGGCAAAAGTCCGTGTAGGTGGTGACCGGGAACTCGCGTATGCCGTCGATATCGTGATGTCCGGCGAACAAGTGCAGCTCGGGCTCGCGCGGGCGGTAGATCGCCAGACCGATGTTCGAGGCGATCCCCATGCCGCAGCGGCGCATCGCCGCGTAGACGCCAAGCCCGACCTTGAGCCCGCCGGTACGCAGGACCGTGGGCGCGGGCAGGCCCCAGCGGGTGAAGGTGTCCTGGCCCATCCGGATCAGCCGAACCTGCTCGTCCTCGCTGCGGCGGGTGATGTCATCGTTCGGCGGATTCGTCTGCAGCTGTTGAGACCAGTTCGGCTGTTCGAAGTACGTCCAGCAGGGGTGCAGGTGGAGTTGCACGTCATGCCCCCGCGCGGCGATCTCGCGCGCGATGCCCCCCATGAGCTCGTCTCCGAAATAGCAGGTGTTCAGGGCCTCGACAAAGAAGGTGCCGCGAATGCCGTACTGCTCCAGGGTCTCCAGAAGATAGCCCAGACCTTCCGAGCGACCATGGCGCTCGCAGTAGACGGACGGCGGCCCGATCGGCCGCCGGCCCTGGGGGTCGGCAAAGGCCCCGCCGATGCTGAACTCGGTGTCGACCGTGATGTGGACACGGGTGGTCATGCGGCGCGGCGTTCCCGGGGCTCGGCGAGGTTGCGGGCCAGGCGCAGGCCGAAGCGCAGGGGCGTGCGGTCCCAGGGGGTAAAGCGCGGGAGCTGGAACGGATCGGAAGCCGCGCGCGCGGCGCCGGCGGCGGTGGAGACGGCGGCATCGAAGCCGCACTCGCGCGCGATCTGCACGTGCGCGGCGGCGTAGTCGCGGTCCGGGCGGCCGTTGGGGTAGGCGAACAGGCGCAGCGGGCGGTCCAGCAGCGTTTCCAGATCGGCCTTGCCGCGCTGGATCTCGGCGCGCGCGGTCGTGGCGTCCACCTCGGTGAGGATCGGGTGGGTGGCCGTGTGCCCGCCGATCCCCATGCCCGCCGCCGCCAGTTCGCGGACCTGGGCGCGGGTCATCATCAGGGCGTCAGGAAGTTTCAGTCCGAAGCGCCGGGCAAGTGTCTCGGTGCCGGCCGTGCGCTGCTCCGCGGGCTGGTACTTGAACCGGCCGATCAGTTCGCGGATCAACTCCCGCCGGTCGGCGACCGTGTCCAGCTGCCGCTGTCCCAGACCCTCCGGCGTCAGATCGATGGGGCCCGCTGGCAGGCGGCGTACGGTCTCGATCAGGGTGTCGTTGAACATGCGCCCGCCGTCGAGATACCCGGTGGCGATGAAGAAGGTGGCCGGCACGCCCGCCTCGCGCAGGATCGGCAGGGCGACCTCGGCGTTGTCGGCGTAGCCGTCGTCGAAGGTCACGCTGACCGCGCGGGCGGGCAGCGTAGCGGCCTGTAGGCGGTCCACGGCCTCGTCCAGCGGCAAGGGGTTCATGGAGCGGGCCAGCAGGCGCATCTGCCAGCGGAAATCATCGGCGTGCGGATCGCCGGGCACCAGCGGGTCGGGTGCCGGCAGGACGCGGTGGTAGATCAGGATGGACAGGCGCGCGCGGGAGCCGCCGGGCGACATCAGGGACAGCAGCGAGCGCAGCAGCATGCGGGTCAGCCCGTGGCGCGGGCGCGCGGCTCGTGCCCCAGCCACTGGGCGATGACGGAGGCAATACGCTCGCCGGCGCGGCCATCCCAGTATTGCGGGGCGCGGCCCTGTTTGCCGCCATGGTCCATGACGTCGCGGAAGGCGGCCTGCAGACGCTTCGGGTCGTGTCCGACCAGGACATTGGTGCCCTCGTCGATGGTGATGGGCCGTTCGGTATTCTCCCGCAGGGTGATGCAGGGTACGCCCAGCGCCGTGGTTTCTTCCTGCATGCCGCCGGAGTCGGTGAGCACGACTCGCGCGTCCTTCATCAGGCCCAGCATTTCCAGATAGCCGGCCGGCGGCAGGACCGCGATGGGCGCCTCGCTCAGGTGGTGGTCCAGCCCGGAGGCCTGCAGCCGGTCGCGGGTGCGGGGGTGCAGCGGGAACACCAGGGGCAGTTCGCGGGCGATGGTCGCGAGAGTGGCGATGAGGCGTTCCAGGATCGCCGGGTCGTCGACATTGGAGGGACGGTGCAGGGTCAGCACGCCGTAGGCACCCTCCGGGGCGAAGCGCGCCGGGTCGATACCTGCGGATTGCAGGGATGCGTCCCAGGGCACGGCCCGCTCGAGGTTGTGGAGCTGGGTGTCGATCATCACGTTGCCGACGAAGTGGACGCGCTCGCGATCGATCCCCTCGCGTGCGAGGTTGTCGATGGCATGGCCTTCGGTGGTGAACAGGAGATCGGAGATCTGGTCGGTCAGAACCCGGTTGATCTCCTCCGGCATGCGTCGATCGTAGCTGCGCAGCCCGGCCTCGACGTGGATCACGCCGATCCCCTTCTTGGCCGCGACCAGGGCACAGGCGATGGTGGAGTTCACGTCGCCGACGACTAGCACGGCCCGCGGGTTCAGCGCGTCCAGCACCGGCTCGAAGCGGCTCATGACCTCGGCGGTCTGTACCGCGTGGGAGGAGGAGCCGACTTCCAGGTTGATGTCCGGGTACGGGATGTTCAGATCGGTGAAGAAGCGCTCGTTCATCGCCGGATCGTAGTGCTGGCCGGTATGCACGAGCTGCGCGGTGATGCCCGCGCCGGCCAGCGCGCGCATCACCGGGCCGATCTTCATGAAATTCGGCCGTGCGCCAACGACGCACACGATGTCGCATTGCTGATGGCTTGTCATGGGCTGTCGAGATGTCCTGTGGGCGCATGGGCGGGGCCCGCTTGCGACGACGCCAACGGGCGCTGCTGGGCATCCGCGATGGGTCCGCGAGGCCCGGTCGGGATCCCTGTTGAATCACTTTATCGTGTCTGCAGAAACATGCTGGGCCTTCGTGAATGGCTCGTTAGATCCGGTGTGGGTGGTAATGCGTGACAACAGGGTGGCCGGGGGCCATCGTTGAGTTCGGCAAGTGGGTTGGGTAAGCGTTTTCGGCAAGGGAGGCCTCGGTGATGGAACGTTTCGATCGCGGGCTGTGCCGTGCCCTTGGCGGGTTGCTGGCGGCGTGCGTCTTGCTGCAGGGGATACCGGCCGCCATTGCAGATCCAGGCACTTCTCCGGTCACAAGTGAGCCTGGAACAGACCTGCCGGATACGGCCTGGAACGTGGTACGGGCGGGTCCGGAAGACTACCGTGCGCGGGTGGCGTCGCTGGAGCCCGGCGACTGGCTGCAGCTGGCACCGGGCGACTACCCCCAGGCCCTGCGGCTGCATGGCGTGCGCGGAACGCCGGAGCAACCCATCGTGATCAGTGGCCCGGTCGACGGCGAGCCCGCCATCCTGCGCGGACGCCGCGGGGAGAACACGATCAGTCTGGTGGACGCCGAGCATGTCGTGATCCGGCACCTGACCCTGGATGGTGGTGGCGAACCCGTGGCCGGGGTGGTCGCCGAGGCGCGCGGTGATGGGGTCCATCACGTGATCCTGGAACACCTGACCATCCGTCATTACGACCATTCGCAGGGCAACGCCGGGATCACCACGCGGGCGCCCGCCCGGGACTGGGTGATCCGGCACAACGAGATCCACGATGTGGGGACCGGGATGTATCTGGGACAGCCGGACGGGACCAGCCCGTTTGTCGCTGGCGTGATCGAGCACAATCACGTTCACCGCACCCTGGGGTACAACATCCAGATCAAGCACCAGACGGACCGCGACGGGATCCCGGGGATGCCGGCGGAGCCGCGGGAGACCCGGATTCGCTACAACCTGCTGAGCAAGGCAGAGCGCGCCAGCGACGGGGGGCGGGCGCGGCCCAACCTGCTGGTGGGGCATTTCCCGCCCGCCGGGCCGGGGTCCCAGGACCGTTATCGCATCGCGGGGAACCTGTTCTATCAGAATCCGCACGAGCGTCTGTTTCAGGGAGAGGGAAATATCGAGCTCCACGACAACCTGTTCGTGAACGATGCCGGCGACGCGGTACTGGTGCGGCCGCACAATCACCTGCCGCGCGAGACCCGGATCGCGAACAACACGGTCCTGGCGACCGGCTTCGGCATCCGCGTGGACGCACCGGACCGGGCATACGAACAAGAGGTGGCCGGCAACGCCGTGTTTGCCGGGGACCCGCTGCAGCTCTCGGGGGGTATCGCGGGCGGTGAGAACTTCACCGCGGCGCGCGCGGACGCGGCCCGGTATCTGGCGGCACCGGATGCCGGGCAGGATGCGCTGGATCTCTATCCCCGGGAGGGCGCTCTGCACGAGCGTTCTGCCGGCGTGAGTTCGGCCCCGGCCGCGGGTGCGGATCGCGACTACAATGGCCGTTTGCGCGAGCAGGCAGTCTGGGGTGCCTATACCGGGCCGCCGGGGCCCAACCCCGGACGAGCGGACGGTGTCGGGCCGCGTGTCCCGGGCTGTGCGCCCTGCCGCTGACGGGGTTGCGAGCGTCGGTATCGCATACGAAAACGGAGAGGTAACCGGCCGGGCGCCCTCCATTACGATTGGCAAAGAGAACGGACATCTTATGCATACGCTTCCCGCGCTGGATGAAGTCACCATCGGAGTAGTCGGTCTGGGGTACGTCGGCCTGCCACTGGCCGTGGAATTCGGCCATCAATGGCCCACCCGCGGGTTCGATATCGACCCGGAGCGGGTGCGGCAGCTGCAGGCTGGAGTGGACCGCACGCGTGAGGTGGAGCCGGAGAAGCTCGCCGCGACCCCGCAGCTGACGTACACCGCCGATCTCGAGGCCATGCGCGAATGCAACGTGTTCGTGGTGACCGTCCCGACGCCGATCGACCTGCACAAGCGACCGGACCTGGGACCGCTTCTGGGAGCCAGCCGCAGTGTGGGGCAGGTCCTCAAGCCGGGCGACACGGTGATCTACGAATCCACCGTTTACCCGGGCGCGACCGAGGAGGATTGCGTGCCGATCCTCGAGGCGCAGTCCGGGCTGGTGCATAACCGGGACTTCTTCACCGGCTACAGCCCCGAGCGCATCAACCCGGGCGACAAGGAACACGGGGTCACCTCCATCATGAAGGTCACCTCGGGCTCCACCCCGGAGGTGGCCGACTTCGTGGACGGGCTGTATGCGCGGGTGATCACCGCCGGGACGCACAAGGCCGAGAGCATCCGCGTGGCCGAGGCCGCCAAGGTGATCGAGAACACGCAGCGCGACGTGAACATCGCCCTGATCAACGAGCTGGCCCTGCTGTTCGAGCGCCTGGGCCTGGATACCGAGGCGGTACTGAAGGCGGCCGGGACCAAGTGGAACTTCCTGCCCTTCCGGCCGGGCCTGGTGGGTGGACACTGCATTGGCGTGGATCCCTACTACCTGACGCACAAGGCACAGGCGGTGGGCCATCACCCGGAGATGATCCTGGCCGGGCGGCGCGTGAACGATGCCATGGGCGCGCACATCGCGGACAACACGGTGCGCGCCCTGGTGCGCAAGGGCATCAATCCGGTGGGGGCGCGGATCCTGGTGATGGGGCTAACCTTCAAGGAGAACTGCCCGGACCTGCGCAACACCCGGGTGATCGACATCCACGCCACCCTGGCTGGCTACAACGCCGAGGTGACGGTCTTCGACCCCTGGGTGGACCCGGCCGAGGCCGAGCACGAGTACGGCATCACGCCGGTGACCGAGACGCCGGCACCGGGGCAGTTCGATGCAATCATCGTGGCCGTGCCGCACCGCGAATTCCTGCAGATGGGGATCGAGGCCATCCGTGAACTGGCACGGCCCGAGTCGGTGATCTTCGACGTGAAATCGGTATTCCCCCGTACTGCCACGGATCTCCGCCTGTAAGGGGGCGCCGAGCCCATCAGCGTTCGCGTTGATGCCCCCCAGGTTCCTGATGGGGAAGCTTCGGGACCTGGCGCGGCGCGCACCGTTCCCCTGGCCCCCGGCGCGGCGCACGGATGGCGAACGCCACGCCCGCATAACGCCCGCGCTGTTCATGGGCGCGGCCGGAGCTACAGTGGCGGGACGCTTTCGTCCCGGGAGACGCTGAACCGTGTGTCCGTCCGCGTTGTTGCCCCATGGTTTCCGACGTGCCGCCTGATTGCAGGGGCGTCGCTGCGCCCCCTGTGCATTCGGGCGTGACGCGCGCCCGCACCGATTCATGGATCGGCGTTTCCCTGACCCTTCGATGAGCCGGCCGCGCGCCGGTTCGGAACCGCTGTCGCTGCGTACCTGCGCGCTGTGGGCCTGGCTGTCGCTGGGCGCTGCGGTCTACCTGACGCTGCTGCCGTTCGAGTTCGGCTCGATGAGCCTGGAGCGTGCCTGGGAGATCTACCGTGGCATGAGCCTGACCGGCCCCGGGACCAGTGGCCGCCAGCAGTTCATGGCCAATGCCCTGATGTTCCTGCCGCTAGGGTTCTTCTGGACCGCATGGCTGACTCATGGTCGCCGCAACCGGCTGCTTGCGATCGGCGCGTTCGTCTTCGTGGCCGCCCTGGGCCTGGCGGTTACGGCCGGCGTGGAGTTCTTGCAGGTGTGGTTGCCGTACCGGCATCCGGCGGCGGCCGATATCGCCGGAAACTTTTCCGGGGCAGTGGCCGGCTCGCTCGCCTGGCTGGCGTTGCGCGACCCGTTGGCGCGCTGGCGTCGGGTGCTGGAGGGTGCGGGTGCGCAGGCCCTGACCGCCGGGCTGGTGATCTATGCCGCCGCCTATGTGATGGTCGGCTTTGTCCCCTTTGACCTGGTGCTCGCCATGGACGAGCTGCGGGCTCGCCTGGCATCCGATGCCTGGGGCTGGTGGGTCGCTGCCGGGGCCTGCACCAGCGGGATTCGCTGTATCAGCTGGCTGACGCTGGAGGTGGTCGCCAGTATCCCGGTGGGGCTGCTCCTGGCATTGTGGCTGCATCGGCGCGGCGCCTCGCTGCTGGGGGCCGGGATCCCGCTGGCCCTGCTTCTTGCGGGGCTGCTGGAGCTGTTGAATCTCGCCACCCTGTCGGGCATCGCCGAGGGGCGGTCCGTGCTGTTGCGGGCCCTGGGGATGGGCATCGGCCTGGTCCTGTTCCGGAACCTGCCCGTGCATCCCCATGGCGTGATCCGGACGCTGCAGCAGTTCGCCACGCCGATACTCGTGATCGGTGCCGTGTTCTACGCGTTGTTGCTGGTCGCGCTCAACCACGGTTTCGGCCCGTTTCACGCCGATGTGGAAGCGGCCCGAACCCAGTGGGCCGGCCTGAACCTGTGGCCGTTCTACTACCACTATCACGTGGACGAGATTCACGCCCTGCGCAGTACGGCGCTGCATCTGGCCATGTATGCACCGCTAGGGTTCCTGGTCTGGTTGTGGCAGCTGCGCCGTCCCCTGCAGCCGTCGGCGCTGAACCTGCTGGCCGTCGTGGCAGGGGTTGTCCTGGCGCTGCTGGTCGAGGCCGCCAAGCTCTTCGTGGACGGCGCGCGCCCGGACCCGGCCAGCCTGGTGCTTGCCGGCCTGGCCGCCTGGGCGATGGCCGCGCTGCTGCAATGGCTGGGTCGTGCCAGTGCCGTGGGGGGCGCACCCGCAGGACGGGCTGCGGCTGAACCACGCGGTCCCCACCCGGAGCCGGCTGGACCGGGCCCGAGTTCGCGCGGTTTTCAGCGCCTGCGCCAGGCGCTTGCAGGCCTGCTGGCGCTGGCGACTCTGTTGCTGGCGGTGACCTGGCCGGTCGTGCCCGTGGCGCTGAGCGCCGGGTTGCTGGCCTATGCCGCATTGCTGGCGTGGCGGCCGCAGGGCTGGCTGTTCGTGATCCCCGTGCTGCTGGCCACCCTGGACCTGACGCTCTACCACGGGCGCCTTTTCGTCTCCGAGCTGGACCTGTTCCTGTTGATGACCCTGGCCATGGCCCTCTGGCTCGGGCCGCATGCGCTGCATTCGGGGGCATCGTTGTTGCCGCGTGGCATCCGTTGGGCGCTGGGTCTCCTGGTAGCCTCGACGCTGATCAGCCTGGCGGTTGCCCTGTTCCCGCCCGGCACCTGGAACCCCGGCGAGGCGGTGCATTTTGCCCACCAGTGGAATGCCCTGCGGGTGGCCAAGGGCCTGTTGTGGGCGGTTGTCCTGCTGGCGATGCTGAGGGTTGCGCCTGTCCCGGTGCCGGAGCAGGTGACGCGCTGGTTTCTCCCCGGGGTGGCGCTGGCCCTGCTGGCGCAACTGGCGTTCGTGGTGCGCGAGCGGGTTACCTATCCCGGGCTGCTGAACTTCGATAGTGGCTATCGGCTGTCGGGGCTGTTTTCGGAGATGCAGGCGGGAGGGCCCAGCATCGAGACCTTTCTGGTGCTGGCCTTTCCCCTGGCCCTGATCTGGTGCTGGCGCCAGCGCCTCGGCCTGATGCTCGCCGGCTCGGCCCTGCTGGCGGTCGGGACGGCATACGCCGTGGCGATGACCTATTCGCGCGGCGGGTATCTGGGGTTGGCGGTGGCTGTGGTCGTGCTCGCGGTCGGGGTGCTGCTGGCGGCGTTGCATGGGCGCATGCAGGCTCGGCAGGGGGCACTGGTCGGTGTGCTGTTGCCCGTGGTGGCGATTGCCCTGGTTGCGGGCACCACGTTGGGCGGGTTTGCCGAGCAGCGGATGAGCCACATCGAACGTGACTTCGGGATCCGCATGGATCACTGGCAGGCCGCCCTCGAACTCCCGGGCGGCGGGCCGCTTTCACCTCTGTTTGGGCGGGGTGTCGGCAGTTTTCCGGAGCACTACCGGACCGGAAACCGGGACGGGCGCCTGCCCGGCAATCTGGCCTTCACCCGCGCGGAGGGTGAGCCGCGCCTGCAAATCGGCGGTGGCGATTCGTTGTTCGTGAATCAGCGGGTGAGCCTGCCCCGCGACGGTCTCTATACCTTGACCGTGGAGGCCGCCAGTGCCCAGCCCACGGGATTTCGAGTCTTCATCTGCGAGAAGCCCATCCGCCATTCCTTCGTTTGTCGCAGCGAGGGCATGCGCCTGGAAGACGGCGGACGTCAGACCTTCCAGTGGAGCTTCGACCTGGATCCGATGGAGACACGCCCCTGGCCCATTC
The DNA here is from genome assembly GCF_001020955.1 of Thioalkalivibrio versutus. Classification (NCBI taxonomy): domain Bacteria; kingdom Pseudomonadati; phylum Pseudomonadota; class Gammaproteobacteria; order Chromatiales; family Ectothiorhodospiraceae; genus Thioalkalivibrio; species Thioalkalivibrio versutus. Next base: position 112,002 of record NZ_CP011367.1, read on the forward strand.
AGCGCGGCCTGGTGTTGTCGCTGGGGGTCGATGCGCGCCAGCGGTCTGTCACCGAATTTTACAGCGTGCAGGTTCGGGATTCGGCCGGTCGTGAATACGTCGCCAACGGTGACTTCGAGCATCTGGGCCGTTACTGGTACTTCACCACGGACCATCTGTGGCCGTGGCGGGTCGAGAATCAGTGGCTGGAGATCTATTTCGATCAGGGCTGGCTGGGCCTGCTGGCCTTTGTGTGGCTGACACTGGCGGCCCTGGTCTTGCTGTTGCGGCGTTCGCTGGCGGGCGATGCGGTAGCGCTGGCGTCGACGGCCGCGTTGACAGGGGCGTTGTCGATCGGCGTGTTCAGTACGCTGTTCTACTCCCCGCGGATCGCCCTGTTGTTCTACCTGGTGCTGTTGCTGGGCGTGGCGGCGTCCGCAGCGCCGGCCGCAAAGGGCGTCAGGCAATCCGCGAAGCCCCGAGCAGGTTGAATTTGGGGCAGTCGTGCGGTGCGCGGTCCGGGGCGTTATGGGGCCGTCCGGTCCGCTCGGCTTGTGCCTAACGCTGCCTCGATCCGGCGCCCGGTCGGGCTGTTAAGCTCGCAGGACGAAACCGCGGTGGGGCCGGGGAGATGGGCGAGGCCTTTGATGCATTCGACGAGCGGCTGATGGAGCTGGCTCATTTTGTGGAGGAGGCCGAGTCCCTGGAAAAGGGGTTGGCCGGCCTGGCCGCGCTGGTCAGTCACGCCATGGAGTGCGAGCGCTGTTCGATCATGCTGCTGAAGCCGGACCCGGACGGGGGTGCGGCGCGCTTGCGCGTCCAGGCACATCACGGGTATCTGCCCGATCATGCCTATGACGTGAGGCAACCGCTTGGCTCGGGAATTTCGGGGCGGGTGGCGAGTGCGCGCAAGGGGCTGCTGATTCGTGACCTGCATGCCTCCGATCTTGCAGCCGAGGCGCGGCGGGCCGAGGGCGCGGGTCCGGTCGACGTGATCGCGGTGCCAGTGATTCTGGAGGGCGACCTGTTGGGAGTGATCAACATCGACAGCCCCGAGGGGCGGGGCCGGCTGACGCAGGAGGATTTGCGCCGGGCGTTGATCCTGGCCCTGGTGGTGGCGAAGTCGGTCCTCGTCCATCGGTTAAAGGGACTTTTGCGCACGAGTTTTACGCAGATGGCGCTGGCGCGACAGCCGGGGGCGGCAACGGGCCCCATTACCCACGCCCCGGAACGCGTGGCCCGGTTGCTGGCGCGCACGCTGTACGACGAGATGAGCCGGGCCGGATTCTCCCGCGATCATGTGCTGATTGCCGCGACCGAACTCATTGGTCAGGTCAGCGAGGGCCGGGAATGAACCATCACGCGGTCATGGCGATGGCGCAAGGTGCGAACCGGTGAAGGATGCCGGCTTCGAACGCCGCTGGCGCCAGCGCTTCCTGGAGCGCGGGGCGAACCTGGAGGACGATGCCGGGATCGCGGGCTGGACGCACAGCGGCCTGCATAGCCGCGTCCGGCAGTTCGAGCGGCTGTGGCGGCGCGCCGACCTGGAGCCCGGTCGCTGGCTGGATGTCGGCTGCGGCGCGGGAACCTACACACGGATGCTTCATGCGCAGGGCCATGAGGTCTGGGGGCTGGACTACTCAACGCCCTCCCTGCAGAAGGCGCGGGATCGAAGTGATCCGGCAATTCCCTGGCTGGCGGCGGACATCAATCACCTCCCGCTTGCGGACGCCGCCTTCGACGGGGTGCTGTGCTTCGGCGTCATGCAGGCCTTGTCGGATCCCCAGCCGGCACTCGCCGAGATTCGGCGCGTTCTGCGCCCGGGAGGCGAGGCCTGGGTCGATGCGCTGAACCTGCGTTGCCTGCCCACGGCGGTTCGCGAATGGCGCCGGTGTCGGCGAGGGCGTCCGCCGCATCTGCGCTACGACGACCCTCAGGGTCTTCGCGCGGCGGCGGAGGCCGTGGGTCTGCGGCCCGAGGCGTTGTACTGGCTTCCGTTGGCACCCGGCCGCCTGGCGCGCCTGCAGCCGCTCCTGGAGAACCGGGGCACCCGGGGGTTCCTGCAGGCAGTGCCGGCTGCCGGGGCGTGGCTGAGTCATTCGTTCATTCTGCGGGTGCGGCGGGTATGAGTGGCGGGCCACTCAGGGCTGTCGGAAAACTTTCCACTCGGTGCCTCCGGATGCCCTTCCGGCTTTGTTTCGTCGCGAGAGGGTGCCTTGATATCAGTGAGTTACCCGTTATTAAGAAGGATGGCACCCCGCTTGCTATGTACCAAGAGAAAGCGTCTGATTGCAGTGTACCCCCCGGATCGCAGCCCATTGCGGCGTGGCCGGGTGCCCTTGCCCGGACGGTGAAATGGCGAGGTTTGACCTGGAGCAGGCAAGCATGAGTGATGAACACGAGCACAACGGAAATCATGGCCCCGAAGACGTAGGCGAGGGCAAGTCCACCGCCCCCGTGGACCCGGACACGGGTTCGTCCGGCCTTCGCAGTCGCAGCCGGCGCCGCCTGACCGCGGCCGGCCTGGGTGGGGCGATGCTGGTGTCGCTACCGGCCAAGTCGGTCTGGGGCGCCCAGGGGCAGTGCTCGCTGTCGGGCAACATCTTCTCCGCCAACGTCTCCAACATTGACCACGAGTGCACCGCGGGCGATGGTTGTACCTCGGCGTTCTGGAAGGACAACTGGGGTGCCTGGGAGTGCACCGGGTATTCCCCGGGTTCCTGCATTCAGACCAATGGGACCGACAATAACTGCCAGCGTTTTGACGCCACCGTGGGTGCGGGCGGGGCGACCTCCTTCGAGGAAGTCTTCGGTTACAGGCCGGAATGCCTGACCGGTACACCCTCGCTGATGGAGGTGCTCCATGCCTGGGGCGTGTGCAGGGGGTCGCTCGACTGGCATGCCGTGGGTGCCGTTCTGAACGCAGCGTGCACCTCGATCGACTTCGGCGCCTCGGTCGACGAGGTGATCAAGGCCTATTCGATGGCCCGTGAGGATGTGGGCAAGCACTCGGCGGTGACGAACGTCTTCGCCTACATGAACGAGCGCTTCTGCCCGATCAACGGCCTGGGCGACTGCGGCGACGGCTTCACGCGCAACGAGGCGGGCGAGTGCGTGGAGGTGCGGACCAACTCGTCCGGCACCCTCAATCGTTGATATCCCGGGGCGCTGCCCACCAGCGCTCCTGGGCCGGTCGGTACACGAGGCCCCCTTGTCCGTTTCTGAAGAATCCCTTGCCTTGATCCCGCTGCCTGCCGCTCACGTGCGGGCATGGGGTGAATCGGTGGTGGTCTATGACCAGCGCTGTGGCGAGACGCACGTGCTGCAGCCCCCTCTGATCGACATCTTCCAGGCCCTGCAAGAGGGACCGATGACGCCGGCCACCCTGTTCGAGTACCTTGAACAGCGATATGACGCCACGGAAGGGGATCTGGTGGATGCGATGCAGGCCGGCTTGAGCCAGTTGCGGCAGCATGATCTGATCCGTGTCTCCCCGGAGTCGCGGGACGCGTGATTGCCCATGAAGCCCTGAGGGCGGGGTTGCGGGACGCCGGCCTTGCCATCCAGGTGGGGCCCTTCGTGGTCCGCTTGCGTTCGCGGCTGGACCGGGTCGAGCGCTCCGTGGCCCTGTTCTACGACCGGCAACTCTTGCCGGCCGCCAGTGCCCCCTTCGCCGACTTCCACGTCACCCTTGCGGGCTCCCCCGGCCTGCGCTCGGTTTGGCGTCCGCAGGCGCGTTTCTTTCTGGATGGCCGCTCGCCCTTCCGCCCCTTGCCGCTGGCGCATGCCTATCCGCTGTTCGAGTGGGGGCTGAACTGGTGCATTGCCCAGCACGCCCATGACTTCCTGATGATCCACGCGGCGGTGCTGGAGCGCGACGGCCGGGCGCTGGTGATGCCGGGCGAGCCCGGGGCGGGAAAAAGCACGCTGACCGCGGCCCTGACCCTGTCGGGCTGGCGGTTGTTGTCGGACGAATTCGCCCTGCTGTCGCTGGCGACCGGCAAGCTGGTCGCGCTGCCGCGTCCGGTCAGCCTGAAGAATGCCGCCATTGACCTGATCCGCGAACGCTATCCGCAGGCGATCATCGGTCCCGCCTCCCACGACACCAGCAAGGGGACCGTGGCACATCTTAAGCCACCGGATTCGAGCATTGAACGGATGCACCAGCAGGCCGGGCCGGCTTGGCTGGTCTTCCCGCGCTTTGCGGCCGGAGGGCGCGACCGGCTGCAGCCGCTGGAGCGGGCCGAGGCATTGCTGAAGCTGGTCGGCTCGTCCTTCAATTACAGCGTGGTGGGCGGAGCGGGTTTCGAGGCAGCGGCCGATCTGATCGAGCAAAGCGCCTGCCTGAATCTGGAGTACGCGGACCTGGATGCCTCCCTGGGGTTGCTGAACGATCTGGCCGGGGCGGGCGCATGACGCGCCCTGCGCTGGAGCAACTGCTCGCGGTCCTCGCCGAGCCGGCAGCCTCCCGTAGTCTTTCGCTGGCGGATTGGGATTGGCTGGTCCGGGTGGCGCGAGTGGCCTCTCTCGAGGGGCGGTTGCATGCCTTGATCAAGGATGCCGGGGCATTGCCGGATGTGCCTCCGGCGCCCCGGCGACACCTGCACGTCGCGCGGGTCCTGGCGGATCGTCAGCACGCCATGGTTCGCTGGGAGGTGGCACGGATTCACGAGGCCCTGGCCCCGGAGGCGATCCCGGTGATGCTCCTGAAAGGCGCGGCCTACGTGATGGCCGGGTTGCCCAGTGCGCCGGGGCGCCAGTTCTCCGATGTCGACATCCTGGTCCCTCAGGCGCAGATCCAGTCGGCGGAACAGCACCTGTTCGTTCAGGGGTGGGTCTGCGAGGGCTACGACACCTACGACCAGACCTACTATCGCCAGTGGATGCACGAGCTGCCTCCGCTCACGCACATGCGGCGCAAGAGCGTGCTGGATGTGCATCACACCATCCTGCCGCCAACCGCGCGGTTGCATCCCGATCCGGAACTCCTGTGGGCGGCCGCGCTGCCGCTGGATGGCTTTCCCGGAATGTACGTTCCGGGGCCGGCCGACATGGTCCTGCACAGTGCGACGCATCTGTTTCACGATGGCGAACTGGAGAACGGCCTGCGGGACCTGGCGGATATGGATGCGCTACTGCGTCATTTTGTGGCGGAGGATTCGGACTTCTGGGAACACCTGACGGCGCGCGCCTTCGAGATGGATCTGGCACGCCCGCTCTACTATGCGTTGCGCTATGGTCGCGAGTTCCTGCAGACCCCCGTCCCCGATTCGGCGTTCCGCGCGTTGGCCGCGGCGCGTCCGGCGCCTCCTCTTCTGGCGCTGATGGACGGCCTGTTCCGGCGCGGCCTGAAACCGCATCACTGGAGTTGCGACGGCCGGTTGTCCGGCACCGCCCGCTGGTTGTTGTATGTACGCTCGCACTATCTGCGCATGCCCTTGCACTTGCTGGTTCCGCACCTGCTGCGCAAGGCGGCCAAGGACCATCGCAAGGGCAACAGGAACCAGGCCGAGCCCTGATCAGTGTTTCCCCAGGGCTCAGGGGGCTGCGGGGCCGGAAACCATGGCTTCGGAAAGGGCCATCAGGGGTGCGAGAAACAGTTCGCCGCGGAACAGGATGCGCGGGCCTGCCACCAGCCCCATGCACCGATAGCGTAGTTGTGCCATGCCGGAGCCCGCCAGGCCGCGCCCGGCGGTTTCCACTTGCTCCGCGGGGCTCACCAGGATGTGCAGGGCGTCGGCGCTGCGCAGGGCGCGTGCCAGCCGCTGGTCCACGCTGATGTGGTGCGCGGTGTAGACCATGGGGTCGCGGTAGAAATCGTGGCCGTCTGCATCGGCCTTTTCGAGCAGGGCGCAGGAGATCAGCGCGGCGGGAAACATGTCCGGAAAGTTGATGCGATCTTCGAGCTCGTCGAAGTAGTCCGCCTGGCGCACGAGTGACCCCGACAACAGGTTCTTGGCATTGCTGTTGGACATGAACTTGCGCTTGTGGAACCACCCGTTGTCCGCGAGCACGCAGCGATCCTCGAGCTGCTCGAGTCGGACATCCGCGGGCAGCGGCAATGACTCGCCAGGCAACGCCTGGGGTGTCAGGGAGTCGCGTACATGGCCGAGCAGCACCAGTCCGCTGCCTTTGCGCATCGCGATGCGATTGGATACCTGTGGCTGTCCCGACGCATCCGTGCCCCGGAGGGTGGGCTTGACCACGGTGGTGAACGGCTCGTCGACGCGCAGGGCGCCGGCGAACGTGAATTGGTAGTTGCGGAACCGGAGTTGCGAGGTGCTTCCGGCATCGCCCTCGGCGATCCGCATCCGGGTCACCAGGGCCTCTGCCAGACACTCCAGCTGAAAGCCCAGCACGATCGGTCCGCCAAACGGATTGCCGCGGATGCGCGTCCACTTGTCGCCGTCATGGAACGGGTTGAAGTCGTCCGTGGCGTTGCGGGCCACATCGATGTGGATCTGGCGGTAAACGCATCGACTATCGGACGATGAGGCCGCCATGGGTGTGCCTTTGTCCGGCTCGGACTTGCCGTGAGGGGAGGGGATGCGGATCAGCCTACTCCTGGTAGCCGGCCAGCAGCGGGCGGATCCGGTCGGCGGGGACCGCATAACTGATGCCGCTGGGCCGGCTTACTGCGGCCTCGCGCCCGCCCTGGACGAAGACCTGGTTGATTACGCCGACGACTTCGCCACTGTCGATGCGGTAGAGGGGGCTGCCGCTGTTACCGGGGTAGGCGGTGGCATCCAGCTGAAACACCATCGGCGCGCCGGCGCGCAGTTGCCGGATGTGAGCCTCGCTCAGTTCTCTCGAGCGGCGGGCGGTGATCGCCATGGGGGTGCGTGCGGCCACGTTGGCACGATGGGTCGCGGGGTAGATGCCCAGGATCATGCCGATCGGGTAGCCAGTGAAAGCCAGCTGCTCGCCCGCGCGTACGGCGTCCGACGATCCCAGTCGCAAGGGGGGCAGTGGAGGGCCGGCGATCCGCAACAGGGCCAGGTCGTCGTTCGCCGAATGGGCCACAAGCTCCGCGCTGTGGATGGAGGTGTCGCGACCTTCGCCGCTGACTACCACGAGTTGCTCGCGGTTTGCATGATCCAGTGATTCCGGGATCACATGGTGATTCGTAACGATGAGGCGCCCGTCGCCGACCGCAAATCCGGTTGCGAGGTAATTGGCTCGCGGGCTGCGCGACGGCTGGTGGGTCGCGATACTGACTACCGAGGGCTTGATGCGCTCGATCGTGTCCGGCAGCCCGTCGGCGGCAGCCGGGCGCTGGGTAACCAGCAGGGCCAGAAGGCTCGCCGTGGCCAGCACCTTCAGCGTCTTCCTCGCGCGCTGCCAGGTGTCTGCCGAAAAGCCCCGGGAGAAGAGGGCGGATCGCTTGCTCGTCGTGCTGTCCATGGGCCATCCCCGCCAGTCGATGGTTCGAGTCTAGGTCAGGCGGTTCCGGCCGTGGTGGTGATGCGTTAGGCGAAGGGGGTCATGGCCAGTGGGCGCTTTAACGCCGCGTCGACACCCCGTCAGTTGAAGACGATGGTCTTGTTGCCGTGAGTGAGGACGCGGCCCTCGAGGTGGTAGCGCAGGCCGCGGGCGAGGACCCAGCGTTCGACGTCGCGGCCCTTGCGGATCAGGTCCTGCACGCCGTCGTCGTGGCGGATGCGGGTGACGTCCTGCTCGATGATCGGGCCGGCGTCGAGGTCCTCGGTGACGTAGTGGCAGGTGGCGCCGATCAGCTTCACGCCGCGGGCAAAGGCCTGGTGGTAGGGGCGGGCACCGACGAACGACGGCAGGAAGCTGTGGTGGATGTTGAGGATGCGCTCGGGGTATTCGTCGCAGAGCGTGGGCGGCAGGATCTGCATGTAGCGCGCCAGCACGATGGCATCGGGCGCCAGCTCGGCGAGGCGCGCCTGCAGGGTGGCAAAGGCGGCCTCGCGATCCTCGCGCGGCACGGGGATGTGCTCGAACGGGATGCCGTAGCAATCCGCCAGCGGTGCCAGGTCGCGGTGGTTGGAAAGGATCGCCGGGATCTCCATCGGCAGTTCGCCGTTGCTCCAGCGGGCCAGCAAGTCGCTGAGACAGTGCGGTTCGCGCGAGACCATCAGCACCACGCGCGGGCGGGTGTCGGCCCCCGCCAGCCACCAGTCCATGCCAAGATCGCGGGCCAGTTCATCCAGCCGTTCACGCAGGGCGGGCTCGGCGTCCACGGGCAATGAGAACACCCAGCGCATGAAGAACCAGCCGGCCTCGGCATCGGTGTGCTGGGCCGCCTCGGTGATCCAGCCATCGGTATTTGCGATTGCGTTGGCAATACGCGCGACGATTCCGTGCTGATCGGGGCAGCGGATACTCAGCCGAAAACGGGGTCGATCATCCATGTCGTTTAAGTATCCCGAATAAGGTCCAGGGCGGGTTTCACCACGAAGCGCGCAAAGGCGCGGAGCAGGTCATGGGCATTTTTACCACAGAGGGCATCGCCCCAAGCGAAGTCATCCCGGAAACCGCGCAGCGGTTATCCGGGATCTCCCGGGGTTGGCGATGCGTCGGTGGCAGCCTTGGAAGATCCCGGCTCTCCACTGCGCTACGGCCGGGATGACAAGATTCTGCTACGCATCGGGTTTGGGCCTTTCAAAAGGATCGATGCGATTCGCGGCGCTCATCAGCTTCCTGCCTGCCACAAAGCCATCCCCGGTTATCTCCGTGACCTCTGTGGTTCATTCGCCTTGCCCTCTTCATCTCTTTGTGCGCTTCGTGGTGAACAAATCGGCGCAGGGAAGGACGGGGCGGGTCAGGCAGATTCGCGGCGCAGGCCGGTGGGGATGGAGAAGGTGATGGTCTCTTCGCGGCCGGCGAGTTCGGACACGGCGTCGACGCCGTGTCCGCGCAGGAAGTCGAGCACCTCGTTGACCAGGACCTCCGGGGCCGAGGCGCCGGCGGTGACGCCAATGCGGCTCTTGCCCTCGAGCCAGGCCGGGTCGATGTCGGCTGCGCCGTCCACCAGATAGGACTCCACGCCCATGCGTGCGCCGATCTCGCTCAGGCGGTTTGAGTTCGAGCTGTTCTTCGACCCGACCACCAGTAGCAGGTCGCATTGCTTCGCCAGGTCCTTCACCGCGTCCTGGCGGTTCTGGGTGGCGTAGCAGATGTCCATCTTGCGCGGGCCTTCGATCTTCGGGAAGCGCGCGGTGAGGGCGTCGATGATCCCGGCCGTGTCGTCCATCGACAGCGTGGTCTGCGACACGAAGGCCAGACGGTCCGGATTCGCGACCTCCAGGTTCTCGACGTCCGCGATGGTCTCGACCAGCATCATGCTCCCGCCCCGGGAATCATCGAACTGGCCCAGAGTGCCTTCGACCTCGGGGTGCCCGGCGTGGCCGATCAGCACCACCTCGCGGCCCTCGCGGGCATAGCGCGCTACCTCCAGATGCACCTTGGTGACCAGCGGGCAGGTGGCGTCGAACACCGTCAGGCCGCGTTGTTCGGCCTCCTGCTGCACACGCTTGGGCACGCCGTGGGCGGAAAAGATCACCACCTGGCCGTCGGGGACCTCGTCCAGCTCGTCGACGAAGCGCACGCCGGCATCCGTCAGGCGCCCGACCACGTGCCGGTTGTGCACCACTTCATGGCGGACGTACAGCGGCGCGCCGTAGATCTTCAGGGCGCGTTCCACGATCTCGATGGCGCGTTCCACCCCGGCGCAGAAACCGCGCGGATTGGCGAGCTGGGCCTGCATGCTCATAGGAGACTCTCCTGCGACCTATTGCGGTTCACTTACCGATAGCACATCCACCTCGAAGGTGAAGTTCTGCCCCGCCAGCGGGTGGTTGAAATCCACCGTCACGGTGGCGTCCTCCACCGCTTCGATGCGGCCGGGTACGGCATCGCCGGCCGGGCTGTTGAACTCGTAGATGTAGTCCACTTCCAGCGGCAGGTCGGCCGGGAACTGCGAGCGCGGCATCTGCTGTACCGCCGCCTGGTCCCGAAACGGGAACATGACGCCGGCCTCGATCGCAAATTCCCGGTGGTCGCCCGCGATCAGACCGACCAGCAGATCCTCCAGCCCGGGCAGGATTTCGCCGGAACCGATCTCCAGGGTGATGGGTTCTTCGCCCGTCCCGTCCACGACAAAGCCGTTTTCCAGGATCAGGCGGTAGTGCATCTCGATGTGCGCGCCCTTGGTGGCCGTGGTCATGTGTGCTCCCGACTAGTCTGTGTTGCCCGAGTGGCTGCGATCGCCCTCGATGAAGGTGGCGACGATCAGCGTGATCGCCCCCACAACAATGGCCATGTCCGCCACGTTGAAGGCCGGCCAGTGATAGCCCGCCCAGTGAAAGTCCAGAAAATCCACCACCGCGCCGTAGCGCACGCGGTCGATCAGGTTGCCGATGGCGCCGCCCAGCACCAGGCCCAGGGCGGTCACCGACCACCAGGCCTGGCGTGGCAGGCGGGCCAGCCAGACGAGGATCAGAAGCCCGATCACCACGGCAATGCCGGTCAGCAGCCAGCGGCCCCAGTCCCCGGCCCCGGCCAGGAAGCTGAAGGCCGCACCCGGGTTGTACACCAGCGACAGATTAAAGAAGCTCGTGACCTCGACCGGCGCGAACAGCGTCAGCGCATGCTCCGCCCAGACCTTGGTGACCTGGTCGGCCAGCACGATGGCCACCGCGATCAGCAGCCCCGGGCCGAGGCCGGACCCCCGCAAGCCCATCAAGCGAAACGCCGGGTCTCGCCCGGGCCGTCCACGTTACTGACGCAGCGCCCGCACAGTTCCGGATGCTGGGTGTGTTGACCGACGTCCGGGCGGCGGTGCCAGCAGCGGGCGCACTTGGGCTGTTCGCTCTTGTGCACCGCCACGCCCAGCGGCGTCCCGTCGCCGAGTTCCGCGGCATGCGCAGCTTCCGGTGCGGCGCCTTCGGCGAGGCGGGCCTCGGAGGTGATCAGCACGAAGCGCAATTCGTCTCCGAGGCGTTCCAGCAGGCTGCGGGCGGTCGAGTCGGCCGGCAGGTGCAGGTCGATCTCGGCATTCAGCGAGGCGCCGATGCCCTGCTCGTTGCGCGCCAGTTCCAGGGCGCGGGCGACATGGGTGCGCACCTCCAGGATGCGGTCCCAGTCGCCATCGGAGAACGTGGCGTCTTCCGGCAGGGGCGCCAGCCCCTCGTACCAGGTGGCGAACAGCACGCTGTCCGGACGCTCGCCGGGCAGCAGTTCCCAGATCTCCTCGGCGGTGAAGGTCAGGATCGGGGCCACCCAGCGGGTCAGGGCCTCGGCCACGTGATATAGCGCGGTCTGTGCCGAGCGGCGGGCGTGCGAGTCTGCCTGGGTGGTGTACTGACGATCCTTGATCACGTCCAGGTAGAAACTGCCCAGCTCCACCGAGCAGAAGTTGTGTACCCGCTGGTAGATCTGGTGGAACTGGTAGCCGTCGTAGGCCTGCGTGACCTGGCCCTGTACCTGCAGTGCGCGGGCGACGATCCAGCGATCCAGTGGCAGTAGATCCTCCAGCGGCAGGGCGTATTCGGCCGGCTCGAAGCCGTTCAGGTTGCCCAGCAGGAAGCGCGTCGTGTTGCGGATGCGGCGATAGGCATCGGCGGTGCGGTCGAGGATGTCCTTGGAGATCGCCATCTCGCCGGAGAAGTCGGTCGCCGCGACCCACAGGCGCAGGATGTCCGCCCCCAGGGTGGAGACCACCTCTTGTGGCGCGACCACGTTGCCGCGCGACTTGGACATCTTCTCGCCCTTCTCGTCCACCGTGAAGCCGTGGGTCAGCACCGCCTTGTAGGGCGCCTCGCCACGCATGGCCACGCTGGTCAGCAGGCTGGACTGGAACCAGCCGCGGTGCTGGTCCGAGCCCTCCAGGAACAGGTCCACCGGCAGCTCGCCCAGTTCCGGGCGTTTCTCCACGACCGTGGAGTGCAGCACGCCGGAGTCGAACCAGACGTCCAGCGTGTCGTTGAGCTTCACGTAGTCGTCGGCCTTCTCGCCCAGCAATTCCTGCGGATCCAGCTGGAACCAGGCCTCGATACCGTCGCGCTCGATGCGCTGTGCGATGGTCTCGATCAGCTCCGCGGTATGCGGATGCAGGCGGTTGGTTTCCTTGTGCACGAAGAACGGGATCGGCACGCCCCAGTTGCGCTGGCGCGAGATGCACCAGTCCGGGCGGTTGACCACCATCCCGTGGATCCGGGCCTGGCCCCAGCTCGGCATCCACTCCGTGTCGGCGATGGCCTTCAGGGCATCGGCGCGCAGCTCGGCGCGGTCCATGCTGATGAACCACTGCGGCGTCGCGCGGAAGATGATCGGGGTCTTGTGGCGCCAGCAATGCGGATAGCTGTGCTCGAACTTTACCGCCACGATCAGCGCGGCGTGCTCCTTCAGCACGTCGATCACGTGGCCGTTGGCCTGGTGCACGTTCTCGCCGGCGAAGTGCGGGGTGTCGGGCAGGAAGCGGCCATCCGGGCCCACCGGGTTTTCCACCGGCAGGCTGTACTGCAGCCCGACCGCATAGTCCTCCTGGCCGTGGCCGGGGGCGGTATGCACCGCGCCGGTACCGGTCTCGGTGGTCACGTGATCGCCGAGGATCAGCGGCACGTCGCGCTCCAGGAACGGGTGGCGCAGCATCAGGCCTTCCAGTGCCTGACCCTTGGTGCGTGCCACGATGTGGCCTTCGCCCAGGGAGTAGCGCGCCAGGCAGTCCTCGACCAGGTCCTCCGCCAGCAGGATGCGCTCGTGTTCCAGCTCCACCAGGGCGTAGTTCAGTTCCGGGTGCAGGGCGACCGCCTGGTTGGCCGGCAGGGTCCATGGGGTGGTGGTCCAGATCACCACGCTGATTGGGCCGCGCGAGCCGTCGATGCCGTCGAAGCGGCGCAGGAAGTCGATGTCGTCGACCACGCGGAAGCGCACGTCGATCGCCTGCGAGAACTTGTCCTCGTACTCGACCTCGGCCTCGGCCAGGGCCGAGCCGCAGTCCACGCACCAGTGCACCGGCTTCTCGCCCATCTGCACGTGGCCACGTTTGAAGATGGTGCCCAGCGCCCGGACGGTGTCCGCCTCCACCTGGTAGTTCATGGTCAGGTAGGGGTTGTCCCAGTCACCCAGTACGCCCAGACGCTGGAAGTCCGCGCTCTGGCCGTCCACCTGCTCCTGGGCGTATTCGCGACAGGCCTTGCGGAAGGTCGCGGCGTCCACGTCGCGCCCGGCCTTGCCCAGCTTTTGTTCCACCTTCAGCTCGATCGGCAGGCCGTGGCAGTCCCAGCCCGGCACGTAGGGGGCGTCGAAGCCGGCCAGCGTGCGGCTCTTCACGATCACGTCCTTGAGGATCTTGTTGACCGCGTGGCCGACGTGGATCGAGCCGTTCGCATACGGAGGGCCGTCGGCCAGCACGAAGCGCGGCCGCCCGGCGCAGTATTCGCGCAGCCGCTGGTAGCGGTCCTCGGCTTTCCAGGCCTCCAGCCACTCCGGCTCCCGCGTCGCCAGGCCGGCGCGCATGGGGAAGGCCGTCTCGGGCAGGTTGAGGGTGTCCTTGTAGGGGTTCGGCGGTGCCGGTTTGCGTGCCATTAGCGAGTTCCGGATCGGCCCTGCGGGCCGGTTTCAGTCGTGTGCGGAGAGTTGCGTGCGGGCGGTTTCGACGTCACGCGCGATCTGCGCGCGCAGCGCCTCCAGGCCCTCGAAGCGTTGCTCGCCGCGCACCTGCGCGACGGGTTCAAAACAGACGGCCTCGCCGTACAGGTCGGGTTGGCCCTCGAGTATGTGGGCCTCCAGACGTTGTTCGGTACCACCCACCGTCGGACGCCAGCCGATGTTGGCGACGGCGGGCAGGGCCTCGCCGGAGGCCCGGCGCAGCCAGCCGGAGTACACCCCGCGCAGTGCCAGCGGCCATGGCCCCAGGCGCAGGTTCGCGGTGGGAAAGCCGATGGTGCGCCCGCGCTTGTCGCCGTGTGCGACCCGGCCGTGCAGCCGGTAGGGCCGCCCCAGGAGTTCCGCCACGCGGGCGAAGTCGCCGGCGACGGCGGCGGCGCGCACCCGCGTGCTGCTGATGCGCCCCTCGGCGTCACGCACCGTCGGGGTGGATTCGACGGTGAAGCCAAGCCGTTTGCCGGCCGTCTGCAGGGCCGACCGATCGCCCTCGCGTCCGCGTCCGAAACGGAAGTCGTCGCCCACCAGCACATGGCGGGCGCCCAGACGGCGATGCAGGACCTCCTCCATGAAGGCCGTGGCCGAAAGCCCCGCCAGCTGCGCGTCGAAACGCAGGACCCAGGCTGCGCCGAGGGCGCTGTCGCCCAGCGTCACCAGGCGATCGCGCAGCCGCTGCAGGCGGCCGGGTGGCGCGGGGGCCTGGGAGCGTGCGGCGAAGTACTCGCGTGGCAACGGCTCGAAGGTCATCAGGAGCGCCGGCGCCTGGCGATCCTGCGCCGCCTCGAGTAGCCGTCCCAGAACAGCCTGATGACCACGATGCAGACCATCAAAGTTGCCAATGGTCACCACCGCGCCATGCATGCCGGCTGCCTCGAACGCCTTGCTGTCGGCCGGCCCCAGGCCGCGAATCAGCCGCATCGCCCCGATCCCGCGCAAAACCGAAAGTATAACCCGCCGGGGCCTTCGCCGGCATCATTGATCGGTGCCTTCGCGCAGCAGCAAGTGGTGCGGGCGCACGCCGGTCAGCCACAACGTGGCGGCGAGTGTGGCGGTGCCGGCCAGGATCAGGCCGGTGAGCGCCAGCAGGCGGGTGTCGACGGGCCACTCGGTCCACTGGCCGAACTCCGGCGAGAGCCAGATCAGCACCCCGATCATCGCGGCGAGCCCCAGGGGCAGCCCCAGGCGTAACGAGCGCAAACCCGGTCCTGGCTGGTAGATGCCCTCGCGGATCAGCCCGCGGTAGAGCAACCCGGCGTTGATATAGGCCGATGCCGAGGTGGCCAGCGCCAGTCCGGCGTGCGCTCCGGGTGTGCCGGAGAGATACCACGGCAGCACAAAGGCGCCGTTCAGCACCATGTTCCAGAGCATGGCGATGATCGCAATCTTCACCGGGGTCTTGGTGTCCTGGCGAGCGAAGAAGCCAGGCGCCAGCACCTTGATCAGGATGAAGCCGGGCAGGCCCAGGGCATAGGCCGCCAGGGCCATCGCGGTCATGTAGGTATCGAACTGGGTGAAGGCCTGATACTGGATCAGCGTGGCCAGGATCGGCACTGCGAGCACGACCAGGCCGACCATTGACGGCAGCGCGACCAGCATCGCCAGGCGCAGGGCCCAGTCCAGGGTGCGACCGAAGGCGGCCGGGTCGGCCAGGTTGTACTGCCGCGCCAGGCGCGGAAGGATCACCGTGCCGATCGCGATCCCGAACAGGGCCAGCGGCAGCTCCACGAAGCGGTCGCCGAAGTACAGCCAGGAGATCGATCCGGCCACCAGGAACGACGCGATCAGGGTGTCCACCAGCAGGTTGATCTGTACCACCGAGGTCCCGAGGATCGCCGGCAGCATCAGCTTCACGATCCGGCGCACCCCCTCGTGGGCGCGTCCAAAGCGCGGGCGCGGCAGTAGCCCCGCGCGCCACAGAAAGGGGATCTGGAAGGCCAGTTGCAAGGCCCCGGCGATAAACACCCCCCAGGCCAGGGCCACCACCGGCTCGTCGAACATCGGCGCCAGCCACAGCGCGGCGACGATCATCGACAGGTTCAGGAAGACCGGGGTGAAGGCCGGCACCGCAAAGCGCCCGATGCTGTTGAGAATGCCGGCCGCCATCGCGGTCAGCGAGATGAACAGCAGGTAGGGGAAGGTGATCCGCAGCATGGCTGCGGCGAGGTCCTGGCGCCCGGCCTCCTGGGTGCCCAGCCCCGGGGCGAACACCCAGATCAGTGCCGGCGCTGCCAGGATCCCGATCAGGGTCACGACGGTGACCACCGTCATCAGGGTGCCGGCGGTGTGATCCAGCAAATCACGCAGGGCCTCGCGCCCGCGCTTCTCGCGGAACTCCGCGAATACCGGAACGAAGGCCTGGTTGAAGGCGCCCTCGGCGAACAGTCGGCGCAGAAAATTCGGGATGCGGAAGGCGACGAAAAAGGCGTCGGTGGCCGGTCCGGCACCGAAGGTGACCGCCAGCACCATGTCGCGCAGATAGCCCATGATCCGGGAGATCATGGTCATGCCACTGACGACGGCGGTGGAGCGAAACAGGCGGTTCATCGCGTGCGGGAGCAGCCTTCGGGAAAGCCCCGCAGTGTACTTGAATCATTCTCGATGAACTTCTGCATCCACCACGAAGCGCACGCTCAAGAGCGATTGCACCACAGAGGTCGCAGAGGACGCAGGGGTTAGGGGGGGCGTTGGGTGGTGGGTAGGATGCTGATGAGCGTAGCGAATCGCATCGATCCGGGGACGGCCCGACCCCGATGCGTTTCACTGCGTTCAACGCATCCTACCCGTTACTTCCAAGTCAAGAGCGATCGCACACAGAGGGCACAGAGGGGATAGGGGGTCGTTTGGTAGTGAATGCAGAACGCCGGACACGAAAAAGGCCGCCCGGAGGCGGCCTTTTCGGACGGTCCAACGAAGGAGCCGTCAGCCTTGGGAGTGGCGCCTTAGATGGCGGTCACTTCGCCGGCGGCCAGGCCCTTGGCGGTTTCCTGGATTTCAAAGGAGACCTTCTGGCCTTCGGCCAGGGTCTTGAAACCCGAACCGCTGATCGCGGAAAAATGGACGAACACGTCCTTGCCGCCATCATCGGGGGTAATGAAACCAAAACCCTTGCTCTCGTTGAACCACTTCACAACACCAGTATTCACAACTTGTAACCTCTTCATGTAACTAACAAATGTGTTCGCGGCATGCTGCCAACAGATCAACGGGAGCACTGGTTCAGAAACTAGAAACTTCCTAGTGTTGTCGCTCAACCACGAATCACGCTCCCGACTATACGCGCCATCCCAGGCAAAATCCAACGCACCTTCATGAACCTTTTTTGGCGCTGCGAAGCCGATTTTCCGGGTTGGGTCGCGGTCCGCGCCCCAACCGCGCGAGGCCGCGAAGAAGGGCAGCGTCAAGAGCGTTTCCACCGCAGTTTTCTGCGTGCGAAACCGAAACGGGCGTCAGAGTTGGCGGATGTCGACGAAGCTGCCGCGGGTCGTGTGGCGCAGGCGCGGCAGGGCATCCAGGATGGCGCGCGCGGCGTTTTCCGGGTCGGGCATGTCCGGGGTGCCGCGCGCCGCCTTCAGGCGCTGGAGCACCGGGAAGCTCTCGCGGTCGGCCTCGTCGCACAGGTAGTCCTGCATCGCGGTGTCGACCAGGCCCGGGGCGAAGGCGTTGATGGCGGTCTCTTCGGGGAACTCGTGCGCGTAGAGCTGCATCATCATGTTCAGCGCGGCCTTGGACAGCGAATAGCCGCTCCAGCCGGCATGCCCGGAGACCGATGCGCCGGAGGAGATCGCGATGATCTGGCCGACGGCCACGCGCTGCTTCAGCAGCGCGTCGAGGATGACCTTGTTGGCGAAGGTGTTCACGTCCATCAGCAGGCGCAACTCGTCCATCGGCGCGTCCTGCATGCGCTGCATGTGGCCCAGTAGCCCGGCGTTTAGCACCACCAGATCAACGCGGTCCACGCCGCCCAGCAGCCGCTCCATTGCGGCCCCGGTGGCGTTGAAATCGCCCAGATCCACTTTTTCGTCGCCGCTCACCCCGGCCTCGGGGCAGCCGCGCCGGCTCATGCCGTAGACCTTCGCGCCGCGTTCCAGCAGCGCCCGGGTGAGGCCCAGGCCCAGACCGCTGGAGTTACCGGTGACGAGTGCCGAACCGAAACTGCCGTCCTGCATGCTCTTTCTCCTTGGTTTTGCCGATGGAGGGATTGTCTACCACGAAGCCCACGAAGACACGCAGAAGGGTCAGGTGAAAAGCGTTTTCACTAGAGGGCACAGAGGACACCACAAGGCCTTCAGGCGGATTCGCGGCGTGCAGCGGTCGGATGCGTTGAGCTATGCGAAAGGCATCGGGGGCGGGTTGCCCCGTGGGATCGATGCGATTCGCTGCGCTCATCAGCATCCTGCTCGCTTCAAGGCCATCCTCGGTTTTCTCCGGGTGCTCGGTGGTGAGCAAAACGGCCCTTACCCCGGCGTGCGCGCGCGTTTCTGCCATTCGTGTTCGAGCTGGGTGGCGGGCATCGGGCGGCCGAGGAGGAAGCCCTGGACCTCGTCACAGCCCATCTCGCGCAGGAAGGCGTGCTGCTGTTCGGTCTCCACGCCCTCGGCCAGGACCCGCAACTTCAGGGTCTTGGCCAGGCCGATGATCGCCCGCGTGATCGCCTCGTCGTCCGGGTCGTTGCCGATACCCCAGGTGAATTCACGGTCGATCTTCAGCGTGGTCAGCGGCAGCCGCCGCAGGTAGCGCAGGGACGACTGCCCGGTGCCGAAGTCGTCGATCGCCACCGAGACGCCCAGGTGCACCAGACGCTGGAGCATCGCGGCCGCCGCGTCGATATCCTCGACCAGTACGCTCTCGGTGATCTCCACCTCCAGGCGCTCGGGGGCGAGCCCGGCCGCCTGCAGGGTTTCCAGGATGCGCTCGGGCAGTTCGGGGTCGGCGAACTGCCGGGCGGACAGGTTGATGGCCAGGCGCAGCGGTGGCAGGCCCAGGCGATCCCATTCCGCCAGTTGCCGGGTGGCGGTGCGCAGGACCCAGTCGCCGATGGGCACGATCAGCCCGGTCTTCTCCGCCAGCGGGATGAAGTCGCCCGGCGATACCATGCCGCGCTCGGGGTGATGCCAGCGGATCAGAGCCTCGACGCCGACGGTGTCGCCGCGATTGAGCCCGGTCTGCGGCTGATAGTGGAGCTCGAATTCTTGCTGGCGGATCGCGGCGCGTAGCGCTTGCTCCAGCTCCAGTTGTTCGCGCGCCAGGCTGTTCAGCTCCTGGGTATAAAAGCGGTAGGTGTGGCCCCCGAGGTTCTTGGCCTCGTGCAGGGCGCCGGTGGCATGCCGCAACAGGTCGTCCTTGCCATGGGCATCCTGAGGAAACAGGCTGACGCCGATACTGCTGGTGGCTACATGCTGGCCGCCGCTCACGGCAAACGGTTCCGAACAGTGTTGCAGGATGGCGTTGGCACGTTCTTTCGCCTGCTCGAGATTGTCGATTTCCGTAAGGACCACGGCGAACTCGTCGGCGGCCAGGCGGGCCAGGGTGTCGCGCGGGCGCAGCAGGTTTTGCAGCCGCTGGGCGAAGGCGCGCAGCAGCGCATCCCCGGCGTCGTGTCCCAGGGTGCTGTTGATCGAGGTGAACCGGTCGATGTCGAGCAGCAGCACCGCCAGCGATTCACCCTGTCGTTCGGCGTCTTCCAGGGCCGCCCGCAGACGGGTGCGCAAACCCGTGCGGTTGGGCAGGCCGGTCAGGGCGTCGAAGTTGACCAGCTTGAACAGCGCCTGTTCGGTCTTCTCGCGGTCGGTCAGGTCCTGGTGGATCCCGAGGATGCGGCCGGGGGTGTCCCCGGCGCGTTCACCCTCGGCCAGCATGTAGCGTTCTTCGCCGTTCGGCAGTAGCAGGCGGTGGCGGATGGAGAAGCGCGGGGTTTCGCCGTTGGCCAGACGCAGGAGGGCGAAGGACAGGGCTGCGCGGTCATCCGGGTGGGTCGCTTCGATCAGCGCCTCGCGGGTCATGGAGCGGGGGCGGTCGTCATGCCCGAACAGCACGCTGGCTTCCGGGGAAAGCTGGAGTTCGTCGGTTACCAAGTCCAGATCCCAATGCCCAATACGGGCCACGCGCTGGGCGGCCAGCAGGCGTCGGTGACTATCCTGCAGGGCCTGCTCGGCGCGCATGCGTTCTTGCACCTGGCGGGTCAGCAGGTCGATGGCCTCGCGCAGGTGTTCGACCTGTTCCGGCGTGTCGTAGGGCTGGTCCGTATGCGGCTCGCGCAGCACCACGAACTGCACGTTTTCATGCGGGTGCTGGCAGCTTCCGATGTCCAGCAGGGCGGACCGCGTCTGTCCATCCTCGCAGAGGATCTCCACCGGGTCGCGGCGGGGGATCAGACCATCGGCCAGGGTCGATTCGCGTAGCCGTGCAATCAGATCGAAGGCCGAGTCGCGGGGGGTGATCCGGGTGGTCAGATCGCATCCGTCCAGGCTGCAGGCGGTAGCACCGAAAAGGCGCTCCGCCGCGGGGTTTGCGTAACGCACGTGGCCATCCGTTGCCACGAAAAGGACCGCCTCGCCCAGGGCGTTGACCAAATTGATCGGTGCTGGACTGCGCACGGACTCCAGGGCGTAGGTCATGCGGATGCCCTCTTCTTGTCCGTCACGCCCGGGGCGACATCCCAGCGGTAATCCGCCTCCACCAGGTTGCCACTGCCGTGGTAGCGAACGTCTTCACAGAGCTGGCGGACGAGGGTCAGCCCGCGGCCCCACAGCCGCTTGTCTCCCCGGCCTTCCAGTGTTTCCTGGAGATGCTGGTGGTCAAAGCCCGGCCCGCTGTCGCGGACCCGAATGCGGATGCAGTGCTGGGTGGCCATCGGTCGGTAGCGCAGGGACACGCCGATCCGGCCGCGAATGTCGCGCAGCCCCTCGGCTCGCTGCTGGTAGTACTGCTCGAAGCCTTCCACCGTGGCCTTCATGTCGGAGTCCAGGCGCAGAACGCCGTGTTCGAAGGCGTTGTTGCAAAGCTCGGCGATCACTGTTTGCAGTGCCTCGGCGTGCCCGCCCCCCAGGTTGGGCAGCCATTCGAGTAGCTGGGTGCGGGCCGCGCCGACCAGATCGACTTCCGCCAGGCGCTGGTCGCTGGCATCCAGCGACCAGCGCAGGGTGCCCCGCAGCTGGCGGCCTTGCGGGCGGCCACTCTCGGTCACCACGGTGGGGGTGCAGTCGATGGTCACCAGGGTCATGTCGTCGGCGGGTGTCTGGTTCCCGCAGTGGGTGTCCAGGGCCTCGCGGATGCGCTCGAAGGCGTCGGCAGCGGAATGGCTGGCGCGGCATTGGCGAAAGACGGTGTCTTCGCCGAAGGCGACCCCGGCAACATCGGTTGCCTCCAGCACCCCGTCGCTGACCAGGGTGAGCCAGTCGCCCTCGTCGAGATCGAAGGAACGGGCGCCGGTATCGAGGTCGAGACGGTCGAGGATACCCAGCGGCATGGCCCGCGACTGGATGCGTCGCACGCGGTCCTGGTGCGTGTTGCACAGCCAGGCGTCGGGCATGCCGCCGTTCCACAGGCGAACCCGGTGCCCGTCGGGGGAGAACGTGGCGAGAACCGCCCCCATGAACATCGCCGCGGGCAGGAAGTCGTGCAGGACGTGGTTCAGTTCGTGCAACAACTCCTGGTCGTCCACGCCCTCCTGGGTCAGGGTGTGGAAGGTCTCGCTGACCGGATAGGTGCCGATGGCGGCGGTCAGACCATGGCCGGTGAAGTCCCCTACAAGCACGCGCAACGCCCCGTCGGGGGTGTAATCGGAGAGCACCACGTCGCCGCTGAAGGTGGAGGCGGCGCAGCGGTGGAGCCGCAACCGATCCAGGCCGCGATTGCGGCGGGTGATGGCGCGCGAGAACAGGCCCTCGGCGGTTTCTTCCTCCCAGGCCTGACGCGCCTGGGCCCGCAGCAGGGCCTCGTTGCGGCTTTGCAGCCCCGTGTGCAGATCGCGCAGGCGCTCCATCGCATGGATCTTGGCCTTGAGGATCGCCAGATTCAGCGGCTTGTTGAGGAAGTCGTCGCCGCCCGATTCGATGCCGCGCAGCAGGGCGTTTTCGTCATCCAGGGCGGTCAGGAAGATCACCGGCACGAAGTGATCTCCCATCTCGGTCTTGATGATGGACGTGGCCTGGTAGCCGTCCATCTCCGGCATCATTACGTCCATCAGGACCAGGTCCGGTACCTGCTCGCGGCAGGCCTCGACCGCGGCCAGGCCGTCGTTGGCCTCGCGGATTCGGTAGCCGGCCCCCATCAGCATCATGCGCAGGAGGCGGCGGTTGTGGGGGTCGTCGTCCGCGACTAGCACCAAGCCCTGGCCGGAGATCATTTCATCCGGAGGGGGCGGGTAGGTGGCTGAGGTATCGGTCGGCTGGTTCACGATGCCGCGTTACTGGATGCGGAACAGGCGGCCGAAATTGGCAATATCCAGGACCTTGCGCACACCCTCGGAGGCGCCGGCGATGGTGACATCGGAAAATTCACCCCCAGCGTGCTCGCGCAGCAGGAGCAGCATGCCCAGCGCGGAGCTGTCCATGTACTCGGTCTGCGAGAGGTCCACGGTGTAGCGCACGCCGGTCCCGGCGGTTGCGCGGTAAGCGGCGCGGAAGTCCTGGTGCTGTTCGAAGTCGAACCGACCCTTGATCCGAATGCGGACATCCTTGCCATCGTCGGAGGCGTGTTGCTCGATGCTCATGTGTGGTTCCTGGCGTTCTGGCGGGCTTGCTGCCCGGTAATGGAAACACTGACGCAACCCTTTCTGGTCGCCTCAGCGTATGGTGCACGGCAAGCGGGATCTGAGCCCCGCCGTAAAATGACCAACAGGCGTTTCGTAACAAGGTAGCCGTCAGGGGAGAGTAGGACGGCAAAAGCTCAGAACAATTCCACCTCGCCCGTGCCCATGTTTTGCTGGTCCACCGCGCGGTGGTAGTTCTCCTGGCGCCGGTCGCGCCACTCGCGCACGCGCTGCGCCATGGCCCGGGCGTCTTCGGTCGAGCGGGCCTCGTGCAGGATACCCTGCAGTTCCTGCAGGTGGGTAACCGCCTCTTCGGCGGTGCCCAGCGACTGTCGGGCAATGTCCTCGAACTGCAGTGAGCGCACGGCGAGGGCGACGGCCTGGTTCATGCGTTCGCTCAACTCGGCCTCCTCGCGGATGCGCTCGTCCAGTTCGTCGGTGGCGCGCCGGGCGTATTCGAACAGGTGGGTAATGCGCTCCTTTTCACCCATGCTTTCGCTCATGTCGCGCGACGCCATGTCGTGCACCGTGCCATGCACCTTGCTGATCGACTCGCGGGCCTGGTCGATCTGCTTGCGGATGTCGTCGTGGAAGGTTGCCGAACGCTGCGACAGCGAGCGCACCTCGTCGGCCACCACCGAGAAGCCGCGCCCGGCCTCGCCGGCGCGGGCCGCCTCGATGCTGGCGTTCAGCGCCAGCAGGTTGGTCTGCCCGGCGATCGCGCCGGCACTGTCCAGCAGCTTGAACACCCCGTCCATGTGCTGGCTCATGTCTTCCATGTGGTGGGCGCTCTCGACACTCTGGCGACTGATCTGGACCAGGGTGTCGATGAACATCTGCAGGGTCTGGTCGGACTTGCGGGTCAGCTCGATGATGACCTCGGCATGGGTCATGCCCTCGTCGTCGCCGTCCTCGGTGACATCGCTGGTCATCAGTTCCGTCTGGCGTCCGGCGATCTCGTGCATCTCGTTGAAGCTCGTGCCCAGTTCCTTCACCGCCTCGGCGATCAGCCCGCGCTGGCGGCCGATCTCGGCCGACAGCTGCCCCAGTTCGAAGTCCATTGCCTGATCCAGCTCGTCGGAGAGTTCGCTCCCGCCGGTGGGCTGGCCCGGGGTTGCGCGCTCATCGGACACGGTGTCAGCGGTTGTCGGCCCGCGCTGCTGGATGCCCAGGGCCAGCAGCGCTGCCAGCCCGGCCAGGATCGCGGCGGCCAGTGCCTGCCACCAGGCGGCGGAGAAGCCGGCGATGATGGCCGCGAGCAGGAGCAGGGCGGTCAGTACCAGCGCCAGGGCTTTCTGGGCCGAATCACGGGTGAGCCATTGCATGCGGTCGTCCATTCACATTGCTCCTATTGGCCGGATGCGGCGGCGTTGCGGTGGTCACGGATCAGGGACGCGGCGATGCCTCCCAGCGGCAGGACTTGCACCGCGGCGTCCAGTTTGACCGCTTCGCCAGGCATGCCCCAGACCAGGCTGGTGTTCTCGTTCTGGGCGATGGTGTGGGCGCCGGCGTCGCGCAGCGCTCGCAGACCGCGGGCGCCATCGTCGCCCATGCCGGTCAGCAGGGCGGCGACGACGTTGGCCCCCGCCTGCTCGGCGGCGGAGTTGAACAGCACGTCGACGCTGGGGCGGTGGCGGTTTACCGGGCCGCTCTGGTCGAGCCGGCAGATGTAGCGGGCGCCGTCGCGCGCCAGGCGCAGGTGGTAGTCGCTGCCAGGGGCCACATAGGCATGCCCCGGCATCACGATATCGCCGTCCTCGGCCTCTTTCACGCTGAGCGCGGTGTTGCGGTCCATGCGCTCGGCGAAGGCGCGGCTGAACCCCGCCGGGATGTGCTGGGTGATGAGGATACCCGGGGCGTCCGGTGGCAGGGCGACCAGGACCTCGCGCAGGGCCTCGGTGCCACCGGTGGAGGCGCCCAGGACGATGACCCGGTCGGTGGTTCGGAAACGTCCGCTGCCCGCGCTGGCCAGCCGCTGCGGTGCCGGGGCGGGGGTGGCGCTGCGCGCCTGCAGGCGGACGCGCGCCGCCGTGCGGACCTTGTCGATCAGCACGTCGGCATAGTCCTGCAGGGCGTGGGAGACATCCACCTTGGGCTTGGTGACAAAATCCACCGCGCCGACCTCCAGCGCCTCCAGGGTCACGTCGGCCCCTTCCTCGGTCAGTGACGAGACCATCACGACCGGCATCGGGCGCAGCCGCATCAGATTGCGCAGGAAGGTGATGCCGTCCATCTTCGGCATCTCCACATCCAGGGTCAGCACGTCCGGCTCGTGTTGTTTGATCTTGGTGCGAGCGTCGAAGGGGTCGGCTGCGGCAGCCACGACCTCGATGTCCGGCGCCTGGGACAGGATTTCCGTAAGCAGCTTGCGGATCAGGGCCGAGTCGTCGACGACCAGGACGCGAATGGGCTTGGAGGTGGCAGACATCTAGAAGAGCTCCACGTCGCCCTGCAGGGGGTCGTCCTGCAGTCGGCGGCGGTAGTCCTGCTCGCGTTCGAGCAGGGTGTTGTTGTGCAGGGACACGAGTTTCTTGACCCGTGCCCGCCCGGTGGCGGGAAAGAACACGACCTTGCGCGGCCAGCGCCCGCCTACGTCTTCCGCTACCAATTCCAGTTTCTCGTCACGGAGGAACCGGCGCATGAAGGCGATGTTGCCCGCGCCGACATCGCTCATTCCGGCCATCACGCGGCCACCGCCAAACATCTTGATGCGCAGATCCTCGCGCCGGGCTCCCAGCTTGAGCAGCTCGTTGATCAGGAACTCCATCGCGTGCGTACCGTAGCGGGTGGCGTTGGAGACGGCCGGTCCCCAGCCGCTGTCGCGGGCGCCATCCGGCAGCATGAAATGGTTCATGCCCCCGACCCCGGCCTCGGATGACCACACGCAGGCGGAGACGCAGGAGCCAAGCACCGTGGTGATCAGCTCCGAATGCGAGACCGAGACATAGCATTCGCCCGGCAGCAGCTTCGCCGCCGGGCAGGCATGCACCCGATCCCAGTAGCGATTGATGTGCGCGAAGGCGCCATCGTGCAGCTGCGGCAGGGCGGACATCAGCCGGCCCGCCGGTACAGCGTCTGTTCCAGCAGCCGGAAGTCTTCGGTCACGCGGAACAGGGACTCCGAATGGCCGATGAACAGGTAGCCCTCCGGGCGTAGCAGTGTGGCAAAACGCTCCACCAGCTGCTTCTGGGTCGGTTTGTCGAAGTAGATCAGCGTGTTGCGGCAGAAGATCACGTCCAGCGGGCCCTTCATCGGCCACGGATCGAACAGGTTCAGTTGGCGGAAGTGCACCATGGCGCGCAGCTCGTCGCGGATCTTTACCCGGTCCTCGTTGGCCCCCTTGCCGCGCAGCAGCCAGCGTTTCTGGCGTGCCCGCGGGATGCCGGTGACGCGCTTGGCGTCATAGACCCCGGCGTCGGCATGCTCGACCACGCGCGAGTCGATATCGGTGGCCAGGATGCGTACGTCATCCGGCGAGGGCAGGGCCTCGGCCAGGGTCATGGCGATGGAGTAGGGCTCCTCGCCGGTGGAGCACCCCGCCGACCAGACCTTCAGCGGGCCGTTCGGGTTGAGCCGTCGGATCTCCTGCAGCACTGGGCCGCCCAGCATCTCGAAGTGATGCGGTTCGCGAAAGAACGCGGTCAGGTTGGTGGTCAGCGCATTGATGAACTCCTCGAGTTCGCCCTCGTCACCCCCCTCGACCCGGTCCAGGTAGGTGTCGAAGGCGTCGAGACCGAGCACGCGCAGCCGCCGCGAGAGCCGGCTGAACACCAGTTCCTTCTTGCTCTCGTTGAGCATGATCCCGGTGCGTTCCTGGGTCAGGCGGGCTACGCGCCGGAAGTCGCGTTCGCTCAGGCGATCGGATGCGGCCAATCAGTCTCTCCCTGGCATGGGTTGAGTGTCGGGACTCAAAACTCTTCCCATTCTTCCGAGCTTTCCTGGCGCGAGGGCGCTGCAGCCGGACGCTTGGCGGCGGCGTTGCCACCGGCAGAGGCCGGGCGCTTCAGCCCGCCGGCGCTCCCGGAGGCGGGCTGCGGGGCCGGCTTGGCGTTCGGTTGTTTCATCGAGCGGCCAGCGGCCGCGGACTGTTCGCCCTTGAAGAAGCTCATCAGGTCCAGCAGTTCGCGTGACTGGTCGTCCAGTGACTCGCTGGCGGCCGCGGCCTCTTCGACCAGGGCGGCGTTCTGCTGGGTGACCTCGTCGAGCTGGGTCACGGCCTTGTTGATCTCGTCGAGTCCGGTGGACTGCTCCTCGCTGGCGGCGGCGATCTCGGCAATGATGTCGGAGACCTTCTTCACCGAGTCGACGATCTCCTCCAGCGCCTTGCCGGAGTTGTCGACCAGCTTGCTGCCCTCGCCAATGCGCTCCACCGAGTCGTTGATCAGGGTCTTGATCTCCTTGGCGGCCTGGGCACTGCGCTGTGCGAGGTTGCGCACCTCGGTGGCGACCACCGCGAAGCCGCGGCCCTGCTCGCCGGCGCGGGCGGCTTCCACTGCCGCGTTGAGCGCCAGCAGGTTGGTCTGGAATGCGATCTCGTCGATCACACCGATGATGTCGGCGATCTTCTTCGACGACTGGTTGATCTCGCCCATAGCCGAGACCGTCTTCTCCACGACCTGGCCGCCTTCCTGCGCCTTGTCACGCGCGGCGCTGGCGAGCTGATTGGCCTGGCGGGCATTGTCGGCGTTGGATTTCACCGTGGAGGTCATCTCCTCCATCGAAGAGGCCGTTTCCTCCAACGAGGAGGCCTGCTCTTCCGTGCGCTGGGACAGGTCGGTGTTGCCCTGGGCGATCTCGGCCGAGGCCGAGCGCACGTTGCCGGCGCCCTCGAGGATCTGCCCGACCAGGTTATCGATGTTCTCCAGCGTGCCGTGGATCGCGTCACGGAACTCCGCGAATTCGCCCTTGAAGTCGCCTTCCAGGCGCGCAGTCAGATCGCCCTCGGCCATGGCCTGCATCACGCGCGAACCTTCACGCAGTGGCGGGACCACGGCATCCAGCAGCTCGTTCACGCCCTCGGCGATGTTCTTCACGAAGCCGTCGTAGTCGTCCGGGCTCAGGCGCTCGTTCAGCTTGCCGCGTGCGGCGTCGCGGATCAGCTCGTCGATGTCCTTTTCCGCCATGCGCAGATCGGTAACATCGGACAGCTCCACCATGTAGCCGGAGAACTCGCCATCTTCGTCCTTGAGCTCCGTGGCGTTCAGGTCAATCTGCAGTTCGCCGGTCTTCAGGGAGTACTTTTCCGGAAGTCTGTCGGCATCACCACCGCGCGGCCGCGGGGCATCCTGATAGAACTCGGCCAGCCCGCAGCCCTGCGGCTTCAAGGGGTCGAAGTCGCGCGCGAGTTCCTGCAGCTGGGTACGGTGCTCGCGCAGCAGCTCCATCGCAGCCGGGTTGGCATAGGCGACCTTCATCTGCTCATCGGTCAGCAGCTGGGCCTGGGTCGCGCCCTTGAAGGCCGAGCGCAGCCGGGCGCGTTCGCGTTCCAGCTCGTTAATGTCGGTGATGTCCTGCCACTCGACCATGTTGCCGATGATGCGGCCGTTGTCGTCGGTGATGCCGGAGGCCTGCAGCTTGAAGTCGATGCCGCCGACCTCGATCTCTGCGGTGTACGGCAGCATCGCCGGATTCGACAGGATGGCACGTTGGTGCGACGGGTCCTTGTGAAACTGGTCAATGGACTGGCCGATCAGATTGTCCGGGTCGAAGTCCGGGAATGCCTGGCGGATGGCATCGCGCCGATCGCGCAGAAAGGACAGTACGGACGAGTTGGCGTAGATGATGTTCATGTCGGCGTCGCACATCATCACCGCCATCTTCGAGCCTTCGCAGGCGGCCTTCATGAAGCGGCTGTCCATCATTTCGTCCGGGGTTTCCTGGGTGGCATCGGTTTGCGGATTGGCGGCCATGGGGGTGTCCTCGCTTTGCTTGTTCGTCTGGCGTGATGCCGGGGTGCGGCGACGCGCGGGTTTGTTCGTTTTCTTGGAAGTGTCGGTTTGTGGGCCGGATAGGGGCTCGGGCGTGGCCGTAGCGGTCGGCTGGGGCGCGGTCGAGGGCTCGTCGCCGCTCGCCTCGCCGGCCGCGCCGGATTCGTCCAGCCAGCCCAGCGGGTCGTTGCCCAGCTTGTTGCGTTTGCGTGTCGTCATGGCCCGTTCTCCCTGGCTCGAGGCTCAGGCGTGTGCCGCCGTCGGGCGGGTGGTTGTTGGTGCCCCGGCCGCGACCAGGTCGGCGGCCAGTTGCTGAAAGTCCCCGGCCGCGCGGTGGCGCGGCTGGTACTCGAATATCGTCTGCCCGAAGCTCGGGCTCTCGGCCAGCACCACCGTCTCGCGGATGGTGGTCGGCAGCAGCGCCTCGGCGAAGTGCTCGCGGATGCGTTCGCGGACCTCGCGGGCATGCCGGCGTTGCTCGACAAAGCGCGACAGCACGATCCACTTCTTGCGGGTCGAGCCCAGGCGCGCCTCGACGCCCTGGAGGATGCGCATCAGCCGCGACAGGCCGTTCAGGGCCAGGAAGTCACCGGCCACGGGGATCAGCATCTCGTCGGCCGCGATGATCGCGTTCATTCCCAGCAAGCCCGCCGAAGGCGGGCAGTCGATCAGCACGAAATCGAATGGCTGCTCCAGTGCGTCCAGGGCCTTCTTCAGGCGCCAGCCGCGTTCGGCGCCGCCCTCATTCAGGTTCTCGACCTCCTGCAGCTGATCCCCGGCCGCGACGATCTGCAGTCCGTTGCCGGCCTCGCTGAAGGCATCCTGCAACCGGGCCCCGTCCTGCAGTACGCGGTCCAGGCCGGCGGGGTCTTCCAGCCCGAAGGCCATGCTCAGGTGGCCTTGCGGGTCGGCGTCGATCGCCAGCACCCGGTAGCCCTGCAGGGCCAGGGCATGGGAGAGGTTCAGGGTCACCGTTGTCTTTCCGACCCCGCCTTTCTGGTTGATCACCGCGATGGTTCGCATGGTCCGTGTGCGAGGTCGGGCTTACGCCGTCGCCTCGGCTTCGATGGCATCGGCGCTGGCGATCAGGCCCGGACCCAGAAGGGTGTCGATGTCCAGCACCAGGATCATCTGTTCCTCGACGGTCGCCAGACCGCGTACAAAGTTGACCCCGATGCGGGTCCCGAAGTCGGGTGCCGGCTGCAGGTTGTCCGAGCCGATGTTGTAGACCTCGGAGACCGCATCCACGACCACGCCCATTACGCGTTCGCGTTCCTCGCCGACCACGCGCAGCATGATGACCACCGTAGTGGGGCCGTACTCCAGCGGCTCCATGCCGAAGCGCAGACGCATGTCGATGATCGGCACAATCATGCCGCGCACGTTGATCACGCCGCGGATGTAGTCCGGCGTGTTGGGCAGGGGTGTGGGGCGTTCCCAGCCCTTGATCTCCTGCACCCGCAGGATGTCCACGCCGTATTCTTCCTCCGCGAGGATGAAGGTGAGGTACTGGTCCTCGCCGGCGGTGGCCGGGTCGTGGATCGATTGGGTTGCGTCGTTCGCCATTGCGTTCGGCTCCTTGATGATCAGGCCGCGCGGGTATCGCGCCCGCTGGCCATGCGCGCGATCCCGGCGACATCCAGGATCAGGGCCACCTGGCCGTCCCCCAGGATGGTCGCGCCGGCCGTGCCGGGGACCTTGCGGAAATTGGTTTCCAGCGTCTTGATGACCACCTGTTGCTGACCGAGCAGGTCATCGACCCGCAGCGCCACGCGCTGGTCGTCGGCCTCGGCCACCACCAGCAGGGCGCGTTCCGGCAGTGGGCTGGGCTCGGTACGGCCGAACAGGGCCGCGAGGTCGACGATCGGAATGTATTCGTCCCGGAGGCGGTACAGGGGCAGCTTGCCGAAGACCTGTTTCACGCTCTCTGGCAGGGTCTGGAGCGACTCGACGATCGCGATCAGCGGGATCACGAAGGTCTCCTCGCCGATCTTCAGCAACTGGCCATCCATGATCGACAGTGTCAGCGGCAGGCGGATGGTCAGGCGCGAACCCTTGCCGGGTTCCGACTCCAGCTCGACGTTGCCGCCGAGACCGCGGATATTCTTCTTGACCACATCCATGCCGACCCCGCGACCCGACAGGTCGCTGACCTGGTCGGCCGTGGACAGGCCGGGTTCGAAGATCAGCTGCAGGATCTCGTGGCGGTCCGGATGCTGGTTGGGTCCAACGAGGCCGGCATCGCGGGCCTTGGCGAGGATGCGGTCGGCGTCCATGCCCTTGCCGTCGTCGCGGATCTCGATGACCACGTTGCCACCCCGGTGGAAGGCCTCCAGGGTGACCTGGCCGGTCTCCGGCTTGCCGGCCGCAGCGCGTTCTTCGGGCATTTCAATGCCGTGGTCCACCGCGTTGCGCACCAGGTGCACCAGCGGGTCGCCCAGGTGCTCCATGACGGTCTTGTCGACCTCGGTGTATTCGCCCTTCAGGGTCAGCTCGATCTGCTTGCCCAGCTGCCCGGAGATGTCGTGTACCAGCCGTGGAAAGCGGTTGAAGACCTGCGCGATCGGCACCATGCGGATGCTCATCACGCTTTCCTGCAGCTCGCGGGTATTGCGTTCCAGTTCGCCCAGTCCGGTGCGCAGGCGCTCGATCTGCGCCTCCATCTGCGAAGGGTCTTCCTCGAGTTGTTCGCTGATGTCGGTCAGCATTGACTGGGTGATGA
The DNA here is from genome assembly GCF_001020955.1 of Thioalkalivibrio versutus. Classification (NCBI taxonomy): domain Bacteria; kingdom Pseudomonadati; phylum Pseudomonadota; class Gammaproteobacteria; order Chromatiales; family Ectothiorhodospiraceae; genus Thioalkalivibrio; species Thioalkalivibrio versutus. The sequence continues at coordinate 143,011 of NZ_CP011367.1, forward strand.
CCAGTTCGCCCACCATGTCGATCAGGGCGTCGATCTTGCCGGTGTTCACCCGCATGGAGCTGGACTCCGAGCCGCGTGTGCCACTGGCGCCGCGTGCGGCCGGTGTCTCCGGCTGGCTGTCGGATGGTGCGGCCGTCTCGGGGGTTAGTGCGGGCGCATCAGCGGTCGGTTCGCCGCCCGAGTCGCCGCCCGAGTCGCCGCCCGATTCGAGAGGCTCGATCTCCAGATCGCATTCGTCCTCGACCCATTCGAAGACCTCCTGGATCTGGTCGCGGGTGGCATCGCCTTCCAGCTCCAGGGTCCAGGCGAGGTGGCAGTCCTCCGGATCGAAGGCATCGACGCTGTCCGGCAGGCGGTCGGTGTCGCAGTGCACGGTCAGCCTGCCCAGTTCCTCCAGCACTTCGAACATGCGCAGGGGGTCGTTGCCGGTGCGCATCAGGTCCGCGTAGGGCCGGAAGTGGATTCGCCAGCCGCGCGGGCCACCGTGATCCCCGCCGCTGGAGCCATCGGTACTATCGCCGCCACCGGCTGCCGGCGGGTTCCCGGCTTCGCTGGCGGGCACGGCATCTCCCAGGTGGGCCTCGATCAGGGCGCGCACTTCGGCTACCTCGGCGGGGTCGGCCTCGCCGCCATCGCGGGCGGCGTGCAATTGCGCGCGCAGAGTGTCCACCGCGCGCAGGAGGAGGTTCACCGTCTCCGGGGCCACCTCCTGCTCGCCGTTGCGCATGCGGTCCAGCAGGGTCTCCACGCCATGGGTGAACCCGGAGATCGCGCCGAACCCGAAGGTCCCGGCTCCGCCCTTGATCGAGTGGGCGCAGCGGAAGATCGTGTTCAGCGTCTCCGGGTCGCCGTCGTCCAGCGCGAGGAGTTCGGTCTCCATGCGCTCCAGCCCCTCGAAGCTCTCCTCGAGAAAGGCATCGATGAACTGGGCCATGTCGATCGACATGACTAGCGCAGCACCCGGTTCACGGTGTTCATCAGCTGGTCGGGGTCAAACGGCTTGACCAGCCAGCCCGTCGCGCCGGCCGCCTTGCCTTCCTGCTTCTTCTCCGGCCCGGCCTCGGTGGTGAGCACCAGAATGGGGGTGAACTTGTAGTCGCCCAGCTTGCGCAGCTCGCGGGTCAGCTGCAGGCCGTCCATGGCGGGCATGTTCACGTCCGTGATCACCAGATCCGCCTTGGCGCCCTGGGCCTTGCTCAGGCCATCCTTGCCGTCGCGGCCCTCGACGACCTCGTGCCCGGCCTGCTTGAGGGTGAATGCGACCATCTGGCGCATCGAGGCGGAATCGTCCACCACCAGAACCTTAGCCATTGATGTCTCCTGAATCCTTGTCGTCGTGTTGTGCGGCGCTCGACGCAAAACCGTCTTCGGGTGCGCCCAGTGCCTGCAGGGCCTGGGCCAGAACCGCGCTGGTCCCGATGAGCGAACAGCCTTGCGCCTTGCGGGCGGCCGAATGGCGGGCCATCAGCAGGACCTGCACGCCGGCGGCGTCCACATCATTCACAGCCGCCGAGTCCAGCTGCAGGTCTTCGCCGGCATCCAGTGCCGCGCGCAGTTCCTGCCAGCATTCGGCTGCGGTATCGATGCGCAGGCGTTCCGGCAACGCAATGGGGGTCATCTGCAGTAACCTTCTCTTGTCTGGGTGAACACTGTACAGGTTTTGTACAGGCTTGTTCCAGTCCTGTGTAGAAATCTTGTACGGCTGGGAGCAAGAAAACTTGAGACGCACTTCACCTTGATCAGCCGATAAAGGGCTGGATTTTTGGCTCGACAGTCTGGACATCTCGCCGCTTTCAGCTCAGGAAACCCGCTTGTCTCACGTGTCATTTGATCGGAAGGAGCCGCCGATATGCAGGCCCGTACGCTCTATCGCCTGACCACCGATGCCGCAGCCTGTCAGGTGGCTGCGAACTGGCTGCGGGCTGCGGCGGTGGAGGGGCCGGTGCTGTGGGTGGGCCGCTCGCCGCCCGACGGGGTGCCACATGTGGCACCGGCGCAGGCTGGGCATTGGCTGGGGCACGAGGTACAGGCCCTGGTATTCGAGGCCGGGCAACCGCTCGCGGTGGACGCGCTGGTCACGGTCGCAGGCCTGCTGCTCGGCGGTGGCACCCTGGTCATCCTCGACGGCACCGGCGGAGACGGGGCGTTTGCCCGCCGCTGGCAGGCGGCGCTGGCCGAGCCGTGGGTGCGGACGGTGGAGCCACCGTCGGCGGATCGACGGCCCGGAATCATGCCGAGGGCGGCGGGCCCGTTTGCGTGGACGCCGGATCAGGCCGTCGCGCTGGGGCATTTGGCGGGACTCGCGCCGGGCGAATGTGTGGCGTTGACCGCCCCGCGTGGCCGCGGCAAGTCGACCCTGCTGGGCGAGTTCCTGGGCACGGCACTGCAGCGCGGCGAATCCACGATCACGCTGACGGCGCCGGGACCACGGGCCGTGGACGCATTGCTGGCACGCGCCCGACATTGGACACCCGCGCCGGAACGGTACTACCGGGCCCCGGACGTTTTGCTGGAACAGGCGGAACCGCTGGATACCTTGATCATCGACGAGGCTGCGAGCATGCCGGTCGAGCGCCTGCTTCAGTTGGCCCGGTTGGCACGGCGCCTGGTGCTGGCGACCACGACCGGCGGCTTCGAGGGGAGCGGGCAGGGCTTTCGGCTGCGTGTGCTGCCGGCCCTGGAGGGGGCGGGCTTTCGCGTACGGCTACAGACCCTGGATACACCGGTTCGCTGGGCTCCGGGCGATCCGCTCGAGGACTGGCTGAATCGGCTGTTCCTGTTGGAGGCGGCGAGTCGCCCCCCGGTCTCCCAGGCCGTGCGGCTGCGCTGGAGCACGGGCGCGGCGCTCGCGGACACGCCGCAAACCCTGGAGGCGGTAATGGGCCTGCTGGCGGACGCCCATTACCGCACACGGCCCTCCGATCTGGCGCGCTGGCTGGATGATGCGGGTGTTCACCTGCTGCTGCTGGAAGGGGCGGCGGATGGCGCCCTGTTCGGGGTGGTTCTGATCCAGGAAGAGGGGGGACTGGAGCGCGCGCTAGCCGAAGCGGTTTGGTCGGGCGAACGGCGCCCGCAGGGGCATTTCCTGCCGTGCACCGTTGCGGCCCGGGGTGACTTCGACCTGGCGGGGGAGGGCGCGTGGCGCATTCAGCGCATTGCGGTGCATCCGCACTGGCAGGGGCTGGGCCTGGGGGGGCGTCTGTTGCGTGCGGTCGAGGACCGGGCTGGTGCCAAGGGGGTGGCGCTGATTGGCGCGAGTTTCGGGCTGCAACCTGTGTTGCTGCACCTTTGGCAGCGCGCGGGTTATGGCCTGGTGCGAGTCGGCATCCAGCCGGATGCGGCCAGTGGCCAGGTGAGCGGCGTGGTCCTGCGTGCGACCGCGCCCCGATTGCAGCCCCGGCTGCAACAAGCACTGGCGGCCTTTCGGCGCGACTGGCCGGTGTGGCATCCACGGTTCCTGCCGGACACCACCGCGGCCATGGTGAGCGAAGTCCTCGGGGATCAGGATGCGGAGGGCGATTGTTGCTTGTCGCTGGTTGACCCGGTGGCGGATCTGAAGGAGGTCCGAGCCTTTTCCCAGCGGGCGCGGCCCCTGGAGTGGGCGCTTCCCGCGTTGCTGCGGCAGTTGGCGGTGGCGCCGCCGGACGAGCCGGAAGGTCAGCTGCTCGAGGCGAGCCTGGCGCAGCCCATCGACTGGGACCGACTGGCACGCGAGCTGGAGGTTTCCGGGCGGCGCGGCGTCACCCGAAGGTTGCGTCGCGCCGCCCGGAACTGGCTGGAGGCCCGGAGTCTGTAACCCGCCCGGTCAGAGCCGGAACTGGGCCAGTGCCTGCTGGATCTCCTTCTCTACCTGCTTGAGCTCGTCGGAGGCGGCGCTGACGCGGTCGGCGGTATTGGCCGACTGATCCGCCTCGTCGGAGATCTGCACGATGTTGCGGTTGATGTCCTCGACTACCGTGCTCTGTTCGCGCGAGGCGACCGCGATCTGCTCGGTCATCTCCACGATCGTGGTCACCGACTGGCGGATCTGTTGCAGGGCACCGTTCACCTCGGAGGTGTGCTCCATGGTGGCCTCGGCCTCTTCCTGGCCGTGCTGCATGGCCTTCACCGCGCTGGTGGTGGCGGACTGCAGGCGCGCGATCATGGTTTCGATCTCGTCGGTGGATTCCTGCGTACGGGTCGCCAGCTTGCGTACCTCGTCGGCCACCACCGCGAAGCCACGGCCGTGTTCACCGGCGCGGGCGGCCTCGATGGCCGCGTTCAGGGCCAGCAGGTTGGTCTGTTCGGCCACGCCACGGATCACCTCGAGGATGGTCCCGATCTGCTTCGAGTCCTCGCCCAGTTTGGCCACGGTGTCGGCCGCCTGTTCGACCGTCCCGAGCAGCGAGGCCATGGACTCGATGTTCTTGCTCATCACCTCGGAGCCGTTGTTCACTGCATTCCCGGCCTCCTGGCCCGCCTGGGAGGTCGCATCGGTGTTGCGGGCGATCTCCTCGGCGCTGCTTTGCAGTTCGTTGATCGCGGTGGCGACGCGGTCGGTCTCGTCGCGCTGGCGCGAGACGGCCTCGCGGGCCTGGTAGGCCTCCTGGTTCAGGTTCTCGGTGGCGCGATTCAGCGTCTCGGTGCCGCCGCGGGCATTGCCGATGGCCTGGGCGATCTTGTCGGTGAAGCGGTTGAAGGCCCGGCCCAGCTGTGCGGTTTCGATCAGGCCGTTCTCGTCCAGGCGGCGGCTCAGGTCGCCGTCGCCGTCCGCGATCTCCTCGAGTGCCGCGGTCGAGTGGGCCAGGGCGCGCCGGACCACCAGGATGATGAACACCGCGCCGGCCAAGCCCAGGATCACGCCAATCAGGGCCAGTACGCCCTGGGTGGTCTGGGTCGCGCGCATGTCGGCGGTCAGCGCGGCGGCGCTGCGCTCGGCGCGATTGGTAATCCGCTCGCTGAGTCCCTGGAGGTGGTCACGCGCCTCGATCAGCACGGGCCCGATCTCGGTACGGATCAGGTAGGCGTCTTGCAGTGCCTGTTCACTGCCGTGGATCTCGATCAGGTCATCCAGCGCCGTGTTCTGGGTGTCCAGCGCCCCCTGGAAGTCCTCCAGCGCGATCTGCTGTTCGAAGTCCAGATCGTCGAACTGGTCCATCAGTTGTGCGGTGATGTCGTTGGTGCGGGTCGAGAACAGTCGGACATTCTCGCGGAATGCATCGTCCCGGAAGGCGATAAAGCCGCGCAGGTTCGAGGTGACCTGCACCACCGACATACGCAGGTCATGCAGGGTGTCGAGACGATCCCAGGACCGCTGGAAGCGCGGGAGGCCCATCTCGGCGCTGATCATCATGTTGGTCTGCTGGGTCATCTCGCGGCTGGCGGGGTTGGCCCGGGCATTGGCGATGCCCAGCGCCGGCATGTTTTCGGCGGGGTTTTCGGCCACCTCGATCAGTCGGTCCTCGAAGCTGGCGAACTGGTTGACCAGGCGGCGGACCTCGGTTGCGCTGGCGGACAGTTCCTCGTCGGCAGCGATCACCGGGTTCTCGTTCAGGGCCCGGGTTGCGCCATCGAGTTCACGCATCGCGTTTTGCCACGCGTCGCGGTGAGACTGCTCCTCGCTCATCAGGTAGAACCCGAGAAACGCCGCGCTCTCCTGCAGCAATTGCTCGACGTCGTTGACCCGGGCCACCGCCGGGTAGTCGGCCTGGGTGAGCTGCTCAACCCCTTGGCTGCCCGTACTCATCGCGCGCAGGGCCAGCAGGGAGTTGATGATCAGGATGGCAACCACCAGGCCAAAGCCGGCGATCAGTAGCCCCCGAATGGAGAGTTTGTCCAGCATGCGATGACTCCTTCTGGGCGCCTTGTGTCCGGCGCTTCACGAACCGGCCGCGGCCATTACGACCGCGGACTCGAAAGGTGGTGATTCAACCCCTGTTACGGCCGGCCGCGCTCAGAGTTGAGCCGGTTATTCAGGGAGTCGCCGGAGGATAGACGTGCCGGGGCCTAGTCGGATTCCAGCTGTTCCCAGCGCTCGTAGCAGAGGGCCAGTTCTGACTCGACGGCTTCGAGCCGCGTCTGCAGTTCGCGCATGCGGTCACCGTCGCGCAGGGCATCCGGCTCGGTCATGGCCGTGGTCAGGCTTTGCTGTTCCTGTTCCAGGGCCTCGATCTGTGCCGGCAGGGCCTCCAGTTCGCGCGCGGTCTTGTAGGACCGTTTGCGTGGGGTCGCCGGTGCCGGCTCGGGTGCGGGCGCCGCGGGTTTGGCCGCGGGCTCGGCCTTCGCGGTCGCTCCGGACTCGCCCTCCAGCAGGCGCCGGGTGACCCGTTCGGGCAGGTCGGACCAGCCGCCGACGAACTCCTCGACCGCGCCATCGCCCGGCAGGACCAGGGTGGAGGTCGCGACGTTGTCGAGGAACGAGCGGTCGTGACTGACCACGATAACGGTGCCGGTGTACTCGATCAGCAGCTGCTCCAGCAGCTCCAGGGTCTCCACGTCGAGGTCGTTGGTCGGCTCGTCGAGCACCAGCAGGTTCGCCGGGCGCAGGAACAGCTTCGCCAGCAGCAGGCGGTTGCGCTCGCCCCCCGACAGCGCCGATACCGGCTGGCGGGCACGCGCGGGCGGGAACAGGAAGTCTTCCAGATAGGACAGGATGTGGCGGCTCTCGCCGTTGACCATGACCCGGTCGCGACCCTCGCCGACCGCATCCTGAACCGTGGTCGCCTCGTCCAGGCGGGCACGGGCCTGGTCGAAGTAGGCGATCTCCAGCTGGGTGCCCAGCTTGACGCTGCCTGCGAGCGGCTCCATCTGGCCCAGGAGCCCGCGCAGCAGGGTGGTCTTGCCCGCCCCGTTGGGTCCGACGATGCCCAGGGCATCCCCGCGCTGCAGCAGCAGGTTCACGTCGCGCACGATGGGGGTGTCGTAGCCGAAATCGGCGTGTTCTGCCTCGATCACCAGGCGTCCGGAGCGTTGCTCCGGACTCAGCTTCATTTTCACCTGGCCGCCGCGTTCCCGACGTTCGGCACGCTTGCGACGCAATGCCTGGAGTGCCCGCACGCGTCCTTCGTTACGGGTGCGTCGCGCCTTGATGCCCTGGCGCACCCAGACCTCCTCCTGGGCCAGCTTGCGGTCGAACTCCGCGCGCTGGGTGGCCTCCGTTTCCAACCTTTCGGCCTGGCGCTCGCGGAAGGCCTCGATGGATGGTGGGTGCTCGTACAGATGCCCGCGGTCCAGCTCGAGGATGCGCGTGGCCACGCTCTCCATGAACTGGCGATCATGGCTGATGAATACCACGGTCAGTCCGCTTTCGATCAGGAACTGTTCCAGCCAGCGGATCGCGGCCACGTCCAGGTGGTTGGTGGGTTCGTCGAGCAGCAGCAATTGCGGGCGTTGCACAAGCTCGCGCGCCAGCCACACCCGTCGCTTCAGCCCGCCCGACAGCGCGGCGAACTGCGCCTCGGGATCCAGGCTCAGGTGCGAAATCGTGGTCTCCACCCGGTTCTGCAGGCTCCAGCCGTCGATGGCGTCGAGTTTCGATTGCACCGGCCCCATCTTGTCCAGGGCGTCCATGTCACCCGATGCCGCGGCCTGGCTCAGGTGGTGGAAGCGTTCCAGCAACCGGCCGGCCTCGCCGAGGCCTTCGGCGACCACGTCAAAGACCGTCCCTTCGATTCCGGGCGGTAGTTCCTGGGTCAGGTAGGCGGTGGTCAGGCCATCCTGGCGGGTCAGTTCGCCGGAATCGGCCTGGGCCTCGCCGGTGATGACCTTGAGCAGGGTGGACTTGCCCTCGCCGTTGCGCCCGGCGATCGCGACGCGTTCGCCGGGCTCCAGGCTCATGTTGACGCCGTCGAGCAGGGAGGCCATGCCGTAGGCCAGGTGGATGTTGCGCAGGGTGAGCAGTGCCATTCGAATTCCGGTCGCGAGCAAGTGTTGTTGCGGGCGCCAAGACTATCACCTTGGCGTGCCGTAGCGCGCACCGTGAGCCCTTTCAGGCTCTCCATTCCGGAGCAGGAATCGCATTCTTTCTACCGCCTTCCGGGAGAGGCTGGCCCTGGTTCGTCGTCGGTGTTTACGGTGCCTTCGTCGGGCCTCCTGCCGCGTTGTGGCAGACCATGGTTCGGCATCTGGTGTTTGCGGTGGCTCCGGTCCGCCGCCTGCCACGCGCTCTCTCGCGAGCGCACCGCGAGGTCCTTTCTTGCTTGCCCAAGAAAGGACCCAAAGAAGGGCACCCGGATTTCGCCCGGGAACCTCGCTCCGGACGCGCTGGGCCGGCGGCGCTGAACTCGCTACGCCTACGGCTTCGCTCAGACATCCAGCGCCTTCTTCCGGCCCATCACGCCCTCCGCGAGGGGCTCCATACGGGAGGAGAAGGTCAAAACAGGCGGCATCTCGTAGGGTGCGGTTGAGCCCAGCGAAACGCACCATCTCCCACGCCGTGCGAAACCCTGATGCGATTCGCTGCGCTCATCACATCCTACGCCCCTACCCCCCGGCGCCCGCCACGCGGGCGCGGCACGCCATGGCCAAAGGCCACGCGTGCCGAAGATGTATGAAGACCTAGCCATCATCCACTGGCAAGAACGCTGGGATAGCCGTTGTTTTGACCTGCCTCCCCGTTGTCGTCGCGCCGAGTGGAGAGGCTTTTCGCGGGATTCAAGGCGCTGGATGTCTGAGCGGAGCCGCAGGCGCAGCGAGTTCAGCGCCGCCCGCGAAAAGCCTCGGAGCGAGGGAAACCCCGGCCCGCGCAGCGGGCCGGGGTCGCGGCAGTCGGGCGTGTTTCTTGGGTACTTCTTTGCACGAGCAAAGAAGTACCTCGCGGTGCGCTCGCGAGAGAGCGCGTGGCAGGCGGCCGGACGAAGGCACCGTAAACACCGGAGGACGAACCCGGACCAGCCACAACTAGGCAGGCGGCTGGGCGAAGGCATGTAAACACCGACGACGAGCCGTGGCCAGCCGGCGGAGTCGGCGGGGACGAGGCGGGCGTCAGGCTTCGCCCATGAGCCAGGCGCTCACGGCGCCGGCGAGGCTCATCAGCGCGAGCACGAAGATGGCGACTTCGGTGCCGGCCAGCTGGGCCAGCAGGCCGAACAGGCCGCCGATCAGTAGCAGGCCGCCGATGACGGTGTTGCTGACGGCGGTGAACGCGGCGCGCGTTTCCTGGGTTGCCATGTCGACCAGGTACGTCTTGCGGCCCAGACGCACGCCGGCATGGCTGACCCCGAGCAGGAAGAACAGGGTCGCATAGACCCAGCCGCCGGGAACCAGCGCGTGGTCGGTGCCGACGGGCGCGAGCCAGACGCTCAGGGCGACCGCGATGCCGAGGCCAGCCGCGAGGAGTCCCGAGAGGATCAGGACCCAGCGGGCGGAGCGGTCGGACAGCCGGCCCCAGACCGGGGCGCTGACGGCCGAGGCCAGGCCGCTGGCGAGGATCAGCAGGCCCAGGGTGCCCAGATCACCGGCGGTCGCGTCCTCCGCGAGCAGGACGTAGAAGGGCAGTGCCAGGGCCGTGCTCATCAGCAGCGCGCGGGTCAGGACGAAGTGACCGAAGGCGCGGTCGGTCCACAGCAGGCGCATCGACTTGATGGCCTCGGTGACGGCGTTGCCGCCACCCTCGGTGGCACCCGGATCCTCGCGCAGCCGGGTGAAGGTCGCGGCGGCGATCCACCAGGCCCCGGCCGAGGCGGCCAGCAGGGCCACGAACACGCCAATGCCGGCCTCTTCCAGGTTCGCGAGCGTGAGGTAGATGCCCAGCCCCAGGGTGAAGAACCCGGCCAGCGACGCGGCGTAGCCCATCACCGTGCCGCGGCGATGCTTGGCGATGGTCTTGCCCAGCACATCCTTGGCCGCGACCGAGTTGATCCCGCGCGAAAGCGCAAAGACCACCAGTAGCCCGAGGATGGCCCAGCCGGCGGCTGCACCCTCCAAGGTCAGCGCGACCACGGCCATGCCGGCCACCGCGAGCCCGGAGAGCAGGCTGCCGAGGATCCAGAAGCCCTTGCGGATGGCCCGCCGCCGGATGGCGGCGGCCACGAACAACTGCGGCAGCAGCGAGCCGGACTCGCGGATCGGGACCAGGAAGCCGGCGAAGGCGGCCGGGGCCCCCAGGGCGCCCAAGAGCCAGGCGAGGACCAGGCGGGCCGAGGCCAGCTCGTCGCCGATCTTGCTCAGGGTGTTGGAGACCAGGTGGACGAAAAAGTTGGTCGGCTGGGCGCTGCAGGCGTTTTCCGGAATGTCCTTGCAGACGCGCGCATCCTCGTCCCCGGCGATGGTTTCGTACAGGGAGATCAGCGGGCGCGGCAGCTTGTCCGGGTCACTCTCGGCCATCGGTTTCTCCTGTCAGAGTGCCATTCGTATCGCCTCGTCATTGCGAGGAGCCGAAGGCGACGTGGCAACCTCCGGACGCTGGCAGAGCGGCGGGACTCGGTGGTTTCGGAAGGAGATTGCCGCGTCGCTGCGCGCCTCGCAATGACGGCGGCTGACTAACGCCGTCCGGCCAGGGGATCGCTCGGATCGACGCTGTCGCGGAACGGCTTGCGCCGGTCGAGGTTGGTCAGCTGGTAAACGTTGCCCAGCCAGTTGTTGATCACCGCCAGGGCGGTGTCATGCCAGGTGTTGTCCAGGCGGTCCAGCAGCAGCGCCTCGGGCAGCGCCGGGATCTCGGTGCAGTGCTCCAGCGCGGCCTCGACCTGCTCGCGATGCTCGCCGAGGATCGCGGCGGCCTGCGGCATCAGGTAGTTCTCCGGTAGCGGCGGGTAGGCGTCGCGTTCGCCCTGGATGTAGCGCACGACCTCGCGCTTGTATTCCTTGAGCAGGCTGATGGAGTCGTACTCCGGGTGGCCCTGGAAGAAGACCATGCGGAAGCCGTCCGGCGAGGCACCCAGGTGAATCCCGGACTGCTCGCTGTCCACCAGTACGCGCAGGCCGTGGCGTTCGAATTGTTCGCGCGAGACATCGTTGTAGCGCGAGTGCGGCACATCGAAGCGGGTGTTGACGCCGGTGACCAGCGGATGCCCGCGGTCCACCACCCGGTGCGGGAACACGCCCCACAGCTTCTCGCCCATGTGCACGCGACGCTCGCCGTAGCGTGCCTGCAGCACGGCGTGGGTGGCGAGGCAGGAACAAAGCGTCGAGGTCACGTTTTCCCAGGCCCAGTCCACCACCTCGGCCAGCGGCTCCCAGAAGGGTTCCAGTGCCAGGTCCGGCTGGGTGACGTTGGCCCCGGTGATGATCAGCGCGTCGAGACCCTCTTTCTTCAGGTCCTCGAAGTCCTCGTAGTACTGCTTGATGTGATCGCGCCCCTTCGGCCCGCGCTTGAGCTGCGGCAGGGTGAACGGGTGGATATAGAACTGCGCGATCTGGTTGCTCTCGCCGATCAGGCGAAAGAACTGACGTTCGGTAGCCGACAGGGCGGCGTCCGGCATCATGTTCAGCAGCCCGATGTGCAGCGCACGGATCTCCTGCTGCTGCGCGAAGTCGCTGGGCAGCACGGTCTCGCCCTCGCTCCGCAGGCGGGCAAAGGTGGGCAGATCGGAATAGGCGACAAGTGGCATTAGAGGCGTGCCTCCCGTTCCAGGGCCATGCAGACCAGGTCATCGAACTCGCCCGCGTTGCGTACGCGTGCCAGTTCGGTGGTGCTGATCGTGTAGCCGTGGGTTTCGGCGATCGCCTCGTAGCGCGGCAGGCGTGCGCGGAACAGGCGCGAGAAGACCCAGCGCACGAAGGCGTCCGGGTCGATCTGGGCGACGTAGTCCAGCCCCTCGTCGCGCATGTATTCGGCCAGCTGCTGGTCGAGGAAGGCCTCGCGGTAGTACAGCGGTTTGGGGTCGCGCTCTGCGCGTTCGATCAGCTGGCGCTCGTCTTCGTCCGTCGCCTTGATGTACAGGATCAGGGTGTGCTCGGCCAGCGTCTCGAGTACGCCGGGGCTGTCCAGTTCGCAGACCGAACCGCCGGCGTCGTTGACGAAATGCGGGTAGCCGAACAGCGTTTGTGCCTTGTGGATGAAGTCCGGCACGTCGAGCATCGCCTGCACCTCGGCCTGGTGGTGCAGGGTCTGGCGGCGCTTGAATTCGGTCAGCGGCAGGCCGCCCAGCTCCGGGTTGCCGAGCTTGCCGAGGAAGCTCGCCACCGGGTGCAGGTTGTCCACGGTGATGTTGTTGATGATCTGGATCGAGTCCGAGCGCAACAGGTCGCGCAGGAACGGCACCGCCATCGCCTGGGCCTTGATGTTGTCCAGGATCGGCTCGCTCAGGTAGCGCGTGCCGATGCGGTAGTCCCCCGAATAGTGGAACCAGTCCTCGCGCCGGAGCATGTTGGACAGGCGCGTCTTGCCGACACCGGACATACCCAGCAGGGTGATGCGGCGGTGCTCCTGGTTGCGGTATTCGTCGGGTGTCAGGCGCATGGGGACTCGATTAGCGTCGCAGGATGAACAGGATACCGGCGATCACCGCCAGGCCGCTGATGACGTAATGGTCGTACTGGAACTGCAGTCCCAGCAGGCCGCGCAGGCCGAACAGGATCAGCCAGACGCCCAATAGAATGTTGCCGAGTATGCGCATCCCTGCGGAATCCTCCGGTTAGCGGATCAGTTGGCTCAGTTCGCGGAACTGCGGATCGGCCGCGTCGCGCAGCCATTCGAACAGCACCGATTCGTGGTTGGTAATGATGGCGCCGGCAGCGCGCAGGCGTTCCAGCCCGTTGCGCTTGCGCCCGGCGTCGCGCGAGCAGACCCCGTCCTCGACCACGAACACGGTTACGCCCGCGTCCAGCAACTCCAGCGCCGTCTGGGTCACGCAGATATGCGTCTCCGAGCCGGTCAGGATGACCTGGTCGCCGCCTGTCAGGCGCGCGCGCAGGTCATCCTCGGCGCAGCAGGAGAAGGACGTCTTGTCGGTGACCGTGCCGTAGCCGTCGAGCGCTTGCTGCAGAGTGGCGGTGACTTCGCCCAGGCCCTGCGGATACTGACGCGAGACCTCGATCGGGATATCCAGCTTGCGTGCGGCCTCGATCAGGCGGGCGGTATTGCGCTCGACCTCGTCCCGCGCGTCCGGCATGGCGGCCAGCAGGCGTTCCTGCAGGTCGATCAGGACCAGACGCGAGCGCGCACGCTCGCAGCGGGCTCGCGGATTGGAAGCGGCAGCGGCCATTACTCCAGCAGGCGGTTGATGGCCTCGAGATCGGTCACGCTCAGGCGGCCGGCGGCGCGCTGCAGGCGCAGCGACTCGCTGAGGAAGCCGTAGCGGGCCTCGGCGTAATCGCGCTCGGCGCGGAAGACCTCGCGCAGGGCGAGCAGGACGTCCACCTGGGTGCGGGTGCCCACCTCGAAGCCGGCCTCGGCCGCCTCGAACGCGGACTGGGTGGAGGCCAGGGCCTGCTCCAGGGCGCGCACGCGCGAGTTGTTGGAGATCACCGACAGATAAGCGCTGCGGGTGTCCTGGGTCGTGCGGCGTTCAACCAGCGACTGGCCTTCCTGCGCGGCCTGGAAATTCTCGCGCGCCTGACGGGTGAGGGCGCTGACACGACCGCCGGTGTAGAACGGGATCTCCAGTTGGATCCCGACCTGGGCTTCGGTGCCCTCGAAGAACATCGCCCCGCCGGTCGTGCCGGCATCAAGGCCGTGATAGCGGTTCTCGTTGACCGAGGCGTTCAGATTGATGCGTGGCAGGCCCTCGGCGCGCTGGCGCTGGATCTGCTCGCGCGCGCTCTCTGTGCTCAGGCGCTGGGCGGCCAGTTCCAGGTTGTTCGCCAGGGCGATATCCACCCAGGCCTGCGGATCGGCCGGATCCGGCGGGGTCAGCTCGGCGTCGTCGCGCAGCATGTCGAGCTGGTCCCAGTAGGTATTGGTGATCACCGCGAGCTGTTCGCGGGTCAGGTCCAGCTGGTTCTCGGCGCTGATGCGCTCGGCCTCGGCAAGGTCGCGCTGGGCCTGGGCCTCGGTGACGTCGGTGCGTGCGACCAGGCCGACCTCAAAGCGGCGCTCGGTCTGTTCCAGCTGGCGCTCGATTGCCTCGACCTCGGCCCGGCGGAAGTCCAGGGTCTCCTGTGCGATCAGCACGTCGAAGTAGGCCTGGGAGACGCGCAGGATCAGGTCCTGACGGGCGGAATCCAGTTCCGCCTCGGCGCGGGCGATCTCGAGATCCACCTGCACAAGATCAATGTAGTTGCGGCGGTCGTAGATGCTCTGCGAGAGATTGACGCCAAAACTGGTCTGGCGCCCGTCGTCGCTTCCGGGGCGGTTGCGGTCGTCGCGGTAGAACGCGCCGGCCTCGGCCTGCCCGGAGATCTGTGGCAGCAGGGCAGAGCGAGTGATCGGGCGGTTTTCCAGCACGCCGCGGTATTCCGCCTCGGCGGTGCGCAGTTCGGCATCTTCCGTGGCGGCGCGCTCGTAGACCTCCAGGAGGCTCGATGCGGCGGCGGGGGCCGAGATCACAAGGGCCAGCCCGGCGGTGGCGAGAAGCGACGGCAGACGGTTCATGGACGCGACTCCGGAAGGATATTAGGAAAAGCCTATCCTATCAGAGCCGGTTCGGGCATGGGACCTTCACCCCAGGTTGCCCGCGCCTGAAATGGGCCCCTCGGGTGCCGCTCAGAATTCGAAGGCGGGCTTCGGCTCGAATCCAACCAGCGGCTTCACGCGGGTCTCGAACAGCTCCTCGTGGCGGCAGCCGTCCTCGGTGGTGCGGATAATCAGCTGGGCCTCCATGATCGGACCGTCACCGGTAATCACGAACAGTCGCCCGCCCAGGGTCAGGTAGGGCTCGAGGAAGTCGTCATATTCGGTCATGCCGCCGGTCAGGATGATCGCGTCGTAGCGCGGGCGCGGCGGGGTCCAGTCGGGGGTCACCGAGGCGGTGCGCAGCTGCGCGTTCTCGATGCCGAGATCGGTCAGGCGGTTGCGGGCGGCCAGGCGCAGCTCGTCGATGCGCTCGACGCTGTCGACCTGGGCCGCCAGATGGGACAGGCAGGCCGTGACGTAGCCGGAACCGGTGCCGATCTCCAGCACGGTTTCGGTCGGCTGCGGCGACACGGCCTGCAGCAGGCGGCCGATCACGACCGGCGGCAGGGTGTTCTCGTCGTGCCCCAGGGGGATCTCGGAATCGGCGTACGCCAGGGCCTGATAGGGCTCGGGCATGAAACGCTCGCGCGGGAGCGTTTCCATTACGTCCAGTACACGGGTGTCCAGCACGTCCCAGGGGCGGACCTGCTGTTCGACCATGTTGATCCGGGCCTTGGCGTAATCCATCGCGGTTTCCTCAGTACGCTCGACAGCCGCGAAAGAGTACGTTCACGGGCGGAAACAGGCAAGTAGGAGCCTGCGAGCAGGTTCCTACGCGTCGGGGTGTGCGTCGAGGGCGTCGGCAACGGCGCGAACGCGCTCGCGCTGCAGGGCCTCGCCCAGTGCCTTGCCCTTGTGTCCCTCGGCTATCAGGGCCGCCGGCTGCACGCCTTGCGCGGCCGCCACTGCGCGGCGTACCGCGTCGGCCTGTGGATAGGGCTTGTCTTCCCAGCCGGTGCGGCCGCGGAAGTCCGCCTCCACCGCCAGCAGGAAGGGCTCCACGTTCTCCGGGCGGCGCAGGACGTCCAGGCCGTCGACCAGCTTCATCACGGTCTTCGGGCGCAGCTCGAATATGCGATGCACCAGCCCGTGGTAGCGCGCCACGCGCACCGCCAGGTCGCGGTAGCGGTTGGGTATGCGCAGGCGTTCGGTCAGGGCGCGGATCAGGTCCACCCCGCGTTCCTCGTGCCCGTGATGGCTGGGCAGGATCTCCGGGTCAGTGGTGCCCTTGCCGAGGTCGTGCACCAGCGCGGCGAAACGGACCTCCGGTGCATCGGAAAGCCGGGTCGCCTGGTCCAGCACCATCAGGGTATGCACGCCGGTGTCGATCTCCGGGTGGTAGCGCTCCGGCTGGGGCACGCCGAACAGCCGTTCGATCTCGGGGAACAGGACGGCGAGCGCCCCGGCCTCGCGCAGCACCTCCAGAAAACGCCGTGGGGCCGGACTCTTCAGGGCCTTCTCGCATTCCGCCCAGACGCGTTCGGGTACCAGGGCGTCGACCTCGCCGGAGGTGACGAGCTCGCGCATCAACGTCAGCGTGTCGGGCGCGACCTCGAAGCCCCATGGCGCGAGCTGGGCGGCAAACCGCGCCACGCGCAGCAGGCGCACCGGGTCCTCGGCGAAGGCGGGGGAGACATGCCGCAGTCGGCGCGCCTCCAGGTCGGCCTGGCCGTTGTAGGGGTCGATCAAGCGGCCGTCGGCATCCTCGGCCATCGCGTTGATGGTGAGATCGCGGCGTTCGAGGTCGTCCTCCAGCGTGACCTCGGGCGAGGCGTTGAACTGGAAGCCGTGATAGCCGCGCGCGGTCTTGCGCTCGGTGCGCGCCAGCGCGTATTCCTCGTGGGTTTCGGGATGCAGGAAGACCGGGAAGTCGCGCCCGACCGGCCGAAAGCCATTGGATTCCATCGCCTCCGGCGAGCTGCCGACGACGACGTAGTCGCGCTCCGTGAACGGGCGCCCTAGCAGGCGGTCGCGAACCGCACCGCCGACGAGGTAGGTCTGCATCGCGGTTACCGGTTCACCCTTCGATCAGCCGCGGCTGGCCCCGCGATTGAGCGTGCGCAGGTGCTGCATGCGGGCCTCGCGCCCGGCGCCCCCACCGCCCAGATAGCTGGGGGCAATGGATTCCAGGCGGGTCGGGCAGGGCAGCTGCTGTTCGCCGTCGCAGACCGAGTCGATGGTCAGCGAGGCGAAGTTGTCGCGCGACAACGGCTTGCCGGGCACGAACTCGAGCACGCTGGCCTGCAGCTTGCCGGCCCAGTCGGGCAGGCCGATTACCGGGCGCCGGTGGCCGGAGACCCGGCCCACATACCGCACCAGGTCGCCCAGGGTGTAGGTCTTCGGGCCGCACAGCTCGAAGCCCTGGCCGAAGGTATCCTGGTCTTCCAGGGCCTCGACGAAGTGCTCGGCCACATCGCCCACGAACACCGGGGCGAAGCGCGCCCGGGCACGCGCCAGCGGCATCACGGGCGAGAATTTCAGCAGCGTCACGAAGCGGTTCAGGAAGGAGTCTTCCGGCCCGAAGATGACGGAGGGACGGAAGACGGTGACCGCCAGGGACTCGCTGGCGAACACGGCCTGCTCGGCCGCACCCTTGCTGCGCAGGTAGTGGCTGGGGGCGTCGTCCATGTCCGCCTTCAGCGCGCTCATCTGCAGGAAGCGGCGCACGCCCTGCGACTCGGCGGCGGCCAGGGCCTTCTCGGTCAGCTCGGTGTGGGCGGCGTGGAAGCCGGCGCCACTGTGGCCACGCTCGTTCAGGATGCCGACCAGGTTGATCACCGCGTCCTGGCCCGCGAACAGGCGTTCCAGCGTGGCGGGATCATGGGCGCTGCCCTCGACCAGGTCGACCTCGGGGTTGACCAGGAGGTCGCGATGGCGGTGCGGACGGCGCGACAACACGCGGACCTTCAGGCCGCGGTCAATCAGTCGGCGGATGATGTGGTGGCCGACAAAGCCCGTGCCGCCGAGCAGGCAGACATTGCGAATCGAATCGATCGACATGGGGCAAGGTCCTTCCGAAAGCGAATGCGGATCGTCTTATACTCGGGTGACCCGCATTGTTCAAACTAGCAAATAGTTGACCTGTGTTTCCCATGGCCTGTTTCCGGGTCACCAATCCGAGGCGCCGACATGACCGAACTGACCGCGATCAACCCTGCGACCGGCGAGACGCTCGCGCGTTACCCCCGCATGGATCGGGACGGGCTGGAGGCCGCTCTGGCACGCGCGGCCAGTGCCGCACCGGACTGGGCGGCACGCCCGGTGGCGGAGCGCGCCGCCCGCCTGCACGACCTGGCCGGGGTGTTGCGCGACGCGCGCGAGACCCTGGCGACCACCGCCACCCGCGAGATGGGTAAGCGGCTGGTCGAGGCGCGCGCCGAGGTCGACAAGTGTGCCAACGCCTGCGAGTACTACGCCGAGCACGGCCCGGACTTGCTGCAGGACACGATGATCGCCTCGGATGCGAGCCGTTCCTTCATCGCCTGGCAGCCACTGGGTACCGTGTTGCTGGTGATGCCCTGGAACTTTCCTTACTGGCAGGCCTTTCGCCAGGCGATCCCGGCCACGCTGGCCGGCAACACCGTGCTGCTGAAGCACGCGTCCAATGTCCCCGGATGTGCCGAACATCTGGAACGGGTGTTTACGGCGGCCGGTTTTCCCGAGGGGGTGTTCCGCAACCTGCCGGTTGGCTCCGATGCGGTGGAGGGCATCATCTCTGACCGTCGCGTGCAGGGCGTCAGCCTGACCGGCTCCGAAGGCGCCGGCCGCGCGGTGGGGGCTGCGGCCGGCAAGGCCCTGAAGTCCTCGGTGCTGGAACTGGGCGGCTCGGATGCCTTCGTCGTGCTGGCGGATGCCGATCTCGACCACACCGTGGAGCAGGCGGTACGCGGGCGCTTCCAGAACAACGGCGAGACCTGCATCGCCGCCAAGCGCTTCATCGTCGAGGAGGCCATCGCGGATGCCTTCGTCGAACGCTTCCAGGCGGCCATCGAGGCCCTGGTCATCGGGGATCCGATGGACGAGGGAACGAACATCGGGCCGCTGGCGCGCGATGACCTGCGTAGCGAGTTGCACGACCAGGTGACCCGCAGCGTGGCGGCCGGCGCCCGCCTGGTGGCGGGCGGCGAGCCCCTCGATGGGGCCGGTTACTTCTACCCGCCCACGCTGCTGGATGCCGTGGAACCCGGCATGGCGGCCTTCGACGAGGAGACCTTCGGCCCGGTCGCGGCGGTCACCCGGGCGCGCGACGCGGATCATGCCATCGAGCTCGCCAACCGCTCGCGCTTCGGCCTGGGCGGCAGCGTCTGGACCGCCGATCCGGTACGTGGCGAGGCCCTGGCCCGGCGTCTGGAATGCGGCTGCGCCTTCGTCAACGGCATCGTCAAGAGCGACCCGCGCCTGCCCTTCGGCGGCGTGAAGGACTCCGGCTACGGCCGCGAACTCTCCGAGCTCGGCATCCGCGAGTTCCAGAACGCCAAGACCATCTGGGTGGGTTGAGAGGCGAGGGCTATGTCCCGCTGGTGTGTTCACTCTGGGTTCAGTTCCCCCACATAAACTTTGCGGGTCGAATCCGCATGGGTCGTTCGCAACGGCGCCGGCCCGCGACCCTTCGGCAAACCGTGCAGGAAGCATGTCGGAGACGCCTTGTCTCCGTATCAATCAACCAGGGAAGGAGATTTTTTATGACTGCTGATCAAGCCAAGATTGCCGGGATTATCCTGTTGGCTGTGGGCGCCATGGTGGTGCTTTGGGCCTTGTACGCGATGCTGGCCGTTTACTCGCATAACGCCGAAGTTGCCCAGGCCGCTGGCGCGATCGGTCAGATGGCGGGCGCCGAATTGGGCGCCGCGATGGGGGATTACAAAGCGAGCTACATGGGCCCCCTGTTTGGGCTGATCGTGGGTGGCGCGAGTTTGTTTGGCGGCTGGAAGATGCTGGGCAAGTCCAGCGCTTTGGCCCGTGCCTCTGCCTGATCCTCTGTTCGGAATATCCGGATTGCGCGGCCCTCAATCTTTGAGGGCCGTTTTGTTTTGGGGAGTGTGCGCCGATGCTGAGGAGGCCCGTCAGTGTCGGGCGGTGCTTCGCGCCTTCGCGCGGTAGAGGCCGAGCTCGAGACGGTGGTGGCGGTCGGCGTGATCGCGCTTCTCGAGGATGCGGGCGATCAGGGGCTGGTCCTGGTCCAGTAGCTGGGCGGCCAGGCCGTTGCGGTCGCGAGGCAGATAGCCCAGGTGGTGGTCCATCCAGCGCACGGCGACGGCCCGGCCGTCGTGGGTGTTGGTGCGCTCGCGTTCCACGGTCAGGGCCTGGCCGCGCTTGAGGATGTCCCACAGCCGGGGCGCCTCGTGGTGGCGGAAACCGGCCAGGGGGATGCGGTCCAGCAGTTCTTCGGTGGTGGCGGTGCGGTTGTAGGTGCCGCGCTCGGCGTAGTAGCCGGCGAGCGGCGGGACGGGGCGTGCCTGACGGTTGTGCGACATGTTCGGACTCCTCGGTGTGGCCTGGGTGTCCGTTGTAGCACCGGGGGTGGCTCACAGGATGAGCCACCCCCGAAATCGGCTCTTATCCGTGTTTCCCTAGGTGTACTGGTGCGCGGCGCGCGCGAGGTCGTCGGCCACGCGCTGGCGCAGCTCGGCGGGCGCCAGCACCTCGACGCCCGGGCCGTGGCGCAGGATCTCTTGGGCGAGCTCGGTGGGGTCGGAGTAGGGGATGCGAAGGCGATACGCGTCGCCCTCGTATTCGCCGATCTGCTCCGGGTGCCAGATCTCGTCGGCGACCCAGCGGGCATGTTCCGGGGTGAAGCGCAGCACGGCCCATTCCTGTGCGGGACCGGTGAAGATGCCAAAGGCGTCCCCGGTATGAGCATCCAGGGTCGCCTCGTCGATGGAGCGGTAGGCAGACTCCACCGGCTGCACCGAGCGGATGCGCTCCAGGGCGAAGGTGCGCAGGTCCCGGGCCTGCTCGCACCAGGCGATCAGGTACCAGTTGTCGCGGTAGTAGAGCAGGCGCTGCGGGTGCACGACGCGACAACTCGCGGCGTCCCGGGCACGGCCGTGATACTCGATCTCGACGGGGTGCTCGTCCAGGGTCGCAGTGGCCACGGCCTGAAAGCTTTCGCCGCGGCTGCCGCGCTGGGCCAGCGGCTGGATGTGGATGCGGCGGCGCACGGTGTCCGGTTGGTGCCCGCCGCTGGCGAGCAGCTCGCGGATGCGGCCCTTCAGTGGTCCCAGCGTGGGCGCCAGCAACCCGGGCTGCACGTCCTCCAGGAGTTGCTCCATGGTCAACAGCGCCAGCAGCTCGGATTCGTTGAACCACAGCCCCGGCAGCTCGAACGCCGGGGCATCCTGCGCGTAGCGGTAGCCATTGGCCTGGGCCTCGTATTCGATGGGTGCCTGCATGAAGTCGCGCATGTATTCGAGGTCGCGCTTGACGGTCGCGCGCGAGACCTCGAGACGCTCCATCAGGTCGGCCAGCGAGGGCGGCCGCCGCCCCTGCAACAATCGGTGCAGGTGAAAGATACGCTCGGCGCGATTCAAGGGCGGGGCAGGGGTCGATGCATGTCCGGGGACGCTACCCATTCGCCCGGGGCCCCGCAAGTGACGCGCCGGGGCGCCGGATGCCCGCCGGGTCGCTTGCGGCGGTTGCGGGCGACCGTCCCGGTGGTCAGTGGAGGCGCCGGCTGACGCGGATGATCTCCTCGTCGGAGGCGAGGATCTCGCGCTGGAAGCCGTGGCGTTGGGCGAGCGCGAGCATGCCGCCGTTGTGGCGCAGCACCTCGCCAAACAGTTCGCGCAGGCCGGCGTTGCGGGCCGAGTCGATGACGGCCTCCATCAGGAGGCTGCCCACGCCGCGGCCCTGCCAGGCGTCACTGATGACCACGGCGAACTCCGCGCTCTCGCCGTCGGGTTCGGTGGTGTAGCGGGCGACGCCGACCTGCACCTCCCGCCCCGTGTGGCGGTCGACCGCGATGAAGGCCATCTCGCGGTCGTAGTCGATCTGGGTGAAGCGCACGAGCATCTCGGGCGTGAGTTCGTCCATCGAGCGCATGAACCGGAGATAGCGGGACTTCTCCGACAGGCTGCGCACGAATTCCTGCTCGATGGCAGCGTCCTCGGGCCGGATCGGCCGGAGCTCGAGTTCATGGCCGTCGCGGGTGGTGACCTTCCGGGCCATGTGGCCGGGATAGGGGTGGATGGCCATATGCGCGTAGTCACGGCCGTCGTGCGCGGGATCGGCAAGTTCGATACGGGCGTCCACGGCCATCACGCCGTTCTCGCCGGCCTGCAGGGGGTTGATATCCAGCGCGGCGAGTTCAGGCAGCTCGCAGGCCATCTCCGAGACCCGGAGCAGGACCTGTTCCACCGCGCCCTCGCGCACCGGGGGCGCGCCGCGAAAGGTGCCAAGGGTGCGCGCCGCGCGAGTCTGCGCCATCAGGCGCCGGGCCAGCGAGGGGTTCAGCGGCGGCAGGGCGACGGCCTGGTCGCCGATGACCTCCACCGCGGTCCCGCCCAGTCCGAAGGCGATGACCGGGCCGAACACCGGGTCGCGCGAGATCCCCACCAGCAGTTCGCGAACATGCCCGACCTCGGCCATGCGTTCCACGCTGACGCCTTCAACCTCGACCTCCGGGAATTGCTCGTGGATCTGGTCGAGCATCTCCTGGGCCTGCTGGCGCACGGCCTGCACGCTGCGCAGGTTGAGCCGTACACCGCCGAAGTCGCTCTTGTGGGTGAGGTCGGGTGCACTGATCTTGAGCGCGACCGGGAAGCCCAGGGTCTCGGCGGCCAGCATCGCGTCGGCCGGGTCGCGGGCGAGGATGCTGGGACTGCAGGGGATGTGGAAGGCGGCCAGCACGGCCCGGGACTCGCGCATGCTCAGGACCCTGCGGCCCTGGCTGCGTGCGTGTTGCAGGATCAGGCGCGCGCCCTCGATATCCGCGGGCTGGTCATCGCTGCGGGGGCCGGGGACCTGCAGCAGCATGCGCTGGTTGCGTCGGTGTTCGATCAGCCAGGCGAAGGTCTCGACCGCGCCTTCGGGCGTGCGGAACTGGGGGATCCCTTCCGCGTCGAAGCGATTCCGTGCGCGGGCCACCAGCGGGTCGCCCATCCAGCAGGCCAGCACCGGCTTGTGGCTTTTGCGGGCCTGTTCGATCACGGCCTCGGCACAGGCGTCGGGGTCGGTCATGGCCTGCGGGGTGAGCAGGACGCTCGCCATGTGAACCCCGGGGTCCGCGAGCACGATGCGCAGGGCTTCGCCATAGCGTTCGGGGGTAGCGTCGCCGAGGATGTCCACCGGGTTGCCATGCGACCAGTGGGCGGGCAGCAGGGCGTTGAGTGCCTCCAGCGTGCCGTCGGCCAGCGTGGCCAGGTTCAGGCCGAGGTCGGCGGCCCGGTCCACGGCCATCACGCCGGGTCCGCCGCCGTTGGTGAGGATGGCGAGATCCTCGCCGCGCAGGCGCACGCCGCTGGCCAGTGTCTGGGCTGCGGAAAACCACTGCGACACGCGCTCCACCCGGACCACGCCGGCGCGCTGCAGGGCCGCGTCGAACACCGCATCCGAGCCCATCATCGCCCCGGTATGGGTGGCGGCCGCCTGGGCGGTGGCCGCATGGCGAGCGGACTTGAGGACGACCACGGGCTTCATGCGCGCGGCGGCGCGCAAGCCCGACAGAAAGCGCCGCGTGTGGCGGATGCCCTCGACGTACAGCAGGATGCCCTGGGTCTCGGGGTCCACCGCGAGGTAGTCCAGCAGCTCGCCGAAGTCGACGTCTGCGGCGTCGCCGGTCGAGGCCACGCTGGAAAACCCGATGCCGGTGGGCTCCGCCCAGTCCAGGACGGCGGTGATCAGCGCCCCGGAGCTGGAGATCAGCCCGAGCTTGCCGGGCAGCGCCTGGTTGTGGCTGAAAGTCGCGTTGAGCCCGATGCCCGGGCGCATGATGCCCAGGCAGTTGGGGCCGATCAGGCGCATGCGGTAACGCTGCGCGATCTCGACGCATTCCTGCTGCAGGCGTTCGCCCTCTCGGCCGGCTTCGGCGAAGCCGGCCGAGAGGATGACGGCGCCGCGCAGGCCCGCCTCGCCACAGTTGCGCAGGATGCCGGGGACGGCCCGAGCCGGGGTGGCGATCAGTGCCAGGTCCACCATGTGCTCGCCGGGTTTCAGCTCGGGCACGCAGCGCAGGCCCTGTACCTCGGCGTATTTGGGATTTACCGGGAGCAGGGTGCGCTTGAAGCCGGCCGCCAGGAGGTTGGCCAGTACCGTGCGGCCGACGCTGCCCTCGCGTTCGGATGCGCCGAACACGGCGACACCACGCGGATTGAACAGCTTGTCCAGGATATGGGTTCCCATGCATGCTCTCGGTTATGACGTGCCAAGTGTCTTCATAACATGAATCTAGCGTTCTTCTCGCCGGACGCCGGCCTTGAGCACGACAATGGTCCCGGCCACCCGGAATGTCCGGAGCGGCTGAGCGCAATCCGTGACCAGCTGGTGGCCAGCGGGCTGGATCCGTGGGTCCTGCATCGCGAGGCGTTCCCGGCGACGCGGGCGGACCTGCGCCGGGTTCACACACGCGACTTTATCGACACCATCCAGCAGCACGTCCCGGAAGGGGGGCGGGTGATGCTGGATGGCGACACGGCCCTGTCGCCGGGGAGTCGCGAGGCCGCGTTGCTGGCGGCCGGCGCGGGCATTGGCGCGGTGGACTGGGTGATGGGGGCGGCGAACCGGCGGGCCTTCTGCGCGGTGCGGCCACCGGGGCACCACGCCCGTGCCGACCGGGCGGCCGGGTTCTGCCTGTTCAACAACGTGGTGATTGCCGCCCGCCATGCACAGGAGCGCCATGGTGTGGGGCGCATCGCCATCGTCGACTTCGACGTGCACCATGGCGACGGCACCGAGTCCCTGGTGGCGGGTGATGACGCCATCCTGTTCGCTTCCGCCTTCGAGCATCCGGCTTATCCCGGGTCGGGCATCCCGCCGCTGGCCGACAACTGCCTGAATGTCCCGGTACCCGGCGGATCTTCGGGGGAGCAGTGGCGCGACGCGGTGGCTGGGGCCTGGTTCGATGCGCTGGACGCCTTTGCCCCGGAACTCGTGCTGATCTCCGCCGGATTCGATGCCCATCGCGAGGACGAACTCTCGCGCCTGTTGCTGGCCGAGGATGACTACGCCTGGATCACTCGTGAGCTGGTGGCCCTGGCCGAGCGTCACGCCGATGGGCGCGTGGTCTCCATGCTGGAGGGTGGCTACGCCCTGAGCGCCCTGGGACGCAGTGTGGTGGCGCATATGCGTGCCCTGGCCGCCCTCTGACCTGCCCCGCTTGCGACGCAGCTGCAGCGTATGGGTGGCGCCGCGTTCATGGTTGAGCGGGGGCCGCCTTGTTCAGCGGTTGCGTTCGCCATATACCGACGCGGCGAGGCGGGCGCCGCTGGCGAGCGCTACGTTCACCAGGACCAATACGGGGGCAAAGGGCTGATCCAGAGGCAGGCTGAGGCTCCAGGCGATCAGGAAACCCGCCAGGGCGATGGCCTGGGTCCACAGGAACAGCCCGTGCAGATTGCGCGCGAGATAGGCCGCACCCCAGGCGGGCAGCAGCAGGGTCGCGAGGGCGGCGGGCAGGCCCAGGACCATGCTGCCCAGCACGACCGCGGCGACCAGCCAGCCGATCTCGGTGAGTCGTTGCCACGTCGGCGGGGGGCGTGTGGCGGGGACATCGGGAGCGAGCTGCGCATGCCGCCATACGCCGTACAGTCCGGGCGCGAGCAGGATGCTGGCGACCGCCAGCACCGCCACCGCCCACAATTCGTTCGGTCCGGCAAAGTACAGCTGGCCTTCGGCCCAGGCGGCCGCCGCCAGGCTGGCCTGGGAGAAGTTGGCGGCCAGCAGGGTCACGGCCGCAAGGCCGGCCAGAAACACCCCCAGCGGCAGGCGCTCGCGGTCCGTGCTGCGCTGTAGCAGGGCCATCACCCCGGTACCCAGGACGAGGGCCACGAGCAGGACCGGCCAGTGCAGCACCGAGGCCAGGACCCCGCCGACGGCGGCCCATTGGCCGAGCGCGAGTGCCTGCCAGACCGAGCCGCGCAGAAACAATCCGGCGCCGGCGAGACCCAGCACGCCGGTGATCAGCAGGCCTGCCACGAAGGGCATGAGTAGCAGGTCACCCAGCATGGATGTATTCCGTCAGTGGGTGGCGCTCGACCCCGGCGGCCTCCAGGAAATCGTCGTCATGGCTGGTCATCAGCAGTGTGGTGCCGCCGGGCAGGCTGATGATCAGCTCGATCGCGTCGTGGCGCACCTCGGCATCCAGATGATTGGCGGGCTCGTCCAGTAGCACCAGACGCTGCGCCGGCGGGCGAGCGGCGTGGCTGGCCAGGGCGGCGGCCAGGCGCAGCAGTTGCCATTGCCCTCCGCTTAGTCGGTCGAGCCGCCGGTCCATCAGGGCGCGCACGCGTGCCTGTTCGGGGGGGTGCGCCCCCATTGCCCGGAACCAGTCGTGTCCGGACAGCGGCCAGGGCTGGCGGCGCGGGTGGTCCTGCGCGAGCAGGCTGATCCGGGCTTGGGGGGCAAGTTCCAGGTGACCGTGATGCACCCGCGCCTGTCCCGTCAGGGCCTTTAGCAGAAGCGATTTTCCAATGCCGTTGGGCCCGGTCAGGGCCCAGCGCGAGCCGATCGGTACGTCCAGGGTCAGCGGGCCCAGCACCGGCCGGTCGAACCCCAGCCGGGCCGACTTGAAACGAAGGATCGGTTGAGCGGGGTCGCGAGACATCGGGGTTCCGGTGACGGGGTGCGCGAAGGATAACGGACCGGTGGAGCGATTCGGGTCCGTCGTCAGGGGATGCGGGCCAGCGCCTCTGCGGGTGGCCGCGGCGTGATTACCGTTGAGGGAGGGTCTTCGCCCAGGTGGTCATCAGCTTCAGGTAGCCGTCCAGCGCCGTGTCGGCTGGAGGCTCGAGTGCTACGGCATGGCTCGGCCAGCCCAGGTGCCGTTCCAGAAACTCTGCGCCGCGCGCCGGCTGGAAGGCGGCGTAGAGGACGGTGCCTTCGGTGCCTTCCAGGTCGCTCACCAGGCTGCGCAGGTGACGCGCGGTGGGCGGGATGCCCGGGGCCGGTTCCAGATAGCCCACGATCTCGACCGGAAGCCATTCCTCGAGGTAGTCGAGGTCTTCGTGGTAGACCACGATGCGCTGACCCGGCTCGACCTGTGCGGCCAGGGCCTCGGCGTGGTCGCGCAGGCGTTCGGCGGTGCGCTCGCCGCGTTCCATAAACGTGGCGGCATGGTCCGGGCGCAGGTTGCCCATGCGCTCGGCCAGCGCCTGGGCGATGTCTGCCAGGCGCCGCGGATCACCGTTGAAGTGCGGGTTCCCTTCTTCGTGGACGTGCCCCATGTTCGGTCCATCCATGGTGATGGAGCGGCGCAGCTCGATCATGTCCGCCGCACGGAAGTGGCCCGGCTGGCCGGAGTTGATGGCGGGGTTGCGGGCGCCGCGCTGGGCGGCCGGCAGCCAACCTTCCTCGAGCCCGGCGCCGATCTCGAGCAGCATGTCGGCGCGGCGCAGGGCCGCCATGAAGCTCGGACGGGCGTCCAGGTCGTGCGCGTCACGATCCGGCGGCGCGAGCACGCGGACCTCGGCCTCGTCGCCGCCAATCTCGCGGGCCAGGGCGCCGAGGGTAGAGGTGGTGGCGACGATGTTCAGTCCGGCGGCGGCCTGCGACGGCAGCAGGAGGAGGGCCAGGATTGCCGCCGAGGCGAGGGCGGCGAGCGCGCGGGACATGCGGACGCGAGTCTTGCGATAGGACATGCGGGACTCCTTTCAGATCGAGGTATGGCCGGAGGCTGGCAGGGACGGGAGCCGCCCCTGCCAGCCTCGCGAGGACAAGAGGCGGCCTAGAAGCGGTGGGCGCCGTGGGCGCCGAGGGCCACGTTCAGCTGCAGCATGAACTCCAGGCCGCGGTCGCGATCGCCGTGGTCATCGACAAAGTCGTTCTGGGACAGTTGGGCGCGCAGGAATACCGGCTCCACCGGGCGGAAGGTCACCTGGGCGGTGTGGCGATAGGAGGTGCCGAAGGACTCGCCGTCACCGCGGCCGACGTCGTTGCTCAGGCCCAGGGCCTCGGCGCGCAGGCCGGCTTCCCAGCGCGGGGCAAAGCCGTAGACACCCTGGACGTAGATGCCGTCCTGCTGGTTCTTGAACGACTGTTCGTTGCGTACGAAGCCCACCGGCCCGTTGCCGTCGGCTTCGAAGTTCACGTCACGGCGGTCGACATCGATTTCGCGGTAGAAATACTCGCCCTGCAGGCGCCAGTCGCCCTGGCCGTAGGCGCGGCCGGCGCTGTACTTGTACACCGCGTCCACTCCGGCGAACCAGGCACTGCCGTCCCAGTCCTCGAAGCGGGTGGAGTGCTCGTCGGTGACCTGATAGCTGCGGGCGTAGCCCCCAGAGACACCGAATTGTGCAGCGTGGTCCGGCCCGAGATCCGGCCCGATCTTGGCAAAGGCGGTGACCAGGCGTGGACCGGAGCGGTCGCGCAGGATGCGGTCCTGATCGTTCAGCGGCGACTGGCTGCCTTCGTAGTTGGCGATCCCGCTGGTCTCGCCCTGCAGCAGCTCCACACCCAGCTGGGTGTAGGTCGCGGTGGGGGCGAGCCAGGTCGCCTGTACGCCCTTTTCCAGCAGGCCGTGGTCGCCGAACAGGTACTCGTTGACCAGCGGACGGTTCACGAAGTCCCACTCGTGCGGGTGGCGGTTGTTGATGTAGCCGATGTCGGACAGGAACTTCCCCGCCTTGAGCTGGAGGCCGCCGGGCAGGGCGCGGGTGGTGAGGTAGGCCTCGTCGACCTCGATGTCCTGGTCGTCGAATTCGATGATCACGGTGGCGTCCAGGAGGTCGCCGAGACGGGCCTGGAAGCCCAGCTCCGAATGGCCCAGATTGAAGCCGTCGTCGAGGCCGTGGTCGTCGCCATTACCATGGCCGTGATCGTGGCCGTCGTCGAAGCCGGCGGGCGAATCATTACCGTGCGAGAGCTCGTTGTAGTAGATGCCCTCGAGGATCAGGGAGACGTCCATGCCCCAGGCGGACTCGTCGTCACCGGCGGTCCATTGCGCCGCGGCGGTTCCGGGGGCGGCGAGTGTCAGGCTGGCCAGCGCGGCGAGGACGGGGCGTGAGAACGGGGTGAGGGGCATGTCGGGCTCCTGGTTGCGCGGCAGTCTGCCGGTCCGGGCAGTGCCGATCAACGAAATTGGACTGTTATAGCGTAACGGTTAACAAAGCGAACGTTATACAATAACAAACGAGGTATCAACCCCCCGATCGGGCGCTCCGGTGTGCTGCCGGTCAGTCGCGTGGAAGGCCGGCGCTGGCGAAGGCGTTGCGCCAGGGTTCCAGCTTCTCGGTCAGGCTGAGGCGGGCGTTGGCCGGGCTGGTGGAGGGCAGGCGCAGGGCCTCGACGCCCAGGGCGCGGGTCTCGCGGATGCGCCGCGCGCTTTCGGCGCCGTTGTGGATGATCACGCGCAGGTCCGGGGCCTCGCGGGTCAGCCGGGCGAGATCGTTGGGGACCGGGGCGCGGATGGCGCTGTCCAGACTCCCCTCGCGCGAGCAGGCGGCGTACACGTCCCAGAGGCCCACGCCGTGGTCGAGCAGGCGCTCGATGCGTTCGGGGTAATCCATTTCCGGGAAGGGCTCGCCGAGGATCTGCCCGACAATCGGCCAGAACTGGTTGCGCGGGTGGGCGTAGTAGGCCTGGGCCTCCAGGGAAGCGACGCCGGGAAAGCTGCCCAGCACGATCAGGCGGGTGTCCGCACGCAGGATGGGCGGGAACGCCTCAAGGGTCGGTGCGACGGCGGTCATTGGAGGGCGGGGTTCAGGGGTGGACTGTTGTGCAGACGCGCGGCGTCAGGCGCGGTCCTGCTGACCCCGGCGGCAGTCTCCGCACTGGCCATGCAGCTCCACCATGCGCGAGTCGATGGCGAAGTCCTGGGCCTCGGCCTCGTGCTCCAGCGCCTGGCTGGCCGGCTCCGGGGTGTGGAACTCGGTGATCTGGCCGCAGCCGTCGCAGATCATCAGGGCCGACTCGTGGCGCTCGCCGGGGTGCGAGCAGGCGACGAAGCCGTTGAGGCTCTCGATACGGTGGATCAGGCCCTGTTCCAGCAGAAAGGCCAGGGTGCGGTACACGGTTGGCGGCTTGATGCTGTGATCATCGGAGGACAGCGCGTGGATCAGGTCGTACGCCTTGATGACGCCCTCAGTGCGCAGGATCTGCTCCAGGATGCGCCGGCGCTGCTCGGTCAGGCGTGCACCACGGGTGGCGCAGACGCGTTCGGCGTCGGCCAGGGCCTGTTCGATGTCCGGCGTCTTGGTCTCGGCGGCGGCAGTCATGCGCCTAGGATAGCCCAAACGATCACGGTGCCCGTAACCGCCTCGGTGATCAGGCGGGTTCGGCGGCGCGGGTGGTTTCGGTGTCGGGCTCGGTTGGATGGGTCGCCTCGGGGCGCGCGAAGACCTCGGCGGACCACCGGGCGCGTTCGGCGGCCGGCTCGATGTCGCGGGCCACCATGTGTGCATCCACCGCGAGGATGCGGTGGTCCAGGCCTTCGCCGTTGGCGATCTGGATGGCGAGCCCGGGCCGGGCGTTGAGCTCCAGGATCAGCGGCCCGCGGTCGGCGTCGATGACCACGTCCACCCCCAGGTAGCCGAGCTGACTCAGTTCAAAGCAGCCGGCGGCCAGTTCCATCAGCTCATCCCAGCCGGGAATCTGCAACCCGACGATGCTCTGCTCGCTGTCGGGGTGTTCGCGGCAGGGGTTGTTGTAGCGCACCCCGCCGATGGTGCGGCCGGAACCGAGGTCGATGCCCGTGCCGACCGCGCCCTGGTGCAGGTTGGCCTTGCCGTCCGAGTCCTGGGTCGGCAGGCGCATCATCGCCATCACCGGGTAGCCCCGGTAGACCACCGTGCGAATGTCGGGCACGCCGCGATGCGCGACGGCATCGAAGACCGAGGAAAAACGGACTCGCTGTTCGATCATCGCGACATCCGGGCGCCCGCCCAGGCTGTACATGCCGGAGAGGACGTTCGAGATGTGGTCGTCCAGCTCGCTCAGCTCCATGGCGCGGCCGCCGGCGCGCCGCGGGCGGTCGCCGCGCCAGCCTTCGATCACCAGGATGCCGTCGCCGGCGGCGCCATGCGCCGGCTTGATCACGAAGCCGTCTTCATACTCCCGCAGCTGGCGCCGCACGTCGCGGATCTGGCGGTGGGTGCGCACGACCCCGTAGAGGTCGGGTACGGACAGGCCGGCGTCCAGCGCCAGTTGCTTGGTCTGCAGCTTGTCGTCCACCCGCGGGTAGAAGCGCCGGGCGTTCCAGGCGGCGATATAACGGGCATTGCGGGCGTTCATACCCACGATGCCCTGCTCCTTCAGCAGCTTGGGGCGTACGAAGCGCGGCAGCCAGGCGGGCATCAGTCGGTCCTCCGCATCGCGTCCTGGATACGTCCGAAGCGGAACAGTTCGGTCAGGCGGTAGCCGGTGTAGCGCCCCAGCAGCAGGGTCACGGCCAGCAGCACCAGCAGCAGTTCCGGGAACACAAACAGGAGATGCTCCAGCTGGCGGTTGGCCATCAGGCCGTAAGCGGCGGCCGCGACCACCAGGCTGCCAATGCCCTGGGTGATGGCATCGGCGGGGCCGTGTTCCTCCCAGACCACCGACATGCGCTCGATGGTCATGGCGAGGATGACCATCGGGAACAGTGACAGCGCCAGGGCGCGCTCGAAGCCGAGCTGGTGCGACAGGATGCTGATCCCGAGCATGAGCATGATCACCACGCTGACCACTGCCGCCAGGCGCGGGACCAGTAGCAGTCTGAGGTGCTCGAGGTAGAAGCGCACCACGAGACCCAGCGACACGATCAGCGTGAACAGGATGATCCCGGCCAGCAGCAGGGTCTCGCGGAAGGACAGTGCGATCAGCACTGGCATGAAGGTGCCGAAGGTCTGTATCCCGATCACGTTGCGCAGGAACACGATGATCATCGCGCCCAACGGCACCATTAGCAGTACCCGGTAGGTGTTCTGTGTGCCCAGCGGCAGGTTCAGGGTGGAGAAGTCGAGGATGCGGGTGTCGAGGGTGTCGCCGAAGCGCTGGATGGTCGCGAGGGCGTCCTGGACTCCGCGCGATACCGCAAACCGCACCTCGGCATTCTCGCCGTTGGTGATCTCCAGCAGCGGGGCGTCGCCATGGGCCCAGACGACCACGTCGGACGGATATTCGATTTCGCCCGTCTCCGGGTCGATGGGCACCCAGCGCCGGGTATTGTGGACCTCCAGCCAGGTCTGCGGCTCGATATCCCTGCGCCCGTCAATCAGTCTCAGGGCGGTCACCTGTCGGGCCGGGATGCGGGCGGTGGCGAGGAGTTCGATCAGGGTCTCGGTGCGGCTTGCGCGGTCGTCGTCGCTCTCGATGAACACCGCGGCGTTCGACGACGGCGCGGCGTTGGCGAGGTCGTTGACCAGCACCGATGCGAAGCTCTGGATATTGGACGAACGGCTCCGAACGTCGTCAATCAGGGCGTCGGCGGCCGAGCGATAGGGCTCGGTCCAGTCGGGTACGGCCACCGGCCCGGGGTAGTCCGACTCCGAGCGGTCATTGCCGTCGCGGTAGAGCGTGGCGCGGTAGTACAGCACCTGTTCGCCCCGCGGTTGGCGCGTGGTCCAGTGTGCCAGGCGGTCTTCCGCCTGGGCGAGGGTGTTCAGCCCGTAGCCGCGCGAGACGAAGCCCTCGTCCAGGATCGAAAAGTTGGGCAGGCGGTGCGGGATGCGCAGTTCCACCGAGGCCGCGCCGCCGGTGGGCTGGTAGCGCACGCGCGCCTCCACCAGCCAGGTTTCGGCGGTGGCGTCCGGCTGCAGGGGCATCCCCAGCGCGCTGACCTTGTAGGCGAAGACCCCGAGCCCGATCGCGCTCAGCAGCACGATGAGGATCGGCAGGTGGAAGCGCCTCACTGGTCATCCGCCGGACAGTCCGGGGCGCGCAGATGTTCCTCCCCGGAGTCCACCAGGATGTGTCCGGCCATGTGGCTGCGCCCGATCAGGGTCTGGTAGGTGAGGGCCGTGCGGTCGATCAGGCTGGTGTCAGCGGTCAGCAGCCGGTCGCCGATGCAGAATTCCATGCGCACCACCGGGCGTTCCTGCGACTCGCCGCTGTGGCGGCGGATGCGCACGATGCGTTCGATCGGGCGTTCCAGGGTGATGCGCGCGTCCTCGTCGTCCGGATCGATGATCTCGAAGCGGATCCAGTCCTCGCCGTCCTTCTCGAAGCGTTCCTTGTTCAGCGCATTCAGGGACGAGGAGGTGGCGCCGGTATCCATGCGTGCCTCCAGCACAACGTCCTCCTCGACGATCTTCACGTTCTCCACCGCGCCCAGAATGGCCATGGAGGGACTCGACTCGTGCGCCATGGCGGATTGCGCGAGGAACACGAATCCAAGCAGCATGGTCGGCAGAAGGGATTGGGTTAAGCTGGGGCGACGGGCGGCTGGGGCAGTCACGCAGTCTCCTGAAGTTTACAAAACACGGAATGTTAGCTGATCACACTTGCCAGCCCCCGTTAAGGGGTTCACAAACTTCGGGAATGTTCAGGATTCCCGTGGAGTCCGGGAGTTGCCATGCGCTGGGTAGTCGATCTCGCCGATCTGACCATGAACGATGTCGCGAAGGTGGGCGGCAAGAATGCCTCCCTGGGCGAGCTGCTGGGGCAGCTGGGCGCGGCGGGGGTGCGTGTGCCGGGCGGGTTCGCCACCACCGCGGATGCCTATCGCGCGTTGCTGGCGAAGGATGGTCTGGACGAACAGATCAAGGCGCGCCTGACGGATCTCGATATCGACGACATCGAGGCCCTGCGGGCGGCCGGTCGCGAGGTGCGCGGCTGGATCGAGCAGGCCGAACTGCCGGGCGAGCTGGAACAGGCGGTACGCGAGCATTACGCGCAGCTGGGCGATGACGTGCCGGTCGCCGTGCGTTCGTCGGCCACCGCCGAGGACCTGCCCGAGGCCTCGTTCGCCGGGCAGCAGGAGACCTTCCTCAACGTGCGCGGCATCGACCCCCTGTTGCAGCGCTTGCGCGAGTGTTTCGCCAGCCTCTACAACGACCGCGCCATTGCCTACCGCGTGCACAACGGCTTTGCGCACGACGAGGTCGCGCTGTCGGCCGGTATCCAGCGCATGGTGCGCTCGGATGTCGGCGCCAGCGGCGTAATCTTTACCCTGGATACCGAGAGCGGCTTCCGCGACGCGGTGTTCATTACCGGGGCCTGGGGCCTCGGCGAGACGGTGGTGCAGGGCGCGGTGAATCCCGATGAATACCAGGTCTACAAGCCCGCGCTGGCAGCCGGCAAGCGCGCCATTATCGGTCGTACGCTGGGCACCAAGGCCGTGCGCATGGTGCTCACCGAGGATGGCACCCACACCGAGGACACCCCCGAGGACCTGCGCCAGCGCTTCTGCCTGTCGGATGCCGATGCCGAGCAGCTCGGGCGCTACGCGGTGGCCATCGAGCAGCACTACGACCGGCCGATGGACATCGAGTGGGCGCAGGATGGCGAGACCGGCGAGTTGTTCATTGTCCAGGCCCGCCCGGAGACCGTAGAGAGCCGGGTCGAGCTGGGCGCGGGCGCGCGCTACGAACTGGCGCCGCACAAAGCCGAGCCGCTGGTCACCGGCCGGGCGATCGGCTCGAAGGTGGGGGCCGGTATCGTGCGCGTGCTGGATTCGCCGGATGCGATGCACACCATGAAGGAAGGCGACATTCTGGTCGCGGACATGACCGACCCCGACTGGGAGCCGGTGATGAAGCGCTCGGCCGCGATCGTGACCAATCGTGGAGGACGCACCTGCCACGCGGCGATCATCGCCCGCGAGATGGGCATCCCGGCGGTGGTGGGTTGTGGCGATGCCACCGAGGTGCTCTCCGATGGCATGGAGGCGACTGTCTCCTGCGCCGAGGGGGATGACGGCCACGTGTACCCCGGCACGCTGGAGTACACGGTCAAAAAGACCGATATCGGCGAATTGCCGGAGCTGCCGGTCAAGCTGATGCTGAATGTGGCCAACCCCGGGCGGGCCTACGCCTTTTCGCAACTGCCACACGCGGGGATCGGTCTGGCCCGGCTGGAGTTCATCATTAACGGCACCATCGGCGTGCACCCGCTGGCGCTGCTGGATTATGCCGAGGACCCGAACCGCCTCGAGCCCGAGGTGCAGGAGCAGATTGCCGAACGCCTGCGCGGCTTTGACGACGGCCCGCGCGAGTTCTTCGTACGCAAGCTGTCCGAGGGCATCGCGACGCTGGCTGCGGCCTTCGCGCCGGAGCCGGTGATCGTGCGCCTGTCGGACTTCAAGTCCAACGAGTACGCCCACCTGCTCGGCGGCGTCGGGTACGAACCGCAGGAAGAGAACCCGATGCTGGGCTTTCGCGGGGCCTCGCGCTATCGCTCGGAGACCTTCCGCCCGGCGTTCGCGATGGAGTGCGAGGCATTGCGCCGGGTGCGCGACGACATGGGGCTGGACAACGTGCAGGTCATGGTCCCGTTCGTGCGCACCCTCGCCGAGGCCGAGGACGTGATCCGGGTGCTGGGCGAGGAAGGCCTGCGGCGCGGCGAGAACGGTCTGAAGGTCGTAATGATGTGCGAGATCCCGTCCAATGCGCTGCTGGCCGCGCGCTTTCTCGAGCACTTCGACGGGTTCTCCATCGGCTCCAACGACCTGACCCAGCTGACCCTGGGGGTCGACCGCGATTCGGGCCTGGTGGCGGATTCCTTCGACGAGCGCAACGATGCCGTCAAGGCGCTGCTGAGCATGGCGATCCGGGCGGCCCGGCGGGCCGGCAAGTACGTCGGGATCTGTGGTCAGGCCCCCTCCGACTATCCGGAGCTGGCGGTCTGGCTGATGAACGAGGGCATCGAGTCGCTTTCACTGAACCCCGATTCGCTGCTGTCCACCTGGGAGCAGCTCGCTCGGGTGCGGGATTCCGGCGATGACTGAGGCCGTCGTCACGTGCCCGCAGGTCTACCTGGTCTCGGACGGGACCGGGATCACCGCGGAGACGCTGGCGCGTTCGCTGTTTACCCAGTTTACGGGGGTCGACCCCGCGTGGCACCGCCTGCCCTTCGTGCAGACCCCCGGCCGCCTGGCCGGCGTGTTCGCCCGGGCCGCAGCCGGTCCCCAGCCCGCTCTGGTCGTGGCGACCCTGGCCAACGCCGATCTGCGGGCCGATCTGCGGCACAGCCCGGTGCCGGTGATCGATGTGTTCGGCGAGCAGGTGGAACGGCTGGAGAACCTCCTGGGGGTGACGGCGCAGTCGGTGTCCGGGCGCGCCCACGGCATGGGCGACGTCACCCGCTACGACCGGCGCATCGAGGCCCTGAACTACACCCTCGCCCATGACGATGGCCTGGCGATCCAGGATCTGTCGGTGGCCGACGTGGTGTTGCTGGGGGCCTCGCGTTCCGGCAAGACGCCCACCAGCCTCTACCTGGCCATGAACTACGGGTTGTTCGCGGCGAACTACCCGCTGGTACCGGAGGACCTGCGCCAGGGCGACATCCCGCACATGCCCGAGGGGCTGCGCGGCCTGGGCGGGCGCCTGGTGGGACTCACGATCACGCCCCAGCGCCTGGCGCAGATCCGCGAGGGCCGGCGGCCGGACAGCCGCTACGCCAGTCTGGCCCAGTGCCGGGCCGAGTGCGTGGCGATCCAGGAGTTCTTCGACATCTGGCGTATCCCGCATCTGGATGTGACCGAGCTGTCGATCGAGGAGATCGCTACCCGGGTGCGCGACTGCATGGACGCCCGCCCCGGCGCCTGAGGGCACGGGACGCGGCCGGCCGCGTCGCGGCTTGGCATCCCGCCGGGCTTGCCGGAGAATGGGCGGCTGACCCGCCGCACTCCAAGGAGCCCGCATGCCCGCCGCCGGAACCGGACAAGAGATCGCCATCTTTCTCGTCAGCGTTGTCTTCGGGATCTACATCATCCTGCTGATCCTGCGCACGATCTTCGGCCTGGTGCGGGCCGACTACTACAACCCGATCTCGCAGACCATCGTGATGCTCACCGACCCGCCGTTGAGGGTGCTGCGGCCCGTGATCCCGTCGGTCGGGCGCGTCGACCTGGCCGCGATTGTGCTGATGATCGTGCTCAAGTTCATCGAGATCTGGCTGCGCGTGCTCATCGTGGGCGTGGATGTCGGGGTCGGGCTTATCCTCGCCGTGACGATCCGCGAACTACTGACCACGGTGATCTGGGTGTTCATCATCGCGTTGATCGTGGAGGTGGTGATGAGCTGGATCCAGGCTGGGGGTGGCGGCGCCGCCAACAACCCCATCATGCGTCTGGCCGGGGCGGTGAACCGCCCCATCCTTGGCCCGCTGCGCCGGGCCCTGCCCAACACCGGTGCGATCGATTTTTCGCCAATGATCGCCCTGGTCGGGCTTTATATCCTGCTGATTATCGTGCGCTCTTTCTGAGCCCCGTCCGCGCCGCCGGCGCGGCCGGTCGTTTCCCCCGTTTCATCGGACGCAAAAGCGGCTAGACTCGAAGACAGGGGTGCCTGGGTGTGTGCCGCCGCAGGGCCCCGCTTTCCCAACCAGGCAAAGGAGTCATCCATGGCAAGAGTGCATCGGGTCATTTCCGGCTTTCTCGTCGCGTTGGCGGCGGTCGCTCTCGGCAGCTCGATTGCATCCGCCAACGAGGCGGAGTTCGACAATTACGTCGTCCACTACAACGTGATCAATACCACCTTCCTGTCCCCGGAGGTCGCGCGGGCCTACGACGTGCGGCGCAGTTCCAACCGGGCGATGGTCAACGTCAGCGTCATGGAGCGTGGTGACAACGGCCTGCAGGCGGTGTCCGCCGAGGTGACGGGGTCGGCCACCAACCTGAACGACCAGATGCGCAACCTGCGTTTCCGCGAGATCCAGGACGGTGATGCGATCTACTTCCTCTCCGAGGTGACGGTGCGCAGCGGAGAGACCCTCGAATTTGCGATCGATGTCGCCCCGGCGGGCAGTGAACGCGTGCTGCCGGTACGCTTCTCGCGCGACTTTTTCGTGGACTGAGCGCGCTTCGAATCCCTGTAACGGAAGCCCCGTCCGAGCGGGCGGGGCATCACATGAACACGCTCAGCAGCATCCACGCGCCATACATGGCGACCCCGCCGCCGGCGACCCGGCGGACCCAGGGGCGGCGCACGAAGGCCGCCAGCCGCGCGGCGAAGACCCCCATCAGCAGCAGGTTCGGCAGTGTGCCCAGGGCGAAGGCGCCCATCAGGGCGGCGCCTTCCAGCGCTCCGCCGGCGCCGAGGGACCAGGCCAGCACGCTGTAGACCAGTCCGCAGGGCAGCCAGCCCCACAGGCCGCCGACCATCAGCGCCTGGCCCGCGTGACGCACCGGCAGAAAGCGACGCCCCAGTGGCTCGATGCGGCGCCAAAGCACCCCGCCGGCCTGTTCCAGGCGGGCCAGGACCGGCCACCAGCCGGCAAGATAGAACCCCAGCAGGATCAGGAATATCGCGGCAAAGCCCTGAAGGATCGCCTGGCCGGCCGGCAATCCGCCGAGGAGACTCGCCCCCAGCCAGCCGGCCAGCGCCCCGGCGATGACGTAGCTCGCCATGCGCCCGAGGTTGTAGGCCAGCAGCAGATCCAGGCCCGGCCCGCGCCGGTCGTGGCCCATGGAAATCGCACCGACGATGCCGCCACACATCCCCAGGCAGTGAACCCCGCCGAGGATACCCACGGCGAGGGCGGCCAGCAGGGTGCCCGGGTCACCCATCCGTGGTGCCCTTCAGGCCGCCGTGCCTAGCTGGGGTCGGCCGCATCGCCCAGGACCTCGTGCTTGGTTCGGATGAAGGTGGAATGGGGCACGTAGAGCAGATCCGCCAGATGCCGGATCACGGCCTCCTGGCGCTTGTGCAGGTCACGATTGGCCCACGCGGCGCGCCACAGGGCGCGCATGATGTCGGCCTTCTGCGCGGCGTCGAAGGCGGCGTTCACTTCGCGCACCATCGGGTGGATGGAGATCAGTTCGTCGCTTTCCTCCCGGGCGATCTCCAGCATCGCATTGGCGGTGTCGGCATCCAGCCGGAACAGGTCGACCAGGCTGGCGCGTACCGACTCGAGTTCCTCCGCGTGCAGCTGGAAGTCGGCCCGGCAGACCTCCATGATCAGCGCCGCGGCGGCGCGCTGCAGGCGCTCCCCGGGGTCGCCCTCGGCGCGGTCGCTGCGTTCGGCGCCGAGCAGGCGCTGCCAGTGGCTGCGTAGTTGTTCGATCACGTCTTGGTCTCCGTGGTGTTGCGCTGCGCGGGGCATTGCGTATGGTGCCCGAATGGAACCTGTCCGGCCCGAATCCCCCGATCTGCTCCTGCTCTCCGGCGGCATCGAAAGCAGCGCCTTGCTGGCGCAGCGGCATGCCGCCGGCCAGTCCATGCGCGCCGTCTGGGTCGACTACGGGCAGCGCAATGCCGCGCGCGAATGGACCGCGGTGGAGCACCTGTCGGCGGTCTACGGTTGTGCCCCCATCGCGCTGGATCTCCAGTCCCTGCGCACGGCCTTCACCCGCCGCAACGACTGGGTCGGGCACGTGCCGCTGCCCCAGCGCAATCTGCTGGTGCTGGCGCTGGCGGTCAACCTGGCCGCGCATCACCGGGCCGGACGCATCCTGCTGGCCTTGAATCGCGAGGACCAGGGGCACGGTCCGGGCTCGCAGCCCGGGTTCGTGCAGCAGGTCTCGACGCTGGCGACGACCCTGGTGCCGGGGCTGCGGGTCGAGGCGCCGCTGATCGGGCAGTCCAAGGCGGAGATCATCGCGGCGACGGATCCGCTGGGGATCGACTGGGGCCGCACCTGGAGCTGCCTTCTGGCACAATCCCGCCAGTGCGGGCGCTGTCCGCAGTGCAAGGCCCGGCGGGCCGCGTTCGCCGCGGCCGGCATCCCCGACCCGACCGACTACCGCGAAGCGCCCCGATGACCGATTCCGCCATTCCCCGTCATGTGTCCGAACGCCTGGAGATCGCCATCCTCACTGGCGAGACCCTGCAACTCAATTGGGCCGAGCCGGCTTCCAGCCAGGCATGGTGGGGCAAGGTGACCCCGCGCGAGCTGCGCGAGGCGGACGGGTATCACTGGCTAGACGGCGAGTGCGAGGGGCGGCCGGTGCAGATCCGTCTGGATCTGATCCGCAACCTGCCGACCCCGGTCAAGTAGCCGCCGGACCCCCTCCCGCCGTGCCGCTCGTCGCGGGCAGGCTGGGCAGCAGGTTCGCGAGCGACTCCAGCAGCAGGAATTCCTCGGAACGCACGGGTTCGCCGCGCTCGTCCGGGTAGCGCATACCGCGCAACTCGGTGATCCCCGCCGTGGCGGCGCTGGCCAGCGCCAGCAGGTTGTCGTCCACCAGCAGGGTCCGCGCGGGATCGTACGGCGCGACCCGCTGCAAACGTTCCCAGAACGCGGCATCTTCCTTGGCGCAGTCGAGGTCGTGGGCGGAGACGATGGTGTCCAGGCGGTCACCGATACGGGTGAGCTGGTGCTTGAAGGCGTAGACCTGCGGGTGGGCGTTGGTGACCAGCACCCGCCGCCGGCCCGCCATTTGCAAGGCATCGAGGACCTGATCGGCATGCGGTTTCAGAGCGATGTGATGGGCCAGTTCGCGCTTCAGTCCGAGGATGTCGAGGCCGGTGAAGCGGGTCCAGTGGTCCACGCAGTACCATTCCAGCTTGCCGCGTACCCGCTGCATCTCGTCCTCCAGCCGGCGGCGCGCGCATTCCGGGTCGTCCGGGTGGCAGCGGATGTACTCCTGCGGGATCAGCTCGCGCCAGAAGCGGTTGTCGAAGTGCAGGTCCAGCAGCGTACCGTCCATGTCGAACAGAACGGTGTCGATTCGGGCCCAGTCCACCGCGAGTGCGGGGGTGTGCGGATTTTTTTCGGGATCTTGCAGGTCCACAGCTGACGGCAACATGAAAGAGGGTGATGACGATGACCCCCATGGTACCCCAATCGCGGTTTCTGCCCGCGCCCTTGTTCCTCGCGCTCCTGACCCTGCCACTGGCGGCGCAGGGGATGGACCCTGGCGACCCGGACTACGATCCGCTGGAGGATGATTCCCTGTGGGGCGAGACGGTCTCCCCGGACCAGACCCAGACCACCAGTCCGGAGCTGACCTTCCTGCTGGAGGAACCGGACCGGACCCCGCATCACCACCAGAACCAGATCCGCATCACGCAGTCCTCGCTGGAGGATGGCTGGGCCGATCTGCGCCAGTGCCACAACGACGTGGCGGCCATTCGGCGCATGGTCATTGTGTACAATGAAGCCGTCATCGACGAGCTTCAGGTCGAGTCCACCCGCAACATCGAATCCGCGCGCGCCGAAGGCGATCGCGTGGACCTGCGCGGGGTGCAAGAGGACGCCGAAGTCTGCGTGACGGCGCGCATGAAGATCGTCGAAGACGAGGGGGACGGCGTCTATCGCCTGGAGAACGGGCCGTTCGTGCGCCGCTTCCTGGATGGCTACTTCCCGATGCGCGTCACCATGGCCGTGAGCTGGGGCGATCTTGACCTGCGTCTGGCGGAGACCGATCCGGCCGACCAGGAGGGGTTCGAGGTGGTCACCTCCGATCATGGCTTCATGTTCGACACCCTGTTCGAGGGCGAACTGCGTACTCTGGTGCGGCTACGCAACAGCCACTGACCGCCCGGGAGGGCGCATGAGCCGAGACAAACCGGATGTCCAGGGGCGGCGCACGGTCGCCACCAGCCGCCTGTTCGAGGTGGAGGAACTGGACCTCGAATTCAGCAACGGCGCGCGCACCTGCTTCGAGCGCCTGGTCAGTCGCGGCCACGGGGCGGTGATCATCGCTCCGGTGCAGACCGACCGGACCGTCCTGTTGATCCGTGAATACGCCGCCGGCACCCACCGCTACGAGCTGGGCCTGCCCAAGGGACGCATGGAGGCGGGCGAGGACATCCTCGCCGCCGCCAATCGCGAGATCATGGAGGAGGTCGGCCACGCCGGGCATCGCCTGACCCATCTGGGCGCGCTGACCGTCGCACCCGGCTACATGGCTCACCAGACCCACCTGGTGCTGGCCGAGGACCTGTATCCGCGGACCGCGGAAGGTGACGAGCCGGAGGCGCTCGAGGTGGTACCCTGGTCGCTGGATCGCCTCACCGAGCTGGTCGCCCGCGAGGACCTGACCGAGGCGCGCTCCATCGCCGCGCTGTACATGGTGCGCGATTACCTCGACGCTTGAGCGCAACCCTGCCAAGCTAGACGGAACGTTCCGGGAAAACGGGAGTTCCCCATGCATGCTCCGCCGAAGGATTCGGCTCTTACTGCCCTGATGCACGAGGTGGCTGCGCTGGCCGACCTGGCCGGCCATGCGATCCTCGAGCTCTACGAGACGCGCTTTGCGGTCACCGAAAAGGCCGATCATTCGCCGCTCACCGAGGCCGACCT
Organism: Thioalkalivibrio versutus; assembly: GCF_001020955.1. Classification (NCBI taxonomy): domain Bacteria; kingdom Pseudomonadati; phylum Pseudomonadota; class Gammaproteobacteria; order Chromatiales; family Ectothiorhodospiraceae; genus Thioalkalivibrio; species Thioalkalivibrio versutus. The sequence goes on from NZ_CP011367.1 coordinate 185,021, forward strand.
GGCTGCCCACCGAATCCTTGCCAATGGGCTGGCCGACATCGACCCCGATTGGCCCGTGTTGTCGGAGGAGGGGCAGGACGTGCCCTTCGAGCGCCGTCGCCAGTGGCAGACCTACTGGTTGATCGATCCCCTCGACGGCACCCGCGAGTTCGTCAAACGCAGCGGCGAATTTACCGTGAACGTGGCCTTGATCCACAACCACGAGCCGGTGCTGGGCGTCGTCTGGTGCCCGGTGCTCAAGCGCCTGTACGCCGGTCATCGCGACGGCGTGGCGATCCGGCGTGACGAGGATCAGCCCCCGCGGGATATCGCGGTGGCGCGCGAGCGCATCGGGACGGAGCACCCGCTGGTGGCCGGCAGTCGTTCGCACGGCGCGGAGCGGCTCAAGGTCGTGCTGGAGCGGCTGGGGCCCCACGACCTGGTCAGCATGGGCAGCTCCATGAAGCTGTGCCTGGTGGCCGAGGGGGCGGCCGACATCTATCCGCGTCTGGGCCCCACCAGCGAATGGGACACCGCCGCGGCCCATGCCGTGGTAAAGGCCGCGGGCGGACGGGTGGTCGACCTCAACGGCGAGGATCTGCGCTACAACACGCGCGAGAGCCTGCTGAACCCGGAGTTCCTGGTGTGCGCGGGCAACCCCGACGCCTGGCTCCGGCGCCTGGGGCTTCCGGACACCTGAAGCCCGGCCCGCGCGCGTCAGGCGGCGCCGTTGGTGCGCGAGGGTGCCACCGGTTCCGGGATGATGTCCCAGATCTGGTTGGCGTAATCGCGCACCGTGCGGTCGATGGAGAAGTACCCCATGCGCGCGACGTTCAGGATAGCCGCCTCGGCCCACGCGGTGCGGTCGGCGTACAGGGTGTCCGCGCGTTCGCAGGCCTCGGTGTAGGCCGCATAGTCGGCGATCACGAAGAAGGGATCCTCGTGGCGCAGGTACCGGCCGAGGTCGCCATGGGTTCCCGGGTCGTCGCAGGTAAAGAACCCCGATTCGATCATCTCCACGGCGGCGGCCAGGTTGGGCTGCTGCGCCAGAATCGCCTCGGGGTTCGGGCCGTTACGGCGATGTTCGACCACCTCGTCGGCGGTCATGCCGAAGATGAAGATGGACTCCTCGCCGACCGCATCGCGGATCTCGATGTTGGCGCCGTCCAGGGTGCCGATGGTCAGCGCGCCGTTCAGCGCGAGCTTCATGTTGCCGGTGCCGGAGGCCTCGAACCCGGCGGTCGAGATCTGTTCGGAGACATCCGCGGCCGGGATGATGATGCTGGCCGAGCTGACCTCGTAGTTGGGGAAGAACACGCACTTCAGGCGGTCGCCCACGGCCGGGTCGTGGTTCACGATGTCGGCCACCTCGTTGATCACCTGGATGATGCCCTTCGCCCGGGCATACCCCGGCGCCGCCTTGCCGCCGAACAGGACCACGCGCGGCGCGACGTCCTCGCCGGCGCGGATGCGGCGGTAGAGATCCACCACGTGCAGGAGCTTCAGCAGCTGGCGCTTGTACTCGTGGATGCGCTTGATCTGCACGTCGAACATCACGTCCGGGTTCAGTTCCACGCCGGTGCGTTCGCGCACCAGGTTCGCCAGGCGCACCTTGTTGGCGCGCTTCACGTCCAGGAAGGCCTTCTGCAGGTCGGCGTCATGGGCATAGGGCTCAAGGGCGCGCAGGCGGTCGAGGTCGTACTGCCAGTCGTTGCCGATGCGCTGGCCCAGGAGCTCGGTGAGTGCCGGGTTGGCCTGGATCATCCACAGGCGCGGGGTCACGCCGTTGGTGACGTTGACGAAGCGTTCCGGCCACAGGTTGTAGAAGTCCTCGAACAGGGTCTCCTGCAGCAACTGGGTGTGCAGCGCCGCCACGCCGTTGACGCGGTGTGACCCGACCACCGCCAGATGGGCCATGCGCACGCGCCGGCCGTTTTGCTCGTCGATAATGGACAGCCGCGCCAGACGGTCGTTGTCGCCCGGATAGCGGTGGCGTACCTGTTCCAGGAAGTCGTGGTTGATCTGATAGATGATGCCCATATGGCGGGGCAGCACGCGCTCCATCAGCTCCACCGGCCAGGTCTCCAGGGCCTCGGGCATCAGGGTGTGGTTGGTGTAGGCAAAGGTGCGCCGGGCGAGGTCCCAGGCGCGGTCCCAGGACAGTTCGTGGCAGTCCACCAGCAGGCGCATCAGTTCCGCCACCGCGATGGCCGGGTGGGTGTCGTTCAGCTGGATCGCGACCTTGTCGGGCAGGGCATCCAGGTTGTAACCCAGCGCCAGGTGGCGATCCAGGATGTCCTGCAGCGAGGCGGAGACGAAGAAGTACTCCTGTTTCAGCCGCAGTTCCTTGCCGATCGCGGTGGCGTCGTTCGGGTACAGGACCATCGAGATGGTCTCCGACTCGGCCTTGTCCGCCACCGCGCGGATGTAGTCACCCTCGTTGAAGTAACGCAGGTCGAAGTCGCGGGTGGCCTTGGCCGCCCACAGGCGCAGATTGTTCACGTTGCGCCGGCCGTAGCCCGCCGTCGGGTAGTCGTAGGCCATGGCCAGGACTTCTTCGCCATTTTCCCAGGTGTAGCGGGTCTCGCCTCTGGGATGGTGGTGCTCGACCACGTGGCCGTAGAAATGGATCGGGTACTTGCGGTCCGAGCGCGGGAACTCCCACGGGTTGCCGTAGCGCAGCCAGTTGTCCGGGTGCTCGACCTGGTGGTAGGGCTCGAATTCCTGCCGGAACATGCCGAATTCGTAGCGGATGCCGTAGCCGTAGCCGGGGTAGCCCTGGGTCGCCAGCGATTCCAGGATGCAGGCGGCCAGGCGTCCCAGGCCGCCGTTGCCCAGGGCCGCGTCGTCCTCGAGATCGAGGATGGTGTCCAGGTTGACGCCGAGATCGGCCATCGCCTGGCGGGCCGGCTCGAGGATGCCCATGTTGCGCAGGTTCGCCTCGAGCATGCGCCCGATCAGGTATTCCATCGACAGGTAGTAGACGCGCTTGACGTCCTCGTCGGCGAACTGCCGGCGGGTCAGTAGACGACGCTCCACCATGCGCTCGCGGATGGCAAAGGCCAGCGCCTCCATCCAGTCGCGTTCGGTGGCCTGGCGCGGGTCCTCGCCGACCACGCGGACCACGGCATCGCGGATGGATTGCCGCAGGCCCTCCACGTCGTTGGGGAGATTGGGCAGGTGAGTCACTTCGGGGGCGGCCATCAAGGCGTCTCCAGAAAAGAGGTGAGGGGCCGCCGCTTCGGGTTTATCCCTCGCGAGCGACGGCGCGATAGCCGATATCTGTCCGGCAGTATATATCGTTGAAGTGGATTCGTTGCACGGCCGCGTAGGCCTTTGCCTGCGCGCTCCTGACGTCCGCCCCGAGACCGACTACGCAGAGCACGCGGCCGCCGGCGGTCACGACCCGGCCCTCGCTGTCGATGGCGGTTCCGGCGTGGAACACATGGGCGTCGGGGTCGGCCTCGACGGCTTCCAGGCCGTTGATCACGTCGCCCTTGCGGTACTCGCCGGGGTAGCCACCGGCGGCCAGGACCACGCCCAGGGCGACCCGAGGGTCCCACTCTGCCCGGGCCTTGTCGAGGCGGCCGTCGAGCGCGGCCTCCACCAGTTCGGTGAGGTCGGAGTCCAGGCGGCTCAGGATCGGCTGGGTCTCCGGGTCGCCGAAGCGGCAGTTGAACTCCAGTACCTTCGGATGGCCCGCGGCGTCGATCATCACGCCGGCATAGAGAAAGCCGGTATAGCGCTCGCCGTCCAAGGCCATGCCCCGCACGGTCGGCTCGATGACCTCGCGCAGGATGCGCTCGTGGAGGTGGTCGGTCACCACCGGGGCCGGGGAGTAGGCGCCCATGCCGCCGGTGTTGGGGCCCTGATCACCGTTGTCACGCGCCTTGTGGTCCTGCGAGGAGGCCAGGGGCAGTACGTGCTCGCCGTCCACCATGCAGATGAAGCTGGCCTCTTCCCCGGTCAGGAATTCCTCGATCACGACCCGGTTGCCGGCCGCGCCAAACGCGTTACCGGCCAGCATGTCGTGCACCGCGGCGCGCGCCTCGTCCTCCGTCTGCGCGAGGATCACGCCCTTGCCGGCGGCGAGGCCGTCGGCCTTGACCACGATGGGCGCGCCGTGGGCGGCGATGAACTCCAGCGCCGCCGTTTCGTCCTCGAAGCTGCCGTAGGCGGCGGTCGGGATGCCGTGGCGCTGCATGAAGTCCTTGGCGAAGGACTTCGAGCCCTCCAGCTGTGCGGCCCGGGCAGAGGGGCCGAAGCAGCGCCGGCCCGCGGCGCGGAACGCATCCACCACGCCGGCCACCAGCGGGGCCTCGGGCCCGACCACGGTAAAGTCGACGGCCTCGCGCTCCGCCAGCGCCAGCAGCGCGTCGATGTCGGTCACGCCGACCTCGACGTTCTCGCACTTGGCCTCGCGCGCGGTGCCTGCGTTGCCCGGCGCCACCAGCACGCGTTCGATGCGCGGGGACTGCGCCAGCTTCCAGGCCAGCGCGTGCTCGCGTCCGCCGTTGCCGATTACCAGTACGTTCATCAGGACCTCAGTGACGGAAGTGGCGCATGCCGGTGAACAGCATGGCGATGTCGTGCTCGTTGGCCGCGTCGATGACCTCCTGGTCGCGCATCGAGCCGCCCGGCTGGATCACCGCGGTGATGCCGGCCTCGGCGGCGGCATCGATGCCGTCACGGAACGGGAAGAAGGCATCCGAGGCCATCACCGAGCCGGCCACCTGCAGGCCCTCGTCGGCGGCCTTGATGCCGGCGATGCGGGCGGAGTACACGCGGCTCATCTGCCCGGCCCCGACCCCGATGGTCTGTTCGTCGCGGGCGTAGACGATCGCGTTGGACTTCACGTACTTGCCCACCTGCCAGGCGAAGCAGAGGTCCTTCATCTCCTGTTCGGAGGGCGCGCGCGCGGTCACGGTCTTCAGCTCCACATCGGCCAGGCTGCCGTGATCGGCATCCTGTACCAGGAGCCCGCCGCCGATGCGCTTGTAGTCGAGGCCGGGACCGACACCCGCCGGCGGGATCTCCAGCACGCGAACATTCTTCTTGGTGGCCAGCGCGCGCAGGGCGCCCGGCGTGATCTCGGGGGCGATGACCACCTCGACGAACTGGCGGCTGACGATCGCGTGCGCGGTGTCGCCGTCCAGCGGGCGGTTGAAGGCAATGATGCCGCCGAAGGCGGAGGTCGGGTCGGTCTGGAAGGCGCGTTCGTAGGCCATCAGCTGGGTCGGGGCAACGGCCACGCCGCAGGGGTTGGCGTGCTTGACGATCACGCAGGCCCCGGACTCGAACTGGCGCACGCACTCCCAGGCGGCATCGGCATCCGCCAGGTTGTTGTAGGACAGCGATTTGCCCTGATGCTGGTGGTAGCTGGCCAGGGTGCCGGGGGTGGGCTGCGGGTCGCGGTAGAACGCGGCGCGCTGGTGCGGGTTCTCGCCGTAGCGCAGGGTCTCCACCCGCTCGAAGGTGGCGTTCAGTTGCCCGGGGAAGGGCGCCGTCTCGCCATCCTCGTCCAGGCCCGACAGGTAGTTGCTGATCGCGGCATCGTAGCGTGCCACGTGATCGAAGGCCGCCACCGCCAGACGGAAGCGCAGCGACGGCGGGACCTCGCCCTGGTCGCCGATGGCCGCGGCGATCTCGCTGTACTGGTCGGGGCTGGTGGCCACGGCCACGTCGCGGTAGTTTTTGGCCGCCGCGCGCAGCATGGCCGGGCCGCCGATGTCGATGTTTTCGATGGCGTCCTCAAGGCTGCAGCCGGGACGGGCCACTGCTGCCTCGAACGGGTAGAGATTGACGACCAGCAGGTCGATCGGCGGGATGTCCTGCTCGGCCATCACCGCGGAGTCGATGTCGCGCCGGCCCAGCAGCCCGCCGTGGATGCGCGGGTGCAGGGTCTTGACCCGGCCATCCATGATCTCGGGGAAGCCCGTGTGCGCGGAAACCTCGATGACCGGAAGGTTGTTTTCGGCCAGCAGGCGGGCGGTCCCGCCGGTGGACAGAAGCTCGACGCCGCGTTCATGCAGGGCGCGGGCGAGCTCCACGACGCCGGTCTTCTCGGAGACCGACAAAAGGGCGCGCTGGATAGGGCGGCTGGGGGTCATGCGGGACCTCGGGATCGCTGCAAAACGACCATTATATCGAACGCGCGGCCCGGATGGATCGGCATTCGGCGTCGCGAAGCCGAGGTCGCCAGACGGGCCCTCAGCTTGTAATTTTTGCGCAAAACCTTCAGGGTATAAAAACGATTTCGGACACAACGCCCGCGTTCAGACGCATCGCGCGGCGCCGTAAACGATCCCCGAGCCAGGCGGGATGGGCCCGCCAGACCACGGCTCGGCATCCGGGTACCGATTGCCCTCCGGATGTGCAGGAAGAACCGGCCAGGCCGGTGTCGGGTGCTGCGAACAACGCACCCGGCGCATTGATACCCGAACACCGGGCGGCACCCGCCTGGCTCGATCGGGCTGCTGGCGAGACCGCCGTGTGATGCGGAGGTCGCGGTTTACTGCGTTTGCGGGGTGTTGTGCCGACGGATCGGCCCAGAGGCCGGCCCGGTCACGCTTACAACAGCAGCAAAGCCAAGAGGAACCAGCATGGCAGCGAATATCAAGAATGATCAGGACTTCGGCGAAAAGCCGACCGAACGTCGCGATACCGAGAACTATCTCAACGAGTACACCACCGGCTTCGTCGACAAGTGGGATGACCTGATCGACTGGGACAACCGCGCCAAGAGCGAAGGCACCTTCTTCATCGAAGAACTGAAGAAGCGCGGCGCCAAGCGCGTGCTCGACGTCGCCGCCGGCACCGGCTTCCATTCCGTGCAGTTGCGTGAAGCGGGCTTTGACGTGGTGACCGCCGACGGCGCCCCCGAGATGCTCGTCAAGGCCTTCGAGAATGGTCGCAAGCGGGGTCACATCCTGCGCACCGTGCAGGCCGACTGGCGCATGCTGAATCGCGACATCTACGGCCGCTACGACGCCGTCGTCTGCCTGGGCAACTCGTTTACCCACCTGTTCAATGAACACGACCGCCGCAAGGCCCTGGCCGAGTTCTACTCCGCCCTGAACCACGATGGCGTGCTGATCCTCGACCAGCGCAACTACGACACCATCATGGACCACGGTTACTCGTCCAAGCACACCTACTACTACTGCGGCGACAACGTCCAGGTGCAGCCGGCCCACGTTGACGAAGGCCTGGCGCGCTTCCAGTACAAGTTCCCGGATGGTTCCGAGTACTTCCTGAACATGTTCCCGCTGCGCAAGGCCTATGTCCGCCGCCTGATGCGCGAGGTCGGTTTCCAGAAGATCGAGACCTACGGGGACTTCCAGGAGACCTATCGCGAGAGTGATCCGGACTTCTTCATCCACGTGGCCGACAAGCGTTATATCGAGGGCGAGGAACGATGAGCGAGAACTACTCCGACGTAGTCGAAACCGCTCGCGACTACTACAACAGCGAGGACGCCGACACCTTCTACAAGATGGTGTGGGGCGGTGAAGACCTCCATATCGGGCTGTACGAGTACAAGGACGAGCCGATCGGCGACGCCAGCCGTCGCACGGTCGCGCACATGTCCGACCTCCTGGGCGAGCCGCAGCCGGAATGGCGCGTGCTCGACATGGGCGCCGGCTACGGCGGTGTCGCCCGCTACCTGGTGGAAAACTACGGTTGCGATGTCACCGCGCTGAACCTGTCCGAGAAGGAAAACGAGCGCGATCGCGAGATCAACAAGGCGCGCCACCTCGACGACAAGATCACCGTGGTCGATGGCTCCTTCGAGAAGGTCGACGAGCCGGACGCGTCCTATGACGTTGTCTGGTCCGAGGACTCCTTCCTGCACAGCCAGAACGAGGCAAAGAAAAAGGTGATCCAGGAGGCCGCGCGCGTCCTGAAGCCGGGTGGCTGGCTGATCTTCACCGATCCGATGCAGACCGACGATTGCCCGGATGGCGTGCTGGACCCGATTCTGGCCCGTATCCACCTGGATTCGCTGGCGAGCCCGGCGCTGTACCGCGAGGCGGCCAAGGCGGCCGGCCTGGAAGAGGTCAGCTTCGAGGAACACTCCAGCCAGATCTCGACCCATTACGGTCGCGTGAAGCAGGAGCTCGAGTCCCGCGAGGACGAGTTGAAGAACTACATCTCGCAGGACTACATCGACCGCATGAAGCAGGGCCTGCAGCACTGGGTCGATGGCGGCAACTCGGGCTACCTGACCTGGGGCATCTTCCGCTTCCGCAAGCCGGCCCGCTAGGCCGCGCGCGAGGGGTGGCTGGCCCGCCGTCAGGCGGGCAGCCGCCTCCAGACCCCGTCCATGCGGCCTTCGAGCGGCTGGAACCGGGTCTTGTATTCCATCTTCGGCGCCTGGTCGATCCAGTAGCCGAGGTAGACATGGGGCAGACCCAGGCGGTGCGCATGCGCCACCTGGGTCAGGATTGCGAGGGTGCCCAGGCCGCGGCGCGGCTGATCCGGATCGAAGAAGCTGTACATCGCCGACAACCCCTGTGGGGTGCGGTCGGTGACGGCCACCGCGACCAGCGTGTCGGCCTGGCGGAATTCGATCAGATCCACTGGGCCGTTGCGGTGGGCGAGCATTCCCGCGTATTCCTCGCGTCCCATCTGTTCCATGCCACCGCCCGTGTGACGGGCGGTCTGGTAGCGCGAGAACAGTGGCATGTGCCCGTCGAGATCGGCGGCGGGCGATGTCCCGGGCTGTTCCGGCGGCCGGCGGATCGTCACCGCGAGATCGCGGTTGCGATCCAGGCAGCGGCGCTGGCTCCGGTTCGGGCGGAAGGCTGCAACCGGGATGCGTACGGGCACGCAGGCCGCGCACTCGGGGCAGTGATGCCGATAAACAAACTGACCGCTGCGGCGAAAGCCCTCGGCCAGTAGCTGGCCGAAGCGCGCGCCGCCCAGGCTGACCGCGGGGTCGACCAGCAAACTCTGCATCTCGCGGTCGTCCAGATAGGGGCAGGCCTGCGGGGCAGTAATGAACCAGCGGATCGGATGTTCCTGCATGGCGCTATCGTGACAGCTCTGTTCACGGGCGCAACCAGGCCGCATCCGGGGCTGCGACGCAATTTGAAAGAGCCTGCCACCAGGGTGGGCTCCACGCACGGGATGGAACCCCGGCGTGTACACTTATCCCATTCGAAACCAATGGTGTACGGCACATGACGGCAACACGCAAAGACATCGAGAACGCGCTGAAAGAGCGCATCCTGATCCTGGACGGCGGTATGGGTACCACCATCCAGCTGTACAAGCTGGACGAGGCCGATTACCGCGGCGAGCGGTTCAAGGACTGGGAATCCGACCTGAAGGGCAACAACGACCTGCTGTCGCTGACCCGCCCGGATATCATCGAGCAGATCCACAACGACTATCTCGAGGCCGGTGCCGACATCATCGAGGCCAACACCTTCAACGGTACCCGCATCGCGATGGCGGACTACCACATGGAGGACCTGGTCCCCGAGCTGAACCGCGAATCCGCGAAGCTCGCGCGCAAGGCGGCCGACGCCTGGACCGAAAAGACCCCGGACAAGCCGCGCTACGTCGCCGGCATCCTTGGCCCGACCAACCGCACCGCGTCGATCTCCCCGGACGTGAATGACCCCGGCGCGCGTAACGTCGATTTCGACACCCTGGTCGAGTCCTACAAGGAAGCGGCCGAGGCCCTGGTCGAGGGTGGCGTCGATCTGCTGCTGATCGAGACGGTGTTCGACACCCTGAACGCCAAGGCCGCGATCTTCGCGGTGAAGACGCTGGAAGACGAGCTCGGGAAGGACCTCCCGATCATGATCTCCGGCACGATCACCGACGCCTCCGGCCGTACCCTGTCCGGCCAGACCACCGAGGCCTTCTGGAACTCCGTGCGTCACGCCAATCCGGTCTCGATCGGCCTGAACTGCGCGCTGGGTGCCAAGGAAATGCGCCAGTACGTGGAAGAGCTTTCGCGCATCGCCGATACCTTTGTGTCCGCGCACCCGAACGCCGGCCTGCCGAACGAGTTCGGCGACTATGACGAGAGCCCGGAGCAGATGGCCGCGGATGTCGGCCCGTGGGCCGAGCAGGGCCTGCTGAACATTATCGGCGGTTGCTGTGGCACGCTGCCGGAGCACATCCGGGCCATGCGCGAGGCGGTCGAGAAGCACGCGCCGCGCAAGCTGCCGGAGATCGCCCCGGCCTGCCGCCTGTCGGGTCTCGAGCCGTGCAACATCACCGATGATTCGCTGTTCGTGAACGTCGGCGAGCGCACCAACGTGACCGGGTCGCGCAAGTTCCTGCGCCTGATCCAGAACGAGGAATTCGACGTCGCGCTGGAAGTCGCGCTGAATCAGGTCGAGGGCGGCGCCCAGATCATCGACATCAACATGGACGAGGGCATGCTGGAGTCGCAGGAGGCAATGGTCCGCTTCCTGAATCTGCTGGCCGGCGAGCCCGATATCGCCCGCGTCCCGGTGATGATCGACTCCTCCAAGTTCGAGATCATCGAAGCGGGCCTGAAGTGCGTGCAGGGCAAGCCGGTGGTCAACTCGATCTCCATGAAGGAGGGCGAGGAAAACTTCATCAAGCAGGCCCAGCTGTGCCGCCGCTATGGCGCCGCGATCGTGGTCATGGCCTTCGACGAGGACGGCCAGGCGGATAACGAGCAGCGTCGCGTCGAGATCTGCACCCGGGCCTACAAGCTGCTGACCGAGAAGGTTGGCTTCCCGGCCGAGGACATTATCTTCGACCCGAACATCTTCGCGGTTGCCACCGGCATCGAAGAGCACAACAACTACGGCGTGGACTTCATCGAGGCCACCCGCCGCATCAAGAACGACCTGCCGCACGCGCTGATCTCCGGTGGCGTGTCCAACGTATCGTTCTCCTTCCGCGGCAACGAGCCGGTGCGCGAGGCGATCCACGCCGTCTTCCTGTATCACGCCATCAAGGCGGGCATGGACATGGGTATCGTCAACGCCGGCCAGCTGGCGGTCTACGACGATATCGACGCGAAGCTGAAGGAAGCGGTCGAGGACGTGGTCCTGAACCGCCGCGACGACGCCACTGACCGTTTGCTCGAACTGTCCGAGGAGTACAAGGGCCAGGGCGGCGGCAAGAAGGAAGAGAACCTCGAGTGGCGCGAATGGGAAGTCTCCAAGCGTCTCGAGCACTCCCTGGTCAAGGGTATCGACACCTACGTGGTCGACGACACCGAAGAGGCACGCCAGGCGTATGACCGCCCGATCCAGGTGATCGAAGGCCCCCTGATGGACGGCATGAACGTGGTCGGCGACCTGTTCGGCGAGGGCAAGATGTTCCTGCCGCAGGTGGTCAAGTCCGCCCGCGTGATGAAGAAGGCCGTGGCCCACCTGATCCCGTACATCGAGGCCGAGAAGACCGGCACCGAGAACAACGGCCGGATCCTGATGGCCACGGTGAAGGGCGACGTCCACGACATCGGCAAGAACATCGTGGGCGTGGTGCTGCAGTGCAACAACTTCGAGGTCATCGACATCGGTGTGATGCAGCCGGGGGCCTCGATCCTGAAGGCCGCCAAGGAACACGACGTCGACGTCATCGGCCTGTCCGGTCTGATTACCCCCTCGCTGGAGGAGATGGCCAACTTCGCCGCCGACCTCGAACGTGAAGGCATGAAGACCCCGCTGATGATCGGCGGCGCGACGACCTCGCGCGCCCACACCGCGGTGAAGATCGAGCCGAACTACTCCGGCCCGGTGGTCTGGGTGAAGGACGCCTCGCGTGCCGTGGGCGTGGCCCAGAGTCTGATCAGCCCCGAGCTGCGCGAGAAGTACGCCGCCGACGTCCGCGAGGAGTACGAGAAGCTGCGCGTGCAGAACGCCGGGCGCAAGAAGAAGGTCCAGTGGGTCACGCTCGACAAGGCGCGCGCCAACAAGCCGAAAATCGACTGGTCCGACTACACGCCGCCGAAACCGAAGGCGCTGGAAACCGACGAACTGCCGGGGCAGCCGAAGGTGCTGCACCCGCATGGCGACGGCACCGTACTGCTGCGCTTCGATGATTACGATCTCAACGAGGTCGCCAAGTACATCGACTGGACGCCGTTCTTCCACTCCTGGCAGCTGCACGCCGCCTACCCGCGCATCCTGGATGACGAGAAGGTCGGCGAAGAGGCGCGCAAGCTGTTCAAGGATGGCAAGGACATGCTGAAGCGGATGATCGACGAAAAGTGGGTCACCTGCCGTGGCGTGGTCGGCTTCTTCCCGGCGAACACCGTTGATGACGACGACATCGAGGTGTACACCGACGACAGCCGCTCCAAGGTCCTGAAGAAGCTGCACCATCTGCGTCAGCAGACCGAGAAGCGTCGCGGGCAGCCGAGCCATTCGCTGGCCGATTTCGTGATGCCCAAGGAAGCCGGTGGTCCGGACTACATCGGGGCCTTCGCGGTCAGCGCCGGTGGTGATGTCGACGCCAAGGCCAAGGAATACGAAAAGGCCAACGACGACTATCACGCCATCCTCGTGAAGAGCCTGGCGGACCGTCTGGCCGAGGCCTTTGCCGAGTGCATGCACTACCATGTGCGCCGCGAATACTGGGGCTATGTCCCCGACGAGTCGCTGGAGAACGAGGACCTGATCGAGGAGAAGTACCAGGGTATTCGTCCGGCGCCCGGCTACCCGGCCTGCCCGGAGCACACCGAGAAGGCGACCTTGTGGGAGATGCTGCAGCCGGAAGAGCATGCTGACATGACGCTCACCGAGAGCTTCGCCATGCTGCCGGTCTCGGCCGTCTCCGGCTGGTACTTCGCGCATCCGGAATCGCGCTACTTCGGTCTCGGCAAGGTCAACCGCGACCAGGTCGAGGACTACGCCAAGCGCAAGGGCATGTCGTTCGAGGAGGCCGAGCGGTGGCTCGCGCCGAACCTCGGCTACGACGACAGCGACGAGGCCAAGGCGGAAGCCAAGGCCGAGCGCGACGCCCGGACCGCGTAACTTCGCGATCCTGCCCCGGGTGGGCTGGCCGACTGGCCCTTGCCCGGAAAACTGCGAGCCCCGCCCCGTGCGGGGCTCGCTTTGTTTGGGGTACCGCGCCAAACTGGACGGGCTTGTCCCCAACTGGAGTCCGCGCATGTCTGCTCGTGAACCCGCGATCGACGCTCGACCGGCGATGTTCCGCAATCATCCGTTCGGCTTCATCCTTAGCGTGTTACTGATCCCGGCCTTCGGCCTCGGCTTGCTGATCCTGTTGTGGTGGTACCTCCAGACGCGCTCGGTACGGTTGCGCATCGACGCCGATCAGGTGCATCTGGAACGGGGCCTGCTGTCGAAGTCGCATGTGGACCTCGACATCGGTCAGATCCGCACGGTGAAGGTGGATCAGAGTTTCTTCGACCGCATCTTCCGCGTGGGCCGCATCGCGGTGTACACCACCGGGGACAATCCGGAATTCCGGGTTAACGGCATCCCGGACCCCAATCGGGTGCGCGAATATGTGCGAGGCCGTCGGGAGGGCGTGGCATGAGCCGTGCGGACCGGCGGGACAGCCGTCTGGCGCTGCGCATCCTGCTCGGCACCTCGGCGCTGGTCGCGTTGCTGGTGGCTTTGCTGGTGCTGGCGGCAGCGGTGTCCCTGCCGGGGCTGTCGGACTGGGTCGCGCTCACCTTTGATGATGGTATGGGCCTGAAGAACGCGGCCCTGGTCGCGGCCATCGTCTCGGTGCTGGTGTCGATCGTATTCGCCCTGGCCGCCGGCGAGGGCCTGATCGGGGAACTGCAGTTCATGATCCCCGGTTTTTTTCTGTTCTTTGTGTTTTTCTGGTTGATGCTGGCCTGGATCTTTTGATCCACGCCCGCTCCCCGTGCATCCTGCCACTCTGTCTCAACCCCGGAGCCCCCAAGCGTGACCACTGACGCGGACAACGAGTCGAACCCCCAGCACCATCTGACCCTGCGTCCGACGCGGGTCGAGGACTACGAGGACATCCGCGAGATCATGGAGCGGGTCTATCACGACCTCGACGGTGCCTGGAGCGAGGCGCAGTTCCGCTCCCAGGTGATGCGCTTCCCCGAGGGGCAGATCTGTATCGAGGACAACGGCAAGGTGGTTGCCGCGGCGATCAGCCTGATCGTCGAATACAAGCGCTTCGGCGATCAGCACAATTACTGGCAGATCACCGGGAATGGCTTCCTGACTACCCACGACCCGGACGGCGACACGCTCTATGGCGTGGACATCTTCGTGCATCCGGACTATCGCGGGCTGCGTCTGGGCCGGCGCCTGTACGACGCGCGCAAGGAGTTGTGCGAGAAGCTGAACCTGCGGGCCATCGTCGCCGGTGGGCGTATCCCCGGCTACGAACAGTACCGCGACGAGCTGACGCCGCAGCAGTATGTGCGCCGGGTGAAGAACCACGAGATCATCGACCCGATCCTGACATTCCAACTGGCGAACGACTTTCACGTCCGCAAGATCATCACCAACTACCTGCCGGACGACGAGAAGTCCGGGGCCTACGCGACGCTGATCGAGTGGCTGAACATCTACTACGAGGAGAAGGAAAAGCTGATCGGCGGCAGCCGCTCGGACGTGCGCATCGGCGTCGTCCAGTGGCAGATGCGCCCGACGGTGGACCTGGACTCCCTGTTCCAGCAGGTGGAGTATTTCGTCGATGCGGTTTCCGGCTATCGCTCGGACTGCGTGCTGTTCCCGGAATTCTTCAACGGCCCGTTGATGGGGGCCTTCAACCAGGACTACCCGGCCGAGGCCGTGCGCCGCCTGGCCGAGTACACCGAGGCGGTCCGCGAGGAGATGGTGCGCCTGGCGCTCGCCTACAACATCAACATCGTGGCCGGCTCGATGCCCGAGTACACGGATGATGTCCTGCGCAATGTCTCCTATCTGTGCCGTCGCGATGGCACCTGGGACCGCCAGTACAAGATCCACGTGACCCCGGACGAGGTGTCCTACTGGGGACTGCAGGGCGGCGACGAGGTGCATGTCTTCGACACCGACTTCGGCAAGATCGGGATCCTGATCTGCTACGACGTGGAGTTCCCCGAACTGCCGCGGGTGATGGCCGATCACGGCCTGCAGATCCTGTTCGTGCCCTACTGGACCGACACCAAGAATGCCTATCTCCGGGTACGGCGCTGCGCCCAGGCCCGCGCGATCGAGAACGAGTGCTACGTGGTCATGTCCGGCTCGGTGGGCAACCTGCCCAAGGTCGAGAACATGGACATGCAGTACTCCCAGGCTGCGGTGTTCACCCCGTCCGACTTTGCCTTCCCGCACGACGCGGTGGCCGCGGAGGCGACCCCCAACACCGAGATGACCCTGATCGTGGATCTCGACCTCGACAACCTGAAGGAGCTGCGCAATCACGGCTCGGTGCGCAACCTGCGTGATCGTCGGCGCGACCTCTATTCGGTCAAGTGGAAGTCGAAGCCCGTGTAGCAAACACGGAGCGGTGATCGCGCATGACGCTCCGCGGGCCGATCGCCCGGAGCGAGAAAGTGTGAACCGCGTCCGGTTGCCCCGGCGACCCCACTGGCATCCGGACGCGGGGGCCCGTAGTCTTGCGAGTCTAGGGATGTTCGGCCACTGGGGGTACAGCGTGGTCGGCGGCCGTGCCGCTGTCAGGCGGGCGGATGTCAGTCAGGGGGAAGCATGAGCGATCAGATACCGGACCCAAAACGCGCCGCGATCCTCGTGGTGGATGACTCCAAGGTCATCCGGGTTGCGTTGCAACGTATCCTGCAGGGTCAGAACACCGTCTACGAGGCGGCCGACGGCGAACAGGCACTGGAACTGCTTCAGCAGTATCCCGATATCGGGCTGGTGCTGACCGATCTCTCGATGCCGGGCATCGACGGGCAGGATCTCCTGCTGCGTATTCGTGATGGCGTCGATGACCTCCCCACGGACCTCCCGGTGGTGATCGTGACCGGTCAGGAGAGCGACGAGGCGGCCAGCGACGAATGGCGCTCACTGGGGGCCAATGCCGTCCTGATGAAGCCGTTTGTTCCCACCCGCGTGCGCGAGGTCGTGGCCGAACTCCTGCCACCGCCGCCGGTCCCCGAGCCGGCGGCCCCCGGAGGGGCCCCCGACTCCGCCGAGAACCAGGCGTTGCGCGACGAGGTCGAGCGCCTGCGCCGCGAGTTGATGCTGCGGCAACAATCCTCCAATGAGCGCGAGGCGCAGAAAGAGCTGGAGCGTCTGCGCAACGCCCTGGGCGAGGCCCGTGACGAGTCCACGGCGGCATTCCAGCGCGCGGAAGAGCGGGATCGCGAGATCGAGACTCTGCAGGGGCGTCTGGAGGAGGCCGAGACGGCGCTGGCCGAGGCGCGGGCGCGGGACGACGAGGTCGTGGCAGCAGCGGAACAGGCCGCAGCCCGCGAGGAGGAGCTTGCGGCCTTGCGTGTGCGCGTGGAAGAACTCGAGGCTGAGGGTCCCCCGGAGTCGACCGAGCCCGACCACGAGACCGAACAACTGCGTAGCCGGGTGCGCGAGCTCGAGAGCGAGAATGTCCGCCTGGACCACGAGCTCGTCGACCTGGAGCGTCAGCGCGAGGAGCAGCAGACGGAGCTGAAGGTGGCGCGGGGCGAGGCCGAACGCCTGCGCCGCGAGCGCAACCAGCAGTGCGAGCGCGCCGCGGCGGCCGAGAAGGCCCAGGCCGAGGCCGAGCAGCGCTGTTCGGATAGCCAGGATTCGGCTTCGGATCTGGGTGACCGCCTGGTGGCCCGCGAGCGGGAACTCGCGGAGGCCCAGCAACGCAACCAGGACCTGCGTGGCCGGATCCGTGATCTGGAACATGCCCTGACCGGCCACAGCACCACTGCTGCGGCGGAGCCGGCGAGCGAGCCAAGTCGGGGCGAAACGGTCAAGGCCGAGCCGGAGGACAGCCTGCGGGCGCCCCTGTTCGATGCGAAACACGCGCGACCCGCACGTCTGGCGGGGCGTCGCTGGTTCCGGCTGGCGTTTGTCGGGGTGCTGGCGGTGATCGTGGTCCTGGGGGTGGCGATCTACCTGCGCGGGACCTGAGGCTCCGCGTGAAAGGGGCGGGCACCTGGCAGTGCCCGCCGTACATCGGGTTTAGTGCCGATCGCGGAGGACACCCAGCAGGTGGTTCCAGGAATCGTGGTCGGCGCGCGCGTCATAGCCGACCGGCATGCCGAACTCCTCGGCAATGGCATCGGCCCCCGGATTAGTGAAGCTGTGCTTCACACCGGAGAATTCCACCACGGTGTAGCGTACTTCGGCCTCCTGCATCTCCTTCTGGAAACCGGCGACCTGCTCCGGCGGGATCATCGGGTCTGCGGTACCGGTGAAGGACAGCAGTTCGGCCGACACCTTGCCGACCTCGGCCGGGTGCTCGGTTGCCAGGCCGCCGTGGAAGCTCGCCGCCACGTTCAGGTCCATCCCTGCGCGCGCGGCCTCGAGGGCCACGGTGCCGCCGAAGCAGTAGCCGACTGCGGAGGGCGCCGTATCCGCGCTGGCATCATGCGCGCGCAGCCAGTCGTAGGCGGCCTGGAAGCGGCCCAGCATCAGGTCGCGATTCTCGCGGATTTCCCCGGCGAACTCGCCGGCGGTAGACGGGTGATCGGCCAGCTTGCCGCTGCCGTACATATCCAGGGCGAAGGCGGTGTAGCCCTCGCGGGCCAGCTGCTCGGCACGGTCGCGGGCGTAGTCGTTGTGGCCCCACCATTCGTGAATGACCAGGACCGCCGGGTGTGGCCCGTCGCCTTCGGGGTGGGCCAGATAGCCGGTCATCTCGTCGCCGTCATGGTCGTAGGCGATCTCTTCGGTCTGGATGCCGGCCAGGGCCATGCCGGGGAGCAGGCCGGCGAGCAAAACGGCCAGCGGCGCAAATGCGGACTTGCTAAACATATGGGCACCTCCTTGGTGGACGAAGCGTCGTATTTTCGACCCGGGCCTGCGAGTATGGTTCGGGCCCGGCCGGGTTACAACGAAGGGGACAGCGGCTACAGTAGAGAGGTCGGGGCCACGTGCGCGAGGTGGCCTCGAAACAGGACGAGTGAGGCGCAGCGATCCCCGTTCCGCCTCGGCAAGAGGATCCATCCATGTCCGACCGATCCGCCAACGATTCCCTTGAGGCCCGCGTCCAGTCGGCTGACAAGCTTCTGGCCATGCCACAGGTGGTGTTCGAGGTTGCGCGCCTGCTGGAGGACGACGATGCCACGGCTGCCAGGATCGCCAGCAGCCTGGGACGCGATCCCGGCCTGGTGGCCCTGGTCCTGCGCATCGCCAACAGCCCTGCCTATGCCCCGGCGCGTCCGGTTGACTCGGTGGACCGCGCGATTGCCATGCTGGGTCGCGATGCCCTGCAGCGTCTGGTGGTGGCGAGCGCGATCACCCGCGCCACGGCCAGCATCCCGGATCAGGAGCGCCTGCCGCTGGAGGTGTTCTGGCGCCATTCGGCCTACTGCGCGGTGATCGCGCGGCAACTAGCGATGCGCGTGCTGCCGCGCCAGGCCAGCGGGATCTTCCTGGCCGGCCTGCTGCATGATCTTGGCAAGCTGTTGTTGTTCTCGCAGTCGCCGGAATCGGCCCACCGGGCCTTCCTCTCCAGTCTGGATGTTGGCGACGGCCTGAGCCCGCAGGGCGCGGAGCGCGCGCAACTGGGCTTCGATCATGCGCAGCTGGGTGGGGCCCTGGCCGCGCACTGGGGTCTGCCGGAACTCCTGGTCGACTGCCTCGCCGGTCACCATCAGCCGCTGCAGGCGCCGGAGCGCAATCGCACCGCCGTGATGCTGGTGCATCTGGCCAACACCGGTGCCCATCTCGCCGAGATCGATTCACGCGACTGGGCGGATGCGCCCCCGGTAGATCCGGCGGTGTGGGACGCCCTGCACCTGGCCCCCGAGGTCTTGCTCTCTGCGGTGGAGGAGGCCCAGCACGAGGTGCTGGCGGTGCAGGACCTTTGCGATCCGGCGCACGAGGGGGAGCCGCGGCCATGACCGCTCGCCGTGAACTTGGGGATGCGGTGCGAGTCCCATCGGCTATGCAGAGTCGGGCATTGCCACTTGTACGATTGCGCGCGCTGGTCCTGGCGGGGCTGCTGCTCCTGCTGACAGGGTGTGCCGGGGTTCCGGCGGCCCTTTCCCCGTTGCCTGCTGCCGCCCCCGATCGCGATCAGGTGCTGGCGGATCCCGAGGCCGTGAAGGGCGAGACCGTGGTCTGGGGCGGAGTGATTGCGGACATCGAGAACACCTCGGGCGGTACCCGGCTGGAGGTGGTGGCCCGCGAACTTGATCGCCAGGGGCGACCACAGGAGGCGGATCGCTCACCCGGGCGCTTCCGCGTGGTCAGCAGCGGTTTCCTCGACCCGCAGATTTACAAGGAAGGCCGCGAGGTGACCGTGCGGGGTGTCATCCACGGGATCGAGGAGGGCCGCATCGGTGACTACGCCTATACCTTCGTTACGCTGCAGGCGGATGCGGTCTACCTGTGGTCGCGGCGCCCGCCACCGGCGGAGCGCGGCTATCGCGATCCGTTCTACGACCCGTTTTATGACCCGTTCTATAGCCCCTGGGGCCCGCGTTACGGCCTCTATGGGCGTTATCACCCGCATCCCTGGTACTGGTGAGCATGACCCGATTCTTGCGTCCTTTTCTGGCATTGCTGCTGCCCGTGTTCCTGGTCGCCTGCGCCTCCGGCCCGCTGGAGGCCCCGGATGACCCGGCCGTGCAGGTCGAGCCGCGTGCAGTCACCGCCGACAGCCTGCCGCCCGACGAGCAGGTATGGGGCGGGGTGATCGCGCGCGTGGACAATCGCGCCGAGGCGACCTTCATCGAGGTGGTCGGGTACCCGCTCAGTCGTCAGGAGCCACAGACGCGGCAGTCCACCACCGGACGTTTCCGCCTGCGTGTGGAGGGCTTCGCCGACCCGGTGGACTATCGTGCCGGGCGCCGGATTACCGGTGTCGGCACGGTGACCGGGGTCGAGGACGGCCGGATCGGCGAGCTGGACTACGTCTTCCCGGTGCTGGAGGCCCACTCGGTGCACCTGTGGCCGGAGCCCGAGCCGGCACGATCTTCCGGTGGTGTGCGCTTTGGCATAGGCATCGGGATCGGCCTGTAGGCTGTCCCGGGGCGGTCGGCGCGCGTTTCCACGAATCCCCATGCAACGAGGAGTATTCATGCGAGCAGTCGTGTTCGACGAACCCGGAGCCGCCGAGGCCCTGCGTCTGGACGAAGTAGCGGCGCCGGCGCTCACGGCCCCCGACCAGGTCCGCATCCGGATGCTGGCGGCCGGTGTCAATCCGGTGGATACGAAGGTGCGCGCCGGGGGCATGATCGTCCCCGGTGCGCCGCGCAACACGCCGGGCTGCGATGGGGTGGGCATCATCGAGGAATGTGGCAGCGCCGTGCATCACGCGCGGCCGGGGCAGCGGGTTGCCTTCTGTTTTGGTGGGGTCGGGGCCGATCCGGGGACCTACGCCGAACAGGTCGTGGTGCCCGAGGCCGCGGTGGTCCCGGTGCCGGCGGCGGTATCCGATGCCCAGGCCGCCGCCCTGCCGCTTACCTGGCTGACCGCCTGGGAGGCCCTGTTCGAGCGGGCCGACCTGCAGCGCGGCCAGAGCGTGCTGGTTCACGCGGCGGCCGGCGGGGTCGGGCAGATGGCCGTACAGATCGCACGCGCTGCCGGCGGCCGGGTACTGGGGCTGGTGCGGCGCGACGAGGCGGGCACGATTGTCACCGCACTTGGGGGCGATGTCGTCGACCTGCGCAAGCCGGATGCCGCGGACGCGATCATGCAGTACACCGATGGGCGTGGCTTCGACATCGTGCTGGACACCGTTGGTGGCGAGGTCTTCCGCGAGGGCCTGACGCAGGTGGCCTATGGCGGGGATCTGGTGACCCTTCTGGCCCCCCCGGAGGATACCGACTGGAACTCGGCGCGGCTGCGCAACCCGAGCATCAGCCTGGAGCTGATGCTGACCCCGATGCTGGAGAATGATCGCCGCCGTCTGAAGCACCAGGCCACCCTGGTGGCCGAGGGTCTGGCCCGGCTGGCCAGCGGTCGCTTGCAGGTCAACGTCGAGGATACCCTCCCGCTGGCCGAGGCCGCCGAGGCCCACCGGCGCATCGAAGCCGGCGGCCGCCGCGGCAAGCTCGTGCTGCGCATCCCCGAATAAGCGGGTCTTGCAACCACGAAGCGCCCGAAGACACGCAGAAGGGAAAGGTCCAGGGCGATTCACCACGGAGGCCACGAAGAAAGGCGAGGTGGCGGATCCGTCGGGGCGTTGTTTAGCGATCGAGGCACTACCCACACCCCGCGCCAGTTCGCGCACGCAGATCGCCACGCCGCTTCGCGGCTTGCGATGACGACGGGCACTGCGGCCTCAGAACTTCCAGCATTGCGAGGGCCACGGCTTCGACTAGGTCGTGCTGCCAACACACCCGTCCTCTCGGTCCCCTCTGTGGTGAAATCGCCCTTCGCGCGCTTCGGGGTGGACTCCTGAAGCGCGCGGGGGAGGAGATTAGCTGCCGAAGAGATGGCTGAAGATGCGGGCGCCGCCGATGTAGGTGCCGGCGGCCGAGCCCAGCGTGGTCAGCAGGAACACCAGCAACACGCGCGAGACGCGGTTGCGCCACCAGCCGCGTGGCGTGGTGGTGTCCTGACGCAGACTGGCAAAGTCGGAGACCCGCGGCTTGCGCAGGAACAGCTCGGCCGCGGCCGCCACAAAGCCGACCCCGATGGTGGGATTCAGCGAGGTCAGCGGGGCCGCCAGGGCCGCGGTGAGCACGGTTAGCGGATGGGCCAGGGCGATGATCGCGCCGAGGGCCGCCAGCCCGCCGTTGATCAGTACCCAGTCGATCACCATCTGCAGGCCGATATCCGGGTTGCGCGAGAACCCGATGGCAAAGCCGGCGAGGATGATCCCGATCACCACCCACGGGACGACCTTGGGCCAGCGCGCCTTGGGCGGGGCCTGGTCCAGGGCGTCGAGGATCGCGTCCGGCGGGGTCAGGTGATCCTCGGCCTGTTCGGCAATCCCGGGCAGGTGGCCAGCCCCCACCACCGCCAGGGTGCAGTGCGTCTCCGGGTTGGCCGCGAGGCGGCGCAGGTGGGCGGCCATGTAGTGGTCGCGCTCTTCGATCAGGGTGCGGTAGAGGTCCTCGGACTGCTCGGCGAACTCGCTGAAGGTGGACTCCAGCATGTCGCCTTCCTTCAGGCGCTCGATCTCGGATTCGTCGATCTTCTCGCGCGAGAGTACGGAGCTGAACAGTCCGCCGATCAGCCCCATGCGTTCCCACCAGCGCACTGCGCGGTAGGTGCGGCGCAGGGTCAGGCCGATATCCCGGTCGATCAGGGCCAGGGGGAGGCCATTGTCCAGGGCGCCGTCCATGGCCGCGCGCATCTCGGCGCCGGGTTCGATGCCGTACTGGTCGGCCAGGCGTTGCTGGTAGGCCCCGAGCGCCAGGCTGGCGGCGATCATCGGGGCCTGGCCCTTGCGCATCACGCTGAACAGATCCATGCGCCCGACTGCGTCGGGGTCCAGCATCGCGCGCTGACGGCTTTCGCACAGCTCGACCGCCACGCTGTCAAAGGCCCCCGTGTCGATCAGGGCTCGGACCTTGTCGGCGCTGGCGCGCGACACGTGCGCGGTGCCCAGCACCACGACTTCGGTGTCGCCCAGTTGCAGGACGCGGTGGGGTTCGTCGGCGATCAGTTCCTGGACGGCGGGATTCATGCGTGGCGGGCTCTTGCTCCGGTGGGCGGGCCGTATTCTACGGCGAATACGCGCGGCCCGCAGCGCCGGCCGCCGGATCGCGCGCTACGGAGCATCGGGCTCGGCCTGTGGGACGTCGTCGGGCGGGCTGTCTGCCTCCGCTTCGGGGAGCGGTTCCGGCACGCGCAGGCTCTCCAGGCGTTCGACCACGCGCAGCGCACGCTCGTGGGCCGAGAGGAGTCCGGCATGGTCGGGCGCCAGTTCGAGCCCCTCTTCCCAGTGTCTCAGGGCCTCTTCGATGTCACCGGCGGAGTAATGGCTGCGGCCCTCCTCCAGCAGCGTCTCGGCGCGCGCGTCTCGGCGCTCGCGCCATTCCTCGCACAGCGCGCGATGGGCTCGCTGGGCGGCCTGGTCCGGGCCGGAGGCGTCGGTGTCGGGGGTGATCTCGTTGCGGCACCAGCGCGCCGCCGTGGACAATTCGCCCGCCTCCAGGGCCTGACGCAGGCGTGCATTGATGGTGGAACGCGGGACCTCTTCCTCGATCTCGGGGGCTTCGGCCTGGCGCAGTTCCCGCTCCAGGCGCGCGATGCGTTCTGCGCGTTCGGAGTCGGAGGCCAGGCCCTGGGCCAGGTGCAGTAGCTCCAGGCGTTCCTCGCCATCGGTGCCGGCGGCGTAGCCATCCAGCGCCCGCGCCAGAGGCTCGCGACGATTGGCAAGGCGGTCGGGATCGTCCGGCAGCCGTTCGCTGTGGCGCACCAACGGACGCATCACCTCGAGCAGGCGCAGCCGCTGGACCAGGGCGCGCGCCTCGAGGATGTCGTGGCGCTGCTGCAGGGTCTGCAATCCAACCTGTCGCTGGCGTTCCAGTTGGCTGATGAATTCCCGACGTTCGCTGTCCGGCGGCAGTTGTGCCTCGGCCGTCTCGAGGATCTCCAGGGCCTGAGCGACCGCGCCTTCGGCCGAGGCGGCGCGCGCCTCGTGCATCGCCTCGGCCGCGGCGGTCGCGGCCTCGTCCTCGATGGCTGCCCGGCGCTCGGCCCATCGGGCTCGCGGTTCCGGGTCGTTCTCGTCGATCAGCTCGAGGGCATGCTGGTAGTTACCCGTCTCCAGGGCGCGTTCGATGCGCTGCTCGGGCGGGGCGAAGGGGTCCAGAGCGGCGCAGCCCTGGACCAGCAGAAGGGCCAGCAGGATACTCGCGAGCGGGAGCAGGCCGCGGGCTGCAGTCATGTGCGATCCGTAGCGTTCAGTACCCGGGTGGTGGGCACGGCTTCGCTGACCCCGTGCAGCTCGTGGGTGCCCCAGTCTTCGGTGCGGAACTGTCCCTTCACCTGCTCGTGCTCCATGAATGCGGCAGTCGTGACCAGCCCGCCGGGGGGCGCGACTGTGACCAGGCGGGCTGCGAGGTTGACGGTGTCGCCGACCACGGTGAACTGCATGCGGTCTTCGGCCCCCATGTTGCCGGCCAGCATCTCGCCGGCATTCAGGCCGATACGGAACTCCACCCGGGTATCGCCGCGGCGTTCACGCTCGGCGTTGATCGAGGCGACGGTGTCCAGCAGGGCCAGGCCGGTCTGCACAGCGGTCAGGCGATGGTTCCCGGCATCCGCCCCGAGGCCGAACACCGCCATGGTACAGTCGCCCATGTACTTGTCCACCGTGCCGCCGTGACGGGCAATGCATTCCGACATCGGACCGAAGAATTCGTTGAGCATGCGGCCCAGGGCCTCCGGGCTGCAGCGCTCCGAAAGCGCGGTGTAGCCCTGGATGTCGGCAAACAGTACCGATCCCTCCAGTGCGCGTCCGCCCAGCTCCACCCGGTCCAGATTCTCCAGGATGTCCTGGGCGATGGCGTCCGACACGTAGCGGCGCAGGGCGGCCTCGACCTGGTCCTTGCGCAGCAGGTCGCGCGCCATATCGTTGAAGGCGTCGGTCAGCTGGGCGATCTCGTCCTGGCGCACCATCGGCAGCGTGTTGCCCTGGTCATCCATGGGGCGGGCGCGCGAACGCATGCTCTCGGCCAGGCGTTCCAGTGGGCGCACCAGGCGCTTGCTGATGTCGATTGCCAGGATCAGGCTCAGCAGAAACACCCCGACGGCCGTGGCGATCCCGGCGTTCAGGGTGTTGCGGATTAGCTCCTGCATTGGCGAGGTGTCGATGTAGGCCTCGATGTAGCCCACCTGTACGTCCTGAAAGCGCACGTTGCGTCGGTAGGGTTCCATCGTCGGTGCCAATGGCCACACCCCGTCGGTGAGGGATTGCTCCGGCGGTGTCCCGGCGCGGGCAACCTGACCGCGGTCGATCGCGTAGGCGGCGATGGACTCGACGCGCCCCTCCTCCACCAGTGAGTTCAGCAGGGTCTCCAGGGTCAGGTAGTCCTCGGCCAGCATCAGTTCCGCCGAGGTCCGCGCGACCGGCGCCACGGTGCTCTCGGCCTGGGCGCGAATCTGGTTGTCCAGCACGTTGCTGACCTGGTTCAGCACCACAGCCGACAGGGTCACGATCCCGGCCAGTGTCAGCCCGGCGATCGCCGCGACGATCTTCCATGCGATCGGCAGGTAGCGTGGGGTGAAGTCGGCGCTGCCGACGCCCAGGCGTGCGCCACCGCCGGACTTGCGGCGGCGGATCACGAGGGGGTCTCCGGGGCGGCAAGCCAAGGGGCCAGCCACGCCCGCCAGTCGGCGAGCAGGGTGTCGGAGCGCGCCGCCACCGCGGAGCGCTTGGTCAGCGATCGTCCGAATACGGGCTCGCCCGCGAGGTTGCACATGGCACCGCCGGCGCGGGCGAGCATCAGCCCACCGGCCGCGCTGTCCCATGGGGCCTGGCCACCGTGCAGGTACAGATCGGCGCGGCCGGCGGCCAGCCAGGCCCACTCCAGGGCGCAGGCGCCGAGGTTGCGTTGCGAGCGAAACGGCGCGTTGCAGGCCAGTTCACCCGCCAGGGGGGCATCCAGGCGCTTGTAGTCCACCAGGGCGATGGCGCGGCCCAGCTCCGTGACGGGAGGGCGAGTGGTCGCCGGCGGGGTGACCCCGTTGAGCTCCAGCGCGCTGTCTTCGGTGGCGGTAAAGAGTTCTTCGCGTACCGGATCGTAGGTCGCGCCATGGGTGACCCGGTCACCCTCGATGCGGGCGATGGAGATGGCGAAGAAGGGCATGCCACCGGCGAAATTGGAGGTGCCGTCCAGCGGGTCCACCAGCCAGAAGGCGGGGGCGGTCTCCAGTACGCGTGCCTGTTCGCCGCGTGCCTGTTCCTCGCTCAGTACCGGCGTGTCCTGTCCGTATGCGCCCAGCAGGGTGCGTACACGCGCATCCACCGCGTGGTCGGCCTCGGTGATTACGCTGCCGTCTGCCTTGTAATCAACGGCGATATCGGCCTCGAAGCGGGGCAGCAGTTCTTGCTGCCCGATCTCGCGCAGGCCCTGCGCGAGATCGGAGAAGGGGATGGCAGTGGTAGTCATGCAGACCCGGAAACGCTGGTGGCAAGGTAAACGAACCGGAGACGGCCGGGCATGCCCGGAAAAACTCGGGTTCGATTGCGCTTATCATACCGGTCCATGACCGGCTTGATCATAATCATATCCATTGCCTTGATAGGGTTTTACGTTAATGACACCTGGCGTGCCAACGAGCGTGCCCGTCGGGTGGGGCGGCAGGCCTGCGAGCGGGCAGGGGTGCAGTTGCTCGATGCCACCGTCGTGCGTACCGGCCAGCGCCTGGTCTGGGGCGACCGCGGCCTGGCCCTGCAACGCCGCTACCGCTTCGAGTTTTCCGCCGATGGGGCGGGGCGACATCCCGGCGAGATCTCGCTGGAAGGCCGACAGTTGAAGCGCGTGACCCTGGACTGGCCGGACGGCGGCCGCGAGTTTCAGGGGCTGGACAGCGATGACAACAGCGGAGGGGCGCCCCGGTGACCCTGAGCGAGCTGCGGTATGTGGTCGCCGTCGCCGATGCCCGTCACTTTGGACGGGCGGCCGCGGCCAGCCACGTCAGTCAGCCATCGCTGTCGGTGGCGGTGCGCAAGTTCGAGGAAGAACTGGGCGTGACCCTGTTCGAGCGCGGCCGCGGCGAGGTCAACGTGACGCCGGCAGGTGAGCAGATTATCGCGCAGGCGCGGCGCGTGCTGGCCGAGGTCGAACAGCTGCGCTCGGTTGCCGTGCAGAGTCAGGATCAACTCTCCGGCCCGCTGCGCCTGGGTGCGATCTACACCATCGGTCCGTACCTGCTGCCGGAGCTGATCCCCGCGCTGCACGAGCGCGCGCCGAACATGCCGCTGGTGATCGATGAGAACTACACCGGGCGGTTGCGCGAGCGGCTCAAGCAGGGTGAGCTCGACGCGATCCTCATTTCGTTGCCGTTCGAGGAGCCGGGCGTGGTCACGCTTCCCTTGTACGACGAACCGTTCATGGCCGTGCTGCCGGCGGCGCACCCGCTGAAGGACAAGGAACCCCTGCGCCTGGAGGACATGGCCGATGCGACCCTGCTGATGCTGGGCGCCGGACACTGTTTTCGCGACCAGGTGCTGGAGCGCTGCCCGGACTGTCAGCGTACGGTAACTGCGGATGGCAGTACGCCGCGCAATCTGGAGGGGTCGTCGCTGGAGACAATCCGCCACATGGTGGCCTCGGGGATGGGGGTAACGATCCTCCCGTGCACAGCGGTGGGGGCGGATCGTTATGCCCAGCGACTGCTGGCCGTCCGGCGGTTTCAGGATCCGGCGCCCAGCCGCCGTGTGGCCCTGGCATGGCGCGCCAGCTTCCCGCGTCCGGAGGCCATCGAGGCGCTGCGGCGCGCGGTGCTCTCGACCCCGCTGACCTGCGTCGATTTTATCCAGCCCGGCGCGGGGTAGGCGGCTTCAAGGCAATGCGGATTCGCGCGGGATGGGCTGCCGCGGCTCAGTTGCCGGCAAGGACGCGATTGCGCCCGGCCTGCTTGGCCGCATACAGGGCCTCGTCCGCCGCCTGGTAGGCGGACTGCAGGGTGGCGCCGCGCCCGACGCCGGCCACGCCAACGCTCGCGGTCACCTTGACCGCGCCGTCGCTCTCCAGCGCGGACTTGTCGGTGGCCTTGGCGCAGGCGCGCAGGGCGGCAATAGCCAGGCGGATGCGCTCGCCGCATTCCATGGCACGGCTGAGATCCGCGCCGGGCAGCACCGCCAGGAACTCCTCGCCGCCCATGCGCACACACAGGTCGGATTCGCGGGTGGTGCTGCGCAGGGTCTGCGCCACCAGGCGCAGGATGTCGTCGCCCACGCTGTGGCCGTATTCATCGTTGATCTGCTTGAAGTGATCGAGATCGATCGCCAGCACCGACATTGGGCGATCCTGGCGGCGGCAGTCGGCCAGCCACTGGGCGCCCTGTTTCTCGAAGGCGCGGCGGTTGCCGAGACCGGTCAGTTCATCGGTCTCCAGACTTTCGTTCAGGCGCTGGAAACGCAGGGCGTTGGCCAGTGCCGGGGCGGCCAGCCCCAGCAAAGCCTCGATCAACTGCTGTTCGTCGTCGCTGAAGCGGCGTCCGCGCATCAGGATCAGCGAGCCCATGGTCTCGTTGTTGAAGCTCATGCCGTACTCGATGCGATGGCGATCCTCGTCGCCGCCGGACCAGGTCTCGTCACTCTCCTGCAGGATGAAGAACCAGCCGCTGTGGTGGACCTGGGCGTGCAGGTGTTCCTGCAGGCGGGCGAGGACGGTCCCGAGCTCGAGGCTGGAGGACAGGGCCTGCACGAAGGCAAGGGCATCAAAGGGCGTCCCGGCATCGCCAGTCGTCTTGCCCTTGGCGGATACCAGTCGCAGGTTGTGGGCGTTCCCATCGCGGTTCATGGCCGTCTCGCTTGCATCGATCGTTGGATCGAGAGTAAAGCCAGATCCATGCCACTTATCGTATATTTAGTGAAAACAGAGACTTGTGTCACGGATAACGGAGCCCTTGACGGAAAATCGGCGATTTTTCGCCGCCCCCGGCAGGTCCTCACCGCTGCAGGCGGCAAGGGGTGGCAGGATTCTGACACCCTGCGCCGGGGCGGCGTTTCCCGAGGAACGGCCGGCCTACATGAGCCGGGCGCGCGCTTGCCCTACACTGCGCCGCATGATTCGAATACAAGATATCGAGCTGCGTCGCGGCCGCCAGATCCTGCTGCAGCACGCCAGCCTCACCGTGCATGCGGGCTGGCGCGTCGGCCTGACCGGCGCCAACGGGTCCGGAAAATCCAGCCTGCTGGCGGCTTTGCAGGGCGAATTGAGCCTGGATGCCGGCGAAATCGACCAGCCCGCGGAATGGGTGGTGGCGCACCTTCCACAGGAGGTCCCGGGGAGCGAGCGCTCGGCCGTGGACTACGTGCTGGATGGGGATACCGAACTGCGCGACCTGCAGCAGCGCCTGGAGCAGGTGTCCGATGGCGCCGAGCAGGCCCGCCTGTTTGGGGCGCTGGAGGCGATTGACGGCTGGACGGCCGATGCCCGTGCGCGCCGACTGCTGGCAGGCCTCGGATTCGCTGCGGCGGATGCGGATCGGCCCATGAGCGATTTCTCCGGCGGCTGGCGCATGCGCCTGGGCCTGGCGCGCACGCTGATGACGCGCTCGGATCTCTTGTTGCTGGACGAGCCCACCAACCACCTGGATGTCGAGACCATCCTGTGGCTGGAGGACTGGCTGGCGCGTTATCCGGGGACGGTGATCGTGATTGCGCATGACCGTCGGTTTCTTGATTCGGTCTGCACCCATATCGCGCACATCGAGCGCGGTGGTATCGCGCTATACGCCGGCAGCTACACCCACGCCGAGGCCAAGCGCGCCGAGGCCATGGCCCAGAGCGAGGCGTCGGCCGCAAAGGTGGCGGCCGAGCGCGCCCACCTGGAGGACTTTGTGCGCCGCTTCCGTGCCAAGGCGAGCAAGGCCCGCCAGGCCCAGAGCCGACTGAAACGTCTGGAGAAGCTCGACGAGGTTGCGGTGATCCGAGCGGCCCGGCCGATTCACCTGGAGATTCCGACCCCGGAGCGTCTGCCCGACCCCCTGCTGGCGCTGGATCATGCCGAGGTCCGATCCGGGGATCGTGTCCGCCTGCATCCGACGACTTTACGTCTGCGCCCCGAGGACCGGATCGGCGTGCTGGGCCCGAACGGTGCCGGGAAATCGACACTCTTGACGCTGCTGGCCGGCGAGCTGGCCCCGACCGCGGGCGAGCGCCGCGTGGAGCCGAACCTGAAGGTCGGCTATTTTGCCCAGCACCAGAGCGAGCAGCTGGACCTGAAGGCCTCGCCCCTGGTGCACCTGCAACGTCAGGACCCGCGCGCCGAGGAGCAGCGCCTGCGCAACTTTCTCGGTGGCATGGGTTTTCCCGGCGAGAAAGCGGACGCTCCGGTGGGTCAGTGTTCCGGCGGGGAGCGGGTGCGCCTGGTACTGGCGCTGCTGATCTGGCAGGCGCCCTCGTTACTGCTGCTGGATGAACCCACCAACCACCTGGATCTGGACATGCGCGAGGCGCTGGCCGAGGCGCTGGAGAACTATGCCGGTGGCCTGGTGGTGGTGGCGCATGACCGTGAACTGCTGGCTCGCGTCTGCGACCGTTTCTGGAAGGTGGAAGGCGGCCACCTGAGCGACTTCGAGGGGGACCTGGATGACTACGCCCGCGAGCTCAAGGCCCGCGAGCGGGAAAGTGTCGCCGCGAAAGACCCTGGAACGCCCGCCACGACGTCCCCGAGTGGTCCGGCACTGTCACAGAAGGAACGGCGGCAGCAGGCGGCGCAGGCGCGTGCCGCACTCAAGCCACTGAAAAAGAGTGCGGACCGAGCCGAGCAGGAATGTGTCCGTGTTCAGGAACGACTGGATGCGCTGGAGACCGAGCTGACCGATCCGGCGCTGTACGCCGATGAGGCGTCGGATCGTCTGGCCCAATTGACCCGCGAACAGGGCGATTTGCGCAGTCGGCTGGAGACGGCGGAGGCCGAGTGGATGGAGGCGCTGGAGGCGCTGGAATCCGCCCAGGGTGAGACTGCGGAGTGAGGCCCTCTTCAAAGACCAACCCTTGAACTCGGGTATTGCGGGGTCTATACGTAAGGGTGAATGCATTGGAGCGAGGAGTGATCCCCATGAATGCACAGGAACTGAATCGTCGCTGTGTCGAGCTCTTTCACAACCCGGATGCGAAACTGCATTGCTGGCACCCGCGCATGTTCTGGAAAACCAACATGCTGGAGAACCCGAAGCCGGAAGACCTGCAGGAACCCAAGGTCGACCTGCGCGAGCTGGAGGTCATGCTATCGGAGGCCGCGCACGAGCCTTCGCAGTGCGCCGACGAGCTGGAGCAGGAAGAGCCCGGTCGGGCTGCATTGATCCGGCACATGATGGAGCGTGGCGAGATGCCGCTGCTGCATCGGCCGCACTGATCGTTCCATCAAGGAGCGATGATCGATTATGGAGTGAGCCCCCAGCGGGGCTCGATCCCGTCATGTACTGGCGGGAGCATCGGCCCCCGGTAGCCTGTGCTGCCGGGGGCTTTTCCTTGCCGGTGAGCGGTTCGCTGGAGAGCGAGCGTTACTGGCGGATGAAATCCGAGAAGTAGAGGGCTGCGATCCGGGGGGCTCCGGTAATCTCCTCGAGCAACTCGTTCAGCTCCTCCGTGGCCTCGTTGCGCAGATCCTCGCGCGCGCCACCGCCGGTCAGGCTGTCCGGACTGCGCCCGCCAAGGATGCGGATCAGTCGGTCGCGCACTGCGGGAATGTGCTCGCGGATCGCGCGGGCGTCTTCCAGATCGTTGCCTTCCAGCTGGATGGAGGCCTGCAGGTAGCGTCCGCGGTCGGAGGACGCCATGTTCACCACCACCGGCTCCAGGGTCACGTAATGGCTGTCCAGGTCGTCCACGGCGAGCGCGAGGGGTGCGGTCAGCATCAGGACAATCCCCAGAAGAGCAAGGTGCAGGGAACGAAAGGGGCTGCGGATCATGGTGTGTGCTCCGGGGCGGGTTGCGTGCTGGAGGCGATCAGGTCGCCGCGTCGATGGGGCTCCTGATCAAAGTATGCCACCAGATGTTCATAGATTTCGGGCATGGCCTCGCGCAGGCGCGCTGGCTCGAAGAAAAAGGACTCTGTCGCGACGGCCAGGAACTCCTCCGGGGCGGTGGCCGCATAGGGGTCCAGCGGCAGCTCCGCTTCGTCGATCTCGCCGGACTCCACGGCCTCAACGAAAGCCTCGAAGGCCCGCGAGAAATCCTCCGTCCAGGCACCGGCCGACTGCCCGCGGCGTAGTGGCGGGAACCCGTTCACCTCGCCGTTGCCGGCGTCCAGTACGTGGGTCATCTCGTGCACGACCACAGCGCCGTCGCGCTCGACATCGTTCCACGACAGGATGACCGGGCCGCGTTCCCAGGCCTCGCCGGACTGGGGTATCGCCCCCTGGTGGACGACGCCAGCCTCGTCCACCCACTCGTGTTCGGGCACGAAGGTGTCGGGATACAGGATCAGCGTGCGCCAGTCGCGGTACGGTTCGAGGCCCAGTTCCAGCACCGGCAGCGCGGCGTAGGCAGCGATCACCTGGCACTGCCAGGGTTCCGGTTCCGCGGCGATGCCGATGAATTCCTTTTGCGCCAGGATCTGGCCGACCAGTTCGCGCAGCCGGGAGCGCTCTTCCGGTGTGAGGCGGGCGATGAAGGGGACCCGTCGACGCAGGGCCTCCCACTCGTCGTTGTCCAGTTGCACGGCCTCGGGTTCCAGGCCGGCAAAGGGCCCGAGGATGCGCCGGAACAGGCCGCGCAAGGGAAAATTCGGCGTCGAATCCATCCGTCAATCGTCGCACGTTTGGCTGGCATGCGTCCGCCTGCGGCAGGCGATTGCCACGGGGCGGCTAATGATTGCCGCTCCGCGGCCGTTATGCCCTGCAACCGGGAAAATTGACGGGGGCATCATGCAGATTGCCGATTATTCCATGCAGTTATCGAGCCAGCGTTTTGCGTTGGAGGCGACGCGGCGCGAGGCTCGCATGACCGTGGTCGAGGGAAGTGCGGTGCGTCCCCGACAGGTGCCGGAGCCGCCCGCGAATCCGGCCCCGGCAGCGCGTGCCTTGCAGAATTCCGCCCCCGGCGTGGCCGCACGCGCCCCGTTCGTGGGGGTAGCCCCGGCGGACAGCGAGTTGACCTCGGTGGACCAGCTGCGTACCGAGCTCCTGCGACTGATCCTGGAGCGCTT
Source organism: Thioalkalivibrio versutus (assembly GCF_001020955.1). NCBI lineage: Bacteria > Pseudomonadati > Pseudomonadota > Gammaproteobacteria > Chromatiales > Ectothiorhodospiraceae > Thioalkalivibrio > Thioalkalivibrio versutus. The sequence continues at coordinate 217,848 of NZ_CP011367.1, forward strand.
TACCGGGCGCGAGATCCGGGTGATCGATCCCGCCGACCTCAAGCCGGCCGACACCCCGCCGGAACCCCTCGAGCGACCCGTGGCGCGCCCCCCTCGTCCGGCGGCAGGGCTCAGTGTCGCCTGGTCCGTGGAGCAGACCCGGGTCGAGGTCGAGAGGACATCGTTCCAGGCTCAGGGGCGCGTGCACACGGCCGACGGCAAGACCATCGACCTGGATATTGCGCTGACCATGAGCCGCGAGTTCATCGAGCATAGCCGTCTGCAGGGTGGCATGGATGCGGAGCTGCACGATCCGCTGGTGATCAATTTCGACGCCCCGGCGGCCGCTCTTACGGACACCCGCTTCGAATTCGACCTGGACGCCGACGGTTCGCCGCAACAGGTGGCCTTTCTGCAACCCGGCAGTGGTTTTCTCGCGATCGACCGGTCTGGCAGCGGCCAGGTGGATGACGGCTCCGAGCTCTTTGGCCCGCTGACCGGTGATGGCTTCGCCGAACTGCGACGGTTCGATCATGACGGCAATGGCTGGATTGATGCGGCGGATCCGGTTTACGACCGCCTGCGCGTGTGGACCCGCGACGCCCAGGGCCGCGATCAGTTGCTGGCGCTGGGCGAGGTGGGCGTCGGGGCGATCTACCTCGGGCATGTCAGCACGCCTTTTGATCTCCGTCGCGGCGGCGACAACAGCCTTCTGGGGCAGGTGCAGTCGACCGGCGTCTGGGTGGGCGAGGATGGCCGCAGCGGCAGTGTGCAGCAGATCGACCTGAGCGCCTGACGGAACCCGCAGGGCCATTCCTGCGTCGAGGGGTACATAGCGGCTACCCTGTGCTTTCGTCCACTCCCCACGAGCGATCCGGCGCATGCGACTCGATACCCTGTTCCTTCGGCGGCGGTCGGCCCGGCCTTTTCTGCCGCGCTCCCCGCGAGCTGTGCCATTGCCGCGCTGGCTGGGTGGTCTGTTGCTGGTGGTGCTTGCCCTGGGGCTGGGAGGCTGCGGGGGCGAGCCCTCGCAGGCGGGTGACGAGCCGGCCGCCGAGGCCGCGACGCCGATCGCGGCGGTGGAGCTTCAGCCGCGGGATCTGTCGCGCGAGCTGATGGTGTCTGCGCGGGTCGAGCCGCGGGCGTGGGTACGCCTGGCGGCGCGCACCGATGGTGTGGTCGAGGCGGTGCATGTCGAGGAAGGCGATCGCGTGGAGCAGGGCGAGACCCTGGTCGAACTGGACGTGGCCGAGGAGCGCGCGGAGCTGGCGCGGGCCGAGGCGCATGTCGAGGAGGCCCGGCTCGAGTACGCGCGCAGTGCCGAGTTGCGTGACGAGGGGATTGCCAGCCGAGCCAGCTACGAACGGGCACGTGCCGCGTTGCGCTCGGCCGAGAGCGAGCGGTCGTTGTGGCAGGCTCGGGTCGATTACGGGACGCTCGCCGCCAGCCGTGACGGCGTGATCACCGAGCGCATGGTCGAGCCCGGCGAGGCGGTCGCCGCGCGCGATACGCTTCTGGAACTGGTCGATACCACTACGCTGGTCCTGCGCCCCGGGGTGTCCGAGCTGGACGTGCGCGATCTGGTGGTGGGCCAGGATGTGCCCATTCAGCTGGACGCGTTTCCGGATGCCGATTACGTCGCGAAGATCCGCCGCATCTTTCCGGCGGCCTCGCCGGACTCCCAGCAGGTGACGGTCGAAATCGCCCTACCGGCCGAGGCGGCCGACAACGGCGTGCGTCCCGGCAATCTCGGGCGCATCCGCATGACGGTCGACGAACGCCCGGATGTGCTGGCGGTCCCGGCCGCCGCCATCGGCGAGGACGGCGACCAACGCTATGTCTACGTGGTGGTGGACGAGCAGCTGGAGCGACGCACGGTCGAGACCGGCGTGACCCGAGGCCCATGGACCGAGATCACGGACGGCCTGGAGGAAGGCGAGATTGTGCTGGCCACCAACCCGATCGACATGCGCGAGGGCCAGCGCGTGCGCATCGTCGGCTGGCGGGGCTAGAAGATGGCCGCCGAGCCGGAGGACCGTCCGCGCGGGCGGGTGACCAGCTTCTCCATCCGCCGACCGGTGGCGATCATGGCGCTGGCCTCGGTGGTGATCGTGCTCGGCATGTTCTTTGTCGATCGTCTGCCGGTGGACCTGCTGCCGCACGTCGAGTATCCGCATATCCGCGTGACCGTGAACCATCCCGGCACCTCGCCGGAGGTGATGGAGGAACAGGTGACCCGCGTGCTGGAACGCAACCTCGCGGCCACCGAGAACCTCACCCGCATCTACAGCCGTGCCTCCGAGGGGCGTACCAACGTCAATCTGTTGTTCGAGTACGGCACCAACCTGGATCTGGCGTTGCAGGACGCAGCACGCCACCTGGAGCTGGCGCGCACCCAGCTGCCGGACGATTTCGAATCCCTGCGCCTGTACAAGTACGACCCCTCGCAGGACCCGATCTGGGAGGCGGGGTTTTCCTCCACCGTGCGCACCGAGACCGCGGTGCGCGACTGGGTGGAACACCAGCTGGCGCCGCAGTTGATCGCGATCCACGGCATCTCCTCGGTGGAGGCCTCCGGTGGGCAGGAGCGCGAGCTGGAGGTGATCCTCGACCAGGAGCGGGTGCGCGGCTATGGCCTTTCGCTGGCGGCGATCAGCGCGACGCTGGAGGACGAGAACCGCGAGGTGGCCGGGGGCTGGGTGACCTCCGATACCTTTGACGTGATGGCCAAGACCGAGGGGTTGTTTACCTCCGAGGCGGACGTGCGCAATGTGCTGATCCCGCTGCCGGGGCCGCAGTCCGCGCATGTGCGCCTCGGCGAGCTGGCCGAGGTGCGCGATGGCCACCGCGAGCAGCGCCTGTTCATCCGCCTGGACGGCACGCCGGCCGCGCGCGTGTCCGTGTTCAAGCTGCCGGACGCCAACACAGTCGAGTCGGTGGACTCGGTGCGCGCCACGCTCGAACGACTCGAGCGCTCGGGGTTCATCCCCGAGGACATCCAGTGGGAGGTCGTCAGCGACTCCGCGCCGTTCATTCGTGGCGCGGTCAGTTCGGTGGGTACCGCCGCGATCCTGGGCGGCGTGCTGGCGATGCTGGCGGTGTTCCTGTTTCTCGGCAGCCTGCGCAAGAGCTTCATTATCGGGTTGTCGATCCCGATCGCGTTGATGGCGACCTTCGCCATGATGGGCCTGGGCGGGCTCACCCTGAACATCATCAGCCTCGGCGGGCTTGCACTGGGGGTGGGGCTGTTGCTCGACAACGCCATCGTGATGCTGGAGAACATCGTCCGCCATCGCGACAAGCTCGGAAAGTCGCCGGAGCAGGCGGCCCATGACGGGGCCGGCGAGGTGGTCTCGGCGGTCATCGCGGGTACCCTGACCAATCTGGCCGCGGTGCTCCCGTTCCTGCTGATCACCGGGATCGGGGCGCTGATCTTCCGCGAGCTGATCCTGACGCTTTCGTTTGCGATCATCGCGACCCTGGCCGCGGCCATCACCCTGGTGCCGATGCTCGCGGCCCTGCTGACACGTATCCGCTGGGAGAGCGGGCTGGACCGGACCTGGCTGCTGCGCGGGTTCGATCGTGGTGTCCAGGGGTTGCGCCGGCGCTATCGACGCCTGTTGCCGAAGGTGCTGCGCCTGCGCTGGGCGGTGCTGGGGGCGGCCGTCGTGTTGCTGGCCGGTGCGGTGCAGGTCGGCGGGGAGCTTGGTAACGAGTTCCTGCCGCAGGTGGACGATGGTCAGGTCAGCGTGCGCATGGTCCTGCCGCCGGGAACCCCGCCGCACGAGACCGATGCCGCCGCACGCGATATCGAGGCCGCGCTGGAAGATCTGCCGCATGTGGAGAGCGTGTTCGCGATGGTCGGCGGGCACCTCGGTGGCGGCGTGGTCAACGAGCGCCCGGGCACCTCCAATATCACCGTCCAGTTGACCCCGGCCGGACAGCGCGAGATGAGCGCGGGACAGTGGGTGGCCGAGGCGCAGGAGGCAATGGATGCGCTGGAACTCCCCGGGGCACGGATTACCGTGCGACCGCCGAGTATCCAGGGGCTGCAGTTCAGTATCACCGGGGATGACCTCTCGATTGCGGTGGTCGGGGCGGATCTGACCGAGATGCGCGGCATTGCCCGCGAGATCGCCGGGCGCCTCGAAGGCATCCGGGGCCTGGAGGGCGTCGAGGTCGGGCGCGAGGACCAGAGCCCGATTCTGCGCGTCCATGTGGATCGCGAGCGGGCAGCTGCGCTGGGTTTGCAGGTGGGCCAGGTGGGGCAGGCGATCCGCGACGCGGTGGAGGGATCAGTGCCCACGCAGTACGTCCGTGACGATCGCGAGTACGACCTGCGCGTGCGCCTGCCGCGCGAGGATGTGCAGGATACGGCCACCCTGGGGCGGATGATCCTGTTCCGCGACAACGGGGATCCCGTGCGCCTGGCGGACGTGGCCGAGTTCGAGATCGGCGAGGGGCCCGCGCATATCGAGCGCGAGAACCAGAGCCGGGTGGTGCGCGTGAACGGCGACATCAACACCGAGGTGAACGATGTCGGCTCGGTGATGGCCGAGGTCGAGCAGCGCCTGGCCGAGGTGGATGTGCCCGAGCACTATAGCCTGCTGATCGGTGGCGAGTGGGAGACCATCCAGGAGACCCAGCGCGAGATGGCCACAGTGGTGGCGCTCGCGATCTTCCTGGTGCTGGTGGTGCTGGCGGTGCAGTACGAGCGCCTGGCGAATCCGCTGGTGATCGTGGCGGCCGCGCCGTTGTCGCTGATCGGGGTGGTCGCGATCCTGTGGGCGACCGGCACACCGGTCTCCGCCCCGGTGATGATCGGGGCGATCCTGTTGATCGGGGTGGTGGTGAACAACGCGATCCTGCTGGTGGAGTACATCGAGCAGGGCCGTCGACTCCGTGGCCTGAGCCCGGCGCGGGCGGTCGTGGAGGCCGGGGCATTGCGCCTGCGCCCGATCCTGATGACCACGCTGACGACGGTGCTGGGCATGTTGCCGCTGGCCATCGGCCTCGGCGAGGGGGCGGAGATCATGCGCCCGTTGGCGCTGACGGTGGTGGGTGGTCTGATCGCCGGGATGATTCTGACGCTACTGGTGGTGCCCTGCCTGTACCTGGTGGTGAACCGGGCCGCGGAGAGGGTGAAGCGGCGCCTGACCGGAGGCATGCGGGACACCGCTGCCCGCACAGCCTGAACAAAGGCCCGCTACCGAGTGGCTCGCGGGCCTTGTCTGGATGCTAGAAGCGGTAGCCGAGACCGACCATGAAGCGCGAGGCGTCGGGATCGAAGTGCAGGGTTTCGCCCTCGATGTGATAGCGCTCGCTTTCGAAGAGCGTGTACGAGTACTCGGCACGCATGAACAGGCGGTTGTCCATCTGGTATTCGACGCCTACACCGAGCCGGGCACCGTTGATACTGTCCTTGAAGCGAATGGATATGTCCTCTTCTGTATCGGTAAGGCGGTAGTCCAGGCGCGAGCGCTGGTAGCCGGCCAGGCCGTAGAACAGGACGTTGTCGTTTACCGTGGTGCCGAGCCGGCCGGTGATGCCGTAGCTGTACTTGCTATCCACCCCCAGTTCCTCCTCGTCAATGGTGACCGTCAGGTCGGCGTCCTCGTTCTGCGCATCCAGTTCCAAGCCCAGGTACAGGCCGTTGTCCAGGACGGTACCCCAGCCCGTCATGACACCCCCGGTGAAGCCGGAGGCGCTGAGCCCGGAGATGCGACCATCGCTGGTGGGGTCGCGGTAGTCGATGTCATAACCGACCCAGCCGAGCTGGCCGCCGATGTAGGAACCGTGGAACGGGCTTGCCTGAACTGCCCCGGCCGAGCCCAGGAGGATGCAGGCGCCGGTCACGGCGGTGGCGAGGCGATACGGGCTGGACATGGTGGTTTCCTTTGCGGTGTGGTTGCGGAAGTGAACGGGTGCCCCGTCCGGGCGCATTCTGGCACAGGCGGTCAGACAGGGCGCCGGTCCTTGTGTGCCAGAATGGGGCGGATCGAGCCGCCGGGCGCATGTGTCCCCCACGCATCCATTTATGGCATGGGTTCCTGCGATCCCGGGGCGGTTCACCCAGGGAGGCGCTGATCAGCGCCTCCCGCACGCACACAAGAAAGTAAAAAGAACAGGAGTCGAGCAATGCGCGGACAAGCGGGAATTCTGGCGGGACTATTGGTGGGGTTGCTCGGGTGGGGCGTGGCGAGCGCCGAACCGATGCATACGGTGGAGGAACTGAATCAGGCCCCGGCCGAGCTGGATGGGGAAGAGGTCCGGCTCGAAGGCATTGTGGGCCGGGTGAACGAGGACATCATGGGGCGCAATTTCATCCACTTCGTCGACGGTACCGGCAGCGAGGGTGACTACATCACCGTCACCTCCACCGAGTTGCCCGAGGTGGGCGACCGCGTCTTGGTGACCGGAACGCTGATCCTGGATCGCGACTTCGGGGCTGGTTACAGCTATCCGGTGATCCTCGAAGGTGCCAAGTTCACCGAGCAGTAGCCGCATGTCATGATTGCGCATGTCGGGGCACTCCGACATGCATCCAGGCCGCACAGGGTGGTGCGGCTTTCAGATATCCCAGGGAGGGGAGACGATGTCCATCAAGGGTCTGCTGTTTCGGTTTGTACTGCTTTATTGCGCGCTGTCGATCGCTGCCATGGTAGCGGGCGCCTATTTCGACCTGGATCAAGCCGGTACGGCGATCGGGATGGGCATTCTGGCGCTGGCGGTGGTGTGGCCCTGCGAGTCCTTCGGGCGCAGGAATGGGCGCTATCTGTCGCGCGCCGAGAAGTGGCGCGTGATCGCCGCCATGATCGCGGTGCTCCTCGGTACACAGATTCCGCTCACCCTGCTGGTGATGTGGGCCGAGGGGATTGCACTGGACGCCGTGATGCTCGGGATCGTGGGGGGCGTCGCGTTGTTGTATGCCGGGACCGTGGTGGCAATGGTTAACTTCACGGGCCGCAACCTGCGCAAGCGAGGCCTGGTCGCCGGGGAAAGCGCGGGGTAGGCACCCTGTCGGTCAGTCGGCCAGGTGGCGTTTGAGCCACTCGATCTCGTCCGCGGACCGGTCTGCGTTGGTCACTGCCTGCCAGGCATCGATGTAGTGCTCGGTGGCGTAGACGTGGCCGTAGCCGCGCGGGGCGGCATCGCCGATCGCTACGTCCACCGCCAGTTGCAGCATGGTGATGACCGGGTACCAGGTCAGGTCCGGAGAGACGTCCGGGCCGCGCGGTGCCTGCATCCATTCTGGCTGGCGGTACAGCGCCTGGGGCTCGAAGAAGGTGACCGGGTCGCTGGCGTACTGCAGGTAGACGATGCGCATCGGGCCCCATTCGGCGCCGGGGATATCCAGGTGGTTTCCCTGATTGGTGAAGCGCACCACCGAGCTGTCGCGAAACCGTGGTAGCCAGGCCGGCGAGTCCGGCTGGCGCTGGCGTTTGATGTCGCGCCAGGTCTCGCTGCGAAACGGAGGGCCGGCCCACAGCGCGCCGGAGAACGGGTCGCCGATTACGTCGTACAGGTCTGCCGCCCGCTCGGAGTTCAGCGCCCCGAGGCTCAGGCCATAGAGGTACAGGTCCGGGCGGGCGTCCGGCGGTAGCTGTTTCCAGTAGCCGTAGATCTCCGCGAACACCGCCTGGGCAGTCTCGTGACCGTATTGCGATTCCGCCATCAGCGACAACCAGCTCGGCAGGTAGGAGTACTGCACGGCCACGGTGGACACATCGCCACCGTGCAGGTACTCGACCGGCTGGATCGCACGATTGTCCACCCAGCCGCGTCCGGTGGGCGTGGCCAGCACCAGCACCGAACGGTCGAAGGCATTGACCCGCAGCATCTCCTGCAGGGCCAGTCGCGCGCGTTCCTCGATGGTCTCGGCGGCGTTCAGCCCCACATACACGCGGATCGGGTCCAGCGCTCCGTCACCGGTGAAGTCGCTAATCGCGGCGGCGTCCGGGGCCTGGTCGATGAAGCGCTGGCCCTGGCGGCCCAGGCCCTCGTCCCAGCTGATCAGCGAGGCAGGGCTGCCGGTGCGGAAGGTCGCGCCCGGTTGCTCCGCCCCGGGGTGTTCGCGTACGTCGAACTGCTGGAAGCTGCGATCGGCGGCGCGCAGGCTGTATTCCAGGATGACCCCATCGATCACCGCCCAGAACACCCCGGCCGCCACCAGCACGCCAATTACGTTGGACAGCCGGCGCGGGATGAAGCGGCGCAGGTGCCGCGCGAGGAAGCGCACCAGCAACTGGAACAGCCGTGCCACCGCAAGCGTGGCGATGAACACCGCCGCTGCGATCAGCCCCAGGCGTATGGGGAATCCACCGTCCACCGGCTCCTGTTCCATGAGCGCGCGGATGCTGTTCTGCCACTCGGTGGCTTGCCACAGGAAGATCAGCACGATCAGCACGGCCCCGCCGCCGGCGATCACGACCAGGGTGTTGTGGGTGCGCTCGCCGAGCTCCGGCAGTTCCAGGTACGACCACAGCCAGTGGAAGAACACGCCCAGGCCGTAGCCGGCCGCCAGCGACACCCCGGACAGGATGCCCTGGACGTCGTCGGTACGCGGGATCAGGCTGGGGGTCAGCGAGGCGGCAAAGAACAGCGTGGCCAGGATCAGCCCCGGGATCGACAGCGTCCCGAGGATGCGGGTGGCCCAGGCCGGCCAGATGAAGGCTCGCAGGCGGGTTTGCAGGCGGCCGACGACGGACATCGCGTTCGCGCTTCCTTGGCGGGGTATGGAGGCGCTCATCCTGTCCGCCCCGCCGGCTGGGTTCAAGTTTCCGCGCCCGCGGGCGGCCCGCCGATATCGCGTTTTGTTGTGTCCCCGTCATTGCGAGGAGCGCAGCGACGAAGCAATCGCTGTCCGGCGCCACCAATGCCTCTTAACGTGCTTCGACCCCTCGTGCTTCGCTGCCTCGTAATACGGCCTATTGGATTGTGACGGACTTGCGAAAGCGAAAGCTGCCCTCGACCATGCGCAGGGCGACACCGAACAACGCGACTTGCAGCAGGAGTCCGCCGGTTGCCGCGCCCACCGCGAGGCCGGTGGCGAGCCCCAGTGCCATCAGCAGCATCAGCAGTGTGGCGGCGACCCGGCTGCGCAGCCAGCCGCCCACCAGTGCCAGCAGGGCGACCAGCGTGCCCTCGAGCATGGTGGGCGTGTGCTGCACCAGGACACCCAGCATCACCACCACAACCCCGGCGAACACCAGCACCCAGCCGGCCACACGCGTCAGGCGCCGGGCCTGCTCGTGGTTCTCGACGGATTGCAGCAGCAGGAGCAGGTCGGCGCCGGCTCCCGCCCAGTGACGCGATCGCGATTCGTTCATTGTGGCCACGGTACTACAGGGCCATGACAGCCGGGTGACAGGTGCCCGCCTATCGTTTGGCCAGGAGCGAATCAAGATCGAGTGTATTGACCGCGGGGGTGCCCGTCTTCGCGTGTTGCACAGTGCCATGATCGGACCAGTGCAGCAGGCTGAGGTTGCCGGCGCGGTCCTCCACCAATGCGGTGCAGTGCTCGACCCAGTCTTTGCATTCGCCGATGTCGCCCCGGCGCGGGCCGGCACCTGAACACCTGGCCGGGGAGGTGTCTCCTTAGCGGTAGACCCGGACTTCCTGTTCCCAGCCTTCCACGCCGCGGTTGGCGCAAAACTCCTGTACCTGCCCGTCGGCGTAGCGGATTTCCATGTTGAAGCCGGCTGCGGGGACATGGTTCAGCGCCACCCGCCGGTGTTCCCCGGGCCGGAGCTGGCCCTCGCGGATGCTCGATTCCGACAGGTCGTGGCCGAAGTCGAAGTGGATCGCCTGGATCAGCACGTCGCTGTCATTGTGCACCGTGACCATCAACGCCCCCTCGGCCGGTGGGCGCTCGACGCCCCAGTGCACGGCGGCGGCACCGAGCACGAGCCCCAGCACGAACAGCCAGCTCGCGGGCGCGCGTAGCGCATCCACGACCCGGTCCTCCCAGGTGCGGTGTTCTCCGGACGACTCCACGTCTCATCCCTTGATTATTAGGGATTGCTAATCTACAAGATCGGCCGGCATCGGGATACCGGGCGGCCGCGATATCCGGGAAGGCCGCCGCCCCGCAGAAAGCGCCATGGGCGCTGCAGCGGGCTGTCAGTCGAGCCCGAGCGCGCGCAGGCGCTCGAGGAGGCGTGGATGATCGAAGTCGCGGGCGCCGATGGCGCGGTAGGCGATGCGGCCCTCGGGATCGATGATGAACGTGGTGGGGATGCCGCGAACCGGCCAGCGGTCGATGGTGGCGGAATCCTGGTCCAGCAGCAGAGGGAAATCGACCGGGTAGTCGGCGGTAAAGAAGAAGATGCGATCGGCGTCTTCGCCCACGTTCACGCCCAGCACTACCAGGCCCGCGTCGCGCAACTGCTCCCAGAGTCGTTGCAACGACGGCAGCTCGTCGCGACAGGGTGGGCACCAGGTGGCCCAGAAGTTCACCACCACCACACGTCCGCGATAGTCCTCCAGTCGATGGTGCTGCCCATCGATGTCCTCCAGTGCCAGGGGCGGGCCCTTGGGGCGTGGCTCCAGCGCGGTCAGGTGCGTGGCTTCCGCCCACACGGGCCGCAGCGAAAGGCCGAGCAGGCCCCCGGGGATTGCAGTCAGGAAGCGGCGCCGGTTCATCATGGTTCGGCCTCGTCCCGTTCCGGTTCCCCGGCGCAGCGCAGATCGGGCAGGGTGGACTGCCGCGGGGTCGTCTGCTGCCGCCAGTGCACGGTCAGATCAAATGTCGTGCTGGGCGGATGCTTGAAGACGATCATGCCCATCAGCCAGTCGCCGGGCTGGAACCGGTGTTCGCCAGGGAACAAGGCCCAGCGAAAGGCGATGCGGGCTACCTCCGGAACCTCCCGGCTCGCCCACTCGTCCTGCCAGTCGCGGTTGGGGAGCGGTCGCGCGGCCCCGTTTGGCGTTTGGCTGCGCCATTGGCGGAGGTCCACGGTGGCCGATGCGCTGCGGTCGGTATTGCGCAGGACGCCCTGAAACACGCAGTGGCCGGCGATGAACGTCGCATCCTCGGTGTCGAACCCGCGGCCCAGGAAGAACGCGCGGGTCTGGTCCGGGAGCCGCTGTGCGAGGTCCAGCGAAAGCCCCTCGCCCTGCCAGTGCCAGGTCATCAGCCCACTGTCGGGGTCGGTATGCACCTGCATCTCCTCCGCCGTCCCGGTGCCGCCCGGAAGGGCCAGCCCCGCCAGAGCCAGAAGCGTCCATGCGACGACCGTCAACCCTGGGCCGGGCATTGGGCGCCTCGTGGCAAACCGACGGGGTGGCCTGGCGCGGCGTCCCTACGACCCACCGAGGACATGATCCAGCAGCGCCTCGAAGGCGGGCTCGGCGTTTTCCACGGCACGTTCAAGGCTCGGGTGCGGCTGCAGCGTCGTCATGAACTTCGGGTGGAGCATGGACAGTTTCGTGCCCCCGTCCTCCTCGTACAGGCCGATGTGGCCGCAGGGCATCATCGCCCCGACATGCAGCCCGGCATCCAGGATGTCCGGTCCCAGCGGCAGGTAGCAGACCTTGAGCGCGGTGATGTCACCGCCCGCCAGGTCGAACTCGGCCAGAAAGATCCAGTCCTCCTCGTTTTCGGCGTATTCGCGAATCGCCCCCGCCAGGTCCGCGCGCGACTGTTCGCAGTCGCGGATGATGAAGTGGTCGTCTGGCTCGGTGGCTGCCAGCGGGGCGGACAGCGCCAGTGCAGTGGCCAGCGTGAAGGCGGCGATGGGTGTGCGTGTTTTCATGATCGTGTCCTCCAGGTGGGTGGGTGAAGGCGCGTCAGACGCGAACGATCTCCGGTTTCAGTGACTCGGAGATCATCGGCAGCGCTTCCTTTTCGCGCTGGCCAATCCCGAGTCCGTCCAGGGTCTCGGCGAGGTTGTCGACCACGGCGGCGAACGCCTCCTCGCGGATGTTCATGCCGCGATGGATGGTCAGCCTGTCGCGGTCCCTGCAGGCCGCCGGTGCCGTTGCAGATGCATCCGTGTTCGACTCGCCGAAGATGCTGCCTTGCTGCCCAGGCGTTCGTAGGGATTGGCTGCGGTCATGGATGAGTCCTCCTCGCGCCGTCGTTAACGGGTGGCCACGTACCAGTTGTTCTGAGGGTCGTGGACCAGCTGGTGGACCCGGATGTCGTGAAAGCCGGCACGCTCCAGGTAGTCACGTGCCCTGGGATCGCCCCACATCGCGCCCAGGCCGGGTCCGCCCCGGGCGAGCGATACCGGCATGCAGTGCATGCAGGAGATGGTGTAGAGAAAAGGTCCGAGCGGATGCTCGAGATCGCCATGAATCTGCCCGGAGCCGCGGATGTCCTGCATCAGGTAGATGCCTTCGGACTCGAGCGCGCGGTGAATGCCCGTCAGTACGCCCAGCGGGTCGGCCTGGTCGTGGATGGCATCGAAGGTGGTGATCAGCGCGAACTGTTGCGCGGCGACATGCCGATCCAGTTCGGCCGCGTCGGCCTGGATGAATTCGACGTTCCCCAGCCCGGTGGCGCGTGTCTCGGCGCGGGCGCGCTCGATAGCCTCTGTGGACAGGTCCAGGCCGGTGAACCGGCTGTGCGGGTAAAGCGTGGCCAACTGGTTGAGGATGCGCCCGCTGCCGCAGCCGATATCCAGGACCTGAATGCCGCGCTCGAGGTGGTCGGTCAGGCCCGGAACCAGGGGCAGGATGTCGCTTTCCAGTGACGACAGTACGGACTGGCCGCTGTCCTCGGCCATCACCTCGTGGAAGCGCGTGTAGTGCTCGTACCCCACGCCACCGCCGGTGCGGAATTTCGCAACGATCGTGTCCTCCACCCCACCCAGCAGGCCGATGTACTGCGCAAACACGGCCAGGTTGTCGGCCGCTGCCGCGCGCGTCAGGCAGGCGGCGTGTTCCGCGGGCAGGGCAAACCGTGGGCCATCCGCATCCACCTTGACGATGCCGCCGGTGGCCATGGCCCCGAGCCATTCCCGTACGTAGCGCTCGTTCAGGCCCGCGGCTGCGGCGATCTCGCCGGAGGTGGCAGGCGGCCGGTCGCGCATGTGGTCGAACAGCCCGGTGCGGTGCCCGATCGACAGGGTCAGGCACAGCGCGCCGTGGTTGAGCACGCTGACCAGATGCTCGCCGAAGGCCTCGGCGGCAGATGGGGGTGACAGGCATTGCGGGGCTGACGACATGCAGTGGACCTCCGCCAGGACAAGCCGGGCCGGGTGTCGGCGTTACTTCGAGCCTAGGCGGGGAAGCCCTTGCGGGCGGTCACGATCTTGCGGGGGTGGGGCGAATCTTGCGGTGGAGTTCAGGGGCGCATGGATCCGTTTTAATGCAGGCGCCGGTACGCCGCGGGGGCGACACCCAGGGCCTGGCGGAAATGGCGGACCAGCTGTTGCGGGGAGTACCCGGTCGCGGCAGCGATCTCGGTGATGCTCAGTGATGTTCGGGTCAGCAGGTCGCGGGCGCGCTCCACGCGCAGGCGCGTGAGATAGCGATGCGGTGGCAGGCCGTGCGTATCGCGAAAGGCGCGCGCGAAGTGCCAGGGCGAGAGTCCGGTCAGGGCCGCCAGATCGCGCAGGGTGATGCGCTCATCCAGGTGGCATTGCATGTAGTCAATCACCCGTGCCGACTGGTGCGGTGCCAGGCCGCCCCGGCGCCTGTCCAGGTCCCGGTCATGTTCGGCCATGCGGGCCAGGCGCACAACCAGAACGGCGAGCATGCTCTCGACGAACAGTTGCGCGGCCGGGTCGTCGCGGCCCATCTCCTGCCACAGGGCATCCAGGGCCTGGGTGATCAGGGGGTCCCGGTGGTGGCGGGTATGCAGGTGGCCAAAGTCCAGCGGATCGCCGGGGTCGCGCTCCAGGCAGTCCCGGGCCAGCTCGGGCGGGATGCCGAAAAACCGCATGCGTGCCGGGTCCCGCATATGGCAGCGTCCCGCGACCTGCGGGGCGATCACCACGAATTCGCGCGGGCCGGCGCAACCGGAGAACGGACCGGCCCCGATGTCACAGTGGTAGCGAAAGGGGGCGCCCACGGACTGGCTCAGCATCAGTTCGCAGACTGGCGGGGTGCTCAGGTGGCCGGCCGGGTGCGCGTTCTCGATCATCGGCACCGGGAGATCGGGTCGCGCACGGGCCTCCTCCAGGAACGGCGCGTCACGTCCCCGGGCGAAGAAGTCGAGCATGCTGGATGAACGTTGCAGCATTCCGTGTACCCCGCAACTTTGTTATAGGCCATTTGGGAAACGCTTGCGGTGCAGGCGTCGCACGAACCTCGCGGACCGCGCCGGGTCGTATGTGACCGTGGCGCTGCATTCGGGTATGTTCGCCGGGTTTCGATGACCGCAGGGTTACCATCACGTGAGTACGGACGAGCGCAAGCTGCAGGATCTGACGCACCAGCTGGCCGAGGCGCTGGCGGGTGTCGGGTTGCACGGGCAGATCGGGCTGGAAAAGGAGACCCTGAGGGTCGGGCCGGAAGGCTCGCCGGCGCTTACGCCGCACCCGGCCGCGCTGGGATCCGCGCTGACGCATCCATACATCACCACGGATTACTCCGAGGCGCTGCTGGAACTGGTGACGCCGCCGTTCGAGGATGTACGCGAGACCCTCGGCTTCCTGCACGACCTGCAGGCCTTCGCCGCCGCCAACGTCGGCGACGAGACCCTGTGGTCGACCTCCATGCCCTGTGTGACGGCCGATGACAATGCGATTCCGGTCGCGCAGTACGGTACCTCCAACGCCGGGCGCATGAAGACCGTTTACCGCATCGGTCTCGGGCACCGCTACGGACGCAAGATGCAGGTGATCGCCGGGGTCCACTTCAATTACTCCCCGCGCCCGGAATTCTGGCCGGCCCTGGCGGAGGTGCTCGGTGCGCCCGACGGCCGCGCCTTCCGCGACGAGCGCATGATGGGGATGATCCGCAACCTGCTGCGCTTTGGCTGGCTGGTGCCCTATCTGTTCGGGGCGTCGCCGGCGGTCTGCAACTCCTTTCTCGAAGGCCACGGCGCGGTGCTGGAGGACTTCGACGACGACACCTCCTATCTGCCGCATGCCACCAGCCTGCGCATGGGCGATATCGGTTACACCAACCGCAAGGAGGCGGACACCGGCATCAAGGCGGACTACAACTCGCTGGCCGGCTATGTCGACTCCCTGCGCTGTGCGATCAATACCCCCAGCCCCGAGTGGGAACACATCGGGGTGAAGGTGGATGGCGAGTATCGCCAGCTGAATGCCAACATCCTGCAGATCGAGAACGAGTACTACTCCACCGTGCGGCCCAAGCAGCCGCTGGAGCGTTTCGAGAAGCCGACCGACGCCCTGGAGGCGCGGGGCATCGAATACGTCGAACTGCGCTCGGTGGACATCAACGCCCAGCACCCACTGGGGGTGGACGAGACCCAGCTGCGTTTTCTCGAGGTGTTCGCGCTGGCCTGTCTGCTGCAGCCAAGCCCGCTGCTGGCCGACGGCGAGCTGGACGCGATCGACCGCAACCTGCTGGACGTCGCGCATTACGGGCGTCGCCCGGGCCTTGAGCTGCGCCGGGGGGGCGAGAGCGTTGCGCTCCAGGCCTGGGCGCGCGAGCTGCTGGCGCTGATGCGACCGGTGGCGGCCGTTCTGGATCAGGAATTGCCGGGTGACCCCTACCGCCGGGCGCTCAGTGAGCAGTGGGGCAAGGTCGAGCAGGCGGATCTGACCCCGTCCGCGCGCATGCTGGAAGACATGATGGCGCGCGAGGAGGGGTTCTACTCCTACGCGCGTCGCCTGTCGGCCCAGCACCGCGAGGCCTTTCGCTTGAACGGGCCGCTGCCGCGCGCCGAGACGCTGGAGGCCCTGGCCCGCGAGAGCCTGGCCGATCAGGCGGCCATCGAGCAGGCGGACGAGCTGGATTTCGATACCTTCCTGACGCGCTATTTCGACGGCACCCTGCGGGCCTCCTGAACCGGATTCGTTCGATTTTGTAGAACGGTCGACCGCATTTAACGCGATTTATCTTCGATAAAATCGATGGGATGATCGGGCTATCACATACATTCAGCCGTTGAGGCGTGCGCGCATTCGGTGTCGGGCACAGACGGCAGGAGCATGGCATGAGTCTTTTGATCAACGGTGAATTGCGCGAGGGCTGGCTGGAAGAAGAGTCGGACGAGAGCGGCGAGTTCGTGCGCCAGGACCAGCAGTACCGTAACTACGTCACCAGGGATGGTTCGCCGGGCCCGATGGGTGACGGCGGGTATCCGGCCGAGTCAGGGCGCTATCACCTGTATGTCTCCTACGCCTGCCCCTGGGCACACCGCACGCTGATCCTGCGCAAACTGAAGGGTCTGGAGCCGCATATCGGGGTTTCGGTGGTGCACCACTACATGGGTGACGCCGGCTGGTCGTTTGATGACTGCGACGGTTGCACCGGGGACCGGGTGCACGGCTCGCGCTACATGCACGAGCTCTACACCCGTACCGATCCAAACTACACCGGCATCATCACCGTGCCGGCGCTGTTCGACACCCAGACCGACCGCATCGTGAACAACGAGTCGCTGGACATGGTGCGCATGTTCAACAGCGCGTTCGACGGCATTACCGGCAACACCCTGGATTTCTATCCGGAAGATCTGCGCGAGGAGATCCATGCGGTCAACGAGCGGGTCTACGAGAACGTGAACAACGGGGTGTATCGCAGCGGCTTCGCGACCAGCCAGAAGGCCTACGAGGCGGCCTTCGACCGTCTGTTCGAGACCCTGGACTGGCTGGAGGAGCGTCTGGCACGCCAGCCGTTCCTGGTCGGCGAGCGACTGACCGAGGCCGACTGGCGGCTGTTCACCACGCTGCTGCGCTTCGATCCGGTGTACTACAGCCATTTCAAGTGCAATCGCCAGCGGCTGCTGGACTTCCCGAACCTCTCCGCCTATCTGCGCATGCTGTACCAGCGCCCGGGGGTGGCCGAGACGGTGCGCATGGACCACATCAAGGCGCATTACTACGGCAGTCACCCGATGCTGAATCCCAGCGGCATCGTGCCGAAGGGTCCAATGATTGACTACACCCGGCCGCATGGCCGCCCCCTGGGCGACCTGCCGGCCGCGTTGCGGAACGTCGACGAAACGTGACGGTCGTTACACTGTTGGGACGTTCAACCGTGGCCCGGCTAGATGCCGGGCCGCATTCGTGTCGGGGGAAAGGCAAGTGAAGGCGATAGGCGGGTTCCTGGGGCTGGTCCTGGTTGTGGCGATCGTGGCCGCGGCCTGGTTTGCGTTCGGCCCCGAGCATGGCGCCCGTGACGAGGGAGGCGATGCCCCCGCCGCGTCCCAACGCGACGAGCGCACGCCGGTGCGGGTCAGCGAGGTGGCTCCGCGCACCTTCGAGACCATGGTCGAATCCCTGGGCACGGTGGAGGCCAACGAGTCGGTCGTGGTGACCGCGAGCGTGACCGAGCGTGTGGTCGAAATCCTGTTCGATGATGGCGATGCGGTCGAGGCCGGAGACGTGCTGGTGCGCCTGGACGCCGACGAAGAACGCGCCGCCCTGCGCGAGATCCGCGTGCAGGTGGACGAGGCCCGGCGCGAACTGGACCGTGTGCGCGACCGGGTGGCCGATGGCGTGGTCACGCAGCAGCAGGTGGATCAGCAGCGATCGCGGCTGAACGAGGCCGAGGCCCGTCTGGCCGCCGCGGAGGCGCGGGTTGCGAACCGGGTGATCCGGGCCCCGTTCAGCGGCCGTTTGGGCTTGCGCCAGGTCAGCCCCGGCTCCCTGGTGAGTCCGGGTACCGCGATCGTGGAGCTGGATGATGTATCGGTGGTGAAAGTCGATTTCGCCGTGCCCGAGCGCCATGCCGCCGCCATCGGTCTGGGTATGGAAGTAGCGGGCCGCAGCGCGAGCGGAGAGTTCGCGGGGCAGGTGGCGGCGGTCAGCAATCGTCTGGACGTGGCTACCCGTACCCTGACCGTGCGCGCCCTGGTCGAGAATCCCGATCTATTGCTGCGCCCCGGCATGCTGGTAAACATCCGTCTGCCGCTGGACCCGGTCGAACGCCCGGGGGTGCCGGAGGGTGCCATCCAGCAGGTCGCCGATCAGCACTTCGTGTTCCGGCTGCGCGACGACGGCACGGTGGAGCGCGTGCGCATCCGTATTGGCCGCCGCGACCCGGGCTACGCCGAGGTGCTGGATGGCCTGGAGCCGGGGGATACCGTGGTCTCCGAAGGGGTCTCGCGGGTCCGTGACGGGCGCGAAGTACGAGTGCTCCCGCCGCGCGTACCGGATTCCGATAACGGCAACGGCGAGGCCGGGGCCGACACATGATTATCTCGGACGTCGCCAATCGCCGGCCGGTGCTGGCGATTGTCTTCAACCTGCTGCTGATCACCTTCGGCCTGATCGCCTACGACAGCCTTCCTCTGCGCGAGTATCCCGATGTCGATCCGCCGGTGGTGTCGGTGGACACCATCTATCCGGGCGCCAGTGGCGAGATCATCGAGCGCGAGGTGACCCAGCGGATCGAGGACCGCATCGCGGGGATCGAGGGGATCCGTTTCATGCAGTCCTCCAGCGAGGACGGGCGCTCGCGCATCACCATCGAGTTCAATCTGAGTCGCGACATCGACGCCGCCGCGAATGACGTGCGCGAGGCGGTCAGCCGGGTACTGGGCGATCTGCCCGACGAAGTCGACCCGCCCGAGGTGACCAAGGCGGATGCTGATTCCAACCCGATCCTGTGGCTGAACCTTGCCAGCACCACGATGGATGCGCTGGAGCTTGCGGACTACGCCGAGCGCAACCTGATCGACCGCCTCTCGGTAGTGGATGGCGTGGGGCTGGTGCGCCGGGGCGGCGCCCGCAGTTACGCGATGCGCATCTGGGTCGACCGCGAGGCCCTCGCCGCGCGCGAGCTGACCGTGACCGACATCGCTGACGCCTTGCAGCAGGAAAACGTGGAACTGCCCGCCGGGCGCCTGGATTCGCTGGAGCGCGAGTTCACCGTACGCGTGGAACGCCAGTACCGCACGCCCGAGGATTTCTCCGGTCTGGTGCTGAAGCGAGGCGAGGGCGGACAACTGGTGCGCCTGGGCGATGTCGCCGAGGTGAACGTGGGGGCGGATACCGAGCGCAGCGAGTTCCGCGGCAATGGCGAGGACATGATCGGGCTGGGGATCATCCGCCAGTCCAACGCCAACGTGCTGGAGGTGGCCAACGGCGTGAAGGCCATGGCGGCCAGCCTGCAGGGCTCCCTGCCGGAGGGTACCTCGCTGGTGACCACCTACGACGAATCGGTGTTCATCGAAGGCGCGATCCGCGAGGTCTACATCACCCTGGCGGTGGCGACCGCGGCCGTGGTGTTCGTGATCTACCTGTTCCTGGGCAGCTGGCGCGCGACCCTGATCCCGGCGGTCACCGTCCCGGTGGCGATCACCGCGGCCTTCATCGGCATCAGCCTGTTCGGATTCTCGGTCAACCTGCTCACCCTGCTGGCGCTGGTGCTGGCGGTCGGCCTGGTCGTGGATGACGCGATCGTGATGCTGGAGAACATCCACCGGCGCATCGAGCGCGGCGAGCCGGGGTTGCTGGCGGCCTATCGCGGCGCCGGGCAGGTGGGCTTCGCGATCGTCGCGACGACCTCCGTGTTGATCGCGGTATTCGTGCCGCTGGCCTTCCTCGACGGCACGGTGGGCCGGCTGTTCACCGAGTTCGCCATCGCCATGGCCATTGCCGTGTTTTTCTCCAGCATCGTGGCACTGACCCTGGCCCCCGTGCTGGCCGGGCGCCTCATGCACAAGGGCGACGACGAGACCGGCGTGGCGCGTTATATCGGCCGCGGCTTTGCCGCGCTGGAGGCCGGCTACGGTCGGATACTGGCGAAGGGGCTCAAGGGCTCCTGGCTGGTCTTGCCGCTCCTCGCCGCCGTGTTGGTGGGCGGCTGGTACCTGTTCGCGGAACTGCCCGAAGAATTTGCCCCGCAGGAGGACCGCGGATCTTTCTTCGTGCTGGTGGATGGCCCCGAGGGTGCCAACTTCGAGTACATGAGCCGGCAGATGGCCGAGGTCGAGGCACGCATCCAGCCGTTGATCGAGGATGGCCCGATTCGCCGTGCACTGGTTCGCACGCCGCGCGGTTTTGGTGGTTCGGAGCTGATGAACAATGGCTTCGTGATCGCGATCCTGGAGCACTGGGATGACCGTGACGTCTCGGGCCAGGAGGTCATCAACCAGATCCGCGGCATCATCGACGAGATGCCGGGAGTCGAGGCGCGGGTGATCATGCGTCAGGGGCTCTCGAGTGGCCGTATCGGTCCGCCGGTGCAGTTTGTCATCTCCGGGCCGGACTACGATCAGCTCGAGGAATGGGGCGAGATCATGCGCGAGGCCGCCGAGGGCATCGACGGCCTGACCCGCGTGGACCTGGACTACGAACCCACCCAGCCGCAGCTCAACGTGCGTCTGGACCGGGATCGGGCCGGGGACCTGGGCGTTTCCATGCGCGATGTCGGGCGCACGCTGGACATCGTGCTGGGCGGCCGCGACGTGACCACCTTTGTCGACCGTGGTGAGGAATACGACGTCATCATCGAGGGTCTGGCCGACCAGCGCCGCACGCCCGGGGATATCGACAACCTCTACGTGCGCTCAAGCTCTGGCTCGATGGTGCCGCTGTCCAGCCTGGTGACCTACGAGGAGCAGGCCGGCCCGTCGTCGCTGGAGCGCTACAACCGTTCGCGCGCGGTGACCCTGACCGCCGGGTTGCGTGACGGCATGACCCTGGGCGAGGCCCTGGACGCCCTGGATGCGAAGGCGGCCGAGCTGCTGCCGGCCGAGGCCGGGATCGACTACAAGGGCGAGTCGCTGGACCTGCGCACCGGCTCCGAGGCGATCCTGTTCGTGTTCGCGCTGGCCCTGCTGGTGGTGTTCCTGGTCCTGGCGGCGCAGTTCGAGAGCTTCGTGCACCCGTTGGTGATCATGCTGACCGTACCGCTGGCGGTGGTCGGGGCGCTGATCGGGCTGACGGTCACCGGTCAGACACTGAACATCTACAGCCAGATCGGCATGGTCATGCTGATCGGGCTGGCAGCGAAGAACGGCATCCTGATCGTGGAGTTCGCCAACCAGCTGCGCGATCGCGGGCGCGACTTCGACACCGCGATCCTCGAGGCCTCGCGTATGCGCCTGCGTCCGGTGCTGATGACCGCGCTGACCACCGTGGCCGGTTCGATCCCGCTGATTCTGGCTTCTGGTCCGGGTGAGGAGACGCGCTTCGTGATCGGGGTGGCGGTGTTCTCCGGGGTGTTGTTCGCCACGCTGTTCACGCTGTTCGTGATCCCGGCGGCCTACCGCCTGGTCGCCCGCGGCACGACCTCGCCGCTGGCGACCACCCGCCGCCTGCACGACCTCGACGCCGAGGTCGAGGACGTCGATGGCGAGCGTCGGGGCGCCCGCGCCTCGTCCTGATCGCTCAGGATTTCGGCAGACGGCTGCGGACTGCTGCCGGCGACGGTTGTGGCTAGGCTTGGTTCATCCTCCGGTGTTTACGTGCCTTCGTCTGACCGCCTGCCACGCGCTCTCTCGCGAGCGCACCGCGAGGTACTTCTTTGCTCGTGCAAAGAAGTACCCAAGAAACACGCCCGACTGCCGCGACCCCGGCCCGCTGCGCGGACCGGGGTTTCCCTCGCTCCGAGGCTTTTCGCGGGCGGCGCTGAACTCGCTACGCCTGCGGCTCCGCTCAGACATCCAGCGCCTTTTCTCCCGCGAAAAGCCTCTCCACTCGGCGCGACGACAACGGGGAGGAAGGTCCAAACAACGGCGATCCCAGCGTTCTTGCCAGTGGATGATGGCTAGGTCTTCGAGCATCTTCGGCACGCTCGGCCTTCGGCCATGGCGTGCCGCGCCCGCGAAGCGGGCGCCGGGGGTGTTCGGGCGGCGATGCCTATGGTTAGGCAGAAGCGTGGGGATACGTTCGGTTTTGACCTCCCCCTCCCGTATGGAGCCCCTTGCGGAAGGGTCCTCGGGCCGGGAGAAGGCGCTGGATGTCTGAGCGAAGCGCAGCGCAGCGAGTTCAGCGCCGCCGGCCCGAGGGCCCTGGAGCAAGGTTCCCGGGCGGAATCCGGGTGCGCCTCGAAGGGTACTTTCTTGGGCAAGCAAGAACCTGATTAGCAACGAGAGTCAGCCAGTCGCAGAACCCGCTCGGGCACGGGCCGGCAGTGCACGGCGGCGACCAGCAGTCGCGCCGGCAACGTCGCCAGATCAAAGCGTCGGTTGAAGCGGTAGGCGAATGCCGCGAGGTAACGGGCCGCGTACTTGGCGAACGCAAATGCATGGTAGCTCCCGCTGAGGCTGGTCTTGAGGTTGCCGAGCACGGTGTTGATCCATTGGAATTCGGGAAGATCCTGGGGTTTGCGCCCGGCCACGACCGTCGGCTGGTGCCGGCAGTCGGCCCTTGCGACGGCGCGGAAGCACGCCAGGCCATCGGAGTGAACCGTGCTTCCCGGAGCCAGATAGGCCCGCGCCCATTCGGTAACGGCGTGGAAGCTGAAGCCCGTGACTGGGGTCAACTTAACCCGCAGGGGATGCCCCGCGTCGCTGAGCGACACGGCCGCGACGAACGGAACCTTGTTCTCCGACCCGCGGCCGGCCTTGCCGCCGGTGCGCTCGCCACCCAGGTAGGCATCGTCCAGTTGCACGGTGCCACTGAGGCCATAGCGCGCTTCCCGCTCGGTCATCGCCTGCATCAGCTTGTGTTGCAGGGCCCAGGCCGTGCGGTAGCTGACGCCCAGCTGGCGTTTGAGCGCCAGCGCCGAGAGCCCCGTCTTGGCCTGGCTGAGCAGATGGATGGCCAGAAACCAGGTGGTCAGGGGCAGCTTCGTTCCCTGCATTACGGTGCCGGCGATCAGCGAGGCCTGATGCCGACAGGCGTTGCACTGAAACATCTTGCGCGGGCTGCCGTGCAGGACGCAGTGGGCTTGGCACCCGCAACGCGGGCAGCGGAAGCCGGCCGGCCATCGGGCCCGCTCCAGCGCCGCCTCGCACTGGGCCTCGGTGCCGTACTGGGCGATGAATGCCGGCAACGACATCCCCGGCTGAAACTGAATCCGATTCTGCGCCATGAGGCCACTCCCCGCTCACTGTGTAGCCTCAGCGTACGCCCGGGGGTGGCTCACCCAGTGAGCCTGGCTGACTCTCGTCGCTAATCAGGAGCAAGAAAGTACCTCGCGGCGCGCTGGCGAGTCAGCGCTCGGCAGGCGGCCGGACGAAGGCACGTAAACACCGATGACGAACCGGGGCCTGCCACAACATGGCAGGTGGCAGACCGAAGCCACCTTAAACACCCGATGATGCGCCATGATCGCGGACCGCACGGCGGGAGGACGAGCGTGGTCGGCGGGAATGGACCGGTCAGGCGCGTTCCGGGGCGTGGGCGTCGTCGCGCCAGAGCCAGAGGATGGCGACGGTCAGTACCGCGATCACCGGTAGCATCGCCAGGTTCAGGCCATCCCAGCCCAGCGGTCGCAGTAGCGCACCGGCCAGCAACGAACCGGCGGCGACCAGGGTGAACACCGTCAGGTCGTTCACGCCCTGGACCTTGCCCTTTTCGCCGGCCGTATGGGTCGTGGTGAGCAGGGTGCTACCGCCGATGAACAGAAAGTTCCAGCCGACCCCCAGCAGGAACAACGCCAGCCAGAAGTGCGCCAGCGTCTCGCCATGCGCGGCGATGGCGACACTGAAAAGCACCAGGGCGTTGCCCATTGCGAGCACGCGGGTAAGCCCGAATCGCGTGATCAGATGGCCGGTGACGAAGGATGGCGCGAACATCCCGAGCACGTGCCACTGCATCACCAGGGCGACCTGGCCCATGTCGAAGCCGGCCTGGCGCATGGCCAGCGGGGTTGCGGTCATCAGCAGGATCATCACCGCGTAGCCCAGGGCGGCCGTCGTCAGCGCAACGACGAAGCGGCCCCGGGGCATGATCTCGCGCAGGGGGCGGGATATGGCACGTTCTGCTGCCGGGGGTGCTGGTACGCGCAGCCAGGCCAGCAGCAGCATGGCCAGCAGGGCCAGTGCCCCGAGCAGAAGGTAGGGACCGGCTTCCGGCGTCTGTGGCAGCAGGGCCTGGGCATGGTGGGCGTTCCACGGGCCGAGGAAGGCCGCGGCCACGCCCCCGGCCATAACGAGCGAGATGGCGCGCGGGCGGAAGGCGTCGCTGGCCACATCCGCCGCGGCGAAACGGTAGTACATCGCGAAGGCCTGGTAGGCGCCCAGCAGGAGATTGCCGAGCACGAAGATCCAGAAGGCCTCGGCGAATACCCCGACCGCGGCGATTGCCGCCCCGCCGAAGCCGCCGACACCCGCCCCCAGCAGGAAGCCTGTGCGCCTTCCGAAGCGTTTCATGAACAGCGACGCCGGCAGGGTGATGACCAGGGTCCCGATCATCATCGCGGCGACCGGCAGGGTGGCCAGCGACGGGTCGCTGGCCAGGCGCTCGCCGACCACGCCGCTCAGGGTCATCACGGTGACCGCGGCGATCAGGAACAGGGCCTGGCCGAGGGCAAGGATCAGGACGTTCGCGCGCTCGCGCGGGGTGGTCTGGCCGGGCATGAGATTCCCTTCGGCATTGGGCCCGGGCCTCATGGCCCGGTTCGGGTAACTGGGTCAGCCGCGCGGATGGAACTCGAGCACCGCCGAGTTGATGCAGTAGCGCAACCCGGTGGGTTCCGGACCGTCCGGGAAGACGTGGCCCAGGTGGGAGTCGCAGGCGGCACAGCGTACCTCGGTGCGCTCCATTCCCAGGGTGCGGTCGCGGTGTTCGTCGACGGCGGCAGCGGATACGGGGGCCGTGTAGCTGGGCCAGCCGCTACCCGAGTCGAACTTGGCCTTTGAATCGAACAGCGCCGCGCCACAGGCAGCACAGTGATAGAGGCCGTCGGCCTTGTGGTTGTTGTAGGCGCCGGTAAATGGCCGCTCGGTCCCGCCCTCGCGGGCGATGTGATACTGCTCCGGTGTCAGGCGGTCACGCAGTTCGGCGTCGGTCGGGCGTGGGGATGAACTCATGTGATCTCCGGGTTGATGCTATTGTTTGCGAACCGAGAATGGGTCTTCCGGTGGACCGGGATTATCCCCGGTTCTCGGCCGGGTGGCCAAAGACTGGACCGCTGGAGGTGGTCGTGGGTTGTCCCGATTGCGAACGTATCGATCTGCTGCCGGCGGCCTCCGGCACTCTTTACCTGGCACCGGTGCTGGCGCACACCCGCGCGGCCCTGCGCCAACGCATGGTGGACGAGCAATTGCCCTGCGCAGAGCCGAGCTCGGGCATCCTGGCCCTGCCGGTCAAGGGTGCCGGCGGGCTGGGCGAGATGCTGGTGCGGCTGGAGCAGGCCCTGAGCAGCTCCGAGCAGGCCGGTTGCCGCGCGACCTTCGTGCCGGAAGGCGAGGACTTCGGGCTGGCGCATCTGCAGGACACCCATCTGCTGTCCACGCTGATTGCGCGGCACAACGCGCGCGATCTCTCGGCGATCCTGGCCAACGACACCCTGGACTTCCACTTCCAGCCGATTGTGCATGCCGCGAACCCCACCGAGGTCTTTGCCTACGAGGCCCTGGTGCGCGCCTCCACACCGGGCGGCGACATCATCCCGCCGCTGGACCTGTTCAAGACGGCGCGGAATGCCGAGCTGCTGTTCCATCTGGATCGTTCCGCCCGGATCAATGCCATCCGTCGGGCCAGTGAGCGCGGGGTCCGTAGCCATCTGTTCATCAACTTCAACCCGACCGCGATTTATGACCCGGCCTTCTGCCTGGAAACGACCGTGCGCGAGATCATGTCACGCGTGCCGGGCCAGCCGGGGCCCGCCGGCTTCGTGTTCGAGGTGATCGAGAGCGACCAGGTCAACGACATGGAGCACCTGTCGCGGATCGTCGAGCGCTATCGCCGCGCCGGGTTCCAGGTCGCCCTGGACGACCTGGGGGCGGGGTACGCATCGCTCAACATGCTGTCGCAACTGCGCCCGGATTTCGTGAAGATCGACCGCGAACTGGTCAGCGGGATCGACCAGGACATCTACCAGCAGAAGATCCTCGAAAAGATCATCGAGCTGGCCAAGGATCTGGATATCCGGGTGGTGGCCGAGGGCGTGGAGACTGTGGACGAGTGGCGCTGGCTCAAGGAACGCGTGGATCTCTGTCAGGGCTACCTGTTCGCGCGCCCGGCCGCGGAGCCGCCGCTGCCGCGTCACCCCGAGCAGGCCTGATCGGAGTGATGCGGCTCGACCCAGTGAAAGAGGAGGCGGTCGATGCGTGGCCGTATCCAGCGCGGCGGTGCGCTCATGTAGCATGGTTTCACCTCATTCGCCGAGCCGTGTCTGCAAGCAAAATCGACTCGCGCGCGAGTGAGTACATTATCAACTAGCGTTTCCCTGAACCCGGTGTTTATGAATCAGCTCCCGCCCGACGCCCGCAATCCGACGCTCGAATCCGCCTACCAGCTGCTGCACGATGCCGAGGTGCGCTATCGCGGGCGCACGGTGGGCACGGTGGCCAGCCTGGACGAGCGGGCGCCTGCGGAAAACTATGCCGACTGCTTCATCCGTGACTTTGTGCCGTCGGGGCTGGTCTATCTGCTGAACGACGAGCCCGAGGTGGTGCGCGACTTCCTCGCGCTGATCCTGCAGATCCGCGATACCCAGGAAGAGATCGAGGGCCACCGCCGCCTGCCGCGGGTGATGCCGGCGAGCTTCCGCGTGTTCACCGACGAGAACGGGCGCGAGTCCCTGGCGGCGGACTTCGGCGATCGCGCGATCGGGCGTGTGGCGCCGGTCGACTCGATGATGTGGTGGGTGCTGCTGCTGCGGGCCTACCAGAACCGCACGGGCGATACCGATTTCATCAAGAGTGCCGATGTGCAGCGCGGCATCCGCTTGATCCTGAGCATCTGCCTGCAGGACCGTTTCGAGGTCTTCCCGACCCTGCTGGTGCCGGACGGCAGCTTCATGATCGACCGGCGCATGGGGGTGTTCGGCCACCCGCTGGAGATCCAGGCCCTGTTCTACGGGATGCTGAAGGCCTCGCTGGCGATGCTCGAACCCTGCGACAAGGACTCGGAGCTCTTGTGCGAGCAGTCCGCGATTCGTACGCGGCAGCTGTCCGATTACATTCGCAATTACTACTGGCTGGATCTCGAGCGGCTGAACGATATCCATCGCTATCGCACCGAGCACTTCGGCCACGAGTCCGAGAACTCGCTGAACATCTACCCCGAGAGCATCCCCGACTGGCTGGTGGACTGGATCCCCTCGGAGAGCGGCTACCTGGTCGGCAACCTCGGCCCCGGGCGCATGGACTTTCGCTTCTTCAGTTTCGGCAACCTGCTGGCGGTGCTGTTCGGGCTGGCCGACGAGCACCAGTCGCGGTCGATCATGCAGACCTTCGAGCAGCGCTTCGAGGACCTGATCGGGACCATGCCGGTCAAGATCTGCTATCCGGCGATGGTGGGCGAGGAGTGGCGCCTGCTGACCGGGTCCGATCCCAAGAACACCCCGTGGTCCTACCACAACGGCGGCAACTGGCCGGCACTGTTGTGGGCGTTCACCGGCGCGGCCCTGCGCGTCGGGCGGCCGGATCTCGCGCGTAGCGTGCATGCGGTCGCGGCCGAGCGCCTGTATCGCGATAACTGGCCGGAGTACTACGACGGGCGCCATGGTCGTCTGGTCGGCCGGCGAGCCAACTATCGCCAGACCTGGTCGGCGACCGCGGTGCTTGTCTCGCAGGGCCTGATCGACAACCCCGAGACCCTCAGCCTGTTCGACAGCCCGGAACCCGAGGTGCCATGAAAAAGACCCAGAGCAAGTCACGCGACGGTGAAGGCCTTTATCTCGTCCTGATCAGTGTCCACGGCCTGGTCCGCGGACGGGAGCTGGAGCTGGGCCGTGACGCCGACACCGGCGGGCAGACGCTCTACGTGGTCGAGCTGGCACGGGCCCTGGCCCGTCATCCGCAGGTTGGCCGGGTCGACCTGCTGACCCGGCGGGTGGTCGACAGCAAGGTATCCGCCGACTACGCCGAACCGGAAGAAGACCTGGGCGACGGGGCCCATATCGTGCGTCTGGACTGCGGCCCGCGGCGCTACCTGCGCAAGGAGAAGCTCTGGCCCTATCTGGACTGCTTCGCCGACAACGCCCTGGGGCATATCCGGCGGGTGGGGCTGCGGCCGGACGTGATCCACGGACATTACGCCGATGCCGGGCATGTCGCGGTGCAGCTGTCGAACCTGCTGGGCGCGCCGATGCTGCAGACCGGCCACTCGCTGGGGCGGGTCAAGCGCGAACGTCTGCGCGAGAACGGGATGTCGGATGCCGACATCGAGGCGCGCTACAACATCTCCACCCGCATTCATGCGGAGGAGGAGGCGCTGGCCCATGCCCACCGCGTGATTGCCAGTACCCGCCAGGAGATTGGCGAACAGTACGCGACCTACGACAACTATCAGCCGGAGCGCATGGAGGTGATTCCGCCGGGCACCGACCTGACGCGCTTCCATCCGCCGAAACGGGGCCAGCGCAAGCCGCCGATCTGGGCCGCGGTCCGGCGCTTCCTGGAAACCCCTGACCGCCCGCTGATCATGGCCCTGTCGCGCGCCGACGAGCGCAAGAACATCCGCGGCCTGTTGGAGGCCTACGCCGGGAATGACTGGCTGCGCGAGAACGCGAACCTGCTGATCGTTGCCGGTAACCGTGACGACATCGCCGACCTCGACAAGGGCGCGCGCGATGTCATGACCGATCTGCTCCTGCGGATCGATCGCCACGACCTGCATGGCCTGGTGGCCTATCCGAAGCACCACGACTCCGACGACGTGCCGGATCTCTACCGCCTGGTGGCCTCCAGCAAGGGCGTGTTCGTGAACCCGGCGCTGACCGAGCCCTTCGGCCTGACCCTGATCGAGGCCGCGGCCAGCGGCGCCCCCATCGTGGCCACCAACGATGGCGGACCGGAGGAGATCATCTCGCGCTGCCACAACGGCCAGTTGATCGATCCGCTGGACCCGGAAGGCATCGCCGACGCGATCCAGGGCATCCTGGCGGATCGTCCGCGCTGGCAGCGTTACTCGCGCGCCGGGCTCAAGGGCGTGCGCCAGCACTATTCCTGGGACGGCCACGCCGAGAAATACGTCAAGCTGGTGAAGTCGCTGACCCGCGAGGTGCGCCAGGAGCGCCACCACGAGCGCCGGGTCTCCGGTCATCTGGCGCAGATGGATCGCGCCGTGATCACCGACATCGACAACACCCTGCTGGGCGATGACAAGGCCACTCGTGCCTTCGTCGCCTGGCTCAAGCGCAATCGCAAGCGGGTTGCCTTTGGTGTCGCCACCGGCCGGCGCATCGATTCGGCCGCGGCGATCCTCGAGGAGCATGGCGTGCCCACCCCGGACGTCTGGATCACCTCGGTGGGCAGCGAGATCCACTACGGCACCAAGCAGACCGAGGATCGCGGCTGGGCGCGCCATATCAGTCATCGCTGGGAGCCGGACCGGCTGCGCGAATGTCTGCAGCAGGAGAAAAATCTGGTCCTTCAGCCGGATGTGGACCAGCGCGCATTTAAGGTCAGCTTTTTCGTCGAGCCGCCCGGCAGTCTGGATGCGAAGACGGTGGAGACCCGGCTGTACCGCGAGGACCTGCACGCCCGGGTGATCTACTCGCACGACCGGTTCCTCGACCTGCTGCCGGTGCGCGCCTCCAAGGGCCTGGCGGTGCGCTATCTCTCCGACAAGTGGGGCATCCCGCTGGAACACGTGCTGGTCGCCGGCGATTCCGGCAACGACGAGGACATGCTGCGCGGGCGCCTGCTGGGGACGGTGGTGGGCAACCACCAGCCAGAGCTGGAGAGCCTGCGCGGCTTCCAGCGCATCTTCTTCGCCGGGGCCACGCACGCGCGGGGCCTCCTCGAAGGGATCGAGCACTTCGACCTCCTCAACCGCTGCGAAAGCCCGGGCGACGCCGAGGCCGAAGAATAGCCCGCGTTTGCTAGCGCCAAGCGCGGGAAGGCCCGAAGAAGGGCCAAGGCCGTTGCGCCACAGAGGGCTCGAAGATCGCGGAGTGGGTGGATGTTGCCGGCAAACCCATTTCGCTCTGCGGATTTGCGGGGACGGCCAATCACTTCCAGGCCATGCCCTTACTGCACGAAGCGCATGGTCCCCTTTCGTGCCTTCGTATGCTTCATGGTGGATTGCCCTGGTGAGGCAGGGCGTCAGGGCACGGGCAGCAGCAGGGCGATCCCGGTGAGGACGGTGACGACCTCGAAGGCGCGTTTGACCAGGCGGTTGCCGTAGTGCTGGGCCGCCCAGGCGCCCAGGTATCCGCCAACAAAACTGCCCACCAGCAGCGCCGGCAGCCAGTCCCACTGCACCGTGCCGAGCGTCCCGAGCATCAGGGCGCCCGCCCCGTTCCAGACCAGGCCGACCAGGACCATGGTGTAGGCGACCGCCTGGGTATAGTTCATGCCGTACCAGCGCACCAGCCACAGGGTGACCATCAGCCCCGTGCCCGAGGCCAGCGAGCCGTTCAGGATGCCGATCAGGAACAGACCGGCCGCCCCGATCAGGGCGTGGCTCCAGGAAAAGCCGATCTCGCGCACCACCTGCCCGAGCTGCGGGCGGCGCCAGGAGTACCAGCCGAGGCCGATGGTCAGCAGGCCCAGGGCGATTTCGCCGGCCCGTGGCGGGATCCCCAACACCAGCCAGGCACCGATTAACACCCCAGGCAGACCGGCCAGCAGGATAATGGCTAGGCGCGTGGGCTCGAATGTGCTTTTCTTGAAGTGGCGCAGGCCGGCACCGGCACCCAGAGCCACGGATGCGATCTTGTGGGTGGCCAGTGCCACGGGGTAGGGAAGGCCCAGAAAAATCAGGGCGGGCAATTGCAACAGGCCCGCCCCGCCACCGGCCAACGCGGAGAACCCGTTGGCCACGATGGCGATGAAGACGAGTCCGAGGTGTTCGATAATGGTCATTTGGGGTGTGTGGAACGGGCAGCGGTCAGGGGTTTTTCGCCCGGCGCTGGCCGGTGCGTTGTTGCTGGGGCTCGCGGTCCCGGTCCAGGCGGATATCTACCGCTGGGTGGATGATAACGGGACCGTACACTATTCCAGCACCCCGCAGCCCGAGACCAGCCAGCGCGAACGCCGCATCTACGACTCCGAGGGGCGTATGCGCGAGATCCTGCCGGCCCCGATGAGCGCCGAGGAGCGGGCGCAGGCCGCGGCCGAGCGCGAGCAGGCGGAACGCAACCTGGAGGCGACGCAGCGCGCGCGACAGGATCGAGTTGCGCGCGAGCACCAGTTGCGCCGGGCTTACACCTCGCTGGAGGAGATCGAGGAGCTGCGCGAGCGCCGCGAGCGATCGATTGGCGGCAACGTCCTGCGCAGCGAGGCCCAGGAAAAGACCCTGTTGCGTGAACGCGAGCGCATCCGCCGGCAGCTGGACGGCGTCAATGAAAACTCCCCGCTGGCGGATCGTTACCGGGCGGAGCTGGACGAGCTGGACGCGCGCATTGCCCGCGAGCGCCAGTATCGTCGGGGTCAGCGTGAGCGCCTGTCCGCGATCCACGAGCGCCTGGATCTGGACCGCCGCGACTTTCAGCAACTGGTGCTGAACGGCCGCGTTAACGACTGATCAACGTCCCCACACCCTGGTCGGTCAGTAGCTCCAGCAGTACCGCGTGTTCCACTCGGCCGTCCACGATGTGGGTGGCGTTCACGCCACTGCGCACGGCATCCAGGGCGCAGCGGATCTTCGGGATCATGCCGCCGTGGATGGTGCCGTCGCGGATCATGGCATCCACCTCCGGCGCGGCCAGGCGCGGTAGCAGCGCCCCGCTGCCGTCGAGTACACCCGGGGTGTTGGTCAGCAGGAACAGCTTTTCCGCATCCAGCACCACGGCGAGCTTCTCGGCCGCGGTGTCGGCATTGATGTTGTAGGCCTTGCCGTCGCGGTCGAAGCCGATCGGGGCGATGACCGGGATGAAGTCACTCTGATCCAGGGTGTGGACGATGCTCGGGTCCACACCTTCCACCTGGCCGACATGGCCCAGGTCGACGCTGGGTTCGCCCTCGGCCGCGCCGTAGTCGCGCAACGGGGTCGCGCGGATCATCTGCCCGTCCTTGCCGGTCAGGCCGACGGCCCGGCCGCCGAAGCGGTTGATCAGCGACACGATCTCCTGGTTCACCAGCCCGCCGAGCACCATCTGCACCACGTCCATGGTCTCGCGGTCGGTCACGCGCAGGCCGTTGACGAATTCCGTCTCCTTGCCCAGGCGTTTCAGCAGTTCGCCGATCTGTGGCCCGCCGCCATGCACGACCACTGGATTCACGCCGACCTGCTTGAGCAGAACGATGTCACGCGCGAACGAGGCCTTCAGGTGGTCCTCGGTCATGGCGTTGCCGCCGTACTTGATCACGATGGTCTTGCCTGCGAAGCGCTGGATATAGGGCAGCGCTTCAATTAGTACGTGGGCAACGGAATGGGCCGTCTGGGTATCCATGGCGGGTCCGGTTGTCGGGTTTCGCAGCCGCGCAGTTTAGCACCCCGCCTTGTGGGTGCGTCGGGGCGGCCATAGGTCAGCGTCTCCTTGAAGGTCGATTCTATATGCATGGTTTGACCGGTGACGCCGTGGCGGGTATAAAGCTGCGCATCATATACAGCAAATGAAGGTGTCCCATGCTCTCGACCGAACAGAAGGCGATCATCCAGCAAACCGTGCCGCTGCTGGAATCCGGCGGCGAAGCCCTCACCCGTCACTTCTACGAGATCATGCTGCGCGACTACCCGGAGGTGCAGCCGCTGTTCAATCAGGCGCACCAGGCCAGTGGCGAGCAGGCACGGGCCCTTGCCAATGCGGTCCTGAACTACGCACGGCACATCGACCAACTGGAGGCCCTGGGCCCGCTGGTGGGCCAGATCGTCAACAAGCACGTCTCGTTGCAGGTGCAGCCCGAACATTACCCGATTGTCGGCACCTGCCTGTTGCAGGCCATGCGCGAGGTGCTGGGCGAGGAGGTCGCGACCGATGCGGTGCTGGAGGCCTGGGGCGCGGCCTATCAGCAACTGGCCGACATCCTGATCGAGGCCGAAGAGGGCGTGTACACCGCGCACGAGCAGCAACCCGGCGGCTGGCGTGGTGCCCGCGCCTTTCATGTGGAGCGCAAGTCCCCCGAGAGCGAGGAGATCACCTCGTTCTATCTGCAGCCGGTGGACGGTCAGCCCGTCCCGCCGCACCAGCCAGGGCAATACCTCGGGCTGCGCCTGATGATCGACGGCAAGGAGGTACGGCGGAACTATTCCCTGTCGGCGGCGGCGAACGGCAAGAGCCTGCGCATCAGCGTCAAGCGCGAGCCGGGCGGTGTTGCCTCGACGTTCCTGCATGACCGGGTTCAGGAGGGCGACGTGCTGGATGTCTTCCCGCCGGCCGGCGATTTCGTGCTGCGGGCGTCGGATCGCCCCGTGGCC
Organism: Thioalkalivibrio versutus; assembly: GCF_001020955.1. Classification (NCBI taxonomy): domain Bacteria; kingdom Pseudomonadati; phylum Pseudomonadota; class Gammaproteobacteria; order Chromatiales; family Ectothiorhodospiraceae; genus Thioalkalivibrio; species Thioalkalivibrio versutus. The sequence continues at coordinate 251,288 of NZ_CP011367.1, forward strand.
TTCGTGACCGCGGGGGTCGGGATTACGCCCGCGGTGGCGATGACCGAGGCGGCGCTGGCGGACGGTCGCGAGGTGCACTTTCTCCACTGTGCCCGACACGGTGGCGTGCATGCGTTCCATGACTGGGTGGAACGTCAGGCAGAACAGGTGTCCGCTCTGACGCGTCGTTATTGCTACAGCGAACCGCGTGCCGGCGACCAGCCGCATGCGGAAGGCTTCCTGACCCGGGAGCAGCTCGCCGAGTGGCTGCCCGACAGCCGCGAGGTGGATGTCTATTTCCTGGGACCGAAGCCCTTCATGCAGCAGGTGCGCGCCCACCTGCGCGGGCTGGGTATCCCGGACGACCGGGTGAACTACGAGTTCTTCGGGCCCGCCTCCGCGCTGGAGACCTGATGCGGTTGGGGTGCCGGGCCGGGGTCAGCCCCGGCCCGAAGACCCGAAGCCGCCCGCGCCGCGGACGGTTTCCTCGAAGTCCTCGACCACGCGGAACTTCGGCTGGATGACCGGGACGATGACGAGCTGGGCCAGGCGCTCGCCGATCTCGAGTGTGTAGGCGCTCGCGCCCCGGTTCCAGCAGGAGACCATCAGCGGGCCCTGGTAGTCGGCGTCGATCAGGCCCACGAGATTCCCCAGCACCAGGCCGTGCTTGTGCCCGAGCCCGGAGCGCGGAAGGATCATCCCGGCATAGCCCGGATCCTCGATGTGGATCGACAGCCCGGTCGGGATCAGCTCGGCCGTGCCCGGCTCCAGCGTCAGCGGGGCCTCGATCATTGCCCGCAGGTCCACGCCGGCAGAGCCGTCGGTGGCCGGGGCGGGCAGCGGGAAGTCCGCGCCCATGCGTGGGTCGAGGATCTTCAGGTCAATCTCGGGGACGGACATTCGGGGTTCCTTGGCAATGACTAATCTGTTTCGCGTGCGTTCAGGCGCTCGATGACCAGGTCGATCAGCGCCGGCGCCAGTTGGGCCTTGGGCTGGTTCGGCAGCGTGCGCTCGCCGCCCTCCCACAGACACAGCAGCTCGTTGTCGGAGGTGCCGAAGGCGAGGCCCTCACCGACGCGATTGGCCGCGATCAGGTCGAGCCCCTTGTTTCGGCGCTTGGCGTCGGCGTGCTCGCGCAGGTGCTCGGTCTCGGCGGCGAAGCCCACCAGGAATGGGCGCCGGGGGAGCGTGGCCGCCTGGCGCGCGGCGTCGGCGAGGATATCCTCGGTGCGTTCCAGGGCCAGGTTCATCGTGGGGTCGGACTTTTTGATCTTCTGGGCGTGTGGTGCGGCCGGGCGGTAGTCGGCCACGGCCGCCGCTGCAATCAGGATGTCGGTCGCGGGCAGGCGTTCCATGACCGCTGTATGCATGGCGGCGGCGGTTTCGGTGGCAACGCCCTCGACGCCAGCGGGCATGGCTTCCGCGGTCGGGCCATGCACCAGGGTCACGCGTGCCCCGGCATCACGCGCGGCCGCGGCCAGGGCGAAGCCCATGCGCCCGGAGCTGCGGTTGCCGATAAAGCGCACCGGATCGATCGGTTCGAAGGTGGGGCCGGCGGTGATCAGCACCTGGCGGCCCGCCAGCGGGGCGTCGGCCGGCTGTAGCAGCTCGCGCGCGATCGCGGCCGGCTCGCTCAGGCGGCCTTCGCCCTGCTCGCCGCAGGCCTGGTCGCCGCTGTCGGGTCCGATCAGGGTCACGCCGCGTTCGACCAGGGCCGCAATGTTGGCCTGCGTGGCCGGGTGTGCCCACATGCGGTGGTTCATCGCCGGCGCCAGGGTGACCGGCGCGGTGGTGGCCAGCAGCAGGGTGCTCAGCAGGTCGTCCGCCAGGCCCTGGGCGTAGCGGGCAATCAGGTTGGCACTCGCGGGGGCGACCACGATGCGATCGGCCCAGCGCGCCAGGGCGATATGGTCCATGCCGGATTCGGCCTCGGCATCCAGCAGTTCGGTGCGCACCGGCGCGCCGGACAGGGCCTGGAAGGTCAGCGGGGTCACGAAGGCGCGGGCACCCGCCGTCATCACCACGCGCACCGCGCAGCCGGCGCGCTTGAGCTCGCGCACCAGCTCGCAGGCCTTGTAGGCGGCGATGCCGCCGCTGACGCCGACCAGTATCCGGGGCTGGGTGTCGTGATCCGTCATGTGGCGGATTCTACCCCTTAAGGAGACGCTGATTAATTCGCACGTTCGCGCTCGAGTCGATTTTGCTCGATGACAAGGCGCGGCGAGCGAAGTGTAGCCGAGCTACATAAGCGAGCCGCAACGCCGTCTGCGGGCCCGAATCCAGAAGGCAAGGCGGCCGAGCCCTCAAGGGGTTGGCGCCCCATTTTCCCCGATTCTGCGTTGCGCCGCTTGACCGTAGAGTGACTACGGCACTGCGCACCGCGCCTTGTCTCGGGAAAAATGGTGCACCAACGCGGACGTGCGAATTGATCAGCGTCTCCTTAGCCTTTGTCCTGGCGCGCGGAGACGCCGGCGGTCAGGGCGTAGCGCATCGCATCCTCCAGCGGCAGGTCCAGCGGCTCGACCCGCTCGCGCGGCAGCATCAGGGTGTAGCCGCCGATCTGGTAGCTCATGGGCATGTAGACCGCGAGCGTCTCCGGCCCCCCCAGGTTGTCCGGCAGGCCCTCGAAATCCTCGCGGGTGACAAAGCCGACCAGTTTGAAGTCGGTGCCGGGGAACGTGACGAGCACGGCCTTCCCGAAGCGCTGATGGATGTCGCCGGAGAGCAGGTTGGTGACGTCGCGCACGGTGCCGTGGATCGTCTTGATCACGGGGATGCGCTGCATCAGGCCCTCCAGCCAGTCGAACAGCCAGCGCACGACATAGGCCTGCAGCAACACCCCGAGGCCGAAGATCAGGCCGATGCCGGCCAGGATCCCCATGCCCGGGAAGTAGAGCAGATCCGGCAGGACGGCCTGCAGCAGGCCCCCGAGGACATCCTCGGCGGTGCTGCCCAGCCACCACAGCAGGGCCAGCGTGATCGCGGCCGGGAGGATCGCGGCCAGGCCGGTCAGGAAGGTGCGGGAGATTCGGCGCACAAAAGGCTCCGTGCAGGGGGGATCTCCGGAATGCTAACGCATCCGCGTCCGCAGCACGGTCGGCTGCCGGTCCACGCTTGCTCGGGGCGGCACTTCCGTGATCGGGTGCAGTCTATGAATTGGGTTTGAGCGGCATTGTTGCCGGTAGAGGGAGTGAATCATGAGCAGATGGACCGGGTTGGGTGTGCTGGCGCTGGTAGTCTCGGCGGTTGCCCTACCGCAGGCCTCCATCGCGGGGGAGTCGGACGCGGCCGCGCCCGAGGACTACGCGATGACGCCCGAGGCGGTGGCGCCGGGCGTCTATGCGGTGATGACGCCGGCGCGGGATCTCCCCAGTCGCGAGAACCTCGGCTGGAACGCGAACATGGCGTTCGTGGTGACCGGCGACGGGGTGCTGGTATTCGACACGGGTTCCTCCGAGACCATGGGTGTGGCGCTGCGCGAGGCGATTGCCGAGGTCACCGATCAGCCGGTGCGCTGGATCGTGAACAGCCACAGCCACGGGGATCACTGGCTGGGCAACCACGCCTTCGCCGATTCCGACCCCGAGATCATGGCCGGTTCCGCCGCGACCGCGCGTATGGAGACGGAGGCCGAAGGCTGGGTCGAGAATTTCCGCGAGATGACCGAGGGCGCGACCGGTGACACCACGCCGCTGTTGCCGAATGTTGCGGTGGACGAGCGTATCACCCGTGACCTTGGCGGCACCGAGGTGGTGATTCTTCCCTCCGGGGGTGCCCATTCGCCGGGCGATCTGAGCATCTGGCTGCCGCAGACGCGGGTCCTTCTGGCCGGGGACGTGGTCTACAGCGATCGTGCGCCGTCGGTCTGGGATGGCGATGTCGCGCAATGGATCGACCTGCTGGACGAGCTGATCGCGCTGGAGCCGGCGGTGGTCGTACCCGGCCACGGTCGGCTGGAGGATGCGCAGACGCTGGATCGGCTGCAGCGTTATCTGGTCACGCTTTGGGAGGCGATCGAGGAAGGTGTGGAACAGGGGCTGGCCGCTTTCGAGACCGTGCCGCTGGTGCGCGAACGCATGGGTGACCTGATCGATTACTACCCCGGCTTCGACGACAAGATCGACCGCTCGGTGGCCACCACCTACCCGGATGTCGAGGCTGCGGTGTTCTGAATCCCCGTGTTCAGAACTGCCAGGTGGCGTGCAGCGAGCCGAACTCGGCCGCGCCCTTGGCCTGCCCGCTGAACTCGCGCGAGCGCCAGACATGGGTGTAGCCCAGGCGCACCCCGCCTACATGAAACACGACCCCGGCGGTGAGTTCGCCCACCACGGGGTGCTTGTCTACCGAGGGCCCGTCACGAAAGACCGGGCCGTCCAGGAACAGGTCGTAGAGCATGAGCCGCGTGTCGATACCGGCAAACGCATAGCCGCCGACGCGCGCGGTGGTCTCGAAGGTGTGGGTGCCGGACAGGGCCGGGCGGATCCGGGGCGGGCCGTAATCGCCCGGCAGGTTGCGCCCCGCACGCACGATGGCACCGGCATTCGCGAAGGTGAAGGGGGTTCCGGCAGCCGCGCCCCAGTGCGGGGTCAAGTCGGCGCCCCAGCCGTTTGGCGTGCGGTGTGACCGGCCGCGCAGCTGGCGTTCGTAGGCCAGCATCAGCGTCGGTTCATTGCCGATCTGGTGATCCCATCCTTTTGGCTCCGGTGCGCTGGACCAGCTGTGGACCTCCCTCTGGGTGCGTTCGGCCAGGGAGGCCGGGCCGACCGTACCCAGCGTGACCTGCAGGCGGTCCAGGCGGTTGTCGTGTTCCGCGGCCATGCTGAAATTCAGGTACAGCCAGCCGGCGTAGGGGCGATCATCCGGGTCCGGCGTCGTGCGCTCGATATCCTCCGGGGTGTACATGTTCTGACCCAGGTGGATCGCCGCCTTCAGGCGTTCGGGCTCCTCGCGACGGATGAAGAACGGCAGGCTGTCCGCCACAGTCCGCAGCCACGGTGGCACGCGGCCCTCGCTGCGGGTCCAGCCGATGCGAACCCCGTTGGTGTAGTAGCGATCCTCGCCCCCGAACAGGTCGTTCTCGAATTCGAAGTGCAGGGCATCGACGCCGCTCCCGGCCAGGCTGGTTGGGCTGGCGACCGCCACGCACAGGAGTGCCGTGGCCAGCAGGCCAGCCTCTCTCCAGCGGGTGGAGCGCCGTCGGGATGCGGGGGTGTTCCGGTATGATTGGCGCATGGACCTCTCCAACCAGATCATCTTCCTGGCCGCGATCGTGCTGCTGGGGAGCATCCTTTCGAGCGTGATCACCTCGCGGCTGGGTGTGCCCCTGTTGCTGGTGTTCCTGGTCATCGGGATGCTGCTGGGCCCGGAAGGCCCGGGCGGTCTGGTGTTCGAGAATATCACCGTTGCCTATCTGATCGGCTCGGCGGCGCTGGCGATCATCCTGTTCGACGGCGGGATGCGCACACCGGCGCGCAATTTCCGCATCGGGCTGAAGCCGGCGCTGGGGCTGGCCACACTCGGGGTCATCGTCACGTCGGGGCTGACCGGGGCGTTTGCCGTGTGGTGGCTGGGACTGTCCTGGCTGGAGGGGCTGCTGCTCGGGGCGATTGTCGGGTCCACTGATGCTGCGGCGGTGTTCTCCCTGCTGCGCTCGCGCGGGCTGGAGCTGAAGAGCCGTGTCGGCGCCACGCTCGAGATCGAGTCCGGCTCCAACGACCCGATGGCGATCTTCCTCACCATTGTGCTGATCGAGCTGCTGCTGCTGCCGGAACAGCAGTTCGGCCTGGTGGTGCTGGTCGAGTTCATCCAGCAGATGGGCCTGGGCGCGTTGCTCGGGGTGGGTGGCGGCTTTGCCCTGCTCGCGCTGATCAACCGGGTCCCGATGGCGGCCGGGCTTTATCCGCTGTTTGCCATGGCCGGGGCACTGGCCATCTTCGGGCTCACCGGGCTGGTCGGCGGTTCCGGGTTCCTCGCCGTGTACCTGGCGGGGCTGCTGCTCGGCAACCGACCGCTGGAGGCCTCGCAGAACATCAAGCGCTTCCACGACGGCATCGCCTCGCTGGCGCAGATCGGCATGTTCCTGATGCTGGGCATGATCGTCGCCCCGTCCGAGCTCCCGCCGGTGGCGCTGGACGCCGGCCTGGTCGCCGCCGTGCTGATCCTGATCGCGCGGCCGCTGGCGGTGTGGATTTGCCTCTACCCATTCCGCTTTCCCTGGCGCGAGCAGGTGTTCATCTCCTGGGTCGGTCTGCGCGGGGCGGTGCCGATTATCCTCGCGCTGTTCCCCTTGCTGGCCGGGCTGGAACTGGCTGGCTACTTCTTCCACGTGGTGTTCTTCGTCGTGCTGATCTCGCTACTGGTGCAGGGCTGGACCGTCGCCACCTCGGCACGCTGGCTGGGGCTGGAGTTGCCCCCCACCACCGCGCGGGTGCAGCGCACCGAGCTCGACATCCCGGGGCAGCAGGAGATGGAGCTGGTCGGCTACCGTCTGGCGGAGACCACCCCGGTGGTGCGCGAGGCCTGGTCGAACTTCCGCTTACCGGGCAGCGCACGGGTGGTGGCGCATCTGCGCAAGGGCAAATTGCTCGAGACCCTGGAGCTGCTGGATCTGCACGCCGGCGACCATCTCTACATCATGGTCACGCCCGCGGATCTGCATGACCTCGACCGCCTGTTCGTGCCCAAGGACGAGGTGCCGGAACGCCTCACCGAGCGCAGCGTGTTCGGCGAATTTGCGCTCAACGGCGACGCCCAGCTCGGCGCAGTCGGCATGGCCTATGGCGCCCCGGTCCCGCCCGAACGCCAGGGTGAAACCCTGGAGGTCTATCTGCGTCGCGAGCTCCAGGCCGAACCGGTCGTCGGCGATGCCGTCGATCTCGGACCGATGCGCCTGGTCATCCGCGAGATGGACGGCGCCCGCATCACCCGCGTCGGCCTGAAGCTGCTGAAGCCTTCTTGAGTGTAAGTCCGGCGGTGCGAGGCCTGAATCTCTAAGGGGCCCTATTTTTCCAGCATGGCCTTCAGGCCGGCGAGGTGGGCGCGGGCGGTGAGCTGCTGGGTCTCGGGGTCCGGCGGCTTGGCGTCGGGCCAGTCGAGATGCTCCCCGGGGAGTTCGTCGAGAAAGCGCGAGGGCTCGCAATCGATGCTTTCGCCGTAGCGGCTTCGGCTTTGGGCGTAGGTGATCAGGAGGGTTTGCTGGGCGCGGGTCAGGCCGACATAGGCCAGCCGGCGCTCCTCCTCGATGGAGTCGTCTTCGACGCTGACGCGGTGTGGCAGCAGTTCCTCCTCGAAGCCGACCAGGCAGACATGCGGAAACTCCAGGCCCTTGGCGGTGTGCAGGGTCAGCAGCTGTACCGACTCGTTGCCGTCCTGGGAATCCCGGTTGCGGTCGAGGATGTCCATCAGGCTGATGCGATTGACGATGTCGGCAAGACCCATGCTGCGGGTGTCCTCGGCCTCGTCATCACCGTATTCGGCCGTGGTGTTCGCTCCGCCCATGCGCCCGACCCAGTCGATGAATTCGCGCACGTTGTCCATGCGCCGGGTCGCTGCGCGCGGGTTGGGGCTGTTCTCCAACAGCCAGGATTCGTAGTCGATGTCTTCGACCAGGGCGCGGAGCAGGACGTCCGGGGACTCTTCCGCGCCGCGGCGCTGAAAGCCGTCAATCCAGTCAGTAAAGCGCTCCAGCCGGGCCTGGGCGCGGGCATCCATGTATTCGGAAAGACCGGCGCCGCGCGCGGCCTGCAGCAGGGAGGTGCCGCGCTGGTTGGCGTAGTGGCCGAGCTTTTCCAGGGTGGCTGGCCCGATCTCGCGGCGCGGGACGTTGACCACGCGCAGGAACGCGGTGTTGTCGTCCGGGTTGGCGAGCAGGCGCAGGTAGGCAACCAGGTCCTTGATCTCGGCCTTCTCGAAGAACGACTGGCCGCCGCTCAGGCGGTAGGGGATGCCCTGCTCGCGCAGGAGCTTCTCGAACAGCCTGGACTGGTGGTTGCTGCGGTAGAGGATCGCGAAATCCCCCCAGCCCGCGTTGAGACGGAAACGCCGGCGCATCAGCTCGGAGACCACGCGCGCCGCCTCGGTGTCGGCGTCGGAGCAGCCGATGACCTCGATCTTTTCGCCCTCGCCCAGCGCACTCCACAAGCGCTTCTCGAACACGTGCGGGTTGTTCGCGATCAGCGCGTTCGCGGTGTGCAGGATGCGGTTGGTGGAGCGGTAGTTCTGCTCCAGTTTGATTACCTCCAGGCGCGGGAAATCGTCCTGCAGGCGCACGAGGTTTTCCGGGCGCGCGCCGCGCCAGGCGTAGATCGACTGGTCGTCGTCACCCACCACCGTCAGTCCATCACTGACGCCAACCAGCAGGCGCACCAGTTGGTACTGCGCGGAGTTGGTGTCCTGGTACTCGTCGACCAGCAGGTGGCGGATGCGGTCCTGCCAGCGGTTACGCAGCTCCGGATCATCGCGCAGGCAGTCCACCGGGCGCTTGATGAGGTCGTCGAAGTCCACCGCGTTGTAGGCGCGCAGGGCGTCCTCGTAGCGTGGGTAGAGGTTGGCGGCGGCGATGGCCTCCGGGGCATCGGTCATCTGACTCGCCTCGTGCAGCGCCTCCGCCGGCGTCATCAGGTCGTTCTTCCAGCGGCTGATGTGGCCGACCAGTGCGTCCACCTCGGAGCCGGTGTCGTCGCGGTAGGTGATCTCGCGCAGCAACTGCCGGCAGTCGCCCGGATCGAGGATCGAGAAGCCGGCACGCAGCCCGGCCGCCTGCAGTTCACGGCGCAGGAAATTGAGCCCGAAGGTGTGAAAGGTGGAGACGCTAAGCCCGCGTGCCTGCTCGCGCGCCAGGCGGCCCTGCACGCGCTCGCGCATCTCGCGCGCGGCCTTGTTGGTGAAGGTGATGGCAACAATGCGGCGCGCCTCGAGCCCGCGCTGCTCGATCAAGTGCGCGATCTTCTCGGTGATCACGCGCGTCTTGCCCGACCCCGCTCCGGCCAGCACCAGCAGTGGGTGGTCCGTGGTGGTCACGGCGGCCTGTTGTTGAGGATTCAGTTCAGACACCGGGGTGATCGATTCCTTCTCAGCGGGGCGCGTAAACTAACCCACGATCCAGCATTCATAAAGACAGTAACGGTGAGGGTAAGCCATTGACCGATGTGTCGGGCACTGCAGCCGCGGCCGGGACGGACGGGTCGCTCCCGCGTCTGACCCAGTTTGATTTTCATCAGCGCCTGATGGATGTGCCGGGCTCGGCGGTGATTCTGTTCACGCGCCAGGGCTGTGGCGCCTGCAAGGTGATGGGGCGGGTCCTGGCGGAGTGGCAGGCGGCCGCGGATGCGCCTGCCTTGTTCGTGGTGGACGCCGAGACGGATACCGCCCTGGTGCGCGAATTCGAGGTCTTCCATCTGCCGGCGCTGTTCGTGTTCCAGGCGGGCGCCTACCACGGTCGCCTGGAGGCCCCGCCCCGGTTGCCCCTGCTGCGCGAGGCGCTGACCGCCTGCCTCGCGCGCCCACCCGAGGAGGCACCATGACCTCGAACGACATCGACTGGTGGCCGCCCGCGCGCGTGGTGGAAAGCCCGAACCAGGATGCCCGCCCGCCGGGACAGGACCCGGAATTGATTGTGGTGCATGCGATCAGTCTTCCGCCCGGCGAGTTCGGCGGACCGCATATCGCCCAGCTCTTCCAGAACCGGCTGGATCCGCAGGCCCATCCCTACTTTGCCGAGATCGCGGCGTTGCATGTCTCCGCCCATGTGCTGATTAACCGCGACGGGTGGGCTACCCAGTTCGTGCCGTTCTCCCGCCGTGCCTGGCATGCAGGGGCGTCGCAGTGGTGCGGACGCGAGCGCTGCAACGATTTCTCCATCGGGATCGAACTCGAGGGGACCGACGAGGACCCGTTCACCCCGGCGCAGTACGCCGAACTGGCGCGGTTGGTGGGCTGGCTCCGGGCACGCTACCCCGGTATTGGCGCGGATGGGCTGGTGGGTCACAGCGACATCGCGCCGGGGCGCAAGACGGACCCCGGGCCCTGCTTCGACTGGACGCGCCTGCGGCGGGAATTGCAGGCGGTGACGGCATGATTGTGGATCTGTTGCGCCACGGGGAGCCGGAGGGCGGTCAGCGCTATCGCGGTCATGGCTGCGACGATCCGCTGAGCCCGCGCGGGTGGGCCCAGATGGAGCAGGCGGTGAAAGGCGAGGCCGGCTGGCAGTACGTGGTCAGTTCGCCGATGCAGCGTTGCCGCGCCTTCGCTGAACGCTTCGCCGCCGGACAGGATTTACCGCTGTCCCTGGCGCAGGATCTGCGCGAGGTGGGCTTCGGCGACTGGGAGGGGCGGACCCGGGTTGAGCTTCAGCGTGACCGGCCGGAGGAGTACCGCGCCTTCTACGCCGACCCAGTCCACGCGCGGCCGGCAGGGGCCGAGCCGCTGGCGGACTTTCGGCGGCGGGTGGAGACCGGCTTCGAGGCAGCGTTGCGGCCCCTGGAGGCCGAGCGCGTGCTGCTGGTCGTGCACGCCGGGGTGATCCGCGCCCTGGTGGGCTGGGTGATGGGGGTGCCGGACGCGCGGCTGTTCCAGTTGGAATGCGACTATGCCAGCCGCACCCGCCTGCACCGGCACCCGACCCGGGGCTGGCGCCTGATCCACGCCAACCGGGTTTGAGTCGGACGCCGCTCCGGTTTACCCGGCCTGGTTGCTGCGTTTGGGGACGGCCTTCACCGACAGGTAGAAGTCGTTGTTCAGCACGTCGATCAGACGATCGATGTTCGGGTGCTTGCCGGGGTTGGCGCGGGCGTCATCGGCGTGGCTGCCGTACATCAGCAGCCCCGAGTTGGCCGCCTTGGGGCCGATGCCGCCGAAGTCCAGCGCCAGCTGGTAGTAGATCTGCAGCGACAGGCTCTGGCCTTCCACGTTTTCGATGGTTGCGGTGGGGTTGTAGTCTTCGCCAAACAATTCCAGGCGTTCGATATTGCTGACGTCGGGCAGCTTCTTGGACATGTCGGGCTCCTCGAAATAATGGCGGCATTATCGGGGCATGACCCGGTGGCGACAACCAACCCGCGAAGGCGGCAGGGTCGCGCCGGGTCAGCGACGAAGGCGCCACATGCTAAGATAGCGGCTTTTGTCGAGGGGACACGAACATGTCGCGAAGCGCGTTCATGGAGGCCGCCCAGGCCGCCGCCGATGCCGCCGAGAAGGTAATCCGCCACTATTACGAGGCGGGTGTCGACGTCGAAACCAAACCCGACGATACCCCGGTGACCCGGGCCGACGTGGAGAGCGAACAGGCGATCCGCCAGGTGATCCGCGAGCACTTCCCGGATCACGGTTTCTACGGCGAGGAGACCGGGCAGTCGGACATGGATTCCGACTATGTCTGGCTGATTGACCCGATCGACGGCACCAAGAGCTTCGTGCGTCGCTACCCGTTCTTCTCCACCCAGATCGCGCTGATGTACAAGGGCGACCTGATCCTGGGGCTGTCCAATGGCATCCAGTTTGGTGAGCGGGCCTGGGCGGAAAAGGGCCAGGGCGCGTTCCTGAATGGCGACCCGATCGCGGTCGAGAAGACCACCGATCTGGGGCGGGCCTCCCTGTCCACCGGTAACCTCAAGTCCCTGGCGCAGAATGCTGAAGGCTGGAAGGCACTGGGCGGCATCACGGCCGAGGTGAACCGCACCCGTGGCTACGGCGACTTCTACCACTACCACCTGCTGGCGCGCGGCAGCATCGACCTGATCGTCGAGTCGGACGTGAATATCCTGGATATCGCCGCACTGGCGGTGATCGTGCGCGAGGCGGGGGGCGTGTTCACCAACCTCTCTGGCGGCGAACTGGACCTGCAGACCGCGAATGTCCTGGCCGCGGCCACCCCGGAACTGCATCGTACGGCCCTGACCCGCTTGGGCTGGAAGGGCTAGTCAGCGCCTTCCCATGCGCCCCGATCGGGGCGCATGGGGTTGCCGGCGCCGGGGGGTTATTCTCCGGCGCCGTTCCCGTTGGTTCCCACCAGTCCGTGGGTGCGCAGCTTCTTGCGCAGGGTGGCGCGGTTGAGCCCGAGCAGGGCCGCCGCGCGGCTCTGGTTGCCCCCGCAGCGCTCCAGCACGCTGGCCAGGAGGGGGCGCTCCACCTCGTTCATCACCAGCGCGTAGAGATCGTGGCTGCTCTGCCCATCCAGGGTCTCGAAGTACTGGTCCAGTGCATGGCGCACGGACTCGGCCAGCACACAGTCGGACGGGAGGACGCCTGCAACCGGCGTCTCGTGGACCTCTGGGTCCTGTTCGAGTGGCATGTTCATGCTCATGCAGCCTCGCTTGCGATTCCCGTCAGGTGGGCCCGAAGGCGCCACAGTTGTTCGCTGGCCGTGGGGGCGGCGAGAAGGTCAGCCCGGGCCGCCCGGGTGCGGGCCTCGTCGAGACCCAGGCCCTGAAGATACCAGCCCAGGTGCTTGCGCGCGATGCGCACGCCCTGCGGTTCGCCGTATTGGGCATGCAGTTCGCCAATGTGCTCCTCGATCAGGGCCAGGCGGGCGGCGCGCCCGGGTGCCGGCGGTATCGGTTCGCCCGCCAGCGCGGCCCGGATCTGGCCCGGGAGCCAGGGCTGGCCCTGGGCGGCACGCCCGATCATCACGCCCGCCGCGCGGGTCGTATCCAGTACCTGCAGGGCCTTTTCGGGGCCGGTGATGTCGCCATTGGCGAGCACGGGGATGGAAACGGCCCGGACGATGCGCGCGATGGCGGCGTAGTCCGTCTCTCCGCGATAGGCATCGGCCCGCGTGCGGCCATGCACGGTCAGCATCGCAATGCCGCAGTCCTCGGCAATGGCCGCGATGGTCTCGCCGTTGATCCGTTCGCGGTCGAGGCCCAGGCGCATCTTCAGGGTCACCGGGACCGTGACCGCGGTGGTGAGCGCCTGGAGCAGTTCGCGCACCCGTTCCGGCTCGCCCAGTAGCGCCGATCCGGCGGCCTTGCTGCAGACCTTCTTGGCCGGACAGCCGAGGTTCAGATCAATCACGTCGGCACCGCGGCGCACGTTCTCGCGCGCAGCCTCGGCCAGGGCCTCGGGTTCGTTACCCAGCAACTGTACGATGCGCGGGCGCGGCTCCTGGCGATGATCCAGGCGGTGGCGGCTCTTGTCGCTGGTCCATAGTCGGGTGTCGGAGGTCACCATCTCGGATACCGCCGCGCTGGCCCCCAGGCGGCGGGCCAGTAACCGAAACGGACGGTCGCTGACCCCGGCCATCGGCGCCAGAAACACGACAGGGTCGGGGAAGTGGTGAGTTCCGAGCTGCATCGGGGCTATCGGGTCGGGAGCAAGCGGGCCAGTCTAGCAGCTAACCTGCGCGGTTTCCGGTGCGGTCGATCGCGAAACCATGTGAATGCGCGCGAGCTTGGACCCGGGAATTACCGGGGCTGGATTTCGATGCCGGTGATGTGGCCATGAGGGCTGGCAACGGCCAGACGCACGGAATGGGGGGAGTGGGCATTCATCGGTGCGTGGGTGTCGGTGTAGTCGTCGGGGGTCAGCCGGAGGGTGCCATGGGGCGTCCCAAGCTGGTCGGTCAGGCGAATATCGAGGATCGGCCAGGCCTGCCGGATCGGGCTCTCGAGCACGAATTGCAGGTGCAGAGTGCCGTCGCTGGTGGTGAAGAAATCGGGCGCCGAGGTCCGGATTTGTCCAGGGGCGCGCCGCGGGTGCCAGGTCGGGCAGGGGAGGGCCGCGCACACTTGCGCCCGGGCCTGGGCCAGCTGGGGGCTCTGGTCCGGTGCCACGGGCGGGATTGCCAGTAGTTGCGCGCCCAGCAGCAGCATCAGGGCGGCGGCCAGCACGATCCCCGGCCAGGAGCGCCGGCGTGTTGCGTCTGCCGAGCCCAGGGGGCTTGCGTGGCGTTCGATGTTGAGGGGTATTGCAGCGCCCGGGGCCCGCTCGATGGCGTGGAGGGGCGCCTGGCGTGCCGGGAGGAGCCCCTGGCCCAACACGCGTTCGCCCGCGCCGCCGATCTCCAGTGCCGGGAACAGATCGAACTCGGCATCGCAATTGGAGCAGTGCACTCGCCTCTGACGGAGCTTGGCCCCGCGGGCGAGGGCGTGGGTGACGCCGCATTGGGGGCAGCGGGCCAGCATCCTACGGGCTGGGCGTCAGGTGTCGCGAGGATTCGCCCGATGGGGCCTGCTGATGGGCTTGCGGCGCGTTGCTGCAGCCGGGCGATCCTGTGCTTGCGGCGCCTTGCCGTTGAGAGCGATCGACTCGGCCGGGCGCGTCCATGACTCAGCGTCTCCCTAGCGCCGGCGGCCGCCGAGCAGGGCCCAGCCTTCGCGACAGTCCTCGACGCCGATATCGAAGGTGTCAGAGTAGGCCGCGATGACCTCGTCTGCCTGGCGTTCGAGCAGCCCGGCGAGCAGGATGCGTGCGCCCGGTTTCGCCGCCCGAGCCAACTCCGGTGCCAGATCGATCAGCGGCTTGGCGAGGATGTTGGCCAGCACCAGGTCATAGGCCGCGTCGGGCACAGGGTGATCGGTCAGCCCCGTCTCCAGCTGTGCGGGCGGGATGGCGTTGGAGTCGGCATTGCTGCGGGTGGCTTGCACGGCCTGTTCATCGATGTCGATGCCCAGTGCATGGCGTGCGCCCAGCTTCAGGGCGGCGATCGCGAGGATGCCCGAGCCGCAGCCGTAGTCGAGGACCTCTTGATCGCGCGGTGGCTGCTGGGCCAGGGCGGCCAGGCACATCGCGGTGGTCGGGTGATTGCCGGTCCCGAAGGCAAGACCGGGGTCCAGGCGCACGAAGGTGCCTTCCTCGATCGCCGGTTCGTCCTCCCAGGAGGGCACGATCCAGAGTGTGCCGCCGCAATGGATGGCGCCAAGACCGTCCAGCCCGGCGCGGACCCAGTCCTGGTCCTCGATCGCCTGGACCTGGATCGCCTCCGGGGCCTGCGCCTGGCGCGCCAGCGCGGCGGCGGCGAGGTCCGCCTGCGTGGTGTCCGGGAACACCGCCTTCAGGCGCACGGTGGACCACAGGGGATGGGTGCCCAGGGGCGGCTCGAAGAGGGGTTCGTCTGCGGCGTCGAACAGCTCGACGCTGACGGCACCCAGTTCGAACAAGGTGTCCTCCAGCGGCTCGGCTTGTTCCGGGCTGATCTGGCATTCAAGTTCGGCAAGGCTCATGGCATCAGGCTCGTGGCGCGAGGGGGAAGGGTCAGGCCTGTGCCTTGAGCTTCTTCTCGAGATAGTGGATATCGGTCTCGCCGCGCTGGAAGTTCGCGTCGATCATCAGGTCGTGGTGCAGCGCGACGTTGGTCTGGATGCCGTCCACCACGATCTCGCCCAGGGCGCCGCGCATGCGCGCCAGCGCGATCTCGCGGCTGTTGCCGTGGGCGATCAGCTTGCCGATCATGGAGTCGTAGTGCGGCGGCACCATGTAGCCGTTGTAGATGTGGGTATCCATGCGGATGCCCGGTCCGCCCGGCGCGTGGTATTGCTGGATGGTCCCGGGGCTGGGCATGAAGGTACGGGGGTCTTCCGCATTGATGCGGCACTCGATCGCGTGACCGGTGATGCGCACGTCGTCCTGCGTGTAGCCCAGGGGTTCCCCGGCGGCGATGCGGATCTGTTCGCGCACCAGATCGATGCCGGTGACCTGCTCGGTGACGGTGTGCTCGACCTGCAGCCGGGTGTTCATCTCGATGAAATAGAAGCCCCCGTTCTCGTACAGGAACTCGAAGGTACCGGCGCCGCGGTAGCCGATCTCCTGACAGGCGCGGATTAGGCGTTCGGCCATGGCCTGGCGCTGGTCATCGGTAATGCCCGGGGCCGGTGCCTCCTCGATGACCTTCTGGTGGCGTCGCTGCATCGAGCAGTCACGCTCGCCCAGACAGACGGCGTTGCCGTGGCTGTCGGCGAGGATCTGGAACTCCACGTGGCGCGGGTGTTCCAGGTACTTCTCCATGTACAGGGTGTCATTGCCGAACCCCTGCTGCGCCTCGTTGCGGGTCAGCGATATGGCGTTCAGCAGCGCGCCCTCGGTGTGCACCACACGCATGCCGCGCCCGCCCCCGCCGGCGGCGGCCTTGATGATGACCGGGTAACCGATCTCGCGCGCCAGCGCCAGGTTGGTGTCCGCGTCGTCGCCCAGCGCGCCGCCGGAACCGGGGACGCAGGGCACGTTGGCCTCCAGCATCGACTGCTTCGCGGAGACCTTGTCGCCCATCAGGCGGATGGTCTCGGCGCGCGGACCGATAAAGGCGAAGCCCGAAGACTCCACCCGTTCGGCGAAGTCCGCGTTTTCCGACAGGAAGCCGTAGCCCGGGTGGATCGCTCCGGCGTCGGTGACCTCGGCGGCCGCGATCAGCGCGGGAATGTTCAGGTAGCTCTCGCCCGAGGCCGCGGGGCCGATGCAGACTGACTCGTCCGCCAGGCGAACGTGCTTCAGGTCGCGGTCGGCGCTGGAATGCGCGGCGACGGTGGCAATGCCCATTTCGCGGCAGGCACGCAGGACCCGCAGGGCGATCTCGCCGCGGTTGGCGATCAGAATTTTCTCAAACATGCTCGAACCTGTTTCCAGCGAAGCCGGGGGTGTGACGCCCGGCGGATGGGTTCATCCGATGATGAACAGCGGCTGCCCGTATTCCACCGGGTTGCCGTTCTCGACCAGGATGTCGCGGATGGTGCCGCCCTGGTCGGCCTCGATCGGGTTGAGCATCTTCATGGCCTCGATGATGCAGAGGGTCTCGCCGGCCTCCACCGTCTGGCCGACCTCGACGAACGGCTTGGAGCCCGGGCTCGGCGCCCGGTAGAAGGTGCCGACCATGGGTGCGGTGACCCGATGACCGTCCATTTCCGGTGCGGCCTCCGTCGCGCCGGCCGGGGCTGCGGTCGGGGCCGCCGCGGCGGCGGGCGCCGCTGGGGGCAATGGGGCCGGGGCGGCGGCCATGGGCGTCCCGCTGGCGGAGCGGGTGATGCGCACCGACTCCTCGCCTTCGTGGATCTCGATCTCGTGGATGCCGCTCTCGTCGAGCAGGTCGATCAGTTTCTTGACCTTGCGAATGTCCATGGAAGCCTCTTAGTCCTTGATAGCTGCAAGCGCCGCATCCAGCGCCAGCCGGTAGCCAATGACGCCGAAGCCACTGACCAGGCCGGCGGCGACATCGCTCAGGCGCGAGGTCTGGCGGAAGGGCTCGCGGGCGTGGATGTTGCTGATATGGATCTCGTAGAACGGGATGGCGACGCCCAGCAGGGCATCGCGCAGGCTGACACTGGTGTGGGTCAGGCCGCCCGGATTGATCAGGATGTGCTCCACGCCCTCGCCGGCGGCGGCGTGGATGCGGTCGATCAGGTCGCCTTCGTGATTGCTCTGGAAGCAGTCGAGGGTTGCGCCGGCCTGTTCTGCCCGGGCTTTAAGGTCGGTCTCGATGTCCGCCAGGGTCTGTACGCCGTAGCGCTCCGGCTCCCGCTGTCCCAGCAGGTTCAGGTTGGGGCCGTTGAGCAGCAGTATGGACGCCATGGCAGGGGGAATCGGTAGCGATCCTGTCGAGAATGGACGCGATTGCACCGAAAAATCACGATGCAGCGAATGATCGGGATTCTGCCGCAGGAAGGGTAGGAGTGTCCAGCGCGAGGCGCTGGAGACGTCGCCAGAATGGGGTCGGCCCGGCGCCCCGGCGAGCGTCGGGGTGCCGGGCACGGAACGTGCAGGTTAGTCGGCGGTGAGCGGGAACAGGGTGAGTTCGACGCGGCGGTTCTGTTCGCGGCCCGCATCGGTGTCGTTGGTAGCGACCGGCTGGTGCGGCCCGAGGCCGATGGTGTGCACCCGCACCGGCTGTACGCCACGGCGGATCAGGGCCTGACCCACGCTCTCGGCACGGCGCTCGGAGAGGTCCATGTTGTATTCCACCCGGCCGGTGCTGTCGGTGTGCCCGGCGATCTCGATCCCGGTCTGGTCGAACTCCTCCAGCACCAGTGCGACCGAGTCGAGGACGTCATGGAATTGCGGCTTGATCTCGCTGCGATCGAAATCGAAGGTGATGTTGCTCGGCATGTTGAGGATGATGTTGTCGCCATCGCGGGTCACGCTCACGCCGGTGCCGCGCAGCTGTTCGCGCAGGGCATCCTCCTGGCGGTCCATGTAGTTGCCGATGGCGCCACCGGCCAGGGCCCCGATGCCGGCGCCAATCATGGCGCGCTGGGTGCGGTTGCGACTGCTGGTGACGCTACCGAGCACCGCACCGGTGGCGGCCCCGATGCCGGCCCCGATGGTGGCTCGGGAGACGCGTTCTTCCCCGGTGTACGGATCCGTGGTGGTGCAGCCCACCACCAGTACCAGGGCGCTGGTGACGGCCAGGGCGAGAATGCGTTGCATGATGAATCTCCCAGTATTTCGCTGGCCCCGTGCGGATACGGGGCAATAGGTTCAGCTTGCGCTGTGGCGCGTGAACCGTCCATGAACCCGGGTTGTGGGTGGGCTATTCGGGAGCGATTTCGTGACGCAGTTGACGCAGAATGGGATCCGTCTCGGGGTGCACCCCGCGCCAGATGGAGAAGGCCTCGGCCGCCTGTTCCACCAGCATGCCGAGGCCGTCGCTGCCGCGTACACAGCCCACACCGGCGGCCCAGTCCAGGAAACGCTTGGCGCCGGCGCCGTAGACCAGGTCATAGGCCAGGCTGTCCGCGTGGACGAGGTGCGCGGGGAGCGCCAGTGCATCGTCGCCGAGACCGGTGGCGGTGGCGTTGACCACCAGGTCGAACGGGCCCTGCGGCAGGGCGTCCAGGCCGCAGGCGGAGAGCCGGGTGGCCGGGGCGATATCCCGGAAGGCATCCACCAGCCCCTCGGCGCGGGCCACGGTGCGGTTGGCGATGATCAGCGCCTCCGGTGCGCCTTCCAGCAGCGGCTGCAGCAGGCCGCGGGTGGCGCCTCCGGCCCCCAGGATCAGGACCTGGCGATTGCGCACGTCGAAGCCGAGGCGGTCGAGATCGCGACAGAATCCGACGCCGTCGGTGTTGTCGCCGTGGATGCGGTGGTCGCCGTCCCGCCACAGGGTGTTGACTGCCCCGGCATGGCGTGCCCGGTCGCTCAGCACCCGGGCCAGGGCGAAGGCCTCTTCCTTGAATGGAACGGTCACGTTGAGGCCCTTGAGCCCCTCGGCGAACCAGGCGTTGACCTCCTCGGCGAACTGCCCGGGGGTGCCCTGTCGGGCTTCGTACACGAGGTGTTGCCCGGTCTGTTCGGCGAACAGGGTGTGGATGCGCGGGGACAGCGAGTGGTGGACGGGGTTGCCCACCACGGCGTAGCGATCCGGACGCGGCTCGCTCATCGCGCCGCGTCCTCCGCCAGCCATTCGGCCACGGTGCGCGCATAGTAGGTGAGGATGCCGTCGGCCCCGGCGCGCTTCATGCCGGTCAGGGCCTCCAGCACGCAGGCGCGCTCGTCCAGCCAGCCGCGCTCGGCGGCGGCCTTGAGCATCGCGTACTCGCCGGAGACGTGGTAGACGAAGGTCGGGCGCTGGAATTCGTCGCGGATGCGGCGCACCACGTCGAGGTACGGCATGCCCGGTTTGACCATCACCATGTCGGCCCCCTCGGCGAGATCCAGCGCGACCTCGTGCAGGGCCTCGTCGCCGTTGGCCGGGTCCATCTGGTAGGTCTCCTTGCCGCCCTTGCCGAGGTTGCCGGCCGAGCCCACCGCGTCGCGGAACGGGCCGTAGAATGCGGAGGCGTATTTCGCGGAGTAGGCGAGGATGCGCGTGTGCACGTGCCCGCCGTCCTCCAGGGCGCCGCGGATCGCGCCGATGCGCCCGTCCATCATGTCGGAGGGGGCGACCACGTCGGCGCCGGCCGCTGCGTGCGACAGCGCCTGTTTCACCAGGGCCTCGGTGGTGATGTCGTTCACCACGTAGCCGTCGTCGTCGATGATGCCGTCCTGACCGTGGGTGGTGAACGGGTCCAGGGCCACGTCGGTGATCACGCCGAGATCCGGGTGCGCCGCCTTCAGTGCGCGCACCGCGCGCTGGGCGAGGCCCTCGGGGTTCCACGCCTCCTGTGCGTCCAGGCTCTTCTTCTCGCCCGGCACCACCGGAAACAGCGCCAGTGCCGGGATGCCCAGGCGCACGGCGGCGGCCGCCTCTTCCAGCAGCTGGTCGATGGAGACGCGTTCCACGCCGGGCATCGACGGTACCGCCTCGCGCACGCCCTCGCCCTCGGTGACGAACACCGGCAGGATCAGGTCGTCCGCGCGCAGGTGGTGTTCGCGCATCAGGCGGCGGGAGAAGCCGTCGCGGCGCATTCGGCGCGGGCGGCCGGCGGGATAGGGGGCGATCGGTGCGGTCATGCCAGGTCCTTGCGTGTTTGGAGTCAGCCGGCAGTCTCGGCGAGCCAGTCGCGCGGCTTCAGATAGCGTTCGTACAGTTCGGCCTCGGGCGTGCCGGGCGCCGGCTGGTAGTTGTACTCCCAGCGTACCAGCGGCGGCAGCGACATCAGGATCGACTCGGTGCGCCCGCCCGACTGCAGGCCGAACAGGGTACCGCGGTCGTAGACCAGGTTGAACTCGACATAGCGCCCGCGGCGGTAGAGCTGGAACTGGCGCTCGCGCTCGCCAAAGTCGGTGGCGCGGCGGCGCTCGACGATCGGGGCGTAGGCGTCGAGGTAGGCGTTGCCCACGCTCTGCATGTAGCCGAAGGCATGCTCGAAGCCGCCCTCGCTGAAGTCGTCGAAGAACAGCCCGCCCACGCCGCGCGGTTCGTCGCGGTGCTTGAGGTGGAAGTACTCGTCGCACCACTTCTTGTGCGCCGGGTAGAGGTGCTCGCCGAACGGGCGGCAGGCGGCCTCGGCGGTACGGTGCCAGTGGATGCAGTCCTCGTCGAAGCCGTAGTAGGGCGTCAGGTCGAAGCCGCCGCCGAACCACCAGATCGGGTCCTCGCCGGGCTTCTCGGCGATGAAGAAGCGCACGTTGGCGTGCGAGGTCGGAACAAAGGGGTTGTGTGGGTGGATCACCAGGGAGACGCCGGTGGCCTGGAACGAGCGCCCGGCCATCTCCGGTCGGTGGGCGGTGGCCGAGGCCGGGAGGTTGTCGCCCATCACGTGGGAGAAATTCACCCCGGCCTGCTCGAACACCGCGCCCTCGTGCAGCACGCGGGTACGCCCGCCGCCGCCAGCGGGGCGCTCCCAGGCGTCCTCCTCGAAGCGGGCCCGGCCGTCCAGGCCCTCGAGGCCTTGGCAGATGCGGTCCTGCAGGCCCTGCAGGTAGTCGATTACGCGCTCGATGGAGACGTTGTCCTGGCTCATGCTGCGTCCCGGTTGTTCAGTGGTCGGTGTTCGCGTCGGGGTCCGGTCCACCCCGGAGCCAGGCCCCGGTGCGGGCGTCGCGGATCGCGCTGGGGGCGTCGCGCCCGCCACATTCTGCCTGCAGGATCGCATCGATGCCCGCCCCGAGTTGTGAGGTAACGCAATCCCAGGTGCGGCAGGGCTCCGCGCCGGCGCGGTTCGCGCTGGTCGAGACCAGCGCGCTGTCGACGGCGGCGCACAGCGCACGTGTGGCTGGATGGGCGGTTACGCGCACGGCCAGGCTGTCGTGTTCGCCACACAGCAGGGTGGGGCAGTCAGGGGTTACGGGTAGCAGCCAGGTTGTGGGGCCGGGCCAGCTGGCGTCGATCTCGGCCTGGCGGTCGGCGGGCAGCGGGGCCAGCCAGGGGGCAAGGCGGTCGAGCCGGTCGCTGACCACGATCAGCCCCTTGGCTGCCGGTCGACCCTTCAGTGTCAGGATGCGTTCGATGGCCTCCGGCGCGTCCGGGCGGCAGCCAAGGCCGAAGACCGCCTCGGTGGGGTAGGCGATCACCCCGCCGTCGCGCACGTGGTGCGCGACGGGATCGATCTCGGCGGTCAGCAGCGGGGCGTTATTCCGATCCACGATCGCCGGAGGGCTCGGCACTCAGGCGGTTGTCGCCAGCGCCGGCGGACTTCGCAGTAGACGACTTCTTCGCCGGGGTCTTCTTGGCGGTGGTCTTCTTCGCGCCCGTCTTGCTGGCGGTGGCCTTCTTCTTGGTCGCCGGTTTTTTCGCGGATGTCGACTTGGCGGTCGACTTGGCCGACGTCTTGCTGGCGGTCTTGCCCTCGGCCTTGCTAGAGGACTTGGCAGTGGTCTTGCCCGTGGACTTGGTCGCCCCCTTGCGTCCGCGGCCCTTGCGTTCCGGGGCGGCGGCGATCAGTTCCTGGCACTGTTCCAGCGTCAGGGACTTGGGGTCGGTCTCTTTCGGGATCTTGGCGTTCTTGTTGCCGTCGGTCACGTAGGGGCCGTAGCGCCCGTTCAGGACCTGGATGCCTTCCGCGTCGAAGCTTTTGATGAAGCGTTCGGCGTCCTTTTTCTTCTTCTCGGCGACGACCTCCAGCGCGCGTGGCAGCTCGATGGTCCAGACATCGTCGTCCGGGCCCAGCGACGCGTACTTGGAGCCGTACTTCACGTACGGGCCAAAGCGGCCGATGTTGACCATCACCGGTTCGCCCTCGGGGGTCTCGCCGAGATCGCGCGGCAGCTTGAACAGCTCCAGCGCTTCCTCGAGGGTGACCTTGTCCATCTTCTGCCCGGGCAGCAGGCCGGCGAAGCGCGGCTTCTCCTCGTCGTCCTTGGTGCCGATCTGCACGATCGGTCCGAAGCGGCCCAGGCGCACGCTGACCGGGCGCCCGCTTTGCGGGTCGGGGCCCAGCTCGCGCGACTGCACGGCCTCGGCGCGGGTCACGTTCTCTTCTTTTTCCTTCACCCGGTCGCGGAAGTCGCCCCAGAAGGCTTCCAGCACGGGGACCCAGTCTTTCTCGCCGCGCGAGATGGCATCCAGCTCGTCTTCCAGCTTCGCGGTGAAGTCATAGTCCACGTAGCGGTCGAAGTGCTGGGTCAGGAAGCTGTTCACGATCCGGCCGGTGTCGGTCGGGATGAAGCGCTTGCCATCCATCTCCACGTACTCGCGCGACTGCAGGGTGGAGATGATGCTGGCGTAGGTGGAGGGGCGGCCGATACCGTATTCCTCCAGCGTCTTCACCAGGCTGGCCTCGGTGTAGCGCGGCGGCGGCTCGGTGAAGTGCTGGTCGGCGGTGACTTCGTTCAGTTTGACGCTGTCGCCCTCGGCCATTTCCGGCAGGCGCTTGTCCTCGTCGTCGTCCTGCGTGTCGTCGCGGCCCTCCTGGTAGACCGCGATGAAGCCGGGGTCGACCAGGGTGGAGCCGGTAGCGCGGAACTGGTGCCTGGTTTCGCCCGGGACCAGGTCGGCGGCGACGGTGTCGAAGGTTGCGTGGATCATCTG
Source organism: Thioalkalivibrio versutus (assembly GCF_001020955.1). Classification (NCBI taxonomy): domain Bacteria; kingdom Pseudomonadati; phylum Pseudomonadota; class Gammaproteobacteria; order Chromatiales; family Ectothiorhodospiraceae; genus Thioalkalivibrio; species Thioalkalivibrio versutus. Next base: position 274,536 of record NZ_CP011367.1, read on the forward strand.
GCAGGCGACGGTGCGCTTCCAGATCAGGTCGTACAGGCGTGCCTGGTCGCTGCTCAGGCGATCGCGTATCTCGTTCGGCACGTGGCGCACGGAGGTCGGGCGGATGGCCTCGTGGGCCTCCTGCGCGTTCTTCGACTTGGTCTTGTACTGGCGCGGGCTGTCGGGGACATTGTTGGCCCCGTAGCGCTCCTCGATCAGACCGCGGATTTCGGCGATCGCCTCGCCGGCCAGGGCCACCGAGTCGGTACGCATGTAGGTGATCAGGCCGATCGCGCCGGAGCCGAGGTCGATCCCTTCGTAGAGCTGCTGGGCGGTGCGCATGGTGCGGCTGGCGGTGAAGCCGAGCTTGCGCGAGGCCTCCTGCTGCAGGGTCGAGGTGGTGAACGGCGCGGCCGGGTTGCGGCGGCGCTGCTTCTTCTCGACCTTGGCGACCCGGAGCTCGCCGCTGGCGGCGTCGGTCAGGCGTTTCTGGGCGTCGTGCGCCAGTTCGGTGCTGTTGAGGTCGAACTGGTCCAGCTTGTTGCCGTCCAGGTGGGTCAGGCGCGCGGTGAACGACTGGCCCTGGCGTTCGGTCAGGGCGTCGAGCGTCCAGTACTCGCGGGCGACGAAGGCCTCGATCTCGTTCTCGCGCTCGGCAATCATGCGCAGGGCCGGGCTCTGCACGCGCCCGGCGGACAGGCCGCGCTTGATCTTGCGCCACAACAGCGGCGAGAGGTTGAAGCCGACCAGGTAGTCCAGCGCGCGGCGCGCCTGCTGGGCGTCGATCAGCGGCTGGGCCAGGTCGCGCGGGTGCTCGATCGCTTCCTGGATCGCCTTCTTGGTGATCTCGTGGAACACCACCCGGTGCACGTCGCGGTTTTCCAACAGGCCGCGTTCGCGCAGGACCTCGTGGAGGTGCCAGGAGATCGCCTCGCCTTCACGGTCGGGGTCAGTCGCGAGGATCAGGTCGTCGGACTTCTTCAGCGCCTTGGCGATCGCCTCGATCTGTTTCTCGCTGCGCTCGATGATGTCGTACTTCATCCGGAAGCCGTCTTCCGGATCCACCGCGCCCTCCTTGGGTACGAGATCGCGTACGTGGCCATACGAGGCGAGGACCTGGTAGTCGGGACCCAGGTACTTCTCGATGGTCTTGCCCTTGGCGGGGGACTCTACAATGACGAGGTGCTTGCTCATGTGGCTCGGGACCGTCTCCGTGGCAGCGGGTTCCGTGTCGGGGCGGTGGCGGTTGCAGGCATGCAACCGGGTTCACGGGCGCTAAAGACTAGATGAGGAAAACGCCCGTGGCTACCGCGTAACCATCGAAAGACGGCGAAGTCAGTGCAGATAATCCACGGCACTGGGGCCCGAGTCGTCGCGCATGACCTCTTCCAGGCGGGAATAGGCGATCGCGTCGTCGGGCTGGTTGAACAGCACCATCAACACCACCCAGCGCAGCTGGTCGAGGTCGATCTCCTCGGCATCCAGCTCCATGACGCGATCCAGCACCAGCTCGCGGGTGCCGGCCGTCAGCAGGCCGTTCTGCTCCAGGTGCAGCAGGAAGCCGTGAGACTCGGTGTCCAGGCGCTTGCGCTCCTCGGGGGCGTAGATCCGCTGGGCGGCACCGTCCCCGCCGCGGCCTGCCAACGGGGCTTCGCTCATCAGGCGGTCCAGCCAGCCGAGGGCGCGATCAATCTCGCGCCGGGCGAAACCGGCCTCCACCAGGTGGCGCTCCAGTTCCGAGCGGTCCGGCTCCTGGTCGGATTCCTCGTCGATGGTGTGCTCAAAGAGATACATGAGCACATCCAGCACGTTCTCGTTCATGATTCGGGGGATCCTGCGTCGAGGCGCTGGTAACGCCCGTGGTCGAGAGCGGCCACGCGGCCATGAAGTTCAAGCAAAACCAGCATGGATGAAAGCTGTTCGATGGTCAATTTGGTGCGTTCGCGCAGGGTTTCCAGCGGGACCGGGTCGAAACCCATCGCGTTCAGCACGCGTTCCTGCTCCGGGTCCAGCGGTTCGCCGGCGGGTTCGGCCGGGGCTGTAGGGGCGTTGGGCGCCACGCCCAGCCAATCCGCGAGGTCGTCAAGGATCTCGTCGGCCGACTCCACCAGCTGGGCGCCGTCGCGGATCAGTTGGTGGCAGCCGCGGCTGGCGGGGCTGAGCACCGAGCCGGGGACCGCATAGACCTGGCGCCCCTGCTCGGCGGCCAGCCGCGCGGTGATCAGCGACCCGCTCTTCAAGGCCGCTTCGACAACCAGGGTGGCCAGCGAAAGCCCGCTGATCACCCGGTTGCGCTGCGGGAAGTTCCGCGCCAGTGGGCGGGTATCGGTAGGCCAGAGCGAGACCACCAGGCCGTGATCCGCGATGCGGTGGGCCAGTCGCCGGTGCTGGGCAGGGTAGATGCGGTCGGGCCCGGTGGCGACCACCGCGATGGTGCGCCCGCCGGGCGCGGCAAGGGCGCCTTCGTGGGCCGCGCCGTCGATGCCGCGCGCGAGGCCGCTGGTGACCGTGAGCCCGGCCGTGGCCAGCTCGCGCGCGAATTCGCTGGCCAGGCGCTCGCCCTGCGGGGTCGCCTCGCGGCTGCCGACGATCCCCACTTGCGGGGCGCGCAGAAGTTCCGGGTTGCCGTTCAGGTACAGCACCGGCGGTGGGTCGGGGAGCTCGGCCAGCAGGGGCGGATAGGCGGGGTCGTCGAGGCACAGGAGGTGATGCCGGGGATCGGCATCGAGCCAGGCCCGGTCGGCTTCGGCCCCGTTGTCGCGGGCCTGGCGCGCGGCATCGTCCAGCTTGAGGTCGATGCCCGCACGCTGCCATTCGGCGGCGGGGGCGTCGAGGGCGTGGCCCGGAGTGCCGAAGGCCTCGACCAGTTGCAGCAGGCGCCGCGGGCCGAGGCCAGGGGTGTTGATCAGGCGTAGCCAGTCCTGGTGCGGAGCGGCTGCCGTGCCGGCATCACGCATGAAGCCGGGCCGCAAGTCCGGTCAGGGGGCGCGAACCTTGTCACCCTCGCGCAGGGTGCGTTCCGCCTCGGTTACCAGCACGTAGGAGACCTTCTCGAAGGTCTGGAAGACCATCACGGTGCCGACTTCTTCTTCCGGCAGGGTGACGACGTCGTTGGCGCGATCACTGATCGGGTCGCGGACCTCGCGTCCGGCGGTGAAGGCCGCAAAGACCTGACCGTTCTCGATGCCGTCGCGCTCGCCGCGGTTGATGATCGCGGCCTGGAGCTGGCCGATCTGGCTGATGGCGTCGAACAGCGAGATGATCGTGCCCTCGGCGCCGGCCGGCGCGCGGCTAATGTCGAACAGCCGATCCTGCTCTTCGGCGTACGGTACCAGGCGGTCGCCACGGATCGCCTCGCGTTCGCCCTTGCGGATATCGGCGCGGGCGACGTTGCCCGGCTCGATGATCTCCGCCTCGCCCACCGGCAGGGTCGCGACGCCCAGCTCCTCGCCGGTATCCGGGTCGATCAGCATGCCGTCGTGGCGCACGATGTGGTAGAGCTCGTACTGTTCGGTGTCTTCGGCGTTGCGCACGTAGACGCGGTCACCGGGGCCGAAGATCACGCGCTCGTCCTGCGAGGCGAGGACATAGGGCGCGTTCTCCAGGGTCTCTTCATCCAGCACCTGCGGCCGGAACATGAACGACTGCAGGGTGGAGATGGGGGAGATGTCCTCGTCGCGCTCCACCACCCGGGCCTCGGGTGACAGGCGATGGGTCGGGCGCACGCGCGGGCCGCCGTCGACCATGATGCGCGGCTGGCCATCCACGTAATGAATGCTCAGCACGTCACCCGGGTAGATCAGGTGGGGGTTCTCGATCTCGGGGTTGACCAGCCAGATCTCCGGCCAGTACCACGGGTCCTGCAGGAACATCGCGGAGATATCCCAGAGCGTGTCGCCCTTCTTGACGACGTAGCGTTCCGGCGCGGATTCGCGGATCTCCGGCTCGGCCTCGGCGGAGCTGCGTTGTTCCAGTGCGTTGCGCGACTCGCGGGCGGCAGCTTGCGTTTCGCTGGTGCCGGATGCGGCCGTTTCGGCGCTGCCATTCTCTGGCGTGGCCGCGCAGGCGCTCAGCAACAGCGTTACACTGAAGAGAATGCCCGGCAGAACGAAGGTCGTGGTGGCCCTGGTCTTGTACATTTTGGTGTCCCCTGTCAGGTCCGCGCGCTCCCCGAGCCTTCCTGTGGCCCGGCCCCATTCGGATGACGCAACTCCGCGGATATTGCGGTCCAACGTTAGCAGAATTGCGACGTCTGTACAGTACAAAGTTTGAGGTTTTTTCATGGCCAAGCGTGAAATCCTGCACTTCCCCGATCCCCGGCTGCGCCTGAAGGCCGAGCCGGTCGCCGAGGTGGATGACGAGATTCGTACCCTGGTGGACGACATGTTCGAGACCATGTACGAGGCCCCGGGCATTGGCCTGGCGGCCACCCAGATCAACGTGCAAAAGCGTGTGCTGGTGGCGGATATCTCCGATGATCAGAGCGCGCCGCATGCCCTGATCAACCCCGAGATCCTGGAAACCTCCGGCGAGGAGGAGATGGACGAGGGTTGCCTGTCCGTGCCCGGTTTCTACGAAAAGGTGCAGCGTGCCGACCGCATCCGCGTGCGCGCCCTGGGGCGCGATGGCCAGCCCTTCGAGCTGGACATCGACGGGCTGCTCGCGGTGTGCATCCAGCACGAGATCGACCACCTCGACGGCAAGCTGTTCGTCGATTACCTGTCCAGCCTGAAGCGCGGCCGCATTCGCAAGAAGCTGGAGAAGCAGGGCGTCCGCACCGGGGCGGGTGACAAGGCCGCGGTCCCCGCGGTCTGATGGGGGTGGCGGACACGGACGTCGACTCCCTGCGCATCGTCTATGCCGGGACGCCCGATTTTGCAGTCCCGGCGCTGCAGGCCCTGATCGAGAGCGGGCATGCGCCGGTCGCGGTCTACACCCAGCCGGACCGCCCGGCGGGGCGCGGACGCAAGTTGCGCCCCGGCCCGGTCAAGCAGGTCGCCGAGGCCGCGGGGCTGCCGGTGGTGCAGCCGGAGAGCCTCAAATCCCCTGAGGCCCAGGCGGCGCTCGCGGCCTGGCGCCCAGATATCCTGATCGTGGCGGCCTACGGGCTGATCCTGCCGCGCGCGGTGCTCGCGATCCCGCTGTTGGGCGGTCTCAATATCCATGCCTCGTTGCTGCCGCGCTGGCGCGGCGCGGCGCCGATTCATCGTGCCATCCTCGCGGGGGACTCCGAGACCGGGGTCTGCCTGATGCAGATGGCCCCGGGGCTGGATACCGGCCCGGTGCATGCCTGCCGGGGTGTGACGATTACACCGGAGACCACCACTGGAAGCCTGCACGACGTTCTCGCCCGTGAAGGCGCCGAACTGCTGGTCGAGCAGCTCCCGGCGATTGCCGCTGGCGAGTCCGCCCCCTTGCCGCAGGATGATGCGCAGGCCACCTATGCCCGCAAGCTGGAGAAACAGGAGGCCTGGATGGACTGGTCGCAACCGGCCGTCGCCCTGGATCGCCAGGTACGTGCCTTCAACCCCTGGCCGGTGGCCCAGACCGGCTGGCAGGGGCAGGTGGTGCGGGTGTTTAACGCGACCCCTCTTGCCGAACCGGCCGATGCGGCGCCGGGGACGATTCGAAATACTGGGGTGGACGGCGTTGACGTGGCCACGGGCGACGGCATCCTGCGGCTGCAAACGGTGCAGCTGCCGGGGCGCCGCCCGGTCGCGGCGGCCGACTGGGCTCGTAATGCCGACCTGGTTGGCCAGACCCTGACGGGGGCGGTCTGATGGCAGGCAAGCAAAGGCGTGTGGTGCCCTCGCGGGTGGATTCGCGTTCGCCGCGTCAGCGTGCGCTGGAGGCGGTCGAACGCGTGGTGCTGCAGGGGCAGTCGCTGACCCGGGCGGTGGAGCTGGTGACCGAGGGGCTCGCGCCGCGCGATGCCGCCTGGGTGCAGGCCCTGGCCTACACCACCCTGCGCTGGTATCCGCAGCTGGAGGGGCTGGTCGGCGGGTTTCTCGAGCGGCCGCTGCGCAAGAAGGATGCCGTGATCGGCGTGCTGTTGGCGCAGGGCCTGGCCGAGGTGCTGCATTTCGGTACGCGGGATCATGCGGCGGTGCGCGAGACGGCCGAGCTGGCGCGCGAGATCCATCGACCCGGCGCGGTGGGGCTGATCAACGCGGTGCTGCGCCGTGCCCTGCGCGAGCAGGATGCGCTGGCCGCCCGGATCGAGGCGGAGCCGGGCCTGCGCTATGCGGTTCCGGCGTGGCTGCTGGAGGCGATTCGCGACGCCTGGCCCGAGGACTGGGAGGCGTTGCTGGAGGCCTCGACGCTGCCGGCGCCGCTGACCCTGCGGGTGAACCTGCAGCGCGGCAGCCGCGAGGCGGCGCTGGAGGCGCTGGCCGCTGCGGGGACGCCGGCGCGGCCGCACCCGGTGCTCGCCAGCGCGCTGACCCTGGAGAATCCGGTCGACGTCGGGGCGCTGCCGGGGTTTGCCGACGGGGCGCTGTCGGTCCAGGACGCCTCGGCGCAATGGGCCGGGCAACTGCTGGATCCGCAGCCGGGGGAGCGGGTGCTGGATGCCTGTGCGGCCCCGGGCGGCAAGACCGGGCACCTTCTGGAGCGCGCCGGTGGCCAACTGGACCTCACCGCGCTGGACAACGACCCGGAACGCCTGGAGCAGGTGCGCGAGAATCTCGACCGGCTGGGCTTCGACGCCCGACTGGTCGCCGCCGACCTGGAGGCCGCCGACGACTGGTGGGACGGCCAGGCCTTCGACGCGATCCTGCTGGACGTGCCTTGTTCTGCCACGGGCGTGATCCGGCGTCATCCGGATATCAAGACCCTGCGTCGAGCCGAGGACATCCCGCGCCTGGCGGCGGAGCAGGCCCGCCTGCTGGCCGGCGCCTGGCAGCTGCTGCGCCCGGGCGGGCGGCTGCTGTATGCCACCTGCTCGTTGCTGTCGCCGGAAAACGAGGCCGTGGTGGCCCCGTTCGTGGCCGCGACCGCGGGTGCGCGGGTACTTCCCGTGAACGGCGATGCGGGGATCCCCGGAGGCCGGCCGCGCGAGGTCGGCGTGTCGCTGCCGCTGGGGCTCGAGGGCGGTGATGGCTTCTACTATGCGCTCCTGGAGAAGCAGGCCCCCTGATGCCGAGCGGCGCCTCCCCGTGGCGCGGGCCCTTCGTGGCGCTGTGCTTCCTGTTTGCTCTGCTGGCGCTGCCTGTGCCGGCCGCGGCGGTGGAGATCCGCGGCGCCAATCACCTGTGGCTGGACGACACCACCGTGCTGGTGCGTCTCGATATCGACATGCGTCTGCCCGCCGTGCTGGAAGATGCCCTGGCCAACGGCGTGACCCTGGAGTTCGAGGCGGAAACCCGTCTGGAGCGCGGTCGCCGGGTGGGGCGCGACACCCTGGCGAGCGAGACCCGCCGGGTCCAGCTGCAATATTTTGCGCTGAACCGGCATTACCTGGTAACCGCGGTGACCGACGAGCGCATGGATCTGAAACCGACCCTGGGGGATGCCTTGGACCAGGTCGCCCGGCGGCTGGGCCGGCTGCGCCTGGACGGCATTCCCGCTTCGGCGCGCCCGAATCCCGGGGAGTTCGACCTGGCGGCACGCCTGATGCTGGTGTACTCGGCGCTGCCTCTGCCCCTGCAGCTGGATGCCGGGTTGCGCGGTGATCTGACGACACGACAGGAGTGGCGGCGATGGTCGCTGGACTGAGGGGCTTCCCGTGGGGGCTGTTCGGCATCGGGCTCCTGTTCGTGCTGCTGCTGACCTCGCTGGTGGTGATGGGCGATGCCGCCCAGAACCAGGCGCGCTTCGAGCAGCTGTTTCTGTGGCTGCTGGTGTTCCACGTCGCCGTGCTGGTGGCGCTGGGCGGGCTGATCATCTATCAGGTCGCGCGCATGGCGATCCAGTATCGCCGCGGGGTCCCCGGCAGCCGGCTGACCCTGCGCCTGGTTGCGGTGTTCATGCTGGTGGCGGTCCTGCCGGTGTCCGTTGTCTATTACTTCTCCTTCAAGTTCCTGAACGAGGGCGTGGATTCCTGGTTCGACGTGCGCGTGGAGTCGGCGCTGGAGGATGCGCTGGAGCTGTCGCGCTCGTCGCTGGATCTGCGGGTGCGCCAGCTGGCGAACGAGACCCAGGAGCTGATGAGCGATCTCGAGGGGGTCTCGGAGGGGCTGGTGCCGCTGGCCCTGAACGACTATCGCCGCCAGGTCGGGGCGCAGGAGCTGACCCTGGTCGGCTCCAACAACCGCATTATCGCCTCCAGCACCGACAGCCCAATCCGTCGTCTGCCGACCCCGCCCGGGTCCGACATTCTGATGCGGGTACGCCCGGAACAGCCGTATTCGCGGCTGGAGCCGCAGCCCGACGGCTCGCTGATCATCCGCGTGGTGGCCACCACCAGCAGCCGCCGCCCGGGCTCGGAGAACCGTATCCTGCAGGGCATTTACCCCGTGGACCCGCGCATGAGCGCGTTGTCGCTACGGGTGCAGGACGCCTTCGCCGACTATCGCGAATTCGCCTACCTGCGCGGGCCGATGATCCAGGGCTTTGTGTTCACCCTGTCACTGGCGCTGGCGATCTCGCTGATGGCCGCGCTCTGGGCCGGGCTGCTGGTGGCGCGGCGCATGGTGCGCCCGATCTCCGACCTGGTGCAGGGCACACGCATGGTCGCCCAGGGCGACTACAGCACCCGCCTGGCGGTGCAGCGCGCCGACGAGCTGGGTTTCCTGGTGCAGTCGTTCAATACCATGACGCGCACCCTGAACGAGGCGCGCGACGAGGCGGAACGCAACCGCCGCCTGCTGGACGCCGAGCGCGCCTATCTGGAGAGCGTGCTGCAACACTTGCGCTCCGGCGTGCTGGCGCTGGATGGCAGCCTGCGCCTGCGTACCGCGAACGCCGCGGCCAGCGAGATCCTGGAGTGCGACCTGCAGCGGGCGCGCACCCGGGTGATGTCGGAGGTGGGCGCCGAGTGCCCGCTGGTGGCGCAGTTTTTCGAGGCGATCAGCGATGCCCTGGTGCGCCAGGAAGAAGAATGGTCGCGCCAGGTGGTGGTGTTTACCCGTAGCGGGCGCAAGGTGCTGATGACCCGTGCCGTGTGGTTGCCGACCTCGGGGTCCAGCCGCGGTCTGCACGCGATCGTGTTCGACGACATGACCGAGTTCCTGAAGGCCCAGCGTGACGCCGCCTGGGGCGAGGTGGCGCGGCGTCTGGCGCACGAGATCAAGAACCCGCTGACCCCGATCCAGCTGTCCGCCGAGCGCCTGTCGCGGCGTCTGGGCAAGGTGCTGGAGGGGGCGGATCGCGAGGTGCTGGATCGCGCCACCGGTACCATCGTGCAGCAGGTGGAGGCGATGAAGACCCTGGTCAACGCCTTCCGCGACTATGCCCAGGCCCCGCAGCTGGAGCGCGCGTCGGTGGATCTGAACCAGCTGATCCGGGACGTCTGCGAGTTGTACCTGGACCAGGACGGGCGCTCGCGGGTCGATGTCACGCTGGATGCGTCCCTGCCGCGAATCCATGGCGACGCCGGGCGTCTGCGCCAGTTGCTGCACAACCTGATCAAGAACGCCCTGGAGGCGGGCGAGGGCCACGAGGACATGGAGGTGCATGTCGCCACGGCGTATCTCGACGACTCGGCCGGGCCGCATATCGAATTGCGTGTGATCGACACCGGCCCGGGCATCAAGCCGGAGTTCCTCGAGCGCATCTTCGAGCCCTACACCACCGACAAGCCGCGTGGAACCGGTCTCGGTCTGGCCGTCGCGCAGAAGATCGTGGAGGAGCATGGCGGCATGATTGAGTGCCATAATGCAGAGTCCGGGCCGGGCGGGGCGGTCTTCCGCATCCGCATCCCGGTGGAGCATGGTCCGGTGGTTCACGAGGAGCCCGAATGAGCGAAGCCTACATACTCGTGGTCGACGACGAGCCGGACATCCGCATGCTGCTGCAGGATGTGCTGGAGGACGAGGGCTATCAGGTAGCACTCGCCGGCTCCGTGGCCGAGGCCAAGGCACAGCGTCGCAGTCGCCGCCCGGACCTGATCCTGCTGGATGTCTGGATGCCGGACGGTGACGGGATCTCCCTGCTCAAGGAGTGGGGCGATGACGAGGGGCTGCCCTGCCCGGTGGTGATGATCTCCGGTCACGGCAACGTCGAGACCGCTGTGGATGCCACGCGCCTGGGCGCCTACGACTTCATCGAGAAGCCGTTGTCCATCGAGAAGCTGCTGATCACCCTGAACAATGCCCTGGAGGCCGCACGCCTGCAGCGCGAGAACGTGGGCCTGAAGCGCCACGCCGGTACGGTGGCCGACCCGGTGGGCGACAGCGCCACCATGGTGAACCTGCGCGACCAGGTGCAGCGCATGGCGCAGCACGATACCTGGGTGCTGATCACCGGCGAGCCAGGCGTTGGCAAGCAGACCTTCGCGCGGCTGCTGCATGCGCGCAGCGCGCGCCGCGAGAGCCCGTTCATCGTGGTCTCGGTGGGGTCGCTCTCGGGCGAGGAGGCGATCGCCGAGCTGTTCGGCAGCGAGCAGGGAGAACATGTGCGCTATGGCCTGCTGGAGCAGGCGGCGGGTGGCGTGCTGTTCCTGGACGAGGTCGCGGAGATGGATCTGCAGACCCAGGGGCGGTTGCTGCATGCGCTGGATACCCAGCGCATCACCCGCATCGGCGGCAACCAGCCCATCAGCGTGAACGTGCGCGTGATCGCAGGGAGCCAGTACGACCTGGCCGAGGCGGTCAAGCAGGGCCACTTCCGCGAGGACCTGTACTACCGGTTGAATGTCCTGCCACTGACCATCCCGCCCCTGCGCGAGCACCCCGAAGACATCCCGGAACTGCTGGAGTGTCATATGCGCCACCTGCACCAGCAGGAGGGGCTGCCGCCGCGCGCCTTCCAGCGTCCGGCCCTGGAACGGCTGCAGCAGTACCACTGGCCGGGCAACGTGCGCGAACTGCGCAACCTGGTGCAGCGGCTGATGATTTTGGGCTCGGGCGACGAGATCACCCGCGACGAGGTGGAGCGGACCCTCAGCGGGCAGCCGCAGCGCGCCGAGGAGGGCGGCGAGGGGACGGTCGCCATCCCCGATCTGCCGCTGCGCGAGGCGCGCGAACAGTTCGAGCGCGAATACCTGCAGCAACAGCTGGAGCGCTCCGAGGGCAACATGACGCGCCTGGCGGAACGGGTGGGGCTGGAGCGCACGCACCTGTACCGCAAGTTCAAGGCGCTGGGGATCGACCCCAAGCGCGTGAAATCCGATAGCTGAACCCGCTTCGGGACGGGAGACGCATGAAGCACATCATCATCCTCGGGGCCGGGCAGGTCGGGCAGTCGCTGGCGGAGGCGCTGAGCGCCGACGGGATCGACATTACGGTGGTCGATTACCGCGCCGAGATGCTGGCGGAGCTGGAGGATCGTTTCGACATCAAGACCGTGCACGGCTTTGCCGCGCACCCCTCGGTGCTGGAGGCAGCCGGTGCGCAGGACGCGTCCATGCTGATCGCGGTCACCAACTCGGACGAGACCAACATGGTTGCCTGCCAGGTGGCCTCCACGCTGTTCAATATTGAGACCAAGATCGCCCGGGTGCGGGCCCGCGACTATCACGAGACCCCGGCGCTGTTCGCCCAGGACGCGATGCCGGTGGACATGCTGATCTCGCCCGAGGCCATCGTGACCAGCCACATCCAGCGCCTGATCGAGCACCCCGGTTCGCTCCAGGTGCTGGAATTCGCCGAGGGCCGAGTTTCGCTGGTGGGGGTGCGCGCCTACTATGGGGGCCCGCTGGTCGGGCACGAGCTGAAGAATCTGCAAAACGACATGCCGGGCATCCAGACCCGGGTGGCCGCGATCTTCCGCAAGGATCGCTCGATCCAGCCGGATGGTTCCACGGTGATCGAGGCCGATGACGAGGTGTTCTTCGTCGCGGCGAAGAAGAACATCCGCGCGGTGACCTCGGAGCTGCGCAAGCTGGAAAAGCCCTACAAGCGAATCATGGTGGCCGGTGGCGGCAACATCGGCGAGCGCCTGGCCGAGACGCTCAGCAAGCGCTACCGGGTCAAGGTGATCGAACGCGATTCCGAACGTGCCGATCATCTGGCGCGGACGCTACCCAGCAATGTCCTGGTGCTGCACGGGGACAGCTCGGATGACCGCTTCCTCGAATCCATCAACGTCGAGCACAGCGACGTGTTCTGCGCGGTCACCAACGACGACCAGGCGAACATCTTCGCCGGGATGCTGGCCAAGCGCTGGGGCGTGCGCAAGGTGATGTCGCTGATCAATCGGCCGAGCTACGTGGACCTGCTGCAAAGCGGGACCATCGATGTCGCGATCTCGCCACAGCAGGCGACCATCGGTGCGCTGCTGGCGCGGGTGCGCGAGGGCGGAACCGCCACCGTGCATGCCCTGCGCCGCGGTGCGGCCGAGGCGATCGAGACCGTGGTCAACGGCGATGCCCGGACGTCGCAGGTGGTCAGCCGCCGGATCGACGAGATCGACTTTCCCGAGGGCACTCGCGTCGGAGCGGTGGTGCGGGGCGAGGAGGTCATCATCCCCCATCGCGACACGGTCATCGAGGCCGGAGACCACGTGATTCTATTCGTGACCGATCGGCGCAAGGTGAAGCAGGTGCAGCGCCTGTTCCAGCCCACGGCGCTGTTCTTTTAGGGAAACACTGATCAATGTACACACTCGCGTTGGTATCCCAGGTTCCCCGAGACAAGGCGCGGTGCGCAGCCGGTAGTGGTTCTACCGGCAAGGGCCGCAACGCAGGATCGGGGAACCTGGGTTACCAACCCCGCGGGGCTCGGCCGCTTTTGCGCGCGCACGGCGTTGCGGTTCCCTTGTGCAGAATGACTGCACGGCAGTCACCGCGCCTTGTTCGCACGCAAAAGCGACTCGAGCGCGAGTGCGTACATTCATCAGTGTTTCCCTAGGCGGAGCGCGCGGATGCTCCATCTCGCCTCCACGGCCCGGCTGCTGGGTGTCCTGCTGACGCTGTTCAGTCTGGCGATGCTGCCGCCGGCGGCCATCGGCTTTCTGTACGGGGAGTCCACCGCGTACGTGTTCCTGCAGGCCTTCGCCCTCCTGTTGCTGATGGGCGGGCTGCTGTGGGCGCCGTTGTACCGCATGCGCCAGGAGCTGCAGGCGCGCGACGGCTTCATCCTGGTGGTGCTGTTCTGGCTGGGGCTGGGGATCGCCGGGGCGACACCGCTGTACCTCGACCCGAGCCTGCAGGTGTCCTTCACCGATGCCGCCTTCGAGTCGATGTCCGGCCTGACCACGACCGGCGCCACGGTGCTGACCGGGCTGGATGATCTGCCGCGGGCGCTGCTGTGGTATCGCCAGCAGCTGCAATGGATGGGCGGCATGGGGATCATCGTGCTCGCGGTGGCCATCCTGCCGCTGCTGGGCGTGGGCGGCATGCAGCTGTTCAAGGCCGAGACTCCGGGGCCGATCCGCGACAACAAGCTGACGCCGCGTATCGCCGAGACCGCGCGCAACCTCTGGTACATCTACCTGGGCCTGACCGTGGCCTGCGCGCTGGCCTACTGGGCCGCCGGCATGGATGCCTTCGATGCGATCGCGCACTCCTTCACCACCGTGGCGATTGGTGGCTTTTCGACCTATGACGCCAGCATCGGTCATTTCGACTCCGTGGCGATCGAGATGGTCGCCATCGCGTTCATGGTTCTGGGCGGGATGAACTTTGCTCTCCACTTTCTGGTGCTGCACCGCGCGACCTGGAAGCCTTACCGGCGGGACGAGGAGTTACGCGCCTACCTCCTGGTGCTCGGCTCGGCGATCGTCCTGGTGGTCGGTTTCATGCTCTGGAGCGGGTTTACCGATCAGTTCGGGGATGCATTGCGCCGCGGGGTCTTCCATGTCGTGTCCATTGCGACCACGACGGGCTATGCCACAGACAGCTTCTACCTGTGGCCCGGTTTCCTGCCTGTGTTGTTGATCCTCCTTTCGTTCATCGGTGGCTGTACCGGTTCCACCGGTGGTGGCATGAAGGTGGTGCGCGTGCTGTTGCTGGTGAAGCAGGGGCTGCGCGAGATCAAGCGTCTGATCCACCCGCACGCGCGGATCGCCGTGAAGGTCAACGGGAAGGAGGCCCCGGATCGCGTCGTGCAGGCGGTGTGGGGCTTCCTGGCGGCCTACGTGATGGTGTTCGTAGTGATGATGCTGGGGCTGATGGCATCCGGTCTGGATCAGGTGACCGCGTTCTCGGCAGTGGCCGCTTCGCTGAACAACCTGGGCCCCGGTCTGGGCGAGGTCGGGCCCAACTTCCAGTCGATCAACGATTTCAGCAAGTGGGTCCTGGTGGTTGCGATGCTGATGGGGCGCCTGGAAATCTTTACCGTGCTGGTGCTTCTGTCGCCCGCCTTCTGGCGGCGTTAGCCTGACTGTACGTATCGGCACGCGCCGAGGGAGGTACCCCATGAGCGACATGATCGAACGCTTCCAGAATATGCTCGACGGCGGTCAGGATTCCGCCATGCTGCGTTTCTCGCTGGGCAATGCCCTGGCGACCGATGGCCAGCTGGAGGCCGCAGTGCCCCATCTGCAGCGGGCGCTGGATCTGGACGGCGGTTATTCCGCGGCCTGGAAGCTGCTGGCGAAGACGCTGGTGGAGCTGGAGCGCCCCGAGTCGGCCCTGTCCACCTGCGAGCACGGTATCCGCGTGGCCACCGAGAAGGGTGATCTGCAGGCCGCGAAGGAGATGGAGGTCTACGCCAAGCGCGCCCGCAAGCAGCAGGCCGCCACGGACGGGCCCGCCGACGGTGCCGGGGGCGCATGAGCGCTGTCGACGACGAAACCGGGCGGCGCGAGGACGCTGGTGCCTACCAGGCCCCGCTGACCGCCGCGCACTTCGCCCCGCGTTACTGGGGCAGCTGGCTGTTGCTGGGCCTGGCCTGGGTGCTGCAGGAGTTGCCGCGCCCGGCCGTGCGCGGTCTCGCCGGCGGGCTGGGCCGGCTGATTCGCCGGCTGGCCGGGCGCAGTCGGGCGGTGGTCGAGCGCAACCTGGAGCTGTGCTTCCCGGCGATGACCGCTGCGGAGCGCGCCCAGCGCCTGGAGGCCTATTACCGCTACCAGGCGCAGACGGCGCTGGACTACGGGCTGCTGTGGTTCGGCAAGCCCGGCCAGCACGCCGCCCGCATTCGCATCGAGGGTCTGGAGCACTACGAGCGCCTGTGCTCCGGCGGGACGCCAGTGATCATCCTGGCGCCGCATTCCCTGGGGCTGGATTACGGCGGCGTGCGCATGAGTCAGATGTTCGACGGCGTGTCCTTCGCCAAGCCGATGAAGAACCCGGTGCTGGAGTGGATCAACCACCGCAGCCGCACGCGCTATTCCGGCGATATCTTCGCCCGCGACCAGGGCCTGCGCCCGGCCATTCGCCAGCTCAAGCGCGGTCGCTTCTTCTATTACCTGCCGGACGAGGACCTGGGCGCCGAGGGCGCGGTATTCGTGGATTTCTTCGGTGTGCAGAAGGCCACGCTGACCGCGCTGGCGCGCCTGGCGCGCATGTCGAAGGCGGCGGTCCTGCCCAGCTTCGCCTGGTATGACGCGGCGGCGGACCAGTACGTGATGCGCCTGTGGCCGCCCCTGGAGGACTATCCCTCGGGGGATGATGCCGTCGATGCGCGGCAGATGAACGCCGCCATCGAGCGTGGCATCGAGCAGGCCCCGGCGCAGTACCTGTGGTCCATGCGCCTGTTCCGCACCCGGCCCGAGGGCGAGCCGCGCCTGTACCCCGCGCGCGAGCGCTGATCCCGCCCGCATGCCCGAGGGCGACACGATCCACAAGCTGGCCGCCGCGTTGCGGCCGGTACTGGAGGGCGCAACGCTGACTGCGGTAGCGACCCGCACCCGGCGCGGCGATCCGTTGCTCGAGCATGGCGCGATGACCGCCGGGACCGTGCAGGCCCGGGGCAAGCACTTGTTGCTGGATCTTGCAGCTGCGGATGGCCGGCCGTGGCAGTTGCGCACCCACCTGGGCATGTACGGGACCTGGCACCAGTACGCCCCGGGTGTCGCCTGGCACAAGCCGGCCTCGAGTGCCTGGGCCATCCTCAGCCTCCCGGAGCGGGTACTGGTCTGCTTTCATCCTCGCGAACTGCAGTGGCGCCCGCGCACGGCGGGGGCGGCGGATGTTCCGCGTCTGGATGCCCGTGTCGGCCCTGATCTGCTGGACCCGGCGATCGACCTGGATGCCGTGGTCATGCGGGTGCGGACCGTCGCGGACCCGGCGCGCCCGATCCTGGATGTGCTGCTGGATCAGTCGCTGGCGGCAGGCATCGGAAACATCTACAAGTCAGAGGTACTGTTCCTGCAAGGCTGTCACCCGCTGTGGCCTCTCGGGCAGGTGTCGCAGCGAGTGCTGGCGGGGCTGTACCGCGATGCCGAGCGGTTGCTGCGGCGCAACCTGAAGCCGGGTCCGCGCATCACCCGCGAGCGCGCGGAGGAGGGGGCGTTCCTGAACGTCTATGGCCGCCGTGGCGAGCCCTGCCGGCAGTGCGGTGCACCGGTCGAATATGCCCTGCTGGGCGAACACGGCCGCTCGACGTACTGGTGCCCTGTTTGCCAGCCGAGGGAACCCTCCGCCTGAACGCAGGTACCAATGGACATCGGACCGAACAAGGAGCGAGCCATGAGCAAGCGCAAGCATATCCTGGGACGTGTAACGGTGGTTCCCATGACCGTGGGCCTTCTGGTGGCATGCACCGGGTCCTCCGGGGTCTCGGCCGAGGGCCTGGAGGGCGGGCAGCAGGATCTGCAGGTCAGCGTGCTGCACGAGGAACTGAATCACCCCTGGGCCATCGCCTTCCTGCCCGAAGGCGGTGCACTGATCAGCGAGCGCCCGGGCACCCTGCGCTGGTTCGAGGACGCCGAGTCCTTCGACGGGCGGGGCGCGCTGGTCCCGGGGTTGCCGGACGACCTGCAGGCGCGCAACCAGGGCGGGTTGCTGGATCTTGCGCTGCACCCCAGTTTCTCCGACAACCGCTGGCTGTACTTCACCTACTCGGCGAGCGTGGAGGGCGGACTGACGACCCGCCTGGCGCGTGGGCGCTTCCAGGATGGCGAGCTGCAGGACGTGGAGACCCTGTTCACCGCCGAGCCGGGTGTCAGCGGCGGCCGCCACTTCGGCAGCCGCATCGTGTTTGACCAGGCCGGGTACGTGTACATCAGCGTGGGTGACCGCGGCGATCGCGATCATGCGCAGGACACCTCCACCCATATCGGCAGCATCATCCGGCTGCATGACGATGGTTCGGTGCCGGATGACAACCCGCTGGTGGATAAACCCGACGCCCGCCCGGAGATCTGGGCCTGGGGTGTGCGCAACCCGCAGGGCATGGTAATGGACCCCGAGACCGGCACCTTCTGGCAGAACGAGCATGGCCCGCGCGGGGGTGACGAGGTCAACATCATCGAACCTGGCCTGAATTACGGCTGGCCGGTCATTACCCACGGCGAGGAATACCGTGGCGGCCAGGTGGGCGAGGGTCTGACCGAGAAGGAGGGGATGGAGTCACCGCTGCATCACTGGACGCCTTCCATTGCCCCGTCCGGCATGGCGATCCTGCGCGATCCGGCCTTTGCCGACTGGGATGGTGACCTGCTGGTCGGCGGACTGGCGCACCAGACGCTGCGCCGCCTGACCTTCGACGGGCGCGACCTGGTCAATGAGTCCGAGGTGCTGCCGGATCTGGATCGCCGTGTGCGCGACGTGCGCGTGCACGAAGGCGCAATCTACGTACTTACCGACCACAACCCGGGGGAGCTGATCCGGCTCACCCCGGCTGACTGATGGAGTCGCCGATGTTCGCATTTCCCGAGCCGCGCATGCCTGCGCCCGAGCAGGCCTTGCCCGGGCGCGAGGAGCCGATGCCGGTGCCCGGGCGCCACATGGTGCTGGGAACCCCGTTGGCACCGCCGTACCCCGAGGGCATGCAGGTGATCCAGTTCGGCATGGGCTGCTTCTGGGGCGCTGAGCGCCTGTTCTGGCAGCTGGACGGGGTGTACTCCACCAGCGTCGGTTACGGTGGGGGCTATACCCCGAATCCAACCTATCGCGAGGTATGCAGCGGCCAGACCGGGCACACCGAGCTGGTGCGTGTGGTATTCGATCCGCGGCGAGTCGACCTGGATGCGCTGTTCCGCACCTTCTGGGAAGGCCACGACCCGACCCAGGGCATGCGCCAGGGCAACGACGTCGGTACCCAGTACCGCTCCGCGATCTACACCACCGATGCGGACCAGCTGGCGGCCGCCGAGACCAGCCGCCAACGCTTCCAGGCCGCGGTGGACAAGGCACGGGGCGGAACGATCAGCACCGAGATCGTCGAAGGGCCGGCGTTCTATTTCGCCGAAGAGGATCACCAGCAATACCTGGCCAAGGTCCCCCACGGCTACTGCGGCCTCGGCGGCCTCTCCGTGCCGTACCCGGCCTGAGCGCCTGCCCTTCTTCGTGTCTTCTTGGTTAATCGGGTTTTAGCCGGTATTGGCGGCGGCCTGAACGAGGGCGTGGAACAGACGCTGGTGGCGGCGCTTCTGGGGCAGGTATTCCGGGTGCCACTGCACGCCGATGCACCAGCCGCGGTCGGCTTCGATCGCCTGTACCACGCCGCTGCTCTCGCGGCCGGCGACCCTTAGCCCGCGACCCAGGCTATCCACCGCCTGATTGTGCAGGGCGTTCACGTGCAGCGTGGCGTCGCCCAGGATGTCCGCCAGGTGGCTGCGCGGCTCCAGTTGCACCGGCTTGACCGGCAACAGGCTGCGGGCCTGTGGTGTTTCCACGTAGAACTCGGCCAGATCGCGCTGCAGCGTGCCGCCGCGCACCACGTTGACCAGCTGCATGCCGCGGCAGATGCCGAGGATCGGCCGATGATCGTCCAGCGCGCGGTGGATCAGGGCCTTCTCCAGGCGGTCGCGGTCGACGTCCAGTACGCCGCCGTGCGACTGGAACAGCCGGCGCAGCAGCCACAGGGCCGGGTAGAAGAGGTAGCCGATCAGGCGCTGCGAGAGGCGGCGCTCCGCCTGGCGGATGGCGGCCGCATCCGGCCCATCGGGCAGGGTCTCGCCGTAGAGCTCGGGGTCGACATCCGCCCCGCCGCCCACGATCAGTCCGTCGAACGGGCAACGGCCGCGCGGCTTTCCCGGGCGCAACCGCAAAGGGCGGCCTCCCGCGCGCCACACCGCCAGGGCGGTGAACAGCCAGGCCGGACCCCCGCCCTGGTCCGGCCCGGTGATCGCGATCACCGGGCGACGGGCTTGGGGCGTGACCCGGCTGGTTGCATGGGGAGCCGAGTCAGAACCAGTCACGGAGGCGCTGGCTCCAGTCGTCGGCCCAGCGGCCGAGGGCCTGGCCGGGGCGGTCCAGGTATTCCCGCGACAGGCGCTCCAGGCGTTCCGGATCCGCCGCCAGACGTTCCACCTCGACCCAGCCATTGAACGGTCGCGCCAGGCTCCAGTCCGGGTCGTCGATCTCGCAGTTCGGCAGGCGGTAATGGAAGGCCGGGCGCGGTTTGATCAAGTCGTGTTCCACCGGTGCGGCGTTGACCCGTTCCGGGTCCAGGTGGGCAAACAAGGGCAACAGGTCCAGTGGTCGGTTGCGGGTCGGGCTGTGCGCCAGGTAGGCATCGATCAGGCCGGCTTGGTCGGGTTGGAAGTCCGGGTCCAGCATGTGGCGTACAAAGGGCCCGGGAAATGCCCGAATGTAGGGCGACAGTCGCCGTGCCAGGTCGATTGCGCCGGCCGCGGTGAGGGCCTCGGCCATCAGCAGGAAGCTGCGCAGGATCGCCAGCAGCCACTCGGCATCGGTGCGGTGGATCTCGATATTGATCTGCAACCCGAAGGCGTACAGAAACGAGCGTTCGGTGCCCTGGGCGCCGGCCTCTTGCAGGGCCGCGCGTACCCGGTCCAGGCGGGGCAGGTCGGCCACCGGGATCGGCGGGGCCACGATTTCATGCGGCACCAGGCGGCCGGCGGCGTCGGCCAGCCAGCGATCCAGCGCCGCCTTGTCGGAGTCGTCCAGCGAGATGCCCAGGCGCGCGAGATGCTCGCGGTAGGCCCGGTCCTTCAGCACCCGGGCGTCCAGTTCCAGCTGGAAGTCGCCGACGTCGGTATCGCGCACGCGGGCGACGAACGCACTGTCCGGTTCGATCTGCCCTCCGAATTCGGCCTTTACTGCTTCGGCCATAATCTCCAGCGAGACCCCGGCCATCTCGATCTCTACCCCGATGCGGCGCGGTTCGCCCTCGGGGGTGTCGGGCCACGGGAGGTCGTGGAAGGGCTCGCTCATGCGTGTCTCGAAGCCGTGCAAGGAGAGCTCCATGATAACGGCTCGGTGTACCTCGTGCGGCCCGGGCAGTAGGATAGGCGCCGACCTACAGGAGCCCGCCGAGCCCATGGATCGAATCTATCTGCGCGACCTCGAAATCGATGCCGTTGTCGGTGTCTACGACTGGGAACAGCGGATCCAGCGCCGCCTGCGATTCGACATCGAACTGGCGGCGGATACCCGCATCGCCGCCTATTCCGGCGAGATCGGCGATACCGTCGATTACGAGGCGGTGGCCAACGCGGTGCGGGCCATCGTCACGCGCGAGCCGCACGCGCTGCTGGAATCCCTGGCCGAAGAGATCGCCGAAACCCTGATGGCCCAGTTCGGCACCCCCTGGGTGCGCATCAAGCTGGGCAAGCCCGGAGCCGTCCCCGGTGTGCGCGAGGTCGGCATCGAGATCGAACGCGGCACCCTCGCGACGTCCGACTAGCCCCTCTTCTCCTACGGGCCCTTCCGGCCCGCTTTCCTGCCTTTTGATCCGTGTCTGGCCCGTGCGGGGACCGGACCGTGTTCACACTTTTCGTTGATCGCACGCTTTTGGTGCGTGTGCACTTTTAGTGCGCACCATCCAGAGGCAAAACCTCGTGGTTCGGCCGCAACACGTGTTGTGAAAAGCCGATTTTGCTCCCTTTTGGTACTTGGCACAGCCCGTGCAAGGACCGGGTGTCGACTACGCGACACTCGATTGACCAATCTGGGAGATGACCAATATGAAGAAGTTCACCCGTTCCGCGCTGGCCGCTGCTGTCCTCACCGTAGGCTCCACCGGTGGCGTCGCGTTTACCTCCACTGCGAGCGCTGAGCTGTCCATGAATATCGGCGCCGTTTCCAACTACTACTTCCGTGGTGTCACTCAGACCGATGATGCTGCTGCCATCCAGGGTGGTGTGGATTTCGAGCATGAGTCCGGCTTCTACGCTGGTACTTGGGCGTCTACGGTTGATTTCGGAGAAGGAGAGGCAAAGTACGAGCTCGATCTGTACGCCGGTTTCGCAGGCGAACTTGGTAATGGGATGGGCTATGACGTCGGGTATATCTATTACGCCTATCCTGATAGCCCCGATGATATCGACTTCGGCGAGATCTACGGTGAACTCTCGTTCGCAGGATTCTACGGTGGTCTTGCGGCGACGGTGCACAGCGACCAGTCCAGTGGAGAGGCGTTCGATTCGGGAGACATCTATTACTACTTGGGTTACGACGTCGCGCTCCCGAATGACTTTGGTCTCGACCTGACTGCCGGTTATTACACGTTTGATGCCGATGGATCTGCGGGCCAGGAAGACCTGGATTACCTGCATTACGGAGCGACTATGTACCGCGATGTGGGCGACT
Organism: Thioalkalivibrio versutus; assembly: GCF_001020955.1. Lineage (NCBI taxonomy): Bacteria > Pseudomonadati > Pseudomonadota > Gammaproteobacteria > Chromatiales > Ectothiorhodospiraceae > Thioalkalivibrio > Thioalkalivibrio versutus. The sequence goes on from NZ_CP011367.1 coordinate 296,218, forward strand.
TTGGTGAGGTCTCGTTCACTCTAGAGTATGCCGACATCAAGGATGACGATCGCTCCGAGCTCGCAGGGTCTGGCGATGACCTGAAGGTTTGGGTGGGCTGGTCCAAGACGTTCTGAAGCCGGCTATTACCTCTTAATGCAAAGGCGGGTCCGTGGATCAGCGGACCCGCCCACAGGAGTCTGACATGAAGATGATTACCGCCGTGATCAAGCCGTTCAAGCTTGATGATGTTCGCGAGGCGATCTCGGAGATCGGCGTGCAGGGCATGACCATGACCGAAGTGAAGGGTTTTGGTCGCCAGCGCGGTCATACCGAGTTGTATCGCGGTGCCGAGTATGTAGTCGATTTTCTGCCCAAGGTGAAGCTTGAAGTGGCTGTTGACGAAAACCTGGTGGATCAGGTGGTCGAGGCCATTTCAAAGTCCGCCAGCACGGGCAAGATTGGCGACGGCAAGATCTTTATTACGCCGGTGGAGCAGGTCGTGCGCATTCGCACGGGCGAAACCGGACCGGAAGCGCTTTAAACCTTTGCCTTCCAGCGAATGAGGAATTTCAATCATGGAAATTGAACAGCAAGTTGTCGAACTCGCCTATGCGATGGACACCTTTTACTTTCTGGTGGCCGGTGCACTGGTGATGTGGATGGCCGCGGGCTTTACCATGCTCGAGGCCGGTATGGTGCGCACCAAGAGTGTGGCCGAAATTGCAACCAAGAACATCGCCCTGTATTCGATCGCCAGCATCATGTACATGCTGATCGGCTACAACATCATGTACAGCGATGGTCTCAGCTCTATTATCCCGGGGCTGGGCTTCCTGATCAGCGGCGACAACGCAGTCGCGGACGTGCTGGGTAGCGGTGGCGACATCTACTACTCCGATCGTGCCGACTTTTTCTTCCAGGTCGTGTTCGTGGCCACCGCGATGTCCATCGTCTCGGGTGCCGTGGCCGAACGCATGAAGCTGTGGGCCTTCCTGGCCTTTGCGGTCGTGCTGACCGGCTTCATCTACCCGATCCAGGGCTTCTGGAGCTGGGGTGGCGGTATCCTCGACCAGATCGGCTACCTGGACTACGCGGGTTCCGGCATCGTCCACTTCACGGGTGCCGCTGCGGCGCTGGCCGGTGTGTTGCTCCTCGGGGCGCGCAAGGGCAAGTACGGCGCGGATGGCAGGATCAACGCCATTCCGGGTTCCAACATGCCGCTGGCCACGCTGGGTGTGCTGATCCTGTGGCTGGGTTGGTTCGGCTTTAATGGCGGGTCGGAGCTGAAGGTGTCGGACATCGAGTCCGCCAATGCCGTGGCCGCCGTGTTCGCCAACACCAACCTGGCCGCGGCCGGGGGTGTGGTGGCCGCGCTGATCACCACCCGTCTGATCTTCGGCAAGGCCGACCTGACTATGGCCCTGAACGGAGCGGTTGCAGGCCTGGTGTCCATCACCGCCGAGCCGCTGATGCCCAGCCCGGTCCTGGCGATGATCATCGGTGCCGTGGGTGGTGTGATCGTGGTGTTCTCGATCGTCGCCCTCGACAAGCTGAAGATCGACGACCCGGTTGGTGCGATCTCCGCGCACGGTACCGCCGGTATCTGGGGTGTGATGGCGGTCCTGCTGTCCAACCCGGATGCGACCTTCTTCGGCCAGATCGTGGGCCTGCTCGCCATCTTCGTGTTCGTCTTCGTGGCCAGCCTGATCGTCTGGGCGATCCTCAAGGCGGTGATGGGTATCCGCCTGAGCGAAGAGGACGAGGCCATGGGCGCCGATATCGCCGAGTGCGGTCTCGAGGCCTACCCGGAGTTCACCGGGAAGCAATAAAGCTTCGTTAACCTGGAACCGGGGTCGGGCCGTAACCCGGCTCGATCCCGATACATCGTCTCCTCCGACGCCGACAAGACAGTCTCCCAGGACTTGGATGTTGGCCTTTGGGCGCCCCTTTATCGGGCGCCCTTTTTTTGTTCGACACACTCTGTGGGAGCGGGCTTGACCGCGAAGCCCCCGCCTGCGGCGGTTCTTGCGACTGATGCCCGCGGGCTACTAACACCCCGGCCGGCTCTCTTCCCAGCAAGCAGGGTCTCCCGGTCGGGCCATTCATCCCGGTACCCCGGCTTCGGTTACGATCCCGCTTTTGCCGCACCGGAAGCCTGTCGCATGGATCGCCTGCTGGACGTCCGACAACTGAAAACAGCCCAGCTGGGCCCGCTGGACCTGGCGGTTCAGCCGGGCGAACTGGTGCAGGTCACCGGCGCCTCGGGTGCCGGCAAGTCGCTGCTGTTGCGCGCCCTGGCGGATCTCGACCCCAGCACGGGGGAGGTGATGCTGAACGGCGAGGCGCGCGACGCCATGCTGCCGGTCCAGTGGCGCCGGCGCGTGGCCTATGTGCCGGCCGAGACCGCCTGGTGGGGCGAGCGCGTGGACGAACACCTGCCCGCCGATTTCTCGCGTGAGGCGGCCCTGCACCTGCTGGAACAGGTCGCGTTGCCGGAGGCCTCGCTGGGGTGGGAGGTCGAGCGTCTCTCCAGCGGCGAGAAACAGCGCCTGGGTCTGGTGCGCGCGCTGCTGAACCGGCCCCGTGTCCTGCTGCTGGACGAGCCCACCGCCAACCTGGACCTGGAGAACACCAAGCGCATCGAGCGCGCGGTGCGGGCGTACTTGGCCGAAGAAGAGGCGGCGGCACTATGGGTCAGTCATGACACGCTGCAGCGCCAGCGTCTGGGCGGGCGCATCCTGACCATCCGCGATGGCCAGTTGGAGGTCAACGCATGGACCTGATCTCGCTTTCCGCACTGGATCTGACGCTGGCGGCGCTGCTGGTTGTCGCCCTGGCTGGCCTGACCATCTGGGCGCGCATGGGGCTGGGGCGCAGCCTGCTGATCGCCGGGGCGCGCACCGTGATCCAGCTGCTGCTGATCGGCCTGGTGTTGCAGACGCTGTTCGACCACGCGCACCTGGGCTGGGTGGCGCTGATGGCGCTGGTCATGGTGTCGATCGCGGGCTACGAGGTGATGGCGCGTCAGCAGCGCCGTTTTGCCGGGCTGTGGGGCTACGGGATCGGTGCGGTCACCATGTTCGTTTCGGCCTTTGCCGTCACCGTGCTTGCGCTGACCACGATGGTGGGACCCTCGCCCTGGTGGGAGCCGCAGTACGCCATCCCGCTGCTGGGGATGCTGCTGGGCAACACCATGACCGGCATCGCGCTGGGGCTGGACCGCCTGACCCAGACGGTCTGGCGCGAGCGCCGCACCATCGAGGCCCGGCTGGCGCTGGGCTCGGGTTGGAGCGAGGCCGTCGCCACCATGCGCCGCGAGGCCGCCCGCTCCGGCCTGATGCCGACCATCAATGCCATGGCTGCGGCCGGTATCGTCAGCCTGCCGGGCATGATGACGGGCCAGATCCTCGCCGGTGCCCCGCCGGTGGAGGCGGTCAAGTACCAGATCCTGATCATGTTCCTGATCACTGCCGGCACCGGCTTCGGCACCCTCGGCGCGGTCTGGTTCGCCTCCCGCCGCCTGTTCGACACCCGCGAACGCCTGCGCCTCGACCGCCTCAAGCCGGGCCGCCACACGTAGCCATATCCACCACGAACGGTGCATTTCGCATTCGCTCAATGCGCCCTGCGGCGCGCGGCGGAGTCCTCGTAGGATGCGCTGAGCGCAGCGAACCGCATCACATGGCGTTGGCTGGAGCCCCTGGGCTGGCAAAACACCACCGGAACGGCTGGTCCCGTCAGGCGAACAGCTTGCGGCGGAAGAACTCGGGCGTGGCCCCGGCGGCGCGGTGGATGGCGGCGTTGTAGTAGTGGGTGATAAACGTCGCCTCCTCGGCTGCTTCCTCGCGCAGGAAGGACACCGGGGCGTCCTTCGCCGCGATGGTGCAGGTCCACCAGCCGGAGGGGTAGGTGGGTTGTGGGAAGTGCATCGTCAATGCATCGATGAAGCCGGCCGCGCGCAGGCTGTCGTGCATCGGGCGGATGATGCTCTCGGTATGCAACAGCGGCGATTCGCTTTGCTGTACCAGCAGGCCATCCGGGCCCAGGGCCTTCACGCAGTCCTTGTAGAAGGCGGTGGAGAACAGGCCCTCGGCCGGGCCCACCGGATCGGTGGAATCGACGATGATCACGTCGACGGAGCCGGGCGTGGCGTCCTGCAGGTACTGCACGCCGTCGTCGAACAGGAGCTCGGCGCGCGGGTCTTCGTTGGCGTCGCACAGCTCCGGGAAGTACTGCTCGGCCAAGCGGGTGACGCGCTCGTCGATATCTACCTGCACGGCCTTTTGCACCTCGTCGTGCTTGAGTACTTCGCGCAGGGTGCCGCAGTCGCCGCCGCCAATAATGACCACGTTCTTCGGGGCGCTGTGCGAGTAGAGCACCGGGTGCGACATCATCTCGTGGTAGATGAAGTTGTCGCGCCCGGTGAGCATCACGCAGCCGTCGATCACCATCAGGTTGCCGAAGGCCTCGGTCTCGTAGATTTCGATCTTCTGGTAGGGGGTCTGTTCTTCGTGCAGCTTCTGCTTGATGCGCAGGGACAGCGCCATGTTTTCGTGCGGTTCGCTGAACCAGTTGTTGTCGAGTGCCATTGGGCGGCTCCCCTTGCGGATGCGGTGGACGGTATGATGCGCCGCTATGATAGTGCCCTGTATCCTGCGGGCAACTCTGAACCTCCCCGTCATTGCGAGGAGCGAAGCGACGCGGCAATCGCTTTCCATGTCCACCGGAACGCCGAGGGCGAGCAGCGCAACCAAACGCACGGCCCTCGTTCAGGAGATTACTCGCTACGCTCGCCCTTCGGGCCGGCCGGCGGCCGTTCAACGCAACTTCGCTGCTTTTGTGCTTCGTCGCCTGCGGCTCCTCGCAATGACGGGCGAGATGTCTTCGTAGATCCCAAGGAATCGCCATGACCGTCACGCCCTGGAATCTGGATGAGGCCCGCGCCACCTACGGGATCGACCACTGGAATGGTGGCTTTTTCGATCTGAACGACGCTGGCCATGTGGTGATGCGGCGACCGGATTGGCCGGATCACCCGGGTGTCGATCTGCATGAGCTGGCCGGGCGTCTGCGCGAGGAACATATCGGGCCGCCGGTGCTGGTGCGTTTCCAGGACGTGCTGGACGGGCGTGTGCGCCGCCTGGCGCGGGCCTTCGATGCGGCCGCACGCGAGCTGGACTACCAGGGCGCGTTCACGGCGATCTATCCGATCAAGGTGAACCAGCAGCGCAGCGTGGTGGATCAGATCCTGGCGGCGGGCGACACGCCGGATGCCGATGGCTTTACCCCACGGGTGGGGCTGGAGGCGGGCAGCAAGCCGGAACTGATGGCCGTGCTCGCGCAGTCGCGCCCGGGCGCCGCGATCATCTGCAACGGCTACAAGGACCGCGAATACGTGCGCCTGGCGCTAATCGGGCGCCAGCTCGGGCATCGCGTGTACATCGTGATCGAGAAGCCCTCGGAGCTGGAGGAGGTCATCCGCCAGACCGAGCATATGGATATCGCGCCCCTGCTTGGGCTGCGCGTGCGCCTGGCGTCGATCGGCAAGGGCAAGTGGCAGAACACCGGAGGCGAGAAGGCCAAGTTCGGCCTGTCCGCGGCGGATGTGCTGGGCATCCTCGAGCGCCTGCGTGGCCTCGGCTGGCTGGATCGGCTGCAGCTGCTGCACTTCCACATGGGGTCGCAGATCGCGAACATCCGCGACATCCAGAACGGCATGGGCGAGGCGGCCAGCTACTTCGCCGCGCTGACCGAAGCGGGTGCCGCGCTTCAGGTGGTGGATGTCGGCGGCGGCCTGGGTATCGACTACGAGGGATCGCGCTCGCGCAACGAATGCTCCATCAACTACTCGGTGGAGGAGTACGCGCTGAACATCCTGCGCCCGCTCAAGCGCATCTGCGAGGAGCATGATCTCGCCATGCCCGAGGTGTTCAGCGAGTCCGGGCGGGCCCTGACCGCGCATCACGCGGTGTTGATCACCAACGTGATCGACTGCGAGCCGGCCCCAGGGGACGGCGATGTGCCGCCCGCGCCGGATGACGAGCTGCCCGAGATCGCCGCGATGCGCGCCCTGCTGGACGAGCGCGAGCGCCCGGCGTCCGAGATCTACCACGATGCGGCCTTCGGCCTGTCCGACCTGCAGGCGCGTTTCGCCCGCGGGATGCTGTCGCTGGCGGACCGGGCGCGCGCCGAGGCGATCTATTTCGCCCTGTGCCAGCGGCTGCTGGCACAGTCGGATGCGCTGCCGGCCGAGATCCATGCGGAGCTGACGGACAAGCTGGCGGACAAGGTTTTCTGCAATTTCTCCGTGTTCCAGTCGATCCCGGATACCTGGGCGATCAACCAGATCTTCCCCATCATGCCGCTGCACCGCCTGGACGAGGCCCCGACCCGCCGCGCCGTGCTGCAGGATCTGACCTGTGACTCCGACGGCCACATCGAGCACTACGTGGAGCGGGAGGGCACGCACACCACCCTGGCGCTGCACCCGTGGAAAACGGGCGAGGCCTACTATCTCGGCATCTTCCTGGTCGGGGCCTACCAGGAGATCCTCGGCGACCTGCACAACCTGTTCGGCGACACCGACACGGTGAACGTGGAACTGACCGAGCAGGGCGGCTACCGCCTGCTGAACCCCGAACGCGGCGACACCGTGGATGAGTTGCTCTCCTACGTGCACTTTGCCCCGGACGACCTGCGCCGCGCCTTCCGCGCCAAGATCGATGCCATCGGCCTGCGCGGCGAGGCCGCCGGGCGCCTGCTGGCGGAACTGGAACACGGCCTGACCGGCTACACCTATCTCGAGGACTGAACCCATGCAGTGTTACGTCTACCGCGCGACCAAGCGTGCCGATACCTATGTGTATCTCCCGGAGAAGGACGATTTCTCCGAACTCCCCGAGGGCGTGGTTCGGGCGCTCGGTCGCCTGGAGTTCGCGCTGGAGTTCGAGCTGACCCCGGAACGCACCCTGGCCCAGGAAGACCCGCAGAAGGTCCTCGCCAACCTCGATGAGCAGGGCTTCCACCTCCAGTTCCCGCCTCCGGAAGAAGACCGCTAGCCCTGACCTAGCCGCTTGGGCCCTTGCCGTCGACCTGGGGGGGCTCTCCGTCACCCCGGATCGTTGCATATCGTCGTCACCCTGCCGCTGGCGCCCTCTTCGGCGTCCTGGGCACCGGCCTCTCCCCCGTCATCCCGGACACCGCGCAGCGGTGATCCGGGATCTTGTGCGCCGTGGTCTGGCCAGGCCTTGGGGGTATCCGGCGTGGGAGATCCCGGCTCTTCGCTGCGCTGCGGCCGGGATGACGACGTGGGAGCACCACATGGTCGCGGCGAGCTGCGGCCGGAATGACGAGGTCGCTCGGCATTGTCGGGGCGAACTGCGCTGCGCTTTGGTCGGGATGGCGGGCGCAAGCGTGCGGAGCCTGCGCTGAAAACGTGGAAGTCTCAGCGCGCCAACGCATAACTCTGTATAGTGTCGGCCCTTTTGCCAGTATCTAGAGTTTGCATTCCATGACCGAGAAGCTTCGCAATATCGCCATCATCGCCCACGTTGATCATGGCAAGACCACGCTGGTCGACCAGCTCCTGCGCCAGTCCGGCACCCTCGACAAGCGTGGCGATCACGGCGAGCGGATCATGGACTCCAACGCCATCGAGAAGGAACGCGGGATCACCATTCTCGCCAAGAACACTTCCATCGAATGGAAGGACTACCGCATCAACATCGTCGACACCCCCGGACACGCCGACTTCGGTGGCGAGGTCGAGCGCGTGCTGTCGATGGTCGACTCGGTGCTGCTGCTGGTGGACGCGGTGGACGGCCCGATGCCGCAGACCCGCTTTGTCACCCAGAAGGCCTTCGCCATGGGCTTCAAGCCGATCGTGGTGATCAACAAGGTGGACCGCCCCGGCGCGCGCCCCGACTGGGCCGTGGATCAGGTCTTCGACCTGTTCGATCGCCTGGGCGCGACCGACGAGCAGCTGGACTTCCCGATCGTGTTCGCCTCCGCGCTGAACGGCTTTGCCGGCATGGATTCCAGCGTCACCGAAGGCGACATGACCTGCCTGCTGGAGACCATCGTCGAGCATGTGTCTCCGCCGAACGTCGATGCGGAAGGCCCGTTCCAGATGCAGGTCTCCTCGCTGGACTACAACAGCTACCAGGGCCTGATCGGCATCGGCCGCGTGAAGCGCGGGCACATCAAGCCGAACAGCCCGGTGAAAGTGGTCGACCGCGAAGGCGGCGTGCGCAATGGCCGCATGCTGCAGATCATGGGCTTCCACGGCCTGGAGCGCGTGGAGGTCGAAGAGGCCCGCGCCGGCGACATCATCACCTTCACCGGGATGGACAAGCTGTTCATCTCCGACACCCTGTGTGATCCGAACCACGTCGAGGCGATGGAACCGCTCACCGTCGACGAGCCGACCGTGAGCATGACCTTCCAGGTTAACTCCTCGCCGTTCGCCGGGCGCGAAGGCAAGTACGTCACCTCGCGCGTGCTGCGCGATCGCCTGCAGGAAGAGCTCAAGCACAACGTGGCGCTGCGCGTCGAAGAGGGCGAGGACCCGGACAAGTTCAAGGTCTCCGGCCGCGGCGAGCTGCACCTCGGCATCCTGATCGAGAACATGCGTCGCGAGGGCTACGAGCTCTCCGTTGCGCGCCCCGAGGTGGTCATCAAGGAAGTCGACGGCGTGCGGCAGGAGCCCTACGAAGCCGTCACTGTGGACATCGAGGAGCAGCACCAGGGCACGATCATGGAGAAGCTCGGCGAACGCCGCGGCGACATGACCAACATGGTCCCCGACGGCAAGGGCCGCGTGCGCCTGGACTTCATCATCCCGTCGCGCGGACTGATCGGCTTCCAGACCGAGTTCATGACCGCGACCTCCGGCACCGGCATCCTGCATCACATCTTCGACCACTACGGTCCGTACCAGCCCGGTTCGGTCGCCTCGCGCCAGAACGGCGTGCTGATCGCCAACGCCACCGGAAAGGCGCTGGGCTTTGCCCTGTTTAACCTGCAGGATCGCGGCAAGATGTTCATCGGCCCCGGAGAAGAGGTCTACGAGGGCATGGTCATCGGGCTGCACTCGCGCGAAAACGACCTGGTCGTGAACGCGCTCAAGGCCAAGCAGCTCACCAACGTCCGCGCGTCCGGCACCGACGAGAACATCCAGCTCACCCCGCCGATCCGCATGACGCTGGAACAGGCCATCGAGTTCATCGACGAAGATGAGCTGGTCGAGGTCACCCCGGAGAGCCTCCGCATCCGCAAGAAGTTCCTGGTGGAACACGAGCGCAAGAAGGCCTCCCGCGCCTCGGCGTAACCGCTAGCGCCGATGCCCCTTCAGGGGCCAAGGCAACAAAAAGCGCCCGGTCGGTTCATCCGCCGGGCGCTTTTTGTTTGTGCGTCGAGCCGCTGGAATGACGGCCTACGTCATCCCGGAAATCGCAGCGCGATTATCCGGGATCTCCATAGGGCGCCCGGCCCGGGGGCAGGGCAGGAAAGGCGTCCTACTGAAAGAGACCCCGGTTCACCGTTTCGCGGCCCGGGGATGAGGGAGTGCAGCGCGCGGGATCCAGCGTCACGTCACCGACAATATGCCTTCTGACTCGCGCTGTCCGGCTAGCAGTCGCTCGGAGCAAAAGGCAAGGTTTGACCCTGTAGCCGAGCCGTGTGGTGCACATGAATTGATATGTGGTGTGGTTACGATGCCTGGAGATCCTTCCGACGAATTCCAACCAGCGCGACCAGGCCAGTGAAGAACAGAGCGAGTGTCGCCGGAACAGGGATTTCGTTCGGCGGTCCGTTACCACCAATCGCCTCTCCCGCAATCGTTGCGCCGTCGAACGCCAGTCCCGACTGGTATGCCGTATCCGACCAGTTCACTACGCCGAACTGCAGGGCGTAGTTCCCGGTCTCCAGGAAACTAAAGCTGCTGTTGATCCAGCCGGTGTAGCCACAGCCACCCGACCAGCAAGTCCCTGAGCTGTCTCCCAGAGGAGACCAGTCCGGGGCGCCGGCAATGACGGGGGTTTCGGATGGGTCGAGCGATACTTCGGCATCCGGTTCAGGAAGGTTGAAACCCGGCACGGTGTCACCATCTGGCGTCGTGCGGGCCGTAAAAAGCTGGAGCGCCGGGTTCAGGTTGCTATCCAGAAGCAATGCCCAGGCATAGTCGGTGAAGGTGCCTCCATCCGATGTGACGTAATTGAAGAAGAAGCTCAACTCGTCGCCTTCGTTGGCGCTGAACAGGGGCGAGGTAATCGTGGATCCGGTCGTTTCCGATCCGACATCCAGGCCGTCGATCGACGGGCCATTGCTGGTCGATATCCACCCATATTCGGAACTACCGAAGGGCGAAAGCGTTACGTCCCCATCCGCAGTGGACGTGCCGCATGACCCGACACAGGTCCAGCTGGAAATGTCGATTGGCGCGCTGTGTGCTGGTTGCATCCAGCCAAACGCACCCAGGGCGCTAACCAAAGCCAGGTACTTTATTGATCGTTTCATTACCGTCTCTCCCTTTGACGTTGCTAGAACCTCGGTCCACGAACGGGTTGGTCCCGCTACTTGAGGCCCCAGCAATTTTGGCGCCAGAACTCGTAGCCCAATGAAAAGAAAGACGTTTATTGTTCCGGGGGTGATTTGGCATCGGTCGAGTGTAAAAAAACCTGACAAGCTGTTCCGGCGCTGCCCGCCCGGGGAATGGGAGAGATGAACTCGCTTTGGTCCTTGCGAAGCGTGTTGACGCTCAAGGGGCGTGTTAAGGCCGAACGGGGATCCGGCGGACTGGTATGTGCAGCGCAGAGGTAATGGGGCAAAGGGCAAGGTTTGACCCCGTAGCTGCGCGGCGAAGAGGTCTACGAGGGCATGGTGATCGGGCTGCACTCGCGCGAGAACGACCTGGTCGTGAACGCGCTCAAGGCCAAGCAGCTCACCAAGGTCCGCGCGTCCGGTACCGACGAGAACATCCAGCTCACCCCGCCGATCCGCATGACGCTGGAGCAGGCGATCGAGTTCATCGACGAAGACGAACTGGTCGAGGTTACCCCGGAGAGCCTGCGCATCCGCAAGAAGTTCCTGGTGGAACACGAGCGCAAGAAGGCCTCCCGCGCCTCGGCGTAATCGCCAGCGTCAACGCAAAAAGAAGCGCCCGGTCAGTTCATCCGCCGGGCGCTTTTAGGTTGCGCATCGAGCTATGGCGGCTAAGATGGCCGAACTCCTGTTATCCAGGACGCTCGCAGCTAGCGTGCTGGGGGGGCAAGGGATAAGACCTGACCTTGGCGCAGTCGGCAACCATGCGGTCCGCGCGATGCGGTGCACAAGGCAAGGGTTGGACCCGCCCCCTAAGCAGGCTTCCGATGCCCCAAGATTCGCCCGGTTCCGGGCGCTACCAGCAGTCGTTCGGTGGAGTCCGTTCGCCGCGCTCGTTGATGGTCAGTTCGGCACAGGATCCTGAAGTTACCCGGCCATCCTGGCCATTGGCGGTCAGCTTAAATCCGGAGTCGTCCGCAGAAGTGATCACCTGGCTGTAGTAACCCTCCGGAGATTCGCTCTCTATGATGCACCCGTCGTAGCTCATCTCGGCGGTGAAGCAGCGTTCCATCCGTTGGGCGGCCTGAGTCAAGCCCGCCTTGCCGTCCGAAATTTGGGTGCGCTCGACATGCCGCGCGTAGGACGGGAACGCGATGGCCGCCAAGATCGCAATGATGGCCACCACTATCATCAGTTCAATGAGGGTGAAGCCGCTGTTCTTTGACGTGCCCCGTGCCTCTGGGATCGCATCTTTTTCGTTCATCACGAAGTCCTTTACAGGTGGATCGGCAAACGTCCGAAAACGTTAACGCAGTTGCTGCCAGCTCTGGCGGCCCGTTAGTCGGTCTTCATCATCGACGCAGACCTTCTCCCCCTGTCCGGTGAATAGCCAGACACCATCGCACTCGTCAGGGTCGCCATTGCCATTGCCATTGCCATTGCCATTGCCGCCGAGAACAGACGTGGTCGACTCGCCCTGGCCGAAGGCTAAACCGCTGATTGGAACGTCGCCAAGACCTGGAATCGTGACAAGGTCCGAATCCCCAAACTGGCCGTCGCCGTCAAGATCAAAGACAGGTTGGGAGAGCCGCCCACCGGTAAGCAGGTCGAAGTCCATCAGGAAGCCACGCCGGCCGGTCCCGCAGGGGTCGTCATCCGGAACCAGGGTCGAGAAGCGTACGCGTTGCTGGTTGACCCCGAGGGCCCTGGGTGGCGAGATCACGCGTTCTCCATCTTCCAGGTCAAGGTCAAGGATCCAGCCGCGGTCCGTGGTTAGGTCAACCGGGTTGTCGGAGATGACACGCACTTCCTGGGGACCACTCGCAGTGTCGACAGTACCCTGGAAGACAATTTCCTGGGTCACGAGGTCGGACCGTTCCGCAGCCTGGCCTGCAGGGCTCTGCGTGTCCAGGACGCCATACAGGCTCTGAACCTGGTTATCCGTGCCATCGGCATTGAAGAGAAAGGATCCAGTGCCGAAAGAGATCATGGCCTCGCCGCTGTCCAGGATTTGCCCAACGGGCCGGGTCGTGATCGGCTGTGGGTTGCCGGATGGATCCGTCGCGTTGGCCAGCAAACGATGTGTGTCGCTGGATAGGTCGAATACCCACAGGTTGCCCAGCCGGTCGCCGGCGTACACGCGGTCCGCCCGGAAGTCTCCCGACGGCCAGTCGGTCACAAACGGTGTGGCCAGCCCGTTAGGTGTCGTATCGTCACCGACCCCCGTCGAAATGTTGGTCTCTAGGTCGCCGGTGAACAGGTCCACCACGAACAGGCTTGCCTCGTGCGAGGCGCTGTTGTAGCCGTTGCCAAAGAACGCCGCCCATTCGCCATTCGGTCGCGTCCGGGCAACCTGCGGAGCCCCGATCGACACGCCCAGTTCGGCGTGCGAGAACTCCCACAACACGTCATCGGAAGAGAAGTTTCCGGGGTCGGAAACATCCAGCGCAAATACCTGGCGCCCGCCTGCACCCAGAGACCCGACCAAAACGGTGCGCAGGTCGCCATCGCCATCGACTACCCGCCGAACGGCAAGCTTCCCGTCGACGAAGTAGCGGTGATTATCAGCGTAATTCTCGTCTGTGAGTCTCGAGAGAGGCGCGAAGTCTGCTCCGTCCTCCGGAAGGAGGAGCCGGCTGGGAATGAACGCGAAGAGCTCTTTCCCGGTCTCGCCGTCAAAGGCATGAAGCATGCCGTCATTGGCGCCGACATAAATGACGCCGTCTTCGAACACCGGGTCCGAATTGATGATGTCCCCAAGAAGGCGCGGTTCGCCGGATTCCGTACGGCTGCGAAAGCCGCTTAGCTCTTCGCCACCAAGCCAGGCCACGCGGTCGGGTCCGCGACCGTCGTTGGCCCCGGTCGAATTGTGATCCAGCGCGGCTAGTTGATCTGCGTGAAGATTTGAAGCCTGAAATTGGACTCCGCCGCCAGTTCCAGAAACTCCGGCTGCATTTGTCGCCCGGGTGAAGATGTTGCGGTTGCCACTAGCTGCCTGCGCCGCGAGCTCTTCCTCGGCGTCCCAGCATTCGGCACAGCCTGATTCGGCTACAGTGCCACCAGCGCCAATTGGGCGACCTTCCAGCGTGCCCGACCAGTCAGTACTCCGGAATCCAGCCAGAAACGCTCGGGTTTGCGTCTCGAGAACGGCCGAACTGACGGCCGCCGACGTTGCGGATGTTTCTACCCGCCCGATGATGTCTTGCAGCACCTCACTTAGCTCGGACGCAAACACATCGGGGTCGTCGGTCGAGAAGAAGCCACCACGACTATTGACCGCGGCGTGCAACATGTCATCGATCTTTGCCTCGTTGCTGGAAGTGGGGTTGGGCCAGTCGATGTTATCCCCAGTTTCAATGGCCGCGAACGCTGCGTCCGGGTCGATATCGCCGTAAACGCCCAGGCCCACCGTGTATGTGACCATGTGTTGCCAGAATGCCGGGTTGAATTCGGTATCGGGCACTCGATTCGCCAGGCCCGGCTGCAGGTCGCGTTTCCAGTAGTGCATTGCCACGTCGGCAAGCGTATTGGAGTAGTCATCCTCGAATGGGGCGCTGGGTTGGTACTGGACCGTGTCGCCATCGGGAGACTCGATCTCGGGACCGGCAGATCCGTCTGTGTTGCCGACAGCTGGAGAGGCGCCGTTCCAGTATCCGTCGGACATGAGGATCGTGAAGCTCTGGCGGCATTCAAGGTCTTCCCCGCCAGTTTGTCCCGGAGTGCTGCTCCACGGGCCCTGACTATCCGACCGGCTGAAATATTCGCCCGCGCTTTGAAGGGCCGTACGCAGCGGGGTACCCGCAGCTGGGATAGGCCGTTCATACAACAGGTCGAACCAGGCATCACGGTCCGACCCCGAGAATGCCCGAACGCCGCGGATGATGCGGTCCGTGTCGACGTCATCCACGTTCGAGGTACCCGCATTGATGGCCCCATATCCAACGCGAAAGGAATCTCCCTGTTCGGCGAAAGCGGTCCCAATCGCTCCTCGCGAAGTCAGAATGCGCGAGCGGTGATAGGTATACCAGTTGGCAAAGTTCTGAATCTCCTCGCTGTATGTGCAGGTGCCATTTCCCGCGCTGCAGTCGCTGCGCAGCTCGCTATAGTCCATATCAGGAGGATCCCCGGCCTGCGAGAATGTGTAGGTGCTGGTAGAGGGACGGATTTCCACACGCTCGTAGTTGCCCAGGTCGGAGATGTCCCCCCCGTCGAATCGATAATAGATCGAAGGGAAAAACGTCCTGGATTCTGCATTGTATGTGCAGCCCGAGAAGTTCCCCTGGCTCGATACCAGGCAATTGTCCCAGCCGGCTGTGTTGGTGTTGTCCGCAGTCAGGTCGCGTGAGCCGAGGCCCGGTAGCATCGGGTTGTGCGGGGCGGCGTCAATGGGTGCATCATCCATGGGGGTGCCGTCTGACTCCACCCACGGTTTGTAGGTAACGCGCGGATTGTAATACTGGGCGTTTGTCTCGGCGCTTCGCAGGAACGCGGAGTAAATGTTGTCGTTAAAATTTACCACGAAGTGGCTGTAGTTCGAGCTTCCATAAACGCCCGATGGCCGAGGGAACGTGTAATACGAGTAAATGCTGTCATCGGGGAGAATATCCCAGTGCATCGACCCGGAATCATCGAGGATGAACATTACATTGGGGTCTACGGAGCTCGTCAGAAAGAGCGGAGTCTGAGCGACCTGGCTGGAGTGTGCCGACCCCATACCCACCATCATTGCGCTGGCCAATGTCACAGCGGCCCACCGCCCCCAGGTTCTTCCGAACCGGTTTTGAAGCGTCACTTCGTTGAGTTTTGACATGGTCTTTTCCGTCCAGCTTTGTATGTCGGCGGGCCTTGAGGTCGAGCTCAGGGTGTGCGACGTGGTGCGGATTGGTTGGGTAGGTCGACGTCTTCAGGATTCTTGATCTGGATGGACCGCAGCTGATCTCTTTCGGCGGAGTACAAGATAAGGGTTCCGCGCGGAAGTTGATCCAGGGCGGCCGCGCCCGAGATGTGATGCGTGGAGCCTTCCAATGTGGTGCGGTGCGATACTTGGAAGGGGTTTCCGTCGATGGTGATGGTCGCAGTGGCGCGAGAGACGTCTGTGACGTAGCCGAGCGTGTAGGTCGGTGGCGCGGCATGCCCATGGGCTGAAAATGCCAAGAGTCCGATGGCGCCGAGGGCGATTACGGTAGCGGCCATGAAGCGTCTAAGCTGGTGTGTTGTTTTCAGCATGTTGGCATGCTCCTGCGACTATTGGGGCAGCGTTCGCTGCAGATCTGTGCTGCTAGGCCTCGGCCTCGGTGTGGGCCGGTGTCTAGGGAATTCATAGGGTCACTTAACCGCCCCAGTCCGCTGGACAGTCCGCGGGTGGCGCAGTCGTGGGCATGACCGAACTTTGGAGCGTGGCCCGGGCATTCACGGTGCCCCCCACGCCGTGCGCGTAAACTGGAAAATAGCGATCACATTTTGGTTGGGCGAGGTCCATGTCCGGTCGCATGCGGCTGTAAGAAGGGTGGACGACGTAAAAGGATGCTTCATCGGCAATGCCGTCGAGATTGATCGAGCCATGTTGCCCCGCGCCTTCCCATGCGGCTGGCTGGGTCAGGGGTTCGTGTGCGGAGGATTGGTCGATCGCGTCAAGCTCGCTTAGCGTACGTTGGTTGATCCAGTGTTCGCCTTCGCGAAGTGCAGCCTCGCTTGCCTGGAAAGCGAGGTTTCGGTCGTGCCAGTTGCCCGACATGCGCTCCTGTAGCAGCGTGTCCTGCATGCCGGTAATCGCAAGGATGGTCACGACCAGTAACAGGACCAAACCGACGATCAGGGCAGAGCCCTCTTGGCGTTTGGGCCGAATTGGCCGGTGGCGCGCTAGCCGTGGGGCGGAATTTCGGGTCGATAAGCGCATGATTGTTCAATCCAGGCGGTTGCGTAGGCCGATCGTGGAGGAGAAGACCTGGTATAGCCGGCGATCCGTAGCAGTCCAGGCGGTGCCTTCGATGGCCAGTTGCTGAGGCGTTTCGACAACGTTTTCGGTGTTGGTGCTGTTGGTGATGATGTTGATCCGTACTGCTCGCACGGCTTCCCAGTCGTTGACGTCGCCCGCGTTCCGGAACTCGTTTATCCGGCCATCGTTATTGGTGTCTTCGCCATAACGGACACGGAAGTCTTCAACCCCGGTGACAAGTTCCTGATCTCGGGGGGATCCGAGACCAAAGTCGAGCCGCCGCAGCGATTGTTGGCCCGGGGAAGCAGCGCTTGCGCCGACATAGTAGATTCGGGATTCGAACCGGAACATTTCCGCGTTCTGGTCGTAGCTCTTGGAAAGCTGGTTGTTATTATTGGGAGTAACGTTGCCGGGGTTCATCCCAGGGCCACCTGCGGCGCCGCGAGTGACAGTACTGGCGTTGTCGTTTGCCGTGTTCTGGAAGATGTCGCAGGACTCGGCATCGCTGAGGATGACCAGTTGCCCCCGGGCGATCCCGCTGGGACCGTTGAGGTTGACGGTCGCCGCGTTGCTCGGGGTATTGCCGTTGGGGCGTGCATCCATGCTTGAGGCTTTCTTTATGAGAATGGTGTCCGTTCCGTTGACGTAGCCGGTCATGTTAGTGTCGTGGGGCCCCGCCTCCTGGTGCCACCCCCTGAGGGAGCCTGTCTCGAATTCGAGAACGGCGTCGTCATATCCGGTCCCGCTGGGATTCAGGAGTGACTCGACGGTGGCTGAAGGGGTGCAAGCCCCGCGAAACCCGACCTGCCGGATATCCCGAGTGAGCAGTTCGATGGCAAACCGGCCGGATTCCTGGACCTTGCTCATCGCCTCCTGAGTTCGGTAGGTCTGGCTGGTCCCGACGAAAACGCTGATGACGGCACCAATGAGCAGAATCCCGAGAACCATGGCAATCATGAGTTCAACCAAGGTCAGCCCGCGGACGGTTCCGAAGCGGGGGAATGGCGAGAAGCTGAGTGGTTTTGTCGAACGGTTCATGCGCATGACCTAGAGTCGGGTTCGAAGCGTGAATACCTGGGGCGGTTCTTGTCCTCGCGTGTCATCCCAGGTGACCGAGATGCGGACTACACCTGTAGCCGGCGTAGTCTGGATTTCGGCTTCGGGCGCGGGGAGGGTGTTCTGCAGGTTGGTGATCCAGCGATTCAATTCATCCTGGGGGAGCTGGCCGGTTGCGGCCGGGGGTGCGCTGTAGTCACCGTCGTATTCTTGCGCCCGGGCATTTTCACGGTCGATGCGCATAACATCGAACATCTCGTGCGCGAGAATTGTCGCCTGGGCGCGCATATATGCGCTGTGGTTGGCTTTTAGGGAGTTGCCCTGCAAGCTCGCCAGCCCAATGAGCCCGATCGAAAGCACTAGCACAGTGACGAGCACTTCGATAAGCGTTACTCCAGTTTGGTGCGTCCTCACGCGAGACCTTGAGGCCAAAGGAGCGCGCATTGATGGTTGCTTAATTGACATTGGCTTGCTCTTGGGCTGAATCCTTCAAGGACAATTGACACGCTCGACACCGACACGTCCCCCGGGTGCCACGTTCAAGGTCCTAGCCCGAAGGCCGGAGCAGTTCTCGGCATGTACCTGAAAGACGGTAGCCTCGGGATTTGCTGTGCCCAAGGGGATGCGTTTCTCACCTGTAGGCTCGAAGCTAACGGCATCGTCCCCCCCTGAATCAATGACTGAGCTGGCGTGCGGCGCATCCCATATTCGGAGTACGTCGCCGTCGTCTGCGTCGCATCCAGCTCCAAGCTCAACCCGCCAACCGGCTTCCCAGTCGTCGGAGCAGACCGATGCTACGACACCGCGTCTGATGGCCTCGCTTCGTGCCAAGTTAATGGCGGTTGTCAGTTGGTTGGCTAGGGTCGTGGCGCGATTGTTCTGGACGAGAGCGTGGAAGCTTGGCACGGCGACCGAGGCCAGTATCGCGAGAACGGCGAGGGTGACCATCAGTTCGACGAGGGTGAATCCGTGGGGTCGGGTCATTAGGCGTCAGCCGTTCGGAGTTTCCGTAACCTTAGTGATAAGCATGCGGCCGCTGCACCGCAAGGGTTGGTCGGCTTAGTGGTCGAATCGCGCCGACGAGCGGTTCGGGAGACGCGGCTCGAGGAGGCCCTGGGGGCGGGCTCAGGTGCAGTCGGTCGTTTCGACGCGGGGCCGGCCGGTGCTACTAATGACAACGGCACGGCCTTCGTCGCCTGTGGCGCAGATAGTGATGGTGCCCATGAGCAGGGCGCCCGAGAGACGTTCAGTCTGGCCGAGGGCGTTGTAGGAAACGCGTTGGCTTACGGGCTGATTTCCGGTTACCGCGATGCTCGGGTTGGTCCAGGCGCTGCCGATACGCAGGATGCTGTCGGGGCCGGATGGCTGGTTGGCTCGGCTTGGGTTGGCGAAGAGAATCCAGCCGGCATCCCAGCTTGTGCCGGTGCAGGTGGCACCGTCGGTGGAGGTGCACAGCGTGACCAGGGCGCCGCGGCGGATGGCCTCGCTGCGGGTCATGTGCAGGGTGGTGAGGAACTGGTTGGTCGTGGTGGTGAGGCGGGTTTGTTCGATCAGGTGACCGAAGGCGGGCGCGCCGATGCCGAGCAGGATCGACGCCACCAGCAGGGTGACCAGCAGTTCCACCAGCGTGAATCCACGCGTGTGTGGCATGTTCGACTCCTCCCTGAGTCCAAACAAGATTCGGAGCGTAAAATGGCTTTGCAGCGTGCGCAAGCGACGACGCGCCCGGGCGAACCTTGGGCGTTAACGCTTGCCTACAGGATGCGTTCTCCGGCGGGCTTGATTCTGGCTCGTCGTAGCAGTGTGGCCGCGGGCGGGTTTGTTGAGCCCGGCTTGTGAGGCTGGATGGCGACGTGCCCGGGTTCGGGTTGGCGATTGCTTCGCTGCGCTCGCAATGACGGGGTTTTGGCTGGCGCGTGCGGGGGTGGTGAAGGATTTTGGAGGTGAGTGGGCCCATGGTGACGGACGTGCAGCGGATGGATCAGGCGGATCTGCTGGATCTGCAGCAGCAGGCGGCGCGCAAGGTGGGCGGATCGGTCGGCTTTCGCGATGAGGCGCGCTCCGGTGTGCCGACGCCGGAGCTGCAGGTGATCCCGGCCGGGGAGTTCGAGATGGGTTCGGATGCCTCGGAGTACGGCCATCAGCCACACGAGGCACCGCGGCGCTTCGTGGCGTTGGAGCGGCCGTTTGCCCTGGGGCGTTATCAAGTTACCCGCGAGGAGTGGGAGGCCTTCCAGGCCGCGACCGGCTGGGAACCCTGGGAGTGGCTGGTGTGGCCCAGCACCCCGCGCATGCCGATCTTTAACATCAAGCCGGACAGCATCCAGCAGTATCTCGACTGGCTGAGCGAGGAGACGGGCAAGCGCTATCGTCTGCCGACCGAGGCGGAGTGGGAATACGCCTGTCGGGCGGGCACGCGCACGCCGTTCGCCTTTGGCGAGGTGGTGGGGTGCCGCGACGTGCACTTCAATTCGCTGTTTCCATACGAGGAGCGGCGCCAGCGGCGCAGGTGGTATATCCCGGCGTGTTTCCCGTTGTCGCGCCCGCTGGATGTGGGCAACTTCCAGCCGAACCTCTGGGGGCTGTACGACATGCACGGGAACGTGCAGGAATTCACCTCCACCCCCTGGCACGACGGACACCAGTCGCTGCCGCGTGACGGCGTCTATCGCCGAGACCCGGAAAACGAGTGGGTGGTGACCAAGGGCGGCTCCTGGTTCGATGCCGCCGTGAACACGCGCAGCGCCGCCCGGCGCCGCCGCAACATCGACGAGATGGACACCAATCTGGGCTTCCGCGTCCTGCGCGAGTTGGACGATTAGTCGCTTCGCCCGGGGGCGATGCGTTTCGCTGCGCTCAACGCATCCTACGGGTTCGGGTAATGATCGAGCGCCGGGGGTACTGAGCGAAGCGAACTGCACCGATCCGTTATTTGGGTCGAAACAGGTGTATTTCCAAACCCTCAATGTGCCGATAGTGCCGATCGTTGGCCGTGACGAGGGGCAGGCCCAGCTGTGTGGCGGTGGCTGCGATCAGGGCATCGGTCATCTGCATGTTGTGGCTGAGGGCGTAGGTCTCGACAAGGAAGGTTGCGCGGTTCGAGATGGCTTCGCTTACCGGTTGGATGCGGGCATCCCAGTACTGGACGGCTTGGCGCAGCGCGCGGAATTCGGTCTGGTCGCGCAGGCCCTGGATGAGCTCCATGTAGGTTACGGCGGACACCGTGAATCCGGGCGAGCGGTCGAGCCATTCGCCGGCTTTCTGATTCCCGCGCAGATTCCAGATCAGGACATCCGTGTCCGCTAGCATTACTTGAATTTCCTCGGTTGCCGGATTCGTCGGATGTAGTCGTCAACCGAGCCTTGCTGGTCCCGCCAGAGTCCAAACAGTGGATTGTGGGCGGCGCGTGCTTGCGGGGCCGCGGCGCTCCGGTATGGGACTAATTTGGCGCGCAAGCGGCCTCGATACGTGATCTCGATCTCCTCGCCCCGGTCCACGGCGGCGAGCAGTTCGCGGCTGTGCAGGCGCATGTCCTTGGTGGTGGCTTCCATGGCGGCCTCCCTTGGTTACACTTTGAAGTGTAACTTGTGCGCGTTGGGGGTCAAGAAGCTGGGTTGCTGGCCACGGCCATTTTGATGCGTTTCGCTGCGCTCAACAGCATCCTACGCGGGGCTGGCTGGGTGTAGGGTGCACTGAGCGAAGCGAGCTGCGCCATTGGTTTGCTGCTTACCGTTAAGCGTTATATCATGTGTCCATGATCAGAAGCTTTCGGTGTAGGGAAACCCGGGCGCTGTTCGAAACGGGCAGAAGTCGACGTTGGTCGAGCGTCCGAGCGATCGCGGAACGCAAGCTGATTCAGCTTCAAGCGGCGGAGACGCTGCAGGATTTGCGGTCACCGCCGGGGAACCGGCTGGAGGCCCTGTCTGGTGACCGCGTGGGACAGCACAGCATTCGCATCAATGCCCAGTGGCGCATTTGTTTCCGGTGGACGGACGAGGGTGCCGAGGACGTGGAGATCGTCGATTACCACTGAAGGGTTCCCGAAGGAGGTTAGAGCATGACTACAAACGGTATGCGGCCCATCCATCCAGGCGAGGTCCTGCGCGAGGAGTTTCTTGCTCCGTTAGGGCTTAGTGTGAACGCGCTTGCCGGGGCATTGCATGTACCGACGACGCGGATGAATGACATTGTGCGCGAGCGCCGGGGCGTCTCCGCCGACACGGCCATGAGGCTGGCGCGTTATTTCGGTACTTCCGAGCGTTTCTGGCTGAACCTGCAGGTTGAATACGAATTGCGGCGTGCCCAGATCGAACTCGCCGACCGCGTGCGTAGCGAGATCGAACCCCGCGCCGCGTGATAACGGTTGGATGTAGGGTGCACTGAGCGAAGCGAATTGCACCGTTTGCAGGAAGGGGCTACAGCCAGCGGGCGAGCCAGAGGCGCAGGCGCAGTTCGAGCGGCGGGGCGTAGCCCTGCTTGCGGAAGACGATTTCGCCGTCGGGGTTGATGATGAAGCTGGCCGGGACGCCGCGTACGTTGTAGCGCGCGGCGAGGGCGCCCTCCGGGTCGTTGATCACGGCCAGTTCGCGCTCGCGTTCGTTCAGGTGGTCGAGCACCTCTTCCTTGACGCCGGACTGCATGGCGACTGTCAGCACCGGGTGGCCTTGCGACAGGCGCACGATCTCGCCTTCCTCCAGGCGGCAGATCGGGCACCAGGTGGCCCAGAAGTGCAGCAGCATGGGTTCGTCCGCGTAGTCCGCGAGCGAAACGGGCGTTCCATCCAGAAGTTGGGCCTCGAATTGAGGCGCCGGGCCCTCGACCATGTCGCGCGCCATCCAGGCGCGCACCGCCAGGAAGATCACCAGAGCGAGCCCGATCTGGATGCCCCAGCTGAGCGCGCGGCGGCGCCGCGAGGGCTTGGGGCGTTTCGACTTTTCTGGCTGGGTCTCGGTCAACGGATCATCTCGGCTTGTCCTGGGCGTGCGCGGGTGCCGCGGGTCTTCGGGCCCTTGCGCACGGCGATGCGTACCAGTTCGTCCTCGTCTTTCATCAGGCGTTCCCTCTGTGCCTCGGTCAACAGCGGATTGCGCGCGACGAAGTAGCGCAGGTTGGGGTCGCGGTCGTTTACGCAGGCCTCCACCTGTTCCGGGGTCAGGTCCGCGCGCTTGGCGCAGTTGAGGCGCACGGTCTGGTTCGGGTCGGCCAGCAGGAGGACGACCTCTTCCGGCGTCAGGTCCATGCGCCGCGAGAAATACGCCTTCACCTGGGCGTGCTGGTCGCGCACCAGAAGCGGGCGCCAGTGCGCCTCGAGGTCCGCGGACAGGGCCAGGTCCATGCGTTCCTCGAACGTCATCGCCTTGTATTGCTGCTTCAGCTCGGTCATGGCCGCAACATTATAGGCGGGCCGGTTGGGATGCGCGGATACGACCCCACAATGTGCAGGAACGACAGCGGCCGGGGCCCTGTCGTACTATTAGAAGACGATGATCTACCCCGGATCCTGGGGTGAGAGGGCAGATGAACGCACCGGTGGCCGAAAAACCGATTTTCCACGTGCCGCGCACGGACCATGTGACGGCCTCGCTGCACGCGTTGACCGACACCCAGCGCGACGAGCTGGTGCGCCGCATCAAGCGCTTGCTGATCGAGCGCAACGCGGTGCTGGTTGCGCATTACTACGTGGACGAATCCCTGCAGCGCCTGGCGGACGAGACCGGCGGCTGTGTGTCCGACTCCCTGGAGATGGCGCGCTTCGGCAAGGAGCACCCGGCCGCGACGCTGGTGGTGGCTGGCGTGCGCTTCATGGGCGAGACCGCCAAGATCCTGAGCCCGGAAAAGCGCGTGCTGATGCCGACGCTGGAGGCGGAGTGCTCGCTGGATCTCGGCTGTCCGGCGGACGAGTTCGCGAAGTTCCGCGCGCAGTATCCGGACCACACCGTGGTCGTGTATTCGAATACCTCGGTGGACGTGAAGGCGCAGGCCGATTACGTCGTTACCTCCAGCATCGCCGTGCCGCTGGTCGAGCACCTGCGCGACCAGGGCAAGAAGGTTCTCTGGGCCCCGGACAAGCACCTGGGCGATTACATCCGCCGTACCACCGGCGCCGACATGGTGCTTTGGGACGGCTCCTGCGTGGTGCACGACGAGTTCCGCTCCTGGGCGCTGGAAGATCTGCGCGGGCGCCATCCCGGCGCCGCCGTGCTGGTCCACCCGGAATCCCCGCGCGAGGTGATCCACCAGGCGGATGTGGTGGGCTCCACCAGCCAGCTGATCGCGGCGGTGAAGGACCGCCCGGAACAGGAATTCATCGTCGCGACGGACAAGGGTATCTTCTACAAGATGCAGCAGGCCGCGCCGGACAAGAAGTTGATCGAGGCGCCCACTGGTGGCCACAGCGCCACCTGCACCAGTTGCGCGCACTGCCCGTGGATGGCGATGAACGACCTGGTCTCGCTGGCCGAGACGCTGGAAGACACCAACGAGCCGGCGAAGAACGAGATCTTCGTCGACGAGACCGCGCGCCAGAAGGCCCTGGTCGCCACCCAGCGCATGCTCGACTTCGCCGCCGAACACCGCAAGGCCACCGAAGGCGACGCCTGAGCACTTTGCCGGGATGACCGACGGGCATTAACAGGACGATGTAATGGGCCAAATGTCTCGCAGGCTGGACCGTACCGCCGTCTTGAAGGCGCTCAGAGATCACCGTGCGTATCTCGAACGCGAATTCGGCGTGTGCGGCCTGGCGCTGTTTGGCTCGCTGGCCCGCGACGAGGCCGGAGAGCAGAGTGACGTCGATATCCTGGTGGGTTACGACGGCCCGGCCTCCGCACAACAGTATTTCGGTGTGCAGTTTTACCTCGAGGATCTTCTGGGGTATCCGGTGGATCTGGTCTCGGAAAAAGCTCTGCGCGCCGAGCTTCGTCCGTTCGTCGAGCGCGAGGCGATCCGTGTCTGAGTCCATGGCCGGGCGCGAGTGGCGTTTCTATCTGGACGACATGGTTCGGTTCGCTCGCAAGGCGATGGCCTATACGGATGGTCTTGATCGCGACATGTTCGTACAGAATGAGCTCGTCTTCGACGCCGTACTCCGTAACCTCGAGCTAATCGGCGAGGCTGCCAGTCATGTGCCCTCCGAGGTCCGGGAGGCACATCCGGATATTCCCTGGCGCATGATCGTTGCTACCCGCAATCGGCTGATCCACGCCTATCTGGGTATCGACAGCGACACAATCTGGAATTTGGTGGACGAGCACCTTCCAGATTTGGTCAGCGGTCTCGAGAAAATGCGCCAGGAGTTGTAGGGGCTAGGGTTTTTTGGCCGCCTGTCGGGCTTCGACGTCCGCCGCTAGCTGCGTGGGACATGTGTTCCATAGGTTTCTATCGGTCGTTAAGCCACGCGGCCCACTGCGAGTGGGTGGAGGCGTCCACGCCGGCAGCCTTGGCCGCCTGCTGCAGGTGGGTCTGCAGGTCGGACATCAGTTCGGAATCCATCAGCTCGGGCTCCAGCGTCAGTTGCGCGTGCAGCGTGCTGTAGACGAGCTTCAGTTCATTCACCGGATAATGCGACCAGTCGAGGTGGGCCATGGTGTCCGTTCTCCATATGGGGTGGGTAATTCGTGTCTCTGAATATAGCTTGGCGTTGACCTCGGTGGCTGGACAAATGGGCTTGCGGGGTATCGGACATGTTTAAGCGGCGGGCGCGCCTGCTGGTGGCGGCCGAGCGGGCCGACGGGCGGGCCGCGCGCGTGGCGGAGCTGGGCGCAGCGGCGGAGTTCGAGGACTGGATCGAGGTGCGCCCGGCGCGGATCATGGGCGGGGTCACTGCCGAGGATTTGGCGTGGGCCGATCTGCTCGTGGCGGTCGACGCGGCGGCCGCCCGCGCGATGCCCGCCGAACGCCCGGCCACCTGCCGTCCGAAGTACTGGACGCTGCCGGGCGAGACCGGGGCGGCGCTCGACCTGCAGACCCTGGAGGCGCTGCGTTGCATGGTTGGGGGGATGCGCATGCTCGCGCGCGCGGACGCTGAAGACGACGCCTGACGCATCCTCTCCACGTTCGTCATCCCGGAAACCGGGTAGCGGTTATCCGGGATCTCCTGACCCTGTCACCGTTCCGGCGAGATCCCGGCTCTACGCTTCGCTTCGGCCGGGATGACGATATCCTCCGTCATTGCGAGGCCCGCGAGGGGGCGTGGCAATATCCATCCGAAATCCCGATGCTTGCCTCGCGGGTGAGGGGGTGGCGTTCGGGCTGTCTGCGGAGGTCGCCACGGCGCCGCACGTCTCGCGATGACGTGCTCATCAATCCGTAGTGGGGAGGCTCCACCGGGGGCTGAGGTGCTTCTACTCGGGGTGGTAGGGGACGGGTGCGCGGGCGTGGAGCTGGGCCAGGTGGTCTTCGTAGAGCGCCCAGATGCGTGGGGCGATGGCGCCGCGCGAGCCGGGGTAGGTGAGGCGGTCGGGGTTGAAGCTGATCAGGCGCTCGATCTCGGTGCAGCGCAGTTCCTCGTTGATCACGTTGAAGATGAGGATCTGCGTACCCTGGTCGGCGATGGGCAGCAGGGCGCCGATGAGGCCGGTGTCGTTCAGCCCGGGGTCGCCGCGGGCATCGCCCAGCTCGGCGGGGGGGCGCACCAGTGTGCCCAACAGCTCCTGATAGGCCTGGTCACAGGCATAGCAGATTTCCGGTGCACGCAGGCCCTGCACGCGCGCACAGGCTTGACGCACCGTTCCGTCTGGCAGCGCCATGCGCTCCGGGGCGACCGGGATGCGGTTGGTCTTGCCGTTCGGAAGCAGGCGCGGGACCGACTCCTGGCAGGAGGGGCAGCGCCATGTTGAGACTCGCGGGCCGTCGATTACGTTATTGGGCGGCATGCGGCGCTCCCCGGAAAATAGATGGGGTCAGTATACGGCGCGGCGAGGGGCTTGTTGGGGATGGCCCGCGGGCGAATGCCCCGGCCAGGATCGGGCGCGGGCAGGGGCATTCGCGGGCAGGCTCGCTCCCACAGGGCTGTTTCCACAAAGCCTTGTTTGAACAGGAGTGCCCGGTTCAGCCGAAGTAGTCGGGCTCGTTTCCCGGGCGCCACTTGATGTTGCAGCCGAGGCTCGGGTGCTGGGGCTCGGGTGCCGGCTTGCCGGCCAGGAGTGCGTCGCTGGCGGCGCGCAGGTCACGTCCGGTCACCGGGACGTCGGATCCCGGGCGGGTCTCGTCGAACTGGCCGCGATAGTAGAGCTTGCGTTCGGCGTCGAACAGATAGAAGTCCGGGGTGCAGGCGGCGTGATAGGCCTTGGCGACGGACTGGTCCTCGTCCAGGCAGTAGGGGAAGTTGTAGCCGAAGCGGCGGGCATCGTCCTTCATTTTGTCCGGTGCGTCGTCCGGTACGGCCTGGATGTCGTTGGAGTTGATCGCGATGACCGCGATGCCCTTGTTCGTATACTCGCGGCCGTAGCGGGCGAATTCGTGACGGATGAGCTGCACGAACGGGCAGTGATTGCAGATAAAGGCGATGATGTAGCCTTTCGCGTCGGGGAAGCTGTCGAGGCTGATGGTCTCGCCGGAGACGACGTCCGGAAGGGAAAAGCTGGGTGCCTCGGTGCCGAGTTCGATCATCTGCGAGGGGGTGCGGGCCATGACTGCTCCAGTGTTCGGATTTGCGACAATTATACGGCGTTGGCCGGGGGTGCTTGAAACCTTCCGGCCCCGCCAGCACTCTTCGAGATAATACCCGAGCAATGGAGTAAGGAATATGGGCTGGGTGACCGGTGTCGTACAGGAGCGCAAGCAGTGGACGGATCGACTGTTCTCGCTGCGGGTGGATGCCGAGGTTGAGCTGTTCAAGGCCGGGCAGTTCAACCGCCTGCGTCTGGAGATCGACGGCGAGCCGGTGGCGCGGCCGTATTCCTATGTGAATGCGCCGGGCGAAACGCCGCTGGACTTCTATTTGATCACCGTTCCGGATGGACCGCTGTCCAATCGTCTGGCGCAACTGGGGCCGGGCGACACGGTGGAGCTGATGCCGCGCGCGACCGGCTTTTTTACCCTGGATGAGCTACCGGACAGCCGCGACCTGTGGCTGCTTTCCACGGGCACTGCGCTGGGGCCGTTCCTGTCCATGCTGAAGACCGATACCCCCTGGGAACGCTTCGAGAACATCCGCCTGATCCACGCGGCGCGCAAGGCCGAAGAACTGACCTATCAGGACACGATCCGGCAGTTCCAGGAACGTGACGCGAAGCGGTTCCAGTACATCCCGTTTGTCAGCCGCGAGCCGTTCCCGGGTGGGCTCGAGGGCCGGGTACCGGCCGCGATTGCCGAGGGCCGCCTGGAGCATCACGCGGGCCTGAAGATCACGCCGGAGCACTCCCAGGTCATGCTGTGCGGCAACCCGGACATGGTGAAGGATACCGCCGCGATCCTGCGCGAGCGCGGGCTGGAGAAGAACCGCCGACGCAAGCCGGGGCAGATCACGACCGAGAACTACTGGTAGGCCCAGGAATATGTAGGAGCCTGCTTGCAGGCGAAGCGCCTGCCAACGCTCGATATGGGGCAGGGGCGTTCGCCTGCAAGCAGGCTCCTACGGGGGAGCTTCTGCCGTTCCGGGTCTAGTCCAGCAGGTTCGCCGACCAGGCGCGGATCAGGCCGGCGACATAGCGGGTGTGTTCCGGGCGCGAGAGCAGGTGGTCGGTCTGGTGCAGGGCGACGAAGCTCTTCGGGTGATGGGCCTGCTGAAAAATCTTGCGGGCGTGGTCGACGCTGACCACGGTGTCGCCCGGTGCATGCAGCAGCAGGAGTGGCTGTTCCAGGGTCTCCAGCGTGACATCCAGGGTCGGCTCCTCGATCGACTCGATAAAGGCGTGGCCGATTTCCACCGGGCGCCCGCCGATGCTGATGCGGGCCGAACCCTCGCGCCGAATCTCCTCCGCGGTATCGCCGAACAGGTGGGCGACATGGCCGGGGCGGCTGGGGGCGGCGATGGTCACGATGCCATCCAGTGACTCGCGCTGCGCCCCCACATAGATCGCCATGGCGCCGCCGAAGCTATGGCCGATAAGCAGGTTGGTATGCCGCCCCGTGTAGGTCTCCAGCGCCTCGATGGCGGAGTGCAGATCCTCGCAGTAGGTCGCAAGCGTGCTGTCGCGAAACTCCCCTTCGGAGTCGCCCAGCCCCATGAAGTCGAAGCGCAGGGTGGCGATGCCTTCCGCGGCCAGGGCGCGCGCCAGGCGCACCGTGGCGGGGAAGTCCTTGGAGCAGGCGAAACAGTGGGCAATGCAGGCCTGGCCGCGGATGGCATCCGCCTCGGGCGCGACGATCACGCCGCCGAGGCGGACGCCGCGCGGGGTCTGAATGGTCAGCGGCGTGTTGTGGGTCGCCATCGGGGGGCTCCGGATGAAGGGTATTCGCTATGGTCCCACCGGGGACGGTCTGCGATCATACGGGTTTGATGATCCGAATGGCCACGCGGGGTGTCTCCCGGTATACGGCCACCACTTCACGGGACCACTGGGGGACGGCTTGGAAACCGAGAGTCAGATTCGCGCACGCCTGGCCGAGCTGGAGGCCGAGCACCGGGCTCTGGATTCCGCGATCGGCGTGATGCACGAGCAGGCCGCACCGGACATCTTCGCCATTCAGCGCCTGAAGAAGCGCAAGCTGCAGTTGAAGGACTCTATCCAGCGCCTGCGCAGCCGCCTGATCCCCGACCTCAACGCCTGACCCGGGTGTATTCACCACGAAGCGGATGAAGGCACGGAGAAGGGGGGGGATCCGGCGGTTGTCAGGCGAGTAGGATGCGTTGAGCGTTGCGAAACGCATCCGGGGGGCGGCAGTTCCGCGGAACCGATGCGATTCGCTGTGCTCATCGGCATCCTACCCTTCCTGTATGTTATCCCCGGTTTCATTGCTGACCTCTGTGGTGCACACGCTCTTGGCCTTCTTCGTGTACTTCGCGGTGGCCAACAAAAAACGGCGCCCGGAGGCGCCGTTTAAGTGTGTTCCATAGTGGAACGCCGGGGTTTAGCCCCAGATGTCGTGGGTGATGCCGTTGTACCAGGCGCGGGTGTATTCCGCCTCGCGGCGACGGAAGCTGGTGCTGGCACCCGACGGGCTGACCCCACCGGCACCGGATACCCCGGCCATCGCACCGTCCTGGTACTGGTAGACCGCCGCTACGCTGACCGCGTAATCGGGGGTCACCAGGCTGTAGCAGGTGTTGGCGGACGAGGGGTTGATGGGCTCCTGCCCCGCCAGTTCGCGGACGATGGCGGCCGCCACGATCTTGCCCTGGTTGTTGGCCGAGTGGCCGGACTTCGGCATGGCGCCCGCCACGCTGGCATCCCCCAGGACGTAGATGTTGTCGTCCATCTCCGACTTGAAGGTCAGCTGGTCTACTGGCACCCAACCGGCGTCGTTGGTCAGGCCGACGTCATGGGCGATCTGACCGGCGCGCTGGGCCGGGATGAAGTTCAGTACGTCGGCGCGGACGCGTTCGAAGCCGCTGTCGGCCAGTACGGTCATGTTGGAGACGTCGATCTCCTCGGCGCGCCCGCCCGATGAGCCGGCCCGCCACTCGATCATGTCGCCATAATGCTCGGCCCAGCCTTCCTCGAACAGGCCCTGCTTGGAGAAGCCATCCTTCGGGTCGAGGATGATGATCTTGGAACGTGGCTTCTCCTGCTTGAAGTAGTTCGCGACCAGGGATACCCGTTCGTACGGCCCCGGCGGGCAGCGGAACGGGTTGGGCGGGGCGACCATGACGAATACGCCGCCGTTCGGCATGTCCTGCAGCTGGGAGCGCAGCAGTTCGGTCTGCGAACCGGCCTTCCAGGCATGCGGGATGCGCTCGGCATCGGACTCGGAGATGCCCGGCATGTCGTCGTAGCGGAAGTCGATGCCCGGTGACATCACGAGCTTGTCGTAGCTCACGCGGTCGCCTCCGCTCAGGCGCACGCTGCGCGCATCGGCGTCCACCGCGGTGACGCGGTCCTCGATGATCTCGATGCCGTATTCATCGCGCAGGGTGTCGTAGCCCTGGGCGATGTCGTCCATGCCGGCGAAGCCGCCGATCACCCAGTTACTGCCGTAGCAGGTGTAGTAGGTGGCGTTGGGCTCGATCAGCGTTACGCGCATGTCGGGCGAGAACTGCTTGATGTATTTCGCGGTGGTCGCGCCGCCAGAGCCGCCGCCGACGACCACGATGTGGGCCTTTTCGGCCCCGCGCATGCCATTGGCGGCACAGCCGATACCGGTGAGGGCCGCAGCGCTGCTGATGCCCGCGACCTTCAGGAAATTACGTCGATTAAAGTCATGCATGATTCGTTTCCCCCTGATCAGAAGCGGCTGAAGTAGCCGGCCATCGATTCGATTTCCTCGTCGGTGTAGCCCTTGGCGTGACGATCCATGATCGTCGCGTCGCGGTCACCGTCGCGGAATGCCTTCATTTGGCTCTCGATGACTTCAGCGGGAATGCGGTTCAGTTCCGGTACGCCGTCGCCTGCAGCGGCTGCGTTGTGGCAGGCCTTGCAGGACGCGGCCATCAGCTGGCCCCGGGTGATTTCGTCGTCGGCAAGGGCCTGGGTAGCAGTGCCCGCCATCGCCAGCGAGGCGGCAAGCCCCACCAGGTACAAGTGCGATTTCTTCATTGAAACGGACTCCTCCGTAAGAAGTGGCTTTTAGCGAGCGACAGCTGTGACGTACTGCCTTCATCCTTTGGCCCGGTGTGAAGATCCGGGTTGTGGTTGCGCCACCGGGTTCGAGCCCGGTAGTTGCGCCTGATCGCGAAAACCAACGATCATGAACCTCGTATAGCACAGAAAAAACGCCTTTTCGATGCATTGCAAAGGCATATGCCGCCAGGAGGAGTGCCATGACAGGAGAACGACGTCGTCATCCAAGGATCCCGATGACGGTCGAGGTCGTGGCCGAGTGCGAGAGCGGGGATACGGTCACCCTGACCACGAACGATATCTCCGGCGGGGGGGCCTTCCTCGAGTGGGAAGACCCGGAAAATGCCTGCGTGGGGCACCTGATGAAGCTCGCCTCGGACGACGAACTGATGCTGCAGGTATTCGGCATGCTGGGGGACGGCGGCGAGGCGCCGCGGGTCAAGGCCCAGGTGGTGCGGGTGATGGATGGGGGTATTGCGGTGCGCTTTGACCCCGAAGAGCTGGAATAGCCACCGGGAACCGGCGTTACGCCTCGCGCTCGATCTGTTCCAGCCCCGCGGCCCATTCGTCGGCGATCAGCGGGTTGGTCAGCAGCCAGTTCACGGTGTCCGGGCTCCAGTCATCCTGCGCGTCCTGCAGGGCGATCTCCCAGTCTGCTGCCGTGTAATCCCCGCGCCCAAGGGTGCTGAGGGCCTGCAGCTCCGCCTGTTGGTCCGGACCCAGGTCGCGCAGCGTGCCCTCCAGTTCCTGCAGGGTCAGGTCGCTGGCGTGATCAGCCAGGATCTGCATCGCCCAGTCGTTGTCGCTACCCTCGCTTCCGGTATCCGGGAAGACCACATCCTCTTTGGCATGGAATTCCCGTGCGGCCTGGATTAACCGCTCCATCGTCTCGCCGGTGATGCCGAGGGAGATGGCCATCTAGTGGGCCGGCGTCCGTTCCTGGGCCAGGACCCAGGGGGCGGCCACGATCGCAGTGAAGATCGGGTCGTTCGCGGCCCAGCGGCGGGCATCGTCATCCGAGGCCCGCGCGACCTGGTCGTTGGCCAGCCATTCGCTGACCTGATGGGTCGCATCGTCGCGGATGGCGCGGGCGACCTCGATCAGATCCAGCTCCGGCGCCACGCGGATCACCACGCCGCGCGCGAAATGCGGCATCAGGTCTTTCCACGGCAGCGGGCCGGCCTGTTCTTCCAGTGGGACTTCGGGTTGTTCGGCAGAGGCCTCGTGCATGACGGTTCCAGTCGGTTTCAGATATCGTTCAGGCTAGGCCGATACCCTTGTATCTTCAACATCTGCCCACGCACGCGTCCGGAGAATGCACCGATATGCGACCCACGCCGGATCTCCAGCCCGGACACCGCGGGCGGGACCTGACGCGGCCCCGCGCGGGCCACGCACTGGTGCTGGCGACGCTGCTGTTCGTGGCGCTTCCGGCGCAAGGCCAGTTCAACACGGATGACCCCGAGGCCGCCGTCTGGGATCTCGACGAGGCCGTTGCCCAGATCGAGGCGCACTACCCGGGCCGGGTGCTCCACGCGCGCGAGGATGTGAGCCAGTTCGGGGCGCGTCTGTTCATCATCCGTATCCTGACCAACGATCAACAAGTGCGTACCCTCCGGATCGAGGAAGGCACCGAAGTGGAGCTCCCGGAATGAACCTGCGCGTGGTACTGATTGAAGACGACGTCGCGCTGCGCAACCAGATTGGCGAGGAGCTGGACCGCAGTGGCTGCCGCGTGGATACCGCCTCGGACGGCGAGACCGGGCTTTACCTGCTGACCGAGTACCACTGCGACATCGCGGTGGTGGATCTGGGCCTGCCGGGCATGGATGGGCTGGATGTGATCCGCAAGGCGCGCGAGTCCAAGCCGCGCCTGCCGATCCTGATCCTGACCGCGCGCGACCGCTGGCAGGACAAGGTCGAGGGCCTGGAGGCCGGGGCTGACGACTACCTGGCCAAGCCGTTCCACATCGAGGAATTGCTGGCGCGGCTGCGCGCCCTGGCACGCCGCAGCCTGCAGTCGGGCCAGGAGCGGCTGGCGTTCGGGCCGCTGGTGATCGACACCGCGGGTGACGAGGTCTGGCTGAATGACGAGCCGGTCACCCTGACCACATTCGAATACCGCCTGCTGATGACATTGGTCCGCCAGCCGGGCCGGGTGCTTAGCAAGGATGCGCTGGCGGATTACCTCTACGATCACGACGAGGACCGCGAAAGCAACGTGATCGAGGTCCTGATCGGGCGCCTGCGGCGCAAGCTGGATGCCGACGGCAGCCTGGGCTTGATCGAGACCCTGCGCGGACGCGGCTACCGCTTCGCCCGCGAACCTGACGCTGCGCCCGAAAACGAGTCGGAAAGCACCCGATGACCTGCCGCGAGGCTGCCGGGTCCGCATGACAGCGGCCCTGCGCAAGCTGCGTGGGAGTCTGGTCCTGCGCCTGGCGGGGGTCACGGCGATCACCGTGCTGATCTTCTCGTTGCTGACCGCCTGGGTGCTGGAGGCCGCCTTCCGCGACAATGCGGCGGATGCGGTAGAAACCCGCCTCGAGGCGCAAGTCCTGCTGCTGATGGGGCTGGCCGAGGTGGTCGGCCCGGCCGATGTGCGCGTCCCCGAGATGCTTCCCGAGAGCCGTTTGCAGTTGCCAGTCAGCGGGCTCTACGCGCGCATCCTGGGCGAGGAGGGGCAGACCCTGTGGCGCTCGCCGTCGGCGGTCGGCGTCTCCCTGCGCGGCTGGACGGAAGACGAGTACTTCAGCTTCAGCCTGCCGGTGCAGTGGGAGCTGGACGGCGGTCAGGTCGGCCTGACCTTCCAGATGCTGGAGGACCGCGAGGCCTTCAGCGAACAGGTCGAGCAGTACCGCACCAGCCTCTGGCAGGGGCTGATGACCATGACCCTCTCCATGATCCTGGTCCTCTCGCTGGCGTTGTGGTTCTGGGGCTTGCGCCCGCTGCGCCAGGTCCGGCGTGACCTCGATGCCCTGCGCCACGGCGACCATGCGCATCTGGCGGGCGATTATCCCACCGAGGTCCGCGCCCTGACCGGCAGCATCAACGACCTGGTCGAGTTCGAACGCGCCCGCCTGGCGCGCCAGCAAAATGCCCTCGCGGATCTGGCTCACAGCCTGAAGACCCCGATCTCCGCCCTGCGCCTGAACCTCGAGAGCGCGCGACCGGATAATGACGACATGCAGCGCCAGGTCGACCGGCTGCAGGGCATCGTCCAGCATCAGCTCAATCAGGCCCAGCGGCTTGGGCCGGCCCCGTTCCAGGCTGCCGAGCCGCTGGGGCCGATCATCGAGCGTACCGGACAGGCATTGGGACGGCTTGCGGCCCAGGAAGGGGTGGCGCTGGAGACCGATCTGGCTGCGGGCTGCGTCCTGCGCATGGACAGCGGGGCGATCTTCGAGCTCCTCGGCAATACCCTGGACAATGCCATCCGCCATGCGACCACGCGGGTGCGCATTACCACTCGCTGCCAGCCCGGCGAGGTGATGCTAATCATCGACGATGATGGGCCTGGCATCCCGCCGGCCGACCGCGCCCGGGTGCTGGAACGCGGCCAGCGCGCGGATACCCGCGGCGACCAGGATGATGGTCGCGCCGAGGGGCAGGGGCTGGGGCTCAGCATCATCCACACCCTGGTGACCGACCACGGCGGGACGCTGTTCATCGAGCAGGCCCCGGAGCTCCACGGCGCGCGCATCCGCATGGTGTTTTCCGCGTCCTGAAACCGGTGCGGGCGGGGTCGGGGGTTGCTCCATGATGCGTTTCGCGGTGCTCAACGCATCCTACGAGGATCCCTAATGGCACCCCGCCGCTTGGCATCGTGCACCGTAGCGCGGCTGGACATCGCCCCCGTAGGATGCGTTGAGCACCGCGAAACGCATCAACCAGGTCGTGTCGCGCCCCAAACCCTTCGAAGTCAGAGTGTCAGGCCGTCCATCGGCAACGCCGGGGGGTCGCCCAGCACGCTGTC
Organism: Thioalkalivibrio versutus; assembly: GCF_001020955.1. Classification (NCBI taxonomy): domain Bacteria; kingdom Pseudomonadati; phylum Pseudomonadota; class Gammaproteobacteria; order Chromatiales; family Ectothiorhodospiraceae; genus Thioalkalivibrio; species Thioalkalivibrio versutus. Next base: position 331,367 of record NZ_CP011367.1, read on the forward strand.
GCGCACCAGCGCGGCCGCGCCGCAGGCGAAGGTCCAGCCGAGGTGGCCGGAGCCGGTGTTGAGATAAAGGCCGGGTACCGCGGTCGCCCCGAGGATCGGGGTGCCGCGTGCGCTCATCGGACGCAGGCCGGTCCACGGGGCCATGGTCTCGGCATCCATTTGCTCGGGCAGGCTGGCCAGGGTGCGCCGGCAATGATCCAGTACGCTGGCGGCCCGTTGCGGGTTCAGGCTGCCGTCGCGACCCGCGAACTCCGCGGTGCCGGCCAGGCGCAGGCGATCGCCCAGCGGGGTCATCACGACCTTGTTGGCGTCGTCGATCAGCGGCAGGTGAATCCGGGTTCCGGCGTTCATCGGCAGGGTCAGCGAGTAGCCCTTGACCGGTGCCACGGGCAGCCGGATCCCGAGTGGGCGCAGCAGATCGGGCGCGTGGTAGCCGTTGGCAACGACACAGGCATCCGCGGCGATCGGGCCTTCCGAGGTCTCCAGCGCATCGAGGCGGCCGCGGAAGGTGCGCAGGCGGCGCACCGCCACGCCCGGGCAATAGGTCAGTCCGCGGCGGCGGGCGATGGCCAGCAGGCCCGCGGTAAAGCGGGCGGCATCGCCGATGGCATCGTCGGGAAAGTAGAGCCCGCCGCACAATTGATCGCGCACGGGGGCCAGCGCCGGCTCTTCGGCGATGATGCGTTCCACGGTCCAGTCCTCGAAGCGCACGCCGGCATCCGCCATGTCCTCGCTGGCGGTGCGATTGCGGGCCTGGCTGGCCGGGTCCTGGAATAGCTTGAGGATGCCGCTGCGGCGGAAGTCGAAGTCCAGCCCCTCGGGTGCCAGCTCGCGCTGCAGGCGGTCGATCTCCTTCAGGGAGAAGGCCGCCAGGCGCGCATTGAGCCGGGTGTGTTCCTCGAAGCGCCCGCGGCGGCTGTTGCCGAGAAAGCGCAGGCCCCAGCCGATCAGTCCCGGTATGGCGTACGGGCGCACCAGCAGTGGGGAATCGCGCCGCCCGAGATAGCGCAGCAGGTCGAGACCCACGCCCGGGGCGTTCCAGGGTTCGGCATGGCTGGCATGCAGCATGCCGCCATTGGCGAAACTGGATCCGCTGGCCGGCGCCGCAGCGGCGTCCAGCAGCACGACCTCGGCTCCGGCCTCCTGCAGGTACCAGGCTGTGGTGACACCGATCACCCCGGCGCCGATGACCACTACGCGCATCCGTTGGTCCTTCCGTTGTCGTGGCTCATGTGCCACTGGCCAGTCGTTGGATCAGTGTCGCGTATTCGCGTTCCAGGCGTTTGGGCGAAACCTTCTCGCGGGTGCCCAGTTCCTGGGCGAACTGCGAGACGCGGAATTCCTCGATGCGGTAGCGAAAGGCCAGGACGTCCGGGTGGTCCGGGGCGCGGGCGATCAGTTCCTGCGCCTGCTGCCACAGCGGCTCCACGGCGACGCGGCGGGCGCGGTCCTTGTCCGGGGCCTGGCTCAGGCGCTCCAGGCGCTTGTCGATCGCCTCGAGGTAGCGCGGCAGTTCCGGCAGGACATCATGCGGGATGCGCAGCAGGAAATCCGCCGGGACCAGCGCGTCCAGCTGCCCGCGGATGTCGCGCGCGGCCTCGATCCAGGACAGCGGCAGGTCGCCCTGCAGCCGGGTGCGCAGGTCGTGCCAGCGGCGCAGGATCTCGGCGGTCAGGCGCGAGAGCTCCATTACGGTGGGCGAGAACGCCGGCAGGGACTCGTTGAGTCGTTGGGCGAACGCCTCGGCGGCGCGTGGCCAGGGCTCGGCCAGGAACACGCGGTCCGCAGCGGCCTCCAGGATCTGGTCGCGCAGGGCCTCGCAGCTGCCCAGCGTCGAGTAATTCAGGCAGGCGCGTTCGATCTCCGGGAGCTGGCGGCGCAGATTGCGCGCGGTCTTGCGGGCGCCGAGCAGGAACAGCCGGCGCAGGCCCGCGCGGTGGGCGCGTTCGGCCTTGGCCGGGTCGGGTTCCAGCTCCAGCGAGACCGAATCGCCGCGATCGACCAGGATCGGGAAGGCTCGCAGCTGTGCCCCCTGGTGGTCGAATTCGACACTCACGGGCAGCGCACCGAAATCCCATTCGGTGATGCCCTCGCGGGTGATCTCGTCCGGGCGGCTGGCGTCGAAGTGGGCCTCGGCGCTCCCGCCCAGCCGTGCCTTGAGCGCGGGCAGGTCGCGGCCGCTGGTCTCTTCCTTCCCTTCCGGGTCGAGGATGCGAAAGCGCATCACCAGGTGCGGCTCCAGGGTCTCCGGGCGCCAGGCATCCAGCGGGATGTCGGTGCCGGTCATGGCGCGCAGGGCTGCGGCCAGTGCGGGAATCAATGGGCCCTGGCGGTGTTCGATGCGGGCCAGGGCGGCCTGGGCGAAGTCCGGGGCGGGCACGAACTGGCGGCGCAGGGCCTTCGGCAGGCTCCGCAGCAGGGCGGTCACGCGATCCTCCAGCAGCCCCGGCACCAGCCAGTCGCCCAGCCAGTCGGGCACCGCGTTCAGCGCGGCGATGGGGATGGTGACGGTCACGCCGTCGTCCGGTTGGCCGGGTTCGAAGCGGTAGGCCAGTGGCAGGCGTAGCCCCTCGAGCTCCAGATGGTCGGGATAGGCGCCTTCCGGGAGCGTGGCCTCTGGCTCGTTCAGGAGCTCGGCGCGGTCGATCTTCAGCGCCTCCGGATCGTGTTTTTCGGTCTTGCGCGCCCAGGTCTCGAAGGTCGTGCCGTCTGTGATCTCGGCCGGCAGACGGGCGTCGTAGAAGTCGAACAGGCGCTCCTCTTCCACCAGCAGATCGCGGCGGCGCCCGCGCGCCTCCTGTTCGGCGATTTCGGCCACCGCCTCGCGGTTGGCGCGCACGCCGTTGGAGCGCGAGCGCAGCTCGCCACCGACCAGGCCCTCGCGGATCAGGATGCGCCGTGCCTCGGCCGGGTCGTGCTTGGCGAAGTCCACTGGCTTTTTCGGTGCCACGACCAGGCCGTACAGGGTGATGCGGTCGAAGGCCCCGACGCGCCCGCTGCGGCCCTGGAAGTGCGGCTCGAAGATGTGGTGCTTAAGCAGATGCGGGGCGGCGGTCAGGATCCAGTCGGGCTCGATGCGTGCGTTGTCGCGGGCGTAGACACGCGTGGTCTCGGCGATCTCCGCGCTCATCACCCAGGCCGGCTTCTTCTTCGCCAGCACCGAGCCGGGGTGGATCTGGAAGCGGCGGTTGCGCGCGCCCAGGTAGTCGCCGCGCTCGGTCTTCTGCCCGACCTGACTGACCAGCCCGGTCAGCAGCGCCCGGTGCACCGCCTCGGCGTCCGCCGGTTGGTGGTTCGGGTGCAGGTCCATCTCGCGCGCCAGGCGCAGGAGTTGTACGCGCAGCTCCTGCCATTCGCGCATGCGCAGGAAATTCAGGAAGTGTTCGCGGCACCAGCGCTTCAGGGCACTGGACCCGAGGTCCTCGCGGGCGGTGTGCCAGGCGTCCCACAGCCGCAGCATGCCCATGAAGTCGGAGCCCTCGACCTGGAACTCGCGGTGGGCCTGGTCCGCCGCCTGGGTGGCCTCGGCCGGGCGCTCGCGCGGGTCCTGCAGCGACAGGGACGCGGCGATGGTGGCGGTTTCGGTGACACAGTCGTGCTCGGTGCCGGCCAGCAGCATCGCCGCGTGGCGCGGGTCGATGGGCATGCGCGCGAGCTGCCGCCCGCGCCGGGTGATCCGGCCACGGTCGTCTACTGCGCCCAATTCGTCCAGCAGGTGGTAGCCATCCTTGACCAGGCGCGGGTCGGGCGGGTCGAGGAACGGGAACTGGCGCGGCTGGCCGAGCTTGAGCGCGGCCATCTGCAGGATTACCGAGGCGAGGTTAGAGCGCTGGATCTCCGGGTCGGTGAAGGGCGGGCGCAGGTTGAAGTCGTCTTCCGCGAACAGCCGGATGCAGATGCCGGGGCCCAGCCGGCCGCAGCGCCCGGCGCGCTGGTTACAGGCGGCCTGCGAGATGGCCTCCAGGCTCAGGCGCTGCACCCGCGAGCGCCAGGAGTAGCGCGAGATGCGCGCGAGCCCCGAGTCGATCACGAAGCGGATGCCGGGCACGGTCAGCGCAGTCTCGGCGACGTTGGTCGCGAGCACGATGCGACGGCCGCTGTGTGACTGGAATACCCGCGATTGCTCGCGCGCGGACAGCCGCGCGTACAGCGCCAGGATCTCGGTGTCGGCGCGGACCTGGCCGCGCAGGGCCTGGTGGGCGTCGCGGATCTCGCGTTCGCCGGGCAGGAATACCAGTACGTCGCCGGGTCCAGCGCGCTCGCACTCGGCCACCGCGTCGCGGATGCCGTCGAACAGGTCGCGTTCACCACGTCCCTGTTCGTCGCTCTCGTCTCCAGTATCTTCCGGCTCGATCGGTCGGTAGCGGACCTCCACCGGATAGGTGCGTCCGGCCACCGTCAGGATTGGGGCGTCGTCGAAGAACGCCGACAGCCGTTCGGGGTCGAGGGTGGCCGAGGTGATGATGATGCGCAGCTCGGGGCGCTTGTGCGACAGGCGTTTGAGCACGCCCATCAGGAAGTCGATGTTCAGGCTGCGTTCGTGCGCCTCGTCGACGATGATGGTGTCGTAGGCGCGTAGTTCTGGGTCATGCGCCATTTCCGCCAGCAGGATCCCGTCGGTCATCAGCTTGATCCAGTTGTTTGGCCCGGTCTGGTCGGAGAAACGCACCTTGAAGCCGACCGTGGAGTCCCGGTTGCCGCCCAGGGTGGTGCCCAGTTCCTCGGCGATGCGGCTGGCCACCGAGCGCGCGGCGATCCGGCGCGGCTGGGTGTGACCGATCAGCCCGGCCTCGCCGCGCCCGGCCTCCAGGCACAGCTTGGGCAGCTGAGTGGTCTTGCCGGAGCCGGTCTCGCCGCACAGCACGAGCACCGGGTGCTCGCGGATGGCGGCGACGATGCGTTCGCGCTCGGCGTGGATCGGCAGGTCGCCGGCGTAGACGGGTTGCGGGCGCAGGCGGGCGCGCTCGTCGCTGCCTACCTGGGGGGCGGCCCCCTCGGTGGTGGCCAGGCGTTCGGCGAGGGTGCGGGCCATGCGGTCGCACGGCTGTCCGCGCCGCTGGCGCTGGAGGGCCCGGCGCAGCAGGTCCGTGAGATCCTTGCGTTCGCCGCCGGAGGGCAACGCCTCGATGCGGGCCGCGAGGGCGTCGAGATCCGGTGCGGGGGCCGGTTTCACGCTCAGCCCTGGTAGCGCAGACGCAGGGCCTCGATATTCTCCGTGCGCAGGCGCTCCAGCGCCTGGCGCACGCGGTCCTCGTCACTGAACGGGCCGAGGTAGACGCGGTACCAGGTCTCGCCCTGGATCTTGACCTCGTGCACTTTCGGGTCCAGACCGAGCAGGGTCAGTCGTGCCTTCATCTCGTCGGCCTGGGCAAAGCGGCGGAACGAGCCGGTCTGCAGGACGACCGGATCGCCTTCACTGGGCGATGCGGCCGGTGGCACAGCCGGGGCGGGCGCGTCGCGCTCGGACTCCGGCACCCGGATCTCGTCCTCGGGCAGCAGCTCGTAGTAGCGGAAGCGGGGCTCGTCGTCCGAGGGAACGGTGTCCCGCTCCACCGGTGCCGGGGTCGGGGCGGCCGTCTCGGTCGCGGGATCCGGGTCACCGAACAACGCGCCCAGATCCGGCGATCGGTCGGCACCCTGCAGGTACAGCACGGCGGCAAGCCCCAGGCCGATCAGCAGGCCGAGCAACATCCATACCCAGCCGGGGATCGGCCGCGAGGCCTTCTGTGGGGCGGACTTGCGACGGGTCTTGCGCGCCTGGGCCATGGTCTACATCCGTTCCGGGGCGGTCACGCCCAGCAGGCGCAGGCCGTTGTGCAGCACCTGCCTGGCGCCGGTCAGCAGCGCGAGACGCGCACCGATCACGTCGGGGTCGTCCGCGTTGAGGAAGGGTACCGCGTTGTAGTAGGCGTGGAAGCCGGCGGCCAGCTCGCGCAGGTACTGGGCGATCTGATGCGGTTCGCAGGCCTCGGCGGCCGCCGCGATCACCTCCGGGAAACGGTCCAGGCGGTCCAGCAGGTCATCCTCCTGCGGTTCGGTCAGGCGCGTGCTGAGGCCTGCGGCGTCGGCGGCGGCCGGGGCATGCCCGCGCTCGGCAGCGGTGCGCAGCACGCTGGCGATGCGCGCGTGCGCGTACTGGATGTAGTACATCGGGTTGTCGTTGGACTGCGACTTGGCGAGGTCGAGGTCGAAGTCCAGGTGCTGGTCGCAGCGGCGCTGCACGTAGAAGAAGCGCGCGGCATCCGAGCCGACCTCGTCGCGCAGTTCGCGCAGGGTGACGAACTGTCCGGCGCGGGTGGACATGGGCAGGCGCTCGCCACCGCGGTAGAGGATCGCGAACTGCACCAGCAGCACGTCGAGGCGGCCGGGGTCCAGGCCCAGGGCCTGCAGGGCGGCGCGCACGCGCGGGACGTAGCCGTGGTGGTCGGCGCCCCAGATGTTGATGACACGCTCGAAGCCGCGCTGGAATTTCTCGCGGTGGTAGGCGATGTCGGAGGCGAAGTAGGTGTAGTCGCCGTTCTCGCGGCGCACCACACGGTCCTTGTCGTCGCCGTAGTCGGTGGAGCGGAACCACAGGGCCCCGTCCTGCTCGTATAGCGCCCCGCGCGCCTGAAGATCCTCCACCGCGGCGTCGATCGCGCCGGAGTCGGCCAGGCTGCGTTCGGAGAACCAGCACTGGTACTCCACGCCGAATGCGCGCAGGTCATCGCGGATGTCGTCGAGGATTGCGTTCAGGCCGCAGTCGAACACCTTGCGGTAGAGCGTCTCGCCCAGGAGCTCGCGGGCGCGGGCGATCACCGCGTCGATGAAGGTTTCCTTGTCGCCGCCGTCCGGTTCGTCCGCCGGAAGGTCGCGGGTGACGGCCTCGGCCGGGTGCACGCCCTGTTCGCCGATCTGCGCGGTCAGGGTCTCGGCGACCGGGTGGATGTAGTCGCCCTTGTAGCCATTGGCCGGGAACGGCACCTGGACACCGTGCTGCTCCAGGTAGCGTAGCCACACACTGGCAGCGAGGATGTTCATCTGCCGCCCGGCGTCGTTCACGTAGTACTCGCGGGTGACATCGAAGCCGCAGAAATCCAGCAGGTCGGCTACTGTGGCGCCAAAGGCCGCGCCGCGGCCATGGCCGACATGCAGCGGCCCGGTGGGATTGGCGGAGACGAATTCCACCTGCACCGGGCGTCCGCCGCCTACGCTGGAGCGGCCGAAGTCGTCACCTTGGGTCGCGACGCGGCCCAGCACCAGCGTGCGGGCATCCGCGGCCAGGCGGAAGTTGATGAAACCGGGGCCGGCGATCTCGGTGCCGGCGAGGCCGGGCACCTCGGGCATGGCGGCGCACAGGGCCTCGGCCAGATCGCGCGGCTTGGATTTCGCCGGGCGCGCGAGCTGCATCGCCAGGTTGGCAGCGAAGTCGCCGTGTTCGCGGTCGCGCGCACGCGTGACCTGTACCTCGACACCGTGGTCGGCGGGTACGCGGCCTTCGGCCACCAGGGTCTCCAGTGCGGCCGCCAGGGCCTCGGTCAGGGTGTCTTTCAAGGGAAGCTCGATCCGTCGGGTAAAAAGGGCCGCATTCTAACCCGGAAGCGCTGGTCGTGCCGCCCCGGACGGGGCGCTCGAAGGGAACCGGGCGGCGGTTTACGCCAGCGAGACCGGGTCGATGTCGATGGCGATGCGGGTGCCGCGCGGAAGGTCGTCGGTCTGCCAGGCGTGGCGGGCGCGGGTCAGGGCCCGATGGAGTGGGCCGCGCTGGGTGGACTGCAGCAGGATCTGTTCGCGGAAGCGGCGATTGACGCGGTGGCGCGGTGCGGGGGCCGGGCCGAGCACGCGCAGGCCTTCGGCAGCCGCGTTGCGCAGGTGGGTGGCGACGCGCTCGGCGTGGCGGCGGGTGGTCTCGGCATCGCCCGCCTCGACGCGGACCAGGGCCAGGTGGCCGTGGGGCGGCATCTCGGCGGCAGCGCGCTCCTCCAGCAGGGGCGCGACCATTGCCGGGTAGTTCGCGGCGTTCAGGCCGCGGATCAGGGGATGGTCCGGGTGGCCAGTCTGCAGCAGGACGCGGCCGCCGCCGGAACCGCGTCCGGCGCGCCCGGCGGCCTGCACGATCAGCTGCAGGGTGGTTTCGGTCGCGCGCAGGTCGACGCTGAACAGGCCCTGGTCGACGTCAATCACGCCGACCAGTCCGACCTGCGGGAAGTCGTGGCCCTTGGCCAGCATCTGGGTCCCGACGACGATGGCGGCATCCAGCTGGCGGATACGGTCCAGCGCCTCCTCGAGCGCCCCCTTGTGGCGGATGCTGTCGCGGTCCAGGCGGATCAGCGGAGTGGTCGGGTAGTGGCGGGCCAGGGCCTGTTCCAGGCGCTGGGTGCCGAGACCGCGCTGGGCCAGGGCCTCGCCGCATTGCGGGCAGCGCTGGGGGCGCGGTTCCTGGTGACCGCAGAGGTGGCAGACGGCACGCGGGTTGTGCGCGTGGATGGTCAGGCGCGCATCGCAGTCCGGGCATTCGGCGACCCAGCCGCAGGCGTCGCAGGCCAGCACGCGGGCGAAGCCGCGCCGGTTCAGTAACAGGAAGCACTGGTGGCCGGCGGCGAGGGTCTGTTGCATGGCATCCAGAAGCGGGGCGGTGAGGCCCTCGTCCGGGGTGTGCACACGCGTGTCGATGGCCTCGACGGCGGGCGGTTGAGAGCCGTCCGGGCGCGTCGCCAGTCGGGCATGGGCGTAGCGGCCAGTGGTCGCCGCATGCAGGGTCTCCAGGGTCGGCGTGGCCGAGCCCAGGACCACCGCGGCCTGTTCCAGCTGGCCGCGCTTGATGGCCAGGTCGCGGGCGTTGTAGCGAAAGCCGTCCTGCTGCTTGAAGGCGCTGTCGTGCTCCTCGTCAACGATGATCAGGCCGAGATCGGGCAGGGGCGTGAACAGCGCCGAACGGGTGCCGACGACGATGCGTCGCTGCCCCTGACGGGCCGACTCCCAGGCGCGCAGGCGCTCGCCCTCGGACAGCCCGGAGTGGAGGAGGGCGACCTGCCCGGGGAAGCGCTGCTGGATGCGCGCGCTCAGCTGTGGCGTCAGGGCGATCTCGGGGATCAGGAACAGGACCTGGCGCCCGCGTGCCAGCACGCGTTCGGCCATTTGCAGGTAGACCTCGGTCTTGCCGCTGCCGGTGACACCCTCCAGCAGGAGGGGTACGCCGGTATCCGGGGTCAGGGCGTCGACGGCGGCGCGTTGTTCGGCGGTCAGGGTGTGGTCGCTGGTGTTCGGGGGCGGTGGCTGTTTCGGGTCGGGCGTGATCGCCTCCAGCCAGCCGCGTTCCGCAAACGCGCGCAGTTCGCGCGGGGCGAGTTGCAGCCCGGTGGCGGCGGCCAGGGTGGCGCGATCCAGGGCCGGTGAGTCATGCGGTGTGGAACCCGGGTGGGCCAGCGCGCGGAGGACGGCCTGCTGGCGTCGCCCGCGGGCGTCACCGTCGGCCAGCGCCTGGCTGCCCGCGGGTGTCATCCGCCACAGGGTCTCCGGGGTCAGGGCGGGGAGCGGGTCGCCATGGCGCAGGGCCGGGGGAAGTGCCCCCAGCAGGGCTTCGCCCAGGGGGTGGTGGTAGTACCGGGCTCCGAACTGCAGCAACTCCAGCAGGCGGGGCCCCAGGATCGGTTCTGCCTCGGGTGCTTCCTGGATCGCACGCAGGCGGCCGGGTGCAACCTCGCTGGTGGATGCCAGCTCGACCACGACCCCGATGGTCGACCCGCGCCCGAAGGGCACGCGCACCCGCTGGCCGGGTGCAAGCGTCAGGTCCTCGGGGATGCTGTAGTCGAACAGCCGGTCCAGAGGGCGATCCAGCGCGATGCAGGCGATTCGGGGCGCGGCAGGCATGCGCACAGTCTACTGTGTCGGACCCCGAGGAGGGGGAGTGGCCGCCGCACTTCGGGAGGGGGGGTTATCCACAAAAGCTGTGGATAACTCTGTGGGTGAATCGGTATGAACATCCCTAAATGCTTGTTACTGCTAAGGGCTACTTGGATTGGGCAAAAATCGACCATATCCATTTAATATAGGGAAAACAGCGAGTTATGATCGCTATGTGAAACCGAGTGCGCGCTGTGTGTGCTAACCGGGGTTTGACCCCGGCCCTTGTGGGTAGTTTGTACAGGAAACGTACAGATTTCGGGTTTCAATCCTGGCCCGGTGGGTGAGCAACAAAAAAAAGGTTCATCGAGCATTACCGGGGAAGGCTGCGCGGATTTTGAGGAAGAAGTATTCCTGGTCGCGATAGCCATAGGCCCGACGCTTGATGACCTTGATCGTGTTGTTAATGCCCTCGACGACGCTGGTGTTCAGCCGGTGGCGGCAGCGCGAGACGATGCCGGGCAGGTAGGGCTCCAGCAGGCGTGCGAAGCGCTGCAGGGCCTGGATTCCACTCTCGTGCGCTTGCTGCACCCATTGCCGCCACGCCTGGTGCGTCCGCTCGGGGCTGCGCTGGAACCACAGTCTCTTGAGTTCGTCGCGTAAGAGGTAGACCGTCAGTAACGCTTGGTTGGCCTGCAGCAGCTCGTCCAGGTGCACCGCCTGGCCGGCGTTCAACGATGCCCGGTTGCGCAACAGCAGCCAGCGGCTGGACTTGATCACTCGTCGAGCCTGTCGGTCGTCGCCCAGGCGCTTCGCCTCGTCGACACGCACCCGGTCGATCACCTCGCGGCCGTACTTGGCGACCACATGGAACAGGTCATAGACGATCTCGGCGCGCGGGCACTGCGCCCGGATCTCGAGCTCAAAGGCCGTGGTCATGTCGATCGCCACCGCCTCGATGCGCTCGCGCACGCCTTCGGGGAGCTGCTCGAAGAAGGCCCGCGCGGTCTCGCGCGAGCGGCCTTCACCGACCCACAACACCTGGCGCCGGATCGGCTCGATCACCACGGTCGCGTAGCGGTGCCCCTTGTGCAGGGCGAACTCGTCCATCGCCAGATAGCGGATCGACGCCCAGTCCGGCTCCGGCAGCGCAGCCGCCAGTCGATGCCGGTCCACCGTCTTCACCGTGTGCCAGCCCAGGCCATAGAACACGGCCACGGCCTGGATACTGGCCGAACGCAACAACTGACTGCAGGCATCCGCCAACCGGTTGGTCAGCCGCTGATAGCGCCCCAGCCAGCTCAGCCGCTCCAACTGGGGACCGCCGCAGTGCTCGCACCACACGCGGCGACGCGGCACCACCAGCACCACCCGGTACTCGAACAGGGGAAGATCCCGGACCCGCCGCAGCGTCGTCTCGTGCACCTGCCGGGTCCGATGACCGCAGCGTTCGCAGTGCATCCACTGCCGCGTCGGCTTCAGGTGCAACTCCAGCGTGCCGCCGGCCTCCTCCGGCCAAACCGCACGCTCCAGCCGATAGCCTTCCCAGCCGCCCAGCTTCTGCAACGTCTTCTTGTCCAGCATCGCTCCCTCCCGTGTCCTTCCTGGCTCCACGCGAGACTACGATGCCCTTCAGCGGTCGAACACCTCCCCGGTATCCTTCGATGAACCAAAAAAAAACCCGGCACCGCAAAACGGTGGCCGGGTTTCGGTTACGGGGCCCGGTGTCCGGGCCCCGCGAGTGGGGCGGGTCGACTAGCCGAGGGCCTTGACCGATGCCACCAGCTCGGCGGCCACCTTCTGGCCGTCGCCGTACAACATCTGGTTGTTGTCGGCATAGAACAGGTGGTTCTCGATGCCCGAGAAACCGGAGCCCTTGCCGCGCTTCACGCAGATGACGTTGTGCGCCTGGTCCGCGTTGAGGATCGGCATGCCGTAGATCGGCGAGTCCGGATTGGTCCGGGCCACCGGGTTCACGACGTCGTTCGCGCCGATGACCATGGCGACATCCGCGGTCTTGAACTCCTCGTTGATCTCGTCGAGGTCGAAGATGATGTCGTAGGGCACGCCGGCCTCGGCCAGCAGCACGTTCATGTGCCCGGGCATGCGGCCCGCGACCGGGTGGATCGCGAACTTCACGTCCACGCCGCGCTTCTGCAGCAGCTGGGTGAATTCCCAGATCTTGTGCTGTGCCTGTGCCACGGCCATGCCGTAGCCCGGCACGATGATCACCTTCTCGGCAAAGGCCATCATGATCCCGGCGTCGTTGGCCTGGATCTCCTTCATGGTGCCCTCGATCGCTTCCTCGGCACCCCCGCTGCTGCCACCGAACTGGCTGAACAGGATGTTCTTGATCGGGCGGTTCATCGCCTTGGCCATCAGCTGCGTGAGCAGCGTACCGGCCGCGCCGACGACGATACCGGCGATCATCAGGGCCGGGTTGTCGAGCACGATGCCCTTGAGGCCGACTGCCAGGCCGGTGAGGGCGTTGTACAGCGAGATGACCACCGGCATGTCGGCGCCGCCGATCGGCAGGGTCATCAGGATGCCGAAGGCGAGCGACAGGACGAAGAACAGCAGCAGTGTGGCCGAGCCGATCTCGCCGCCGCCGGTCGCCAGCATGAAGCCGAGGATCACGGTGATAGCAAAGATGGCGATGTTCACCACCTGCTGGCCCGGGAAGTGGAAGGTCTTTTTCATCAGGCCCTGCAGCTTGGCGTAGGCCACCAGCGAGCCAGAGAAGGCCACCGCACCGATCAGCGAGCCGGTGGTGGCGATCGCGAGGCCGGTATTGGTGACGCTTTCCGGGGTGGCCTGCAGCAGGTAGATCGCGCCGATGCCGGCCGCGGCGCCGCCGCCCATGCCGTTGTACAGCGCGATCATCTGCGGCATGTCGGTCATGGCGACCTTCTTGCCGCTCCACCAGGCGAGACCGCCACCGATGACGATACCCAGGACGATCAGGGTGTAGTTCACGCCCCCGGAGACCTCCGGATGCACGAAGGTCACGAGCGTGGCGAGCACCATCCCCACGCCGGCCCACATGATGCCCGGCCGCGCGGTGGTCGGCGAAGACATCTGCTTGAGGCCGACGATGAACAGGACCGCCGCCGCAAAGTAGGCGAGGTTGATAATCAGACTCATGCGTTATCTCCCTTCTTGTCGTCCTTCTTGCTGGTCTTGAACATCTCCAGCATGCGTTCGGTGACGACATAGCCACCCACGGCGTTGCCCGCGGCCAGGATCACGGCGACAAAGCCGATGGCCTGTTCCAGCGGGGTCGTGGCGTGGCCGAGTGCGACCATGGTCCCGACCAGCACGATGCCGTGGACGAAATTGGAACCGGACATCAGCGGGGTATGCAGGATGACCGGGACCTTGGAGATGATCTCGTAGCCGGTGAAGGCCGCGAGCATGAAGATGTACAGCGCGATAAAGCCTTCGATGATCATGATTGAGCTCCCTTCAGGGCCTCGCGGGTGGCCTCGTGCACGATCTCGCCATCGCGGGTCAGCACGCTCTTGGCGATGACCTCGTCATCCCAGTCGGGCTGGAATTCGCCGCCTTCGGCGATCATCGGCGTGAGGAAATTCAGCAGGTTCTTGGCATACATCTCGGAGGCATGCAGCGGGACCTGCGAGGGCACGTTCAACGGGGCATGGATGATCACGCCCTTGTGGTCGTGGGTCTCGCCGGGCTTGCTCAGCTCGCAGTTGCCGCCACCTTCGGCCGCCAGGTCGATGATGACCGCACCCGGCTTCATGCCCTCGACCATGATCTTGGGGATCAGCTTGGGTGCATCGCGTCCCGGGATCGCGGCGGTGGTGATCAGCACGTCGGCCTTGGCGATGTACTCGCCCAGGGCATCCTGCTGCTGCTTTTTCTCTTCCGCGGTCAGTTCGCGGGCGTAGCCGCCCTCGCCCTCGGCGGAGACGCCTAGATCGAGGAACTTCGCGCCCAGCGACTCGACCTGCTCCTTGGTGGCGGAGCGCACGTCATAGGCCTCGACCATCGCGCCCAGGCGCTTGGCCGTGGCAATCGCCTGCAGCCCGGCCACGCCGGCGCCGATCACGATGACCTTGGCCGGGCGGATGGTGCCGGCCGCGGTGGTCAGCATCGGGAAGAAGCGGCAGGACAGATCGGAGCCCATGATCGCGCCCTTGTAGCCGACCACGGCCGCCTGCGAGGACAGCACGTCCATGCTCTGGGCGCGCGAGATGCGCGGGATCAGCTCCATCGCGAAGCTCAGGATCTTGCGCTCCTGCATCGCCTTGACCACATCCGGGTTGCGGTGAGCGTGGAACAGGCTGACCACGGTCGAGCCTTCCGGCAGCTGGTTGATCTCCTCGACTGTCGGCGGTGCCACGCGGACCATCAGATCCGACTGGCCGTAGGCGGTCTCGGTGTCGACCACGGAGGCCTTCTCGTAGGCCGCATCCGGAAAATGGGCCTCGGAACCGGCACCCTTTTCCAGCTGCACCGTGATGCCCATATCGCTGAACTTGGCCGCTACCGACGGATCCAGGGCCACGCGGCGCTCGCCACTGGCGGATTCCCTGGGAACGGATAATTTGATTGCCATGCGCTCTCTCCCCGGGCCAAGCGTTCCCGTATTCCCTATGGGACGATCAGCCGCGCTCGCGGGTGGTGAAATCGGATGCGGCACGCGTGATTCGGGCGTGCCGCACAAAAAACGACCCGCGAGTGTAGCGGATCCGGCCTCGTGCTTAAACCGTGTCCACCCTCGTTGCCGGGCCCGTCAGGTTGGGCGAGCTTACGATACCGCGGGTCATGGCGTTGTAATTGCTTTGTTCCTGAAGGCTGTTTATTGTTTTTCGGGTATCGAAGGCGGCATGGATTTGTTCACCCGTACGCCGCGTGAGCAAATCCGTGTTTCCTTGAGACGGGACGGGGTCATGTTGCCGAATGAGCATCAGGTCCTGCGCACGGATGCCGCGGGCATGCCGCTGGAGTGGATCGGCCTGGAGCAGGCCGTGCGCCTCTATTACACCGAGCAGGTGGCCTACACCTGTGGCAGCCCGCTATATCGCATGCGCGGCGGCATCAACGCGCGCACCGGGTTGCAGTCGCGGGTCGAGGTCAACTCGATCATCGCCACTCACGGCACCCGCAAGTCCCGCTTCAACGACTACATCCCCCCGCTCAATAACACCACCCTGTTCCGCCGCGATGCCCACCTTTGCCTCTACTGCGGTCACGCGTTCCCCGAACGCGATTTGTCCCGCGACCACGTGACCCCGATCAGCCAGGACGGTGAAGACACCTGGACCAACGTGGTCACCGCCTGCAAGCGCTGCAACAACCACAAGGCGGGGTTCACGCCGGAAGAGGCCGGGATGCAGTTGCTCGCCATCCCGTTCACGCCCACCCACGCGGAATACATCTTCCTCAAGGGCAAGCGCGTGCTGGCCGACCAGATGGAGTTCCTGCAGGCGCACTTCCCGCGTACCAGCCCGTTGCGGGGTCGTAGCGTCTGATCCGTCCCGGGCGCGCGCCCACTCGTGCCCGCGGGTATCCTTGGCGTGTGAACCAAAGCGACGCTCCGTGACTCCGACAGGGAGTCACCGTCCCCCATGCCTGCAAGGAGCCCCATGAAGTATTTCGGAGAAGCGGATTATCGCCATGGCCAGGCGCGCGGCGTCGGCGTTTTGCTGACCAACCTGGGGACGCCGGACGAACCCACCGCGCCCGCCTTGCGGCGTTACCTGAAGGAGTTCCTCTGGGACCCGCGCGTGGTCGAGGTCCCGCGACCCATCTGGTGGCTGATTCTGAACGGCGTGATCCTGAACATTCGGCCCAAGCGCTCGGCGGCGAAATACGCAACCGTGTGGACCGACGAGGGCTCGCCGCTGCTGGCGATCTCGAAACGCCAGGCCGCCGGTGTGCGCGAGCGCCTGGCCGCGCAGGTCGGCGAGGATGTCCCGGTCGCCCTGGGCATGCGCTACGGCAACCCGTCCATTGAATCCGGCCTGGACGAATTGCGCCGCCAGGGCGTGCGTCGTGTGGTCGTATTGCCGCTGTACCCGCAGTACTCGGCCAGCACCAATGGCTCCACCTTCGATGCCGTGGCCGACGTGCTCAAGGGCTGGCGCTGGGTGCCCGATCTGCAGTTCATCGCCGCCTATGACGCCCAGCCCGGCTACATCGAGGCCCTGGCCAACAGCGTGCGCGAGCACTGGCAGGCGCATGGTCAGGCCGATCGCCTGATGATGTCCTTCCACGGCATCCCCAAACGCTACCTGCTGCAGGGCGACCCCTACCACTGCCTGTGCCACGCCACCGGGCACAAGCTGGCGCAGGCGCTGGGGCTGAACGACGACCAGTGGCAGGTCACCTTCCAGTCGCGCTTCGGTCGCGAGGAATGGCTGCAGCCCTACACCGACAAGACCCTGGAGGCCTTGCCGGGGCAGGGCGTGCGCTCGGTGGACGTGATCTGCCCCGGTTTCTCGGCGGATTGCCTGGAGACCATCGAGGAGATCGGCGACGAAAACCGCGAGATCTTCACCGAGGCCGGCGGCGAGCGCTTCCACTACATCCCGGCGCTGAACGACCGCGCCGATCATCTCGACTTCCTGGCCGGGCTGCTACAGCAGCACCTGGCGCCGTGGCTCGACGATCCGGACAACGCCCCCGAGGCGCGTGCGGCTGCGCGCGAGCGCGCGCTGGCCATGGGTGCCAAGCAGTAGATCGGCGATGGATCGACCCACGATGGACGGCCAGGGATCGCACACGATCGAGATCGGCGCCGTGATCATCGGCGACGAGCTCCTGAGCGGGAAACGCCGCGATCGGCATCAGGCGCACCTGACCGCGGCGCTGGCGGAAAGGGGGCTGGAACTTGCGTGGATCCGTATCGTCGGTGATAACGCCTGCCTGCTGACGCAGACCTTCCGCGAGACCCTGGCCAGCGGCGCCGAGGTGTTCAGCTTCGGCGGCATCGGCGCGACCCCGGATGATCGCACCCGCGCCTGCCTGGCCGAGGCACTGGCCCAGCCGCTGGCGCCTCATCCCGAGTTCATGGCCATCCTCGAGGAGCGCTTCGGTGCCGACGCCTGGCCCCACCGCGTACGCATGGCCGAGCTCCCCGAGGGGGCCAGCCTGATCCCGAACCCGGTCAACGGCATCCCCGGCTTTAGCTGTGCGCAGCATCACTGCGTACCCGGTTTCCCGGCCATGGCCGAGCCCATGGCCCGCTGGGTCCTGGAGCAGCGCTTCCCCGACCGCGATGCGGCGGCGGGCGCCGTGGAAGAGGTCCTGCGCCTGGAGAATGTCACCGAGAGCCGCCTGGTCCCAGTGCTCGAGGCCATGGAGGCCGCGTTCCCCGACCTGCGCATCTCCTGTCTCCCGCGCATGGACCGCCAGGCGCCGCAGGTCGAGCTGGGCCTGCGCGGCCCCCGCGCCCGCGTCACCGAGGCCCAGGCCGCCTTGCGCCAGCACCTGATCGCCGGCGGTTTTCTGGCGTACTAGTCTGCAGCCTCCTGGCAGGGCAACGGTGCTATAAAGCCCTTGCGCACCCCGGCGTTCCCGGTATATATCCTGTGGGGAAGACGCTGATCTGGGCGTCTGCCTGACAGGCGCCCGCCTGCGCGCCGCGATCGCGGCCCGAATGGAAGACCCGAGTACGTGAACCTGCCTGCCCTTGGCCCCGAATGGCTGGAAGCCGCCGAGACCGCCGCGCCGACCCTGGCGCCGGTCGTGGCCGACTCCTCCTCCGAATTTTGCGCGCCCGACGGCTGGCTGGATGCGCTGGCGCGCGAGCATCTGCTCGTCTGGCCCGATTTCCAGCCGCCGGAGATCGTCGACGCCCTGCGAGAGGAGGTCTATGCGCTGCGTGATGCGGCGCAACTGGCGCAGGCGCGGATCGGCCGCGCCGGCGAGCGCCATCGGGACCGGGCGACCCGCGGCGACTGGATTCACTGGCTGGATGGCGCGAGTCCCGCGCAGCAGGCGTTCATGGCGCGCCTCGACGAGATTCGTTTGCAGGCGAGCCGGGCGCTGATTCCGGGTTTGTTCGAGACCGAGTCCCACTTCGCCCTCTATCCGCCTGGCACGCACTACGCCCGGCACGTGGACGCCTTCCAGGCCGGCAACTGCCGCCGCCTGTCGCTGGTGTTCTACCTGAACCGTCACTGGCGCGAACGCGACGGCGGCCAGCTCGCAATCTACGACAGCGAAGGGCGCGAGATCCGCCGCATCCAGCCACGCGCGGGGACGCTGGTGATGTTCCTCAGTCAGACCGTACCCCATGCCGTCCTGCCTACCCGCCGCTGGCGCGCCAGCATCGCCTCCTGGATGCGCATCCGCGATCTGTCGGGCCCCCTCGCCAGCCTCGACCGCTTCTGACGGTCCTGGTTGCCTGAGGGGGCACCTGCGCGGCGGACCGACGCCTGCCGAGTTCTCGCCGAAATCGCAAGGCGACCCCGCCCATTCGCGACGCGGGTCGGGTCGCTTGTTTTGGCGGGAGCAGCGGCGGTGGGACCGGACCGATGAGCCTTGCCGTGACGGATGCCCCGGTCGATTCGGCCAGCCGGGTGGTGGCCCGCTTTGTCCATATCGAGCTATAGCCTTCCGACGGCGAACGCATTCGCATCGATCTCGGTGCAGGCGATTCGTTCGCGAGATCGATTTTCTCGCGTTGCAAGGCAAAGACTCCGCCCCCCCGTTCGGGGACGCAGAAGTCTTGGCAGCCGGGTGCACGGTGGCCCTGACCTTCAAGGCCGGCGAGACGACGGAATTGAATCCCCCGGACAGTCTAGTGTCGGCCGTCCGATTGGGGCACTTCCCTGTGCCAGCCAAACGACAAGGGGCGCCGTGAAAACCCGGCGCCCCTTGTCGTTTGTGGAGATCGAATGTTGCTGGGTGCCTTGGTCGGTTAGTTCCCGGTATCGTCTTCGTCGGCGTGGCGAGCCTTCAGTCTCTCGGCGGCGGTTTGGGCGGCCGTGGTACCCGGGTAATAGTCGCGCACGTACTCGATTCGTGCGCGGGCCTCGTCTGCGTGCCCGGCCGCGGCGGATCGGTCGGCGATCTCCAGTTCGATGCTGGCCAGGTTCTCGCGCATACGGGCCAGGCGTGGGGCAATCGACTCCGCGTACTCCGACATGGGGTAGTCGTTGAGGAAGGCGGCAAGCTGGAGGAAGACCTGGCGGCCCTGTTCGCTACGCTGCTTCGGCGGCGCGGACGCGGCCCGGTTCCATGTTCCCAGATGCGCGAGGGCACCGAGATACGCGGCGTAGTCGATATCCGGATGATCCGGGTTCTCCTGGCGGATGGTATCGGTGAGGTTGCGGGTGCGCGCGAATTCCCCGCGCTGCAGGCATACCCGGGCGACCGACAGGCGGACGTCGACCGAGGCGGGTGCGTCGGCAGTGTCCAGCGCACTGTAAGCCGCACGGCAGTCTCCGCGTTCCAGGGCATAGCGGACATCCTCTGGCGGGGGTTCGGACCCGGTTGGCGGGGTGGTGGCGCACCCCGCCAGAATCAGGCCGAACAGCGCGCTGGCGGTTAGCGCGGCAGGCCGGAACCGGCGGGGGGTTATCGGGTTTTGTTCGGATTTCACGGGGCTGATCCTGCGGTCCATAGATACCGTCCCTGATCGTCACGGCGAAGATTGTTTTCGAGCAAACGCTGAATGGCGGCATCCGCGTGGGCGCGCGGGTCCAGCACAACCCGCGCATCCATGCCCGGGGGATCCGTACGCAGGTCCAGGCGAATCGTGCCGGTGATTCCCAGTTCGGCATCCGGGGCGGCATCCAGGTCGATCCCCAAGCGCTGGTCCTCTTCGCGCAGGGTGGCGCGTTGCTCGCCCAGGGGCAAGGGACGGGGGAGTCCCGCGGCCGCTTCCTGCCAGTTGACCCGCCCCGCGGCCTGTTCCACCGTTCCGTCCCGATGGATCCGGAGGTGCAGTCCGCTGGTCTGCAGCCGGCCGTCCAGAACCAGGGGGATGCCCGTGTCCCACTGATGCAAGGCAGCCGCGGGCAGAGCCCCTTCGAGCCCGGAGAGTTGCACGCTGTCGAGGCCAAGCCGGAGCGCTCCCCGGAGTTCGCCGCCGCCGGGTGGGGTCCAGAGGATGTCGGCGCCCAGCCCCCCGCGCAGAAGCTCGCCGGGGCGCACATCCCAGCGCAGCTGGCCCAGCGGCCCCACCGGTGATTGAACCCCCTCGACGCTACCCTGCCAGAGCGAACCGTGCACCCGTTCCCAGGTGATTGTGTCCGGCAAACCGGCCCACCGCTCGGCACCCGCCAGCGCGACGGAAGCGGGTGCGCGTACGACCAGCGCAAGCAGCAGGACGAGAACAAAAAGCGCCCCCAGCGAGAACCATGCAGGGCGATCCCGGTGGCGTTCATCGACGCGGTTGTCGGGGGCGACGGTCACGCTACGACTCGCGGGTCAGAAAGAGTTCGGCATTGATGTGCCCCGGTGCGACGACGCGTTCCAGCAAGATGCGTCCGGGCACGACGCCGTCTTCTTGTTCCAGTTCGCCGAGCCAGCGCATCAGGTCGCTGTAGGGCGCCCCCTCGAGGTGCAGGGTCACGCCGGTATCGCCAGGGCGCGCGCGTGCCAGGTACTCGCCGAGACCGAAGGCCCGCGCGGAGGCATCCACGTGGGCGATCAGCGAGCGGCCTTCAAGGTGCGGTCGTTGATTGTCCTGTGTCGGTTCGCGGCTGCGGGCGGCCGCGACCTCGGGGGCGTTGGCCTGCATCCAGGCCAGCTCCGCGCGCGCCTCGGCGAGTCGGTCGCGGGACTGTTCGCGGCTTTCCAGCAGGGGCTCGACGACGCCCAGAAACACCGCCGCGATCAGCAGGACCAAGCCACCTGCCAGCAGGATCCGTTGCTCGCGGGTCCGCAAGTCGTCCCAGTAGGCCTTCATGGTTGCTGCTCGATGGTCATGCGCGCCCGGACACCCTGCTCACCGGTTTCGGCCGAGACGATCCGCACACGCGCGGACATGGCCTCGCGCAGGGCCTCGCGCAACTGTTCCAGTTCCGCGATTCCGCTGCCCTCCAGTTCGAGCTCGAGGCGATCCGGGTCGCCCCGCAGACGCTGCAGGGTGAGGTCGCGCGGGGCGAGGCCCTCCATGATGCTGGCAAGGGCTTCGCCGAGGGGGTTGTGTACGGTCGGGGTCGACGCGCCTGGCGCGGCCTGCCCCAGCAGGCTTTCGAACTGACCCACGGGGTCGACCATGCGGGCCTGCGGCAGGGTTTCCTCGAACAGGGCCGCGATGTCCCGTTCGGTCGCCCGGTATTCTCGCTCGAGTTGCCAGGCCTCCAGCCACACGGACCCAAGCCAGACTGCCACCAGCACGAGCGCCAGTGCCGCCGGTGCGCGCCATGGTGCGGGAAGGGCGCCGAGTGAGGTCGGGCTTTCGGCGGAGGATGCGAAGTCGAAGGCTAGTGCAGTCCGTACGGCGCGCTGTAGATCGGATGGCGGCAGGCTCCCCGATTGCACCCCGGCCAGCAGGAGCTCGAGGACGTCGCCGGACCATTCGGGTGGGGGCTGGAGGGGTGCGCGTGGGTCGGGTTCGGCGGCCGGATCCACCACATGAACCGCAGCCTGGGGAGACTGCGTTTCGTCGGCGCTGGTGTCATCGGAGGCCGTGGTGGCGGCGGAGCGTTGTTGCAACCACCAGCTGGCAACTTCGCGGGGCATCGCGAGGGGTTCGGCCTCGGGCGAAAGCACGATGCTGCGGTGCGTTCCCGAGAACAGGAAGACCTGATCGCCCGGGTCCAGGCTTCGCAGGAGCGCAAGGTCCGGGATCATGTGCGACACGTGGATTCCATGCTCGCGAAGCCAGTCTTGCCAGCGGTCCAGATCCCGATGCGCGACCACGCCGGCCAGGGTCTCGGTACCGTGGCGAGGGCCGGCAACAATCCGGAGCTGTTCCAGATCCTCGCTGAGGCGGTCTTCCAGCGCGAACGGAAGCGCGCGGCGACGGACGCGGCCCGACTTCCCGGGCACGAACACCCGATGGAGAGGCGCGCGTTCCCCGGGGAGCAGCGCAACCGCATGGTCGTCCGCGGCGAGCAGGGCGCGCAGCTCGTCCGGTGCCGCCTCGCCCTGATCCGCGAGCGCGCCGTTCCTGCGCAGCCGCAGCCAGCGCAGCCGAAGCGGCGTGTCCGCGCCCAGCATCTCGGGCTCTGGCAGCTGGAAGAGGAACCAGTTCATGCGGGGTCCGGTGAGTGAAAGGCGTCTGCAGGCATCCGGCTTTCTTGTTCAGGGTTCGCAGGGGGCGTGTTCGCGAATAATGGTACGCCCGTTGGGGCCATCGAGGATCGCGCAGTGAAAATAATCCCGTCCGGCGATGCGGACAACCAGTTGTAGACGGAAATAGCGAATGTCGCGGCTCTGTTCGGTCGCCTGACCCAGCGCCGCGGTGGTGACGGGGTCCGGGGCGCGTTCCATGTCGATGGCGTTGTCCGTGCCCGGCCGGGCCACGACCCAGGGCGCCAGTGCCTGCCAGAGGTCCGGATCGAACCCGTGTACCTGAAGCAACTCCGACGCGAGGCGCATCGGGCGGTTGCCGCTGAGTCGGGGCGGTTCCAGGCCGCGGTATACCGGGTCGTCCGTTTCCGGGTTCATCCAGTCATGTACGGCGACCGCCAGGCGTTGGGCGTTACCCGACTGACCCTCGGTTGCCGCGAGGGCGTGCTCGATCAGGCCGGCGAAGGCCTCAAGGGGTGGGTCATCGGCGCGCCCGACGCTATTGAGGTTGAAGCGGCAGTGAAGGTTCTCCAGGCGGGCGCGCACGCCGACACCCTCTAACTCCAGAGGCAATGTCGGAGACGCGCAGCCGTCCCACGGCAGGTCGTCGTAGTTTGGCAGCCTTTCCAGCATGTGCAGGGCGACGGTTTCGGCCCCCTGGGTCAGGTGCCGCGCCCGATCCTGGTCCTGGATGGTGGCCGCGCGGAACACCTGCTGACTGTCGCGCATGGTCATGGTGACCGCCGTCACGCTGGCGATCGCGACCACCAGCAGGGCCGTGATCAGCGCGGCACCTGAATTCCTGTCCTTCACTGGGCCCCCGGCAGGGCAATGCGGCGCTCGACGGGTCCGAGTCCCGGAACGACCAGGCGGACGATCACCTGCGCCGGTCGGCGGTCGCCGCCATCCAGCGGCGGCCAGCTGTCCGTGACCTCCAGGGTGTCGCCATCGACAAAGTCGAAGCGGATCTCCAGTTCATCGCCCGTGTCCCGCGCCATCTGGCCGTTCGCCGTGGACGCTCGCCCGGCGTGTGCATCCCGGCCCAGAAACAGGCGCACCTGCTCGGATTCCGGCAGGGCACCGTCCAACACCGGCCAGGTAACCCGTTCCAGCCCCCGTTCACTGACTCTCCAGGCGACCCGCGCCAGACGGCCGTGTTCCCCGCTTCCCGCCCGTACCAGCTCCAGTTGCCGCGGGTCCGTGACCGGGCTGTAGCGCAGGGCGGGGAGGCGGTCGCCGTAGCCGTCGCGGGGGTGCAGCTCGATGCTGTGGCGCAGGTCGCGTTCCAGCACAGCCAGTGTGACCTGAAGCTCCGCCAGGCGCTGGCTCTGGGCCTGCGTGGCATGGTCCGCCATCAGCACGGCACGCAGTCCGCCGATGGCCAGCACGCCAACGGTGGCGAACACGGCCACGGCCACGAGCAACTCCAGCAGGGTAAAACCGCGCGCGGCGCTCGATGCGCATGACCGCCGTGCTGGCACGTCAGGGCAACGCATAGCTGGTCGCCTGGGCGAGGGGATGGTCGGGGTGGCCATCCAGCGGCCACACTCGGACCTCGATGCGGCGCACCGCCGGCAGCTCGATTGGGGCGTCGATGACCGTATCGGTGATCTCGATGCGGGCCTCCCATTCGCGGTCCGCGAGTGTGGACTGGATGCGCTGGGTGCCGACATCGACGCGCCGCAACCCGGCCTCGTAGTCGGCGAGCAGGTTGCTGGCCACCCATCCGGCCAGCGTGCGTTCCTGCAGGTAGGCGGTATTGCGCGCGTGTTCGCTGCCCGCCTTGATGAGGGCCCCGAGGGCGACGCCGAGCACCACCAGGGCAATCAGGACCTCGAGTAGCGTGAATCCGCGCCGGGCGCCGCGTGCCAGCATGGCTAGTTGGGCTGTGCCGGACGGGCCATCAGCAAGTGGCGGGGCTCGCCGCGTACCGGTGGCGGGTGTTCGAAGGCCTGGATGGGTTGACCCCGTTCGGCCCGGAGCACGAGACCGCTTTGCCCGTCGGGGTGTTCCAGCACCAGTTCAAAGGGTTCGATGTCGCCGCTGCTGCTGATGGCGATGCGGTTATGTTCCGGCCCTTCGCGGAGGCTGCTGCGCCGCCCGTCCACGTAAAGCCGTGGCTGCAGCCCGTGTTGCCGGAAGTCCCGCGGGCCCAGCGGCCCCCGCTCGATCGGTGTCCAGGTGACCTGGGCATCGTCGATCCACTGGCGCTCCAGGATGACCAGCCCCTCCGTGCCAATGCCGATGGACAGCGCCTGGCCGGTCAACAGGGTGTGTTCCCGGGCGAGTTCGATCTGGCCCGCCAGCTGGCGAGCGGTCTGTTCGAGGCTTCGGCTGCCCAGCTGGCTCATGGACAGTACGCCGATGCTGGCCACCACGCCGATGATGAACATCACGACCAGCAGTTCGAGCAGGGTGAAGCCGGTGGGGCATGCGCGGCGGGTCGCCATTGGCGTCCTCAGAACTCGTCCATGTTCCAGTTGCCGATCTCGCCCTCGATGCCCTCGCCACCGCGGCGGCCGTTGGCGCCATAGCTGAAGACGTCAAAGTCGCCATGTCGCCCGGGGTGCAGGTACTGGTACGGGTTGCCCCAGGGGTCGCTTGGCAGGCGGTCCATGTAGCCGCCCTGGCGGTACTGGGGGGCTTCCGGGCCGCTGCGCGGGCGTTCCACCAGGGCATCCAGTCCCTGGTCGGTGGTCGGGTACCGGAAATTATCCAGCCGGTAGAGATTCAGGGCGCTTTCCAGGGTGCGGATATCCTGCTTGACCTTGGTGATCCGGGCGTCGTCCGGGCGATCCATCACGCGAGGGACCACGATGGCCGCAAGGATGCCGAGGATGACCACCACCACCATGATCTCGATCAGGGTGAAGCCCCGGGTACCGCGGAATCCGGTACGCGCAAGGCAGGCAGAGCGCGGTTCTTGCATGTTCAATTCACCAGCTGGTTGAGTTCGAAGATCGGGAGCAGGATGGCGAGGACGATGACCAGGACGATGCCGCCCATGGTCAGGATCAGCAAGGGTTCGAACAGCCCCATGCTGATACTGATGCGGGATTCGACCTCCTGTTCCTGGGTCTCGGCGGCCCGTTCCAGCATCTCGGTGAGCCGCCCGCTGGACTCGCCGCTACGGATCAAGTGTACGGTGATCGGCGGGAAGTATCCCGTCTCTTCCAAGGCCTGACCGATGCTGCGGCCCTCGCGGATTCGCAGCGAGGCATCCTCCACCGCGGCGCGCATGGGGCGGTTGTCGATGACCTCGGCGCCGGTGCGCAGCGCATCCAGGAGCGACACCCCGCTGGCGGACAGGATGCTGAGGGTGCGCGCAAACCGGGCCGTGTTGAGCCCCCGGACCAGGCGCCCCACGAGCGGGAGGCGCAGGACCAGCCGGTCGAAGCGCATGCGCGGCCCGGGTTTGCGCAGCCAGTGGGCCAGCAGTGCCACGAGCACGCCCAGGGCGATCAGCGCGTACAGGCCATAGGTTCGCAACAGATCACTGGTGCTGATCAGCATGCGGGTCAGTGTCGGCAGCTGCTGGTCCAGGCCCTCGAAGACCTGGACCACTTCGGGCACGACATAGACAACCAGGCCCACGGTCACGCCCAGGGCCACCAGGGTCAAGATGACCGGGTAGATCAGGGCGAGCATGACCTTTTGCCGCAACGCGTGACGATTCTCGAGGTATTCGGCCAGGCGCTCCAGTACCAGGTGCAGATGCCCGGAGGCCTCGCCGGCCGAGACGGTGCTGCGGTAGATCTCGGGGAACGCGCGCGGGAACGCGCCCAGCGCCTGGGCCAGCGAGTGCCCCTCCATGACCCGGGTGCGCACGGCACTCAGGATGTTGCGCACCTTCTGCTTTTCGGACTGGCGTGCGACGGTCGCCAGCCATTCCTCCACCGGCAAGCCGGCGCGCGCAAGGGTGGCCATCTGGCGTGTCGCAAGCGCGAGATCGAGGGCACCGATGCTGCCGGCCCCGCCGCGTCCCGAGTGGGTCCGGGTACCCCGGGTGGCGGCCGAGGATTCGCCGATCTCGAGCAGATCCAGTGGGGTCAGGCCTTCGCTGCGCAGCTGGGACCGGACGCTGCGGGCAGTATCCCCCTCGGTTACGCCCTTGCGGGTTCGGCCGGCTGCGTCCAGCGCCTGGTATTCGAAGGCCGGCATGGCCCTAACCCGCCTCGGTGACGCGCAGCATTTCCTCAAGGCTGGTCGTGCCGTCGAGAACCCGCCGGCAGGCATCGGCACGGAGACTCACGCTGTTCTCGCGCGCGGCCCGGACCATGGCCTGTTCACTGGCGTTGTCATGAATAAGTGTGCGCAGGCGTTCGTCCACCTCCACCAGTTCATAGATACCGGTACGGCCCCGATAGCCGAGGTCGTTGCAGCTCGGACAGCCATTCGCACGGTAGAGGGTGGGAGGTTCCGTTGAAGCGACGCCCAGCAGCTCGCATTCCCTTGGCGATGCCGGGTGGGGTTCGCGGCAGTCCTTGCAAAGGACTCGTACCAGCCGCTGGGCGAGAATCCCGTTCAGGGTGGAGGAGAGCAGGAAGGGCTCCACACCCATATCGCGCAGGCGCGTGATGGCCCCGATCGCGGAGTTGGTGTGCAGGGTGGAAAACACCAGGTGACCGGTCAGGCTCGCCTGCACCGCGATCTGGACGGTATCGACATCGCGGATCTCGCCGACCATCACGACATCCGGGTCCTGGCGGAGGATGGCCCGCAGCCCGCGGGCAAAGGTCATGTCGATACGGCTGTTGATCTGGGTCTGTCCGATCCCGTCGAGGTAGTACTCGATCGGGTCCTCGACGGTCAGGATATTGCGGCTGCGGTCATTGAGCCGGGTCAGCGCCGCGTACAACGTCGTCGTCTTGCCCGACCCGGTCGGGCCGGTGACCAGCACGATCCCGTGCGGCCGCGTGACAATCCGTTCCAGGGTGTCACGGGTATCCGGATCCATGCCCAGGTGGGTGAGGTCGAGGCGACCGGCCTGCTTGTCCAGCAGTCGCATCACCACGCGTTCTCCGTGGCCCGAGGGCAGGGTGGAGACGCGCACGTCCACCGCGCGACCGGCGACCCTGAGGGAGATGCGTCCATCCTGCGGCAGACGCTTCTCCGCGATGTCCAGCCGTGCCATCACCTTGATGCGCGAGACGATGATCGAAGCGAGCCCCGCGGGCGGGGTCAGAATTTCGCGCAGGACGCCATCCACGCGCAGCCGGACGGCCAGGCGGCTCTCGAAGGGCTCGATGTGGATGTCCGACGCGTTTTCCCGTACCGCCTCCGTCAGCAGCGCATTGATGAGCCGGATAATCGGGGCATCGTCTTCGGCCTCCAGGAGGTCCTGCGGCTCGGCGAGGGATTCCGCCACGCTCGACAGGTCGAGGTTGCCATCGAGTTCCTCCATCGATTGCATGGCCCGCGAGCTGGAGGATTCGTAGCGCTCGCGCAGGCGCTGCTCGAAGGTCTTGTCATCGACGGTTTGCAGGTTCAGCGGCTCGGGGCTGCGCCGGCGCAGTTCCAGGAGCCCTTGCGGATCGGCGTCGTGGCGCAGGAAGATCTGGCGTTGGCCCTCGACCAGATCCCCGGGCACGGCGCCGACCCGGCGGGCGAAGGTGTAGCTCACCGCGAACGTACCCGCCACCGGCGTCCCGGGCGTGTTCGGGACGTCCGGCACGTGTTCCCGGGTCGCCCCCGCGCTCATGGTCTGGGGTCCCTCGGCCATTCAGTCGCGATGGCCATGGACATCTTCGAAGCTGGGCGGGAGCTGGGTGAGGCGCTCCCATTCCGGCAGGACCGGGCTGGCGCGCTGCTGGGTGCGCGCCTGCTCGCGCAGTTGCTCGCCGCGAATAAAGCTGTACTTCTCGCTGGTCAGCTCGGCACCACGGGCGCTGTCCCGGACGATGCGTGGATGCAGGAACACCATCAGGTTTCGCTTCTCGGTCTGGTTGCGATCCGCCCGGAAGAGCCGTCCAATCCCGGGGATGCTTCCCAGGCCGGGGACGCGCGCCTCGCTGTCGGTTTGCTGTTCTTGAATCAGCCCGCCGAGCACCAGCATGTCGCCGTCATCGATCAGGACGTGGGTCTTGAGTGTCCGGGTATTGGTAATGAGGTCGGCGGCGTCGGAAGTACCCGGCGCCAGCTGCGAGACCTCCTGTTCGATCTCCAGGCGTACGGCATTGCCCTGGTTGATCTGAGGCCGCACGCGGAGCTTCACCCCGACATCCTCGCGACGAATCGTGTCGAAGGCCTGGCCCGAATCCTCGATCGAGCGCCCGACGATGAACGGCACGTTCTGGCCCACCACGATCTCGGCCTCCTCGTTGTCCAGCGTCAGAAGACTGGGGGTGGACAGGATGTTGCTGGAGGTGTCGCGTTGCAGCATGTTGACCAGGGCTGCGATCCGTGTGCTTCCGGTCGACCCCACGCCCCCGGCGGTCAGGCCGTCCCCGATGTCCGGGGGAGAGGACACAGTCCCGTCCAGGAACCCTTCCACGCCCGCGGCGAGTTCGAGAATCCCGCGTGACCCAGGGCCGGAAAAGTTGAGGACCCCGACCCCGCTGTTCCCGATCGCGCCCCACTGCACGCCGAGATCCCGCACGCGATCCGACGAGACTTCCGCGATGACGGCTTCCACCAGGACTTGCGCGCGTCGGATATCGAGCTGCTCGACGATGATGTCGAAGTCGCGGATGAAGTCGGAGGGGCCGAAGGTCACCACGGCGTTTGTGGCCTCGTGTGCCTCGATATGGATCCCGCTTCCGCTCCGCGCGTCGGGGTCGACATCCGGACTTTTCTCGGCGATGTTGCGCAGCAGTTCGGCAACCTCCTCGGCACGCGCATACTTCAGGTAGTGCACGCGCGCGTTCCCTTCTTCCATCTCTCGGTCGAGCTGGGCAATGAGCCCGCGCAGGCGCAGGCGAGACTCCTCGCGCCCGGAGAGGATGATGGCGTTGCTGCGACGATCCGCCAGGACCTGGGGTGTGGCGAGCTCTCCCGTGCCCTCCCGTGCCAGGATCTGCAGTTGCTCGGCGAGTTCCCCGGCGCGGGCGTGCCGGAGCTCGATGACTTCGAAATCGTCCGCGAATGGCAGGTCCATGCGTTCGACGAGGGCGCGGATGCGATGCACGTTGCTGCGCGTATCCGAGATCAGCAGCGTATTGGGCTCGGTGGCCGCGGCGAGATGTCCCCCTGCCGGGATCAGCGGGCGAAGGACCGGAACGAGCTGGGCGGCGGCGACATGCCGCAACGCGATCACATGGGTGACCACGCTGCCGCCACGCACATCGGCGTCCATTTCTGGCTCGAGATCGAGGATCGCGGGAGCATCCATCTTGGCCTGGGCGTCGGGCACGATGCGCGTGGATGATTCGCCCGGAATGGCCGCGAATCCGTGGATCTTGAGGATGTCGTGGAACAGATCCATCAGCTCGTCCCGGGGCACGGGGCGGCTGGAAATGACCGTGATGTTGCCGCGCACCCGGGGGTCCACGATGAAATTGGTCCCGGTTTCCTCCGACACAAGATCGATCAGGTTGCTGATGTTGGTGTCGCGAAGATTGAGCGTCAGCTCGTCCGCTGCGACGGCCCCCGCTGCGCAGATCAGGGACAGTGCGAGGGCGCCAAGGCGGAGTCGAAGGCTCATTCGGTTAACTCGATGGTCAGCGGCAGGGTCTGCCCGTCACGTTCTATGGTGATGTTCACCCGGTCGGAGTCGCCGAGTCCAGCGAGGATCTGTTCGGGGTCTTCGATGTCGCGGACCTGCTGCCCCTGGACCGAGGTGATGATGTCGCCTTCCTGAAGACCGGCGCGTTCGAATTCGCGCTGGTTGCGCGTCGGGGTGACTCGAATCCCCAACAGGGCACCATCCCGCAGCACGGGCTGGGCGCGCAGCGAATTCATGGCGCGCTGCGGGTCGTCGAGCCAGCGGGATCGACTGATGTTGGCCGTGATCGGCGCCGGGGAGGCAGCGGCCTGCGATGGTCGCTGATCGGTATCGGAGCGGCTGCCATCGACTCGCAGTTCGTCGCCCCGCGGGAGTCGCAGTGTCTCCAGTCGACCTTCGCGCTCCAGGATGACCCGGTCCGCGCGTACCTGGTGCAGCGTCGCCAGCTGGTTCCCGATGGTGTCGCCTACATGGTAGAGCTCGACATTGGCCCCCCCTGCAGAAATGATCGCGCTGCCGTTGCCCTGGCCGGTCGCCAGAACGCCGAGGAGCTCCAGACTCAGGCGGGTCTCCGGCGCGTTCTCGACGGCCTGTGGGGCGGCTTCCCGAGAGGTGCCGAAGGGGGAGAATGCGGCACTTCGCGTATAGCCGGACCGCGGAGGGGCATCGGCTTCGGCAGACGGGTCGGGGCGACTGGCGGGTGCCCGTTCCGCGTGGACCGTGGTGCCGGAGGGGTATGTATACCCCGGAACGGCGATCGACCAGACCAGACCCGCGATCAGCCATGCCGTTACCGCCAGTAGCCCGGCACTGAGGATCCAGGGCAGGGGCAACGGTAAAAGTCGGGGCGAAGGTGGCATCGTCAATGGCGTTCGCGGGTTGTCTGCGTGTCTGGCCCCGGCGAGTCTCGCTGGGTCGAGTCGGATCGAGCCTCGCAAGGGGCCCCAGGGAAAACGGTGCCCTGGGAAACCCGGATTAATCGACACGCTCGCGTTGGGTGCCCCAGGTTCCTCGATCCTGCGTGGCTCAGCATGACGCGTTCGCCGAGCAGGGTCGAGTGCTGAGCCATGCGGCGTACGCTTTCCGGAGATTTCCCGCGCGCGGAGGCGCGAAGGTGTCGTGTCTCGCTATTACCAAGCCGATTTCTCCTGGTGGAGCCGACGTGGTTGATGTCGCCCGTGCTATCGGACCCGCCATCGCGTCCAGGAACAGAGGCTACGCCTGGTCTGGAAGTGGACGTCCGTCGTGACGACCCAGCGGGATGAGGTCCCGCCGGTGGAGGGGAGCTACCCGGACCGGCAGCTCCAGCCATCACGTTCGAACGCGGCCTGGTTGGCGGACATCACCGACGACATCAGCTTCTTCCGTAAGGAGTACCGCCACCGCCGCCGAAAATGGCTTCGGGGGGAATGCCGCAAGGACCTTTACGGGCAAGCTGGGATGGCCTTGGTCCCACTGTAGAGTTCGACATCCTTGAATCTGGGCTCGGAATCCTCAAGCGTTAACGTGACATCAAGTGAATCTCTGTCGTAACTAACGGGGAGGTTGAAGTCGATCACATATTGATATTCGAAGAGCAGGAGGGCTACTTTCAGAAGGGCCTGTTGGAGGTTGGCATCGCTCGCCGGCTGGTAGAACAAGCCGCCCGTGCCATCCGCGAGTCTTTTTAGTTCACTTTCCTGAATGAATGGGCCAAACCCGATGGTGAAGACAGGGATATCTACCCCTAGCGCCTGATCAATAGCGTCCCCCAGCGCAGCCTCCGTATCGTCAACAAAAGTATCTTCGCCGTCGGTCAAGGCGATGACGGCCTTCCTGTCGTTGGTGCCGCCTTCCGTTCCGAATCGCTCGATGGCTTCCTCGGTCGCGGCGTAGAACGCGGTATCTCTGTCGAGGCCGGGTGACGCTTCGATTGCGGCCTTCAGTATGTCCTTTTCGGAAGTGAATTCGGTCGTCATGAACTCGACGTCGTCGGCGTACTTGATGATATCCGCGTTATCGTTGGCTTTCATCTCGTTCACCAGCAACGTCGCGCCCGCCTCCATGTTGTCTACAACTTCGGGGAAGTCGGTGATGCTGCCGCTGTAGTCCATCGCAATGCTTAGAGATAGCGGGATGTAGGCGTCATTCTCGCCGACCTGTCGGACGTATATTGGGTCAAGCCCTTCAAGAATGAAATTCTCCTTGCGCAGGTTCCGAATCGGGAAT
Organism: Thioalkalivibrio versutus; assembly: GCF_001020955.1. Lineage (NCBI taxonomy): Bacteria > Pseudomonadati > Pseudomonadota > Gammaproteobacteria > Chromatiales > Ectothiorhodospiraceae > Thioalkalivibrio > Thioalkalivibrio versutus. The sequence goes on from NZ_CP011367.1 coordinate 363,279, forward strand.
CTCTCTTGGTCGGTGACGGACACAAAGGCTTGAGGGCCATTAACGGCGCAGGCATGGACCTGGTTGACGGTGACGTGGATCTCATCCACTTCTGCGTAGGTGCCTTCCACCCTGGCCAGGGTGCCCCCGACCGTGGCGACGTTGGGGGCATCGTTCTGCACGAACAAAGCGGTCTTGAACTCGCCGATTTCATCTGGATTGAATTCGACCTCAACGGTGCAGCTTTCACCGGGGGCGAGGGAAAATGGGGTTGGTGCGCAGGCGTTATTGTCACCCAAGTGGTCCAGCAGGGAAAACTGGTCGGCCTCAAACTGATCCAACATTATGTACCCAATGTTGGAGGATGTTGTTCCCTCGTTGCGGATAATGAACTTCCGAGGGAGTACTTGGTCCAGGTTGCCTTCCGTAATGACCCCGAAGTCGAAACGCTCCGGCACCACTGTGATCCCGGTGGCAGGCGCGTTGCCGCCCCCGCCCCCGCCATCGCCACCACCACCGCAGCCAATCAGGCCGATTGACGCCGCCAGCAGGGCTGGTACCAGGAGTCGGGACTTTCCGTATTGAAGCGTCATGGGTTTGTTTCTCCATCGATGGGCGGGGTGACCGGGTCGGTGCCCTGCAAGGGTTGCGGGCGCCGGGAACGGTCAGGCGGCAAGTGGGGTTGTCCGCCGGGAACCTGATCACGGAGAAAATCTAGTGGAACAACGAGAACTGGGTCCGTGCGGTGCCGAACATAGGCGACCCGCCCGTGCCAGAACCCCTGTCGTCCGGAGGGCTCCCTTCTGCCCAAGAATAGTGATGAATGAACGCCGTGGAAGGCACCCCGTTACCCCCTCGTTAACGCGCCGGGGTCCCGTGAATCGGGGGTCTATGCCGTTTAAGCAGATACTTGCGCGATATATCGCTTCGGCAGGCACTTGTTGTGTGCCTCCGCGGCGGCCCGATGGGCGCCCCCCCCCCTGCACGTGAATCTGCCTTTCCCGCAGCCCGAGTAGCTACTCATCACCGAGATCGTTCCGGCCTGCCTGCCGAGGCCGTCTGAGCCCGAGACCAACCGAACATGGCCGCCCCAATTCTGCCCAACTCGACGCATACAACCCCCTGCACTGTCATCCCGGCCGGAGCGAAGCGAAGAGCCGGGATCTCCCCCCGTCGGGGCAACCCCAGCCGCCGAGATTCCGGATAACTGCTACGCGGTTTCCGGGATGGCGAAGCAGGAGACGCGTGGAGCCCTGGGGCGCGTTTCGACCGTCGGGTGTTGTGCGCACCCGGGCCCGCACGGCCCCTGGATCTGGCTGAACTTCGTGGCTGATCCGGTGCATCATTGACCGGAGGGCGACTTGGCCCTAATCGCGTATCCGCCCGCATGGATAACCCCTCGACTGACGGGGCCGCCGTGGCAATCTCAAAGGGGGTCTCGTAGTCTCCCCGGCTCATCCATTCCGCTCTGGAGACATCGTGGCCACCATCCTGAATCTGTACGCCGACGAGCAGCCCGAGTCGAAGCACATCGTGCTACGCGCCCGCAGTGGCCAGGCGGTCTCCGCCAATTTCACCCTGCAGGATCGGCGCGGCCGCGAAAGCGCGGCGGAATACCTGTTTCATCTCTATTCCACCATCAAACAGAAGATGGGCGAACCGGTCCTGGATACTGCTGCACCATCGCCGGAAGACCAGACCGCCATGCAGCGACTGATCCTGTACTCGGCCGGCGCCCACGACACCATGTTCGGCACCTTTAGTGCCTCCAGTGCCTCCTCGGAGATGCCGGAGGAGGAGCGAAACGAGTTCGTGGAGATCTTCCTGCTGGCCTGCGCCACGGTCATCGAGGGTCAGCGGATCACCGTCGACCTCCAGCGCGGGCTCATCACCGCCGACGCCGCCTGAACGTAGGTCGGGGTCAGGCTTTGCCTGTTGACCCGCCTTCACCAGAGAGGCAAAAGGCAAGGTCTGAACAGCCCTCTCGGATTTTCAAGGGTGCTGAGGCCGTCCGCAGCAGGGGCTGACGTATGCTCTCAATTGGCGTCCACGGGGTGTCACCGAAGGATCTCCGCCCTGGATATCCCGGGGAGGACGCCCACTCCACTGGACTTGGGATCAGTCAAGCCAGGCCTGCGGCGCCGCTCCCAGAGGCCGCCTCCTGGCGCGCCGTGCCCTTCTGTTATCCACCGCACAGAAAGGCGTGGGCAGGATGCGGATAGTGGCCACCGCAGGGGAAGTAGTTCGTAGCGAGACGGAACGGCGCCTCGGGGCCTGCCAAAGGCCGGGTTCACCACCATGAGCATTGCCGCCCGACGAGCCTTTCCCGGCGATCGCCGCAGGTGCGGCGATGAACACACTGCGGAGCCGATGGCGATGACCTTATGCGGTCTTGCCCAGGGCAGCGCAATGGGATCCACAAGCACGCGGCTTCCATCGAAAATCCAGTCGGACAGGAGGTGTTTCATGACAGACAAGTCGAAAATGCAGGGCGAAGGCGACCGAAAATCCGCGAAGCGTTACAACGAAGACACGCAGGATTTTGTTGAGTCGGGCAAGGTTGACGACGCGGCCCGGAAAGCGGGAAAAGGCGACAAGGAAGAAATGGAGCGCGCCGAGAAGGCCGGCAAGGATCGTGCGAAGGAAGAGGATCCGAAGGTTAATCGGAACCATTCGAAGCCGACCAAGTAAGTCACTCAGGTGGACGGTCCGGGAAGGCGGACCGAGCCCGTTTGCGCCTTCCCGGCCATCCGCGTTTACCTAGGCAAGGCTGGTCCCTACCCAAACCAACAAGTGGATCACTGCATAGACGATCGCGATCGCAACGGCTACCAACCCGATCGTCAGTCCGATCATCAACGCTGTACTACGCCGTTTGATCTTCCGGGGATTGGCGAGGTATTGGTCAAGCAGGGCGACGTTTCGGCGGTTGGATTTCCACGCGAAATCGAACAGATCCCCAAACATCGGGATCACTCCGACGATGGTATCCACGGCGACGTTTCCGCCCATACGCAGTAACACCATACGTGGAGCGCCCAACTGGTAGGCCTGTCCGATGATGTAGGACGAGAACACCGCCCCGATCAAGTCCCCGATTCCCGGGATCAGACCGATCAGTCCATCCAAGCCTATGCGATAACCACCCGGCAAAGGAATTGCGGTGTCGAGGATATGTGCGAGACGTCGCAGCGAGGCTTGCTGCTTTGCGGTTGACTCTCTGGGATCTCCCGATCGGGTGCTCATTGCTGACGAAGGGTGGGCTCCCCGTTTCGCTTTAATGTTTGAGTATGACGTAAAGAGCGTGAATGATGCCCGGGATAAAGCCCAGCAGCGTTAGCACGATATTCAGCCAGAAGTGTCCCTTGAGACCCACCTCCAGAAACACACCCAGTGGCGGCAAGAGAATGGCAAATATAATCTTGATGGGGTCAGTTGCTGTAAATGCCATGATCGCTCTCTAGTGCCGAGTGGAATGCTCCCTCAACTCTGGGAGAAACGGGCTGTAGGGGTCTGTGCGAAGGCACACAAAAGGATCAGGCAGAAACGTTTACAGTACCAAGAGAAACGGGTCCCGGAGCCACCCTTCCACCTCGCCCGCTGTTCGAGGTGTCGGCCGATCCGTCGCCGTGCAAGGGACTGGGCGCGTAGGGCCCGTCCGACACCCCTCGATGCCCGGTTCTTTGTGAGAAATGACAAATGAATGCGTTGCTCCGGATCACGCTGATTCTGATTGGCTTGGCCTTGTGCGTGTTCACGTTGATGCCGGTCTTGCGTACTAGCGCGTGGTGGGTGCGGGTCTTTGATTTTCCTCGAGTGCAAATCACCGTCGTGATGGTGGCGGCGCTGCTGGCATGGGCCGTCGTGTACATGATGGATCGCCGCCGCAAGCAGTCCGAGGCGGGGGCTTCCGGTCCTGATAAGGGATGGCGCCCGATGGCCGCTGTCGTACCGGTCCCGCTCCCGGTGGTGCTGGGTTGGCAGGGCTCCCGTATCTTTCCTTACACCCCCCCCTTGGCCAACGTTCAGGTTGAAAACGCCAAGGGAGCGGAGCGAGCCGATACCGTCCGCTTGCTGATCCATAATGTCCGCTACGACAATCGTCAGACCGATGAGCTGCTGGAGAGCATCGAGCAGACCGACCCGGATTTGATCCTGCTTGTGGAGCCAACGCAATGGTGGGAGGAGCAACTCAGTCCGCGCCTATCCGATTATTCCCACACGGTGTTCCAGCTGCAGGAGAACCACTACGGAATCCTGCTGTATTCCAGACTTGAATTGGTTAACCCGCGGGTGCGCTTTCTGGTGGATGACGAGGTTCCCTCCATTCACACGGGTGTCCGCGCGCCAGCCGGCGGGATCATGACGCTGTATGGCCTTCATCCCAAGCCGCCGGGCCTGAAGCGGGAGGCCGATACGGACCGGGAGGACAGCGACCAGCGCGACGCGGAGCTGCTGATTGTCGCCAAAGAGGTCGCTGAACGCGTGAAGCAAGGGGGCGATGAACCGTTCATCGTCGCCGGGGACTTCAACGACGTGGCATGGTCGCACACCACCCGCCTGTTCCAGCGCATCAGTGGCTTGCTCGACCCGCGTGTGGGCCGCGGCCTGTTCAACACCTACCACGCGCAAAGCCGTAGTCTTCGCTTCCCACTCGACCACGTCTTCACGTCGGATCACTTCCGCCTCGTCAGCCTGGAAGTGCTTCCACCCCTTGGCTCGGACCACCACGCCGTCCTCGTGGCCCTTGCGCTCCAGCCCTCGGCCCGCGCCACCCAGGAAGGGCCCATGGAAAAGGCGGGCGATGGGGAGGAGGCCGAAGCAATCATCGACGACGCACAGGAGGCCGTGGAGTCTGGAAAGCAGGAGTAGGTTTCAGGGTTGCAGACCCTGGCCTGCAGCCTGCCGCAGATGGTGCGCCAAGGTGCCCGATGCGATTCGCTGTGCTCATCGCATCCTACCGACTGACTTGTAAGTAGCGGATTTTAATGGTGGGCCCGGTCGGACTCGAACCGACGACCAAGGGATTATGAGTCCCCTGCTCTAACCAACTGAGCTACAGGCCCGTATGGGGGGAGCGTACAAACGACTGCGGCGCCATTCTACCCGCAAGGGGAAGATGGCGCCGCATCGCTAGGTCGGGTTCCGGCCGCCGGGCCGGGACGCCGGTTACTCGGCGTCGGTGTAGGTGCGCAGCAGTTCGGCGCGGGTCGGGTGACGCAGCTTGCGCAGGGCCTTGGCCTCGATCTGGCGGATACGCTCGCGGGTGACGTCGAACTGCTTGCCGACCTCCTCGAGGGTGTGGTCGGTGTTCATGTCGATGCCGAAGCGCATGCGCAGGACCTTGGCCTCGCGCGGGGTCAGCGTGGACAGGATCTCGCGGGTGGCCTCGGTGAGGCTCTCCTGTGCGGCGGAGTCGGACGGCGAGGCGACCTTCTCGTCCTCGATGAAGTCGCCCAGATGCGAGTCTTCGTCGTCGCCGATCGGGGTCTCCATGGAGATCGGCTCCTTGGAGATCTTGAGCACCTTGCGGATCTTGTCCTCGGGCATCTCCATGCGCTCGGCCAGCTCTTCCGGGGTGGCCTCGCGGCCCATCTCCTGCAGCATCTGGCGGGAGACGCGGTTGAGCTTGTTGATCGTCTCGATCATGTGCACCGGGATGCGAATGGTGCGCGCCTGGTCCGCGATGGAGCGGGTGATCGCCTGGCGAATCCACCAGGTGGCGTAGGTCGAGAACTTGTAGCCGCGGCGGTATTCGAACTTGTCCACGGCCTTCATCAGGCCGATGTTGCCTTCCTGGATCAGGTCGAGGAATTGCAGGCCGCGGTTGGTGTACTTCTTGGCGATGGAGATCACCAGGCGCAGGTTGGCCTCGACCATCTCCTTCTTCGCGCGGCGGGCCTTGGCCTCGCCGATGGACATGCGGCGGTTGATCTCCTTGATCTCGGCGATGTTCAGGCTGGCCTCGCGCTCGATCTCGGCCAGCTTCTTCTGCAGGCGCACGATCTCTTCTTCGTGCTGGGCCAGGGCGTTGGTGTACTTGCCCTTGGCCTTGCAGGCTTCCTTGATCCAGTCGAGATTGGTCTCGTTCTTGGGGAAGCTGTCGATGAAGGCCTTGCGCGGCATCTGGGCCTGCTCGACGGCGAGCGCCATGATGCGGCGCTCGTGGCGGCGGACGTGGTCGATGCTGCCGTGCAGCTGGGTGGTCAGCTGGTCGACCATGCGCGGGATCAGCTTGAACTCCATGAAATACTTGGCGGTGGCCTCGCGCGCTACAGCGTAGGCCTCGCGGTTGCCCTTCTCGAAGGCCTTGTGCGCCTTGGCGTGCAGCTTGCGCAGCTTTTCGAAGCGCTCGCGCGCCTCTTCCGGATCCGGGCCGGTGTCCACCGGCTCGGCGGCTTCTTCGTCTTCCTCGGCGTCTTCCACCTCGTCGACGATGGCATCCAGTTCGGCGCTGGCCTGCTGCTCGGCGGCGGCCGCCGCAGCCGCCTTCTGCTCGTCCTGGGCCTTCTGGGCCTGTTCCGGCGTCACCAGGCCACGGGCCACGGCCTCACCGTTGGCGTGATCATTCGGGTCGATGAAGGAGACCACCAGGTCGGTCAGGCGGCCATTGTTCTCGACGATCCGGTCGTATTCACGGATCAGCCGTTCGATCGCGCCCGGATGGTGGGCGAGCGCGAACAGGACCTGCATCAGGCCCTCTTCGATGCGCTTGGCGATGCGGATCTCGCCTTCGCGGGTCAACAGCTCGACCGTGCCCATCTCGCGCATGTACATGCGCACGGGGTCGGTGGTGCGGCCGAAGTCGCTGTCGGCGGAGGCGAGCGCCGCCACGGCGTCCTCGGCGTCGTCGTCGGCAGAGACCGAACCGTCGGACAACAGAAGGCTGTCGGCGTCCGGGGCCTGCTCATGCACCGCGATGCCCATGTCGTTGATCATCGCAATGATGTCCTCGACTTGGTCGGAGTCGATGATCGAGTCGGGCAGGTGGTCGTTTACCTCGGTATACGTGAGGTATCCCTGCTCCTTGCCCTTGGCAATCAGTTCCTTGAGCTGGGATTGCTGCTCTTCACGATTCATTGCGGTCGTACTCCGAGGTGCTTGTTTGAGCCGTGGCAAGACGGCTCAAGGAAAGTGGGACGCAGAAAAATCAATCCTACATTGTAGCAGAAGATTCTTATATTGCCGGTGGCCTGATGGATTCTCGGGTCAAGGCTGGGTCGCGACCCGGCTCTGGGGCGACCTCCTTGACCGCTATGTTGAGGGCGAATCCGGGCGCTTCAAGCCCCGGCGCGCTATTTGGGCAGGTCGAACCGCTGCAACTGCTGGGTAAGACGGGCGAGCTCGGCGCGTTGTTCCGTTCCGAGTTCGGAACCGGGGCGAGTCAGTTCACGAATTCGCAATCGATAGTGCTGACGCAGGAGCTGGCGGGCGCAGTCCAGCGCCGTCTGGCGGGTGACCGCTGGCTCGCCGTCGTTGAGCTCCTGGTGGGCCAGGGCCATGAGTCGCTGAAAGTGGCGCTGGTCGCGAAAGCGCTCCAGCAGGCCGGCCGTGTGGCGTCCAGGGCTCTGGTCCAGGGCCGCGAGGACATTACGCAGGGTCTCGGCGGCCGCTCCGGGCAGCTCGACGACCTGGCGGAACTCGGGCTGTGACCAGTCCAGTTCGGGGTGTTGCAGGACGCGGGCGAGCAGGGCACCCCACAAGGCCGGGGCGCTCTCGCCGCGCGCGGGCGCACGGCCGCCGGGGGTGTCGGGGAGCTCGTGACCCGGGCTCGGTTCAGGGTTGCGGGCAGGCTGGGGAGGCTGTTCCGACAGGACCTGTTCCAGTCGCTCCTGGCTGAGCCCCGTCTCCTGTCCGATGCGTTCGACCAGCTGGTCACGAAACAGCGGATCGCGGGCGGTGGCGACCAGCTTCATCGCCGCGTGGGCGAAGCGGGTGCGGCCTTCGGCGGTGTCGGTGGGGTGCTCCTCGCGTTGCAGGCGCATCAGGGTCTCGGACAAGGGCAGGGCGCCGGCGAGGCGCTCCTCCCAGCCGGCCAGGCCGTCGCGCAGGACCAGGCTGTCCGGGTCGTCGCCCTCCGGCAGGAACAGCACGCGCACCTCGCGCAGGCCCTGGATCGCGGGCAGCGCCTCGCCCAGGGAGCGCCAGGCGGCGCGGCGGCCGGCGGCATCGCCATCGAAGCACAATGTGATGCGCGAGACCTGACGGAACAGGCTGTCCAGGTGGGCACGGGTGAGTGCGGTACCCATGCAGGCCACCGCGCGGTGGAACCCGGCGCGGGCCAGGCCGACCACGTCCATGTAGCCCTCGACCACCACGATGTCGTCCAGCCGGGTGCCGGCCTTGCGCGCCTCGAACAGGCCGTAGATGACCTGGCCCTTGTGGAAAACCTCGCTCTCCGGACTGTTCAGGTATTTCGGTTCGCCGTCCTCGATCAGGCGCCCGCCGAAGCCGGTGATGCGCCCGCGCCGGTCGCGGATCGGGAACATGATGCGGGAGCGGAAGCGCTCGCGGATACCGCCGTCGTCGCGCCGCGCGGCCAGGCCGGCATCGACCAGTTGCTGCGGAGTGAAACGTGGCTTGAGTGCCTCGATCAGCCCCGCGGGCGGGGCCCACCCGATCTGGTAGTTGCGCGCGGTGGCGCCGTCGATGCCGCGGTTCTTCAGGTAATCGACCGCCTTCGGCGTCTGGCGCAGTTGCTGCACGTACCATTCGGCGGCCGCGTCCAGCGCGTCATACAGCGGGGCATGGGCCTCGCGGCGGTCATCGTCCCCGGCCTCGCGCGGAACCTCGAGCCCGGCTTGTTCGGCCAGCTGCTCGATCGCCTCGGGAAAGCTCAGGTTCTCGTACTCCATCAGGAAGCTGATGGCCGTGCCGTGCGCCCCGCAGCCGAAGCAGTGATAGAACTGCTTTTGCGGGGAGACGTAGAACGATGGCGTCTTCTCGCCGTGGAACGGGCAGCAGGCCGCGAACTCGCGCCCGGCCTTCTTCAGGCTGACGCGGCGCTGAATGATCTCGACGATGTCACTGCGTTCGAGCAGATCGTCGATGAACGCCTGGGGAATGAGGCCTGCCATGGGGTCGCTGCGTGTTCCTCGGAGTCGTGCCGGTGGTTGGGTTCGCATGATAGCCCAGCGTCGGGCCGCAACACGTCATTGCGGCACGCCTTGGCCGACGGGGCAAGACCCGGCGGTTTCCAAGGCGGACGCCGGGGTTGCCCGTGGAGATCGCCACGTCGCTTCGCTCCTCGCGATGACGGTGTTTCGCTCTCGCGTCATTGCGAGGAGCCGGAGGCGACGAAGCAATCGTTATCTATGGCCCCCGATTCCGGTGCGGGACGCGGGACTGGATATTACGCGCTGCTCCTTTGCCACGGTCCCTGTTGGGTCCTGTAATGACGGACTTTTACGCGCGCAAACAAAACGGGCCCCGTGAGGGGCCCGAATCGTAGTGCTGCCGGATGGCGGGTCAGGCGGCCTGGCGCAGGTTGGCCAGCAGGCCCCGGAGTTCCGAGGCCTTGGGCTTCACCAGCCAGAACGAGCCCTGGTAGTCGTCGAAGCGCTCCAGGATTTCACGGCCCCAGGCGCTGTCGGTCTCGTGCACGAATTCCGTGACGAGTTCCTCCAGGTAGTTCCGGTGCGCCTCCATCTCCTCGGTGTCGAGGCGGTGCAGGTCGATTAGCTCGTTGTTGATGCGGTCCGGGAAGTCGTTCTCCCGGTCCAGCACGAACGCGAAGCCGCCGGTCATGCCCGCGCCGAAGTTGATGCCGGTATTGCCCAGCACCACCATCACGCCGCCGGTCATGTACTCGCAGCCGTGGTCGCCGATGCCTTCCACCACGGCGATCGCGCCGGAGTTGCGCACGCCGAAGCGCTCACCACACTGGCCGGCCGCGAACAGCTTGCCGCCGGTCGCCCCATACAGGCAGGTGTTGCCCATGATGGTGGTGTCGTGGCTGGCGAAGCTGGAGCCCTCCGGCGGCCGGATCACCAGCTTGCCGCCGGTCATGCCCTTGCCGACGTAGTCATTGGCATCGCCTTCCAGGTACAGGTGCAGACCGCCGGCGTTCCACACGCCGAAGCTCTGCCCGGCCGTGCCCTTCATGCGCACGGTGATCGCGGCGTCTGCCATGCCCTGATTGCCGTGACGCTTGGCGATCTCTCCGGACAGCCGCGCGCCGATCGAGCGGTCGGTGTTGGCCACGTCGAAGTGGTATTCGCCACCCGCCTTGCTCTCGATGGCCTCGAGCATCTCCGCGACCATCTTCTCGGCCAGCTCGCCCTTGTCGAACGGTTCGTTCTTCGGCGCCTTGCAGAAACGCGGCTTGTCGGCCAGGTCGCCGCTGGCCAGCAGGCCGTTCAGGTCCAGGTGCTGCTGCTTCGGGGTTTCGCCCGGCAGGACCTCCAGCAGATCGGTACGGCCGATCAGGTCGGTCAAGCTGCGCACGCCCAGCTTCGCCATCCATTCGCGGGTCTCGCGGGCGACGAACTGGAAGTAGTGCATGACCATCTCGGGCAGCCCGATGAAGTGGTTCATGCGCAGCACCTTGTCCTGCGTGGCCACACCCGTTGCGCAGTTGTTCAGGTGGCAGATGCGCAGGTACTTGCAGCCCAGCGCGACCATCGGGCCGGTGCCGAAGCCGAAGCTCTCGGCGCCCAGGATGGCCGCCTTGATGACGTCCAGGCCGGTCTTCAGGCCACCGTCGGTCTGCAGGCGTACCTTGTCCCGCAGGTCGTTGCCGCGCAGGGTCGCGTGGGTCTCGGACAGGCCCAGCTCCCACGGGGTGCCGGCGTACTTCACCGAGGTTAGCGGGCTGGCGCCAGTGCCGCCGTCATAGCCAGAGATCGTGATCAAGTCGGCGTAGGCCTTGGCCACGCCGGCGGCGATGGTGCCGACCCCGGCCTCGGAGACCAGCTTCACCGAGACCAGCGCATCCGGGTTGACCTGCTTGAGGTCGAAGATCAGCTGCGCTAGGTCCTCGATGGAGTAGATGTCGTGGTGCGGCGGCGGCGAGATCAGGGCCACGCCGGCATTCGAGAAGCGCAGCTCCGCGATCATCTTGTTGACCTTGTGCCCCGGCAGCTGGCCACCCTCGCCGGGCTTGGCGCCCTGGGCGACCTTGATCTGCAGGACTTCGGCGTTGACCAGGTAGTGCGGGGTCACGCCGAAGCGGCCGGAGGCCACCTGCTTGATCTTGGACATGCGCTCGGTGCCGTAGCGGGAGACGGCCTCGCCGCCCTCGCCGGAGTTGGAGCGTCCACCGAGGCGGTTCATCGCGGTGGCCAGGGCCTCGTGGGCCTCGGGCGACAGCGCGCCCAGGCTCATGCCGGCGGAATCGAAGCGCGGCAGGATATCGGCCTCGGGCTCGACCGCGTCAAGCTCGATCGGCTCGATGTCGTCGCGCACCTTGAGCAGGTCGCGCAGCACGGTCACCGGGCGTTCGTTCACCAGGTCCGCGTATTCCTTGTAGATCCCGTAGTCGCCGGACTGCACCGCGCGGTGCAGGGTCTGGATCACGTCCGGGTTGTAGGCGTGGTACTCGCCCCCGTGGACGTATTTCAGCAGACCGCCCTGGCCGGCGCTCTTGCGCGGGTTCCAGGCACGCTTCGACAGCGTCTCCAGATCCGCCTGAATGTCGGCGAAGCGGGTGCCCTGGATGCGGCTGGTGGTGCCCTTGAAGCAGGTCTCCACGATTTCGTCGGACAGGCCGACGATCTCGAACAGCTGCGCGCCGCGGTAGCTGGCAATGGTGGAGATGCCCATCTTGGACAGGATCTTGAACAGGCCCTTGTTGATGCCGCGGCGATAGTTCTGCGCCAGGGTCAGCGGGTCCGCGTTCGGGATCTCGCCGGACTGGCACATGCCGTGCAGCGCGGAGTAGGCCAGGTACGGATAGATCGCGGTGGCGCCGTAGCCCAGCAGCACCGCAAAGTGGTGCGGGTCGCGCACGGTGGCGGTTTCGGCGACGATGTTGGCGTCGGTGCGCAGCTTGGCGCCGATCAGGGCATGGTGAACCGCGCCCACGGCCAGCGCGGCCGGGATCGGGCGGCGTTCCGGGTCGATGCCGCGATCCGACAGGACCAGCACCACGGCACCGTCGCGCACGGCCTCGACCGCGTGCTCGGTCAGGGCCTTCACGGCGTCCTCCAGCGAGCCGGAATGGACGTCGTAGTTGAGGTCCATGCGCTCGACGCGGAAGGCGTCCTCGGTCTGGTTGCACAACTCGCGGAACTTGGCCTCGGACAGCACGGGGGAGTCGGACACCAGGCGGTGGGCGTGGTCCGGGGTCTCCTCGAACAGGTTCTGTTCGCGGCCGAAGCAGGTCTCCAGCGACATCACGATGCTTTCGCGCAGCGGATCGATCGCCGGGTTGGTCACCTGGGCGAACTGCTGGCGGAAGTAGTCGAACAGCGAACGGGTGTGGCTGGAGAGTACTGCGAACGGGGTGTCGTCGCCCATGGAGCCCACGGCCTCCTGCCCGGCCTCGGCCAGCACGCGCAGGATCTGGTCGCGTTCCTCGAAGGTCACGTCGAACAGCTTCTCGTAGGTCTCCAGGCGCTCGGGCGGCATCGGCTCGCCGGAGAACAGCTGGTTGTCGTCCAGCTGGCTCTTCAGGTGCTTCACGTGCGCGCGCAGCCACTGGCGGTAGGGCTGGCGGGTGCGGTTGATACGGTCGACGTCCTCGGGCTGCAGCAGCTCGCCGGACTCGGTATCCACGGCCAGCATCTGGCCGGGCTTCAGGCGCCCCTTGGCGACTACGTCCTCGGGGGCGTAGTCATACACGCCGATCTCCGAGGCCAGGGTGATGTGGCGGTCCTTGGTAATCACGTAGCGCGCCGGGCGCAGGCCGTTGCGGTCCAGGGTGCAGGCGGCGTAGCGGCCGTCGGTCAGCACGATGCCGGCCGGACCATCCCAGGGCTCCATGTGCATGGAGTTGTATTCGTAAAACGCGCGCAGGTCCGAGTCCATGTGCGCGACGTTCTGCCACGCCGGCGGGACCAGCAGGCGCATCGCGCGGAACAGGTCCATGCCGCCGGCCAGCAGCACTTCCAGCATGTTGTCCAGGCTCTGCGAGTCGGAGCCTTCGAGGTTGACCAGCGGCTCCAGCTCGGCCAGCTCCGGCAGTTTCTCGGTGGCGAACTTGTGCTGGCGCGCGACCGCCCAGTTGCGGTTGCCCTGCACGGTGTTGATCTCGCCGTTGTGGGCGAGGAAGCGGAACGGCTGCGCCAGGCCCCACTGCGGGAAGGTGTTGGTGGAGAAGCGTTGGTGGAACACGCAGATTGCCGTCTCCAGTTCCGGGCGCTTCAGGTCCGGGTAGAACACCGGCAGGTTGGCCGGCATCACCAGACCCTTGTAGGAGAGCACGTGCGCCGACAGGCTGGGCACGTAGAACACCGGGTCGTCGCCCATCGCGATCTCGGCGCGGCGGCGCACCACGAACAGTGCGCGCTCGAAGTCGGCCGCGTCCATGTCCGCCGGGGCATTGATAAACACCTGCAGGATGTGCGGCTGGGTCTTCATTGCCTCGGCGCCGCAGGCGTCTTCCGGGTTGACCGGCACCTCGCGCCAGCCGGCAAGCCGGAGCGGGCCGCGCTCGATGGCGCTCTCCACGGCGGCGCGGGTTTCGGCGATCTTGGCCGGGTTGATGAACACGATGCCGGCGGCGAAGCGCTCGGCCAGTTCAATCTTCGACTCGGAGGCGAGGGTGCGCAGGAAGGCCTCGGGGGTCTTCATCAGGAGCCCGCAGCCGTCGCCGGTCTTGCCGTCGGCGGCGATCGCGCCGCGGTGGGTCATGCGTTCCAGGGCCTTGATCGCGGTGTCGACCACCCAGTGGCTGGCTACGCCGTCCATGTGCGCAATGAGGCCGAAGCCGCAGTTGTCGCGCTCGAATTCGGGGCGGTAGAGGGTGCCGTTCAGTTGGTTCTGTCGCATTGGTCAACTCCGGTCGCAGCGCGCGGGGCCGTACGCGGGCGCGGTACGTTGGTCAGGGCCGTCCCTGGAAAAAGAACACGGAAAAAGGCGCAGGAATATAGCCGAACCGTCATTCTCCCGGCAAACCGGGGCCGGTCAAGAAGACACGACATCGACGCAGGTTAAGTCGTGGTGACCAAGCAGCGCGGGGATCAGTCGCGCACGGCGTTCTGGACCGAGCCGATGGAGCGGATCCAGGGTTCGTCGCGGTGCACGGCGGCGGGCAGGTCCTCCGCGGCGCGCTGGGCGGCGGCCCGGTCGGGGAAGACCCCGGCCAGGATGACCACGAATTCGCGGTTGTTGACGCGCGTTGGGATATAGCGGATCCCGCCCAGGTCGTGCTGATCGGCATAGGCCCGTGCGGCCCCCATGTTCGGCGCGGCCAGCAGCTGGATGGTCGTGGCGCCTCCGTCCTGGTCGTTCAGCCAGGCGCGGTCGTTGCGCAGGCGCTCGGCGTCGGCATCCTCTGCGGCCGGCTCTTCGGTGGCGGGTTCCGGCTCGGGCGTGGGCTCGGGCGTGGGCGTGGGTTCGGGTGCCGGTTCAGGCTCCGGTTCCGGAGTGCTTTCTGGCTCGGCCGGCGGTTCGGATGCGGGCGCCGTCTCCGTGGGTTCCGCCGCCGTCTCGGGTTCGGGCTCGTCCGCGGCCGGGTCCTGGGTGGCGGTCTCCCGCTCGGTCGGTTCGGCTTCGGCCGGAGGGGGCAGGTCCAGTGGGTCGGCCACGACGACCTCGTCGTCGGTGGTGGCTGCCGGCCCCTCGGGCGCGGGTTCCGGCTCGGCCTCGGTGATGCGCGGCTCGGGCAGGGGTAGTTCGATGATCTCGCTATCGGTCGGCGCGGATTCCGTCTCCAGCAGTTGCCAGGCGACCGGGGCGGCGATGCCCAGGGCCACGGTGATGGCTACCGCCGGGACGAACCAGCGCTGGTTCCAGAAGGCGACGTTCTCCGCCGCCGGCGGCTCCGGGATGCGGTGATCGGCGTCGATGCCGCCCGGTTCGCCCGGCGGCGCCTCGGGGGCTGTCTCGCGGGGCGGGTCGGGTCGCGGAGTGGACGCGGCAAGAGCCTCGGCCGCCGGGGTGAAGCGGTCGTCGTCCGGGTCGCGGCTGGCGCGGATGGTCGTCTCCGGGGGCGTTTCGCTCGCCGGCTCGGCCTCGCGGGTGGAGGGGGTGAGCGCGGGCTCCCCGTCTTGCGGTTCGATGTCGGTGTCTGTCTCGGCCGCCTCGCCCGCGGCCACCCCCGGGGCAGTGCTGCCGGCGGCTGTGGCTGCGGCGCCGGTCCGGCGCTCGCTGCGGCACTGGCGTTCGAGGAAGCTGTTGGCTTCGCGGTTGAGATTGCCGGGCAGGCCCTGACTGGTGGTCTGCAGGTGATGGATGGCGTCTGCATCCAGCAGGCGATCGGGGTCGGCCAGGCCCGCGGCCTGCAGGCGGTGGCGCAGGTAGGCCGCGGTCTGCTCCAGGTTGAACGCGCGCAGGCTGACGCGAGTGACCTGGTCCTCGTCGGAGGGGTCGGGCAGGTAAAGGCGGCGGCGCAGTAGCCCACTGGAACCGACCAGGATGATGCGCGGGGCGCGGCCCTGCCTGGCAAGGATCTCGCTGCGCATGCGCATCAGGTTGTTGACGATGTCGGTGCCGACCAGGTGCGCGTCATCCATCGCGATAACCGGGTCGACGCCTTCGGCGACGCGGTCGCCGAGGAGTTCGGTCAGTGGGCGGTCGGGATCGTCCGCGTTCTGCGAGCGCAGGTAATTGCGGATGGTGTTGTCCACCGACTCGAACTGGGTGTTGATGCGCGCACGGAAGGCGATCAGCTCGAACGGGTCGGGCAGCATCGCCAGCAGTCGCATCAGCTGGAGGCTGCGGCCGGAACCGTTCTCGCCGGTCATCAGCACGACTGCGCCGGGGCCGTTCAGGGCAGCCCGCGCGGACTCGAGCAGGCCATCCAGCAGCGGGTCGCTGTAGATGAAGGTCTCGTCGGGCGCGTCGTCAAACGGCGGCGCGTGCAGGCCGAGGTGTTCCAGGCATTGTTCGGAAAGCGCCATCGAATTCCTTTTCAGGTCAGCGTGCCCAGGTCGAACAGGCGGTGGTGTTCACGGATGGCGTGGCGGTCGGTCATGCCGGCGATGTAGTCGGCGATGGCGCGTTGCGGCCCGTGCGCGTCGTGGGTGGCCATCTCGTCGGCATGCCGCTGGTAGTGCTCGGGCATCAGGCGTGGCTCCGACTCGAACGCGGCAAACAGATCGTGGATCAGCTGGCGGGCCTTGTGCATTACCCCGTGGACCTGGTGGTGATGGTAGAGGTTCTCGCGCAGGAAGCCCTTGAGCTCGCGCGCCTGTTCCGCCATCTGCGGGCTGAAGCGGATCAGTGCCTCGCCGGCGCGGCGTACGTCGTCGGGGGTTTGCGGGCGCTGGTGGTCGATCGCGTACTGGCTGGTCTCGATCAGGTCGCCGACCAGGGCGTCGATCATGCGCCGGACGGTCTCGTGCTGGATGCGACGCGGGTCCAGGTTCGGGTACCGGGCCTGGACCGTCTCGCGGCAGTCGCGGAACAGGGTGACCTCGGCGAGGCGGTCCATGGTGAGCAGCCCGGAGCGCAGGCCGTCATCGACGTCGTGATTGTTGTAGGCGATCTCGTCGGCGACGTTCGCGAGCTGAGCCTCGAGGCTCGGCTGTTCCTTCTGCAGGAAGCGCACCCCGATCTCGCCCAGCTGGCGGGCCTTCTCGGGTGCGCAGTGCTTGAGGATGCCCTCGCGGGTCTCGTAGGTGAGGTTGAGGCCGTCGAAGTCGGCGTAGTGGCGCTCCAGCAGGTCGACGATGCGCAGCGACTGCAGATTGTGCTCGAAGCCGCCGTGCTCGCGCATGCAGGCATTCAGCGCGTGCTGTCCGGCATGCCCGAAGGGGGTGTGGCCGAGATCGTGCGCCAGCGCGACGGCCTCGGTCAGGTCCTCGTTCAGTTGCAGGGCGCGCGCGATGGAGCGCCCGATCTGCGCGACCTCCAGCGAATGGGTCAGGCGGTTGCGGAACAGATCGCCCTCGTGGCTGATGAAGACCTGGGTCTTGTACTCCAGCCGGCGAAAGGCGCTGGAATGCACGATGCGATCGCGGTCGCGCTGGAAATCGCTGCGGTGACGCGGCGCGGCCTCGGCCTGGGCGCGGCCGCGCGAACGTGCGGGGTCGCAGGCGTAGGGCGCCAGGCCCGGTGCGGCCGCGCTGGGGGTGGCCATGGTTTCAGGCGACACGGGCATGCTCGTGCAGGGTGTCGTCCAGGGCGTCCTGCTCGAACGCGTCGGTGAGGACGGCTTCGCCAATGCCGCGCAGCAGTACCAGGCGCAGGCGGCCGCTGGCCACCTTCTTGTCGATCGCCATCAGCTCGCGGAAGCGGTCCGGGGTCACCGCCCCCGGCGGTTCCAGGGCCAGGCCGGCGCGCTGGATCAGGGCCTCGGCGCGTTCGCGACCAGCGGTATCCAGCCAGCCCATGCGTTCGGACATGCGTGCGGCCATGGCCATCCCGGTGCCCACGGCCTCGCCGTGCAGCCAGGCGCCGTAGCCCATGCCGGCCTCGATCGCGTGGCCGAAGGTGTGGCCCAGGTTGAGCAGGGCGCGAATGCCGCCCTCGCGCTCGTCGGCGGCGACGATCTCGGCCTTGCAGGCGCAGGAGCGACGGATGGCGTAGGCCAGCGGTTCGGGTTCCAGTGCGCGCAGGGCTTCGATGTGTTCCTCCAGCCAGGCGAAGAATTCGGCGTCGCGGATCAGGCCGTACTTGATCACCTCGGCCAGGCCCGCCTGGAGCTCGCGCTGGGGCAGGGTCTTCAGCGTGTCGGTGTCGATGACGACGGCGCGGGGTTGATGAAAGGCGCCGATCATGTTCTTGCCCAGCGGGTGATTGACACCGGTCTTGCCGCCAACCGAGGAGTCGACCTGGGCGAGCAGGGTGGTTGGGACCTGAACGAAGTCGATACCGCGCTGGTAGATCGCGGCGGCAAACCCGGCGATATCACCGACCACCCCGCCGCCCAGGGCGACGATGCGGCTGCCGCGATCCAGGCGCGCCTCCAGCAGCCGGGATAGGATGGTCTCTACCGTCGCGAGGGTCTTGTGCTGTTCGCCGTCGGGCAGTTCGATCCATAGCGGGTCGCTGCTGATGTCGCAGGCGGCGAGGTTCCGGCGCAGGGCGTCGCCATACAGCGGCCCGACCGTGGTGTTGGTCACCACGGCGACGCGCCGGCCGTGCAGCGCCGGCCGGAGCCGCTCCGGTTCGCCCAGCATGCCCGGCCCGATGTGGATCGGGTAGCCGCGTTCGCCCAGTTCTACGTTGAGACTTTCCATGCCCGTCATCATAGCGTGCGGGCCGACGGCGGCGTAAGCCGGGCATTCCGCATGGTGCGGATCGCTTCACGGACTTTTGCAATTGGCGCCGGTTGGATTACCATAGGGAGTTCTGCATGGTCGCCCGGAGTGTTTGGCGGCCGGTTTTGTTATTTTTGATCGAGATGATCCTGCATCCGTTTCGGAGATTGTATGCCGCACGTACGAATTCGTGAGAACGAGCCCTTCGAGGTCGCCCTGCGCCGTTTCAAGCGCACCTGCGAGAAAGCCGGCGTGGTCGCGGAAGTCCGCCGCCGTGAGTACTACGAGAAGCCGACCACCGAGCGCAAGCGCAAGGCCGCTGCCGCGGTGAAGCGTCAGCTGAAGAAGAATTCCCGCGACATGACTCGTCGGGTGCGTTTGTACTGAACCCCGTCCGGGTGGCTGCCCGGACCCGAGGACCCAAAGATGTCGCTCAAGGCCCGGTTGCAGGATGACGTCAAGCAGGCCATGCGGGCCCGGGCCAAGGACCGCCTGGCTGCATTGCGCATGATTCAGGCCGAGGTATCGCAGTTCGAGGTGGACGAGCGGCGCGAGGCCGACGACGACACCGTGCTGGCGATCCTCAATCGCATGCTCAAGCAGCGGCGTGATTCCATCGATCAGTATCAGAAGGGCGGTCGCGAAGACCTCGCCGAGCGCGAGGCCGCCGAGGTCGTCATCATCGAGGAATACATGCCCGAGCCGCTGGACGCCGCCGCGCTGGACCAGTTGGTGAGCGAGGCGATTGCCGAGACCGGAGCCAGTGCCCCGGGTGACATGGGCCGCGTCATGGGGGTGCTGAAACCCCGGGTCTTCGGGCGTGCGGACATGGGCCAGGTGAGCCAGAAGGTCCGCGCCGCCCTGCAGGGCTGACTACGGGCCGGATCCCGGCCGAACTCCCCGGGCCCATCGCGGCCCCTATCCCGATTTCGTCGGAGCGAGTGTTCCATGGCTTCCAATCCGATGCAGTTCCTGGACCTCCCGCGCCAGGACCCCCAGAAGACTCCCGCCGAGATCCGGATCCACGAATTCGGCGAGATCATTGGTCAGTTCGATCCGGCGACCGCCGGTCAGCAGGCCGGCCGTTGCCTTGCCTGTGGCAATCCCTATTGCGAATGGAAGTGCCCGGTCCACAACTTCATCCCCAACTGGTTGAAGCTGGTGGAGGAAGGCAATCTGTTCGCGGCCGCCGAGCTCTCGCACAAGACCAACTCGTTGCCCGAAGTGTGTGGCCGCGTATGTCCGCAGGATCGTCTGTGCGAGGGGGCCTGCACCCTGAACGACGGCTTCGGCGCGGTCACCATCGGCTCGGTCGAGAAGTACATCACCGACGAGGCCCTGAAGGCCGGCTGGCGCCCGGATCTGTCGGATGTCACCCCGACCGGCAAGCGTGTCGCAGTGATCGGCGCCGGGCCCGCGGGATTGGGCTGCGCGGACATCCTGGCGCGCAATGGCGTGCAGGCGGTGGTGTATGACCGCTATCCGGAGATCGGCGGCCTGCTGACCTTCGGCATCCCGCCGTTCAAGCTGGAAAAGCACGTGATCCGCACTCGCCGCGAGATCCTCGAGGGCATGGGCGTCGAATTCCGTCTGAATATCGAGATCGGCCGCGACATCGCGATGGATGCGCTGCTGGAAGAATACGACGCCGTGTTCCTCGGCATGGGCACCTACACCGCGATGCAGGGCGGCTTCCCCGGCGAGGACCTGCCGGGCGTTTATCCCGCCCTGCCGTTTTTGATCTCCAATATCCGCCAGGTGATGAACTGGCCGCAGGAAGAAGGCCACGAGTTCATCGACATGGCCGACCAGCGGGTGGTCGTGCTGGGTGGCGGCGACACCGCGATGGACTGCAACCGCACCTCGATCCGCCAGGGCGCGGCATCGGTGACCTGCGCCTACCGCCGCGACGAAGACAACATGCCCGGATCGCGCAAGGAAGTGGTGCATGCGCGCGAAGAGGGCGTGCATTTCGAGTTCAACGTGCAGCCGGTGGAGATCGTCGGCGACGGCAAGGTCGAGGGCGTGAAGGTCGTGCGTACCCAGATGGGCGCCCCGGACGAACGGGGCCGCCGCCGTCCCGAGCCGGTCCCCGGCTCCGAACACGTAATCCCGGCCGACCGGGTGCTGATCGCCTTTGGCTTCCGTCCGTCTCCCTCCGACTGGTTTGCCGACTACAAGATCGGCATCGACGAGGGCGGCCGCGTGCAGACCGCGGGCGAGCATGCCTTCCAGACCGGCAACCCGAAGGTCTTTGCGGGCGGCGACATGGTGCGCGGCTCCGATCTGGTGGTCACCGCCGTCTTCGAGGGCCGCGAGGCCGCCGAAGGCATCCTTGAATACCTCGGCGTTTGAGCCTTTCGATGTCCCAGAACCTGAAGAACGACCTCCTGCTGCGAGCCCAGCTGCGCGAACCGGTGGAGCGTCCGCCGATCTGGATCATGCGCCAGGCCGGGCGCTACCTGCCGGAGTATCGCGAGACCCGCGCCCAGGCCGGCAGCTTCATGAGCCTGTGCCAGAACCCGGAGCTGGCCTGCGAAGTCACCATGCAGCCACTGCGCCGGTTTCCTCTCGATGCGGCGATCCTGTTCTCCGACATCCTCACCATCCCCGACGCGATGGGGCTGGGTCTGTATTTTGAGACGGGCGAGGGCCCACGTTTCCGCGAGCCGGTGCGTACGCTGGAGGCGATCGAGAACCTGCCGGTGCCGGACCCGGAGCAGGAGCTACGCTACGTGATGGACGCGGTGCGCCTGATCCGCCGCGAGCTGGACGGCCAGGTCCCGCTGATTGGTTTTGCCGGCAGCCCATGGACCCTGGCGACCTACATGGTTGAGGGCCAGGGCTCGCGCGACTTCGCCGAGACCAAGCGTCTGATGTACGGCGAGCCGCAGGCGATGCATGCCCTGCTGCAAAAGGTCGCCACCGCGGTGACCGATTATCTGAACGCGCAGATCCGCGCCGGCGCCCAGTCGGTGATGATCTTCGACACCTGGGGTGGTTCGCTTACTCCGCGCGCCTATCGCGAGTTCTCGCTGGCCTACATGCAGCGCATCGTCGACGGGCTGATCCGTGAAAACGATGGCCGCCGCGTCCCGGTGACGCTGTTCACCAAGGGTGGCGGGGCCTGGCTGGAAATGATGGCGGATACCGGGGCGGATGCCCTGGGGCTGGACTGGACCATCGAGATCGCCGAGGCCAGCCGGCGGGTCGGCGATCGCGTTGCGCTGCAGGGCAACCTCGATCCGTCGGTGCTCTACGCACCCGAGGCGGTAGTCCGCGAAGAGACCCAGCGGGTGCTGGATGGTTTCGACCGCGAAACCGGTCATGTCTTCAATCTTGGCCACGGCATTCATCCGGGGATCGATCCGGAGCGGGTGGCCGCGATGGTGGACACCGTCACCAACTACCGACGCTAGTCGCGCCCGGCGCGAGCGTACGGCCCGGTTACTATTCCGCCGTGGCCGCCGCCTCTTCGGCGCCGGCCTCCGCCAGCATCCTCTCCACGTCCGCGCGGGTTGCGCGTTGCATCGGGCGCCCGTCCACCGGCGACGGTGGCGCCTGGCGCAGGCCGTCCAGCGGGAAGACCGTGAGCTCAACATCGGTGTCGTCCGGTCCGCGGAAGGCGAGGAAGGGGATGCGCTGTTCGCGCCCCTGTCGGCTGCGGTAACGGCGCTCGCCGGTCTCGCAGTGAATCCCCCGATCCCCCATCTCCAGGATGACCTCTTCCACTGTCTCGGCGAAGGCATGCAGATTGATCAGCGGTTGCGATTCCACTAGCCCTTGAAGGAGCGGGCCGACCAGCCGCGGTTCCAGGTGCTCCAGGCGTTCCATCACGACCAGCGCCGCTTCCAGGCGGCCGCGGTAGGCGGCGCGGCTGGCGGGGCTGGCAAACAGCCGGCTGCGTTCGACGGCGGCGTCCTGGATCTCCAGGTTACCGGGCATGTTGTGTCGGGCGTCCACGCCCAGGTGTTCCGCGGCTTTCCGCTTGGCCAGGCCGAAGTCCCGGATGCCGTCGTCGAGCATGATGCGAGCGGCTTCCTGGGCCAGCTCCTGGCGCGCGCGCGAGGGGCTGGCCATTTAAAAGACCAGTTCGGGTTGCTGGTTTCCGCTGCTGCCGTTCTCGCCGTTCCCCGGAATGACGTGTCCGCGTTCCGGGACCTGGTGGGGTAGCAGCCACTGGTTGCGCGCGCCCGGGGCGTCGTCGCTGGGGGCGCGCTGGCCGTTCGGCAGGATGGCGACCCGCACCAGGTCGTTGGGGCGCTCCACCGGCCGTTCCGGCTGGTCGGCCAGCACGCTGCCCATGAAGCGGGTCCAGATTGGCAGGGCCGCGCGACCGCCACTTTCGCGTCGGCCCAGCTCGCGGTTGTCGTCGAAGCCGATCCAGGCGGTTGCGACCAGCTCCGCGTTGAACCCGGCGAACCAGGCATCGCGGTAGTCATTGGTGGTCCCGGTCTTGCCGGCCAGGTCGGACCGGCCCAGTTCCATGGCCCGCCGGCCGGTGCCGGATGTAATGACGCTGCGCAGCATGTCGCTCGTCTGCCAGGCGACACCGGGATCCAGGACCGGTACCGGATCGGTGTACTGCAACGGGCCACTGCTGGCGACCAGCGGCAGATCCTGGCCCTTCGGGTTTGTGCAGGGCGCCGGGCAGGCTCGTTCGGTCGGTGCCTCGTACAGGGTCTCGCCATCCGCCGTCTCGATGCGCGCGATGATCCAGGGGCTGTTCAGGCGGCCGCCGCTGGCGAACACGCCATAGGCATTGTTCAGCTGCAGCGGGGTGAGGGAGCCGGTACCCAGGACCATGGACAGATTGTTCGGCTGCCTTTCGAGGTCCAGCCCGAAGCGCGTCAGTTCCTGGTGCACGTTTCCGGTGCCCAGGCGGTCGAGCAGGCGAATGGAGGCCAGGTTGCGGGAATTCGCGAGTGCCTCGCGCAGGGTGGTCTCGCCGTGGAAGCGCCGCGAGTAGTTCTGCGGGCGCCATTCGGCCCCCAGGGCGGGGTCGTTGAAGACCATCGGCGCGTCGATCACGGTCCCTTCGGGCCGGTGGCCCTCGCGCAGGGCCAGGGCATAGACCAGCGGCTTGAACGCCGATCCGGGCTGGCGTTGTGCCTGGGTCGTGCGGTCGTAGCGGTTTTCAAAGAAGTCGAACCCGCCCGCCAGTGCCAGGATGGCGCCGTCCTCAGGGGCCTGGGCGATCACGGCGCCGGTGACTTCCGGCTTTTGCGCCAGGCGCCAGCGGCCGTCGGTATAGGGACGTATACGGATCACGTCGCCGCGTTCGAGCGCCGGGGATCCGGCCCATTCGCGGTCTTCCGGCAGGACTTCCAGTTCGCCAATGCGGCCGCCGTCGACGCGCAGTACCCCGGCTTCGCCCTGCCCCAGGACGACGGCCGGGAACAGCAGCCTTCCGTGCACCCCAATGGCCATCAGCGCGCGCTCGCGTGCCTCGGCGTCCTCCAGGGTATTGTCGGGAAGCCGCATTTCGGGACCGCGAAAACCGTGACGCTCGTCATATTCCAGCAATCCTTCGCGCAGCGCCTGGTTGGCCGCTTCCTGCTGGCGGGAGTCGATCGTCGTGTGCACCTGCAGGCCGCGACGGTAGGCGTCGTCACCCCACAGGTTCACGACCATCTGGCGCGCCATTTCGGCGACCCAGTGGGCATCAATCTCGGTGGCTGTGGTGTGGCGTTCGGACAGCACCGGGCGCTCGATGGCGGAGGCATAGGCATCCTCGTCGATCACCCCGGTCTCCAGCATCCGCCGCAGTACGTAGTTGCGGCGGATCTCGGCCCGTTGCGGGTTGCTTACCGGGTTGGTGGTCGATGGCGCCTTGGGCAGGGCGGCGAGCGTGGCAATCTCGTCCAGTTCCAGCGCATCCAGCGAGCGGCCGAAATATACCCGCGAGGCCGCCTCGATCCCGTAGGCGCGCTGTCCCAGATAGATCTTGTTCAAATATAGCTCGAGGATTTCGTCCTTCTCGAGTTCCTGTTCCAGGCGGATGGCCAGGAAGATCTCGCGCAGCTTGCGTTCGTAGGTCCGCTCGCGCGTCAGGAAGATATTGCGCGCGAGCTGCATGGTGATGGTGCTGCCGCCCTGGCTGCGCTCGCCGCCGGTGGAGATCACATTCAGTCCGGCGCGGGCAAGGCCCATGACATCCACACCCGGATGGTCATAGAAGCGCTCGTCTTCCGCTGCAATAAAGGCATCGCGGACTTGCTGCGGGATCGCGTCAATTGGCACGGGAATGCGCCGTTCTTCCGCGAACTCACCCATAAGGCGGCCATCCGCACTGCGGACCTGCAGTGGAGTCTGCAGACGCACATCGCGCACGGCGTCGGCCTCCGGGAGGCTCGGCGCGTAGTAAACATAGAGAGCGGCCGCCGCGATGGACAGGCCGATTCCGGCTGCCAGCATCAAGGCCAACAGCGCCGTAATAATCTTAAGGAGCGGATTCATGACAGCAAGAAAAGTGAGGCCAAGATGAGAAGTCGCTTTCAAAGCGACTTGCAACCCTGAAGTCGCGGTGTATATTGTGAACCAGCTAGCATACGTGATTGTAACGCTACCAGTTACTTTCGTCGGGGTATACAGGGGGATGTGTGCTGAGTCTCGGAAAATCCAAACAAGGGGTCCTGGGCGTGGATATCAGCTCGGCAGCCGTCAAGGTGCTGGAGCTGACGCGACAGGGTAAGGGCTTTCGGGTCGAGGCCTTCGCGGTCGAACCGCTGCCCGATGGGGTGATGGTCGACAAGGTCTGTCAGGACACCGAGGCCGTGGGTAATGCCCTCGCCCGGGCGGTCAAGCGCTCCGGCACCCGCCTCAAGCACTGCGCGATGGCTGTGCCGTCCTCCGCCGTGATCACCAAGACCATCCAGATGTCGGCCGCGCTGGGCGATGCGGAGCTCGAGGGCCAGGTCTTCGTGGAGGCGGATCAGTACATCCCCTACACGCTTGAAGAGGTCAACCTGGATTTCCAGGTCCTCGGCAAGAACGAGAAGAACCCCGAGATGGTCGATGTGCTCGTGGTCGCTTCGCGCCGCGAGAACGTGGACTCGCGCGTGGCCATTGCCGAGGCGGCCAAGTTGACCCCCGAGCTGATCGACGTCGAGGCATACGCGATCGAGCATACCGCCGAGCGCCTGATGGAGCAGGTCCCCGACCGCGAGAGCAAGCCGATCGTGGCGGTCGTGGATGTCGGCTCTTCGGTGACCGCCGTGTATGTCGTCAGTCAGGACGAGGGCGTGGTGTACACCCGCGAGCAGAATTTCGGCGGCCGCATGCTCACCGAGGAGATCATGCGGCGCTACAGCATGAACTATCAGGAGGCCGGCTCCGCCAAGATGAGTGGCGACCTGCCGACCGACTACGCAAGCTCCATCCTCGAGCCCTTCAAGCAGACCATGGTCGACCAGATCCAGCGGCTGCTGCAGTACTTCTACGTGACCCGCCCGCAGGACACCATCGATCACATCCTCCTGGGGGGCGGCTGTGCGGCCATCCCGGGCGTGGACGAACTGCTCGAGGAGGCCGCCGGCACGCCGGTATCGATCGCGAACCCGTTCCGCGGGATGGCGTTGGCCAAAAGGGTCAACCAGGAACGTTTTGCCAATGATGCCCCGGCGCTGATGACGGCCTGTGGCCTGGCCGTGCGGGGGTATGCGTCATGATTTATATCAACCTCCTTCCCTGGCGCGAGAAGGCACGCGAACAGCGGCGCAAGCAGTTCTTCGCCGCGGTTGGTGGCGCCGCGGTGGTCGGCGTCCTGCTTGCCTTCGTTGGCTACAGTTTTATCGGCGCGTTGATCGACCACCAGCAGTCGCGCAACCAGATGCTGGAAAGCGAGATCCGCGAACTGGATCGTCAGATCGCCCGGATTCGCGATCTCGACGAACAGCGCGAGGCCCTGATCGCCCGAATGGAAGTCATCCAGACTCTGCAGGCGCAGCGGCCCGAGGCCGTGCATCTCTTCGATCAGCTGGTCGAGACCCTGCCCGATGGTACCTACCTCAACGAGGTCCGCCAGGAAGGCGAGAATGTGCGCCTGGTCGGGCGCTCCGAGTCCAACACCCGGATCTCCGCGCTGATGCGCCGGATCGATGGGTCGCCCTGGCTGGGTAGCTCCAACCTGCAGATTATCGAGACCCGCGAGGAGGGGCGCCTCCAGGTGCGTGACTTCCGTCTGGATGCCACGCAGACCCGGCCGGATGCCGAAGAGGGGGATTCCTGATGGATCTCAATGAACTCAAGCAGGTCGACTTCAACAACATCGGGGAAGCCTCCTGGGGCGTCAAGGGCTTGATCCTGGTCGTGATTGTCCTGGCCATCCTCGGCCTGTCCTATTACCTCTTCATCGGCGATCAGCGGACAGAGCTGGAGCGCGCGGAGAGCCGCGAACTGCAGCTGCGCGACGAGTTCGAGGACAAGCAGCAGCGGGCTGCCAACCTCCAGGCCTATGAGGACCAGCTGGAGGAGATGGAGCGCATGTTCGCCTCGCTGCTCGAGTTGTTGCCCAGCAGCGCCGAGATCCCCAGCCTGCTGGTCGATGTCTCGCAGACAGGGTTGCAGGCGGGTCTCGAGATCGAGCTGTTCGAGCCGCGCGGCGAGAACCGCCGCGACTTCTACGCCGAGGTCCCGATCCGTCTGCGCGTCCGGGGCGATTACGAGGATCTCGCGGAGTTCGTCAGCGGTGTCTCGGCCCTGCCGCGCGTGGTCACCATGCACAACATGCATATCCGTCCGGGCGCTTCCGACAACGACCTGCTGATGGATGCGGTCGCCCGAACCTATCGCTACCTGGAGGAGAACTGATGAGGCATTCTTCCATGCGAGCGGTATGGCCGGGACTGGCCATGGTCCTGACGGGCGGGATCCTGCTGTCGGGCTGTACTCAGGACAACCGTGACCTCGAGCAGTACATCGCCGAGGTCAAGGAGCGCCCGGGGAGCGGGATCGAGCCGATCCCCACCCTGGAGCCGCACGAGCCCTATCTCTATCCGGGGCATACCCGGTCGCCTTTCGACTCGTCGGTGATCGCCCAGCCGGAGCTCGCCGCGGCCGAGGGGCAGCCAGGAGACGCCGAGATTGATCCTGACCGCCCGCGCGAGTTCCTCGAGGGCTTTCCGCTGGATTCGCTGCGGATGGTCGGGTCGCTGGAGCAGCATGGCGTGCGCTACGCCCTGGTCCGGACCCCGGATCGAGGGGTTCAGCGCGTCACTGCGGGCAACTATATGGGCCAGAACCACGGGGAGATCATCGAGATCACGCCGACCCAGATCCGGCTGGTCGAGATCGTGCCGGATGCCTTCGGCGGTCACGTGGAACGTGAAAACTCGGTGGCGCTGACCGACTAGCGGTTGGGGGGGAAGAAGATGATGACGAGCATTCGCCGCAAGGTCGGCACAACCAACAGGGGATTCAACATGGGTTCTTCCATGCGCGCTTTCGCAGGCACGGTCGTTGCGGGCCTGCTGTTCATGGTGTCCCAGGGGGTGGCTGCCACCGAACTGGAAGAGATCCGGGCCGGCAGTCTGAGCGGTGACCGGGTGCAGGTGAACCTGCGCTTCTCGGAGACGCCGCCCTCCGATATTCGCGCCTTTGCGATTGATTCACCGCCGCGCATCGCGTTGGATCTGCCCAATGTCGGCAATGCATTGCCGCGGCGCGAGACGGACCTGAATGTGGGCCCGGTGCTCCGGGCGAGCACGGTCGAGGCGGGCAACCGCACCCGCGTGGTGCTGAACCTGACTCAGGCCTCCGAGTACCAGACTCGAGTCGAGGGCAATAATCTCATCCTTACGCTGGGCCGCGGGGTTT
Organism: Thioalkalivibrio versutus; assembly: GCF_001020955.1. Taxonomy (NCBI): domain Bacteria; kingdom Pseudomonadati; phylum Pseudomonadota; class Gammaproteobacteria; order Chromatiales; family Ectothiorhodospiraceae; genus Thioalkalivibrio; species Thioalkalivibrio versutus. The sequence continues at coordinate 391,382 of NZ_CP011367.1, forward strand.
CCGAGGCGGATGCACGCACCCAGCAGGTCGTGGATCGTGCGGGTGAACCCGCTGCCACGACCCGCAGCGCCCGACCCATGGAGATCACGGGTATCGATTTCCGGCGAGGCAGCGAGGGCGAAGGTCGCGTCGAGGTGGATCTCTCCCGCTCTGGCGCCGAGATCAACGTTCGCGAGCAGGCCGGCCGCATCGAGATGACCTTCCCGCGCGCGATGGTCGACGAGTCGCTGGAACGTCGCCTCGACGTGGTCGATTTCGCCACCCCGGTGCACACGATTGACACCATCGCCGAGCGCAATCGAGTCCGCATGGAGATCGAGGCGCGCGGCGAGTACGAGATCATTTCCTACCAGAGTGATCGCCAGTTCGTCCTCGAGGTCGCCCCGATTTCCGAGGCCGAACGCCAGGCCCGCGCACGGGAGGAAGAGGAGTACGCCGGCGAGCGCCTGTCCCTGAATTTCCAGGACATCGAGGTGCGCTCCGTTCTGCAGTTGCTGGCGGATTTCACCGATCTGAACATCGTGGTGAGTGACACGGTGGGTGGCAACATCACCCTGCGCCTGAACAACGTCCCCTGGGACCAGGCGCTGGATATCATCCTGCGTGCCCGCGGGCTCGACAAGCGAATGGACGGCAATGTCCTGTACGTCGCCCCCAGCGAGGAGATCGCGGCGCGTGAACGCCTGGAGATGGAAGCCGAGCGTGACCGCCAGGAGCTGGAGCCCCTGCGCACGGAGTTCGTGCAGATCAATTTCGCCCAGGCCGAGCAGATCGCGTCCCTGATTCGGGGCGGTGATGGAGGGGAATTCCTCTCGGAGCGTGGCAGCATCACCATCGACACGCGCACCAACACCCTCCTGGTGCAGGATACCCAGAGCCGGATCGAGGACGTCCGTCGCCTGGTCTCCACACTGGATGTCCCGGTGCAGCAGGTCCTGATCGAGACCCGCATTGTGATCGCTGAAGATACCTTCAACCGTGAGCTGGGTGCGCGTTTTGGCATTAGTGCGACCCGGGGGAGCGATCGACGTACCTCAGCGGGCCTGTCCGGATCGCTGGAGGGCTCCGACAGTGCACTGGGTACCAGCCCCGGAGATATGGGTGGCCTTGCCATTGGCGATCGGCTGAACAGCTCGCTGCCGGCCGGTGGCAATGCCGGGCAGGCAGGGCTGAGCATCCTGCGCAGTGGCGTGTTGCTCGACCTGGAACTGTCCGCGCTGCAGGTGGAAGGTCGCGGCGAGATCATCTCCAGCCCGCGTGTGATCACCGCCAATGGCCAGACGGCGACGATCAAGCAGGGTGAAGAGATCCCGTTCCAGGAAGCCACTGCATCCGGCGCGACTTCGACCCAGTTCATCGAGGCCGTACTGTCGACGGAAGTGACGCCGCAGATCACGCCGAACGGCAACGTGATCCTCGACATCAAGGTGACAAAGGACGAGCCCAGCCAGCGTGTGATCCTTGGGGTGCCGGGGATCAACAAGCGCGAGGTGGAGACCCAGGTCTTCGTGGGCAACGGCGAGACCGTGGTCCTGGGCGGTGTGTACGAGATCGACAGCCGCACTAACCTCGAGAAGGTGCCGTTCTTCGGGGATATTCCGTTCCTCGGAAACCTGTTCCGCAATCGCTCCACGGAGAATACGAAAGCGGAATTGTTGATCTTTGTGACGCCGCGCGTACTCGACTGAGCGCAAGGTGTAGCGTCGCGGATTGCCCCGATGGGTTCGATCTCGAAAGCCGGGGCTTGTCCCCGGCTTTTCTTTGGGGGGCCCAGCCAGTAGCCTTGGCGCCCATGCAGAACATCGTACTGGTAGGCCCGATGGGGGCCGGCAAGAGCACAATCGGGCGCGGCCTCGCGGGGCTGCTACGTCGGCCGTTCTTCGATACCGATCAGGAGATCCAGCGGCGTACGGGTGTGGATATCCCGACCATCTTCGAGTTCGAGGGCGAGGGCGGATTTCGCAAGCGCGAGACGGCGATGCTGGAGTCGCTTCTTGAACAGGAGGGGGCGGTGATTGCCACCGGGGGCGGGATCGTCGAACGCCCGGAAAACCGCGAGCTCCTGCGGAACCAGTTCGTGATCTACCTGCGAGTGCCGGTGGAGGAGCAGTTCCGGCGTACCCGCCGCAACCGCAAGCGCCCGCTGATCGCGGAGGCGGCGGACCCGAAGGCCCGCCTTCAGGAGTTGTTCGCGGTCCGCGATCCGCTTTATCAGGAGGTCGCGGACCTTACGCTGGAGGGCAAGGGGCGGCGGGTGCGCGATGCGGTCAAGGGGGTATGCGCGGCGCTGCAGGTGCAGCGCCCGGATCTTTGCCAGCCGCGCTCCGAAGGCTAGTTGGTAACCATTAAGCGCACGAAAAGACACCAAGCAAGGGCGCGAGTCATCCACAGTGGCTGGTTGCGGCCCCATGCGTGATTCTAATGGGGTCAACGGGCAGTGGAAGGCCCTGGGCTCCATCGATCTGCCGGACGCCTGGTGGCGGTGGTCACGTGATTTTTTGAACCCCCCGAGGACGGCGGAGCACAGCGAGGCAGTTTCCGGTTGTTCAGGCGCTTCACGACCCGCATCCATACCGTTCGCGGATCCTTTTGCCTCGGAACACACCTGCCCCGAACGCCCTTCTCTAGGTGCTCCGTGGTGAACTCGCTTTGGACCTTCTTCGTGCGTTCATGCGCTTCGTGGTCGATCCCACTGCTCGTCAGTGGCGGGTGTTGCCGCCGCCATCGGGGACAAACATGCCGTCCTGCGATGGCGGTGAGCGGCGCCCGTGCGACGCATGGTGAAACAACAGGCGCCAGCCCGTGTCCAGCCAGCGCCAGGTCTGGCTGATCAGGATCGTCCCGGTGGGCGCGACGTCGCCCGGTCGCGTGATCGCCTCCTCGATGACCAGGCTGATGATCTCCCCGGTCTCGTGGCGCCCCACGATCTTCGGTTCGATCCCGATATTCAGTTCACGCGCGAAGACCAGTAGCCAGCTCTCCATCACCTCTGCCACGCCCCGGTGGGCGCGCGGGCTGCCCGGGTGGATGCAGACGATGTCGGGACGCTCGCCCCACAGGCGCATCATCTGTTCGATATCGGCGGCACGAAAGGCGGCGTAATACGCCTCGACGCAGCGATCGGCATCCGTCGCCATCAGTGCACGCCCCCGGTGGGCCATTCCGGCGTGGGTTCCGGGTCCGGGCTGGCGTGGTGGAGCACCATGCGCCAGCTTTCCCCATCATGGCGGTAGCCATTGGTCGCCAGCATGACGCCGCGCCGTTCACCCTGGACATACAGGTTTTCGCGCAATACGTGGAGGACGAGGTCTTCGCCCGGGATGGCGGTCACCTGGGTTCGGTGTACGATCACCCCGCGCATCCCCGGCAGGATGTCGTCCCAGCTTTCCAGGATGATGTCCGTTCCCTGCAGGCGCTCGCCGCCTGGGTGGATGCAGACACACTCGGCACTGTCGTGCCAGATTTCGCGCATGCCTTGTGCATCGCCTGCCTGAAAGGCCGCGTAAAAGGCGGCTTCGGCGGATTCGGGAGAAGGGAACGTGGCCATACCGGTCGGGGCCTCCTGAGACAGAGGAGTTATTGTCGCAGGAGCATCCGCGGATGACGAATATGCGAGATGACGTAATGGGCGCGACCCGCCAGAATGGCGCTCATTCATCACGGGAGCCCGTATGGCACGTATCCTCGCGACTGGCATTGTCACGCTCGACCACACCCTCGATGTTGCAGCCTTCCCGGCCGAGGACGACGAGGTCCGGGCGCTCGCCAGCACCACCCAGCCCGGAGGCAACGCGACCAACACCGCAACGATCCTGGCGCAGTTCGGCCACCGCCCGGGCCTGGCCGCGGTCATCGCCGAGGGTGCGGCCGGGGATGCCCTGAGCGCGTCCCTGGAGGGCCACGGACTGGATGTTCGTCACTGCGTACGCCGGCCCGGAGCGACGCCGACCTCCCATATTCTTCGTTCCAGGGAGACGGGCAGTCGCACCATCGTTCATCACCGCGACCTGCCCGAACTCGGGGTGGAGGATCTCGCGGGCGTACCCTGGCCGGAATATGACTGGCTGCACTTCGAGGGGCGTAACCCGGAGGCCCTTGCGTCCATCCTGCGCGCGGTGCGCGAGAGCATCTTTGACCAGCCGGTGTCGCTGGAGCTGGAGAAGCCCCGGCCAGGGCTCGACGCATGCCTGGACTATGCCGATGTCCTGATGCTCTCGCGCGACTGGGCCGCGAGCGTGGCGGGCACTCCCGAGGCTGCGCTGCAGCAGCTTTCCGAGCGCTTTCCTGATCGCATCCTGACCGTGACCGCCGGGGGCGAAGGGGCCTGGATGGCCGTGCGGGGCGCGATCCACCATTGTGAAGCGACGCCCGGACTGCGGGTGGTCGACAGCGTGGGGGCAGGGGATACCTTCAATGCCGGGTTGATCCACGCGCTGGTCTCCGGGGAGCCCCCGGAGCAGGCTTTGACGGCCGCTGTGCGCCTGGCGGAGCGCAAGCTCGAGCAGGTCGGCCTGGACGGGCTGGGTAACGCGGCCTCCGACCCGGGAGCGTGGCCCGGATAGCCCCCGCAGGGGGGTGGTGGTTGTTGACCGGTGCGGGCGGGACTCGGAGGTTCAGGCCTCTTCGCCGAAACGATCGGCCACCAACTCTGCGAGTGCATCCAGCGCCTCCGGCGCATCCTTGCCTTCGGCCTCGATGGTGATCTTGCTGCCCTGGGCGGCGGCCAGCATCATCACGCCCATGATGCTCTTGCCATTCACCTCCTGCTGGTTGCGGGAGACGGAGACGTCCGCGGCGAACTTGCTGGCCAGGCTGACGAACTTGGCCGCGGCGCGCGCGTGCATCCCCAGGCGATTAACGATGGGGACTACGCGCTGCGGCATCGCTGCACTCCTGATCGCAGAGGAGAATCCCGTCATGGCCGCCCGAAAGGGCCTTGTTGACCAGTTCGGTCAGGGGGAGGTGTTGATAGTTGAGCACGCGGATGAGCATCGGCAGGTTGGCGCCGGCGATCACGCGGGCATTTGCACCCCGGGCGACACGAATCGCCACGTTGGAAGGCGTGGAGCCAAACATGTCGGTTAGAACGAGCACCCCCGAGCCGCTGTCGAGGGTCGCCAGGCGCTCGCGGGCGCGGGCCAGGACCTCGTCGGGGTCGTCGTTCTGGGACATCGCCATGGACTCGCAGTCCTCGGGCAGGCCCCCGAGCATGCTCTGCGCGGTCTGCAGCAGGGTATCGCCCAGGTTTTGATGCGTGATCAGAATGAGACCAACGCCCATGGATCTGCTCCGATTGCGGGTTCCAGAAGGCCCTCGTCCCGCGTCCAGTGGTTACTGTTTCCCCAGCTCGCGGTGACGGGTGCTAACAGTAACATGTTCCCGATCCCGCCACGCCTCCGCAAGCCGCTCCACCAGATACACCGAGCGATGTTGCCCGCCGGTACAACCGATGGAGACGGTTACGTAGCTGCGGTGATCGTCCAGCAGGCGCGGCAGCCACTGCGACAGGAAGCCCTGGATGCTGTCGAACATGGCCGCGACCTCCGCGTGCCGCTCAAGGAACTCGCACACGGGCGGGTCGCGACCGGTCAGGGCGGCCAGATCGCTTTCGTAGTGCGGATTGGGCAAGCAGCGCACGTCGAACACGAAGTCGGAATCCAGCGGTGCGCCGTGTTTGAAGCCGAAGGACTGGAACTGCAGGGATAGCTCGTGTTCTCCGCGCTCGCCGATGCGGTCGCGCAGGGTGCGGGCCAGATCGTGCATCGACAGGCGCGAGGTGTCGACCGTCAGATCGGCCTCCGCCGCTACATGGCCCAGCCACTCGCGTTCGCGGTCGATGGCCTCGACCAGTGGCACGCCGTCGCGCGCCAGCGGGTGGCGTCGGCGGGTCAGATGGTAGCGCCGCAGCAGCACCTCGCTGGCCGCCTGCAGAAACAGGACCTCCACCTGCACCCCGTCCGCCCGTAGTTGCGCCAGGAGAACGGAGAACCCTTCCAGGGCCTCCAGGCCGCTGCGCACATCCACGCCCACGGCCAGATGGCGGTCGGTCTCGGTGTCGTAGTGGCCCTGCCGGACCTGATCGATCAGGTCCGGCAGCAGCGGCAGCGGGAGGTTGTCGACGCAGAAGTAGCCGGCATCCTCCAGGGTGTGCAGGGCCACGGTCTTGCCGGACCCGGACAGGCCACTGACGATTAGCAGGCGCATGGCCGATTCAGCCCTCCGGGTCCGGGTTGGGGACCGTAGTGGCGGGCACCGCGCGATGGTAGGGCGGCTCCTCCGTCTCGCCGCTCATCTGGCGGCGCTGGCGTGCGCGCAGGTCGTCGCCAGCGATATAGCCCTGCATGTGCAGCATGTGGTTGCGCACGGCCGCCTCGATCATCACTGCGATGTTGCGCCCCGGCGCGATCGGCAGGCTGATCAAGGGGACGCGCAGGCCGAGGATATCGATCTCGCCGCGGCGCCCGTTCAGCCGGTCATCGGGGACCGGCGAGGGTTCGCCATGATCACGCAGGTCGATGATCAGGCGCAGGTACTTGCCGCCCTTGATCGCGGAATCGCCGTACATGGCGCGGATGTTAAGCACCCCAAGACCGCGCACCTCGAGCAGGTCCTGGAGCAGAGCCGGACAGTGGCCGCGCACGATGTCGGGCGCAATGCGCGCGAATTCGGGCGCATCGTCGGCGATCAGGCGATGCCCGCGCGAGATCAGTTCCAGTGCGACCTCGCTCTTGCCGACGCTGGAGGCGCCGCTGATCAGCACCCCGATCCCGAGGATCTCCATGAACACGCCGTGGCGTACCTCGAAATGGGCCAGGCGCTGCTGCAGGAAATAGCGCAGCAGCGAGATAATCTCGTGGCTGCTGGTGCTGGAGCACAGGATCAGCGGCAGCGCCTCCTGCGGGGCGTCGGGCATCTCCGAGAACGGACAGGTGTCCTCGGCGAAGATCACCGCGGTGGTCCCGGTGCGGGCCATCTCCAGGATCAGGTCGTTGCACTGGGTGGCGCTGAGGCTGGAGATGTAGCGGGCCTCGAAGTCGCCGATGATCTGGATGCGGTTGGGCCGGATCAGGTTGAGATGGCCGGCCAGCGGCAGGTCGTCCCCGTCGTCGCCGACCAGCTTGCGGTCGGGTGCTGCATGTTCGCCGTGTACGAAGCGAAGATCCAGGCGGTTTCCCATGGCCTGGATCAGGCTCTCCACGTTGATGTCGCGGGCGATCCCGCCTTCTCCCAGCGCCTCGTTCATGGCAGACGCTGCGCGTCGGAATCGCGGCTGGAGGCGGGTTCCACGGGCTTAGTCCTCGCTGAAGCGGCGCACGAGTTCCTGTTCCAGGGCCGCCGCGTCCCCGGCCCGGCGCAGCGCCCCGATGGTGTCTGGCTGCGACAGGCCGCGGGCGAGCTGGGCCAGCAGGTCGAGGTGGTCGCCGGTGGCGGCCTCCGGGACCAGCAGTGCGATCAGGATATCGACCGGCTCGTGATCCATGGCGTCGAAGTCGACGCCCTTTTCCAGGCGCAGCACGGCCACGCGCGGCGCCTCGAGATCGGCCAGGCGGCCGTGGGGAATCGCAACCCCATGGCCGAGACCGGTGGATCCGAGTTTTTCGCGCGCGGACAGGGCCTCGAAGATCGCGTTGCTCCCCGGTCCCGTGCCGTCACCTCCGCCGGCGAGGAGGTCCGCCAGGGCCTCCAGTGCCCGTTTCTGGCTGGAGCACTCGGGTTGCAGGCCAATGCGCTCGGAGGTGATCAACTCGGCAATCGTCATGGATCAGGAGGCCTGCTCGCGGTTGCGCTGGGCACCTTCGGCGCGGTGGTGGTCCTTGACCTTTTCCTTGTGCTTGATCAGCTGACGGTCGACTTTGTCGATCAGCGCGTCGATCGCGGCATACATGTCCTCGTGAGAGGCCTCGGCGTGGATGTGATTGCCGCTGACCTGGAGATTGGCTTCGGCCTGGTTGTGCTGATTCCGGGTCTTCTCGTGGGTCAGCACGACGTGGACGTCGATGACCTTGTCGAAGTGGCGCTCCAGCTTCGCGAACTTCTCGTTGACGTAGTCGCGCAGGGCGTCGGTGATGTCCACGTGGTGGCCGGTCAGGTTGATCTGCATGGTCAGGACTCCTTGGTTACTTGCTGCCGGTGGGCATCGAGGCCATCTGCCGGCGTTCGCTGGATGAAGGGATGTGCATCGCCTCGCGGTACTTGGCCACGGTGCGGCGCGCTACGTTGATGCCCCGGTCCGACAGGACCTGGGCGAGCCGGGCATCGCTGAGCGGCTTGTTCGGGGGTTCGTCGCCAATCAATTCGCGAATCATGGCACGGATGGCGGTGGCGGAACACTCGCCGCCATCGTTCGTGCCGACATGGCTGGAGAAGAAATACTTGAACTCGAAGACCCCGCGCGGGGTGTGCATGTATTTCTGCGTGGTAACCCGCGAGATGGTCGATTCGTGCATCTCCAGGGTCTCGGCAATGTCGCGCAGGATCAATGGCTGCATCGCGACGTCGCCATGCTCGAGAAAGCCCTGCTGGCGGTGGACGATCGCCTCGGCGACCCGCAGCAGGGTGTCGTTGCGGCTGTGCAGGCTCTTCAGGAACCAGCGTGCCTCCTGCAGCTGATCGCGCATAAAGGCGCTGTCGCGGGCATCCGAGACCTGGCGCACCATGCCGGCGTAGAGGTCGTTGATGCGGATACGCGGTGCGATCTCCGGATTCAGCTCCACGCGCCAGCCCTCGGCGCTATGGCGCACGTAGACATCCGGGACCACGTATTCCGAGGTGGCGGAGCTGATCTGTGCGCCGGGGCGCGGGTTCAGGGTGCGGATCAGGTCCAGTGCGCGGGCCAGTTCGTCCGGGTCGCGTACGCCGGACTGGCGCTGCAGGGCCTTGTAGTCGCGCTTGCCCAGGCTGTCCATGCCGTGTTCCAGGATCGCCCGTGCGGCCTCGCGGGCCGGGGCATCCGGGGCCAGTTCGCGTAGCTGGATCTCCAGGCACTCCCGCAGGTTGCGCGCGCCGACCCCCAGCGGGTCGCACTGCTGAATCCAGTGGAGCACTGCCTCGACTTCGTCGACGCCGACGGTTTCATCCTCGCCTCGGCTGATGGTCTCGGCCAGGGTTTCCAGGTCACCCTCGAGATAGCCGTCGGGGCTGATGGCGTCGATCAGGGCCGCCCCGATGCGCTGGTCGCGCGGTGTCAGATGGCTCAGATGCAGCTGCCACAGCAGGTGATCCTGCAGGCCCTCACCGTCGTCGTCGCTGGTGTTTTCCAGCGGGTCGCGGTCATCCACGCCCTTGTTGGGCGTCGGGGCCGGCTCGTAGATGTCGTCCCAGCGGCTGTCGGTCGTCAGTTCCTCGGGGATCACGTCGTCGCTGGTAGTGGTGGCCTCCATGCGATCGCCTTCCACCAGCTCGCCGTCCTGGTTCAGGCGCTCGGTGTCGGCCTCGGCATCTTCGTCCTCGACCTGTTCGAGCATGGGGTTGCTCTCCAGCGCCTGCTGGATCTCCACCTGGAGCTCGAGCGTGGACAGCTGCAACAGGCGGATCGCCTGCTGCAGTTGCGGGGTCATGGTCAGCGTCTGACCCAGCTGCAGATTCAGGCCGGGTTTCAGCATCGGGTATGCGGGGCGAGGGTGGGCATTGATGGAATCTTAAAGCCTGCCTTGTGGTTTGTGCACCGACCGGGCCGCATATGGGGCGCTTTCACAGGCGGAAGTTCTCGCCGAGATAGACCCGGCGCACCTGGGGATCGGCCAGCAGCTCGTCCGGTGTCCCGGCGGCCAGCAGGCGGCCTTCGCTTAGAATATAGGCCCTGTGGCAGATGCCGAGGGTCTCGCGCACGTTGTGATCGGAGATCAGTACGCCGATGCCGCGCTGGGCGAGATGCCGAATCACGTCCTGGATGTCGCCGACCGAGATCGGATCCACCCCCGCGAAGGGCTCGTCCAGACAGATGAAGCGCGGATCCCCGGCGAGGGCGCGGGCGATCTCGGCCCGGCGACGCTCCCCACCGGACAGCGCGATGCCCGGGCTGTGGCGCACGGTCTCGAGCTGGAACTCCTCGATCAGCGCATCGCCAATGCGCCGGCGCTCGTGGCGATCGAGTCCGGGGCGCAGCTCGAGCACGGCCTGGAGGTTGTCCCACACGCTCAGGCGGCGAAAGATCGAGGCCTCCTGCGGCAGGTAGCCGAGGCCGGCGCGCGCGCGCACGTGGATGGGGGCGCGGGTGATGTCGCGCTCGCCCAGGGTGATGCGCCCGGCATTGGGGCGGATCAGCCCGACCAGGCTGTAGAAGCAGGTGGTCTTGCCGGCCCCGTTCGGGCCCAGCAGGCCGACCACCTCGCCGGGCGCGAGGTCGACGTCCACCTGGTCCAGCACCGTGCGCTGGCCGTAGCGCTTGGTCAGCTCGCGTCCGATCAGGCGGTCGTTGGTTTGTGCCGGTGTGGCGGATGGGCTGGGGGCGGTGGCGTTCATTCGTCGTCGCGCGGCTGGATGGTGATGCGCACGCGCTCGCTGTCGCCTTCGCCGCGTTCGGCCTCGATCACGTCGGTCGTCAGGTCGTAGGTGATGCGCTTGCCGCGCGCCTCCTCGCTGGTGGTGATCACATGGGCCTGGTCGGTGAGGATCATGCGGTCTTCGTTCAGCAGGTAGTCGATGCGCAGGGCGGTGGCAATGCGCATCTCTCCGGTTTCCGGATCGGGTGATTCCAGGCGTGCCGGCTCGCCGTGGGCCTCCATTTCGTAGGGGCGGCGATCGCGGGTGCGCACGTAGACCTTGTCGGCCTCCAGGGTCATGTCGCCGCGGATCACGATCACGTCGCCGGTGTAGGTCCCCAGCCCCTGGCGTTCGTCCATCTCCGCGCGGTCGGCAGTGATCTCCACCGGCAGCGCCGGGCCCGAGCCCTGCTGGGCGAACGCGGGCGTGGCCAGGAGCACGAGCAGCAGGAGCGCCGCCACGCGGGCACCCGGTTGGCCCGGACGGTGGCGAAGGCTATGGGGATTCGGGGTCATGCGCGGGATCCTCCTCGCTCGTCTCGCTGTAGAGCGAGTACACGTCATGGAACAACTCTATGGTATCCCCTCGCGAGTCCACGCGCAGACCGGTGCCGCGCTGGAACAGGCCCGGCTGGTTCAGGGTGGAAAGGGCATCCGAAGTGGCGACCATGGTGTCGGTGGCGACGCGAACATCCCGCGAATCGATGAGGGTCTCCACGCGTTCGCCGCGGGGCGGCTGTACGCCGTGGGTGGGGCCCACCAGGTCCAGGGTCGCGGCGGCTGGTTGATGCAGGGCGGCCGGGGCGGTCCAGCGCCATTCGATACCGCCCTCGGCGAACAGGTCGAGGTCCGGGTCGTCCACCCACTGGGGGCCGTCACGGCCGAACTCGCGCAGGCGGGTGCCGCGCAGACGATGGCTCAGTTCGCCGTCGTCGCCGGTGGCATGCAGGGTGAAGCCGTCAATCTGCAGCGTGACCTCGCCCTCGGGCGGGCTTACCTCGGCCTGCGCCAGGGGCGCGGACGCGAATGCGAGCACGGCCAGGGCCCATCCGACTTGGCGGCGAGTCCTTTGGCTCATCCGTTCAGGTAGGTCTCGAACAGCGCGTCGAGCCGGCCCTGCGCGGCCAGCAGGCCTTCGCAGGTCTCGCGCACGGCCCCGCGCCCGCCATGGGCCTCGGTCACCCACTGGGCATGCTGGCGCACTAGCGGGTGGGCGTCACCGACCGCGATCCCGAGCCCGACCCGCTGCATCGCTGGTAGATCCACGATGTCGTCGCCCATGAAGGCCGCTTCGGCGGGGTCGTGACCGGTGCGTTGCAGCAGTTCGTGCAGGGCCTCGCCCTTGTCGCGGCGGCCCTGGATCAGATGCTCCACGCCCAGGTCGCGCATGCGGTGCTCGACGACCCCGGAGGTGCGCCCGGTCAGGATGGCGATCTCGATCCCGCCGTCCAGGGCCAGACGGATACCGTGGCCGTCGCGGCTGTTGAACGCCTTGTACTGCTCGCCGCCGTCGCCGAGGAACAGGCTGCCGTCGGTCAGCACGCCGTCCACGTCCAGGATCAGCAGGCGCACGGCCTGCTGGTGGGTGCGCAGAGTGGTGGCATCCAGGTTCATCAGGCCACCCCGGCGCGCAGCAGGTCGTGCATGTTGATCACGCCCACCAGGCGGTTTTCGGCGTCGGTGACGGGCAGGGCGTTGATGCGCCGGCTCTCCATGGCCTCCAGGGCCTCCACCGCCAGCCAGTCGGGCTGCGCGGTGTGGCCGCCGGTGGTCATGGCCTCGCCGATGGTCAGGCCGTCCAGGCTGTGCCCGGCATCCAGGGTGCGGCGCAGGTCGCCATCGGTGAACACGCCCTGGATCTCGTCGTCGGCGCCGGCTACGATCACCAGCCCCAGGCCCTTGCGGGTGATCTCGAACAGGGCGTCCTTGAGCGGGGCCTCCGGGGTGATGCGCGGGATCGCATCATCGGTGTGCATGATATCGGCGACATGCACCAGCAGGCGTCGACCGAGGCGGCCGCCGGGGTGCGAGCGGGCAAAGTCGTTGGCGGTAAAGCCGCGTGCGTCCAGCACCGCGACGGCTAGGGCATCGCCCATCGCCAGCGCCGCGGTGGTGCTGGAGGTGGGAGCCAGGCCCAGCGGGCAGGCCTCGCGCTCGACGCTGACATCCAGGTGTACGGTGGCATCCGCACCGAGGCGCGAGCCGGGGTTGCCGGTCATGGCGATCAGCGGCACGCCCAGGCGCCGGATCAGCGGCAGGATGGTAATGATCTCGTCGGTCTCGCCGGAGTTCGACAGCGCGATGACTACGTCCTCGCGGGTAATCATGCCGAGATCGCCGTGGCTGGCCTCGCCCGGATGCACGAAGAAGGCCGGTGTGCCGGTGGAGGCCAGGGTCGCGGCCAGCTTGCTGCCGATGTGCCCAGACTTGCCCATGCCGGTGACGATCACGCGGCCCTTGCACGCGAGGATGCAGCGGCAGGCCTCGAGGAAGCGGTCGTCGATGCGCTGGGCGAGGTTGCGTACGGCCTCGGCCTCGTCATTGAGGACGGCCAGGGCGAGGTTGCGGGTCGTTTCGGGGTTGAAGTTCATGCGGTTGCCGTGATTCCCAAATGGACAAGGTAGCTTGCGAAGGCGATGAGGAGAAGGGCGCCCTGCCAGCGCCGGATCTGTCCGCGGCGGCCCAGCGCGATCAGGAACAGCGCCACGGTCAATGCCAGCATCACCGGATAGTCGCGCGTCAGCACATCGGCGTCGATTGCCAGCGGCGCGATCAGGGCCGGAACGGCCAGTACCGCGAGCAGGTTGAACAGATTGGAGCCGACCACATTCCCGATCGCCAGCCCGGCCTCGCGGCGGAAGGCGGCGACCACCGAGGTCGCCAGCTCCGGCAGGCTGGTGCCCACCGCGACAATGGTCAGCCCGATGACCAGGTCGCTGACCCCCAGTTGTTCGGCGATCTCGACGGCCCCCCAGACCAGGGCCTGGCTGCTCGCCAGCAGGAGCAGTAGCCCGAACACGAGCCAGGCGATCGCGGGCCTCAGTCGGTCGCCCTCCGGGATCGTTTCGACCATGCCGCGTACGACCGTGGGAGTGTCCTCACTCGGGGCCTGCTGCGCACGGCGGGCGGTCAAGGCCAGCCAGACCGTGAATGCCACCAGGCCGCCGAGCAGGACGCTGCCCTCTGGTCGGCCCAGTTCGCCGTTTATCAGCAAGAGCAGGACGCCGAAGCTGACCAGCAGCAGGATCGGCAGTTCGCGCCGAACCATGCCGCGCCCGATCGCCAGTGGCGCGACGACGGCCGCGGCCCCCAGCACCAGCGCGATGTTGGCGATGTTCGAGCCGATGGCATTGCCCACCGCCAGCCCCGGGTTGCCCTGCAGGCTGGCGAGGACCGAGACCACGATCTCCGGTGCCGAGGTCCCGAAGGCGACGATGGTCAGGCCGATGATCAGCGGGCTTACGCCCAGGCCGCGGGCCAGGGCCGAGGCGCCGAACACGAAGCGGTCGGCACTCCAGGTCAGCAGGATCAGGCCGCCGATGATGGCGACAACGGGTAGCACCATGGACAGTCGGGTCCGGGAGGGTCAGGTCCGGGATTGTAGCCGATTGGGTAGTGGTTTCAGCAGCGCAGGCGTTCCAGGCACCCGGCGGTGGTCACCTGCGGTGTCCAGCCGAGCTGCTCGCGGGCGCGGGTGCAGTCCAGTACCAGCGGGCCGTCCAGCCCGCGGACCCAGCCGGGGTCCCCGGCGCGGGCGGTCAGGCGCCAGGCCAGCGGGTGCAGGGTGCGGATCAGCCGCAGTGGCACCGGGATCCCCCAGCGCCGCTGGTGGCGCGCCATCGCCCGTAGCGACCAGGCAGGTTCGGCCCCCAGGTTGAAGATCCCCGCGGTGCGAGTTGTGATGCTGCGTACGATCGCGGCGGCGGCATCGTCCTCCCACAGGATCTGCACTGGCTGTTCGCCTCCGGCGGGATACAGCCGCCCGCGGGCGATCTGCAGCAACAGCGGGTGGGCGTTCGGGCCGACGATCGCGGGCGGGCGCAGGAGGGTCACCTGGCACTCGGGGTGTTCCCGGGCGAGCGCGAGTAGGGCCTGCTCCACGGCGACCTTGTCTTCGGCATAGGGGAAGCGCGGCCGGGTGGGATGGTCCTCACGGAGCGGCTGCGGGCTGTCCGGCCAGGGGCCGTAGACCGCCGCGCTGGACAGAAACACGATGTGGCGTACACCGGCGGTCACCGCCGCGTGGAACACTTGCTGGCTCAGGGCGACATTCTGCTGGCGGACCCAGGTGCGGTCATGCCGGCGGCGGCCCCCGTGACCGCCCATCAACTGAAAGGCCAGGTGCACCAGGGTGTCCACCCCGGCCAGGTCGTCCGGCTGGAGCTGTGCCAGGTCGAGTACCCGGGCCTCGATAACGGTTCCGTTTTCGGGGGGAGGCAGCGCTGGCGCGGCCCGGTCCAGGGCGAGGATGTGTTCAATCGTCGGCTCGTGTGCCAGGGCGGGCAGCAGGACTTGCCCCAGGCGCCCGGCGGCGCCGGTCACGGCGACGTGCATCCGTGTTTCGCTCAGGTCGCGGTGTGGGCGATGGTGGCCGGGGCGGGGTCGGCAAACGCGGGTATGACTTCTTCCGCGAAGCAGTCCATGGACTCCTCGGCCAGCGCATGCGGAACGGCCCCGGCGCCGAAGGCGAGCAGCACCTGATCGACCCCGGCCGCGCGCAGGCCCTCGATGCGTTCACGACACTCGGCGGGGGTGCCGACGAGCGTCATGCCCAGCATGTCGAGGACCTTCAGGTTGATCCCGGCCTTGACCAGATGGCGGAAGCGGCCGAGCGAGCGGTAATAGTCGTAGCCCTCGATCAGGCGTTCCAGCACCGGCAGGGTCTGCTGGAACATGTGGCGATAGAACCACTCGAAGGCCGGCTTGGCCTCGCGTCGCGCGCGCTTGCCGTCCGGCAGGCACAGAACCCCAAGCGTCATGCCGACCCGGGGCGGGTGGGCGACGTCCGTGCGTGTCGCGTCCCAGGCCTCGTGGTACAGCCGGATGTCCTCGCGGATCATCTGCCAGGGCTTGAATGGCCCGGCCAGCGCGCCGATACCCTGCTGCGCCGCCCAGGTGAAGGACTCCGGGCTGACCGCGGCGGTCCAGATCGGCGGGTGCGGGGCCTGTACCGGGCGCGGCATCACGGGCACGTCGTCCAGGTGATGGAACGGCCCGTCCTGGGTGATGCGGCCGGTGGCGAAGGCCTGGCGCAGCGCATCCAGCCCGGCATCGACCCGCGCGCGGGACTCGCTCATCTCGGCCCCGAATGTGGCATATTCGCGCGGCGAGAAGCCGCGCCCGATGCCCAGATCCAGTCGCCCGCCGGAGAGCTGGTCGAGCATGCCGACGCGTTGCGCCACCCGCAGGGGGTGGTGGTAGGGCAGGGGGACCACGCCCAGCCCCAGGCGCAGGCGTTTGGTGCGCTGACTGGCCGCGGCCAGCACCAGGTCCGGCGCGGTGGAGTGGGAAAACTCCGGCATCAGGTGGTGCTCCACCAGCCAGGCGGTGCCGAAGCCGAGACGATCGGCGCGCTCCCACAGGCGCAGGGTGTTCTCCAGCACCTCCGCTTCGGAGGTCTGCAGGAAGTCCGGTACCGAGAGCTCTTGGAACAGGTCGAAACGCATGGCGCCAACTGTGCCGCGCGCTCGCAGGTGATACAAGCAATCCGCGCAAAGATGCGGTTACGCCGTGGAGGTTGGGGCATGTCGCAGGATCACGAGGCACTGGTATTGCAGGCGGCCGGGGTTGCGGCTCCGGGCGAGGACTGGTGGGACGACTTCTTCCCCGAGGACCTGCCGCAGGACTGGCAGCTGGAGTACTACACCCATTACCACAGCCGTTTGTTGCTGCCTGCCCCGGTGTGGACCGAGGCCGGGGCGCCGGCCTTTGGCGACTGGGCCGAGGCCGTGCCCCCCGCGCTGCGGCTGACACTGGACTGGCCGGTGGAGCTGGGCCTCGAGACGGGTGCGACGCGGGCGCGCGCGCTGGCCGAGGCTGTCGGCGACGGCCTGCAGGCGGTGGCGCCGGGGCCGATGGGGCCGGCGCAGGTGCAGGCGATCCGCGCGGCACTGGAGGCGGCCGGACTGGGGCGCCTGATGGTGTACGGCGCCGGCGAGGAGCGGGTGCTCGCGCGCGCCGAGGCGGCCTGGTTTCATCCCGCCCCGGCGCCGAAATCGGCGGCGCTTGCCGGGGGCGGGGCCTGGCAGGTCAGCCCCGAGGCAGGGCTGGATGCGCCGGGCTGGCGCGCGCTGGTGGAGGCCCTCGGGCAGGCCGGCGGCAGCGGCGAGATCCCGGTGTTCCTGCGCGCGCGTCCGGAGCGGCTGTCGGATTTCCGCACTATCGCCGCATTGCTGGGATTGGGATGAGCACCGCACCCGCCCGTTTGACGGTCTCCCGGCCTGCGCCCAGACTTCGGGGTTCTGTGGGCCTAAGGAAACACTGATTGATGTACACACTCGCGTTGGTACCCCAGGTTTTCCGAGCCCAGGCGCGGCGCGCAGCCGGTAGTTGTTCTACCGGCCCGTTTTTGACCGATTCGGGCCGCAACGCAGGATCGGGGAACCTGGGGTGCCAACCCCGAAGGGGCTCGGCCGCCCGTTGTCATCAAAAACGGGCGTGCGCACGGCGTTGCGGCTCCCTTGTGCAGAATGACTGCACGGCGGTCACCGCGCCTTGTTCGCACGCAAAAGCGACTCGAGCGCGAGCGTGTACATTAATCCGTGTTTCCTTAAGGGCGAGGAGCGCGCGTGGCTGACCCGGCAGTGGAAGACAGTCCGCATATCGTGATCGAGAACCTGTGCTTCCGGCGCGGGCGCAAAATGATTTTCGATGACCTGTCGATGCGCATCCCGCGCGGGCAGGTGACGACCGTGATGGGCCCCAGCGGCAGTGGCAAGACCACGCTGCTGCGCCTGGTCGGCGGTCAGTTGCGTCCGGACAAGGGCCGCATCTGGGTGGATGGCCAGGAGGTGGCGAGGCTCTCCACCCGGCGGCTGTACGCGCTGCGCAAGCGCATGGGCATGCTGTTCCAGAGTGGCGCGCTGCTGACGGATCTCTCGGTATTCGAGAACGTCGCCTTCCCGCTGCGCGAGCACACGGATCTGCCGGAGGACGTGCTGCACGCGCTGGTGCTGCTGAAGCTGGAGGCGGTGGGCCTGCGCGCGGCGCGCGACCTGGACCCGGCCACCCTGTCCGGTGGCATGGCGCGGCGCGTCGCGCTGGCGCGGGCCATTGCGCTGGACCCGGACCTGATCCTGTACGACGAGCCGTTCACCGGGCTCGATCCGATCACCATGGGCCAGATCGTCAGCCTGATCCGCCGGACCAATCAAAGCCTGGGGCTCACCAGCGTGCTGGTCTCGCATGACGTGACCGAAGCGATGGCGATCTCCGATCAAGTGGTGCTGATCGCCGATGGCCGGGTAGTGGATGCCGGGCCGCCGGACGAACTGGAGGCGCGCGCCTCCGACTGGAGCGCGCAGTTCCTGCAGGGTCGCCCGGACGGGCCGGTGCCGTTTCATTACCCGGGCGCGTCCTACCGCGATGACCTGCTGGGGCAGGGGGAGCGCCGCGATGACTGATTCGATTGCCGCGCTGGGTCGGACCACGATCAATGCCCTGACGGTGTTCGGTCGGGCGTTCATCTTCCTGATCCGGATGCTGGCGAGCCTGGATATCGTCTTTCGCCGCTTCGGCCTGACACTTGTTCAGGTGTATTCGGTGGGCGTGCGCTCGCTGCTGATCATCGTCGTGTCCGGGCTGTTTGTCGGCATGGTGCTGGCGTACCAGGGCTACATCACGCTGGTGAACTTCGGCGCGGCCGAGGCCCTGGGCGGGGTGGTTGCGCTGTCGCTGGTACGCGAACTTGGGCCGGTGGTCACCGCGCTGCTGTTCGCCGGGCGCGCCGGCTCCGCGCTGACCGCGGAACTGGGGCTGATGAAGACGACCGAACAGCTCTCGGCGATGGAGATGATGGCGGTGAACCCCTATCGCCGGATCTTCGCGCCACGCTTTGTGGCCGGGTTTCTCTCCATGCCGCTGCTGGCCGCGATCTTCAGCGCCGTGGGCGTGATGGGCGGCTACCTCGTCGGGGTGGGGCTGCTGGGCGTGGACAGCGGCGCCTATTTCTCGCAGATGCAGTCGGTGACCGACTGGAACGAGGATGTGCTCTCCGGCGTGATCAAGAGCATCGTGTTCGGCTTCGTGGTGACCTGGATCGCGGTGTTCCAGGGCTTCAATGCGCAGCCGACGTCCGAGGGCATCTCGCGCGCCACGACCCAGACGGTGGTGGTGTCGTCGCTCGCGGTGCTGGGCCTCGATTTCATCCTGACCGGGCTGATGTTCGGCGCGGGCTGACCAAACAGTGTTTACCCAGGACAGGTGGCAATAATGAAGGTACGTTTCTTCGAACTGGCGGTCGGTGTCTTCGTGCTCCTGGGTATCGGGGCGCTGTTCTACCTGGCGGTCCAGGTCAGCAACGTGACCGACTACCACGACCGTGACACCTATACGGTGAGCGGATACTTCGACAACATCGGGGGTCTCAAGACGCGTGCCCCGGTCACGGTGTCGGGTGTGCGCATCGGGCGAGTGGCGGATATCCGTTACGATCCGGAACGCTTTCGCGCCGAGGTGACCCTGGCGATCCGCTCGGAGCACGACTACCTGCCGATGGACACCCAGGCCGCCATCCACACCGCGGGGCTGCTGGGTGAACAGTACATCGCGCTGGAGCCGGGTGGTGACTACGACACCCTGCAGGAAGGCGACGAGCTGATGTTCACCCAGTCGGCACTGGTGCTGGAGAACCTCATCGGTCGCTTCATGACCAACATGGGTAGTGACTGATCTACCCAAACCGGGAGCAAGAGACATGAAATGGTTGCATGAACGAATCCTGATCCTGCCGCTGGCGCTGCTGGTCCTGATCCTGGCGGCTCCCGCCCAGGCCGAAGAAAACCCCGCCGAGCTCATCAAGCAGTCGATCGACGCGGTCTACGAGAAGCTGCGGGCAAACGAGGCGCGTGCGCAGGAAGATCCTGACTTCGTGATCGGCGTGATCGAGGAGGAGATCCTGCCCGGCGTGGATATCAACGGGATGGCCCGTCTGGTCCTGGCACGTCACTGGCGCGATGCCAGCAGCGAGCAGCAAGACCGCTTCGCCGAGGCCTTCAAGAACACGCTGCTGCAGGCCTACGGGGTGCAACTGGCCGATCATCTGGACAAGGACGTGCGCGTCATCGAGCGGCGCTCGCGCCAGGACGAGCGCATGGCCGTGGTCGCCACCGAGGTGGTGATGGGCTCCGGCCAGTCGAACATCCAGGTCAACTACCGTCTGCGTCCGGTGAACGGCGAATGGAAGGTCTTCGACGTCGAGGCCGAGGGGCTCAGCTTCGTCGGCAACTTCCGCACTCGTTTTAACGAGGAGATCAACCGCGATGGGCTGGAGGCGCTGATCGAGCGCCTGGAAGATGGCGACGAGGCGCTGATCGAGGATGCCGTGGGCGACGTGACCCCCGACAACGGGGCCGGGGACCGGTGAGCGACGCACAGATCCGGGCGGATGAAGGCGGTCTGGTCGTCAGCGGGCCACTGACCTTCGCGACGGTGGCCGGGCTGGAGGCACGGGCCCGCGGCCTGGCGGCGCAACTCCCCGAGCACGCCCGGGTGAACCTTGCCCAGGCGGGGCGTATCGACAGCGCCGGCGTGGCGTTCCTGGTCATCCTCTGGCGTCGCGCCCGCGAACAGGGCCGCACCCTGGTCTTCGAGCCCCTCCCCGAGGGGTTGCGCCCGTTACTGGAGTTGTACGACCTGGAGTCGATTATCACCGACTCCGCCGCCCGTTCCGTCGCCTGAGTCGTGCCGGCGGCGGGCGAACGGGCGAGCCCGGCGCGGATTCGTTATCATGGCGCGTTTCGCCGAACCACGGTCGGTTCGGCGGTCAATCCGGGCATCCCATGGACAAACTGATCATTACCGGAGGTCGCCGACTCGAGGGTCAGGTCTGGATCTCCGGGGCCAAGAACGCCGTGTTGCCGATCCTGTCCGCCACCTTGCTGGCGGACGGGCCGATGACCATTGGCAACGTCCCGCATCTGCAGGACGTGACCACCACCATGGAGCTGCTCGGCCGCATGGGCGTCAGCCTTACGGTTAACGAGCGCATGCGCATCGAGGTCGACCCGACCACGCTGACCCAGTGCGTCGCCCCGTACGATCTGGTAAAGACCATGCGCGCCTCCATCCTGGTGCTGGGGCCGCTGCTGGCCCGCTTCGGCGAGGCCGAGGTCTCCCTGCCGGGCGGCTGCGCCATCGGTTCGCGCCCGGTGAACCTGCACCTGCGGGGTCTTGAGGCCCTGGGGGCCGAGATCGAGGTGGAAGGCGGCTACATCCACGCTCGCGCGGACCGCCTGAAGGGCGCGCGCGTGGTCTTCGACCAGGTGACGGTAACCGGTACCGAGAACCTGTTGATGGCCGCCACCCTGGCCGAGGGCGAGACCCTGATCGAGAATGCCGCGCGCGAGCCAGAGGTCATCGATCTGGCGGACTGCCTGACCGCGATGGGCGCGAAGATCCAGGGTGCCGGCACCGACACCATTCGCGTGCAGGGCGTGGAGCGCCTGCACGGCTGCGAATACGACGTGATGCCGGACCGCATCGAGACCGGCACCTTCCTGGTCGCCGCCGCGGTCACCCGTGGGCGCGTGCGCTGCCGCAATACCCGCCCGGAGCTGCTGGACGCGGTGCTGGCCAAGCTGGTCGAGGCCGGCGCTCGCATCGAGACCGGGCCGGATTGGATCGAGCTGGATATGGAGGGCCGGCGTCCGAAGGCGGTGAACCTGCGCACCGCGCCGTTCCCGGCCTTCCCGACCGACATGCAGGCGCAGATGATGGTGCTGAACACCGTGGCCGAGGGCACCGGATCGGTAGTCGAGACGGTGTTCGAGAATCGCTTCATGCACGCGCTGGAACTGCAGCGCATGGGCGCGCACATTACCATCGAGGGCAATACCGCGATCGTCGAGGGCGTGGAAAAACTGGTCGGTGCGCCGGTGATGGCGACTGACCTGCGTGCCTCGGCGAGCCTGATCATCGCCGGCCTGGTGGCCGAGGGCGAGACCGAGGTGGACCGCATCTACCACATCGATCGCGGCTACGAATGCATCGAGGAAAAACTGAGCCAGATCGGCGCGACCATTCGTCGCGAGCCGGTCTGAAGCTGCGACTCACACGGAACCGGACGAACGCCTGACCCATGATGGATCCCAACGCCCTGACCATCGCCCTGTCCAAGGGCCGCATCCTCAAGGACACCCTGCCGCTGCTTTCCAGCGCCGGGATCGAGCTGCTGGAGGATCCGGACGAGACGCGCAAGCTGATCCTCGACACCAACCGCGAGGACGTGAAGATCGTGGTGGTGCGCGCGACCGACGTGCCCACCTACGTGCAGCACGGCGCGGCGTCCATCGGCGTGGCCGGCAAGGACGTGCTGATGGAGCACGGCGCGGCCGGGCTGTACGAACCGCTGGATCTGCATATCGCTGAGTGTCGGCTGATGCTGGCGGGGCGCCCGGGTCAGCAACCGGACCCGCAGCAGCGCCTGCGTATTGCCACCAAATTCGTGAATATCACGCAGAACTACTTCGCCCAGCAGGGTCGCCAGGTCGATATCATCAAGCTCTACGGCTCGATGGAACTGGCGCCGCTGGTGGGTCTGGCTGACTACATCGTCGACCTCGTGGACACTGGCAATACCCTCAAGGCCAATGGCCTGGAGCCGCTGGAGCTGATTACCCCCATTAGCTCCCGGTTGATCGTGAACCAGGCAGCCATGAAGATGCGACATAGAACCATTCAAAATCTTGTCGAGGGCCTGCGGGAGGCCGTCACCCCCGCGACGACGTAATCGAGAATCCCATGACCGCCGATACCGACGACCTGCGAATCCGCGAAATCCAGGAGGTGTCCGCCCCGGACACCGTCCGCGAGGAACTGCCGATCACCGATGCGGCGGCCGACACCGTGTTTGAGGCCCGCCGGGCTTGCCACCGCATCCTGCGTGGCGAGGACGATCGACTTCAGGTGATTGTCGGCCCCTGCTCGATCCATGATGTGGATGCCGCTCTGGACTATGCCGATCACCTGAAGACGCTGCGCGAAGAACTCTCCGACGCACTGCATATCGTAATGCGGGTGTACTTCGAAAAGCCGCGCACCATAGTGGGCTGGAAGGGCCTGATCAACGATCCCGACCTGGACGGCAGCTTCCACATCAACAAGGGCCTGCGCGTGGCGCGTGGGCTGCTGCGCGATCTGGCGGTCAAGGGCATGCCGGCGGCCACCGAGTACCTGGACCTGATCAGCCCGCAGTACATCGCGGACCTGGTCGCCTGGGGCGCGATTGGCGCGCGCACCACCGAGAGCCAGGTGCACCGCGAGCTGGCCTCCGGTCTGTCCTGTCCGGTGGGATTCAAGAACTCCACCGATGGCAGTCTGCGCGTGGCAATTGACGCAATCCGTTCGGCTTCGCGCCCGCATCATTTCCTGTCGGTGACGAAGTCCGGGCGCTCGGCCATCTTCTCGACCACCGGCAATGACGACTGCCACATCATCCTGCGCGGCGGCAAGCAGCCGAACTACGACGCCGCAAGCATCGAGCACGCCTGCAAGGAACTGCGCATGGCGGAGCTGCCGGAGTCGGTGATGGTCGACTGCAGCCACGCCAATAGCCGCAAGGACCCGAACCAGCAGATCGAGGTCGCGCGTGTGCTGGGCGAACAGATTGCCGGCGGCGATCGGCGCATTATGGGCGTGATGCTGGAGAGCCACCTGACCGGTGGTCGCCAGGACATCCTGCCCGGCAAGCCGCTGCAATATGGCCAGAGCATCACCGATGCCTGTATGGGCTGGGACGACAGTGAGGCCACCCTGCGTCTGCTGGCCGATGCCGTGCGCGCTCGCCGCAAGGCTGCCGTACCCGCCTGAACCGAGGAATACCCCATGCCCACCATTGCCCGACTCGATACCCAGCAGCCCGATTTCGATCAGGCCCTGGAGCGCCTGCTGTCCTGGGAATCCGTTGCCGACACCGGCGTGCGGGACGCGGTGGACGAAATCCTCGGCGCGGTGCGCTCCGAGGGCGATACCGCGGTGTTGCGCTACACCGCCAAGTTCGACCGTCTCGACCGCGCCGCGGTGTCCGATCTCGAGATCCCGCACGACCGGCTGCAGGCCGCACTGGAGTCGATCCCGGCGGAGCAGCGCAAGGCCCTGGAGATGGCCAGTGCGCGCATCCGCCGCTACGCCGAACACCAACTCATGCGGGACTGGGATTTCACCGACGAGGACGGCACCGTTCTTGGCCAGCGCGTGACCGCTCTGGACTCGGTGGGCCTGTACGTACCTGGGGGCAAGGCCGCCTACCCGTCCTCCGTGCTGATGAACGCGATACCGGCCAAGGTCGCTGGCGTCGAGCTGCTGGTCATGGTCGTGCCCGCCCCGGGCGGTGAGCTGAACGATCTGGTGCTGGCCGCGGCCGCCGTGGCCGGCGTGGATCGCGTGTTTACCGTGGGGGGTGCCCAGGCCGTGGCCGCGCTGGCCTATGGGACGCAGACGATCCCGGCGGTGGACAAGATCGTTGGCCCCGGCAACATCTTCGTGGCCGCGGCCAAGCGTGAGGTGTTCGGCACCGTCGGCATCGACATGATCGCCGGCCCGTCGGAGATCCTGGTGGTCTGCGACGGCGAGACCGATCCTGACTGGATCGCGGCCGACTTGTTCTCCCAGGCCGAGCACGACGAGCAGGCCCAGTCCATCCTGCTGTCCTGGGACGACGCGTTCCTGGATCGCGTGGCCGAGGCCATGGACCGCCTGCTCGAAGAAATGCCGCGCGCCGAGATCATCCGCACCAGCCTCGACAAGCGCGGCGCGCTGGTGAAGGTGCGCGACTCGGCCGAGGCCGTCGCGGTTGCCAACCGCATCGCCCCGGAGCACCTGGAGCTGTCGGTGGCCGACCCGCAGGCGATGCTGGATGCCGGGCTGCGCCACGCCGGTGCGATCTTCATGGGCCGCTATACCTCCGAGGCCCTGGGCGACTACTGCGCCGGCCCCAACCATGTGCTGCCGACCTCGCGTACCGCGCGCTTCTCCTCGCCGCTGGGCGTGTACGACTTCCAGAAGCGTTCGAGCATCATCCACTGCTCGGCCGAGGGTGCGGCCAAGCTGGGCGAGACCGCCGCGGCGCTGGCCCACGGCGAGGGCCTGACCGCCCACGCGCGTTCCGCCGAACTGCGCAGTCGATGACCGCCCGTGCGACCCGGACCCCGGACGCCCTGATGCGCCCGGAGGTGCTGGCGCAGCCGGCCTACCAGGTGGCCGACGCGACCGGCCTGATCAAGCTGGACGCGATGGAGAACCCGCATCCCTGGCCGGGGGATCTGGAAGACGCCTGGCTGGCGGCCCTGCGCGATCCGCAACTGAACCGCTACCCGGATGCCCAGGCCCTCGGTCTGGCCGCACAGGTGCGCACCGCCCACGGTGTGCCCGAGGCCGCCGGGTTGATTTTCGGCAATGGGTCGGACGAACTCATCCAGATCCTGATCACGGCGGTGGCGGGCTCCGGGCGTCCGGTACTGGCGCCGGAGCCGACCTTCGTGATGTATGGCGTGCTGGCCCGCGCGCTGGGGGTGCCGTTCATCGGTGCCCCCCTGAATGCGGACTTCACCCTGGACCTCGATGCGATGCGCGCCGCGATGGCCGAGCACAACCCGGCGCTGGTGTTCCTCGCCTACCCGAACAACCCCACCGGGACGCTGGACGACGCCGCAAGAGTACAGGCCATCGCCGACGAGAACCCCGGGGTCACGGTGGTCGACGAAGCCTACGCCCCGTTCGCCGCGCACAGCTTCCTCTCGTGTGTTGGCGAGGATGACGGCCTGATGGTGATGCGCACGGTCTCCAAGCTGGGGCTGGCCGGCGCGCGGCTTGGCTATCTGGCGGGCACGCCGGCCTGGATCGATGCGCTGGATCGTCTGCGCCTGCCGTACAACATCAATACCCTGACCCAGCGCTCGGTGGCCTTCGCCCTGGAGCACCGCGAGGCGCTGGACGCGCAGGCGCGCGGGATCGTCGAGGAACGCGACCGCCTGAGCGAGCGTCTAACCGGGACGACGGGGGTCGAGCAGGTCTTTCCCAGCCAGGCGAACTTCATCCTGTTCCGGGTGCGCGCCGGGGCGGGGCATGCGACCTTCGCGGCCCTGCGCGACGCCGGGATCCTGATCAAGGACGTCGGCCGGGCGCATCCGCTACTCGCGGACTGCCTGCGCGTGACCGTCGGTCGCCCCGACGAAAACGACGCCTTCCTCGCCGCGCTGGGGCAGGCCCTCGCCGCCTGACGCGTTTCTCCAGCGCCACGTCTTTTGGTTGCACCACAGAGTGCACAGAGGGCACGGAGAAATTCGTGGAGTGGTTTCCGGAACGGGTTAAGTGGAGCGCACACGTGGTCTTGCCATCGCGTACGCCGCGGCGAGATCGGATGAAGGCGGGGCACCAGGTCCGGTTTTCGTTCACCCTGTCCCGACCTCGGAAAACCGGAGGTCATCCCGGCCGCAGCGTAGCGAAGAGCCGGGATCTCCGACGTAATTCCTGGCTTCCAGCGTTCGGCCGGCCACACCGCGGAGATCCCGGATAACCGCTGCGCGGTTTCCGGGATGACAAGGGGGCGCTGCCGGGCCGGTGCGCAAGAGCGGCGGTACCCCCTGACAGCCCTGCGCATTTCTCCGTCTCCTCCCGTGCCCTCTGTGGTGAAGAGCCTTTCCTGGCTCTTTCCCGGTGCGGCGTCTCAGCGTCGGCCGGCGGGCGGTTCCAGGCGCAGGCCGCGGACCTCGCCCATGGCACCGGCCGCACGGAGCGCGGCGGCAAATGGGGACTGGCGGGCAGGTTCGCCGTTGATGCTCTCGATGGTGATGCCGCGGCGTTTGGGCAGCCAGCGGCTGCCGCTGCCGGTGAGCTGGCGGATGGCGTCGGTCACCAGGGTGGCGTGTTCCTCCGCGGTGTCGCTGCCGGGGATCGTCTCCCAGACGAACAGCTGGCGGCCGGAGGCGGCGAGATACAAAAGCGGCTGGCCGCCGGCCAGCGCGACTAGGGCCCCGGCCACGCGGCGCAGGCGGCCCTCGGCGGCGTCCGGCGGCTGCGGCCAGGGCAGGAGTTGGCCCCAGGGGTTGGCCGGGTCGACGCTGGTCAGCCACTGCGGCTCGGGGGTAGCGTCGGCCGTGCGTTCCAGCGCGCGCAGGCGGTCCACCGCGCCGGCGCGCGCGAACTGGGCGCCGGTCAGGCCCTCGACGAAGTGGCCGCGGCGCAGCTTGCCGGCGTCCTCCATCGCACGGTAGACGGGGTACACGCGGCCGAAGCCGCCCGGCAGCCCCTCGGCGCGCGCCATCTCGCGGCTGACCACGCCGTAGCGTGCCAGCAGGTTCTCGGCCTGTTCGCGAGCGCGTTCCGTCAGCGACACGCCGGGGTCGATCAGGTCGGCCACCCGTGACCAGCGCCCGCCGGCCAGGCCCTGGCCCGGGCGCCGCCGGCCGCGCGCGGAGCCCTTGCGCTGGCCCAGGCTGCGCAGCGGGGCAAAGGTGTCGTTGGTGATCTGCCCGGCCCAGACCCGATCCCAGATCGCGGCCTCGATCGCGTCCTGGCGGGCGTCCGGCTGCGCCTCGCGGGCCGCGCGTTCCAGCTCCATGTAGAAGCAGGCGCCCCGCCGGTCCAGCGTCTCCAGGATGGCCTGTGCCAGTGGGTCGTCGCGGGCCGGTGCCACCGTCTCGGGCGTATCCGGTTCCAGCAACACCATCGCCTGTTCACGGCGCAGAAAGCGGATGCGCCCGTCACGCGGGCCCAGCGCGCCACTGCCCACCCAGACGAACTCGCCGGAGGCGGTGATGCGGTCCAGCGCGTCCAGCGAGAAGTCGCGCACCCGCATCGGCAGCACATGGGCGGTCCAGGCCGACCAGGGCAGGGCGACGCCTTCGAGCTGCGTGAGCACCTCGCGCAGGGTGCCGATGCCCGACCCGGGCTCGCTCAGGCCCTGCCAGGCGGGCAGGAAGCGGCCCAGCGCGCGGGCGTCCACCGCCGCCGCCTCGTCGCGCAGGCGGGCCAGGGTGCGGCGCTTCAGCCGGCGCAGGATGTCCAGCTCGCACCAGTCCTCGCCCTGGCCTTGCGGGCGGATCTCGCCGCGCA
Source organism: Thioalkalivibrio versutus (assembly GCF_001020955.1). Classification (NCBI taxonomy): domain Bacteria; kingdom Pseudomonadati; phylum Pseudomonadota; class Gammaproteobacteria; order Chromatiales; family Ectothiorhodospiraceae; genus Thioalkalivibrio; species Thioalkalivibrio versutus. Next base: position 419,131 of record NZ_CP011367.1, read on the forward strand.
GCAGCACGCCGGCACCCTCTAGCGTCTCCAGCGCCGGAAGCAGCGCGCCGGGCGCGAAGCCGTAGCGAACGCCCAGGTCCTCGACGCGGAATGGCCCATGCGTGCGGGCGTAGCGGCGCAGCAGCTGTTCCAGCGGGCGTTGCGGCGGCTCGAGGAAACCGGCGGGCAGGCCAGGTGGTGGCACGACCCCGAGCGCGTCGCGAAAGAGGGCGGCGTCCTCGGCCGCGATCCAGCGCGGCTCGCCGGCGATCCGGACCTCGACCGCACGCAGCCCGCCGGCCAGGGTCTGTAGCCAGGGCGCGGGGTTGTCGGCCGCTGCGGCTTCGATCTCCTCCCGCGTCAGGTCGCCGCGCCGGCGCAGCAGGTCATGCAGCTCGTCGGCGTCGCGGACCTGTGTGGCCTCCGTGGTGTGCGCCAGTTCGGCCTCGAGTTCGGCCAGGGCGTCGGGGTCGATCAGCTCGCGCAGCTCGGCCTGGCCCAGCAGCTCGGCCAGCATCCCGCGATCGAGTGTGAGCGCCTGGGCCTTGCGCTCGGCCATCGGCGCGTCCTGCTCGTAGATGTAGGCGGCGACGTAGGCGAACACCAGGCTGCGGGCGAACGGCGAGGCCCGTGGCGTTTCCACCTCGTGCACCCGGATGTGGCGCTCCTGCACCCCGCGCAGGATCTCGCGCAGGGCGTCCAGATCGAACACGTCGGCCAGCACCTGGCGGTAGGTCTCCAGCACCACCGGGAAGCTCGCGTACTCGCGCACCGACGCGAGCAGCTGCTGCGACTTCAGGCGCTGGGCCCACAGCGGCGTGCGCTGGCCCGGGCGGTTGCGCACCAGAAGCAGGGCGCGGGCCGCATTCTCGCGGAAGGCGCTGGCGAACAGGGTGGAGTGTCCCAGCTCGCGGGTGACCGTCTCCTCCAGTTCCTCCGGGTCGGGGAACAGGCTGTCCAGCTCGGGCAGGTCCTCGCTGTCCGCCAGGCGCAGCACGATGCCGTCATCGGTGTACATCACCTGCACCTCGAACCCGGACGTGCTGGTCAGCGCCCCCTGCAGGGCCAGCGCCCAGGGGGCGTGCACGCGGGCGCCGAACGGGGTCAGGATGCATACGCGCCAGTCGCCGACCTCGTCGCGAAAGCGCTCGACCACGATGCGCTTGTCCGACGGGAGCTGCCCGGTGGCTTCGCGCTGTTCGTCGATGTAGTCGCCGAGGGTCTCGACCGCCGCCTCCGACAGCGGGGCATGCTCCGTGAGCCAGGTCGCGCGTTCGGCGCGGTCCATGCGCGCGAGGCGTTCGGTCGCGGCTCCGATTGCGCGCCCGAGTTCGATTGGGCGGCCGGGGCCGTCGCCGTGCCAGAAGGGCAGCTTGCCGACCTCGCCGGGGGCGGGGGAGACCAGCACGCGGTCGCGGGTGATCGCCTCCACGTGCCAGGTGCTGGCGCCCAGGGTCACGTTCTCGCCGGTCTTCAGCTCGAACACCATCTCCTCGTCCAGCTCGCCGATGCGCGGGCCGCCCTCGCCGACATGCACGCCGTACAGGCCGCGGTCGGGGATGGTGCCGGCGTTCAGGCGCGCGGCCAGCGCCGCGCCCCGGCGCGGGGTCAGCTCGTCGCGGGCGCGGTCCCAGGCGAGCCATGGGCGCATGTCGGCGAAGTCGGTGCTGGGGTAGTGGCCGGAGAGCATATCCAGGGTCGCCTCCAGCAGCGGGCGCGACAGCTCGCGCCAGGGTGCGGCGCGGCGTATCAGCGCGTGCAGCTCGTCCACCGTGCGCGGGCGTTCGCAGACCATCGCGACGAGCTGCTGGGCGAGCACGTCCAGCGGGTTGTGCGGGGCATGGATCGGTTCCAGCGCGCCGACCTGCATGCGCTCGCCAATCACCGCGCATTCCAGCAGGTCGCCGCGAAAGCGCGGCAGCAGCAGCGAGCGCGAGACCTGGCCGACTCCGTGCCCGGCGCGTCCGGCGCGTTGCAGGCCGCGGGCAACCGAGCCGGGCGATTCGACCATGATCACCAGGTCCACCGCACCCATGTCGATGCCCAGTTCCAGCGAGCTGGTGGCGACGATGCCGCGCAGGCGCCCGGTCTTCAGTCGCCCCTCGATCTCCGCGCGGCGCTCGTGGGAGACGCTGCCGTGGTGAGCGGCGACCAGGTCTTCGGGCTTTTTGGCGTCCTCGGGATGCTGTTCGCGCCAGGCGTCGTTGATGCGCTGGACCAGGCGTTCGCACAGCCCGCGGCTGTTGACGAACACGATGGTCGAGCGGTGTTCCAGGATCGCCGCCAGCAGGCGCGGCTCCAGGCGCGCGGCGCGGTCGCCGCCCCCGCCCGGGAGTGGTCCGGTGCCCTGGCCGTAGACCGCGCCGAGGATAGAGCCGGACGGGATGGTTTCCGCGCCTTCGGACGCTTCGAGGGTGGGAGGTGCGTGTGCCGCTGGCGGCTCCTCCGGGGCGAGGATCTCGAGATCCAGGCGTGGGGCCTCGGCGGCGTCGATCACCTCCACCTCGCGGTCGCCGCCGAGGAAGCCTCGCGCGACCTCCATCGGATGCACGGTCGCGGAGAGCCCGATGCGTTGCGGGTCCTCGCCGCAGCGCTCGGCCAGGCGTTCCAGCGACAGGGCCAGGTGCGCGCCGCGCTTGTTTCCGGCCAGGGCGTGTACCTCGTCGATGATCACCGTATGGACGGATTCGAGGTTCTCCGCGGCCTTCGAGCCCAGCAGCAGGTAAAGCGACTCCGGCGTGGTCACCAGGATGTCGCCGGGTTCGCGCGCCTGGGCGCGGCGCTCGGCCTGCGGGGTGTCGCCGGTGCGGATGTGCACCACGGGTTCGCGGGCCGACTCGTCGCCCAGGCGCGCGGCGGTCCGCGTGATGCCGGTCAGCGGGGCGCGCAGGTTGCGCTCGATGTCGGTGGCCAGTGCCTTCAGGGGCGAGATGTAGAGCACCGAGTAGCCGGTGCGGGGTTCCGGGGCCGGCTCGCCGGTCAAGCGGTCGATTGCACTCAGGAACGCGGCAAGGGTCTTGCCGCTACCGGTCGGGGCGATCAGCAGGCAGTGGTGGCCAGCGCGGATCGCGGGCCAGCCGCGGGACTGGATGGGAGTGGCCTGCTCGAAGGCCTCGCGAAACCAGGTGTCGGTCGCGGGGCGAAAGGGCGTGACCGGCATCGGCTGGGGCCCCGAGCTGGCGGGTCAGGCGTGGCCGACGGTGCTGTCGGTGGTGGAATGGAAGTAGTCGCTGTCGCGCGCCAGCTCGTCGATCAGCTCGTGCAGCATGGCCAGCCGGCTCTCGGCATCCGCGAACGGGGCGCAGTCCTCGCACAACGGGTCGCCGCAGGGCTGGCGGCTGTACAGCCAGAAGTGGATCGCACCGGCCAGCAGGCCGTCGGCAACATCACCGGTCTCGTCGGCCTGGCCGTCATCCGCCAGGCGGTTGGCCAGCTCGATCAGGTGCTGGGCGGCGTTGTTGTAGGTCTGGTCGGTGGTGTCGTTCATGGGGTCTCGGGACAGTCTTGTTTAGCCAGCGCCAGTCGGTTTGACCGGCACAGAACCCGGCAGTTTACCGCGACTGGCCGATATTCCGAAGAAACAGGGGAATATGCCGTTCCTCCGGGGACAGGCCGCCGTGGGCGCCAACGAAGAACGGCCCCTCGTCATCGGCCGGCGGGTCCACCAGGTAGGCGTCGTCGACCGGTAGCAGCAGGTAGTCGCCGGCCCGCGCGCGCAGTTCCGGGTGTTGCGGCTCGGGGCCGAGGGTCCCGTGGCCCAGCCACTCGGCCTGCGGGATGGCCAGGACGTCGTCACCGAACGCCCGCTCCAGTGCCTGCAGGAAGTCAGCGTGTTGTCCGGTTCGGATGTGGGCGAGGGCGGCGCGTGGCTCGCCGGTCAGGCGGTGGCGCAGGCAGGCCTGTACCGCCGGATGCTCGCGGAGGTCCAGGCGGCGTTCGACCGTGCGCATGCCGTGGTCGGCGGTGGTCAGGAACACGCTTTCCTGACGCTGGATCTGCGCGCAGGTGGCGGTGTAGGCCAGGTCCAGCTGTTTCAGGTGGCGCTCCACCTCCGGGCTGTCCGGGCCGTATTCGTGGCCCAGATGGTCCAGCTCCGACCAGTAGACGTAGGTGAAGTGGGGTCCCGGCGTCGCGTTCACATGCGCGGCCACCCGCGCCGGCAGCTCGGAGAGGTCCTCGAAGCCAATGAAGTCGGCACCGCGGTTCATCATGCGGTTGTAGGGTGTGCCGCCGATCCATTCCGGGCCGATGAAGGTCATGCCGCAGTCAAGCCGGTCGCCCAGGCGGTCGGGCTGCACGCGGCCGGTCAGCTCGCGGTAGCCGAGCGTGGCCGGGTGGTCGTCGGCGCCGCGCTCCTGGCCCATCAGTACCGTAAGGGTACGTTCGGCGGCCGCCAGGCGGGTATGCCAGCCGAGCAGGCCATGCCGTGCGGGGTGGCGGCCGGTCAGGATGCTGGTGATCGCGGTGGCCGTAGTGCTGGGAAACACAGTCTCCAGATCGGTCACGTGGTCCGCGCCCAACAGCGGCGTGTGGCGGCGGTAACGGGCGGCAAAGCCGTCGATGAGCCAGAGTACGATATGGCGGTCCGGGCCCAGGTGCTCGGAGACACCCGCGAGCGGCGGGTGCGAGGCCGCCGCGTTCAGGCTCGCCTCGATCTGGCCGAGCAGGTCCATCAGCCCGGGGGATTCCAGCCGCGCGCGCAGGATGGCGTCCACGGCCGAGTGGGCCGTGGGGGTGGCAGTGACCGACAAGACCTCAGGCCTTCGCGCCGCCGTCGCCGCCCATGCAGGGCGGGGAATCCGCGACCTTTCCGGCGCGCTCGAACCACTGGTCCGGGTCCAGGGTGTGCAGCGCCAGGGCGTGGATGCCCCCGGCCAGCTCGTCGGCCAGGGCCTGGTTCACCAGCCGGTGCCGCGCAATCAGCTTCTGATCGCGAAAGGCCTCGGATACCACGGTCACCTTGAAGTGCGACTCCGAACCCGGCGGCACGTTGTGCATGTGGCTCTCGTTCACCACCTCCAGATGCTCGGGCGCAAAGCGTTCCTCCAGCTTCCGGCTAATGGTCTCCTGCATGGTCATCGACGACTCCAGTGCTTCGAATGGTGGGTCAACGTGTCCAGTCTGCCGTGTCGGCAACGCATGTCCAGATCCTCTGTGGGTCGCATGGCTGCCGTGTCCGGAAGGCCGGGATTACGCGCCCGGTGCGCGGGTCTTCCAATAGTCCGGATCACGATGCAGGTGCATGATGGCGAGAATCAGAACAGCGTCCTCGTCTTCTGTATAAAGGACTCCGTACGGAAATCGCTTCACGAACGAGCGCCGTACTTCGCCCTCGAGAACCGTCCATGCGCGCGGATAAGCGAGGGCGCGTTGCACCGCTGCAAACACTTCAACCGCAAAATCGTTCCCGAGTCCGGGCTCGATTTCTTCGTAGTACTGGACGGCCTCCGTGAGTTCTTGCTCCGCTTCCGGATGAAAGCGAAAACTCATCGTTCAAACCGGTGCCATATCTTCTCGAAGACCTGCTCGCCCGGAATGGCCGCGACCGTGCCCGACCGGATCTCTTCCAGGCGTTTTCGGGAGACTTCCGCCCATTTTCGGTCTACACCCGCATCGGGCGGGTTCAGGCTGCGCAGGAGAGAATCGACTACCAGGGCGCGGTCCTCCACGGGCAGGGACTCGGCTTCGTCGATGAGGTCTTTGATCTTCATGTCATCATCCTCGTGACATCGCTGTGGGCGATGGCCGGAGCAAGGTGTCCGCTCATACTGGCATGGTAGTGCGAGAGGGCGCCATTGTGGCCGGCATGAAGCAGGTGGTTCCCGCTCCCGGGAGGTGATGATGCGACAGACACTGGCGTTCGATGTGTACGGGACGCTGATCGATACGCAGGGGATTGCGGCGACGCTCGAAGGCTGGATCGGCGAACAGGCCCCTGTTCTGGCGCGTGCCTGGCGCGAGAAGCAGCTCGAATACACCTTCCGGCGTGGGCTGATGGGGGCGTATGCGGACTTCGATACCTGTACCGAGCAGGCGCTGCGCTATTGCTGCCAGGCGTTGGATATCGAGCTCGACCCTGAGCAGGAGGTGGCGTTGTTGCAGCGCTATCGCCAGCTCCCCGCCTTTACCGATGCGGCTCCGGCCCTGGATCGCCTGCGCGCGGACGGCCACCGCCTGTTCGCATTCAGCAACGGCAGGGCCGAGACGGTGGATGAGCTGCTGCGCCACGCCGGTCTGGACGATCGCTTCGAGGATGTCGTCAGCGTGGACGAGATCGGCTGTTTCAAGCCCGATCCACGGGTGTACCGGCATTTCCTCCAGCGGGCGAATGTATTGCCGATGGATGCCTGGCTGATCTCGGGCAACCCGTTTGACGTGATCGGCGCGCAGGCCGCGGGTATGCGCACGGCCTGGCTCGACCGGGCGGGGCAGGGGCTGTTCGATCCCTGGGGCGGGGAACCCACCGCTACCATCCGGGACCTGGACGAGCTGGCCGGCGCGCTGGGTTTGTAGCGGCCGCGACCTCGGCAAGCATTCCCGTTGCAACGCGTTATTCGCACGCGGTGGTTGCGCTACGATGGAGATCGGGCAGCCGCCGGGAGAGGAGCGTGAGCCAGCAGGTCAAGCAACGGGTCGCGCCCGCAGTCGAATCGCCCCCGATCCGTCCCGCCACGCTGGAGGATCTGGAGGCGCTGGTGGCGCTGGAACAGGCGGCGTTCGAGGTCGATCGCATCTCGCGGCGGCAGTTTCGTTACCTCCTCACGCGCGGGCATGCGGCCACGCTGGTGGCGGAGGGGCCCGGTGGTGAGGGGCTGCTCGGCTACGTGATGCTGCTGTTCAGCCGGGGTACGTCGCTGGCGCGGCTGTACTCCATCGCGGTCAGCGAGCGGGCACGCGGGCAAGGGCTCGGGCGGCGCCTGGTGGAGGCGGCGGAGGATGTGGCGCGGGAGCACGGCCGGACCGATCTGCGCCTGGAAGTGCGGCGTGACAACGCGGCCAGTCAGGCATTGTTCCGTGGGCTGGGGTATCGCGATTTCGGCACCATCGACGACTACTACGAGGACCACATGGATGCGCTGCGGCTGCAAAAGTCGCTGGCGCCCGGTCCCGATCCGGCGCTGGTTCGCGCACCGTACTACGCGCAGACGCTGGAGTTCACCTGCGGCCCGGCCGCGCTGATGATGGCGATGCGCGCCATCGACCCGGACCTGAAGCTGGACCGGCGCCTGGAGCTGCGCCTGTGGCGTGACGCCACCACCATATTCATGACCTCCGGCCACGGCGGTTGCGGGCCCTACGGGCTGGCATTGGCGGCCGCCCATCGCGGGTTCGAGGTGGAACTGCTGGTGCGCGATCGTGGCGTGGCGTTTGCCGATTCGGTGCGCAGCGTGGAGAAAAAGGAAGTCATGCAGCTGGTGCAGGAAGAGATGATCGAGGAGCTGGAGCAGCTCGGGGTCCCCGTGGTGCATGGTCCGGTGAACGTGGCCCAGCTGGCGGCACGCTCTGCCGAGGGCGGGGTGCCGGTGGTGTTGATCAGCAGCGTGCGGCTGTACGCCGAGCGCTTCCCGCACTGGGTTACGGTCACCGGGTTCGACGAGCGTTTTGTCTACGTGCACGACCCGTTCGTGGATACCGAGCAGGGCGAGCGCGCGCTGGATTCGGTAAACATGCCGATCGCGCGCGCGGACTTCGAGCGCATGGCGCGCTACGGCCGTGCGGGGTTGCAGGCGGCGGTGATCGTCGGCCCACGCAAGACGCCAGGGGTGGCGCATGCCTGAGCATCGCATCCTGGTCGAGCGCCGGGCGGACTGGAAGCCGCACTTCCCCGACCTGCCGGTGATGGCCATCGACGACTACCTGCGCGGCCCGGCCGTCGACGATCCCGCCAACCTGCGGGTGATCAACCTGTGCCGCAGCCAGCGCTACCTGTCGGCGGGCTACTACGGCTCGTTGCTGGCGGAGGCGCGCGGGCATCGGGTGATCCCCAGCGTGCGCACCCTGCAGGACCTGTCGCGCAAGTCGATCTACAGCCTGGACACCGAAGAACTGGATGAACGTGTGGCGCGCGTACTGGGGCGCAGCCGCCAGGGCACGCATCCGGAACGGCTGGAACTGACCGTGCTGTTCGGCCAGTGCGCCGAGCCGGCGCTGCAGGAGATCGCCGGGCAGCTGTTCGCCTTGTTCCCCGCGCCGATGTTCCGGGTGGAGTTCCGGCTGCAGGGGCGGTGGCAGATCCATGCCCTGCGCCCGTTCGCGCTCAACGCGCTCGAGCCCGAGCAGGAGCCGGCCTTCTTTGCCGCCCTCGAGCGCTACCTCTCCAAGCCCTGGCGCCGCCGGCGCGAGGCCCGCAGCGCACGCTACGAGCTGGCTATCCTGCACAACCCGGACGAGGCCCTGGCCCCGTCCACGCCGGCGACGCTCAAGCGCTTCGTCCGCGCTGGACAGGAGCAGGGGATGGACGTCGAGTTGATCCAGGCGCGCGATCTGTCGCGCCTGGCGGAGTTCGATGCCCTGTTCATCCGCGAGACCACGGCGATCGACCACTACACCTACCGCTTCGCGCGCAAGGCCGAGGCCGAGGGCATGGTGGTGATCGACGATGCCGACTCCATTCTGCGCTGTACCAACAAGGTCTACCTGGCCGAGCGCCTGGCCGCCCATCGCGTGCCCACACCGAAGACGGTGATCCTCAACCGCGAGACCATCCTGCGCGCGGAGGAATCGATCGGCTATCCCGTGGTGCTGAAGATCCCGGACGGCAGCTTCTCGCGCGGCGTATTCAAGGCGAACGACCGCGGCGAGCTGGAATCCATCGCCCGGCGCCTGCTCAAGGAGAGCGATCTGATTCTCGCCCAGGAGTTCGTCTACACCGAATTCGACTGGCGCATCGGTGTGCTCAACCGCCAGCCGCTGTACGCCTCGCAATACCTGATGTCGCGCAAACACTGGCAGATCGTCAACCACGACGCCAAGGGCGGCGCGCGCGAGGGCGGCTTTCGCACCCAGGCCCTGGCCGACGTGCCCGCGGCGGTGGTCAAGACCGCCGTCAAGGCCGCCAACCTGATCGGCGACGGCCTCTACGGCGTCGACCTCAAGCAGACCCCGCGCGGCGTGATGGTGATCGAGGTGAACGACAATCCCAACCTCGACGCCGGCATCGAGGACAAGGTCCTCGGCGAGACGCTCTACACCACCCTGATGCAGGACTTCGTCCGCCGCCTCGACGCCGCTCGCCGCCACCGCGCCGCACCCTGATGCGGCTTTCCGGTGCGCTCGTTACGGGCGAGGGGTATCAAGCTTGCTCGGATTCCAGGTCAGGCTGCCTCGGGCGGCTCGTGTTGCGGGTCGTGGAGTTCGAGGTCGACCATCAGTTCGTTGGCCAGTGCCTCGAGGGCGTCCTGCAGGGTGTCCAGATCCAGGTCCTCGGGGACGCCGAGTTGCGCCTGCGCGTGGAACATTGGTTCGCCGGTCATTGAGCCCGGCTTGCAGGCCGTATCCAGGGTTTCCACGCTGACGCCGTGGCGCGAGAGGATGGCGGTGATGTCCTGCACGATCCCCGGCCGGTCGTGCCCGACCAGATCGAGCATCACCCGGTGCCAGGGCGGTGCCGGAAGCTCACTCCCGCGCTTGATTTGGATCTGTAGACCGTCCCCCTCCAGCTCGCGCAGTGCGGCCTCCAGCTGGTCCGCGGCATCCGCCTCGGCCTCCAGCAGCACGACCCCGGCGAACTGACCGGCCAGCTGCGCCATGCGGCTCTCCAGCCAGTTGCCGCCCGCCGCCCGCGCCCGCGCCGCCACCGCGCTGACCAGCCCCGGCCGGTCCGGCCCGATCACCGTCAGAATCACCGAAGTCTTCATGCTCTGTCTCCCTGTTCCAGTTGCGATCAGACGGGTCATGCTACGGCATGGTTCCGGTTCGCAGGTACCGCGTCACTTTGGAGCCCTTGCCGGCACTGGCGCGATTCGGCGCTAGTTCAGCCAGTAGCCAGGCCAGTAGCCAGGGATGTGCTGCCCCATCTACGCCTTGGCGTAGGTCCCTGTGTGGGAGAGGTTTGATCTGCATCAAGAACCCGGCTGTCTCTAACCGCAGGACGTATCCTTTATTCTGAATTGAGAATATTCTTTAGTTGTTATTTCTGGGTTCGCCCGATGATCGTGGTGACTGTTCGGTGACTCCTCTTTCGGCGCATAGCGGCTCATGACCAAGGACAGCACATATGAAAAAGAAACAGCTTGCCGGAGGGTTGGCCCTCCTCCTCGGTCTCGGCCTCGCGGGGACGCCGGCACTGGCCGTCGATGGCCTCGAAGGTGATCCGCAGCGCGGGGAGGGTCTGACGCAGACCTGCGTTTCCTGCCATCAGGCCGATGGCTCCGGGCAGAACGTTCCGGGAGGCGAATCCTGGCCGCGCCTGGCCGGTCTGTCCGAAGGCTATATCGCGCGGCAACTGAAGGATTACCAGGAAGGCCGCCGCCGGAACAGCACCATGGCCGCGTTCGCCAATATGCTGGATGATCAGGCTGTAGCCGATGTCGCTGCGTACTATGCCCAGCTTCCGGTTACCCAGGCCGAGGGGGGCGACGACGTGGATGACGCCACCCTGGCGCGCGGCGAGGAGCTGGCGCGGCGTGGGGACTGGAACCAGTACATCGTCAGCTGCCAGAGCTGCCACGGCCCGGGCAATGCCGGGGCCGGTGATGTGTTCCCGGGCATCGCGAGTCAGCATGCCGGCTATATCGCCGGTCAACTGCGACAGTGGCAGGAGGGCGAGCGCGACAACGATCCGCAGGGCCTGATGGCTGCGATCGCCAAGCGCATGAGCGATGAGGACATCCGGGCCGTCTCGGCCTGGCTGGCCCGTCAACGTGTCACGTCGGCACAAGGGGATACGGAATGAAGATTCGCAAACTCACGCTGACGACGGGCGCGGCCGTCCTGCTGGCCGGTGCCGCGAGCGCTGCCTGGGACGAATACAAGCCCCTGTTCGCCCTCGGTTATGCCGAGCCGGAGGAGGACCAGCTCGTCCATATCCCGCCGACGCTTCAGGATCTCGAGGATGCCGCCATGAGTCCCGAACTCAAGGACGTGGTCCGGCGCGGTCATGACCTGTTCGTCGATACCCAGCAACTGCGCGGCCAGCATGTGTTCAACGACATGAATTGTGCCAGCTGCCACATGGATGCCGGGCGCCAGCCGTTCAGTGCCGCTCTGTGGCCCGCCGCGATCACGCTGCCGGACTACCGCGGCAAGAACTGGCAGGTGAACAGCCTCGAGGAACGCGTGGTGGGCTGCTTCACCTACTCGATGAATGGCAATCCGCCGGAGTACGGCAGCGACACGATGCTGGCCATCACTACCTACATGCAGTGGCTGGCCAAGGGTGCGCCGGTCTACCCGGACCAGGAGATCTACGGGCGTGGCTATGGATCGGTGGCCGAGCCGGAACAGGAGCCTAACTACGAGCGCGGCAAGGCGGTCTATGCCCAGAGCTGCGCGATCTGCCACGCAGAGGACGGTCAGGGGTTGAAGCAGGACGGACAGGTGGTCTTCCCGCCGTTGTGGGGAGATGGTTCCTACAACTGGGGTGCCGGGATGTCGCGGATCAATACCTCGGCGGCCTTCATCAAGCACAACATGCCGCTGGGCCAGCCGAACTCGCTCAGCGACCAGGAGGCCTGGGATGTGGCGTTCTACATGAACAGTCACGAACGCCCGCAGGACCCGCGCTACACCGGTGATGTCCACGAGACCCGCGAAAAGCACGCCAATTTCCACGGGCGCACCCTCTACGGGACCGTGCGCGAGGTGGACGGGCACTTGCTGGGCGATCACGACAACACCGGTGAGAAGGACTTCCTGCGCCCGGAGATCCTCCGCTCGCGCACCTTCGACTGACGCGATCGCCTCCCGGCTGATTCACTGGGAGGAAATCAACGCCCTGGAACGCGGGTCGTTCCGGGGCGTTTTCGTTTCCGCTTTTGGGCGGGGGTCAGTCGGTGTAGATCATCCGGCGGGTCATCCCGCCGTCGACGGTCCAGGTCTGGCCGGTGACGAAGCCGGCGTCAGGCCCGAGCAGGAAGGCGGTTAGGGCGGCGATGTCGGCGGGTTGGCCGACGCGCCCGGCCGGGTGCTGGGCGTGGTCCTGTGCGGACAGGGGCTCGGCCTTTTGCTGGTCGGGGCTGCGGGCGTCGATCCAGCCGGGGCGGATGGCGTTCACGCGGACGTCCGGCCCGGCGCTGATGGCCAGGGCGTGGGTGAAGGCGTCGAGGCCGCCCTTGCTGGCGGCGTAGGCCTCGGTGTGCGGCTCCGACTGCAGGGCGCGAGTCGAGCTGATGTTCACGATGGCCCCATGGCGGCGGCGCAGCAGCGGCAGGGCATGCTTGCCAAGCAGGAAGGCACCGGTGAGGTTGGTGTCCAGCCAGCGCTGCCAGTCGGCGAGTTCCAGTTCTTCCAGAGGTCCGGAGTGCGGGTCGCTGATGCCGGCGTTGTTGACCAGCGCATCGAGGCCGCCGTGCGATTCCTCCGTGCGCCGAATGGCTTCGCGGACCTGTTGCTCGTCGCGGACATCCAGCGTCATCGCCCGGGCCGCGGGGCCGATGCGCGCGGCGGCCTGTTCGCATTCGGCGCCGTCGAGGTCGGTCAGCACCACCTGCCACCCATCCCGTACCAGACGCTCGGCGATGCCGAGGCCGATCCCGCGCGCGGCGCCGGTGACCAGCGCCACCCGTGGCGTCGGGTCGTTGTCCGGTGTTTCAGACACCGGCGGTTTCGGGGAGGTTATAGAACGCGCGGGCGGTGGCGGTGGTGTGGGCGGCGAGGTCTTCCGGGGTCTCGTCGCGCAGCTTGGCCACGTATTCGCCGATGTGGGGGAGGAAGGCGGGCTCGTTGCGCCGGCCGTTGCCGATCTTCTTGCCGGTGCCCTTGGGCAGGCTGCGCGGCAGGAGGTAGGGGGCGTCGGTCTCGATCATCAGGCGGCCGCGCGGGATGCGCGGGACCAGCGGGTGCAGGTGGTGGCCGCGGCGTTCGTCGCAGACCCAGCCGGTGATGCCGATGTGGCAGTCGAGGTCGAGGTATTCGGCCAGGGCGTCGGCCTCGCCGGTGAAGCAGTGCACCACGGCCGCCGGCACCTTGTCGCGCCAGCGGCGCAGGATCTGGGCGAAGTCGTGGTGGGCGTCGCGTTCGTGCAGGAACACCGGCAGGCCGAGGTCGGCGGCCAGCTCCAGCTGGGCCTCGAAGGCGCTGCGCTGCTGCGGGCGCGGCGAGTGGTCCCGGTTGTAGTCCAGACCCATCTCGCCCATGGCGACCACGTTGGCGTCCGCACGGGCGAGGTCACTGAACCGGGCGGCGATCGCGTCGGTCCACTGTTTGGCGAGATGTGGATGCACGCCCAGGGTGGCGCGGCAGCAGTCCGGGTAGCGGTCGGCGATCTCCAGGCACTTTTCGCTCTGGTGGGCGTCGGCGCCGGTGATCAGCATCCAGGAGACACCGGCCTCGCGGGCGCGTTCGAGGACCTCGTCGCGTTCCTTGTTGAAGGATTCGTGGGTGAGGTTAAAGCAGATATCGATCCATTCCATGCGCGGTATGCTAACGGATTGGACGCGTGGTGCCAGTTCCCGGGGCTGTCATTGCGAGGGGCCGCCGGCGCCGTGGCACAAAAGCGCGAAGCGCGTTGAACGGCCGCAGGCCGGCCCGAAGGGCGAGCCGATCGCTCTGCCAGCTTGGGGAGATTGCCGCGGCGCCTTCGGCGCCTCGCAATGACGGGCGAACAAGCAGCGTCATCGCGAGGAGCGTAGCGACGTGGCGATCTGTGGGGGTGACCCCGGCCGGGGCGGAGAAACGTGGGGGTTGCGGATGGAGGTTGCCACGGCCCCTGCGGGGCCTCGCAATGACGGGGTCCTTGTCCGGGTTTGGGGTATGGACCGCGTGGGCGTGATACGTGTTGAACGGTTATTGATGATTTGGAGTTTGGAATGCGTGATGCGAGCCCCCTGGCGGTTTATCTGAACGACTATCAGCCGCCGGCGTTTGTGGTGGAGAGCCTGGAGCTGGACTTTGATCTGGCGGCGGCAGCCACCGAGGTGACGACGCGCATGGCGGTGCGGCGCAACCCGGAGGCGGTGGAGCCGGATGCGCCGCTGCGCATGTATGGCGATGGCGTGGAACTGGTCTCGTTCACGGTGGACGGCGCCAAGCCGGCCGAGGGTTTGCTGGAACAGGACGCCGAGGGGCTGCTGCTCCACGGCCTGCCGGAGGCCGCGCGGCTGGAGATCGTCAGCCGCTGCCACCCGGAGCAGAACACTCAGCTTGAGGGGCTGTACGCCTCCAGCGGGAATCTCTGCACCCAGTGCGAGCCGGAGGGCTTTCGCCGCATCACGTTTTTCCCCGATCGCCCGGATGTGCTGACCACCTACCGCGTGCGCCTGGAGGCGGACCGGGTGCAATACCCGGTACTGCTGGCGAACGGTAACCGGGTGGAGGCCGGCGAGCTGGACGGTGGCCGGCATTACGCCGTGTGGGAGGACCCGTTCCTCAAGCCGTCGTACCTGTTCGCGCTGGTCGCGGGGGATCTGGCCTGCCAGCGCGACACCTTCACCACGATGTCCGGGCGCGAGGTTCAGCTCGAGCTGTACGTGGAGGCACACAACGCCGATCGCTGCGATCACGCGCTGGCCTCGCTGAAGCGCGCGATGCGCTTTGATGAGGAGGCCTTCGGCCGCGAATACGATCTGGATGTGTACATGATCGTTGCGGTGGACGACTTCAACATGGGGGCGATGGAGAACAAGGGGTTGAACCTGTTCAACGCCAAGTACGTGCTGGCCAGTCCCGACACCGCCACGGATGACGACTTCGTCGCCATCGAGTCGGTGATTGCCCATGAGTATTTCCACAACTGGTCGGGCAACCGCGTGACCTGCCGCGACTGGTTCCAGCTGTCGCTGAAGGAGGGGCTCACGGTCTTCCGCGACCAGGAATTCACCACCGACTGCACCCTGTTCGGCGTGAAGCGCATCGACGACGTGGCCATGCTGCGAGCCTTCCAGTTCCCGGAGGATGCCGGCCCGCTGGCGCACCCGGTGCGCCCGGATCACTACGCCGAGATCAACAACTTCTACACCCTGACGGTGTACGAAAAGGGCGCGGAGCTGATCCGCATGCTGCGCACCCTGATCGGGCGCGAGACCTTCCGCCGCGGACTGGATGTCTACTTCGAGCGCTTCGACGGTCAGGCGGTGACCACTGACGACTTCGTGGCGGTGATGGCCGAGGTCAGTGGGCGTAACCTGACGCCATTCAAGCGCTGGTACACCCAGGCCGGCACCCCGCGGGTCACGGCCGCGACGTCGTTTGACGGCCCCGGTGGCCAGGCGCGCATCACGCTCACGCAGGAGACGCCGCCAACTCCAGGGCAGGAGCACAAGGAGCCTGTGGTGATCCCGATGCGGGTGGCCTTTCTGGATGCCGAAGGAAGGCGCATCACGGCCCACCAGAAGGGTGGCGAGGTGCAGGACGAGTGGGTGCTGGAGCTCAGCGAGGGCGAGCAGACCTTCCGTTTCGAAGAGTTGTCCGACTCGCCAACCGCGATCTCCTGGCTGCGCGGCTTCTCCGCCCCGGTGATCCTGAACGCCAACCAGGGCGTGGACGAGCTGGCCCACCTGCTGGCCTATGACGACGACGCCTTCGCCCGCTGGGAGGCGGCGCAGACGCTGTTCCGCCGCGCGATCCGGTCACGCATCGAGCACGATGCCGCCGACACCGCGTTGGAGGCGGCGATCGAGCATGCCCTGGCCGCGCTGTTGCGCGACGACGCAATCGAGCCGGTGCTGCTGGCGACCATCCTGCAGCTGCCGCCGACCCGCGAGCTGGCCGAGCTGTTCGAGCGCGTGGACCCGGTGCGTCTGCGCAACGAGCGCGACGACCTGGAGAAGCGCCTGTACATGCCGCTGACCGACGCGATGCAGCAGATCCAGCCGAAGCTGGATGACGTCGACAACGGTGCGTTCACCGCCGAGGCCATGGGCCGGCGCCAGCTGCGCAACCGGCTGCTGGCGCTGCGTGTGGCCGCGCGCGACCAGGCCGCGGTGCCCGAGGCCCTGGCGCAGTACCAGAAGGCGCGCAGCCAGACCATGCGCATGGGCGCACTGAATGCGGTCAACGAGCTGGACCACGAGGCGCGCCAGGTGCTGCTGGCGGACTTCGAAAAGCGCTACCGCGACGACCCGCTGGTGCTGGACAAGTACTTCGGGCTGCAGGCGGGCAGCCAGGTCGCCGGCGGTTTCGAGCGCCTGGACGCGCTGCTTGAGCACCCCGGCTTTCGCTGGACCAACCCGAACCGCGTGCGTGCGGTGCTGGGGCCTTTCATGGCGCGCAACGAACGCCACTTCCACCAGGACGACGGCGAGGGCTACCGCCGCATGGGCGGCTTCGTCGAGAAGCTGGACGCGATGAACCCGCAGACCGCCGCACGCCTGGCCCAGCCGCTGACGCGCTGGCGCAAGGTGGACACCGGCCGTGGCGAGCAGATGCGCGCGGAACTCGAGCGCCTCGCCGCGCTCGAAGTCTCGCGCGACCTGCGCGACGTAATCGAACGCGCGCTGGCGTAGGAGGCCAGCCCTCTCGCCGATCCGGCGCCGGGGCTTGGTCCGGGGGTTGCCGCGTCGCCTTCGGCTCCTCGCAACGACGGGGCTGGAAGCTCGTCATCGCGAGGAGCGAAGCGACGTGGCGATCTCCGTGGGCGGTCCCGGTGCGGGTCCGTTCGAACGTCGGGGTTGCGTCCGCAGGTGGCTGTGGGTTGTGGTAGGTTGATGTCAGGTTATAGGGGGCGCGACGCCCCTCGAGACGAGGTTCGGACCGACGTGAAGCGAGTCTTCTACCGACTGCTGTGCTGGATGCTGGTGCTGGCGATTGCCGGCCTGCCGGCGCTGGCCGCGGCCGTGGGTATGGAAGACGGTCACGCCGGGCACACGATGCATAGTGCCCAGTCCAAGGGCGACGCCGAGCACGGGGCCCACGATCACGGGCACGACGCTGCCCATGTTCACCATGCGCATGGTGACCGGGCGGGCCACGCCGCGTCGCCGCATCATGGTTCGGACCATGCGTCTTCGTCGGAACATTCCCAGGCCAGCGAGCTGCTTGCACATACCGATTGCGTGGATGCGGCTTGTCTGGCTGCCTGCGCCGCCTGTAGCCACTGTCAGGGCATGCCGTCCATCACCGGCATGAGTGTCGTGGCGACTGAACCGCCGGGCGCAAGCCTGCATTCCTTCCAGAGCGGTCCTTCCACGGCCGCGTTGCACCGCCCTCCAATCCTCTCCTGATCCCGTAATGCCGGCCGTTTGGCCGGTTCCTGCCCGTGTGCTGCCTGGGTGCCCCCCGGCAGCGGGCAGTATGGCCGTGTCGTGCGCTTGCGCGCGGTTCGGAATCGAGTACGGAATCAAGGAGATTTTCACGATGCGAGCAACCCGATTGCTGCTCCCCGTGGTGTCGGTACTGTTTCTCGCCGGTTGTGCGGTTACCGCGCCCGAGCTGGACCGGTCCGATCTGATGGAGGACCTCTCGGTGCAGGGGATCGACCTGCCCGAGTCGGAGATGCCCCGACCCTCCGGCGAGCTGACGCTCGACGAGGCCATTCACCAGGCCATCTGGCGCAACCCGCGCATGCAGCAGGCTTATGCCAAGCTGGATCTGACTGCGGCCGACGTGGTCGAGGCCTCCCAGTTTTCCAATCCATCGCTGTCGCTGTCGGTCATGCGCCCCGAGGGTGGCGGTGGCAACGAGTACGGCGTTGGCCTGGCCTGGGGGATCTCCGGGCTGCTGATGCGCGGCTCGCGCCAGGAGATGGCGCGGTCTCACTGGGAATCCACCCGTCTGCAACTAGCCGAGGGGATGGTCGCGTTGGCCAGTGACACCGAACGCGCCTGGTATGACGCGGTGGCCGCCCGCCAGCGTGCCGAGGTGCAACGCCTGGAGAGCCGGGCCGCGGATCTGGGCGCACGTTTGGGCGAGCGCTTCTATGACGCCGGCAATATCTCGGACCTGCAGCGCGCCCACCTGCGCATCCGGGCGGCCGAGTCACGGCTTAAGCTCGAGGATTCCCGCCAGCGCGAGCGCGAGGCGCGGCTGCGTCTGGCGCATTTGATGGGGCTGCCTGGCGAGGTCGATGACTGGGAGCTTCCGAAAGAGCTGCCGCTGCCGCTGGCAGAGGTCGAGGAGCGTCAGGCCCTGGTGGACCAGGCGCTGGAACAGCGCCTGGATCTGCGCGCCCTGGATCATGCCCTGGATGGGCTGACCGAGGGCGTGGCCCTAGTGCGGCGTTACCGTTGGATGGGGGATATCGAACCGGGGCTGGAGTTCGAGCGTGAGGGTGACGGGACCCGCCTGTGGGGTGGGGGCATCTCGTTCACGCTGCCCATCTTCAACCAGAACCAGGCCGGTATTGGCCGCGCCGAGGCACGGCTGGCGGACGGCGAGGCGCGGCGTGAGTCGCTCGTGCAGGCGGTCACCAATGATGTGCACCAGCACTTCGAGCGTCTGGCCCACCACCGCAACCGTTTCGGCGTGCTGCAGGACGACCTGCTGCCGGCTCGCGAGCTGGCGACCGAGCGGCTCCAGGAACGCGTGAACTTCATGTTCGACGACGTGTTCGACCTGCTCGCGATCAAGCAGGAAGAGCTGGCCGCCTGGCAGAAGACTGTCGCGGCCCTGGGTGACTACTGGCAGGCCCGCGCCGCGCTGGCGCATGCCGTGGCCGGCGAGTTGCCGGGCGGCGAGCCGGGTAGCGCCGGAACCTTCGCGACCGCCCAGCTGGAGCACGAGCCGACGGCCATGGACCACGGGTCCATGGGGCATGGCGATCACGGTGCCATGGATCACGGAGGCCATGGAGGCATGGATCATGGCGACGGCGATGAAGGGCATTCCGGTATGGACCACGGGGATCACGGGGCCCATGACGATATGGATCACGGCCAAGGCCGCGAAGGCCACGAAGGCCACGAAGGCCATGAAGGCATGGATCACGATGACCACGGTCAGCAGGACCAGGGCCACCGCGATCATTCCAACCACGGGCATGGAGGGCATCACTGATGAAGCGCCGTAACTTTCTGATTGCCGCCAGCGCCCTGCTGCCGGCGACCACCCTGACACGGGTGATGGCCGAAACCGGCCACGAGCACCACAACGAGGGTGACCACACGCCGGGCGAACGTACCGAGCAGGGCTACATGCCGGTGCATACGCCCAATGGCTGGACCCTGCCCTACACGAAGAACGACGGGGTGAAGGAGTTTCACCTGGTGGCCGAGGAGATCGAGCACGAGTTCGCGCCCGGATCGGTCGCCAAGTGCTGGGGCTACAACGGCGCCACCCCCGGGCCGACGATCGAGGCGGTGGAGGGCGATCGTGTCCGCATCTATGTGACCAACCGGCTGCCCGAGTACACCTCGGTGCACTGGCACGGCATCCACCTGCCCTCGGGCATGGATGGTGTGAAGGGCGTGACCCAGCCGCCGATCCACCCGGGCGAAACCTTCGTCTACGAGTTCGAGCTGAACCAGCACGGCACGCACATGTACCACCCGCATGCCGACGAGATGGTGCAGATGGCGATGGGGATGATGGGCATGTTCATCATCCACCCGAAGGACGGCGAGATCGAACCGGTGGACCGCGATTACGCGATCATGCTGCACAACTGGAGTCTGCATCCGGGCACCCGCACACCGGACCCGTCGGTGATGGTGGATTTCGACCTGTGGTCGATGAACTCCAAGGTGTTCCCGGCCATCGACTCGCTGGTGGCGAAGACCGGCGAGCGGGTGCGTATCCGCATGGGCAATCTGTCGATGTGGAACCACCCGATGCATGTGCACGGGGTGTCGTTCGAGGTGACCGGCTCCGATGGCGGGCGCTGGCCACGCAGCCAGTGGCGCAAGGAGACCACCGAGATCGTGGCGGTCGGCCAGACCCGCGATATCGAGTTCGTCGCGCCGCCGGGTGACTGGGCGTTCCACTGCCACATGTCGCATCACACCATGAACCCGATGGGCCACGGCATTGCCAACCCGTTAGGCGTGGATCAGTCCGGTATCGAGGAGGAGATCCGCTCGATCCTCCCCGGTTACATGGCGATGGGCGAGCACGGCATGGCCGATCATCAGGAGCATACCGACAGTGGTCACATGACCGGCCCGGAGAACACCCTGGCGATGGCCATGGGGCAGGGGCCCTTTGGCAGCATCGGCATGGGCGGGATGTTCACCCTGATCAAGGTCCGTGACGACCTGGAGCCGGGCGACTTCCGTGACCCGGGCTGGTACTGGCATCCGGAGGGCGAGGTCGCCTGGATGGTCAGCGATGACCCGGACTTCGGCAATCCGGTGCGCCGCGGCAAGCTGGCCGGTGACGGCTCGGATGCGCTGCCGACCCCCAGCCGCGACGCAAACGGCCATGGTGGTCACGGGGGGCATGGAGGTCACGACCACTAGTCTCCGGTATGGAAAACCGGCCGGAGGGTCCAGTCGGACCCTCCGTGTTACCCACACCTGTTTCAAACAACGTTTGCCACACGGCTAAACAGCAAGAGGACACGACATGCAGACCAAGAATACGATTCACAACACCACCCGAGCCGCCCTGGCGGCCCTGCTGCTCGCCCTGGCCATGCCGCTTCTGGCCCATGAGGGCGATTTGGGCAGCACGCCGGAGGACGGCGCCACCGTGCAGGGCTCGCCGGAGGCGATCGGCATCGAGTTCGAGGGCGCGATGCGCATTACCCAGTTCGACGTGACCGGCCCCAACGGCCGTGTGAGGATGGCGAATCGGCCGGGCAACGAGCCGACCGAGCGCTACTTCGTGGAGCCTGCGGAGCCGCTTCCGGCCGGTAGCTATCAGGTGCGCTGGCGCGGTCTGGCGCGCGACGGGCACATGATGTCCGACGGTTTCCGCTTCACGGTGGAGGACTGATCCATGGCCTGGATGTCGGCACTCGCCGGGGTGGAGGCCTGGACCGTTGTGATGATCCTCGTGACGGCCGGGTTCTACCTCGGGGCCCTGCTGGCGACCGGGGCGGTGCTTTTTCGCCTGGCGTTTCCGGATCTGCCCGATCCGGATCGCCGGGTGCTCGCCCGGACGGGGGCGGTCGCGGCCTGGGCGGCGATCGCCCTGGCCCTTTTCCAGTGGACCCTGCAGGCCGGGTATCTCGGGGGCGGGAACGTTGCCTCCGCGCTCGACCCGATGTTGCTCGGTATGGTCTTCGAGGGCGCGCAGGGGACCCGGCTGATCCTCGCGGTAACCGGGCTGCTACTGGTCCAGGCGATCCTGCTGGATGCCCGGCGTCTGCCGGGGGTGGGCTATGGCCTGAGCCTGGCCGGGGTACTGTTGGTGATGTTCGCCTTCGTGCAGGTGGGCCATACGGTGGACGAGCCTCGTGTTCTGTTGGCCGGCTTGCAGATCGTGCATCTGCTGGCAGCCGCCTTCTGGGTTGCGTCGCTGGCGCCACTGTACCGGCTGGCCGGGCATCCTCCCGAGGGTGCGGATGCCGCGCGCATCCTGGCCCGTTTTGGGCAGGTCGCGATGGTTGGGGTCGGATTGCTGGTGTTGGCGGGGGTAGTTCTCGCCTGGTGGTTGCTGGGTGGCATCACGCCGTTGCTGACCACCGGCTATGGCCAGTTCCTGATCGGCAAGGTGCTGATCGTCGCGCTGCTTCTGCTGCTGGCGGCCGCGAACAAGTGGCGGCTGGTGCCGGCCTTCGAGCGCGGCGAACCGGGGGCACCGCGGCGCCTGCGGCGCAGCATTGCGCTGGAGGGGGCCCTGGTGGCGTTGATCCTGCTGCTGACCGCGGTACTGACCACGGTCAGCTCGCCGGCCAACGGCTGAGAAAGACCCCGGGTGGGTGTTGCCTAGATCGGGCGCTGGACGACCGTTGCCGAGAGTTCGATGTCCTCGCCCTCACGCTGGATGCGGATGTCCAGGGTTGCGCCCGGCGCGGTGCGCGCGATCGCGTTGAGGGCCTCGCGCGGGGTGTTCACGCTGCTGTCGTCGAGGTGGGTGATGACGTCCCCCGGGCGGATGCCGGCGTCTTCGGCAGGGCCTTCGCGCAGGATGCCCGCCACCAGTACGCCGCGCGGGGCATCCAGGCCGAAGGATTCGGCCAGTTCGCGGTTCATCGCCTGGACCTCGATCCCCAGCCAGCCGCGGGCGACAAAGCCCTGTTCGATGATGTCGGTCATCACGCTGCGCGCCAGGTCCACGGGGATCGCGAAGCCGATGCCGTGGGAGCCGCCGGAGCGCGAGAAGATCGCCGTGTTGATGCCGATGACCTCGCCGCGGGCATTGATCAGCGCGCCGCCGGAGTTGCCCGGGTTGATGGCCGCGTCGGTCTGAATGAAGTCCTCGAAGGTGTTGATGCCGAGCTGGTTGCGTCCGGTGGCGGAGACAATGCCCTGGGTCACGGTCTGGCCGACCCCGAACGGATTGCCAATGGCCAGGACGACGTCACCCACCTGCAGGTCGCTGGAGTGACCCACCGTGGCCACGGCCAGATCCGGCACCCGCACGCGCAGCACGGCGAGGTCGGTGTCCGCGTCGATGCCGATGATCTCGGCGGGATGGGCCTCGCCGCCGGGCAGCACGATGGCGATGGCATCGGCCTCCTCGATTACGTGGTGATTGGTGAGCACGTGCCCCTGATCGGTCATGATGACCCCGGAGCCGAGGCTGGACTGTTCCTGTTCGCCCGGTGGCAGTTGCTGGCCAAAGAACTCGTGCAGGCCGAAGCCGGACGGGCGGTCGATGGTGCGCGAGGTCATGATGTTGACCACCGCGGGTGCGGCGCGGCGTACGCCGTCGGCATAGCTGGCCGGCGCCCCGGTTGCGGCAGGCGCAGCCACCGGCGGGGCGACCCGCAGCTCGGCACCTGGGTCGCCGCGGCCGAGGATCTCGGGGAAGAACACTGCGATCACCACCGCCAGGGCGATACCGGTCAGCGCAGCTTGCAGCAGGAAGCGGGAGAAATTCACCATATGCCGAATATACCGAATCATCGCTCAACAGGGGATCCCGCCGTGGTCGATCGCGACGAACTGATGCAGGCACTCAATGCGGAACTCGAACCGGAGCGCTTCCGCGACTACTGTCCAAACGGGCTGCAGGTGGAGGGGCGGCGCGAGATCCGCCGGATCGTCAGCGGGGTGACCGCCTCGCTGGCGCTGGTGGAGGCGGCCGTGGAGACCGGGGCCGACCTGATCCTGGTGCACCATGGCTACTTCTGGAAGGGCGAGCCGCAGGAGGTGACCGGCATGAAGCGGGAGCGCTTGCGGCAGTTGCTTGCGCACGACATCAATCTGGTGGCCTACCATCTGCCGCTGGATGCCCATCCGGCACTCGGCAACAATACCCAGCTGGCGGGACGCCTGGGGTTCGCGATCGACGGCGTACTGCGTGAGGACGGTGTCGGCCAGATCGGAACCCCCGCCCGACCGCTATCGGCGCCGGATATGCAGGCGCACATCAGCAACGTGCTGGGACGCGAGGCCCTTTGCGTGGAGGCCGGTGATCACCCGATCCGGCGCATCGCCTGGTGTACCGGCGGGGCGCAGTCACTACTGACCGAGGCGGCGGCCCTGGGGGTGGATGCCTATGTCAGTGGCGAGATCTCGGAACAGACCACCCACGAGGCGCGCGAGCTTGGGGTGCATTACTTCGCCGCCGGGCACCATGCGACCGAACGTTACGGTGCCCAGGCCCTGGGGCAGTGGTGCAGGGAGCGTTTCGGCCTCGACCACGAGTTCATCGAGATCGACAATCCAGCCTGAGCGATGTCGCCCTCACGGGCCGCGCGCTGCGAGATTGTGGTGCAGAATGTGCGGTTTCGGGGCGTTGGCGGCGCCCGGAACAAGCAAATTTATAATCAACTGCTTATAAGGTTTTCGGGGGCGTGAGACCGAGTGCAATGCTCGGTCTTAAGGCGGCAATCTACTTGACCTTATTAGCGTGTTCGGGAATTCTATCGCATTTTACAGCCCGCCCAGATGGGTATTCGCGCGTGCGGCAAGCCCCTTCGCGTACCAGCCGCGCCTTCCTTTGCGGCCGCGGGAACACGATTTCAACACGTTGTTTGGAGAGACAAACATGGCAAACCAAGGCGTAAACCGAGGCCGTCGCCGGTTCCTCGTCGCCGCGACATCCGTCGTAGGCGGAGCCGGGGTCGCCGCAGTCGCGGCCCCGTTCCTGGCGTCCTTGCAGCCCAGCGCGCGCGCTCAGGCAGCCGGGGCCCCTGTCGAGTTCGACGTGGCCGCTGTCGAGCCGGGTCAGCGTGTCAGCGTCGAGTGGCGCGGCCAGCCGATCTGGGTGGTGCGGCGCACCGACGAGATGGTTGCCGGTTTGGCCGAGGTGGCCGATCGCCTGCGCGATCCCGACTCCGAAGTGGAAAGCCAGCAGCCGGCATATGCGCAGAACGAGTACCGTTCGCGCGACCCCGAGATCCTGGTCGTCATCGGTATCTGCACCCATCTGGGCTGCTCGCCGACCTACCGCCCGGAGATCGGCGATCCCGAGATGGGTTCCGACTGGCAGGGCGGCTGGCTGTGCGGCTGCCATGGTTCGCGCTTCGACCTGGCCGGTCGCGTGTACCGCAACATGCCCGCGGCGACCAATCTGGTGGTCCCGCGGCACATGTATCGGAACGATACCTTGCTAGTCATTGGTGCAGATGAAGACGGGGAGGCGATCTAATGGCCAGCAATCCTGATACCAAGATCCAGGGCGGTGTGCTGGGCTGGGTGGACGCCCGTTTCCCGCTCTCCCAGATGTGGAACGAGCATCTGGCGCAGTACTACGCACCGAAAAACTTCAACTTCTGGTACTTCTTTGGATCCCTGGCCCTGCTGGTGCTGGTCATCCAGGTGGTCACCGGCATCTTCCTGACCATGTTCTACAAGCCCGACGCCGAACTCGCGTTTGCGTCGGTCGAGTACATCATGCGTGATGTGGAGTGGGGCTGGCTGATCCGCTATATGCACTCCACTGGCGCCTCGATGTTCTTCGTGGTCGTCTATCTGCACATGTTCCGGGCATTGCTCTACGGCTCCTACAAGAAGCCGCGCGAGCTGATCTGGATCTTCGGTGTGCTGATCTACCTGGTACTGATGGCCGAGGCCTTCGCCGGCTACCTGCTGCCGTGGGGTCAGATGTCCTACTGGGGCGCGCAGGTCATCGTGAACCTGTTCCAGACCATCCCGTACATCGGGCCGGACCTGGTGACCTGGATTCGCGGTGACTTCCTGCTGTCCGATGCCACACTGAACCGCTTTTTCGCACTGCACGTGATTGCCCTGCCGCTGGTGCTGATCATGCTGGTGGCCGCGCACATCATCGCGCTGCACGAAGTGGGTTCCAACAACCCGGACGGCATCAACATCAAGGACCAGAAGGACGAGAATGGCATCCCGAAGGATGGCATCCCGTTCCACCCCTACTACTCCGTGAAGGATCTGGTGGGCGTTGGCGTGTTCCTGATGGTCTTCGCCGTGATCATGTTCTTCTTCCCGACCGGTGGTGGCCTGTTCCTGAAGGCCGATAACATGATCCCGGCCGATCCGCTGGTGACCCCGGACCTGATTCCGCCGGTCTGGTACTTCACCTCAATGTACTCGGTCCTGCGTTCGGTGCCGGATCCGTTCCTGGGTGTGATGGCGATGGGCGCCGCAGTGGTGATGCTGTTCTTCATCCCTTGGCTGGATCGCAACCCGGTCCTGTCGATGCGCTATCGCTCGTTCGCGGCCAAGTTCAACCTGGCGGTGTTCGTGGTGGCCTTCGTGATCCTCGGATGGCTGGGCCTGCAGCAGGCAACCAGCGAGGTCAGCGAGATGAGCTTGCGCTTCTCCACGGTCTACTTCGCGTTCTTCTTCGTGCTGTGGTTCCTCAGCAAGGAACGGTCCATGGTCTTTAGCCTGATCGCGTTTGCCGTGGTGGTGGGTATCTACTCCTTCTACGACATCCTGCGCTTCGACCCCGATAGCGCGGGCCTGCTGATGTGGTCCTGGCTGATTCCGACCGTGTATCTGTTCGTGACCATGGTGGTCCCTGCCTTCGCACGTGGCCTGGGCCGTGACCGTGCCGTTCCGGAAAGGGTGACTTCGTAATGAAAACGCTGATTGCAACTACATTCCTGGCCGCTGCGGCTTTGTTCACCGTCCCGGCCGCCTCGGCGGCCGGGTACGACGGTGACCTGGAAAAGGCCAACATCGACGTGACCAACGAGGCCTCGTTGCAGCGCGGTGCCAACCTGTTCATGAACTACTGCATGGCCTGTCACTCGACCGAGTACATGCGCTACAACCGCGTGGGTCGCGATATCGGCCTGACCGAGCAGCAGGTGGAGGAGAACTTTATCTTCATCACCGACGAGGCCGGTGATCCCGTTGGCGTCGGTTCGCTGATGACCAACGCCATGAGCGAAGACTATGGCGAAGAGGCCTTTGGTGTGGTCCCGCCGGACCTGACCATGACCACGCGCATCAATGGCGAGGATTGGGTCTATACCTTTCTGAAGAGCTTCTACATCGACGAGTCGCGCCCGCTGGGCGCGAACAACGAGGTGTTCTCCAACGTCGGCATGCCCCACGTGCTGTGGGAACTGCAGGGCTGGCAGGAAAAGGTCGTCGACGAGGATGGTAACGAGCGTCTCGAACTGGTGCGCTCCGGTCAGATGACGCCCAGCGAGTACGATCGTGCCGTGCGCGACATCGTGACCTATCTCTCGTACATGGGTGAGCCGATGCAGCTGGACCGTCAGCGAATTGGCCTGTACGTACTGATTTTCCTCGGGATCTTCACGATTCTCGCCTACTTCTTGAAAAAGGAGTACTGGAAAGACGTACACTAGGCGGCATGAACCGTAACCGGCGCGCCGATCAGGGATGATCGCGCGCCGGTGTTATTGACCGTCTGCCCGGCACCGGAAACCGTTCGGCCGGGCTAGGGAGAAAGCCATGGCGCTGGTCGCCAACCGTCGTTCCGTTATGACCCTGTTTTCTGCTCACGACTGCGTGCGTTGCCACCGGGTGCGCATCATCCTTGCGGAGAAGGACATCGCCGTGGATGTCGTCAATCTCGGGCCCGATGAACTGCCCGAGGATCTCTCCGACCTGAACCCGTACAACGAGGTCCCGACCCTGGTGGATCGCGACCTGGCCCTGTACGGCACGCACGTCATCACCGAGTACCTGGATGAACGCTTTCCGCATCCGCCGCTGATGCCGGTGGATCCGGTCTCGCGGGCGGCCGCGCGGCTGGCGCTTTATCGCGTGGAGCGTGACTGGTACGAGGGTCTCGATGCCGTCAACCAGGCCTCCGGCTCCGGCTTGACCAAGGCGCGCAAGATCCTGCGCGAAAGCCTGGTCAGCTCGGCCGAGATCTTCGAGCTCAAGCCGTATTTCCTGAGCGACGAGTTCTCGATTGTGGACTGCGCCATCGCCCCGGTGATGTGGCGGCTTCCCGCCGTAGGCATCGATCTGACGGCGTTGCCGCAGGCGATTCAGGAATATGCCGATCGCGTCTGCAAGCGTGAATCGTTCCAGGTGAGTCTGACCGAGGCCGAGCGCGAGCTGCGCCTGTGACTTCGTCGCGCCCCTATCTGCTCCGGGCTCTGTGGGAGTGGGTTACGGATAACGGCTTCACGCCGCATCTCCTGGTCGACGCGACAGTCGAAGGGGTGATCGTTCCGGAGGCGTTCGTCGACCAGGGCAAGATCACGCTCAATGTCGGTCCGACCGCAGTGCAGGCCCTGAACATCGGTGACGAGGCGGTGGCCTTCTCGGCCCGGTTCGCGGGCAGCCCGATGGATGTCTTTGTGCCGATGCAAGCGGTGCTCGCGGTCTATGCGCGCGAGAACGGTCAGGGGATGATGTTCGGCAGCGAGCCGGGGCCTGGCCCCGACGACGATGGTCCGGGCACGCCTCCGGACGGCTCTGGTGATGACGGGGGCGGGGAGGATTCGCCGGCCCCGAAGCGCAAGGGCCCGGCACTGAAGGTCGTGAAGTAGGGCCCCTTCCGGGGCCCTTTTCTTTTTCAGGCCTTGTTTCGCCGGTACTTGGCTAGGCGGGTCCGGGCGCCTTGCCCGGGTTCAGGATGTTGTCCGGGTCGAACGTTCGCTTGATGCCGGCCATCAGTCCCAGTGCCACCGGGTCCAGTTCCCGGCTGATATAGGGTCGCTTCACCAGCCCGATGCCGTGTTCGCCCGAGAGCGTCCCGCCCAGCGACAACACCAGGGTGAAGACGCCGTCCAGGCAACGCTCCGCCGCCGCGAGTTCCGCCGGGTCATCCGGGTTCACCAGCAGGTTTACATGAATGTTGCCGTTGCCGGCATGGCCGAAGTTCACGATCTTGATGGCGTGTTCCGCGGCCAGCCGGTCGAGCCCGGCAATCAGGTCGGGAATGCGCGAGACCGGCACGACCACGTCTTCGTTGATCTTTTTCGGCGCTACCGTGCGTAACGCCGGTGACAGGGCCTTGCGCACGGCCCAGAGCGCCTGGGCCTCTGCCGGGGTGTCGGCGCTGAGGGTCTGCACGCAACCTTCGCCCTCGGCCGCGCGCCGGATGCCGGCAGTGGTGGCCTCGATGCCGGCCTCGGTGCCATCGGTCTCGATCATCAGGATCGCGCCGGCAGCGGCGGGCAGGGGGCAATCCGGCGCGTAGGCGCGGATCATCGTGATCGCGGAATGGTCCATGAACTCCAGCGCCGAGGGGACCTCGGCGCGCGCCATCAGCCGGGATACGGCCCGGGCTGCGGCGCCGACGTCACGGTAGACCGCCTGGATCAGCCGGGTCGCCTCCGGCTTGGGTGTCAGGCGCAACGTGGCCTCGGTGAGCACGGCCAGGGTCCCTTCGGATCCGATCAGCAGACGGGTGAGGTCGTAGCCCACCACGCCCTTGGTGGTATGGACGCCGGTGCGGAATGCCTCGCCGGTTCCGGCGACGCCGGACAGGCCCAGGGTGTTGTCACGCGGGGTGCCGTACTTGACCGCGTGCGGGCCGGCGGAGTTATAGGCGAGATTGCCACCGAGCGTGCAATAGGCGCTACTGGTGGGGTCCGGCGGCCAGAAGAAGCCCGTGGCGCCTGCCGCCTGCTGGATCTCGCCGTTGGTGGCGCCCGGCTCCGCGATCAGCCAGCGATTGTCCGGATCCACCTCCAGGATGCGGTTCATGTGCTCGAATGACACCACCAGCCCGCCATGGTCCGGGACCGCGGCACCGGTGGTGCCCGTGCCGCGTCCGCGGCTGGTCAGGGCCACGCCGAGGCGCCGGCAAAGGCGCACCAGCTCGCGCACCATATCGGCGTCCCGTGGGAAGGCGACGGCGTCGGGCACCGCATGCAGCTTCGAGTTGTCGGCACCGTAGGTCCAGCAGTCCGCGGGATCGAGCAGACGATCGCCGGGCGCGAGGAGCTGTTCCAGTTCGCGAGCCAGAGGGGTCATCGGTGGGCGCTCACGGGGTGGATGCCTGGATGGCGTCCTGCAGCCACTCGATCCGGTCCTGGCCATCCAGGGTCATCACATCAAAGCGGACCGGGCCGTTCCAGGCGCTTTCCTGCAGGTACGCCTCGGCCACCCGCAACAGGCGTTCACGTTTGCGCCGGTCGATGCTCTCCGCGCCGCCCCCAAAGCCCGGGTGGCTGCGCTTGCGTACTTCCACCAGCACCAGGGTATCGTCCTCGATTGCGACCAGGTCGAGCTCGCCGTAAGGGCGGCGGACGTTACGCGCACGGATCTGCAGCCCGTGTGCCTCCAGGTAGTCCGCGGCTCGCTTCTCGGCGGCCTGCCCCGAGGCACCCGGGCGAAACACTCAGGACCCTCCGGCGTGTACGTCGATGCGTCGGGGCTCGCCGCCCTCGAAGCGCGCCCAGGCCGGTTCTCTCACCCACTCGTGGTTGAAGGGGTTCAGGCTCCAGGTGCCAGCGCCGCCGGTTAGCTGATGATGGGGGGCGTTGCGAATCCCGTCCTGGCGCAGGCTCAGGCGCATCGCGTCCATGCCCAGGGCGACAAACCGGGGGAGTGCCTCGTCGCGTGCTTGTTCGTCGTCCGCCAGTGGGCTCACCCGGTCGAACAGCCGGGGGGTATCGGGGAACACGATCCCGTTGAGATCGGCGTCGCGATTGGCATCCGGGCGTCCGGAATAGACATGGGGCGTGGCCATCATCGGGAGCTGGCTGGCCCGGTGGAAATGGAGATGCGGCACGATGCGCCGAACTTGCGGCGCCGTGCCGGCAATGAAGATGTGGTCCACATCCGCGCGCACCTGAGGGTCGCCTTCCAGTTCCAGCCCGGTCCGGCGTGCCACATCGCGAATGCGCGCCTCGCTCTGCTGGATGCCGAGTGCATTGCCAATGGTGGCGTTCAGCTCCCCGGCGCTGGGCTGGATGCGAATGACGTCTCGCGGGCGCCGGTCCTCGTCGGCCAATGCCGCCCGGAAGGCACTTGCCACGCGATCGCCGAAGGCCCCTTCCGGCAGGAGCACCAGCGGGTGATGCCAGCCGGCGCGGGCCGCCCGGTCGGCCACCGCACGGGCATCCTCTTCCGGATTCAAGGCCAGCGTTGTGAGTTCGCTGGGGGTCGAGACTTCCGTGCGGTTCAGCAGGATGGTCGGGAGGGTCTGATCGCTAGCGGCCACCTGGCTTACCGACTCACGCCGCAGCGGACCGATGATGCGCGCGACGCCGGAGTCCACGCCACGCCGGTACAGGGCGGCCGCGCCGTCCGGCTCGCCGCGCGTGTCGCGCACGATCAGCCGGCCGTTGCCGCCACCCTCCGCGTAGTAGGCGCGGGTGATTCCGTCGAGTATGGCGTTGCCCAGTGCGGCCAGGTCGCCCGACAGTGGCAGCAGCACCAGGGTGTCCCCAGGCGCGTCCGCGACCAGCGGGTGGCTGGCGACGAGTTCCGGTAGCAGGCTGTTGGCCGGATGCGCGGGATGGCGCTCGCGCCACAATCCGGCGGCCAGGTGCGCCTGTTCCTCGGTATCGGCGGCGCGCAGCAGTCGGAACAGGCTGACCCAGGCATCCCCATCCGGCGGGTGGTTGCCCACGATCCGGTCGCGCTGGGCCGGGCGCAGGGCTGCGAGCAGCCCCCATATGCGCTGCTGATTCTCGGCGTGTGTGTCGGGCTCCATGATCAGCAGGCGGTCCAGGCGCAGCCGGGTGTCCAGGGCCTGATACCATTGGCTCTCCTGTTCCAGCATCCGGGCGTGCAGGGCAAGCCCCTGGCGATAGACCTCCGGGGACCGCGTGGGGTCGTCCGGGTCGTCTGCACCCAGTCGTTCGCGGGCGAGCTCCCAATCCCGTTGCGCTGCTGCGAGTCGCGCGCCCAGAAGGCGGGCTTCCTGGGTGTCCCGCGCGGCGTCGGGAAGCTCGGCCCACAGGGCTTCGGCCCGGTTCAGCTGGTCCGGCGTCGCGGGATCGAGCGCTAGCACGGCCTCGATGGCCCGGCGCACCAGGTCGGGCTCCGGCCGCGAGCGGGCCTCGCTCAACAGCAGGCTGGCGCGTACCTCGGGAGGCAGTTCGGCCAGGTCCGGCCGCACCTCGGCGTCCGGGGTCGGCTCCGGGTCCGGGCGCGGCGTGGCACAGCCCACCACGATGGCCGTGGCCAGCAGCAACAGGGCAAGACGGGACAGGGGCCGGGTATGCCCGGCGCGTTCGGGGATTCGGGTCACGATAGCGGTTCGTCAGCGAATGAGGAGTCAGTATTGAAAGCGCATCAGGCCGTGTCAACGAACTGGGGCACGTTGTGGGTGGTGGCTACCCCGATTGGTAATCTTGGAGATATGAGCCCGCGGGCGGGCGAGGTCCTCGGTCGGGTGCAGCGCATTGCGGCGGAGGATACGCGACACAGCGCCGGGCTGCTGGCCCATCTGGGCGTGCACACGCCGCTGGTCAGCCTGCACGAGCATAACGAGGCAGAGCGTATTCCCTCGCTGCTGGAGGCGCTGAGGGCGGGGGAGTCCGTCGCGCTGATTTCCGATGCCGGCACGCCGCTGGTGTCGGATCCGGGTTTTCGGCTGGTGAGGGCGGCGCGCGAGGCCGGGTTGGATGTGCGCGCCGTACCGGGTCCCAGTGCGCCTCTGGCTGCGCTGGCGGTTGCCGGGCTGCCGTCCGACCGCTTCTGCTTCGAGGGCTTCCTGCCGCATGCCGCCGGGGCGCGCCAGCGGCGGCTGGAGGCATTGCTGGTCCAGCCGGTCACCACCATTCTGTTCGAATCGTCGCATCGTGTTCGCGCGGCCGCCGCCAACCTGGCGCAGCTGGCACCGGGGCGGGAGGTCTTCCTGGCGCGGGAGTTGACCAAGCAGTTCGAGGAACACTATCGCGGCCCCGCCGGCGAACTGCCGGCCTGGCTGGATGCCGACAACAACCGCACCCGCGGCGAGTTCGTGCTGATCCTGGGGCCGGCGCCCGCGCCTGACACGGGGGGCGAGGCCGACATGCCCCTGTCCGACGAGCACGAGCGCCTGCTTGCGGCACTGCTGCACGAACTCCCCCTCAAGCGCGCGGCCCGCCTGCTCTCCGATGCCACCGACCTGCCGCGTAACCGCGTCTACGCCCGCGCCCTGGCCCTCAAGGACGCGGACGGGTAGGGCTTCTCATTTGCCACGCAGCGCCCGAAGGCAGGAAGAAGGCCAAGGTCAAAAGCCATCGACGGGAAGGCGGGGCGGGCGGGAAGCAACTAATCGTGGGCGGGGGTGGTTGGGTGCTTGCCGTATCGCTCGAATAATGCTGTTAGTGGCCGAGCTCAGTTTTCTTCCGGTCTCTCGGGTTTTCTGTACATCGCTTTTGCCTTCTTCGTGCCTTCGTGCGCTTCGCGGCCAGCAAGGCCCGTGCCGGCCAGGCCCTTGCGGAGTCTTGCGTTCGCGCGCGCGGCGGCGTACAAGGAGCGCGGGAGTCGGCCAGGCAGTCGCTGCATCCTCGGATGTGGAGGAAAGTCCGGGCTCCATAGGGCAGGACGCCAGGTAACGCCTGGGCGGCGCGAGCCGACGGAAAGTGCCGCAGAAAATACACCGCCGATGGTCCGGTTCGCCGGGTACAGGTAAGGGTGAAATGGTGCGGTAAGAGCGCACCGCGCGACTGGTAACAGTTCGTGGCAGGGTAAACCCCGTCCGGAGCAAGGCCAAATAGGGGTGCATGGTGTGGCCCGCATCGCACCCGGGTAGGCTGCTCGAGGCGTCCGGTGACGGACGTCCCAGATGAATGACTGTCCTCGACAGAACCCGGCTTACGGCCGGCTCCCACTTTTTCCCACGATCAAGCCCCCGCGGCCGCCCCGGTCTGCGCGTGCACGGCTGTGTGTGCGGCAAACTTGTAAGGTGATGCATTAAGTTTGAGCCTCAACGCGAGGCTTTTAATACCCTTCTCCCCGCTCTTTCGTCCGCCTCGGGGTGGATGCGCTAAGTCTCTGTGATTCAACGCTTATTTTTCGTTTTTCGGGGTCGATTTTCTTGACTCTGGAGGATGCCCGTACCTATAGTGTCGGAAAGTGGGTCAAAGTGGGGAAAGGTGGGTAACCACCGTTATCAGCGATGTTTCGAGGCGTTAGCCAGCTCAATCTGGATGCGAAGGGCCGCCTGGCCATGCCGGCGCGGTATCGCGACGACCTCGCTGCGAGCTGCAACAGTCAGCTGGTGATCACGGTTGATCCCTCCCGCTGCCTGCTCTTGTACCCGTTCCCCGAGTGGGAGCGCATTGAGCAGAACCTGATGTCCCGCCCCAACATGAATCCCAAGGTGCGCAATCTGCAGCGCCTGCTGGTGGGCCATGCCACCGAGTGCGAGCTGGACGGCAGCGGCCGCCTGTTGCTGCCTCCGCCCCTGCGTCAGTACGCCGGCCTGGAAAAGCGGGTGGTGCTGCTGGGCCAGGGCAAGAAGTTCGAGATCTGGGGCGAGGCCGCCTGGGAGGAGACCTGCGCCCAGGTGCTGGGGGGTGACGTGGATGATGAAGCGCTCGAGTCCATCGCGTTGTGACGGACATGGAAGCCGTCTCCCACATCCCGGTGCTGCGCGACGCGGTGCTGGAGGGCCTGGCCGTGCGCGCTGACGGCTTCTACGTCGATGGCACCTTCGGCCGCGGTGGGCACAGCCGGGCGATCCTGGATCGCCTGGGCCCGGACGGCCGGCTGCTGGCCATGGATCGCGATCCGGAGGCCGCCACGGCGGCCGCCTCGTTTGCCGATGACCCGCGTTTTGCCTTCGAGGCCGCGCCGTTCTCGACCATGGCCGCCACGCTGGAACGGCGTTCGCCGGACCGGGGTCCGGACGGCGTCTTTCTGGACCTGGGCGTGTCCTCGCCCCAGCTGGATACGCCCGAGCGCGGATTCAGTTTTCAGCACGACGGCCCGCTGGACATGCGCATGGATCCGAACAGCGGCGAGAGCGCGGCGGAGTGGCTGGCGCGGGCCGACGAGACCGAGATCGCGAATGTGATCTATCAATACGGCGAGGAGCGCCACTCGCGGCGCATTGCCCGGGCCATTGTGGCTGCACGCACCGAGGCACCGCTTAGCCGCACCGGCGAACTGGCCGAAATCGTTCGCCGTGCGGTCCCGAAACGCGAGCCCGGAAAGCACCCGGCCACTCGAACCTTCCAGGCGCTGCGCATCTTCGTGAACGAGGAGCTGTCCGAGCTGGAGCAGTGGCTGGCGACGATCCCCGATGTGCTCCCGCCTGGTGCGCGGCTGGTGGTGATCAGCTTCCATTCACTGGAAGACCGACTGGTAAAGCAGGCCCTGCGCAAGCCGGTGTCCAGCGTGCGCCTGCCGCGCGGCCTTCCGGTGATGCCGGAGGAGCCGGAGCGCAAGCTGCGCCCGGTCGGCAAGCCGATCCATGCCGATCGCGAGGAGCAGCGCATCAATCCGCGTTCGCGCTCGGCCGTGCTGCGTGTCGGGGAGCGACTCTGATGGTTGCGCGCGGGCTCCTGGCGGTGGCGCTGGCAACCGGGGTGTTTGCCTCGGCGGTAGGGGTGGTGGCGGCCAAGCATGAGTCGCGCCAGGCCTTTATCGACCAGCAGCAGGCATTGAGCCAGCGCGATGTCCTGAATCTCGAGTGGACGCAGTTGCAGATCGAGCAATCGACCTGGGCGACCCAGGGCCGGGTCGAGGAGCAGGCGCGCGAGCGTCTCGACATGATTCAGCCCGATTCGGATCGCATCGTGGTGATCGGGGGTCGCTCGTGGGCGCGCTGAAGCGGCAGATCAGTGGTGGCCGTCTGAAGGTCGTGATCGCCGTGTTCGCCGTCGCGAGCGCCGCGTTGCTGTTGCGCGCCGTCGATCTGCAGGTCCTGGAGCGCGACTTCCTGACCAAGCAGGGCGAGCAGCGCCAGGTGCGCACCCTGACCGAGTCCGCGAACCGCGGCATGATTACCGACCGTCACGGCGAACCCCTGGCCATTTCGGCCCCGGTGCAGACCGCCTGGGCCAACCCGCAGGACTTGATGGGCCAGCGCGAGCGCTGGCCGGATTTGGCCGCGGCGTTGGAGGTGGAACCGGACTGGCTGGCGGAGCGTATCGAGGCGCGTGCCTCGCGCGAATTCATCTACCTGCGCCGCCAAATGTTGCCGGATCAGGCCGAGCGCGTAGCGGCCCTGCGCATCCAGGGCGTCGGCCTGACCCGCGAATTCCGGCGTTATTACCCGCATGGCGAGGCCACCTCGCATGTGCTGGGCTATACCAATATCGACGATCAGGGCCAGGAGGGCGTGGAACTGGCCTTTGACCAGTGGTTGTCCGGTCATCCGGGCGCCAAGCGGGTGCTGCGCGACCGCTATGGACGCAGTATCCGTGATGTCGCCAGTATCCGCCCCGCGCGTGACGGCAACACCCTGGCCCTGACCCTGGATCAGCGCCTGCAATATCTGGCGTACCGCGAACTGAAGACCGCGGTCGCCGAACACAATGCCCGTGGCGGCTCCGCTGTCCTTCTGGACGCCCGCAGCGGCGAGATCCTGGCGCTGGTCAATCAGCCCGGATTCAACCCGAACAATCGCGGTGCTATCCGTTCCGATCGCGCCCGCAACCGGGCCATCACCGATACCATGGAGCCCGGGTCGGTGCTGAAGCCGTTTACCGTGGCGGCCGCCCTGGATGCCGGTGTGGTGGATGCCAACACCACGCTGGAGACCGGCCCCGGCACCATGCGGGTGGGGCGCCTGACCGTGCGCGATCTGCGCGACTACGGGACGATCGACCTCACCACCCTGATCGCCCGTTCGAGCAATGTCGGGGCCACAAAGCTGGCTTTGGATACCCCCGCGGATCGTTTCTGGAAGACCCTGCATCAGGCGGGCTTCGGGCAGGCGTTGGGTACCCATTTCCCGGGCGAGGCCACGGGGCGTCTGCGCGATTTCACCACCTGGCGCGAGGTCGAACAGGCCACGCTCGGTTATGGCTACGGGCTGTCGCTGTCGCCGTTGCAGATGGCGGCCTCCTACACCGCCTTTGCCAATGACGGCGAGCGGTTGCCGGTGCGTCTGGTGCGCACCGCCGACGATCTGCGCGAGTCGGCGCAGGTGATGACTCCGCGTACTGCCCGCCAGGTGCTGGCAATGATGGAACATGTGATCGGTACCGAGGGCACCGCGCGCCAGGCGGCGATCGACGGTTACCGCGTGGCCGGCAAGACCGGCACCAGCCGCAAGAGCGGTCCGGGCGGTTATACCGAGGACCGCTATTTTTCGAGTTTCGTCGGTCTGGCCCCGGCCTCCGATCCGCGTTTTGTCATGGCCGTGGTGATCGACGAGCCGGATGCCGGCGTCTACTACGGTGGGGCGGTCGCGGCGCCGGTGTTCCGTAATGTCGTCGGTTCGGCCCTGCGCATGTTCAACGTGCGCCCGG
This sequence comes from Thioalkalivibrio versutus, assembly GCF_001020955.1. Lineage (NCBI taxonomy): Bacteria > Pseudomonadati > Pseudomonadota > Gammaproteobacteria > Chromatiales > Ectothiorhodospiraceae > Thioalkalivibrio > Thioalkalivibrio versutus. Next base: position 455,975 of record NZ_CP011367.1, read on the forward strand.
ACGCGATGCCGGAGGTCCCCATGCGCCTGGCCGCGGATCACGAGGGGACGACATGATGGCCGCCCGTGATACCCGAGGCGGGGCGGGACCGGTGCTGGGCGATTTGTTGCCGGCCGATCTCCTGCGCCCCGACCTGGCGGACTTGCCGGTCGCCGACCTGGTTCAGGATAGCCGCCGGGTCGCGCCCGGCACAGCCTTTGTGGCCCTGGCCGGCACGCACGGCCATGGGCTGGCGCATGCGGCCGATGCCGTGGCACGGGGTGCCGGCGTGATCCTGTGGGACGAGGCCGGAACCCCGGACACATTCCCTGCTGTGCCGATGCTCCATGTGCCGGGCCTGCGGGAACGGCTGCCGCAGATGGCGCGCGGATTGTTCGGTAGCTGGCCGGAGGCGGCCCCGCTGGTGGCGGTGACCGGTACCGACGGCAAGACCTCGGTCACGCACCTGATCGCGTTGGCCCTGGAGACCGTGGGTCGGCCCACCGGTCTGATCGGCACGCTCGGCGTCGGGCGACCGGGCCACTTGGTGGATACCGGACACACGACCCCGGGTGTACTGGATCTGCATCGCCACCTGGCCGAGCTGGCCGCGGCCGGTTGTGGTGCCGTGGCGCTGGAGGCCTCCTCGCACGGTTTGGCACAAGGGCGCCTCGCCGGAGCCCCGATCAGCGTCGGTGTGCTCACCCGACTGAGCTCCGATCATCTCGATTTCCACGGTAGTCAGGAGGCGTATGCGGCAGCCAAGGCGCGGCTGTTTGTCTGGCCTGGCCTGCAAACGGCGGTCCTGAATATCGATGATGCCTTTGGACGCCAGGTCGTGGAGTATCTGCCGGCGGGCGTTCAGGCCCTGACCTACAGTGCCCTGGGCGCACCCGCCGATCTGCGCGCCCGAGACGTGGAGGCCACTGCCGAAGGGCTGCGTTTCACCCTCGAGGCCGCCGGCCGGGCCTATCCGGTTCGTTCCACCCTGTTCGGCCTGTTCCAGGTCGGCAATCTACTGGCGACGCTCGCCACCCTGCAGGGCCTCGGGGTAGAGCGCGAGGAGGCGATCGCAGCAGTCGCCGAACTCCCCGGCGTCCCCGGCCGCATGGAGCGCTTCCCGCTCGCTAACGGGGCCTTGGCGGTGGTCGATTACGCACATACCACCCAGGCCCTGGAGGCTGCACTGCAGGCGCTTCGACCCCATGTGCGCGGGCACCTGAGCGTGGTGTTCGGCTGCGGCGGCGATCGCGATCGCGGCAAGCGCCCGGCAATGGGCCAGGTGGCCTGCCGGGAGGCCGACGTGATCTTCGTGACCGATGACAACCCGCGCGGAGAAGACCCGGCCGAAATCCGCGCCGAGATCCTTGCCGGTTGCGCCGATTCCGCCGAATGCCACGAGATTGGCGATCGCGCAACGGCGATTGCCAGTGCGCTGGCCGAGGCCGTTGCCGGGGATGTGGTGCTGGTGGCCGGTAAGGGTCACGAGACGACCCAGGAGATCCGCGGTCAGCGCTATCCGTTCAGCGACCGCGAACAGGTGCAGGCCCGGGCGTGCCGGCACCCGCAGGACAGGCGTGGCCAGGACCGCGCGATCAGGGGGGAGGGACAATGATTCGAATGACCAGCCAGGAATTGGCCGAGGCGGTCCATGGGCGCCTGCAAGGGGCCCCCGACACGGCCTTCGAGGGCGTGTTTACGGACACTCGCGAGCCGCGCCCGGGAGCGCTGTTCATCGCGTTGAAGGGGCCGAATTTCGATGCCCACGCACAGGTCGGTGCCGACCTGCCGGCGGCCGTGCTGCTGGTGGAGCGGGCGCTCGATGTGCCACAGCCGCAGATCATCGTGGCCGATACCCGCGAGGCCCTGGGCCGCCTGGGCCGCCATTGGCGGCGCCAGAGCCGCGCGCGGGTGATTGCCCTGACCGGCTCCAATGGCAAGACCACCACCAAGGAGATGCTCCGTTGCATCCTTGAGGGGGTGGGGTCGGTGCATGCCACCGCAGGCAACCTGAATAACGAGATCGGCGCGCCGCTGACATTGCTGGCGATGCCCTGTGAAATCGACTACGCGGTCATCGAACTGGGCGCCAATCATGCCGGTGAGATCGGCCGCATGGCACGCTGGGTCGAACCGCAGGTCGCCATGATCACCAATGCCGGTCGCGCCCATCTCGAGGGCTTCGGCAGCCTTGAGGGCGTCGCCCATGCCAAGGCCGAGATCTACTCCGGCCTCCCGGCCCAGGGCGGCACCGCGGTCATCAATCTGGATGATCCGTTTGCCGACTACTGGCTGTCGCTGAACGAGCATCACCACTGCCAGCGCTTCTCGCTGGAGGGTGGCGGCGAGGTCGAGGGGATGTGGCAGGCTCCGGACCGGCTGCGACTGGCCATCCTCGGCGCCGGGCGCGATCTGCGCCTGGCCGGCCCCGGCCGCCATCTCGCGGCCAATGCCGTGGCGGCCGCGGCCGCGGCGAACGCGGTCGGTATCGGGATTGACCGAATCGTCGACGGGCTCACCCGCTGGAAGCCGGTGCGCGGCCGTCTGCAGGAGCTGTGGCACGTCAGCGGCGCGCGGATCTGGGACGACAGCTACAACGCCAATCCGGACTCGCTGCGGGCCGGGCTCGAGGTGCTGGCGGCGATGCCCGGTCGGCGCATCCTGGTGCTGGGTGCCATGGGTGAACTGGGCGCCGCCACGCCGGCGTTGCACCGGGAAACCGGGCACCTGGCCCGCGCGGTGGGTATCGAACACTGCCTGGCGCTGGGCGATGCCGCGCGCGACAGCGCCGAGGGCTTTGGCGACGGCGGCGAGTGGTTTGCCGACCACGCCGCGCTGCGCTCACGCCTGGAGGACCTCCTGGGGGAGGGCACCACGGTCCTGGTAAAGGGCTCGCGCAGCCAGCACATGGAACAGATCATCGAGGGGCTGGACCTGGCCTCGTCAGCGCCGGAGGTAGCGAATGCTGTACGCGCTGACTGAATACCTGAGCCAGTTCTATTCCGGCTTCACGGTCTTTCAGTACCTGACCGTTCGCGCCATCCTCGGGGTGGTGACCGCACTGGCGATCGCGCTGTTGATCGGGCCGGCGATGATCCGCCGCCTGACGGTCGGCAATGTCGGCCAGCAGATCCGCGATGACGGTCCCGAGTCGCACCTGACCAAGGCCGGCACGCCGACCATGGGTGGTGCCCTGATTCTGGTGGCGGTGGCGGCGGCGACCCTGCTGTGGAGCGATCTGACCAACCGCTTCGTCTGGCTCGTGCTGCTGACCACCCTGGCGTTCGGCGCGGTGGGCGGCTGGGATGACTACCTCAAGCTGCGCTATGGCAACAGCAAGGGCCTCTCGGCGCGCGCCAAGCTCCTGTGGCAGACGCTGTTCGCCCTGATCGCCGCGGGGGTGATCATGTACACCGCGCAGGGGCCGGTGGAGACGACCTTCTACCTGCCGGTGTTCAAGGACATCCAGTTCAGCCTGGGCTGGCTGTTCATCCCGCTGGTCTGGCTGGTGGTCGTGGGGTCCTCCAATGCCGTGAACCTGACCGATGGGCTGGATGGCCTGGCGATCATGCCGGCGGTACTGGTGGCCGGCGCCCTGGGCGTGTTCGCCTACGCGGCGGGCCATGCGGTATTCGCCGACTATCTCGGTATTCCGGCGGTACCCGGCGTGGGCGAGGTGGTGATCTTTACCTCCGCCCTGGTCGGCGCCGGGCTGGGATTCCTGTGGTTCAACACCTACCCGGCGCAGGTCTTCATGGGCGACGTCGGGGCGCTCGCGCTGGGCGCGGCCCTGGGCATGCTGGCGATCATCACCCGTCAGGAGATCGTGTTGCTGATCATGGGGGGCATTTTCGTATTGGAGACGCTTTCGGTGATGCTCCAGGTCGCCTCTTTCAAGCTCACTGGGCGGCGAATCTTCCGCATGGCGCCGCTGCACCACCACTTCGAACTCAAGGGCTGGCCGGAGCCGCGCGTGATCGTGCGTTTCTGGATCCTGACCGTGGTGTTCGTTCTTATTGGTCTTGCGACCCTGAAGGTGCGCTGATCCCATGACGCGAACCGGCGACAACAACCTGATCGTGGGCCTGGGGGCGACCGGCGTGTCGGTTGCCCGCTTCCTGCGTGCGCAGGGGCAGCCGTTCGCGATCACCGATACCCGCGTGGCGCCGGCCGCGCTGGAGACCGAGGGTGCCAAGGCCTGGCTGGCCGATGCCTGGGTCGGGCCGCTGGATCGACTGGACGCCTCGGGCTTTGCCCGCATCATCGTCTCGCCCGGGGTCGCACTGGAGCACCCGGTCCTGCAACGGGCGCGTGCCGCCGGTGCCCGCCTGACCGGAGACATCGACCTGTTCGGCGAGCAGGCGGACGCCCCAGTCATCGCGATTACCGGCTCCAACGGCAAGAGCACGGTGACCGCGCTGGTCGGCGAGTTGCTGCGCGCCGCCGGCCTGCGGGTGGCGGTGGGTGGTAACTACGGCACTCCGGCGCTGGACCTGCTGGAGCAGGCCCCGGACCTGTACGTGTTGGAGCTGTCCAGCTTCCAGCTGGAGCGCAGCGACATGTTGGCGCCAGCGGCCGCCGCCATCCTGAATATCTCGCCTGATCACCTGGATCGCTACGCCGATCTGGATGCCTATGTGCGTGCCAAGGCCCGCATCCTGAATCGCGCCGAGCGCGGTGTGTTGAACCGCGAGGACGCCTGGCTGCGCGAGATCACCCTGCCGCCGGGTCTGAAGGTGATCTCCTTCGGTCTCGATGCGCCGGCCGGCCCGGACGATTTCGGGGTGCGCCCGTCCAGCGCGGATGCTCCGGACCTGGTGCGCGGTGACCAGGTCCTTCTCTCGACCGGCCATCTGCGTCTGCGTGGACAGCACAACTGGGCCAACGCCCTGGCCGCGCTTGCCCTGGTCTGGCCGTGGCTGGAGGCGGGCGCGCCGCGCGCACGCGCCATGGCGGCCCTGGCCGAGTTCGCCGGTCTGCCGCATCGCTCGCAGTGGATTGCCGAAGTGGGCGGTGTCGCCTACATCAATGACTCCAAGGGCACCAATGTCGGCGCGACCCTGGCGGCCCTGCGTGGTACGCCCGGGCCGCTGGTGCTGATCGCGGGCGGGCAGGGCAAGGGGCAGGACTTTACGCCGCTGGCCGATTACGTCCCGGGCAAGGTCCGTGGTGTGGTGCTGCTCGGCGAGGACGCACCGGCGATCGCCCGGGCCCTGGCCTCCGTGGTTCCGGTCCAACGCGTGGACGATATGGCCGCCGCGGTTGAGCAGGCCGCTGCCTGGGCGGAACCCGGGGATACCGTCCTGCTGTCGCCCGGTTGCGCCAGCCTGGACATGTACCCGAATTATCAGGCGCGCGGCGACGACTTCGCGCACGCGGTGCGGGAGCTGGCAGCATGAGTATCTCCAGCACCCGCCTCGGACTCCCGGATCGCGGCCTCGTCGCCGGCCTGCGCGACCATGTGGACCTGCCCCTGCTCGCCGTCGCGGCGATCCTGCTGGGGATCGGCCTGGTGATGGTCGCGTCCGCCTCCATGGGGCTGGGCGAACGTTATTTCGGCAACACCTGGCACTTTTTCCAGCGCCAGGTCATCTTCGCCGCCATCGGGCTTGCGGTGGCGACCTTCCTCTGGGTGGTCCCGCTGGCGCGCTGGGAACGTTCCGGGCCGTGGCTGCTGATCCTGGTGATGGCGTTGCTGATCGCCGTGCTGATCCCGGGTGTCGGGCGCACGGTCAACGGCGCGACCCGCTGGATCCCGCTGGGGATGTTCAACCTGCAGGTCGCCGAGCTGGTGAAGCTGCTGGTGGTGATGTACCTCGCCGGTTACATCGTGCGTCACTATTCGACGCTCCGCCTGCACTTCCTCGGTTTTATCCGCCCGCTGATCGTGCTTGGGGTGGGCACCATCCTGCTGTTGCTGCAGCCCGACTTCGGCGGCGCCGCGATCATGCTGGCGATTGGCATGGGCATGCTGTTCCTGGCCGGTGCGAAGCTTTGGCAGTTCGCCGCGCTGGCGGGCACCATCGCGGCGGGGATGGCGGTCGTCGCGGTCGCGGCGCCATACCGCGTGGCGCGCCTGACGGCGTTCCTCGATCCCTGGCAGGATCCGTTTGCCACCGGTTTCCAGCTGACCCAGTCGCTGATCGCGATCGGCTCCGGCGGCTGGTTCGGGGCCGGGCTCGGCAACAGTGTGCAGAAGCTCTTTTACCTGCCCGAGGCGCACAACGACTTCCTGTTCGCGGTGTTTGCCGAGGAGTTCGGCTTCGTCGGTGTGGTGGCCCTCATCGCGCTGTTCGGAGTCCTGGTCTGGCGCTGCATCCAGATCGGTTTGTACGCCGAGCGCGCAGGGCACGCCTTCGGCTCGCATCTGGCCTTTGGCGTGGCCATCTGGATGGGCCTGCAGGCGTTCCTGAACCTCGCGGTGAACATGGGGCTGCTTCCGACCAAGGGCCTGACCCTGCCGTTTCTCAGTTACGGCGGCAGTTCGCTGATCGTCTCGCTGGCGGCTATCGGCCTGGTGATGCGCGTGTACCGCGAGGCCCAGGTGCCGGCCCCGCGCGCCGCACCCCCGGCGCGCCGCCGGCGTGGGGGTGCCGCATGAGGGCCCCGCGCATCCTGATTATGGCCGGCGGCACCGGGGGCCATGTGTTCCCGGGCCTGGCAGTGGCCACCCTGCTGCGGGAACGCGGTGCCGAGGTGCGCTGGCTGGGCACGGCCCGCGGCGTGGAATCGCGGCTGGTGCCGGCGGCCGGGATCGAGCTGCATACGCTTCCAATCGCCGGCATCCGCGGCAAGGGCCTGGTCGGGCTGGCACTCGCACCCTGGCGGCTCGGCATTTCGCTGTGGGCCGCCCTGGGTCTGATGACGCGTCTGCGCCCGGACGCCGTGATTGGCTTTGGTGGGTTTGCCGCCGGCCCCGGGGGACTAATGGCGGCCGCCATGGGCCGGCCGCTGGCAATCCACGAACAGAACGCCGTGGCCGGTCTCACCAATCGCTGGCTGGCGAAGGTGGCGGACCGGGTCTACGCCGGCTTCGAGCACAGTTTCCCCGAGCGGGTGGCGGTCACGGTGGTGGGCAACCCGGTGCGCGCCGCGATTGCGGAACTTCCGGCGCCGGAGGCGCGTTTCGACGAGCGCGAGGGCGCCCTGAACCTCCTCGTCCTGGGCGGCAGCCTGGGCGCCCGTTCGCTCAATCGCACGCTGCCCGCGGGACTGGCGCGCGTGGCCGTGGAGCAGCCGCTGAACATCCGTCACCAGGCGGGCGAGCGCACCCTCGACGAGGCCCAGGCCGCCTATGCGGAGGCAGGTCTGGAGGCGGAGATCAGCGCCTTTATCGAAGACATGGCCGCGGCCTATGCCTGGGCGGACCTGGTGATCTGCCGCGCCGGGGCGCTCACCGTGGCCGAGGTGGCCGCGGCCGGCGTGCCGGCGATCTTCGTGCCCTATCCACATGCGGTGGACGATCATCAGACCGCGAATGCCGAGGCCCTGGTGCAATCCGGTGCCGCCTGGCGGGTCGCGGATGCCGAGCTGGACGCTCAGCGGGTCTACGAGCTGGTCGCCCCGCTGGACCGCGAGGTCCTGCGTGCGCGTGCCTTGCTGGCCCGCGCACAGGCCCGCCCCGACACCGCACGGCGCCTGGCCGACGCCTGCATGGAAATGGCGGGCGCCCGCCGGGAGGGATCGTCATGAATGCCCCGCGCCTGCCACGCCATGCGATGCGTCGTATCCGCCGGATCCATTGTGTGGGGATCGGGGGGTCCGGCATGAGCGGGATCGCCGAGGTCCTGCATCAACTGGGATATCAGGTCTCCGGATCCGATCTCGGGCAGTCGGCGATGGTCGAACGCCTGAAGGGCATGGGTATCCCGGTGGTGGCGGCCCATACCGAATCGAACGTGGCCGATGCCGACGTGCTGGTGGTTTCCAGTGCGATCAATCCGAACAACCCCGAGGTCCAGGAGGCGCGTCGGCGCGGCATCCCGATCGTGCGCCGCGCCGAGATGCTGGCCGAACTGATGCGCTTTCGCTATGGCATCGCGGTCGCCGGGACCCATGGCAAGACCACGACCACCAGCCTGGTCGCCAGTGTGCTGGCGGAGGCGGGGATGGACCCGACGTTTGTGATTGGCGGACGCCTGAACAGCACGGCGAGCCACTCGAATCTCGGCGCCGGGGACTATCTGGTGGCCGAGGCCGACGAGAGTGACGCGTCCTTCCTGCATCTGCAGCCGATGATCAGCATCGTGACCAATATCGATGCCGATCACCTGGGGACCTATGGCAACGACTTTGGCCAGCTGCGGGCGACCTTCCTGGAATTCCTCCACCACCTGCCGTTCTACGGCATTGCCGTGCTGTGCGCCGACGACCCGCAGGTGCGTGATCTGTACCCGGAACTGGAGCGCCCGCGCCTGACCTACGGCATCGAACAGGACGCCGACGTGCGCGCCCTGAATGTGCGCCAGGAAGGCGTGCGCATGTACTTCGACCTCGCGTTGCCCGGTCAGGCTGCGTTCCCGGTGACGCTGAACCTGCCCGGGCGCCACAACGTGCTCAATGCCCTGGCGGCGGCGGCTGTCGCGCACGAGCTGGAGGTCGCCCCCGAGGCGATCCAGGCCGCGCTGGCGCGCTTCCAGGGTATTGGGCGGCGCTTCCAGGTGCAGGAGCTGCGGACCGCACAGGGGGCCCTGACCCTGGTCGACGACTATGGCCATCACCCGCGCGAGATTGCTGCCACTCAGGCGGCCGCGCGCGATGCCTGGCCCGGTCGCCGCCGGATCACCATCTTCCAGCCCCATCGTTATACCCGCACGCGTGATCTGTTCGAGGACTTCGCCGAGGCCCTGTCCGAGACCGATGTCCTGATCCTGCTCGAGGTGTATGCCGCCGGGGAGGACCCGATCCCCAGCGCCGATGGCCGCAGCCTGGCGCGCGCCATTCGTCTGCGCGGGCGGGTGGAGCCGGTGTTTGTCGAGCGCGCAGAGGATGTGATCGGTGTGCTCGCGGGGATGCTGCGGCCGGACGATGTCGTGCTCGCCCAGGGTGCCGGCGATATTGGCCGTCTGGCCGGGCTGCTCCCGCAGCAGCTGGGAACCGCCGGCGAGGAGGAATCATGATGGCTGCCCGCGCTGTGGACTCGCCGATGACTCCGTTCGCGCAGGCCACGCGTGGCCGGTTGCAGGCGCAGGTTCCGCTGGCCGGGCTGACCTCCTGGCGCGCAGGCGGCCCGGCCGACTGGCTGTTCCAGCCGGCGGACCTTGACGACCTGGTCGCTGCCCTGCGCGACCACGCGACGCACGCGCCGCAGATGCCGGTCACCTTCCTCGGCCTGGGCAGCAACGTCCTGATTCGTGACGGCGGGCTGGACGGCCTGGTCGTGCATCTTTCCGGAGTGCTGAACGAACGCCGGCGCCTGGAGGGCGATCGCCTGCTGCTTGGGGCCGGGCTGGCCTGCGCCCAGGCCGCGCGTTTCGGGGCCCGCGAGGGGCTGGTCGGGGCCGAGTTCCTGGCCGGCATCCCCGGGACCGTGGGCGGCGCGCTGCGGATGAACGCCGGCGCCTGGGGTGGCGAGATCTGGCCACTGGTAGAGGCGGTCTCCACGGTGGATGCGCGCGGCGAACTGCATACCCGCACTCCCGCGGACTACACGATCGGCTACCGCAGTGTTCACGGCCCCGAGGCGGAGTGGTTCACCGGCTGCGTGTTGCAGCTGGCCGCGGGTGACCCTGACGTCGGGACCCGGCGCATCCGCGAGTTGCTGCGCGAACGATCCGCGAAGCAGCCGCTGGGGTTGCCGTCCTGCGGGTCGGTGTTCCGCAACCCGGAGGGCGATCACGCCGCGCGCCTGGTCGAGGCCGCCGGTCTGAAGGGACTGCGCCACGGGGCGGCGGAGATCTCCCCCAAGCACGCGAATTTCATCACCCACGACGGCAGCGCGCGCGCCGCCGATATCGAATGGTTGCTGCGTCATGCCCAGGACGAGGTGCAGCGGCAGTTCGGGGTGCACCTGGAGCCCGAGGTCCGGGTCCTGGGTCGGCCAGGGGCTACGCACGAGGCAAGCGAGGGAACGGCATGAGCAAGCGAAGTGCAGAAGATTATGGCCGTGTCGCGGTCCTGATGGGTGGCTGGTCTGGCGAGCGCGAAGTCTCGCTGCACAGTGGTCAGGCGGTGCTGGCGGCACTGCAGCGCCAGGGTGTCGATGCCCATCCCCTGGACCTGACCCGCGAGACGGCGCGCTGCCTGGCCCTGGAGAACGTCGACCGGGTCTTCATCGTGCTCCACGGGGAGTGCGGCGAGGACGGGACCCTGCAGGGCTGTCTGGACATGGCGGGCATGCCTTACACCGGGACCGGCGTGCTCGGTTCCGCATTGGGCATGGACAAGCTGGCCTGCAAGCGGCTGTGGGCGGGGAGCAATCTGCCGAGCGCCCCCTATCGTCTGCTCACGCCGGGGTTCGACCCCGACGCGGTGGCCGATGCACTGGGCCTGCCATTGATCGTGAAGCCCGCGCGCGGCGGCTCCAGCCTGGGGATCACACGGGTGGATCGGGTGGCCGATCTGCCGGCCGCCTTCGAGGCCGCGCGGCTGCAGCCGGGGCAGGTGTTCGCGGAGCAGTGGATCAGCGGACGCGAGTACACCGTCGCGATCCTCGGCAACGAGCCGTTGCCGGTGGTGGAGATTCGCACCCCGGGCGGTTTCTACGATTACCACGCCAAGTACGAGGCCGACGATACCGGCTACATCTGCCCGCCGCCGCTGGATTCCAGCGCGTTGCTGGAGTTGCAGTCCATGGCCATCGCCGCCTTCGCGACGCTGGAGGGTTGCGGCTGGGGACGAGTGGACATCCTGCAGGACGAACATGGCGAGAACTTCCTGATCGAGGTGAACACGATCCCGGGCATGACCGACCACTCGCTGGTGCCCAAGGCCGCCGCGCAGGCGGGCATCGACTTCGACGAGCTGTGCCTGCGCATCCTCGATTCCAGTTTCGAGTGTGGAGGACTGCGTTGAACGCACGCCGCACAACGCGACCCGCGCGCCGCCCGCAGGCGCGGGGACCGTCGCCGCTGCGCCGGATGGCTGGCCCGGGGCTGCGCCTGATGTCGGGCATGGGGCTGGCCGCGGTGCTGGTGCTGGGCGCGCTGGCCTGGTTGCAGTTCGACCCGGATGCCTGGTTGCCGATCGAGCATGTCGAGGTGACCGGCAATCCGCAGCATGCGGATGTCGCGGCGGTGCACGAGATGGTCCGGACCCATGCGCCGGGCTTCATCGGTGTCGAGCTCGAGCGCCTGCGCGTTGCGCTTGAGGGCCAGCCGTGGGTGGACGCAGTGCGCCTGCGGCGTCAGTGGCCGGACACCCTCGTGGTGGAGATTCACGAGCCGGTGCCGGTGGCGCAGTGGGGCGAGGACCATCTGGTCGATCGCCACGGGCGCCTGTTTGGCCCGGTGGCGCTGGATGACTGGGAGGGCCTGCCGGCACTCGCCGGGACCGACGGGCGGCAGGTGGTGCTGATGCATCGCTACCTGGAGGTCTCCGCACGCCTGGCCGATGCCGGGCTGGAGGTCGCCGGTCTCGAAGAGGGCGAACGCCACGACTGGACCATCCACCTGGCGGACGGCGTACGCGTGCTGATGGGGCGCGATGCCGATCTGGCACGACTGGGGCAACTGGTCCGCGCGGCCCCGGCGATTCGCGACTATCGCGAGGCGCCGGTGGAACGGATCGACCTGCGTTACCCCCACGGGCTGGCCGTGGCCTGGGCGGATGCGGCGGATGACGGTGCGGGGAACGCCCGATGACACGAACGACAGGACGCAGAAAGATGATGGCAAAGAAGTCGGAACCCGGTCTGATCGTCGGCCTGGACGTCGGCACCTCGAAGATCGAGGCGGTGGTCGGGGAGCTGACCGAGGAAGGCGAGATCGAGATCATCGGCATCGGTTCCTCGCCCTCGCGCGGGTTGAAGAAGGGCGTGGTCGTGAACATCGAGTCCACCGTCCAGTCGATCCAGCGCGCGGTGGAGGAGGCCGAGCTGATGGCCGGTTGCGAGATCCACTCGGTGTATACCGGGATCGCCGGCTCGCACATCAAGAGCTACAACTCCACCGGGGTGGTCGCGATCAAGGACGGCGAGGTGGTCGCCGGCGATGTGGACCGGGTGATCGACGCCGCGCGCGCCATCGCCATCCCGGCCGACCAGCGCATCCTCCACGTGCTGCCGCAGGAATACATCATCGACGAGCAGGAGGGCATCCGCGAGCCGATCGGGATGTCCGGGGTGCGGCTGGAGGCCAAGGTGCACCTGGTGACCGGGGCGGTCTCCGCCGCGCAGAACATCGTCAAGTGCGTGGAGCGCTGCGGACTGCGGGTGGACGACATCATCCTCGAGCAGCTCGCCTCCAGTTACTCGGTCCTGAGCGAGGACGAGAAGGACCTGGGCGTGTGTCTGGTGGACGTCGGCGGTGGCACCACGGACATCGCGGTGTTTGCCCACGGCGCGATCATGCACACCGCAGTCATCCCGATCGCCGGCGATCAGGTCACCAACGACATCGCGGTCGCGCTACGCACCCCGACCCAGTACGCCGAAGAACTCAAGATCAAGTACGCCTGCGCGCTGCGCTCGCTGGCCGATCCGAGCGAGAGCATCGAGGTGCCCGGTGTCGGCGATCGTGCCGCACGCAGGTTGTCGCGCCAGACGCTCGCCTCCGTGGTCGAGCCTCGCTACGAGGAATTGTTGCAGCTGGTGCAAGCGGAACTGCGCCGCAGCGGCACCGAAGAAATGATTGCCGCCGGAGTGGTGCTCACCGGTGGCTCGTCCCGAATGGAAGGTGTGGTGGACCTCGCCGAAGAGGTCTTTCACATGCCCGTACGCCTGGGGGTGCCGCAACGCGTCACCGGGCTCCTGGATGTTGTGAAGAATCCGATCCACGCGACGGGGGTGGGGCTGTTGCTCTACGCCCGCGAGTCGCGCGCGGAGCAGGAGGCCCGGCCCGTGAGCAGCGGGTTCCAGGGCGTATGGGCGCGCATGAAGCGCTGGTTTTCCGGACAGTTCTGATGATCGGGGCCCCGGAATTTTAGGAGGCCGGACCGCTCTCCGGCCATGACGCAGGTAAACAGAAGTTTATGTACTACACACGCAACGAGAGGACGCAATCATGACGTTCGAACTGATGGACACCTATAGCCAGAACGCGACGATCAAGGTCGTCGGCGTTGGGGGCGGCGGCGGCAACGCCGTGCAGCACATGGTCAACTCGCAGCTGGAAGGCGTCGATTTCATCTGTGCCAACACCGATGCCCAGGCTCTGAAGAGCCTGGATTCCAAGACGCTGCTGCAACTGGGCGGCGACATCACCAAGGGCCTGGGGGCCGGGGCGGATCCGTCGGTCGGTCGCGAGGCTGCACTGGAGGACCGTGAACGCATCCAGGATCTGTTGCAGGGCGCCGACATGGTCTTCATCACCGCCGGCATGGGCGGTGGTACGGGTACCGGTGCCGCCCCGGTGGTGGCGCAGATCGCCAAGGAGATGAACATCCTGACGGTCGCGGTGGTCACCAAGCCGTTCCCGTTCGAGGGCAAGCGCCGCATGCAGGTCGCGATGTCCGGGATCAAGGCGCTGACCGAACAGGTCGATTCCCTGATCACCATCCCCAACGAGAAGCTGCTGACGGTGCTGGGCAAGAACACCACGCTGCTGGATGCCTTCAAGGCTGCCAACGACGTGCTGTTCGGCGCGGTGCAGGGCATCGCCGAGCTGATCACCCGTCCGGGTCTGATCAACGTCGACTTTGCCGACGTGCGCAATGTGATGCGCGAGATGGGCATGGCGATGATGGGCACCGGCACCGGCACCGGCGAGGATCGTGCGCGCGAGGCCGCCGAAGCGGCGATCGCCAGCCCCTTGCTGGAGGACATCGATATCTCCGGTGCCCGCGGCATCCTGGTGAACGTGACCGGTGGCATGGATGTCGGGATCGGCGAGTTCGAGGAAGTCGGCGAGGCGGTGAAGGCCCTGGCCTCGGAAGATGCCAATGTCGTGGTCGGGACGGTCATCGACCCCGAGATGACCGACGAGCTGCGGGTGACCCTGGTGGCCACGGGACTTGGCGCGCCAGCGACGCAGTCCGAACGGCCGCAGGTACGAGTGGTCGATGCCCAGCCGAAGAGGGCCGTCGGCTCCGATGTCGAAGTCGACCTCGACCAGCCGACCGTCAAGCGGCGCGGCGGTGACAACCTGGCGGTCGACTACAATCAGCAGCAAGGCATTGATGTGCTGGATATTCCGGCCTTCCTGCGTAAACAAGCCGACTGAGAGCGGCTGTACATGCAGGGCGAGCGGAATCCTGCAATAATGCGGTAATCGTTGTGTGCATGAGGAGCCCGGGAGGGCCCGGGCTCCCCTTATGCGCTCTCCTGGAAGAGAGAGGCTCAATTCGTTGATCAGGCAAAGAACGCTCAAGAACAGCATTCGGGCGACCGGAGTGGGACTGCATACCGGAGAAAAGGTGGTGCTGACCCTGCGTCCGGCTCCGGTGAATACCGGGATTGTGTTCCATCGCTGCGATCTTGATCCGTCCGTGGAGATTCGCGCCTGTGCCGACAATGTCGGCGACACGCGGCTGTCCACCACGCTGGTCAATGGAGACGTCCGGGTTTCGACCGTGGAGCATTTGCTCTCGGCCATTGCCGGATTGGGAATCGACAACCTGCATGTCGATGTGAGCGCCGCCGAGGTGCCCATCATGGACGGCAGTGCCGGTCCCTTCGTGTTTCTGCTGCAGTCCGCCGGGCTGAAGGAGCAGGACGCGCCCAAGGAATTCATTCGGGTCAAGCGCAGCGTGGAAGTCCGCGAGGACGACAAGTGGGTGCGCTTTGATCCTTACGAGGGGTTCAAGGTCGGTTTCTGTATCGATTTCGAACACCCGATGTTTACCGACGGAAGCCAGCGCGCAGAGCTGGACTTCTCGTCCACCTCCTTTGTGAAGGAGGTCTCGCGTGCCCGGACCTTCGGGTTCATGCGCGACATCGAGGCCCTGCGGGCGAATCAGCTGGCGCTGGGCGGCAGCCTGGACAACGCCGTGGTCCTCGATGACTACAAGATCCTCAACGAAAACGGGCTGCGCTACGACAACGAACTGGTCAAGCACAAGATCCTCGACGTGGTCGGGGACCTGTACCTGCTCGGTCACAGCCTGATCGGTGCGTTCACTGGTCACAAGTCCGGGCATGCGCTGAACAACCAGCTGATCCGTCAGCTCCTGGCCGACGAGACCGCCTGGGAGAAGGTGACCTTCGAGGACCCGAGCGAACGCCTGCCGATCTCCTTCGGTCAGCTGGCGCCCACTCCAGCGGGCTGAGCAAAACCTGGAACACGGGTTCCAGGGTGAGGTCAGTCGGGCTTCGGTGACGGCCTGGCCGCCCGGGCGAGGCGTTCGAGGGCGCCGGCCAGCCCGGGGTCCTGGATGCTGCTGGCGGTATCGGCGAGGATGCGGCGGGCCGCATCCGGGATCTCGCGGCGCTCCAGTCGCGTGGTGGGCTGGGGGGGGCGTGGGGTGTTGGTCAGCCGGATACGTATCTGTTCGATGCCCTCGAAGCCCGCGGCACGCAAGGTCTTGAGCAGTTCGCGCTGCTGGAAGCGCAGTTCGGTGGCCAGCCCGCGGTTCGCGCAGATTGCAACCAGGGTGTCCTCGCGCAGGGTGAACGCCAGTCGGCCAGCCTGCAGGGCGTTGCCGACCAGTCCCTCGAGGGCGCGTTCCACGCCGCGGTCGCGGCTGGAGTGCGCGGAAAAGTCGCGGGCGATGAAGCGGGTAATCCGCTGCGGCGTCATCGAGGGACTCCGGCAGTCCGCGGCGGAAGGAGTGAGAGGAATCGCATGCAGCTGATCGTACTACGTCCGGATGGTCTTTGTGCACGTCTTCCGTTGTGGGGCGTGGCGCTGGCGGGCACCCTGCTCGCGCTGCTGGTGGTGGCGGCGGTTGTGACCGCCTACCTGGCGGGGCAAAGCCAGCGCGAGGTGGTCAGGATCCCGATCGCAAACACGCTGGATCCGATCGTGGTGGAGACGGCCGAACGCGAGGCAGCACGTGAAGGTTTGAACTACCTGGTGGACCGTGTGGTCGCGCTGGAACGCCAGCTGACGCGGGTGGATCTGCGCCTCCGCTCGGTTGGCGACTCCCTGGGGCTGGACGTGGCCGCACTGGAGCCGGAAGTTGGCGGCCAGGGCGGCCCGCTGCTGGACGGACCGGGTTCTCCGCTGGAGCTCCATGACCGCTTGCTGGCGCTGGAACACCTTCTGGGTCGTCGCAGCGTCGCCGTAGAGACGGTAGGTTCCGAGCTACGCCAGGAGGCGGCCCGCGAGGCGCTGTCCCCGCAGTTTCGTCCGGTGGAGGATGACGCCTGGATTAGCTCGGCGTTTGGTTATCGCGAAGACCCGTTCACCGGGAACCGCCGCTTCCACTCGGGGATGGATTTTGCCGGGCGGCCCGGCTCGGACATCCGCGCTGCGGGCGGCGGCCTGGTGGTATTCGCGGGCCGCCGGAGCAGCTACGGCAAGCTCGTCGAGATCGCGCACGGCGGCGGCTTGAATACGCGCTACGCACACAACGCGGAAATCCTGGTCGAGCCCGGGCAGCGCGTGGAGGCTGGCGAGGTGATCGCGAAGATGGGGCGCACCGGTCGCGCGACCGATACCCACCTGCACTACGAGGTGGTCGACGCCGGCCAGGCCCTGAATCCCTATCATTTTCTCCAGGATCGGGACTGACCCTCCGCGGTCCTTCTCGGCCCCGCAGGGGCATGACCGGCTGCGCGTCTCTTGGCCACAGCGTTTCCCTGACGGATCGTTTATCCTAGCCGGGTTTCAGCCAACCCTTTCGGATCCCCATGGTCAAGCAGCTCGTACAGAAGATTTTCGGTAGTCGCAACGATCGCATCCTCAAGCGCTACACCCGCGCGGTCGAGCGCATCAATGCCCTGGCCGACTCCACCGAGGCGTTGTCGCAGGACGAGCTGCGTCACAAGACACAGGAATTCCAGCGCCGCCTGGGCGAGGGCGAGAATCTGGAGAAGCTCCTGCCGGAGGCCTTCGCGGTCTGTCGCGCGATGAGTGCCCAGGTCCTGGGGCTGCGCCACTTCGACGTCCAGTTGATCGGCGGTATGGTTCTCAACGACGGTCGCATCGCCGAGATGCGCACGGGTGAGGGCAAGACCCTGGTCGCGACCCTGCCCGCCTATCTCAATGCATTGACCGGCGACGGCGTGCATGTGGTGACGGTGAACGACTACCTGGCCCGCCGCGATGCGGCCTGGATGGGGCGGCTCTACCACGCATTGGGTCTGACGGTCGGCGTGGTGAATAGCTCCGGCGGTCTGGGGGTGGATTCCGCCTCCTATCTCTTTGACCCGGAGTACCACGCAGAAGAAGGCGGGTTCGATCAGATGCGTCCGGCGACCCGGCGCGAGGCCTATGCCGCCGATATTACCTACGGCACGAACAACGAGTTCGGCTTCGACTATCTGCGCGACAACATGGCCTTCTCGGCCGATCAGCGCGTGCAGCGCGCACTCAACTTTGCGGTGGTCGACGAGGTCGACTCCATCCTCATCGACGAGGCGCGGACCCCGCTGATCATCTCCGGCCCCAGCGGCGACAGCTCCGAGCTCTACGAGCGGCTGAACACCATCCCGGCCCAGCTGACCCGTCAGGAAGACGAAGAGAGCGAGGGTGACTACTTCGTCGACGAGAAGGCCAAGCAGGTCTTCCTCAGCGAGGAGGGTCACGAGAAGGCCGAGGAACTCCTGCGCCAGGCCGGCTTGCTGGAGGAGTACCAGACCCTGTACGACTCTGCGAGCATCGCGGTACTGCATCACCTGAATGCGGCCCTGCGTGCCCACGCGCTGTTCCACCGCGACGTCGACTACCTGGTGCGCGACAACAAGGTCCAGATCATCGACGAGTTTACCGGCCGCATCATGGGTGGCCGGCGCTGGTCGGAGGGACTGCACCAGGCGATCGAGGCCAAGGAAGGGGTTCCGATCCAGCGCGAGAACCAGACGCTGGCGTCGATCACCTTCCAGAACTATTTCCGCCTGTACGAGAAGCTCGCAGGGATGACCGGTACGGCCGATACCGAGGCCTACGAGTTCCAGACCATCTATGGCCTGGAAGTGGTCGTGATCCCCGGCAACAAGCCGCTGGTGCGCGACGACATGCAGGACCTGGTCTTCCTGACCCAGGAGGAGAAGTACACCGCCATCATCAAGGAGATCCAGTGGTGCGTGGATCGCGGTCAACCGGTCCTGGTGGGGACGGCCTCGGTGGAGAGTTCCGAGCGGCTGGCTGAAGCGCTGAAGAAGACCGGGATCTCGTTCGAGGTGCTGAACGCCAAGCAGCACGAGCGCGAGGCCGCGATCATCGCCCAGGCGGGTCGCCCGAAGGCGGTGACGTTGGCAACCAACATGGCCGGCCGTGGTACCGATATCGTGCTGGGGGGGGCGCTGGATGCCGAACTGGCCGAAGTCGACCCGGACGACAGCGCCCAGCAGGAGGCAATCCGGGCCGACTGGCAGGCCCGTCATGACACGGTGATCGAGGCCGGTGGTCTGCACATCATTGGCTCCGAACGCCATGAGTCGCGACGGATCGACAACCAGTTGCGCGGGCGCTCCGGCCGCCAGGGTGACGCGGGCTCCAGCCGCTTCTTCCTGTCGCTGGAAGACAACCTGATGCGGGTGTTTGCATCCGAGCGTGTGCGCAGCCTGATGCAGCGTCTGGGCATGAAGGAGGGCGAGGCGATCGAGAACGCCTGGGTCTCGCGCGCCATCGAGAATGCGCAGCGCAAGGTCGAGGCGCACAACTTCGATATCCGCAAGCAGCTGCTGGAATACGACGACGTCGCCAATGATCAGCGCCGGGTGATCTACGACCAGCGTGCTGAATTGCTGACCACCGAGGACATCAGCGAAACCATCGACACCTTGGTGGAGGATGTGGTCAACGCCCTGATCAACCCGTACATGCCGCCGGGATCGATCGAGGACGAATGGGACATCCAGGGCCTGCAGCAGGCCCTGAACGGCGAGTTCGGGCTCGACCTTCCGGTCCAGCAGTGGCTGGACGACGAGGACGACCTGCACGAGGAGCCGTTGCGCGAGCGGATCATCGGGCATGCCCGCGCGCTGCTGACCCGGAAGCGCGAGCAGCTGGGTGACGAGACCATGAACCGCCTGCAGCGCGACGTGATGCTGCAGGTCCTGGACAGCCAGTGGAAGGAACACCTGGCGGCGATGGACTACCTGCGCCAGGGTATTGGGTTGCGTGGCTACGCCCAGCGCAACCCGAAGCAGGAGTACAAGAAGGAAGCCTTCGCGATGTTCCAGTCCCTGCTGGAACGCATCAAGCACGACGTGGTGAAGTTCCTGCTGCGCATGCAATTGCGCTCACCGGAGGAGGTCGAGGCATTGCAGCCGAAGAAGGCGGCCCCCGCCGAGGATGATCTGCAGTTCCAGCACCAGAACCCCGACAGCCCCCTGAAGGCTGGAGCCGAAGGTGACGCCGAGCCGCGCGAACCGGTTGCGAGCGGCGAGGCCCCCTACCGACGCGACGAGCCCAAGCTGGGCCGCAACGAGCCCTGCTGGTGTGGTTCGGGCAAGAAGTTCAAGCATTGCCACGGCAAGCTGTAGGGAGACACTGAGCCCATGGCCGTAGGATTGAACGCCCCGGAGGCGCTGCAACCGGTACCGGGGATTCGCGTGGCCGCGGTCGCGGCAGGGATTCGCTATCCCGGGCGCGACGATCTGGTGTTGATCGATGCCGGCCCCGACGCGACCGTTGCGGCGCTTTATACCAACAATGCCTTTCGCGCCGCGCCGGTCGTGGTTGCCGCGGAGCACCAGGCGGCGGGCGGGGCACGCTGGCTGCTGATCAACGCCGGTAATGCCAATGCCGGGACCGGTGCGCCCGGGCTCGCCGCCGCGCGCACCTGCTGCGAGGCCCTGGCCGCGGTTACGGGCGACCCGGCGGAGGCAGTCCTGCCCTTTTCCACCGGGGTGATCGGCGAGCCGCTGCCGGTGGAACGCATCATCGGGGCGCTGCCCTTGCTGCACGCGGGCCTGGCGCCCAATGCCTGGATGCAGGCGGGACGCGCGATCATGACCACTGACACCGTGCTCAAGGGTGTCAGCCGTCGGGTCGCACTGTCGCAGGGCGAGGTGACCCTGACCGGTATCGCCAAGGGTTCGGGGATGATCCACCCCGACATGGCGACCATGCTGGCGTTTATCGGGACCGACCTTGCCATCGAGGCGCAGGCGCTGGACGGTCTGCTGCGCGAGGCCAATCGCGACAGCTTCAACGCGATCACCGTGGACGGGGATACCTCCACAAACGACGCCGTGGTGGTGATGGCCAGTGGCGCGAGTGGGGCGGGGCTCGTCACAGCGGAGGACCGGGTCGCATTTTCCGCGGCTCTGGACGCGGTCTGCCTGGAGCTGGCCCAGGCGATCGTCCGGGATGGCGAGGGCGCCACCAAGTTCGTGACCGTCGAGGTGGTGGGTGCGCGGTCGCGTGAGGAGGCGGCGCAGGTCGCCGAGACCGTCGCGCTGTCCCCGCTGGTCAAGACTGCGCTGTTCGCCTCCGATCCCAATTGGGGCCGCATCCTCGCGGCCGTGGGGCGCGCCGGGGTGCCGGATCTGGTGATCGAGCGCGTGGCGATCCGTGTGAATGACGTCGAGATTGTCCGCGACGGCGGGCGTGCCCCGGAATACGCCGAGGCCGACGGCCAGCGTGCCTTCGACGCCGAGGAGATCCACATCCGGATCGACCTGGGCCGGGGTGACGCGCGGACGCGCAAGTACACCTGCGACTTCTCCCACGAGTACGTGCGCATCAATGCCGAATACCGGTCCTGAGCCGGCGTCTTCCCCTCCGGTCGAGGTCGCGATCGGACTGATCCGCGACAACCAGGGTCGCGTGCTGGTTACGCGTCGCAAGGACGCGCAACACCTGGCCGGACTGTGGGAGTTTCCCGGGGGCAAAATCGAGAGCGGCGAACCCCCCACGGTGGCTCTGCAGCGTGAACTCGACGAGGAGCTTGGCGTCGGCGTCGATTCGGCGGTTCAGTGTCTGACGATCGACCACGACTATGGGGCGCTCGCGGTTCGTCTGCATGTGTTCCGCGTCACGGCCTGGTCGGGTGCGCCCCATGGCCGCGAGGCCCAGCCTATGGAGTGGCGTGCCCCGCTGGACCTGGACCCCGCGGATTTCCCGGCGGCGAATCGCCCGATGCTCAACGTCTTGCGCCTGCCCGAGCGTTATCTGATCACACCGTCACCGGACGACGCCGCGCAGGCCGCTGCCATCGCCGACCAAGTAACCCAGGCCCTGCGTGCGGGCCAGGCTGACATGGTTCAGGTGCGTGCGCCGGACTTGGGCCGGGTCGACTATTGCGAATTTCTCGCGGCGATCACAGGGCCCGCCGATGCCCTGGGCATCCCGGTCCTGGCGAATGCGCCACCGGATTGGCTGGCGGATTTTCCGCGGGTGGGGTTGCATCTGCCCGAGCGGCGTTGGCGCGCGCTGGATGCGCGTCCGGCGTCCGCTGGCTGGGTGGCCGCCTCGGTTCACGACCGTGCCGGTCTCGAGCGGACGGCGGCCCTGGGGCTGGATTTCGTGGTGCTGGGGCCGGTGCAGGCGACCGCAACGCACCCCGGTGCCGAGGCGCTGGGCTGGGGGCGTTTCGCGGACTGGGTGCGGGGTGCGGCGCTGCCGGTCTATGCGCTCGGCGGGATGTCTGTCGTCAGCCTGCCCCGGGCGCGGGCGGCCGGTGCGCAGGGTATTGCGGCCATTCGGGGCTTGCTGGACTGAATCCGGGCCTTCCACGCGCCCAGGGCCCTGCCTCAGATCGCGCAGCAGCAGAGCCGGAACGGAACGTCGACATGGGCCGGTACGGGGCGTTCGCGGAAATCGCCGGGGGCGAAGAAGCGCACAGTAAAGCGCTGGCGCCCGCCGCTGATTTCCGGGTAGACCCCCAGCGCGGGGTCGACCGTTACCCGGATCAGTTGCCACGCGTGGGCGGTATCGAGATTGCGCTCGAAGTACCCGTCCTCGGCCGTCACCGGCTCCGCGTTGCCCGAGTGGCGCATGTAGCGCAGCACCTGGGCGGTTGCCTCGGCCACGGTGTTCAGCGGTTGGAACCATTCCAGAAGAAGCTCGGTACGCGCCTGATTCGGCTGGGCCAGCCAGTAGTGGTAGATCGGCAGGTCGAAGTCGAAGGCCCCGCCGGGCAGGGCCATGCGCTGGCGCACGCTGGAGAAAAACTCGCTGCCGCGCACGCGGTGATCGAGCGCGCCGGCCTGTTCCTCCAGGGCGTCGTGCAACCGCTTCTGTGCATCCATGGTCTCGCGAAAGCGATCGGCATCGATGCCCGGCTGGTTGGCCAGTCGGGTCAGGTTGACCGTCTGGCGCTCGATCTCGCCCATCAGCTCGCGCTTGATGTCTACCCGGGTGACCAGGGCATAGATGTCCACCAGCGAGACCAGGGCCTCGTGATGATCGAAGGCCCGCCCGGACTCCAGTGCATCCCCGAAGCGTGCGTTCAGGGCCTCCAGCCGCAGCAGGAGGCGTACACGTTCATGCAGCGGTTGTTCAAAGGTCAGGGATTGGCTCACGACGGACCCGTTGGGCAGGAGGACTGGAGGCGCATGCTGGTCCAGGAACTTCCGCAGTATCAGCTATTCGGGGGGCGGTTTTCCACCCGCGAGCGGATGGTGGTGGCCAGCTCGCGCAGGGCAGTGTCGCGTTCTGCTACCTGGTTCGCCAGTTCGGCATCCGACGTCTGTTCGGTATTGAGGATCTCGCTGTCCCCGCGTCGGCGGCGCTCGTCGGGGTTCATCTGGACCTCGAGGATGGCCTCTACCTCGGCGCTGCTGCGGCCATCCCGCTGGGTTACGCGTGCGATCTGTTCGCCGGGTTCGCAATGGACCACGACGACGTGATCGAAACGCGCCTCCCAGCCGGCCTCGAACAGCAGGGGCACCACGATCACGGCATAGGGTGTGGTCTCTGGTAGCGCGGCGAGGCGTTGTTCGATAGCGGCCTCCACCGCCGGGTGAACCAGTGCCTCCAGGGCCTGGCGTTCGGCCGGGTCGGCAAAGATCCGGCTGCGCAAGGCGCCGCGGTCCAGGTGGCCGCGGGCATCGAGTATGCCGGGGCCAAAGCGGTCCACGATGGCCGCGTAGAGATCGTGTCCCGGCGTCTGGAGTTCGCGGTTCAGGGTGTCGGCATCCAGTACCGGTGCCCCGAGGCTGGCGAAGAGCCCTGCAACGCGACTCTTGCCGCAGCCGATCCCCCCGGTGAGTCCGACCCGCAGCATGACGTTCGCCTAAAACCCTTGCGGGAAATAGAGGGCCAGCAGCTCGTCGCCCCAGATCAAGGCGAGCCACCCGGCAGCGGCGAGATAGGGCCCGAATGGGATCGGGATGTTGCGATCGCGCCCGCGCAGCAGGATCAGCGCGATCCCGACCACCGCGCCGACCAGTGAGGCCAGTAGCAGGATGACCGGCAGTGCCTGCCAGCCGAGCCACGCGCCCAGCGCCGCCAGCAGTTTGAAGTCACCGAAGCCCATGCCTTCCTTGCCGGTCAGCAGGCGGAAGCCGTGGAAGATCAGCCACAAGGTCAGGTAACCGGCCGCAGCACCGATCACGGCGGACTGCAGGTCGGTGAAGGTACCGGGGATGTTGACCAGCAGCCCGAGCCACAAAAGCGGCAGGGTGAGCTGATCGGGGAGTAGCGTCGTCCGGGCATCGATCCCGGAGGCGGCGATCAGTACGGCCGTGAAGACCAGCGCCAGTAGCCCGGCGCTACCGGGCCCCAGGTGCCAGACCGTTACCACGAAGAGCAGCGCGGTGAGTGCCTCCACTGCGGGATACTGCCAACTGATGCGGGTGCCACACCCGGGGCAGCGACCGCGCAGGAACAGGAAGCTGAGAATGGGCACGTTTTCCAGCGCCCGGATCGGGCGCTGGCATTGCGGGCAGCGCGAGCGCGGGCGGATCAGGTCGAATCGCACGCGCTCGTCGTTCGGCGCGTGCTCGAGAATCGCGCGCGCCTCGGTCTCCCATTCGCGTTCCAGCATCACCGGGAGGCGTGCGATCACCACGTTCAGGAAGCTGCCGATCAGCAGCCCGAACACCCCGGCAACCGGCAGTGCCCAGCCGCCCAGTTGGGCTCCGATCTCGGCCAGCATCCCTTAGATCACCTGACCCATCTGGAAGATGGGCAGGTACATGGCGATGACCAGGCCGCCGACCAGCACGCCGAGGACCACCATGATCAGCGGTTCCAGCAGGCTGGACAGGCTGTCCACGGCGTTGTCGACCTCTTCCTCGTAGAAATCCGCGACTTTCGACAGCATTGAATCCAGCGAGCCGGATTCCTCGCCAATCGCGACCATCTGCACCACCATGTTGGGGAACACGGCGGTATTGCGCATGGACCACTGCAATTGGCCGCCGGCCTCGGTCTCGTCGCGCATGCGCAGGGTGGCTTCTCGGTAGACGGCGTTGCCGGTGGCGCCGGAGACCGAGGTCAGGGCATCCACCAGCGGCACCCCGGCGGAGAACATGGTCGACAGCGTTCGCGCAAAGCGGGCGATGGCGGCCTTGCGCAGGATCGGGCCAAAAGCCGGGGCCTTGAGGACCATGATGTCGAGGAAACGGGCGAAGCGTGGCAGCCGCCGCCGGGCCTGAACGAAGACGAATCCGATGGCGACCATGACCCCGAGGATGGCCCACCACCAGCTCTGGGTGAACTCCGAGAGGTCGACCACCATGCGGGTGAATACCGGGAGGTCGGCACCGAACCCGGTAAACAGGGCCTCGAACTGCGGGACCACGTAGATCAGCAGGATCGCGGTCACCACGATGGCGACCACAACCACTGCGGCCGGATAGAACAGGGCCTTCTTGATCTTGCCCTTCAGGGCCTCGGTCTTTTCCTTGTAGGTGGCGACCTTGTCCAGCAGGGTCTCGAGTGTCCCCGCCTGCTCGCCGGCCTCGACCAGATTGGTGACCAGGTCGTCGAAATGTCTCGGGTGCTTGGACAGGGCCTGGGCAAACGTCTCGCCGCCCTCGACGTCTGCCTTCAGTTTCAGGACCAGATCGCGCATCGCGGGCTTCTCGTTCCCGCGGCCGACGATCTCGAAGGCCTGCACCAGGGGCACGCCGGACTCCAGCATCGTGGTCATCTGGCGCAGGAAGTAGGCGATGTCCGCGGGGACGACCTTCTTTTTTCCACCGGAGAGAAGCGACTTTGGCTTCTTGCGGATCTTGATGACGTTGATGCCGTTCTTGCGCAGCTCGGCACGGGCCGTGGCCTCGTTGTCGGCCGGAGTCTCGCCCTTGATCCGGGCGCCGTTCTTGTTCAGTCCTTCCCAGGTGTAGATCGTCCCGGAGTCGGCCATCCCCCTGTCCCCCTGTAGCTGGTGACCCGTGCCGGTTGCGGCACTAGTCCTTGGTCACGCGATTGACTTCCTCGAGGCTGGTCAGCCCCGCCATTACTTTCACGAGGCCGGCGCGTCGCAGGTCCTCGATGCCTTCCTTTTCTGCTTGTTCTGCGAGCTGCATGGAGTTGTAGCCCTCCAGGATGCCGCGCTGCATGTCGTCGCTGATGGGCATGACCTGGTAGATCCCCAGCCGGCCCTTGTAGCCGTTGGTGCATTGGTCGCAGCCCACCGCGCGATAGGAGACCACACCGTTCTGGATGTCGGCGTCGGTAAAGCCTTCCTTGCGCAGCGCCTCTTCCGGGAGCTTTTCCGGTTCCTTGCAGTTCGGGCACAACCGCCGCGCCAGCCGCTGGGCAATGATCAGCAGGATCGAGGAGGCGATGTTGTACGGTGGCACGCCCATGTTGGCCAGGCGGGTGAGCGTCTGCGGGGCGTCGTTGGTATGCAGCGTGGAAAGCACAAGGTGACCGGTCTGGGCCGCCTTGATGGAGATCTCGGCGGTTTCCAGGTCGCGGATTTCCCCGACCATGATCACGTCCGGGTCCTGGCGCAGGAACGCGCGCAGCGCGCTGGCAAAGGTCAGACCCACCTTCGGGTTGATGTTGACCTGGTTGACCCCGGGCATGTTGATTTCCGACGGGTCTTCCGCAGTGGAGATGTTGCGGTCGGCGGTGTTCAGGATGCCGAGCCCGGTGTACAGCGACACGGTCTTCCCCGACCCGGTGGGGCCGGTGACCAGGATCATGCCGTACGGGCGGCTGAGCGCCTTGAGGTAGGCCTCTTTCTGATGTTCCTCGTACCCCAGCTGATCGATGCCCATCGCCGCGCTGCTGGGATCGAGGATACGCATCACGATCTTCTCGCCGTAAAGCGTCGGCAGGGACGAGACACGAAAATCGATCGCGCGTGTACGCGACAGTTTAAGCTTGATGCGCCCGTCCTGCGGCACGCGGCGTTCGGCGATGTCCATGCGCGACATCACCTTGACGCGCGCAGTGATGCGCGGCGCCAGGGAATTGGGTGGGTGGGCGACCTCGTGCAGTACGCCGTCAATGCGGAAGCGCACGCGGAAGTCCTTCTCGAAGGGCTCGAGGTGGATATCCGACGCCTTGCGATTGATGGCGTCCATCAGAACCTTGTTGACGAAGCGCACCACCGGGGCGTCATCCGCGCCCTCGGCGGTGTCGGAGGACTCCTTGTCATCCTCCCCACCGGATTCGATGGCCAGCCCGTCGAGGCCGTCGTCGCCAAGGTCGTCCATCAGCGACGAGGCGGCACTCAGTGCCGTGTCGATCAGGCGGTCGAGCTTGTGTGGCTCGACCAGGACGGCCTCGACGGGCATGCCGGTGGCGAACTTGAACTCGTCGGTGGCACCGAGGTTGGTCGGGTCGGACACGCCGATGTAGAGGCGATTGCCGCGTGCCATCAGTGGCAGGGCATGGTGCTTCTGGATCAGCTTCTCGTTGAGGTGATCCTTGGGCAGCAGTTCCGCATCGAAGCTCCCCAGGTCGAATACCGGGAGCCCGAATTCCTCGGCGGCGGCCTCGACCAGGCGGGCTTCCGCCACCTGGCCCTTGCTGGCAAGCAGGGTCATCAGCGGCGTCTGCTGGGACTGGGCTTCCTCGACCAGCTGGGAGGCGATGTCCTCCGCGATCAGGCCGGCCTCGACCAGGCGCTTCGCCAGCCCGGGTAGCCGCGGTGCCGTAGTGGTATTCGCCATGGGCCTCTGCGTATACAAACCTAGTGATGGGCCACACTCTACGTGCGTCCGCGGCGGAAGGGAAACGCGCTGCCAGGCAGCCGAGAGCCCCTTGCTGAGCTCCGATCATAGGAATCAACCCTGCAAATGACAAGGCTGTGGTTCGCCCCCTTGAGGGGTAATTCAGCGGGTGCTTGACGCTGTGCTTCGCGCTGGTTCAGAATACGCGGCTTGATCGAGGAGGGATACCCAAGCGGTCAACGGGGGCAGACTGTAAATCTGCTGGCTCAGCCTTCGGAGGTTCGAATCCTCCTCCCTCCACCATCGGGTTTTTCAAGCCAGCGGCCAGAAGCGGACGGTGGTGCGGCAAGCCAGGGTTCTGCGGGTGTAGTTCAATGGTAGAACCTCAGCCTTCCAAGCTGATGATGTGGGTTCGATCCCCATCACCCGCTCCAGATTTGGCCCGCACGATGTCGGGCGAGGCCCTGGCGGTAGTTCGGCTCATGTAGCTCAGTCGGTAGAGCACTTCCTTGGTAAGGAAGAGGTCACCGGTTCGAATCCGGTCATGAGCTCCATATTAATGTCAGCGTACAACCTGCGTCGCTGTTGAGTTTTAGCGTCACGATCCGGGGAAGCGAGAGATGTCCAAGGAAAAGTTCGAGCGTAAGAAGCCGCATGTGAATGTGGGTACGATTGGTCATGTGGACCATGGGAAAACGACGCTGACGGCGGCGATGACGGCGGTGCTGGGCAAGAAGTACGGTAGTGAAGCCCGTGCATTTGACCAGATCGACAACGCGCCGGAAGAGAAGGCGCGCGGTATTACGATTGCGACCGCGCACGTCGAGTACGAATCCGACCTTCGTCACTATGCGCACGTCGATTGCCCCGGTCACGCGGACTACGTGAAGAACATGATCACGGGTGCGGCGCAGATGGATGGCGCGATCCTGGTGGTGTCGGCGGCCGATGGCCCGATGCCGCAGACCCGCGAGCACATCCTGCTGGCGCGTCAGGTCGGTGTTCCGTACATCGTGGTGTTCCTGAACAAGGCCGACATGGTCGATGATCCGGAGCTGCTGGAGCTGGTCGAGATGGAAGTCCGCGACCTGCTGTCCTCGTACGACTTCCCGGGTGACGACACCCCGGTCATCACCGGTTCCGCGCTGAAGGCGCTGGAAGGTGACGAGAGCGAAGTGGGCGCCCCGGCGATCTACAAGCTGGTCGAAGCGATGGACACCTGGATTCCGGAGCCGGAGCGTGCCGTGGACGGCGCGTACCTGATGCCGGTGGAAGATGTGTTCTCGATCTCCGGTCGCGGCACCGTGGTGACCGGTCGTATCGAGCGCGGCGTGGTGAAGGTGGGCGAAGAGATCGAGATCGTCGGCATTCGCGACACGCAGAAGACCACCGTCACCGGTGTCGAGATGTTCCGCAAGCTGCTGGATCAGGGCGAAGCGGGGGACAACGTCGGCATTCTGCTGCGCGGCACCAAGCGTGACGACGTCCAGCGTGGTCAGGTGCTGTGCAAGCCGGGTTCGATTACCCCGCACACGCACTTCGAAGCCGAGGTGTACATCCTGGGCAAGGAAGAGGGCGGTCGTCACACGCCGTTCTTCAACGGGTACCGTCCGCAGTTCTACTTCCGCACGACGGACGTGACGGGCTCGGTGGAGCTTCCGGAAGGCACCGAGATGGTGATGCCGGGTGACAACGTGAAGATGACGGTGTCCCTGATCAATCCGATCGCGATGGAAGACGGTCTGCGCTTTGCGATCCGCGAAGGCGGCCGCACTGTGGGCGCCGGCGTCGTCTCCAAGATCATCGAGTGATACAGTAGACAAGTTGACAGACTGACCGCGAGAGGCGGCGCCGCGTGCGTCGTCTCTCGCGTTTGTTTCTTGTCGATTCGATTTCTAGGCCAGTAGCTCAATTGGCAGAGCAGCGGTCTCCAAAACCGCAGGTTGGGGGTTCGAGTCCCTCCTGGCCTGCCATCTTCGAGATGGCGGCAGCACCGGGTGATACGTATTCATGAGTGAACAATCGGAACAGACCGGCGTGCTTGATACCGTCAAGCTCGCGGTGGCCGTGGCGCTGCTGATTGCCGGCGTCATGGGCTTCTATTGGTTCCAGGACGAATCCACTCTGATTCGCGTCCTCGGGCTGCTTGCCGTCGTGGGGGTCGCCATCGGGATCGCGATGACGACCGCCAAGGGCAGCCAGCTCGCCGGCTTTATGGGCAACGCGCGCACCGAGGTGCGCAAGATGGTGTGGCCCACCCGCGTAGAGACGACCCAGACCACGCTGATCGTCATTGCCGTCGTGATCCTGGTGGGGATCATGCTCTGGCTCCTGGACATGTTCCTGGGCTGGGGCATCAGTCGGTTCATCGGATAAGCAGCAGGATTTTCCCCATGGCACTACGCTGGTACGTCGTACAGGCATTCTCGGGTTTCGAGGCACAGGTGAAGCGGTCCCTGGAGGAGCGCATCGAGCGTTTCGGCATGCAGGACCATTTTGGCGAAATCCTGGTGCCCACCGAGGAGGTCGTCGAGATGAAGGACGGCCAGAAGCGCAAGAGTGAGCGCAAGTTCTTCCCCGGCTATGTCCTGGTTCAGATGGACCTCAACGACGAGGCCTGGCATCTGGTCAAGGCCGTGCCGCGCGTGCTTGGCTTCATCGGTGGCACCGCGGACCGTCCGGCGCCGATCAGCGACAAGGAAGCCGACGCGATTCTGCAGCGCATGCAGGAAGGCGCCGAGAAGCCGCGTCCGAAGGTGCTGTTCGAGGTGGGCGAGATGGTCCGCGTAATCGACGGCCCGTTCAACGATTTCAATGGCGTGGTCGAAGAAGTCAACTACGACAAGAGTCGTCTGCTCGTGGCGGTTCAGATTTTCGGGCGGTCGACGCCCGTGGAACTCGAGTTCCACCAAGTCGAGAAAACCTGAGACGCGCAAGCGTCATCACCTGTTAATCGGGGAGCCGCAAGGCGTTCGCACCCGAGGGAGTCCTCATGGCAAAGAAAATCGAAGCGTATATCAAGCTTCAGGTGGCGGCTGGCAAGGCCAACCCGAGCCCGCCCGTGGGCCCGGCGCTGGGTCAGCGCGGCGTGAACATCATGGAGTTCTGCAAGGCGTTCAACGCCCAGACCCAGGAGATGGAGCCCGGCCTGCCGATTCCGGTGGTGATCACCGTGTACGCGGATCGCAGCTTCACGTTCATTACCAAGACGCCCCCGGCGGCGGTCCTGCTGAAGAAGGCGGCCGGCATTCAGTCCGGTTCCGGTCAGCCGAACACCAACAAGGTCGGCACCGTGACGCGCGCCCAGCTGGAAGAAATTGCGAAGACCAAGGAACCGGATATGACCGCGGCTGATCTCGATGCCGCCGTGCGTACCATCGCCGGCAGTGCCCGCAGTATGGGCCTCGAAGTGGAGGGTCTCTGACATGGCGAAGCTTTCCAAGCGTATGCAGGCCTATCGCGAGAAGGTTGAGGCGGGTCACCTGTATCCGGTCACCGAAGCCTTTGATCTCCTGCGTGACCTGCCCAAGGCCAAGTTCCGCGAGTCGGTGGACGTTGCCGTGAACCTCGGTGTGGACCCGCGCAAATCCGATCAGGTGGTGCGCGGTTCCACCGTGTTGCCGCATGGCAATGGCAAGACTGTGCGCGTGGCCGTGTTCACTCAGGGTGCGAACGCCGATGCCGCCAAGGAAGCCGGGGCCGATGTCGTCGGCATGGACGACCTCGCCGAACAGGTGAAGGCCGGCCAGATGGACTTCGACGTGGTGATCGCCTCCCCGGATGCGATGCGCGTCGTCGGCCAGCTCGGCCAGATTCTCGGCCCGCGCGGCCTGATGCCGAACCCGAAGGTCGGCACCGTGACCCCGGATGTGGCCACCGCGGTGACCAATGCCAAGGGTGGTCAGGTGCGCTACCGCACCGACAAGGGTGGCATCGTCCACTGCACTATTGGCGCGGCCGATTTCGACACGAATTCGCTTACCGACAATCTGAACGCCCTGCTGGCCGACCTGCTGAAGATGAAGCCGGCGACCTCCAAGGGGCAGTACGTCAAGGCCGTGGTCGTCTCGACCACCATGGGTCCGGGCGTCAAGGTCGATCAGGGCTCGTTGGAGCTCTAAGCAAGAAGATACGGTTTTTGGTCGGCTGTCGCGCAAGCGGCACGCCATCCAAGACCGCAGGCGCCGAGCTCCAGGGCCCGGCTTAATACCCCAGCCTGCGCAGATGGTGTCACCCGATTCAGGAAGTACCTGCGACGGGAGCACCGAAGTGCCGGGTTCGCCCGGTTTCACGATCACCTCCGGGTGGTCTTACTAGAGGAGAGTCAACGTGGCTTTGAATCTCGACGACAAGAAGGCGATTGTCTCGGAGCTGGCTACGGTTGCTGCCTCGGCGCATTCCGCGGTCGCCGCGGAGTACCGGGGTCTCTCGGTCGCGCAGATGACCGACCTTCGTCGGCAGGCCCGCACTACCGGGGTCTATCTGCGGGTGGTGAAGAACAACCTCGCCAAGCGTGCCATTGAGGGTACGGATTTCGCGTGCATGCAGCCCGAGCTGCAGGGTCCGCTGATCCTTGCCTTCAGTGAAGAGGAGCCTGGCTCCGCGGCACGCCTGGTGAAGAACTTCGCCAAGGAAAACGATCAGCTGAAGGTCCGGCTGGTGTCCTTTGGTGGGCAGCTCATGGGGGCGAACGATCTCGATCGCCTCGCGAGCCTGCCGACCCGTGACGAGGCGCTCTCGCAGCTGCTCGCCACGATGAAGGCACCGCTCGACAAGTTCGCCCGTACGGTGAACGAAGTCCCGGGCAAGCTTGTGCGTACCGTTGCAGCAATCCGTGATCAGAAGCAGGCAGCCTGAAGAACCCTTCAAGCCTGCTTCTGCAGCATGTACTGAATGAATTCGGGCTCGACCCGTTAGGAGATTAAGAAATGGCCGTTTCGAAAGAAGATATCCTGGAAGCCATCGGCAACATGACGGTCCTGGAGATTGTGGACCTGATCAGCGAGATGGAAGAGAAGTTCGGCGTGTCCGCCGCTGCCGCTGTTGCGGCCGCCCCGGCTGCCGCTGGTGGCGAAGCCGCTGCCGCTGAAGTCAAGGACGAGTTCGACGTCGTGATGTCGAGCTTCGGCGAGAACAAGGTCGGCGTCATCAAGGTCGTCCGCGGCCTGACCGGTCTGGGTCTGAAGGAAGCCAAGGAAATGGTCGAAGGCGTGCCGGCGACCGTGAAGGAAGGTGCTCCGAAGGACGAGGCCGAGAAGATGAAGGCGGAGCTGGAAGGCGCGGGCGCCACCGTCGAACTGAAGTAAGAAGGCGCTTGCGCCTGTTGTTTTCGTGTACATCACGAAGCCCTGAGGCTGGCGGCCGTTTGGTCGCCAGCCTCAGCCCGTGGTGGCGCGTGTTTTGTCGCGCGTTGTTCAGCTAGCCTCCGAGGTAAGCCATGGCCCTCAGTTATACCGAAAAGAAACGTATCCGCAAGGACTTCGGGAAGCGTCCCCAGATCCTCGAAGTCCCGTACCTGCTGGAAACCCAGCTGACCTCCTATCGGGATTTCCTGCAGGCGGACCGAGCGTCCGACGGGCGGGATCCGATGGGCCTGCATGCGGCGTTTCAGTCGGTTTTCCCCATCGTCAGTTATTCCGGTCATGTCCAGCTCGAGTACGTGAGCTATCGCCTGGGCGAACCGATGTTCGACGTGAAGGAATGCCAGATCCGTGGCGTGACCTATGCGGCCCCGCTGCGTGTCCTCTTGCGCCTGGTGATCCACGACAAGGAAGCCCCGGCGGGTTCCACCGTGGTCAAGGAGGTCAAGGAGCAGGAAGTCTACATGGGCGAAATGCCGCTCATGACCGAGAACGGCACCTTTGTCATCAACGGTACCGAACGCGTAATCGTGTCGCAGTTGCACCGCTCGCCGGGCGTGTTCTTCGACAGCGACAAGGGCAAGACCCAGGGCAGTGCACAGAAACTGCTTTATAACGCCCGCATTATTCCGTACCGCGGTTCCTGGCTCGACTTCGAGTTCGACGCCAAGGACGGGGTCTTCGTGCGCATCGACCGTCGCCGCAAGCTGCCGGCGTCGATCCTGCTGCGCGCACTGGGTATGGATACCGAAGAGATCCTCACCACCTTTTTCGAATTCAATCAGCTCACCCTCGACGATGACGGCGGCGAGCTGGACCTGATCCCCGAGCGCATGCGCGGCGAGACTGCCGTGATCGACATTACCGATGGCGAAACCGTCATTGTCGAGGCCGGTCGGCGTATTACGCCGCGCCATATCCGGGAGATCGAGAAGGCCGGCATCAACACCCTGCGGGTGCCGGACGAATACCTGCTGGGTCGGGTACTGGCCAAGGGCGTGGTGGATGAATCCACCGGGGAACTGATCGCCAATGCCAATGACGCCCTGACCCAGGAGATGCTCGACAAGCTGCGCGCCGAGGGCGTGAAGTCGCTGGAGACCATCTACACCAACGACTACGACCACGGTCCGTACATGTCGGATACGCTGCGTCTGGATCCGACCAAGAGCCAGCTGGAGGCCCAGGTCGAGATCTACCGCGTGATGCGCCCGGGCGAGCCGCCGACCAAGGACGCTGCGGAGAACCTGTTCTCCAACCTGTTCTTCTCGGAAGATCGCTACGACCTGTCCGCCGTGGGCCGGATGAAGTTCAACCGCCGCGTGGGTCGCGATACCGACGAGGGTGCGGGCGTGCTGTCGCCGGAAGACATCCTGGATGTCCTGAAGGTGCTGATTGACCTGCGTAACGGCAACGGCCGTACCGATGACATCGACCACCTGGGCAACCGTCGCATCCGCAGCGTGGGCGAGATGGCGGAAAACCAGTTCCGCCTGGGCCTGGTGCGTGTCGAACGCGCGGTCAAGGAGCGTCTCACCGTCGCCGAGAGCGAAGGCCTGATGCCGCAGGAACTGATCAACGCCAAGCCGGTGGCCGCCGCGGTCAAGGAATTCTTCGGGTCCAGCCAGCTGTCGCAGTTCATGGACCAGAACAACCCGCTGTCCGAGGTGACGCACAAGCGGCGTATCTCGGCCCTGGGTCCGGGCGGACTTACCCGCGAACGTGCTGGCTTCGAAGTGCGCGACGTGCACCCGACGCATTACGGTCGCGTGTGCCCGATCGAGACTCCGGAAGGCCCGAACATCGGTCTGATCAACTCGCTGGCCGTGTATGCCCGCACCAACCGCTACGGCTTCCTGGAGACGCCGTATCGCAAGGTCGAAGAGGGAAAGGTGACCGAGGAGATCGTCTACCTCTCCGCGATCGAAGAGAGCCAGTACGTGATCGCCCAGGCGAACGCGGCGATGGATGAGGAGGGTCGCCTGAGCGATGACCTCGTGTCCTGCCGTCACCAGGAGGAGTTCACGATCTCGTCTCCGGACAAGATCCAGTACATGGACGTCTCGCCAAAGCAGATCGTGTCCGTGGCCGCCGCGTTGCTGCCATTCCTGGAGCATGACGATGCCAACCGCGCCCTGATGGGCGCGAACATGCAGCGTCAGGCCGTGCCGTGCCTGCGGGCCGACAAGCCGCTGGTGGGTACCGGTATCGAGCGCGCCGTCGCCATCGACTCCGGCTCCGCGATCGTCGCCAAGCGCGGCGGTACGGTGGACTCGGTGGACGCGGGTCGTGTGGTGGTCCGTGTGAACGACGACGAAACCGTCGCCGGCGAGCCGGGCGTGGATATCTACAACCTCACCAAGTACTCGCGTTCCAACCAGAACACCTCCATCAACCAGCGTCCTCTGGTTGCGGTGGGCGACGAAATCGCCCGCGGTGACGCGATTGCCGATGGCTCGTCCACGGATCTGGGCGAGCTGGCGCTGGGGCAGAACATGATGGTCGCGTTCATGCCCTGGAATGGCTACAACTTCGAGGACTCGATTTTGATCTCGGAGCGCGTGGTGCAGGAGGATCGTTACACCACGATCCACATCGAGGAGCTCAACTGCGTCGCTCGTGACACCAAGCTGGGCCAGGAAGAGATCACCGCGGATATCCCGAACGTCTCCGAGTCGTTGCTGAACAAGCTGGACGAGTCCGGCGTGGTCTACGTCGGGGCCGAGGTGAACCCGGGCGACATCCTGGTCGGCAAGGTCACGCCGAAGGGCGAGACCCAGCTGACGCCGGAAGAGAAGCTCCTGAGGGCGATCTTTGGCGAGAAGGCCTCGGACGTGAAGGACACCTCCCTGCGTGTGCCGTCCGGCATCGAGGGGACGGTGATCGACGTGCGTGTTTTCACCCGCGACGGTGTGGAGAAAGACGCCCGCGCCCGGTCGATCGAGGCCGACGATCTCGCCGCTGTGCAGAAGGACCTGAAGGACCAGCTGCGCATCTACGAGGATGACATCTACGCCCGCGTCGAGCGGCTGCTGGTCAACAAGACCGCCGCCGGTGGCCCGGATGGGCTGGGTGATGGCTCCAAGGTGACCAAGAAGTATTTGCAGGGGCTGTCCCGCGACAAGTGGTTCGAGGTCCGCCTGCAGGACGATGCGGTCAACAGCCAGCTGGAAGACCTGGGTCGCCAGATCAAGGATCAGCACGAGGCGTTCGAGAAGAAGTTCGAGCACCAGAAGGCCAAGCTGGCCGCGGGCGACGACCTGCCGCCAGGCGTGCAGAAGATGGTCAAGGTCTACGTGGCCGTGAAGCGCCGCCTGCAGCCGGGCGACAAGATGGCCGGTCGCCACGGGAACAAGGGCGTGATCTCGATGATCGTGCCGGAAGAGGACATGCCGTTCCTCGAGGACGGTACCCCGGTCGACGTGGTGCTGAACCCGTTGGGCGTGCCCTCGCGCATGAACGTCGGCCAGGTGCTGGAAGTGCACCTGGGTTGGGCGGCCCGAGGTCTCGGTCACAAGATCAACCGCATGCTCGAGGCGCAAGCCGAGATCGCAAAGCTGCGCGAGTTCCTCGACAAGATCTACAACAACCGCGAACGCAAGGTGGACCTCGACTCCATGTCGGACCCCGAGATCATCACCCTGTGCCGCAACCTGCGCGCTGGCGTGCCGATGGCGACGCCGGTGTTCGACGGCGCCGAAGAGGCCGAGATCAAGGAGATGCTGCGTCTGGCGGACCTGCCGGAAACGGGGCAGGCCCAGTTGTACGACGGGCGTACCGGGGACGGCTTCGACCGCCCGGTCACCGTGGGCTACATGCACATGCTGAAGCTGAACCATCTGGTCGACGACAAGATGCATGCACGTTCCACCGGCCCGTATTCGCTGGTCACCCAGCAACCGTTGGGCGGCAAGGCGCAGTTCGGTGGTCAGCGCTTCGGCGAAATGGAGGTCTGGGCACTGGAGGCCTACGGCGCCGCCTACACGTTGCAGGAAATGCTGACGGTGAAGGCGGACGACGTGCAGGGCCGCAACAAGATGTACAAGAACATCGTTGACGGTGAGCACCACATGGAGGCCAACGTCCCCGAGTCGTTCAACGTGCTCATGAAGGAGATCAAGGCGCTCGGCATCAATATCGAGCTCGAGCAGGACTGATCTTCTCCGATCCGATTGTGATCCGACGGGGCGCAGTGCGCCCCTCGAAACCAAGTTTGTGAGGCAAGCGAATGAAAGACCTCCTGAATCTGTTCAAGCAACAGACCCAGCCGGAAGAGTTCGATGCGATCCGCATCGGTCTTGCGTCCCCGGACCAGATCCGTTCCTGGTCCTTTGGCGAGGTGAAGAAGCCGGAAACCATCAATTACCGGACGTTCAAGCCGGAACGTGATGGCCTGTTCTGCGCGAAGATCTTCGGGCCGGTGAAGGACTACGAGTGCCTGTGCGGCAAGTACAAGCGCCTGAAGCATCGTGGCGTGGTGTGCGAGAAGTGCGGCGTCGAAGTGACCCAGACCAAGGTACGGCGCGAGCGCATGGGCCATATCGACCTGGCCTCGCCGGTTGCCCACATCTGGTACCTGAAGAGCTTGCCGTCCCGTATTGGCCTGCTGCTCGACATGACCCTGAAGGACATCGAGAAGGTCCTGTACTTCGAGTCCTTCATCGTCACCGATCCGGGCTTCACCACGCTGGAGAAGCGCCAGCTCCTGACCGACGAGGAATACCTCGAGGCGATGGAAGAGCACGGTGACGACTTCACCGCGCTGATGGGCGCGGAGGCCGTGCTGAGCCTGTTGAAGGAAATGGATCTGCCGGCCGAGGCGACGAAGCTGCGCCAGGACCTGAGCGAGACCGGTTCCGAGACCAAGATTAAGCGCTTCGGCAAGCGGCTCAAGCTGGTCGAGGCCTTCCTCGATTCCGGCAACAAGCCGGAGTGGATGATCATGAAGGTGCTGCCGGTACTGCCGCCGGACCTGCGTCCGCTGGTGCCGCTGGATGGCGGCCGGTTTGCGACGTCCGACCTCAATGATCTGTACCGCCGGGTGATCAACCGCAACAACCGTCTGCGTCGCTTGCTGGAGCTGAATGCCCCGGACATCATCGTGCGCAACGAAAAGCGCATGCTGCAGGAGTCCGTGGACGCGCTGCTGGACAACGGCCGTCGCGGCCGTGCCATCACCGGTACCAACAAGCGCCCGCTGAAGTCCCTGGCCGACATGATCAAGGGCAAGCAGGGCCGCTTCCGCCAGAACCTGCTGGGCAAGCGTGTCGACTACTCCGGTCGCTCGGTGATCGTGGTGGGCCCGACCCTGCGCCTGCACCAGTGCGGTCTGCCCAAGCGCATGGCGCTGGAGCTGTTCAAGCCGTTCATCTTCGGCAAGCTGCAGCGCCGTGGTCTCGCGACCACCATCAAGGCCGCCAAGAAGGCGGTGGAAAAGGAAGGTCCCGAGGTCTGGGATATCCTGGAAGAGGTGATCCGCGAGCACCCGGTCATGCTGAACCGCGCGCCGACCCTGCACCGCCTGGGTATCCAGGCGTTCGAGCCGGTACTGATCGAAGGCAAGGCGATCCAGCTGCACCCGCTGGTCTGCGCCGCGTTCAACGCGGACTTCGACGGTGACCAGATGGCCGTGCACGTGCCGCTGTCGCTGGAGGCCCAGCTGGAGGCACGCACGCTGATGCTGTCCTCCAACAACGTGCTGTCGCCGGCCAACGGCGAGCCGATCATCGTGCCGTCGCAGGATATTGTCCTGGGGCTCTACTACCTGTCGCGCGAGAAGGTGAACGCGAAGGGCGAAGGCATGACGTTCGCCGACGTGGATGAAGTCCACCGCGCCTACGAGCACAAGCTGGTGGATCTCCACGCGCGCGTTACCGTCCGGATTGGCGACACCATGGCCGAGGTCGGCGAGGGCGAGAGCCTGCCGTACCTGCGCCTGGAGACCACGGTGGGTCGCGCGATCCTGTCGCGCATCATGCCCAAGGGTCTGCCGTTCGAGCTGATCGACCGCGAGTTGAACAAGAAGGCGATCTCCGGCCTGATCAACCAGTGCTATCGCCGCCTGGGTCTGAAGGATACGGTGGTGTTCGCGGACCAGCTGATGTACGCGGGCTTCTACTACTCCACCCGTGCCGGCGTCTCCTTCTGCGCCGACGACATGGTGATCCCGGACGAGAAGCAGCCGATCCTGCAGGGCGCCGAAGAGCAGGTTAAGGAGATCGAGAACCAGTACGCCTCGGGTCTCGTGACCAAGGGCGAGCGTTACAACAAGGTCGTGGATATCTGGTCTCACTGTAATGACCAGGTCGCCAAGGCCATGATGGAGCGGCTCGGCAAGGAGAAGGTCGTCAACAAGGACGGCGAGACGGTCGAGCAGAACTCGTTCAACTCGATCTTCATGATGGCCGACTCCGGTGCGCGTGGCTCCGCCGCGCAGATTCGTCAGCTGGCCGGCATGCGTGGCCTGATGGCCAAGCCGGACGGCTCGATCATCGAGACGCCGATCACCGCGAACTTCCGCGAAGGTCTCAACGTCTTGCAGTACTTCATCTCCACCCACGGCGCCCGTAAGGGGCTGGCCGATACGGCGTTGAAGACCGCGAACTCGGGTTACCTGACCCGTCGCCTGGTGGATGTCTCCCAGGATGTAGTGGTGACCCAGCCGGATTGCGGGACCCAGCAGGGCCTGCAGATGAAGCCGATCATCGAAGGTGGCGACGTGGTCGAGCCGTTGCGCGACCGCGTGCTCGGTCGGACCACTGCGGTCGATGTGCTGCGCCCGGGTACCGATGAGGTATTGATCCCGGCCGGCACGCTGCTGGACGAGGCCATGGTGGACTCCCTGGATGCCGCTTCGGTCGACGAAGTGCTGGTGCGTTCCGCGATTACCTGCGAGACCCGCCAGGGCATTTGTGCCAAGTGCTATGGGCGTGACCTGGCGCGTGGCCACGAAGTCAACGCCGGCGAGGCCGTGGGCGTCATCGCCGCACAGTCGATCGGCGAGCCGGGTACCCAGCTGACGATGCGTACTTTCCATATTGGTGGGGCCGCGAGCCGGGCCGTGACGGTCAGTGCGATCCAGGTGAAGAGCTCCGGTTCTGTCCGTCTGCATAACCTGAAGACGGTCACCAACAAGGCCGGCAACCTGGTCGCGGTCTCGCGCTCCGGCGAGCTGGGTGTGATCGACGATCAGGGTCGCGAACGGGAGCGCTACAAGATTCCCTATGGCGCGCTGATCACGGTCCACGACAGCGATGCCGTGGAAGCTGGGCAGGAAGTCGCCAGCTGGGATCCGCATACCCATCCGATCGTCACCGAGGTGGCCGGTAACCTGCGCCTCGCGGACTTCGTGGAGAACGTGACGGTCACCAAGGAGACCGATGAGTTCACCGGCCTGTCGTCCAACGTGGTCCTGGATCCGAAGAGCCGCTCTACGGCGGGCAAGGATCTGCGCCCGACGGTCAAGCTGCTGGACGACGACGGCAACGAGGTGTACATCCCGGGGACCGACATGCCCGCGCAGTACATGCTGCCGGCCAATGCGATCTTCAACCTGGAGGACAACGCCCGGGTCGAGGTGGGTGACGTCATTGCCCGCCTGCCGCAGGAGTCCTCCAAGACGCGTGACATCACCGGTGGTCTGCCGCGTGTGGCCGACTTGTTCGAGGCGCGGCGTCCCAAGGAGCCGGCGGTGCTGGCCGAGATCTCGGGCACCGTGTCCTTCGGCAAGGAGACCAAGGGCAAGCAGCGTCTCGTGATCACCCCGGACAAGGGTGACCCGGTCGAGATGATGATTCCCAAGCTGCGGACCGTGAACGTGTTCGAAGGCGAGCGTGTCGAGCGTGGCGAGGTCGTGGTGGATGGTGAGCTGGATCCGCATGACATCATCCGTCTGCGCGGTGTCACCACCCTGGCCGAGTACCAGGTCCAGGAGATACAGGACGTTTATCGCCTGCAGGGTGTGAAGATCAACGACAAGCACATCGAGGTGATCGTCCGCCAGATGATGCGCAAGGTGAACATCGAGGACGCCGGCGACACCAAGTTCCTCGCCGGGGACCAGGTGGATCGCATCCGGGTGCTGGAGGAGAACGAGCAGCTGGGTGCCGACAAGCAGCCGGCAACCTACGAGCGCGTGCTCCTGGGTATCACCAAGGCGTCGCTGGTGACCGAGTCGTTCATCTCTGCGGCCTCCTTCCAGGAGACCACCCGCGTGCTCACCGAGGCCTCGACCCGCGGTGCGCGTGATGATCTGCGCGGCCTGAAAGAAAACGTGATTGTCGGACGCCTGATCCCCGCGGGGACGGGCCTCGCCTATCACAAGGAGCGTCGCCGCAAGCGCGCACTGGAAATGCCCGAGTTCGAGACGGTCGCGGAGGCGCCGGCGGTGATCGCCGACTCCGAACCGGCCACGACCGACCCGGGTACCACGGAAGACGGGTCCGAGTGACCCGTCCCACCTTGACACTCACGGGGGCGGCGATTAGACTTCCGCTCCCTCGACAGTCCGGTCTCGGCGCCGGCCTGTCGTTATTTTTAGGCTAGGAGAAAGGGTTTCATGGCCACGATCAACCAGTTGGTACGCAAGCCCCGCAAGCGCCCCGTCGAAAAGAGCGACGTGCCGGCGCTGCAGGGTTCCCCGCAGAAGCGCGGGGTCTGCACCCGTGTCTACACGACCACCCCGAAGAAGCCGAACTCCGCGCTGCGCAAGGTTGCGCGCGTGCGGCTGACCAACGGCTACGAAGTCAGTAGCTACATCGGTGGGGAAGGCCACAACCTGCAGGAGCACTCGGTGGTCCTGATTCGTGGCGGCCGTGTTAAGGATCTCCCGGGTGTGCGTTACCACACGGTGCGCGGCAGCCTGGACACCCAGGGTGTGCAGAAGCGCATGCAGGGCCGGTCCAAGTACGGCACCAAGCGTCCCAAATCCTAACCGTGATCCATGATCCAGTCCGGGAACTGAAACATGTCTAGAAGAGCAGCAGCCCCCAAGCGTCACATCCTCCCCGACCCGAAGTTCGGAAGCGAGCGCCTGGCCAAGTTCATCAACACGGTGATGCGTGACGGCAAGAAGTCCGTCGCCGAACAGGTCGTGTATGGCGCCCTGGACCAGATCGAGTCCAAGCAGGGCGACGGGATGGGTGCGCTGGAACGCGCCCTGGACAACATTCGCCCGCGTGTCGAGGTGAAGTCCCGCCGCGTTGGTGGTGCGACCTACCAGGTTCCGGTGGAAGTGCGCTCGGTGCGTCAGGATGCGCTCGCCATGCGCTGGGTGGTCGAGGCCGCCCGCAAGCGGGGCGAGCGCACCATGGCCCTGAAGCTGGCCGGCGAACTGATGGACGCCTCGGACAGCAAGGGTTCGGCCGTCAAGAAGCGCGAAGACACTCACCGCATGGCGGAAGCGAACAAGGCGTTCGCTCACTTCCGCTGGTAAACCAGATTTAGAGAGGCTCACCGTGGCACGCAAGACACCACTGAAGCGCTACCGGAATATCGGGATCAGCGCGCACATCGACGCCGGCAAGACGACGACGACCGAGCGCATCCTGTTCTATACCGGTCTGTCGCACAAGATCGGCGAGGTGCATGACGGCGCCGCCACGATGGACTGGATGGAGCAGGAGCAGGAGCGCGGTATCACCATTACCTCCGCGGCGACCA
Organism: Thioalkalivibrio versutus; assembly: GCF_001020955.1. NCBI lineage: Bacteria > Pseudomonadati > Pseudomonadota > Gammaproteobacteria > Chromatiales > Ectothiorhodospiraceae > Thioalkalivibrio > Thioalkalivibrio versutus. The sequence goes on from NZ_CP011367.1 coordinate 498,200, forward strand.
CCAGCTTCTGGTCCGGCATGGCCAAGCAGTTCGACGAGCATCGAGTGAACATCATCGATACGCCCGGGCACGTGGACTTCACCATCGAGGTTGAACGTTCCATGCGCGTGCTCGACGGCGCGGTCATGGTGTATTGCGCCGTGGGCGGTGTGCAGCCGCAGTCCGAGACGGTCTGGCGTCAGGCAACCAAGTACGCCGTGCCGCGTCTCGCGTTCGTCAACAAGATGGACCGCGCCGGCGCCGATTTCCTGCGTGTCTATGAGCAGATGAAGGAGCGGCTGCAGGCCAACCCGGTGCCGATCCAGCTGCCGATTGGCGCCGAGGACCAGTTCAAGGGTGTGATCGACCTGGTCAAGATGCAGGCGATCTACTGGGACGAAGAGAACTTCGGTATCAGCTTCGAGTACAAGGACATCCCCGATGACCTGAAGGCCGAAGCCGACAAGTGGCGCGAGAACATGCTCGAGGCCGCCGCCGAGGCGAACGAAGAGCTGATGGACAAGTACCTCAACGAGGGCGATCTCAGCGAGGCAGAAGTCAAGTCGGCCCTGCGCCAGCGGACCCTCGCGCTCGAGATTGTCCCGATGCTGTGCGGTTCCGCGTTCAAGAACAAGGGTGTCCAGGCAATGCTGGATGCGGTTGTCGAGTACCTGCCCTCTCCGGAGGAGGTCAAGGCGATCAAGGGCGTGAAAGCAGGCACCGAAGAGCCGGTAGCCAAGCACGCGTCGGACGACGAGCCCTTCGCGGCTTTGGCGTTCAAGATCATGACCGACCCCTATGTGGGTTCCCTGACCTTCGTCCGCGTTTATTCGGGCGTGCTGTCCGCCGGGGACTCGGTGCTGAATACGCAAAACAACCGCCGCGAGCGGATTGGTCGTATCCTGCAGATGCACTCCAACTCCCGCGAGGAGATCAAGGAGCTGCGTGCAGGCGACATCGGCGCGGTAGTGGGCCTGAAGGATCTTTATACCGGTACGACGCTGTGCGATCCGAATGACCCGGTCGAACTCGAGCGCATGGAGTTCCCGGAGCCGGTGATCTCCATCGCGGTCGAACCGAAGACCAAGACCGACCAGGAAAAGATGGGCATCGCGCTGAACAAGCTGGCGCAGGAAGATCCGTCCTTCAAGGTGCATACCGACGAAGAGTCCGGTCAGACCATCATCTCGGGTATGGGCGAGCTCCATCTCGAGGTGCTGGTGGACCGCATGAAGCGCGAGTTCAAGGTCGAGGCGAACGTTGGGCAGCCCCAGGTGGCCTACCGCGAGACCATTCGCAAGACGGTCGAGCAGGAAGGCAAGTTTGTGCGGCAGTCGGGTGGTCGCGGCCAGTATGGCCACGTGTGGCTGCGCCTCGAGCCGCTGGAACCCGGTAGCGGGTACCAGTTCGAGAACGCCATCGTGGGCGGTGTGGTGCCCAAGGACTACATCCCGGCGGTCAACAAGGGTGTGGCCGAGCAGATGTCCAATGGTGTGCTCGCCGGCTATCCGGTCGAGGACGTGAAGGTCACGCTGTTCGACGGTTCCTACCACGACGTTGACTCCAACGAGATGGCGTTCAAGGTTGCGGGCTCCATGGCCTTCAAGGAAGGCGCGCTGAAGGCCGGCGCCGTGCTTCTTGAGCCGATGATGAAGGTCGAGGTGGAGACACCCGAAGAGTACATGGGCGACGTGATGGGCGACCTCAATCGCCGTCGTGGCCTGGTGAAGGGCATGGAAGACGTTGCCGGGCAGAAGCTGCTGCGGGCCGAGGTTCCCCTGTCCGAGATGTTCGGCTACTCGACCCAGTTGCGCTCGATGAGTCAGGGTCGCGCGACCTACTCGATGGAATTCGAGAAGTACGCCGAGGCCCCCGCGCAGATCGCCGAGGCGGTAGCCGCCAAAGCGTCCTGATCCCGAATTCGCGTTATTTGAAAGAACTGTAAAGAGGTTTGAGCTGTGTCCAAGGAAAAGTTCGAGCGTAAGAAGCCGCATGTGAATGTGGGTACGATTGGTCATGTGGACCATGGGAAAACGACGCTGACGGCGGCGATGACGGCGGTGCTGGGGAAGAAGTACGGGAGTGAAGCCCGTGCATTTGACCAGATCGACAACGCGCCGGAAGAGAAGGCGCGCGGTATTACGATTGCGACCGCGCACGTCGAGTACGAATCCGACCTTCGTCACTATGCGCACGTCGATTGCCCCGGTCACGCGGACTACGTGAAGAACATGATCACGGGTGCGGCGCAGATGGATGGCGCGATCCTGGTGGTGTCGGCGGCCGATGGCCCGATGCCGCAGACCCGCGAGCACATCCTGCTGGCGCGTCAGGTCGGTGTTCCGTACATCGTGGTGTTCCTGAACAAGGCCGACATGGTCGATGATCCGGAGCTGCTGGAGCTGGTCGAGATGGAAGTCCGCGACCTGCTGTCCTCGTACGACTTCCCGGGTGACGACACCCCGGTCATCACCGGTTCCGCGCTGAAGGCGCTGGAAGGTGACGAGAGCGAAGTGGGCGCCCCGGCGATCTACAAGCTGGTCGAAGCGATGGACACCTGGATTCCGGAGCCGGAGCGTGCCGTGGACGGCGCGTACCTGATGCCGGTGGAAGATGTGTTCTCGATCTCCGGTCGCGGCACCGTGGTGACCGGTCGTATCGAGCGCGGCGTGGTGAAGGTGGGCGAAGAGATCGAGATCGTCGGTATTCGCGACACGCAGAAGACCACCGTCACTGGTGTCGAGATGTTCCGCAAGCTGCTGGATCAGGGCGAAGCGGGCGACAACGTCGGTATTCTGCTGCGCGGCACCAAGCGTGACGACGTCCAGCGTGGTCAGGTGCTGTGCAAGCCGGGTTCGATTACCCCGCACACGCACTTCGAGGCCGAGGTGTACATCCTGGGCAAGGAAGAGGGCGGTCGTCACACGCCGTTCTTCAACGGGTACCGTCCGCAGTTCTACTTCCGCACGACGGACGTGACGGGCTCGGTGGAGCTTCCGGAAGGCACCGAGATGGTGATGCCGGGTGACAACGTGAAGATGACGGTGTCCCTGATCAATCCGATCGCGATGGAAGACGGTCTGCGCTTTGCGATCCGCGAAGGCGGCCGCACTGTGGGCGCCGGCGTCGTCTCCAAGATTATTGAGTGAACCAGATGGCTAACCAGCGCATTCGAATTCGTCTGAAGGCCTTTGATCATCGACTGATCGACCGTTCCGCGGCCGAGATCGTCGAGACTGCGAAGCGGACCGGTGCCCGAGTCAAGGGCCCGATCCCCCTGCCGACCAAGAGCGAGGCGTATACCGTCCTGGTGTCGCCGCACGTCAACAAGGACGCGCGGGACCAGTACGAGCTGCGCACGCACAAGCGACTGATGGATATCCTCGATCCGACCGACAAGACCGTGGATGCCCTGATGAAGCTGGATCTGGCTGCAGGCGTAAATGTTCAGATCAGGCTTAACTAACGTTAAATTTTCTGCCATACTATTGGGCTTTCCGTGGCCCGGCGGAATTTTCGCCGGGCCACGGCTTTAGGGCGCTTGTTAGCGCCGTCTGATACGGAAGGGGTTTTGTAATGGCTCTTGGACTCATCGGTCGCAAGCTCGGCATGTCGCGCGTCTTTACGGACGATGGCGTCTCTGTGCCGGTTACGGTGCTACAGGTGGACAACAATCGCGTGGTCCAGATCAAGCGCACCGAAGGCGACGGCTACAACGCGGTCCAGGTGACGGCGGGCTCGCGCAAGCCGTCCCGGGTAAGCAAGCCGGAGGCCGGGCACTACGCCGCGGCGTCGGTGGAGCCCGGGCGCGGTCTGTGGGAGTTTCGCGTCGACGAGACCGACCTCGAAGGCCTGGCTGCCGGTGATGCAATCACCGTCGACCGGTTCGAGGAGGGGCAGATCGTGGATGTGACCGCTCAGAGCAAGGGCAAGGGCTTCCAGGGTGCCGTGAAGCGTCACAACTTCCGCACCCAGGACGCGACCCATGGCAACTCGCTGGCGCATCGCGCTCCGGGTTCCATCGGTCAGAATCAGAGCCCGGGCCGTGTGTTCAAGGGCAAGAAGATGGCGGGGCACATGGGCGCCGAGCGTAAAACCATCCAGAACCTCAAGGTGGTGCGCGTCGACGCTGATCGCAGCCTGGTCCTGGTTCAGGGTGCCGTGCCGGGCGCGCCGAGTACCGACGTGATGATTCGTCCGGCCGTGAAGGCGAAGGGTTAAAACAATGCAAGTTACGACTGCCGATACCGGGGCCAGCGTGGAGCTGTCCGCTACCTGCTTTGAGCGGGATTTCAATGAACCGCTGGTGCATCAGAGCGTCGTCGCTCAGCTGGCCGGCGCCCGCAGCGGGACCCGTGCCCAGAAGACCCGGGCCCAGGTCAGTGGCGGCGGCATCAAGCCGTTCCGCCAGAAAGGGACTGGGCGCGCCCGCGCTGGTACGATTCGCAGCCCGCTGTGGACGGGTGGCGGCAAGGTATTCGCTGCGCGCACTCAGGATTTCTCGCAGAAGCTGAACAAGAAGATGTACCGCGCCGCTATGGCGTCCATCCTCTCCGAACTGCTGCGGCAGGATCGCCTGAAAGTGGTCGCTGCATTCGCCGTCGAGTCGGGCAAGACCCGTGACGGTATTGCCAAGCTCGGCGAGCTTGGCCTGGAGCGGGGGCTGGTGGTGCTGGCCGAGGATGACGCGATGACCGAACGTGCGTTGAGCAACGTCCCGCACGTGGATGTGATCGATGTGAGCGGTGTCAATCCCGCCAACCTGGTCGGGGCCGATACGGTCGTGATTACGGAAGGCGCCATCCGCAAGCTTGAGGAGTGGCTGGCATGAATTCGCGTCTGATGCAGATTATTCAGGGTCCGGTGGTGTCGGAGAAGTCGACCAACGCCGGCGAAGTGGGGCAATACGTGTTCCGTGTGCTGCCGGATGCGGACAAGGCCGAGATCAAGGCCGCGATCGAGAAGCTGTTCGAGGTTCGGGTGGAGCACGTGCGCACATTGAACCAGCAGGGCAAGAACAAGCGCTTCGGTCGCATGTTCGGGCGTCGCAACCACTGGAAAAAGGCCTATGTGGCCCTCGCTGAAGGCGAGAGCATCGACATGGGTGAAGGAGAACAGGTCTAGTCATGGCGATTATCAAGACCAATCCGACCTCTGCCGGGCGTCGTCACGCGGTGAAGATCCGTGGCGACGGTCTGCACAAGGGCGCGCCGCACGCGGCGCTGCTCGAAAAGCAGACTCGCTCGGGCGGCCGCAACAACGCTGGCCGGATTACCACGCGGCACGTCGGTGGTGGCCACAAGCAGCGCTACCGCATCGTTGACTTCAAGCGGAACAAGGATGGCGTGCCCGGCAAGGTCGAGCGGCTGGAGTATGATCCGAACCGCAGCGCTCATTTGGCGTTAGTACTGTACTCTGACGGCGAACGCCGGTACATTATTGCGCCCCGCGGGCTGAAGCAGGGTGATGCCGTGACCAGCGGCTCGCAGGCCCCGATTCGCGTGGGTAACGCGATGCCGCTGCGCTCCATTCCGGTGGGCACGGTGATTCACTGCATCGAGATGAAGCCGGGGAAGGGAGCGCAGATTGCGCGGTCCGCCGGTGCCTCGGCCCAGGTCGTGGCACGTGAAGGCGCGCACGCGACGATTCGCCTGCGCTCCGGTGAGATGCGCCGCATCCAGTCCGAGTGTCGGGCCACGATCGGCGAAGTCGGTCACAGCGAGCACAGCCTCAAGAAATTCGGGAAGGCCGGTGCCAAACGCTGGATGGGTGTCCGCCCAACCGTGCGTGGTACTGCGATGAACCCGGTCGACCACCCGCATGGTGGTGGTGAAGGTCGCAACTTCGGGCGTCACCCGGTGACCCCGTGGGGCCGCCCGACCAAGGGTTACAAGACCCGCAACAACAAACGTACCGACGGCATGATCGTGCGTCGGCGCAAGAAGTAACGGAGTGCCAGCATGCCGCGTTCACTGAAGAAAGGCCCGTTCGTCGACCATCACCTTCGCAAGAAGGTGGATGTGGCGCTCGAGAAGAACGATCGGCGTCCGATCAAGACCTGGTCGCGCCGCTCGATGATCATCCCGCAGATGGTGGGACTCACCCTCGCGGTACACAACGGGCGTCAGCATATTCCGGTGCTGGTCAACGAAAACATGGTCGGCCACAAGCTGGGCGAGTTTGCGTTGACGCGGACCTTCAAGGGTCACATCGCCAACAAGAAGTCGCGCTGAGGACGAACGATGGAGACGATTGCAAAACTGCGCTACGCGCGCATCTCGCCGCAGAAGACGCGGCTGGTCGCCGACCAGGTTCGTGGCATGCGGGTGGAAGAGGCTCTGAACGAGTTGACTTTCAGCCCCAAAAAGCCGGCAGCGATTGTAAAAAAGGTGCTGGAGTCCGCGATTGCCAATGCGGAGAACAATGACGGTGCCGACATCGACGAGCTGCGCATCTCGCGCATCCAGGTCGACGAGGGGCCGGTGCTGAAGCGCATGCAGGCGCGGGCCAAGGGTCGCGGCAACCGCATCATGAAGCGCACCAGTCACATCGTGATTGGCGTTAGCGAGAAGGGAGCGAATTAACCATGGGTCAGAAAGTACATCCAACCGGCATTCGGCTGGGCATTTCTCGCCCGTGGTCCGCGACCTGGTACGCGGATGGCCGCGAGTTTGGCGAGACGCTGAACAACGACATCAAGCTGCGCACGTTTCTGCAGAAGAAACTTGCCCACGCGTCGGTCAGCCGAATCACCATCGAGCGTCCCGCGAAGGCCGCGCACATCACCATTCACACGGCACGTCCGGGGATTGTGATCGGCAAGAAGGGCGAGGACATCGAGAAGCTGCGCCGGGAAGTGGCAGCCGAGACGGGCCTGGAGCAGGGCAACGTCAAGATCAATATCGAAGAGGTGCGCAAGCCCGAGATCGAAGCCCAGCTGGTCGCGGAAGGTATCGCCCAGCAGCTTGAACGCCGCATTATGTTCCGTCGTGCGATGAAGCGCGCCGTGGGTAATGCGATGCGCCTGGGTGCCCAGGGCATCAAGGTGCACGTGGCCGGTCGTCTCAATGGCGCCGAGATCGCGCGTTCCGAGTGGTACCGCGAAGGCCGCGTGCCGCTGCACACCCTGCGTGCGGACATCGACTACGGTTTCGCCGAGGCGCGTACGACCTACGGGATCATCGGCGTCAAGGTGTGGATCTTCAAGGGCGAAGTTTTCGGCCTGGAACCGGTCGAAGGGACGCGCGCTGCGGCCAACGCGAGCTAGGACATAGACCATGTTGCAGCCAAAAAGAACCAAATTCCGCAAGCAGTTCAAGGGCCGGAACCGGGGCATGGCCTCCACCGGCGCCAAGGTCAGCTTCGGCGAGTACGGCCTTCAGGCCGTGGAACGCGGTCGCATTACCGCGCGCCAGATCGAGGCGGCGCGGCGTGCGATGGTGCGTCACATCAAGCGTGGCGGGAAGATCTGGATCCGGGTGTTCCCGGACGTCCCGGTCACCAAGAAGCCGCTTGAAGTGCGCATGGGCAAGGGCAAGGGCGGTGTCGAGTACTGGGTCTGCAAGATCCAGCCCGGCCGCGTGCTCTACGAGATGGAAGGTGTGCATGAAGACGTTGCGCGTGAGGCAATGCGTCTGGCCGCCGCCAAGCTCCCGGTCAAGACGGTGTTTACCCGTCGGCAGGTGATGTGATGAAAGCAGAAGAGCTCAGAAAGAAGTCGGACGGCGATCTGGACCAGGAGCTGGAAGCGCTCTACAAGGAACAGTTCGGCCTTCGCATGCAGAAGTCGGTCGGGCAGCTTGCGCGCCCGGATCGTGTCGGCAAGGTGCGGCGCGAGATCGCGCAGATCAAGACGCTGATGAATGAACGTAGAAGGGCAGGTTAAGACAATGACCGAAGAAGGTTCCAGGACTCAGCGTTCCGTCGTCGGGCGCGTGATTAGCGACAAGACGGACAAGACCCGCACGGTTCTTGTCGAGCGTCGCGTCCGTCATCCGCTGTACGGGAAGTTCATTCGTCGCAGCACGAAACTGCACGTCCATGACGAAGAAAATGTATCGCGCATGGGCGATCGGGTTCGTATCCGTGAATGCCGGCCGATTTCCAAGCAGAAGCATCATGCCCTGATCGAAGTGGTCGGGCAGGACGCTCTCTGAATCGGCTGCCAGGAGATAAGTCATGATTCAAATGCAGACCGTGCTCGAGGCCGCCGATAACAGCGGTGCCCGACGCATCCAGTGCATCAAGGTGCTGGGCGGGTCGCACCGCCGGTACGCCCGGGTGGGCGACGTCATCAAGGTGAGCGTCAAGGATGCGATCCCGCGTGGCAAGGTGAAGAAGGGCGACGTCTATGACGCCGTCGTGGTGCGCACGGCCGCGGGCGTGCGCCGTGCGGATGGATCGCTGATCCGCTTCGACCGCAACGCCGCGGTCCTGCTGAACAACCAGCACCAGCCGATCGGCACCCGTATCTTCGGGCCGGTGACGCGTGAACTGCGAGGGGAGAAGTACATGAAGATTATCTCCCTCGCCCCGGAAGTGCTGTGAGGACGTGATGAACAAGATTCGCAAAGGCGACGATGTCGTCGTGATTTCTGGCAAGGACAAGGGTCGCCGGGGCACCATTATCAAGGTCCTCGATGGCAAGGTTCTGGTTCAGAACATCAACATGGTGAAGAAGCATCAGAAGCCGAACCCGCAACAGGGCGTCGGCGGTGGGATCATCGAGAAGGAAATGCCGATCGATGTGTCCAACGTGATGGTCTTCAACCCTGCAACCGACAAGGGTGATCGCGTGTCGTTCAAGACCCTGGAAGACGGCCGTAAGGTGCGGGTCTTCCGCTCGAACGGCGAAGTCGTGGACGCATAACGCGGGACGGACGGTTTTATGGAACGCTTGAGAGAAGAATACGAATCCACGGTGAAGCAGGCCCTGCGCGAGCAGTTCAGCTATGCCAACGTGATGGAAATCCCGCGTGTCACCAAGGTGACCCTGAATATGGGTCTGGGTGATGCCGTCGCGGACAAGAAGGTGATCGAGCACGCGGTCAGCGACATGACGGCCATTGCCGGGCAGAAGCCGGTCGTGACCAAGGCGCGCAAGTCGATCGCCGGGTTCAAGATCCGCGATGACTATCCGATCGGCTGCAAGGTCACCTTGCGCCGGCGGGAGATGTACGAGTTCCTGGATCGCCTGATCAGCGTAGCGCTACCGCGCGTGCGGGACTTCCGCGGGTTTTCCGCGAAAGCCTTCGATGGCCGTGGCAACTACAGCATGGGCATCAAGGAACAGATCATCTTCCCGGAGATCGATTACGACCGTGTCGACAAATTGCGCGGCATGGACATCACGATTACCACCAGTGCAAGAACGGACGCGGAAGCCAAGGCCCTTTTGGAGGCCTTCCGATTCCCGTTCCGGCAGTAACCGAGGTAGGCGCACATGGCAAAGACATCGATGCTCGAACGCGAGAAAAAGCGCGAGCGACTGGTCAACAAGTACGCGGCCAAGCGGGCCGAACTGAAGGCGATCCTGGTCGACGAGACCAAGTCGTCCGAAGAACGCCTGGCGGCCATGCATGCGCTGCAAAAGCTGCCGCGTGATTCCGCGCGCGTTCGGCAGACGAACCGGTGCGGCGTCACTGGTCGGCCGAAAGGTTATTACCGCCGGTTTGGCCTGGGGCGCAACAAGCTGCGCGAACACGCCATGAAGGGCGAGATTCCGGGCCTGCGCAAGGCGAGCTGGTAAGGAGATTTGAACCGATGATGACCGATCCGATTTCCGACATGCTCACCCGTGTTCGCAACGCCCAGCGTGCGAACAAGGAGCAGGTCGCCATTCCTTTCAGCAAGGCCAAGGAGCGTATCCTTAAGGTCTTCGCCGATGAGGGTTTCGTAGGCGACATCCAGGTCGAGGGTGAAGTTGCCCAGAAGAAACTGGTGGTGAAGCTGAAGTACTTCGAGGGACGGCCGGTCATCGAGACCGTCGAGCGCATCTCGCGTCCGGGCCTGCGGATTTATCGCGGCAAGGACGAGCTGCCGCGGATTAACGCCGGTCTCGGGGTTGCCGTGGTCTCCACGCCACAGGGTGTCATGAGTGACCGCGCTGCCCGGGCCGCAGGCCAGGGCGGCGAAGTCCTCTGCAAGATTTACTGAGGAATCAGCCATGTCGCGCATTGCAAATCTGCCGATCAAGCTGCCGAACGGCGTCTCCGTCGAGCAGTCGGACAGCGAGATCAAGATCAAGGGTCCGAAGGGCGAGTTACAGCTCACCTGCCCCGAAGCCGTGATCGTTACCGTCGAGGACGGGGTGGTTCGAGTGAAGGCCACGGAGAACGCGAAGAATGTCGCGTTGGCGGGTACTATTCGGGCACTCTTGGGCAATCATGTCCACGGGGTGAGCGAAGGGTTCGTCCGGGCGCTGGAGTTGGTCGGCGTCGGCTATCGCGCCCAAATGCAGGGCGCGAAGCTGAACCTGACGCTCGGGTACTCGCATCCGATCGACTTCGACATTCCGGAAGGCGTGACGGTGGAGACACCGACCCCGACCGAGGTCGTGGTCAAGGGAACGGATCGCCAGAAGGTGGGCCAGGTGGCAGCGAATATTCGCGCCTTCCGCCCGCCGGAGCCCTACAAGGGCAAGGGCGTGAAGTACAAAGACGAGCGCATCGTGCGCAAAGAAGCCAAGAAGAAGTAGGTAGGCACCAGTGGACAAGAAAGAGGCCAGACTTAAGAGGGCGCGGCGCGCACGGTTCAAGATCCGTGAGCTGGGGGTGCATCGTCTCTGTATCCACCGGACGCCGCGCCACATGTACGCGCAGATCATTGCCCCCTCGGGCGACGCGGTGCTTGCCGCGGCGTCGACCGTGGAGAAGGATCTGAAGAATGCCGGGGGTTCCACCGGCAACGCCGAGGCCGCCGCCCGCGTGGGCCAGGCCATCGCGGAGCGTGCGCGCAAAGCAGGGATCGAACAGGTCGCGTTTGACCGCGCGGGTTTTCGTTATCACGGTCGGGTGAAGGCACTTGCCGACGCCGCCCGTGAAAGCGGCCTGCAGTTCTAGTCAAACGCGATCGAGCGGAGAGAGAAATGGCACGTAACGATGTAAGCGAAGCGCAGGACGGCCTCCAGGAAAAGCTGATTGGCGTCAACCGCGTTGCGAAGGTGGTCAAGGGCGGCCGGCAGTTCCGGTTTGCCGCACTGACCGTCGTCGGTGATGGCGAGGGACGAGTCGGATACGGATACGCGAAGGCGCGCGAGGTGCCTGCGGCGATTCAGAAGGCAATGCAGCAGGCGCGCATGGAAATGCGCAATGTGTCGCTGAACGAAGGCACGCTGCACTATGCGGTGAACGGGCATCATGGCGCGGCCAATGTCTACATGCAGCCGGCCTCTGAGGGTACCGGGATCATCGCTGGCGGCGCGATGCGCGCAGTGCTCGAAGTGGCGGGCGTGCGTAACGTGCTGGCCAAGTGCGTCGGTTCGCGCAATCCCATCAACGTCGTGCAGGCGACCATCGACGGGCTCACCATGGTGAACTCGCCGGAACGGGTTGCGGCCAAGCGCGGCAAGTCCGTCGACGAAGTGAAGAGCTAAGCCATGAGCAAGCTGAAACTGACACTGGTACGCAGCACCGCCGGCCGTATCGCCACGCACAAGGCGTGCGTGCGTGGACTCGGGCTGCGCAAGACCCACAGCAGCGCGATCATCGAGGCCACGCCCGAGAACATGGGCATGGTCAAGAAGGTCTCGTACCTGCTGAAGGTAGAGGAAGTCTAATCATGCGACTGAATAACATTTCCAGCCCCGACGGTGCCCGCAAGCCGGCCAAGCGCGTCGGTCGGGGGATTGGCTCCGGTCTGGGCAAGACCGGCGGCCGCGGCCACAAGGGCCAGAAGTCTCGCTCGGGTGGTTACACGAAGGTCGGGTTCGAAGGCGGCCAGATGCCGCTGCAGCGTCGCCTGCCCAAGGTGGGCTTCCGCTCGCGCAAGCAACAGTATTCGGCCGAAGTGCGTCTCAGCGAACTGGCCAAGGTCGACGGCGACGTGACCCTGGACACCCTGAAGGCTGCGGGCGTCGTGCGCAGCGATGCGCAGAGCGCCAAGATCTTCGCCTCCGGTGAAGTCTCGAAGGCCTGTGCCGTGAAGGGCGTGGGCGTCACCAAGGGCGCGCGGGCGGCGATCGAAGCCGCTGGCGGGAGCGTTGAGGCCTAAATAATGGCACGTGGAGCGACAGCACGTTCCGGTGGCGGGCTCACCGGTTTTACCGAGTTACGCCAACGCCTGCTGTTCGTTCTGGGTGCCCTGGTGGTGTACCGGATCGGTACATTCATTCCGGTGCCCGGTATCAACCCGGTGGCCGTCTCGCAGTTCTTCGAACAGCAAAGCGGGACCATCCTGGACATGTTCAACATGTTTTCCGGGGGGGCGCTGGAGCGCCTGTCGATCTTCGCCCTGGGGGTGATGCCGTACATCTCGGCCGCCATCATCATGCAGCTTCTGGCCGCGACCGTTCCGGCGCTCCAGCAGTTGAAGAAAGAGGGCGAACAGGGACGTCGCAAGATTACGCAGTACACGCGCTACGGGACCGTGGCGCTCGCGCTGTTCCAGAGTATCGGGATCGGGATTGCCTTGAATGGTCAGACCATCCAGGGGATGCCGATGGCCCTGAACCCGGGCCCGATCTTTATCTTCACCGTGGTGGTCTCGCTGGTGACGGGGACGCTGTTCCTGATGTGGCTGGGTGAGCAGATTACGGAACGCGGCATTGGCAACGGGATCTCGATCATCATCTTCGCCGGTATCGTCGCAGGGCTTCCGGGCGCGATTGGCGGAACCCTGGAGTTGGCCCGCACCGGTGAACTGGCCGCGGCATTCGTGGTGATTCTGATCGTCCTGGCCCTGGCGGTGACCGCCTTCGTGGTGTTCGTCGAGCGCGGACAACGCCGGGTGACGATCAATTACGCCAAGCGCCAGGTGGGAAGGAAGATGGTCGGTGGCCAGTCCTCGCACCTGCCGCTGAAGCTGAACATGGCCGGGGTGATCCCGCCGATCTTCGCATCGAGTATCATTCTGTTCCCGTCGACGTTGGGGCAATGGTTCGGCCAGGCTGAAGGGATGGACTGGCTGCGCGAGATCTCGACGACGCTGGCGCCGGGACAGCCGCTGTACGTGATGTTCTATGCGGCCGCGATTATTTTCTTCTGCTTCTTCTATACCGCGCTGGTGTTCAACTCACGCGATACGGCGGAAAATCTGAAGAAGCAGGGCGCCTTCATTCCGGGGATCCGGCCAGGTGTCCAAACCGAAAGATTCATTGACGGGGTCATGACTCGACTGACGGCGGTGGGGGCGGTGTACATCACCGCAGTGTGCCTGCTGCCGGAGTTTCTGATCCTGTATTGGAACGTGCCCTTCTACTTTGGCGGGACCTCGCTTCTGATCATCGTGATCGTGGTGATGGATTTCATGGCGCAGTTGCAGTCGCATCTGGTGTCCCACCAGTACGAAGGCTTGATGAAGAAAGCGAATCTGAAGGGTTTCGGCGGGACCGGGATCCGCTAGACCAGGAGAAAGACCATGAAGGTACGTGCATCTGTAAAGCCGATGTGCCGGAATTGCAAAGTCATTCGGCGTAATGGCGTGGTCCGGGTGATCTGTTCCGACGCCCGCCACAAGCAGCGTCAGGGCTGAAGCTTGGCGTAACGCATAATCATTGCTACTATAGCCGGCTTTGCCGGATTTTGATGGAGAAGTTGGATGGCTCGCGTCGCTGGAATCAATATTCCTGACCAGAAGCACACGGTAATCGCGCTGACCGCGATCTATGGCATTGGCCCGACTCGGGCCGGCCTGATCTGCGATGGGGCGGGTGTGCGTCGGGACATCAAGGTGCGGGATCTGACGGATGCCGAAGTGGATGCTCTGCGCGCCCAGATCGACAAGATCCCCGTGGAAGGGGATCTGCGCCGGGAAGTCAGCATGAACATCAAGCGATTGATGGATCTGGGCTGCTACCGTGGCGTGCGCCACCGTCGCGGCCTGCCGCTGCGCGGTCAGCAGACGCAGACGAATGCACGCACCCGAAAGGGCCCGCGTCGCCCGATTCGCAAGTAATCAGACTGGGATCTCAGGTACATGGCACAAGCGCAAACACGGACCAAGAAAAAGGTCCGCAAAAACATCGCCGAGGGCGTGGCTCATGTGTACGCCACGTTCAACAACACGATCATCACGATCACCGACCGGCAGGGGAACACGATCAGCTGGGCCACCTCCGGTGGTTCGGGCTTCCGTGGTTCCCGCAAGTCGACGCCGTTCGCCGCGCAGATCGCGGCCGAGCGCGCCGGGACGACTGCGGCCGAACACGGCGTGAAGAATCTCGACGTGATGGTGCGGGGCCCGGGTCCGGGTCGCGAGTCGGCGGTACGTGCGCTGAACAATGCCGGGTTCAAGATCACGAATATCAGTGATGTAACCCCGATCCCTCACAACGGCTGCCGGCCGCCCAAGAAACGCCGCGTTTAAGGCTGGAGTTGAAGAATGGCTCGTTACATTGGACCGAAATGCAAGTTGAGTCGCCGTGAAGGCGTGGACCTGGGCCTGAAGAGTGGGGTCCGTGCGCTGGAAACAAAGTGCAAGCTCGACAAGCCGCCGGGTCAGCACGGTGAACGCCGTACTCGCCTGTCGGACTACGCCGTGCAGCTGCGCGAGAAGCAGAAGCTTCGCCGCATCTACGGCGTGCTGGAAAAGCAGTTCCGCAACTATTACAAGAAGGCCGCTCAGCGCAAGGGCTCGACGGGTGAGAACCTGCTGAAGCTGCTGGAAGGTCGTCTGGATAACGTGGTGTACCGCATGGGCTTCGGCTCCACCCGCTCCGAAGCGCGCCAGCTGGTTGCGCATCGAGCGATCCAGGTGAACGGCCAGGTGGTCAACATCGCGGCCTACCAGGTGCAGCCGTCCGACGTGGTTACGGTCCGGGAGAAGGCGCGCAAGCAGGTGCGCATCCAGGACTCGATGACGCTGGCCGAGCAGACCGGGTTCCCGAGCTGGATCGAAGTGGACACCAGCAAGTTCGAGGGTACGTTCAAGGCGATCCCGGATCGTTCCGATCTGCCTGCGGACATCAACGAGTCGCTCGTCGTCGAGCTGTACTCGAAGTAATCGTTTTTCGGCCTGGCGCCAGGAGTCACAATGCAGTCGAACGAACTGGTCAAGAAACAGCAGATCGAGGTCGAGGCCGAGAATCGGAATCAGGCCAAGGTCGCCCTCGAGCCGCTGGAACGCGGCTTCGGCCACACCCTGGGCAATGCCCTGCGACGTGTGTTGCTGTCGTCCATCCCGGGTGCCGCCATTGTCGAGGCCCGGATTGAAGGCGTGCTGCACGAGTACACCACCATCGAAGGGGTACAGGAAGATGTCGTCGACATCCTGCTGAACCTGAAGGGTGTTGCGCTGCGTATGCACAGCCGCGACGAGTCCACGCTGACCCTGAGGAAGAAGGGTCCGAGCGTGGTGACGGCCGGCGACATTCAGGTCGACCATGACGTCGAGGTGGTGAACCCGGAACACGTGATCGCGACGATCACCAAGAACGTGGATCTGGACATCACTCTGACGGCGCGCGCGGGTCGCGGGTACGAACCCGTCAGCACGCGTCGGCAAGCCGAGGGTGGGGATGACACGGGTATTGGTCGACTGTTGCTGGACGCCAGCTTCAGCCCGATTCGCCGCGTGTCCTATCGCGTCGAAAGCGCGCGTCTGGCCCAGCGGACCGATATGGATCGCCTGGTGCTCGAGCTCGAAACCAATGGTGCGATCGCCCCGGATGACGCCGTGCGTCAAGCCGCGACGATCCTTCAGGGCCAGCTGGCGCCGTTCGTGGACTTGCAAGAAGAGTCGGCCGAAGTGGCGGGTGCCGTGGGTGGCGCGATCGACCCGGTGCTGCTGCGTCCGGTGGACGAGCTGGAACTGACGGTGCGTTCGGCCAACTGCCTGAAGGCCGAGAACCTGTACTACATTGGGGATCTCGTCCAGCGCACCGAGGTCGAGCTGCTGCGTGCGCCGAACCTCGGTAAGAAATCGCTGACTGAAATCAAGGACACGCTGGCGACCCACGGGCTGTCGCTCGGCATGCGTCTCGAGAACTGGCCGCCGCCGGGTCTGCGCGACGACAACGAGTAATCACGGCGCCCCGCGCCCATCGTTTTTTAGAGGAAGCCTCTCATGCGTCATCGTCATTCCGGCCGTCAGCTGGGCCGCAACAGCTCGCACCGCAAGGCCACGTTTCAGGCCATGTCCGTGGCCCTGTTCCGGCACGAACTGATCAAGACCACGCTGCCCAAGGCGAAAGAGCTGCGTCGCGTCGCCGAACCGCTGATCACGCTGGCCAAGGAAGACAGCGTTCACGGTCGTCGGCTGGCGTTTGCCCGTCTTCGTGACAAGGAGATTGTGGGCAAGCTGTTCGCCGAACTGGGTCCGCGCTACCAGGCGCGGCCCGGTGGCTACCTGCGGATCCTGAAGTGCGGCAACCGCGCGGGTGATAATGCCCCGATGGCCTACGTTGAACTCGTGGATCGTCCGGAACTGGATGCCGGAGAAGGCGAAGCCGCCTGAGGGTCCGTCGCCAGAGGAAATCGCGCTCGCAGGTTGGGCGCTCGGAAAGCCGGCCTTGCGCCGGCTTTCTTGCGTCTGGGTAACCGCGAATTTAGAAAGAGAGAGGGAAGCGCGGTCTGTGGGGACGGTGCGCAGGCGCGCAGCCCGTGGAGATGGAAAAGGCCGCGGGTCGTTAACCGTTGGCGGCGTGGGAAGAGCTTGCGGCGGGGAGCAGCGGTGCAAGGAACTGCCCGGTGTGGCTGTGGGCGGTGGCGGCCACCGCTTCGGGGGCGCCTGCCACGAGGAGTTCACCGCCGCCGCTGCCGCCTTCCGGGCCGATGTCGATCAGCCAGTCGGCGGTCTTGATGACGTCGAGGTTGTGCTCGATCACGACGATGGTATTGCCATGGTCGCGGAGGCGGTGGAGCACGCGCAGGAGCTGGGCGATATCCTCGAAATGCAGGCCGGTGGTCGGCTCGTCGAGGATGTAGAGCGTACGACCGGTATCGCGCTTGGAGAGCTCGCGGGCGAGCTTGATGCGCTGGGCCTCGCCACCGGAAAGGGTGGTGGCATTCTGCCCCAGCTGGATGTAGGACAGGCCCACCTCCATCAGCATCTCGAGCTTGCGGTGGATCACCGGTACCGGCTGGAAGAAGTCGAGGGCCTCTTCGACGGTCATCTCCAGGACTTCGTGGATATTCTTGCCCTTGTAGCGCACGTCCAGGGTCTCGCGGTTATAGCGATGGCCCTTGCAGACGTCGCAGGGGACGAAGACGTCGGGCAGGAAGTGCATTTCCACCTTGATCACGCCATCGCCCTGGCAGGCCTCGCAGCGCCCGCCACGGACGTTGAACGAGAAGCGCCCGGGCTTGTAGCCGCGCGAGCGCGCCTCGCCGGTTGCGGCAAACAGTTCGCGTATGGGCGTAAACAGGCCGGTATAGGTGGCCGGGTTGGAGCGCGGGGTACGCCCGATCGGGCTCTGGTCGATGTCGACCACTTTGTCGATCAACTCCATGCCGTCGATGCGGTCGTGATCCTCGATGTGGTGGCGCCCGCCATGGAGGGCGGTGGCGACGGCCGGGTACAGGGTGTTGTTGACCAGGGTGGACTTGCCGGAGCCCGAGACCCCGGTCACGCAGGTGAACAGCCCGGTGGGGAAGGCGAAATCACCGCCCTTCAGGTTGTTGCCACGCGCGCCGATTACGCGGATCTCGCGCTCCGCGTCGGGCGGCGTCCGCTGGTCCGGCACCGGGATGCAGCGGGTGCCGCGCAGGTATGCGCCGGTGAGGGAATCCGGATGATTCGCGACCGCCTCCGGGGTGCCCGACGCCACAATGTGGCCGCCGTGGCGACCCGCGCCGGGGCCGATGTCCACGACATAATCGGCTTGTCGGATGGCATCCTCGTCATGCTCCACCACGATGACCGTGTTGCCGAGGTCGCGCAGGTGGCTCAGGGTCTTCAGCAGGCGTGCGTTGTCGCGCTGGTGCAGGCCGATTGATGGCTCGTCGAGGATGTACATCACCCCGACCAGGGCCGAGCCGATCTGCGAGGCGAGGCGGATACGCTGGGCCTCGCCGCCGGAAAGCGTGTCGGCGGAGCGGTCCAGGGTCAGGTAGTCCAGGCCGACATCGTTGAGGAACCCCAGGCGCGCGGAGATCTCGCGCACGATCTTCTCGGCGATCTGGGCGAAGCGTCCCGGCAGGCGGAGGTCGTCGAAAAAGGCCTGCGCGTTGGCCACGCTCATGTGCGTGACCTCGGGCAGGGTCATGTCGCTGACAAAGACGTTGCGTGCGGCCGAGTTGAGGCGCGTGCCGTGGCAGTCGGGGCAGGGCTGTTCCGCCTGGTAGCGGCCCAGTTCCTCGCGCACTGCCGCGGAGTCGGTCTCGCGGTAGCGCCGCTCCAGGTTCGGGATCACACCCTCGAACACGCGTTCGTCGGTGCGTAGTTGGCCGTTGGCGGCCGGGGTCGACAGCTTGACCTTCTCCGTGCCCGAACCATGCAGGACCACCGCGCGGACCTCGGCCGGCAATTCCTGCCAAGGGGCCTCCACGTCGAAGTCGTAATGCCGGGCGAGACTGGTCAGCAGGCTGAAGTACCAGGCGTTGCGCCGATCCCAGCCCCGTACGGCCCCGCCACCAAGGCTTAGCTCGGGCTGCGACACGACCCGTTCGGGGTCGAAGAACTGGTGCACACCGAGGCCGTCGCAGGTGGGGCAGGCGCCTGCCGGGTTGTTGAACGAGAACAGCCGGGGCTCCAGCTCGCGCAGGGCATAGCCGCAAATCGGACAGGCGTAGCGCGCCGAGAAGATCATCGGCTCGCGTTCCGGCTCGTCCATCCACGCGATCAGCGCCAGGCCATCGGCCAGTTCGGTGGCGGTTTCGAAGGACTCGGCCAGGCGCTGGCGCAGGTCCTCGCGCACGCGGAAGCGGTCTATCACGATCTCGATGTTGTGCTTGCGCTTGGGGTCCAGCGCCGGCAGGGCGTCGAGGTCGTGGATCTCGCCATTGATACGCGCGCGCAGGTAGCCCTGGGAGCGCATCGCCTCGAGCATCTTGTGGTGTTCGCCCTTGCGGCCGCGGACCACCGGCGACAACAGCATGACCTTGTCGCCCTCCGGCAGATCGAGTACCTGGTCGACCATCTGCGAGATGGTCTGGGCGGCCAGGGTCTCGCCGTGTTCCGGGCAGCGCGGCTCGCCGGCGCGCGCGAACAGCAGGCGCAGGTAGTCGTAGATCTCGGTGATGGTCCCGACGGTGGAGCGCGGGTTGTGCGAGGTACTCTTCTGCTCGATGGAGATCGCCGGCGACAGACCCTCGATCTGGTCGACGTCGGGCTTTTCCATCATCGACAGGAACTGCCGGGCGTAGGTCGACAGGCTCTCCACGTAGCGGCGCTGGCCCTCGGCGAACAGGGTGTCGAAGGCCAGCGAGGATTTGCCCGAACCGGAAACGCCGGTAATCACGATCAGCCGTTCGCGCGGCAGGTCGAGGTCCACGTTCTTCAGGTTATGGGTGCGGGCGCCGCGAATGCTGATGCTGTCCATGGGGCTGGATCGACTCCACTGGGTTACGTCGCGCGGCGCGCTAGCGAAAACACGGATCAGTGTTTCCATTGGGGCGCCGCAAACCATCCATGGTAACACCCGGGCCGCGCTCGCCATGGTTTCCCCGCCGCGCTTGCCGGTAAACTCCCCGGACATGAAGAGTTCTTCTTGCCTGCGTCGGTCCCGGACGCCATGAATCCCCGCGAGCTGCGCGCCACCACTGGGCTGGCGGCGATTTATGGCGTGCGCATGGCCGGCCTGTTCATGGTCCTGCCGGTGTTCATGCTGCATGCCGACCGTATCCCCGGCGCAACCCCGCTGCTGATGGGCCTGGCGCTCGGGATCTACGGACTCACCCAGGCCGTGCTGCAGATCCCGTTCGGTCTCTTGTCGGACCGGGTCGGCCGCAAGCCGCTGATCCTCGCCGGGCTGTTGCTGTTCGTTGCTGGCAGTGTGCTCGCCGCGGTCGCCGAGACCATCCACGGCATCATCCTCGGGCGTGCCCTGCAGGGGGCGGGTGCGGTGGCAGCGGTGATCCTGGCCCTGACAGCGGACCTGGTCGGCGAGGAACGGCGTATGCGGGCCCTCGCCGTGATCGGGCTGACCATCGGCCTGACCTTCACCGCAGCGATGGCTCTGGGCCCGGTGGTGGACCAGGCGGCGGGATTGTCCGGGATCTTCGGCCTGTCGGCGCTGCTCGGACTGGTCGCGATTGTGATCCTGTTCCTTTGGGTGCCAACCCCGGCACGGGCGCGGGCACACCCGGACATGGTGCCGGTCTGGTCGGCACTGCCCCGCGTGCTGCGCGCCCCGGACCTGTTGCGCCTGAACCTCGGCATCTTCGTGCTGCACCTGGTCCTGGCCGCGAACTTTCTGGTTATCCCGGTGCAGCTGGTGGAGACGCTCGGGCTAGCGGGTGCCAGCCACTGGAAGTTCTATGTGCCGGTGCTGCTGGCGGGGTTCGCGCTGATGCTCCCGGGGATCATCTTCGGCGAGCGCCGCCGGCGCGTGCACAGCGTGCTGCGCGGGGCGATCGCCCTGCTGGCCGGGGTGCAGATCCTGCTGGCCCTGCTGGTGCTCGACGGCGGCGGTCTGTGGACGCTGGCGGCGCTGATGGTCCTGTTCTTTGCCGCCTTCAACCTGCTTGAGGCGGGACTGCCGTCGCTGGTTGCGCGCGTGGCGCCGGTCGCCCACAAGGGCACGGCGATGGGCGGCTTTGCCACCGCGCAGTTCCTTGGGATTTTCGCCGGCGGCGTGCTGGGAGGTGTCCTGCTGACACTGGTCGGGCCGGTCGGGGTGTTCCTCGCCGGGGTGCCGTTGCTGCTGGCCTGGTGGTGGATCGCCCGCGGGATGCATCCGCGCTACCGGTCGAACCGGGTGGTCGCGGTACCCGATCACTGGTCCGGTCGTGACGCGGAACTGCTGCGGGCGCTTGCCGCATGGCCCGGCGTGCACGAGGCGGACCTGTCGCCGGATGCCGGTTCCTTGTACCTGAAGGTGGAGCCAGGAGGCCCGGACACCCCCGAGCTGACGGCCTGGTTGGCGCGCAAGCCAGGCGCGTAGAACGCGCGCAATGCCTCCCCGACTGGCCGCGCGAATCTGTCCACATCCCGGACCGGTGCACTGTCGCGGCCGGGGTGGGCTGCTACACTATCGAATCTGTTTCTCCATGCTGGACACAAGGAGGCCCCATGGCCCGCGGCGTCAACAAAGTCATCCTGCTCGGCAACCTCGGGGCTGACCCGGAAAAGCGCGAGACCCCGAACGGGGTTACCGTCACCAATCTGCGTCTGGCGACGTCGGAGCAGTGGACCGACAAGAACTCCGGCGAGAAGCGCGAAAACACCGAATGGCACCGGGTGGTGATGTTCGGGCGCCTGGCGGATATCGCCGCGCAGTACCTGTCCAAGGGCTCGCAGGTCTATGTCGAAGGCAAGATCCAGACCCGCAAATGGCAGGACCAATCCGGTAATGATCGTTACAGCACCGAGGTCGTGGCCAACGAGATGCAGCTGATCGGCGGTCGCGGTGGCAGTGGCGGCGGTGGTGGCGGTTTCGACCAGGACCCGGGTTATGGCGGCGGCAATGCCTACGGCGGCGGTGGCCAGCAAGGCGGCAACCGCAGCAACGCGCCGGCCTCCGGCGGCGGCTTCGATGACGACGACGTCCCGTTTTAGAAAACACATAAGCCACTGTTCACCCACTAGCGAAGTACCGAGAGCATGATCCGCAAGGTCTACATCCAGACGCACGGCTGTCAGATGAACGAGTACGACTCCGATCGCATGCTCGACGCACTGCGTGAGCTGCACGGGGCGGAGCGTACCGATGATCCGGAGCAGGCCGACCTGCTGCTGATGAACACCTGCTCCATTCGCGAGAAGGCGCAGGAGAAGGTCTTCTCGCTACTGGGGCGCTGGCGGCAGATCAAGGAACGCCGGCCGGAGGTGATCATCGGTGTGGGCGGTTGTGTTGCCAGTCAGGAGGGCGATGCCCTGCGCGCCCGGGCCCCGTACGTGGATCTGGTGTTCGGCCCGCAGACCCTGCATCGCCTGCCGGCCATGATCCAGTCGGTGCGCCGTGAGCGCGCCCCGGTGGTGGATATCTCCTTCCCCGAGATCGAGAAATTCGACCGCCTGCCGGAGCCGAAGGCCGACGGTCCGAGTGCGTTCGTCTCGGTGATGGAAGGCTGCTCCAAGTACTGCAGCTTCTGCGTGGTGCCCTACACGCGCGGCGACGAGATCAGCCGCCCGTTCGACGACGTGATTGCCGAGGTGGCCGCGCTGGCCGCGCAGGGGGTCAGGGAGATCAACCTGCTGGGGCAGAACGTGAATGCCTACCGCGGGCCGATGGATGACGGCGACACTGCGGACCTGGCCCTGCTGATCCACTATGTCGCGGCGGTCGACGGGATCGAGCGCATCCGCTTCACCACCTCGCACCCGGTGGAGTTTTCCGATTCACTGATCCAGGCCTTTGCCGACGAACCGAAGCTGGTCAGTCACCTGCACCTGCCGGTGCAAAGCGGCTCCGACCGCATCCTGGCGCAGATGAAACGCGGCCACACGATCCTGGAATACAAGTCCAAGATCCGCCGCCTGCGCGAGGCGCGCCCGGACCTGGATCTCTCCTCGGACTTCATCGTCGGCTTCCCCGGCGAGACCGACGCCGACCACGCCGCGACGATGAAGCTGATCGAGGAGCTGCATTTTGATTTCTCCTTCAGCTTTATTTACAGCGCGCGTCCGGGCACCCCGGCCGCATCGCTGCCGGATGACGTGCCGATGGCGACCAAGAAGGCCCGTCTGGCCGAGTTGCAGGCCCTGATCGAGCAGAACGGCCGTGCGCGAAACGAGTCCATGGTGGGCAACGTCGAGCCGGTGCTGGTGGAAGGTCCGGCCAAGCGCAACCCCGGCGAACTGGCCGCGCGCACGGCGAACAACCGCATCGTCAACTTCGCCGGGGACCCCGGCCTGATCGGGCAGTTGATCCCGGTCGAGATTACCGAGGCCCTGGCACATTCCCTGCGCGGGCGCACGGTGGAGCGGGCGATGCCCGCCGCCGTCGGCGCCTAGGGAAACCGACGCATGGCCAATCGTCTGGATTTCACCCTGGAGCCTGGTGACCAGGAGACGCTCGCGCGGATCTCCGGGCCGCTGGATGCCCACCTGCGCCTGATCGAGTCGCGCCTGGGCGTGGCCGTGCACAATCGCGGGCCGCGCTTCAATCTCACCGGGCCGGGCGGTGCCGTGAAGGCGGCCGGGGCCTTGATCCACGACCTGCACCGGATGGCGCAGGAAGAACCGGTCAGCCTGGAGCAGGTGCATACCGCGCTGCAGACCGCCCATGTTGAGGGGCTGGCGGAGCCCGAGGGCACGGGCGACGATCCCACGTTGCGCCTCAAACGCGTGGTGATCCGTGGTCGCGGCCCGCGTCAGGCGAAATACCTGTCCGCGATCGCGCGGCACGATCTCAGTTTTGGCATCGGCCCGGCCGGGACCGGCAAGACCTACCTTGCGGTGGCCGCCGCGGTCGCCGCTCTGGAGCAGGACCGCGTGCAGCGCCTGGTGCTCGTGCGTCCGGCGGTGGAGGCCGGCGAGCGCCTGGGCTTTTTGCCCGGCGATCTGGCGCAGAAGATCGATCCTTACCTGCGGCCGATGTACGACGCCCTGTACGAACTGATGGGCTTCGATCAGACCGCACGCTTGATGGAACGCCAGGTGATCGAAGTCGCGCCGCTGGCCTACATGCGCGGGCGCACCCTGAACGAGGCCTTCATCATCCTCGACGAGGCGCAGAACACCACCCTCGAGCAGATGAAGATGTTCCTGACCCGCATCGGCTTCGGCTCGACTGCGGTGGTCAACGGCGACATCACCCAGGTGGACCTGCCGCGGGGGCAGGGGTCGGGCCTCAAACACGCGATGCAGATCCTGCAGGGCGTGGAGGGGGTGCATATCACCCGTTTCCAGGCCGGTGACGTGGTGCGCCACCCGCTGGTGCAGCGCATCGTCGAGGCCTACGAGGCCCACGACCATGCGTCTGGCAAGCCGGCTGGGGAGTCGGAGCTTGGTTCCGGGCGGAGTGCCGATGGCGCTTGAAATCGCGGTGCAATACGCTGTTCCGCGTGCCGGTCTGCCCGGCCCCACCACCTTGCACCGGGCGGCCCGCGCCGCCTGGCGCGGGGCGGGCGCGGCCACAGTCACTCTGCGCCTGGTGGAGGCCGAGGAGGGCCAGTCGCTGAATCACACCTTCCGGGGACGCGACTACGCGACCAATGTGCTGTCATTCCCGGCGCCGGCGCTGCCGCCGGGCTTGCCCCCCGAGGCGAGCGCCTATCTCGGTGATATCGTCCTGTGCGTGCCGGTGCTGGCGCGCGAGGCGGCGGAACAGGGCAAGACGCTGGCGGCCCATTACCACCACATGGTGGTGCACGGGATGTTGCACCTGCAGGGCATGGATCACCAGACGCCGGACGAGGCCGCGCGGATGGAGGCAATTGAGTCCTCGATCCTGGCCGGGTTAGGCTATCCCAATCCCTACGATGCCGACCCTCCGGCCCGCGTCCTGTCGCCGCATCCTGCCGGAACCGCCCCCGATGCCTGAACCCGAACCCGACGAACAACCGATCTGGCGGCGCTGGCTGATCCGCGCCGGCGAGATCCTGCGCCCGCGCCGCGAGCCGGCGACCCGACACGAGCTGATCGAGTGCCTGCGCGGTGCCCACGCCCGCGAGCTGGTCGATCCCGAGGCCCTGACCATGCTGGAGGGGGTGCTCAACGTCGCGGACATGCAGGTGCGCGACATCATGATCCCGCGCGCGCAGATGGAAGTCGTGCGCCGCGACGCCGGGCTTTCCGAGTTCCTCCCGGACGTGGTCGCTTCCGCGCATTCGCGCCTGCCGGTGGTGGGGGATCACCGCGACGAAGTGGTCGGCGTCCTGCTCGCCAAGGACCTGCTGCGCTTCTTTGGCGAGCCGGACGATGCCGCCTTCGATATGCAGGAGATCCTGCGCCCGGCGGTGTTCGTGCCGGAGAGCAAGCGTCTGAACGTGTTGCTGAAGGAATTTCGCCTGAGCCGCAACCACATGGCGATCGTGGTGGACGAGTATGGCGGCGTGGCCGGCCTGGTGACTATCGAGGACGTTCTGGAGCAGATCGTCGGCGAGATCGAGGACGAGCACGATGTCGAGGACTACCTGACCCAGATCATGCAGCACCCCGGCGGGCGTTACACCATCAAGGCGCTGACCCCGATGGAGGAGTTCAACGCCTACTTCCAGACCGCCTACAGCGAGGACGACTTCGACACCATCGGTGGCCTGGTGCTGTCGCATTTCGGGCATGTCCCGCGCCGTGGCGAACAGATCGTCGTGGATGGCATGCAGTTCCGCGTCCTGCGCGCCGACAATCGGCGCCTGCACCTGCTGGAGATGCGCCTGCCGGAGCCGGACATGCAGGCTGCCACCGGTGAAGGCTCGCAGCCGTTCGATGGTCCGGCCCGGGAGCCGGACGACCGCCACATCCCCTGATCGGCATGCAGACCCTTGTCGAACGCCTGCCGCTCTGGGCTTCCGGGCTCGTTGCCCTGCTGGCTGGGGCGGGTGCAACCCTGGCCTTTGCCCCGGTTGGCTGGTTCCTAGCCGCCCCGTTGGCCCTGGCCGTGTGGTTCGCCCTGTTGCCGGGTGCCCGACCGCGCCGCGCCGCGTGGACGGGCTATGCCTTCGGCCTCGGATTCTTCGGGATGGGGGTGAGCTGGATCTTCAATAGCCTGTTGGTGTTCGGGCAGGCGCCACTGGTGGTCGCCTCGCTGATTACCGTGCTATTCGTACTGGCCCTGGCGGGCTATCCGGCGTTGCTGGCCGGATTGGCGGCGCGCTTCCTGCCACTGGGGCGTCCGGCCGGCTTGCTGGCGCTGGCCGGTGGCCTGGTGCTGATGGAGCTGGCGCGTTCCTGGCTGTTCTCCGGCTTCCCCTGGCTGCTGTTCGGCCACACCGTGCTCGACACGCCGCTACAGCCCTGGTTGCCACTGGTCGGCGAGCTGGGGGCGGGGCTGGTGGTAGCCCTGCTGGCCGTGGCGCTGGTCCTGGTGTTTCTGACCCGGCAGCGCTGGCTGGGCGCGGGCCTGGTGGGGGCCCTGGTGATCGCCTCATTGTCGCTGGGGCTCGCGCGCTGGGTGGAGCCGGGCGGCGAGACGATCTCGGTGGCCATGGTCCAGGGCAACATCGATCAGGCGCGCAAGTGGGATGCCGATGGCATCGAGTATTCGCTGGGGGTCTACGAGGAACTGACCCGCGAGGCGGGTGAGGTGGACCTGGTGGTCTGGCCGGAGACCGCGATCCCCGCGTTCTATGTCGAGGTCCAGCAGCCACTCGGGCAGCTCGCCCAGTCGCTGGCGGAGCATGACAGCGAACTGGTGACTGGGGTCTTCGACCATGCGTCGGCCGGACGCCATGTGTACAACTCGGTGGTCAACGTGACCACCGGGGCCGGCTACAACAAGCGCCAGCTGGTCCCCTTCGGCGAGTACATCCCGTTGCGCGGCCAGCTCGACTGGCTGGACCGGTTGCTGGCGATCCCGATGTCCGACCTTTCCCCGGGTACCGGCGACGGGCGCATGCGGGTGGCCGGTCAGACCGCCGGGGTCAGCATCTGCTACGAAGCGGCATATTCGCGCCACATCCGCGCCGCGCTGCCAGAGGCCGGGTTCCTGGTAAACGTCTCCAACGACGCCTGGTTTGGCGACAGCCTCGCCCCGGCCCAGCATCTGCAGATTGCCCGGGTACGGGCGGTGGAGACCGGGCGCCCGATGATCCGGGCAACCAATACCGGCATCTCGGCCCTGATTGATGCCGATGGCCGGATACTCGAGCGTTCGGGGATCTTCACCCGCGAGGTAGTCACGGGCACGCTGCAGCCTCGCCACGGCGTGACGCCGGCAACCGCCACCGGGGCGGGGCCGGCCGTGCTGGCCGCGCTGGTGCTGGTGGTTGCCGGTGCCGCGGTCGGCCGTCGCCGCCGACGCTGACGGGTTATTCGGCCTCGGTCCCGCCGGGGCCGCGACGGAACGTCGTGTTGTGGCAGTTGGAGCACGGCGGGATGCGGCCGACCTTCGTCATGTGCACGGGATGGCCGCATTGCTTGCAGAGCAATTCGCCGGGGCCGGTGATCTCGCCGGTGTGCCACTCGCCCATCACCTGGGCGCGCGCGGTCAGTTCGGTGATCTCGACCCGGGTGCGGTCGGCGATGCGTTCCAGGGCGTTCTTGATGCTGGCCTCGATCAGACCCAGATCGATCTGTAGCCAGCCACGCCAGTCGGAGCTGCGGTTGTCGAGGTAGGCGCCCAGATCCTGCAGGTCGCGGCGCAGGTAATCCATCACCTCGTGAGCCTCTTCGCGGGTCAGGTCACTGGCCTGCTGCACGCGGTCGCGGGCGTTCTCCAGAGCCTCGGTGATCGCCTTGCTGGTCTTGTCCTCCAGCTTTTCGAGATCCTCGGTGACCTCGTTCAGCATGCGGTGGTACGCATCGCTCAGGCGCGATTCGCGCTGCTCATCCTGTTCCTTCCGTTCCTCGCTCATCGGCCTATCCTTCGCGGTTGCAGGTCTCGGTTTTCAGGGGCGGCCTGTGACGCCGTCTCCCCAAGGTTCAACGTTAGCACGAGCGCACGCACCCGGAGCAGGGGCGCTCCGGGTGCGTGAATCGGGCCGTGTTTCCTCGGGAGTATCGGAGCCGCTGCCGGGATTGCGGGGGTTCAGGGCATTGGGACCAGATCCCGGTAGGCGTGCCACATGGCAAAGCCCAGCCAGGGGAAGATCACGATCAGGGCCAGCAGGGCGGTCGCCACCGAAACCATGAACAGCGCGGTGATGATCAGGCCCCACAGGATCAGCGTACCCGGGTTGTGACTGAAGGCCTTCAGGCTGACCCCGATCGATTCGATCAGGCTCTTTTGCGGGGCGTCATCGCGGATCCGGTGATCCAGCAGGGCCGGGATCGTGACCAGGCTGAGGGCGAATACCGCGAGGCCGAACACGATGGCGGCCACCACCACCCCGACCAGCGAGATGATGCCGGCACCGCTGCTGAGCATCGCGCCCACCAGGTGGTGCAACTGTCCCATGACCGCGATTTCGCCGATGTTAAGCACCGCGATCCACATCCAGACAAAGCTGGCCCAGATCACGAACAGGATGGCCAGAAGCGCGGCAAAGGCCCAGATCGAGCCACCCATCGGCCCCAGCCAGCCGAGACCGGAACCGCCCGGTTCGCCGCGCTCTTTCTGCAGCGCGAGGTAGTTCACACCGACGGCGAGTACGGGTCCGAGGAGCAGGATGCCGGCCAGAAGCGAGAAGGCCATCCACGGCTGATTCCAGGACAGGCCCAGCAGGATCAGCGCGGCCAGGGTGATCACCAGGCCGTGCACCAGGGCCACTGGCATCTGCCAGAGGTCTCGCCAGCCCTTGCCGAGCCAGGTGCCCAGGTCCTCCGTCGCGACCTCGCGGATGGCCGGGGAATCCGTCTCCGGCGTGTGTTCGGGGACCGTTTCCCCCAAGTCCTCGGGATAGGCGCGCTGCAGCATGGGGACCACGTCTTTCTCTTCACTCATAACCTGCCTCCTGAGAACGTTCTGCCAACCGCTTTCTTTGAATGTAGGTCTTGTGGCAGTCAGGTAGGGGTGCTGTTCCCGGCGTTGCGTGACGGATATCACATCGAAGACGTGTGGCGAGGGGTGGCCGGGCGGTTTCCCAGCCGCTTGGAGGGGGTGGGGGCGACTGGTATTCTGCGCAGTTCTTTGTTTCACGCGAACACACAGGGCAGGTGGGCCACATGCAGGAGCAGTATTCCCCGGAGATGATCGAGGCGCAGGTGCAGCGCCAGTGGGAGGAGGCCGACTGCTTCCGGGCGCGCGAGGATGCCGCCGGCGAGCCGTTCTACTGCCTGTCCATGTTCCCGTACCCCTCGGGCAAGCTGCACATGGGGCATGTGCGCAACTACACCATCGGCGACGTGATCGCGCGCTTCCAGCGCATGCAGGGGCGCAGCGTGCTGCAGCCGATGGGCTGGGACGCCTTTGGCTTGCCGGCCGAGAACGCGGCGATGCAGAACCACGTGCCGCCGGCGGCCTGGACTCGCCAGAACATCGAGCAGATGCGCACCCAGCTCAAGCGCCTGGGCTTTGCCTACGACTGGTCGCGCGAGTTCGCCACCTGCGACGCCGATTACTACCGCTGGGAACAGTGGCTGTTCGTGCGCCTGCTGAAGAAAGGCCTGGTCTATCGCAAGAAGGCGACCGTGAACTGGGACCCGGTGGACCAGACGGTGCTCGCCAACGAACAGGTGATCGAGGGCCGTGGCTGGCGCTCCGGGGCGGTCGTCGAGCGCCGCGAGATGCCGCAGTGGTTCCTGCGGATTACCGACTACGCCGACGAACTGCTGGAGGCCCTGGATGACCTCGACGGCTGGCCGGACCAGGTGCGCACCATGCAGCGCAACTGGATCGGGCGTTCCGAGGGCGTGGAGCTCGAGTTCGCGGTGGACGGTGGCGAGGCGCTGGCCGTCTACACCACGCGCCCGGATACCCTGTTCGGTGTGTCCTACATGGCGCTGGCGCCGGAGCACCCACGGGTGCAGGCGCTGGCGGAGCAGGACGCCGAGCTGGCCGCGTTCGTCGCGGATTGCGCGCAGGGCGGGGTGGCCGAGGCGGACCTGGCCACGATGGAGAAGAAGGGCCGCGCGCTGGGCTTCACCGCTCGCCACCCGCTGACCGGCGAGGATGTCCCGGTCTGGGTCGCCAACTTCGTGCTGATGGAATACGGCACCGGCGCGGTGATGGCCGTTCCGGCGCACGACGAGCGCGACCACGAGTTCGCGACGAAATATGGTCTGCCGATCCGCCAGGTGATCGCCCCGGCGGACGGCGCCACGGTCGATGTGCAGCAGGCCGCGTTCACCGACGCCGGCGTTCTCGTGAACTCCGGTGATTTCGACGGCCAGGCATCGGAGGCGGCCAAGGCCGCGATTGCCGAACACCTGGAGCAGGCCGGGCTGGGCCGGCGCCGGCGCAACTACCGCCTGCGCGACTGGGGCATCTCGCGCCAGCGCTACTGGGGTTGCCCGATCCCGGTGATCCACTGCGAGGCCTGTGGCGCCGTGCCGGTGCCGGAAGCGGATCTGCCGGTGCGCCTGCCCGAGGACGTGATCCCGGACGGCGCCGGCTCGCCGCTGGCGCGCATGCCCGAATTCTTCGAGACCCCGTGCCCGGAATGCGGGAAGCCGGCGCGGCGCGAGACCGACACCTTCGACACCTTCTTCGAATCCAGCTGGTACTTCGCCCGCTACGCCTGCGCCGACAACGGCACAGCCATGCTGGATGCACGCGCCGACCACTGGCTGCCGGTGGATCAATACGTCGGCGGCATCGAGCACGCCGTGCTGCACCTGTTGTACGCACGCTTCTTCCACAAGCTGCTGCGCGACGAGGGCCTGCTGGCCTCCGACGAGCCGTTCACCCGCTTGCTGACCCAGGGCATGGTGATCGCACCGACCTTCTATCGCGAGCGCAGTGACGGCGGGAAGGACTGGATCAACCCGGCGGACGTCGAACTGGAACGCGCCGAGGACGGTTCGGTGAAGGCCGCGCGCCACCGCGAGGACGGGGCGCCGGTCGTGGTCGGCGGCATGGAGAAGATGTCCAAGTCGAAGAACAACGGTGTGGACCCGCAGGCTCTGATTGAGCGTTTCGGCGCGGATACCGCGCGGCTGTTCACCATGTTCGCCGCACCCCCGGACCTGTCGCTGGAATGGTCCGACTCCGGCGTGGAGGGCGCGCATCGCTTCATCAAGCGCCTGTGGCGCGCGGTCCACGAGCACGTGGGCGGCGAGTCGCCCGGGGCGCTGGACACGGACGCGCTGGACGATGCCGGGCGCGAGCTGCGACGCAAGCTGCACGACACCATCGCCAAGGTCACCGACGACATCGGCCGGCGCCAGACCTTCAACACCGCGGTGGCCGCGAACATGGAACTGCTGAACGACCTTGGCAAGTTCCCGCAGGACGCCGCCGGGGCCGCAGCCGTGCGCCAGGAGGCGCTGGAGGGCATCGTGCGCATGCTGGCCCCGATCATCCCGCACGTGACCGAAACGCTGTGGCGGACCCTGGGTCACGACGAGCTGGTGGCCGCCACGCAATGGCCGCAGGTCGACGAGGCCGCACGCCAGGCCGCGCAGGAGACCCTGGCGGTGCAGGTGAACGGCAAGCGCCGTGCCGAGATCGCGGTCCCGTCCGGGGCCGACAAGGACGCGATCGAGACCGTTGCGCGCAACGACGAGAACGTGCAGCGCCATATCGAGGGGCAGGATGTGATCAAGGTGATCGTCGTTCCCGGCCGTCTGGTCAACTTCGTGGTGAAGCCACAATGAGCGCCCTTTTGCGCGCGGGTCTGGTACTGGTCCTGGTGGCCGCGCTGGCCGCCTGCGGCTTTCAGCTGCGTGGCAGTAGCGAGTGGCCGGAGACACTGAATCCGGTGCAGATCA
The DNA here is from genome assembly GCF_001020955.1 of Thioalkalivibrio versutus. Classification (NCBI taxonomy): domain Bacteria; kingdom Pseudomonadati; phylum Pseudomonadota; class Gammaproteobacteria; order Chromatiales; family Ectothiorhodospiraceae; genus Thioalkalivibrio; species Thioalkalivibrio versutus. Next base: position 529,847 of record NZ_CP011367.1, read on the forward strand.
CGGGCATCAATGCGCGCGACTCGCTGTACCGCGAACTGGCCGTGACCTTGGGCTCCTCGGGCGTGGACGTCGTGCGCCAGCGCCCGGAGGGTCAGGGTGCGATCCTGGAGATCCGTTCGGTCAACGATCAGCGCCGCACGCTGTCGGTGACCGAGGCCGCGCGGGTGTCCGAGTACGAACTGGTGCGCACGGTCGACGCGCGCCTGCGCCCGGTGGACGGCGAGGCGGTCGACCTGGGGCCACTGCGCGCCTCGCGCATCTATCTGTTCGATGGCACCGCGGTGCTCAGCCGGGGCGAGCGCGAATCCACCCTGCGCGAGGCGATGGACCGCGACATCGTCAGCCAGCTGCAGCGCCGGATCGCCGCCCTGATCGAGCCGGACGGCAGCCTGCGCGAAGCCGCGGAGGACCCGGCCCCGTAATGGCGCTGGATATCGCCCGCCTGGAGCAGGATCTGGCGCGCGGGCTCGCGCCGATCTACCTGTTGCTGGCCGAGGAGCCGTTGCAGGCGATCGAGGCGGCCGATGCGATCCGCGCTGCCGCCCGCGAGCAGGGCTTCCTGGAGCGCACGGTGCTGGACCTGACCGCGCAATCGGACTGGGGCCCGTTCGAGGCCGCGATCCGCGACCGGTCGCTGTTTGCCGAGCGCACGGTGCTGGACGTGCGCCTGGCGACCGGCAAGCCGGGCAAGACCGGTGGCGACCACCTGAAGGCCTACGCCGGCGACCCGCAGGCTGACCTGGTTCTGCTGCTGCAGTTGCCGCGGCCGGATCGCGACATGCGGCGGGCGGCCTGGTTCAAGGCCCTGGAGAACCGTGCGGTGGTGATCCACGCGCGCCCGGTGCCGCCGGCCCAGCTGGGTAGCTGGATCCGTGCGCGGCTGCAGAAGAACGGTCTGCGCATCACCGACCCGGCGCTGGCGTTGCTGGTCGCGCGGGTGGAGGGCAACCTGCTGGCCGCGCGCCAGGAGATCGAGAAGCTGGCACTGGCCGGCGTGACCGAGATCGACGAGACCGTGCTGGCGGAGGCCACCACGGATTCCGCCCGCTTCGAGCTGTTTGCCCTGGCCCCGACCGCGCTGCGCGGTGATGTCCGCCACACCCTGCGCATGCTGGAGGGACTGCTGGACGAGGGCCAGGCCGAGCCGCTGATCCTGTGGGCGCTGGCGCGCGAGTGCCGGCTGCTGGTGCAGGCGATGGAGCGCAAGGCCGCCGGTGCGCCCGACCGCGAGGCGTTCCAGGGCAGCTTTGGCGACGGCCAGAAGGCCCTGCGCCAGGCAATGTCGCGCCTGGACCTGAGCGCGGCGCGGGGCCTGCTGGGCGAGGCCGCGCGCGTGGATCGGGTCATCAAGGGTCAGGAAAACGGCAATGCCCGGCAGGGGTTGCTAGACTTGGTGGCCCGTATGGCGGGGCGGCCGCTGACCCGACCCGAACCCGCACTGAATTCTCAACGAGTCTGACTGCATGAACGCTGCCGTGAACCCCACTGAATCCGCCGCCACCAGCGGCGTGGTCGCCCAGGTCGAGGCGCTCGGCCGCGCTGCGCGCGCCGCATCGCGGCGTATGGCCGAGGCCGAGCCGGGGGCGAAGAATGCTGCACTGCATGCGATCGCCGAGGGCATCGCCGCGCGCCGCGCCGAGCTGAATGAGGCCAACAGCCGTGACCTGGAGGCCGGGCGCGAGCGCGGCCTGGACGCCGCGATGCTGGATCGCCTGGCGCTGACCGATGCCCGCATCGATACCATGATCGAGGGCTGCCGCCAGGTAGCCGGGCTGCCCGACCCGGTGGGCACGATCTCCGATATGGCCTACCAGCCGAGCGGTATCCAGGTCGGCCAGATGCGCGTGCCGCTGGGCGTGATCGGGATCATCTACGAGTCGCGGCCGAACGTGACCATCGACGCCGCCGCGCTGTGCCTGAAGTCGGGTAATGCGGCGATCCTGCGTGGCGGCTCCGAGTCGCTGCATTCCAATCAGGCCCTGGCTGCGATTATCCAGGCCGGGCTGGAGCAGGCGGGGTTGCCGCGCGAGGCGGTGCAGGTGGTGCCGACCACCGACCGCGCGGCGGTCGGGGCGCTGCTGCGCATGCCGCAGTACGTCGATGTGATCGTCCCGCGCGGCGGCAAGGGGCTGATCGAACGGGTCAGCAACGAGTCGCAGATCCCGGTGATCAAGCACCTGGACGGCGTCTGCCACGTGTACGTGGACGGCGGCGCGGATGCCGACAAGGCGCTGGCCGTCGCGGTGAACGCGAAGACCCAGCGCTACGGGACCTGCAACACCATGGAGACGCTGCTGGTGCACGCGGACCAGGCCGAGGCCTTCCTGCCGCGCCTGGCGGCCGCGCTGGGCGAGCACCAGGTCAGCCTGCGCGGCTGCGCGCGTACCCGGGCCATTCTCGCCGAGAGCGGGGCCGACATCGCGGAGGCCACCGAGGACGACTGGGTGGCCGAATACCTGGGGCCGATCCTCGCGATCCGCGTGGTCGACGACCTGGACATGGCGATCGATCACATCAATACCTATGGCTCGCACCATACCGACAGCATCGTGACCGAGGACTACACCCGCGCCCGGCGTTTCCTGCGCGCGGTGGACTCCAGTTCGGTCATGGTGAATGCCTCCACCCGCTTCGCCGACGGCTTCGAGTACGGCCTGGGCGCGGAGATCGGCATCTCCACCGACAAGTTGCATGCCCGGGGCCCGGTGGGCCTGCACGGGCTGACCACGCTCAAGTACGTGGTGTTCGGCGACGGCCATGTACGTGGCTAAGGGAGACGCGGGATTGAATCAGCGCCTCCCTGGGGCGATACCCGCGTGATCGGGATCCTTGGTGGCACCTTTGACCCGATCCACTTCGGCCACCTGCGCCCGGCGCTGGAGATCCAGCAGCACCTGGGGTTGGAGCGCGTGCATTTCATCCCCTGCCACGTACCGCCGCATCGTGCGAGCCCCGGAACCGGCAGCGACGACCGCCTGGCGATGGTGGAGCAGGCGATTGCGGACGTACCGGGATTCGTCGCCGACCGTCGCGAGCTGGATCGTCAGGGGCCGTCCTACACCGTGGATACCCTGCTCAGTTTCCGCGAGGAGCTGGGGCCGGACGCGCCGCTGGTGCTGATCATGGGCATGGACGCCTTCGCCGGGCTGCCATCGTGGAACCGCTGGCAGCAGATCTTCGAGCTGGCGCATATCGTGGTCTCGCACCGCCCCGGCAGCCCGGCCTCCCACGATCTGGGCGGCTGGCTGGGGAACGCCGCGACCCATGACCCGGCGGCGCTGCGCAAGGCGCCCGGGGGGCTGGTCTACTTCCAGCCGGTGACCCAGCTCGACATCTCCGCCACCGCCATCCGGGACGAGCTGCAGGCCGGGCGCAGCCCGCGCTTCCTGCTCCCCGGGGCCGTCAATCGCTACATCCAGGACCACGGTCTGTACCGGGCCGGGTCGAACCGCAATCACGGGACATGACCGACACAATGAACAGCGAACAACTCCTGGAGCTGGTGACCACCGCTCTGGACGACATGAAGGCACAGAACATCCGCACCATCGACGTGCGTGGCAAGACCACGCTGACGGATTTCATGGTGATCGCCTCCGGGACCTCGGGGCGTCACGTGCAGTCCACCGCCGAGTCGGTGGCCACCGAGGCCAAGCAGGCCGGTATCCCGCCGCTGGGAGTCGAGGGTCAGGAGAGCCAGGAGTGGGTGCTGGTGGACCTGAACGATGTCATCGTTCACGTGATGCTCCCGGAGACCCGCGACTTCTACAACCTGGAGAAGCTCTGGATGGCGGAGGAGGCCGCGGACACCGAGAAGGCCGCCCCCGAGGACCCCAGCCTGGAGCGGGTCCGGCGCCTGCGGCGCTGAACGCCGAGCGAGGCCTCGCCCGATGCGTCTGGACCTGATCGCAATCGGCAAACGCATGCCCGACTGGGTGGCGGAGGGCTTCGCCGAATACGCCGGGCGCCTGCCGCGCGAGCTGGAGCTGAACCTGCAAGCGCTGGCGGGTCCGTCGGGCGCGAAGTCGATGGACACCACCACGCTCCTGCGCCGCGAGGGTGAGATCCTGCTGAAGGCGATCCCCGAGGGTGCGCGCGTGATCCTGCTGGATGAGCGCGGCAAGGCGGTCGACACCAAGGGCGTGGCCAAGCGTCTGGAGGACTGGCAAGCGGACGGTCGCGACGTCGCGCTGGTGATTGGCGGGGCCGCCGGGCTGGACGAGGCCGTGCGCGCCCGCGCCGAGTGGGCCTGGTCGTTGTCGCCGCTGACCTTCCCGCACATGCTGGTGCGGGTGCTGGTCGCCGAGCAGCTCTACCGCGCCTGGTCGCTGCTCAACAACCACCCCTATCACCGCGCCTGAGTCCCGCATGAGCCTGACGCCGCCGCTGTTGCTCGCCTCCGCCTCGCCGCGTCGGCGGGAGCTTCTGGAGCAGGTCCAGCTTGCCTTCGAGGTGGCGCCGATGGACGTGGACGAGAGTGCGCAGCCGGGCGAGACGCCGGAGGCCCTGGTCGAGCGCCTGGCCGTCGCCAAGGCGGAGGCGGCGCGCGATCGCCTGGCGCCCGGCCAGTGGGTGCTGGCGGCCGACACCGTGGTCGCCGTGGATGCCGACGCACTGGGCAAGCCCGCGGATTTCGCCGACGCCGCCGCCATGCTCGGGCGGCTGTCCGGGCGCGAGCACCGGGTCGTGTCCGGCATGGCCCTGTGGCGCCCCGGCGAGGCCATGCGCGCCCGTCACGTGACGACCCGGGTACGCCTGCGCGAGCTGAGCCCGGCCGACATCGAGACCTACTGGGCGACCGGCGAGCCGCGCGGCAAGGCCGGTGCCTACGCCATCCAGGGCCGCGGCGCCGCCTTTGTCGAGTGGATCGAGGGCTCCTACACCAACGTGGTCGGATTGCCCCTGTTCGAGCTGGAGGCCTGGCTGCGCGAGATCCCCGACCCGCCGCCGCGTGTCGGATCGGCGTCTCCCGCGGTCGTTACTGGATCTTGTGGTGTTCCAGCGGGTAGCCGCGCTCCTTGAAGAAGCGGTAGCGGCTACGGCCGGCCTCGCGCCCCGTCTCGTCGCCACCGACGATATCGGCGACCCGTTCGAAACGTCCACAGTACTCCGGGACCTCGAGGGCGAGGTTGATCAGCACGTCGCAACGATCCGACGGCGCATGCGCCTCGTGCAGGGAGACCGGGACATCCGTGTCGCGCACGTCGGTGCTGTGCGGCAGAAAGGCCGTGTCCTCGAAGGTCCACAACCATTCATCCAGGGTGCGCGTCAGCTCCGGCGAGCCGGTATGGATATGTACTCGATGTCCCTGCCCGCTGGCCTTCTTTGCCAGACGGCAGACGAAGCGCAGGCGTGCCTCCGGGGCCGGGTCATCGAGCAGGTAGAAGCTGACGTGGGTCATGCCCGCCGGACCGCGATCAGGCCTGGTCGAGCAGGTAGCGCATCAGCATCGGCACCGGGCGCCCGGTCGCGCCCTTTTCCTTGCCGCTCTTCCAGGCCACGCCGGCGATGTCGACATGCGCCCAGGTGTAGTCCTCGGTATAGCGCGAGAGGAAGCAGGCGGCGGTGATGGTGCCGGCCGGGCGCCCGCCGATGTTGGCCATGTCGGCGAAATTGCTCTTCAGCTGTTCCTGGTACTCCGGCCACAGCGGGAGCTGCCAGGCGCGATCCCCGCTCTCTTCGCCGGCGGCCAGCAGGCCCTTGGCCAGGCGCTCGTTGTTGCCGAGCACGGCTGCGCCCTGGTGCCCCAGTGCGATGATGCAGGCACCGGTCAGGGTGGCGATGTCGATCACCGCCTTCGGCTTGTAGCGCTCGACCCAGGTCAGGGCGTCGGCCAGGACCAGGCGGCCCTCGGCGTCGGTGTTCAGGATCTCCACCGTCTGCCCGGACAGGGTAGTGATGATATCGCCGGGGCGGGTCGCGCGGCCGTCGGGCATGTTCTCGGCGCTGGTCACCACGCCGATCACATTGATCGGCAGTTCCAGTTCGCAGCAGGCCTCGATCACGCCGAACACGCTGGCCGCGCCACACATGTCGTACTTCATCTCGTCCATCTCGGCACCGGGCTTGAGCGAGATGCCGCCGGTGTCGAAGGTGATGCCCTTGCCGACCAGGACCACCGGGGCGTCGCCCTTGTTGCCGCCGGAGTATTCCATGGCGATTAGGCGCGGCGGGCGCTCGGAGCCCTTGCCTACGGCCAGGATTGCGCCGGCGCCGAGTTTCTCCAGGTCCTTCTCGTCCAGCACCGTGGTCTTCAGCTTCTTGTTCTGCTTCGCCATTTCGCGCGCGGTGTCGGCCAGGCTCTCCGGGTAGCAGACATTCGGCGGGGTATTGCCCAGGTCCTTGGCGCGATTGACGCCGGTGGCGATCGCCGCAGCCTCGCTGCAGGCGCGCTTCGCCGCCTCGGCCTCGTCGCGCTCCACGCTGAGCTGGATCTTCTCCAGCTTCACCGGGGTGGTCTTCTCCTTGCCCTTGAACGGGGTGAAGCGGTAGGCGGCATCCGAGATCGCCGCCACCAGGGTATGCACCGTCCAGGCGATGTCCTTGCCGCGCGGCTGGAAGTCCGCCACCGCGATCACCGCGCTGGTGGCGGGGCGTTCGACCAGGGCGGCCGCCAGGGTCTGCGCGGCCTTGCGTGCGGCGCGGGCATCGAAGTCTTTCTTCGCGCCCAGGCCGATCAGGAGTGCGTTACCCTTGCCTCCACCGGTAGGCAGCAACAGCCGGCTGCCGGCCTCGCCGTCCATCTCGCCGGCCTTCAGCAGGGCGGTGATCTCGCCATCGCGCGCGGCATCCAGGGCGGTGGCGCCCGCGGCCGGCTTGCGCTTGTGGGCGATCCCGGCGGCGCGGATGCCGGCGCGGGGTTTGTCGAGGGTCGAGGTGGTGACGGAGAATTGCATGAATGCCTCCCGAAAATGAGTTCGATCATGGTACCAGCGCCAAGCGGCGCCCGGCCACGCGCCGCGCGGGCCGCGGGGTAATGCGCGCATGATCCTGCGCCGCGCCGAGCGTCTTATCGCCCGCGAGCTGCTGGTTACGCAGACCGCGGTCACCGTCGTGCTGTTGCTGGTGATCATCGGCGGCGTGTTGGGGCGGGTGCTGCGCGATGTCGCCGAGGGCAGTATCCCCGTGGATTTCCTGCCGGGCATGGTCGCCTTCGGCGCGTTCAAGGGCATTGTGTTCCTTTGGCCGGTGGCGCTGTTCCTGGCCTTCATGCTGGTGCTGGGCCGGTTGCAGCGCGACAGCGAGCTGGTGGCGCTGCAGGCCAGCGGCATGTCCTTCGCCGCGTTTTATCGCGCGCTGTTCTGGGTGGCTGCGCCGGCTACGCTGCTGTTGCTGGTGCTGATGACGCTGGTGGTGCCACGTACTGAAGCCCAGATCGACCAACTGCGTGACCTTGCCGAGACACGCTCCGACCTGGTCGGCATTACGCCCGGGCGCTTCCTGCGCTCGCGGGTTGGCGAGCAGGTCTTCTTCGCCGAGCGCTTGAGCGAGGACCGCGAGGCCCTGCTGGAGGTGTTCATCTACCGCGAGGTCGACGGCGAGGCGCAGGTGACCGTAGCCGAGCGCGCGATTCCCGACCCGGGGGCCGAGGGTAGTGGTTTCCTGATCCTCGAGAACGGCTATCGCCATGTCGGCGTGCCCGGCGAGGGCAGCTTCCGCATGCTCGAGTTCGAGCGACTGCGGACCCAGATCACCGAACCGGATGCCGGGGCCGGGCGGCGCTCGCTGAACGCGATGTCGACGCTCCAACTGTGGGCGGAGCGTGATCGGCCGGACCATCGTGCGGAGCTCGAATGGCGCATTGCGATGCCACTGTCCATCCTGGTGCTGACCCTGATTGCACTGCCGCTGGCCCAGGTGCCGCCCCGTTCCGGGCGTTATGCCCGCATCCCGGCGGCCATCGGGGTCTACGTGCTGTACGCGAACTTCCTGATCCTGGGTCAGGGGCAGCTGGCGGATGGCCGTACGCCACTGGCCCTGGGGCTCTGGTGGACGCACGGGCTGATGCTGGTTTTCTGGCTATGGCTGGCCTGGCGCAAGGGCATGCTGGGCCTTGGCCGGGGCGCGGGTGGCGGCCCTCGCCGCGTCGAGCGTGACGAGGTGGCTTCGTGACGACCGTACTGGGTCGCTACATCATGCGTCAGGTCCTGATCGGGACGGCGCTGGCCGTGGTCCTGCTGGTGGCGCTGGATGCGGTCTTCGCGCTGATTGACGAGCTGCGTGACACCGGGCGTGGCAACTATGGCCTGACCGAGGCGCTGCTGTATGTGGCGCTGACCCTGCCGCGGCGGATGTACGACATGCTGCCCCCGGCGGCGCTGCTGGGCGGACTGCTGTGGCTGGGCAATCTGGCTGCCAACAGCGAGCTGACCGCGATGCGGGCCGCCGGGATGACGCTTGGGCGCTTCATCGGCTGGGTGATGCAGGCCGGGCTGGTGGTCGTGGTGGTGATGGTGGTGGTCGGCGAATTCTTCGCCCCGGCCGCCGAGAGCCGCGCACAGAACCTGAAGGCCAGCGCCTTCGATGAACAGCTGAGTGTGAGCCCCATCGGGCTCTGGGCGCGCGATGGCCAGCGCATGGTGCAGGCGGATGCGGTGCTGCCGGGCAATCGCCTGATCGGCGTACGCATCATCGAGGTGGATGCGAACCGCGAGCCGCGCGAGATCACGCGCGCTCAGAGCGCGCAGTACGAGGACGGGGCCTGGCGGCTGCAGGGCGTGGAGCGTTCGCGGTTGTCGCTGGAGCGCGTCGAGGCCGAACGCCCGGAGGAGGAGGTCATCGAGCGCCTGATCGCGCCGGAGTACTTCGACGTACTGGTGGTCGAGCCGAGCCAGATGGCGGCGCAGAACCTGGCGCGCTATATCGACTACCTGCAGGAAAATCGCCTGGACTCGGCCCCCTACGAGGTCGCGTTCTGGCAGCGACTGACCCTGCCGGCCAGCACCTTCGTGATGCTGCTGCTGGCGATCCCGTTCCTGTTCGGCTCGCAGCGCGAGGGTGGTGCCGGGCGGCGCCTGTTCATCGGCATCGCCATCGGCGTGTCGTTCGCCATCGTGATGCGCGCGATGACCCATCTGGGGCTGGTCTACAACCTGCCGCCGGTGGTTGCGGCGAGCTTGCCGGTGGTGCTGTTCCTGATTTTCGCGCTGGTGGCGCTGCAACGCATGGGACGTCAGACATGAGGGTTTGGCTGCGCGGCGGGTTCCTGATCGTGCTGGCGGCCTTGCTGGCGGCCTGTGGTGGCGCGGGCCCGGGCGACTTCGAGCCACTCCCGCGCCAGGCCACGGTGCTCGCCTTCGGCGACAGCGTGACCCACGGGACCGGGGCGGGCTCGGGCGAGGACTATCCGGCGAGGCTGGCGGCGATCACCGGCTGGACACTCATCAATGACGGGGTGCCGGGCGACCGCGCCAATAGCGCCCGCGGGCGCCTCGAGCCCAGCCTGCGCGAACACCAGCCGGACCTGGTGCTGATCTGGCTGGGCGGCAACGACTTTCTGCGCCAGCGCGATCCCGCCGCGGTCAAGGAGGATTTGCGCGCCCTGGTGGCAGCGGTGCATGAACACGGGGCCCAGCCATTGCTGCTGGGGGTGCCGCGGGCCTCGGCCCTGGGGGCCGCCACCGGGCGCCTGCGGGACGATCCGATCTATCGCGAACTCGCCCGCGAGGAACAGGTGGCCCTGATCGAGGGCGTGCTCTCCGGCGTGTTGTCCGAGCGCGACCTGCGCGCCGACCCCGTGCACCCCAACGCCCGTGGTTACCGTCGCATCGCCGACGAGATTGCCGAGGCCCTGGACGACCTCGGCCTCTGGCTCGCCCCCTGAGGGTTGTTCAATTAGCAACGAGCTTCAGCCCATTGCAGGGAACGTTCTCCCAAAGGCAGGCTCCTTCCGCCGCGGTAGGGTGCTGTTGAGCGCAGCGAAACGCACCATTTCCCGCGTTGTGCCCGTTCCTTGATGGGATTCGCTGCGCTCATCCCATCCTACGCCCCTACGATCCGGCGGCTGGTTGAACGTGATCGCTCATCAGGACGGCTTTTGACCTTGCCCGTCTTCGTGTGCTTCGTGGTGAAATAAAAAACCGGCTCGGGATCAGCTCTTGCGGTTCTGTTTCCAGCGCGGCTTGGCGAGACCCTGGATGCGTACCAGTTCGGTGCTGGAGAGCCAGTCGTGCAGCATCCAGCGGCGCGGGTGGAACTGCGACAGGCCGAGTGCGAACAGCGCCGCCGCCGTGACCACGGTGATTGCCACGGCGCCGTGCTCGCGCACCGCCCAGATCGCCATCAGGATTACTAGCCACTGGGCCACCGCGACCAGGTAGCGCAGCGTCGCCTGCCAGGCATTGACCGCGTGGCCAGCCTCGGTGCGCAGCTGGATGTTCCAGGCCTGCATGCCGAGCGTCTGTCCGGTGCGGGTCCAGAACCAGTAGAAGAAGCCCCAGGCCACGATCAGGTTGAGCACGAAGTGCACACGCGGCGAGTACAGCCCGGTGGTATTGCCGAGGACAACCACCAGCAGGCCAAGGACCATCCAGATCGCCACCAGCAGCAGGGCATCGTAGACGATGGCGGCCAGGCGGCGGAGCAGGCTGGTCGGCTGGCCGTCGACGGACGAGGCGGCGGTTTCGGTCATGGGATTCCCGGATGGTTCTGGATTTGGCCGCAGGCGCGGAGTGGGCGTAGTCTTGCCGTATGGAGCGACGCTTTCAACGTATCCCTCTGGAATTTCCGGCTACCCTGCTCACCGACGGCGGGGACTGCGCGGTTCGCGTGGAGGATATCTCCCTGAAGGGGGTGCTGCTGGAGGGCGCGGATCTTCCGGTCCTGGCCGATGGGGACGAGGTCAGCGTCGATATCCCGCTCAGCGGCGAGGCGCGCATCACCGTCGAGGGCCGCGTGTGCTGGCACGAAGGCCTGTGGCTGGGCGTGGAGATCGAGGCGATGCCGCTCGAATCCGCCTCGCACCTGCGGCGCCTGGTCGAGCTCAACCTGGGTGACGAGGCCCTGCTGGAGCGGGAATTCGCCGCGCTCGTCCAGTCCCCCTGAGCGCGGGCGGAAACCGGGTTACACCTCCGGGAAGATCTCCCGGAACGGCAGCACCTCCACCCAGTCCCCCGCCCGGGCCCCGCTGGACTCGCGGGGCAAAACCACGTAGGCGTTGGCCTCGCTCATCGCGCGCAGCTGGTGCGAGCCCTGGCCGCCGGCGGCGCGGACCACCCAGCCGCGGTCGTCAGTCTCGAGTAACGCGCGCTGGAAGTCCTTGCGGCCCGGGGTCTTGTACAGATCCTCCAGCAGGCGGGCGTTCAGGGTCTGCGGCTCGGTCGCGTCGCGCCCGGCCAGCTGCAGCAAGGCCGGGCGTACCAGCAGGGCGAAGGTGGTCATCACCGCCACCGGGTTGCCGGGCAGGCCGAAGAAATGCGCGCGGCCGAACTGTCCGAATGCCAGTGGCCGTCCGGGCTTGATCGCCAGCTTCCAGAAACCGACTTGTCCCGAGGCCTGCAGTACGCGAGTCACGTGATCGGCATCACCCACCGAGACGCCCCCGGTGGTGATGATCATGTCCGCGTCCGCACCGGCCCGGGTCAGGGCTCGTGAGACCTCCGCCTCGGTGTCGCGGATCACGCCGTAGTCCAGCACCTCCACCGGATAGGCGCTCAGCAGCGCGCGCAGGGTGTGGCGGTTGCTGTCGTGGATCTGTCCCGGGCCCAGCGGTTGATCGACGGGGACCAGTTCGTCCCCGGTCGAGAAGAAGGCCACGCGCGGCCGGCGCAGCACGCTCACCCGGGCGATACCCTGACTGGCCAGGACCCCGATCTCGGCGGCGCCGATGCGCTGCCCGGAAGCATATAGCGGGCTGCCGGCGGCGGTGTCACTGCCCGGTCCACGGATGTTGTGTCCCGTTGTCAGGCCGCCGTTTTGCAGGGTGATCGATTCCCCGTCCCGCTGCACCTGCTCCTGCATGATGACCAGTTCGGCCCCGGCCGGGACGACCGCGCCGGTCAGGATGCGCAGGCACTGGCCGGGCTGCAGCTCGCCATCCCAGGGATGCCCGGCCGCCGATGTGCCCACCAGTGCGAGACAGGCCCCGTCCGTTGCGTCCGCGGCGCGCAGGGCGTAGCCATCCATGGCCGAGACCGCCGCCGGTGGCACGTCGATGCGTGCGTGAATCGGCTGGGCCAGGGTGCGCCCGAGGGCCTCTTCCAGCGTGACCTGTTCGCTCTGGGTGATCGTCCGGCAGGCCTCCAGGATCGCGGCACGGGCCTGTTCCAGGGTCTTGGCGCTGGGGTCGAAATCGTCGCAACCGGGGGCAGCCTCGGGCATGGGATGTCTCCGCTTCAGGGATGGATATTCAGGTAGTCGATGATGAAGGCGGCCACTGCGTCGGGGTCGTTGACCGGCAGCAGTGGGCCGTCGAAGTCCAGGGTCGGGGCATCGGTGGCCACCGCGATCACCCCGGCGACCTCGCGGTACAGCGGCGGCTTGCCGACCGACGGGCGGTGCACCTCGATCTTCGGCAGGTCCCACTGCTTGAAGCCCTCGACCAGGATCAGGTCGGAGCGTCGCGGGTCCAGCCGCGCGCACAGCATGTCCAGATCCGGCACGCGGCCGTCGTCGGTCTCCGGCGTCTCCACCATCAGGGCGTAGCGCCGCCCGGAGGCGACCAGCATCTGGTCCGCCCCGGAGTGGCGCAGCTCAAAGCTGTCCTTGCCCGGCTTGTCCACGTCGAACTCGTGGTGGGCGTGCTTGATCATTGCCGGGCGCAGGCCGCGGGCGCGCAGGGCCGGGATCACGCCCTTGAGCAGGGTGGTCTTGCCGCTGCCGCTCCAGGCGGCGAAGGCGATGCGGGGCAGGGGCGAGGGGATGGTCGGTTGGGTCATGGGCGTCGTTCCCGGGCACTGCGGTTCGGGATCGAGAGTATAGCGATCATGATCAGTCCCTCCCCAGGTCATCCGGTGTGTTGATGTTGGCGAACGCCTGCGGCTGATCGGAGAAATCGACGGGGATTGCCCCCATGTCGCGAAACCAGCGTCCTGCGGCCAGGGACCCGCGCTCCAGGTCGTCCAGCAGGGCCTGCGCCAGGGTCGGGCGCAGCAGCGCGAACAGCGGCTGCAGCCGTTCGCCGTCGTGGGCGACCGCGGCCGGGGCGTGTTCCCGGTCCACGGCCTGTTGCAGGCGTTCGCCGAGATCCCGCGGGCAATGCGGGGCGTCCACCGGGGCGCACAGGAGGTTCTGGCCGGGGAAGGCTGCGAAGGCCGCCGCGATCCCGGCCAGCGGGCCGCGGTAATCCGGGTGCCGATCGCACAGACAGGGAAACCCCAGCGCCCGATAGCGGTCGATATCGGTATTGCTGCTGATGGCCAGCTGTGCGGCCTGGGGCTGCAGGCGCTCGATCGCGTGTTCGATCAGCGGGCGCCCGTGGTACTCGACCCAGCCCTTGTTGCACCCGCCCATGCGGCGGCCCTGGCCGCCGGCCAGGATCACGGCGGTGAGGGTTTCGGGCGGGGTCTGCATTGCCTGCGTTTCCATGCGGGTCTGCGGGTTCGGCGCCGGTCCGGGCTTTGGTTTATCGTGGTGGTGTCGGCTGTCGCGTGTGCGCACGCAGTGTACGACGAATCCATCCTGACGGGAGAGGAAGCCCATGCGGGTTCCATTCGGGCGCAACGCGGGACAGGGCGGATGGCGCCCCTGGCGACATCTGTTGTGGCTGGCCTTGCTGGTGCTCGGTACGGGCTGGCTGGTGGCGGCGAGCATGGCCGATACCGGGGATCGCCACGGTCTGATGCTGACCGTGGAGGACGCCATCGGCCCGGCCACCGGCGATTACATCCGTCGCGGCATTGAACGCGCGGAGGCGGAAGACGCCGAGATCCTGATCCTGATGCTGGATACCCCCGGCGGACTGGATTCCAGTATGCGCAGCATCATCAAGAACATCCTGCAATCGGACGTGCCGGTGGTGACGTATGTCCACCCGGCCGGCTCGCGCGCGGCCAGTGCCGGCACCTACATGCTCTATGGGTCGCATGTCGCGGCCATGACCCCGGCCACCAACCTGGGCTCGGCCACGCCGGTGCAGATGGGGGGCGGTGGGCTCCCGGGCATGGACCCGCCGGAACCGGACGAGGGCGCCCGCGACGGCGGGAACGCCGACGAGACCAATGGCGACGCGCGCGACGACGATACCGATGCGGCGGCGGACGAGCCCACGGACGATAACGGAACGGCCAACGGCGAGGTGGAGCCGGCCAGCGAAGAAGAGCTGCTGGAGGACGATCCGGCCCCGCGACGCGGCGACGACGCGATGGGGCGGAAGGTGCTGGAGGACGCGGTCTCGTACATCCGCGGTCTGGCCGAGCGCTATGATCGCAACGCCGACTGGGCGGAGGAGACGGTACGCGAGGGTTCCAACCTGACCGCCTCCGCAGCGCTGGAGCAGAACGTCATCGACTTTGTGGCGGACAACCTGGACGACCTGCTCGCCCAGATCGACGGGCATACCGTGCGCATGCACGACGGTGAGCGCACCCTCTCCACCGAGGGTCTGCGCATCGAGCGTATGGATCCGGACTGGCGCACCCAGTTGCTGTCCGTGATCACCAACCCGAACATTGCCTATATCCTGATGCTGCTGGGGATCTACGGCATCATCTTCGAGCTGGCCAATCCGGGCGCGATCTATCCCGGCGTGATTGGCTCGATCGCGCTGATCCTGGCGTTCTTCGCGCTGCAGGTGATGCCGGTGAACTATGCGGGTCTGGCGCTGATGCTGCTGGGGATGATCTTTATGGTCGCGGAGGCCTTTGTGCCCAGTTTCGGGGCCCTGGGCATAGGAGGAATCGTGGCGTTTACAACCGGTTCGATCATTCTGTGGGACGACCCCAACCTGAATGTGGCCCTGCCGCTGGTGATTGGCACGGCCATCGCCATCGGCATCCTGTCGGTTTGGGTGTTGGGCCGGTTGTTCAAGCTGCGTGGCAAGAAGCCCGCCACCGGTTATGAAGAGATGATCGGCATGCTTGGCGAGGCGCGCGAGGACTTTGAACGCAGTGGCCGGGTCTGGGTCCACAGCGAGCAGTGGAATGCCGAGACCTCGGCACCCGTGCGCGAGGGGCAGAAGGTGCGGGTGACCGCCATCGACGGGCTCAAGTTGCAGGTCGAACCCGCGACCGAAGAGGACACTCCGGGCACTGCATCGACCGGCTGACCGGCCGGTGCAGTACTCACAACGTAGAAGGAGCAGGACATGAACGATCTCGGTTTCTTTGTCGTTCCGCTAGTCATCCTGATCGCCATCATCGTGATGTCGATCAAGGTGCTGCGCGAGTACGAGCGTGGCGTCATCTTCTTTCTGGGGCGGTTCCAGGCAGTCAAGGGTCCGGGCCTGATCATCGTCATCCCGGGCATCCAGCAGATCGTGCGGATCGACCTGCGCATCATCACCCTCGATGTGCCCAGTCAGGACGTGATCTCCCAGGACAACGTGACGGTACGGGTCAACGCGGTGCTGTACTTCCGCGTGGTGGATTCGGCCAAGTCGGTGATCCAGGTGGAGGACTACTACGCCGCGACCAGCCAGCTGGCGCAGACCACATTGCGCTCGGTCCTCGGCAAGCATGATCTCGACGAGATGCTCTCCGAGCGCGACAAGCTGAACAACGACATCCAGGAGATCCTCGACTCGCAGACCGACGCCTGGGGCATCAAGGTCACCAACGTCGAGATCAAGCACGTCGACCTGGACGACTCGATGATCCGTGCGATCGCCCGCCAGGCCGAGGCCGAGCGCGAACGCCGCGCCAAGGTCATCCACGCCGAGGGCGAACTGCAGGCGGCCGAGAAGCTGGTGCAGGCCGCGCAGAAGATGGAAGCGAGCCCGGCCGCGCTGCAGCTGCGCTACCTGCAGACCATGGCCGACATGTCGACCAACGGCACCGCCAACAGCATCTTCTTCCCGCTGCCGCTGGAACTGACCAAGGTGTTCGAGAGCCTGGCCGGAAAATTCCGCGCCGAGACCCCGGGGGCACCGGGCAATCCGGGCAATCCCGGGGGCGGCCAGCCGTAACGCGTGACCAGCGCCGAGACGACCTCGTCGCCCCTCGATCGTTTCCTGGACGAGCTCTGGGCGGTCGAGGGGCTCTCCGATCACACCCTGGCGGCGTACCGCCGCGACCTGGAGGGCCTGGCGCACTGGCTGGAGCCCAGGGGCGTGGACCTGGAGACCGCCGGGGCGCCCGACCTGCTGGGGTACATCAGCGCGCGCATGCAGGCCGGGGCCCGGCCGAAGTCCATTACCCGGGCGCTGTCCAGCATCCGGCGTTTCTATCGCTATCGGGTCTATCAGGGCGAGCGCGAGGATGACCCCAGTGCCGGGATCGAATCGCCCCGCGCCGGACGCCCGTTACCGGCCAGTCTGTCCGAGGCCCAGGTGGACGCCCTGTTGCAGGCGCCCGACCTCGAGACCGCTGTGGGCCTGCGCGACCGCGCGATGCTGGAGCTGATGTACGCCACTGGCCTGCGCGTGTCGGAACTGGTGGGCCTGGAGCAGTCGGAGGTGAACAGCCGTCAGGGCGTGGTGCGCATCACCGGCAAGGGCGACAAGGAACGCCTGGTGCCGCTGGGCGAGGAGGCGGCGCACTGGCTGGCCCGTTTCCAGCGCGAGGCGCGGCCGGACCTGATGGATGGCCACCCGCCCTGCGAGGCGGTGTTTGTCACCCGCCGCGGGCGCGGGCTGACGCGCCAGGCCTTCTGGTACCGTATCAAGGCTCATGCACGGAGTGCCGGCATCGAATCGCCATTGTCGCCGCATACCCTGCGCCACGCCTTCGCGACCCACCTGCTCGATCACGGGGCGGACCTGCGCGTGGTGCAGATGCTGCTGGGCCACAGCAGCCTCTCGACCACGCAAATCTATACCCACGTCGCACGCGCCCGTCTGCAAAGCCTGCATGCGGAACATCATCCCCGCGGCTGACGTCTATTACGCACTCTTGCCAGCTTTCGCAGGTTCCCCGTGTGGGGGCTGCTAGACTGGCTCTGTTTTCTGTACTGACACGAGAGAATCCATGCTCCTGAAACTCGTTCTTCCCCTTGCCGCGGCCCTGGCCGTGTTCAGCACCCCGGTCATGGCGACCGATGCCATCGAGGAAACCATGGCCCGGGTGATTCCGGATGCCGAGGCCGACAGCATCCGGGAGACCCCGATGGCTGGCATCTACGAGGTGCGCTACGGCACCGATATCCTCTATGTGTCCGGGGACGGCCGCTATCTGATTCAGGGCAACCTGGTCGATCTGGACACCCGCGAGAACCTGACCCAGGCCGCGCTCAGCGGGGTGCGCGCCGACATGTTCGCCGCCATCGGCGACAGCGAGCTGGTGACCTACTCGCCGAACGGTGACACTCGCGGTGTGCTGAACATCTTCACCGACCCGAACTGCCCCTACTGCCGCGAAATCCACCAGGACCTGCCGGAGTATCTGGCGGCTGGCATCAAGGTGCGCTACCTGATGTTCCCGGTCCTCGGTCGCGATTCTCCGGAGATCATGGATCGCATCTGGTGCGCGGATGACCGCGAAGACGCGATGGATCGGGCCAAGGAAGGCGACAAGCTGAACGACATCGACGGCAGCTGCGCCACGCCGCAGGATCAGCACATGGCCATGGGCCAGCAACTTGGGCTGCGCGGCACCCCGGCACTGATCACGGAGAGCGGACAACAGATGTCCGGCTACCAGGAACCGCAGGCGGTGATCGAGCGCATCCTCGGCAGTAACTGATATCCAGGCGCCGGGTCGCGCATTGCGATCCGGCTGCGGGATGGAGATGACATGCTTGAGTATCAGCTGAACGTCGAACGGGTGGACGCGCACGGCAGCCTGGCGCACGCCAAGCAGGCCGAAGTCACCCTGGACACCGACATGGACGGGCGCGACGATGCTTAGGGAGACGCTGATTGAATCGCGCATCCGCGTTGGCGCCCCAGGTTTTCCGAGACAAGGCGCGGTGCGCAGCCGGTAGTGGTGCTACCGGCAAGGGCCGCAACGCAGGATCGGGGAACCTGGGGTGCCAACCCCGAAGGGGCTCGGCCGCCCGTTGTTATCAAAAACGGGCGCGCGCACGGCGTTGCGGCTCCCTTGTGCAGAATGACTGCACGGCAGTCACCGCGCCTTGTTCGCACCCAAAAGCGACTCGAGCGCGGACGCGCGATTCAATCAGCGTCTCCCTTGGTCCGCCGGAGCTTTTGCTGGCGTCACTCGGTGCCTGCATGGTGCGCGGCATCCAGCGCGCCCTGCCGATGCTGCGCATGGAGGTGGACAGCATCTCCATCCAGTTGCGCGGCTGGCGCCAGGACGACCCACCGGCCATCGCGAAGATCGAGTATCGCGTCGAGGTCGGCACCGATGCCGATGAGGAAATGGTCGAGCTGCTGCACCGCAACGTGCAGAAGGGCACCATCTACTCCACCCTTGCCGCCGGCACCCAACTCACCGGCGAGGTCGTCGCCAGGCAATAGGTCGTGCAACAGGTGGGAAGCCCCCTGTGGGAGCGAGCTTGCTCGCGAAGCCCCCGCCCGCGCTTGACCTGCACACCGCGGTTCCCGTCGCAGGGGAATCTCGGATCGATGGTGGTTGACCAGCGCCCGATCGCCGAGGGGCTCGGCTCCTGCACGTCGATATCCGGGGATACCGACGTGCAGGAGGCCAGCCTCTGGCCGATGGGGCGTGGTCGAGGCCATAGCCGGTTGGAGGGATGCTGCGCCGGCAACCGGGCCCTGTTCAGTAGAGCAGCGACGCCATCTGCCGTCGATACTGCCCGACCAGCGGGTGGTCATCCCCCAGCACCTTGAACGCGGCCAGCAGGCCCTGCTGGCCGGCCCCATCGTTGTAGGCGCGGTGCTGCTTCATGAGTTGCAGGTAAAGTCCCAGCGCCTCCTCGGCGCGTCCGGAGAGCATCGCGTAGGCGGCCATCTGCTCCAGCGCCTCGGGGCGCGGGTCGCCTGTCTGCAGTTCTTTCGCCAGCGCCTGCGGGTCGACGCCGGCCGCCGTCTTGGCAAACACCAGGCGGGCGCGCAGGGTCTTGGCCTCTTCCTTCTCGCTTTGATCCAGCGGCAGTTTGGCGAGTTCGGTCTCGGCCGCCTCGGGATCGCCGGACTGGGCCAGGGCGCGCGCCAGCTCGATGCGCAGGTCGCCGTTGTCGGGGTCCTCCTCCAGCGCGGCCTTGAGGGTCGCCAGGGCGCCGTCCACGTCGCCGGTCCTGGCCTGCTCGCGCGCCTGTTCGATCAGCTTGTCGGAGGGCTTCTCCAGGTACTGGTCGATCATCGCGCGGATGTTCGGCTCCGGCTGCACGCCCATGAACTGATCCGCCGGCTTGCCGTGGCGAAAGATCATGACGGTCGGCAGGCTGCGCACACCGTATTGCTGTGCCAGGGCCTGCTGCTCGTCGCTGTTGACCTTGGCCAGGCGGAACTTGCCGGCGTACTGCGTGGCGAGCTGCTGAAGTAGCGGCATCAACTGCTGGCACGGTCCGCACCAGGCGGCCCAGAAATCCACGACCACCGGGCGCTGGTGGGACTCGTCCAGCACCGCCTGCTGGAAGTTTTCCTGCGTGACGTCGAGGATATCGTCGCCGGTTGCGCTTGCGGCTTCTGCCATCGGAACCCTCCTGGAACACTTGAACACGAAATCTGCAATGCATTGTTGGGATCGCCCCCGGGATTGCAAGCAGCCTTTCCCCCGCGGGCTTTGGTACGCTGCGCACAGTCCGGTGCGCGGGGGGCGCTCCGGCAACGAACGCCAACCACCCTCGTCATCGCGAGGCGCGCAGCGCCGTGGCGATCTCCGTGGATGGCCCCGGCACTGCCCGGAGCGGGGGCCGGGGTTTCGTTGGGGGGTTGCTTCGTCGCCTTTGGCGCCTCGCGATGACGGTGCATGATGACCGATGCCGTGCCCGGTACAGGGCGCGATCAATATCAATAAAGGGGTTCCTGCGTGAGCTATTCCGCATCCGATATCGAGGTCCTCGAGGGGCTGGACCCGGTGCGCAAGCGCCCGGGCATGTACACCGACACGACCCGCCCGAACCACCTGGCGCAGGAAGTGATCGACAACTCGGTCGACGAGGCGATCAGCGGCCACGCCAAGCGCATCGACGTGATCCTGCACAAGGACGACTCGGTCTCGGTCAGCGACGACGGCCGCGGCATGCCGGTAGACCTGCATCCGCGCGAAAAGCGCCCGGGGGTCGAGGTGATCCTGTCCACCCTGCACGCGGGCGGAAAGTTTTCGGACAAGAACTATCAGTTCTCCGGCGGTCTTCACGGCGTCGGCGTGTCGGTGGTCAACGCGTTGTCGCAGCGGCTGGAGGTGCAGATCAAGCGCGACGGGCGCGAGTACCGCATGACCTTCGCCGGCGGGCACAAGACGCAGGATTTGGAGGCGGTCGGCGACGTCGGCAAGCGCAACACCGGCACCACGCTGCATTTCTGGCCGGACCCACAGTACTTCGATTCGCCGCGGTTCTCGGTGCCCCGGCTCAAGCACATCCTGCGCGCCAAGGCCGTGCTGTGCCCGGGCCTGACCGTAACCTTCCGTGACGAGACGACTGGCGAGGCCTGCGAATGGTGCTACGCCGCCGGACTGCGTGACTACCTGGTGGAGGCCCTGGACGGCCTGGAGCGCCTGCCGGAGGAGCCGTTCATGGGTTCGATCTCCGGCGCGACCGAGGCCGCCGACTGGGCCGTGACCTGGCTGCCGGAGGGCGGCGAGGTGGTCAGCGAGAGCTACGTGAACCTGATCCCGACTACCCAGGGCGGCACCCATGTGAACGGCCTGCGTACCGGTCTGACCGAAGCGGTCCGCGAGTTCTGCGAGTTTCGCAGTCTCCTCCCGCGCGGCATCAAGCTGGCCCCGGAGGATGTCTGGGAGCGGGTGGCCAGCGTGCTGTCGTTCAAGATGCAGGACCCGCAGTTCGCAGGGCAGACCAAGGAGCGGCTGTCCTCGCGCCAGGCCGCGCCGTTTGTTTCCGGCGTGGTCAAGGACGCCTTCAGCCTGTGGCTGAACCAGCACCCGCAGCAGGGCGAGCGCATCGCGGAGCTCTCGATCCAGAACGCACAGAAGCGCCAGCGCGCCGGCCGCAAGGTGGTGCGCAAGAAGATCACCCAGGGCCCGACCCTGCCGGGCAAGCTGGCCGACTGCGCCAGCCAGGACCTCGAGCGCACCGAGCTGTTTCTGGTCGAGGGCGACTCGGCCGGCGGCTCCGCCAAGCAGGCCCGTGATCGCGACTTCCAGGCAATCATGCCGCTGCGCGGCAAGATCCTGAACTCATGGGAGGTGGATCCGGACCAGGTGCTCGGCTCGCAGGAGATCCACGATATCTCCGTGGCCCTGGGCGTGGACCCGGGCCAGGCCAGCCTGGACGGGCTGCGCTACGGCAAGGTCTGCATCCTGGCCGATGCCGACTCCGACGGCGCGCACATCGCCACGCTGTTGTGCGCATTGTTCCTGAAGCACTTCCGGCCGCTGGTGGAGCGGGGGCACGTGTATATCGCCATGCCGCCGCTTTATCGCGTGGACGTCGGCAAGCAGACCTTCTACGCCCTGGACGACGACGAGAAGGCCGGCGTGCTGGAGCGCATCGAGGCGGAGAAGATGAAGGGCAAGATCTCCGTGACCCGCTTCAAGGGGCTGGGCGAGATGAACCCGCTGCAGCTGCGCGAGACCACCATGAACCCGGACACCCGGCGCCTGGTGCAGCTCACCCTCGATGCCGCCGACGACACCATGCAGCTGCTGGACATGCTGCTTGGCAAGAAACGCGCCTCCGAACGCCGCGCCTGGCTGGAAGGCAAGGGCCACCTGGCCGACGTCGCCGTCTGACAGCCGCGTTTCACCGTTAGACCTCGCGACGGTGGCCGATCTTCACCACCGTGACGATCAGTTGCTCGTCCTGAATCTCGTAGAGGATTCGGTAGACGCCTTGCCGCACACGGTAGCGTTCCTGCGCGGAAAGCCTCTCGCTGCCCGGTGGGCGGGGGTCCTCTGCCAGTGAAGCGATGCGTTCCAGGATGCGGCGTACGGCCCTGTCGGGAACCCGTCGCAGATCCTTGGCGACGGACTTGCGGACTACAACCTCAAAGCTTGCCATGCGCCTTCAGGTCGTCGAGGAGCGCCTCGTACGACATGGTCGGTTCTGCAACGCGATCCTCGAACGCCCGCAAGTCCTCCTGGTCCTCGATCAGGGTCTGGCGCACGGCCCGATTGACCAGGTCGGAGATCGAGCACTGGGTGGAGGCGGCCTTCAGACGCAGTGCCCGGTGCAGATCCGGTTCGAAATACACGGTGGAACGCTTGTTCGGCTCGTTCATTGGAGCCTCCGGGATGGTGGGTACAAAAGGCACGATAGCGCTGTAACGTCATGACGTTACAGCGCTATAGCCGAACCGGCGTCAGGCCCGCACCGAGGGGCGCGACCGGACCCAGTGGTACAGGGCCGGCAGTACGATCATGTTGAGCGCGGTGGAGCCGAGCAGACCACCGAGAATCACGATGGCCATCGGGGCCTGGATCTCGGTGCCGGTCTCGCCCAGGCCCAGCGCCAGCGGGACCAGCGCCAGCGCGGCGGTGAGCGCGGTCATCAGGATCGGCGTCAACCGCTCCAGCGCCCCGCGTTCCACGGCCTCGTCCAGCGGCACGCCCTCGGCCGCCAGGCTCTGGTAGCGGCTGATCAGCAGCAGCCCGTTGCGCACGGCGATGCCGAACAGGGTAATGAACCCGACCAGCGCCGCGATGGTCAGCACGCCGCCCATGGCGAACACGGCGATCACCCCGCCGATAAGCGCCAGCGGGATGTTGACCATCACCAGCAGCACCAGGCTCGGCGAACGCAGGGCCAGTTGTAGCACCACCAGCATGGCGATCAGGACGCCGGCGGATACGATGGCGATGGTGCGGCTGGCCTGGGCCTCGGCTTCGAACTGGCCGCCCAGCTCCACGCGATAGCCCTCGGGCAGTGCCACCCGCTCGTCGATGGTGGCGTGGACCTCGTCGGCCGCCCCGCGCAGGTCACGCCCCGCCACGTTCGCGCTGACCACCAGGCGGCGTTCGGCGTTTTCGCGGTTGACCTGGGCGGGGCCGCGTTCGATCCGCGGTTCGGCCACGTCGCCCAGCCGGATGCTATGCCCGGTCGGCGTGCGCATCGGGATGTCGGCCAGGCGGTCCAGCGCGCGCCGTTCCGCGGGCAGCTGCACGACCAGGTCGAAACGCCGTTCGCCTTCGAAGATCTGGGCGACGCGGGCGCCGCGCCAGGCGGTCTCCAGCGTCTGGGCGGCGTCGGCCACGGTCAGGCCGTAGCGGGCGAGGGCGCTGCGATCGGCATGCAGCCGGATCTGCGGCACCGCCGCGACGGGCTCGATCGACAGGTCGACCAGGCCGTCGATGCCCTCGAGGGTCCGTTCGACCTCGCCCGCCAGGCGCTGCAGTTCGCCCAGGCCCGGCCCGAAGATCTTCACCGACAGGTTCGCGCGAACGCCGGTCAGCATGTGGTCGATGCGGTGCGAGATCGGCTGGCCGATGTTGAACTGGCCAGGAAACGCGGCCAGCCCCTCGCGCAGCTCCTCGAGAAACGCTTCCTTCCCCTGCGGCAGCGGGCCCAGACGGACATCCAGTTCGCTCAGATGGGGCGGCTGGGTGTGTTCGGCCCCTTCGGCCCGTCCGGTACGGCGGGCGACGGAGAGGATCGGATCCTGTTCCAGCAGCCAGCGTTCCACCTGGCCGGCCATCTCCGCCGCGGTCTCCAGGCCGGTGCCGGGCGGGGTCGCCATCTCGATGGTCAGGCTGCCTTCGTTGAAGTCGGGCAGAAAGGAGCGCCCGAGCAGCAGCGTGGCCGCCAGGGTGGCGATGGCAAGGGCTGCCGAGATGACCACCACACTGCGGCGAAAGCGCAGGGTGGCGCGCAGCAGCGGGCGGTAGGCGCGCTGCAGGGCCGCGGCCACCGGCGGTTCGCGACCCGCGCTACGCTCCGCGACCGCGGGCAGCAGCCAACGGGCGAGCACCGGCGTCACGGTCAGGGCGACCATGAGCGAGGCCGCGATCGCGACCAGATAGGCCAGCCCCAGCGGCTGCAGCAGGCGGCCCTCCACCCCGCTCAGGAAGAACAGCGGGGCGAACGCCAGCATGATGATCACGGTGGAATAGACCACCGGATAGCGCATCTCCGAGCAGGCCCGGCGTACGGTCTCGTCCAGGCTGGCCCGATCGCGGTCGCCGCCGTTCTCGCGCAGGCGGCGATAGATGTTCTCCACGAAGATGATGGCATCGTCGACCAGCGCGCCGATGGCGATGGTCATGCCGCCCAGGGTCATGGTGTTGATGGTGATGCCCAGCGCGTGCAGCACCAGCAGGGCGACGGTCAACGACAGCGGGATGGCCAGCGCCGAGATCAGCGTGATCCGTACGCTCAGCAGGAACACCAGCAGGATCAGCACCACGAAGATCGCCCCGTCGCGCAGGGCCTTGCCCACGTTCGCCACTGCCGTCTGGATGAAATCGGCCTGGCGGAACAGGTTGGGTTCGATGGTGACACCCTCGGGCAGGCCGGCTTCGAGCCGCGCGAGGGTCTCGTTGATCGAACGCGTCAGGTCGAGGGTGTCGGCATCTGGCTGTTTGGAGACGGCCAGCACCACACCGGGGTGGCCGTTCACGCCGCCATCCCCGACCGGGATGGAGGGCCCCATCGCGACCTCCGCGACATGCCGTACCAGGATCGGCATGCCGTCGCGTACTGCGACCACGGCCTGTTCGATCTCGTCCAGCCGCTCGGCGCGACCGAGGAAGCGGATCAGGTAGTCCTGGCCGCCCTCGCTGAGCCGGTCGCCGCCCGCATTGCGGCTGGCCTGTTCCAGTGCGTCCCGGACCTCGGCGAGGTTCAGGCCGAACGCCGCGAGGCGCTCCGGGGAGACTTGCACCTGGTATTGGCGGACCTGGCCGCCCAGGGTGGTCACCTGGGCCACGCCGGGGATGGCCTCCAGCTGCCGCGCTACCACCCAGTCCGCGACTTCGCGGGCGCGCATGCCATCCGCACGGGCGTCGTCACGTACGCCGAGATAGGCGATCTCGCCCATGATCGAGCTGATCGGCCCCAGCTGCGGGGCGGCGACGCCTTCGGGGAGTTGCGCCTGCACGCGCCCCAGCCGCTCGTTGACGACCTGCCGGGCCTGGTAGATCTCCTCGCCCCACTCGAACTCCACCCACACCAGCGAGAAGCCGGCCACGGACTGCGAGCGCACGCGGCGCACCCCGCTCGCGCCGCTGACCGCGGACTCGATCAGGTAGCTGACCTGCTGTTCCACCTCCTCGGCGGCCAGGCCGGGGGCCTCGGTCATCACCGTTACGGTGGGTGCGGTCAGGTCCGGGAATACGTCGATCGGGGTCTGGCTGGCCTGCCAGGCGCCCAGCAGCAGGAGGCCGAGGGCCCCGGCCATCACCAGCAGGCGGTTGGCGAGGGACCATCGAATCAGTCGATCCAGCATTGGGTGGCCTCCTAGTGGCTGTGGCCGATGTCATCGGTATCGCGGCCCGCGAGCAGGACTGCATAGGCGCCCTGGACCACCACCCGTTCGTCCGCCTCGACCCCGGCGAGGATCTCCACCCGGCCGGCGGAACGAATCCCGGTACGCACCGGTCGCCGCTCGAACGTCTCGCCCCCGGTCTGGACCATCACCACCTGCACGCCGTCGTCGTCGATCAGTGCCGCGGCCGGGAGCGTGACGCGGTGCCGCGATGGCCCTGCCGCCAGCGAGACGGTCAGCGGCATGCCGGGCCGGTACCGGGTGTCCGTGTCCTCCAGCGCAAAGGCGACCGGCAGCGTCTGCCCGGGCCCGTCGAATGCACCGCCTTCCCAGACCGGTTCGCCGCCGATGGCATGCCACTCGCGACTGCCCGGGTGGCGCATGGCCGGATCGGCCAGGGAGGTGACCCGCTCCAGGTCCGCCGGGTAGAGGTGCGCCACCAGCCACAGCGTCTCGCCATCGAGCACGCGGGCCAGTTGCTGGCCGGCCTGGACGACCTCTCCGGGGCTGACATCCAGGGACTCCACCCGGCCACCCGCCGGGGCGCGCAGGGCCAGGGTGCCGGAGACGGCGCTACCGTCGAGCCGTTCCTGGCGGTCGCGGGCGTCGTCCAGTTCGGCCCGCGCGGTGTTGCGTTCGCGGCGGGCCTCCACCACCCGACTGTCGGCGATCACGCCCTCCTCGGCGAGCGCCGTCAGACGCTCCAGATCCGCCTCGGCCGCGGTCAGACGTTCCTGTGCGCGGGCGAGATCCAGGGCCAGGCCGCTGGAGGTGCCGCTGTCCGGCAAGACCGCCAGACGCATCAGACTGTCCCCGGCGTTGACCTCGCGCCCGGGTGCCGGCCATTCCCCGTCGGCCGTGATGACGCCATCGGCGGGCGCGATCAGCCGCGTGCGCTTGCCGGGTACCTCGCGGATGGTCCCCGGGACTTCGATGCGTTCGGCGAACGGCTCATAACGGGCCGGGGCGGTGGCGAAGCGCATGCGCCACTGGGTCTCCTTGAGAAAGGTGATCGTGTCGTCCGCGTCGTGCGCGTGCCCTTCGTCGCCATGGCCGTGATCGTGTCCATGGTCATCGTGGCCGTGATCGTCTCCGTGGTCGTCCTCGCCATGGGCATGCCTGCGGTCGTCGCCCGCATGGTCATGGTCATGGTCGTGACCGTGATCTTCGTCCCCTTGGTCGTGATCCCCGGGGACGTGTACCTGACCGAGCGTGCTCTCGCGCATGCCGTCGGCGTCTTCGTGGACGGCCGTCAGGTAATAGCGTCCCGGCGCGGGCAGGGTCAGGGGGACCGCGAAGATGCCTTCCCGGTCGAGGCCGGCCGTGGCCTCGCTGAATATCTCCCCGTAGCGGTTATGCATCTGCAGGGTTACCTCCCCCGTGGTGACCGGCCGGAAGTCGTCCAGCCAGGTGGCATGGACCACGAAGGTCTCCGTTGCCCCCGGCGCCGGGGCGCCGGCCTCCAGGAACCATTCCAGCTCGGCGCCCCAGTGCGTGATCTCGAGGTCGTCGGCCAGGGCGGGACCGGTAGCGAGGGCCGTCGCGAGGGCGAGGGCCAGCAGGGTGATGATGCGCGTGATCCGATGGGCGATTCCCTGGGCGATTCGGTGGGTCATTGGGTGTCCTCCGCGAGGCTAAGCCCCGCTGCGATGCGCAGTTCGCGCCACTCGGCCCAGCTCTGGGCGAGCAGCTCGTGTTCCTGTTCGATCGCGTTGAAATGGGTGTTGTAGGCCTCGAGCAGCTCCAGCAGCGAGGCCTCGCCGGCCTCGTAGCCGCGGTAGGTCAGCTCGCGCACGCGCCGGGCGGGTGCCAGCGTCTCGCCCCGGTGGCGCTCGAGTTCGTCCAGCAGGTGCGCCAGGTGCACGGTGCCGACCTCGACCTGTCGGGTCAGGTCGCGCTGCAGGGCCCGGCGCTCGGTCTGGCGGGTGTAGTGATCCGCCACCGATTCGCGCACGCGACCCTGGTTGCGGTCCCACAGCGGTAGTTCCAGTTGTAGCCCGATGCCGGTCGAGGTGTCGCGGCGGCCGTCGATCACCTCACGTTCCTGGAACAGCCGGATGCCGATGTCCGGGCGCCCTTCGGCGCGGGCCCGGGCAATCTCCAGCTGCGCCGCCTGTTGCCGCTCGGAGGCAGCGCGCAGGGCGGGGTGGCGGTCCACCACCGTCCCGGGCGCGGCCCGGGTGGGCCGCGGCGGCGGGGCGTCGAAGGCGGGGGCGGTGCCCATCCCGGCCGGGCGCCGGTCGAGCCAGGCGGCGAGGGTGGCGCGGGCCTCGGTCCGTTCGCCCTCGGCGGCCTCCAGTTGACGCATGGCCTCGGAACGGAACAGGTCGATGCGCAGCCGCTCGCGTTCGGAGAGGTCGCCGCGTTCCTGTCGCAGTCGGGCGATGCGCCCCAGGCGCTCGGCCTCGTCCAGGCGCTCGCGCGCCAGCTCGAACCCCGCCTCTGCCTGCTGCCAGGCATGAAACGCCGCGCCGATCCGGCCTTCCAGTTCCAGGCGGTCGGCGTGGGTCTGCGCCTCGGTCGCGGCGAGACGGGCGCTGGCGGCATCACGGCGGTGTCCGATCTGCCCCCACAGCGGGAGGGGCTGAGTCACGGCGATCCCGCTCAGCGAATAGCCGCCGCGCCCGTCCTCCATCCCGAGCTGGTCGGAGGCCTCGGCCTCCAGTGTCGGGTTGGGCCAGCGTCCCGCCTGATCGCGCGCGCCGCGCTGCGCGTCAATACGGTGTTCGAAGGCCTCGGCCTCGGGGGCCACAGAAAGCCCGTGCGTGACCGAGCGCTCCAGGGTCCAGCGGTCCGTGTCCGCGTGCACGGCGGGCAGGCAAAGCAGTCCGATCAGTCCGGCGACCGACCAGGAAGTTACCGAATTGGGCATGGGAAGCACTCCCCATTGATGACGATCCAGGCTGCGCCCCGAAAGGCGTCAGCACGCTACGTTCGAATCAACGGGTCAGGCGGGCGGCCCGCGCAGCGGCGGCGCGAGCCAGGGAGGGGATGCGCGAAGGGGCCAGGCAAGGTCGGCGATGCGCGGGGGTGCGCGTGGGGTCGCCACGGACAGGTCGCCGGCCGTGGTGGGCAGCGCCGCGCCGGGCAGATCGAATCCGATCACCGGCTTGCCGGTGGCCTGCGGCGTCAGATCGACCTCGGCCGCCTCGTTATGATGGTGCACATGCTCGGCATCGTGCGCCGCATGCAGCGGCGAGGGGTGATCGTGATGATCGTGATCGCCCACGTGCAGGTGCAGCCCTGCGCCCTGCAGCAGGGGCACGGCCAGCACCAGGCTCAGGACCAGCAGGGCGTGCAGCCACGTATGACGGTTGGCAGTGCGCATCGAGCCGCAGTCTACGCCGGGTCCAGGAAAAGGGCAAGACGCCACGCGTGCATGGGTTGCGTAAATGACCCCCGGGGGTCGGTTTCAGTCGGATAGCGCCGGGTAGTCGGTGTAGCCGTGTTCGTCGCCGCCGTAGAAGGTGGCTTCGTCCCACTCGTTGAGCGAGGCGCCCCGGCGGAAGCGCTCGGGCAGGTCCGGGTTGGCGATGAACGGGCGGCCGAAGGTGACCAGGTCGCAGCGGCCGGCGTCGATGCGCTGGCGGGCCTCTTCGGCGGTGTAGGCGCCGTTGCCGATGTAGGTGCGGCTGAAGCGCGAGCGGATGGCGTCGATGATGGATTCCGGACGGCCGGTCTCGTGGTTGCCCTGGAAGGAGTCCTCCACCACCTCGATGTAGGTGATGCCGGTAGCGTCCAGGGCCTCGGCGAAGGCGCTGTACGTTTCTAGCGGATCATCATCGTGCATGCCGTTGAAACTGCCGGTGGGGCTCACGCGGATGCCGACACGTTCCGGTCCCCAGATCTCGATCACGGCGCGCACCACCTCCAGCGGCAGGCGGATGCGGTTCTCCACCGAGCCCCCGTAGGCGTCGGTGCGATGGTTGCTGCCACTGCGGATGAACTGGTCCAGCAGGTAGCCGTTGGCCGCGTGGATCTGCACGCCGTCGAAGCCCGCCGCCTTGGCGTTTTGCGCGCCCTGGCGATACTGCTCCACGATGCCGGGTAGTTCGTCGAGCTCCAGTGCGCGGGGTTCCTGTACCTCGACCATGCCGGATTCGGCACTGATGAAGGTGTAGGCCCCGTCGGGCTGGATGGCGGAGGGCGCCACCGGCTTCTGGCCGCCGGGCTGCAACTCCGGACGCGAGATGCGGCCGACGTGCCACAGTTGCGCCTGGATGCGTCCCCCGGCGCCATGCACGGCCTCGGTGACCTTGCGCCAGCCGTCCACCTGCTCCTGCGAGTGGATGCCCGGGGTGAACGCATACCCCTTGCCCTGCGGCGAGACCTGCGTCGCCTCGCTGATGATCAGGCCGGCACCGGCGCGCTGGGCGTAGTACTCGGCGTTCAGGTCGGTGGGCACGTCGCCCGGCTGCGCCGCACGCGAGCGCGTCAGCGGCGACATCAGTACCCGGTTTGGCAACTCCAGCGGGCCCAGGGTATAGAGGCGAAAAAGGGCGTCGTCCTGCTTGTTCATGGGGCTTCCTTGGGGTTCGTATCGATCCGTGCTGCGGTTCGGACCCGGATCAACCGAACACGTTCCTTTCAGACGGGAGCATTCCGCTGCTTCACGGTCGGATACCCGGCTCGGCCGCCTCGATCAGGGCACGGGTGCGCTCGGCGATGTAGTGTGCGGGGCGGGCCAGGGCCTGGTCCAGGGTGATGCTGCCGTCGCACAGGGCGCGGGCGTCGCTCAGGCCGAAGGCGGCCAGTTCGGCCGCATCGCAGGCAATGGAGCCGGCGACCGCCACCACCGGAACCTGTTGCTCCCGGGCGCGCCGGACGACCTCCGCGACCACCTTGCCGTGCGAGGTCTGGCCGTCCAGCTGGCCCTCGCCGGTGATGACCAGGTCGGTTTCGCGGATCGCGGCATCCAGTCCGATCAGCTCGGCCAGGTAGCCGGCCCCCATGCGAGCGCGACCGCCGAGGACGCAGTCCAGCGCGAAGCCGAGCCCGCCGGCGGCGCCGGCCCCCGGGGTATCGACGGGCCGCTGCAATTGCCCCGCGGCCTCGATGGCGGCGGCCAGGCGCTCCATGTGGGCATCCATGGCCGGGATGTCCGCGGCCTCCAGGCCCTTCTGCGGTCCGAACACGGCCGCCGCGCCATGCGGCCCGGTCAGCGGGTTGTCGACGTCGTTCAGGACCGTGATGTCGACGCGGGCCAGGCGTGGGTCCAGTGTGTCGAAGTCCACCCGTTGTAGATCCGCGAGGCCCGAGGGGTGGGGCGGCAGGCGTTGCCCTTGCGCATCGAGGAAACGCACGCCCAGCGCGGCCAGCATGCCCGCGCCGCCGTCCACCGTGCCGCTGCCGCCGAGACCAATCAGCAGGTGTTCGGCGCCCGCGTCCAGGGCGGCCAGCATCAACTCGCCGACCCCGAAGCTGTGGAGTTGCCAGGGGTCGTGGCGATCATCGGGGATCCGGTCCAGGCCGCAGGCAGACGCGACATCGATCACCGCGCGCCGCTCGCGATGATCGCAGCCCCAGCCGGCGCTCAGGTGGGTGCCGGTGGGGCCGGTCACGTCGGACAGGTGCCAGGCCCAGCCGAGGGTATGGCTGACCAGGCGGGCCGTGCCCTCGCCACCGTCGGCCATGGGCAGGGCGCGTATCCGGGCATCCGGTCGGGCGGCATGCACCCCGCGGGCCATGGCGGCGGCCACGTCCTCGGCCTCCAGGCTGCCCTTGTAGCTGTCCGGGCATACCACCACCCGGAATTGGTCAGACAAAAATGAGCCCCAGGATGTAGATGGTGATCATTGCGCTGATGCCCTGTAGCAGCGTGGCGGTGGTGAACGCCTTGTACGCGGTGGACACCTTCATGCGGCTGAACTGGGTGACCACCCAGAAGAAGCTGTCGTTGGCGTGCGAGACGGTCATCGCACCGGCACCCACCGCCATCACGGCCAGGACCATGCCCATGGTGGAATCCAGACCCAGCGAGGCGAGCATCGGCGCGATCATGCTGGAGGCGGTGACCAGTGCCACAGTGGACGAGCCCTGGGCGGACTTCAGCGCCGCCGCGATCAGGAACGGCACCAGCAGGCCCAGGCCCAGGCCGCTCAGCAGGTCGCCCAGCTGATCGCCGATCGGGGTCTCGCGCAGCACGTTGCCGAAGGCGCCGCCGGCCCCAGTGATCAGGATGATCGGGGCCGCCAGCAGGATGGCGTCGACCGTCATCTGGTGGAAGCGATCCTTGATGCCGGCGCCCTTGATCAGCAGCAGGGCGAAGATCACGCCGATCGCCAGCGCCACCACCGGGGTCCCGAGGAAGATCAGCGCGGCGGCGAACAGGCCGGCGTCGGTATCGCGGGTGGCCAGCGAGGCAACGGAGCCGATGGAGATCAGCACGATCGGCGCCAGGATCGGCATGAACGCGCCCAGGGTCGTCGGACGGTGCTCCAGCTTGATCTCTTCCCTCTCGACCTCCTGCCCGGTGGCCTCGCTGATCGGGTCCGGTTCCAGCAGCTCTTCGTCATTGGCATGCGCGTAGCGGCTGGCCCACAGCCAGCCCACTGCGGCCGCTACGGCCGAGACGAACAGCCCGACCAGGATCACCAGGCCCAGGGCATCGGCGATGCCGATGTTGCTGGCCGCCGCGATCGGTCCGGGGGTAGGCGGCACGAAGTTGTGCGTGGCGAACAGCCCGGTCGCCAGCGCGACACTCATGGCCACCACCGAGATGCCGGCGGTCCTGGCCAGCGCGTTCTTCAGCGAGTTCAGGATCACGTAGCCGGAGTCGCAGAACACCGGGATGGACACGATGTAGCCGATGATCGAGACCGTCAGGGTGGGGAAGCGGTCGGACAGCGCGCGGGCGGATGATCGCCTCCGCCATCACCACGGCCGCGCCGGTGCGGTCGAGGATGACCCCGATGATCGTCCCCAGGGCGATCACGATGCCGATGTAGCCCAGGGTGCTGCCGAAGCCGTCGTTGATGACGCTGATCGCCACGCGCGGCGCGATGCCGCCGATGATCGCCATCGCGAAGGCGGCGATCAGCAGGGCGAGGAACGGATGTACGCGCAGTTTCGCGGTGGCGAATACCAGCGCGGCGACGACCACAATCAATCCGATAATCAGCATGTCGCGTCCTTTTGCCTTTTTATGAGTATCGATCCGGAGTCTAGACGTCCGTGAGCGATTCGGTGCCCCATGATCGATGGGGCGCTACAATCCAGACGCCATTTCTTGCCAGGAGATTCCTTCATGCGTCGTGTTATCGCGTTTTCGGGGTTGGTGGGCGCCAGCCTTGCGCTGGTGATGTCCGCATCGGCCGCGGCCAATCCATATTCCGGGTTGCAGGAGCGCGAGATCAAGGCACTCTCCGCACAGGAGACCGAGGACCTCCTGGAAGGGCGCGGCATGGGGATGGCGCTGCCGGCCGAGCTGCACGGCTACCCGGGCCCTCTGCATGTGCTCGAGGTGGCCGCGGAGCTGGGCCTGACGAGCGAACAACGTCGCGAGACCGAGCGGCTGTTCGAGACCATGCGGGAGCAGGCGCGCCAACTGGGCCGGCGCATCGTGGAGCGCGAAAGGGAACTGGACGAGCGCTTCGCGGAGGGCGCGATCTCCAGCGATACCATCGAGACGCTCACGGTCGCGATCGGCGAGCTGCGCGGCCGCCTGCGCCACCTGCACCTGTCCTACCACCTGAAGATGGATGCGTTGCTCAGCGAGGAGCAGAAGGTGCGCTATCGGCAGGCCCGCGGTTATCACGGCGAGGCGGAAGACAGCCCGGGAGATGGCCATCATCACGGCCATCCGGGCCACCACCACTGAATGCCCGTGCCCTTCCCGGCAAGGAACTAATTGCGTGGCACCGCGTTCGACTGAAGAGACGATCGGAGCGCGCATGACGGGAGCCCTGAACCTGGATCTGAACCGGCCGGTGGTCGTGGAGACGTTGGCGCAGCCCTGGAGCGGCAGCCGTGCCGACGGCGTGGTGCGCAAGCCGCTGGAACGCGAGCAGGCGGAAGCGGGCCGCGCCACCAGCATCGTGCAGTTCCAGCCCGGAGCCCGCTTCCCGCCGCACACGCATGCGCTGGGCGAGGAGATCCTGGTACTGGACGGCGTGTTCTCCGACGAAGCCGGTGACTATCCCGCTGGCACCTACCTGCGCAACCCGCCGGGTTCCCGCCACACGCCGCACTCGGATCCCGGCTGCACGTTGTTCGTGAAGCTGGAGCAGTTCGCGCCCGAGGACCGCGAGAAGGTGGTGGTGGATACCCACTCGGCGCCCTTCCAGCCGGGCATCGGCGGCTTGCGCGTCCTGCATCTGCACAGCTTCGGTGCCGAGCACACCGCACTGGTGCACTGGCCGGCCGGCGAGCATTTCCAGGCCCACCGGCACTGGGGCGGCGAGGAGATCCTCGTGCTGTCTGGCGAGTTCATCGACGAGCACGGACGCTATCCCGCCGGCACGTGGATCCGCAGCCCGCATTCGAGTCAGCACGATCCCTGGGTGGAGGAGGAGACGCTGATCTATGTGAAGACCGGTCACCTGTGACGCCCTGTGCCCGGGTCTGCGCTTCGACAGGCTAAGGCGCCGGGGTCGGGTACAGCGATCCTCTTTCTGGCGCTGTACTGGTCGCGAATGACGCGCAATGGGGCGCTGGCGGGGATGGTGGTCGGCGCAGCCACGGTGATCCTCTGGAACCTGGCCGAGGGCGGGCTGTTCGACGTCTACGAACTCCTGCCCGGATTCCTCTTGGCCACCGTAGCCATCGTCGTTGTCAGCCTGCTGACGGGCGGGCCGTCGGAGTTGGTGCAGCGCCCGTTCCAGGCGTCCCGGCGGCGCCCCGCGGACTGACCGCGGTGGAGCACCGGTCAACGACGGCGTCGCGGGCCCACTGGCGGGCCAGCGAACGCTTGGTACGCGGCGAGGTCTGTTTGACCCGGTGTTCCTCGCGCAGGGCCTCGTTGCGCGAGGCGAAGCCGCGGGCCGCCAGTAGCTGTACGGGTTTGTGCATGCGGGTGAACCGGGCCCCGCGCCCGGCAGCGTGGGCAGCCATGCGCGCCGCCAGGTGCGGCGTGATTCCGGTATAGATGCGCCCACCCTGGCATTCCAGCAGATAGACGTACCAGGTCCCGTCACGCGGCCCGGACACGGCCGCGGCAGGATTCGGCACCACGGCTTGTGCCGCGCGGGCCGGGGTCATCGGCGTTTCTTGCGGCGCTTCTGGCCTACCTTGATGCGCTGCAGCGCGGCCTGCAGTTCAGCGTGGGCCTCCTTCGGGATCGAGGACGATCCGCGCAGGCGCAGCCCCTCCTGGCGGCGGATCGCGGTCAGCCGGCCCTTCTGGATAGCGTAGCGTCGCGCCACATCCCGCACCGTGTGCTGGAACGTCTTTGGCGGATCACCGCGGCGGACCCGCGGGTGTCCGTCCTCGATCTCGATGCTGAAGATGATGCTGACCTGCCAGATCAGCAGGGCGCCCGCGACCAGAAGCAACGCAATCATCAACAGCAGCGAGATCAGCATGGCGTTCCCTCCAGCGGGATGGGCCCGAAGGATTCGGGCCGTGGGGCAATGGGCTGGGCCGATCGTAGCACTCCAGCCCCGGTTTGCGATTCCATCGTGTCCACTCGGGCCCGACAGAAGGGACTTTGTCCGCAATGGAATGGCCTGAACCGATATGCTTAAAGAATGTGCTATCGGCACATCCGTTGGTACGATGTGTCATATGGAGCTGTTTGGAGAGGCGTCATGAGCGCTACAGAAGGCCTGGCCGCGGAACGCGCGGATGTCCTGCGCGAGGCGCTGGTCAATGCCGGCAAGGCGCTGGGCCTGACCCAGGCGGAGCTGGGAGAGGTGATCGGACGCGGGCGTACGGACATCAGCCGGGGCAACGTCGACCCGGCCAGCAAGCCGGGTGAGCTGGCGCTGTTGCTGATTCGCTGCTATCGCGCCCTGTACGTCCTGACCGGCGGGGATGCCAGTGCGATGAAACACTGGATGCAGACGCACAACCACCACATCGGCGGCGTGCCCGCCGAGCAGATCCGCACGGTGCAGGGCCTGGTGGGCGTGCTGGAGTATCTTGACGCGATCCGCGGCAAGCTATGAGGGCAACCTGACATGTCGGACTGGGATGCCCTGGTCGAAGCGGCGCCGCGTGTCACGCTGAGAGGGGAGGTCCTGCGCCTGGTGGAGAGCCAGGAGCAGGTTGCCACCAACCAGATTGTCAGCTCGCTCGACCGCCAGGCCGTTCTGGAAGAGATGCTGGAGGCCACCAAGCCGCCCCGGCGCCCGGGTACGGAACGGCTGCACTACCTGCTGGCGACGCCGTTTCGCTACCCGCCGCTACGTCACGGATCGCGCTTCGGCCGTCGCCACGAACCCAGCCTGTTCTACGGCGCCCTGCGCGAGCGCACGGTCCTCGCCGAGGCGGCCTACTACCGGTTTGTGTTCTGGCATGGCATGGCGACCCCGCCACCGCGCAAGCTCGATACCCAGCACACGTTGTTCGCCGCACGCTACCAGAGCCCCAATGGCTTGCAGCTCCATCAGCCCCCGTTCGCTGAACACGCGGACCTGTTGCGTCATCCCGCCGACTATCAGGCCACCCAGGCCCTGGGCGCCGCGCTGCGCGAGGCCGGCATCGACCTGTTCGAATACCCGTCCGCCCGCGATCACGAGGCCGGCCTGAACCTCGGGCTCTTCAATGCGCGCCCGTTTACCCGCAACAAACCCACGCGCCAGGATCCCTGGCTGTGCCAGCTCACCGCCGACCACGTCCGTTTCCTCAAGCCCCGCGACGGCGCCCTGCACGACTTTCCCCTGACCCAGTTCCACTACCAGGGCCGGCTGCCGCTACCCGCCTGACAGCCGTACCCACACCCGTCATTGCGAGGCCTCGCAGAGGCCGTGGCAATCGGTCGGACCCGCCCACAGGGCCTCGATGCTCTCCCTGTGAATGTGCTGCGGAGTCCGGGCTGGAACCCGCATGGCTGTTGTGCCTCATGGAGACTGTGCGATCTTGGAGCGATCGGTGTCGAGCCGGATCCAGGGAACGCCGAGGCGGCCCGGGTATTCCTCCAGCAGCAGCCGGTCACCTGCTCGAACGGAGTGATATAGCCAGCGATCGACGCGGATTCCGCGCTTCTCTTGAGGGCCGTCCCACCCAGAAAGTTTCAGGTAGTGAAGGGTATAGCCACGCCCCCGCTCGGCTGTCTTGTCGCGCACTTCAACAGGGTGTCCCAGAGCGGAGGACCGATCAAAACTCATATTGACGTCCCGAAGAAGCGCGTAGCTGGTCATGGCAGCGCCGATCAATCCGGCTAAAGCCAGTTCGATCAGGACAAGGTGGGTACGGGAGGTGCGTCCCAGCCAGGCGATGGTCAAGGCCGCCAGCAGCGCGAATACGACGATGCCCGTGCTTATCGAAAGCGACACCATCTCCGATGCTCGAATGGGGCCGGGGAGGGGCCAGAAGATTCTCTGGTGCAGAAATAGAAAGCCGGTGATCAGCATGGCGGAGCTGATGCTGACGATCAGCACGGCCTTCCAGGCCAATGGGTCTTTCTGCCCACGAGCGGTTTCGGGAATCTCCGATTCCATGGCTTCGGAGAGCTCGCGAAGCAGCGGGACGAACACCTTCAAGGGTGCCGAAAGGCGACTACGGCTCCGGCGTCTTTGCGCCACGACCTCGACCCATACCCGCTCGCATCGTATGCGCAACTGCCTAAAGCGGAGTCCGTTGGCTTCGCACTCACGGTAAATGCGCAGCATGGCCTCCTGCGTTGTCCCGCACGCTTTCAGCGTCCGGCAGAGCGGTGCCTGGTCGGCGACCAAATAGAAGATCCGGTCGAATTCGGGGTTGCCTGTGCGGCAGGCCACCGAAAGCCCTATGGTGGTGAACAGCACATCCCACCAGCGACGCACTTTTACGCGGAACTCAACATCCGGTGCCGGGTAGTAGCCAATGCGCTCCAGGGGTGCGGAATGGCGGCCTCGGTAGACATAGTTATAGAGCGGGTCCCCGAGTGGGGGCGCTTGTTGGTAACCCGGTACTGGCTCAGGTGTTGAAGAAGACCGGCGTTCCCATCGATCCTCGAGCCGGCGTCGGTAGACCCACACCGCCATTCCGATGAGCGTGACGAATCCAGCAAACATCCACATGCGCACGTCCCCTGTGGCAGCGTGTGACAGTGAACCCGTCGGGTCCTACTCGGTGTCATTCCGGGGTGAGCGGCCCGGCCGCCACTCGGCCTGCATCGCAAACAGTTCGATCAGAGCCTGGGCATTCGGATCGTCACAGCCGTGTTCGTCGATGCGCTGCCTTACCTGGGTCTGGATGTCTTCCTGGCCACGCAGCAGGGTGGCCGCGATCTGTTCTCCCGTCGCTTCGGGGTGCTGGTCCTCCAGCGCCATGACGGATTGCAGGTAGATCATTTGCTGGTTGGCCAGAAACGCGACCATCTGGTCGTCATCGATTTCGTCACAGCGGGCCGCGGCCGTACTGGATGCGACGAACTGACTCAGGATGTTCAGGATCTCGGGCCGCTCGTCGGCGCTTGCCGGGCTGGCGAGGCCGGATATCAGCAGGAATAGCCCGGCCGTGGCGGCGAGAAGCCGGCGAGGTGGCTGGCGGGTAACGGGGCATGGGGCGGCAGGGCGCACATGCCCCGCGCGGACAGAATTAGAGAATCCTTTCTTCATCGTTTCCCTCCCTGGAAACATCGCGAGCCCATTGATCGGTCGCGCCCACAATCTAGCTGCTGTTTCCCGACCTGTCATCCCTCGTCCTTCTACGGGGCACCACGTCATTGCGAGGCGTCGCAGAGGCCTCGGCAATCGGTTGGAGACGCCCCGATCGCCGGCCGGCTGAGATGGTGAAGAACGACAAGGCCAGGCTCCGGGGGTATGAGTTATGGGGCCATTCGCGGCGGAACAAGAATCGACCTTTCGGCGTACCGACTTTGCTCGAGCCGGCCTCTTTCTGCGTACCCGACACGGCCGCCGGGCCTGGTCTACACTCCCCGAAAAATTGCATGCACCTTGCGATCCAGGAATGAGTCCACCATGGCCAGGCGTGGTTTCGGGCCGGCGGCCCAATGGCAACCGAACGATCGTTCCCCCGTCTCCGAGCCGAATCCGGAAGCGGGGGCGAGGAGTGGTGGTTCGCCGCCCGGGGGAGAGGTCAATCCGGTGGAGGGGCAACTGGAATTCGTGAAGGTCTCGCCGCTCCGGCGGCTTCCGTTTTTTGGCAGGGGCGGACGCAATATCGCGGAATTGAAGCAGGTTGGCACGCCTGTCGCCTGGCTACGGCGGCCCAGCGGTGGGTTTGCGGCGTGGTTCGGCAAGCCGGAGCTGCATTTCGCAACCACGCGCCTGCGCCTGGCCGACCCATCCGACGCGGGGTTTCTGGAGCAGATCCAGCGAAATCTCCGTTTTTTCGGGATGCCCCAGCGCCAGGGGGTCTGGCGGGCCGGCGCGGGCACGGTGACGCAGATCGAGGAAACCAGCGTTGACGACGAGAACCTGAGCGGGCGGTTCCGTTACCGCGAAAGGGATTACCACATAAGCGGTCAGAAGACGGGCTGGCGCGTCCTTTTCACCTACACCCTCCGGGATGCCCAGGAGGTGGTTGCCACATTCCAGCCCAAGGCTGAGTCGAGGCTGGATGGCGGCTGGTTCGTGGAGGTCAATCATCCGCGACCGCTTGGCGCCATCGCCATTGCCTGTCACATGGCCATGTGGCTTGAAGAGAGCGTGACTACCTCGGGCGGTGGCGGTGGTGCCGGAGGTGGTGGCGGCGGAGGCGGCTGCTGACGGTCACGCCCCTCAACGAGGCCCGTTGCTCAACCCCCGCGACGCTTCCCTGCTCGACTGCCCCCTGACGCAGTTCGTTTATCAAGGTGTCTGCCGCAACTCGCCTGATACCCGCATCCGAACCCGAACCCGTCATTGCGAGGCCTCGCAGAGGCCGTGGCAATCGGTCGGAGCGTGCTGGGTCGCCCGTCGGTCTCAATGCCGGGGCAGAAGGCCCGACCGGATCCGGCGCCCTTGATCCCGGCATCCGTGCAGGCACTCGGCGCGCCACGGGGTCTGCTACGCTTCGGCCCTTGTCGGACAGGAGAGATCAGATGACGGTTGCAGCGCTCACGGAACAGTTTCCGCATCCCGAAGTGCGGTTTCGCCAGCAGGATGCGCTGGTGATGGTCGATATCGAGAACGCGCACGGCAGCGCGACGATCACGACCTTTGGCGCGACGCTGCTGAGCTATCGCCCGAAGGGTGGTGCCGATGTGCTGTGGGTGAGCGATACCGCGTTGTACGACGGCAAGAAACCGGTGCGCGGCGGCGTGCCCGTCTGCTGGCCATGGTTTGGCCCGTACGATCCGGCCGCGCTGGGGCCCGACCCGAGCGACGAACACAAGAAGGGTCACGGGATCGCCCGCTATGCGTTCTGGGATGTCGAGTCCGTGGAGTCGGTCGGCGATGCCACGCACGTCGTGTTCGTGCTGACCCCGGACGACGACATCCGCAAGGCCTGGCCGCTGGAGTTCTCGCTGCGCCTGCACGTCACCCTGGGCGAGACCCTGGAGATGACGCTGGAGGGCGAAAACCGCAGCGATCGCGAGTGGCGTGTGTCGGAGGCCTTCCACACCTACTTCGGCGTGGGCGAGGCCGAGGGCCTGGTAGTGCGCGGGCTGGACGGGACCACGCGGATCGACAAGCTGGCGGACGGTGAACGCGGGACGCAGTCCGGCGACGTCGCCATGACGACCCCGATGGAGCAGGTGTTCGTCGGCCACCCGGGCACACTCGTGATCGAGGACCGGGACAACGCGCGCGAGATCGTCATCGAACGGGAGAACAGCGCCAGCAGCGTGCTGTGGAACCCCGGCCCGGAAGGCGTCCAGTCGTTCGCCGACATGCCCGACGACCAGTACCGCAAGACGGTCTGCGTCGAAGTCGCCAACGCCCTGGACGATGCCTACCCGCTCGCCGCGGGCGCAACCTACGTCATGACCATGCGGCTCTCCGTACGCTGAGCCAGCCGCGGGGCAACGCCCCGGCGTGGCCTCTCCAGCCTCGCCGATTGGATCGCGGGGCGAGCGGCCTCACCAGGACCCGTTATGGCGAGTGCGGCGCGGCAATCCCCCCGAGGGGGGAAGCCACCCGGCTGGATTGCCACGTCGCTGCGCTCCTCGCAATGACGGGGACGAGGCACTCGCGCTTCCTGCGCAACGGGGCATGTGGGCCAATCAGGTGGAGTGGCCCTGCGTCGGTATCCCGCTGACCCTGGTATTTCGCGGGTCCCATTCCCCGTCATTGCGAGGCCTCATAGAGGCCGCGGCAATCGGCCGGACTGGCCCGGATGCCGATCGGCCAGGGTGGAGAGAGGACTCAGGCTCGGCCCCGGCACCCGTGACAAACCACGCTCCGTCATCCCGGCTCACCGCTTTGCGGTGTCCGGGATGACGCAGGTGGGGGGTGGAATGGGGATGGTCCTAACCCTTTGCCCTGTCTCGACCTGTCACGCTTGATCCTGGTATCCGTGCTGACTGTGCCAGCTCCGGAAGCGGTGCGCCTTGGCTACAGCGTGTGCCCGGTGAGTCGTCGGTAGATGGCGAAGCCGGCCTCGCGGTCACGGCAGCGCAGGATGGCGGCGCGGCCCGGGGTGGAGGGATCGGGCTGCAGGTTCACGCCGGCCGACTCGGCGGCCCGGAAGTCGTCATCGCGCAGGTCGGCCTCGCCGAACACCGAGATCACGAAGCCACCGGGGATGGGCGGGGGCGGGGTGAACGCCTCGCCGTCGGCCAGCGCGACCCAGGCTGAAATGAACTCCGGGCCGTAGAAGTCGAA
This sequence comes from Thioalkalivibrio versutus, assembly GCF_001020955.1. NCBI lineage: Bacteria > Pseudomonadati > Pseudomonadota > Gammaproteobacteria > Chromatiales > Ectothiorhodospiraceae > Thioalkalivibrio > Thioalkalivibrio versutus. The sequence goes on from NZ_CP011367.1 coordinate 571,262, forward strand.
GAAGCCGTTGGAGCCGCGCAGGTGGGCCTCGATCGGCCGGCCGCCGATCAGTTCGATGTTGCAGAGGCCGCTGTAGCCGGCCAGGTTGCGGCGTACCCAGTCGGCGATCCAGGGCTCGATCTCGGGCGCGGCGGCACCGATCTCCCAGTAGATCGGGCGGGCGGCGTCCTTCGCCTCCGAACCGCGGGTGTGGGCAAACCAGCGGGCCGCGCCGTTCTCCACCAGGCAGTCGGTGCTGGTGTGGGTACCTTGCAGGCGCTGGCACCAGAAGCTGCCGGGCTCTGCCGGCACGTCGCCGGCCGGCAGGGTGCGTGCGTTCAGCCCCATGCCGGCCAGGTTGGTGATCGGCTTGACGAACACCTCGGCGTCCGCCGCGATGCCGAGGTCCGTAGGTGCCACGCCGCAGGGCGCGGCGGTCAGTCCGGCATCCAGGGCCAGATGCAGTTTGTCATAGACACGCCGGTGGTCCGGATTGAGCCGCCAGGCGGCGGCGTCGGACACGGCCACCTCCCGGCACGGCTCGGGCCGGAAGATATGCTCGCGTTCGGGGAGGACACCGACAAACGGCACTACCCGGCCTCCGCTTGGCGTTTTGCGTGGCCCGCCGCCAGGCGCTCCACCTCGCACAGGAGCGACTTGAACGCGGGAAACCCGCTGATCGGGTCCAGCGCGCGGTCGTCGGTCAGTTCGTTCACGTTGGCGTGGTTCCAGCCGTGCTGACAGTGCGCCACGCCGGGCTTGATGCGGTCCGTGACCTTGGCCACGAATGCCACGCGCCCGCGTGGCGAACGCACCTCTACCGTGTCGCCGTCGGCGATCCCGCGCGCGGCGGCATCCATCGGGTGCAGCTCCACCAGCGGCTCCGGCATCGCCCGGCGCATGCGCTCCAGCTGCTGGTGCTGCGAGTGGGTGGCGTGCTTGTGGCGGGCACCGCTGGTCAGCACCAGCGGATAGTCGCGGGCGAGCTCCGGCGTGGAGACCGGGCTCTCCGCCGGCTCACGGTAGACCGGCAGGCCGTCGTACCCAGCCGCGCGCAGTTCGGCGGCATCGAACTCTACCTTCCCGCTGACCGTGCGGAACCCGTTGATCCGGTACTGGCGGTCGCCTTCCTCGAAGCCGTACTCGAGCATGTCGTCCAGCGCCTTGGCGAACACGGTGACGCCGTCCGGGTCGTTATAGACCTGTTCGCGGATGGTCTCCGGTATGCCCTCGGCGGCCTCGGCCCAGCTGGCCTCCAGGTCGCCGTTCCAGAACTGCTCTCCCATCCCCAGGCGCACGCCCAGCTCCAGGAATACCTCGCCATCCGGGCGCGCCTCGCCGCGCGGGGCAACGGCGGCGTGGCGGTAGCGCAGCTCGCCGCGGAAGTTGCAGCCGGGGTAGGCGATCAGCGCCGCCCGCTCCAGGCTGGTGGCGGCCGGCAGCACGATGTCCGCCATGCGCGTGGCCGGGTTGTGGAAGAAGTCCGACGCGGCGAAGAAATCCAGGGCGCCCAGCGCCTGTTCCATGCGCTTCGAGTTCGGCCACATCGCGGTGTTGATGCCCATCGCCAGCAGGGCGCGAACCGGCTGTGGCTGCCCCTCGAGGATGGCATCCGGCAGCAGCATGCTTTGCGCCGCCGGCCAGTGGGCCGTCCACACCGGAAAGGTCTCGTCGCCGATGCGCGGCGGGAGGTTCTGCTTGCAGTGGTCGAACAGGTCGATGGGCCTGGGTGTGACCTTGTCGTTGAAGAAGCGGTTGCCGCCCTCGCGGTCGATGTTGCCGGTCACCGCGGCCAGCAGGATCACCGCGCGGTGGTTCTGGAAGCCGTTGGAATGCTGCACGGTGGCGGTGGGCGAAAGCATGATCTGCGCCGGCGCGTTGGCGGCATAGAGCTCGGCGGCGCGGCGCAGATCGGCCGCGTCGATGCCGCAGATCTGTGCGACACGCTCCGGCGGGAATTCGGCCACGTAGTCGCGGAAGGCCTGCACGCCGCTACCCCATTCGTCGAGGAAGGCCTGGTCCTGCCAGCCGTTTTCGAAGATCAGGTAATGCATGCCCAGCGCCAGCGCGCCATCGGTACCCGGGCGGATCTGCAGGTGCACCTCGGCCTGCTCCGCCAGCGGGGTCACCCGCGGGTCGACCACCACGGTCGCGCAGCCCGGGCGGGCCTCAGCCAGGGGGTGCTGGTGGAACGGCGGGATGGAACCGCGCGGGTTGGTGGACCACACCAGCAGGCAGCGGGTGGCATCCGAGGCGACGGTGGAGGAGGTCTTGATCTTGGTGCCGAAGGTCACCTCCTCCGCCACCTTGGTGGAGGAGAAGCAGCAGCCACTCTCGGTCAGGTAGTTGGGCGAGCCGAAGGCATGTGCCAGGCGCTGGAGCTGCGGCCGGGCCTCCTTGGTATAGCCGGCGAAGAAGGCCGCTGCCGGGGCCCCGTGTTCCTCGCGGGTGGCGCGCAGGCGCTCGGCGATGGTGTCCAGTGCCTCGTCCCAGGAGATGCGCTCGAACTGGCCGCTGCCGCGCGGGCCCGTTCGCCGCAGCGGGTACAGCAAGCGCTCCGGATGGTTGCGCCGGTCGAGCTGGACGTAGCAGCGCGGGCAGTCGGGGCCGTCAATGGCGACCGGCTCGCCGACGGCGTCCAGGGTGACGTCGATGGCACAGTTGGCATCGCACTCGTAACAGGTACTTTTCACGGTCGCCATCGGACGGTCTACCTTGTTCAGCGGTCGGTCCTGGTTGCTGCGCGGGCATTATGCCGGGAGCCTTCGGTCCGCCACGAACAACGCCTGGAACCGCGGGGCCACCTCCTTTTTACTCGTGGCCTGGGCGCCGATTAGCTTCGTTGGGGGTAAGGCAACACCTGGCACGGTCACTCGTGACAAAACACATCCCGTCATCCGGGCCAGAGCGCAGCGCAGAGCCGGGATCTCCGGGTTGAAGAGCCCCGGCGAGGAGGTCCTGGCTCACCGCTTTCGCTTTGCGGTGTCCGGGATGACCGGGTGTGGGGGCGGAACGGTATCGGTCCCCAACCGTTTGCCTCTGTCGATGCGCGTTTACGGACTTGCGTGCTGGCTGGTCTGCCTTGCGCGTCTCAGGCCGGTTGTCTGCGGGCCGCGCGGAGGGCACGGCAGATCCAGCCTTCCGGGGTATCTTCGCCGGTCAGCAGGTAACGCAGGGCGTGCGGGTCGCGCAGGGTGTGCGAGATGGTGAGGGCGCTCGCGAAGCGGCCGCAGAACAGCAGGTGGTCGCCGGGTTGCAGGGGCGTGTTGTCATCGGGCGCGAGGATGTCCTCGCCTCCGGCTTCGCGCCGTAGTAGCAGCACAATGCAGGCGTGTCGCTGGCGCACGGGATGGTCGGCGCGCAGCAGCTGGCCCAGGGTCACCGGCTCCTGCTCCAGATGGGCAAGGAGGGCCGGGGCTGTCCCCTCGTCCAGTTGCTCGTTCCAGATGGCCGGCACACGGTCGCCGACCACGGCCGTGATGGAGCTGACTTGCTCGTTCGCCCAGTCGGTTGTCTGGTTGCGGCTCAGTTCCAGGAAGCGCGGCAGGAGCGGCGAGGTCAGATGGGCCAGGATCGCCTCGGCGATCACCCGGTCGTGGCGCATCACCAGCGGCAGGTCGGCCGCCGCGAACAGGAGCGAATCGCACTCGCGGTTCTGGCGTCCGACCATGAACAGCTCCGGGTTCAGCTCGCGCGCGGTCATCACGATGGACAGGTTGTAGTCGTCGCGGCCGGTTCCGGCCACGATCCCGGAGGCGCTCTCGATGCCGGCCTCGTGCAGGGTGTCCGCCTCGGTGCCGCGGCCCTTGATGCAGTCGGGCGGACAGTCCGCGCCCTCGGGGTCCGTTTCCACCAGGGTTACCTCCACGCCCTCCTGGATCAGCCCGGCATGCACGGCCTTGCCGAAGCGCCCGAAGCCGCACAGGATCCAGCGCCCGCAGGGCGGGTCGATCGGCATCGGCAGCGGGCTCCCGGGGATGCTCCCAAGCCACTCGTGCAACAGGTGATGCGCGGGGGAATGCAGCGCGAGGGCGAGGCGCTGGCCGAAGATGTCGAACGGGTTGATGACCTGGTCAGTCCCGAACGAGGCCATGTTCTTCTCTGTGTCGTGGCTCTCGGCACGGCAGATCACGGGGCGCTCCGGGTTGAGGAGTTTGGCGGCAATGGCGATCCGCAGGTTCACCGCATCGTCGCTGGTCAGCGCCACCACACCCTGGCAGTGCGGGTTGAGGAGCCCGGCATCAAGCAGGCGATTGGCGATGCTGGCATCCGCGCACAGACCGGGGATCTGCAGCGGGTAATCCTCCAGAACCAGCTCGTTGATGCGATCCGGGTTCTGGTCGATCACCACGGCAAAGCCATTGCGCCCGAGCAGGGAACGCACCACCAGGGCCCCGGTGTCGCCATAACCGCACACGATATGGAACGGTCGCTGCAGCTTGCGGATCGTGCGGTCGAACGCATGCTGGCTGACGGCCAGGCGGAAGGCCGGGTCCTGGATCAGTGCGAGGATCTTGCCGATCGCATACAGCCAGGCCACCACCGACAGGTAAACGGCAACCACCGTCCACATCCTCTGCGCCTCGGTGAAGGCGTGGGGGATCTCGCCGAAGCCGATGGTGGTGGCCATGTAGGTCACGAAGTAGAAGGCATGGAAGAAATCCATGCGCCAGGGCTCCCCCTGATCGTCCACGCCGGGTATCAGCACCAGGCCGAGAACGGAGATCGCGTAGGCCGCCGTCAGCGCAAGCAGGGGTGCCCGCATGCGCCGCAGGAACAGGAACAGCACCTTGTTGATCGTGGGCCCCACGGCTCGTGGTGTCTGTAGCGCTCGCGGCCGCCGTCAGCGGCGCAGCGCCACCGTATCCGCGATCAGCAGCAGCACGGAGATCAGGTTGGCCACCATGGCCCCGCCCGCCAGGGAGACGATGCTGGCCATGAACATCGCATCCATGCCCCCGGCATGCACGTGGCTCGCATAGGCCCATACGGCCGCGGCCGCGATCAACTGCAGCACCGCGACCAGCGAACTGGCCAGAAGCAACGCCCCGGTCTGCGTCCGGTCCCCCAGCTTCAGGGCCGTCGCGATGACGTTTACCACGATGGCTGCGAACAGCTCGTACACATTGTGGTGCGCCGGATCATCGATCTCGCCGAGGAAGAACCCGAAGTTCAGCGTGAACGCCAGGATGATGAAAAAGCCGAAGATCACCTTCTCCAGGTTCATGCGCATGCTCCTTGTCGTTCGAGGTAACGGCTCCTGCCCGGCGCCGCGACACGGGCCCCGTCTTCATCCGCCCGCAGCATGGAGCATGGCCCAACAAGTCCCGGATGGCGAGGGCAGGGCGCGGATCTCCCCACGTGCCGAAATGCCAGGGGCCTTGTCATTGCGAGGCCTCGCAGAGGCCGCGGCAATCGGCCGAAGCGCCACGGTTGCGGACCGCTCGTGATCGGGCAGGGCAAAAGGCAAGACGGGACCCCAAATATCTTGCTCTGCCGATCCCGGGGCCGCTAATCCCAGAGGTGGCCCCAGCGTTTCCACCAGTCGCGGGCGATAGCGCGGTTGCCCGCATTCTCGCGTTCGTCGAGGACGGTCCCCAGGCGGATGTACTCGCCGCCGGTTTGCGAGGTCACCGTCGGATCCTGCGAAGCCAGCATCAGGGCGTACAGCGCGAGTTTCAGTTCCCACGGGTCATCGGAATCGAGGTAGGGCACGAGATGCGGGACCGCCGGCGCACCGATCCGGCCGAGCGCCTCGGCCGCGGTGTACCAGGTACGCGGATGCTCCTCGCCCCCGTAGGTCTCGGTGAACGCGCGATCCGACAGGCGTTCGAGGTAGTAGTGGATCTCGTCCCGGAGGCTGGCGAACCCCTCCGCGGTTCCGTCTGCCGCGGCGGCGGGCTGCTCCTGCGGCGCGGCACCCGTGGCGGCGGGTGGCTCCGCCGATGGCGGCCCGCCGGCGCAGCTAGCAAGCAGCATCCCGCCGGCCAGCCATGCGGCCAGCCACCAGCTAGAAGAGGGGCAAAACGGCAGGGGTTTGTCTTTCAAATGCCTTCCGATCCACGTATTGCCGAGGGTTTATCCGCACTCAATTTTCGGGGTCCCGTCTCCGGTAATGAGCCCCTTGCCGGGAGCCGGCCCCGCCTTGGCCCATCGGTACGGTCACTCTACGGTAACCGGCCACGTATGCGACGTCTTGTCCCGCGGGCCGCGGGTGGGCTTCAGGTGCAAGACCGGTGCAGGCCTGGGGCGCGCTGCGCCAAGGGCATCCCTCGAAGAGTGATCATTGCTTCGGAGGTTCGCAAAAGGCGAGGCCCCCTGTAACAGGGGGCCTCGTGCAGCCGTTAAAGCAGGATGGCTAGCAGGATGAGGACGGGAATCGGGATGCCGAGCGCCCAGAGCAGTATGTATTTCATGTCGATCTACCTCGCTGATTGGCAGCAATCTGTACGGTTCAATAGTGGACGCTGTCGCGCTGCCGACCGCCGATCGTGGCGGCGAAGCTGGCGCTGAACGCCCCGATCAGCAGTCCCAGGAACGTCCACAGAGAAAGTTTCGCCATCGCGCTCCGGGCCTCATCGGCCACCTGTCGCGCCTGCATTTCCAGTTCCTCCATCTGCGCCTGGACTTCGCGGATCCGGTTCTCCGCCTGGGACTGGCTGACGCCGGTGTTCTGCGCGATCAGTTGCGCGAGATACGCCCTGTCGCCATCCGACATATCGTCCCACCCGCGGGCGAGAATACGTACCGCCTCGGTGCGCATGGCGGTTCTGTCGGAGTCGGTTGCGCCGGCGTCGGGAGCCGCCCTGGCACGCTCTGGGCGAAACAAGATATCCGCGAAATAGTCGAGCGGACCGGTGGCGTCGCCTTCGGTCTGCCCATTAGCGCCTGCCATCATGGCAGCGCCGCCGGTCGTAACCGCTGCGCCGACAGCCGAAGCACCGGCCTGGGCGGTGCTGCCGATGATCGCCGTGGAGGCGGAAACGAGCAGAGCCGCCGTGACGACCACGCTAAGCGCCCAGACGAGGAAGCCGTGTGCGGTATCCCGGAAGAATACTTCGTCGGTATGCAGATCGGTCCACTGGGTGCGCAGTCGGCCGGCCAGGTAGCCGCCCATGGCGCCGGCGATGATGTGCACGAGTATCAGCCAGACGATGCTTGCGAACCCGATGCCCTCGGCCGACACGCCCTCTCCGGCCCACGGCGAGACCGCCGAGAATCCCAGGCCCGTGCCCAGGAGCAGAAAACTGAGCGACAGCGCCGTAGCGACCACGGCGCCTGCGATCACCGCGCCCCAGGAAACGCCGGAGCGGCGCGCCTCGTTACCGATGTCCGTGGTGAATGGGTCATGCATTCCCGATGTGGCGGAACGCCCCGCCAGAGTGGGCTCGACAGATGCCATGGCGACTTTCCTTCGTGACAAGTGGATGAGACTGCATGCTGCGGTGCAGTCGCTCCGGGGTTCTGTGCGTTGCCACACCTTGGCGTCCCGGCTCCTTTCCATCTGCTCGAGTTTCCGCGCCGTTTCAGGTTTTCACGGCGCGGGTCGCGAGGCGCGGGGCCATGCCCGCAAATGCCCGCAGCGGTAAGACCGGTCGATCCCCGGCGCTGCCAGGCAACCCCCTGTAGGCGCCCCGGCCTCCGGGCGATTGCGGTATCCACAGCACGCCATCGGTCAGAGGGCGGACCGCCTGAACAAACCGCGTCATTGCGGGGCCTCGCAGAGGCCGCGGCAAACGGTTGAAGTACCAAGGGGGTGGGCGAATTACGGTGGAGCGGGGACCAGGGAGCAAGACCTGCCCCGAATTTCCGAAACCCCGTCATTGCGAGGCCCCGCAGGGGCCGCGGCAATCGGTTGACGTGCCACGGGTGGGGGCCGCTCGTGGTGGAGCAGGGGCATGGGAAAGACCTGCCCCGGAATTGACTCGGGGCTATTTCTCGCCGATGCCAAGGCCGCTATCGACACCGGTCACGGGCACGATGCGGCCGTTCGGGTCAAGGAAGAGGTCGCTGGTGAATGCGCTTTCCCCGTCCTCGGTCGGCATCTCGGCCAGTTGGGTGTCGAGGGTATTGGCGGGGCGCCCGTAGAGCCGCTGGACTCCGCGCAGATCGCCGGGCTGCAGGTCGGCAAAGTCCTCGGTGTACCTGAATCCCATCACCTGCCCGGATGGCCCGGGATGGTCCAGGCCGGTGGCGTGACCGATCTCGTGAGTCAGCGTATAGCGGATGTCGTACACATCCTTGTTGCCGTCGAATCCGACCTTCCACTCGTGAGCAGGATTCAGACACACCAGCGACTGTTCGATGGTGCGCACATCCACTTCCCCGTCGGACGAGTAGGAAACGTTGGAGAAATCGTCCGAATCGGTTGCGTAGGCTACGTTGGCGAATGCCCGTCCACGTGGCTGCCCCTGGGCACCGAGGATGATATCCGCCTCCCGGGTATCGCTTACCTTGTGGAATGACAGACCGGCCGCGCGCTCCCAAACCCGAAACGCCGCCGCGGCCTCGCGATCCAGCGTCTCCATGGAGAGGGCTTCGCCCAGAAGCTCGTCAATCGGTGCGAGATCGCGGCAGTTGTGCGCATCATCGAACCGTAGCGCCTCCCCGGCAAAGGCATAGCTGATGCTGGCCCCCACCCCTAACTGCTGGTCTCCCCACTTCACCTTGTAGCCATCTAGCTTGAGCAGCCGATACCCACCGTCGTCGGCAAGGGCCGGCAGCGGGAGTGCCAAGGGCAGAAAGCCGGCCATTACCAAGGCCAGCGCGGGAAGGTGTGCATGCGTGACTGATCGCACCGCAGTCTCTCCTGGTCGGGCCCCGTCAAGAGCGCCTTCAGGGCGCGCGAGGCTCCCGCGCAGCGTAACATAACGGACGACTAACGCTTATGTGGGACATCGAACCGACGAAGCAGTCGGTCACACCCAGAGTCCGCACGGGGCGTCCTGCGATCAGCGCACCGTACTCGGCTCAATCTGCGGCGTGGACCCGCGCAGGCGAGGGTGGGCGCGTATCCAAAGCCGAACCAATAACCCCGCAGTGCCGTCATTGCGGGCTTCGAAGAGGCCGTGGCAATCGGTTGAAGCCCCACGAATCCGGGTCGCTGGCGCGGAGCAGGCGCATAACCGAAGCCCTACGGGGTCAAACCTTGCCCTTTGCCCGCGCCTACTGCCCGTGCCGGAAAGCCAGACTGGATTGGAGAGACGCGTTTGACGAATCGATCGTGGCCCGTGCTGGGCCTTTGCATCTCCCTGGTTTTCGCCGGCGCAGCCTGGGCGGACACCACGGAGCTGGACGGCGACTGGGCCTGTCCTGCCGTAATGCAACTGGCCGCCATTGGCTCGAGCCAGCTGAATCTGCAGCTCGATACGCGCTCCCGTCTGCATCCGGACGGGCGGTACAAGAGCGAGGGCGATGCCGTGGCCCAGTTCGGCCTGTGGCCGCTCACGCTGATCGCGACCAGCGAGGGGCAGTGGCAGCGCGAGGAGCAGCAGCTCACGCTCACCGTGGAAGCCCTGGACCTGTCGCCCGGCTCCCCATCAGGTGTCGAACTCCAGCGCCAGCTGATCCGGCAGATCACTACGCGGCTACCGGAACTCCCGCATACGGAGGTCACGCGGATCGTCGCCGAATCGCCCACGCGCCTCGTGGTCGAGCACGCGTCCGGCGAACGGTACACCTGCCAACGCCTGTGAGCCCTCGCGCGGGCGCAGACCGAGATCTGCCCCGTCTTCCCCTTTCCTGATTAACAATCAGGGTCAGCCAGTCACGGGGATCATCCGGGGACGACAATGGCCCTTGCCCCTGCACTGTCATCCCGGCCGGAGCGAAGCGGAGAGCCGGGATCTCCCCCGTCGGGACAATCCCAGCAGCCGCCGAGATCCCGGATAACCGCTACGCGGTTTCCGGGATGACGAAAAAGAAGGCGCGTAGAGCCGCTGGGCGCGTACCGCTGCGCTCCAGGGCCACCTTCGGCCGCCAGGTGCTGGACACACCCGAGCCCGCACGGTCCTTGGACCAGGCTGACCCTCGTGGAGAATCAGTGTTTCCTTAAGACGGGGCAACGGGCAAGGTCGGAAAATCTGAAGCTGGACCCCCAAGGCCGTCCGGTCGTCAGGCGGAGCTCTCGGAGGTGTCGTTTGCCTTCTGGTAGGCGCGCAGTCCCCCGGCGATGGACTGGACATTGGTATAGCCCAGATCCACCAGCTGGGCCGCCGCCAATGCCCCGCGGTTGCCACCATTGCAGAAACAGACCATGGGCGCGTCCTTGTCTGGTGCGACTCCCTCGATCTGACGCGTGATGGAATCCAGCGCTACATTGCGGGCGCTCGGCAGGCTGCCTTTCTGGTACTCCCCGGGTTCGCGCACATCAATGGCCACCGCACCGGATGCCAGGCTGGCGTCTACCTGTTGCGGCTCGATCTCCTTGATGCGAGCGCGCGCGGCTTGCGCCCGACGGAGAAACTCTTCGTCGTGATGATCCATAATGATTTTCCTTTCGGCGATGGTTTTTCGCGCGGTCAGTGCTGAGAACAGCCCATCCTCGCCGCGTCGCGAATTAGGTACGGGACAGAAGACAAAGTTCGACCGCGTTCTTGCCCGTGGACAGGAGGTGATCACGATGGGTTTGAGCCAGTGGTGGCCGTTCGGCCGCGTGCCGGAAATGAGCCCCGAGGAACTGGCGCAGGCGATGGAGAACGCCCAGGTGCAAGTGCTGGATGTGCGCACCAGTGTCGAGCATCGTCGGAGTCGTATCCCGGGCGCGCGTCACCTCCCGATCACGCAGTTTTCCAAGCGACGCCTGGCGGACCTGGAACTCGATCCCGATCGTCCCGTGGTGGCCATCTGCCTCAGTGCACACCGCAGCATCCCTGCCGTGCGCAAGCTGCGGGCCCGCGGCTACGAGGCCCGCCAGCTTCGCGGCGGCATGCTCGCCTGGTGGCGGGCAGGACTGCCATGCGAGCGGGGAAACGAAGGCGTCGGTGGATAAGACCTGCCACCGTCACGCGGGCCAGGTAAGCCAAGAAACGGGGCGGCCATTCCCCTTGGCCGCATGCTCTCGGAGTGCAAGGGCCCCGTTTGCGGCCCAGGGGCCAGCGTGCGCGCCCTTGGAGCGGCCGTTGCGGTCAGGAGCGCCGAGTAAACGCAGTTCGCGGCTTGCGTCCGTCCCCGGCCGGCCGGTATCTCAGTCGTCGTCCTTGTCCTGCTTGCTGCCCGGAGTGACGGCACGTCCCACCGCTCCGGCGGTCTTGCCGGTCGCCTTTGCGGCGCCGGTGGTGACGCTGACGGCGGCGCTTCCCGTGGCACCGGCGACCTTCACGGCCGTGCAGCCCGTGGTCAGCGGCAGGATGATGGCAAGCAGCAGGAGCGGGCGGATGTAGGCAATCATCGGCTAGAGACTTCGTTGATGTCTGCGATCAAGGGTACGCCCGTCATGTCTGTGAGGCCATGGCGTGTCCAAAAGGGAGCACCGAAATGGAGGATGTTCGGCGCCATCGTGGCCCCGGGCTGGCGGTCACGAACCAGCCCTCCACAGAACCCGCAGGTGCGCCGTTGGTCTGAAGGCCGAGCCCCTGTGGAGACTTGCGATGTCCCGTTTTGCGCCCCTGTTCGCTTCCCTGTTGCTGGTGCTGCCGATGGCCTGCGCAACCGCCACGGAGCCCGATACCGAGGCCTTGTTCCAGCACGAGCTGGGCCGGTTGCACGCGTCCGAGATGGTCAGCCTGCAGGAACGCTTCCAGGGCCATCCGCTGCTGATCATCAATACCGCCAGCCACTGTGGATACACCGACCAGTTCGGTGGGCTGGAACAATTGCATCAGGACTACCGGGACCAGGGGCTGAAGGTGGTGGGCTTCCCTTCCCACGACTTCAATCAGGAGGCCGACGACGAGGCCGAAACCGCCCGGGTGTGCTTCGAGAACTTCGGCGTCACCTTCGACATGTTCAGGCCGATCAGTGTGCGCGGCGCGGACGCCCACCCGATCTTTCGCGAACTGGCGCGCCAGGCCGCCGCCCCGCGCTGGAACTTCTACAAGTACGTGGTGGACCGAGAGGGGCGGGTGGTCGCGCACTTCCCCAGCCAGGCTGGCCCCGGGTCCCCCGAGCTGCGCCGAGCGATCGAGAGCATCTTGTAGCCCATCGCGCTATAGATCCTCTCGCGGAAAGATAGCGGGAGACTATCTAGATCATGGTTAATATCAACTGGAACTAATGGCTCGTGAGGCCTAGCTTCAAGGGCAGGTGGACGGTGAAGCCCACCCTGGCCGAAGGTGGCCCTGGGTCGGAACGGCTTGCGGTCCCTGAGGAAAGCCATCGATTACACATGGATGACGGCTTCCGAAACATGAACCAGCTGAACGCAGCGAAAAAATGGAGAACGATATGGGTGAGCATCAGAACATGGGCAAATGCCCGGTCATGCATGGCGGCGAGACCGCCGCTGGCCATTCGGTCATGGACTGGTGGCCGGAAGCGCTGAACCTGGACATCCTCCATCAGCATGACCGCAAGACCAACCCGATGGGCGAGGACTTCGACTACCGGGAAGAGGTCAAGAAGCTCGACTTCGACGCCCTGAAGAAGGATATGCACGCGCTGATGACCGAGAGCCAGGCGTGGTGGCCGGCCGACTGGGGCCATTACGGCGGGCTGATGATCCGCATGTCCTGGCACGCGGCCGGCACCTACCGTATTGCCGATGGCCGCGGTGGCGGTGGCACCGGCAACCAGCGTTTCGCACCGATCAACAGCTGGCCGGACAACGTCAGCCTGGACAAGGCGCGCCGCCTGCTGTGGCCGATCAAGAAGAAATACGGCAACAAGGTCAGCTGGGCGGATCTGATGATCCTGGCCGGTACCGTGGCCTACGAGAACATGGGTCTGAAGACCTTCGGCTTCTCCTTCGGGCGCGAGGATATCTGGCATCCCGAGAAGGACACCTACTGGGGTGCAGAGAAGGAATGGCTGGCACCCTCCGACGAGCGCTACGGCGACGTCGACAAGCCCGACACCATGGAGAACCCCCTGGCAGCCGTCCAGATGGGCCTGATCTATGTGAACCCGGAAGGGGTCAACGGCAAGCCCGACCCCCTCAAGACCGGCGAGCAGGTCCGCGAGACCTTCGCCCGCATGGCCATGAACGATGAAGAGACCGCGGCGCTGACCGCCGGCGGCCACACCGTGGGCAAGTGCCACGGCAATGGCGATGCCGGTGCGCTGGGTCCGGATCCCGAAGGGGCCGATGTCGAGGAACAGGGCTTCGGCTGGAAGAATCCCAACATGCAGGGCAAGGCCGCCAACGCCGTCTCCTCGGGCATCGAGGGTGCCTGGACCACCCATCCGACGAAGTTCGACATGGGGTACTTCGACCTGCTGTTCGGCCATGAGTGGGAGCTGAAGAAGAGCCCCGCCGGCGCCTGGCAGTGGGAGCCGATCGAGATGAAGGAGGAGGACAAGCCGGTAGATGCCAGCGATCCCTCGATCCGCCACAACCCGATCATGACCGACGCCGACATGGCGATGAAGATGGATCCGAAGTACCGGGCCATCTGCGAGAAGTTCATGGCCGATCCCGCGTACTTCCAGGACTGCTTCGCCCGCGCCTGGTTCAAGCTGACCCACCGTGACCTGGGCCCGAAGACCCGCTACATCGGTCCGGAAGCGCCGCAGGAAGACCTGATCTGGCAGGACCCGGTGCCGGCCGGCAACACCGACTACTGCGTCGAGGCGACCAAGAAGAAGATCGCCGAGAGCGGCCTCAGCATCGCCGAGATGGTCAGCACGGCCTGGGACAGCGCCCGCACCTTCCGCGGCTCCGACATGCGCGGCGGCGCCAACGGCGCCCATATCCGCCTGGCTCCGCAGAAGGACTGGGAGGGCAACGAGCCGCAGCGCCTGGACCGGGTGCTCAAGGTCTACGAGCAGCTCTCCGCCGAGACCGGCGCCAGCGTGGCCGACCTGATCGTGCTGGGTGGCAGCGTGGGCATCGAGCAGGCCGCCCGGGCGGCCGGATACGATGTCCTGGTGCCGTTCAATCCGGGGCGTGGCGATGCCAGCGCCGAGATGGTCGACGTCGACTCCTTCGCGCCGCTGGAGCCGCTGGCGGATGGCTTCCGCAACTGGCTGAAGAAGGACTACGTGGTCAAGCCGGAGGAGATGCTGCTCGATCGCGCCCAGCTGATGGGCCTGACCGCGCCGGAGATGACCGTGCTGATCGGCGGGATGCGCGTGCTCGGCACCAACCATGGCGGCAGCAAGCATGGCGTGTTCACCGGCCGTGAAGGCCAGTTGACCAACGACTTCTTCGTCAACCTGACCGACATGGCCAACGCCTGGAAGTCTGCGGACAACGGCATCTATGAGGTCCGCGACCGCAAGAGCGACCAGGTGAAGTGGACTGCCAGCCGCATCGACCTGGTGTTCGGCTCCAACTCCATCCTGCGCAGCTACGCCGAGGTGTATGCCCAGGACGACAACGAGGAGAAGTTCGTGAAGGACTTCGTCAGGGCCTGGACCAAGGTGATGAACGCCGACCGCTTCGATCTGGAGCAGTACCAGCAGTAAGCACGGCCTGAACCGGGCAGTTTGCCCGGCATGCAGACCAGGACGCCCGGGACACCATCCCGGGCGTTTTTTTGTGCCGAGGGTTCGGCTACTGCTGCCCGGTGCGCGAATTCCCGGTCGCCCCCGACCTTCGGCTCCCGCGACCGCCGGAGGGCAACCGCCCGCGCCTGCTCCTCCAGGCCTGGCTGGCCCCTGCGAGCCCGTACCCACTCGGCCTCCGGGGGGGGTAAACGCCGTCCGGCCTTCACCCGACGCGTGTTTCGATGCTCAGGTCGGGCCGTCCAGGACCTTCAACGAGCCCTTCGAACCCGGACAAGCTCGTCAAGCCAATCGGTTGCTTGGCAGTTCGGTAGCTAGCCGTAACGCCCGTCGACGCGCGGTTTGACCAGCATCGGGGCATAAACCCAGAGAAACCCGGCGAAGGCCGCGATCCACAGGAGTTGCGAGGCGCTCATCCAGCTGGCGGTCAAGGCCGGCCAGAGCAGGGGGCCGGCCACCCGTACCAGCGCCCCGATGGCCAGCAGGCCGAAGAGCAGCCCGAGGACCCGCGGCGGGTCAAACACGTTGCGTCCGGTATGGCCCAGGGCGACGCGCGTCATCATCCCCAGGGTCATCATGCCGATACCCCCGTAGGTGAAGGCGTGCAGCGCGGCCATCGGGTTAAGGGGCGTGAATTCGGCCACGGCCCGCAGGGCAAAGCCGACCACGATCCAGCCGTAGGCCATCATCAGCACCCAGAGCAGTGGCTTGCGCCACAGCGCCGGCGTATGCCAGCCCGCCCAGCGCATGCCATGCGCCACGGCCAGCCCAGCCGCCAGTCCCGCCGCGACCGGTGCCCATGGCAGGAACACCTCCACCAGCCAGAAGGCGAGCAGCAGTACCAGGGCGAGGCGGTCCAGCCAGTCCCGGTTCACCGGCGTAAAGGCACCATCCAGCCCGCGCTCGATAAAGAACGGGATGACCCGGCGCCCCATCATCAGGATCAGCGACAGCACCAGGTAGACCCCGGAGTAGAGCCCCAGGCGCTGGCCGCCATCGAGCAGATCGAAGGCGCCCAGGTAGAACAGGCCGTTGCTCGCCCCCAGCAGCGCGATCTTGCCGATCACGGCGAGCTGGGCCCATTGGCGCGTCTGCCATACCGGGCGGGCCAGGGCGGCCAGCAGCCACAGGGTAAAGCCGAGATCGAACAGCGCCATGGCCACCAGCCCGGGGTCCCCGAACAACGCCGCCACCCGGCCGCCGAGCCAGAGCCCGGCCAGCACCAGCAGCGCGGGCCCTTGGGTTGTTTGTACCCCGGTCCAGTTGCGTACGGCCGTGAGCAGGAACCCGGCGACGACCGCCATGGCGTAGCCGAAGATCAGGGTATGGCCGTGCCAGGCGAAGGGCCCGCCAAAGGCGGCCGTGGGCAGCGCCGCCATGTCGAATTGGTAGAGCCAGGTCCACAGACCCACGACCAGCACGGCGTACAGCCCTGCCAGCAAGAAGAACGGGCGAAAGCCCAGATGGCTCAGGGCAAACCGATACGGTCCCGGCTCTTCGATATTCAGCTTCAACAGCGCCCCCTTGGCCCTGCGGGGCTAGTACCCGCCATCTCTACGCGAACCACCCAGAATTCAGGTTCGCACCCGCTCATATAATGCATGCGGGTTAAATCTTTTTGCGAGCCTGGGTTCTTCGTCATTGCGAGGCCTCGCAGAGGCCGTGGCAATCGGTCGGAATGGCCTGGATGCCGCTCGATTGCCACGGGACCAAAAGCCAGGGACTGACCCCGAGCCCCGCGCCTCGCTATCCCGTCGCGCGCATGCCGCCGCCTCCCCCTCCGCCGGGCGGGGGTGTCCAGACGTTGCGAAAGGCCTGATGCGTCTTCGGTGGGAGGTGGCGGGAGAAGCGCAACTCGACACCCCGGTCGGTGCGCACGGCCTGGATCCGGCCCTGCTTCAGCCCGTATCGTCGAGCGACGTCCTCGCAGCCCCGCACGAACCCGGACGGCGGCTTGCCGCGCCGCACGCGGGCAGCGCCATCGCGCAGCTCCACCGAAAACACCAGCCGGGCATGCCAGAGCATCAGCGCGACGCCAAGCCCCAGCAGGGCGAACATGATCAGGAACGTGAGCAGCATGATGGATGGCGGGACAAGGGTGCGCCCCAGTGTAGCGCACCCCATCCGCAGTTCTTCGCCTCCGCTCGTCGGCGACTCGTCACCGCAATAGCCCATTTGCGGGCCCAAAAGCCCCGTGTAAGCCCTGGAAATAGCCCTTCAAATTCTCAAAGCCGCGTTAACTCAGTCCGTTACCGTGGTCCGACCCCGTCATTGGCGACACGCTCAACAATTGTTTCGCATATTCAAAGCGTTCCTCTACCTTCTGGCGGTCCTCAACTTCGGGCTGTCTCTCACTAGCCCCACGGGCAATCATTTCAGCGTGCCGTAACAGCGCAGCGCGATCCTCTGGCCGCTGTACGAATCTCGCGACCTCGGCGATCGTTTCCAGCAGGCGGACAGTAACCGCGGTGTTCGAGCGGGACACTTGTCGGATCTGGTTGAAGGCCGCATCTGTGACGTCCACAAAAGTAGACCCTGGAGCAATCACCCTCAGCTGATCCGTACTGTCATAACGATAGGGCGATGGCATGTCTCGCGTAGCCAAACGACTCAACGCGGACGCCAGGTGGTCTACGCACGTAATTGCCGTGAACGGGTCATTCACTCCCGAGGAGAGGGCACGCAGAGCGACCTCCACGAGTTGGGTAACCGCGAACTCGATGTCCTGGCCCGAAGTCCGCTGGTTACCCAGGGCGAAGGTGTTGTTGACCTGATCCGCAGGCACGTCGGCGGCCCTTTCTCCCGGCCAGACCAGCATCAGGGGGCCACCGGAGACCACATAGTCGCCGGGTACTCGCTCCAGTCGAATGACCACATCCTTTTGCATCGCCAACTCGATCAAGGCGTCCGTGTCGATGAACTGAATGTATCCGTCCGCGCTCGCTCGAATGGGACGAGCCTCCCGGTCAAATACGTCCAGAAATGCCGACTCGGGTGGTGTTGCCGACGTCCGTGGCGTCCCCTGCCCGATGTGTTCCGGAAACAGGCGGTCCACCCCGGCGATCAACTCGTCGCTCACGCGCGCCACGATTTCGTTGGCCTGCATCGAAACAGACACGTGGTGAATGAAGTAGATCAGCACCCCCACGCTCGCGACCGCAAAGAGTACGCCGAGCGTGATTGATATATGAGGAACGAAAGCAACCTCCTCCGCGCGCCGGATGGTAAGGAGGACCAGCAAGCAATACAGGAAGGTGGCGACGAACGTGCCCAGCACGACCTGAGTCGTCGTATCGCGCAGGAAATTGCGGAGCAAGCGCGGCCCCAACTGCGACGTCGCCAGCGACAGGGCGACCAGCGTCATCGAAAACACAACTCCAGCGATGGTGATCATCGATCCGGCGATGACCCCCAGCACGGCGCTGGCCCCCTCGGCTCCACCGGTGAATGTCCAGCCCCACGAACGCAACAACCAGTTCGTCACCGGCCTATCCAGGGCGACGCTTATAAAGGCCAAAAACACCGCGCCCAGGGCCATCATGGTGGGGATGAACCATAAGCTGGATCGAATGCGGTCCCAATACCTGAAAGTCAGTGTTTTCACTATGACGCCTCATTCACTCACATGCTGTTCGCCGAGTTACCGTGGTCCGACACCGTCTTCCTCCATTCTCCCGACCCCGGGAGATCCTATCTTCCGTGGAGGATGACCAAGGCCGTTAGAAGCATCACGTTCGCGGCGAGGGATGCCCATAGGACGATCGTCTTCCAGTCTGGACGGGGTGGGGCCCCGGTTGTCGAGTGCGACGTCTGAGCCGGGCGAGTCCGGCGGACGTCAGCACCAGGTTTGGATGTTCCCCCGGTTCGATCACCCCTCGCTTTCTTGGTATGGGGCGTTTGTTTCTCCTGGACATAGTCGCGATCGTAAAGCCCCATCTCTGTCTCCTTTTTTGTACTACTCCGTTTCTACAGCAGAGTACGCCGCGTGTCGTCAGGACCGGAAGGGGCGGGGGAAAAGGTTGAGATGGCTTCATTGCGCGGCCTCGCAGAGGCCGCGGCAATCCGTCGAGGCAGCCCGAGGCCTTACCGGTCGCCTTCGCGGTGCCGGAGCGGGATCCTCTCTCAGAGTAGGAGCCCATTTATGGGCCGCAATGCGCCGTTTAACGCCCTCAAACAGCCCTTGGGGTTCAGAAAGCCCCGTTAACACGCCTAGTTACCGTGGCCCAACCCCGTCGATGTGACCTGGTCGAGGTCCTTCACCCGTGCACGCGTCAGAACCCTTTACACCCGATGATCGCGTTTGCGACCGCCCCCCGTCGGGTGCGCGTAACCTACGGTTTTCCAACGTCAATATAGAGCGGAATCCAGCGGGCATGGATGTTGCTGATTCGTGGGTGAGCGCAGACCCCAAATCCCAAACCTCAACCTGCCTGCGCAGACCCACGAGGTAACGACCATGACTACAAAGACTGTACGGGGCGGAACCCTCGCCCTTCTGCTCGCGGGAGGCATGATTGCCGCCGGATCGGCCTCCGCCAGCGTCATCAACTGCTCCGATCTCGACGGCAACCTGGGCGACAAGGTCACCCCCAACCAGGGCTGCCAGGTCCTGGAGCCGCTTGACGGCAACGTGAATACCAGCCTCACAGTCGTCAACAATGCCGAATTCTTCGGCTACTCGGACTGGCTGTTCGACGGCAAGTACGAGGACACCAACGGCAACCTGATCAACGACCCCGATGATCCGGCAACCATCGTGAGCTTCAACGGCGATGCCCAGAGCGGGACCTGGGAGCTGGTGGTTCTCGACTTCTGGAGCAATTTCGAGAACCTGATGTTCGCGTTCAAGGATGGCGCCGACACCAACATCGTGGCCTACGACATGCTGAACGGCGCCCTGGGCGGGGCCTACGCCACCCCGTTGACCGCCCCCCCGTTCGATTTGTCGGGCGCGGGCGAGGATCGCGACATCTCGCACATCTCGGTGTTCTACCGTAACGGGCCTACCAAAGTACCGACCCCCGGCTCGCTGCTCCTGGTCGGTATCGGCCTCGTGATGCTCGGCTGGGCCCTGCGCCGGCGCAAGGACCCCGCCCCGGCCGCGACGGCGTAAGCCACCGCAGCACCCTGTCCCAACGGGCCCCGGAAGCGATTCCGGGGCCTTTCCTCTGCGCCCGGCGCACATTCGCCTCCGGCGGGAGGGGTGCCGGTTTCCCCGCGGCACAAGGTTGTGCCGCCAGATCCGCCCGCCGCAGGTGGTTGAGCCTGATGCAGGCTGCAAAGCCCCCTTGCTATCGCAAAGGCAATCAAACCGGTGCAGTGCAGCGTGCGCTGCAAATGCCAGGATTCCATCACTGTCGTCCGCCCCATCATGGATGACACTGTCTGGTCATCCCGGAAACCGCGCAGCCGTTATCCGGGATCCCCGCGGTTGGGGGTGGAATCGGTGTCCGAGTGTTTCCCGAGCTGGGAGATCCCGGCTCTACGCTTCGCTACGGCCGGGATGACCGGAGTGGGGCGTGTAAACGTAGGCGTCCTCTTTGAGGGCTGATTCCCGAAGCGCCGTCATTGCGAGGCCTCGCAGAGGCCGCGGCAATCCGTCGGAGCGGCCCGAGACTCTACCGGTCCCCTTCGCGGTGCCGGGGCGGGATCCTCTCTCAGAGTAAGAGCCCATTTGTGGGCCGGAATACGCCTAGTTACCGTGGTCCGACCCCGTCATGCGGGTCAATGCAGCCTTTCCCTCCTGGGGTGTCACACCCGCGTAAACTCCTGCCACAGCCCCGGCTGCGGCCGATGTCTATGCGCGCGTGCTCCGGTGCACACTCCGACGCCCCCGTCTTGCACCCTCGGTACCACGGTCTAAGATTCAAAACAGACCATTCGGTCTGAACGGCACTCCCGTGGTGGGACGGGAAGGAGGTTGATCATGCACATCGCGCGGTCCGAGGTACCCGAGGTATTCAGTGCGCCGGGCGCTGTGGCCCGCCAGGTCCTGGCGTTCGGGGATGCGTCCGGCTACACGCAGATGACCGGGGAATATTTCTCGCTCGAGACGGGGACTGACATCACCCCGTTGCTCCGGGGCCTGAAGGAGGATCTTTGCCAGTCACCCCACTGGGGCTACATGATCCAGGGTCGGCTCATCATGACGTACCGGGATGGCAGCGAGGAAACCGTCAGCGCCGGGGATTTGTTCTACTGGCCGCCAGGGCACACTCTCCGGGTCGAAGAGGACGCGGAAATCATCCTCTTCAGCCCGCAGCACGAGCACTGCGAGACCCTGAACCACCTGAAAAAGCAACTCGACAGCTAACCGCCAACGCCCGCAAAGCCCCGGGGCAGGACGTCCCCCGCCCCGGGGCCAGCAGCCGAGCCGGTTACAGGCTGCGCACGATCCGCTCACTCCCGGATCGCAGCGATGCCACGACCTGATGCGTCTGCTCGGGATCTTTCGGGCGGGCCACCACGGCCCAGCCTCCATGCTCCAGCGTACGGCCGGCCACCTCGATGACATGTCCCTGGTCCAGCCGGATCGCCAGCGCTGCGCCCGCCATGAGGCCGAGCAGCGCGCCCACACCGATTGTTTACCGTGGTCCGACCTGGTCATGTTTCTCCGAGGGCCGAAGACGAGGACTAGACTCCGTAGACACGGGAGCAAAGCGCAACGGCTGACTCCAGTGATCTGATCTAGCGTTCGAACGAAAAACGGGGCCGTCTTGGCCCCGAAAAATCGGCGTCACATTATGACGCTCAGCCTATTCTCATTGCGTTACCGTGGTCCGACCCCGTCATGAGTTCGCAGGTCCGCAGGGCCGAACTGCTTTGCTTGGCTATGCGCTGTACGTGTAGACATACCATGCGCTCTTTTTTGTATTAAGGGAGTCGTAAAGTTTTTGAGCCGGATGATTGTCTTGGGCTGTAAGCCATTGAAGTCTTGCTGCACCCTTTTCCCGGGCGAACTCCAGGCAATGATTGATCAGCTGCTTGCCTATCCCGTTTCCTCTATGGGCTGGCAATGTATAAAGGTCGCTCATAACGCCGACCCGAGCTGGAATGCTGGATACATACGTAAAATATACAGTAGCAAAAGCCACGGCGTCTCCGGCTTTGCTCCTGAAAAGGAAAATGCAGCCATTATTTCCATTTTCGCTGAACTGAGAGAAGAACACTCGATTCTTCTCATCATCAATTTCCTGAACCTTGTAGAACTCCTGGTATTTTCTAATCAGCGGGAGTGCTTCTTCGATGTTCTTACTTGACACTGCTTCTATCACTTGACGAGTCCTCTAAAAGCATAACGCCAACAGCACGCGCGGCTTCGGAATGGAGGCGAAGACGCGCGGGACTTCGGGGTCAGACCTTGCCTCTTGCCCTTTTGTGGATCGGCGGGCACGCTAACAACAGGGCGCGGCGGCACCGGACGAGGGTTGTCGACTGGCGCCATGACGAGGTTGAGCCCGAGCCCGGTCGAGGCCTTCCTCAACGCTGCTATCACCATGCGCTACATTGGGCAGAGCGACAAGAGAATGCCGGGGTCGTCGGGACCAAGGCGGGAGTCTGAGAATGGAACTTCGCGAAGGGCGCCGCAGGGCCGTCCGTATGACAGCGGTTGTGGAGGGTCTTTCCGGCGACACCGAATATCGGACAAGTGGACGAGTGCGAGATGTCAGCCTTAGCGGGCTATATGTGGAGCTTCCCGACTCAGGTCTATCCAGGAATACAAGACTGCGACTGATCGTGAGCCCGGAGGAGTGGGGGGGTGACCGGGCCCATGTCTGGCATTGCATCGTGATGCGACTGGATGACCAAGGCGCGGGAGCGATGTTCGAGCCCGACCATCCGTCTGCGGTTGATGGCTTGCTGGATCTGATGCGCGAGAGCATCGGGCTTCCACCCGATGCGCGCTAGCCTGCGTCCTTCCGCGAGCCTATACCCGCGATCGGGTTGTTCCTTCGCCTTGGCAGGGGCGCGACGTCAGGCTGCCCCCCCGTTCCACGGTTTCCCGATGTTACTGCGTCAACGGTGGGGCGTGTAAACATAGGTCTCCTCTATATGAGGGTTGATTGCCGAAGCGCGGTGATTGGGGGGGGCCTGGAAGAGGCCGTTGCAATCGGCTGGAGCGGCACGGTTGCCGATCGACTGTCATGGCCACAGAAGGTAAGGATTGATCCCCGAGGCACCCCTCCGCCAGGGACCGCCTGATCTACTGCTTCGACGATCACGCGATCTACATCTTCGCCATCGGCGGCCACTACGACAGGCTCTGAACCTCTGACGTCCCGTATCGTGGGAGCCGTACGGTCGCTGGCGCGAAAGGCCATATCGAGCCCAAAAATGGCCATATAAGGCCCTAATCCAGCGTTCCAGCACCTTAAAGTATCTTTATTCCAATCGGTTACCGTGGTCCGACCCCGTCACGTGGTCAGAGTTTGAGCGCACGCAAGCCCGGCCCACCGTCATTGCGAGGCCTCGCAGAGGCCGCGGCAATCGGCCGGACTGGCCCGAGACCTTGTTGGTAGCATTCGCGGTGCCGGATCGGATCGGAAAGGTGGTGTCCTCTTTCTCCGGCTACGTCCCGCGCCCCGCCTTGAGACCATACATCGCGCGGTCGGCTCGCCCCAGCAGTTCGTCTGGATCGCCGTCTCCCGGGCCGGAGGCCCAGCCCAGAGTCATCGCCAGCGTGACCTCGCCCGCAGCAAGCCGGACCGGCCGGGACACCGCCGCCTGCAGCCGCTTCCCCTCGGCTTCGGTTGAGTGCTCGCCAAACAGCAGCACCGCAAACTCGTCACCCCCGACCCGGGCCACACACGCCGGTTCGCTAAGTGCCTCCTCCAGCCGGCGTGCGACGACTCCCAGCAGCTCGTCACCCGCCGCGTGTCCGAACCGATCGTTCACCGGCTTGAACTGGTCGAGATCGATGAAGCCTACGGAGAACGCTTCGCCGGTACGTTGGGACCAGGCGATTGCGTCCTGCAGCCGCTTATAGAAAGCACGCCGGTTGGGTAGACCGGTCAGCGGGTCGTGGCTAGCCTCGTGCTGCAGCTGGCGTCCGGCCTCGTCGAGCTGTGACGCCTGCTCGCGCAAGTCATGGTGCATGGTCACCAGGGTCCGCCGGGTGAGCAGAATCAGAGCCAACGCGAACACCACGCCGCCCCCACCGAACACCAGCATGAAGCGCTGCGTGTGCGCCCCGACTTCGCCTGCGCGCTCGGCTGCGGCTTCCATCTGGGCGCGTTCATGTGCTCGCAACGCCTCGATGGAGCTGTCGAACTCCCGATCCAGATCAAACAGACGCTCGCTCAGGATCGCCATTGCCGGCTCGAGCTCCTCGCGGGCCGCCAGGTCCACCACCTGGTCCTGCAGCCTCACGATCTCCGGGATCAGGGCATCCTGTTCCTCGAGTCTTGCCCGCGCCGCATCCTCGGTCACGTGCTCATTGAGGGCCGCGCGCACCTCGCCGACCCGGTTCCCCCAGCGGTGGTACGCCATCATCAGGTCATCACGCTCGAAGGGGTCGTCGGTGATGACCTGATTCACCATGGTCTGGTGGCGATTGTAGGCGGCCTCCAGCAGATCGGACGCCAGCTGGATGCGCTGTCCTCGCTCCTCCGTGATGTGACGCAGCTCGTCCAGCAGGCGCTGGTTCTGCCACAGGCTGTTGCCCACAATCACAATCATGCCCGCCAGCAGGACCACGAAAGCGACCGTGATGGCGTTCAACAACCGCCCGCTGATCCGCTGCACCTTTTGCGAGAACTGCATCGACTACTCCTTCCAAGGGGCGAGCATGGGGAGCCACCGTCCCATGGGCCAAGCGCCCCGCACTGTCGCGGGGACTCCGGATAGTATCGGATCAAGCCGTGTTTTCTTACTCGAATATGAGGCGGAGGGCCAAAGCAGCGTCTGTCCCGTCATCCCCGCCGTCATTGCGAGGCCTCGAAGAGGCCGCGGCAATCCGTCGGAGCGGCCCGAGACTCTACCGATCCCCTTTGCGGTGCCGGAGTGGGATCTAATCCCAGAGCAAGAGCCCATTTATGGGCCGGAATGCGCCGTTTAAGGCCCTGGAACAGCCCTTCTGATTCCACAAGCAGTTTAAAGTCCGTCTGTTACCGTGGTCCGACCCTGTCATGTACACAACCCGGTTGTGGATTTCGTTGAGCGACTTCGCCTTCTTCCATCTGTAATGCTTTACAAGTGTTTCGGCAGCGTGATGATAGTAAGTCTGCTTTCTGAGCGACCTATCGCGTTGCCTTAGCGCACTATTTAATAACTCCCAAGCCACAAGGTGGGCGTGAGATGCTGAATTACTTGAAGGGATTTCTTTGATTAATTTCCGTGCAATATTTTCGGTACGCTTTAGATTGTGTTCGTAGATATGGCCGTCTACTTCAAGGTCGATTGTCAGGTTAATGAAGCAAAATACGAATCGTTTAGCTAGAGCCTCTAAGTGGCGCCTAGATTCGCGGTCGATAGATGCGGAATTTACAATCGGCTGTAAAACAGCGCCAATGACAACCCCTGAAAGAGCGCCAATGATTCCAATAACGGGCTCGATGTTCATTTTTTTTACGTCTCCAGTGCAACCCAACACCTAGGCCCCTGCTCGATACAAATGCGGGTGGATTAGAGTGTAGCCGCTAAATGGGGTTCCCGAAATCGTAAGATTAAAAGTAAGGAGGCGCCGGCCCTGTTCGGTTGTGTCGCTGAATTTGCAACTCATAGCCTGATGGATCGTATCAATATTGTGATCGTTTAGAGGCGCTTCATATTCCCAATCGCCTAGCGCGCCAGATTCGAATTCTGCCTCCAGTGACGGTGCAGTATCTTCTTGAAGTTTGTCCACTTCGTCTGGTCTGGTTGGGTCGAGAATGTCCAATTCGAGAACGTACCCTTCATCGTCTTTGTGAGCGGGTATCGCAATTGAACAACTGAAGTAACCGTCGTGCCACTCGGATTTATGCACGCGTACGTGGACGTGGTTGAAGTCAAGCTCAATGTCATGGGGTAATCCTGGCAACTGCTTAGCGTTGAGCGTGCTGGAGGCAGCGGCCTCCCGTCTATATTCATATTTCATATTCCTTCCTCAAGGGTCTGGGTCCGAATTCGCCGCGGTGCGTGCGGCAGTGGGCTTGCCATCGTCATGGCTATACCCATCAAAATAAGGAAATCATCAGGGTGGATCACTTTATCTTGGAAGTGCATGCGCGCCCAAAGTTAAGCTCCTCTCTAGCAAAGGAGCAGGCATGCAAGCACTCTTCCCACTCAGTGTTTCCGTGGATGACCTGGCGAAGAAGGGATGAAGGCCAACTAAGTGAGTCAATATTTTCATTGTTCGAATTCGAGAGCTTTTCCACGCATTCGTTATGAACTGACTGTAACATTGTCCGATCTTCTCTGTACTGGATAAATGCAGCGCTCTGGCGTTCTTTATAACTCTCGTAATAGGCGTCCCTGATCCCTCGTTGCAACTCGCACATCATTTTATTGTGATTTATTCCTTCGCAGTACTTCTTATAATATTCAGAAATGTGGAGCGGAGCGGCATAGCCTCCGTTCGATACAGATTGCCAACTCCACGTCTTCATTAGCTGTTTTGTGAATGAACGTCGTTTCTCTCTCTCTATTTCATCGAATGCTTTCTCGCAAGGTTCTATGCCTTCGCAGTCATAGGAGTAAAAGTCTGGGTAGGGCATACCTCTAAACCGAGCAAGTTCTTGGTCAAACATCTTCTGATCGAGCCGCTTGTTTTCCTGGCGTAATGCCGCGCGGTTTTGGCGTTCCTCGCGACGCTGAGCGCCCTCGTAATTTTGAGTGGCTCTATACGCATTTGAGCAGTTTTCGGTTATTTCGTGAGATTCGCCAATGCAGTTATTTATCATTTCATAAGCGCTCTCTATATCCTCCTCCCATTGCTCTACGCTCTTGGTGCATCCCGATAGCATCTGCACGAGCGTCGCGGTTATGGCAATGAAGACGAATCTCTTGATGTAGCCACCCAATAGGCTTTCCCGCAATTCAGGTGCATTGCGGGAGGATTTTCGGTTGACTGATAGAAGGCTTCTCACCTTGGGACTTATCGTGACGTCGGTGGCTTCCATTTATAAACTCCATACTTAATAAAATGTGGGGCCCTTCGGGGCCTGCATTGTTCCGAGTCGTGGCGCGGAGTACCGTTCGGGGCGGGCCTGTGTGGGCAGGCCTTGTCCTCTCGCCCGCCAAGGGGGGCGACGCGTCCTTCATATACAGAAAGCCTCGTTATTGCAGGTCGTTACCGTGGTTCAACCCCGTCATGCGCTGTCATAGCTTTCGCTGGCGGACTGAGCTACCCAGTACCGGGCGACTTCTCGGGTGATTGCTACGGTTTGTCGGAAGCGCGGCTGGAATTGTTGTGCGGCATATGGGTCAACCGGCGGTGATTGCCCCGGTCGCGGATTACCTGCGTGGACCGACGGGTCCCTCATTTCCTTCGTGATTAAGTTCGTTAGTGTGGCCCGGTTCAGTCCTCCATTCGGCCCGCGTGCCTGAAGGGCATCGGCTTCTCCACCTATGGCAGTGGTATAGCACTGTCCCAGTACCGCATCCGGCATGGCTTCCAATAGGGGTTGAAGACCACCCTTTTCCAGTTGCGTGTGCATCGCATGCTCAAGTACCTGGAAATATCCAAAAGCCTGAGCGTGGGGACGGTCGCCATTCAGTCCTGCCAGGAAATAGGACATTGCGGTCCCGGAGTACAGGCTTTCCTGGCGAACAGCTTCGTGGGGAATCGGTGTATCGAGCGGAACTGGCTGGACATAGTGTTTCAGGCGGCGAGGATCGTTGAGAATGGTTTCGATGCCGTCCCGATCTCCGTCGTGACCTAGGCCTAGCAGTATCTCCTCAAGCGCTCTCACCTCGCGGTAGCTGAGCAGAGTGACGTCGGTGGTCACCGGCTGGTACGTGAATACTTCGTCCCTGAAGTGGATGTTGTCACGGAGAGGATGGTCGGAGGGAACGAGGCTGAGTAGCGATTCGGCCGTTGCATTGAGCGATTCTGGCGTGGGTTGCACGTCCTTTGGGACGAGGCGACTGTATCGTTCTTCCATCAGGCTCGATGCGCTGGAGCCACTTTCGGTTCGGTACTTGTCGGGTAGCAAATCGAACCTGTAGCAGGCGATAACCCAGCTTTGGAGCAGCCCACCCACAGCCCGCTCGTACTGATCGAATCGTGCGTCCAGGAGGGTGCGGCCTGAAGCCGTTTCTTCGGCATTGGCCCAGAAGGGCCCAGGGTCCCGCTCTTCCGGGTCGCAATGCATTGGGTCATGAACCCAAGTGTGGCCCCCATCGCAGTGGATGTATTGGCCGTCTCGGTCCGGCTCAAAATCCGGGCTATTGCCGCGCGCATTAAGCCGCGATTCCGGATGCGTTTCATTCCAACGGAACAGATAGGCGTCTGCGCGGCTGAAGATGAACTTGTGCCGCTCGGCAGGAGATTTCAGTTCGATGTTGTCGAGCGGAGCAAACAGGTACAGCGCCTTTGGTAGTTCAGGGTATGCGTAGTACGCCTGGCGGGTTAGTACGGGGCGCCGGCTACCTAAGTGCGGAGCCACGACGCCGAAGGCGTCAAGACCATGGAAGAAAATCAGGCGTTCAAGGTCATCCGCGGCGTTCAGCGGGATTCGGTATAACACTCGGTTCTCAGCAACACGCAAGGGCATAGGTTTGAGGCAAGGTTATCGATTGAGAAAAGGTGGGTTTTCCGTTGTGCGGAGGATCGTTCGGCTACGCCAAGCGGAGGTCTTCAAGTGCGAAATTATAAATGTGTCCGTCAAACGAAACGGAGACCTTGTGGCCGCTTTCGTCGGTCCTGACTTTCCAGATTTGGCCGATTCGTTTATGCATGGGGGAGTTGGGTTTATTGACGATTACATCCTCGTCCAAGATGGCATCGGCTAGTCGTAGCGGTTGTCGGGATGTGGTCATGTCAGGCGCCAATGGTCGTTGTCCGTGGTGGCCTGGCCGAGGATTTGGAGAGCGGCCAAGACCTGGGTGATCGAGTTCGTTGGTTTCCGTTTGAAGTGGGTGGCCAGGGCTTCTGGGGTCTGGGGGCCGATGGCGAGGAGGCGGCGGACGGCTTCGACCTGGTCGGGCATGGATTTGGGCCAGGTGGGCTTTTTGGCCGGTTCGGTCGGGGTCTCGGCGGCGGCCTCGGGTTTGGCTTCCAGTGTGGCGGTGGTCTGGGTGGCTTCGGGGGCCTGGTAGTCGGGACGCAGCCAGCGGATGTGGCCCTGGGCTTCTTCGGCGGCGCGTTCGGCGTTGAGCGCGACCAGGCGGCTGAGGAGTTCTTCTTCGGCTTCGGCCTGGTCGGCGGGTTTGTCCGGCAACGGGGTGGTGGCGCCCGGGCGGCCGACGAGGCGGTCGGCGAGGTCCTTCCAGCCGTAGGCGTCGAAGACGGCGCGGTCGAGGTTGTCGTGCAGTTCGCGCAGCAGGGAGACGAGGCCCTGTTCGTGGATGGTGCGTTCCTTCTCGGTCAGCGGTTCTTCGGCGCGCAGTTTTTCCAGCACGTTGTACATGCCGGTGAGGGCGAGGTCCGGGTGTTCGGCCTGGCGTGCCTTGCGATGGGCGTCGATACGTTTGGCGAGGTCGCCGATGGTGGCGGCCTGCTGGTCGTCGAGTTCCGGGAAGGGGAAGGTCTCGAAGCAGCGGGTCTTCACGTAGACCGGGTCGTTACCCACACCCAACCGGCTGCCCGTGGCGAAGGACCACGAAACATGCAGACGGCTGCTCAATATGCCGTGGTGTGGTGCCGATTGAAGGGCAATGTTGATCAGCTTGTTGTCGGGCAGGATGTCCGCGTCGAGGAACTGGAACAGGCGATGCTTGGTAGTCTCGACAGTGGCGATGTAGCGGGGAAGCCCGGCGGCCATACTGCGCCAATCCCTTCGTGCTTCTCCGAAGAGCCACCAGTAGTCTCGGTAAGTGGCTCGTTTGTTTTGGTCGCGCTCGGGTTTTACACGTTGGAGCACCCACTGATAGATCGCCGGGAATTGGTCCCTTACCTCGTCGGAAGTGAGTCCGAACAGGTCGGTGACCCTGACGCCGCGCGGCCTCTGGGTGAGGTCCCGTCCGTTGCGGTACTCGCGAATGACGCGGGCGGTTTCGGGTGTTTTGCCCAAACCGAGTTCTGCTGCCTCGTCCGGCGTCACGATGAAGCCGGCGCCGTGCAGTTTTACGCCGGGGCTGCTGATTCCCTGATTGGCTTGCAGGGTGATGGCACCTGCTACGTTGGCGCCGATGGTGAGGTCCGAGAATAGCTTCCCCGGCCTGTGGCTCAGTTCCACGGTGCGTGCGTCGTCGCCGGCGTCGCGTTCGTTGACAACATGGCGCAGGGTGCCGGGCTGGTCTCCGGGTACGCCGACGGTCATGGCGATACGCACGGCGGCGCCGTCGGTGCTGTCCACCCACGGGTGGTCGGGGATGGCGAAGGCGAGCGACAGGGGTTTCTTGCTGTCGTTCAGGTGCGGTTCGAGCACCCGGCGGTTGAAGGTCTGGCGGAGGCTGTTGGTGGTGATGAAGCCGAAGCGCCGGGCCTCGCCCTTGCGTACTTTCTCGGCGGCGATGTGCCACCAGTACATGACGAAGTCGGCGGAGTCCGGGACGATGCCCTTGAAGACCTTGCGCACGGCGTCCACGTAGCCATCCCCCAGTGCGCGGCGCATGGTGGCGGCGCCGATAAACGGCGGGTTACCAACGATGAAGTCCGCTTCGGGCCATTCGGCGCGGCGCGGGTTGCTGTAGTGGTAGACGGGGGTGCGGCCGCTTTCGTCGGGGATGAGTTCGCCGGTGACGGGGCTTTTCTTGTAGCTGATGCCGTCCCAGATGGTGACGGGGTGGCCGTGCTCGTCGCGCATGGGTTCGCGGGCATCAAAGTCGATCAGCGCGTCGCGGCATTCGATGTTGTGGAAGTCGCGCAGGATGGGTTCGGGCAGGCTGAGGCGGCCGTGCAGGCGGTAGTGCCATTGCAGGTAGCCGATCCACAGCACGATTTCGGCGATGGCGGCGGCGCGTGGGTTGATCTCCAGCCCGAGGAACTGGTGCGGGTCGACGGTGAGGCCTTCGGTGTCGAAGGTGGCCTGGCCGGCGCTCAGGTCGCGGATGAGGTTGAGCACTTCGCCTTCGAGGCGCTTGAGGTGTTCCAGCGCGACGTAGAGGAAGTTGCCGGAGCCACAGGCGGGGTCGAGCACGCGTGTCTCGCACAACCGGTGGTGGAAGCGGTGCAGCTCGTCCAGGGCCTTGTCGGGCTTGTTCTGTTGCAGCCAGGCCTCGGCGGCGACCTGCACGGTGTTCCATTCGGCGCGCAGGGGCTCGATGAGCGTGGGCATGACCAGGCGTTCCACGTAGGCGCGCGGGGTGTAGTGGGCGCCGAGCTTGTGGCGTTCGCGCGGGTCCAGCGCGCGTTCCAGCAGGGTGCCGAAGATGGCGGGTTCGACGAAGCGCCAGTCCGCCTTGCCGGCCTGGATGAGCAGGCCAATCTGGTTGGCGTTAAGCGGGATGGGGTCGATGTTCTGGAACAGGCCGCCGTTGAAGCGCTGCACCTTGTGCATCAGCTGGCCTTCGTAGCCGCCGGTGTTCATTGTCTCCCACAGGGAGCGCATGGCGTCGGGGAAGTGTTCGGGGTTTTGCTGCAGGCGCTCCAGCAGGGCGGTGAAGCTGCCCTTGGGCAGGAGTTCGACGTCCTCGCTGAACATGGTGAACAGGCAGCGCTTGAGGAAGTGCGCGACGCGCTCCACATCAAAGCCCTGCTGTTCCAGGGATTTGGCGAGTTCGGCCAGGCGCGCGCTGACCTCGCGGGTGACGCGGGCGGCGTGCTTGCTGGCGTCGAGCTGGTCCGGCGCGAGCCATAGGTGGTGCAGGCGCTGCTGGATCTCGGGGTCGCGCAGGTCTTCCAGGCGGATGCGGTGGCGGCTTGGGTCCGGGTAGGGGACGTAGGTGCCGCCGGAGCGGGAGAACTCGGAGTAGAGCTCCAGGCTGCGGCCGACATCGGTGACGACGATGAACGGCGGGCGGCCTTCGTCTTGCGGGAGGGCGCGCACGTACTGGTCGGCCTGGTTCTGCGCGGCGAGCATGGCCTTGTCCCAGCCCTGGGTGTGCAGGCCCTTGCCGGTCTGCTTGGCCTCCAGCACGAAGCAGCCGCGGCGGTAGAGGTCGATGTAGCCGCGGTTCTCGCTGCCGTCCGGGTTGCGGATGGTGACGCGTCGTTCGAACACGTAGGCGTTGTCGGCGGTGTCGTCGCTGGCCGGGTCGGGGTGGGGCAGGTCCAGCAGCTTGCACAGCTCGGTGAGGAAGAGTTGGTAGTTGGCGCGCTCGGAGCCGCCGGTGTCGCGCCAGCGCTCGATGAACGCCTCGACCTGCTCGGGGGCGGCCAGGGGCGTTGGGGTGTCGTGGTCGAAGAACGCGGCGTGGGCCGGGTTGCCCGGGGTGACTTCCATGTGACGAAGGTCCGTTTTCGTTTGGGGGCTACCTTACCGATCCGTGGCGGTGTTGTCGTCTGTGGCTTCGGTTGGAGATCGCCGCGGCCGCGTTGCGGCCTCGCGATGACGGGGTTTGTGGGGTTTGGATGGTGCGGGTGGGGTGGCTGGCGTTGGAGATCCCGGCTCTTCGCTGCGCTGTGGCCGGGATGACAGGGTGTGGCGCGGCGGCCGGGATGACCTGGTGGGGGTGATGGCCGGGAGGATATGGGTTGGGGTTTTGTCGGCGCCTGCCCGCGTCCGGCTTTGGCAGGGGCTTCGCGTGCAGGCACGCTCCCACGGGGGTGACCACGGTTTGTGGCGGTCTGGAAGATGGTGTCATCCCGGAAACCGCGAAGCGGTTATCCGGGATCTCGGGCGTTTGGGGGTTGGGCTGGCGTTGGAGATCCCGGCTCTTCGCTTCGCTACGGCCGGGATGACGAGGGGTGGCGCTGCGGCCGGGATGACGGGGGGTGGGGCTGCGGCCGGGATGACGGGGTGTGGGGCTGCGGCGGGGGTGTTTGGCGAGGCCGGGGAAGACGGTGGAGCGGTAGGCGTGCGGAAGCGGGGCGTGGCCGCATTGCGGCCTCGCGATGACGGGTGGGGTGTGGGGGCTACAGCCAGCCGCGGCGACGGAAGAGGTAGAGCATGACGGCGACGACGGCGAGCATGATGCCGAGCAGGATGGGGTAGCCGTAGTAGGTGTAGAGCTCGGGCATGGACCAGGGGCTGTCGGGGTGTTCGAAGTTCATGCCGTAGATGCCGACGATGAAGGTGAGCGGGATGAAGATGGTGGCGATGATGGTGAGCACGCGCATGACGTCGTTGGAGCGCTGGTTGATGGCGGACATGTAGGCCTCGATCAGGGTGGCCGCCATTTCGCGGTAGGACTCCAGCAGATCCATGATCTGGATGGTGTGGTCGTAGGCGTCGCGCAGGTACGGGAACAGCTCCGGGGTGAAGGGTTCGAGGTCGTCGCGCATGAGGCGGGCGATCACGTCACGCGTGGGCCAGAGCTGGCGGCGCAGGACAAGGAGCTCGCGCCGCAGGATATGGATCTCGTTGAGGGTGTGGCGGTCGGGCTGGTCGAGGACGGTCTCTTCCAGTGTCTCCAGGCGTTCGCTGATGTGTTCCAGCACCGGGAAGGCCTGGTCGATCACGCTGTCCATCAGGGCGTAGGCGAGGTATGCGGCGCCTAGCCGGTTGAAGTTGCGGTTGGCGTTGCGCATCCGTTCGCGGACCGGCCCGAAGGGATCGGCCGCGCCGCTATGGACGCTGATGACGAGGTGGGTGCCCACCACGAACAGGTTGAGCTGGTCGAGTTCGATGTTGCCGTTGTGATGGCGCGGCTGACGCAGGATGGCGACCATTTGCGCGTCGAAGAAGTCCACCTTGGGGCGCTGGCCCTGGTGGCGCACGTCTTCCAGCGCCAGCGGGTGCAGGTCGAAGGCCTCGCCCAGGTCGTGCAATTGGCGCGGACTGGGGGCCCCCTGCAGGTGCAGCCAGACGAATCCGCCGTCGACGGTCTGTACGCCTTCGCGCAGGGTGCGCTGCGGGTCGAGCTCGACGAGCTGTTCGCGATGGTAGTGCCAGGCGGAGACGGTGGCGTCGGCGGCGTGCGGGTGTTCGGTGGCGTGGGCGCCGTGGCCGGGGGCGGCGCCGGGCTTGAGATAGGTCTTTTCGAACAGGCGAGTCATCGCGGTTCCTGTGCGGATTTTCTGCCCAGTATAGGGTGCTGAAAAGTGCTGCGCGCGGGGGGCAACTCTGGCAGTCTGGGCGGCGACTGAACGGCCCGGAAGCGGCTGGGTCCCACGGGGTGAGGAACAAGGAGCGCGGTATGGAACTGAAGACCATGTTGGTGCCGGTGGATGGTTCCGCCAATGCCTGGCGGGCGGTGGAAGTGGCCGCGGATCTGGCGTCCAAGTATCACGCCCGGGTGGTGCTGGTCAGCGTTCTGCTGCAAGGCGAGGTGCCGCCGCATATCCGCCAGCTCTCGGACCTGCCGGACCCGAACGATCCGCCGCTGGCAGCGGGCGGTGCGGCCGTGGGCGCCGCGGTGCCGCCGAAGGTGCTGCGGGATATCGCGAAGAAGCTGATCGAGCAGGCCCACGGATACTTCACCGATCTGGGCGTGACCGACATCGAGCACCATGTGGAAGACGGCTCTCCGGCCAAGGTGATCCTGCAACAGGCCGAGTATCACGACGTGGACATGGTGGTGATGGGCTCGCGCGGCCTTGGGGGCCTGCAGGGGCTGCTCTCCGGGAGTGTCTCGCACAAGGTGCAGCAGCTGGCGCGCTGTATCGTGGTGACGGTGAACTGAGCCTCTACTCGCGGGGTTCGCGATGTCGCGGTTGTCGATCGATCTGCACGAGTGCTGCCGCAATGGCCGCCGGATCGACGCCGAGCTGAACGGCGCGATCGAGGCGGCCTGCGACAAGCGCATCAAGACGGTGGAGATCATCCACGGCAAGGGCAGCGGGCAGCTGAAGAAGCGCGTGCTGCGCTTTCTGCAGCAGCCGGAGGTCAAGGCGCGCTATCACCGCCTGGAGAAGGATTCGAAGAACCACGGGCGGCTGTTCGTGCACTTCAAGCATTGATCCGAGGCCTCCTACAGTTCTTCGGGGTGCTGTCGGCGCGTGCCTGCGTTCGACTTTGGCAGGGGCTTCGCGTGCAAGCACGCTCCCACAGTGATGTTCCCACCGGGGGTAACTAAGGCTTCTGGCGGCCGGGAAGGGGCTGTCATCCCGGAAACCGCAAAGCGGTTATCCGGGATCTCGGGCGTTGGGGCGTGGGCTGGCGTTGGAGATCCCGGCTCTTCGCTGCGCTACGGCCGGGATGACGGGGGTAGGGGCTACGGCCGGGATGAGGGGGTGTGGCGCGGCGGCCGGGATGACCTGGTGGGGGCGATGGCCGGGAGGATATGGGCTGGGGTTCTGTAGGAGCGTGCTTGCACGCGAAGCCCCTGCCCGCGTCCGACTCTGGCAGGGGCATTCGCGTGCAAGCACGCTCCTACAGTGATGTTCCGACCGGGGGCAACTAAGGCTTCTGGCGGCCGGGAAGGTGCTGTCATCCCGGAAACCGCGAAGCGGTTATCCGGGATCTCGGGCGTTGGGGGTGGGCTGGCGTTGGAGATCCCGGCTCTTCGCTGCGCTACGGCCGGGATGACGGGGGGGAGGGGCGCTGGCCGGGATGACGAGGTATGGCGCTACGGGCGGGATGACGGGGTGTGTGGCCGGCGCGGACGTGGGGATGGATCAGCGTCTCCCTAGTTTGCGGTCGGCGAGTTCGTAGCCGAGGTCGATCATCTCGGCGGCGCGGTGGAAGTCGAATATGCCGCAGGCGTTGACCGGGACTTCGATCAGGTGCTCGGGGTTGTAGGCGGCGATGCGAAAGCGCGCGATCGTGCCCTGCATGGCCTCGATGGAGTGGGAAACGATGTCGATCAGGCCCAGCGCGCGGGCTTCCTGTTCGCGGCTCAGGCCGGGGTCGGTCTCGCCCAGGCCCAGCTTGTCCTGCCAGTCCAGCAGCCAGCCGCCGACGCGATCCGGCAGGGCGTCGGTCAGGCGATGGTTGAGGAACCCGCTGTCGGGTTCTTCCCGGTCCGGGTCGGGCGCCTTGGCGCGCTCGGGACGGATCAGCTCTTCGCCGACGCGGCCGTTCAGGCTGACGGCCAGGGTGATGTCGGTGTCGTCGGTCAGGGTCGGGGCGATCGGGACCGGGTTCAGCAGGCCGCCGTCCACCAGCAGCCGGCCCTTGTGGCGCACCGGGGTGAACACGGTGGGGATGGCGATGGAGGCGCGGATGGCGTCGAACAGCGAGCCGGAATTCAGCCAGACTTCGCGTTCGCGCTCGATGTCCGTGGCCACGGCGGTGAACGAGATCGGCAGATCCTCGATGTCCATGTCGCCGAGCATGTCGCGCAGCTTCTCGATCAGGCGGTCACCACGGATCAGCCCGGCACCGCGGAAGGAGAAGTCCAGAAGTCGCCAGACGTCCTGACGGCGCAGGGACTTTACCCAGTCCTCGTAGGCATCCAGTTGCCCGGCGGCGTAGATGCCCCCGACCACCGCCCCCATGGAGGCCCCGGCAATGGAGCGGATGCGGTAATCCGAGTGTTCCTCCAGCCAGCGGATCACGCCGATCTGTGCCAGACCGCGGGCGCCGCCGCTGCCGAGGACCAGGGAGATGGACTGGGGCTTTCGCGTCATGGTTGCCGGTGTGCCTGGGTGGAGTATTGGGAAATCGACGGGCGTGCGCTGCGGTTTTCCGTAGCGTGTCCATCGATTCGGGGAGCTGCCGGATTCGGTTGGCTTCAAGGATATGTTGGGGGTGTGATCGGGTTTTTCCAGCCTGAAGGCCCGGTTCCAGCGAATGGGTCTCACGGTAGGAGCGTGCTTGCACGCGAATGCCCCTGCCCGCGTCCAACTCTGGCAGGGGCTTCGCGTGCAAGCACGCTCCTACCAGGGCGGATGGTATGCGGCGATGCGTGCTATTCGGGGGAACGGCTCGGGTCGAGCAGGTGGTCGTGCAGGGCCTGGGCGGACTCGCCGGCGGGTTCTTCCACCCGCAGCTGCCACACGGCGGAGGGGTGATCCGGCGACCATTCGCTGAAGACTACGAGGCCGGCGTACGGGCCGTGCCCGCGGATGGTGCCCAGCGTCAGGCGGCCGTCCGGGTCGCCGTACAAGTGCACTTCGAACTCGGGGGCGGGCGGCGGCAGCTTCCAGTAACCGTCGCGACCGGTCTCGCGGAAGGCGGCGTCGGAAGGCTCGGCGTCGTCGCCGAAGTGGCGGCGCAGCAGCGGCACCGACAGTCGGTGCGGCAGCCCCAGGACGGTCTCGATGCCCGTGCGGCCATGGTCAACCGCTTGGGCGGCGGACGCCAGCGGATCCCGCCGGCCCAGCCATTTCTTCAGTAGCTTGCGCATGCGCGGATCATCCGTGTGCCATCCGCGGTCTGCAAGCGCCGGGCTTCACGTACTGGCTTGGAGACCGGCGGTCGGCGGCGTTACCGTGCGGGTAGGTAATGCAAAGGAGTACGTCATGGGTTTTGCACTGTCCGAGATGCAGCTGTCGAGTTCCGCCTTTGGCCCTGGTCAGCCGATCCCCAAACGCCACAGCGGCGAGGGTGAGGACACCTCCCCGGCATTGCGGTGGCGGGACGTGCCGCAGGGCGCCCAGTCCCTGGCGGTGATCTGCCATGACCCGGATGCGCCGTTGATCCAGCCGGGCACCTACGGCTTCGTGCACTGGGTGCTGTACAACCTGCCGCCGGATCTGGATGGCCTCCCCGAGGCAACCGATCTGGGCGCGACCGGCCAGACGGACTTCGGTCGCACCGGCTACGGCGGGCCGATGCCGCCCGAGGGCCACGGCAAGCACCACTACTTCTTCTGGCTGCTGGCGCTGGACGCCGACCTGCAGCTCCCGCCCGGCCTGACCCTGTGGCAGTTCCTGGAGCACGCCGAGCCCCACGTGATCGGCATGAACCGCCTGGTGGGCACCTACCAGCGCGACTGAGGCCTTGGGGGCATGAGGCATTTCCTGTAGGAGATTCTATGTCTCTCCACAAGGGATCTTAGGTTGGTAATCGGTCTGATTTTTCATCAGGGCGAAGGCGACGCGGGCCAGCTTTCGAGCCAAGGCGTTCAGTGCCTGGGTCGTCGCCAGGCCACGGTCCAGGCAGCGCTGGTAGTAGTCGCTCCAGGCGGCTTTCGACTTGGCCTGCATCGCGGCCAGATAGAGCAGCCGTCGCAACTCTGGATCGCCCTGTTTGGTGAGTTTGCGCTGCCCCCGTTTCGTGCCGGAGTCGCGTATGCGGACATCCAACCCCAGGAAGGCAACGAACGCATCACCGCTGCGGAAGGCGCCGCGATGGAACGCCATCGTCAAGCCGGTGGCGGTGAGCGGGCCCACACCCTCGATCTGCTGGCAGCGTCGGGCATGATCCGACCAGCCGGCGCTGCCGACCGTCTCGCGCAGCACACGCTGGAGGACAGCGTCGAGCCGACCGATCTCCCGGAGCAGATCCTTCAGATTGGACTGCAGTTCGGGTACGCCTCGCAGGCTCTGCTCCAGCATGACCCGTGCCCGCACCAGCGTGGCACGCCGGCGCAGCAGCTTTTGCAGGGTCCGGTAGCCCTCGGGCGGCGGTGTCCAGGGGCGCAGTTCGTCCTGTTCGCGTTGCAGATAACGCACCAGAAGCCGAGCATCCCCGGCATCGGTCTTGGCCCGGCCACCGATGCTCTCGCGGTAGCGATTGAGGCGATAGCCATTGATCAGATACACCCGGTGGCCCTGATGATGAGCCTCCAGCGCCAGGGCCAAGTGATAGTCGTTGGTGGCTTCCAGGGCAAAGTCGGCCGGCCCCTCCAAGCCACGGACCCACCGGCGGATCGCCGGGAGCTCGTTGGGACACGGCTGTGCGGTTTCACCGTCGATGCTGATCCACAACTCGGCCTTGCCGACATCGACCCCGATCCGATGCGTTGCCATCATCACACCTCCCGAGCTAGCTTGGAGTTGTCTGTCGGGGCCTCACCGAACGCTGGCTTGCCATCTATCGTCGGTCCCGTGCCGATCGATTCCTTATCGGCGTTTAAGGTGAGGGGTGGGACGAATTCTCCTACCGTCTGTGCCACAGGCCAGATGCCGGCCTCGTCCCTCCACCCCGACAGACCCTTTCTAGGCCTGCCGGGGTTAAACATATGTGGTGGTCAAGTGATTTCGGACACCGCGTTAGGTGGATTGGCTGCCGTTGGTTGCTCGTAGACGCTGGGAGGCAGGTAGCCCAGCGTCGAGTGGATGCGAATGGTGTTGTAGACCCGAGCGATGTAGTCCGCGATATCCCGCCGCGCCTCGCCGTGGTTCGAGTAGCGGCGCTACCAGACGCGTTCCGTCTTGAGGCTCAGGAAGAAGCGTTCGACGACGACATTGTCCCAGCAGTTACCCCGGCGACTCATGCTCGCCTGGATCTGGTGCCGGGCCAGCAACCGCCGCCAGGCGGCGCTGGTGTATTGGCAGCCCTGGTCGGAGTGCGGCAGCAGTCCCCGCTCCGGTTGGCGCTGCTCCAGCGCCATGCGCAGGGCCTCGCAGGTCAGGCTCGCCGGCATCTGCCGATCGAGGGCCCAACCGATGACCTTGCGCGAGTACAGGTCGAGGATGACCGCCAGGTAGCTCCAGCCGGTGGCGGTTGGGATATAGGGGATGTCGGACGCCCACGCCTGGTTCGGTCCGGCCGGGGTGAACTCGCGGTTGAGATGGTTTTCGGCGACAGGGGCCCTGTCGTCGCGTTGCGTGGTGGTCACGAAGCGCCGCCGCCAGACGGGCCGCAGGCCGCGCTCGCGCATCAGCGTCCGCACCCGGTAACGGCCCACGGCGGTGCCATCCGCCTGTAAGGCTTTGCCAGACGCCGGCTGCCGTAGGTTCGCCCGGAAGCCGCGAACACGCGCTCGAGGTGAGCGCCAGCGGCGCAGGGCACGCTTGGATGTTCGGCCCGCGCCCGCGCCGCGGAATAGCCGGCCCGGCTCACTCCCAGCAGCCGACAAAGACGATGGACAGGGCCTTCTCCGCTCAACCGCGGGATGCAGCGATGCATCACTTCAGTTCCCGGGCGAAGAAGGCCGACGCTTTTTTTAGAAGCTCCTTGTCCTCCTCCACCCGCCGGTTCGCCTCCCCGAGCTGGCGGATCCGTTGCTGTTCCGCCGTGAGCGGCCGACCCTCGCCCGGTTGTCCCGTGCGCTCCGCCTTGAGTTGATCGACCCAGCGGCGAACGGCCGTCTCGCCTAGATCCTGATCCCGGCATACGCCCGAGACCTCCAGGCCGTCATCGACCACCATCCGGGCCACGCGCTCCTTGTATTCGCTTGAAAAACTTCGGCGCTTGCGTGCCATGGTTGTTCTCCTCGTCCAGGGGGTATCGTCCCACCTAACGAGGTGTCCAT
The DNA here is from genome assembly GCF_001020955.1 of Thioalkalivibrio versutus. Taxonomy (NCBI): domain Bacteria; kingdom Pseudomonadati; phylum Pseudomonadota; class Gammaproteobacteria; order Chromatiales; family Ectothiorhodospiraceae; genus Thioalkalivibrio; species Thioalkalivibrio versutus. Next base: position 611,273 of record NZ_CP011367.1, read on the forward strand.
GGAAATTAGACCAGCTCACTTCAAGCCGCCTTGGCGGCGAAGCCCCCGCCAGCGTCGGACGCGGGCAGGGGCTTCGCGTGCAAGCACGCTCCTACAGTGATGCCCTCACCGGTGGGGGCCAAGGCTGGCGGCCGTCTGGAAGACGGCGTCATCCCGGAAACCGCAAAGCGGTTATCCGGGATCTCGGGCGTTGGGGATGGGCCTGGCGTTGAAGATCCCGGCTCTTCGCTTCGCTACGGCCGGGATGACGGGGTATGACGTTGAGGGCGGGATGACGGTGGCAGCGGTTGGTGCGGGCAGGGGCATTCGCGTGCAAGCACGCTCCTACAGTGATGCCCCCACCGGTGGGGGCCAAGGCTTGCGGCGGTCTGGAAGAGGGCGTCATCCCGGAAACCGCGAAGCGGTTATCCGGGATCTCGGGCGCTGGGGGTGGCCTGGCGTTGAAGATCCCGGCTCTTCGCTTCGCTACGGCCGGGATGACGGGGTATGGCGTTGCGGGCGGGATGATGGGGGGTGCGGTTGGTGCGGGCAGGGGCTTCGCGTGCAAGCACGCTCCCACAGTGATGCCCCCATCGGCGGGGGACAAGGCTTGCGGGGGTCGAGAAGACGGCGTCATCCCGGAAACCGCGAAGCGGTTATCCGGGATCTCGGGCGCTGGGGGTGGGCTGGCGTTGAAGATCCCGGCTCTTCGCTTCGCTACGGCCGGGATGACGAGGTATGGCGTTGCGGGCGGGATGACGGGGGCAGCGGTCGGTGCGGGCAGGGGCTTCGCGTGCAAGCACGCTCCTACAGGGCCCCGATCCCGCTTCGGGCCGTTTGGTCTTGACCGGGTGGGGCGGTGGGCGCACGATATGTACCACTTTATGTACGTTTCGGGTGACTGGCGATGACGACGCTGACGGCTACCGAGGCCCGCAAGGGTCTGTTCGATCTGATCAAGGGCGTGAACGAACAGCACGCGATCTACCATATCCGGCATCGCAACGGCGATGCGGTGCTGATGTCGGAAGACGAGTACGCCAGCCTGATCGAGACCCTGGAGCTGCTCTCCGAGCCCGGCTTCCGGCAGGAATTCGAGCGGGGCCGCCGCGAGGCGGATGAGGGCGATACGCTGGGCTTCGAGGAGGTGTTCGGGGAGAAGCAGTGACCTGGACCATTCGGTTCACCCGTCAAGCCGAGAAGGACTTGCGGCGTCTGACGCCGAAGCTGCGCGACAAGGTGAAGCAGATCCTGCGCAACCGGGTGGCGGTCGACCCGTACTGCGGCAAGGCGCTGGTTAGTGATCTGCGCGGGTACTACTCCCTGCGGATCAGCTACAAGGATCGTCTGGTGTACACGATTCGGGATGAGCGGTTGCTGGTGATCGTGATTCGGGCGCGTACGCACTACGGCGAATAGCCTTGCAGGAATGTCTTGTGGGAGCCGGCTTGCCGGCGAAGCCCCTGCCAGAGTCGGGCGCGGGCAGGGGCTTCGCGTGCAAGCACGCTCCTACAGCGATGTTCCCACCGGGGGGCAACTAAGGCCTCTGGCGGCCGGGAAGGGGCTGTCATCCCGGAAACCGCGAAGCGGTTATCCGGGATCTCGGGCGTTTGGGGGTGGGCCTGGCGTTGGAGATCCCGGCTCTTCGCTTCGCTACGGCCGGGATGACGGGGTATGGCGTTACGGGCGGGATGACGGGGTATGGCGTTGCGGGCGGGATGGACGGGGGGTGCGGTTGGTGCGGGCAGGGGGTGGCGGCGTTGTTGGCGCCATCCAGTCACAAAAAAGGCCCGGGCCGAGCGAACTCGGTCCGGGCCTTTTGCGTTCCCGGGCGGGTGCCCGGGGCGGCGGGGTGCTTAGTAGCGGTAGCCGAAGGCCTTTTCGAACTTGTCGGCGAACTCTTCGGCGGTGAAGTGGTGGTTCTGGGTGCCGGAGTGCGCGATCTTGATCGAGCCGATCAGCGAGGCGATACGGCCGGTGGTCTCCCAATCAAAACCCTTTTCCAGGCCGAACAGGATGCCGGCGCGGTAGGAGTCGCCACAGCCGGTCGGGTCCTTGATCGCGGCCGGTTCGACCGACGGGATGGTGATCTTCTTGCCGCCGGTGTAGATGTCGGAGCCCTCGCCACCGCGGGTGACGATCATGGCGTCGACCATTTCGGCCAGCTGTTCCAGGCTCAGGCCGGTACGGTCGGCGGTCAGCTGCGCTTCGTAGTCGTTGAACGCGGCGTAGGTGGCGTTCTCCATGAAGCGCTTCAGGTCGTCGCCGTCGAACATCGGCAGGCCCTGGCCCGGGTCGAACATGAACGGGATGCCGGCGTCGGCGAATTGCTGGGCGTGCTCGATCATGCCGTCACGGCCGTCCGGGGAGACGATGCCGACCTTGATGCCGTCGGCGTCGGTGACCTTCTGCTGGTGCGAGAAGCCCATCGCGCCCGGGTGGAAGGCGGTGATCTGGTTGTCGTCCTGGTCGGTGGTGATGAAGGCCTGACCGGTGTAGGTGTCCTTCAGCTCCTTGACGAACGTGCGCGAGATGGCGTGCTTGTCCATCCAGTCGGCGTACGGGGTGAAGTCGCCGCCCACGGTGGCCATGATCGTCGGGTCCGCGCCCAGCAGCTTCATGTTGTAGGCGATGTTGCCGGCGCAGCCGCCGAACTCGCGGCGCATGTCCGGGACCAGGAAGGACACATTCAGCATGTGCACCTTGTCCGGGAGGATGTGGTTCTTGAAGCGATCGGGGAACACCATGATGGTGTCGTAGGCCATGGACCCACAGATCAGTGCGGACATTGTTGCTCCTTAGCGTTGGCTGAAATCGTTGTCGTGCGCGCCTTTGAAGGCGGCACAGGACATCCCGTGGCGCGCGCTGGAAGCCATGATTGCGCGCCGATGGCGGGTCGTGCGATGTGCATAGGGTAAGTATTTGGGCGCAAAACAACAAATCGGGGGGCGATGGAAGCAGGGGGCGCGCTGGTATTCCACCCCCTGTCATCCCGGCCGAAGCGAAGCGCAGAGCTGGGATCTGTGACGTCAGCGGTGCCACCGTGGGAGATCCCGGATCACCGCTGCGCGGTGTCCGGGATGACGGGGATGGGGCGCACCACATGACGCAGATCCCGGCTCTACGCTTCGCTTCGGCCGGGATGACAGAGGGTTGGGGCGGGGTGTCCGGAAGCGCCTCGTTGCGGGGCGCCGCAGGCCGCCCCGCAGGGCGCGCGCAGCGAGTAACCTCCTGAAGCTGACACCGAAGGCGGATCTTGGAGGCACTGCCAGCTTTCGGAGGGTGCTTCGTCGCTGCGCTCCTCGCAATGACGGGGGCAAAAGCACCGTCATTGCGAGGAGCCGCAGGCGACGTGGCAATCGGGTGAAGCTGGCGGTGCGGCGGGGTTGGGTGGTTCTGGGTGGAGATCGCCACGGCGCTACGCGCCTCGCGATGACGGTGATTGTTGCCCCGTCATCGCGAGGCGCCGCAGGCGACGTGGCGATCATCCGGCAGGAACCCCGACGTTTGCCCGGTTGGCGCCGGGACGGCCCCGAAGGTTGCGGCGGCGCTGCACGCCTCGTAATCACGCTGCGTGCGGTGCCGTTGTGCCGGGGGCTTTGTGGCAGCATGGGGGCATTCCCGCGAGCGAGGGCGTGACTGATGAATCCGCGCGTACTGATCCCGATCCTGATCATCCTGCTGTTGTTGCTGAGCCTGTGGTCCATGAGCCTGGACGGCGACGGGGGCATCCTGCCCGGCGCGCCCGGTACGGGTGCGGCACCGGCGGCCGAGCGCCTGGCCGCTGGATCAGGATCGGTTGCGCCCCGGGCGGCATGAATACAGCCACGGCGCCCGCCCCGGATGCGCCGCACGCCGGGCGCGAAGTGATCTTCCGCGCGGCCGGGGTGACCAAGGTCTACCGCATGGGCGAGGTGACGATCCACGCCCTGCGCGGCGTGGACCTGGAGCTCTATACCGGCGAGCTGGTGGTGATGCTGGGGGCCTCGGGCTCCGGCAAGTCGACGCTCTTAAACATCATGGGCGGGCTGGATACCGCGTCCGAGGGCGAGGTGCGCTACCGCGACCAGGATCTGGCGCAGGCCTCCGAGCGCACGCTGACGGCCTTTCGCCAGGACCATGTCGGTTTCGTTTTCCAGTTCTACAACCTGATCGCCAGCCTGACGGCGCGCGAGAACGTGGCCATTGTCACCGAGATCTCGCGCGACCCGATGCCACCGGAGGAGGCGCTGGCGCTGGTGGGGCTGGAGGACCGCATGGACCACTTTCCCTCGCAGCTCTCCGGCGGCGAGCAGCAGCGGGTGGCCATTGCCCGCGCGATCGCCAAGCAGCCGGCGGTGCTGCTGTGCGACGAGCCGACCGGCGCGCTGGACTCGAAGACCGGCATCCGCGTGCTGGAGGTGCTGCAGCACATCAACGAGCGCCTGGACACGACGGTGGCGATCATCACCCACAACGCGGTGATCGGAGAGATGGCCGATCGCGTGATCCACCTGAGCGATGGCCGCGTGAGCGAGATCCACGAGAATGCCAGCCGGCAGTCTCCTGCCTCGTTGCACTGGTAGCGGCGCCGGTCCCGTCTCGTGCGCGCCCTGAACCGCAAGATCCTGCGCGATCTCGGCCACCTGAAGGGCCAGGCGGCGGCCATCGCGCTGGTGATCGCCAGCGGGGTGATGACGCTGGTGATCGCGGTGACCAGCCTCGACGCCCTGACCATCACCAAGGAGCGCTTCTACTCCGAATACCAGTTCGCCGACGTGTTCGCGGAGATCACGCGCGCGCCCGAGAGCGCGGTGGAGCGCTTCCGCGATGCGCCGGGCATCAACCAGATCGAGACCCGGGTGCAGGCCCCGGTGCGCCTGGAGGTGGCCGGCTTCGACGACCCGATCCGGGGCACTATGCTCTCCCTGCCGGACGGGGGCGAGCCGCTGCTGAACCGGCTCTACCTGCGCGAGGGCCGGCTGCCGGAGCCGGGCCGCGAGCGCGAGGTGGTGGTCAGCGAGGCCTTCGCCGAGGCGCACGGGCTGGGCGCCGGGGATGCCCTGCGCGCGATCATCGACGGGCGCCTGACCGACCTGCAGATCAGCGGCATCGCGCTGTCGCCGGAGTTCGTCTATCAGATCAGCCCCACCGACCTGCTGCCGGACTACGAGCGCTACGGCATCCTGTGGATGAACCGCCGCGCGCTGGCGGCCGCCTACGGCATGGAGGGGGCGTTCAACTCGGTCACCGTGAGTCTGCAAGCGGGTGCCGACCCGGAGCCCGTGATCGAGGCCATGGACCGTGCGCTGGCCCGCTACGGCGGCCTGGGCGCCTACGGGCGCGAGGACCAGTTCTCGCACCGCTTCCTGTCCGAGGAGCTGACCCAGCTGCGCGCCCAGGCGGCGATCCTGCCCACCATCTTCCTCGCGGTGGCGGCCTTCCTGCTGAACGTCGTGGTCGGGCGCATCATCCGCTCGCAGCGCGAGCCGATCGCGGTTCTCAAGGCCTTCGGCTATGGCAATGGCGCGATTGCCGCGCACTACGGCCTGCTGACCGGCGGCATCGTGCTGGTGGGTTGTGCGCTTGGGCTCGCGTTCGGGGCTTGGGCCGCGCAGGGCCTGGCCGGCATCTACGCCGAGTACTTCCGCTTCCCGGAGATGAGCTTTCGCCTGCAGCCCTGGGTGATGGTGCTGGCGGTGGCCGTGGCGATGGGCGCGGCCATGCTTGGTACCTTCCGTGCGGTGTGGCAGGCGGTGCGCATGGCCCCGGCCGAGGCCATGCGCCCGCCGGCGCCGGAGCGCTTTCACCGTGGCTGGATGGAGCGCACGGCGGCCTGGCGCGCGATCGACCAGCCCACCCGGATCATCCTGCGTAACCTCGCGCGCCACCGGCTCAAGTCCGTGCTGTCGGTGATCGGCATCGGCCTGTCCGGCGGACTGCTGCTGATGGGCGCCTACCAGCTGAATGCGGTGGACCAGATGCTGGATACCCAGTACGGGCAGGTGTTGCAGATGGATATCGATCTGCAGTTCACCGATCCGGTGCCGGCGCGCGCGGCCGGGGAGCTGCGCCACGAGCCGGGCGTGCTCGCGGTGGAGACCTTCCGCGCGGTGCCGGTGCGCCTGGTCGGGGTGAACCGCGAAGAGCGCGTGCGCCTGTTGGGCCTGGACGCGGAACCGCGCCTGCGTCAGTTGCCGATGGCGGGCGGGCGCGGCCGCCTGCCGGACGAAGGCATCCTGCTGACCGACTACCTGGCGGAGCAGCTGGGGCTGCGCGTCGGCGATCCAGTGGAGCTGGAGATCCTGGAGGGGCGCCGGCGCACGGTCTCGGTCCCGCTGGCCGGGGTGGTGGAGGAGCCGATCGGCGTCGGCGCCTACATGTACCGCCCGGCGCTGAATCGCCTGATCGGCGAGGGGCCTGCCGTCTCCGGGGCCTGGCTGCTGACCGACCGCGCGCAGGAGGACGCCCTGTTCGCGCGGTTGTCGGATCGTCCGCGCGTGGCCAGCGTCGGTCTGATCGCGGAGGCGGAGCGCAACATCCGCGAATACATCGGCGAGACCATCATCGTGTTCGCCCTGGTGTTCGTCGCGCTGGCCATATCCATCGCCTTCGCCGTGACCTACAACAATGCGCGCATCACCTATGCCGAACGCGCCCGCGACCTGGCCACGCTGGAGGTGCTCGGCTACTCGCGCGGCCAGGTCAGCTGGATCCTGCTGGGCGAGATCGCCGTGCTGACGTTGGCGGCGATCCCGGTCGCCTGGCTCACCGGCACGGGTTTCGCCTGGTTGCTGAACCAGGCCTTCGCGATGGATTTGATGCGTGTGCCGCTGGTGATCACGCCGCAGGCCTACGGCTTCGCCGCGCTGGGCATTCTGGTGGCGGCCAGCCTGACCGCGTTCCTCGCCTGGCGGCGCCTGCAGAGCCTCGACCGCGTACAGGCCCTGAAGGCGGCGGAATGACATTCCGGAGGACCGAACAGGCCGGCCGTCATTGCGAGGAGCGCAGCGAGTAATCTCCGTCCGAAATCACCGGATCCCCCGTCGGTGTCAGCTTCAGGAGATTGCCACGGCCCCTGCGTGGCCTCGCAATGACGATGTTCTTCCGCCGCGCTCGATCCCGGCATTGCGAGGAGCCGAAGGCGACGTGGCACAAAAGCAGCGGAGCTGCGTTGAACGGCCGCAGGCCGACCTGAAAGGCGAGCGCAGCGAATAATCTCCATCCGGAACCAGCGCAGCCAGATCTTGAACGCATTGCCCGCTTTCGGAGGTTGCTTCGTCGCTGCGCTCCTCGCAATGACGGGGCTTGGGACGGTGGTTGCGGACCTTTACTCGCTGCGTTCGGCCGCCTGCCTTGTTGTGGCTGGCCTTGGTTCGTCGTCTGGTGTTTACGGTGGATTCGGTCCGCCGCCTGCCACGCGCTCTCTCGCGAGCGCACCGCGCCCGTTGTTGATCAAAAACTGGCTTCTTTGCTCGTGCAAAGAAGTACCCAAGAAACACGCCCGACTGCCGCGACCCCGGCCCGCTGCGCGGTCCGGGGTTTCCCTCGCTCCGAGGCTTTTCGCGGGCGGCGCTGAACTCGCTGCGCCTTCGGCTCCGCTCAGACATCCAGCGCCCCGTGTCTATTTAGAATCGTCCCGCGAAAAGCCTCTCCACTCGGCGCGACGACAACGGGGAGGTAGGTCAAGACAACGGCGATCCCAGTGTTCCTGCCAGTGGACGATGGCTAGGTCTTCGAACATCTTCGGCACGCTCGGCCTTTGGCCGTTGCGTGCCGCGCCCGCGAAGCGGGCGCCGGGGGGCGTAGGATGTGATGAGCGCAGCGAATCGCATCAGGGTTTCGCACGGCGTGGGGAACGGTGCGTTTCGCCGCGCTCAACCGCACCCTACGGAATACCGTCTGTTTTGACCTTCTCCTCTCGTATGGAGCCCCTTGCGGAAGGGTTCTCGGGCCGGGAGAAGGCGCTGGATGTCTGAGCGAAGCCGCAGGCGCAGCGAGTTCAGCGCCGCCGGGCCGAGGGCCCTGGAGCAAGGTTCCCGGGCGGAATCCGGGTGCCCTTCTTTGGGCGCTTTCTTGGGCAAGCAAGAAAGTGCCTCGGGGCGCGCTGGCGAGTCAGCGCCTGGCAGGCGGCAGACCGAATCCACCGTAAACACCAGACGCCGAACCGGGACCAGCCACAACAGGGCAGGCGGCCGGACTGGGCCCCGTAAACAGGGACGTCGGGCCTGTGCCGACTTGCCGCAGGCATGCGAGTGCATGGGGGAGCGCCCGACAGCAGGATTTGCGAGACTGAAGGCATGGCGATGAAGAAGCGGATCACGATCGGGCTGGTGGTGCTGGCGGGGGTGGCCGCACTGGTGTGGGCGCTGCGGCCGCAGCCGGTGCCGGTGTCGCTGAGCGAGGTGCGGGCCGGGGCGTTCGAGGAGACGGTGCGCGAGGAGGGGCGTACCCGGCTGCGCGAGACCTACACCGTGTCGGCGCCGATTGCCGGCTATCTGCATCGGGTGGCGCTGGAGGAGGGCGACGCGGTGGCGCTGGGCGATACGCTGTTCCGCCTGGAGCCGTTGCCGACGCCGGCGCTGGATGCGCGCTCGCGTGAGCAGGCGCGCGAGAACCTGGCTGCCGCGCGTTCGCGTTTGCAAAGCGCGGAGGCGAACCTGGAGAACCTGCGGGCCGAGGCGCGTTTTGCCGAGTCCGAGTATCGCCGCCACCAGGAGTTGTTCGACCGCGGGGCGGTGTCCGCGACCGAGATGGAGCGCATGGAGACGATGCGCGACCGGGCGCGTTCCGCCGTGCGCGCGGGCGAGTCGGCGGTGGAGGTCGCGCGCAGCGAGATCGAGAGTGCCCGCGTGGTGCTGGATATCGCCAGCGGCCAGATGCCGGAATCCGAGGCGGATACCCTGTCCGTGCGTTCGCCCGCCGAGGGCGTGGTGCTGGAGCGCTACCGCTGCTGCGAGGGCACCATCGGCGCCGGCGAGCCGGTACTGGTCGTCGGCGATCTGGACGACCTGGAGGTGCAGGTGGACCTGCTGTCGATGGATGCGGTGCGCGTGGTACCGGGAATGCGTGTGCGCCTGACCGACTGGGGTCGTGATGCGAAGCTGGACGCCACGGTGCGCCGGGTGCAGCCCTTCGGCTTCACCAAAATCTCCGCGCTGGGCGTGGACGAACAGCGTGTGCCGGTGATCCTCGATCTGGATGCGGTGGAGGCGCGCCTGGCCGGGCTGGCCGTTGGCTACCGCGTGGAGGCCGAGTTTCTGCTGTGGGAGGGCGACGACGTGCTGCAGGTGCCGACCAGTGCGTTGTTCCGCGACCGTGGCGAGTGGTCGGTGTTCGTGGTCGAGGACGGGCGTGCGGAGCCGCGACGGGTCGAGGTGGGCCGCCGTTCCGGGTTCACCACGCAGATCCTTGAGGGCCTGGAGGCAGGCGAGCGCGTAGTTACCCGTCCGGGCGACCGCGTGCAGGCCGGTACCCGCGTCGTCGAAAACTGACCTGCCCATGGTCGAAACCCCGAATGCCTCGCCCGAGGCGCTGGATGACCTGCTGAGTCCGCTGGATGCCGCGCTGGCCACGCGCGGTGCGGCCGTGCTGGTGGCCGAACCGGGGGCGGGCAAGACCACGCGGGTGCCGCTGCACCTGGCGGATTCCGTATCCGGGGGGCGGGTCATCGTACTTCAGCCGCGCCGCCTGGCCGCGCGCATGGCGGCCACGTTCATGGCCGGGCAACGCGGCGAGCCGGTCGGGCAGACGGTGGGTTACCGCGTGCGCGACGAACAGAAGGTCTCGGCGCATACCCGCGTCGAGCTGGTCACCGATGGCCTGTTCCTGCGCCGCATCCAGGCCGACCCGCTGCTGGAGGATGTCGGCGCGGTCGTGTTCGACGAATTCCACCTGCGCCGGCCCGAGGCCGAACTGGCGCTGGCTTTCGCGCTGCAGGTGCGCCGGTTGCTGCGCCCGGAGCTGCGGATCGTGGTGATGTCCGCCACCCTCGACGACGAGGCCGTGGCGCGACTGCTTGCGGGGCCGGAGGCGGACCCCGTGCCCGTATTGCGGGCTCGCGGACGACAGTTCCCGGTGGAGGTGCGCTACGCGCCGCCGAAGAAGGACGCCCCGCTGGCCGACACCGTGGCGCAGGCCGTGCGCGAGGCACTGGAGGCCGAGCCGGGTTCGGTGCTGGTCTTTCTGCCCGGCGAGCGCGAGATCCGCGAGGTGGCCGCGCGCCTGGGGGAGACCCTGGAGACGCCGGTCGGCCCCGCGCGGGTGGCACCGTTGTTCGGGCGGCTGTCGGCGGAGGAGCAGAACCGTGCGGTGCGACCGGCTCCGCAAGGCGAACGCAAGGTGGTGCTGGCCACCGACATTGCCGAGACCAGCCTGACCATCGAGGGTGTGCGCGTGGTGGTCGACGCGGGGCTATCCCGTGAGCCGCGTTTTGATGCCGCCACCGGGCTGTCGCGACTGGTGACGGTCGCCGCCTCGAAGGCCGCGGCGGAACAGCGCGCCGGCCGTGCCGGGCGGACCGAACCCGGTGTCGCGATCCGGCTGTGGGCGCGCGCCGAGGAGGTGCAGCGCCCGGACTACGCGACGCCCGGACTGCAACAGGTCGATCTGTTGCCGCTGGCCCTGGAGCTGGCCGGCTGGGGCGAGGCGGTGGCCGAACTCGACTGGCTGGAGCCGCCGCCGGCGCACGGCATGGCCGCCGCGCAGGCAATCCTCGCGGAGCTGGGCGCGCTGGACGCCGAAGGGCGGATCACCGGTCACGGCCGCGCCCTGCTGCGGCTGCCGACGCATCCGCGCCTGGCGCACATGCTGCTGCGGGCGCGCGAGCGGGGCCTCTCGCGTCTGGCCTGCGAGCTGGCGGTGGTGGTCGAGGAGCCGGGAATGGCCGGGCCGGGTGCCCCGCTGGAACTGGGGGAGCGCCTGGTGCAGGCACGGCGTGCGGGCGGCCGCGCCTGGAAGTCCGGGCTGCGGCGGCTTGAGCAGGCCCTGGCGCGGCTGGACGACAGCGCCGGCGCAGCAGAATCCGTATTGGACGAGGGTGTGGCGCTGGGGGTGCTGGCTGCGCTGGCCTGGCCCGAACGCATCGCGCGGCCACGCGGCGGGCAGGCCGGGCGCTTCGTGATGGGCAATGGCCGCGGGGCGTTGCTGTCGGAGCGCGAGCGCCTGGCGCATGCCGAGTACCTGGTGGCGGTGGACTGCACCGACGCCGAACGCGAGGCACGTATCCGCTGCGCGGTGGCGCTGGACCTCGCCGCGCTGGAGCGCGAGGCCCCGGAGCTTTTCCACCGCGAGACGCGTTGCGACTGGGTGGAGGACGGGGCGCGGCTGGAGAACGCGCGCATCCGCCGCATTGGCACGTTGGTGGTCGAGCGGCAGATGGTCGCGCTGGACGACCCCGCGTCCACGATCCCGCGCTGGTGTGAACGGATGCGCCGCGAAGGGCTTGCGCTGCTGCCGTGGGATGACGCGGCGACCCAGCTGCGCGCGCGCATCCAGCTGCTGCATCAGGCGATGCCGGAGGCGGGCTTTCCCGACATGGGTGACGCCGCGTTACTCGCCGGTCTCGAGGACTGGCTGGGGCCGTACCTGGCCGGGATGACGCGGCTGCGCGATCTGGACCGGCTGGACCTGGCTGCGATCCTGCGCGCGCGGCTGGACTGGGAGCATCAACAGCGACTGGAGCGCGAGGCGCCGGCCCGTATCGCGGTGCCCTCCGGTTCCGCCCACCGGGTCGACTACACCCAGGACCCGCCGGTGCTGGCGGTGAAGCTGCAGGAGCTGTTCGGCCTGGCGGAAACGCCCGCGGTAGCCGGAGGTCGCGTGGCGCTGGTGCTGCACCTGCTGTCGCCGGCGCGGCGCCCGGTGCAGGTCACCCAGGATCTGAAGAGTTTCTGGGAGAACGGCTACCCGGAGGTGCGGCGCGAGCTGAAGGGCCGTTACCCGAAACACCCGTGGCCGGAGGATCCGTGGAATGCGCCGGCCACGCGGCATGCGAAGCGGCGTGGGTAGGCAGTTAAAGTTTGGCGGGGGCTTCGCCTGCAAGCAGGCTCCCACAGAGGTCAGCACAACGCGGGACGCCGCGCGTGACCCCCTGTGTCGTCATCCCGGAAACCGCGGAGCGGTTATCCGGGATCTCGGGCGTCGGGGTGGCCATGGCCGCGGAGATCCCGGCTCTTCGCTGCGCTGTGGCGGGGATGACGCCGGGGTGATGGGCGCCAGGCAGCACTTGGGGCGCGGGGTGGTGGGGACGATGCGGCGGCGGGCGTTCTCCGGTAGTGTCGCGTTCAGCTCTGTTGCGAGTCCCGTGCGAGGAAGCGAACCCCGATGCTGAAGTTTCTGACCGTGATCCTGATCCTGCTGTTCGTCTGGTGGCGGGTGTCGCGCTGGATGGATGTGCGCCGCCGCCGTGCGCGGGGGGAGGATGTGTCCTATCAGGTGGACGTGAAGGGGTTTCGCCCGATCACGGTGCTCAGTGTCATCTTCCTGCTGCTGTACGGCGGCTACGTGATCTGGTTTGCCCTGAACGAGTGGTTCGAGCTGTTGTAGGCCGGGTTTTGACTACTCGATCCCGAGTTTCTTCAGGCGATAGCGCAACTGGCGAAAGCTGAGGCCGAGCAGGCGTGCGGCGGCCGTGCGGTTGCCGCCGGTCTGCTGCAGGGCGGTCGCGATGGCCTGGCGTTCCTGCGCGGCGAGCTGGTCGTCCAGGGCGCTCTCCGCGCCGTCGAGGCCGTTCTCGGGTTCGCCGTACTCCGCGCCCGGGGTGGGTTCGGTGCCCAGACCGTTCGCCGGCAGGTCGATGTTGCCGGCGCGGATCAGCGGCCCTTCGCACAGCGTGGCGGCGCGTTCCAGGATGTTCTCCAGCTCGCGGACGTTGCCGGGGAAGCCGTGCCCCTGCAGGGCCGCGAGGGCGTCGGGTGCCAGCTCCAGGTCGCCGGTCTGCCACTGCTCGCCGATGCGTTGCAGGATGCGCGTGGCCAGGCGTTCGATGTCGCCGCGGCGCTCGCGCAACGGCGGCACCTTCAGCTCGATCACGTTCAGGCGGTAGTAGAGATCCTGGCGAAAGCGGCCCTCGCGCACGGCCTTTTCCAGATCGTGGTGGGTGGCGCTGAGGATGCGTACGTCGACCGGGATCTCGCGGGTGCCACCGACCGGCTTGATGGCGCGTTCCTGGATGGCGCGCAGCAGCTTCACCTGCATCGGCAGCGGCAGGTCGGCGACCTCGTCGAGGAACAGCGTGCCGCCGTCGGCGGACTGGAACAGACCGGTATGGTCCTGGGTGGCGCCGGTGAACGCGCCCTTGCGGTGGCCGAAGAATTCGCTCTCCATCAGCTCGCCGGGGATGGCGCCGCAGTTGACCGGCACGAATGGACGTTCGGCGCGCGGGCCGAGGCGGTGGATCTCGCGCGCGACCAGCTCCTTGCCGGATCCGGACTCTCCGGAGATGAACACCGGGGCCTGGCTGCGCGCCAGCTTGTGGATGGTGGCGCGCAGACGCTGCATGGGCTCGGACTGGCCCAGCAGCGGGCTGTCATCGGGGGTAGCCGGGGTGGCGTCGTCGCCGGGCTCTTCCGCGATCGAGGCAGCCGGCTCCAGGCGCAGGGCCGCGTCGATCAGTTCGCGCAGCTGTTTCAGGTCCACCGGCTTGCTGACGAAGTCGAAGGCCCCCAGCTTCAGCGCCAGGACGGCGGTATCCACGCTGCCGTGGGCGGTGATGACGGCCACGGGGAGTTCCGGGCGTTCGCTCTGGATGTGGCGGACGAGGTCCAGCCCATCGCCGTCCGGCAGGCGCATGTCGGTCAGGCACAGGTCAAAGTCGTGCTCGGCGATCAGGGCGCGGGCCGGCTCGAGTCGGGTGGCCGTGGTGGCCTCAAGGCCCATGCGGGCCAGGGTGATCTCGAGTAGTTCGCAGATGTCGGGCTCGTCGTCCACGACCAGCACGTGGCGGATACTCATGCGCCTTGTTCCTTTGGCGAATCGGTTTCCAGGGGGGCGAACAGGATCCGGAAGCAGCCGCCGATGGGTGTGTGGACGTATTCCAGCGATGCCCCGTTGTTTTCGCACAGCATGCGCGAGATGTACAGGCCAAGGCCGGTGCCCCCGGCACGCCCGGAGACGAACGGTTCGAACAGGTCCTTTTCCTGTTCGGCAGAGATGCCCGGCCCGGCGTCGATCACGTCCAGACTGACCACCCGCGCGACCTGGCCGGCGCCGCCGCGCAGCACGATGGGCGGGCTGTCGGGCTGATCGTGGCCGCCATGGATGCGCGCATTGCTGCACAGGTTCCACAGGATCTGGTTGAGCTGGGAGGGGTCGAACTGGATCTCGGAGTCGGCCGGCTCGATGCGCGCATGCAGGGTCTCTCGCGGCAACTGCAGCGCACCGCAGAACTCCTCGGCGAAGCGATCCAGGGTCTCCTGAAGGTTCAGCCGCTCGCGTCCTCCGGCGTCCCTGCGTGACAGGCTGAGGACGTTGGAGATCAGTTCGTTCACGCGCTTGCTCTGGTTGTTGATGATGTCGAGCAGGCGCTGGTCGTGAGGCTTGAGATCCGGCGATTCGCCGAGCAGCTGTGCGCTGTGGCTGATGGCTCCCAGGGGGTTGCGGATCTCGTGGGCAATGCTGGCGGTCAGGCGGCCGAGGGCCTGCAGCTTGCCGGCCTGGGCCTGGCGCTGGAGTTCGGCGGCGTCCTCCAGGATCAGCAGACTGCCCTGGTCGCCGCGGTCACCCAGCGGGGCCAGACGGATCCGCAGGGCCGGCTGGTCGCGGTCGCCCGGCAGCTGCTGGCTGGTCGTGGGCATGCCGTTGCGCTGCCAGTCGCGGATCACGCGTGCCACCGAGGGCGACAGGGACGACAGGTGGCGTCCCGGCCGCGGGGGGAGCAGACGCCGCGCGGCCTCGTTGATGGAGCGGATGTACCCGTCCGGGTCGACCGCGATGACACCGGCGCTCATGCGCGCGATGATCTGCGCGTTCAGTTCGGCCAGGTTGGCCAGGTCCGCCTCCTGGCGTTCCACCTGGGCGCGGGTCTCGCCGGCCCGGCGGGCGAACTGGCGGGCTAGCAGGCCGGCCGCAAACAGGGTGGCGCCCAGCAGCCCCGCCTGGGTGATGGCGGTATCGGCGGGGTGCAGGAATAGTGCGCTCACGCCCTCGGCCAGCAACAGGGTCAGGGTGGCGATCGCGGCCAGGGTCAGGGCGAAGCGTGCGCTGGAGAGCAGCACGGCCGCCACCAGGGCCGGGACCAGCAGAAGGCCAATGCCGGTGCCAACCCCTCCGGAGACGATCAGCAACGCGATCAGGCCGATGCCGTCGCCGGCGCCGCCGATCAACGCGATACGGGTGAGGCTGGTGGTGTCCGGATTGTGGGTGCAGCGCCAGGCGAAGGCGGCGGCGACGAGCGCAAAGGCGAGATAGGCGGTGGCGATGACCGCGTAGAACTGGGGGGTGACGAGATGCAGCCCCAGCGGGGTATCCGGGAACAGCCCGAGCAGTAGCAGGACCGCCGCGACAAAGACCCGGTAGAGCGCGAAAAGCCAGGCGGAACGCCGGGTGTCGGCGTCGATCGGCGTGTTCCCCCCGGACTGGTTATCCATGGACGAGGGTCAGTCGTCTTCGGTGCGGGAGTCGGCGTCCGAGCGGTTGCGGTCGACCTCGGCGTGCTGCGGTGAGCAGTAGAGGCGGTCGCCGTCGCGGTAGGCCTCGGCCTCCGGCACGTGCACGCCGCAGAAGGCGCAGCGGATTACCGCGCCGCCCTCTTTCAGGCGTTCGGGCCGTTCATCCTGGCGGACCTGCTTGCGGTTGCTGGTGGAGCGCACGAGGGTGCGCACCGCAAGGAACACGGCGACGATGGCGACGATCAGTAGCAGCAGGCGCATGGCGTGATTCTAGGGAGACGCTGATGAATTTGCACGTCCGCGTAGACGCCCCGTTGTACCGGCAGGATGACGATCGCGGACCCCCGTCGTGGGAGGCCCGCGAGCCCGTTGGCTTTAGCCGGTGTTGCGCATGCCCGCGGCGATCGCGTTGATCGAGCGCAGCAGGGGCGACAGCCACGGGTTTTCGTCGGTGTCGTCGTCGGCCTCGGCGTCGAACTGGCGAGACTCGCGCAGCAGGTGAATCTGGATGCTGTTGAGCGGGTCCAGGTACGGGTTGCGCCGTTGCAGCGAACGCGCCAGCAGGGGCGTTTCGTCCATCAGTCGGTCCAGTTGTGCCACGCGCAGCACTTCGGTGACGGTGCGGCTGTGTTCCTCACGCACCAGGACGTAGATGCGTTCGGCCAGTTCCGGGTCGCTGCACAGGCGGGCGTACTCCGCGGCGGTGCGCATGTCGGCCTTGGTCAGGGCCATCTGGCAGTTGGACAGCAACGAGCGGAAGAACGGCCACTCCTGGTACATGCGCTGCAACTGGGCCAGGCGTTCGGGGTCGTCGCCGCGCCACTGTGCCAGCGCGGTGCCGATGCCGTACCAGGCGGGCAGGGTGTGGCGCGCCTGGGCCCAGCCGAAGACCCAGGGGATCGCGCGGATCGAGCTCTTGGAGCGGTCGGTCTTGCGCCGGTGCGATGGCCGCGAGCCGATATTCAGGAAGCCGATCTCCTGTACCGGGGTGATCTCGTAGAAGTAATCGAGCACGCGCTCGGTGCGGTCGATCAGCTCGCGGTAGGCATCCTCGCCAGCCTGCGCGAGCTCGTGCATGGTGGCGCGGTAGTCGTCGCGATCCTTGCGCGGCGGCCGGATCAGGCTGCGCGAGGCGAGCATGACGCCGGTCGCACCCATGCCCAGCTCGTACACCGCGGTCTCCACGTTGGAGTACTTGTACGACAGTACCTCGCCCTGTTCGGTGAACTTGATCCGGCCCTGCACCGTGGCCGGGGGCTGGGCGAGGATGGACTCGTGGGTCGGTCCGCCGCCGCGCCCGACGGTGCCGCCGCGGCCGTGGAACAGCTGGCAGCGCACGCCGAAGCGGTCGGTAATGCCGACGATCTTCTTCTGTGCCTCGTAGAGGTTCCAGCTGGAGGCGAGGATGCCGCCGTCCTTGCAGGAATCGGAGTAGCCGAGCATGACGTCCTGGATGTTCCCGGAGGCGGCCAGCAGTCGTGCATACACCGGGTTGGACAGCAGGCCCTCGAGGACGTCCTCGACATGCAGCAGGTCCTCGATGGTCTCGAACAGCGGCGAGATGCGCAGATGGCAGAACGGGTTGCCTTCTTCGTCGTTGCCCGCGAGACCTGCCAGGCGGCCCAGCAGCAGGACCTCCAGTACATGCGAGGCGGCGTGGGTCATGGAGATCACGTAGGTGCCGATGCCGTCCGGACCGACCTCGCGGCGCATGCTCTGGATCACCTCGAACACGCGCAGGGTCTCGCGGGTGCTCTCGCCCAGCGCCTTGCGGTCCACCTCGGGCAGGTTCTCCAAGGCGATCAGTTCGCTCAGCGCCTGCTGGCGGCCGGTCTCGTCCAGCGCGGCGTAGTCGGTGTCCGGTGCCAACTGGCGCAGCAGTTCCGCGATCGCGTCGGAGTGGACGGTGGACTCCTGGCGCACGTCCAGGTGGTGCAGGTGAAAGCCGAAGGTCTCGACCAGGCGGATCAGATCGGTCAGCGCGCCGCTGGCGATGTTGCGATCACCATGGCTGACCAGCGAGTCGCGGATCAGCTTGAGATCGTTCAGGAAGGCCTGGGCGTCGGCATAGGCGCTGTTGGTCGGCAGCACGGCGGCCTCGCCGCGGACCCGGCGCACCACTGTGTCCAGGGTCTCGCGCAGACGGTAGCGCATGATGTAGAGCTTGCGCCGGTAGGGCTCGCTCTCGAAGCGGTCGGAGGCGCCCTGGAACACCGCGTTGGCGATATTGGAGTCGGCGTCCAGGCTGTCGAGAAATGCCTGCGACGGCTGGCACATGAAGGACGAGTGCGTCAGCACGTTGCGCAGATGGTTGACCCGCTTGAGGTACTCGCGCAGCACCTGTTCCATCGCCAGACGGCAGGACAGCTCGGTGACCTCGGGAGTCACGTTCGGGTTGCCGTCGCGGTCGCCGCCGATCCAGGAGCCAAAGTGCAGGAAGGCCGGGATGCGTACCGGCAGGCTGCCGTCCGGGTTGACGCCGTAGATCCGGCGGATGGCCTTCTCGAGGAAGCGGTAGGACTGCGGGATGGCCTCGAACAGGCTCTCCTCGAAATAGAACAGGCCGTACTTGATCTCGTCCTGAACCTGCGGCTTTTTCACCCGCACCTCGTTGGTGCGCCAGAGGATCTGGATCTGGGTCTCCAGTTCCTCGGTGATCAGGCGGCGTTCCTCCTCGCCCAGCCCCGGCTGGTTCAGCCGGTCGGCGGTCTCGAACACGCGGCGCTGGTTCTCCATCGTGGTCCGGCGGCGGGCCTCGGTGGGGTGGGCGGTGAACACCGGCTGGTAGTGCAGCTCGTTGAGCAGGCGTTCCAGCTCCTCGGCGGTGACGCCTTCGCCATGCAGCTCGCGCAGGGTCTGGTCGAAGGAGCCGGTCCACAGCGGCTCGCCGCTGGAGACCTGGGCGCGGCGCCAGCGGTAGAACAGGTCTTCCTCGGCGATGTTGACCAGGCTGAAGTAGATGCTGAAGGCCCGGATCACGCGTTCGGTCAGCGAGGCGTCGAAGTGCGTGATGTCGGCCATCAGCTGGCGGCGCAGGTCCGGATCCTCGTCCTTGCGCAGGCTGACGAAGCCGCGGCGCAGCTTCTCCACCGCGTCGAACACGGCCTGGCCTTCCAGGTCGTGAATCACGTTGCCCAGGAGTTCCCCGAACAGGCGCACGCGGGCGCGCAGTTCCTTGTCCTTGGGGAGGAATCGGTCGTGTTGATCGCTTCGAGTCATATCGGGCCTGTGCGCGCAGGACGACGATCGCCGCTGCCTGGGCTTGCCGGTTGGGGTTCGGGAGGTCGCGAAAAGGACGCGATTATAGCGCAGATGCCGCCTTCGCACGCCGGCTGCGGCGCGGAAGCTGTTCGCGGTACAGGGCGAGATAGGCATCGGCGCTGGCGGTCCAGCCGAAGTCGCGTGCCATGCCGTTGTGCATCAGCTGTTCCCAGTGGCCGTCGCCGCGGGCGGTATACAGCGCCAGGGCGCGCTCCAGGGCGGCGCCGAGGGCGGCGACGCTGTCCGGGGTGAAGCTGAAACCGGTGGCGGTGCCCGCCTCCAGGTTCTCCGGCGTGGCATCCACCACGGTGTCGGCCAGACCGCCGGTGGCGTGGACCACCGGGGGGGTGCCGTAGCGCAGGCTGTAGAGCTGGTTGAGCCCGCAGGGCTCGAAGCGCGACGGCATCAGGAACAGGTCGGACCCGGCCTCGATCTGGTGGGCCAGCGGCTCGTCGTAGCCGATGTGCACGCCGACCTGGCCGGGGTAAGCGCGGGCGAGGGCGCCGGTGGCGTGTTCCAGGTCCTTCTGGCCGGAGCCGACCAGGGCCAGCTGGATGCGCCCGGCCTCCAGCAGTGGCGTGCAGGCCGCATGCAGCAGATCGACACCCTTTTGGTCGACCATGCGGCCGACATGGCCCAGCAGCGGGATGTCCGGGTTGGTCTCCAGGCCCATGCGGGTCTGCAGAGCAGCCTTGTTGGCGGCCTTGCCCGCGAGGTCCTCGGCGCTGTAGCGCGCGGCGATGTGGCGGTCGCGCGCCGGATCCCAGTCGCTGTAGTCGACCCCGTTGAGGATGCCGTGCAGGTCGGCGCTGCGGGCGCGCAATACGCCGTCCAGCCCCATGCCGTGGACCGGTTCCTGGATCTCGCGGGCGTAGGTGGGCGAGACGGTGGTGATCGCGTCGGCGAAGATCAGGGCCGCCTTCATGAACGAAAGCTGGTCGTGAAACTCGAGGGCCTCCGGGTGCCACAGGTCCGCGGGCAGGTTCAGATCCTGCACGGTGCTCGCCGGGAACAGGCCCTGGTAGGCCAGGTTGTGGATGGTGAACACCGTCCGCGGGCGTTCGACGCCGGTGCGCTCCGGATCCAGCAGCAGAGGCACGAGACCGGTCTGCCAGTCGTTCAGGTGAATCAGTTCCGGCGCCCAGTCCAGCCCGGCCTCGTCCCGCGCCAGCGCCACGATGGCGCGGGCGAAACCGGCAAAGCGCTGGGCGTTGTCCGGCCAGTCCATGCCGTTGCTGGCGCTGTAGGGGTTGCCGGCGCGCTGGAAGTATTCTGGCCAGTCGATCAGGTAGACCGGGAGCCGGGTCCCGGGCAGTCGGCCCTCGATGATCTGCCAGGGGGCGCCGTCCGGACCCGGGCGCGGGGTGGCATCCACCAGGTTGCGACAGGCCTCGGGGTAGCCGGGTAGCACCAGGCGGGCATCCTGGCGCCGCCGGCGCAGGGCGGCGGGCAGGCTGGCGCTGACATCGGCGAGCCCCCCGGTCTTGACCAGACCGTAGGCCTCGCTGCTGGCGAACAGGATGCGCATGCAAAAAATCCCCAAGTGCGGAACCGGCGGCGCCGGATGACTTTCTGTTAATTGTAACGCAGGGGCCGGGGCGGCACTCTGGGCTTGGGACAATCGAGGAAACAGGATGACGGCAGGAGTGGGTGCGGTGATGGAGAGTGCCTTGCGGGTCGAGGCCCGACGGTTGGCGGACGAGCCCCTGCGCGAGCTGTTCGCGCGCGATCCGGATCGCGTGCAACGCGACGTGCAGGAGATCGCCGGGTTGCGCCTGGACTGGACGCGCCAGCGCCTGGACGGTGCGGCCTGGGATGCCCTGTACGAGCGCGCTGCGGCCTGTGAGGTATCGGAGGCGCTGTGCGCGCTGTTTGCCGGCGAGCGGGTCAATACCACCGAGGGGCGGGCGGCCCTGCACACGGCCCTGCGCCTGCCGCGCGACGCCCACTGTGAAGTGGATGGCGCGGACGTGGTTCCGCAGGTGCATGCGCAGCTCGACCGGGTCGAGACGTTCGTGCGACGGATCCACGACGGGGTCCACCGTGGCTACAGCGGGCGTCCGATCCGTCGCGTGGTGAACATCGGCATTGGCGGCTCCGACCTCGGGCCACGCATGGTCTGCCGGGCGCTTGCGCCGCATGCACAGGCGACGGCCGACGGCGTGCCGCTGACCGTGCAGTTCGTCTCCAACGTGGATGGCGCGGCGCTCTCCGCCGTGCTGCGCGAGGCCGATCCGGAAACCACGCTGTTCATCGTCGCATCGAAGACCTTCGGCACCCAGGAGACCCTGACCAACGCCCGTGCGGCGCGCGCCTGGCTGCTGCGGCATGCGCCGGACGACACGGCCGTCGCGCGCCACTTCGTGGCGGTCTCCACCGCCCGCGACCGAGTAACGGAGTTCGGTATCGACCCGGACAACATGTTCGGCTTCTGGGACTGGGTCGGCGGGCGCTATTCCGTGTGGTCCACCATCGGGTTGCCGGTGGCGCTGCTCCTCGGCATGGACGGCTTCCGTGCCTTTCTCGGCGGGGCCCATGCCATGGACGAACACGTGCTCCAGACGCCGGTCTCCAGCAATGCCGCAGTGCGCATGGCGTTGGTGGATTTGTGGAACCAGAACCTGCTGGGGGCACAGTCGCGCGCGGTACTGCCCTACGACGAACGCCTGTCGCTGCTGCCGCCGTACCTGCAGCAGGCGGAGATGGAGAGCCTGGGCAAGCGCGTGGGGCTGGACGGGCAGGTCGTGACGGACGCAACCGGCGCGGTGGTCTGGGGTGCGGTGGGCACCGATGGTCAGCACGCCTTCTTCCAGTTGCTCCACCAGGGCACGCGCTTCATCCCGGCCGAGTTCATCGGCGTGGCCCGCCCCGAGCACGACCTGCCGGCGCAGCACCCGTTGCTGCTGGCCAACCTGGTGGCGCAGGCCGAGGCGCTGGCGATGGGCAAGGACGAGGCCGCGGTGCGCGCCGAGATGGCGGCGGCCGGGCAGTCGCCGGAGGCGATTGATGCGCTGGCGCCGCACCGGACCTTCCCCGGCAATCGGCCGAGCACGCTGATTCTGCTGGAACGCCTGGATCCGGCCACGCTGGGCGCGTTGATCGCGCTGTTCGAGCACAAGATCTACGTGCTGGCCACGCTGTGGGGGATCAACGCCTTCGATCAGTGGGGGGTGGAGCTGGGCAAGCAGCTGGCCGGTCAGGTGCTTGAGGACCTGGCGCCCGGCGCGACCGCCGGCGAGCACGATCTTGCAACCACCGCCACGCTCGACTGGCTGCGCCCGCGGCTTCCGCCGCGGGACTGACCCGCGTCCGTTCCGGCTCTGCTCAGACGGTCAGGGCGTCGTCGGACTCCTCGATCTCGGGGACGTCCGTGGGCAGCGTAATACTGCGGGTCTCGCCATCCAGCCAGTAGCGGATTTCGGCGGGCTCGCCCTCCGGTGTCGCGGAGATCGCCTCGAGGAAGTCCATCGGGGTGGTGGGCGTGCGCCCGTTCACTTTCAGAATCAGGGCGCCGTGGGTCAGGCCCGCGGCGGCGGCGCGGCCCGCGGCACGGCTGACCAGCACGCCGGATTCGTCCGGCAGTTGCAGGGCTTCGCGCAGGTCGTTGCGGGCCTCCACAACGGTGATGCCGAGGGCGGTGACGACCTCGTCCTCGCCCGGCGGGGTGTAGTCGAAGGCGACATCGGCCTCCAGGATTTCCGGCGCGACATGGATGGCGGCCCCGCTGCGTACCGCCAGGGCGAGCCCGTCGCTGGGGCGGGTGTCGATCAACCGGGGTTCGGCCTCGCCGGCGATCCGTACCTCCAGCCAGCCGAGATAGGTACCGTTCTCCAGGCCGTCAATGATCACCCGTTCCAGGCGCGCATCCATCTGCTCCAGCAGGTCGATCATCAGGTCGTGGGTCTGCGGGCGCGACAGTGTTATGTCGTGCATGGCCAGCAGGATCGCGCGGGCCTGGTCGGTCCCGATCACGATCGGGACCACCTCGCCGGACGTCGGGTGTCGCAACAGGGCGATGGGCGTGCCGGAGCCGGCATCCACCCCGACGGTGGCCAGTTCGACCGGCAGCAGGCGCTCCGGGTCGGTCGCCATGTCGCGGGCCAGCGCCTCGCCGCCCATGACCAGCAACAGGACAAGCAGGGCGGGCAGGAACAACCGGAAGCGGGGTGTCATCAGGGCAGCCTGGAAATAGGGTGTGTCCCGATCATGGCAGTGCGGTTGCGGGGCGTCCAGAATACCGCCTTGTCCCCCGTGAACGGATCGCTGCGATGACCTCCGACAAGCCCTATGCCCCGGCCGCGGATCAAAACCGCGCGCCGATCCTGGCCCAGCTGCGCGAGCAGTTCCTTGCGCATGGACGGGTGCTGGAGATCGGCGCCGGCACCGGGCAGCACGCGGCGCATTTCGCCGCGGCTTTGCCGCATCTCGACTGGTATCCCAGTGACGTGGCAGAGAACCTGCCGGGCGTGGAGGCCTGGCGACGCGACGCGGCCCTGCCCAATCTGCGGCCCCCGCTGAAACTGGACGTGCTACGGGATGCCTGGCCGGAGGGCCCGTTCGAGTACGTCTACAGCGCGAATACCGTGCATATCATGCACTGGCCGGCGGTGGAGGCGCTGTTTGCCGGCGTGGCCCGGGTACTGGCGCCGGGTGGGCTGTTCGCGCTGTACGGCCCGTTTGCCCACGACGGTTCGCATACTGCCGAATCCAACGCCCGGTTCGACCAGATGCTGCGGGCGCAAGATCCGGGCATGGGCGTGCGCGACCGCGCCGACCTGGATGCCCTCGCCACGGCCGCCGGCCTCGAGTCCGCGGCGGTCATCGACCTGCCGGCCAACAATCAGATCCTCCTCTGGCGCAGGGCTTAACGACCACGAAGGCACGAAGAAAAGTCCGGGGGCTGAAGCGACGCAAGTCGCGCCCCGTACTTGTGCCTCGTTCCAGATCGTTCTTCTTTTCCGGCCCTCTGTGACTTCCGTGGTGAATACGGGGGGTCAGCAGTCGCCGATGCGCTGGCCGCGCATTTCCATGCGCACGTTCATCGGGCCCATGGGGGTGTCCATCTCGCTGGTCATTTCGCCCTCGGCGCGGTCACCCATGAAGCGCATGCTGCCGTCCATCTGCATGCGTCCGCCCTGCGGGCCGGGGCAGCTCATGGTGTAGTCCATGCGGTCGGCGCTCATGTCGACGTGGTCCAGGGTGCAGCCTTCCGGCGCCTCGATGATGTTCTCGCCGCGGTCGATGTCTTCCTGGGTGACGCACTCGGTGCTGGTCTCGGTCTGGTCCGGCATGCCGCCCATGCCTTCCATGATCATGGTGGTCTGGTTTTCCCAGAGACCGGGCTGGATGTTCGGGGTCTCGGCCTGGACGACGAGCGGCAGGGCAACGAGCGGCAGGGCAACGAGCGGCAGGGCAACGAGCGGCAGGGCGGCAAGAAGGGTGCGCAGCATGGCAGTCTCCTGAATCGGGGGTATCGAATGGGTTCAATGGTGCCTGGCGCGTCATGACGGGGCAAACGCGGGTGGCGGCGCCCGTTGGCTGGTACCTTGGGTGTGTGCGAAGGAGGAACTGTAATGGCAATACCGTTATGGCTGGTCGGCGGTGTTGGGGCGCTCGCGCTGGGCGGTGTCCTGTGGCAGGAGGGGCACTTGTCGGGCGGCTCCGCGGGGCATGCGCACTTGGCCGCGCCGCGCTGCGAGGTGCCCATCACCCTGCATCTGGAGGCCGTGGACCGGCGCTTCCGGTTGGAGCGTGACGCGGTGCAGGCGGCCCTGGATGCGGCCGTGAGCATGTGGGACGGGCCGACGCCGGAAACACTTTTCCGTCAGCGCGAGGGGGAGGGCATGCCGGTGCGGCTGGTGTTCGACGAGCGGCAGGCGGGTGCCGAGAGTCGCGACCGGGCGCGCGCGGAGCTGGACCGGCTCAAGCGGGGGATCGCCGAGCGCGAGGAGCGTCTGGATCACCGGCACTCGGCGCTCGCAGCGGATGCCGCGGGCTACCAGGGGCGCCTGGAGGACCTTCAGGCGCGCCAGCGCGAGTACGAAGAGGCGGTGGCCGCCTGGAATGCCGGACGCATGGCGCACAGCGCGGGGAACCGCGAGCGGCTGGAACGGCAGCGCCGGGGCAGCGCCGGACGCTGGATGCGGCGCGGGACGACCTGGAGCAGGGCCGCCGCACGCTGGAGCGTCGGCGCGACGAGCTCAACCGCGAGATCCGCGACCTCGAGGGCGAGATCGATGGGTTCAACGAACGGGTCGCGGAACTGAACCGCGAGATCGGCGCGACCGGTGCCTTCGACATGGCGGTCTACGAGCAGCAGGGCGCGCGGCGCTCCATCACCGTGTTCAAGGCCAGTGACGCGGACGAGCTGCGCCTGACGCTGGCGCACGAGCTGGGGCACGCCCTGGGGATCGAGCACGTGGACGACCCGGCGGCGGTGATGCATGCGATCCTGGGCGAGGCCAACGCCGGACGGCGCGACCTGAGCGACGCCGACCGACGCGCCCTGGCGGCGGCCTGCGGAGTGGAGCTGGAGTGGTGATGAACGGGGCGGGGCGCATGCCCAGCCCCGGATTCGGCGCTAGAAGTGGTAGCGCATGGCGGCCGACAGGACGTGCACGTGACCCTTGGTCGTCCCCTGCATGTTGATGTCGGTCCCGTTAAAGCTGCGCGTGATGTCGAGATCCTCGCTGGCGATGTGGATGTAGCTGTAGCCCAGGTCGAAGGTGAAGCGCTCGCTGCTGGCGTAGCTGGCACCGAAGGAGAACCAGGTGCGGTCGCCATCCGGGGTGCGCGTGCTGCGCCCGTCGGTCTGCGTCGGGGTCTGGTCGTACTGGATGCCGCCACGCAGGGTCCAGCGCGGGTTCATCGCGTACTCGGCCCCCACCGCTAGGGCGTAGCTGTTGCGGTAGTTCTGTTCCAGCACCTGCTCGTTGCCCTGGGGCAATTGGATCCGGATCTCGTCGAAGTTCGACCAGTTGAACCAGGTGTACTGGGCCAGGCCGGTCCAGCGGTCATTGAAGCGATGCTGGATGCCGATCGACGCGATATCGGGCAGTTTCAGGTCGGCACGACCGGGCAGAACCCCCTGCTGGGTGGAGGTCGCGGTCCCCTTCAGGGTGTGGGTGATGCCGTCGCGGTAGTGGATGCCCAGCCGGGTGTCATCATTCAGGTCGAACTGCATGCCGATGTTGAAGCCGACATCCCAGTTGTCCCCCTCGAGTTCGAACTCGCCGTCGGTGGCCGCGCTGGGCGGGAGCCCTCCGGGCGTCGCGCTGCGCAGGGTGGCCTCGGCGTACTGCAGGTCGAGGCCGCCGCCGATGGAGATCCGGTCGGTCAGCTCGAACGCGATGCTGGGCTGCAGGTTCAGCACCTGCAGGTCGGATTCCAGCGAGTCGTAGCGGGCGAAGAAGTCGTCGTTGTACTCGTTCTTCAGGCCGAAGGGCGCGGTGAGGCCGAAGCCCAGCCAGACGCGGTCGGAGTACTGCTCCGCCCAGTACAGGTTGGGGATCGGGGTCGGATCGTAGGGGTTGCTGCTGTCGCGGCCGCCATCGTATGGCGTGCCGTTGATGGTCGTACCGCGCCTGTTGACCTCCGCGTTGGGGATCAGCAGGTGCACACCGGCCTGGAGCTCGTTGCTTTCCAGGCGCGTCATGCCGGCCGGGTTGAAGTGGATGGTGCTGGCGTCGGAGGCGATGGCGGCCTCCCCGGCATAGGCGCGGCCGAGGCCGGACACGCCCTGCTCCTGGAGGTAGAAGCCGGCGGCCAGCAGGGTCGTGGGGGCGGCGAACAGGGCGGAGCTAACGGCGATCGAGAGCGCCAGGCGGCGCGACGGTGTCAGAGTCATGCGGTCTCCCCTCGTTTTTGGTTCCAGGGGGGTTCCGCAGCGATGCCGCGTCCGGTGTCGGCCGCAGGCTCCCCCGGGGCGGACCCTACCGTCTCGGGAAGATCACGCCAACCGCATCACATTTTCGAGGTCATCAGGATCAGGCCGATCAGCGCCGCCACGCCGCCACCGATAAGCAGCGCGAGGGTGCGCCGGGTGAAGCGGCCAAGAAACAGCCGCGCCGCGCGCTCGCGCATGCCGAAGGCGTCCTGAACACCGACCAGGGCGGCGATCAGGCCGCCAACCAGCAGGATGATGCCGAGGATCTGGATCATGAGAACTCCTTGGATCGGGTGGATCAGGCCTTTCGGATCAAGCGAAGCAGACCGAGCAGCAGCACGGCGCCCACGGTGGCGGCGGCAAGGCTGCCGATCAGTCCGGCTGCCTGCACCCCGAGCTGGGTGAACAGCCAGCCGCCGAGGAAGGCGCCGATCACGCCAACCACGATATTCAGCAGGATGCCCTGCCCGGACCCGTGTACCAGCAGGCCTGCGAGCCAGCCGGCAATGCCGCCGATGAGCAGGAGGAGGAGAAGGGATTCCACGGGCATGTTGTCGCGCTCCTGGCAAGTGACGGGCGATTGGATCGCGCGGATGTCGAGGCGTTCCCCCAGGGAGGCACTGCTCAACTCGAGCACGGGCGTGCGAATTGATCAGTGCCTCCCTGGCCTCAAGGATGCCCGCTGGGTTTGGCGGAGCCTTTGGCCTTGTTCCTGGCCGCGGTCGTTCGCTCGGCGATGGGCCGGACTTCGACTGTACAGGGCGTGTCGCCCTTGTGCCCACCGGCACGGGTGAGCTGAACATCCGTGAACGGATACTTGGTGATTCTGCAACCCCGCGAGTGTGGGTATTTTTGAGAACCATTCCGCAAAACCCTAGTCTCTGTATCGGACATTCATGGATCCGTCATGGAATCGGTTGGCGTTTGACGCCGGCTGCCGACGGGAAGGAAACCGGTATGACCGAACAATCGAAGCGCAAGGGACGGGTCACTCGCTCCGCGCGCTGTGGGCGAGCCTTCCGGGCATTGATCCCGGCGGCCCTGCTGGCGTTACTGGCCGGGTGTGGTTCGGAGAACGGGCAATCCGGAACGATGGTTTCCAACGCGGCTGCGGGCGATCGCCTGGCCTCCGTGGAGGAGACCGGCACGCTGCGCGTGGTGACCCGCAACGCACCCACCACCTGGTACTTTGACCAGCATCTGGAGACGTCCGGCACCGAGCACGACCTGGTCGAAGGCTTTGCCCTGGCGCATGGCTGGAAGGTGGAATGGGTCATGGCCGACTCGGTTTCCGGTGTCCTCGATGCGCTCGAATCCGGCGCGGCGCACATGGCGGCAGCGGGTCTGACCCATCTGCCGTCGCGTGACGAGCGCTTTCGCCGCGGTCCGCACTACATGGAGGTGAGCGAGCAGGTCGTCTGCCATCGCGACTTGTCCGGCATGCCGGGTTCGACGGACGAGCTGGAGGGCGTCGATCTGGTCGTCTCGGCCGGCAGCAGCTACGTCGAAACCCTGGAGGAGGCGCTTCCGGAATCGGTCGATTTCGAGGTGCGCGAGATCGGCACCGAGCGCCTGATGGCGCAGGTCGCCCGGCAGGAGATCGGCTGCACCGTGGCTGATTCGCACATCGTGCGTTACAACCGCCGCTCCTTCCCGCATCTCGACATCGCCTTCGATCTGTCCGCGCCGCGCGCGCTGGGGTGGTATGTCGATCCGGAACACGCCGAGCTCGCCGAGCTGGCTGCGACCTGGATGCAGGGCGCCGGTGGCCGCGAGCTGCGCGACCTCGTGGACGAGCGCTATTACGCCTACATCAACCAGTTCGACTTCGTCGACCTGCGCGCACTGAACCGGCGCATAGAGGATCGCCTGCCCCAGTACCATCCCCACTTCGAGGAGGCGGCCGAGCGCACGGATCTGCCCGCGGATCTGCTGGCTGCACTGGCCTATCAGGAGTCGCACTGGGATCCGGAGGCGCGCAGCCCGACGGGCGTGCGCGGGCTGATGATGCTGACCCGTCGCACCGCCGAGTCGCTGGGCGTCGATCGCCTGGACCCGGTGGAGAGCATCGACGGCGGGGCCCGCTACCTGCAGCGTCAGCACGGGTTACTGCCGGATGACATCGTCGAACCGGATCGTACCTACCTGGCGCTGGCGGCCTACAACATCGGCCGGGGCCACCTGCTGGATGCGCGCCGCCTGGCGCGCGAGCTGGGACGGGACCCGGATCGCTGGGCCGACATGCGCGAGATCCTGCCGCTACTGACCGAGGAGCGTTACTACAAGGATCTGCGCTACGGCTATGCGCGCGGGTATCAGCCGGTGTACTACGTGCAGCGCATCCGCAATTACCGCGACGTGATCCGCCCGGTGTTCGTGGCCGAGGACGAGATGTCGGATCGGGTCGTCGTCAGCCGCGACTGACCCGTGGCCTCTTGCGGCTGCCCGCGACGAGGTCGTCCAGCATTCCTTGCCAATCCGGCTCCAACCGCCCCGGCGTCCACGCGCGGACGTCGGGTGCGGGCGGGGGCCCTTGTTGCAGCCATGCCTGCAGGCGCTCCGTCAGCGTGTCTACATCGCCTTGCGGGTAGCGACAGGCATCGGGGTATTGTTCGCGGTAGGCCAGGGCATCCGGGACCAGCGGTGTGGCACCAGCGGCGCTGGCCTCCAGCACTGCCAGGCCCTGGAACTCGTGCCGGGCGGTGCTGACGACGATGCCTGCGCGGCCCAGTAACGCGTCGTATTCGCTGCGGGGCAGCTTGCCATCGGCGATGATCCGGTTCCCCAGGGCCTCGCGCAGCTTTTGCAGGGGTTCGGGGGCATTCGCCGGCCGCGGCCCCAGCAGGGCAAGACGGAAATCCACGCCCGACCCGGCCAGCGTCAGCATGGCCTCGGCAAAGACCTCCGGGGCCTTGTCGTATTCCCAGCGGTGATTCCAGAGGATCAGGCCCGGATCGCGAGTGCCGCCGGCCACGGCCGTTGGCTGGATCGGCACCGGGAGGATCGCGCTGCGCTCCGTCAGTCGGTCCCGTATCCCGGAAGGTACCGCATCCGGCATGCGTCCGAGCAGGGTCGCCATCCCTTCCAGGAACGAGTCGCGGTTGAACGCCGAGTTGAAGGCGATGCGATCCGCGGCCAGCGCCGCATAGATCTGCACCATCTGCGGGTCCACCGAATCCACCTGTTGCGGGCCCAGCGGATAGGCAAACTGGTTCTCGTGCACGTAGTAGAGCGTGGGCAGGGCGGCGAGGTGGGGCTGGAGTCCGCGCAGGGTGGCGAGATCCACCATCGAGGTGGCGATGACTGCGTCGACTTCCGTGGTCGCCAGTGCGTCCAGCCAGGAGATCGGGTTGCCGCGGATGCGCCAACGGAAGTGGCGCCCCGGCAGTTCCAGTAGCTGCCAGTCGAACGCATCGAAGGTGCTGGTTAACCAGTCCGCCCAGGCCGCGTGGCTGTCGGCGCGATAGGCGGACAGCAGGAGGATGCGCTTGCGATGGTCCGGCACGCCCCTGTACGCCTCCGGTCGGAGAGGGGCCACCGGTGCGGCCCCTCGTGTGATTACCAGGTCAGGACTTTGCCGGCCGACCCCAGCGAAGGCAAGGCCTGCGAGGGCGTAAGCAAGGGGAGGTCCGGGTAGGCCAGATCCGATTCATCCATTCCGTTCAGCTCAAGCGATTGCCGGCAGCCCATCATCTGGACGCCGTTGTCCATGGCGTTCTTCATGAAGTCGGCGATGCTCTTGCCGCCCTCCATGGGATGGATGTTCTCGGGGACGCCGGTTTTCAGCAGTTCCGTGGCCGGCCCGGTGAAGTACATGATGACGTTCTGTTCGCTTGCGGCGGCGGTGGCCGCCAGAAAGAAGGCCGACGGCAGACGACGCTTGTTCTCCGGCCCGGTGATCATGATGACAACAAGATCGGCGGTTTCTTCGCTCATGTTGGTTTCTCCTTCGGGGACGTTGGGACGGCGTGGTTATGCGCCCGGTGCCGTCCAGCGCTCGCCGGCCATGGGCTCGTCGACCGGGGTGCCGGCGATGTGGTTGGTGTAGTTGGACAGGGTCTTCAGGCCGATCGCCAGGATCACCTCCAGCATCTGTGGATGCGTGTAGCCGGCGTCCAGGAAGGCCTGCTGGGTGGCCTCGTCGACCCAGCCACGCTGTTCGATCATGGCGTGGGTGAACTGGCGCAGTGCCTCCAGCTTCGGGTCGTCGATCGGCCGGTCCTCGCGCAGCGCATCGACCACGCCGTCCGGAACGCCGGTCATGCGGCCGGTCATGCTGTGCGCGGCCATGCAGTAGTCGCAGTCGTGATAGCGGCTGACCGTCAGCAACAGGGTGCACTGCTCGGTCGGGCTCATGGAGGTCTGCTGCAGCAGGGTATTGAGGGACAGATAGGCCTCCGCCAGGGCTGGCGCGCTGGCCATCTTGCGGATCAGGTTGGGGACCATGCCGAAGGTCTGCTCGGCCTGCTCGAAGGCCGGCTTCGCGTCGGGGGCGCTGGCGGCGTCATGCAGGGGGAAGTGTTCATCGCTCATGGTGGACCTCCGGGGTCGGGTTGAGCAGGAGCGCCCCGAGCGCGGGGCCCAGGCGCAGGATCGTGGCCGGATCCTGATCGGCCTTGGCCATCACCAGGATCCCTTCCATCAGCGCCAGCCACTGTTCGGCGGCAGCAGCGGTGTCGGTTTCGGGCGGAAGCTCGCCGTTCTGTACGGCCGCGTCCAGCACGGCGCGAAAATGTGCGGTGACCGCATCCAGGTGCTTCCGGATCGCCTGGCGCAGGGCCGGGTTGTGGGTACCCATCTCCACCGCCAGGTTGCCGAAGGGGCAGCCGGGCAGCTGTCCGGATTCCGACTGCATCCGCGCCTCGAAGGCATGGATCGCCTGGACGAACGCGTCGATGCGAGCGCGGAGCCCGTTGGCGCCCGACAGCCCGGGGATCAGCACCTCGCGCTCGAAGTCCGCGTAGAGCGCGTCCAGCATC
This sequence comes from Thioalkalivibrio versutus, assembly GCF_001020955.1. Lineage (NCBI taxonomy): Bacteria > Pseudomonadati > Pseudomonadota > Gammaproteobacteria > Chromatiales > Ectothiorhodospiraceae > Thioalkalivibrio > Thioalkalivibrio versutus. The sequence goes on from NZ_CP011367.1 coordinate 642,964, forward strand.
GCCAGGGTGAGCGCCTCCTTCCCGGGGAAGAAATGGTACAGACTGCCCTTGCGCACGCCCGCCTGCGCGCAGATCTCGGCAATGCCGACGGAGGCGTAGCTGCGCGTGACAATGAGGTCGCGGGCGGCCTGCAGCAGGGCTTCGCGGCTTGCGCCGCGGGTGTCGTTGGGTGTGATGGCTTCCATGTCTTTGCACACTAGTTGACCGGTCGGTAAAGTGCAAGGGCGACACCTGGTACGGAGACGAGCCAATGACGCGCGAACGGGGTCTGCAGGATAGGGACGAGGGTGGCGTGGCCATCCCGGCGCACTACGCCGAATCCTGGGCGGATGGCTTTGGGGTGCGTGGCTGGAAGCTGGATCTGCCAGGACGCGGCGCGGACGTGATCGCGGCGACGCCCTTCGCCGGCGAGCGCATCCCGACGTCGGTGTTCGTGCACGACATCGTGGATCATCACTTGTGCGGGTTTGCCCTGTCCGGTTATCGCGACGAGGCCGGGGCATTGATCCAGCTGGCGGAGCGCACGGGTTCCGACCCGGTCCCGGACTTCGTTCAAATTATCGACGAGGATTTGATGCCGGGCGCTTTCGAGAGCGATGACTGGCGCGAGCTGTTGCCCGCATCGCTGGTCGCGACGGTGGAGGCCGCCGCGGATACGCGTTCCGGGATGGCGCAGTTGCGCCAGCAGTGGGGTGATGGGGTGCTGCGCGCGCTGTGGATTGCCGGGTTCGTCGAGACCGGCTGGAGACTGGCGGATGCGGCCCGTGCCGGATGGGAGCGCCACGGCCTGGAATACGCGGCCCGGGGTGCCACTGCGTTGGCGCTGCAGCGGCTGTTCGAACGGGTCGACGCGAGCGTCCTGGAGCAGGGCTGGATACAGGCGGAAGGCGAGTTCCGGGTCGCGACGGATGCCGTCGGCTTTCGTTTCGAGGGGGACGAGGCGGAGCTCGTTGAGTGTGTGTCGAAGTGATGGACTGAGCCGCTTTCCGGAAAGGAACGCTGGGCCTATTCCGTGTCGCTCCGTTCGCGGGGGATCTCCAGGGATGGCCGGTGCAGGTGATAGCCCTGCGCCATGTCCACGCCCAGTTCGGCCAGCATCGCGAGGGTCGGGCCGTCTTCCACGCACTCGGCGACGGTGCGTTTGTCGAGACCGCGGGCGACATCGACCATCGCGCGGATGAAGGCCTGGTTGTCGCGGTTGTTGGGCAGGTCGCGCACGAACATGCCGTCGATCTTGAGGATCTGCACGCCCAGGTACTTGAGGTAGGCGAAGGTGGAGAAGCCGGAGCCGAAGTCGTCCAGGCAGACGGTGCAGCCGGTTTGTTGCAGCGCCTCGATGAAGCGCTGGGCGTCCTGCATCTCGGACACCGCGGCGGTCTCGGTCAGCTCGATGATCAGCCGGCGGGGTTCGACCGCATGCTGTTCCAGCTGTTGGGCGATGTACTGCGGAAGGCTGGGTTCGTCGAAGCTGCGCCCGGAGATGTTGATCGCGATGCCGGCGATCGTCGGGTCGCCGGCCAGGCGGGCGATGCTCTCGCGGATCACCCAACGGTCGATATCCAGGATCTGGCCGGTCTTCTCCGCGATCGGGATGAACTGGCCGGGCATGGCGATCTCGTCGGGTTTGGTCGGGTCGCGCATGCGCACCAGGGCCTCCAGGTGGTGCAGGTGGCCGTCATCGATGGCGTAGATCCCCTGGTAGTGCAGCTCCAGGTGGCCCAGCTCCAGGGCCGTAGCGATGCGCTGGCTCCAGGACATCCGCTCCAGCATGTGCTCGGCGGTGTTGCGGCTGCGGTCGAATACCGCCCAGGTGTTCTTGCCCAGGTCCTTGGCCTGGTACATCGCGGTGTCCGCGTGGGCCACCAGATCTTCGACGTTGTCACCGTGCTCGGGGTAATGGGCGATGCCGATGCTGGCGGTGAGCCGGTAGTTCTGGCCGCGGAAGCGGAACGGGATCGAGGCGATTGCGCGGCCGACGCGTTCGGCCAGCTCGATGGGTTCCTGATCCGATTCGCGGTCGACCAGGATCGCGAACTCGTCGCCGCCCAGGCGGGCGAAGATGTCCTGGCTGCGCACCAGTGCCGCGATCTCGCCGGCGGCGCGTACCAGCACGGTGTCTCCGGCGCGGTGGCCGAAGGTGTCATTGATGGTCTTGAATTCGTCGAGATCGAAATACAGCAGGGCAAAGCGGCCGTTGCGGCGGCGTTCGCTGTGGATCATGTGTTCCAGGTGCTTCTGGAAGTGATGGCGGTTGTAGAGCCCGGTCAGGGCATCATGCTCGGCCAGATAGACCAGCTGCTGGGCGGTCTGGCGCTCGTGGGTCACGTCCTCGTACAGCCACAGGCGGCCGATGGTGCGCTCGTCGGTATCGTGCACCGGGTAGGAGACCTGGGTCAGGATGCGCCCGTCGTACAGGTCGACCTCGAAGCGTTCGCTGATCTCGTGGGTGTCCAGCACATGCAGCACATGGCGCGAGGCGTGGTCCGGCCGGGCGAAGCGGTGGGTGGAGTGCTCCAGCACCTCGCGTGAGGCCCGTCCCACCAATTCCAGTTGGTTGTCGATGGCCCACATCCGGCGGAAGGCCGGGTTCACGTATTCCACTCGGCCGTCGCGGTCCTCGAACAGGATGCCGATGCTCATCGCGGACAGCAGGGCGGCCATGCGCCCCTGTTCGCGCTGGGTCAGTTCCAGCAGTCGGGATTGTTCGTCGCGCGAGGTCTCCAGCTCGGCCAGGGCCTGCAGCAGCGCCTCTTCGTTGCGTTTGCGCTGGGTGATGTCGTGCGAGATCGCCACATACCGGGCCGTCTCGCCGCGGGGCGCCACCATCTGCAGGGAGATCTCGACCGGCACATCGAAGCCGTCGCGATTCCGGTGGCTGGTATCGAAGCGGAGCTGGTCGCGTACGCCCCGGCGCAGCGGCTCGATCAGCTGACGAAAACGGCCTTCCGGGAAGTCCGGCTTGATATCAAAGGGGTGCAGGGTCAGCAGTTCCTCGCGCGCGATGCCGGTCTGGTCCACTGCTCCCTGGTTCACGTAGATGAAGCGCAGGGTCTCGACGTCGAACAGGAAGACCGCGTCCAGGGTCAGATCGAGGGTGGAGCGAAAGGCCTCCAGTTCGTCGGTCTTGGCGCGCAGGCTCTCGCTGGTGGTGACCAGTTCGTCGGCATCGATCACGTGGCCCTGGATGTACCGAAGCCGGCCCCGGTCGTCGTAGGTGCCGGCCCCGCGTTCGAATACCCAGCATACGCCCCCATCCTGCCGCATCATGCGCCACTGGATCTGAAACTGACCGGAGCGCTGAAGGCCTTCCGAGACCTCGCGCCATACCCGTTCGCGATCATCCGGATGGACCAGGTCGCCGAACGTCATGCCGCCCTCGACAAAATCCCCGCGCGGGTACCCGGTGAATTCCTCGAGCGCGCCCTCGGCATTGATCACGTCCCAGCTCGGGTTGTTGCGGCAGCGATAGACGAAGCCGTTGAGGGTGTCGAGGATGCGCAGCAGGTCGTCGCCCTGCTGGGTGCCGAGGGTACGGGTCAGGCTCATCAGTGCGATGCCGGCGAGGAGGGCCGTGAACATGCGCAACAGCTGTACCGGCAGCCCGGTCGCCTCGAGGAAGTCGCCATAGGTTGGCAGCCAGCCGGGCAGCCCCGGATCGACGGTCCCCGGGAACGGGGTCAGCAGGGCATAGCCGAGGAAGGCCAGTGCCAGGGTGGCTACGGCCGGATAGTGGCGGCCATGATCGCCGGGTTGCGGGGCGCGCAGGGCGGGGCGCCGCAGCAGGAACCAGAAGGCCAGGCCGACGAGCAGTGCGCCGGGGACGCCGACCAGGTAGCGCCCGCCATTGGCGAGGCCGCGGCCCGGATCCTCCGCCATCCCGATGACGAGCAGCAGTCCGGCGACGATGACCGGGTACAGCCACAGGGCATCCAGGCGGATGCGTGCGTGGCTGACGATCAGGGCGCGCCGTCCGAACTCCAGCAGCGGCACATAGGAGAGCAGTTGCCAGGTGGCGTTGAGCCACAGGTCCCGGGCGGGCGGATAGTGAAGGCCTGCGGCCTGCAGGAATTCGTAGGTGCCATGGACCAGACCGAACAGGGCCAGGAGCCAGAAATGCCGGGCAAATGGCAGCGTGCCATCGCCTCGGGGCAGGACCAGGGCGACCACACCCAGCGAGAAGAACGCCAGGCCGTAGACCAGGTAGAGGATGGTGAAAGCGGCGGGCGAGGGGTCCATCAGCGGCCGACTCGCGAGTCGGGGCGTGGGTCGCCGGAGGCGATGCGGCGAGACGGCCGGGATGAGTGGTCAGGCACGCACATTCCTTTCGGCCACGTTCGGCAAGAGTGAGGCCGGTTTACGGAATTGAGGGTCTAGCTTGCGGGGTGGTGCGGCGGGGATGCAAGTCGCAGCGGGGGAGTGCTGCGGGAGGCCAGCGTCCGGCCCGGATACCCGGGCCGGACAGAGGTGTCAGGATCAGGCCCCGACGTACTCGTCACACCAGCCAGAGGCGTTCACCTGAACACCCTGGAAGTCGGCGTGGAAGCACTGGCCCCATTCGGCGTCGCCGCCGCCCCAGAAGGCGCAGTTCTTGCACTTCTCGCCTTCCGAGTAGTCCTCGTGACCGGCAGCGTCTGCTGCATTGTTCACGTAGTCGTGGCGGTGGCCATCCTCGGCCTTGGGGTTGTCGGCCTTGGCCGTGGACATCCCAGCCAGGCTGATCACCGGGATGGCCGCCACGGCCGCGGATGCCTGACGCAGGAACTTTCGACGGTTTGCATTCGGTTGGTCGGACATGAGGTCCTCCGTTTGCTTCTGAGTGGATGGTTCTTCTTGTTGCTTGGAACAGCGAACTTCGCCTTTTCGGGTTGGGCGGGTTCACCCCCTTCGAGGCCTTCGGCCGCCGAGGGTTCCCCTGAATTTTTCAGGGATCAGGAAAACCCTTCCGGGGTCGAGCTTCGGCTGAGAGATGCAACTGCGGGGAGGAAAATTCCATTCCGGGCCACGCGTTCCGTGAGCGCGTGATGAAGATCACGCCATGCTGGTCTACCATTAGCGTCTGCTTATTCATGTTGATCAGGAGGTGTGCGATGCAGCACAAGAAGACGATGTCGATGTTGGCCCTGGGTGCATTCGTGCTGGTGCCGTTCGCGCAGGCCAGCGCGGTCGAGCGCGGCATGGAGCCCAGCGTGGCCCTGTTGGGCGGGGTGGTTTCTCCGGATCTCTCCGATGCCAGTTCCGATGCGGCCTATGGAGTCGAGATCGGTGCCAACTGCCAGTTGTTTCAGCCGGCCACCGGGGTGCTGCGTCATCACTTCAGCGTGAGCCGCTACAGCGACGATCCACTGAAGATGACCAGCGCCGAAATCAACAGCCACTGGATGTTCGAACCGAACGAACGTCTGTCGCTGGGCTTCGGTCCGGGCATCGGTTACGTGCGGGCCGAACTGGATGACGAGACGAACGGCCTGTGGGCGGCCCAGGTGGGCGGCAGCCTGAAGTACCAGCTGGATCGCCAGTGGTTCCTGGGGCTGGAGGCGCGCTACCAGTTCACCGAGAACGACCGTTTCGACGGCCGCCGCGCGGATGCCGACAACATGCGCGTGATGGGCAAGGTCGGGATGCAGTTCTGATCCGTTCGCCGAGGCGACAGGCAGGCATCCAGGGATACACCGATCAGGGTGTCCCTGGGGCTTGCCGTCCCCCGGGTGCCGGGGGACGATAGGGCAACGCTGACACGCGAATGGGTTGCCCATGGCCGAAGTTTCCGACCCCCAGTCCCCCCGTGCGGATCGCGATGTCCCGGCATGGCACAGCCAGAACGCGGATGCCGCGTTCGAACACTGGGGGACCTCGCGCGAGGGGCTGACGGCAGAACAGGCCGAGGAGCGCCTGGCGCACTACGGCCCCAATCAGTTGCGTCCGCCCGAACGGGCGGGTGTTCTCCGGCGCTTCCTGCGCCATTTCCACAATGTCCTGATCTACATCCTGCTGGTAGCCGCGCTGGGGACGGCGCTGCTGGGTCACTGGGTGGATACCGGTGTGATCCTGGCCGTGGTCCTGATCAACACGCTGATCGGGTTCGTCCAGGAGGGCAAGGCGGAGAAGGCCCTGGATGCCATCCGCCGCATGCTCTCCCCGCGCGCGCTGGTGGCGCGCGGCGGCGAGCGGCGCGAGATCCCCGCGGAGCAGCTGGTCCCCGGGGACATCGTGTACCTGCAGGCCGGGGACCGGGTACCCGCGGACCTGCGCCTGTTCGAGACCAAGAATCTGCGCCTGGAAGAGGCCGCGCTGACGGGCGAGTCGGTGGCGGTGGAGAAGGACACCGCCGCGGTAGAGCCGGAGGCGGGCCTGGGGGATCGCCGCGGGATGGCCTTCTCCGGCACGCTGGTCGCCTTTGGCCGCGGTATGGGCGTAGTGGTGGCGTCCGGCGAGCACACCGAGATCGGGCGTATCTCCACCATGCTCGGCGAAGTCGAGGGGCTGGAGACGCCGCTGGTGCGCCAGATGGAGCAGTTCGGCCACTGGCTGGCCGCGGTGATCGTGGTGCTTGCGCTGGCCACCTTTGCCTTCGGCTACTGGGTGCGCAGCTATCCGCTGGACGAGATGTTTCTGGCTGCGGCCAGCCTGGCGGTGTCCACCATCCCCGAGGGATTGCCAGCGATCATGACCATTGCCCTGGCCATCGGGGTGCAGAAGATGGCGCGGTGCAATGCCATTATCCGCCGCCTGCCGGCGGTGGAGACCCTGGGTTCGGTCTCCACGATTTGTTCCGACAAGACCGGCACGCTCACGCGCAACGAGATGACCGCCCAGACGCTGCGTACGGCCACCCGCGAGATCCTCGTCAGTGGCGTGGGTTACGCGCCGCAGGGTCAGTTCTCCGAGGACGAGCGGGACATCGACCCGGATGACGACCCGCTCTTGAACCAGGTGCTGCGGGCGGGTCTGCTGTGCAACGACGCCCGGCTTTACGAGAAGGACGGCGACTGGGTGATGGAGGGTGACCCGACCGAGGGCGCGCTGATTACCCTGGCGCGCAAGGCCGGGCTCGACCTGCACCTGGAGGGCGAACGGTTGCCGCGCACCGATGTGATCCCCTTCGAGTCGGATCATCGCTACATGGCCACCCTGCACCACGACCACGAGGGGCATGCGTGGATCTTCCTGAAGGGCGCGCCGGAGCGCGTGCTGGAGCTTTGCAGCGAGCAGCAGGTGGATGGCGAGACCCGCGAGGCGCTGGATCCGGATCACTGGCACGCGGCGATGGAGGCGGTGGCGGCCCGCGGCCAGCGCCTGCTGGCGGTCGCGGTGCGCGAGGCCGAAGCGGACGGTGGCGAGCTGCGTTTCGACGATGTCGAGGCCGGTGGCTTCACCCTGCTGGCGCTGGTGGGCATCATCGACCCGCCGCGCGAGGAGGCCATCCGCGCGGTGGCTGACTGTCGCGCGGCGGGGATCGACGTGAAGATGATCACCGGGGACCACCTGGCCACTGCGCGGGCGATCGGCGAGCAGCTGGGGCTGGGTCGGGATGCCGAGGCGCGTGCCGGCCACGAGCTGGATGCGCTGGACGATGCCGCGCTGGCGGAGATCGCGGAGCGCACGGATGTCTTTGCGCGGACCTCGCCGGAGCACAAGCTGCGTCTGGTGAAGGCGCTGCAGACGGGCGGACGGATCGTCGCCATGACCGGCGATGGGGTGAACGACGCCCCGGCGCTGAAGCGCGCGGATGTGGGCGTGGCCATGGGCGGGAAGGGTACCGAAGCGGCCAAGGAGGCCTCGGAGATGGTGCTGGCGGACGACAACTTCGCGTCCATCGCCCATGCGGTCGAGGAGGGCCGCACGGTCTACGACAACATCCGCAAGGCGATCCTGCACATGCTGCCGACCAACGCCGGGCAGTCGCTGACCATCATGATGGCCATCCTGATGGGCCTGGCCCTGCCACTGACCCCGGTGCAGGTGCTGTGGGTCAACATGGTGACCTCGGTCACGCTGGCGATGGCGCTGGCCTTCGAGCGCGCCGAGCCGGGGGTGATGCAGCGCCCGCCCCGCGCGCCGAATGCCCCGCTGCTGTCCGGCTTCCTGCTGTGGCGCATCCCGTTCGTTGCCTTGCTGCTGTGGGCCGGCACCTTCGGGCACTTCGTCTACATGGAGAGTCTTGCCGGGGTCGCCGACGAGGTCGCGCGCACGGTGGCGATCAACACCCTGGTGGCCGGACAGGCGTTCTACCTGCTGAATCTGCGGCTGATTCACCAGCCGGTGCTACCGGGCGGGGAGCTGTTCCGCTCGCGCGCGATGTGGCTGGCGATCGGGGTGCTGGTGGTGCTGCAGCTGGCGTTCACCTATGTCCCGCTGATGCACACGCTGTTCGGGACTACCGCCATCGGTGCGGACGACTGGGCGCGCATCCTGGCTTTCGGGCTGGCGGTGTTCGTGATCGTGGAGCTGGAAAAGCTGGTGGTGCGTCAAGTGATCGCGCGCCGGCGTGGGGTGGCACCGCAGGCCGTGTGACACGCACCCCCATGCTTTTCCGAGTCCATGCAGCCGTCGGTCGTTCTACCGACAGCCCACCAGGACATCGCCGGAAAGCAGGGCCGTGGCGCTGGCGGCGTCCACCGGTGGGGAATAGTAGTAGCCCTGGGCCAGGGTGCAGCCGAGGGCGCGCAGCGTCGCGGCGTGGGTATGGCTTTCGACGCCCTCGGCCACGGCCTCCAGACCCAGGTTGCGGGCCATGTGGATTACGGTCTGAACCAGGCGCTGGCTGTATTCGTCGTGGTCCAGCCCGGAGACGAAGCTGCGATCGATCTTGAGAATGTCCAGCGGTAGCCGGTGCAGGTAGCTGAGTGACGAGTAGCCGGTGCCGAAGTCGTCCATTGCCAGGCTGATGCCCAGGGCCTTGAGCTGGTGCAGGGTCTCGATCAGCTCGTCGAGATTGCCGAGCGTCGCGGTCTCGGTGATCTCCAGGCGCACCTGGGAGGCCGGCACCCCGGTGCCGGCAAGAATGGTCTGCACCTCGTCGACCAGTCCCGGGCGCGTGAGCTGCCGGGCGGAGAGGTTGGTGCTGATGGTCAGCGGCATCTCGGGGTGGTCGATCCCCCATTGCACGAGCTGACAGCAGGCCGTGTAGAGCACCTGCATGTCGATCAGGTGGATTTGCCCGGTGTCCTCGGCGATGGGGATGAAGTCGTCCGGCGCGACCAGCGCGCCGTTGCGCTGCCAGCGCACCAGGCCCTCGAAGCCGGTGATGCAGTCCTCGCCGAGTGACACGATGGGCTGGAAGTGGACGATGAAGTCGCCGCGCTCCACCGCATGGCGCAGGTCGGTCTCGAGGGCCAGGCTTTGCAGCGCCTGGGTCTGCATGCCGGGGTCGCAGAATTCGCAGCGGGCCTTGCCCAGTGACTTCGCGCGGTACATCGCCATGTCTGCCTCGCGCATCAGGTCGTCCGGCGTGGCCGGGCGCGCGGGGTCGTCCGCCGCGTGGGTCTCGCGGGCGGGGCAGCTCTGGCCGTAGGGGCGGGTGGCAATGCCGATGCTGACGGTGACGTAGATATCCTGCCCGGCGATGGTGAACGGCTCGCGCAGCACGGCCTGCAGGCGTTCGGCCACGCGCAGGGCGTCCACCGGCTCGTGCAGGCCTTCCAGCAGGATGGTGAATTCGTCGCCGCCCAGGCGCGCGAGGGTGTCGTCCGGGCGGTTGGCCTCGTCCCCCTTGGGCCGCGAGACGGTGTCGTTCTGGCGCAGGGCGTTCAGCAGGCGCCGCCCGACCCGCACCAGCAGTTCGTCGCCGGCCGGGTGCCCGAGGCTGTCGTTGACGACCTTGAAACGGTCGATATCCACGAACAGCACGGCGAACAGGTTGAAGGGTTCGCGGGTGGCCCGGGCAATGGCATGGGCCAGGCGGTCGTGGAACAGGCGGCGGTTGGGGAGCCCGGTCAGCTGGTCATGGGAGGCGTTGTGGAGCAGGTGTTCTTCGTGGCGGTTGCGTTCGATCACGCGGCCCAGTTGCACGCCGATCTGCCACATCAGCCACAGCAGGTCGGGGTCGGTGGCGGTGGGTTCGGCGGCGAAGAACTCGAGGACGCAGGCGACCTCCTGGCCGACCATGACCGGGAACGCGAATCCGGACCGCAGGCCGCTGGCGGCGGCCTGCGGTGCCCGCGGGAAATTGTCGTCCGCGGCCAGGTCTTCGATCCATGCCGGTTCGCCGTGCGCCAGTACCCGGCCGGGTAGCCCGTGGCCACTGGCAAAGGGCATGTTGTCGGTGTTCTCGCGGAACTCGGTGAATGGCTCGGAGGCGGCGAGGTGCCAGATGCCGGTGGGGTTCAGCTCTCTGTAGTCGCTGTTTTCGTCGTGTCGGGTCAGATAGGCATGCCCCACCGGCCAGTCGAGGTACTGCCCGATGGCCGCGAGGGCCGAGCGCAGAACATGCGCGATGGAGTCCGACTGGTTGGCCGTCGAGGCAATGGTGTTGAGCAGCTCGATCTGTTTCTGCTTGGCGTAGACGTCCTGTAGCCGGGTCTCGGCCAGGGTCTCGGCGCGGCGCCTTGCCTGGCGTTCCTGCTCGACCAGGCCTTGCAGACGGGCTTGTTCGCTAACCGCCGCGAAGTCGTTGGCGCGTCGATTCACGCGCACCCCCGGTGCTCGTTGTGACACGCGCGCTGTTTGGCGTCATGCATGGGCCCCTCCCGGCCGTCCTTGTTTTACTGCATTCCCTGCCATGCGGTGACCGCGCAGCGTCTCATTCGAATGACGCCGGTACAGGCCGACTCATTCCGTGTGCATTGTATCGGGGCTGCGCGGCGGTGTGCGTATGGCTCGGCGTCGGGTTAGCCGTCGGGGTGGGTCACCCAGGGTTCGCCCATGGCCTCTTCCCAGTCGGCCTGGGTGGGGTGGTTGCGGTCGTAGCGTGTCCAGGCCTCGAAGATCTCGTCCGGCCAGTGCGACTGCAGCCAGGCGATGATCGCCTCGGCATCCGCCTCCGAGAGCGTGTCCTCGAAGCTGGGCATGGCACCGCCACGCGCCTCGGCGCCAAAACGGATCATGTCCTTCAGTTGCCAGTACGGGTGGTGCCAGGTATGGGCGCTGCCATCCAGCGGCGGCGGGGGCAGGGTGCCGTCGGGGTTGCGCTGGCGCCAGTCCTCGGCGCCCTCGCGCTGCGCCCCGTGGCAGGCGATGCAGTGCTGCTGGTAGAGGCGCTCACCGCGCTGGAGGACCTCCGGATCCGTGGTGCGCTCCAGGTGGTCGGGGGTACCGGACGCGCCGCCGAACCCGTCGCAACCGGTCAGGCTGGCGGATGCGAGGATCAGCGCCGCGCTGCCGATCCAGGGGGTGAGCGATGGGTGTCGCCGCATCAGTCCTGAACGTCCGGCTCGCCCGCATTCCCGGCCGGTTCGTCGCCGCCGCGGAAGGCGTCACGCACCGAGCCCCAGGCCTTGCGCGAGCCGTCGCGCACGCCGCCCCAGGCGTCCTTTGCCCCGTCGCGAATACCGCCCCAGGCGCCGGAGGAGCGCTCGCGCATCTCGCTCGACCATTCGGCCAGGCGGTCACGTTCCTCGACCAGTCCGTCGTAGGCGCGTTCGCGGCGCTCGCGAGTCGCGTCGCTCAGGTCATCCCAGCCCTCGCGGAAGTTGTCGCCCAGGCGGCCGAGTTCGCGGTCCATCGCGTCCAGGGTCTCGCGGGTGCGCGAGCGGGTGGCCTCACCGGCCTCGGTGCTTTCTTCCTGGATCTCCTCGCGGGTCTCGGCCCAGGATTCGCGCAGTTCTTCCATCTCGCTGGCGGTGGTGTCGTCCTCTGCGGCCGACGCATGCTCGTCGGAATGGAGCGGGCTTGCGGCCAGCAACAGGGCGCAAAGGCTCGTCATCAGGATGTGGCGCAGCTTGAGCAGTTTCATGGTGTCTTCCTCCCGGTCCGCGCAGGGCGGCGGACTGATCTGGTCTTTCTGCCATGGTAGGACGTTTGGCGGTCCGGTATGTTCGAGCGCAGGGAAATTTTTGCGAGAGGAACCACGGGATGCGATGGGGATGGCGGGTTGCATGGGGGTGTCTGACGGTACTGCTGGCGGGCTGTGCCACGTCCGCTTCGGGCCCGGAGACGGGCACTGCGCCGGACGGCTGGGAGTCGGCGCCTACCGCCTTCGAGGCGCAGGCGGTGCCTTCGCAGGCGCCCACGGTGATGCCCGGTGCCGCGGTGATGGCGTGGCTGGCGGCCAGCCCCTGGCATTCTGGACTGGCGGTTGACTACGCCGGGCTGGAGATCGACCAGCCGCGTCCGGAGCGCGCCGAGGTCCGCCTGACCGGGTTGCGCGACGATGCCGTCAGCGCCTACGAATTCCGCCTGGAGCTGGACGAGGTCGAGGCGGGCTGGGTGGTGCAGTCAGTGGAGCGCCGTGCCATATGCCGCCGTGGCCTTGGCGACAGCGGACTTTGCCTGTAAAGGCTTCGTGGAGGATTCGCCCTTGACCTGGTCCTTCTCGATGCGCTCCGGAGGCTTTGTGCTGAATCCAGGGCAGCCTCTGCTTCAGCGGCGGCGGGCCAGGGTCAGGCCGTCGCCGATGGGGGCCAGCGAGAGGTCGATGCGCTCGTCGGGATGCAGGGCGTCGTTGAAGGCGCGGATCGCGCGGGTGTCGTCGCGCTGGTCGTCCGGGTCGGCGACGGTACCGTGCCACAGGGTGTTGTCGATCAGGATCAGGCCGCCGGGGCGTACCAGGCGCAGGCAGTGTTCGAAATAGTCGGGGTAGCCGGTCTTGTCGGCATCGATGAAGGCTAGATCGAAGCGACCGGTCTCGCCGGCGGCCTCCAGCGCCTGCAGCGTGTTGCGCGCCTCGCCCAGCTCGAGCCGGATGCGTCCGGCGACCCCGGCGCGCTCCCAGTAGCGCCGGGCCGTGGCGGTCCAGTCCGCGCTGTTGTCCAGGGTGACGACCTCGCCGTCCTCTGGCAGGACGAGGGCGATGGCCAGCGCGCTGTAGCCGGTGAAGGTGCCGATCTCCAGATAGCGCTGTGCGCCCATGAGCTTCGCCAGCAAGGCCATGAACTGTCCCTGCTCCGGGGCGATCTGCATGTTCGCCTCCGGCAGGCCGGCCGTTTCGGCGCGCAGCTGCGCCAGTACCTCGGACTCGCGCAGCGAGTGCTCCAGGAGGTAGCGGTACAGCGGTTCATCGAGTCCGATGGAACGATTGGACATTCACGCGCTCCGCGGCTGTGGGTGAGGGATCAGGCGGTCCAGCCACCGGCGCAGGACCGGTGTGGCCAGGACGATCAGGATGACCAGGGTGCTCCACTCGAGCCAGGCGGGCAGCAACTCGCCGGTGGCGCCCATCTGGGTGGCGACGTCGACCCCGGTGCGGGCCAGTCCGGCGTCCAGGGCGAGCCCCAGCGCGATGGTGGTGGCCGCGATTCCGGCCAGGTAGAGCACTAGCGCCGGGGTGCCGAGTTCGCGGCGGAACACGCCCAGCGTCGCCAGGCTGGTGATCGGCGCGGCCAGCAGGAACACCAGCACGGTGCCGGGCGAAACGCCGGCCGCGATCAGACCCACGGCGATGGGTGTGGCGGCGGTCGCGCAGAGGTACATCGGGATGCCGATGACGGCCATCACCAGCATCGCCGCCAGGCCCGAGCCCCAGGCGGCCAGGGTGGCCGGAGGGACCAGGGCGAGCAGGGCGCCGGCGACCAGCAGGCCGATCACCAGCCACAGGCGGATATCGTCGAGGACGTCGTGGAAGGCGTAGTGCAGTCCGCTGCGGAGCCGTGCGGAGAGGCGTTCCGGGGCTTCGGGCGTGGCGCAGCCCGTGTCGGTCTCGCAACATCCGCCGCAGGTGTCGGGTTCGGCCCCGGTCGCCTCCGGGTGGTCCGTCGCGGCGCGCGTGCGCCCCACCAGTAACCCCGTGGTGATGGCCGTGACGATGGCGCCAAGGGCGCGGGCCACGGCCATCACCGGGCCCAGCAGGGCGTAGCTGATGGCAAGCGAGTCCACGCCGACACCCGGCGTTCCGATCAGGAAGGCGGTGGTGGGCCCGCGACCGGCGCCGCCGCGATGCAGGGCCAGGGCGGTGGGGATGGCCCCGCAGGAACAAAGCGGCAACGGTGCACCGACGACGGCGGCACGCGCCGTGGCCGCCAGGCCGGCGCCGCCGAGCCAGCGCTGCAGGGCGGCCTCCGGGATCAGGGCCTTGACCGCGCCGGCGGCCAGCAGGCCCAGCAACAACCAGGGCGCCGCGGTGAGCGCGACGTTTAGCGTTTCGTTGAGGATGTCGGCGATCATGCCTCGATCTTCCGTTGCGCACGGGGCGCCTGCAAGAAGCCCGCCCGCCGGGTGGCGGATCAGCGGGGGCGTTGCGTGTCAGCCGCGCTGGCGCGAGATGCGCAGGACGTCGGACAGCCGCCGCAGGCCGCGCATGATCTGGGCCAGGTGCTGGCGGTCACGTACGGTCAGCAGGAAGGTCATCGCGGTGGAGTGGCCGTCCTGCTCGTTGAACGAGATGTGCTCGATGTTGGAGCCGTGATCCGCGATGACCGCGGCCATGTCGGCCAGCGCCCCGCGGCGGTTGGCGGTGCGGGTGCGTACGGCGGCGGTGAATTGCAGCTGGGGCTCATGCGACCACTCCAGCGCGATGGTGCGGTCGGACCGGTCGCGGCTCTCGTGCAGGACGTTGCGGCAGTTCTCGCGGTGAACCACCAGGCCGCGCCCGGCGCTCAACTGGCCAATGATCGGGTCGCCCGGGATCGGATGGCAGCAACGGGCGTAATTCAGCACCAGCCCTTCGGTGCCGTTGACCGCGAGCGTGGTCGTAGTGGCGGGCTCTGTGGCGGTCGGGTCGGGGCTTTCCTTGCCGACCATCTGGCGGGCCACCAGCGAGGCCATGCGATTGCCCAGGCCGATATCGATCAACAGCGCGTCCAGGTCTTCCAGCTGCATCGCGTCCAGCATCTGGTCCAGGCGGGCCGGCGAGATGCGGGGCAGGCTGGTATCCATGGATTCCAGCGCCTTTTCCAGCATGCGCTCGCCGAGGGTGCGGGCCTCCTCGGACTGCATGGACTTGAGGCAGTGGCGGATGCCGGTGCGCGCCTTGCCGGTGACCACGAAGGACAGCCAGGCCGGGTTGGGGCGGGCGCCGGGCGAGGTGACGATCTCCACCGTCTGGCCGCTTTGCAGGCGTACCGACAGCGGGGCGAGCTGGCGATCGATCTTGGCGGCCACGCAGCGGTTGCCGACGTCCGAGTGCACGGCGTAGGCGAAGTCGATCGGGGTGGCGTCGCGCGGGAGCACGAGGATGTCGCCCTCGGGGGTGAAGGTGTAGACCTCGTCGGGGAACAGGTCGACCTTGACGTTCTCCAGGAACTCGATGGAGTTGCCGACGCTGTTCTGGATCTCGAGGACATCCTTCAGCCATTCGCGTGCCCGGCTCTGGGCCGTGCGGCTGGATTCGCTGCCGGCCTTGTACTGCCAGTGTGCGGCGATCCCGCTCTCGGCCACGCGATCCATCTCGGTGGAGCGGACTTGCACCTCGATCGGGGCGCCCTGCGGACCGAACAGGATGGTGTGCAGCGACTGGTAGCCGTTGGACTTGGGGATCGCGATGTAGTCCTTGAAACGTCCCGGAACCGGCTTGTAGAGGTTGTGCACCACGCCCAGGGAGCGGTAGCAGGTGTCCACGTCGTCGACGATGATGCGGATGGCAAAGACGTCGAACACGTCTTCGAACGAGTGGTGCTTGTCGCGCATCTTGCGGTAGATGCTGTACAGGCTCTTCTCGCGCCCGGAGATGCGCCCGATGATCCCGGAAGCCTCCATGCGCGAGCAGATCGCCTGTTCGATGTTCTTCATCGGCTCGCGGCGGTTGCCGCCGGCCCGGTGTACTGCGCGTTCCAGTACCGCGGCGCGCCAGGGGTGCTTGGCCGAGAAACCGAGTTCCTCCAGCTCGCGGCGCATGGCATTCATGCCCAGGCGCTGTGCGATCGGGGCATAGATCTCGAGGGTTTCCTTGGCGATGCGGCGGCGTTTGTCCGGGCGCATCACACCGAGGGTGCGCATGTTGTGCAGGCGGTCGGCCAGCTTGATCAGAATCACCCGGATGTCGCGGGTGATCGCCAGCATCATCTTGCGGAAGTTTTCCGCCTGCGCCTCGGCCTTCGACTGGAACTGCAGGTGGGTCAGCTTGGACACGCCGTCCACCAGCTCTGCGACCTCCTCGCCGAACTCGGCGCGGATACGGTCCTTGCTGGTGGCGGTGTCCTCCATCACGTCATGCAGGATGGCGGCGCTGATCGCCTGGTGGTCCATCCGCATCTCGGCCATGGTGCGAGCCACGGCGAGCGGGTGATAGATGTAGGGCTCCCCGGTCTTGCGGGTCTGGCCCTCGTGCGATTCCGCGCCCAGGAGATAGGCGCGATAGACCTCCTCGACCTCTTCCGGCTCGAGGTAGGACTCGAGCTCGGAACATAAATCGCTGATCAGGAATCGGGTCGAGTCGCCCGGTACCGAGGAGGGGGCCCCGGGCGAAGCTGGCTGCCCAGCGGCCATTCAGAAAATCTCCTAGCGCTCGTCGGCTTCCAGCTGTTCCAGATGACGGATGGTGCTGAAGTCCAGCATCTGGTTCTGGGGCCGTTCGTCGTGTTCGTCGAACACCTCGATACCGACCACGCCGGCGGCGATTTCGCGCAGGGCGATCACCGTGGGCTTGTCGTTGTCCTCGGGTACGCGGGCTTCCTTCCCGTGGGCAATGTGGCGGGCCCGGCGGGCAGCCATCAGCACCAGCTGGAAACGGTTTTCGACATTTTCGAGGCAGTCCTCGACGGTGACGCGTGCCATCGGATACTCCGGTCAGTAAATTCTTGAAACTTGCATGTTACGCCGACCCATGCGCGCCCGCCAACAGATTCCCGATCGTGGATGCGGATCGGATCTCCTGTTCCACGGTGCGCAGGCGGTTGGCACGGAAGATACAGGCCAGATCGCGCACGGCCTGGTCGAAGTCGGCATTGACCACGGTGTAGTCGTACTCGCGGAAATGCGTGCAGTCGGATTCGGCATCCCGCAGACGGCGCTGGATCACGTCTTCCTCGTCCTGCCCGCGGCCGCGCAGGCGGCGTTCCAGCTCGTCGCGCGAGGGCGGCAGGATGAAGATGGAATGCGCATCCGGCACGGCGGCGCGCACCTGACGCGCGCCCTGCCAGTCGATCTCCAGGATCACGTCCACGCCGGCGTCCAGACGTTCGTCGACACTGGCGAGCGCGGTGCCGTAGAAGTTGTCGAACACCTTGGCGTGTTCCAGCAGCTGGCCGTCCTCGATCATCCCGAGGAAGGTCTCGGCGCTGACGAAGTGGTAGTGCTGTCCGTCGACCTCGCTGGCGCGCGGCGTCCGTGTGGTATGCGAAACCGAGACCTCCACCGCCGTCACCGATTCAAGCAGGGCGGCGACCAGGCTGGTCTTGCCGGCACCCGAGGGCGCGGAAACGATATAGAGGGTGCCGCGAACGGCCGGGGTATTGGCGGTCATGGACGTGTCCGCAGGGCCTGAACGTGATCGGGATCTGGCCGCTTCCGGATGGGCCGCTTGAATCGGGCCACAGGCCGGAAGACCAGGGTCAAGAAGAAGGTTGGTCGGAGTGAAAGGATTCGAACCTTCGACCCCTGCCTCCCGAAGGCAGTGCTCTACCAAGCTGAGCTACACTCCGAACCGAGCCCGCTATTATGCCGAGCCTCCCGGGGCGTGTCCATGCCCCGGGCGCTGAAAATCCTATCGGTAACGGTCGACCCGCCATGCGGCGTGGGTCGCGCCGCGTCAGTGGTTGCGCCCGACGGCGAAACGGGCGAGATCGATCAGGGCCTGACGCTGGGGCGAATCGGGCAACGTGGAGATTGCCTCGATCGCGGCGTCGGTTTCGGCCTCGGCGCGAGAGCGGGTGTAGGCCAGGCCGTCGGTTCCGTGTACGGCCTGCAGCACGGCGTCGACCTGATCGCGGCCGCCTTCTTCGATCGCCCGGCGCACGACGGCCTGCTGATCGGGGGAGCCCACGCGCAGCGCATGGATCAGCGGCAGCGTGGGCTTGCCCTCGGCGAGGTCGTCGCCCATGCGCTTGCCGGTCACCTCGTCATCGGAGGAGTAGTCCAGGACGTCGTCGATCAGCTGGAAGGCGGTGCCCAGGTGCATGCCGTAGCGGGCCAGCGCCTGCTCGTCGTGTTCCGGGCGTTCGCCCAGGATGGCGCCCAGCTGGCAGGCGGCCTCGAACAGCTTGGCGGTCTTCGACTGGATCACGTGCATGTAACGCTGCTCGTCGACGTCGGCGTCGTGGCAGTTCATCAGCTGCATTACCTCGCCCTCGGCGATCACGTTGGTCGCGTGGGAGAGGATCTCCATGACCCGCATGGAGCCGACTTCGACCATCATCTCGAACGCGCGCGAGTAGAGGAAGTCACCGACCAGGACGGCGGCCTCGTTGCCGAAGATGTGGTTGGCGGTCTCGTTGCCGCGGCGCAGTTCGGAGGCATCCACCACATCGTCGTGCAGCAGGGTCGCGGTATGGATGAACTCCACCACCGCCGCCAGGGTCACCGGATCCTGGCCCTGCACATGGCAGGCCCGCGCTGACAGGGTGGCCAGCAGCGGTCGCAGGCGCTTGCCGCCCGAATGGATGATGTAGTGTCCGAGCTGGTTGATCAGCACCACCGGCGAGCTAAGGCGCTCGCGGATGCACTGGTCGACGGCCTGCATGTCGTCGGCCGCCAGTTCTCGGATTGCTTCAATGGGCATGGGGGTAGGCAAGCAGGCTCTAGGGAAGCACTGATGCATGTACACACTCGCGCTCGAGTCGCTTTTGCGTGCGAACAAGGCGCGGTGACTGCCGTGCAGTCATTCTGCACAAGGGAACCGCAACGCCGTGCGCGCGCAAAAGCGGCCGAGCCCCTGCATTCAATCGCTTGTGGGGTTGGCACCCCAGGTTCCCCGATCCTGCGTTGCGGCCCTTGCCGGTAGAACCACTACCGGCTGCGCACCGCGCCTGGTCTCGGCAAACCTGGGGTACCAACGCGAGTGTGTACATGGATCAGTGTTTCCCTAGAGGTGGTCGTGAGGGGCGAAGGCATGCTAGGGAAACGCTGCCTAATGTACAAGTTCGGGCGCGCGTCGGAGCGGTTTGCGGGCCGGATGGGTCAAGGGCTGTTGCCGCGCGCCCCGGATCGAAAAACGGAGTGTTCGCGTGTGCCCGTCCATGAGCGTTCCCGCGGCCTGGCCGCTTCCCGGCATTGACCCGAGCGAGAAGCGCTGCTAGCATTTCCGCCCTTTCGCGAGACCAGCTCCCAGTCAGCTGGTCCACACAAGGTATCGCAACGGAGTCCCAGGGAAATGTACGCGATCATCGCAACAGGTGGTAAACAGTACCGCGTCGCCGAAGGCGACGTGATTCGCATCGAGAAGCTCGAGGCCGAGGCCGGTTCCGAGGTCGAGTTCGACCAGGTGCTGATGGTCGGTGCGGGTGACGATGTCCGCGTCGGGGCCCCGCTGGTGGACGGTGGCAAGGTCACCGCCAAGGTCGAAGACCATGGCCGCGCCAAGAAGATCCACATCATGAAATTCCGGCGGCGCAAGCACTCCCAGAAGCAGATGGGACACCGCCAGCATTACACCACCGTGCGCATCACCGGCATCGCCGGCTGATCGCCGCAGGCATTCAGGAGAGCTGAACCATGGCACATAAAAAGGCAGGCGGCAGTACCCGCAACGGGCGCGATTCCGAGAGCAAACGCCTGGGCGTGAAGCGCTTTGGCGGTCAGGTCGTGCGCGCCGGCAACATCCTCGTTCGTCAGCGCGGGACGCAGTATCATCCCGGCGAGGGCGTGGGTTGTGGCAAGGACCATACGCTGTTCGCCAAGGTTGACGGCCAGGTCGTCTTCAAGGTGGGTGGCCCGCACAACCGTCGTTTCGTGAGCATCCAGCCGCAGCAGTAAGCTGGCCGGACAGCGAAGCGTTCGCGAAAAGCCCCGTTCGACGGGGCTTTTTTTGTTCGGTATTTCAGGAAGCAAGCAATGAAGTTCATCGACGAGGCCACCATTACCGTAAAGGCCGGCGACGGCGGGAATGGCTGTGTCAGCTTCCGCCGCGAGAAGTACATCCCCTTTGGCGGGCCCGACGGGGGTGACGGCGGGGATGGCGGCTCCGTATGGCTGGTGGGCGACGAAGGCCTTAACACCCTGGCTGATTTTCGCTACCAGCGCCGGTTTGATGCCGAGCGTGGCGAGAACGGCAAGGGGCGCAATCGTACGGGATCTTCCGGCGAGGATCTGGAGATCGCAGTGCCGATCGGCACTCAGGTGCGCGATGCCGAGACCGACGAGATCCTGGGTGATGTGACCCACGAGGGTCAGCGTCTGCTGGTCGCTCAGGGTGGTTTCCACGGGCTCGGCAATACCCGGTACAAGTCCTCCACCAACCAGGCGCCCCGTCAGAGCAAGCCGGGCACCCCGGGCGACCTGCGCAAGCTGTCGCTGGAGCTGATGGTGCTGGCCGACGTCGGTTTGCTGGGCCTGCCGAATGCCGGCAAGTCCACGCTGCTGGCGCGGGCCTCGGCCGCGCGCCCGAAGATCGCCGACTACCCGTTCACCACCCTGATCCCGCAACTGGGCGTGGTGCGCATCGGGGTCAACCAGAGCTTCGTGATCGCCGACATCCCCGGGCTGATCGAGGGCGCGGCCGAGGGCGCGGGTCTGGGTACGCGTTTCCTCAAGCATCTGGCCCGCACCCGCTTGCTGCTGCACGTGGTGGACGTGTCCCCGCCGGACCCCGAGGCCGATCCCCTGGTGGACCTGCGCACCGCGATCACCGAACTGGAGCACCACAGCGACAAGCTGGCGGCTCTGCCGCGCTGGATTGTGCTGAACAAGAAGGAACTGCTGGATGCCGACGAACTCGCGGCCCTGGTCGAGCGCGTGCGTGCGGACCAGGGCGAGGCGCATCCGATATTCACCATCTCCGCGGCGACCGGTGAGGGCGTGGACGCCCTGCTGCAGGCGGTGATGCGCCATGTCGAGGAGGCCGCGCAGGCGGCGGCCGAGGCCGATCGGCGGGGTGCGATGGGGACGCCGGAGGACAAGCCGGAGGACCCCGCGTGACAGCGTCTGCCACACGGGCGCTCCCCGCCATTCGCCGGGTCGTCGTCAAGATTGGCAGCGCGCTGATCACCGCCGATGGTGCCGGGCTCGACCGCCCGGCGCTGGAGTCCTGGGCGCACCAGATCGCGGCGCTGCGCCGGCGCGGGCTGGAGGTGATCCTGGTCTCCAGCGGGGCGGTGGCCGAGGGCATGCGTCGGCTGGGCATGACCGAGCGCCCGCACCAGTTGCACCACGTGCAGGCCGCCGCCGCGGTCGGACAGATGGGCCTGGTTCAGGCCTACGAGCGCGAATTCGCCAGCCACGATCTGCATGCGGCGCAGGTCCTGCTGACCCACGACGACCTCGCCGACCGCTCGCGCTACCTGAATGCCCGCAGCACCATGCTGGCCCTGCTCGAGATGGGCACGATCCCGGTGGTCAACGAGAACGACACCGTGGCCTACGAGGAGATCCGGCTCGGCGACAACGACACCCTGGCCGCGCTGGTGGCTAACCTGGTGGTGGCCGACCTGCTGCTGATCCTGACCGACCAGGATGGCCTGTTCGACCGCGATCCGCGCAAGCATGCGGATGCCCGCTTGATCCAGGAGGGCCGGGCCTCGGATGCCGGGCTTCACCGCTATGTGGCAGCCGATTTCGGTCGCCTGGGCCGGGGTGGCATGGCAACCAAGCTGCTGGCTGCCGAACGCGCGGCCCGTTCCGGCACGCATACCGTGATTGCCTCCGGACGCGAGGCGCAGGTGATGGGGCGGGTACTGAAGGGCGAAGCACTGGGCACCTGGCTAAAGCCGGACCGCGAACCGCTGGCGGCGCGCAAGCGCTGGCTGGCGGACCAGCTGCACTCGCGCGGTCAGTTGCAGCTGGACGCCGGGGCCGCACGCGTGCTGCGCGAATCGGGGAGCAGCCTGCTACCGGTAGGTGTGGTCAGCGTCGAGGGGGATTTTCGCCGCGGCGAGGTCGTGACCTGCGTGGATCCGGACGGGACCGCCGTGGCACGGGGGCTTACGAACTACGCGGCCAGCGAGATTCAGCGTATCCGCGGCCTGCGTGCCGATCGCATCGAGGCCGAGCTCGGCTACCTGCTCGAGCCGGAGCTGATCCATCGGGACAATCTCGTCCTGCTCTCCTGACCGCCACCGGATGCTGCTGTCCTGCGTGGGTCTGTGGAACCACAGCTGTGGGAGCGTGCAAGCACGCTCCTGCGGGATTTGGGGTGTGCTGACCAGGTCTCCGGGTTCCCGGCGGTGGGGGCGGGCACGTTGGTGGGGGTGTGCGTGACGGAGGCCATCCCGGCTCTCCGCCGCGCTGCGGCCGGGATGGCCTTGCAGGTGCTGACCCCAGGCTACCCACTTCCTTCTTACCCCTTCGCGCGCTTCCCGTCTTCCTGTTACACGCGATTGTCTGTGTGCCGTCGGTGGTTAAAGGCCGGGAGACCGCGGCTCAGTTGTCGCCGTGTGTGGCGGTGACTTCCAGGTCCAGGCGCCCGCGCGCCAGACGTGCATGCACGCGTTCGCCGCTGGCGGTCTGATCCGCGGCGCGCAGGACTTCGCCCTCTGTGGTCTGCAGGATCGCGTAGCCGCGTTCCAGCACTGCCTCCGGGCCCAGTGAACGCAGCTGGCGCGCGGTGGCGTCAAGCTGCCGCTGGCGGGCGACGAGGGCCTGGTGGGTGGCCGTTTGCAGTTGGCGTTGCAGGCGGGCGAGGGCCTCGCGCCGCTGCAGGATGTCGTGGTCCGGGCGTACCCGCACCAGGCGCTGGCGCAGGTGATCCAGGCGCATGCGGGCGGATGCCAGGCGGGTGCCGGGCGAGGCGCCGGCCAGACGCAACCGGGCGTGTTGCAACCGCACCCGGGCGCGTTCCTCGAGGCGCGACCAGGCGCGCTGCAGGCGTTCGCGCTGGTCGTCCAGGCGTTGGGCATCGCGTTCCAGCATTTGCCGCGGGTGGCGGCGTTCCAGGCGCGTATGCAGGGCGGTCAGGGTCTGCTGGTGGCGCGCCACGCGCTGGCCCAGCAGCCCGCTCAGGCGTTCGCGGGCCCGCGCTAGCTGGTGGCGCAGGGTCGCGGCATCCGGGCTGACAGCCTCCGCCGCGGCGGTGGGCGTGGAGGCGCGCAGGTCGGCGACGAAATCGGCGATGGTGGTGTCGGTCTCGTGCCCCACGCCGCTGACCACGGGGATCGGGCAGGCGGCGATGGCGCGCGCGACGCTCTCCTCGTTAAAGGCCTGCAGATCTTCCAGGGAGCCGCCGCCGCGGGCGAGGATGAGCACGTCGACCCGGCCCTCGGCCGCAGCCTGTTCCAGGGCCGCGACAATCTGGCCGGCGGCCTGGGCACCCTGCACCGCGGTGGGGTAAAGCGTGACCGGTAGCAACAGCGGGAAGCGCCGCGCCAGGGTGCGTTCGATGTCGTGGCGCACATCGCCCTGGGTGGAGGTGATCACGCCCAGGCGGTGGGTCCAGGCGGGCAGTGGCTGCTTGCGCTCGGCGTCGAACAGGCCCTCGGCGGCGAGCTTTTCCTTCAGGCGCTGGAAGGCGGCCAGCAGGCGGCCCTCGCCGGCCGGTTGCAGGGCCTCGACGATCAGCTGGAACTGCCCGCGGGCGCCGTAGATTCCGGCTCGCCCCTGGATCTGTACGGCGTCGCCGTCGGCAAAGCGGGCGGCCTGGCGGGAGCGCCCGCGGAACAGCACGCAGCTCACCGAGGCGTTCTCGTCCTTCAGCGAAAAGTACTGGTGCCCGGATGCGTATTGACGCAGGTTCGATACCTCGCCCTCCACGCGCACGAGGCCAAGCCCGTCACGCAGCAGGCCGTCGGCACACTGGTTGAGCTCGGTTACGGAAAAGACGGGGGCGTCGCTCATGGGGGCTCGATGGTTACAGACGGGTGAAGACGCGCTGGAAGACATCGGTGCCGCGCCCGACGGGGTCGACCCGCAGGCGGGCCTCTTCTTCCGCGAGGGCGTGGAACAGGCCGTCCATGGTGTGGTCCAGCACATGCTCGGCCAGGTCCAGGCGGACGTTTGCCAGAAACGGGATGTCGCGCATCCGCGACTCCAGCTCGCGGTGGGTCGTCATGGCCTCCACGGCGTCCAGGCTGTGCTCGATCGCGGGACGCATGGCCTCAGTCAGGCGCGGTCGCATCTGTGTTTCCAGATGGCGGGTGGCGGCGTCCTCGGGCCCCAGCAGGATGCCGCGGGCATCGTCGAGATCGAGCGCGAAGATCGCCCGGATGAAGGGTTCCCGGGCCTGCCATACCGCATCCTCGGCCGCGCGGTTCATGCGCTCCTCCAGGGTGTCCAGCGGCGCGGCCATGCCGAGCCGGCCCAGCGATCGCCGTGTGGTGGCGAGCACCTCGGGCAGGGGGATGCGCACGTCCGGGTTGCCGTAGAAGCCGTTGCGCCGGCTGAGGGTCTCGGAGGCGGCGTGGGTCGCGATGACCAGGGCCTCGTGCACCGCCTCGATCAGCTCGGCGGTCGACAACCCGGCGAATTCCGGTGGCCGGGTGATCAGCGAGCGGAACATGTCCTGACCGAAGCGCCACCAGTCGGCGCGAGCGCTGGACGCAGTGGCCAGGCCGAGGCCGGGGGCCAGCAACAGGGCCAGCGCGGTGCGTCGGGTGATGCGGGCCGTAGGCGCGCGCTCGGGCATGGGTCTCGCCTGGCAGGGGGCTCGGGATGGATTCGCATCCTATCAGGGTGCTGTCCGGGCGTCTGCGCACGGCCCTTGCATGTGTGTCTGTGCTTGTCCCGGAAGGGCCCGAATTCTATACTGAACGGCTATTTATCCGCCCCCGGGATTTTCCCCCTTGCGTCCCGGCGGGCCTGGCCTGGAGTGGTGCATGCGGATACTCGGTGAAGCCCTTACCTTTGATGATGTACTGCTGATCCCGGGGCATTCGAATGTCGTTCCGCGTGATGTCGACCTGAGTACCCGGATTACCCGCGAGATCACGCTGTCCGCCCCGGTGGTGTCGGCCGCGATGGACACGGTCACCGAGGCCAATCTGGCGATCGCGATGGCCCAGGAGGGCGGGCTCGGGATCGTGCACAAGAACATGTCGGCGGAGGCCCAGGCCGCCGAGGTCCGGCAGGTCAAGAAATACGAAAGCGGTGTGATCAGCGAGCCGATCACCATCGGCCCGGATGCGAGCATCGGCGACGTGGTTGCGCTGACCGACGCCAATCACATCTCTGGCGTGCCGATCGTTTCCGGCAACGACCTGATGGGCATCGTGACCTCCCGCGATCTGCGCTTCGAGACCCGCATGAACGCCCCGGTCTCGGAGATCATGACCCCGCGCGAGCGCCTGGTTACCGTGCCCGAGGGGGCTGACCGCGAGCTGGTGCTGGAGCTGCTGCACAAGCACCGGATCGAAAAGGTGCTGGTCGTCAACGACGACTTCCAGCTGCGCGGGATGATCACGGTCAAGGACATCCAGAAGTCCACCGAGCACCCGCATGCCTCCAAGGACGAGCGGGGCCGTCTGCGCGTGGGTGCCGCGGTGGGTGTGGGTGAGGGCACCGATGAGCGCGTGGCCGCGCTGGTCGAGGCCGGGGTGGACGTGCTGGTGGTGGATACCGCGCACGGGCATTCCCAGGGCGTGCTGGATCGCGTCGCCTGGGTCAAGAAGCACTACCCGGACGTGCAGGTGATCGGTGGCAACATCGCCACCGCCGATGCGGCCAAGGCGCTGGTCGCGGCCGGGGCCGACGGCGTGAAGGTCGGAATCGGGCCGGGCTCGATCTGCACCACCCGCATCGTGGCCGGCGTCGGCGTGCCGCAGATCACGGCGATCTCCGATGTGTCCGAGGCGCTGAAGGGCACGGGTGTGCCGATGATCGCCGACGGGGGCGTGCGCTTTTCCGGGGACCTGGCCAAGGCGATCGCCGCGGGCGCCGATTGCGTGATGCTGGGCTCGATGTTCGCCGGGACCGAAGAGGCCCCGGGCGAGGTCGAGTTGTACCAGGGTCGTTCCTACAAGATCTATCGCGGTATGGGCTCTTTGGGCGCGATGCAGCAGGGCTCCTCGGATCGCTACTTCCAGGACCCGAACAGCTCGGCCGACAAGTTCGTGCCCGAGGGGATCGAGGGCCGGGTGCCGTACAAGGGCTCGATCGTCGCCATCATCTACCAGCTGATGGGCGGGCTGCGCTCGTCCATGGGCTATGTCGGCGCACACAACATCGAAGAGATGCGGACCAAGCCGCATTTCGTCCGCGTGACCGCCGCCGGCATGCGCGAGAGCCATGTGCACGACGTGGCGATCACCAAGGAAGCCCCGAACTACCGCATGGACTGACCCGGCCACGATGGCCGGGTATCCCTACCTGACATACTCCCGGCCCGCAGGCCGGGATACCGGATGACCTCATGACCCAGGATCTTCACGCCCACCGCATTCTGGTGCTGGACTTCGGTTCCCAGTACACCCAGCTGATCGCCCGCCGCGTGCGCGAGGCCAGGGTCTACTCCGAGGTGCATGCCTGGGACATGCCGGCGGCCGACATCCGGGCGTTCAATCCCACTGCGATCATCCTCTCCGGCGGCCCCGAGTCGGTGAATGTCGACCAGCCCCCGCGCGCCGAGGACGCGGTGTTCGAGCTGGGGGTTCCGGTACTGGGCATCTGCTACGGCATGCAGACCATGGCCGCGCAGTTGGGTGGTCGGGTCGAGCCGTCGGAGCGTCGCGAGTTTGGCTATGCCCAGGTGCGCGCCCGTGGCCATACGCCGCTGCTGCGCGACATCGAGGATCACACTACGCCGGAGGGCTATGGTCTGCTGGACGTGTGGATGTCGCACGGCGACCACGTGACCGAGCTGCCGCAGGGCTTCCGCTTGATGGCCTCCACCGATTCCGCACCGATCGCCGGCATGGCCGATCCGGATCGCGGCTTCTACGGCGTACAGTTCCACCCCGAGGTGACCCACACCACCCAGGGCCAGCGCATCATCGAGCGCTTCCTGCACGATATCTGCGGCTGCGCGGCGTTGTGGACGGCCGACAACATCATCGACGACATGGCCGCGCGGGTGCGCGAGCAGGTCGGCGACGATCACGTGGTACTGGGCCTGTCCGGCGGGGTGGACTCCTCGGTGGTGGGCGCGCTGCTGCACAAGGCGATCGGCGACCAGCTGACCTGCGTGTTCGTGGATACCGGGCTGCTGCGCGAGGGCGAGGGTGACCAGGTCATGGCGACCTTCGCTCGCCACATGGGTGTGCAGGTGATCCGTGTGGATGCCGAGGAGCGCTTCATGAGCGCCCTGGCGGGCATCCAGGACCCGGAGGCCAAGCGCAAGATCATCGGCGGGTTGTTCATCGACGTGTTCGACGAACAGGCTGCAAAGCTCGACAACGTGCAGTGGCTGGCCCAGGGCACGATTTACCCGGACGTGATCGAGTCGGCCGACTCCAAGACCGGCAAGGCCCACGTGATCAAGTCGCACCACAACGTGGGCGGCCTGCCGGAGAACATGAAGCTGGGGCTGGTCGAGCCGCTGCGTGAGCTGTTCAAGGACGAGGTGCGCAAGATCGGTGTCGAGCTGGGCCTGCCCACCGAGATGGTCTATCGCCATCCGTTCCCCGGGCCGGGCCTGGGCGTGCGCATCCTCGGCGAGGTGAAGAAGGAATACGCCGACCTGCTGCGCCGCGCCGACGCGATCTTCATCGAGGAGCTGCGCAAGGCCGATCTCTACGACAAGACCTCGCAGGCCTTCGCGGTCTTCCTGCCGGTGAAGTCGGTGGGGGTGATGGGCGACGGCCGGCGCTACGACTACGTGGTGGCCCTGCGCGCGGTGGAGACCATCGACTTCATGACCGCGCGCTGGGCGCACCTGCCGTACGAGTTCCTCGACCACGTCTCGCGGCGGATCATCAACGAGATCCCCGGCATCTCCCGCGTCACCTACGACATCTCCGGCAAGCCCCCCGCCACCATCGAGTGGGAGTGACTGGAAAGACCCGCAATGGCGGGTGCTGACCGGCGTCATAGCGGAGGCTTCAGGATCCTGCTTAGCCCACGGCCCGTAGCACGACGACCGGCCGTGGGGCTACGCCTTGCCTCGGAAGACACGGTGCACTAACGCGAGCGTGTACATTGATCGGCGGTTACCTAGACTGTGCCGAGGTGGACTTCCTGGAATAAACGGATCCCATGTTCAGACGCATCAGAGCGGGTGACTGGATTGTCGTGGTGTTGCTGCTGCTGCCGGTGCTGGTGGCGTGGCCGCGTTGGTGGCCGCGGCCGGGCGCCGGCGCGGCCGAGGTGCTCTCGGCGCTTGGTCACCTGGCCGGCGTGCTAGGTCTGAGCGCGCTGCTGGTCGGTGCAATGCTGAGTGTGCGCCTGCCGGGCCTGGATCGCTGGTTCGGCGGTTTGCCGCGCATCTGGACCCTGCACCGGATACTGGGTTTCGCAGCCTTCATCCTGATCATGCTGCACGTGGTGTGGCTGGCCTTCGGGGCGCTGCCCATTTCTCCGGAAGCGGCCATCCAGGTGATCTTTCCGCCCCTTGAACACGGGGCGGTATGGATCGGTTGGGGCGCATTGGCGCTGATGCTGATCTTTCTCGCGCCCACCTTTCAGTTTTTCGGCAGGCCGCATTACCAGCGCTGGAAGCGCCTCCACCTGTTGTCGGTGCCCGCGTTCCTGCTGGCGTTCGCGCACGCGGTCATGCTCGTGGAGCATGTGCTGCTCTGGTGGGGGCTCGCGGCCCTGGCGGTTGCCGCAGTGTTCTGGCGCAAGGTGCTGTCGCCCCGGCTGGGGCGCCATGATTATACCGTCGATGCCGTGACCGCCCTTGCGTCCAACGTGGTGGAGATCACCCTCGCCCCGAGGGGCCGGGCCATGTCTCATGCCGCGGGACAGTTCATGTACCTCACCCCCCACGACCCGGGCCTGGAAGCCGGCCGGGGGGAAGAGCACCCCTACACCATCTCTTCGGCGCCAGGCGAGGACGTTGTCCGGGTGGGCATCAAGGCCCTGGGCGACGCCAGCCGGGCATTGCAGACGGTGACACCGGGAACCGCCGTGCAGATCGAGGGCCCCTACGGGCAGTTCTTCGAGCGATGCGAGCCGCAACGCAGGCAGCTCTGGTTCGGTGGCGGCATCGGCATTACGCCCTTCGTGTCCGGCGCCCGGGCCCTCCAGCGGGAGCCCGGGGGCGGGCCGGATGTCACCCTGATCTACCTGGCCAATCGACCGGACCGCGCCTATTACATGGACGAGCTTCGGGAGATCGCGCAGGGGCACCCGCATTTCGATGCACAGATCCATTATTTCCAGGATCGCGGCCCCGTGGATGAAGCGTTCATCCGCGCCCATTGCCCGGACCTGGCGGAACGGGAGATCTACATCTGCGGGCCGCCCGGCATGGTGTATCACCTGATGGGGCTGCTGAGCCGAGCCGGTGTACCCAGGGGCCGCATTCATACGGAGGCGTTTGATTTCCTATGACCGTGAACAAGATTGCCTACACCGCGTTCGTGGCCTTCTGCGCCATGATCATCACCCTTTGGGCCGTCAGCGCGCTGGTCGCGGAGACCCGCGAGACCGACGACGATCAGCGCCTGTTTACAGAACAGGAGCTTGCGGCCCACGACAGTGCCGAGAGCTGCTGGAAGGCCATCGACGGCCAGGTGTACGACGTGACGGACTATATTCCGCGTCACCCCACCTCCGAGGACGTGATACTGGAGTGGTGCGGCCGTGATGCCACGGAAGGCTGGTACAACAAGACGCCCGGGCGTCCGCACAGCCCCAGGGCCGCCGCCATGCTGGAACAGTACCGGGTAGGGCAACTTGCCGATGCACCGGCACCCCAGGCACGGCCCGAGGCTTCAGCGCCCACGCGGGAACCCGCCACCCATCCGCCGGGCCGGGTGCTGCTCGGCCTGTCGCCCGGGACGTACCTGGACGGGCGCTATCGAGGCGTGTTTTCGGACCGGGGCGCGATGCAGGTCAATATCCAGTTCGATCTGCGGGACCATCATTTCCACAACGTCCGGTTCCGGTACCTGAGCTACCGGGGGGTGGATTATCTGGCGCTTGAGGAGCACGAGGAACTTCATGCCGTGATGCGCCAGCACCGTCAGGCTATCGATTACCTCGAAGGCCGGCCGCTGTCGGCCCTATTCGATCTCTATGCGCCGGAGGAGGTGGTGGACGACATCGACGCCTTTACCGGCGCGACCCTGAGAGGCAACAAGCTGATCTCGGCCATCCGGGACGCGCTTAATCGCGGTGTCTATCAGTGGCCGTGATAGGGCCGGCATCCCCCAGGCCAGGAGGGCGTGCTGCCGGCCATTTGTAGTGCTCCCGCCAGGCCCATGAACCACAGCGGGTAGCCCCCGTGAGCGACGTCCTGGGCCTTGAGTGTCAGCCCGGTGTGCGGTCGGCAGTGTCCCCCGAGATCACCCACACCACCCGCGACCACGGTACATCCAGCGCAGCCAGGTGTGCCTGGTTCAAAGAAGCTGGTGGATCTGGCGCTTTTGTTCGCTACCGCGCAGACGGGTGGAGCCATTTCCGAGAAACTTTCCGTTGCTTGTCGGTGGATGCTGATCGGCATCCACCTTTATCCCACCACAGCAACGGGAAATAGCCATGAATACACCAGGCAGTAGCGAACACGCCACCACCGATCGCATCTCGGAACGCGCTCACGAGACTGTAGACCAGGCCGCCAGGGGCGCCGGCAAGGCCGAAGAACGGATCCGCCATGGGGCGGCGAGCGCGGAGGAGAAAGCCAAGGAGGCCGGGGCGAAGGTCAAGGAGCAATCCGAAGAGGCCCTGCAATCGGTTAGTGGCTTCGTGCGGGAAAATCCTTTGCTTTCCCTGGGTCTCGCATTCGCGGCGGGGACCTTGGTGGCTGCTTTACGGCGCCGTTGATCGTGTTCCGTGGCCACCAGTTAAGGCAGGAGGCCGCGCATTTGCGCGGCCGAATTGATCACGGTGCCGGCCTTGTGCGCTGGCGGATCGACCGCTTGCTGCACCGGGCACGGGCCCTGGCCCGCCGGCCTGCTGTGCTGGCCATTGCCTTTGGGTGTGGCTTGTTGGCCGGTCGCCTGGATATGCCCGGCATCAAATATACCTATGGAATCCTGGCGGGCCAGATGAAAGCCTGGCGGATTGCCTCCAGTCTGATCGGCTCGCCGCTTCGCTGACCGCGACTTATTTCTCGGGGCGCTGCGGTTCTGCTTCCGGGGGTTGCTGCTCTGCAGCGTCAACGAGCGATCTCGCCTGGACGAGCAAGCTGTTAACGCTCGCCCGGCTTTCACGGAACGTGAGGTCCCGGGTGATGTGCCGGAGTCGCCAGAAGGCCAGCGCCGCCAGCACCACATGTGCCAGTGTTACCGTCAGCAGCGCGCCCGTCAGGCTGAAGGCCTGCAGGCTGGCCAGGGCGACCACCAGACTCGCCCCGGCAAACAGCCAGCTGCCCACCAACAGAAGCGCAATCATCACGGTGAGCCCGATCATCATCAGCACCGTGTGTCCGAACAGCCGCGCCTCTACCGCAAGAAGGCGAGCGATGTCCGCCGCCAGGGTCTTCAGGATTTGCGTGATGTCCTGGCTGCGGTCGTGACCGCCATCCTCGTCCTGACTGGGATCTGTTTCCTTCATGGTCGTGCGTCCTCCCGGCTACTCAGCGCGTGTTTCAGGCTGGACTTGATTTCACCCCAGATGGCCACAAAGAACGCCGTCAAAGGAATCGCGAGTACCATCCCGATAATCCCGTTCAGGGCGGTGCCCCAGAAGAACAGGGAAATGATGACAAGTGCGGGGTGCAGGCCAGAACGGTTGGACATGATCTTCGGCGTCAGCAACCAGCTTTCGATCAGTTGTATCACTGCGAACGCCAGTACGGTCAGCATCAATAGCTCAATGCCGCCATCCGGCTGAAGGTAGGCCAGGGGCAGAATCACCAACAGTCCGATCAGGGTTCCCAGGAAGGGGACGATATTCAGCAGTCCCAGCACGAGCCCGGCAAGCACGCCGTACTGCAGGCCGATCAGCGTAAAGCTGAGCGCATACAGGGCACCCATGATCATGGCGATCATCAGTTGGCCCTGGAAGAAGGCGGTCATGTATCCCACGAAAACATCCATGAAATAGAGTAATTTCTGCTGAGTGCGCCCTTGGAATATGGATAACAGTTCCGATGCCTTTCCCCGCAGCGAGTCACCCGAGAGCAGCGCGAAGAAGAGAAACAGCGGAACGAAGCTGATACCCGCCAATATCCCCAAATAGGACATAACGGTCTCTCCGGTGACTTCCAGAGAAGACTCGGACTCCCCCCCATTGCCGGCTTCCAGGCGTTCCGAAATCATGGCGCTAATTTCCGGAAAGTAAAACGAAAAATGATCCTCCCAGCGCGCCAGGGTCTCGGGCAAGGCGGTTACCAGCTGAACGATCTGGGCGGTCAGGGTGGGGACAAGAAAGAACAACAGGGCGCCGACCCCAAGAAAGAAGATCGCCATCAGCAGCATGATGGCCAGCCATCTGGGCAAGCGAAGCCGGGTCTCGAGAAAATTCACTACTGGATGAAGCACCAGCGCCAGGATGCCTGCGATCGAGAGCGACAGGAGGAGGTTGTAGAACGTGCTCAGTATCCAGCCTAGAGACCACGCAACAATCGCGATCAGCGCGGTCAACGCCACCAGGGACAGCAAGACCGCCGTATAGCGGAACAAGCGAAGCTCGGCGGCGTTGAACAGTCGTTTATGCGGGCGTAACCCGGCGCGGTCCTGAGCAGCCCTCCCGCCCCCTTCATCGAGGGATTCCTCCGTGTCGTGGGGCATTGTGGGGGGCCTGGCTCAGGTCCTTGACGATTTGCCGAAGAAGAACAACCCGACACCGGCCGCTGCGGAAGCCGCGCCCAGGACCAGAAACCAAATGGTGGAGTCCGTGAAACGGCCGGTAACGGCCTCGGTCACCTGGTCGCCGAGACTTTGGGATGAGCGATACGCAAAGAACAGCAGGATCAGGCCCACAACAATCAAAACAACTGCCAGGATCTTGTTCAGTGCCAGAGTTTCATTAGTCGCCATGGTTAATCGTCCTAATGGATGAGGGGTCGTTATTCAATGATGGCGTGCGGGAAAAGTCGCGGTGTTGGAAACCGCAACCGTCAATAGTGTCCACCATGCATGGGGGCGCCTACACGGTTAAGCCGGCCACAAGGTTCCACCGGTACCTCGCGCGATCACCCCGCAGCGTCATCCCTGGCGTAGTAGGAATCCACAGTTGAATGCCAGGTTGCGTCGGCCATGTTGGGCCATTCATCCTTGGGAAACCCTGGTGCGTTCTTTAACCACTCGGGATCGGCGTCAAGCAAAAATCGCTTGTGCTCCTTGTCGTGCTTCAAGGCCTTCCACGGGATCGCGAATAAACGATCACCCATGCCTAGAAAACCGCCTGAGGCCAGGACCGCGTACCGTATTTCGCCCTCGCTGATGTCAAGCATCACGTCCAGGATCTTGCCCAGCTTCTCTTCCCGCAGGTTGCAGACCTCGTCACCGGTTATGGTGCTGGCGCTCACTAGCGTGGGTCCGACATGTGTGTCGTTGGAGGCTTCTTGGCCACTTTCCGAGCCGGGTGCAGAGCCGATCATTCGGTTTTCTTCTTGGCGTCGCTCTTGAGGTCCCCGTACTTGGCTTGAGCCTTGCCGGCATGCTTCTCGGCCTTACCCTTGACCTCGGTGCTCTTGTCGCCGGTCGCCTTGCCAGCAACTTCCTTTAGCTTCCCTTTGGCTTCTTTCCCATGACCTTTGCTTTGATCCTTGTTCATCAGATGATCTCCAGGTAGTGGTAGCGCTCGTTGTCGGCCTCTTCCACGCGGTCAGTAGAGGCAGCTTGAAGCTTCCAAACTAGGGCAAGCCCGGCGGTGGGTCTGTGCGCTGCCCAACATATACAGAGGCCCTGGAAGACCGCGGGATCAAGAGCCCGTGTACAGGGATGCTGTAGGCGAATGGGGATCATGAGCGGGGGGGGGCGTGGTGCGCAGGGGCCTGCGAGGGCTTCCGCACGAGCGAGGCGGGTTCCGATGGAGATGCCTGCATGCCGCGTGGAGGCATCTCCGGATCAGAGCTGGGACTTGATCGGTAGCAGGAGCTTCTCGGAGAGCTTTTCCCGCAGCGGGCGCGTATTCCAGCGCTCAAGGGAATACCGCTCTGCGGCCAGCAGGTCTGCCTCGAAGACGTCCGTCATCTCCCTGGCGAATGCGCCGTTGTAGATGTTCAGACTCGCTTCGTCATTGAGCCGAAGCGATCGCATGTCGAAATTGGTCGATCCGACCGAGACAAACTCGGTATCGATGACCAGGAGTTTGGTATGCAGCATGGTGGGCTGATAGACGTGGATCTCGACCCCCGCGCGCAACAGCTCGCCCCAGTCGGCCTTCGAGGCGATTTTGACGGTAAGCGCGTCGATGTGTGGTCCGGGTAACAGGATACGGACGCGGACGTCGCGACCGCGCGCAGCCACCAAGGCGTCGAGCAACAGCTTGTCGGGCACAAAATACGACGCGGCCAGGTCGATCGTCGCCTCGGCCGCTGCGATGGCAAGCAGGTACATTAGATGCATGCTCTCGCTGCCGCCGGAGGGCGAAGCGATAAACACGTGCGCGTCGATCTCGCCCTCCTCCTGCAGGGCCGGAAAGTAGCTCGGGCCGTTTCGCACCTCGCCGGTGCTTTTGATCCAGTTATCGTTGAAGGCTGCCTGCAACTGCGCCACTACGGGCCCTTCGACCCGAAAGTGCGTATCACGCCATTGCTCGGGGTCCCCTCCGTCGCCGGTCCACTGATCCGCGATGCCCACCCCTCCGGTAAAGCCAATGCGACCGTCGACCACCAGAAGCTTGCGATGGGTGCGGTTGTTCATGCGTCCGAGGTTGTACCAGCGCAAAGGCCGATAGCGATGCAGCTGCACCCCGGCGGCCTGCATGGAATCCAGCAGCGACTGATCCATCTTGGCGCTACCGACCCAGTCGATGATGACGCTCACCTGCACGCCCGCGCGCGCCCGCTCGGAAAGGGCTTGCGAGAACTCTGCTCCAATCTCGCCTGACCAGTAGATGAACGTCTCGAAGGTGATGGAGGTTTGTGCCGAGCGAATCGCCAGCAACATTGCCGGGAAAATCTCGTCGCCGTTTTGCAGCGCGGTCACTTGATTGCCGTGCACGATGGCGGGGCCCAGCATGACGGACATCTCGCGCCGAAACTGCGGGTCGGAGACCGCGTAGCGATGTTCGATCTTGCGATCGACCACCTCCCCGGATGTGGAGAAGTTTTGCAACAGGACCAGCGTCAGGGTGGTGGCGAGCGCGGTGATGCCAATAACCCAGAACATCGATCGTCGGCTCCCAGCCAGTGACATCGCGGAGGTACTCCAAACGGGTGTAGCGGCCAGGCATTGCGAAGTGGCCCCCTGGCTGGCGCCAAAAACGCCAGGGGGGAGCACTTTCATGGTCGGTCCACGACGCGCGGGGTGACCGAGCTCAAGTGGTCAGCTCACCAACCATGCCAACGGCGCAAGTGGGATGATGCGACGCTTGTGGACGCGCGTCCGTGCGAAACCGCACGTAGCGTGCCGGGGATGGTTCATCCCGGCGGTGCGGATGCCATCCGCCCGGTCGCTGGAAGCGAGTGACGTTCGTGAGCAGTGTTTCCCTAGGCCGACATCCAGCGCGAACCGCTTTTTTTGGCTTGATACATGGCCTTGTCGGCCGCTTCCAGCAGAGAGACCGGAGAGGTCGCGTCCTTGGGGTAGAACGAGATGCCAATGCTCGCGGAGATGTGGACAGAGGTTTGCCCGATGTCGATGGCCCTGGCGAGTTCCCGAGTAATGGTTCTGGCCACACGCTCGACATCCTTGAGCTGTTTGACGCCCGTCACCAGAACGGTAAATTCGTCGCCGCCCAGGCGGCTCACCGTATCCTCCTGCCGGATGCAATGCGTGAGGCGCTCGGCGACCTCCGAAAGTAAGCGGTCACCCGCTTCATGCCCAAACGAGTCGTTGATCTCCTTGAAGCCATCAAGGTCCATGAAAAGGACCGCAATGGACTGGCCGCTGCGTTTCGCATGGTTGACGCCCTGTTCCAGACGATCAAGAAAAAGACGTCGATTCGGAAGCCCAGTCAACAGGTCGTGATTGGCGTGATGCCATATTTTTTCCTCGGCGACGGCTTGTTTTGTAATATCCCGAGAGGTGCAGACAATTGCTTCGGTGTTGCGATGCTCGTCGAGTACGGGCGCAAGCACATACTCGAATCGATCACCCTGACCAGAGGGAAACATGTGGACGAATTTTCCTCGTTGCGTGCACTGGTCAGCAACGACTTTGTCGATGCTGTGCTGGAAGGCCGGGGCGAACGGGAAGCCGAGGTCAAAGCTGGATTTGCCGATGATCGCCTCGGGCGCGAGAGCGAAAAGATCGGCTGTGGCCTTGTTTGCGTAAACAAATCGCCCTTCGGGGTCCAGCACATGAATCGGGTCTGGCGACGCGACCAGAATGGCCCCGAACAGTCGGGTTTCCATCTCCTTGACGGTCGCATATTGTTCCAGCGATTCGGCGACGGCCTGGTCTATCGCTTCATGAAACCGGGTGAGATCCTCAAGCTGTTGGCCAGCGATCGTTGGGTAATCTTTCGTCCAGTGTGAGACCACGCTCGCGCGCAGGGCGCGAAATTCGGAAACGGTCTCAATGACGCTGAAGCCGCTGGTCTGTCGATCACCGCCGTGGACTTCCGCCCAGGACTCGTCCCCCGTCTTCGGCTCGCAGCCTTTCGATTTGTCGGCCTGTTCCGACTCGCTCTGGTGGGACTCGAGGTCGTCGGCAATGGTCAGCAGCATGTCCCTGGCGTGGTCACGCAGTCCGGTCGTCCCCATCTGGCTGGCATGAAGAAGGGTTCCGGCAAATTCTTCCCAGTCCTG
This sequence comes from Thioalkalivibrio versutus, assembly GCF_001020955.1. NCBI lineage: Bacteria > Pseudomonadati > Pseudomonadota > Gammaproteobacteria > Chromatiales > Ectothiorhodospiraceae > Thioalkalivibrio > Thioalkalivibrio versutus. The sequence continues at coordinate 679,976 of NZ_CP011367.1, forward strand.
AAGAATCGGCTCCATTTCTTTCCTGATAAATTCAGCGAGGCGCATAGGGGTATTCATGGATTGGGTTGGTAATAATAACAGACGGGCTTGGCAGGGCCGTTCGTGTGGGTTGGGATATTGGTGTTTTTAGATTCATGTCAGGAATACGAGATAACTTCCCAAGAAGTGTGAACTGGTTTGCACTTGTTATCATGCCGCCGCGGGTTCTGATGGGTTTTATTTTGGATGATGTCACGTGCTCGCCTGTTAACCAGCGTATCCCTGACGCCGACGTCGTGGGCTTCGCCGCAGGGGGGATGCGCCAGCAGCGCTGCGGCCCGGTCATGGCGTTCTTCGGGGTCGCTTGCGGGGGTGTCGATTGCATGATGTGCTGTCCCACAAGACGTCGCTCCGAGCCCCGTCAGTGACCTTCGACAAAAGCCTCGGCCTCCCGCTCCAGTCGCTGACGGTCGCGAGCCAGCATTCCGTTGGCGTCTGCCAGAGCCAGCACCATCTCCACCTGGCGCCGGACCTCCGAGAGGACCGCGAACGCCTCGCGTTCCTCGGCGGCCTCGCGGACCCGATCGAGCATGTGCATCAGGTGCCGGGCCGTTTCCGGGTCGCGGGCGGCGGGCTCCCGCAGTCGTTCCGCGCATAACTGCACGAGGTTGGCAGGGTCCCAGCCGAACTCGTCGTAGATACAGCGGCCGTCCTGGTCCTTGTCGTGCAGCCGCGGCAGCCCACGCTCGACGATCTCCACGAGGACGGCTTCGAGGTGGACCAGCACCTCGTGGGCGGTCGCGGTGTCCGCGTGTGCCTGCAAGGCGAACGTCCCGACGTCGACCAGCTGGCTCACGGCGAACGCGAGGTCCAGGTCAGCGCTGCGGGTGCGGGCAAGGCTGATCGCTTCGGCCACGCTGTCGAGGTTGGCATCGGCGGGGGAGACGAGCGCGACCGTGCAGCGGGGGGTGACAAACTCGCCAACGCGGCAACGGAGATGTACGACCCCGCCGGCCGGCAGCGCCTTGCGCATCCGGTCGATGTCGATGGCGGTAACCCAGCCGGTGCCCGGGGCCAGGACCGTCTGCGCTGCGGACGTGGGTGGCGGCACCCCGGTGATCTCGAGCCGTGCCCCGGGGTGGCGATCGAGTACCTTGAGGGCGTTATCGGCGAGATGGCTGACCAGCTCCGACAACGACAGACTGCGCGTGGCGTGCTGGATCGCCAGCAGCACGCCCGCCATCGCGGCCAGTGCGATGATCACCGCCAGCACCGTACTCACAATGGGCGCGGCCGCCTGTTCGTCGGAGGGCATCCTTACCAGGATGACCAGCACGGCCACGACGCCTGCCGACATGAATGCGAGCAGATTCCGCTGGAAGCGGTCGTCCAGAAAGGTCAGCAGCGTCCGGGGCGAGAAGTGCGCGGCCATCAGGCCAACCACGACGGTGCGCATCCAGAGGCCGAACACCGCGACCGTGATCAGGCCCCCGGTCACTGACCCCAGCAGGACCCGTGCGCTACCCACAGTGCCGAGCTCGACGGGTGGAGGCCACAGCCATGCGGTGTCCACGGCCAACGCCGCCAGGCCCACGCCCAGACCGGCCGCCATCGCCATGCCCATCGCCACCGTGATCTCGCCCAGGCGGAGGGTGGCCCAGCGGGGCCGGGGCCGGCCGCGGTTCGTCTCCCCCATGCTGTCACCTCCAAGTGGTGACCGATTGGCGTGTAGAGGCCCCTCGGCAATTCCTGACGAATCAGTTCGGGCGGATGTGCTCCGTAGAGTCACCGGGCGGGACCGTTGTGTCGGTGCGTTGCCACACCGAGTGGCGCACCACTCTGATCATCTGGACCCGCGAACAGAAGCCCGGGGCAGCCATGTCGGCATGAGCTGGAATCGGGGTGCGCTTGTGCCATCGGCCGTTCGGAGCTAAGCGCGACGCCGCACATAAATGGACGTGCCGGCGTGCTATACGGATGGTGTGCCTTGTTGGAGAGATCCGGAATGTCAGTGAACCGTGTCGACCAGGACGCCGCGGCGGGCCTCTGGGATGACTGTGACCCGCCGTGCCTTTCGCTTTATCAACCGACTCATCGGGACCACCCGGACAATGAGCAGGATCCAATACGCTTCAAGAATCTGGTGAAAGCGCTGGAGGACTCGCTGCGACAAAAGTTTGCGAGCGACGAGATCCAGCCCTTGCTCGAACCCTTGCTGGCCCTCGCGGACGATCGCGAGTTCTGGAACTGCACCTTCGACGGCCTGGCCGTGTTGCGCGACAGGAATCGGTTTCGGGTCTACAAGCTCCAGCGCCCGGTCCCCGAATTGGCGGTTGTGGCGGACAGCTTCCACACCAAGCCCTTGCTGCGCATCCTGCAATCGGCGGATCGCTATCAGGTGCTCGCCTTGAGCCGGCACGAGATGAAGGTGTTCGAGGGCAACCGTGACGCCCTGGACGAGATCACGCCTGCCGATGGCGTGCCGCAGACGATCACCGAGGCGCTGGGTGACGAACTCACCGATTCCCGCCAGACGGTGTCGGCCTATGGCGGCAGCGGCGGCGGCCAGGCCCCCATGCACCATGGCCATGGGGGCCGAAAAGCCGAACTGGACGATGACGCGGAGCGATTCTTCCGCGCAGTCGATCGCGCGGTCCTTGAACACCATTCCAAGCCCTCCGGCCTGCCGCTGCTACTCGCTGCCCTGCCGGAGCACCACCACATGTTTCACGCGCTCAGCCACAACCCTTTCCTGATTTCCGAGAGCCTGGACGTGCATCCGGATGCGCTTGCGTCGAGCGACGACTTTCGCGAGCGGGTCTGGCAAACCATCGAACCTCGCTACCTCGAGCGCCTGGCCGGGCTGGTGGATGCCTTCGGCAGTAACCAGCCGAAGGGCCTTGGCTCCGACGACCTGGCCGAGGTGGCCCGGGCCGCCGTGGGCGGGCGCGTGGCGACCCTGCTGATCGAAGCGCGCCGGGAAATCCCCGGTCGGGTCGATGCGACGACCGGCGAGCTTGAGTTCGACGATCTCTCCCACCCCGAAACGGACGACGTGCTCGATGACCTGGGCGCCCTGGTGCTCAAGATGGGCGGCGAGGTGGTCGTGGTGCCGAAGGAACGGATGCCGACCGGTACGGGAATCGCCGCAATCTACCGCTACTGAGGCACGTGACATGCAGATTCAGATCAACACGGATGACAACATCGACCAGTCCGGTGCACAGCCGGAGCAGACCGAAGCCACCATCAGAAACGTCCTGGAGCGCTTTGCGGATCAGGTGACGCGCGTGGAGGTTCACCTCAGCGACGAGAACAGTGACAAGAAATCCGGCAACGCCGACATACGCTGTCTGCTGGAAGTCAGGGTCGAAGGTCTCCAGCCCGTAGCCGTGACCGATGAAGCCGCGACCGTGGGGCAGGCGGTCGACGGTGCCGCACGCAAGATGAGGCGTTCCCTGGACAGCACGCTTGGAAAGCGGAAGAACCACTGAGGTTACCGGCCAGCACCGATCGCCGTTGGCCATTGGTGACCTGTCGAAAAGCGGATGAAACACCCTGGAGATCCTGGTACTAACGAAGTGGGCCTCCAGCCCGTTCCGGACCTGGGCGGGCGCTTTCTGGCGTTGCTCGCCGAGGCTACATATCCCTGTGTGGGCGCCAAGTCCGCGTTGGCCCGTGGCTCGATCGAAACTCATGAGTTCGGCGCACTAGGGGACTCCGGCAATGATCGACCGATGCTGGATGATCTTTCTCGATTCGTTGCCATGATCGAAGCAAGTGCTTGCAACGAGGACATCGTGCACTCTTATGTCGCCCTGTTCAGTGGCCCAGGCGATATGAGCGAGCTTCGTTTCGAGTCCTTGATGTGGGCGCAGTTGTGGCGAATCCACAAGCTGGACATTCTGGCGGGCAATCCTCCCGCCGACGATGTCAACAGCGATAGTGACAGCCCGCTGTTCAGCCTGAGCATAGCGGGGCATCCGTTCTTTGCCATTGGGCTTCACGCGAACGCTTCGCGGCTCGCCAGACGGTTTACCAACCCGGTATTGGTGTTCAATTCCCACCGCCAGTTCGAGAAGCTAAGAAAGGACGGACGTTTCAAGAAGATTCAGGCAGCGACTCGGGCACGTGACATCGCGTTGCAAGGATCCCGAAACCCCAATCTGGCCGAGTTTGGAGAAGCAAGTGAGGCCAGGCAGTACAGTGGCCGTGAAGTCGAAGCCAACTGGACATGCCCATTCCATTTCAAGGAAAAGCCGTGAACACGGACGTACCGACGGTGAGAATATCTCCCTGCTCCGCGCAGGCGGTCGAGCTTGGCCCTGGAGACGAACTGGTGGTGATCGATCCCGAAGGCCAGCAGGTAAGCGATGTGGTCGCATTCGGGAATCCGGATCATGGGGAGTATCTGTCTTCAGGGCGTTCTCTTGACTATGCCTCACGCTTTTGGCTCACGACGGGCGATGTACTGTACTCGAACCGCAGTCGGCCAATGTTCACCATCATCGAGGATACCTGCGGGCGGCATGATTTCACTTTGACACCTTGTTCGAAAGATACCTTCAGAATCATCTATGGGGAGAACGAGGGTCGTCCGGGTTGCGAGGGCAATCTGGCGGCGGCACTGGCCCCTTACGGCATTGGTGTCGATCGCATTCCCATCGCATTCAATGCGTTCATGCATGTGTCGATCGATGCCACAACGGGGGAGTTCGGCGTTCTTCCTCCGCTCAGCAAAGCCGGGGATTTCGTTCGCCTGCGCGCCGAGATGCCCCTCGTGGTGGCGATGTCCGCATGTTCCGCCGGGCAGTCGAATAATTTCTCCTTCAAGCCGATCGATTTTCAAGTTGTGCGCAGAAATCCGCCGTCATGCTCGAATGGCTGATACCGGAGTTCGATGGGTCCCTCATGCTCCGTCACCTGCGCGATCTTGTGTTGGCCTATCTGCTCGCGATCCCGAGTGCCTGGGACCGGGAAGTTCGCGATCGCGCCATTGGACTGCGGACGTTCCCGTTGGTCGCCGTTGCCGCCTGTGGCTACGCCCTGATCGGCTTCTCGGTACTGGAGTCGCCCGACGCACAGGCCCGGATCATGCAGGGCCTGATCACCGGCATTGGATTCATCGGTGGCGGAGCGATTCTCAAAAGCGGTGGTAGCGTGGAAGGTACGGCCACGGCTGCCAGCCTTTGGGCAACGGGCGCGATCGGCCTGGCAGTCGCCGCGCATCGTTTCGAGATCGCGATCCTCATCAGCATCGCGACGTTTTTGACGCTGCGCTATCTCAAGCCGCTGATGCATGCTCCCGAGAAATCCGGGGAATAACAGGCTGGGTTCGGTACCGCACGGAACGGTTCCGGGTCGGGTGGCTACTGTCTCGGGATGATGCGGATTGCCGTTGTCCTGGCTGTTATAGGCATGGCCCTGCCGGGATGGGTGATCGCGGCCGAGCCACCGCTCGTCCTGACGCCCCTGGAGTCGGAGGAACGGCTGGAGGCCCCGGCGAGTGTCGGCATTGTGCCGGAAGCGTCCGACGAGGCCATCGCGGCCCGGCTGGAGCGGATTCTGGTTGCAACGGGCTGGTACGAGCAGCCGGCGGTCACGGTCGATGAAGGGGTGGCATTCCTGTATGGCCAGGCCCGTCGTCAGAACCACCGCCAGTGGGCCGGCGATCTGGCACGCAGCACCCAGGACGTGGTCGCGGTGGTCAATCATCTCGAGTTGATCGAGCCGTCGATCTGGGACCTGAGTCCGGCGCTAAGTGGCTTGAACGAGCTCGGCAGAACGGTGCTGAGAAGCCTGCCTTACGTGCTTTTCAGCCTGTTGCTCCTCGCGCTGGCCTGGTCCCTGGGCGTGCTCGTCACGCGGTTGCTGCGATGGACCACAAAGACCAGTAAACGGAACAATCTGCTGAAGGACGTGGTCGCCCGGGGCGGGGGTGTCCTGGTGTTCGTTGCCGGCTTGTACAGCGTGTTCCACGTGGCCGGGCTGACCAACGTCGCGCTGGCCGTTCTGGGTGGTACGGGGCTTGCCGGCATCGCGCTGGGTATCGCCTTTCGCGACATTACCGAGAATTTTCTGGCGAGCATCTTTCTGAGTGCACAGAACCCCTTTCGGACCGGTGATCTGATCGAGGTCGGGGGAACCCGCGGGTTCGTGCAAAGCATGACGATTCGGGCCACGGTGCTGATGACCCTGGACGGCAACCACGTGCAGGTACCCAACGCGACCATCTACAAGAGCGACATCACCAACTTCTCGGCCAACCCCAATGACCGCATGGAGTTCGGCGTGATGATTGGTCTCAACGACTCCATCACCGACACCCAGGCGATTGGCCTGGCCGTACTTGCGGGTCACCCGGCGGTGCTGGAGAACCCCGAGCCATGGGTTGTCGCCGAGGAGATTCGCAATGCGGCCGTGCTCATCAAGCTGTCATTCTGGTTTGATTCACGAAAAACCAATGGCCAGCAGTTGCGCTCGGCGCTCATTCGGCTGACCAAGCGCGCGCTGATGGAGGCCGGCATGACGATTCAGGCCGAACAACGTCAATACGTGGAACCGATTGCCGACGGTCCCGCGGAAGAATCGGGGGCAGCCATGACCGTGTCCGAGGCCGAGACCCGCCCGGAAGGCGAGGTCATTCGCAATCAGGCCGCGCTCGCGCCCATGCCGGAAAAGGGAGAAAACCTGCTCGACCAGTGATCCAGTTGAGTCGTCATCGACGTCTCCGGGTATTTCTTGCCACTCCGTTTGTTGCCGCACAGAGCGTTCCCGTCCCCCGTGGTATCGATGCCAGGGTGCGTCCATCCCCCGACGCCCTGGAGAAGAATCATGGCTAAGAAAAAAACAGGTCGTTCATCACAGGCGCCAGGCAAAGGCGGTAAATCGGCCCCAGCCGCGCTCAGAACCAACGACATCGTTGCGGAGCAAGCCGCAGCCAGCGACGATTTCGTCGCCGCGATGCCCTACAACACCATCAAGGAGCAAGACCACGGTCACGACAACGCGGTGGCGCCGCCGGCCGGTCCTACTACGGAGCCGGGGTCCAGTGCGTTGACTGCGAGCACGATGACCGAGGAACCCGGTACGGCGAAAACTGGCGGGCCGGCTCGGCTCGGAACGAACGCGACGGTCGCCCCGCTCGACCGGGTCCGGGTCGATCCCAGCGAGCAACCGTTGACCACCAACCAAGGTGTTCGGATTGGCGACAATCAGAACACCTTGAAAGCGGGGCTGCGCGGGCCATCGTTACTCGAAGATTTCATCCTGCGGGAAAAGATCACCCATTTCGATCACGAACGTATCCCGGAGCGGATCGTCCATGCACGCGGCTCCGGGGCGCACGGATATTTCGAAGCCTACGACGGGCTGACCCAGTACACCCGCGCGGCGCCGTTCGCCGAGAAGGGCAAGATCACGCCGGTGTTCGTGCGATTTTCCACGGTGGCGGGTGAGCGCGGTTCGAAGGACACCGCGCGCGACGCCCGTGGCTTCGCGGTGAAGTTCTATACCGACGAAGGCAACTGGGACCTGGTGGGTAACAACATCCCGGTGTTCTTTATTCAGGACGCGATGAAGTTTCCCGATCTGGTCCACGCCCTCAAGCCGGAACCGCATCATGGCATGCCTCAAGCGGGGTCCGCACATGACACGTTCTGGGACTTCGTCTCGCTGTCGCCGGAGTCCACCCACATGTTGATGTGGGCCATGTCGGATCGCGCGATACCGCGCAGCTACCGGATGATGCAGGGCTTTGGCGTGCACACCTTTCGCCTGGTCAACGAGCAGGGCGAGTCCGTGTTCTGCAAGTTCCACTGGACGCCGCTCCAGGGAACGCACTCGCTGGTCTGGGACGAAGCCGTGAAGATCGCGGGCGCCGACGCCGATTTTCATCGGCGTGACTTGTGGGAGGCCATCGAATCGGGCGAATTCCCGGAATGGGAACTGGGTGTGCAGATCTTCACCGAGGAACAGGCCGACGGCTTCAGCTTCGACGTGCTCGACTCCACGAAGATCGTGCCGGAAGAGCTGGTCCCGCTGACGCCCGTGGGGCGCATGGTGCTCAACCGCAACCCGGACAACTTCTTCGCCGAAACCGAGCAGGTCGCGTTCTGCACGGCGCATGTCGTCCCCGGCATCGACTTTTCCAATGATCCGTTGCTCGCCGGTCGGATCCATTCCTATGCGGATACGCAGATCACGCGACTCGGGGGGCCCAATTTCCACGAGATCCCGATCAATTCGCCGCTTGCCCCGGTGCAGAACAACCAGCGCGACGGCATGCACCGCCAGGCCGTGCATCGCGGGCGCGTGGCCTACGAGCCGAACTCACTGGGGGGTGGCTGCCCGTTTCAGGCCGGGACCGCCGGCTTCGTGTCGTTCCCGGATGCCCATGCGGAGGACAAGGTCCGTGGCAAGCCGGAGAAGTTTTCCGAGCACTATGCGCAAGCCACGTTGTTCTTCGAGAGTCAGACCGACGTCGAGAAGGCGCACATTGCAGCCGCATTCCGCTTCGAGCTGAGCAAGGTCGATGTCCGCGCGATCCGCGAACGGATGGTGTCCTCGCTGGTGAATGTTTCACGGGAACTGGCGGCAGAGGTCGCCACTGGCTTGGGCATGGAGGTGCCGGATGCCATGCCGAAGGCCGTCACCGATCCGGAACCGCCGGAGATCACCGAGTCGCCAGCGTTGTCGCTGATGGCGCGGCCCGGCGAAACCGGAATCCGCACGCGCCAGATTGCGGTACTGGTCGAGGAGGGCGTCCACCATGCCTCGCTCGTCGATCTTCATGGCGCGCTGACGGACGCGGGTGGCATTGTTCATTTTGTGGGTTCACGAGTGGGCACGTTCGTCGGCGATTCCGGCGAAAAGATCGAAGCCAACAAGTCCATGGAGAATTCTCCGGCCGTCCTGTTCGATGCATTGGTGCTGCCCGATGGGAGCGATGCGGTCCAGGCGCTCGCAGCCAACGGGCACACCATGGAGTTCATCAAGGACCAGTTCAGGCACTGCAAGACGATCCTGGCCTTGGGGGCTGGCCGCGAGCTTCTGGAAATGGCGGGCATTGACTCCGCCATGCAAGAAGATCCGGGCATCCTGTTGGCGGACGCTGGCGGCGTGACCGAGGGCGCATCAACATTCATCGACGCGCTCACCGCTCATCGTCATTTCTCCCGCGACAGCGATCCACCCGCGAAGTGATGCAACCCGGCCTTCGGCGATCTCGCGACTACGCGGTCTTCCGAAGACGTTACCGTGCCTCGCCAAAGCGGGGTGGGGCCTCGCCTGGTTGTGGGGGCTCCGCCGCAGACCCGATACAACGTAGCCGTTTCATCGAAAACCCGTGTTTCCCTCGCGGTCGGAGAGCGAAATCATGCCCCAGTTACGCCGGTTGACGACCGACCGGCTGCGCGTCTTTTTCAGTCGGCTCAAAGATCGTTTATGGGTCAGGCCACTGGGCCTTAGCGTGCTTGCCGTGGGCGGTACGTTCGTTGCCCGGCTCGCTGACGGCACGGGGCTTGCCAAGGTATTGCCCCGCATCCAGCTGGACTCTGTCGAATCCTTGTTGACCATCATGGCGTCCAGCATGCTGGTTATTGCCACCTTTGCAGTAGGCGCCATGGTCGCCGCTTATGCGTCGGCCAGTGTCAGTGCGACCCCTCGATCCATCCCGCTCGTGATTTCCGATGATGTTACCCAGAACGCATTGTCGGCGTTTATAGGGGCCTTCATCTTTAGTATTGTTTCTCTCATATCCGTTCAAAACGAGATATTTGGCCACGCCGGCCTGTTTTCGATTTTTTCGCTGACCCTTCTGGTGTTTGTGATTGTCATCGTTACCTTCGTGCGCTGGGTCGACCGAATTGCCCGACTGGGGCGCGTGGTCAACACCATTGAGAAAGTGGAAGAGGCGGCCACGGATGCACTCGATCGGCGTCGTCATGCGCCCACGCTGGGCGCTTTGGCAGGCCCCATGAATCCGACCAGGGACCTTGGGGCCCCGGTCTTCTCGCCAACGGTTGGTTATGTCCAGCATATTGATCTGGAGACGTTGCAGTCGGTCGCTGAAGATGCCAACTGCCGCGTTTTGGTGACGGCTCTGCCGGGTACGTTCGTCAGCGCGCGCCGTCCTCTTCTTCGCATTGAAGGGTGCGAGGCGTTCGACCCGGAGGCCTTTGCTGTCGCCTTCAAGATTTGTCCCAACCGTGCGTTTGATGATGACCCGCGGTTCGCGCTTGTCGCCTTGTCGGAGATCGCCGACAAGGCGCTGTCGCCTGGCACCAATGATCCGGGGACCGCGATCAATGTAATCGGCTCAATGGTCCGACTGTTTACACTTTGGGTGTCACCGCTGGAGAAGGACCGGGTGGCGGAAATCACCTATGACCGGGTATTCGTGCCGAGCTTGGAGATCGACGACTTGTTCGACGACGCATTTACGGCTCTGGCTCGTGACGGTGCCGGTTTCGTGGAAGTTGCGATCCGACTGCAGAAGGCTTTTCGTGCGTTGGCCGAGACCGATGACCAGGCGATGGTCGCGGCCGCCAATAGGCATTCACGCATGGCACTGGCCCGTTCCGAACAGGCCATGTCATTGCAGGACGATATCGAGGCAGTACGCAGGGCAGCAGCATTTTCGGCCGTGTAGTACAGGACGAGTAGAACGCGGCCGGGCGGAAATCGATAGGGCGAACACTATCGCGTGGAGGTATGCGGTACTGGAGGTGTGGAGTCCAGGCATAAAAAAAGGCAGGGGCTTTCGCCCCTGCCGTCTAGTTATCCCACTAGATCCGGGTTGTGCTTGCGATCAATCGCGGCGTTCGAACTCCGGCGCAGAGCGCAGCTCTTCACGGGTAACGTCGACGCGAAGTTCCCGATCATCCGCAGTGCCGGAGGTGGTCACGTGACCCCAGCCAATGGCGACGTCTTTCTCGCCCATGCCCAGGAATCCGCCAACACCGATCACAATAGCGACGATCTGGCCGTTCTCGTCAATGATCAGGTCATCGACCGAACCGAGATCTTCATCGCTCGTGGTTTTAACATCAGTGCCGATCAGCTCGCTCGCGTGCATGCTGTTGGCCGGTGAAGAGTCCATATAGCCGCGGCTCTGCATGCGGGCCTCGTCGCGGGTGGCACGGTAATCTTCTGCACTTTTCGAGTCAGACTGCCCGGCGCGCTGGCCCTGTTCACTCTGGGTGCTCTGCGCGTCGCGCTCAACGTCCCGCTCATCGTACTGCTGTGCCAGCACAGAACCTGCGCCGAGGGTGATGGCTGGGGTGACCAAAGCGTAAAAGGCAAATGAATGTAGCTTGTTCATGTGAATCTCCTTCGAAACGGATATCCCGGCTTGGAAAAATTTCCGTTTTAACGGCTTCATCAAAACCTGTCCTTCCTAGCGACATTGCCGGGAAGGGACTGAATCGCCACGTTGCAGCGGATTCAGGATGAGAATTCAAAATAGGCTCAGGGCGTTAACGGGTCTGTTCGCTGGCACACTGACGGGGGCCGTTCGCGTTCTTTGTGATCGCTGAGTGTTGAAAATGTGAAGGGATTGGCGGTTCCAAAAAAGCGATGAGTCAAGGTGCCCCGGCGTGGCGGGTCGGACGACAGGACCTGGACGTACCCGGGAGGGAGGAGGGGGCGTGAAGCACCATGGAGATGGCGCTTGCGGATTGAGTATTCGAGCGTCGGGAGCCGGTGGTGAGGTGGACCGGGGGCTTTGGCAACAGGTGGGGTGCGTGCGCCAATCCCGAGGGCGTATGCGCGCGGGGTGCATGAAGGCCGGGCGAAGGGCGCCACCGGCGTGGGTTGCGAATGCGCGCATGTCGCGAGCGACGAGCGCTCGCGAAGTGTTTCCCTAGGTGTGATCTCTCAATAGGTTGTCCACGGGGCGACTCCGAAGGATGCTGAGTTTGCCGACTTAGCCATTCCAAGGAGGACGCCCCGTGAACCTTCACCAAAATGCCTTGTTTGGACCGCGCGGTCGAGAGCGGATGGTCCGTTGTGTCGTGGATCGAGGCTGGAGCATTCGAGCCACGGCCCGCGCCTGTGACGTGGACCCGAAAGTCGTGCGCCGCTGGGTGCGACGGTTCCAGGAGGCGGGCCCTGCCGGCCTCCTGGATCGTTCTTCCCGGCCTCGGCGTCAGCCGCGTCGAACGCCGCGTAGGTGTCAGCGTCAAGTTGTGGCCCTGCGCCGGCAACGCTGGACCATGGATCGGATCGCCCGGTTCGTGGGTGTCTCGCGCGCCAGCGTCAGCCGCATCCTGCGGCGCGAGGGGCTGAACCGCCTGGCGGCGTTGGAGCCGGTCGAGCCGCCGCGGCGTTACGAGCACGAGCATCCCGGCGACCTGTTGCACCTCGACATCAAGAAGCTGGCCCGCTTCCGCCATCCCGGGCACCGGAGGACCGGGGTCCGGGCCAAGGACTCCATCGGTGTGGGCTATGAGTACGTGCATGTCGCGATCGACGATCGCTCGCGCATCGCCTTCAGCGAGATCCATCCCGCCGAGCGGGCCCGGGATGCGATCGCCCACCTGGAAGCGGCCGTGCGCTACTACGCGACCCTGGGCATCACCATCCGGCGGGTGCTGACCGACAACGGGCCCTGCTATCACGCCCGGGCGTTCAGTCAGGCCTGCCGACGACTGGGGATCCGCCACCGTCGCACCCGGCCCTACACGCCCCGAACCAACGGCAAGGCCGAGCGCTTCATCCAGACCGCCTTGCGCGAGTGGGCCTATGCCTTCACCTACGCCACGTCAAAGGAACGCAAAAACCATCTTCCCCGATGGATCCATGACTACAACTGGCACCGTCCACACGGTAGCCTGAACCAACAACCACCCATCAGCATCCTCGGCCTACCCGAGGACAACCTCGTGAGACTCCACACCTAGGGAAACACTGATCAATGAACGCGTTCGCGCTCGAGTCGCTTTTGCGTGCGAACAAGGCGCGGTGACTGCCGTGCAGTCATTCTGCACAAGGGAGCCGCAACGCTGTGCGCGCGCAAAAGCGGCCGAGCCCCTTCTTTCAATAACTTGCGGGGTTGGCACCCCAGGTTCCCCGATCCTGCGTTGCGCCGCTTACAGGTAGAACCACTACCTGTTGCACGACGCGCCTTGTCTCGGAAAACCTGGGGTACCAACGCGAACGCGTTCATTGATCAGTGTTTCCCTAGGTGGCCAGCAGCAGGTAGGCGGCCGCCCCGATCACGCCGGCCAGAATCGCGACTGCGACCAGCCCAACGCCGAACAACAGGCGATTGGTGCGACGGGCGGCGTCTTGGGGACGGGCCGGCGCCGGTTGCTCGGGTTCGGCATGCGCGGTATCTCGCCCGTGGCGCAGGAGGTCCAGCATCGCGTCGATGCGGTCGTTGTCGAAGGCGAAGGGGTCGAACCGGCGTTGGCCGAAGCGTTGCAGTAGTTGGCGAACGTCCACGGCCGCCGGGACGTATTTCATCGACCATTCGCCGAATCCCGGGGTATCCAGTGACTGCTCGCGCAGTACCCGGACCTCTTCGTGGCGACGATCACGGCGGATGCGGTCGACGGTTTCGCGCACCGCATCCGGGTCGCCCTCCAGGCACTGGAAGAAGTGCCCGTCGCCATAGTAGAGCGCGCCGACAATCCCGCTGCGCGGGTTGTTCTGGCGCGACTGCATCAGGATGCGACTGACTTCGGGCTCAATGCCCTGGTTGGACGTGTTTTCGCGAAACGTGGCGCGCGAGGCGTAGACGAGCTGGAGAATGGCGGGCATGCGGACGTCCTTCCTGGGAAGTAAGGAGAAGACCGCCCCCGCTGCGTGGGGTTCACTCAATCATCTGGTTTACGTGTTCCAGACCGATCGCGTCGTCTTCCCAGTTGAGCTGGGTTGTGCCGGGCTTGGCGGCCAGGCGGCGGATGGCGGCAACCGCGTTGCGGTCGATGGAGGCCAGGCGATGCCGCGTGGCGTTGTGGCTCTCGATGTTGGCCGCCTGCAGGATGTCGCTGTAGTTGACCGGTTCGCCATCCTCCGGCTCGCGCTTGAGGTTCTCGTGTTCGGCCACTGCGCGGATGATCTCCGGCTCGAAATTCCAGTTCTTCAGCATCGCGCGGCCGATGGGGACATGCGCGGCGTCGGCGGCGGCCTGCAGGGCGCGCGGGTCCTCGTAGATCTCGGGTGTCTTCTCCGCGCGGCGCAGGATCGGGATCATGCCGATGTCGTGCACCAACCCGGCGAGCAGTGCGGTATCGGGGTCCAGGTGCGGGTGCCGGCGGGCCAGCAGGTAGCTGATGATCGCCACCTCCAGGCTGTGGTTCCACAGTTCTTCCATGCGTGCGCGGATCATCTCGTTCCCGCTCTGGAAGACCTCCTTCATCGACAGCGCAATGATGGTCTGGCGGGCGCGTTCCATCCCCAGGCGCGTGACGGCGGAGCGAATGGTCGCGCAGCGCGTGAGCCCACGGTAGGCCGGGCTGTTGGCGTGCCGCACCAGGCGCGAGGCCAGGGCCGTGTCGCGCGAGATCAGGTTGACCAGGTCAACAATGGAGCTGGACTCGTCCTGGGTGATGAACAATGCCTGCACCGAGACATCGGGCAGGGTCGGGATCTCGATCTGGTGACGTTCGAGATCCTCGCGCAGGCGTTCCAGAAACTTTTCGACTTCCGCTCGGGTGGCCAAGGGCAATCCATGTCCGGCTGGGAAATGACGCGCCGATTATGCCATACCGCGCCCTCGCGGACGGGGGATCCGCGCCAGTTGACGGGCCGCTGGCCCCTGCCGATGATGAAGGGAGCCGACAGGAGGTCGTGATGCGCCGATTCGTGCTGGATACCAGTGTCTTCACCAACCCGCATGTGGCCGGGCAGTTCGGCGAGGATGCCGAAGACATCCTGCGGACCTTCCTCACCCTGGCGCGCCATTGCCCCGCCGAGTTCTACATGCCGTTGTCGGTGTACGAGGAGTTTCGTGGCATGCGCGACCTCGAGGCCATGGCGGCCGATTTCGAGACCGTGGTCTGGGTGCGCTCGCCGCGGCGCTTCGCCCTGATGCTGCCGAGCGACATCCTCTACGAATTCATCGACGAGGTGCGTACGCGGATTGACCGCGGCCTGCGCATTGCCGAGGAGCATACCCGCCAGGCGGGGGCGGCCGAATCGCTCAAGCCCGAACTGATCACCCAGCTACGCGAGCGTTTCCGCGAGGCGATGCGCAAGGGGCTGGTGGATTCGCGCGAGGACGTCGACGCCGTGCTGCTGGCGATGGAGCTGGACGCCGAGCTGGCCAGCGCCGACGAGGGCATGCGCAAGCTGGGCAACCGCATGGGCATCAAGCTGGTCACCGCCGACTACCTGCGTCGGGTGATGGAGAACCTGGCCGAGTCCGGCGGCCACTCGCGCGAGCTCTGAGCGCTTCCCGGGTTCAGTCGTACTGCCGGTCACCGGCCAGGGCCGAGGCCAGGGTGCCGGTGATCCGGTCGAACAGGCGCTCGAACTCCAGCAGCCAGTAGCCGTTCGCCTCCTGGCGCGGCGTGTCCGGCAGGAAGCGCACATGGCGCCCGCCGGTGGCCTGCATGTGATCGATGAAGCGCTGGGCCCCGGCACGCTCGCGGAACCGACAGCGGTAGGTGTGGCCGACGCGTCCCTCGCGCCGGCTCTTGTCCACCGCGGTCGCCAGCCCGGACAGCAGGGCCGCGCCCAGTTCGCGTTCCACGGCGACGCGCTCCGCGGGCGGGTGTTCGGCGAGGAAGATGGCCAGGCGGGTCAGACGGTTGGTGAAGTACTCCGGCGGCAGGTCCAGCAGCTGCTCGGAACACACGCGGATATCGTTGATACAGGAGCCGCCGGCCACGTACTTGGCGCGGTGCTCGCCATCCGCGGTCTTCAGTACCAGGCCCTCGGCACCCTCGGCATCCAGTTGCCGGATCAAGCGGCCCAGGGCCTCGGTGTCTGCGGGCGTGAACCGTCCATGCAGCGGCGCCGGTGGCAGGTCATGGCGCTCCATCAGTGCAAACTTTTCGTCCTGCGGCACAAAGCCCGGCTGGCCGAGCCGCATCAGGTCGAACACGAACAAGCCGACGTCGTCCGCGACGCGCGGGGTGGAGCCCTCCAGATAGGGCGTGTCCGGCCCGGCGATTTCCGTGCAGAGCACCAGATCGGGTTCCGCCTCGAACACCGCGAGGTCCACGAAATCCGGCACCCGGTCAGTACTGAATGCACAGACAAACCCGCCCCGGCTGAAGGCGACGACCCGGCCTTCCCAGCGCAGGATGCGCACGTTGAAGCCGTCGATCTTCTCCTCCGCCCAGAACGGCTGATCGAACTGGCGCGGCAGCCCGGCCTCCAGCGACTGGATGCGCCCGATGGCCGGGTAGCCGGGGACCACCGAGCCATCCGGAAGCACCACGGAACCGCGCGGGTAGTGATTCACCGGCTCCAGCAGCCGGGCGTATTCCAGCCCGTCGAACATCAGCGGCTCGGCCCGGTGGTTCGTGATGGCGTCCTGCATCGCTTCGGCGTCGATCATGCGTTCTCCGGTTCCAGCGTCTTGCGCAGCCCCTGGATCTGGTCCTCCAGGGCCTCGGTGTGGCGGCGGGCCTTGTCGGCCTGGGTGACCAGGCGTCGCGCCATACTGATGATGCGTAGTTGGCGTTCCATCTCGGTCATGCTCAGCGAGCCGAAGGTGCCTTCGCGCAGCAGGGCTGCCTTCAGTTCGGCATAGGCCGTCTCCACCGTGCTTACGGCCTCGGTGGCCGCCAGGTCTCTGCCGTTCTCGCTTTCCAGGTTGGCGAGATCCAGGGCGCGGATCGCTTGCTCCTGCCAGGCGCGGCGCTGTTCGCTGACGATCGGGCGTTCCTCGCCGGTCGAGTGGCGGCGAAGCTCGGCGATCTGGTCGGCCAGCACCGCAGTCTCGCGATGATAGCGGGCGATACGTACCGCCTCGGCGATGCCGTGCCCGACCGCCTCGGGCATCGGGTGGTTGGCCGTGCGGGCGGCAAAATCGCTGATGGCAGCGGTCAGCTGTTCCACCGCGGCCCGCCGCGCGTCCAGGGTGCCCGCGGCCGGCGGGTCCGGGCGCAGGGCCTCGCGCGCCATGGAGTGGCTGATGTCGGCCAGGCGCTCGGTTTCCTGTAACAATGACTGCAGCGCCAGATCGGGGACGCCCCCGCTGTGCTTGTCGAGAAAGCGCGGCTGGGCGATGTCTTCCTCCCGGGTACGGAAGCGCGTCTGCAGAAAGCGGATCATCGGCGGGGCGACCGGGACCATCAGCGCCACGCCCAGCAGGTTAAAGGCGGTGTGGAACAGCGCCAGCAGAACTGCCGGGGCCGGGGCCTCGCCGGTGCTGCCCCAGATCCAGGCGATCGCGGCCAGGAACCACGGCAGGATCAGCAGCGCAACGAGCGCGGTCAGGCCGTTGAAGATCACGTGCGCGGCCGCGACGCGCTTGGCGTTCGGGGTGGCACCGATGACGACCAGCAGGGCCTTCACCGTGGTGCCGAGGTTGGCGCCGATCACTGCGGCGGCCGCGGCCTCCAGCGGTACCGCGCCGCTCATCGCGGCGGTCAGGGCCATCGCCATTGACGCGGACGAGCTCTGCATCAGCACCGTCAGCAGCGCACCGATGCCGACCATGATCAACAGCCCGACAAAGCCCGGTCGCGCCAGGGCAGAGAGGTCGAAGGTCGCGCTCAGGCCCTCGAAGGTCTCGCGCAGCACGTCGATCCCGAAGAACAGCAGGCCGAAACCGGCCAGGGCCAGGCCCAGGTAGCGCGGGCGTGCGGTCTTCATGAACAGGTAGAGCAGGGCGCCGATGCCGATCGCCGGCAGGGCGAAGGCCTCGATCCGGATGTTGAAGCCGATCAGGGCGACCAGCCAGCCGGTCATGGTGGTGCCGACGTTGGAGCCGAAGATCACCCAGACCGACTGGCCGAGGGTCAAAAGCCCCGCGTTGGCGAAGCCGATGGTGGCGACGGTGACTGCGCTGGAGGACTGGACCAGCGCGGTCACGCCCATCCCGGAGGCGAGCGCGCGCGGGCGAGTGCGCGTCCACACGCCCAGGATATGCTGCAGGGCCTTGCCGCCGGCGGTCTTCAGGCCGTCGGTCAGCAGCGTCATGCCGAGCAGGAACAGCCCGAGACCGCCGAGGAAGCCGGCGATCAGGGCGTAGGTGCTGACGGCTTCGGCCTCCGGCATGCGAGCGGATTACAGCGTGATGGTCTCGCCAAAGGCCGGCACGTGGGCTTCGGCGCCCAGCTCGTCGCGCAGGCCGGCGGCCAGCGCCTCGCGTGCCTCCGGCTCGCCGTGAACCAGGTGGAACACCGGCTGATCGCGAAAGCCACGTGCCCAGTCCAGTAGCTGAGTGCGCCCGGCATGGGCGGAGAAGCCGCCCAGGGTGTGGACCTTGGCGTTCACCACGACCTCGTCGCCCAGCAGCTTGACCCGCTCGGCGCCATCGACCAGCCGCCGTCCCAGCGTCCCCGAGGCCTGGAAGCCGACGATGATCAGGTGCGCATCGCGCCGCCACAGGTTGTACTTCATGTGGTGGCGGATGCGCCCGCCGTTGCACATGCCGGCCCCGGCGATGATGATCGCGCCGCCAGTGATGCGGTTGATCGCCATGGATTCCTCGACCGTGCGACAGACCTGCAGCCCGGGCAGGTAGCCACCCGGGTCGCCGTTCGCGGCCTTGTGCAGGCGCTCCATATCCTCGCTCTTCAGCGACTTGTGCAGCCGCGCGTAGAGCTCGGTCACCTTGATCGCCATTGGGCTGTCGAGAAACACCTTCTGCTGCGGCAGGCGCCCGGCGTGGTGCAGCATGCCCAGGTGGTAGAGGATCTCCTGGGTGCGCCCGACCGCGAAGGCCGGGATCATCACGTTGCCACCGCTGGCGTCGGCCTGCTCGAGAATCTGCGCGAACTCCTCGATGGTCTCGTCCATCGGCCGGTGATCGCGGTCGCCGTAGGTGCTCTCCAGCAGCACGTGATCCGCGTGTTCCATCCGCGCGGGTTCGTGCATCAGCACGGCGTCGGGGTTGCCGAGGTCGCCGGAGAAGACCAGGTGCCGGTCGCGCCCGCCGGACGGCACGATCAGGTCGACGATCGCGGAGCCGAGGATGTGCCCGGCATCCCGGAAGGTCAGCCGGATGTCGCCGGCAATGGTTTGCGTGTCACCGTAGGGCACGGCCTTGCAGAGTCCCAGGGTGGTTGCGACGTCGTCGATGTCGTAGACCGGCTCGACCAGGGGCTTGTCCGCGCGCCGGCGCCACTTGTTCTCCCACTCGATGTCCTTGCTCATCACGAAGGCGGCGTCCTCGAGCATGATCTCGAGCAGTTCCTCGGTCCCCGGTGTGCAGTAGATCGGGCCGCGGTAGCCGTCGCGAACCAGCTTGGGCAGGAGCCCCGAGTGATCCAGGTGGCCGTGGGACAGGACGACGGCGTCGAGTTGACCGGCGAGTTCCGCGAGCGATTCGCGGTTGGCCTCGTCGGCGTCATTGCCGCCCTGATGCAGGCCGCATTCCAGCAGGATGCGGGCGTCGTCGGTCTCGAGGAGATAGCGCGATCCGGTGACCTCGCCGGTCGCGCCCTTGAAGGTGAGCTGTGCCATGTCTCGAAGTGTACGCACGGAGCGGGCTCTGTGTGCAACCGTGCGGGGGTGGTTCGTTGACCGGGATCAATTCCGGTTGCGATCCGGTCTCGCGGCGGTTGACCCGCTGGCGGCGGCGGGGGAGGCTGAGGATCTGTGGATACAGGAGACGAGGGGATGCGGCTGATCAGTCCTGACTTCCGTGACGGCGAAGTGATGCCGGTCGAGGTGTCGGCCCGCGATGCCAACGAGCTGCCACCACTGGAGATTCATGAGGTTCCGGATGGCGCACAGAGCCTCGCGCTGATCCTCGAGGACCTGGATTCGCCGCTGGGCGAGGTGACGCACTGGCTGGTCTGGAACCTGCCGCCAGACACGCATCGGGTGGACTCGCTGCATCTGCCGAGTCAGGGGCGCGTGGGCCTGGATGCCTTCGGCAAGGCCGGGTATCTGGGCCCGATCCCGCCGGAGGGCTGCCACCACTATCGTTTCCGCCTGCTCGCCCTGGATGAGGCGCTGGATCTGGCGCCGGGTGCGACGCGTACGCAGTTCGACGTCGCGGCCGAGGGGCATGTGCTGGCCAAGGCCGATCTGACCGGCGGGCTTTGTGCTGGCACCCCGGACCCCGACGCGTCGAACTGATGCCCATCCCCGGACTGAAGCCAGGCCGCTCATCATGAGCCAGTACCGCCCGGAAGCCTTCTTCTCCACGGTCAACCCCACCGTGTTTACCGCCTCCGCGATCATGGTGGTGGTGTTCGTTGCCTTCGGGGTGGCCTTGCCGTCCACCGCCAGCATGGTGTTCGATGGCATCCACGGATTCATTACCGAATACCTCGGCTGGGGCTACCTGCTGGTGGTCACGTTCTTCCTCGGGTTCCTGGTCTGGCTGGGGTTCAGCCGCTACGGCGCGATCCGGCTGGGGCAGCCGGACGACCGGCCGGAATTCGGGTTTGCCGCCTGGTTCGCGATGCTGTTCTCGGCCGGCATGGGCATTGGCCTGGTGTTCTGGAGCGTGGCCGAGCCGGTCCTGCACTATCAGAACCCGCCGATCGGTGATGGCGAGACCGCCGAGGCCGCGCGCCAGGCGATGGTCTACACCTTCTTCCACTGGGGGCTGCATGCCTGGGCGGTGTACGTGGTACTGGGGCTGTCGGTGGCGTATTTCAGCTTTCGCCACCGCCTGCCGCTGACCATCCGCTCGATCTTCTACCCGCTGCTGGGGGATCGCATCTACGGCCCGATCGGGCACGTGATCGACATCCTCGCGGTGTTCGGCACACTGTTCGGGCTGGCCACCTCGCTGGGTTTCGGGGCGATGCAGCTCAACACCGGGCTCAACGTGCTCGTCGACATGCCGGTCTCGCACTGGTACCAGGTCGGCATCATCACCGCGATCACGGCGGTGGCCGTCTTGTCGGTGCTCTCCGGACTGGATCGCGGGCTCAAGTGGGTCAGTGTGTTCAACCTGGTGCTGGCGATCAGCTTCATGCTGTTCGTGCTGTTCGCCGGCCCGACGCTGTTCATCCTGCGCTTCCTGCTCGACTCCACCGGCGGCTACTTCCAGCAGCTGATCGAGCTGAGCCTGCATACCGACGCGATCGGCGGCTCCGAGTGGCAGAAGGACTGGACCATGTTCTACTGGGCCTGGTGGATCGCCTGGTCGCCGTTCGTGGGCATCTTCATCGCGCGCATCTCGCGCGGGCGCACCATCCGCGAGTTCATCGTCGGCGTGCTCGCGCTGCCCACACTGTTCGTGTTCGCCTGGATGGCGATCTTCGGCGGCACCGCGCTGCACATGGAGCTGTTCGACGAGGGCGCGGGCATCGCCGCTGCGGTCGCCGAGGACACCACCGTGGCCCTCTACGCGACCCTGGCCCAGCTGCCGTGGACGACCTTCGCCTCCGGGATCGCCACGCTGCTGATCGCGACCTACTTCATCACCTCCTCGGCTTCGGGCACCTACGTGGTGGATGCGCTGATCTCGCGCGGGTCGAAGCACTCGCCGAAGCGCCAGCGCGTGATCTGGGGCATCACCGAGGGGGCGGTGGCCGCCACGCTGCTGATCGTCGGCGGCGAACGCGCGCTGGACAGCCTGCAGACCGGCTCGCTGACCGCCGGGCTGCCGGTCGCGATCATCCTGGTCTTCTGCTGCTTCAGCCTGATGCGCGCCCTGCGCCGCGAATACCGCGTCGAGGGCGTGGAGCCGCCCTGGCGCTGAAGGCTACGCGTGGCCGTCCGGGAGCGTGCGGAGCAGGTGTTCGATCTGCTCCGGCTTGATCCCGGCGATGTCCTTGATGGGCAGAGTGACGGCAAAGCCGTTGCCCAACTGGCTCAAGTCCAGTTCCGTGTCCAGCTGCTCCAGCATGCGTCGGGCCAGTCCGGTCTCCAGGACCATCAGTAACACCTTGCGGCCGGACGAGTCTTTCAGGTCCATCACCGGGTTGCGCCGCAGCTGGGCGATGCCCTGACCGTCCAGCAGGGTCAGTCCGGCGGCTCCGAGACGCTGAACAATGTCGATGGCGCGATCGGCCTGACTGCGAGGGACTACGGCGACGAGCAGAACGAATTGCATGGCGAAGTCTCCGGCGTTCGGATCGTGTCAGGCCGTATGCGTCAGGTGGCCGACGAATTCCATGCCCTGCAGCGCGGCGGTATCCAGGGTAAAGGCCAGGCCGTTGTAGGGCTGAAACAAGTCCAGCTCCAGGTTCAGACGGCGGGCGATGCGTTCGGCCTGCTCGGTCTCCAGTTGCCATACACAGACCGATTCGTTGCCCTGGTAGGTCACGCCGAGGAAGGTCATGTGCTCGGGGAAACCGAGGCCCGAGCCGTGCAATACCGTGCCGTCCGCGCCGCCTTCTTCGTCGGCGATGGCCAGGGCCTGTTCTTCGCGGTCCTGGTCGATGATGGCCACCAGAAAGGTCTCCGCCATGAGGCGTCTCTCCCTGCTGCGGTTCGCGTCAGTTACCGAGGTAGCGGCGCAGCACGCGCTGCCATTCGTCGGATTCCAGAATCTCGAGGATAGCCACGTTCATCGGGGCGCGCAGCGGCGAGCCCTGGGGCAGGGCCAGGGCATAGTCCTGGCGCAGGAACTCGACGGGTAGCACCTCCAGTTGACCGCCGAAGTGTTCGCGCACCTGGTAACGAAGCAGCGGGGCGTCATAGACCATCGCGTCGGCGTGCCCGTTGGCGACCGCGTCGAGGGCGGAGCTCAGGTCCGCGTGGTCGCGGTAGGCGAAGCCCTGGTCGTCCAGCCAGGCGGCGGCACTGGAGCCGCCGATGGTGGCGATGCGCTGGCCCTCCAGGTCGGAGACATTCTGGATGCCGGTATCCAGCGAGCTGACGGTCAAGGTGGTGGCGATTGCGGCGGTGAAGGTGGAAACCAGGATCAGGGCCGCGAACATCCAGACCAGCGCGATCGCGCGGCCGGGCAGGGTGCGCGGGGCCTTGTCGCCGTAGCCGACCGTGGTCATGGTGACGGCGGCCCACCAGAAGGCCGAGCCCAGCCCCTGTGCGGAGCTGCCGCCGAACTCGTCGGCGTTGCGGTGACGCTCGAACAGCCACAGCAGTGCGCCGACCAGCAGGAGCAGGCCGGCGAGCGCCAGTATGATCAT
Organism: Thioalkalivibrio versutus; assembly: GCF_001020955.1. Lineage (NCBI taxonomy): Bacteria > Pseudomonadati > Pseudomonadota > Gammaproteobacteria > Chromatiales > Ectothiorhodospiraceae > Thioalkalivibrio > Thioalkalivibrio versutus. Next base: position 703,138 of record NZ_CP011367.1, read on the forward strand.
CAGGAATGGCACCGAGATGAATGCCCGCAGGGCGCCGGCGACCGGGTTGCCCTGCTGGGGCACGGCAATGGACAGCCCGGTGCTGTAGTACGGATGGGTGAAGTCGACGCGCTCGGCGCGCTCGGCGGTCGCGGTGAGGGCCGCGACCGAGACATCGATGCGGTCGTCCCCCAGGCCTGTGATCAATTCCTCGAGGCTGACCTCCTGGTACCCGTAGTCCAGTTCCAGGCGTTCCGCTACCCGTTCCCAAAGCTCGATCGCGATACCGGTCGGGGTCGCGTCGGCCGCGTCCGGGGCGATCACGAACGGCGACACAAAGCGGGTGCCCACGCGCACGCTGGAATCGAGGTCTGCGGCGCTGGCCCCCGTCTCCTGGGCCTGGGCGGCGGGGATTGCCAGCAAGGCGGCGAGCAACCAAAGGGCCGTGGCGAGCAGTGCGGAGGGCGCGATCAGGGAGCGGGGCATGCGAGCTTCCGGTGGGGGCTTGGTCGTACCATAACCGGTACGCTGTCACCGTGGCAGTCCGCGTTGCCGCGTCAGGAGATAAGCCCATGCGGGACCCGTTTGCCAACCGGATCGAGGCGCCATCCCGGTCGAACCCGGGCGACGCAGCGGATATCGGGTTCATGCTGGACTGGGCGAGTGCCGAGGCCCGTCACCGCGAATGCCTGTTGCTGCCGAGGCTGTTGCCGGAACGGGACCACTGGCCGGGTGATCTGGGCTCAGCCCTGCACGCGCTGGGAGTGGGGGCGGTACACAAGGCCTCGCGGGCGTCAGCCGCGGTCCTGGTCCCGCCGTCCGAGATGGATCGGGTGTGGGAGCTCCCGGGGTCGGCGTTCAATCGCGGCCTGCGCAGGCATCGCCGGGTGGAGCCCCATGCGGGTCGTTTTTACCCGAGGGCGTTCATTGCCGGCCATGCGGGCGTCGAGGCCGGGGATCGCGAGTTGTTCCGGGTCGGGGCGCTGGAGGAGGACCGCCTGGTGGCGGATCTGAACCATCCACTGGCGGACCATGAGCTGAGGTTGCAGGCGCGGGTCATGGCCCGCCACGCCCGCGGGCGTGATGACGACCACTCGGTGGATGTGGCCCGGCTGCTGAAGGCCCGCGGGCCGGGCATGCAGGCGCGCTGGCGCGGACGGCCGACCGACTTCTGGGCCGACGGAGCGCTGGAACGCGAGGATCCGGACCCCGATGCGGCGTTCTACGCCGAGCCGCGCCGGGTACACCACCTGGATGCCACTGCGCGCGCCGAGATCGCCGCGCTGTATGGCGCCTGCATCCCGGCCGGTGCGCGGGTGCTCGACCTGATGAGCAGCTGGGAGTCGCACCTGGACCGGGTGGAGACGCCGGAAGCGGTGATCGGGCTGGGCATGAACGCGCAGGAGCTGGCGGACAACCCCTGCCTGGCGTCCGCGCATGTGCAGGACCTCAATGTGCAGCCCGAGTTGCCGTATGCGGCGGGGAGCTTCGACGCCGTGGCCTGTACCGCGTCGGTCGAGTATCTGACGCAGCCGGAGGCGGTGTTCCAGGCAGTACGCGAGGTGCTGAGGCCGGGCGGGGTGTTCGTGGTGACCTTCTCCGACCGCTGCTTCCCGACCAAGGCGATCGCGGTCTGGGAACGCCTGTACGACTTCGAGCGCGTGGGGCTGGTGCTGGACCTGTTCCTGCGCGCCGGTTTCACGGATCTCGCGACCTTTTCCCTGCGCGGCCTGCCGCGGCCGGCGGATGATCCCTATGCCGGACGGCTGGAGCATGCGGACCCGGTGTTTGCGGTGTGGGGTTATCGATGGGACTGAGGGATGGGCCTTTACCGACACGGGCGGAGGCTTCGCGGGCAAGGCCGCTCCAGCAATGGCAGGGCTCGCCGAGCCGAGGCAGCCTGCCGGAAAGCGATCGGACCGGACTCGGTTCTCAGGCTGGGCAGGTCTGGCCCCCCGAAGAACGTTTTAACCGGTAAACTGCGCGATGATCCCGGGAAACGCCGATTCATCGGCGTTTCCCGGCGGCACAAGGAGGTGCCGCCGCAATCGACCACCGCAGGGGGTTGATTGTGAAGCAAGCTGCAAACCGCGTTTGCAGTGCAGCGTGCGCTGAGAAAGCCAGGATGGCTTTATTCAGCGCTTCCTTGAAAAGTTGCCCGCGCCGCGGGCCGGACCAGTGGGGAGCGCATGGCCGCAAGCAAGGCCAAATCCGGGGGCAAGGGCAGCAAAACGGCAGAGCCGGCCGCACCGCCGAGCCTGAGTGGGCAACTCCTGCGTGGTCTGCGCGAGGGTGCACTGCTGATCTTCGGCATGCTGGCGCTGTATCTGCTGGTGGCGCTGGCGAGCTATCACCCGGGCGATGCCGCCTGGTCGACCACCGGCGACGGCGAGGGTCTGCGCAATCTGGGCGGCACCACGGGCGCCTGGTTCGCCGATATTGCTTTCCATCTGCTCGGCTATCTGGCCTACCTGATTCCGCTGGCCGTGGGCGGCATTGGCTGGTGGCTGTTCCGGCACCGCCGCGAGGCGCAGATCGCCAGCCCCATGGAGCTCACCGTGCGCGGGCTGGCGTTGATCGTGGCGCTGATCGCCGGCTCGGCCCTGGCCGCGCTGCACCTGATGCCGGGCGGGATGCCGGTGCATGCCGGCGGCATCCTCGGCGACCTGTTCGGCGGCTGGGCGGTCGCCGGGCTGAGCTTGGTGGGCGGGACACTGGTCCTGCTGGCGCTGTTCCTGGCCGGGGTGACCCTGTTTACCGGGCTGTCCTGGTTTCTGCTGATGGATCGTCTCGGACAGCTGGCCGTGCGTGGCTGGGAGCGTGCCCGCGTGGCGATCGACTCGGCCCGTGACCGCCGTATCGGCGCCCGCGAACGGGCCGAGCGCGAGACCCGGGTGGAGAAGGAGCGCAAGCGCACCGAGAAGCGCATGCCCTCGCGGGTGGAGCCACGTATCGAGACGCCCCCGCCCAGCCCGCGGGTGCAGAAAGAGAAACAGGTCCCGCTGTTCACCGAGGGGACGGGCGCCGATCCACACCCGCCGCTGGCCCTGCTGGACGAGCCGCCGCCGCCGCCCGACGGATTCTCCGAGGAGTCTTTGCAGGCGCTCTCCCGCCTGGTGGAACTGAAGCTGAAGGACTTCGGGGTGGAGGTCGAGGTGGTCGCGGTGCAGCCGGGGCCGGTGATCACCCGCTTCGAATTGCAGCCGGCGGCCGGGGTGAAGGCCTCGCGTATCTCCGGGCTGTCCACCGATCTCGCACGTTCGCTGTCGGTCATGGCCGTACGCATCGTCGAGGTGATCCCGGGCAAGTCCACGGTGGGGCTGGAGATCCCCAACGAGAACCGCGAGATCGTGGCCCTCTCGGAGATCCTGCGTTCGGATCTGTTCGACTCGAACAAGTCGCCGCTGACCATGGCGCTGGGCAAGGACATCGGCGGCGGCCCGGTGATCGCGGATCTGGCGAAGATGCCGCATCTGCTGGTCGCCGGGACGACCGGTTCCGGGAAATCGGTGGGCGTCAACGCCATGCTGCTGTCGCTGCTGTACAAGTCCACGCCGGAAGACGTTCGCCTGATCCTGATCGATCCGAAGATGCTGGAGCTGTCGGTCTACGAGGGCATCCCGCATTTGCTGTGTTCGGTCGTCACCGACATGAAGGATGCCTCCAACGCCCTGCGCTGGGCGGTGGCGGAGATGGAGCGGCGCTACAAGCTGATGTCGGCGATGGGCGTGCGCAACATTGGCGGCTTCAACAAGAAGGTGCGCGATGCCCAGGCCGGCGGCGAGCCGCTGAAGGATCCGTTGTTCAAGCCGGAGGAGGCGATCACCGAGACCGAGGCGCCGGAGCTGGAGCCGTTGCCGTTCGTTGTGGTTGTGGTCGACGAATTCGCCGACATGATCATGGTGGTGGGCAAGAAGGTGGAGGAGCTGATCGCCCGCCTGGCGCAGAAGGCGCGCGCCGCCGGCATCCACCTGATCCTGGCCACCCAGCGTCCGTCGGTGGACGTGATTACCGGGTTGATCAAGGCGAACATCCCCACCCGCATCGCCTTCCAGGTCTCCTCGCGCGTGGACTCGCGCACCATCCTCGATCAGATGGGTGCCGAGCACCTGCTGGGTCACGGCGACATGCTCTATCTGCCGCCGGGCAAGGCGATGCCCGAGCGCGTGCACGGTGCGTTCGTCAGCGACAACGAAGTGCATCAGGTGGTCGAGTACCTCAAGTCCACCGGCGAGCCGGACTACAACGACGCAATCCTCGACGAGCCCGAGGCCGGTGCGGCCAGCATCCCGGGGCTGGAGTCGCCCGAGGGGAACGGCAACGAATCGGACCCGCTCTACGATCAGGCCGTGCAGGTGGTCATCGAGTCACGCAAGGCCTCGATCTCGTTCGTCCAGCGCCGGCTGAAGATCGGCTACAACCGCGCCGCGCGCATGGTCGAAGACATGGAGGCCGCCGGCCTGGTCAGCCAGGTACAGTCGAACGGCAATCGCGAGGTCCTGGTTCCCGGCCCGAACGACTGAGCGCCCCGAACCCGAGGGCGTGGTTGGTGTCCATGTCCCTGATCGCGTGACGCGGTTCGTCACCCCTGTGCGACACATTCACGCCGGGTTAAGCCTCGCGGCGCATCATGAATCGCATACTCATCCATCCTGGAGACTGCATGAACGCTCGTCCCCTTACGTGTCCGGGCGCCCTCTGGCGGGCCCTGTCCCTTGGCCTGGTACTGGCCTTGACCGCCGTTCCGGCCCTGGCCGCCGACCGCGGTATGGAGGATGCCCGCGCGGCGCTGGATCGCTTTGTCGATGGCCTTGAAAGCTTCTCCGCCGAATTTACCCAGACCGTGCGCGACGACACCGGCTACGTGCTGCAGGAGTCCGATGGCCGCATGCAGCTGGGGCTGCCCAATCGCCTGCACTGGGAGGTGACCGAGCCGTTCCCGCAGACCATCGTCTCCGATGGCGAGGACCTGTGGATGTACGACCCGGACCTGTCGCAGGCCACGGTGCGCCCGCTGGGGGATGCCTTCGACGCCACGCCGATCGCCGCGATCACCCAGCCGGAGCGTCTGGACGAGCACTTCCGCATGTCGCTGCGCCCGGTGCCGGGCGGCGATGCCCTGCGCCTGGTGCTGGTGCCGCGCAACGAACAGGCCGACTTCACCAGTCTGGACCTGGACCTGACCGCGGATGGCGACCTGACCCGCATGGCCTTCCGCGACATCTTCGGCCAGGAGACCGTGATCCTCTTCCACGAAACCGAACGCAATGGCGAACTCGACCCGGGCGTGTTCACCTTCGACCCGCCGGCCGGGACCGACATCTATCGGCCTTGAGCGAAACCCGGCCGCTGGTTATGTACCACAGAGCGCACAGAGGACACGGAGAAAATCAATAAGCTTTCAGGTGCGTAGGATGCGTAGAGCGCAGCGAAACGCATCGGTCGGAAGGCGGCGATATTCCGGGTGATCGATGTTGATGCCTTTCGCTTTGCTCAACGCATCCTACACATGGGCTGCGACACCCTCCCTTGGGTTTTCTCCGTGTCCTCTGTGTCCTCTGTGTCCTCTGTGGTGCCATTCGCCCTTCTTCGTACCTTCGTGCACTTCGTGGTGAACAAGGCTCTTCGGCTCGAGGGGTTACAATCCCTCCATGAGTGATTCCCCCGAAGGCGATCTGTTCGGCCCCGATCCGGACGTGGCCTCGCCCGAACCCGAACCGGCCCCGGTAGCCCTGGATCCTTCGGCGCCGCTGGCCGAGCGCATGCGTCCGGCGCGGCTCGACGAGATGGTCGGCCAGGACCACCTGGTCGGCGCCGATGCCGCGCTGCGCCAGGCGATCGAGCAGGGCCAGACCCCGTCGATGATCCTCTGGGGCCCGCCCGGCTGCGGCAAGACGACGCTCGCGCGGCTGGTGGCGGCGGCCGGAGCCCAGCGCCTGGTCACGCTGTCCGCCGTGCTGGCGGGGGTCAAGGACGTCCGTGCGGTCGTCGAAGCCGCGAAGACCCGCCGCCGCAATGGTGTCGGGACGCTGCTGTTCATCGACGAAATCCACCGCTTCAACAAGGGCCAGCAGGACGCCCTGCTGCCGCACATTGAGGACGGTACGCTGACCTTCGTCGGCGCGACCACCGAGAATCCTTCGTTCGCACTCAACAGCGCGCTGCTGTCGCGCGCGCGGGTCTATCGCATGGAGGCGGTCGGGGCGGAGGCCATCGAGGCCCTGATCGACCGGGCCCTCAATGACCCCGAGCGCGGTCTGGGCGGGCGCGGCCTGACGCTGGACCCGGAGGAGCGTCAGCGTCTTGCGCGCGCCGCGGACGGCGATGCCCGGCGTGCCCTGAACTGGCTGGAGACCGCCTCGGACCTGGCGCGCGATGGCGCCATCACCGGCGACGCGCTGCGCGCGGTGATGGGGGCGCAGTCACTGGCCTTCGACCGTCAGGGCGATGCCTTCTACGACCAGATCTCCGCCCTGCACAAGTCAGTGCGCGGGTCCGATCCGAACGCCGCGGTGTACTGGCTCACCCGCATGCTGGATGCGGGCTGTGACCCGGACTACCTCGGTCGCCGCCTGCTGCGCATGGCCTACGAGGACATTGGCCTGGCCGCGGTTGGCCTCGGTGCGCGAGTGCTGGCGGCCTGGCAGACCATGGAACGTCTGGGCCGGCCGGAAGGCGATCTGGCGCTGGTACAGGCAGTGATCGAACTGGCCTCCGCACCCAAGAGCAACAGCGCCTATGCCGCGCTGAACGGCGCGCGGGCCGCGATCCGCGACAGCGGCAGCGCGGGCGTGCCCCTGCACCTGCGCAATGCCCCGACCGAGCTGATGCGTGCCGAGGGCTTCGGTGCCGGGTATCGCTACGACCACGACGAACCGGACGGGTTTGCGCGCGGACAGGTCTATCTGCCCGAAGGGCTGGAAGAAGCGCGCTTCTATAGTCCGCGCCGGGATGGTACCGAGCGCGCGCTGGCGGAGCGTCTGCAGCGTCTGCGCGGCGGCGGTGAAGACCCCGGGGACGGGGGCTGACGGGGTGACATGAGGATTCGACATCACAAGAGCTGGCTGACGGTCGCGGCGATCCTGTTCGGGGTCTCGCTGGCGTGGATCCTGTTGACCACCGAGTGGCCCAGTCTCGGCGTTCCGCTGGGCGAGCTGGAAGTCTGGCTGCTCAGCTGGGGCCCTGGGGCCTACCTGGTATTCGTGCTGGCGTTTGTCGTGCTGGCCCTGTTCCCGCTGCCGAGCACCTTCTGGATCCTGCTGGGCGGGGCCTTGTTCGGTCCCTTCACCGGTGGCGCCCTGAGTCTGCTGGCGGCCACCGTGGCGGCGGTCATCGCCTTCATGCTGGCCCGTACCTGGCTGCAGCCCTGGCTGGTTCCGCGCATGGGGCCGCGCAGTACCCGGCTGCGCGAGGATGTGGAGGCCGAGGGCTGGCGCGTGGTGGCCCTGACCCGGCTGGTACCGGTGTTTCCGTTTGCGCCCACCAACTATGCCCTGGGACTGGTGCGCCTGCCGCTGCCCGTGTTTGCACTGACGACGGTGGTGGCGCTGATCCCGGGCCTGTTCGCCTATGCCTGGCTGGGGCATGCCACCCGCGAGGTGGCCAGTGGTGCCGACAGCGGGGTGCAACTGGGTCTGGCGCTGCTCGCGGTGCTGGCATTGCTGCTGTTGCTGCCGCGCCTGGTGCGGCGCATCTGGCTGGGACAGAAGATGCTGCACTCGGACTCAGACCCAGGCCAGCAGTACCCCGAGGCCCAGGGCGAAGAACAGCAGCGCCGCGAGCGCGCGTAGCAGCCGCAGCGGCAGGTGACAGGCGAAACGCTGGCCCAGCCATACGACCGGGGCATTGGCCAGGACCATACCGATGGTCGAGCCGATCACGACCAGGATCAGGTTGTCGAAGGTCGCGGCCAGCGCGGCGGTAGCCACCTGCGTCTTGTCGCCCATCTCGACCAGGAAGAACAGCACCGTGGTGGTCCAGAACACGCCGTGTTTCGAGGGGGCGGGCAGCTCGTCCTCGCTATCCGGCACCAGCACCCAGGCGGCCATGACGATGAACCCGAGCCCCAGCCCCCAGCGCAGCCACTCGTCCGGCACGCTGGCGCCGATCCAGACGCCGGCCAGCGCGGCGAGGAAGTGATTGGCCAGGGTCGCCACCACGATGCCCCAGATGATGGGCCAGGTCTGCTGGTAGCGGCAGATCAGGAGCAGCGCGAGGAGTTGGGTCTTGTCGCCCATCTCGGCGATGGCGACGATGACGGTGGAGACGAGCAGGGCTTCCATGATGGTCTTCCGGACCGGGCGGCTACTGCGGACCGCGGTGGTGAGGCCAGGGGGTTCCCGGGCCTGCCGCGTCGCGCCCCCCTGAAGCAGGCAAAAGTGTAGAAGGCGGCCCCGTTACCGGCAAGAACGGGCTGCGCCGTGCGCGGGCCTTGGGTAGGATGCGCGCGATGAAAGCCTTCGTACGTTGGGTAGATCGCGCACCGCTGTGGCTGTTTGCCCTGTTGGTGGCCACGCTGGGCCTGGCCCCCTGGATCCCCGAGCCGCATGTCGCGGAGAAGCTGCGCTGGCTGCTCGCCGGCGAGCTGACCCGGTTGTGGGACATCCTCGACCTGGTCATGCACGCCATCCCCTGGCTGTTGATGGCCTTCAAGCTCTACCGGACCAGCGTTACGGTTAGGGGCAGGCCCTGATCCGAGTGTTTCTCCGCAGCTTGTGGGAAATCGACGCCGGGCGTGCCTGCCGCTACGGTTGCAGCACGTTTCAAGCACTCAGGAGAACTCCATGCGCTTTATTGTTGCTGTCACCGCCGGTACCGACGACCCCACCCGTGCGACGCTCGGCATGATTGCCGCCAACGTGGCCAAGCAGCAGGGCCATGACGTGACCGTCTGGCTGCAGGGCGAGGCCGTGAACATCGCCAACCGCAATGTCTACGACAAGATCGTCGGCCACAACATGCCGGCAATGAAGGACATCGTCGATTCACTGGTCAGTGAAGGCGTCCCGTTCTGGGCCTGCGAGGCCTGCGCCAAGGGCCGCGACGTCGGCGAACACAACTTCCTGCCGAACGCCGAGATGGCCGGCATGGGCCAGTACGTCCAGGCCGTCGCCGACTTCGACCGCTCGATGAGCTTCTAATCGTTCATCGTTGCTCGCGGGCGGGGGTGTGATCCCCCGCTCGTTCTGATCTCCCGCCCCTGCCAGTGCCCCGAACTGGCACATTGCATGCTTGTTTGTTCCGCGAGGCATCCGCGGATCATGAGCATGAGTCAGAATCTCCCCCCGAATACCCTGTCCCCGAGCGTTTCGTATGAAGAGGCCATTGGCGACTTCCTGGTCGCCTCGCGCAAATGCGAGGTAGTGAGCCTGGAGCGCCTGCTGGAGGCCGTGCAACTGGTCGGGTGCATCCGTGCCCTGGTGCATCAACTGCAGCGTGAACGCGGCGCTTCCAGCCTCTGGATCGGCTCGGCTGGCCAGCGTTATGCCGAGGAGCTGGGGCAGTATCGAACCGAATCCGACACCACGGCGGCGGCCTTTCGCGAACACCTTGATGGCTGGTTACAGCCGGGGGCCTGTGCCCACGCGCGCAGCCGGTTGCTGGGGCGCATGGCACTGGCCCTGCACGGGCTGTCCGGGCTGCCCAGCCTGCGCGAGGAGGTCAACGAGCGCACGCTTTCGCCGATGGAGGCGATGCGCGGATTCAGCGAACTGATCCGGTCGCTCCTGGCCGTGGTATTCGAGGCAGCGGATTCGGCTACTGACCCGGAGGTCTCCGGTGCGTTGGTCGCTCTTTTGAACTTCATGCAGGGCAAGGAGCTTGCGGGTCAGGAACGCGCGATCGGTGCTGCGGGCTTTGGCCAGGGCGTGTTTGACGGCGAGCTGCGCCAGGCCCTGTTACACCGTATCGATGCCCAGGAACGTTCGTTTCGCATCTTCTCGGAGTTTGCCCCGGAATCGGCCTGCGGCGCCTGGCGTCAATTACAGGGCGCGAGCTTCGCCGCCGAGGTCGAGCGCCTGCGCCGTCAGGCCTGCACCCAGGCCGATGGCCAGCCGGCCCCGGCCCGGGCCGAGGCGTGGTTTGCCTGCACGACTGCGCGTATCGACGCGATGAAGGAGATCGAGGATCGGCTGGAGATGCACCTGAACGAGTGCTGCTCCGCGCGCATCGTGGCGGATCGCGCGGACCTGGGTGCGGTGCGTGACCGTATCGCGCAATTGGCCGAGTCGGAGTTGCGCGACAGCGTGCCGTATGCGGTGTTCTTCGGTGCGCCCGAGGGGCTGGATTCCGACGGCGTGGGCGGCGATAACCCGCTCAATGTGCCGATCGTCGGACATTCGGTGATGGACCTGGTGCAACGCCAGGCCAGTCGTCTGCAGTCGGTGGAGGACGAACTGCAGGCGGCGCGCCAGGCCTTGGCCGAGCGCAAGACGATTGAGCGAGCCAAAGCCCTGCTGATCCAGCATCGCGGCCTGACGGAGGACCAGGCCTACAAGCTCCTGCGCCAGACTGCGATGAACCAGAACCGGCGTCTGGCCGAGGTGGCCGAGGCGACCGTCGCCATGTCTGACCTGCTGGGGAAGGGCCTGTAGGAGCCGCCTTGGCGGCGAAGCCCCTGCCAAAGTCCGGCGCGGGCAGGGGCTTCGCCGCCAAGGCGGCTCCTACGGCGGGTTAGGTCGCCCTCTGGCAGCGCACTATTGCAGGTCAACTGCACCGCAAGTGCGCCCCAGGCTGGTGCCTTAGGGATCGGCTTCCGGACTTCGGGCTTCCCGCAAGCGTTCGACCCGGTGTTCGAAACCATCCGATTTTTCCGCGCCACGTGGCGATTGTTTCCCGCAGGGTCGCCTAGCAACGGCTAATTGGCACACCTCCTGCAGGAGTATGGGCAAGACGAGCCAACGGCGGTTCGTCGCCTGACAACAGGGAGACCCGATGACCGGGGCTCCCGTGAGACTGGACAAAGGCGTCCATCACCCGGCTGCACAAGCGGCCGGGCTGATGCGACGCCTTTTTTCGTTTTTGGGATGTGTTTGCTGACAAGGGGAGTGAACCCGTAATGACCGATCAAACGAACGACACGAAGAACACCTCCGGCCTGTCGCGCCGGCGTTTCCTGGGCGGCATGGCCGCCGGAATCGGCGCCACGGCAATGGGCCTTTCGGGCGCGGCGCCCTGGGGCTATGCGAAGGCCGGCAATGGCAAGCCGGAGACCACCGAGGCGAAGCTCGGCTTCATCGCCCTGACGGATGCCGCACCGCTGTTCATTGCGTTGGAGAAGGGCTTTTTCGCCGCTCACGGCATGCCCGATGTGCAGGTGCTGAAGCAGTCCTCCTGGGGCACGGTGCGCGACAACCTGGATCTGGGGTCGCAACGCGGCGGAATCGATGGCTCGCACATCCTCACGCCAATGCCCTACCTGATCCATCGCCGGGGCACGCCGATGACGATCCTCGCGCGACTGAACCTGGCCGGGCAGTGCATCTCGGTCGGGGACGAGTACGCGGACCTGAAGGTCGGCACCGACACCACGGAGTTCAAGGGCGCCCTGGCCGAGAAGGCCGCCGGCGGTGACGACATTCGTGCGGCGATGACCTTCCCGGGCGGGACCCATGATCTGTGGATCCGCTACTGGATGGCCGCCGGCGGGATCGATCCGGACCGCGACATCGCCACCATCGTGGTCCCGCCGGCGCAGATGGTTGCCAACATGCGCGTCGGGTCCATGGACACCTTTTGTGTCTGCGAGCCGTGGAACATGCAGTTGATCAATCAGGGCATCGGCTACACCGCCAACACCACCGGCGAACTGTGGCACAACCACCCGGAGAAGGCGCTGGGCATGCGTGCCGACTGGGTGGAGGCTCATCCGAACGCGGCGCGCGCCCTGACCATGGCGGTGATGGAGGCGCAGATGTACTGCGAGGACCCGGCGAACAAGGAGGAGGTCGCCGAGATCTGCTCGCGCCGGCGCTACATCCACGCCCCGTACGGCGACATCATCGACCGCATGCAGGGGAACTTCGACTACGGCACCGGCCGCGTGGTCGAGGACCACCCGGACCAGATGCGCTACTGGAAGGATCACGCCTCCTATCCGTTCAAGAGCCACGACCTGTGGTTCCTCACCGAGGACATCCGCTGGGGTTATCTGCCGCCGGATCTGGACATGCCGGCGCTGGTGGACGAGGTCAACCGCGAGGACATCTGGCGCGAGGCGGCCGCCGAGCTCGGTATTGACTCCGCCGACATCCCCGAGTCCACCTCGCGCGGCAAGGAGGCCTTCTTTGACGGCAAGGTCTTCGATCCCGAGAACCCGCAGGCCTATCTCGACAGCCTGGACATCAAGGCGATCGCGTCCTGACGCGGCGGCCCGACGACACCCGAAAAAAACGATTCAAGAGGATTCCGCCATGAGTGCCATTCTCGACCGCACCATGACCTTCGGCTCCGGGCGCGAGCGCCCGGTGGTCGAGGCATCGCCCACCCGGCCCGTGGCCCGGAAGGCCACCACCATTGCGGCCAGGCCCCAGCCGCGCCCCGGGGCAGATCCCGGGGCCTGGGCCCGGCGCCTGCGCAATACTGCCGCGGTCGTGGTGCCGCCGGTGGTCGTCACGGCGCTTTTTTTGCTTATCTGGGAGATGATGGCGTCCTCCCCGGGAGCCGTGTTGCCCGCCCCGAGCCAGGTGATTACCGACACCTGGGAACTGATCGTCAATCCCTTCTATGACTACGGCGGCAACGACGTCGGCATGGCCTGGCAGTTGCTGGCCAGCCTCGAGCGCGTGGCCTATGGCTATGCGCTGGCGGTGGTCGCCGGCATTGGCCTGGGCGTGCTGGTGGGTCAGTCCACCTGGGCGATGCGCGGACTCGACCCGCTGTTCCAGGTCCTGCGTACCGTGCCGCCGCTGGCCTGGCTGCCGATCTCGCTGGCTGCGTTCCAGGCCAGCAATCCGTCGGCGATCTTCGTGATCTTCATCACCGCGATCTGGCCGATCATCATCAACACCTCCGTCGGCATCCGGAATATCTCGCAGGACTACGTGAACGTGGCCCGCGTGCTGCGCCTGAACGGCTTCGAGTACTTCACCAAGATCATGCTCCCGGCCGCCGCGCCGTATGTCTTTTCCGGTTTGCGCATCGGGATCGGTCTCGCCTGGCTGGCGATCGTGGCCGCCGAGATGCTGATCGGTGGTGTTGGTATCGGTTTCTTTATCTGGGATGCCTGGAACGCCTCCATGCTCAGCGACATCGTGCTCGCGCTCGTCTACGTCGGCCTGGTCGGGTTCTTCCTCGACCGTCTGGTTGCCATCGTCGGCAACTGGGTTACCCGTGGCACGCAGGCCGGCTGAGCCGGCCCCTTACAGGAGAAACATCATGACCAGCTATCTCTCCATCGAACATGTCCACAAGACCTTTGGTGAAGGGCCTTCGGCTACCGAGGTGCTGCGCGACGTCGACCTGCACGTGGACCGCGGCGAGTTCATCTCCATCATCGGCCACTCCGGCTGCGGCAAGTCGACGGTGCTCAACATCGTCGCCGGGTTGCTGGAGACCAGCACCGGCGCGGTGATCCTGGACGGCAAGGAAGTGAGCAAGCCGGGACCGGATCGCAGCGTGGTGTTCCAGAACCACTCGCTGCTGCCCTGGCTGACGGTGCGCGACAACGTCGCCCTGGCGGTGGACAAGACCTTCAAGGGCACCAAGTCGGCGGCCGAGCGTCGCGAGTGGATCCTGCAGACGCTGGAGATGGTCGGCATGGGCCACGCACTCGACAAGCGCCCGGACGAAATCTCCGGAGGCATGAAGCAGCGTGTCGGCATCGCCCGGGCACTGGCGATGGAGCCGAAGGTACTGCTGATGGACGAGCCGTTCGGTGCGCTGGACGCGCTGACCCGGGCGCACCTGCAGGATGAGGTGATGCGCATCCAGTCGGATCTGGGCAACACCGTGCTGATGGTCACCCACGACGTGGACGAGGCCGTGCTGCTGTCCGACCGCATCGTGATGATGACCAACGGCCCGGCCGCGACCATCGGCGAGATCCTGGAGATTGACCTGCCCAAGCCGCGCGAGCGTCTGGCGATGGCCGACAACCCGCAATACAACCACTACCGGGCCGAGGTCCTGCGCTTCCTCCACGAGCGTCACAAGAACCCGGAAGCGGAGGCTGCGTAATGAACACGTCAAACGACAAGCCGCGGCTGGTCCTGATCGGCAATGGCATGGCCGGGATGCGCACGGTCGAGGAGCTGCTGAAACTCAAGCCCGACATGTACGACATCACCGTGTTCGGCGCCGAACCCTGGGGCAACTACAACCGCATCATGCTCTCGCCGGTGCTGGCCTCGGAGAAGACCGTCGACGAGATCATGCTGAACGACGATGCCTGGTATGCCGAGCGCGGGATCACCCTGCACAAGGGCAAGCGCATCGAGCGGATCGACCGTGTCGGTCGCCGGGTGATCGCCGAGGACGGCACCGAGGCGCCGTATGACCGGCTGTTGCTGGCGACCGGCTCGGATCCGGTGATGATCCCGATTCCGGGTGTCGATCTCGACGGCGTGGTGGGCTTTCGCGACATCCACGATGTCGACGCGATGCTGGCCTCCAGCCGTGAACACAAGCGCGCGGTGGTCATCGGCGGTGGCCTGCTGGGGCTGGAGGCCGCGAACGGCCTGATGCGCCAGGGCATGGACGTGACCGTGGTGCATCTGATGGATCACCTGATGGAGCGCCAGCTGGATCCCGCGGCGTCCGGCATGCTGCGCGCCTCGCTGGAGGAGCGCGGCATGGACTTTCGCATGGCGCACCAGACCCAGGCGATCCTCGGGGACGAGCGGGTCACCGGCGTGCGCTTTGCCGATGGCAGCGAGGTCGACACCGATCTGGTGGTGATGGCGGTCGGCATCCGCCCGAATACCGCGCTGGCCGAGTCCGCCGGGCTGCACTGTGAGCGCGGCGTGGTAGTGAACGACACGATGCAGACGTATGATCCGGCGATCTACGCGGTCGGGGAGTGCGTGCAGCATCGCGGCACGACCTACGGCCTGGTCGCGCCGCTGTGGGAACAGGCCAAGGTCTGTGCCAACCACCTCGCGGAGTACGGCATCGGGCGCTACGAGGGCTCGATGACCTCGACCAAGCTCAAGGTGACCGGAATCGACCTGTTCTCCGCCGGCGACTTCGCCGGTGACGAGACCACCGAGGATCTGGTGTTCCAGGACGCCGCGCGCGGCGTCTACAAGCGCCTGGTGCTGAAGGACAATCGCATCCAGGGCGCGGTGCTCTACGGCGACACCCTGGATGGCTCCTGGTACTTCCAGTTGATGCGCGACGGCACGCCGGTCGCCGATATCCGCGAGAACCTGCTGTTCGGCCAGGCGCATATCGGCGACTCCGGCCACGGCGACGAGGCCTCGCGCGTGGCGGCGATGCCGGACAACGCCGAGATCTGCGGCTGCAACGGTGTGTGCAAGGGGGATATCGTCCAGGCGATCAGCGAGCACAAGCTGTTCACGCTGGAGGACGTTCGCGCCCACACCAAGGCCTCGAATTCCTGCGGTTCCTGCACCGGACTGGTCGAGTCACTGCTGGCGACCACGCTGGGCGGTGACTACTCCGATGCCCCGGCGAAAAAGCCCGTCTGCGCCTGCACCGACCACAGTCACGACGAGGTTCGCGCGGCGATCACCCGCGACGGCCTGAAGACCATGGACGCGGTATTCGCGGCGCTCGACTGGAAGACCCCGAACGGCTGTCACGTCTGCCGCCCGGCGCTCAACTACTACCTGTTGGCGGCCTGGCCGAAAGACTACCAGGACGACGCGCAGTCGCGCTTCATCAACGAGCGCGCCCACGGCAACATCCAGAAGGACGGGACCTACTCGGTGATCCCGCGCATCTGGGGCGGGGTGACCACGCCGGCCGAGCTGCGCGCGATCGCCGAGGTGGCCGAGCGCTACGAGGTGCCCACGGTCAAGTTCACCGGCGGCCAGCGCATCGACCTGCTGGGTGTGGAAAAGAGCGACCTGCCGGCCATGTGGCGCGATCTCGGCCAGGCCGGCTTCGTCTCCGGCCATGCCTACGGCAAGGCCCTGCGTACGGTGAAGACCTGTGTCGGCTCTGAGTGGTGCCGTTTCGGCACCCAGGACTCCACGGGCCTTGGCATCCAGCTGGAGCGGATGACCTGGGGCTCGTGGACGCCGCACAAGTTCAAGATGGCCGTCTCCGGCTGCCCGCGTAACTGCGCCGAGGCGACGATCAAGGACCTTGGCGTGGTCTGCGTGGACTCCGGCTACGAGCTGCACGTCGGCGGTAACGGCGGGGTGAAGGTTCGCGCGACCGACTTCCTCTGCAAGGTGGAGACGGAGGCCGAGGTGCTCGAATACGCCGGGGCCTTCATGCAGCTCTACCGCGAAAGCGCCCGCTACCTGGAGCGCACCGCGCCCTGGATCGAGCGTGTCGGGCTGACGCAGGTGAAGGAACGCCTGGTGGATGACGCCGAGAACCGCGCCGCGCTGTATGCACGCTTCCTCGAGTCGCAGGAGGTGGCGCAGGTGGATCCCTGGGCCGAGCGGGCCGCCGGCCATGCGGCGCATGAGTTCATCCCCATCCGGCCGGCGGATGGCACGCCGGGGACCCCGCGTCCGGAGGTGTCGGCATGAGCTGGACCGCGATCTGCCATCTCGACGAGATCCCGCCGCTGGGCGCGCGGGTCGTTGCTGGCCCCAACGGCGATATCGCCGTGTTCCGAACCGCGGACGACCGCGTCTTCGCCCTGCGCGACCAGTGCCCGCATAAGGGTGGGCCGTTGTCGCAGGGCATCGTCCACGGCGAACGTGTGACCTGTCCGCTGCACAACTGGGTGATCGACCTGCAGTCCGGCGCGGCCACGGGCGCGGATTCGGGCTGCACACATGTCTTCCCGGTCCGTGTGACCGAGGGCCAGGTGTGGCTGGACCTGGCCGCCTCCGCCACCGATTCGGACGCGGCGCCGGTGGTTGACTGCCGCGAGGCGGGCTGAGATGGCCACATCCGACGCCGTGACGCGCACCACCTGCCCCTATTGCGGGGTTGGCTGTGGTGTGGAGGTGACTGCGACACCGAGAGCCGAGTTTCCGGTGGCGGTGCGCGGCGACGCCAGCCATCCGGCGAACGCCGGGCGCCTGTGTTCCAAGGGGGCGGCGCTGGCCGAGACCCTGGGGGACGAGGGGCGGCTGTTGCACCCGGAAATCGAGGGGGTGCGCGTCGACTGGGACGCAGCACTGGATCATGTCGCGGGAGGCTTTCGCGACGTGATCGACCGGTATGGGCCCGACGCGGTGGCGCTGTACGTCTCCGGGCAGATCCTGACCGAGGACTACTTTGTTGCCAACAAGCTGATGAAGGGCTTCGTCGGCTCGGCCAACATCGACACCAACTCGCGGCTTTGCATGTCCACGGCCGTGGCCGCACACACCCGCGCCTTCGGCATGGATGGCGTGCCGGGGAGCTACACCGACTTCGAGCAGGCCGATCTGGTCGTGGTGGTCGGGTCCAACATGGCCTGGGCGCATCCGGTGCTGTTCCAGCGCCTGCAGGCCGCCCGCGCGGCGCGCCCGGAGATGAAGCTGGTGGTGATCGATCCGCGGTGCACGGCCACTGCCCAGGCGGCCGATCTGCACCTGCCGCTGGCGCCGGGCACGGATGCCTGGCTGTTCAACGGCCTGCTGGATCACCTGCGCCGCGAGGATGCGCTGGACCCGGCATTCCTGGAACGCCACGTCGATGGCTTCGCCGACGCCCTGGCGGCAGCCCGCGCCTCCAGCCCGTCGATTGCCGTGACCGCCGAGACCTGCGAACTGGCCCCCGAGGCGGTGGCCACCTTCTTCCGCTGGTTTGCTCGAACGGAGCGGACGGTTACCGCGTTCTGTCAGGGCATCAACCAGTCCGACAGCGGCGTGGACAAGGCCGGGACGATCCTCAACGTGCACCTGGCCACCGGCCGCATCGGCCGCCCGGGCATGGGCCCGTTTTCGCTGACCGGTCAGCCCAACGCGATGGGTGGGCGCGAGGTTGGCGGACTGGCCAGCCAGTTGGCCGCGCACATGGGCTTCGACGAAGTGTCCCTGGATCGCGTAAGCCGCTTCTGGAATGCACCGAATCTCGCCCGCAACCCGGGGCTTAAGGCGTTGGATCTGTTCCGCGCGGTCGAGTCGGGGCAGGTGAAGGCGATCTGGATCATCGGGACCAACCCCTTGTTCAGCCTGCCCGAAGCCGAACGCTTCGAGCGGGCCCTGCGCGACTGCCCGCTGGTCGTGGTCTCCGACTGCGTGCGCGAGACCGAGACAACCCGCGTAGCCGACGTGCTGTTGCCGGCGACCACCTGGGGCGAGAAGGACGGCACGGTGACCAATTCCGAGCGGCGCATCTCGCGCCAGCGCCCGTTCCGGGAACCCCCGGGCGAGGCGCGTCACGACTGGTGGGCGCTGGCCGAGGTCGCCCGCCGCCTGGGCTTTGCCGAGGCCTTCCCCTATACGCAGCCGGTGGAGATTTTCCGCGAGCATGCGGCCCTGTCCGCGTTCGAAAATGACAGCACGCGGGACTTCGATATCGGCGCGCTGGCCGCGACCGACGCGGCCGCCTTTGAGGCCCTCGAACCGGTGCAGTGGCCGCTGCCCGCCGGAGCCGAGGCGGGAACGCCGCAGCTCTACGCCGATGGCCGCTTCTTTACGGCCAACGGTCGTGCGCGGCTCGCAGCCGTGACCCCGCAATCGCCGACCGACACGATCGATGCCGAATACCCTTTGCGCCTGAACACCGGCCGCATCCGTGACCAGTGGCACAGCATGACCCGCACTGCGAGTACCCCGCGCCTGAGTGCCCACCAGCCGGAGCCGTTCGTCGAGATCCATCCGGTGGATGCCGGCCTGTTCCGTGCGCAGGCGGGTGATCTGGCCGAGGTGACCAGCCGACATGGGCGTTTGCTAGCGCGGGTGCAGGTGAGCCGCGAGCAACGCCCCGGCAGCGTGTTTGTGCCGATGCACTGGAGCCGCCCGATCGCCCGCCTCGCGCGGGTGGATGCCCTGGTGCCCGCGCATGTCGATCCGGTCTCCGGGCAGCCGGCGTTCAAGCACACGGCCGTCTCGGTGCGCCCGGCGGCGATGGACTGGCACGGCTTCGTACTGAGCCGCGAGCCAGTGAGCCTGCCGGAGGCCGACTACGCGGTGACCGCGCGCGGCCCGCGGCATCTGCGCTTCGAACTGGCCGGGCGCGGCGCGCCACCCGAGATCGCCGACTGGCGGGCACGGCTGGATGGTCCCGGCGAGTGGCTGGAGTTCGCCGACCCCGCGGGCGGGCGCTACCGCGCCGCGCGCATCCACGAGGGCCGGCTTGCCTGCGTGCTGTTCGCGGGGCCCGACCGCGGCCTGCCCGAGCGCGAATGGCTGGGCGGTCTGTTCGCGGCCGAGTCGATCACGGATGCCGAACGCATGGCCCTGCTCACGGGCCGTCCGCCGAACGGCCAGGCCGCGCGCGGGCGCCTGGTCTGCGCCTGTTTTGGCGTGGACGAGACGCGCATCCGCACGGCGATCCGCGAGCACGGGCTGGCGACCTGCGAGGCCGTGGGTGCCTGCCTCGAGGCCGGCACCAACTGCGGCTCCTGCCGCCCCGAGATCCAGACCCTGTTGAATGAAGAATCCGAGGCGCCCACGGATCCCGTGGCGCGGGAGGGATGAGCATGGAACACCTGCCGATTTATATGCAGTTGCACGGCCGCGAGGCCCTGGTGGTCGGGGCCGGCCCGGTGGCCACACGCAAGGCAGCGCTGCTGCTGGAGGCCGGGGCGCGGGTGCGCCTGCGAGCCCCTGACTACAGTGATGCCGCCGAGCGCTTGTTGCGCGCGCACCCGGAGTCGATCACCCGCGAGCCGGGTGCCTATCAAACCGAGTGCCTGGGACCGGTGGCGGTCGTGATCGCCGCGACCGACAACGAGCAGGTTAACCGTCAGGTCTCGGAGGACTGTGTTGCGCGCTCGATCCCGGTGAACGTGGCGGACCAGCCCGAGCTTTGCAGCTTCATCCTGCCGGCCATCGTCGAACGCGGCCCGTTGACCATCGCGATCGGCTCCGGTGGCCGTGCCCCGGTGCTGGTGCGTCTGCTGCGCGCGAAGATCGAGAGCCTGATCCCGGCCGGCTACGGGCGTCTGGCGGATCTCGCCGGTCGCCTGCGCGACCGGGTGCGCGCGCATTTCGACAGTGTGAACGCGCGGCGCGCCTTCTGGGAGCGTGCGTTTGCCGGGCCGGCCACCGAGCTGGCACTGGCCGGACGTATGGACGCGGCCGCAGAGCGTCTGGAGCAGGAATTGAATGAAGCGGATGCCGCTACGCCAGGCGAGGTCTATCTGATCGGCGCCGGGCCGGGTGATCCGGACCTGCTGACCTTCCGCGCGCTGCGCCTGTTGCAGCAGGCGGACGTGGTCGTCTATGACCGGCTGGTGTCCTCCGAGGTGGTGAACCTGGCCCGGCGCGAGGCCGAGCGTTTCTATGTCGGCAAGGAGCGCGATCACCACTGCGTGCCACAGGAGGCGATCAGCGAACTGCTCTCGCGGTTGGCGCGCGAGGGCAAGCGCGTGGCTCGGCTGAAGGGCGGCGACCCGTTCGTGTTCGGCCGCGGTGGCGAGGAGCTGGACGTGCTCGCCCGCGACGGCGTGGCCTACCAGGTGGTGCCCGGCATCACCGCGGCCAGTGGCTGTGCCGCCTATTCGGGCATCCCGCTAACCCACCGTGATCATGCCCAGTCCGTGCGCTTCATTACCGGCCACACCCGCGAGGGCCGGCTGGACGTGGACTGGTCGCAGCTGACGAACACCCGCGAGACGCTGGTGTTCTATATGGGCCGCAAGGGCGTGGGCGAGATCTGCCGGGGCCTCAAGGGTGCGGGCCGTGCCGGGCGGACCCCGGCCGCGATCATCGAGAACGGCACGACCGCCCGCCAGCGTGTGGTCACCGGGACCCTGGATACCCTGGCCGCCCGTGCCGAGCGCGAACAGGTGGGCTCGCCCAGCCTGATCGTGATCGGTGAGGTCGCCGCCTGCCACCAGCGCCTGGCCTGGTTCCAGCCGGATGCCGGAGCGTCCACGTTGTTCCCGCAGCCGATGCCGGGCCCGCAGGCCACGGCGGCGAGCGCGGCGTGAATGCCGCGTCCGCCATGCCGGATGCGACCGCCGACGCGCTTGTGGGCTGTCGCGTCGCACTCCCGGAGAGCCGGGCGCTGGAGGTCTTTGCGGGTCTGCTGGAGCGGCGCGGGGCCGAGGTATGGCGCTGCCCGCTGGTCGCGATCCACGACAGCCTCGATCAGGTAGCCATCGAGGCCTGGCTGGACACGGTTATCGAGGTGCCATTCGACCATCTGATCTTCCTGACTGGCGAGGGTTTTACTCGGTTGACCGGCTTTGCCCGTCGCGCCGGCCACGAGGCCGACTGGCTGGCGGCCGTGACCCGGACCCCGACGCTGGTACGCGGCCCCAAACCCGGGCGCGCGATGAAGCCCTTTGGGGTCCGCCCGGATGCCGTGGCCGCCGCACCGACCACCGAGGGCATTATCGAGACGCTGTCCGGGCAGGACCTGCGCGGCCAGCGTATCGGCGTACAGCTCTACGGCGCGGAACCCAACCGTCGCCTGCTGGATTTCCTGGAGCAGGCCGGCGCGGAGACATTCCCTGTCTGGCCCTACCGCTACGCGGATGCCGCCGAAACCGGGCGTGTGAGCGAGCTGATCGAGGTCCTGATCGCAGGGGAGATGGATGCCATCGCCTTCACCAGCCAGGCCCAGGTCCGGCGTCTAGTCCGCGTCGCCCGTGCCGATGAGCACGAAGGCGCGCTGTTCGCCGCCCTGACTCGGACGGTGGTCGCGGCGATTGGCCCCGTGGTAGCCGACGAACTGCGCGCCCACGGCATCACTCCCACGGTGGTCCCCGAGGGCCAGTACTTCATGAAGCCCCTGGTCTCGGCCCTGTCCCGGCATTTAGGCGAACGCGCGATTCAATCAGCGTCTCCCTAAGAACGGCGCTGTAGGGAACTTGTGCAGCGGTCGGATGGCCCACGAGTCTGGGTTTCCTTTCGGTGGTCCGGACCATGAATCAATGTTTCTCGCGGCGTTCACGCCGTTCCTTCCTGCGCTGGATGGCGGGGTCTGCAGTGGCGGCCGGTGCTGGGTGGCCCCTTGCCGGGGTCGCTTCCGAGAGGCGCCAGCCGCATCACAAACCGATTCCGTCGTCCGGAGAGAGGATCCCGGTGATCGGGATGGGGACCTGGATTACCTTCAACGTGCCGCAGGACCCGGACACGCTGGCGGTGCGTACCCGGATCCTGGAGACGTTCTTCCACCGCGGTGGCGGGATGATCGACTCCTCGCCGATGTACGGGCGTGCGGAGGCGGTGGTCGGCCACGGTCTGCGCGAGCTGGCGCATCCGGAGGGCGTGTTCTCGGCGACCAAGATCTGGACGCGCAGCACCTCGACCGGCCGCGACCAGCATGCGGAGTCCCGGGATCTGTGGGGTGTCGACACCCTAGACCTGCAGCAGGTGCACAACCTGCAGAACTGGGAGGCGCACCTGGAAACCCTGCGCGAGCGCCGTGAGGCGGGGGAGGTTCGCTATATCGGTGTGACCACCTCGCACGGGCGGCGCCACGACGATCTGGAGCGCATCCTGCGGCGCGAGGACCTGGACTTCGTGCAGCTGACCTACAACATTCTGGATCGCGAAGCGGAACAGCGCCTGTTGCCGCTGGCGCGGGAACGCGGGGTGGCGGTGATCGCGAATCGCCCGTTTCGGCGCAAGGCGCTGATCAACCAGTTCGCGGGGGATCCGCTGCCGGACTGGGCGGCGGAGATCGAATGCGAGAACTGGCCGCAGTTCCTGCTCAAGTTCATCGTCTCGCACCCGGACGTGACCTGTGCGATCCCCGCGACCTCGGTGGTGGCGCACATGGAGGAGAACATGGGCGCGCTGTACGGCCCCATGCCGGACGCCGAGATGCGCCGCCGCATGGTCGCGTACGTGCAGGACCTGTAGGGTTGGCCTCCGAATCCTTGCGACCGGGGAGCCGACATGCTGCCGTTTGAGGCCTCGACCTGGCTGGCGATCCTGGGCCAGTACAACACCGCGATCTGGCCCCTGCACGGGATCGGCGCACTGCTCGCCCTGGTGGCTATGGGGCTGGTGGTTCCGGGTTCGCGTGCGGCCGGCCGTGTCATTGGCCTGTTGCTGGGCGTGCTGTGGATCTGGACCGGGGTTGCCTTCTTCGGCGGTTCGCTGGCGCCGTTCCACTTCGCCTCCGAGTGGCTGGCCGGAGTGTTCGTGGCCCAAGGCCTGATGCTGGTGTTCGCGCTGACCCTGATGGGCCAGGCTCGCTTTGGCTGGCCTGGTGGGCTCGCGGGTGGCGGCGCGGTCTTGATGATCGTCTACGCGCTGGTGGGCTATCCCTTGCTGGATCTCGCGCTGACCGGCACGCCCTGGACGCAGCTGCAATATGTCGGCGTGGCCCCGGGACCGGTGATGCTGCTGACCCTGGGACTGTTGTTGCTGGTGCCGTCGCGTCCGCCCCTGGTGCTGGCGATCATCCCGCTGCTGTGGGCGCTGGTCACCGGCTACATGGCCTGGGGCCTGGGTCTTCCTCTGGAATACTTCCCCGCAGTGTTGGGGGTTGCATCATTCGCGGTGCTGGTGGCGCTTCGTTTCCGGCGCAAGAAACGACGCTTGTCCGGCTGATCCGGTTCTGCAGCGCAAAGCATCTGCAGGAGCTTGCTAGCAGGCGAAGGGGACACTGGAGCTCCCGGCCGCACAGGAGAATGGATGCCGAAACTCTCGACCCGTGCTGGGCGGGACCCCTGACTTCCCTGACCGGTTCGCGCATCCGCTGCGTGTAATGCACAATTCACCGATGGTTACGCGCCCGGTTATGACCCTGCGGGCCGACAGGGCCAGGGTCGGCGTTATCGGCACTTGCACGCCATTCAGCACCAACCGCCGCGAACCATGCACCCCTTCCCAGGCGACACCTGCAGGGGCCATTGGGCCCCGATGAGCGTTTACGACGCCCGCGGGCGTGGGTGCTAAACAGAACCTGCTGACTACCCCTATCGCAGAACCTGTCTTAATTGCGGTTAGCCCCCACCACCCGAGGGTGGTGCATCCAAACAGCACTGGTGACTGAATGTTCGAGCAAACCTTCCGCAACATCGATGACGTGCTCTGGAAAGAGGCCGGCTGCGCGACGGAGCTGGATTACACGGAGCAGACGTCGTGGATGTTGTTCCTCAAGTATCTGGATGATCTGGAGTACGAGCGCGCGCAGGAGGCGGAGCTGGTGGGCAAGTCCTACCGGTACATCATCGATGAGCCGTATCGCTGGTCGGCGTGGGCTGCGCCGAAGACGGCCGATGGCGCGTTCGACCATGACGAGGCGCTGACGGGCGCGGATCTGATCGGCTTCGTCAACGACGATCTGTTTCCGTATCTCCAGGGCTTCCGCACGCGCGCGACGGGGCCGGACACCATCGAATACAAGATCGGGGAGATCTTCAGCGAGATCCGCAACAAGTTCTCCAGTGGCTACAGCCTGCGCGATGCGCTGGAGCTGATCGACAGCCTGAGCTTCCGCTCGCAGAAGGAGAAGCACGAGCTTTCCCATCTGTACGAGGCGAAGATCCGCAACATGGGCAACGCGGGGCGCAACGGCGGGGAGTACTACACGCCGCGCCCGTTGATCCGCGCGATGATCCAGGTGGTGAAGCCGCGCATCGGCGAACGCATCTATGACGCCGCCGCCGGGTCCGCGGGCTTTCTGTGCGAGGCGCATGACTACCTGCGATATGGGCCGGACGGCCAGGGCGACGGCAGCCATCTCTCCACCAGCGACCTGGATACCCTCCAGGCCCGCACCTTCTACGCCAAGGAGAAGAAGAGCCTGCCCTATGTCATCGGGATCATGAACCTGATCCTGCACGGCATCGAGGCGCCCAACGTCGTCCACACCAACAGCCTCACCGAGAACCTGAGCGACATCCAGGAGAAGGACCGCTTCGACGTGATCCTCGCCAACCCGCCCTTTGGCGGCAAGGAGCGCAAGGAGATCCAGCAGAATTTCCCGATCAAGACCGGCGAGACGGCGTTCCTGTTCCTGCAGCATTTCATCAAGTACCTGAAGGCCGGTGGCCGCGCCGCCATCGTCATCAAGAACACCTTCCTGTCCAACGGCGACAACGCCTCGCGCGCGCTGCGCAAGGAGCTGCTGGAGAGCTGCAATCTGCACACCATCCTCGACTGCCCGGGCGGCACCTTCCTCGGCGCCGGCGTGAAAACGGTGGTGCTGTTCTTCGAGAAGGGCGCCCCGACCCGGCAGATCTGGTACTACCAGCTCGACCCCGGCCGCAGCCTGGGCAAGACCAACCCGCTCAATGACAACGACCTGCAGGACTTCGTCGCACGCCAGGCCGGCTTCGAGGATTCCGACAATTCCTGGACCGTGGACGTCAAGGACATCGACCCGGACACCGTCGATCTGTCGGTGAAGAACCCCAACAAGGCCGAGGCCGCCCCCCTGCGCGATCCCGAGGTAATCATCAACGAGATCGAGACGCTGGACCGGGAGAGCGAAGAGATCCTGGAAGGCATTCGGGGGATGTTATGAGCTGGAGAACGGAAGCGCTAGGCGATCTCTTTTTGGTTGGGTCCAGCAAGCGCGTTCTAAAGTCGCAATGGCAAACCAGCGGCGTGCCATTTTATCGGGGGCGTGAAGTCACCAAGCTCGCTACCAACGGCTGCGTAGACAACGAGCTGTTCATATCAGAAGAACTCTACGCCGATTTTGAGAAGCGATTTGGAGTACCGAAGGCAGGGGACATTGTCATCACTGCTATTGGAACGATAGGAAACGCTTATATTGTTCAGCCCCATGATCGCTTTTATTTCAAAGATGCGAGCGTCTTGTGGCTTTCGAAAAAACGCGAGGTTGAAAGCAGGTTTGTCAATTACTGGCTTCAATCGCCAAGATTCAGAAGTCAATTGGATAAGGCTAACGGAGCTACGGTCGATACGCTCACAGTTAAGAAGTTAAAGAGTGTCCAGATAGATTTCCCACCCCTCCCCGAACAAAAGCGCATCGTCGTGATCCTCGATGAAGCCTTCGCGGGAATCGACACCGCGGTCGCCAACACCGAAAAAAACCTCGACAATGCCCGGGAGTTGTTTGAGAGTTACCTCGATTCGGTATTCCAAGCCGAGCGACCGGGTTGGGATAGAACTACGCTCGGCGATCTCTATGAGATCGGTTCGAGCAAGCGAGTGCATAAGAAGGACTGGCGAGAGAATGGCGTGCCGTTTTACCGTGCGCGTGAGATCGTCAAGCTGGCGGAGAATGGTGCAGTTGACAACGAACTCTTCATCTCTGAAAGGCGCTTCCAGGAATATGGCGAGAAGACCGGTGTGCCACAGACTGACGACCTAATGGTCACGGCGGTTGGGACCCTTGGTATTTGTTATGTGGTGCAACCGGCAGACAGGTTCTATTTCAAGGATGCGAGCGTTCTTTGGTTTCGACCGAAGCGCGCGATCAATGCAAACTTCATTCAATATGCTTTTCGTTCGCCGCTGGTCGAGCGCCAGACAACTGATAGTCAAGGCGCAACGGTAGGCACTCTCACCATATCGCGCGCGAAGACGATCTCCATTTCTATCCCGTATCTGGAGCTTCAGGAAAAAATCGCAAAGTCTCTCCGAGAGGTCGAATTAGAGGTTGACCGGCTGAGCGCCGTTCAACGTAGAAAGCTGGTAGCCCTAAGAGAACTAAAGGAGTCGCTATTGCAAAAAGCCTTCTCCGGCGAACTCCCCGCAGGCAAGGCAGCCTCCGATGCCATGCGCCAGGTGGAGGAAATCGCATGACTGCTGAATCCCAGGCTCCCATCCACATCTTCGAGGAGGCTGGAAAAGCCGTCGAAGTGCGGCTGGATGCCGATCACGAGACCGTCTGGCTGAACCTGCAACAGCTGGCGGAGTTGTTCGACCGGGACAAATCGGTCATATCCCGACATTTGAGTAACATCTACAAGGAAGGCGAGCTGGCGCGTGAGGCAACTGTTGCAAAAAATGCAACAGTTCAGCAGGAGGGCGCGCGCCGGGTACGACGCATGATCGAGCTCTATAACCTTGATGCCATCATCTCGGTGGGCTACCGGGTCAACTCCAGCCGTGCCACCCGCTTCCGCCAGTGGGCCACCCGCGTCCTACGCGAGCACCTGACCCAGGGCTGGACCCTGAACCGCCAGCGCTTCGAGGAAAACGCGCAGGAGCTGGAGGCGGCCCTGGCGCTGGTGCGCAAGGCCGCGCAAAGCCCGGCGCTGGATGCGGGCAGCGGTCGTGGTCTGGTAGATATCGTCAGCCGCTACGCCCAGACCTTTCTGTTACTGCAACGCTATGACGAAGGCTTGCTGACCGAACCTCGCGCCCAGACTGGAGGCACGCTGCCCTCCTGGGAACAGGCACGGGCCGCGCTGGATGGGCTGAAGGCCGACCTGATGGCGCGCGGCGAAGCCACCGATCTGTTCGCTCGGGACCGGGGCGATGGCCTGACCTCGCTGCTGGGCAATCTTGATCAGAGTGTGTTTGGTGAGCCCGCCTACCCCAGCGTGGAATCCAAAGCGGCGCATCTGCTCTATTTCGTGGTGAAGAACCACCCGTTTTCCGATGGCAACAAGCGCAGCGCCGCCTTTTTGTTCGTGGACTTCCTCCACCGCAACGGTCGCCTGCTGGATGGGTCCGGCGAGCCGATGATCAACGATGTCGGCCTCGCGGCCTTGACCCTGCTGGTGGCCGAGTCCGACCCTGCCAACAAGGAGACCATGATCCGCCTGATCATGAATATGCTGGCTGGAGACCAAGGATGAACGAGGCCGGCCTCAATGAGGCAGACACCCGCGCCGAACTGATCGACCCGGCCCTGAAGGAGGCGGGCTGGGGCGTGGTGGAGGCCAGCCGGGTGCGGCGCGAGGTGATCACCCTCGGTCGGCTGCAGGGTGGCGGCAAGCGCGCCAGGCAGGACATCGCCGACTACGTGCTGATCTATCGCGGCCAGAAGCTGGCGGTGGTCGAGGCCAAGAAGCGCAGCCTGCCGGTGACGGAGGGGCTGGCCCAGGCCAAGCGTTATGCCGAGCGCCTGCAGGCGCGCTTCGCCTACGCCACCAACGGTGACGGCATCTACCGGGTGGACATGGCAACCGGTGCGGAGGGTCCTGTGGAGGCCTGGCCCGCGCCGGATGAGCTGTGGGCGGAGACTTTCGGCGCGGGCGGTGGCGTGCAGGACACCTGGCGTGAGCGCTTCGGGGCCGTGCCGTTCGAGGACAAGGGCGGCTTCTGGCAGGCGCGCTACTACCAGCACAACGCCATCAATCAGGCGCTGGAGGCGGTTGCGGCGGGGCGGGATCGCATTCTGCTGACTCTGGCCACCGGCACCGGCAAGACCGCCATCGCCTTCCAGATTGCCTGGAAGCTGTTCCATGCGCGCTGGAGCCTGGCGGCGCGTGATGCCGGCACGCCGGGGCGGCAGCCGCGCATCCTGTTTCTGGCGGATCGCAACATCCTGGCCAATCAGGCCTTCAACGACTTTTCCGCCTTTCCCGAGGATGCGCTGGTGCGCATCGATCCGGAGGTGATCCGCAAGAAGGGTCGGGTGCCGAAGAACGGCAACGTGTTCTTCACCATCTTCCAGACCTTCATGACCGGGCGCGATGCCGAGGGCCACTCGGCGCCCAACTTCGGCGACTACCCACCGGATTTTTTCGATTTCATCATCATCGACGAGTGCCACCGGGGCGGCGCCAATGACGAGAGCAACTGGCGCGGCATCCTGGAGTACTTCCGGCCCGCTGTGCAGCTCGGCCTGACCGCCACGCCGAAGCGTACGCACAACGCCGACACCTACGCCTACTTTGGGGAGCCGGTCTACATCTACTCGCTGAAGGAAGGCATCAACGACGGCTTCCTGACGCCGTTCAAGGTGCGGCAGATCGCCACCACGCTGGATGACTATGTCTACACGGCGGATGACGAGATCATCGAAGGCGAGGTGGAGCAAGGGCGGCGCTACACCGAGGAGGACTTCAACCGGGTCATCGAGATCCAGGAGCGCGAGCGCTACCGCGTGAAACTGTTCATGGAGCAGATCGACCCGCGTGAAAAGACGCTGGTGTTCTGCGCCACCCAGGAACACGCGCTGGCGGTGCGCGACCTGATCAACCAGTTCAAGACCAGCACCGACCCGCACTACTGCGAGCGCGTGACCGCCAACGACGGCAAGGAAGGCGAGCGTTTCCTGAAAATGTTCCAGGACAACGAGAAGACCATCCCAACCATCCTCACCACCTCGCAGAAGCTTTCCACCGGCGTGGATGCCCGCAACGTGCGCAACATCGTGCTGATGCGGCCGGTGAACAGCATGATCGAGTTCAAGCAGATCATCGGACGCGGCACGCGCCTGTTTGAGGGCAAGGACTACTTCACGATCCACGACTTCGTGAAGGCCTACGAGCACTTCAACGATCCGGAGTGGGATGGGGAGCCCTTGCCGCCCGAACCCTGCGAGCAGTGCGGCAACACCCCTTGTAGCTGCACCACGGAGCCTCCGCAGCCCTGCCCTGTTTGCGGCGAGCGGCCTTGTGTTTGCGAAAAGGAGCCACCGGAACCCTGCGAGGTCTGCGGCGAACGGCCCTGCATCTGCGAGAAACGCCCCAAGGTGAAGATCCGACTCGCCGATGGCAAGGAACGGACCATCCAGCACATGAGCGCCACCAGCTTCTGGGGTCCGGACGGCAAGCCCATCTCTGCCGCTGAATTCATCCAGCGACTGTTCGGTGATCTGCCGGAGCTGTTCCAGGACGAAGATGAGCTTCGCCGCCTGTGGGGCCGTCCGGACACCCGGGAAAAGCTTCTGGAGGGGTTGGAGGAGAAGGGCTACGGCACACAACAGTTGGCCGAAGTCGGCAAGCTGATCGAGGCCGAGAACAGTGACCTATACGATGTATTGGCCTACATCGCCTTCAACATGGCGCCGGTAACCCGAGCCGAACGAGTGGATGCCCACAAGGAGCGCATCTTCCGGGGACACGACTACAGACAGCAGGAATTTCTGAGATTCGTGCTCGATCACTATGTCGCCCAGGGCGTAAGCGAACTGGATACGGCGAAGCTCCCCCAGCTGATTGAATTGAAGTACCACAGCCTCGGTGATGCTGTGCACGAGCTGGGCCCGGTGAGCAGCATTCGAGAAGTGTTCGTGGACTTTCAGCAGTACTTGTATTGAGCTGACAAGCAAAGAACACCCACTTTCCACAGAGACCACTAGAAAGTCAGATGCAGACTCCAGCCCGCTTTCTCAAACTGTCGAGGAATCTCCCTCACCGGGCACAACAGTGGGGTCGGACCACGGTAACTTGCGGAAACCTTGCGCAAAATACCGGGTAGGGCGGGCGGATTTCGGCCTTAAAGGCTATTTTGGCGGCCAGAATTGCCTGGTGCGGTAATCCTATAGGGGGCTCGGCGTGGCCAGTTGGTCTGGCGGCGTTCGGATGACGGCCTCGGGCGGTTGAGCGGGCCGGCGCGGACAGATGCGCAAGGAGTCGGGAACTCGGCACAATGGGCAGGTCATTTCCGCTTGAGCGAGGATTCCATGTCCATCGAAGTTATCCATCGTCCCGACCACGATCACCTGGAACGCCTGGGGGTGTTCGACTGGCCGGTCTGGGAGAAGGAGGTCTCGACCTTCCCCTGGCACTACGACGAGCGCGAGGTCTGCTACATCCTGGAAGGCCAGGTCACGGTGACCCCGGACGGCGGCGAGCCGGTCACGGTCGGCGAGGGCGACCTCGTCACCTTCCCCGAGGGCATGGACTGCACCTGGGAGATCCACCGCGACATCCGCAAGCACTATCGCTTTGGCTGAGCCGCTTGTCAGTCGAGTGAATTGACCACTGTAACGTTACAGATTGCAGTCTAAGTTGAGTGCCAAGGAAGGCCGATGATCAGGAAGATTCGTCACAAGGGACTAAAACGCTTGTATGCGAGCGGCGATCGCCGTGGATTGCCGGCGGACCATGTGGAAGACCTGGAAGACATTCTCGCGCTGCTGGATGCAGCGACCCATCCCGGGCAGCTAGGGAAACACTGATCAATGTACACGCTCGCGTTGGCACCCCAGATTTTCCGAGACAAGGCGCGTCGTGCAGCGGGTAGTGGTTCTACCCGCAAGCGGCGCAACGCAGGATCGGGGAACCTGGGGTGCCAACCCCACAAGCCATTGAATGTAAGGGGCCCGGTCGCCCGTTTTTGATAACAACGGGCGCGCGCACGGCGTTGCGGCTCCCTTGTGCAGAGTGACTGCACGGCAGTCGCCGCGCCTTGTTCGCGCGCAAAAGCGACTCGAGCGCGAGCGTGTACATTGATCAGTGTTTCCCTAGATCTCCCGGGCATGGAGTTTAATCCGCTGCGTGGGGATCGCGCCGGCTTTTTCTCGGTGCATGTGAACGGCAACTGGATCGTCACCTTCACTTTCAGTGGCGACGATGCGGATCAGGTGGATTATGAAGACTACCACTGACCTTCAGGAAGACGCGGCGATGCGGAACCCGCCTCATCCCGGGCGGATCCTGCGCCGGCGTGTGCTGCCGGGGCTGGGTCTTTCGGTTACGGAGTTTGCTGCGCATTTGGGGATGTCCCGCAATGCGGTCTCGCGTGTTCTCAACGAACACGCCGCCATTTCGCCGGACTTTGCGGTGCGTCTGGAGGGTGGAGGGATCGGCGAGGCACGCCACTGGCTCACGATGCAGACCAACTACGATCTGGCCCGGGCCGCGTCCCGGGACGAGAATCATATCCGGCGGTTCGCGGCTGCGTGATCCCCGATGCCGCAGGTAGGTGCGATTGAAGCGAAATCCTGTTCAGTCGCCGTAGGGTGCGGTTGAGCGTAGCGAAACGCACCATGTCCCACGCCCTGTGTGACCCCCTGATGCGTTTCGCTGCGCTCAACGCATCCTACGAGCTCACGCCCTTCCCGCAGTCCCTGTGGCAGCGTGCCTGCGCGCGAATGCGGTGCCTGTGCCAGCGCCTACCGCCGGTTCGCGGCCAAGGCCGCTCCCACATGGTCTTCAGCGGGCGAGCCAGTGGGTGTTGAGGGGGGTGTGGAAGGTCTCCTCGACGCGGCGGAGGTAGTAGAGCATGTCGACCGGCAGGTTGATGCCGTCGTGCATCTGTAGCGGGTAGAGGTCGGCGGCGATCACGCAGTCGGCGATCGACGGGTGGCCGAGGTAGAAGCCGTTGGCGGCCAGGTGCTTGGCCAGTTCCGGCAGGTGGCTCAGTTTGGCGAGCTGGTTGTAGCCGTCGTAGCGGTCGTTGGCCAGCTCCTCCAGCGACAGGCCGAAGCGGTGCTGCACATGCGCCTTGAAATCGGCCAGGGCCTCGGCGCTCTCGCCGATGCCGTGAAAGCCCGGCGCCAGCGGGGCGTAAAGCCGGTCCAGCACGATCTCCACCTTGGCGCGCCAGTCCACCAGGGCTTGCCAGGCGTCCTCGGCAATCACGCCGTCGGAGAGTGGCTCGCCGGTCGGGAACAGGTGGTCGATGTCGCGCAGTGCGGTGACGGTGTCGGTGTGCAGCGTAGCGTCGTCGGTTTGCAGGATCGGGGACTGGCGGGCCACGCCCAGTTCGAAGAAGGTCTCGTCGTCGAACCAGTCCAGTGCGCGGGTCTCCAGCGCGACACCCTTGTAGCCGCAGGCCAGGCGCAGGCGGTCGGCCTTCGCGTCGTGCGGGAAGTGGTAGAGCGTGGCCACGCGGTTACTTGCCGCGCTGGGCGTGGCTCAGGATGAAGTCCCACTGGTCCTGGGTGATGGGCATTACCGACAGGCGGTTGCCGCGGCGTACCAGCGGGCAGTCTTCGAGCTGTGGCTGCTGCTTCAGCCAGTCGAGGGTGATGATGTCGCCGAATTTTTCCTCGAAGGCAACGTCCACGCGCAGCCAGCGCGGGTTGTCCGGGTCGCTCTTTGGGTCGTAGTGCGGATCTTCGGGGTCGAAGGCGCAGGCGTCCGGGTAGGCCTCTTTCTCGATGCGCAGGATGCCGACGATGCCCGGGGGCTTGGCATTGGAGTGGTAGAAGAAGGCGAGATCACCCTTCTTCATCTCGTCTCGCATCATGTTGCGCACCTGGTAGTTGCGGATGCCGTCCCACGGCTCCACGCCGACGCGTTCCAGGTCGTCGATGCTGAACTCGTCGGGTTCGGACTTCATCAGCCAGTAGGCCATGCGGGCTCCTTCAGGGGTTTCAGTCGAGCGTATTGTGCCGCGCGCGGTCTGGAAGCGCATGCCAGCCCTGTTCTGTGACAACGCCATCCAGCGGGACGTCCCAGGGCTGGGTTGGCAGCGCCGGGACGCCCTGCAGCGAGTGGGCCACGCCGATCAGTTTCGGCCGGTGGATGCCGAAGCGGCGCCGGGCGAAGTAGCGATCGTAGTAGCCCGCGCCCATGCCCATGCGGTTGCCGGCAGTGTCAAAGGCCACCAGCGGCATCAGCACCACCTGCATCTCGCGGCGCCAGATGCGCGGGGCGTCCGGACAGGGCTCGGCGATGCCGAAGCCGTTGTGGCAAAGCGGCTCATCCGGGGCCCAGGTGTGGAAATGCATGTGCCCGGGGCGTTTGTCGTCCATCACCGGCAGGGCGATGCGGGTGCCGCGCCGGGCCAGGGCGACGGTCAGTGGGGTCAGGTCGACCTCGCCGCGCAGGCCGCGATAGGCGCCGACACAATGCGGCTGCCAGCGCTCGAACCAGCGCAGCAGGTGTCCGCAAATGGCGGCAGAGTGGTGGTCGAGCTGGGCGTCCGACAAAGCCGCCCGCGCGCGGCGCAGGCGCAGACGCAGGGCACGCAGATCGTCGGGCGATAGCGAATCTTGAACGGAGTCGGTTTCCGCAGACATAAAGGAAATCGGGATCAATAAAGAAGTGGACGCGCCCCGCAGGCGCCGGCGTGGCCCTTGACCTTGAACCTAGGGCTCAGGTGGGAGAAGTCTCCGGATCTTTAGGCTTTCCGCTCGAAGACGGACATGCACAGCGAAACGGAAGTACTCGGTCCCGTGGTGAAAAATTAAGGCTCAAGGGTACCACCGGGCCACAATCGAACGCCGCAGTGACGCGTCCGAGTTCATTATGAACCAAACCCCCCGGGGTGCGCGCAACCCCCGTGGCTGTAGGGGATCCGTCGCGGGCCTCAGCACTGCTCCCAGGGCAGGCCGTGGTAGCGCCAGCCGCTGCGGGTGGAGCGCTGATGGTTCTCGTCCAGCGGCCCTTCAAAGCCCTCGTCCACCGAGAAGACATGCTCGATGCCCGCATCCACCAGGGCCTGCCCGGCATCCAGCGTGCGCTTGCCGCTGCGGCAGATCAGGTACAGGGCCGGGGCTTCTTCGCTGTGATCGCTGACGCCGCCCAGCAGCAGCTTGCGCACCTGGGGCACGAACTGTGGGTTCACGGTCCAGTCGGGTTCGTCGATCCACGGGATGTGGATGGAGCCGGTCGGATGGCCGACGAACAGATACTCCATGGTTGAGCGGACGTCGATCAGCAGGTCGCGCGGGCGTGCCTGCAGACGCTCGTAGGTCTCCACCGGCGAGATGCGTTTCGGGGCGGGGCGGGGGGTGTCGGTCATGGTGTTTTCCTGGGGGCGGGCGCCGTTCCCTGGCACCCGCAATGCTTACATGACGAAGTCGAGGCGTTCCTGGACCCGGTCGATCCCGGCCTGGGCGCATTCCTCGTCGAGATCGCCGCCGGGCGCACCGGACACGCCGACCGCTCCGAGCATGCTGCCGGCCGCTTCGATTGGCAGGCCGCCGGCCAGCATGATGATGCCATCCACGTGGTTCATCTCCATGCGGATGTCTTCGCGGTTGTCGCGGAAGTTGGCGGAGGTGGTGCCGGACATGGTCACGGCCCGGGCCTTGTCGCCGGCAATCTGGATGGTCTGCACGCCGGCCATGCGGTCACGCAGGACCACCTGGTCGTTGCCGGCGCGATCAACCACGACCACCGCGGTCTGGTGGCCCATCTCGCGGCAGGCCTCGACGGCGCCCATGGCGATGTCGTTGGCCAGTTCAAGGGTCATGAAGCGCTGGGTATAGACATCGGCCTGGGCGCTGCTGGCGAGGCCAAGGCACAGGGCCGCGGCGGTGCCGGTCACCAGGCGGGTCAGGGAATTCGTCATGGGTTCCTCCTTTCTGGTTATGGGTGCTGCACGTCGATCATGGCAGATAGGGGACGTGGTTGCCGAGCGTGCCATTCCGCCCGTCGCCGACCGACCGCCGGGTGGGGGAACAGGCGACAGCCGGCGCGGCCGCGGATACACTACGCGCATGTCGGGAAACAGCTTTGGGCGACTGTTCGTCGTCAGTACCTTTGGTGAAAGTCACGGGCCGGCCCTGGGCGCGGTGGTGGACGGTTGTCCGCCCGGTCTGGAGCTTTGCGAGGCGGATCTGCAGTTTGACCTGGATCGCCGCCGGCCGGGCCAGTCGCGCCACACCACCCAGCGTCGCGAGCCGGATCAGGTCCGTATCCTGTCGGGGGTGTTCGAGGGGCGTACCACGGGTACGCCGATCGGGCTGCTGATCGAGAACGTCGATCAGCGCTCCAAGGATTACGGCGACATTCAGGACCGCTTCCGCCCGGGGCATGCGGACTACACCTATCACCAGAAATACGGCGTGCGTGACTACCGCGGCGGCGGGCGCAGTTCTGCGCGCGAGACCGCGCTGCGGGTGGCGGCCGGCGGCATCGCGCGGCGCTATCTCGAGCAGCGCTACGGGATCACCATCCGCGGTTGGTTGTCGCAGCTCGGCCCGATCGAGCTGGAGCCGAAGCAGCCGGAGATCGCGAACGACAACCCGTTCTTCTCCCCGGATCCGGACAAGGTGCCGGAGCTGGAGGAGTACATGGACGCCCTGCGCAAGTCGGGCGATTCCATCGGGGCACGGGTGACGGTCGAGGCGACCGGGGTGCCGGCTGGCTGGGGCGAGCCGGTGTTCGACCGCCTGGACGCCGACCTGGCCCACGCGCTGATGAGCATCAACGCGGTGAAGGGCGTGGAGATCGGCGCGGGTTTCGAATCCGTGACCCAGCGCGGCACCGAGCACCGCGACGAGATCACCCCCGAGGGCTTTCTGTCCAACCACGCCGGCGGCGTGCTGGGCGGGATCAGCACCGGTCAGGCGGTGCACGCCAGTATCGCGATGAAGCCGACCTCCAGCATTCGTCTGCCCGGGCGCAGCATCAACACCGCCGGCGAGCCGGTGGAGGTGGTCACCAAGGGGCGGCACGACCCCTGCGTGGGCATCCGCGCGACCCCGATCGCCGAGGCGATGATGGCGCTGGTGCTGATGGACCACGCCCTGCGTCACCGCGCACAGAATGCCGATGTCCCGGACTCGGGGCTGGAGCTGCGCGACCTTCTCGGCGAATGACGCGGCCTCCGGCTGTGTCGTCCTGACCTTGTAGCGGTCCCGTCATGGCAGTGACGCAGAACGCGCGCCTGTCCGCGGTCTACTTCTTCTATTTCGCCAGCCTCGGCGCCTTCATGCCGTTCTGGGGGCCGTACCTCTCCGAGGAGGGGTTCAGCGGCGCCCAGATCGGCGAGCTGATGGCGATCGTGCTGGCGACCAAGATCATTGCGCCCAACGTCTGGGGCTGGTTGGCGGATCGCGCCGGCGCGCACATGCCGATCGCCCGCTGGGGCGCGCTGGGCGGGGCGGTCGCCTTTACCGGCGTGCTCCTGTACACCGGGTACTGGTGGCTCGCGGTGGTGATGGCCGCCTACAGCTTCTTCTGGAACGCGATCCTGCCACAGTTCGAGGCCACCACCATGCGGTCGCTGGGGCGGGATGCGCATCGGTATGCGCTGGTCCGGCTGTGGGGCTCGGTCGGCTTTATCGTCGCGGTGGCGGTGCTGGGCTGGGCCTTCGACCGGATCGCCGTGGCCTGGCTGCCGTGGATCGTGCTGGCGGTGCTGATCGCGGTGGTGGCCGCGTCGCAGTTCGTGCGTGAGCCGGCGCGCAACCTCGACGAGGACAATAACGCCCCGCCCCTGCTAACCGTGCTGCGCCGCCCCGAGGTGATCGCGCTGTTTGTGGCCTGCTTCTTCATGCAGGCGAGCCACGGGCCGTACTACGCCTTCTTTACCCTGTACCTGGAACAGGCCGGCTACTCGCGCTCCGTGGCCGGGCAGCTGTGGGCACTGGGGGTGGCGGCCGAGGTGGTGCTGTTCCTGTTGATGCCGCGGCTGATCCTGCGTTTTGGGGCTTGGTTGCTGGTGTCGGCGGCGCTGGTGTTGACCACGCTGCGCTGGGGGCTGCTGGCGGCGGTGCCGGATTCTCTGCCGATGCTGCTGTTCATCCAGATCCTGCATGCGGCCAGTTACGGGGTGTACCACGCGGCGGCGATCTCGCTGATCCA
The DNA here is from genome assembly GCF_001020955.1 of Thioalkalivibrio versutus. Taxonomy (NCBI): domain Bacteria; kingdom Pseudomonadati; phylum Pseudomonadota; class Gammaproteobacteria; order Chromatiales; family Ectothiorhodospiraceae; genus Thioalkalivibrio; species Thioalkalivibrio versutus. Next base: position 740,621 of record NZ_CP011367.1, read on the forward strand.
CTATTTCTTCCCCGGGCGGTTGCAGGGGCGCGGGCAGGCCCTGTATTCGTCGCTGGCCTTCGGGTTGGGCGGTGCCTCGGGATCCCTGGTGGCCGGCTATCTGTGGGATGGCATCAGCCCAGCCTCGGTGTATGTGTTCGCGGCGTTCCTGGCAGCGGCCGGGGTGGTCGCCTCGGTGTATGGCGAATGGCGTTTCCGCACCCCGGTGCGAACCCTGTAACTGGCGTGCCCACGCAAAGCTTCGTAGGGTGCGCGTAACCCGATGGACCGATAGCACTGGATGGAACAAAGATGATTCGAATTGCGATTGCGGGCGCCGGCGGGCGCATGGGCCAGAACCTGGTGCAGGCGGTGGACGAACACCCCGATGCCCAGCTGGGGGCGGCCAGTGAGCGCCCCGGCAGCGAGACCATCGGTCAGGCGGTGGGCGCGGAGGGCCGGGTGCGCCTGGTCGAGGATCTGGCGACGGTTACCGACGATTTCGACGTGCTGATCGATTTCACCTCGCCGCAGGCGACCATGCAGCACCTGGAGCTGTGTGCGAACGCCGGAACGGCACTGGTGATCGGCACGACCGGGCTGGATGCGGAGCAGGAGCAGCGCCTGCAGGCGGCGGCAGGGGATCTGCCGATCGTTTATGCGCCGAACATGAGTGTCGGGGTCAATCTGACCTTCAAGCTGGTGGAGCTGGCCGCGCGGGCGCTGGGCGACAGCGTGGATGTGGAGATCCTGGAGGCCCATCACCGGCACAAGGTGGACGCGCCCTCCGGTACCGCGCTGAAGCTCGGGCGTGTGGTCGCGGAGACCCTGGGCCGCGATCTGGAGCAGGACGCCGTCTACGGGCGCGAGGGCCAGACCGGAGCCCGTGACCGGCGCACCATCGGTTTTGCCACGGTGCGCGGCGGCGACATCGTCGGCGAGCACACGACCCTGTTTGCGGGTGATGGCGAGCGTGTGGAGATCACCCACAAGGCCTCCAGTCGCACGGTGTTTGCCTCCGGTGCGGTGCGTGCGGCGGTCTGGCTGGCTGGCGCCGGCAATGGCCTGTTCGACATGCAGGATGTGCTGGGGCTGCGCGACCTCTAGTCGGTTGGGGCTCCGTTTGGCGAAGGCTAGGCCTGGTTCGTCATCCGTCCGTTGTTTACGGGGCCCAGTCCGGCCGCCAGGCTTGTTGTGGCTGGCCCTGGTTCGGTATCGGGTGTTTACGGTGCCTTCGTCGAGCCGCCTGCCAGGCGCTGACTCGCCAGCGCGCCCCGAGGTACTTCTTTGCTCGTGCAAAGAAGTACCCAAGAAACACGCCCGACTGCCGCGACCCCGGCCCGCTGCGCGGGCCGGGGTTTCCCTCGCTCCGAGGCTTTTCGCGGGCGGCGCTGAACTCGCTACGCTGCGCTTCGCTCAGACATCCAGCGCCTTGAATCCCGCGAAAAGCCTCTCCACTCGGCGCGACGACAACGGGGAGGTAAGTCAAAACAACGGCTATCCCAGCGTTGTTGCCAATGGATGATGGCTAGGTCTTCATACATCTTCGGCACGCGCGGCCTTCGGCCATGGCGTGCCGCGCCCGCGTGGCGGGCGCCGGGGGCGTAGGATGCGGATGAGCGAAGCGAATCGCATCAGGGTTTCGCACGGCGTGGGAGATGGTGCGTTTCGCTGGGCTCAACCGCACCCTACGAGATGCCGTCTGTTTTGACCTTCCCCTCCCGTATGGAGCCCGTTGCGGAATGGTGCTCGGGCTGGGAGAAGGCGCTGGATGTCTGAGCGGAGCCGCAGGCGCAGCAAGTTCAGCGCCGCCGGCCCGAGGGCCCTGGAGCAAGGTTCCCGGGCGGAATCCGGGTGCGCCTCGAAGGGTACTTTCTTGGGCAAGCAAGAAAGTACCTCGCGGTGCGCTCGCGAGAGAGCGCCTGGCAGGTGGCGGACCGGAGCCGCCGTAAACACCGAGCGATGAACCAGGGCCAGCCTGAATGGCCAGGCTGGCCACGGAGCATCGGCTTCATACCTGGGCTGGGTAGGCAGTGTTCGGGCCCCGGAAAGCGGGCGGCGAGTGGCGGGCGGAGACGCCGGAAGTGGGGATCTCGTTGGACGCCGCGCGCGGCGCTCGCGTACACTTGAAGGCGTAATCGTATCCGTCCTCCGAGCACCGAATCGTTGCCGAAAAAGGGGTTCACACCCCGGTAGAATGGTGCGGACGAGGGCGGGTCGCAGATCCCGAACGAATCGCAGTACCGCCGCCGGCGAATGGCCTGGCGGCCCCGACCCAGACCATCCGGAGGTCCCCCGTGTCCGCGCCTGCTCTGCTCGTCCTGGAAGATGGCACTGTGTTTCATGGTCAGGCGATTGGCGCCCTGGGCCAGACGGTTGGCGAGGTGGTGTTCAACACCGCCATGACGGGGTATCAGGAGATCCTGACCGATCCGTCGTACCACCGGCAGATGGTCACGCTGACCTATCCGCATATCGGCAATACCGGGACCAACCCGGAGGACGACGAATCCTCGCGGGCCCATGCCGCGGGCCTGATCATCCGTGATCTTCCGCCGCTGGTGTCCAACTGGCGCTCGCGCGAGTCTCTGCCGGACTATCTGCTGCGCCACGGCATTGTGGCGATCAGCGGGATCGATACCCGCAAGCTGACCCGCATCCTGCGCGAGAAGGGCGCGCTGAACGGCTGCATCCAGGCCGGCGACGTGGACGAGGCCTCGGCCCTGGCGGCCGCGCGCGAGTTCCCCGGGATCAAGGGCATGGATCTGGCGCGCGAGGTGACCACGCGCAGCCGCTACGAGTGGCTGGAAGGAACCTGGCAGCTGGGTGAAGAACCGGCGCGGGTCGATGCGAAGGCCGCCGACTATCACGTGGTCGCTTACGACTTCGGCATGAAGCAGAACATCCTGCGCATGCTGGCGGATCGCGGCTGCCGCGTGACCGTGGTCCCGGCCGAGACGCCGGTGGACGAGGTGATGGAGCTCAAGCCCGACGGGGTGTTCCTGTCCAACGGGCCGGGCGATCCCGAGCCCTGCACCTATGCGATCGAGGCGATCCGGGATTTCTGCGAGCGCAAGCTGCCGCTGTTCGGGATCTGCCTGGGGCATCAGTTGCTGGGTATCGCCAGTGGCGGCAAGAGCGTGAAGATGAAGTTCGGCCACCACGGGGCGAATCACCCGATCCGGCACGAGGCCAGCGGGCGAGTGATGATCTCGTCGCAGAACCACGGCTTCGCGATCGACGAGGACAACCTGCCGGAGACGCTGACGCCGACGTACCGGTCGCTGTTCGACGGCACGCTGCAGGGGGTTGCCCGCACTGATTGCCCGGCGTTTAGCCTGCAGGGGCACCCCGAGGCGAGCCCGGGGCCGCATGACGTGTCCCCGGCGTTCGACGACTTTGTCGAGATGATGCGCACGGCGCGCAGCTAACGCCTTCCCCCCGATTTTCCGACCGAATTTCCGATTTCGACAGCCTGCGAGAGCCGTCACATGCCCAAGCGTACCGACATCCAGAGCATCCTGATCCTCGGGGCCGGCCCGATCGTGATCGGTCAGGCCTGCGAGTTCGATTACTCCGGCGCCCAGGCCTGCAAGGCCCTGCGCGAGGAGGGCTACCGGGTGATCCTGGTGAACTCCAACCCGGCGACCATCATGACCGACCCCGAGATGGCGGATGCCACCTACATCGAGCCGGTGGACTGGCAGACGGTCGCCCAGATCATCGAGAAGGAGCGCCCGGACGCGGTGCTGCCGACCATGGGCGGGCAGACCGCGCTGAACTGCGCGCTGGACCTGTCCCGGGAAGGCGTGCTGGAGAAGTTCGGTGTGGAGATGATCGGTGCCAACGAGGCGGCGATCGATATGGCCGAGGACCGCGACCACTTCAAGGCGGCGATGGCTGATATCGGCCTGGATACGCCGACCGCGATGCTCGCGCACTCCTGGGAGGAGGCGCAGGAGATCCAGCCGAAGATCGGCTTCCCGGTGATCATCCGGCCGTCGTTCACCCTCGGTGGTTCGGGCGGCGGCATCGCCTACAACCGCGAGGAGTTCGAGTACATCGTCAAGAACGGGATCGATCTCTCGCCGGTGAACCAGGTGCTGCTGGAGGAGTCCGCGCTCGGCTGGAAGGAGTTCGAGATGGAGGTGGTCCGTGACAAGGCGGACAACTGCATCATCATCTGCTCGATCGAGAACCTCGATCCGATGGGTATCCACACCGGCGACTCGATCACCGTGGCCCCGGCGCAGACCCTGACCGACAAGGAATACCAGATCATGCGCGACGCCTCGCTGGCGGTGCTGCGCAAGATCGGCGTGGAGACCGGTGGCTCCAACGTGCAGTTCGCGATCAACCCGGAAAACGGGCGCATGATCGTGATCGAGATGAACCCGCGGGTGTCGCGTTCCTCCGCGCTGGCCTCCAAGGCGACCGGCTTCCCGATCGCCAAGGTCGCGGCCAAGCTGGCGGTGGGCTACACCCTCGACGAGCTGAAGAACGACATTACCGGTGGTCTGACCCCGGCCTCGTTCGAGCCGTCCATCGATTACGTGGTCACCAAGATCCCGCGCTTCACCTTCGAGAAGTTCCCGCAGGCGGATGCACGCCTGACCACCCAGATGAAGGCGGTGGGCGAGGCCATGGCCATTGGCCGCACCTTCCAGGAGTCGTTCCAGAAGGCGCTGCGCTCGATGGAGACCGGCATGGACGGCCTCGACGAGCGCATCGATCTGACCGCCGATGACGTGACCGATCAGCTGCGCACGAAGCTCGCCAACCCCAGCCCCGAGCAGGTGCTGTACGTGGCCGATGCCTTCCGTGCGGGTTTCTCGATCCAGGATATCTTCGACCTGACCGCGATCGACCCCTGGTTCCTGGCCCAGATCCAGGAGCTGGTGGACGTCGAGAAGGGCGTGAAGGACCGCATCCTGGGCGAGATCAGCGCCGAGGAGATGTACCGTCTGAAACAGCGCGGATTCTCCGACCTGCGCCTGGCGAAGCTGGTGAACGATACCGAGAAGGCGGTGCGCAAACACCGCCATGGACTGGGCGTGCGCCCGGTGTACAAGCGGGTGGATACCTGTGCGGCCGAGTTCGCGACCACCACGGCCTACATGTACTCCTCGTACGAAGAGGAGAACGAGGCGGATCCCACCGACAAGCAGAAGATCATGGTGCTGGGCGGCGGGCCCAACCGCATCGGTCAGGGCATCGAGTTCGACTACTGCTGCGTGCATGCCGCGCTCGCGATGCGCGAGGACGGGTACGAGACCATCATGGTCAACTGCAACCCGGAGACCGTCTCCACCGACTATGACACCTCGGACCGGCTGTACTTCGAGCCGCTGACGCTGGAGGACGTGCTGGAGGTCGTGGCGACCGAGAAGCCGGCCGGCGTGATCGTGCAGTACGGTGGCCAGACGCCACTGAAGCTCGCGCGGGACCTGGAGGCCGCCGGCGTGCCGATCATCGGCACCAGCCCGGACTCCATCGACCTGGCCGAGGACCGCGAGCGCTTCCAGGCCCTGCTGAACAAGCTGGGGCTCAAGCAGCCGCCGAACCGCACCGCGCGCAGCGAGGAGGAGGCCGAGAAGCTGGCCGAGGAGATCGGCTACCCGCTGGTCGTACGTCCGTCCTACGTGCTCGGTGGGCGCGCGATGGAGATCGTGCGCGACCGCGAGGACCTGCGCAGCTACATGAAGAACGCGGTGTCCGTCTCCAATGATGCCCCGGTGCTGCTGGACCGCTTCCTGGATGACGCCATCGAGGTCGACGTGGACGCGATCTCGGATGGCGAGAACGTGATCATCGGCGGGATCATGGAGCACATCGAGCAGGCCGGCGTGCACTCGGGCGACTCCGCCTGTTCCCTGCCGCCGTTCTCGTTGTCCATGGAACTCCAGGACGAGATGGTCGAGCAGGTGCGCAAGATGGCACTGGGCCTGAAGGTCGTCGGCCTGATGAACACCCAGTTTGCGATCAAGGGCGACGATATCTACGTGCTGGAGGTGAATCCACGGGCCTCGCGCACCGTGCCGTACGTCTCCAAGAGCGTCGGGCGGCCACTGGCCAAGATCGCCGCGCGTTGCATGGTCGGGCAGACCCTGCCCGAGCAGGGCGTGGGCGATGCGGTCTATCCGGACTATTATTCGGTGAAGGAATCGGTGTTTCCGTTCGCCAAGTTCCAGGGCGTGGACCCGATCCTGGGGCCGGAGATGAAATCCACTGGCGAGGTGATGGGGGTCGGGCGCAGTTTTGCCGAGGCGTTCGCCAAGAGCCAGCTGGGAGCGGGCGTACTGTTGCCGTCCACCGGCAAGGCCTTCGTGTCGGTGCGCGAGATCGACAAGCCGCACGTGGCGGAAGTGGCCCGGCGCCTGGTGGAGTTGGGCTTCGAGGTCCTGGCGACGCGTGGCACGGCGAACGTGCTGGAGGAAGCCGGCATTCAGGTGACGCGCGTGAACAAGGTCACCGAGGGTCGCCCGCACATCGTGGACATGATCAAGAACGACGAGATCAGCTTCATCATCAATACCGTGGAGGGGAAGCAGTCGACCTCCGACTCCTACACCATTCGCCGCGAGGCGTTGATGCACAAGGTGGGCTATACCACCACGATCGCCGGGGCCAAGGCCACCGTACAGGCCCTGGATCACCTGGGGGCGAATGACGTCTTCCGGCTGCAGGACCTCCACCAGGAAAATCTCGGAGGGAAAAGCGCATGAACAAGACGCCCTTGACCGTGACTGGCGCGGAAAAGATGAAGGAAGAGCTGAAGAAGCTGAAGGGCGAGGATCGCCCGCGCGTGGTCAACGCGATCTCCGATGCGCGCGAGCACGGCGACCTCAAGGAGAATGCCGAGTACCACGCGGCACGCGAACAGCAGAGCTTTATCGAGGGCCGCATCCGCGAGCTGGAGTCGAAGCTCTCCAACGCCCAGATCATCGACGTGGCCACCCTGCCGCAGACCGGCAAGGTAGTGTTCGGGACCACCGTGGTGCTGGAGGCGACTGCGGACGGGCGCCAGGTCACCTACAAGATCGTTGGTGACGACGAGGCCGATATCAAGAACAACATGATCTCGGTGTCTTCGCCGATTGCGCGGGCGTTGATCGGCAAGGAAGAAGGCGACGTCGTGACCGTGCAGGCCCCGGGCGGGGAGACGGAATACGAGATCCTGGAGGTTCGCTACGTCAACTGATGACGCGGCGGGTCCCGGTCGCGCTCGGGGGCGCAACCGGGCGGTGGGGTCAGGCCGGGTCCAGGGAGACCTTCGGGTCATCCGGGTTGCGGCGGAACAGGGTGGCGACATAGCCGACGCGTTGCACTCGCGCGGCGCCGGTGCGTTCGCAGAGCTTTTCCACGGTGCCGTTGCGGACATCGCGGTCGCCGATGTTCACCTTGATCTTGACCAGCTCGTGGTGGGTCAGCGCCAGCTCCAGCTCCGCCAGTACGGCATCAGTCAGCCCATTGCGGCCAATGGTCACGATGGGCTTGCGCGGATGGGCGAGGCTGCGCAGATGGCGGCGTTGCGCGTCGGTCAGATTCACAGGAGGCCATTTTCAGTGTTTAAACATCAAAATTGTAGCATGCCGTCCGCAGCTGCGAGGCCGCTCAATGCCCAAGCGTAGCCGCTCCAGTCAGCGCTGGCTGAAGGAGCATTTCGACGATCCCTACGTCCAGCGGGCCCAGCAGGAGGGTTACCGCGGGCGGGCGGTGTACAAGCTGCAGGAGATCGATGAGCGCGACCGGTTGCTGAAACCCGGCATGCGCGTGGTGGACCTCGGTGCGGCACCGGGCGGCTGGACGCAGTACGCCGCTCGGAAGATTGGCCGCAAGGGCGTGCTGATTGCCACGGACATCTTGCCGATGGACCCGGTGCCGGGCGCGGAGATCGTCACCGGCGACTTCCGCGAGGACGCCGTGCTGGACGCGATACTTGCCCTGGTGGGCGATGAGCGTGCCGATCTTGTGCTTTCCGACATGGCCCCCAACCTGACCGGGACGGGTGCGGTGGATCTGCCGCGTTCGATCCATCTTTGTGAACTGGCGCTGGACTTGGCGACACGCATTCTGAACCCCGGGGGCGCATTTCTGGTCAAGCTGTTTCAGGGTGAAGGTTCTGATGCCTATCTGGCCGAGGTGCGTCGGCGGTTCGGCTCGGTAAAGGTGCGCAAGCCGAAGGCATCGCGGCCACGGTCACGCGAAGTGTACGTATTGGCGCGTGAGCCCCGGGATGTGTAAAGCTGCCAAAAGCTAACGATTAAATGTTCTTCGAGGTGTCGTTTTGAACGGTCTGGCCAAGAATCTGATCATCTGGGCGGTAATTGCCGTCGTCCTGATGTCCGTCTTCAACAACTTCGGCCCGCAGCAGCAGACGCAGGATGTTCGGAGCATTACGTACTCCGAGTTCATCCGCGACGTGCAGGGCGGTCGCGTGGACAACGTGACCATCAAGGGCGAGAAGATCGAGGGTACGACGATCGAGGGCCAGGCGTTTACCACGGTGAACCCGAACGACCCCGGTCTGATCGGCGACCTGCTGCAGAACAACGTGGAGCTGAATGCCCACGAGGAAGCCGAGCGCTCCCTGCTGATGAGCATCCTCATCAGCTGGTTCCCGATCCTGTTGCTGATCGCCGTGTGGATCTACTTCATGCGCCAGATGCAGGGCGGTGGTGCCGGTGGCAAGGGCGCGATGTCCTTCGGCAAGTCCAAGGCCAAGCTGATGTCCGAGGACCAGGTCAAGGTCAGCTTCAATGACGTGGCCGGCTGTGACGAGGCCAAGGAGGAGGTGACCGAGCTGGTCGACTTCCTGCGCGACCCGTCCAAGTTCCAGAAGCTGGGTGGCCAGATTCCGCGCGGTGTGCTGATGGTCGGCTCTCCGGGTACCGGCAAGACGCTGCTGGCCAAGGCGATTGCCGGCGAGGCCAAGGTGCCGTTCTTCAGCATCTCCGGTTCCGATTTCGTCGAGATGTTCGTTGGCGTGGGCGCCTCGCGCGTGCGCGACATGTTCGCGGAGGCCAAGAAGCACGCCCCCTGCATCATCTTCATCGACGAGATCGACGCGGTCGGTCGCCAGCGTGGTGCCGGCATGGGCGGCGGTCACGACGAGCGTGAGCAGACCCTGAACCAGCTGCTGGTCGAGATGGACGGCTTCGAGGGCACCGAGGGGGTTATCGTGATTGCCGCGACCAACCGTCCGGACGTGCTTGACCCGGCGCTGCTGCGCCCGGGTCGCTTCGACCGCCAGGTGGTGGTGCCGCCGCCGGACGTACGCGGTCGCGAGCAGATCCTCAAGGTGCATATGAAGAAAACGCCGATCTCCGACGATGTGCGTCCGGATCTGATCGCGCGCGGCACGCCGGGTTTCTCCGGCGCGGATCTGGCCAACCTGGTCAACGAGGCGGCGTTGTTTGCGGCGCGCTCCAACAAGCGCTTGGTGGACATGTCCGACTTCGAGCGCGCCAAGGACAAGATCATGATGGGCGCCGAGCGCAAGTCCATGGTGATGTCCGAGGACGAGAAGAAGCTGACCGCCTACCATGAGGCTGGCCACGCGATTGTTGGCCTGACGGTGCCGGAGCACGACCCGGTCTACAAGGTCAGCATCATCCCGCGTGGGCGAGCCTTGGGTGTCACCATGTTCCTGCCCGAGGAGGACCGCTACAGCCACTCGAAGACGCGTCTGGAGAGTCAGCTGGCGAGCCTGTTTGGCGGGCGTCTGGCAGAAGAGATTATCTTTGGCAATGACAAGGTGACCACCGGAGCCTCGAACGATATCGAGCGCGCCACTCAGATCGCCCGCAACATGGTCACCAAGTGGGGCCTGTCGGAAAAGCTCGGCCCGCTGGATTACGGTGAGGAAGAAGGGCATCCGTTCCTGGGTGGGCAAATGGGCAAGTCGAAGCCGATGTCCGACGATACTGCGCGCCAGATCGATGCCGAGGTCCGTCACATCATCGATGCGAACTACCAGCATGCGAAGCAGATCCTGGTCGACAATATCGATACGCTGCACGCAATGGCGCGGGCGCTGATGAAGTACGAGACCATCGACGACAAGCAGATCGCGGACATCATGGCCGGGCGCGAGCCCCGCGAGCCGGCGGATTGGGATAGCGGCGGCGGTTCCGGTGGCTCGGCGCAGGCCAGCGACGAGGCCGAGGGTGGTGCCTCGGATGCCGACGGCGCCGCCAAGGACGGCTCCGATGGCCGGGGTGACGATGACAAGGGTGTGGTCGGCGGTCCTGCGCCGCAGTCCTGATCCGTCCACTTCGTGACCGGGCTTGGGTCCGGTCGCCGCCACTGGCCGCCAGGCCCTCGTCCTGGCGGCCTTTTTCGTTGGGTACTCACAGGAGAACGCCGATCGTGCCGACTGACGCACCGGTACTGCAATGCGGGGGGCACGCCCTGGACCTTGGGCAGCCGCGCATCATGGGGATTCTGAACGTCACCCCGGACTCGTTCTCCGACGGTGGCCAGTACGCGCGGGTGGAAGATGCGCTGACGCGGGCCCGCGCCATGGTCGCGGAGGGGGCGGAGATCCTTGACGTGGGCGGCGAATCCACTCGCCCCGGTGCGGCGCCAGTGGCGCTGGAGGATGAGCGTCAGCGGGTGCTTCCGGTCATCGAAGCCCTGCGCGCGGAACTGGATGTTCCGCTGTCCGTGGACACCATGAAGCCGGAGATGATGCGCGAGGCGGTTGCCGTCGGTGCCGGGATGCTGAATGACGTGAACGGCTTTCGCGCCGAAGGGGCGCTGGCGGTCGCGATGGGGGCGGCCCGCGAGCGTGGCGTAGCGCTTTGCGCGATGCACATGCAGGGCGATCCGCAGTCGATGCAGCGGGCGCCGCATTACGACGATGTGGTGGACGAGGTGCGCGCCTTCCTCGAGCAGCGGGTGGCGGAGTTGTTGCGTGGCGGCGTGCCGCGCGGCCAGATCCTGCTGGATCCGGGCTTCGGCTTCGGCAAGACCCTGGAGCACAACGTCGCGCTGTTTCGCGGCCTGCCGCGCCTGGCGGCCTCCGGCTTGCCGCTGCTGGTGGGCGTCTCGCGCAAGTCGATGATCGGTCAGCTGCTGGATGACCGTCCGGTCGCTGAGCGGGATCCCGGCAGTGCCGTGGCGGCCCTGTTGGCGGCACAGGCCGGTGCGCGTGTCCTGCGTGTGCACGATGTCTCGGCGACCCGTGATGCCCTGGCGCTATACTCAGCGTTGCGACCGGATGGTGGCGACGGACAGGACAATCGAGGGAACTGATGGGCAAGTATTTCGGAACCGACGGCATCCGTGGGCGCACCGGCGACTGGCCGATGACGCCGGAGTTTGCGCTGCGCCTCGGGTATGCCGTGGGCGAGGTGCTGGGCGAGAACGGCCACCGCCAGGGGCCGGTCCTGGTGGGCAAGGACACGCGCGTGTCCGGCTACATGTTCGAGTCAGCACTGGAGGCCGGGTTGTCCGCCGCCGGGCTGGACGTCGCGTTGCTGGGACCGATGCCGACCCCGGCCATCGCCTACTTGACGCATACCTTCCGTGCCACTGCGGGCGTCGTGATCAGTGCCTCGCACAACCCATTCCACGACAACGGGTTCAAGTTCTTCACCCCCGAGGGCGACAAGCTGCCGGATGCGACCGAGGCGGCCATCGAGGCGCGTCTCGATCAGCCGGCACAGCCCATCAACAGTGCGCGTCTGGGCAAGGCCGTGCGCATCCAGGATGCCGCTGGACGCTACGTCGAGTTCTGCAAGAGCGCGATCCCGGCACGTTCCGAGCTGCGCGGGATGAAGATCGTCATCGATTGTGCCCACGGTGCGACCTACAACGTCTCCCCGCACGTGTTCGAGGAGCTGGGGGCACAGGTCGAGATCCTCGGCGCCAGTCCGGACGGCTACAACATCAACGACGGGGTCGGCGCCCTGCACCCGGAGAACGTCGCCGAACAGGTGCGGGCGACCGGGGCGGATCTCGGCATCGCGCTGGACGGCGACGGCGACCGGGTGATCCTGGCCGATGCCGACGGCACCGTGGTCGATGGGGACCAGATCCTCGGTATCCTGGCGCTGGCGCGGCAACAGGCCGGGGGCTTCGACGGCGGTGTGGTCGGGACCCTGATGACCAACCTGGGGCTGGAGCAGGCCCTGGGGGGCGCCGGCATCCCGTTCGTGCGTGCGAAGGTTGGGGATCGCTATGTGCTGGAGGAGCTCCGCCGTCGCGACTGGACCCTGGGCGGCGAGGGGTCGGGTCATATTGTCTGTCTGGAGCACACCACGACCGGCGACGGTACGGTGGCGGCGTTGCAGGTTGCACACCTGATGCACCGTACCGGCCAGCCGCTCTCGGCGCTCGCAGCGGCCATTCCCAAGCTGCCGCAGTGCCTGATCAACGTGCCCGTCAGCGGTGCGGCGGCCGGCTGCCTGGAGGCCGAGCCAGTGCGCGCCGAGGTCGCCGCGGTGGAAGATCAGCTCGGCCAGCGTGGCCGGGTCCTGCTGCGTCCCTCCGGTACCGAGCCCCTGGTGCGGGTGATGGTTGAGGGCGAAGATGTCGACGAGACCCGCTCGGCCGCCGAGCGCATCGCGGACAGCATCCGGGCGGCGATCTGATTGCCGCAACCAAGCCTCGCCTGCGCGCCCCGCGACGGCTTGGTTGATTTGCTACCGGTGCGCCGGTAACATCCCGCCGCTCTAATCATCATGATCGGACCCCGTGTATCTGCGGGGTTCGGCCGATCGCAGGAGGAAGATCCGCATGCGCACGCCGCTGGTCGCCGGAAACTGGAAGATGAACGGTTCGCGGGACGCGAACCGCGCGCTCCTGTCCGCCCTGAAGGGCAGCCTGGGCGACATCCGGGGCGTGGACGTGGCGGTCTGCCCGCCCGCGGTCTACCTCGCCGAAATCGCGAACGACCTGTCCGGTGGCCCCATCGCCGTCGGCGCGCAGGATTGTTCCGACCAGGAAAAGGGTGCCTACACCGGCGAACTGGCCGGCTCCATGCTGGCCGAGGTGGGCTGTCGCTATGTGATCGTCGGGCATTCCGAGCGCCGCGAGCGGCAGAACGAGGACAATGCCTGGGTGGCAGCCAAGTTCGTTGCGGCCCAGGCCGCCGGGCTGACGCCGATCCTGTGTGTGGGCGAGCAGAAGGCCGACCGCGAAGGCGGGCGCACCGAGACTGTGGTCGCCGAGCAACTCGATGCGGTCCTGGATGCGGCCGGAGTCGAGGCGTTCGAACGCGCCGTGATCGCCTACGAGCCGGTTTGGGCGATTGGCACCGGTTTGACCGCCACGCCGGAACAGGCCCAGGAAGTGCATGCATTCATCCGCAACCGTGTTGCGGGTCGCGACCCGCAGGTCGCAGCCGATCTTCGGATCCTCTACGGTGGCAGCATGAAGGCCGATAATGCGGCCGGCCTCCTGGCGCTCGAGGACATCGACGGCGGTTTGATCGGCGGTGCCTCGCTGGATGCCGACGCATTTTCCGCCATTGCCCGCGCCGCGGGCGAGCAGGTCGCGGCATGATTTACGGCCTGCTCCTGGTGGTCCAGGTCGCGGTATCGCTTGGCCTGATCGCGCTGATCCTGATGCAACACGGCAAGGGCGCCGATGCCGGCGCGGCCTTCGGCAGCGGCGCTTCGGCGACGGTGTTCGGTGCGGCCGGGTCGGCCAACTTCCTGAGCCGCTCGACGGCCGTGCTGGCGGTGGTCTTTTTCCTCAACAGCCTGACGCTTGCGTATCTGGCGGCATCCAGTCCGGAGGCCGAGAGCCTGCTGGACCAGATGGAGGCGATGGAAGAAGAGGGCGATGGTCCGCCGGACCTCCCGGCCGAAGTGCTCCCGGGGCAAGAGCCCCCGGGTGGCAGCGGCCCGCAATCCGGCCGGCCGGCCGATGTGCCCGATTGAGATCCGGTACCTGTACGAATTGGCAGATGTGGTGGAATTGGTAGACACGCTATCTTGAGGGGGTAGTGGCGCAAGCCGTGTGGGTTCGAGTCCCACCATCTGCACCAAATACTCGTTGCCCCGGGCCGCTGAATATCTGTCGGCGCCCGGGGTAATTAACAATGAAAACAGCATCTTATAAAATTACGAATACTTGACACCGTTTTTGGGCATCACCTAGACTCCGTGCCCGGTGTACGGCTCTGCCGCGTCTGTGCGGGACCGAGTCGTACCCGCGCTTTCAACCAGCAACGCTGAACGGCTCGCCGGCGCGCTCGATCCACGCGACGCCTCGCGAACCTGCCCGCCTGAGGCGGCGTACGGGAGAGAGAAATGCTGGAAGGTTATTTACCCATCCTGCTGTTCATCGCAGTAGGCATCGTGATCGGCGTCGTGCCGCTGGTGGTCGGTATGGCCGTGGGTCCGCACAAGCCGGACGCGGCGAAGAATTCGCCCTACGAGTGCGGCTTCGAGGCCTTCGAGGATTCGCGGCTGAAGTTCGATGTCCGCTTCTACCTGGTTGCGATCCTGTTCATCATCTTTGATCTCGAGATCGCGTTTCTCTTCCCGTGGGCCGTGTCGCTAGACACCATTGGCCTGTTCGGGCTTCTTGCGATGGCCCTGTTTCTTGTCATTCTGGTCGTCGGTTTCATCTACGAGTGGAAGAAGGGGGCGCTGGAATGGGAATAGAAGGCGTTCTTGAGAAGGGCTTCGTCACCACCTCGGCGGACAAGCTCATCAACTGGGCCCGCACCGGGTCGCTCTGGCCGATGACCTTCGGTCTCGCGTGCTGCGCGGTGGAGATGATGCATGCCGGTGCCGCGCGCTACGACCTCGACCGCTTCGGGATCATCTTTCGGCCGAGCCCGCGCCAGTCGGACGTGATGATTGTGGCCGGCACCCTGGTCAACAAGATGGCGCCGGCTCTGCGCAAGGTCTACGACCAGATGCCCGAGCCGCGCTGGGTGATCTCCATGGGGTCCTGCGCCAACGGGGGCGGGTACTACCACTACTCCTACGCGGTGGTGCGCGGTTGCGACCGCATCGTGCCGGTGGATGTCTACGTGCCGGGGTGCCCGCCGACGGCGGAGGCGCTGCTCTACGGCATTATCCAGCTGCAGAACAAGATCCGGCGCACGAACACGATCGCGCGCTGACGCACCCGGGGTAGCAGATGGCTGAACAAGACAACTGGACCGACGCCCTGCGGGCGGAACTGGGCGATGCCCTGGAAAGCCTGCACGAGGCGAACGGCGAGATTACCGTCGATATCGCACCGGGCTCCTGGCGCGAGGCGGGCGAGAAGCTGCGCGACGCCCTGGGCTTCGAGATCCTGATCGACCTGTGCGGGGTGGACTACCTCGAATACGGGCAGGACGAATGGGGCACCGACTCCGCCACCAATACGGGCTTTTCCCGCGGTGTCGAAGCGGCGACCTCCGGGCGTTTCACCTTCGATGATGCGCCGGAAGATTCCAACTGGGACGGCCCGCGGTTCACCGTGGTGGCTCACCTGCTGTCGCTCGAACATAACCGCCGCGTGCGGATGCGCGCCTGGCTCAGTGACGAGGAGTTCCCCGAGGTCGAATCCCTCGTGGACGTCTGGGCCTCGGCCAACTGGTTCGAGCGCGAGGCCTTCGATCTGTTCGGCATCCTGTTCTCCGGGCATCCGGACCTGCGCCGCATCCTCACGGACTACGGCTTTGTGGGGCATCCGTTCCGCAAGGACTTCCCGCTGATCGGGCATGTCGAGATGCGTTATGACGCCGAGCAGGCCCGTGTGGTGTACCAGCCGGTGACCATCGAGCCGCGCGTGCTGGTGCCCAAGGTGATCCGCGCCGACCATCGCTACAGCGAGGGTGAGAAGCCGGGCGAAGGAGCCGAGAATGCCTGAGATTCGCAACTTCACCCTCAACTTCGGGCCGCAGCATCCCTCCGCCCACGGCGTATTGCGCCTGGTGCTGGAGATGGATGGCGAGGTGGTGCAGCGGGCCGACCCGCACATCGGCCTGCTGCACCGCGGCACCGAGAAGCTCGCGGAGAGCAAGCCGTACAACCAGTCGATCGGCTACATGGACCGTCTGGACTACGTGTCCATGATGGCCAACGAGCACGGCTATGTGCTCGCGATGGAAAAGCTGCTGGGCATCGAGGCCCCGCTGCGCGCGCAGTACATCCGGGTGATGTTCGACGAGATCACCCGCATCCTGAACCACCTGATGTGGCTGGGGGCGCATGCGCTGGATATCGGCGCCATGGCGGTGTTCCTGTATGCCTTCCGTGAGCGCGAGGACCTGATGGACTGCTACGAGGCGGTCTCGGGTGCGCGCATGCACGCGACCTATTACCGCCCCGGCGGTGTCGCGCGGGACCTGCCCGGCACGATGCCGAAGTATCAACCGTCCTCCTGGAAGTCGCAGGAGGTGGTGGATGACCTGAACAAGATCCGTCAGGGCTCGTTGCTGGACTTCATCGAGGCGTTTACCGAGCGCTTCCCCGGCTGCGTGGACGAGTACGAGACCCTGCTGACCGATAACCGGATCTGGAAGCAGCGCACCGTCGGGATCGGCGTGGTCGACCCGGATCGTGCGAAGCAGCTGGGCTTCACCGGCCCGATGCTGCGCGGCTCGGGAATCGAGTGGGACCTGCGCAAGAAGCAGCCCTACGAGGTCTACGACCGTCTCGACTTCGACATCCCGGTGGGCACCAACGGCGATTGTTACGACCGCTACCTGGTGCGCATCGAGGAGATGCGCCAGTCGAACCGCATCATTCGTCAGTGTGTGGACTGGCTGCGCCAGAATCCGGGCCCGGTGCTCCTCGAGGATCACAAGATCACCCCGCCAAAGCGCGAGGAGATGAAGGCCGATATGGAGGCCCTGATCCACCACTTCAAGCTGTTCACCGAGGGCATGTGCCTGCCGGAAGGCGAGGCCTACGCGGCGATCGAGCATCCGAAGGGCGAGTTCGGGGTCTACCTGGTCTCGGATGGTTCCAACAAACCGTATCGTCTGAAGGTCCGTCCGCCGGGCTTTGTGCACCTGTCCGCGCTGGACGAGATGGCGCGCGGCCACATGCTGGCCGACGTGGTCGCCATCATCGGGACCCAGGACATCGTATTCGGGGAGATCGACCGCTGATGGCTGCCGAACAGAAAACTGTCGCCTTCCACAAGCACGCCGCGAAGAAGGTCGAGCTGAGCGCGCATGAGCGCGAAGAGATCGACGCCTGGCTGGCGCGCTATCCCGAGGATCAGAAGCGCTCGGCCGTTCTGGGCGCTCTGCGTGCGGTGCAGCACGAGGATGGCTATCTCTCCACCGCGAAGATGGACGCCGTGGCCGACTATCTCGGGTTGCCGGCGATCGCGGTGTACGAGGTGGGTTCGTTCTACTCCATGTACGAACTGGAACCGGTGGGCAAGCACACCATCATGGTGTGCGACAACATCTCCTGCATGCTGCGCGGCGCCGAGCCGATCATCGAGCACCTCGAGAAGCGTCTGGGCATCAAGCGCGGCGAGAGTACACCGGACGGCAAGTTCTACCTGAAGCTGGAAGAGGAGTGCCTTGCAGCCTGTTGCGGCGCCCCGATGATGCAGGTGGACCACAAGTACTACGAGAATCTCACCCCCGAGCGGGTCGACGAGATCCTCGACGGTCTGGAGAAGTAGCATGGCCAACCAGATCTGCTTTGCGACGCGTTACCTGGACAACGCCGCCGCGCTCGAGACCTACAAGAGCGTCGGCGGCTATCAGGCGCTGGAGAAGGTCTACAAGGGCAAGATGGCCCCCGAGGACGTGATCGAGGAGGTCAAGACCTCCAACCTCCGCGGCCGCGGAGGTGCGGGTTTCCCGACCGGTCTCAAGTGGTCGTTCATGCCGCGCAACAGCCCGGGGCAGAAGTACATCGTCTGCAACTCGGACGAATCCGAGCCGGGTACCTGCAAGGATCGCGAGATCCTGATGTACAACCCGCATGCGCTGATCGAGGGGATGGCGATCGCTGGGTACGCGATCGGCGCGACGGTGGGCTACAACTACATGCGCGGCGAGTTTATGGACGAAGTGAACACCCGTTTTACGGCCGCGCTGCAGGAGGCCTACGAAGCTGGCTACCTCGGCAAGGACATCTTCGGCTCGGGGGTGGACTTCGATCTGCATCCGTCGCTGGGGGCCGGTGCCTATATCTGTGGCGAAGAGACGGCGCTGCTGGAATCGCTGGAAGGCAAGAAGGGCCAGCCGCGCTTCAAGCCCCCGTTTCCGGCCAACTACGGCCTGTACGGCAAGCCGACCACGATCAATAACACCGAGTCGCTCGCCTCGATCCCGTCGATCATCCGCAACGGCGGCCAGTGGTTCGCGGATCTGGGTGTGCCCAAGTCCGGGGGCGAGAAGCTGTTCTCGGTGTCCGGGCACGTGAACAAGCCGGGCAACTTCGAGATCCCACTGGGCACTCCGTTCAAGGATCTGCTGGAAATGGCCGGCGGTGTGCTGAACGGGCGCAAGCTGAAGGCGGTGATCCCGGGCGGATCATCGGTGCCGGTGGTACCGGGCGACGTGATGCTGAAGGCCAACATGGACTTCGATTCCATCGCGCATGCCGGCTCCATGCTGGGCTCCGGGGCGGTGATCGTGATGGACGAGACCGCCGACATGGTGAAGTCCCTGCAGCGGATCTCTCGCTTCTATTTCTCCGAGTCCTGTGGCCAGTGCACGCCCTGCCGCGAGGGGACCGGCTGGCTCTACCGCATGCTTACTCGCATCGTCGAGGGCCAGGGCCGACCCGAGGACCTGGAACGGCTGGACGACGTGGCCAGCAAGATCGAGGGCCATACCATCTGCGCCCTGGGCGACGCCGCCGCCATGCCGGTGCGCAGCTTCGTCAAGCATTTCCGCCACGAATTCGAATACTACATCCAGCACGGCCGGAGCCCGGTGGCAGACGCCGCCTGACGCTCTACCGCGCCATCGCATCAGGAATCGAGCATGAGTCAGGATCAGAAACAAGATCTGGTCAGCATCGAGATTGACGGCCGTACGGTGGAGGCGCCCAAGGGCGCCATGCTCATCGATGTCGCCGATGATGCCGATATCCGCATTCCGCGGTTCTGCTACCACAAGAAGCTGTCGGTGGCGGCCAACTGCCGTATGTGTCTGGTCGAGGTGGAAAAGGCACCCAAGCCGCTGCCGGCCTGCGCCACGCCGGTGATGGACGGCATGAAGGTGTACACCCAGTCCCCGCTGGCGCTACGCGCGCAGAAGGGGACCATGGAGTTCCTGCTGATCAACCATCCGCTGGACTGCCCGATCTGTGACCAGGGCGGCGAGTGCGAGCTGCAGGACGTGGCCATGGGCTACGGCGAGAGCGTGTCCACCTATACCGAAGCCAAGCGCGTGGTGAAGGACAAGGACATCGGTCCGCTGATCGAGACCGAGATGACCCGCTGCATCCACTGCACCCGTTGTGTGCGCTTCGGCGAGGAGATCGCCGGGGTGCGCGAGCTGGGCGCGACCGGACGCGGCGAGCACATGCGCATCGGCACCTACGTCGAGAAGACCGTGGCCCACGAGCTCTCCGGCAACGTGATCGACCTGTGCCCGGTGGGGGCGCTGACCGCCAAGCCGTCGCGCTACAGCGCGCGTGCCTGGGAATACGCGCAGGCGGCGACGATTGCCCCGCATGATGCGGTCGGCTCCAATCTGTTCCTGCATACCGACGACGGCCGTGCGATGCGGGTCGTCCCGCGCGAGAACGACGCGGTCAACGAGACCTGGATCTCCGACCGCGATCGCTTCAGCTACACCGGTCTGTATGCGGAGGATCGACTGACCCGCCCACGGATCAAGGTCGACGGCCAGTGGCAGGAGGTCTCCTGGGAGACCGCATTGAGCTACGCCGTCGAGGGCCTGAAGGAAGTGGCCCCGGCGCGCGTGGGCGCGTTGCTCTCGCCTGCACTCTCGCTGGAGGAACACTACCTGGCGCAAAAAGTGCTGCGGGGCATGGGTGTCACCGACATCGATCACCGCGTGAATCAGCGCGATTTCCGTGATGAGGCGGCGGCCCCGCTGTTTCCCTATTTGGGTGCAGCCATCGGCGATCTCGAAAACGCCGATGCCGTGCTGCTGGTCGGCAGCAACCCGCGCCGCGAGCAGCCGCTGATCGCGCACCGTCTGCGCAAGGCGGCTTCGCGCGGGGCGCAGGTCAGTCTGATCAACGACATGCTGCTGGACCTGACCTATCCGGTTCAGGCCCAGCTGGTGGGCGACGAGCACGACCAGGTCCTGGCGCTCGCCGGGATCGCCGGGCAGCTCGCCGCGGCCGGCAAGTCGCTGCCGAAAAAGCTGGAAAAGATCGTCAAGGCGGCCGCGACAGACGACGGCGAGACGCGGGAAGCCTTCGAACGCGCAGCCCGTGCGCTGCTGGACGGGAAGCGGGGCCATGTGCTGCTGGGCGCCGCCGCAATCAATGGGCCAGCTTTTGCCACGTTGCGGGCCCTGGCAGGCTGGATCGCCAAACATACCGGTGCCAGCCTGGGCTACCTGCCGCAGGGCGCGAATGCCGCGGGTGCCTGGCTGGCTGGCGTCCTGCCGCATCGTGGCCCGGGCGGGGCGGAGCTGGATGTCGCCGGTACGAATGCCGCCGAGATGCTCGAACAGGGACGCGATGCATTCGTGATCGCCGGGCTGGAGCCGGGCCGCGATGGGGTCGATCCGGCGGCCTTCCAGGCAGCCCTGGAGCGTGCCGGTCTGGTGGTCGCCCTGAACAGCTTCGCCACGCCTGAACTGGAGGCTGTGGCGGATGTGCTGCTGCCGATCGCCACAAGCTTTGAGCAATCCGGGACCTTCGTGAACGCCGAGGGCCGCTGGCAGAGTTTCCGCGCCGCCTCGCGCGCCCCGGATGACGCCCGGCCGGGCTGGAAGGTCTGGCGCGTGCTGGGCAATCTGCTCGACCAGAGCGGCTTCGATTACCTGGATTCGCCCGCAGTGCGGGACGAGCTGAAGGGCCAGCTGGCGGAAGCCAGCTTCGATACCGGTGTCAACCTCAACAAGGTGCAGGTGGAGGTGCCCGAGGCCGGCGCGGGCGACGGTCTGTACCGTGTGCAGGCGGCCGCACTCTACAGCGGCGATCCGCTGGTGCGCCGTGCCGAGCCGCTGCAGACCAGCCCCGAAGGGCTGCTGGCCGAGAGCGTGCTGGTGCATCCCGAGTCCGCCGGCGAGCACGCCCATGGCAGCCGCGTGCGACTGCGTCAGGGCAAGGCCGAAACGGAATTGACCCTGTTGCTGGACGATTCGGTGCCGCCGGGTCTGGCCGTGACCTTTGCGGGTTCCGCGGCCATGGGGGCCCTCGGCCTGCCGAACACCACGGTCACGCTGGCGCGGGCCTGAGGGACTTAAGACATGTTCGACTGGATGATGAACCTCTTCTACAGCCTTCCGACGGTCATGCAGATCCTGATCGGCATTCAGCTGATCGTGATTCCGCTGATGCTGGCCGTGGCCTACACGACCTTCGCCGAACGCAAGGTCATCGGTTACGCCCACGTGCGCATCGGCCCGAACCGGGTGGGCCCGCGCGGCTGGCTGCAGCCGATCGCGGACGCCCTGAAGCTGTTGACCAAGGAGGTCATCCTCCCGACCAACGCCAATCGCTTCCTGTTCCTCAGCGCCCCGGTGCTTACGATTGCGCCGGCTTTGGCGGCCTGGGCGGTGGTTCCGTTTTTCGACGGCGGGGCCCTGGCGGACGTGAACGCCGGACTGCTGTATCTGCTGGCGCTGACCTCCCTCGGTGTGTACGGCATCATCATCGCGGGCTGGGCCTCGAACTCGAAGTACGCGCTGCTGGGCTCGCTGCGCTCCGCCGCGCAACTGGTCTCATACGAGATCGCGATGGGCTTCGCCCTGGTGGGCGTGCTGATGGCTGCCGGCACCCTGAACGTGGGCGGGATTATCGAGGCGCAGTCCGGGAGCGTGTACCACTGGTTCCTGCTGCCGTTGCTGCCGATGTTCTTCGTGTACTTCATCTCCGGGATCGCGGAGACCAACCGTGCGCCCTTCGACGTCGCGGAGGGCGAGTCCGAGATCGTGGCCGGGTTCCATGTGGAATACTCCGGCATGGCGTTCGCGGTGTTCTTCCTGGCCGAATACGCCAACATGATCCTGATCTCGGCGCTGACCGCGATCCTGTTCCTGGGGGGCTGGCTGTCGCCGTTCCAGGGCATCCTGCCGGCCGCCGTGTTCGACTGGCCGGTGATCGGGGCGCTGCTGGATCACGGGATTCACTGGTTCCTGTTCAAGACGGCGGTGTTCCTGTTCGCCTTCCTGTGGTTCCGCGCCACCTTCCCGCGCTATCGCTATGACCAGATCATGCGCCTGGGCTGGAAGGTCCTGATCCCGGTGACCATCGTCTGGCTGTTTGTCGAGGGCGTGCTGGTCGCGTTCAACGTCGGCCCGTGGTTCGCCTGAGGAGATCGTGATGAAAGCCGTGCGCCGTTTCTTCAAGAGTTTCCTGTTCTTCGAGCTGCTGCTGGGGCTGCGCCTGACCGGGCGTTACCTGTTGAGCCGCAAGTTCACCGTGCAATACCCGGACGAGAAGACGCCGATGTCGCCGCGCTTCCGCGGGCTGCACGCCCTGCGCCGTTATCCCAACGGCGAAGAGCGCTGCATCGCCTGCAAGCTGTGCGAGGCGGTGTGCCCGGCGCTGGCGATCACCATCGACTCCGAGGAGCGCGACGACGGCACGCGGCGGACCACGCGCTACGACATTGACCTGTTCAAGTGCATCTTCTGCGGCTTCTGCGAAGAGGCCTGTCCGGTGGATTCCATCGTCGAGACGCACCTGTTCGAGTACCACTTCGAGAACCGGGGCGAGCAGATCATGACCAAGGACAAGCTCCTGGCCATTGGTGACCGCTTCGAGAAAGAGATCGCGCAGGCCCGCGCGGTCGACGCCCCCTACCGGTAACGCAGGGAACGCCTCATGACCTTCGAGCTTGTCCTTTTCTACCTGTTCGGTGCGATGCTGCTGGGAGGTGCGCTGGCGATGATCAGCGTGCGCAACCCGGTGCATGCGGCGCTGTTCCTGGTGCTTTGCTTTGTTGCCGCCGCGGCATTGTGGGTCATGGCGGAGGCCGAGTTCCTGGGCATCGTCCTGGTGCTGGTGTACGTCGGCGCGGTCATGGTGCTGTTCCTGTTCGTGGTGATGATGCTGGACATCAACCTCGCCAAACTGCGCGAGGGCTTCGCCGAGTATCTGCCGGCGGGGATCGTGGTCGCGCTGGCCATGGCCACCGTGCTGGTGCTGGTGATTACCCGCTACATCACCATGGACGCCCCCGAGCGCGCCGGCCCCGAGTACGCCAACACCGAGGCCCTGGGCGCGATCCTGTACACCGAGTACGTCTACCCGTTCGAGATCGCCGCGGTCATCCTGCTGGTCGCGATCATCGCCGCGATCTCGCTGACCATGCGCAAGCGGCCGGACAACAAGTCGATCGACCCGGGCAAGCAGATGGCGGTCTCCCGCGAAGGGCGGGTGCGCATGGTCGCCATGCCGTCGGAGAAGAAAGAAGCCCCGCGCCGGGGTGCGCAGGGGTCCGGGGCGAAGGCCCCGGGCAGGGACGACGGTTCGAAGTAGGCACACCGAGTACACAGGCATCCCGGCCGCGCGCCGGGACCCGGACACCGGGGGCGGCCAACGTCCCCGAAAGAACTCAGGGCTAGAACATGATTACGCTAGAGCACTACCTGGTGCTGGCCGCGCTTTTGTTTTCCATTAGCGTGGCCGGGATCTTCCTGAACCGGAAAAACGTGATCGTGCTGTTGATGTGCATCGAGCTGATGATGCTCGCGGTGAACATCAACTTCATTGCCTTCTCGTTCTTCCTGCAGGACCTCGCGGGCCAGGTGTTCGTGTTCTTCATCCTGACCGTCGCCGCGGCCGAGGCGGCCATCGGCCTCGCCATCCTGGTGTTGCTGTTCCGTAATCGCGGAACCATCAACGTCCAGGACATGGATGCAATGAAGGGATAAACGGCCATGGATACGATCTATCTACTCATTGTTCTGGCGCCGCTGTTCGGCGCGATCGCCGCCGGCCTGTTCGGTCGCCAGATTGGCCGTGCCGGGGCGCACACCGTCACCATCCTGGGGGTGGCGGTGTCGTTCATCCTGTCTGTGGTGGTCTTCTGGGCGCATGTCTTCGGGGATGCCGGGGTCTACAACGAGACCCTCTACACCTGGCTGGTGTCGGACGGCATCCAGTTCGAAGTCGGGTTCCTGGTCGACAACCTGACCGTGATGATGATGCTCGTGGTCACCTTCGTCTCCCTGATGGTGCACATCTACACCATCGGGTACATGAAGGACGATCCGGGTTATCAGCGCTTCTTTGCGTACATCTCGTTGTTCACCTTCTCCATGCTGATGCTGGTGATGGCGAACAACTTCATGCAGCTGTTCTTCGGCTGGGAGGCCGTGGGGCTGGTCTCCTATCTGCTGATTGGCTTCTGGTACAAGCGCCCGACCGCGACCTACGCGAACATGAAGGCGTTCATCGTGAACCGCGTCGGGGACTTCGGTTTCCTGATCGGCATCGCCGCGCTGGTGTTCTATACCGGCAGCCTCAACTACACCGAGGTGTTCGCCGAAGGCCAGGCGATGAGCGAGGCCACGATCACCATCTGGCCGGGCTGGACCTTCGGCCTGCTGGACCTGGCCCTGATCTTCCTGTTCATCGGTGCGATGGGGAAATCCGCGCAGGTGCCGCTGCACGTCTGGCTGCCGGACTCCATGGAAGGCCCGACGCCGATCTCCGCGCTGATCCACGCGGCCACCATGGTGACCGCGGGCATCTTCATGGTCGCGCGCATGTCCCCGCTGTACGAGTTCTCGGTCGCGGCGCTGTCGTTCATTCTCATCATCGGCGCGATCACTGCGTTCTTCATGGGCCTGATCGGTCTGGTGCAGAACGACATCAAGCGCGTGGTCGCCTATTCGACGTTGTCCCAGCTGGGTTACATGACCGTGGCTCTGGGTGCGTCGGCGTACGCCGCGGGGCTGTTCCATCTGATGACCCACGCCTTCTTCAAGGCGCTGCTGTTTCTGGCAGCCGGCTCGGTGATCATCGCCATGCACCACCTGCAGGACATGCGCGCGATGGGCGGCCTGCGTCGGTACATGCCGATCACCTACGTGACGGCGCTCATCGGGTCCCTGGCGTTGATCGGCTTCCCGTTCTTCTCCGGGTTCTTCTCCAAGGACGCGATCATCGAGGCGGTGGGCTATTCCGAAACCCCGGGGGCCACGTTCGCCTACTGGCTGGTGCTGGCCGGGGTGTTCGTCACCGCGCTATATACCTTCCGCATGTTCTTCATGGTGTTCCATGGCGAGGAGCGCTATGACCAGGCACACAAGTACATGCCGGACCACGGTGACGAACACGACGATGAGCATGGCGATGACCACCACCACGGTCCGTTGCAGCCGAAGGAGTCGCCGTGGGTGGTGACCGTGCCGCTGATCCTGCTGGCGATCCCGTCGGTCGTGGCTGGCTACTTCATCGGTCCGATGTTGTTTGGTGACTTCTTCGCCAACAGCCTGTTCGTGTTGCCGGAGCAGGATGTGCTGGCGACCAAGGGCGAGACCTACACCGGGGTCATCGGCTTTGTACTGCACGGTCTGATGCTGCCGGCGTTCTGGCTGGCAATGGCCGGCCTGGCGACCGCCTGGTACCTGTACATGAAGCGCCCGGAACTGCCGGCGTTGATCGCCGAGCGCCTGAAGCTCGGGGTGCGCATCCTCGAGGACAAGTACGGCTTCGACCGCTTCAACGACTGGTTCTTTGCCGGCGGGTCGGTGCGTCTCGGGCGGGCGCTGTGGCGCTATGGTGATGCGCTGATCATCGACGGCTTGCTGGTCAATGGCACGGCGCGCTCGATCGGCTGGATCTCGTCGCGTGTCCGCCACATGCAGTCCGGCTTCCTCTACCACTACGCGTTCGTGATGATCATCGGCCTGCTGGTCCTGATGTTCGCCTTCGTGATCTGAGCGGCTTCGACACCCATGCGCTCGAAGCCCATCGCTGTTTCAAGGAACGACCATGTTTGCTGACTGGCCTATCTTGAGTCTGTTGATCTGGCTGCCGATTCTCGGTGGCTTCCTGGTGCTCGCCGCCGGGCGCGACGCGCCCCATGTGGCGCGTCGGCTCGGGCTCGCGGTGGCCGTAGCGACCTTTGTCGTCAGCCTGCCGCTCTGGTTCGTGTTCGAGCGGGGGACCGCCGAGATGCAATTCCAGGAGCTGGCCTCCTGGATCCCGGCGTTCAACGTGAACTACCACCTGGGTGTGGACGGCATCTCCATGCCGCTGATCCTGCTGACCACGCTGATCACCGTGGTCGTGGTGGTTGCCGCGTGGGAATCGGTGAAGGACCGTATCGCCTACTACATGGCCGCGATGCTGGTGATGGAAGGCCTGATGATCGGCATGTTCGCATCGATGGATGCGGTGCTGTTCTACGTGTTCTTCGAGGCGATGCTGATCCCGATGTTCCTGGTGATCGGGATCTGGGGCGGTCCGCGGCGCGTCTACGCCACCCTCAAGTTCTTCCTCTACACCTTCCTCGGTTCGGTGTTCATGCTGGTCGCGCTGATCTGGATGTACATCCAGTCCGGCAGCTTCCTGATCCAGGATTTCCATGCCCTGCAGATCGGCCTGACCGCGCAGATCCTGATCTTCCTCGCGTTCTTCATGGCGTTCGCGGTGAAGATCCCGATGTTCCCGGTGCATACCTGGCTGCCGGATGCCCACGTGGAGGCGCCCACTGGCGGCTCGGTGATCCTGGCGGCGATCATGCTGAAGATCGGGGGCTATGGCTTCCTGCGCTTCTCGCTGCCGATCACCCCGGATGCCAGCGCCGTGCTCGACACCATGATGATCGTGCTGTCGCTGATCGCGATCGTCTACATCGGTCTGGTGGCGCTGATCCAGAGCGACATGAAGAAGCTGATCGCGTATTCGTCGATCGCGCACATGGGCTTCGTGACCCTGGGCTTCTTCCTCGCCTTCTACATCTACTCCAACACCGGTGACTGGGAAGGCGCCTCGCTGGGTATCGCCGGCGGCATGGTGCAGATGATCTCGCATGGCTTCATCTCGGCGGCGATGTTCCTCGCGGTGGGGGTGCTGTACGACCGCCTGCACAGCCGGCAGATCGCCGATTACGGCGGCGTGGTGAACACCATGCCGTGGTTCGCCGCGTTCTTCGTGCTGTTCGCCATGGCCAACACCGGCCTGCCGGGCACGTCCGGGTTCGTCGGCGAGTTCATGGTCATCCTGGCCGCGTTCAAGGCGGATTTCTGGATCGCCTTCCTCGCCGCGACCACCCTGATCCTGGCCGCTGGCTACACCCTGTGGCTGGTCAAGCGCGTGATCTTCGGCGCGGTGGCCAACGAGAACGTGGCCGGTCTTTCCGACATGAATCGCCGCGAGTTCTTCCTGATGGGCGTGCTGGCCTTCTTCACGCTGCTTCTGGGCGTATGGCCGGCCCCGCTGCTGGATGTGATGAACGCGACCATCGACCACCTCGTGGCGCATATCGCGCAGTCGAAGCTCTGAAGGGGCGCCTGACATGAATTTCGAGATCCCCAATTTCCTCCCCGCCGTGCCCGAGATGTTCGTGCTCGGGATGGCGTGCCTGATCCTGGTGATCGACGCGTTCCTGCCGGATTCGCGGCGCGATATCACCTACGGCCTGGTGCAGGCGACCCTGGTCGCGGCGGCGGGCCTGACACTGTGGATGATGGGCCCGGAGACAGTCCTGACCTTCTCGGATACCTTCGTGAAGGACCCGATGGCCGACATCCTGAAGGTGGCGGTGTACGTGACCAGCTTCCTGGTCTTCCTGTATGCCCGTCCGTACCTGATGGAGCGCGGTATCCACAAGGGCGAGTTCTACGTGCTGGGCCTGTTCGCGGTGCTCGGCATGATGATCATGATCTCGGGGCACAACCTGCTGACCCTGTACCTGGGCCTGGAGTTGCTGTCCCTGTCGTCCTACGCGCTGGTCGCGTTCTGGCGCGACAACTCGCGCGCCACCGAGGCGGCCATGAAGTACTTCGTACTGGGCGCTCTGGCATCCGGTTTGCTGCTCTACGGCATGTCCATGATCTATGGCATGACCGGTTCGCTGGATATCGCGGTGATTGCCGCCGAATTGGTGGCTGCGGACGAGAGCATGAACGTCCCGCTGGTCTTCGGTCTGGTGTTCCTGGTGGTCGCCATCGCGTTCAAGCTGGGGGCGGTGCCGTTCCATATGTGGGTCCCGGACGTCTACGACGGTGCCCCCACCGCGGTCACGCTGTTCATCGCCACGGCGCCGAAGATTGCGGCTTTTGCCTTCCTGATGCGGCTGCTGGTGGAAGGGATGGGCCCACTGCACGCCGACTGGCAGGGCATGCTGATTATCCTCGCGGTCCTGTCGCTCGCAGTGGGCAACGTGATCGCGATTGCCCAGACCAGCATCAAGCGCATGCTGGCCTATTCGACCATTGCCCATATCGGGTTCCTGTTCATGGGGATCCTGGCGGGCACCGACAGCGGGTACGCCTCGGCCATGTTCTACGTGATCGTCTACGCGATCACGGCCGCCGGTGGTTTCGGGATGATCGTGTTCCTGTCCCGCAAGGGGTACGAAGCGGACCAGATCGATGACTTCAAGGGGCTCGCCAAGCGCAACCCCTGGTTTGCGTTCATCATGCTGCTCCTGTTGTTCTCCATGGCCGGTGTACCGCCGACGGTCGGCTTCTACGCCAAGCTGGCGGTGATCCAGGCCGCCGTGGGCGCGGAACTGGTCTGGCTGGCGATCGTCGCGGTGATCTTCTCGATCATTGGCGCCTTCTACTACCTGCGTGTGGTCAAGATGATGTTCTTCGACGACCCCCAGGAAGGTGCCGAGGAGCCGGTCCAGCCGTCCGGTGCGCTGGCCGCTGCGCTTAGCATTAATGGGCTTGCGGTGCTGCTGTTGGGAATTTTCCCGGGTCTGCTGCTGTCTTTAACCCACTACGCAATTATCGGGTAACTCGTGACACAGTGGATTCCGTTTGATGTTCTAGTCTGGGGGTTTGTGGTGGTGGCGTTTATCAGCGCCAACCTGCCCTGGCTCAGTGATCGTATCGGCCTGATGGTGGTGCCGGAGAGTGGCATCAAGGGGCCGTGGACCCGCATTGGCGAATGGCTGGTGCTGTATATCGTGATCGGCGCCATCGGGAAGGGGCTGGAGTTCCAGGCGACCGGCGGTATCCATCCGCAGGGTTGGGAGTTCTACGTGATCACCCTGTCGCTGTTCGCGATGTTTGCCCTGCCCGGATACATCTGGCGCTACGACCTGCGTCCACACCTGCGGGCTGGCCAGCGCCGGGCACGGTAGTAAATAATCGGCGACAGCCCTTGCGGGGCGGGTCGCCGCTTTGGTATAGTTCTGCGTCTCGGATGCGGGGTGGAGCAGTCTGGCAGCTCGTCGGGCTCATAACCCGAAGGTCGCAGGTTCAAATCCTGCCCCCGCTACCAATTGTCAGAGAGGCCCCGTACGGGGCCTTTTTGTTAAGGGTCTTCGCCCGGTGTGGTGAATCGCCCTTGGGCCGCGCTCCCGCGCGCCTCGCAGCACCCAAGGTGTTGCTGTCATCTGGAGAGGTGTACGAGGGGCGTTCGGCGCCCTTTTTTTGTTTCCGGGTCCCGCCAAAGGGACGGAGTCGATCGAGACGCCCTTGTCGCAGAAGGCTGAACAACTGAAAACACTGCTGACCCCGGTTGTCGAGGGGGAAGGCATGCAGCTGTGGGGGCTGGAGTATCACTCCGGTTCCACGCCGCCTGTCGTGCGGATCTATATCGATGGCGAGAATGGCGTCACGGTGGACGATTGCGCGCGCGTCAGCGATCAGGCCGGTGCGGTCATCGAGGTCGAGGAGGCTCTGAAGGGGAACTACACCCTGGAGGTGTCCAGCCCCGGTATCGAACGCCCTCTGTTTACCCCCGAGCAGTTCCGGAGCTACATCGGTCATCCGGTGAAGGTGCGTCTGGCATGGCCGGAGCATGACCGCCGCAATTTCCGTGGCGTACTGCTGTCGGTGGAAGATCCGATGATCGAGGTGGAAGTGGACGGCATGGCCTACGAGCTGCCGCTGGCCGCGATCCACAACGCGCGTGTCCTTGAGCAGCTATAAAAAATAGCTGTAGTCCAGGGCGCTGCTACGCTTTTTGTTGAATCGGCAGGCAACTGCCGAGTGCGGAGAGGCAAGACATGAACAAGGAGATCCTGCTGGTCGCTGATGCCGTGGCGAACGAGAAGGGAGTGGAGAAGGACATCATCTTCGAAGCCCTGGAATCGGCCCTGGCGATGGCGACCCGCAAGTACCACGGCGGCAAGATGGACGTGCGCGTGAGCATCGACCGCGAGGAGGGTGATTACGAGGCCTTCCGGCGCTGGACCGTGGTGGACGACGAGGACCCCGAGTTCGAATCCCCGGAATACCAGACGCTGCTGTCCTATGCCCAGCAGAAGAATCCGGATGCCCAGGTCGGCGACGTGATCGAGGAGCCGGTCGAGGCCGTGGACTTCGGTCGCATTGCGGCCCAGGCCGCGAAGCAGGTCATCGTGCAGAAAGTGCGCGAGGCCGAGCGGGCCAAGGTCGTCGCGGAGTACCAGGATCGCGTTGGCACGCTGGTCATGGGGATCGTCAAGCGTACGGATCGCAATGGCACCTATGTGGACCTCGGGAGCAACGCCGAGGCCCTGATCCCGCGCGAACACATGATCCCGCGCGAGACCGTGCGTACCAATGACCGGCTGCGCGGCTATCTCAAGGAGATCCGCCCCGAGGCTCGTGGTCCGCAGTTGATCCTCAGCCGAACCGCGCCGGAGTTCCTGATGGAGCTGTTCAAGCTCGAGGTGCCCGAGGTCGGCCAGAACATTATCGACATCATGGGCGCGGCCCGTGACCCGGGTATGCGCGCCAAGATTGCGGTGCGCTCCAACGACCCGCGTCTGGATCCGGTCGGCGCCTGCGTCGGCATGCGCGGCTCGCGTGTGCAGTCGGTGTCCAACGAGCTGGCCGGCGAGCGCATCGACATCATTGTCTGGGACGAGAATCCGGCTCAGTTCGTGATCAATGCGATGTCGCCGGCGGAGGTCCTGTCGATCGTGGTCGACGAGGACAAGCAGTCGATGGATATCGCGGTCGAGGAAGACAAGCTGTCGCTGGCCATCGGCCGTGGCGGCCAGAACATCCGCCTGGCCTCCCAGCTGACCGGCTGGGAACTGAACGTGATGACCGAGGAACAGGCCGCCGAAAAGAGCGACGCCGAGGCCCAGCAGTTGGTCGCGTTCTTCATGGAGGCCCTGGATGTCGACGAGGAAGTCGCCAGCATCCTGGTTCAGGAAGGCTTTACGACCCTGGACGAAGTGGCCTATGTGGAAGAGGCAGAACTGCTGGCGATCGAGGAGTTCGACGAGGCCATGGTCGAGGAGCTGCGCAATCGTGCGAGCGACGCGCTCCTGACCAAGGCCATCGCGGCCGAGGGTGGCGATGGCTATCAGCCCGCGGAGGATCTCCTCGGCATGGAAGGCATGAGCCCGGCGCTGGCGAACAAGCTGGCGTCACATGGCGTGTGCACCATGGAGGACCTGGCGGAGCAGGCATCCGACGACGTGGTCGAGATGACCGGCCTGGATACGGAAGAGGCGTCGGCGCTGATTATGACGGCGCGCGCCCCGTGGTTCGAAACCGGGGAGTAAGCCCCGGTCGCTCGTCTCGCGGACGCGTATCACAGGCTGTCGGTTGGCCTGAAAAGAATCTGGAATGGAGGTAGGCGCCATGGCGCAAATGACAGTGCAGCAATTCGCGGAATCGGTGGGAACACCGGTTGACCGCCTCATGGTTCAGCTCAAGGAGGCGGGCGTCGAGGTCGATGGTCCGGAAGCGGCGATCACCGATGCCGAAAAGCGCAAGCTGCTCGATCACCTCCGTCAGGCGCATGGCGAGGGCGACGCAGGGCGCGTGACCCTGAAGCGCCGGACCCAGGCGCAGACCCTCAAGGTCAGCTCCGGCCAGGGGCGCTCCAAGACGGTTAACGTCGAGGTGCGCAAGAAGCGGACCCTGAAGCCCAAGCCCGCCGAGGCGCAGCCCGAGGCCCCGGTGGAAGAGGCCCCGGTGGCCGAAGAGCAACAGGCCCCGGCGCCCGAGGCCCCGGAAGAAGTCCGTGCCGCCGACCCGGCGGAAGAGACGGCCCCCGAGGCCCCGGTCGAGGACGAGACCCCGGTCGCCGAAGAGGTGCCGGTCGAGGAGCCCAAGGCCGAAGAGCCGGTTGTCGAGACCCCGGCCGAGCCGGAGCCCGAGGTGGCCGAAGAGGCCCCGGTCGAGGAGCCCGCTGCCGAACCGGAGCCCGTGCCCGAGAAGCCGAAGCGTGCACTCAGCCGTACCGAGCAGCTGGCGCTGCAGGTGGAGGCCGAGCGCGAAGCCCAGCGCAAGGCGTCCGACGCGCGCAAGCAGGAAGCCGTTGAACGCGAAGAACGCCAGAAGCGCCGGGCGAAAGAGCTCGAGGCCCAGGAGGCCAAGCGCGAGAAGGAAGAACAGACACGGTTGGAGCGCGAAGCCGCAGCGCGGCAGGCCGCTCCGGCGGCTGCCCCGGCAGCCGATGCCAAGGCCGGCAAGGGCGCCCGCAAGGGTGGCCGCAAGGACGAGCGCAAGGAGCTGCATGTCGCCGGGGACCGCCGCGGTCGCCGCAAGAAGGGCGAGAGCCGCAAGGCCCAGTCCGCAGCGGCTCAGGCCGTGACCAGCAAGCACGGCTTTGCCAAGCCGACCGCGCCGGTGGTGCGGGATGTCGAGGTGCCGGAAACCATTACCGTGGCCGACTTGGCCCAGGCGATGGCGATCAAGGCGCCGCAGCTGATCAAGGCCCTGATGGGCATGGGCGTGATGGCGACCATCAATCAGTCGATTGATCAGGACACCGCGATGCTGGTGGTCGAGGAGATGGGGCATAACCCGATCGCCGCGAAGGAAACCTCGGTCGAAGACGAGATCGATACCGGTCTCGAGCAGAATGCCGAGGCCCGTCCGCGGCCGCCGGTGGTGACCGTGATGGGTCACGTCGACCACGGGAAGACCTCGCTGCTGGACTATATCCGCAAGGAGAAGGTCGCCTCTGGCGAGGCAGGCGGGATTACCCAGCACATCGGCGCCTACCACGTGAAGAACAATCACGATGGCGTGACCTTCCTGGATACGCCGGGGCATGCCGCGTTTACCGCGATGCGTGCCCGCGGCGCCCAATCCACCGACATTGTGATCCTGGTGGTTGCGGCGGATGACGGCGTGATGCCGCAAACCATTGAGGCGATCCAGCATGCGAAGGCTGCGGGCGTGCCGATGGTCGTGGCGGTCAACAAGGTCGACAAGCCCGAGGCCGAACCGGATCGGGTCATGAACGAACTGGCCCAGCACGAGGTAATCCCCGAGTCCTGGGGCGGCGATACCCAGTTCATTCAGGTCTCCGCCCATACCGGCCAGGGGATCGACGATCTGCTGGAGTCCCTGGGGCTGCAGGCCGAGGTGATGGAGCTGAAGGCCCCGGACGAGGGTCCGGCGCGTGGTGTGGTCATCGAATCGCGCCTGGAGAAAGGCCGTGGTCCGGTGGCGACCATTCTGGTCCAGTCCGGCAAGCTCAAGCACGGCGACATCGTGCTCTCGGGCAAGGAATACGGCCGCGTGCGGGCGATGTTCGACGATACCGGCACGGCCGTGAAGGAAGTCGGCCCGTCGATGCCGGTCGAGGTCCTGGGCCTGTCCGGGGTGCCGGACGCTGGCGACGAGGTGCTGGTGGTGGCCGATGACAAGACGGCCCGCGAGGTCGCAGAACATCGCGACACCAAGCAACGCGAGCGCAAGCTGGCCGCGCAGCAGGCGTCGAAGCTGGAGAACATCTTCAACCAGATGCAGGACGGCCAGATCGCGACCGTGAACATCCTGATCAAGGCGGATGTGCAGGGCTCGGCCGAGGCCCTGCGCGAGTCGCTGATCAAGCTGTCCACCGACGAGGTCCGCGTGAAGGTGGTCTCCGCCGGCGTGGGCGGGATCTCCGAGTCCGACATGAACCTGGCGATGGCCTCCGAGGCGATCGTGATCGCGTTCAACGTGCGTGCCGATGCGGGCGCGAAGCGCCTCGCGGCGGAGAACGAGATCGACGTGCGCTACTACTCGGTGATCTACGAGGCGATCGACGACGTGAAGCAGGCGCTGTCCGGTCTGCTGTCGGCCGAGATCCGCGAAGAGATCGTCGGCCTGGCGCAGGTGCGCGACGTGTTCAAGGCCTCGGGCTTTGGTCAGGTGGCCGGCTGTCTGGTGATGGAGGGCGCGGTCAAGCGGGGCAACCCGATCCGCGTGCTGCGCGACAACGTCGTAATCTACGAGGGCGAGCTGGAGAGCCTGCGTCGCTTCAAGGACGATGTGAACGAGGTCAAGGCCGGTACCGAATGTGGTATCGCGGTGAAGAACTACAACGACGTGAAGGCGGGTGACCAGATCGAGGTCTTCCAGCGCGTCGAGGTGGCCCGGACGCTCTGATGCCCGGTAACCGCGACTTCCATCGTTCCGACCGAGTCGGGGAGCAGATCCAGCGCGAGCTGGCCGAGCTCATCCGCATGGAGGTCAAGGACCCGCGGGTCGGCATGATCACGCTGGCCGGGGTCGAGGTGTCGCGCGATCTGGCGTATGCCCGAGTGTATTTCACCCAGCTCGGCGGGGCCGAGAAGGGTCAGGAGGCGCAGAAGGGCTTGAACAGCGCCGCCGGTTTTCTGCGCCGGGCCCTGGGGCAGCGCATGCGTCTGCGCTCGGTGCCGCAATTGCGCTTCATCTATGACGATACGCCGGAGCGCGGCGCGCACCTGTCGTCACTGATCAACCAGGCGCTGGCCGAGGATCGGGCGCATCATGCGGACGATTCCGAGGCCCCGGATGGGGACGGCGCGGCAGATGACGGTAGCTCCGACGAGCGACGCGATCCGGACGAAGGACCGGAACGCGGGGCCTGAGCCCGGGCGTTTGCGGCCGGGCGGTTCATCCATGGCGAGCAAGCGGCGCGAGGTCGACGGCATCCTGTTGCTGGACAAGCCGCGGGGGCGCAGCTCCAACCAGGCGCTGGGCCGGGTCAAGTATCTGTTGCAGGCGAAGAAGGCCGGTCATACCGGGGCACTGGACCCGCGGGCGACGGGCCTTTTGCCGTTGTGCTTCGGGCAGGCCACCAAGGTCTCCGGCTGGCTGCTGGATGCGGACAAGCGCTATGTCGCCGAGGCGCGCCTGGGGGTGGAGACGGACAGCGCGGACCTCGATGGCGCAGTGATCCGCGAGGCGGCGGTGCCGCCCATCGAGCCGGCCACCCTGCGCGAGCTGGAGCGGCGGTTCAGTGGCGACCAGGCGCAGGTCCCGCCAATGGTCTCGGCCCTAAAGCATCAGGGCAAGCGCCTGTATGAGCTCGCGCGTCAGGGGGTGGAGGTGGACCGCCCCCCGCGTCCGGTGCAGATCCATTCCCTGGAGATCGAGCAGATCGCGGCGGACGGCCTGCGTTTGACGGTGCATTGCTCCAAGGGGACCTATATCCGTTCGCTGGTTGCCGACATCGGGCATGCGCTCGGTTGTGGAGCGGCGGTGGATACGTTGCACCGGGTCGGGCACGGCCACTTCGACGCCGCCGCGATGGTCTCGC
Source organism: Thioalkalivibrio versutus (assembly GCF_001020955.1). Lineage (NCBI taxonomy): Bacteria > Pseudomonadati > Pseudomonadota > Gammaproteobacteria > Chromatiales > Ectothiorhodospiraceae > Thioalkalivibrio > Thioalkalivibrio versutus. Next base: position 776,281 of record NZ_CP011367.1, read on the forward strand.
TGGATTCCATTGAGGCGGCCTTCGAAGCGGGCGGGGTCGCCGCCATCGAGGCCTTGCTGCAACCGGCGGAGGCGGCGCTGGCGCACTGGCCGTCGGTCACGCTCGACGCCGCCGCCAGCGCCGCCATGCGCCATGGCAACCCGGCCGCGCCGACCGCCGTGGTCGGGCAGACCCCAGGGGGGGCGGATGCGCCGTACGAAGGGGATACTGGCTGGCCCCTGGTGCGGATTTTTGATGATGGTGGCCGCTTCCTGGCGGTCGGTGTTCGCGACCCCGACGGGCAGATCCGGGCGCGGCGTTTGTTCGTGCCGGCGGCGCACGCGCCGGCCTGAGCGTGCCCGGTCTCTTTCTGTTCACGTCGTCGTGCGTCGTGCTACCATTGCCCGCCTATCGCCAGCGCCACTGGTCGGTTAACGGTTTAGAAATTTTTCAGGAGTCAGGTTTTCATGTCGCTCACCACCGAAGAAAAATCGGCCATCGTCGAGAAGCACAAGCGCGATCCCAACGACACCGGTTCGCCGGAAGTCCAGGTCGCGCTGCTGACGGCCCGCATCCAGCATCTGATGGGGCACTTCGACAAGCACAAGCAGGATCATCACTCGCGCCGCGGCCTGTTGAAGATGGTCAGCACGCGCCGCAAGTTGCTGACCTATCTCAAGCGTCATGACCAGGAGCGCTATCAGGCCCTGGTTCAGGAGCTTGGGCTGCGCCGCTAAGGCCGGCATGACGGGCCCGCGCCATTGGTGCGGGCCCGTTCGCTTTCGGGCCCGCACCAATGGGTCGCGAGAGCCAGAATTCAGGCATCAAAGTCGCAAGAACACGGGAAACGGGAAATAACGTGGCATACAAGAAGTCATTCCAGTACGGAAACCATACGGTCACCTTCGAAACCGGTGACATCGCTCGTCAGGCCAGTGGCGCCGTCATCGTCAATATGGCCGAGACCGTGGTGCTGGTCACCGTGGTGGCTCGCAAGGAAGCCGACCCGGGCCGAGACTTCTTCCCCCTGACCGTGAACTACCAGGAACGCACCTACGCGGCCGGCAAGATCCCGGGTGGATTCTTCAAGCGCGAGGGGCGTCCGAGCGAGAAGGAAACCCTGACTTGTCGCCTGATCGACCGACCGATCCGTCCGCTGTTCCCGGAAGGCTTCAAGAACGAGACCCAGGTGGTCGCGACGGTAATGTCGATCAACCCCGAGGTGGATCCCGATATCCCTGCGATGCTCGGGACCTCGGCCGCGCTGGCGCTCTCCGGCGTGCCCTTCGCCGGGCCGATTGGCGCCGCGCGAGTCGGTTACCGCGCCGGTGAGTACCTGCTGAACCCGACCTACAGCGCCCTGGCGGATTCCGACCTTGATCTCGTCGTGGCGGGCACCGAGAACGCCGTGTTGATGGTCGAATCCGAGGCCAACCAGCTCTCCGAAGAGGTGATGCTGGGTGCGGTGATGTACGGCCACGAGCAGATGCAGGCCGCGATCCAGGCGATCAAGGAACTGGCGGCCGAGGCCGGCAAGCCCGCGTGGGAATGGCAGCCGGCGGCGTCGCTCGAATCGCTCGAGGAGCAGATCCAGGGGGTGGTCGGCGAAGAACTGGTGGAGGCGTACCAGATCGCCGAGAAGCAGGCGCGCACGCAGCGCATTGGCGAACTGCGCGGCAAGGCCGTGGAGGCCCTGGTCCGTGAAGACGAGTCCGGGCCCAGCCTGGATGACGTGAAGACGGCCTTCCACGACCTGGAGTACCGCCTGGTCCGTGATCGTATCCTCGACGGAAACCCGCGCATCGACGGCCGCGACACCAAGACGGTACGCCCGATCCACGTGGATACGGGCGTGCTGCCGCGCGCGCACGGCTCCGCCGTGTTTACCCGGGGCGAGACGCAGGCAATGGTGGTGGCCACCCTCGGCACCGATCGCGATGCCCAGATCATCGACGCCCTGGAAGGCGAGCGCCGCGACCGTTTCATGCTGCACTACAACTTCCCGCCTTACTGCACCGGCGAAACCGGCTTTGTCGGGTCACCCAAGCGCCGCGAGATCGGCCACGGGCGCCTCGCCAAGCGTGGCGTGCAGGCGGTGATGCCGAACGAGGCGGACTTCCCCTATGTGCTTCGCGTGGTCTCCGAGATCACCGAATCCAATGGGTCCAGCTCCATGGCCTCTGTCTGCGGTACCTCGCTGGCGCTGATGGATGCCGGCGTGCCGCTGAAGGCTCCGGTTGCAGGTATTGCGATGGGCCTGATCAAGGAAGGCGATCGCTTCGCCGTGCTCTCCGACATCCTCGGCGACGAGGACCATCTGGGGGACATGGACTTCAAGGTGGCCGGCACCAACGACGGCGTGACGGCGTTGCAGATGGACATCAAGATCGACGGGATCACCCGCGAGATCATGGAGCGGGCGCTGGCCCAGGCCCGTGAAGGCCGCATGCATATCCTCGGATGCATGAACGAAGTGCTGCCGCATCATCGTGACGAGATGTCCTCGCACGCGCCGCGCTTCATCACCATGAAGATCAACCCGGACAAGATCCGCGACGTGATCGGCAAGGGCGGGGCGACCATTCGCGCACTGACCGAAGAGACCGGCGCGACGATCGACATCCAGGACGACGGGACGGTGAAGGTCGCCTCCACCGATCAGGCGGCGGGCCTCGAGGCCAAGCGCCGTATCGAAGAGCTGACCGCGGATATCGAGGTCGGGCGCCAGTACACCGGGAAGGTGGCGAAGATCATGGACTTCGGGGCGTTCGTCTCGATCCTGCCGGGCCGTGACGGTCTGGTCCACATCTCGCAGATCTCCGACGAACGTGTCGAGAGCGTCGGCGATTTCCTCTCGGAAGGGGATTCGGTGACGGTGCGGGTCCTGGAAGTGGACAAGCAGGGCCGCATCCGTCTGAGCATGAAGGCGGTCGAACCCGAGTCCTGATCGGACTCGCTTCGATCACGGGCGCTGTTTTTTCCGGCGCCCGGCCATTCAGATTCGGGACGCGTGGGCATGGACCTCGTCAGTATTCGCAAAAGTTACCGGCGCTACGCTCGCCACTACGACGCCACCTTCGGTCGAGTGTTCGCGACCGGGCGCGCCAGTGCGCGGGAGACCCTGGCGCCGGTCTCGGGCAAGCGCATCCTGGAAGTCGGGGTCGGCACCGGGATCTCGCTGCCGGATTACCCGGATGACTGCGAGGTGGTCGGGATCGATGTTTCCCGCGAGATGCTGGAGGTTGCGCGTGGGCGCCTGAACGGCGGTCTGCCGGCGGTATCCGGCCTGTGCGAGATGGATGCCGAACAGCTCGGCTTCGCCGACAATAGCTTTGATGCGGTGGTCGCGATGTATGTGGCCACCGTTGTACCCAACCCCGATGCCCTGTTCGCCGAGATGTGGCGAGTCTGCCGCCCCGGGGGACGCTTGCTGGTGGTCAACCACTTTGCCTCGCAGCAATGGTTGTTGCGCGGCGTCGAGCGCTGCCTGCGGCCGCTGTCGAAGGCCGTTGGGTTCCGGCCGGACATGGAATACGAGGACTTCGTGCGCGTGACCGGGCAGGAGCCCTGCATGGTCGCCCCGGCCAGCCTGTTCGGCTACTGGAAACAGGTCGAATTCCGCAAGCCTGTCTGAACGTTCGTCTTCGCAGGGCTCAGCCATGCGCACCGTCATCGCGAGGAGCGCAGCGACGTGGCGACCTCCATGGGCGGCCCCGGGACCGATCCGAACGAAACGCAGGGGTTACGGACGGAGGTTGCTTCGTCGCTTCGTTCCTCGCAATGACGGTGCTTGAGACAACACCATGGTCGGTCAGCGGCGGGTGAACAACGGCAGCTCGTGGCGCCGCGCATTGGCGGCGAGAAACTGCCCGCGGCCGTCCCGCTCGGCATCCAGCTCGGCCTGTTCCGTTGAAGGTTCCCCCAGGATTGTTGCCAGGAATACCTCCAGTTCCCGCCCGTCCACCCGCAAGCTGCCGAAGGGTGTGCCGTCTGCGGCCGCATGCCAGAACAACCGTGGTTGCCAGTTGCACCCCTGGATCTTCGGGTGGCGGTAGAGTTCGATCAGGCGCTGTTCGAGTGCGTCGGACATGGGAACCTCGGTCGGGGCGGGCCGGACGAAACGCTGTAGGCAGAAACGTCGGCTAGCGCGAAAAGACGTTACTGTAGAACAACACCATCCCCGCGTCAGAGGACCCGACGAATGGCCATCGACTGGAAGCATTACGATTCCGCCCCGTTTTACGACGAACTGATCGAGAAACCTGGCCAGCCGCGCGCTCCGGCTCGGGCACTCGCGGAATACCTGGCCTCGCTGGACGAGGGCGAGATCCACAGCCGCAAGCAGGCCGCGGACAGCGCGATTCTCGAGATGGGCATCAGCTTCACGGTCTACACCGAAGGCGAGAACATCGACCGCGCCTGGCCGTTCGACATCATCCCGCGGGTCATTGCGCGCAAGGAATGGGATCAGGTCACGGCCGGCCTCGAGCAGCGCCTGAATGCCCTGAACCTGTTCATCGACGATATCTACAACGAGCAGCGGATCTTCCAGGACAAGGTGATTCCGCGCTATGTCCTGAATCAGTCGAAGAACTTCCGCGAACAGTGTGTTGGTATCAAGCCGCCGCAGGGCGTGTGGGCACACATCTGCGGCTCGGACCTGGTGCGCGACGGCTCGGGGCAGTTCTACGTGCTGGAGGACAACCTCCGCGTGCCTTCCGGCGTGTCGTACATGCTGGAAAACCGGCAAGTTACCAAGCGGGTGTTCCCGGAGCTGTTCGAAAATTCCAGCATCCTGCCGGTGGATGAATATCCCACCCAGCTGTTCGACATGCTCGCCTCGATCTCGCCGCGCCCGCAGGATTACCCGGAGATCGCGGTGCTGACGCCGGGGATCTACAACTCGGCCTACTTCGAACACTCCTTCCTCGCCCAGCGCATGGGCGCGGAGCTGGTGGAGGGCGCGGATCTGGTGGTCGGCGACGACGACTGCGTCTATATGCGCACCATCGATGGTCTGGAGCGCGTCGACGTCATCTACCGGCGCATCGACGACGAGTTCCTGGATCCGGAGGTCTTCAACCCGGATTCGATGCTGGGCGTGCCCGGGCTGATGCGCGCATGGCGCCAGGGCAACGTGGGGCTCGCCAACGCGCCGGGCGCGGGCGTGGCCGACGACAAGGTGATGTATGCCTTTGTGCCGGACATCATCCGCTATTACCTGGATCAGGAACCGATCATCCCCAACGTGCCGACCTATCTCTGCGTCAACGAGAAGGATCGTGCCTACGTGCTGGATCACCTCGACGAGCTGGTGGTGAAGCCGGCCAACGAGTCCGGTGGCTACGGCATGCTGGTCGGCCCGCACGCAACCAAGAAGCAACGTGCCGAGTTCGCGCAGCTGATCAAGAAGGACCCGCGCAACTACATCGCCCAGCCGACGCTGGACCTTTCGGTGGCCCCGACGCTGTGCGGTGACGAGATCGAACCGCGGCACCTGGATCTGCGCCCGTTCGTCCTGCAGGGGGTGCGCACCGACGTGACCGCCGGCGGGCTGACCCGCGTGGCGATGCGCAAGGGCTCGCTGGTGGTGAACTCCTCGCAGGGCGGGGGCAGCAAGGACACCTGGATCGTGGACGAGGAGAACTAAGATGCTCTCGAGAGTCGCAGAACGCGTGTACTGGATGGCGCGCTACGTTGAGCGTGCCGAGAACACGGCGCGCATGGTCATGGCCTTCAATCTGCTAGCGCTGGACATGCCGAAATCGGTCCAGCTGTCCTGGAAGGGGCTGGTGGACGTCACCGGTAACGAGGCCCTGTTCGACAACCACTACCAGCGCGAAGATGAACGAAACTGCGTGAAGTTCCTGCTGGCCGATGCCGATAACCCCAGCTCCATCCTCAACTCCCTGCGCGCCGCGCGCGAGAACGTTCGCACCACGCGCGATCTGGTGCCCTCCGAGGCCTGGGAGGTGATGAACGAACTCTATCTGTTCGCGCGCGACCATATCGATCAGGGTATCGGCAAGCGCGGGCGTTTCGAATTCCTCTCGGACGTGATCCAGCGCTGCCAGACCCTGACCGGGCTGCTGGCCGGAACCATGAGCCACGATGCCGCCTACGACTTTATCCGCCTGGGGCGCAACCTGGAGCGGGCCGACATGGGGACGCGGCAGATCGACGTTGGCGCACTGCGCCACCTGAAGAAGGATGGTGAGGACCCGGGGCCCTACGAGGGACTGCTGTGGACCAGCATCCTGCGTTCGGAGAGCGGCTTCCAGATGTATCGTCAGCATGTGAAGCGGCGCATCAACGGCGTGGATGTGGTGCGCTACCTGTTGCAGGACACCGCCTTCCCGCGGTCGGTTACCCACGCCCTGACCCAGGTACAGGACGCGCTGGAAAAACTGCCGAACAACGAACTGCCCCTGCGCCTGGTGATCCAGGGGCGCCGTCACGCGGCCGATGCCCACGTGGACGAATTGATCAAGGAAGAGGCCCTGCACGCCTTCATCGACGTGCTGCAGCGGGATATCGGAGATATTCACGGCGCGAACGCCGAGACCTGGTTCCTGGCCTCGCCGGCGCAGGTGCAGACTCAGGCGGCGTAGATTCGCCGCGCTGCGGTGTTCAGCGCCGCGGCTTTTTCGTCTTGGCCGAGGAAGACCCCGCCGTCTTGCCGGAGCCGCGGCTGACGCGCGTCCCGCGCTGCTTGCGTTCGTGGGCGGATTCCCAGTCGAAGCGCGGCAGGTCGGTGAAGGCCTTCTTGATGTTCATGTCCCAGGCCTGGGTGAGCGACCGCAGATAGTCGTCGTCCGTCTCCAGGCACAGGTAATGGTCGAAGGTCAGGGTGCCGCGCTCATAGACCATCACCTCGATCGGTGGCCCCACGGTCAGGTTCGAACGGATCGTCGAGTCGATGGAGACCAGGGCACAGCGCGCGGCATCGCCCAGCGGGGTGGTCGGGTCGATGATGCGGTCCAGAATCGGCTTGCCGTATTTGCTCTCGCCGATCTGCAAGAAGCGTGTCTGCTGCGAGGTGGTGATGTAGTTGCCCTGCGGGTAAACCATGAAGATCGCCGGCGCGTCCTGGCCGATCTGGCCGCCGATGATCAGCGTGGCCTCGGCCTTGATGCCGGAGCGGGACAGTGCCTCGGAGTGCTTTTCCGCCTCTTCGCGGTTGAGCCGGCCCAGATAGTCGGCCGCATCCGACATGCGCTCCACGGTGGCCAGGCTCTCGTCGGCACCTTCTTCCATGTCCCGTTTGAGCTGCTGTACCACGGATTGTGTGGTGGCGAGGTTCCCGGCAGCGAGGACCACAAAGACCCGCTGACCCTCGATCTCGAAGGTGTGCATCTTGCTGTAGGTGCTGACCTGGTCGACGCCGGCATTGGTGCGGGAGTCGGAGGCGAAGACGAGACCGTCGTCCAGATCGATGGCGACACAATAGGTCATGGGGACGCGGGTTTCCGGGCAAGGGGGTGACGGCATACTAGGGCTGGGGTCGGGGGGCGTCAACGCGCCGGGCCGATGGTTGCGCCCAGAACATGCATCGAACCGATGCCCTTGGGTGACGGTCTCTTGCTTCGTTGAACCCCTTTCTTACTGGAGGTCCCGATGCTTCGGCGCTGGTTCTTGTTCCTGATCATCCTTGGATTTTCCCCCGTAATCGCGAGCGCCGACACACTGGCCCCGGATGCGCTGATCGAGCGCATGCAGGCGGGTGGGCTGGTGATCTACTGGCGGCATGCGGCCACCGACCGCAGCCAGCGGGACACCGACCTGGCCGACATGAGCCGTTGCGAGGGGCAGCGCAATCTCGACGACCGCGGGCACGAGCAGGCGCGTCAGGTGGGCGAGGGCTTCGAACGCCACGCGATCCCGGTCGAGCGCATCCTGAGCTCGCCCTTCTGCCGCAATGTCGACAGCGCCCGGATCGCCTTCGGCGAGGATTCCTGGGAGGTCCGTGACGACCTGTTCAACGTGCCGCCAGTGCGTGACCGTCAGCGCCAGCGGGAGCTGGTCGATGCATTGCGGCGCTATCTGGTAACGGCGCCGGGGGATGCCGGGAAGAACGTGGTGATCGTGGGCCACAACATCAATCTTCAGCAGGCCGCCCGGGTTCGCATCGACGAGGGTGAAATCGCCGTGTTCGAGCCCGGCAGCGACTCGCCCCGGGTACTCGGGGTGCTGACGCCCGACGACTTCGACTGAGCCCCGGGAGACTGTGAGGCGCGGGCCCGGTGGGTGCCGGGTACCGCGGCCGCAGAGCGTCCGCACACAAGGGAAACACCGAATCCATCACGCGCAAGGAGGACGGCATGCGAAATGGGATGCTGAGCGCATTCCTGGCCCTGTTGCTGGTGGCGTTCGCTACCGCAAATGCGGAGACGCTGGCACCGGATGCGCTGATCGAGCGTATGCAGGCGGGTGGGCTGGTGGTGTACTGGCGGCATGCGGCGACCGATCGTTCGCATGACGACTACGACCTGTCCGACATGGACGATTGCGAAGGACAGCGCAATCTGAGTACGCGCGGGCGCGAGCAGGCGCGCCAGGTGGGCAAGGGCTTCGTTCATTACGCGATCCCGGTGGAGCAGGTATTGACCAGCGAGTTCTGCCGTAACTGGGAGACCGCGCACTATGCCTTCGGTGACTACGAGATGCGGACCGAGCTCTACAATCTGCCGATTATCCAGGATGATGAACGCCGCGAGGACCTGATCGAAGGCCTTCGGGGGCATCTGAACACTCCGCCCAGGGATCCGAAGCAAAACATCGTCGTTGTGGGCCACGATCTCAACCTGCGCCACGCCGCGGATGTGGAAATCGAGGAGGCGGAAATGGCGGTGTTCGAGCCACACGCCGATGGCCCGCGCCTGCTGGGCACGCTGAAGCCGGACGATCTCGGCAAGCGTTGAGGGGCGTTGGAGCCGACCGGTCGCCCCTGGCCCCGCTATGCGGGGCCAGGGGCTGGAATGGTGCCTAGTAGAGGAAGTCGGGCAGGTGCTTGCGCAGGGTGGTGGCGTCGGTCGACTTGGTGATGTTCTTGGCGACCTCGGCGGTGACGCTATGGGCAACGGTCGGGTCCAGCATTTCGCGCAGGGCGCCCAGGAACGAGGGTGCGGCGACGATCACCAGTTTTTTGAAGGTGCCGTCGTTATGGGCGGACTTGAGGCGTTCGGCCACCTGTCGGGCAAAGCGGTTGCGCTCGTTGGCGGCGGGGTCGGTGCTGTCCTGCATGGCGTGGCGGGCGTCCCCGCTGGCGCTGCTCCAGCTGCGCCCGGGACGATCCGAGACGAGATCCTGATTGTGGGCGCGGGATTCGCTGTGCGAGAGCGTCTCGCTCTCGTGCATCCCCTGGCAGGCACGGCCCTCGCAGGTGAAGATGCGGGCTCGTGCGGCGTCGGCGACAACGATCCAGACAGTATCCATGCAGATCCTCCTGTAGCGTATTCGGTGGCCCGACCGGCCGTTTCCTGACGTACCGGGCCGCTGTGGTGCCGGCCCGACAGGCATCGGCCCCATCTCCGAGTGTAGATGTTTTGCCGGTTTGCGGGTGCGGCTTGGCACGACGAAACGAACGTTCCGTGCGGGCGCGCACGGCTTGCCACGCGGTACCCTGAAGCCTCTCCCGTTCGTGCGCCGTGTTGCCCAAGGAAAAGACCCCATGAGCGTCCTCACCTGGCTGGGTATCCTCGTCTGCCTGTCCCAATCGGCGATTCTGTCCGGACTCAATCTAGGACTGTTCTCGCGCAGCAAGCTGGAGCTGGAGGTCGAGGCGCAGAAGGGTGACCGGCGCGCGGAGCGCCTGCTGGCCCTGCGCGCCGATGCCAACTTTGCCCTGGTGACCATTCTCTGGGGAAACGTCTCCGTCAACGTGCTGCTGGCGTTGTTGTCGGGTTCGGTGATGGGCGGCGTGGCGGCATTCCTGTTCTCTACCGTGGTGATCACGATCTTTGCCGAGATTCTGCCGCAGTCCTACTTTTCGCGGCATGCCCTGCGGGTCGCCGGGGCGCTGTATCCACTGCTGCGCTTCTACCAGATCCTGATGTACCCGGTGGCACGGCCCACTGCCTGGGTGCTGGACCGCTGGCTGGGGGGCGAGGAGATTCGCTTCTTCCCCGAGCGAGACCTGCATCACCTGATTGACCTGCACATGCAGGCCCATGGCAGCGAGATTACCCGGGTCGAGGGGCGGGGCGCGCGGAATTTCCTCGAGCTGGACGACATCCTGGTGCAACACGAGGGCCAGGCGCTGGCCCCGGATAGCGTGATCACGCTGGACTTCGAGGCCGGGCGTCCGGTGTTCCCGGCGATCGAGCCCCGTACCGATGATGCGTTCCTGCGTCGACTCAATGGGCCGGGTCGCAGCTGGATGGTGGTCATCGATCCCGAGGGCGAGCCGCGCACGGTGATCCGGGTCGCGGATTTTACCCGCGAGGCGCTGTTTGCGCCGGAGCGGTTCGAACCCCACCATCACTGCCATCACCCGCTGGTCGTGCGTGATGGCAGTCACCGGCTGGGCAGCCTGGTATCCCATTTCCGGGTGCGCCCGGCCAGCAGCGGTGACACGGTGGTTGGGGACGACGTGATCCTGCTGTGGACCGACAGTCAGCGTCGGATATTGAGTGGGTCGGATATCCTTGGGCGCCTCTTGCGTGGTGTCGGCCGGGAGGCCCCTGCGGACACGCCGGCGCCGGTTTGATTGCGATACCGGGAGGACGAATGGAGTTCAGGAGCGTGGGAGGGGCGGGGATTGCCCCCTATCTGGAGGATGTTGCACGCCTGCGCATCGCAGTCTTCCGCGAGTGGCCATATCTCTACGACGGCAGCGCGGAGTACGAAGAGCGGTATCTGCAGGACTACGTCGACTGCCCGGACAGTACGCTGGTACTCGCGCTGGAAGGTGATCGCGTCGTGGGGGCCTCCACTGCGCTGCCGCTGGCTGCGGCCGAGGCGGAATTCCAGGCCCCGTTCCGTGAGCAAGGACTGGACCCGGCGGCGTATTACTACCTGGCGGAATCGGTACTGGAGCCGGACTTCCGCGGCCAGGGGGCGGGGCATCGGTTCTTCGACGAGCGCGAGGCTGCAGCGCGGCGCCTGGGCTTTGCCCATGCTACCTTCTGCGCGGTGGTGCGCCCGGAGGATCACCCGCGACGCCCGGCCGGTTACCGGCCCCTGGACGGGTTCTGGAAAAAGCGCGGCTACCGGCGCGCCGAGGGGCGGGTTGGCCACTTCCCGTGGCCGGATATCGGCGAGAGGCAGGAGAGCCTCAAGCCATTGCAGTTCTGGTGGCGCCGGCTCTGACCCGATGCCGACATCCAGCCCGCAGTCGTTCTACGTTTTCGGGTCGTCGCCGCCCCGGTCGTTATCGTCAAGCAACCCGGCCAGCCCGGCAAAGGGGTTGTGGGTAGCCGAGGAGGTGCTCGCCATATTCCCGCTGCCCGGAGTGGCGTCGGTGTAGCGCTGGTGTTCATTGTCGTGGCAGTACAGGCACAGCAGCTCCCAGTTGCTGCCGTCGGATGGATTGTTGTCGTGGTTGTGGTCGCGGTGGTGCACGGTTAGCTCGCGCAGATTGACGCGGGTGAATTCGCGCCCGCAGCGGCCGCATACCCACGGATACATCTTCAACGCTTGCTCGCGGTAGCCGCGCTCCCGTTCGGCCTGCGACTGCCGTGCCTGTGCAACGAGCTGGTCCAGCCGGTCATTGGAATGCTTCATGGTGCCCTCCAGGCATGCTCATGCGGCGGCGCGTGCGTCGATGATGCGATCACCGCCCTTGTCCTTGGCACGATACATCCGAAGGTCTGCCTCGTGCACCAGGGCCTCGGCGTCGGTCGCCCGGGTATCCTCCGGCCAGCTGGCGATGCCGATGCTCGCGGTCAACGGCTGGCCGTCGGGGGTGTGGCTGGCCGGTTCGCTCAGCACCCGTTCAAGGGCCTGGCGTGCCTCGTCCCGGCTGGTCTCCGGCATCAGGATCAGGAACTCCTCGCCGCCCCAGCGGATCACGCTGTCGATGCTGCGCAGGCGTTTGGTCAGGGCGTTGGCGACGGCGCGCAGGGCCCGGTCGCCTTCCTCGTGTCCGAAGCGGTCGTTCAGCGCCTTGAAGCGGTCGAGGTCGACAAAGGCCACAGCGAGGGGCCGGCCCTGTCGCCGGGTCCGTGCCATCTCGCGCTCCAGCAGGCGCTCGCCGCTCCCGCGCGTGTAGCACCCGGTCAGGGCATCACGCGAAGACTCCCGCACCAGGGCGGCCAGGAATTGTAACTGGCTCGTGCTGGCCAGCGCGCCAACCGACGCGATCAGCAGCAACAGCCAGAAGGCACCGACATGCGTGGTCCAGTCCATGCCGTCGAGCTGGAGCAGGGCCGCCACGGCCTGACCGGCGAGCACCGGGATCGAGTAGGCCACGGCCTCGGTGATGGTGAGTGGAAAGATGGCCAGCCCCGCGATCATCACGAAGGGCAGGAAGGCGTAGCCGGCGGCGATGGCGGCCTCGACCCCGGCCATTTCCCGGAAGGCGAGTAGCGGGTGGGAATAGAGGAAGAAAAGGGTCGGAATGGCGAACAGCAGGGCCAGCGCGACCCAGGCCCGCGGCATGCTGTCCGAGGGCTGATAGCGCAGCGACATCCACAGGAAAGCGGCGCTTGTCAGCAGGCGCGCCAGCGCGAGTTCACCCCAGACCGGCCAGGGCAGGAACACCAGATCCACCAGGATCCACAGGGGCGTGAGCAGGGCGAAAAGAAACGCGACCAGGCGCACCCGGGAGATAATCAGGCGGGCCCGCTGGTGCTCCAGCAGGGCGTGGTGACGCCAGGGCATCAGCAACAACTGCGGGTCGGGGCAGCCCAGCTGCTGTTTCAGCCCCTGGATCAGGGTGGTCCGGGGCCCGCTCATGCCGGTGGGTTCCCGAGCCGTGGACCGGGGTGGCCGACATGGAAACCCTGGGCGTAATGGATGCCGATGCACTGGACCGCTTCGAGGATCTCCTGATCCTCGACAAATTCGGCAATGGTGCGCACGTCCAGGTCACGGGCGAGTGCGGCGATGGAACGCACGAAGGCCTGGTCGCGCGGGTCGTGGACCATGTTGCGCACGAAGTCGCCTTCGATCTTCACGAAGTCGATGGGAAAGCGCTTCAGGTAATGGAACGAGGAGAACCCCGAGCCGAAGTCGTCCACGGCGAACTGGAACCCTTGCTGCTTGAGATCGAGCACGAACTTCTCCAGCACGGCCATGTTCTTCACCGTGTCGCGTTCGGTGATCTCGAATACGACCATGGCCGGATCGATCTGGTGATCCTGCGCCAGCTTGCGGACCTTGCCGATGAACTCGCCAATGATCAGCGCGCGCGGGGACAGGTTGATGAACAGGAGTCCGGTATAGTCCGAGCGCTGCACTTCGGCAAAGGCCTGTTCGATCAGGACGTAGTCGAGCTGGTGCATCACCCCCATGGTCTCGGCCACTTCCACGAATTGGCCGGCCGGGATCAACTGGTCACCCACGCGGATGCGCATCAGCAATTCGTGGATGCGGGCCTCGCCGGTAGCCGTGTCCATGATGGGCTGGAAGAAGGGCACGATACGCCGGTCCTCCAGCGCCTCCATTATCATGATCCCGGTCTCGCCGGCCTCCCGGAACACCGCGGCGACCTCTTCGTCGCTGGGGACGCAGACGGCGTTTTTCCCCTCGCGCTTGGCCTTGTACATCATGTTGTCGGCCACCAGGAACAGGTCTCGGGTGTCGCGGCCGTGGCGTGGGTAGGCGGCAATCCCGATGCAGGTCGTCGCCTTGACCCGCGACCCGTCCGGGGCGGGCAGTGACAGCCGGTCCGTCGCTTCGGCCATGTGCGCGGCGAGTTGCCAGGCGGCCTGCTGGTCGGTCTCCGGCAGGATCAGCGCAAATTCGTCGCCGCCGTACCGGGCCAGGATGTCCTCGTTGCGGATGGCCCCCTGGATCGTCTCGGCGTAGGCCTGCAGGAAGCGGTCGCCGAAGGCGTGGCCATAGCGGTCGTTGATGGTCTTGAAGTTGTCCAGATCCACGACCATCACCGAAAACGGATAGGCATGCCCCTCGGCGCGCTTGATCTCGTAGTTGAACAGCTCCCAGAACACCCGCTGGTTGTACAGGTTGGTCAACGGGTCACGGGTGGCGTAGTACTCCAGATCCTGGGTGTACTTGTAGATGGCCTTCACCGACCCGACCAGATTCAGGAGGGTGGAGAGGATGCTTTCGATGACCACATGCCTCACGGGATCGCGCACCAGGTCGGACTGCACGCCGATGCCGACCACCCCGCCGATCCGCGGCGCATCCAGCAGCAGCGACTTGGTCGCCATCTCGATGGTGTGCGGCGATAGCTCCGGCAGTTTGTTGCTGGAGTCCGCGACGTTGTGGCGGATGGTCAGGTTGGCGTCCATTGCGAACTGTTCGGCCGCACGGATCCGGTGTGCGGCCAGGCGCTCCACCGTGCGCCGGGTGTTCTCGCTCGGTTCGGCGCGCCAGAAGATCTCCAGTTCGTAGACCTCGTCGTTGGCCTTGAATAGCGTGAACAACGTGTAGGCATCGATGATCGTGTTGATCTCGGTCAGCAGGACACCGATGTACTCGCGCCAGTCACGGACCACGTCCGAGGTGATGATGAACTTGTCCAGCAGCTTCAGCTCGAACTCGAGGATGTCCTTGTCCACGGCCACCGAGCGCAGTTTGCGCACCAGCTCGTCCACCTGGTCGACGACCTGGTTCAGCTCGACGAAGCCGGTGTCGATTGCCTGCGGCTCCATCTCGTTGAGATCCTTGATCGCGTTGACCCGCGTCACCTGGTCCTGGAACCGCCGCACCGAACGGGTGATGGGCCCGGTCGCCCAGGTCGCGATCAGCGTGCCCAGCAGCAGGGTTCCCAGCCCGGTGCCGAAGAAGGTCCATATGTGCTGGCTGCGTGCTTCGTTGATCGCGGTGCCGAGATCCTGCCGCACCTCCATGACGCCCAGGACATCGCCGGCGGATGCATTGGTGTGACAGCTCAGGCATTCGTTGCGCGCCCGCAGCGGAAAGGTGTACTGCAGCTCGCCGTTGTCCTGGCGGCTTTCGATGACCCCGGTGTCAAAGGCGTGCTCGATGCGTTCGTTCCACGAGGGTTGTCCAACCTCGCCATAGAGCGCCGCGACCTTTTCCCCGCGGTACAGCTCCAGCGTCAGCGGTGTCCCGTCCAGCGATTCCTCGATCCCGGCGGAGAAGGCCTCCAGCTGCTCGCGGCTCCAGCCCTCGCGCATGATCTGGAACATCGAGGCAAAGGTTTGGTGCGCGATACCGCTGGCCGTCTGCTCCGCCTGGCGGGCCATGGTGCGTTCGTAGATCAGGGTGGTGGTCGCGTTGACGGCCAGGAATACCAGCAGGGCCACGGCCATGATCGCCGCGATGATGAACAGTCTCAGGTGCAGGGCACGGCGGGGGGCGGGTCGAGATGCCGCATTCATGGATGACCTCGAGCATGGGTGGACGGCCCGTGGCCGGGCATGGAGGTCGTCAGGGTGCGGACTTGGTCACAGTTTTGGCTTGATCTGGATCAACAACCATCGAAAATCCATATATCGGTATGTATCGATGGATGGGGCGGTCTCTGTCGGTGCTTGCTGGCGCCGGGTCTTGCGGGGCCTGCGGGATGCGCGGCGGGTGACGGCCGCCGCCCGGTGGCCAGGGCTCAGTCCTTGGCGCGCAGGTGCCGGGCCAGGTCCACGGGTGTGCGTTCGTGACCCGAGGGCAGGGTGGCCCGCGGGTCCTGCAGCCACGCGGCGATGTCCGCGAAGGTGGCCTCGGCGCGGGTGTAGCGCGTCAGCATGTGATAGCCCTCGGGGTAGAGCGCGGCCCGATGGTCATCGGATCCCTGGGCGGTCAGGGCCTCCAGCAGGCGCGCCAGGGGCAAGGGTGGCACCAGATCGTCGCGCGCTCCGTACAGCGTCAGGCTCGGTGGGGGCAAAGCCGGGCCCGCCTCCAGCGCGTGGGTCATCAGGGTGGTCAGGCCGTCCAGGGCATCGATGCGGGCATCACGCAACACCAGCGGGTCGTCACGCATCTGTTGTAGCACCGCGGGGTCATCGGTGGGGTGGATGTCGAGGTCAGCGGCCATCTCGCCGTCCAGGCGCCAGCCGGGCGCCAGGCGCGCCCCGAGCCACAGGCCGAAGCGCTGATACCAGGGCATGTCGCTACGGCTCCAGACTGCCGGGGCGATCAGGACCGTGCCGGCGACCCGGGGCGATGCAGTGGCGGAATCGGTCGTTTCCTCCATGGCCAGCAGCGCGACAGCGCCGCCCATGCTCTTGCCGATGAGGTAGGGCGTCTGGTCGGGGTAGCGCTCTTGCAGCAGCCGGAGTGCGGTGCGGGCGTCCTCGGCCAGCAGTCGGTGACCGGACCAGTAGCCAGCGTTGCGCGTGGCTCCGAAGCCGCGCTGGTCATAGGCATACACCGCAATGGCGTGCCCGGCCAGCGCCTCGCCCAGCGCCTGCATGCTGCCACCGTGGTCGTTGAAGCCGTGCAGGGCCAGCACAACCCGCTCGGGGGTGTCCGGCCCCCAGCGGTGCAGCGGCAGCCGGTCGCCATCCGCCGTGTGGATCACCTCGGAGGCGATCAGCGGGGTGCGGGTCTCGTCACCGGAGGGGCTGGGTACCGTCCCGGCACAGCCGGCGAGCGCTAGCGCGAGTGTCGGCGCCAGCAGACGCAAGGCCCTGCTAACGAGCATCGGACTCGTCGTCGCCTCCGCTGGTCGTGGTCTGCGCGCCGGGCGGGAACAGGAATTCGCCCGGACGTTCGCGCAGGTGGTGACCATAGGCGCGAACGACGCGGCCAAAGGTCCCGATGCGCACGCCACGGGCGCGCAGCGCAACGTACAGCGCGAGCCCGAAGCTGACCCACAGGTTGACCGCCCCGATCAGCAGCACGAACCCCAGAAACAGGACGAACATGCCCAGCCCGGGCGCTTCGCTGGCGGTGACATAGCCGAGGTTGGCCGAGGCAAAGGCGACGTGCTGGATGTCCAGGGGCAGGTTCAGCAGGTAGCCGACATATCCGGTCACTCCCAAAAGCACGCCGAACAGGAAGTTGCCGATCAGTGCACCGTAGTTGTGGCCGATCCAGTCGGCCAGGCGGTGGCGCGCCTCGGTCGGCAGCAACCGGCGCAGCAGCGGATGCTCGCGCAGGCGGCCGGGCAGGTCGAGGTAGGCGCAGCGGTTGTCGAAGAAGCCCGCAATCAGACCGGAGACGAACAGCCAGACCCCGGCGATCGCGGCAAAGAATAGCGCCAGGCCCATGATCGGGTGCAGCCCGTCCACTAGGTAGTCGACCTCGCGACCGGACAGGACCGGAGCGTTGAACAGACCCGCCGCAAACAGACCGATCAGGATGGCGGTCGGCAGCGCGATGCCCACGTTGCCGAGTACGGCGGCGAACTGCGAACGGCCCACCCGCATCAGGAGATCGGCCATGGTTCGTGGATCGGCTGTGCCGCGTTCGCTTTCTTCGATGGCGGCGGCCAGACGCGCGGCGGTCATGGCCGGCTGCTTGGTGGCCACGGTGAAATGCAGGATGTGGATCAGCACAAAGCCGAGGCCGTAGTTCAGGCTCACCCACAGGGTGTTGACCGCGTGGGACAGTCCCAGGGATTCAATCTGGATCTTGATCAGGGCCATGACCGCGATGATCAGCCCGGCGCCGGCTCCGGAGCGCAGCATCTGGAAGTATTCGCCGCGCGACTGGGTGATGTAGTGCTCGCCGGTGTCGCTGACTTGCTGGGTGATGCTGCGCGAGACCAGCTTGATGTTGTCCTGCCACAGCGCGCGTACGCCGTGCTGGCGGGCGCTGATGGTGATGAGTTCGCGGAACACCCCGACCGAGGCCGCGCGCGTGTCGCGGTCCGCGTCCGGCTCCAGCAGGTCAAGCAGCTTGTGGATGCGGCCGAGGGTCTGGTCCAGCCGCTCCAGTAGATGGGTGAGCGACAGGCTGTTGCCATGGGTGATCGCCAGCTGGCGCAGGCGCGCGATCTGTTCGCTGCACTGCTCCAGTAGCACCCGGGCATGGCGGTCATCCATGCGCTCGTGATCGGGGGCTTCCAGCGCGGCTCGGTAGTCGCGCACATAGGCGGAGATCTCGCGCTCCTGGGCGACAAAGGCCGAGTTGTGCTCGGCGATCGACGGGTCCAGGCGCAGCAGTTCCGGTTCCAGTTCTTCCGCGGCCACCCAGATCGACAGCATCTCCAGGGCGTAGAGGATCTCCTCGCGTGCCCGTTGCAGGACCCCGGGGTGTTCCCCGGTCAGGCAGCCCAGGGCCTCCAGCAGGCGCCACCAGGCATCGTCCGGCAGGGCCGCAACCCAGGCGGCGTCATTGGTCTGGTGAAACACGTGATAAAGCACGTCTTTCAGGTCGCGCCGGTCCATCGGGCGCGGATTGATCCGCTCGTAGATCAGCTCCGCGGCCTCGCGGAAGAAACCCTTGCGCGAGAACAGCCCGATCCCGGTGTACAGCGTCAGGTGCCGGGCGTCCTCCAGCCCGTCCTCCAGGCGTTCACGCAGCCGGTCCTGCAGGCGCGGGTTCTCGCCCAGGGCGAGGGTTAACTGCTCAATACGGGAGATCACCGGCGCGACATTGCGCGGGTCCTCCGGGCGCAGCCAGTCCACGAGCTGGCGCAGGGTCTCGGCCAGATCGAGATCGGCGTCTTCCACACTGGCGAGGAGGTGTTCCGCATCCTGCTTCGGCATAACAATCCCTGTGGCTGCGGGGTTGGCGTTGCATTATACGAGCGTCTTCCCGGGACGTGTGGCCGCCCGAAGGTCGGCCCGTGAAGGCACTCAACGTTGAGCTTGGGGCGCGCTGCGTTCACAATACGTCCTTCAATTCTCCCGCGTGTGCACGCGAGCCCGCCCATTTCGGGGCGGCTTGCATGAGGCGTGCGCGAATTCCCGCGCGGGTTCGGGCCGCGACGCGCGGGAACCATGGGCCGCGGGCCCTGGCCCAGAGCGAATCGATGATCCAGCTGCGCACCTACGTCTACATGGATTCCCTCCAGCCGCAGCTGGCGGAATACATGGCTACGGTCTCCCAGGGCTTCCTGCCCGTTCCGGGAGATTCCTGCCTGTGGGTGGAAGTGTCCCCGGGGATGGCGGTGCACCGCCTGACCGACGTCGCACTGAAGGCGACCAACGTGCACCTCGCGCAGCAGGTGGTGGAGCGCGAATTCGGTTCCATGGTGATCCACCACCGCAGCCAGAGCGAGGTGATCGAGGCCGGCCGGGTGCTGCTGGAGCGTCTCGGTGCCAGCCAGGAGGACCGCCAGCCCTGTCGCATCCCGTGGCAGGAGACCATCCGTGGGATGACCCCGGACCACACCGTGTTGATCAACCGCCAGAACCGCCGCGGGAACATGATCCTGCCGGACCAGAGCATGTTCATCCTTGAGGCGGAACCGGCCGGCTACATCATTTATGCCGCGAACCAGGCACTGAAGGCATCCAATGTTTCGCTGATCGACGTGCGCGCAGTCGGCGCTTTTGGTCGCTTGACCCTCGCGGGACGGGAAGGCGACGTGGACGAGGCGGCGCGTGCGGCGATCCACGCGCTGCACAACCCCGCCGGGACCTGAGATGCATCGCGCCCAGCTGCTGGACCTGCTCGCCCGACACCAGACGACCTTCATCGAGGAGGCCGGCTACGTCCGCCGCGCCCTGGAGTTCGTCAGCGAGCACCCGGACTGCTTCCACTGCGATCTCCTGCCCGCGCATGTAACCGGTTCCGCCTGGGTGGTCAGCCCCGACCGTGAGCAGGCCCTGTTGCTGCTGCACGGCAAGCACCACCGCTGGTTCCAGCCCGGCGGGCATGCCGACGGCCAGGCCGACATCCTGCAGGTGGCGCTGCGCGAGACCCACGAAGAGACTGGCCTCGCCCCCGAGCAGATCCGCCTGGTGGAAGAGGATGTCTTCGATCTCGACATCCACACCATCCCGGCCAGCCCCTATTTCCCGATGCACGAGCACATCGACGTGCGCTTCCTGCTGGAAATCGACGACCGCCTGCCGGTGCCCGGCAGCGACGAGTCGAACGACATCCTCTGGGTGCCGCTACAGCACGTCTCGCGCTACAACAACTGCCGTTCCCTCTGGCGCATGGTGGAAAAGACCCGCCGTCTACGCACGTTCCGGCATACGCACCCGCGCTGACCCAATCCCTCGAGGCTCTTCCGGGCGGCGTTCCCGCGGGCATGACGGGACGCTATAGTCGCGGTTGGTTCCCTTGATGGATGCCCGCGTGTCGATACGATTCCTGCCGCGCCTGTGCCTGCTGCTGTCTCTGCTTCTGCTGCTTCCGCCGGCGGGTGCCGGAGAGGTTGAATCGCGCACGTTGACAGTGACCGATCCGGCCGGCGTCGACCTGGGCGTCACCGTGTACCCGGCCACTGGCGATCGGCTCTACCTGTGGCTGCTTCCGCAGGCGGGTGAACATGCCAACCATGCGCGCTTCGGGCACGAGCTGGCGGCGATGGGCGTCGAGGTCTGGCAGGCCGATCTGCTGGATGCCCATTTCCTTCCGCGCACCAATGAGAGCATGCGCAGCCTGGATGGCGTCAGTGTGGCCGCATTGCTGGGCGCGGCGCACGCGCAGACCGGCAAGCAGGTGATGCTGGTCGCCTCGGGCCGCCCGGCGATCACCGCCCTGCGCGGCCTGCGTCAGTGGCAGGAGGACGGCCCCGAAGCGGCCTACGTACTCGGTGCGGCGCTGGCCTTCCCCAACCTGATGGTCGACACGCCGGTGGCGGGTGCCCCCGCCGAGTTCGTCGATGTGGTGCGCGCCACCAGTCTGCCGCTCTTCCTGCTGCAGCCCGCACAGGGTGTCTATCGCTGGCACCTGGACGACATCCTGACCGACCTGCGCCGCGGCGGCAGTGCGGTGTTCGTGCAGACGGTCCCGGATGTGCGCGATTTCTATTACCTGCGCCGCACCGATCCCGAGCCGGAGGAACAGGCCGCGGCCGAGCGCCTGCCTGCACAACTGCTGCAGGCGGGCCGGCTCCTGGCCAGCGTCCCGCGCCCGCTGGCGGCCGCGCCGCTGCCGGAGGCCACCCGTGCGATCGAAGTCGGCCGCGGGCTGGTGGAGCGCGATCGCCCGCGGCCGGTCGCGGACTTCACGCTGACCGATCACCTAGGTGACGAGCAGTCGCTGTCCGATTACGACGGCCAGGTGGTGCTGCTGAATTTCTGGGCCAGTTGGTGCCCGCCCTGCGTGCACGAGATCCCGTCGATGAACCGCATGGCCGGGACCCTGGGCGAGGGCTTCGCCATCGTATCGGTCAACTATCAGGAAAGCGCCGAGCACATCACGGCCTTCATGCAAGAGGTGCAGGTGGATTTCCCGGTCCTGATGGACTTCGACGGACGGGTGGCTGCCGACTGGCGCGTTTTTGCCTTCCCCAGTTCGTTCATTCTCGATCGTGACGGCCGCGTGCGCTATTCGGTCAACAGCGCCATCGAATGGGACGACCCCGACGTCATTGCCACCGTAGAGGCCCTGATGGCGGAGCCGAAGTAGCCGGTGGGCTGGCTGGCGGAGTCACCGTTGATTCGCCACCCATCCCGTCATTGCGAGCCCAGCAATCGGGCGGGGCTGAGCCCTTGTCTGGCCGATGGCTTCGCTGCGCTCGCAATGACGAGGTAGACGGCCTCCTGGGCTAGCCGTCGGTCTCGCCCTCGACCGTGGTCAGGCCGAAGGCGTGCCACATCTGCATGCCGCCGCGGTACCACTTGATGCGCTCGGCCGGGTAGCCGAGGTTGGTCAGGGTGCGGATGTTGGTGGGTGACTGGCCGCACCAGGGGCCGTTGCAGAACAGCACGAGGGTCTTCGACCGGCTGAAATTGTAGAAGTCGCCGTCGAAGATTGCGCCGAAGTCTTCGGTCAGCACGTTGCGCACGTCGTCCGGGTCCGCGCCGGAGGCGAAGTGCAGCCGGTCCCAGGGGATGTTGACGGCGCCGGGGATGGTGCCGCGCTGGTACTCGCGTGGGGTGCGCGAATCGATGATCACCAGGTCGTCGCGCTCCGTGGTCTGCTGGAGGTAGTCGATGAACTCCAGTTCCCCAAGGGTCTCGACGCCGGGGCCAAGGCTCATCGGCTGGATACAGAACGGCGGGCAGGGTCGCGCGATCTGCGCGTAGTCGAGGTCGATGGTTGCGAAGGTATCCTGGTCGCGGGTCACCGTTACCAGTTCGTCGCCGTGGCGCACCTCGAACTCGGCCATGTCGGTGGTGATGCCGACCTCTGTTTCCGCGAATGCCGGTGCGGTCAGCAACAGGACCGTGGCTGCGAGCAGGCCCGATCGGATTCGGTGTATTGCATTGGGTGCTTTCATGGGAGTCTCCGCTACGTCTCTCATACCTCGAACGTAGTCTCGAACTGCGGCGCTTGCGCCAAATAACGCCTGCCCGCGTGGGCATTTCCTGACCCGGCAAGGTGCTGCACGAGGGGGCGCGCGATTCATCAGGCGGTGGGATGACCGCTGAGGTACGGATGCCTCGGTATTCGGGGAGAGTAGTGCAGGTCTGGTAGGGTGCGCGCTCGTTCGCGCGGGGCAGGTGCGCGCAGGATTTCGTCCAGAGGAAGGAAGGTGTTTGTGTTGCGAGGATTGCGTACGTTCTGGGTGGCCGGCATTGCGCTGGTAGCCACCGGGTGTTCCATCACCCAGTCGATCGAGCCACTGGATGCGGTGGATGTCAGCCTGGTCTGCGTGCTCGACAACCCCGAGATCCACATGGCGGGATTTCAGCCCGAGTTGCGCGAACTGATCGAGCAACGCGGCATCCGCACGGATGTCTATTCCGGTTCCCGCCCTGCACGGTGCTCGCATTACCTGGAACACACTGCGAACTGGAAGTGGGATCTGGCAATGTACCTCTCGTACGCCGATCTTCGCGTCTATGACGCCCAGGGCCTGGCGGGGCAGGCCACCTACGATGCCCGCAGCGGTAGCGGGCGGATGGACAAGTTCGGGCCGACCCGAGAGAAGCTGGCGCCGCTAGTGGACGAGCTGTTCGCGCAAGTGAATGCCGCGGAGTTGATCCGCGGAGGCGAACAGGCGGATCAGGGGGGCATTGAAGACTCCGACGGCCGTTCGGTCGAGGCGCGGCTGGAAGAGCTGGATCGCTTGCACGACCGGGGGCTGATTACCGAAGCGGCCTACGAGGAGCGCCTGCGCGCCATCCTGGCGGATCTTTAGCACGCCCCGCGCGGCGCCGCGCCCTTTCCCGACCGCTACGCGTCTTCGTCCAGCAGGTCGCGGATCTGGTCGATCACGCCGGGTTCGGTCCATTCGATGGCGCCGAACAGGTAGTAGCGCAGGCGGCCCTTGCGGTCGACGACGTAGCTGGTGGGGTAGGCCATCGCGCGCCAGTCGTCGAGGGAGTCCTGTTCCGGATCGAGGAGGATGGTGAACTCGGTCTGCACCTCGTCTTCGATGAAGCGTTGGATGGTGTCCTCGTCCTCGCCCAGGTTCACCGCCAGGATGCGAAAGCCTTCGTCGCGCAGTTCGTCCTCCAGCAGTTGCATGGACGGCATCTCGTGCACGCAGGGTGGGCACCAGCTGGCCCAGAAATTGATCAGCACCACCTCGCCGCGATAGTCCTCCAGTCGATGGATATCCCCCGCCAGGTCGGGCCGCTCCAGCGGCGGGGCTGCCACGGGTTCATCCAGGGCGTTGAGCTGTGCGTCGGTGCCGCTGGGGGTGCGTACCGTCAGGTCCGTGTCCGGTCCGGCCACGGCGGGTGTGCGTTGATGAGGCAGCCGCGTCAGCAGGCCCATGGCGAAGATAATCTCGCGGTGGAAGGTCTCGCTGGCGAGTCGTTCGGCTTCGGTCGCATCGGGGCGGAAGAAGAAGCGGTCGCGGATCCCGGGAAGCAGGCGCGCCCCCACCGCACTGCCGCCCTCGGTCAGCCCGCTGCGAATCCGCCCGAGATGCTGGCGCTGGGGCGACTGGGCCGGTTGCAGGATGTACACCGGCAGATGGGTCAGCCGAACGATGGGTTGTAGTTCGGCCTCATCGGTATCCACGCCGGTATGCAGAAAGGGGCTGGTCATCAGCAATCCGGCCAGGTAGTCCGCCTCGGGGTGGGCTTGTTGCCACTGGTACAGGCCGGTGAGCAGCCAGGGCAGGGCACGGTCGTGCCCGAAGGCATAGACCTGTCGTCCGGTATCGGTGTGGGTTGCCTCGATCAGGTCCGTCACCGTGGCGGTGGGCATGTCGTCGAAGCTGGATGCCGCCTCGGGCAGGAAGTGGCCGGTGAACGGATCGACCAGCCAGGTCTCGACCCCGGCCGCCTGCAGCGCCAGCGCCTGTTGTCGATGGCCGTCCTGCAGGCCGTGTTCGGAAGGAAACCACAAAAGCACGGCGTCGCCATCGGCGCGATAGCGTTCCACCGGGATCTCGGCCCCGCCGGCCTCGATCGAAGCGGCGGCGTCGACTGCGCCCGTCGGGCCGTTCGCCTCCTGCGCCGGTGCGGCGAACGGGATCATCAGCAGGGCCGCGAGGGCAAACAGGCGTACGAGAATGCGGTGTGTCATGGAAACCTTGGTGAAGGGGCTCGGGAATAGACGCGCGAGAGCTTGATATTGCTCCACGGATCTCCTGCGGGGTGTCAGGATTGTGTTCGCAGTCGGGGATTCCGGTCCCTACAACGCGGGCCTGCCTGCAACGGGTATGGGTTCGGCGGGGGCGATCATGATGCGGTCACGTCCGCCGTCCTTCGCGGCGTACAGGGCCTGGTCGGCGCGTCCCAGCAGCGAGTCCATGGTGTCGCCGGGGTGGAAGCTGGCGATCCCGGCCGAGCAGGTCTGGCCGTTGGGCATCGCGGTGCGCAGGCGTTCCAGCACGCGGCGGGCCTGCTGCGCATCAATGTGCGGGAATACCACCACGAATTCCTCGCCGCCAAAACGTGCCAGCAGGTCCGTGGGCCGCAGGATGGGGCGCCAGGCATCGACCATTTCCTGCAGCAGGGCATCGCCGGCTGCATGGCCGTGGGAATCGTTGAAGCGCTTGAAGTGGTCAATATCCAGGAATGCGAGGTTGAGCGGGCCCTGGGTGCGTTCGGCGCGGGCGATCTCGCGGGTTAACTGTTCTTCCAGGTGGCGCCGATTGCCGGCCCCGGTCAGCGGGTCGGTACGCGAGAGGTTCTCCAGGCGCTTGGCCTGGTGCTGGGTCTCGCGCAGCAATCCAGCCATGCGGTACAACACCAGCAGGAACAGCAGGATGGAGGCGATCGCCGCAACGCGAATGATCTCCATCTCGCTGCCCGCCGTGAACAGGATCACCATCGGCACCAGGACGGACGCGGCGCCCAGCACGAGCAGACGCCGGCCGGAGAGTTCGGCGTGCGAGGTGTGCGCGCGCGGTTCGATCTTCGCGGAAGGGTGCCATGCGGCCGCCATGATCAGGGAATAGGCAATCAGCCAGAAGGCATCGGTGAGTCCGCCCGCGGTGTACCAGCCGGTGGAGTTGCCGTGGGCGTAGAGCAGGTCGGCCGTCAGATAGGCCAGCATCCCCAGGAGGAGGAAGCTGTGGGCCGTGATGCCGGTTCGTTGGAGGAACACCAGGCGCAGGACCAGGGGCAGCAGGACCAGGTCCGCGACCGGATAGCCCGTGGATACCAGCAGTTGCAGCCAGGTCAGGTCGGGGTCGTAGGTGTAGGGTGCGATCAGCAGGGCCCACCCGAGCACCGCGGCCGAAATGCCCACGATCAGGGCATCCACAAACGCGCCGTCGTCGCGTGCGGTCTGGCTTCCCAGTTGCCACAACGCGATGGCAAACAGCGGGTATACCGACAGGTAGAAGATATCTGCGGCCGAGGGAAAGGGTTCCAGGCCCTGCAGGTCCAACCAGTACCAGATGCCGTGGCCGATGGCCGCCAGCGTCAGTGCAGTGGCGATCAGGCCCCAGGCGGTCGCGCCGAATGGCCTCGGCCGGCGCAGTACGGCGATGCCGACAGCGAGGGCAGCGCTTGCGGTGCCCAGCACGTAGAGACTGCTGGCCAGCAGGCCATAGGGCAGGGCCACATAGGTTGCGGTCAGAAGGAGGCCAATGCCCAGAAGGACCTGCCAGGTATCCGGCCGAACGGCCCGGGCGCCGCGATGGTTTCCCCCGTCAGCGCAGTGCGTGTCGTCGTGCTGGATACTGGCCCATTTCCCCATGGACAATATGGTGACAGACCGATTACGGGTTGTCCCGTTTCGGCATGCCTCTTGAGCCGATCAGCCGGGCGCCACGGGCTACAAATAGCCGGTGACGCCCGTGTGGGGTCAGGTTACAGGCCGATCAGTTCGGCGTGGACGCCGGTGGCGGTTACCGTGTCCAGCAGCTTGCGGCTGTCCACCCGTTCCGGATCGTATTCCACCACCATCAGGTGGGGGCGTTCGTCGTGACTGGAGGCGGCCATGACGCCGGGGAGTTCACGCAGGGTGTCCTGGATGCGCTCGCGGGCCGCGTGGTCGGTGTTTTCGTCGATGTGGATGGTGACATCCGCCATGTGGTTGCTCATTGGGGGTTCCTTCGGCTGCTGGGCCGTGTGCCTTTACCCTGAATATAGACACTGTACGGGGTGGCTCAAGCGGAGGCCTGGCCGGCGGCGGAACAGGGGGCTATGGTGGAGGGATGGACGCCAAAAGGAGAATCACGATGCGAGCGATCTGGCTGGGACTGGCCCTTGCCGCGGTAGGTAGTACCGCGCAGGCCGAAGAACTGACGGGCGACACGCTGCTGGCGGCCGCCAACGCCGAGATCACCAACATCGACAAGGAGGGCCTGCAGGAGTGGATCGCCAGCGAGCCGGACCATGTCGTGATCGACGTGCGCACCCGCACCGAGATCGAGCACACCGGCGGGCAGATCCGGTCCAGCGAGACGCTCAATATCCCGCGTGGCTGGATCGAGTTCGAGGTGCCCGGCGAGATCCCGGACAAGGACACCCCGATCGTCGTCTATTGCGGCCAGAACCTGCGTAGCGTGGCCGCCGCGCAGACCCTGCAGCAGATGGGCTACACCAACGTGCAGAACTACCCCGGCGGCTTCTTCGAGTGGCAGGACGCGGGCCTGCCACTGTACGTGCTGGACAAGGCACGCGACTCGTTCCTTTATGACCGGCCGCAGGAGGTGACCGATGGCGTTTGGTCCGCGATCGGCGCGACCCAGCCCTCCACCTACGAGAACTCCGGCCACAACAACAACCTGTCGTTCATCATCACCGAGGACGGTGTGGTGGTGATGAACGCCGGCGACAACTACCTGCTGGCGAAATCACTGCATGAGGAGATCCGGAAGCTCACCGACCAGCCAGTGAAATACGTGGTGCTGGAAAACGCCCAGGGCCATGCCATGCTCGGCATGACCTACTGGCAGGAGCAGGGCGCCACGGTGATCGCCCACAAGGATGCCTGGCGCGAGATCGAGGCCAACGGCCAGGCCAGCCTGGAGGGCGCGGCCAATCGTACCCGCGACAAGGCGTTCATGACCGAGCTGGGTACGCCGGATGTGACTTTCGCCACCCGCCTCGACCTGGACATGGGGGGCGAGACCATCCAGATCCGCTACCTCGGACCGGGCCATGCCCCGGGCGATATCGCCATCTGGGCGCCCGCGCGCAAGGCGCTCATTACCGGCGACCTCGCGTTTCACCAGCGCATGCTCCCGATCTTCGACTACACCGATACCGCCGGCTGGATCGAGACCTGGCACGAACTGGAGGCCCTGGATGCCGACTACATCATCCCGGGCCACGGCGAGCCGGTGAATGACTTCGACGTGCTGCGCCGCTACACCCACGACTACCTCGTGCATCTGCGCGAGGAGGTCCAGCGCATCCTCGACGAGGGCGGCACGCTGAACGATGCCTACAACATCGACCAGTCCGCCTACCGCCACCTGGACACCTACGGCGAGCTGCACCGCCAGAACGCCGGCCGCGTCTTCCGCACCATGGAGTTCGAGGACTTCTGAACCGCTAGCCGGGTGCGGTAACCCGGTCATTGCGAGCGCAGCGAAGCAATCTCCATCCGAAACCACCGGACCCAGGGTCGACTCAGGGTCCGGTGGTATATCCCTGGGCGGGACCGGCGGCATTGGGCTCGGTCGACAAGCTCGCAAAGCCTTTTTCTCACCCCATATCGGCTTGCATATGGCATTCACCAGATATTCGCGCTAGATTAGAACGAACGTTCGGTTCGGTTGTGGTGATGACGGAAAACCCAAAGCAATCGGTGCGCGGTGCCGCACTGCGCAAGCTCGTGCTGGATACCGCCCTGGAGCGGTTCAGTCGTGATGGCTATTTCAATACCTCCATCCATGACATCCGTCGCCAGGCCGGGGTCTCCATTGGCTCGATCTATCACCACTTCGGCAACAAGGAGGCGCTGGCCAAGGCGCTGTACGACGACCTGCTGCAGCGCATGGACGCCGGCCTGGCCGAAGTGATGGGGCGCGAGAGTGACTGCCGTGCGCGCTGCGACGGAATCATCGCGTTCCTGTTCGAGGCCGCGATCGAGGCCCCCCAGGCCATGCGTTTCGTGCTGGAGGCGCGCCACCGCGAGTTTCTCCCGGACGAGCCGCCGGTGTGTTCTTCGCAACCGTTCCAGCGGATGCGCGAGTGCATCGAGCAGGGCATCGGGCGTGGCGAGGTACGACCGATGGAGGTTCCGGTAGCCGCCACCGCCGCGTTCGGCGGCGCGATCCGCCTGCTGCACCTGCACCTCGACGGTGTCCTGGAGCAACCGCTGGCGCACTACCTGGCCGAGACGCAGGAGGCCGCCTGGCGCGCCATCGCCATGACCCCGGCGGATCGACCGTGACCCCCGCTTTCAATCATCGAAGGAGATTCCCCTGATGAAGATCGTTGCTTCCTTGTTCCTGCTGCTGGCCCTGTCCCTGACCACCCTGGGTGTGCAGGCCGATGCCCCAACCGACGCTCGTGCCCTAGAGGGCGTCGAGCAGGGTCGTGTCGTCTTCGACCTGAACAACACAGACCCGGAGATGCTGGCGCTGTACCTGATGGTGATTCGCGAGACGCATGAAGACCTGACCGACCAGGGTGTGGAACCGGACATGATTCTTGCCTTTCGCGGCCAGGCCGTGACCATGATCAGCGAGGATCGCGAGCGCTTCGAACTGACCGAGTTCGACCACCTGGACGCGATCGAGGAGCACATTGCGGCCTTGCGCGAGAAGGGCGTGCACATGGAATCCTGTTCCGTGGCCACCCGCCTGTTCGGCGTGGACACCGGCGAGCTGCTGCCCGGCATCGAACCGGTGCGCAACACCTTCGTCTCCCTGACCGGCTATCAGGCCCAGGGTTACGCGGTCATCCCGATCTACTGAGTCCGATTGATTCAGGCACCGAGTCCGGGCACGAGAGATCCGGACCTAAACCACGAAAGGAGGAGTATCCATGCGAAACCGAATA
Source organism: Thioalkalivibrio versutus (assembly GCF_001020955.1). Taxonomy (NCBI): domain Bacteria; kingdom Pseudomonadati; phylum Pseudomonadota; class Gammaproteobacteria; order Chromatiales; family Ectothiorhodospiraceae; genus Thioalkalivibrio; species Thioalkalivibrio versutus. The sequence goes on from NZ_CP011367.1 coordinate 805,728, forward strand.
GTGATCCTGCTGGTGGCCCTGCTGCTGCCGCTCGGGCTGGGCTCGACGGCCACCGCCGAGGGCCTGGACAACCGCGAGGCAACCCAGGGCATCGAGACCATGCGGGCGGTCTACGACATGCGCAAGTCCGACCCGAATGTGATGCTCGCCTATTTGCGTGGCATCGCCACCAACCACGAGAACCTGATCAAGGAGGGTGTGGAGCCCGATCTGCGCATGGTCTTCATCGCCGAGGCCGTCAAGTTCATCACCACGGATCCCGAGCCGGAGATCGCCATCGACCACGGCGACACCCTGGAAGAGATCGCGAAGGCTGTCGACCGCCTCGATGAGCTGGGCGTGAAGATGGAGGTCTGCGCCGCCGCGACCCGCGCCTACGGGGTGGACAACGACAAGGTGCTGGAGCCCATCCAGCCAGTCCGCAGTGGGTTCATCGCCGTCATGGGCTACCAGAACCAGGGCTACGCACTGGTCCCCGTCTACTGAGTTCCCGTCGGCCCTCACACGGGCCCGTGCTTGTCGTCGCAGGGAGGCGACGACTTTTTTGCCGGCAGCGCGGTGGAAAACCCCTGCGAACCTGTCCCGGGGACGGCGGGCGCACGGGGCATCCGCGACCCGGTCTCCCTGATCATCGATCCCTCCTCTATCGGCATCGAGGACGCCCGCCACCCAGCCCCGTGCTTTTCGATACCATGCGGGCGAGATTCGGGAATGGCTCCGGCGCGAAACCTTGTGGGCGGGGCGGTGTCCCAGCCTCGCGTGCTGCCAAACGGCATTGGCGCGAAGTGATTTCGCACCGCGGGCGCTCCGGACGATCCAACCGGGGCGCCCGCGGCCCTCACCGAATCCATGGGATCAACGCAATGCCCAGCAGCCGTGATCTGCTTGACGGACTGGCCCACCTGACGGGTATACGCAATGCCCAGCGTCTGGAATACAGCCTGCTCAAGACGCTGGACGACATCTACGAGAATGCCTGCATTTGGGCGATTCAGCTTGATGTCGAAGGCCAGCCGCGGAGCCTGCATACCTTTGATCGCAAGCACGATGCCGTGATGACGGTGCCGTTCGACCCCAAGGAGCAGCCGGTCCCTGACGGGTTGCTGGAGCAGGCGTTGGCAACCGGTCAGCCGGTTGCCGAGGCCGATGTGTCCGGTCGTCGGGTCTCGGTTTTTCCGATGTCCGGGCTCAACGAGTTCAGTATCTGCCTGGTGTTTTCATTCGATGGCGACGATGCTGACGAGTCCCTGGATGCCCGCCTGGTCAAGAGTTTCCTTTCGGTGTATCGCAACTTCGTCAAGCTGATTGATGACGCCCAGACCGATGAGCTCACCGGCCTGCTCAACCGCAAGACCTTCGACGACAATTTCCGCGATCTCGCGACCCTGGATCGTAGTGTCCACCGGCCGGGGCTGCCGGAGGATCGTCGCCGGGAGCCTGATCCGGCAGAAACGCAGATCTGGCTGGGTGTGATCGACGTCGACGACTTCAAGAAGGTCAACGACGGTTTCGGTCACGTGTATGGCGACGAGGTGCTAATTCTGCTCGCGCGGTTGCTGCAGAAGAGTTTTCGTGAAAACGACCTGATCTACCGCTTTGGTGGGGAGGAGTTCGTGGTGCTGGCCGAGGTTGCCGGTGCCGACCGGGCTGCCGCTACCTTCGAACGGCTGCAGCACGCGGTTGCCGATTATGTAGTGCCGCGAGTCGGCCGGGTCACAACGAGCATCGGCGTGACCCAGTTGCGCCCGTACAAGACGGCCAGCGCCGTACTGGACGAGGCCGATCAGGCCTTGTACTACGCCAAGGAAAACGGCAAGAACCGGGTCTGTATGTACGACCGCCTGGTCGCCGAAGGCATGATTAAGCCCTCCAGGATTGACGTGGGCGAGATCGAACTGTTCTGACCACGCCGCTCGGTGCGGCCCTGCAACTAGGGGCTCGGGCGGCTTGATCGGATGGAACGGACGCTGGCGGTACCCCCGACCCGCGAGACCCCGGCAAATACGATTCAATGGTCTCCTGCGAACGGGTGCCCCAGGTTTCCCTAGCCGCGGGCGAGGCGGCGGTTGAGCGCGTAGACCGACAGCGGTGCGAAGACCAGCGCGATCGCCAGCGCCCAGGCGAGCGACCACAAGGCCGGTTCAAGGGCCGGACCCTCGGCGTTCATCAGGCCGCGGGCGGCATCTGCCAGCAGCGACACCGGGTTGGCCTGCACGAAGCCCTGCAGCCACACGGGCATCGTATCCACCGGCACGAAGGCCGAGCTGACGAAGGTGACCGGGAACAGCGCGGTAAAGCCGAACAGCTGCACGTGCTCCGGGTCGCGTGCGATGACGCCGACCAGCACCATCACCCAGGAAAAGGCCACGGCAAAGGTCAGCACCAGCGCCACCATCGCCAGTAGATGGGCCCATGAAGTCTCGAGGCGAAAGCCCAGCAGGAATCCGACGACCAGCAACAGGGCAATGCACAGCAGCTGCTTGACCACGTCCGCCAGGATGCGCCCGGCCAGCGGCGCCCAGCGCGGGATGGGCAGGGCGCGAAAGCGGTCGAACACGCCGCGGGTCAGGTCGGTGTTCAGGCCGTGGCCCACGTACACCGTAACGAACAGCATGTTCATCACGATCACACCTGGCAGCACGAACGCCAGGTAGTTCTCTGGCGAGCCGGCAATAGCCCCGCCGAATACGAACAGGAACAGCACCAGAAACAGGATCGGCTGGATGCTGTAGTCGCCCAGCTCCCAGGGGTTGCGCCGCACCTGCACCAGGCTGCGCCAGGCAAGCGCCAGGGTCTGATCGAGGGCCTTCATGGCGTGGCCTCCGCGTTGCCCGGCTCTTCGCGGCTGGCCCCGCTGCGCCCGGTCAGGGACAGGAACACATCATCCAGACTGGCGCCGCGCAGCCCCAGCTCCGCGACCTCAATGCCGGCGGCGTCCAGCTCTCGCAACAATGCGGGCAGCAGGGCCGGGTCCGACACCGGTACGCTGATCGTTTCGCCCTCCACACGGGGCGGGGTGCCCACCATCGCGGCGACCCGCTCGCCGGCCACCGCGGCCTGTTCCGCGCGGGCCACCATCAGGAACAGCGAGCGTCCGCCGACCCGGGCCTTCAGTTGTGCGGCGGTGCCTTCGGCGATCACGCGTCCGTGGTCCAGTACTACGATGGCATCGGCCAGGGCGTCGGCTTCCTCCAGGTACTGGGTGGTCAGCAGCACGGTTGTGCCGTCGGTCTGCAGTTGGCGGACACGCTCCCACAGGTCGCGGCGGGCCCGCGGGTCGAGGCCAGTGGAGGGCTCGTCGAGGAACAGGATGCGCGGGCGCCCGACTAGGCTGGCGGCCAGATCCAGCCGACGCCGCATCCCGCCGGAGTAGGTCTGGGCCGGGCGCTGTCCGGCCTCGCGCAGGTCGAAATCCTGCAACAATTCATCGGCGCGGGCCCTGGCGTCACGGCGTTTCAGGCCCAGCAGGCGGCCGATCAGGATCAGGTTCTCCCGTCCGGTCAGCTTCTCGTCCACCGAGGCGTACTGGCCGGTCAGGCCGATGATCTCGCGCACCCGAGCGCCGTCGCGAGCCACATCGAAGCCGCCTACACGGGCGATCCCGGCGGTGGGCGTCAGCAGGGTGGCGAGCATACGCACCACGGTTGTCTTGCCGGCGCCGTTGGGCCCCAGCAGGCCCAGTACGTGGCCGGCCGGCACCCGCAGATCCACGCCGTCCACGGCCCGCGTGCCGCCAAAGTCGCGCACCAGGCCCTCCACTTCGATGGCGTTGTCCAAACTCGTCTCCCTGTTCGATGCCCTTGCTGAGACGCCGTCTGGCCGTACCGGTTCCTCAGCGTGTTCTTCAGTCGCCTTGCCGCGCCTTCAGCAGGTCGCGGATCTCCGTCAACAGTTTCTCTTCGTTGCTGGGTGCCGCGGGTTCCTCCGGCTTGGCCTCTTCCTTGCGCTGCAGGCGGGCGATCCCCTTGATGGCGGCGAATACCACCACGGCGATAATCAGGAAGTCCACCACGCGCTTGATGAACAGTCCGTAATTGATCGTGACCGCCGCCACGCCGTTCTCTGCCTCGCGCAGCACGATCGCGAGTTCTCCAAAGTCGACCCCGCCGATTAGCAGGCCGATGGGTGGCATCACCACATCGGAAACCAGTGAGGACACGATCTGGCCGAACGCCAGCCCGATGATGACACCCACGGCCATGTCGACCACGTTGCCGCGCGCCACAAACTGCTTGAACTCGTTCACGATGCCCATGGCCCCTCTCCCGTCGATGACGTTGCTAGATCTATAGGCCACAGCCGGGGCGGTTGCTATGGAAGGACGGCGGGGAAGACCCGGGGATACGTCAATCCGAGTGCCGCGGCGTCGCGCCGCCGTGAATAGATGCAGGGTCTATAAAGGTTATAGCGGAGCGTCGTGGATCCGATCCAGAAGAGGGGGCAATGAAACGAACAGAATCGGCATATCCTTCGGCCATTGGCCGTAACCCACTGGGTGGACATTTCGCGGCCGGGTTTGCCGTGGTCCTGTTGTGGTGTTTCGCCTCAGTGGCCCAGGCATCGGCGGGCCCGGATTTCAGCGAACTGTTCGGCGACAGCGACTTTATCGAGATCATCGAGCGTGACGAGGGGCTCGAGACGCGGCCGACCGGGTATGTGCATCCGGATGCCGAGCCCGATCATGTGTTCCGCATTGATCTGGACGAGGGGCAGGTGCCGATCGGGCAGGGCGTGGTCTACGACGGCTTCCTGATCGACGGGAAACTGCCCGGGCCAACCTTGCGGGTGACCGAGGGCGACATCGTGCGCATGGAGATCACAAACAGCGGGGATGTGATGCATGGGGCGTCGATCCATGCCGCCTATACCCAGACGTCGAAGCACGTGGGAAACATCCTCCCCGGGCAGACCAAGTCGGTCACCTTCCGGGCAACCACGCCGGGCGTGTTCATGTATCACTGTGCCCCGGGTGGTCATGCCATCCCGATGCACGTGATGTTTGGCCAGTACGGGATGATCGTGGTCGAGCCGCGCGATAAGTCCTACCAGCTGGAGGCGGATCTGGGGCAGGAGCCGGACCTGAAGCTGTACATGTTGCAGCACGAACTGTACGCCAGCGGCAAGGAGGCGGTGGAAGGCGACGCCAGCTACACCGCCTTCAATGGCGAGCTGTTCCGCTACGTGGAGAACCCCATCCGGGTCCGTCCGGGCGACTACGTGCGCATGTACTTCCTGAATGTCGGCCCCAACCTCCTGTCCACCTTCCATATTGTGGGCATCCTCTGGGACTACGTGTACTGGCAGGGGCACCCGGAAGCACAGTGGCCCGGCGGGCAGACGATAACCGCGGGCCCCTCGGACTCCTGGGTGATCGAGTTCCGCATTCCCCCGGAGGAAGGCGTCTACACGATGCTGGATCATGGCGTCGGGGCCACCAGCCGTGGTGCCATCGGGCTGCTGGACGCCCGAGCGGACGCGGAGACCTCCTCCGAGATCCTGGCCGAAGGCCCCTCGTACGAGCCGGCAGAGCGTGCGGAGCGGATCGGTGAAGCCCGGCGTGGCCTCGCGCCGTTCGGCATTCCCGACGCCGACACCAATCCGGTACCCGCCCGGGCGGATCGTCCGGTCCGGTTCGGGGCGGATGTGGACGAGGTCGTGATCGAGATGAAGGGCAATTCCTTCTACCCGAAGGTGGTCGAGGTGGCGCCGGGCACCAAGATCACCTGGGTGAACGAGGATGTCTTCACTTATGGTCTTGGGGAGACCTCGGGTGCGCACAATGCCGTCGCCATGCGCGGCCCGCAATCGTTCGCCACGGCGATGCTGGGCCACGCCGAGAGCGACAGCGTCACGCTGACCGAGCCGGGCACGTATGACTACATCTGTGCCCCGCACCCGTACATGGAAGGCCGCATCATCGTGCGCGATCCTGGGTAGGTCAGCGCTGCGTCAGGCCATCCTGGCCCTCTCGGAGCACGGGGGCTGCAGCGTGCAGTAACAAAATGCCAGCCCATCAGTATTTCCTGAACACCCGGCAGGTCGGCTGGACGCGGCTCGATCGCGATCGAGCCGCGTGTGACGGGCGTTGGTGGCGAGGATCAGGCTCCGTGGGCACTGCGGGAGTCGTCCGGCGCCTGGTCGCGGTCCTGCATGCCGTAGTCGCGCACGACCTCGGCCACGCGCAGGCGGTAGTCGGCGAAGATGCCGCCGCGGCCGGCCGCCTGCACCTGGCGGTGTTCCTCCAGGTTGCGCCATTCCCGAACGGCGGCTTCATCCCGCCAGAAAGACAGTGACAGCACCTTGCCCGGCTGGCTCAGGCTCTCGAAACGCTCGATGGAGAGGAATCCGTCGACGTCCTCCAGATGTTCGCGCAGACTCGCGGCCGCATCCAGGTAGTCCTGTTTGCGTTCGGCGTGTGGTTCCACTTCGAAGATTACGGCGATCATGGTGGGCTTTGGTATGGGGATGAAGGGCCGATTAGACCACGCGAACGTCGGTTCTGGGGAAGGCATTCAAGGGACGAGTCGCCAGTCCGATTCATCGAGGCACACCTGGGGCCGTCATCCCGGACGCCGTGCAGCGGCGATCCGGGATCTCCGGCGCTGGGGGAGTCGCTGACGTAGGAGATCCCGGCTCTGCGCTTCGCTCCGGCCGGGATGACGAGCGGGGGCTGCAGGCGGTTGGGCCGTGGCCCGTGATGATTCGGCGTCAGGCCGTCCTGGCCGCGCTTGCGTTGGGGATTTCGCGCCGGATCAGGTGGTCGACGTAGAGAAAGCCGAAGGGCACCACCCCAAGGAACAGGACCAGCAGCCATTTCCAGACTGGCCACCCGCTCAGGTGGCTGGCGATCAACGACGTCGCGCCATAGACGATGAACAGGATGCCGTGCACCCAGCCCACGTAGGTCACCGCCAGTGGCATATCCGCGTAGGTGCGTAGCGGCATGGCGACAAAGAGCAGGGTGACGAGGGAAATGCCCTCGACAATGCTGATCAGGCGGAAGAATTTCATAGGGCTGGCCCGGCGGCATGGGAATCGGCGCGGAGGGTAGCACACGGGGCCCGAACGCCTGATAACCTTCCGGTACGAGAAGCCTTTGCTCCGGTAACCAGGAACCCGCATGAGCACCAAGCCGCACTGGGAAGACGTCTACCAGACCTGCGCCACCGATGCCGTGGGGTGGTATCAGGCGGAGGCGCGGACGTCGCGAGCCCTGATTCGGGCGGTGGCGTCGGCCCCCGATGCCGCGATTGTCGATATCGGTGGCGGTGCCTCGGTCCTGGTGGACGAACTGCTGGCTGAAGGCTATCGCAACCTGACGGTGCTGGATCTGTCCGGGGCGGCGCTCGAGAAGGCGCGCGAGCGGGTCGGGGGGCGCGCCGCAGCGGTCGCATGGCAGGAAGCGGACGTACTGGAACACGCATTCCCGGAGGCCGCGTTGGATGTCTGGCATGACCGCGCGGTGTTTCACTTCCTGACCGATCCGGATCAACGCGCCCAATACGCGAGGCAGATGCAGCATGCCCTTCGTCCGGGTGGACATGTGGTGATCGGGACCTTTGCGCTGGATGGCCCGGAAAAATGTTCCGGCCTGTCGGTGCAGCGGCATTCCCCGGAGACCCTGCAGGACGCGTTCGGTCCGGGTTTCGCGCTGGTGAAGTCGCAACGCGAGGTCCATGTGACCCCGGGCGAGACCGAGCAGCCGTTCAACTGGTGCGTGTTCCGCAAGGACGGCTGATCCCGACCGCACCACGTTCAGCGGTGCCGCCGCGGCGATCAGCGGCGTTTGACCTCCGCGGCATGGGCCTTGGCCCGGGCGCGGATCTCCTCGAAGAACAGCATTTCCCAGCGGGTGTTGCGTTCCTCCCGCGACAGGGCCCCAGCGTCCTGTCGCTCGCGTTCCAGGCGCGCATCCGCCGCGCCCTCCGCGTCATCCAGGATCTGCTTGAAGCTCTCTCGTGCCGCGGCCGCCTTCGGATCGATCCCGTGGCGCTGCAGGACGTCGGCCAGCAGCGCCCCGCCTTTCTTCCACTTCGACCAGAGCCTCATGCTTCCTCCCGAAGTGAAGGTGCGGGGCGGAACCCGTACGCCACGGCGATGATGCGTTCGATCACTCGTAGTGTGTCCATAACCGAAGAACCTTCACGACACGCTCTTCTCCCAGAACCTGATAAACGATGCGGTGCTGGATGTTGATGCGGCGGGAATAAGCGCCGGAAAGATCCCCCACCAGTTTCTCGAACGGGGGCGGCCTGCGAAAAGGGTCTTCGGCCAGCAGATCCAGTAGAGCCTGCGTGCGGGGTTTCAGACCGCTGGCGGCCAGATTTTTCGCGTCTTTCTGTGCCTGTTTCGTATAGACGAGCGACCAGGTCACCAGTCCAGGTTCCGGCTGCATTCGTCCATGGGCGTCTCCATGCCCTTGCGGATGCTCTCGCGCATGCCGGGCGTGGAGAGCAGATGCAGCGTCTCCTGGACGGCCGTCCAATCCTCTTCGGAGATCAGAACGGCCTTGTTGCGCTTGCCCGTAATGAGCAACGGCTGGTGAGAGTCTGCCGTCTCGTCAATCAGGCGATACAGGTTTGCACGCGCCTCGCTGGCGGTAATGGCGGTCATGACTCACTCCAACAATAGGATCCTGCCACTTATCGTACGCTTTCAAGTACGTTCTGCAAGGCCTGGTACACGGCGGCCAATCGCTTTGTGCCTCCCGGCGGGCCAACATTTCCGAGTTCTACTGCGCAGGCCGGTGGTCGTCCGCTCGGAAAGTTAGAACGGTGGATCCGAAGCGGATCTCATCGGCGTGCCCTTCGGGAGGGGTTCAGCCAATGCGGTAGGCGGAGGCCAGGTCGCGTACACGCGAGGCGATGTCCGCGACCTCCTGGCTGGCGGTCGCCGTCTGGCGGGCCCCGTTGGCGGTATCGCCGGTGATGTCATTGATGGCGTAGATATTCCGGTTGATCTCCTCGGCCACCGCGTTCTGTTCTTCCGCCGCGCTGGCGATCTGTGTGGTCATGTCGCTGATTCGGCCGACCGCCTGGACGATGGATTCCAGCGCCTCGCCGGCACGTTCGGCGTCGTTGCTGGTGGCCTCGGCCATTTCGCGGCCGCGGCCCATCGCGGTGACGGCGTTGCGGGTACCCGCCTGCAGCGACTCGATCATCGCCTGGATATCCGCCGTGGAGTCCTGCGTGCGCGAGGCGAGGGTACGTACCTCGTCGGCGACCACGGCGAAGCCGCGGCCCTGTTCGCCGGCGCGGGCGGCCTCGATCGCCGCATTCAGGGCCAGGAGGTTGGTCTGCTCGGCAATGCCGCGAATGACGTCGAGCACCGAGCCAATCTGCTGCCCCTTCTCGTCCAGGTTGCGCACGGATTCCTCGATGGTCGCGACTTCGCCCGACAGGCGTCCGATGTCGCTGACCACCGTGCGCACCACTTCGCCACCCGCGCGGGACTCCTGATCGGCTTCCTGGCTGGAGGAGGCGGCATCGGAGGCATTGCGCGCGACCTCCTGCACCGTCGCGGCCATCTCGTTCATCGCCGTCGAGACCTGTTCGGTCTGCGAGCGCTGCTGGTCGATGTTCCCGTTGGTCTGGGTACTGACGGCGGACAGCTGTTCCGCGGCAGAGGCCATCTGGTCCGTCAGGGTGCGCAACTCGCGGATCGAGTCCTGGAATTGGTCGAGCATGCTGTTCAGGGCGCCTGCAGTGGCGCCGATCTCGTCGTCGGAGCGAACGTCGACCCGGCGCGAGAGGTCATGGTGCTCGGCGATCTCCGTGAGTGTCGCGCGCATCCGCGAGATCGGGAGTGCCACCGAGCGATACGTCCACACCCCGGTGACCACGACGATGATCAAGACCACCAGCATCAGCGCGCCGCTGCGCACCAGAACCTGGGTGTAGAACGCCGATACCCGCTCGGCCTCGGTCCCGGCAACATCGATCTGCAGGTCGACCAGCTGGGTAATCTGGTCGCTGATCGGATCGATGGTGTCGTACAGGGGACCGTTGAAGGCGTCGAGCTCGCCCTGGACATCGCCGGACATCCCGCCCAGAGCCTCCTCCAGGCGGTCCAGGTGGGCGTTGGCTGCGCGGAACAACCCGCGGGCACCATCAGCCAGTTCCTGCTCACGGGGCGTCAGGGTCGTGGCCAGGTAGGCGTCCCAGATCTCGGCGATCTCCTCTCGTGCCTCACGGACGTCGGCGAGTGCCTCTTCCGCCGTCATCCGTCCGGCGTCCGCCTTGTTGACCGCGTCGATGACCAGCACCGCATAGTTGTCGGCGATGGTCTTCAGCTGCTGCAGGGGTACGACGCGGTCGTGATAGATGTTCTGCACGCCCTCTTCGATGTTGGCTGTGCCGCGTGCGGCCAGGGCCGCCAACAGCAGGAGCGCGGCCACGGGTACCACGATGGTGATGACCAGCTTGGATCGAACAGAGAGCGAACGGAAATTCATGGGCGGTCCTTGTGAGGCCTGTATTGGGAGCAGCCCGCAACCTCGGGCCATGACCACTGTAAACGGCCTGGCCGGCCAAACCTTGAGATGGATCACCCGTGGCGACGTCCGCCAGCAGTCCACTCCCAGCCGGTTCGAATGGGTGTCGGGTTTGCGCGGTTGGCGGCGTACTTGCCGGGGGTTCAGCGGCGTTTTCTGCGGGGCCGACTGACGAAGCAAAAGGCAAGGTTTGACCCCGAAGGTCTCGCGTTCTATTTCATCTCGCGGACGGTCCGGACGACAGGGTCTCGCGGATGCGCCGCACGTCGCGCACATACTCCAGCATGGCCGTCATGGCATCGGCGAACAGGTAGGCCGCGAACAGGACCAAACCGCCCGCGAACAACCCGGCGAGGGGCCAGAGGATCGCCGTCAGGATGGCCAGTCCCCAGCTCGCCGGTTCCACCAGCTCGGCTTCAAGGCCGAACGCGGCCACCGCGGTGCCCGCAAAGGGCTCCACCGCTGTCAGGGAGATGACCGACAACGCCAGCGCGAGCAGCACGAAGGCAATCGCCAGCAGCTCGCCGACCAGCCGTGTGCAGACGACAACGCAGGTGATGGCGGGATAGTCCCGCGTCTCCAGCGCGCCCAGTGCGCGGGCCCTTCGCCACAGGAGCACGACCCAGGCCAGCACTGCAACGGCAAAGAGGGCCTGCAGCAACACCAGGGATGCGACCGGCCAGGGCACCTGCGCCGTTTCCTGTGCCAGCGTCCAGAGCGTCACCGATGTCAGTAGCCCGCCCAGGCCCGTCAGGACCGCGATACCGCGCAGCCCCCATCCCGCCAGCCGCTGCAGGGGGAGTGCGCCCTCGGTCCCGCCGGTTGTCTCGTCGTTCACGGCCGTCTCCCTGTCGTTCGCATACGGCCACACGATAGTGCCCGAAAACCGGCCCCGTCAGGTCGTGGGAGAGCGCCCGGGTCAGTCTTTCTTGCCGAGCAGGTCGGCGAAGCCGTGGTTAACGTCCCGGTGGCCTGCCTCGTCGGCGCGTACCGCGCGGATCACGTCGGACAGGCGAGCATCTTCCGGAAGGTTCCAGTACTGGATCGCGCGTTCCGGCGCGGCGACGTTATCGAGCCCGCCGGACTCCACTTCCTCCAGGTACTCGGTGTAGCTGACGACCGCTTCCTCTTCGAAGTAGCCTACGATCCGGTGCGCCGTACGCGACGAGATGATGTAGATCATAAAGAACAACGTGTAGAAAAAGCCCTGCGCCAGGATGATCAGGAAGCGCTCCAGCCAGTTGGGCGAGGTGATCTCGATGAAGGTGAGCAGGTGCATGCGCTCGTTCTCGGCCTCGTCCATCAGCGTGCGGATCCAGCCGTGGTCATCCTCCATGCGCCGCAGCGAGCGCAGGTGCTGCAGCGTGGCGCCCACCATGCCGGGGACGCCCGCAACCGTCTCCAGGACCACGGCGCGGTGTCCGTAGCGCCGGGCAAAGAAGGTGTCGGCGAAGAATCGCATCAGCGAGGTAAAGCCCCGTGCGACGCGGTCGGAGAAATCCCGGGGTTCGTGGTGGCGGCTCAGGTCGATATCGCGGTCGTTCGGCATGCTGCCCCTAACGCTGATCAGTGCGCCGTTTCAGGCGGCAGGTATCCATGGAGCATAGAACCCGCCGTCTGAAATGTCGTGGGGCCGCTTCACAGAGCGTGAAACCCCATGCATGACAGAAGCCCGGACCGGGTTTCTGATGTCCAATGTCGAGGTTGTGGATCGGGCGGTGCAATCGGGGGAACCGGGAGCCGAGAAGGCGGCCTCAGAGAGAGGCGAACATCAAAGGAGAACGCATGGCGAACGAAACGAGCAAGCCGCAGCTGGAGATCAGCGTGAACGCGGCGCGCGAACTGGTCGATATCGGCCTGGCCGTGTTGCTGGATATCCGTCAGCCCTTCGAACTGGAGCTGGAAGGCGCGGTAGAAGGTGCCGTCCCTGTGCCCCTGTTCCGCCTGAAGCAGCTGCTGGGTCGCGAGCTGTCCGAGGAGGAACAGGAACTGCTGGATGCGGACGAGCCGGACGAGCGGGATTTCCAGCACTTCATCTCCCTGATCAACCGCCACCACGTCACCCAGGACCAGATCCTGCTGTGCCTGTGCAACAGCGGCCGCCGCAGCCTGCGTGCCGCAGAGCTCCTGCGGGACCTCGGGTATGCACGCTGCCTTTCCGTCCGGGAAGGTTTCCGCGGCTGGACCAGCAAGGGAGACACATGATCCATGGGCATGTTCGCCAGTGCTGATCGCGGATATGGGCTATCTAAGGAGGTGAGCGGGGGCGATTTCGCCTCAATGGTCACCGTTTCGGGCCCTGACCCGGGGCCGACCCCGTCATGACCGTCAACGGGCGCCGGCCGGGTGATTCTACGGAGGGGCGCTGCCATGCTGCGACTGCCGGCCGTTCCGTTTGCCCACCAATCCTGGTGCTGTCGACTGCACATCGGCGCGCTTGTCGGGTTGGTTCTGCTTGTCGGAAGCCCTCTACTGGCGCATGCGGATGGCGCCGAAGACTGGCTGGCCGCCATTGCCGAATCACCGCTGGGCGAGCCGATTGCCGTTACCTCCACGGTGCAGGGCGGCGTCGTCGAGGGGGCGGTGCACGCCCGGCTGCCGTATTCGTTTGCGCTGGTGGCCAGTGAGCTGGAAGCGCTTTCGGCGTGGTGCGAAATCACCGTCCTGCACATCAACATCAAGAGCTGCGTCTACCGCGAGGGGGCGGACGCCTTGCTGCACCTGTACGTGGGCCGTGCGCGTTACGAGCAGGCGGAGTATGCAGAGCGTGTGGAGCTCGTCAGGCGGTCGGCCCAGATGGGTGAGGACTGGCTGCTGATCGAGCTGGAGGGCGATCGTGGGCCCTACGGAACCCGGGATTACTCCATCGTCGTCCACGTCGTGCCGCACGACACGGGGACCCTCGTCAACCTCGAGTATTCGTTGCGCTTCGGGGTGATTGCCCGGCTGGCCGCGCTCGTCTACCTCGCCACCGGGGGACGCGAGCGGGTGGGTTTCACCGTGGTCGGTTACGAAAACGGCGAGCCACAATACGTCGGCGGCCTGGAAGGCATGATCGAGCGCACCGTCATGCGCTTCTATCTTGCACTGCAGGCCTGGCTCGACGTCCGCGACCGGCCGGCTCAGGAGCTCCTTTTGGCCCGCCTGGAACGCTGGTTCGACCTGACCGACGAATACCCGCGCCAGCTACGCGAGCTGGACCGCGAGACCTACCTCGAGCAGAAGCAACGCGAGTACGCGAACCAGCAGAGGCTGCAGGATGCCCCACCGCCCCGCCGGCGCATCCTGCCCCTGGATTGACGGGCTATCCGAATCTCCTTGACCTTGCAGCTCGGCCAGGAGGCGGGTGTCGTGTTCTTCCGTCTTCGGCCGCACGGGGGTGTGGGTCAGGGGTGCTCCGGTGCGTTGGCGTATTGCTGGCGGGGGCGGTCGAGTTCGAGCAGTTCCAGGCGGTGGTTGCCGGTCGGATGGGGCCCCGAGGGGCCCTGGACGAGGAGGGCGAGGCCGTCGTCGATGCCGTGCTCGGTGAGCCACTGGCGCGCGAAGTCGTTCCAGTCGGCGCGGTCCTCGGCGACATCCACGGGGTGGACACCGTAGGAAAACTGCAGGCCCTGGGCGGTGGCCGGGTTCGGGGTGAAGGCGGCGATCCAGCAGGGCAGGCGCAGGCGGGCGATACGCCGGGCGGTGGCGCCACTGGCCGTAGGCGCCAGGGTGACCCGTGGCAGGCGCCGCTGCGCGGTGTGCAGTACGCTGCGCGCGATGAGGTCGACGGCTCGGTCAAGACCTGCCTCGTCAGGGTCGTCCGGGCCGTCGGCGCCGATGCCGCCGTCGCGTTCCGGTTCGATGGAGCGGGCAATGGCCGCCAGCATCGCCACGGCCTCCACCGGGTACAGCCCCATCGCCGACTCGGCGGAAAGCATCACGCAGTCGGTGCCGCCGAGGATGGCGTTGGCGACGTCGGTGGCCTCGGCGCGGGTAGGGCGGCGCGAGGCGACCATGGACTCCAGCATCTGGGTGGCGGTGATCACCGGGCGGTTGTGCCGGTTGGCGCGTCGGGTGATGCGCCGCTGGGCGAGGGCAATGCGCGCGATCGGGATCTCCACTCCGAGATCCCCGCGTGCCACCATGATGCCGTCGGCGGCCTCGAGGATGCTGTCGAGTTGCTCCAGCGCGGCGGCGCGCTCGATCTTGGCGATGATGAAGGGGGCGTAGTCCAGTGCTTCTGCCGCCTTGCGCACCGCAAGGATGTCGTCGCCGTCGACTACGAAGCTCTGGCTGACCGCATCCACGCCGTGTTCCGCTGCAAACCGCAGCCATTGGTGGTCTTCCGTGGTAAAGGCGCGGATGCCGAGATCGATGCCCGGCAGATTCAGGCCCTTGCGCGAGCGTAGTTCGCCGCCGGTATGCACGCGGCAGATCACTTCGCTGCGCTCGACCGTCACCACCTCCAGCTCGATGAAGCCATCGTTCAGGAACAGGGCATCGCCCGGCTGCACCGCCTCCGGCAGGCCCGCGAACGACACGCTGACCCGCGAGGCATCGCCAATGCAGTCCTCGGTAGTCAGGGTGATGGTCTGGTCGGGGTGCAGTTCGATCGGCTCTTCCGCCAGTTCGCCGATACGCATCTTCGGACCGGGAAGGTCGCCGAGGATGGCGACGCGGGTGCCGGTCGCATCCGCGACGTCGCGGATGCGACCGATCAACTCGGCATGGTAGGCGGCATCGCCGTGCGAGAAGTTCAGCCGAGCTACATCGAGCCCGGCCAGCATCATGCGCCGTAGCGTCTCTGGTGAATCGGACGCGGGCCCAATGGTGGCAACGATCTTGGTCTTCTGCGCGGGAAACGGCATGGGCGGGTTATTCATCCGGGCGGTGTCTTAGGAGGGTAGACCGTACCGCGGATACCTGTCGCCGTGCCCGTGGCGTGTCCATGTGCGGCCGCTGGAATCGGTAGACGACCTTCGTCGACGACCCTCAGTGCGATGCGTCCGCTTTAATCGTGGCGTAACCCTGCCGGAGCAGTGATAGCGGCCCGTTGGGTCGAACGTTCGGACCATCGGAACAACATGGGTGTCCTCTTCTTCCTGGTCCTGGAGCAAGAAGGATGAGCGAGATAACAGCACAACCCGTCGAGCGGTTTCCGTTTATTCGTTCATGTCTTCGCGCTTTGAGCGCTCCTCCTGACGTCGCTTGCGAATGGTGCTGGACTTTATGAATGGCAGGAGTTTCAGCAGCCCCGTAACAAGGCGTGAACGATAGTACTCGACGCGCACGATGAAGCGGACAGCCCAGTGTTCCTTACCCAGCTTTTCCTTGGCCTCCGTCATCGCGGCACTGCTGCCGGCATTGCGGACGCTGGCCAGGCGGAACAGTTCAATCTGTCGGAGCAGGGCCGTGTGTCGCAGCAGCGGCAGGGGGCGGAGAAGTCGGATCAGGCGAGTGGATTTGAGTATCTCGTGAAGCAGTGGAAAGGAGAAGATGATAATCAACACCGACAGCCAGTTTTCTTTGGTCGTCTTCCAGCGGTCATGCGAGATGGCCATGTAAAAAGCATACTCGACCACGAACACTGCCCAGATCAGCCAATCGGCGACCGTGATCAGGGGGTGTTCCACGTCTAACCAGTAAGTGATCGTCAGCGGTGCGGTCAGTATGGCGGCAATGATGACGGCAGCGGTCAGGTAATTGCTGAGCGATTCTTCAAGCGCCGATTCAAGCTTCAGTCGCACCGGCTCCCTCCCGCTACCCTGAGTGGCCGCCTTCCAGCGCACGAATGGCAATGGATAACGTCACGCCCGGGATTCGTTCCTTTGCATGGCGCGTTCGTCATCAACACCGACTGTTCGCCACCATAGGCCGAGGTCAGGCTGGCGTCGGTACGGTGCCAAACAGAACGGTTTTGCGGCTCTTTGCGGCGGGAAATCCAGCCCTTTTCCAGCAGGGCGAGCGCCTCGGCTGACGCCAGGAGCCAGTATTGCTGGGGCCGGTGAAGGCCGGCTGCAAGAAGATGGGGATCTCTTCTTCCGGCTGAGGGGGTACCACTCGCTCCGCCATGATCGGAAGGAGGGGCAACAGGCAAGGTCGACTCCATGCCATGCGCGCACCCAATAGCGTGACGCACTTGACAGAGACCGGCGCCGTAACGTGGAGCCCTTCTGATTCGGTTTCTCTACAATACCTGGCATCACACCCTTCCGGATCAACCCATGCAGCTGGAACAACGCGCCCGTTCCTTCGCCATTGCCGCGCATGCGCGCGTCGAGCACGTCTGCCGGTATACCGGCGAGCCCTATATCGTGCATCCGGCGCGGGTTGTGGAACTGCTGCGTTCGGTGCAGCACACCGAGTGCATGCGGGCGGCCGTCTGGCTGCAGGACACCATTCGGGATACCGGGGTAAAACCGGAGACCCTGGAGCGGCTGTTTGGCGCGGAGGTCGCAGAAATGGTGGTGATGATCAGCGACGTGAGTCATCCGGAGGACGGCAACCGGGCCCAGCGCAAGGCGATCGACCGGGAGCATCTGGCGCGGGCGACGGCCCCGGCCAAGACCGTGAAACTGGCCCAGCTGATCGATCTGGCCTGTACCGTATTCATGCATGATCGTGCCTTCACGCCGGCGTTTGTTCGCGAGAAGGCGGCCTGGCTGGAGGTGCTGGAGGGCGGCGACCCGTTGCTCTGGCGCCAGTTGCGGGATCTGACACCGGCCATGCACCCGGAAATGGCGGACAAGGACGCCGACTGGCGTCGAAACTGCCCCTTCGCACGGCGCTCTCCCCTGCGCCGGTACGATGTCGCAGTGGGGCGTGGTATTCGGGAAGGATCCAGCAACCAGGACACGGCTGCGGCCGGGTGAAGCGACAGTCCGAACCGCGCAGGAACAGGTACCGGTCCCCACTATCGCGGTCGGCGGCGGATTGTTTCTAGCGCGAGTCTTACACCGTCCCCAGCAGCGTTGGCCTCACTCGCCGGGGACACTCGTGGTCCTCGTGCCGAACGGGTGATGGACTAACTAACTGGAGGCTCGGCCTTGCGCGCTTCGGGAAGGAAGGGGTCTACCTTCAGACCTGGCCTTTTTCTCTGCCTTCACCACAGGGGCTAAATCCGAAGGTAGACCCCATGCCACAGCATTTTCGTCCCTGAAATTGTCCGTTTAAGGCCATCTGTGGGCCTGGAAACCGCTATAACCGAAAGTATTTCAGGCTCTTGTCGTGGTCCGACCCCGTCGCGCTTGTCAGCCCTTTTCCGGATCGGCTTCATCCGGGTGTTGCGGTGTCCGCTCGTCGGCGCGAAGTATGTTGACCACCATGAACCGCAGCCGGCTCCGCAGGAGGGAGACCTCGGCGGTCCCGTTCCGTTGGAGCCCCAGCAAACGTGCGCCAAGCGGCGACAGGATGGATATCTTCGCCTGTTCGGGTCTCGCGTCTTCCGGCTCGCAGAGTTCGACGACAAACGTCTCCTCGGTTTGCAGATCCAGTAGTTGTACCCGGGAGCCTACTCTGGCGATGGGCTCCCCGCGGGTTGCTGCCGCTTGGCTTCCATCGTCGAGCTTCTCGAGAAGGCAGGCGAGTTCCATCGGGGTGCCGATAGCTCCGCAGTAGTCCTTCCGGATCCATTGATGGGTTCGGGTATCGGCGGCTGGCCGAAGGTAATACGGGTTGTTGCGCGCCACGGTCGCATCTCCTGATCATAAACAAGAAGAAGGGGGTTGGCCGGGCGCACGAACGAGGAAACGGCGCCCGGCCTAAGCGAGAGTTCTCATGGCGTTTGGGACTCCAGACCGAGTATTGCGGGGGTTGTCGTTACGAAAGCCGGATGCTAGACAGCTCCCTCGACAAAGGCAAATCCGCACGAATAGTGGCAGTTATCGTGTGCGTATAAGAGTCCGGCGTTCCCGGCTCAACAGGATGGTGCCTGTCTCTTTCATTCTCGTTACAACCGTGCCGTGGCCTCGCATCGCCAGGCGCAAGATGCGGGGTCGGCGCGTGCGCGCTCGCCTATCGAGTGATGGGCGGACCGAAGGGTTCGGTCTTGCGCGTCTCGGCCTCCGCGCGTTGCTCCGGGGTGAGTTGCTGGTGGATGTAGTCGCGCGCCTCGGCCGCCGGCTTGTGGCCCTGATCGGCGGCGCGCGCGAACCAGACCCAGGCGGCGACATAGTCGACCTCCACACCATGGCCGTCGGCCAGCACGATGCCCAGGTTGTACTGCGCCGGGGCCAGGCCCTGCCGGGCAGAGGCTTCATACCAGCGCGCCGCCGCCGACTGGTCCCGGGGTACCCCCAGGCCTCGATCCAGCAGGACCCCAAGATTGGCCTGGGCCTGGGGGTGGCCCGCTTCGGCCGCCGCCCGATACCAGTGAGCGGCAGCTTCCATGTCTTCCTTTGTGCCCTTGCCATCGCGGCAGAGATTCCCCAGTTTCGCCGCGGCGTCGGGGTCCCCGGCCTCGGCCGCCTGCTGATACCAGCGGACAGCGGCGGTCAGGTCCGCGTCCACTCCATCGCCCTGTTCCAGGGCGAGGGCGAGATTGAAGGCCGCGTCCCGGTGGCCCGCGCTGGCGGCCTGGGCGTAGTACTCCACTGCGGCGGTTCGATCCCGCTCGCAGCCACTGCCTTGTTGGTGGGCGACCCCAAGGCTGTTCAGGGCATCGGGATCGCCGCGTTCCGCGGAGCGTTTCCACCACTGGACGGCCTCGGTGGCGGCGGCGTCGCCGCCCTGGTTGAGCAGCAGAACCGCCAGATTGTTCTGTGCCGCGACGTGTCCTGACTCGGCCGCGCGGCGATACCAATGCCGGGCCATCTCGGTATCCGCCGGATCTGCCTTTTCGGCCATCACGCCCAAGTTGAAGCTGGCATCGCTCAGCCCCTGTTCCGCGGCCTTTGTCCAATACTCGCGTGCACGCGCCGGGTCCGCCTCCAGCCCCAGCCCCTCCGCGTAGAGGATTCCCATGCCGAGCTGCGCCCAGGCCGAGCCACCATCGGCGCGGGCCTCCCAGATATTCCGGGCGGCCCGGTAGTCGCCCCGTTCGAAGGCGAAAAAACCGTCGCGGTCGGCGCCGCCCGGACTTTGGGGGGGCACGGGGTTGGGAGATGAGGTGGGCGTGTCCATGGCTGATGTGCTCGGTGGCAGGTGGAAGCCCGAGGATACAGTCCCCGATGCCTACCGCAAGACACAGCACGGAACATCGTCGGGGTTGCACGGCTCGCCACCCTTTCGCCCGGCCGAGCCGGTCGGTCATGGCCTGTCTCCAGCCCGGACCTTGGCTCTTGGGGAGGCTTTACAGGTCACGATCCGGCAGCGACCGCTCGATGCTCAGTACCTTGTCGAGGTCCGCACGGGCAATGCGTGGCTGGCCCCGCTAGCCTCTACAACCTTTTAGGGCGGCCAAATCCACAGGATCAGCGGCACGGCTGTCACGATGACGATCAGCGACAATGGCAGGCCCATGCGCCAGTAGTCGCGGAACTCGTAGCCACCGGGGGCCATGACCAGGGTGTTCGACTGGTGCCCGATCGGCGTCAGGAAGGCGCAGGACGCACCCACGGCGACCGCCATCAGAAACGGATCCGGGGCCGCCTCCATCGACCGGGCCAGCGCGATCCCTACCGGCGCCGCCAGCACTGCCGCGGCGGCGTTGTTGACCACGTTCGACAGCAGCATCACCACGGCCATTAGCAACGCCAGCATCACGGCGGGGGAGGAGGCCTCGCCCAGCGCGAACAGGCCATCGGCGATCAGCTGCGAGCCGCCGGTCGTCTCCAGCGCCTGACCCACGGGCAGCAGCGCCGCCAGCAGCACGATCACCGGCCACTCGATCCCGCGATACACCTCGCTCGGCCCGATCAGCCCGACCAGCACCATCGCCACCGCGGCCCCGACCAGCGCGGGCGCCGCCGGTACCCAGCCCAGCGCCACCGCGCCCAGCGCCAGCGCAAACAGGCTGCTGGCGAGGATCACCTTGCGCGGCCGGGTGATGCGCAGCCCGCGCGAGGCTAGCGGCAGGCAGCCGAGCTCGCTCAGGGCGGCGGGCAGTTCCTCCTCGCCGCCCTGCACCAGCAGGATGTCCCCGGCGCGGAACCGCACCTTGTCCAGGCGCTCGCTCAGGCGCACGCCCTGGCGCGCTACGGCCAGCACATTCACCGCGTAGCGCTGGCGCAGTTCCAGGGCGCTGGCCGTGGTCCCGACCAGACGCGAGCCGGGCGTGACGATCGCCTCCTCCAGTGCCAGTTTGCCCAGCGCGTTCTCGCGCTTTTCACCGTTGCCTTCCTGCTCGGCCTGCTCTTCCGCCTCCTCGACCCGCGCCTCCAGCTCCATCTCGGTCACGTCCAGCAGCGTCTTCAGGCTGTCGGAGTCCGCCTCGACCAGCAGGATGTCGTCCGCGCGCAGCACCTCGTAGATGGCGGGCATGGGCTCGCGGCGTTCCCCGCGGACGAGTCCCACCACGACCACCTCGGCCTCGCCGCGCAGCTCGCGCATCAGCTCGTAGACGGTGTGGCCGACATAGCGGTTGCCCTCCGGCACCCGCACCTCGGTCAGGTAGGCGCTGATCTCGAACAGCTCGCCGCTGGCGGCCGGGCGCTCCCGCTGCGGCGTCAGCCGCCAGCCGATCAGTGCGATGAAGATCACGCCGACCACCGCGATTCCAAACCCCACCGGGAGGAAGTCGAACATCGCAAACGCGGTGCCCGTCGCCTCCGCGCGGTACTCGGCGATGATGATATTCGGCGGCGTGCCGATCATGGTCAGCATCCCGCCCAGCAGCGAGCCGAACGCCAGCGGCATCAGCAGGAAGGCGGGCGAACGCCCGCTCTGGCGTGCCATCCAGATGGCCACGGGCATCAGCAGGGCCAGCGCGCCCACGTTGTTCATGAACCCCGAGGCCAGTGCCACGACCCCCGTGAGGGCCGCCACCTGCACCCAGGGCTGGTCACCCACACGGGTGAGCTGGCGCGCCACCGTGTCCACGACCCCGGCGTTCAACAAGCCCCGGCTCAGCACCAGCACTGCAGCGACCGTGATCACCGCCGGGTGGCCGAAGCCGGAGAACATCTCGCGAAACGGGACCAGTCCGAGAAAGGCCGCTGCCAGCAGCGCCCCGATCGCCACGATGTCGTAGCGCCAGCGGTTCCAGACGAACAACACCAGGGTCACCGCCAGCAACCCGAAGATCATCCACTGCTCGGCCGTCACTCACCGCTCCCTCGGGTGTCCCTTTCACCCAATGTAGGGCCTTCGCGGCTCACGTGCACCGTTTTCGGCGGCAAGCGTGCGGTGCATTAGAAACGGCCAATGGCACACCGAGCAGTGGCTGCAGGACTACAACGAAACCATCCCCCACGATTCGCTGGGGGACCTGACGCCGGTCGAATGCCGGCAGCTACACCACCCGGAAACCTCTGGTTATGCGTGGACCTAATCCGGGGAAGTGGACAGTGGGGCGGTTGGTAGGCGTTGCCGCATGTACACTTCTAAGACCAAGACCGGATTGTTGCGGCAGTAGGAGAGCTGGGCGATGAGTAAGGACAGCAACCTCGCGGTGTTGATCGACGCGGACAATGTGCAGCCGGCCATTGTGGATGGGCTTCTCGTAGAGATTGCCAAGTACGGTACGGCAAGCGTCAAGCGGATTTATGGTGACTGGACAGGGCCTGCACTCAAAGGCTGGAAAGAGGCGCTTTTGCAGCATTCCATCCAGCCGGTGCAGCAGTTCGGGTATACCCGCGGCAAAAATGCGACCGACAGTGCACTGATCATCGACGCGATGGATCTGTTGTACACCGGCAATTTTGGCGGATTTTGCCTGGTTTCCAGCGATAGTGACTTCACGCGGCTTGCCTCGAGGATTCGCGAGTCCGGGCTGACTGTGTATGGCTTTGGCGAGCGGAAGACCCCTGCACCCCTCGTTGTAGCCTGCGACAAGTTTATCTACACCGAGGTCCTCACCGAGGGCAATGAAGAAGAGCAGCAATCACGGAAGCGCTCCGCCAAAGAACTCAAATCCGATACCCGACTGGTGAATGCGTTGCGCAATGCAGTCGAGGGCTCGTCGGACGAGGACGGCTGGGCACAACTGGGGCCGGTCGGTAGCAATATCGCGAAGCAGAGCCCGGAGTTCGATGCGCGCAACTTTGGTTACCGCAAGCTGCGCGATCTGGTCGAGGCGACCGGGTTGTTCGAGGTTCAGGAACGCTCCGCAGCCGATGGTGCATCCAAGGTCATCTACGTACGGGACAAGCGCAGGCCGTAGGTCGCGCCCTGGGCCGGGTATCTCCGAAGCCTCTGTTGGCAGGCTCTGAAGTCCTTGGCAGCCCATTTCTAGGCCGAAAATTGGCTGTTTAAGGCCGTATGAGGCGCTTGGTCTGTCTCTTTCCGCACTATGTTCAGTGTCTTACCGAGGTCCGACCTCATCAGGATTAAGGCCGAGCTCAGCCGAGGAAGGCCGCGTCGCGGCCTGACGTCGGCTGGAGCGGCGTGTTAGAGCATTTTCGTAGCACGGTAAGGTCCAGTGTGCCGGTAAGCGGTTCCCCAACCCCGGCGCCAACGGGGTACGGAACCCGCTTACCGGCCTCGGCATATCCCCTTCGGGTGTAATACTGGACAAGTTCCCGACGCGCGGACACGACTACCAAAACGAATTCCTCCACCCCCGGCACGGCGCTCGCCCATGCCTCCGCGCGCACGAGAAGCGAGTTACCTATTCCCTTAGCCTGCATTCCTGGCGCGACCGCAAGCATGCCGATATGAGCCTCCCTTCCTTTAACGTCAACCTGAACGCAGCCGACAACTCGCCCATGATCCAACGCGAGAATAATCCTCGCCAGCCCAATTGCCTCCCCGATCTGCCTCGGATTGGTTCTCTGGCCTCCAAGCAAAAGCGATTCGTGAGTCCAGCCCTCGTCTCCGGTGCTGGGCCGATATGCGGAATTGACAAGCCGAGCGATGTCCTCCACATCGTCTGATGTCGCCGTCCGATACATCAAATCGACCATGACCTTCTCCGCAGCTCTAACAGTGATTAGGTAGCGTGCACGGATATTGGTTGAGCGTGCGCGTGTTATATCCTGACCGAGCGGAAGGAGACACCCCATTGCCGTTTCCCTGCGCGCTGGTCGGCCACTTTCGCCCCGGAAATTGGCCGTTTAAGGTCTTCTCTGGGCGTGGAGGTCGCGATAACTGACGGTCTTTCAATCGCTTATCGTAAGCGAAGGAAGGGAGTCAAGCGAAGGAAGGGGGTCAGACCTTGCCTTTTGCCCTTCCTTCGCCAGAGGGGCAAAAGGCAAGGTCTGACCCCATGCCGCGGAACTGCTTAAACTCGGTCGAAGTTAGCCTGCCCAACGTATAGCTAACCGGCGCGAGGTGCGAGCGTCCGGTTGAGCAGTTGGTGACATATATCCATTAGGTCAACAGCCTGTCGCCGTCACGATCACACTCAAGCGCGGTCAGGTATATTCGATGCACCTCGTCTCTGATGGCGCCGTAGAAGTACCTTGTACCTACCAAGACCAGGCACTCGGCCGTAGGGTCGAGGACTTTGAATGTATATCCGTTTGGATCGTCGGCAATAGAATGATCATCCACGATGCAACCCGGCAACATCACTCCAGCATCAATTCCTAGGAGGTACTGATCGAGGCGTTCGTCAAAGTGTTCCCACGCATTGCGAAGGTCACGGTTCGCGAGGGGAGAATCATCCGACAGATCAAATGCTGAACGAAGAGCCTCACCTCGTCTTTTCCGGAGCTCCTTCAACTCCGAGGGCTCCCGCCTCGGACCGTCGACCGGCCAGAAAAACCGAGAGACTGCCCCCGCGTGTCCAATCGCTTCCTGCGCGGCCGCAACCGCATTTTCGGAGTCCTGCCCGGGATCCTCGATTTGGGCCAGACGTTGGAAGGCTTCCACAGCCCTCCCAGCCGGATAGAGGATCGATTGGATATACATGGCTTCGAAATGTGGGACGATCCCGGAATACTCGGATGCAATGATGCCGGCCCTATGCCTAAGTTCTTCTTCAGTGTGATGGATTGTCATAACCAGAAAGAAGTATTTCTTCTGTGTAACAGTGATTAGATAGCGCGCACCGATGTTGGTTGAACCTGCGTGCTATATATCGCGGATGATGCGGCGTCAGAAATGAGCGTGGTTTCAATTGCGTAGGATGCGTGAGTGGCGATGGATCCTGGACATGTTGCGGCGTAGACAGGCTGCGGGAGGCGGCAGGGCGGGTCAGCGCTGTCTCGCATATTCGTTGGCTAGATTCTGGCACGGGTAATGTGGTTTTGCGAGCGCTTTGATCGTTTGGTGCCGATTGGATTTCGTGGAAAAGCCGCTCAGTCGAGAAAGGCGACCGATTTGACGAGGGCGTGGGCGCGGGTACCGGGCTGGAGGGCGAGGCGTTTGGTGGAGAGCTGGGTGAGTTCGGCCATCAGGGGTTGGCCGTCGTCCTGGCGGCAGGTCGCGAGGATGCGGGCGGGGCCGTGGTGACCGGGGGCTTCGTCCAGGGCCTCGATGGTGACGGGGATGATGTTGAGGATGGAGATATCCTCGGGTGGGGACAGGGCGATCGACACGTCGCGCGCGTCGATACGCAGGCGGGCTTGATGCCCGGCGCCCTTGGTGGAACCGGGAGTTGTCGGTACGCGGTAGCGGGCCTCGGGGGGGCCGAAGGGGCGTAGGTCGTGTTCGTCGGGCGGGCCGAGTTCGCCTTGGAGGACGGAGACCGCGCCTTCTTCGCGGAACAGGGGGGAGTCGGCGCGGGCGAGGGCGTCGCGCAGGGGTTCCAGGCGTTCGAGTTGGCCGTCGTGCATGAAGGCGACGCGGTGGGCCAGGCGTTCGACTTCTTCCGGGGCGTGGGTGACCAGCAGGGTGGGGATGCCGGTCCTGTCCGACAGGCGGGCGAGGAAGGGCATGATCTCGCGCTTGGTCTGGGTGTCCAGCGCGTTCAGGGGTTCGTCCAGCAGCAGAAGGTCGGGGCTGATGAGCAGGGCCCGGCCCAGCGCCACGCGCTGGCGCTGGCCGCCGGAGAGCTGGTCGGCGCGGCGCTCCAGCAGTTCGGTGATGCCGAGCAGGTCGGCGACCTCGTCCAGGTGCAGGCGACGCATGGACTCCGGCGTGCGCTTGTAGCCGTAGAGCAGGTTGCCGCGCACGCTTAGGTGCGGGAGCAGGGTGGATTCCTGGAACACCAGGCCGACGCGACGACGGTGCAGGGGGACGAAGGTCTTGCCGGATTGCCAGGCGGTGTCGCCGAAATGCACCTCGGCGCCGGGTGGGTGTTCCAGGCCGGCGATGATGCGCAGGAGCGTGGTCTTGCCGCAGCCGGAGCGTCCGAACAGGGCGGTGACGCCCTCCAGAGGGATGGTGGTGTCCACGTCCAGCGCGAAGCCGGAGCGCTCCAGGCGCGCCTGGATGCGTAGCCCATTGCTGACGGACTGGCTCACGGGCTGGCTCACAGGCGCACCGTGTCGAAGCGGCGGTTGATCGCGTAGACCACGAACAGCACGACGAAGGCGAAGATCAACAGGCCCAGCGACAGGCGGTGCGCGGAGGCGAAGTCCATCGCCTCGGCGTGGTCGTAGATCAGGATGGACAGCACCTGGGTCTCGCCGGGGATGGCGCCGCCGAGCATCAGGATCACGCCGAACTCGCCCAGGGTGTGGGCGAAGGCGAGCGTGGCGGCGACGATGAAGCCGCCGCGCGACATCGGCAGGATCACGGTGAAGAAGCGGTCCATGCGCCCGGCGCCCAGCGAGCCGGCGATCTCGGTCGGCCGGCGGCCGAGGTTGGCGAAGGCCTGCTGCAGGGGCTGCACGGCGAATGGCAGGGAGTAGATCACCGAGGCGATCAGGATGCCCTGGAAGGTGAACGCCAGGTGGTTCAGGCCCATGTTCTCTAGCGTACTGCCGACCGGACCGGCCGGGCCCAGCAGGACCAGCAGATAGAAGCCGAGCACGGTGGGCGGCAGCACCAGCGGCAGGGCGACCAGTGCCTGCACTGTGGTGCGCAGGCCGCCGGGGGCGCGGCCGTTGGCCAGCCACCAGGCGATGGGGGTGGCGATGACCAGCAGGATCAGCGTGGTGTACAGCGCAAGCTTGAGGGTGACCTCGATCGCCATCCAGTCCGTGGGGCTCAGCTCGAACATGGCCGGTTACGGGGCTGCCGCGGCCGTGTCGGCGGGCCCGTCTTCGGGGAGCGTTTCGCCGGGCATCACGAAGCCGTAGCGGCGCATGATGTCGCGGGCGGTATCGCCGTTCATGTACTCCGAGAAGCGGTGCGCCGTGTCGTTGTGTTCGCCGCGCCGGGTGATGATGAAGCCCTGGGTGAGGGGTTCGTGCAGGGCGTCGTCGATCAGGTGGTAGTTGTGCTCGGCGAGGTCCGGAAACTCGGCCAGCGACAGGGCGATGATGCCGATCTCGGCGCCGCCCGCCTGGATCATGCGCGCGGTCTGGGCGATGTTGTCGCCGTTGACTATCTTGGACTGCAGGTCGTCCCAGACGCCCACGGACTTGAGCGCCTCCATCGCGCGCACGCCGTAGGGGGCGTGGGTTGGGGAGGCGATGGCGACGCGGCGGATGTCGTCGCGTAGCAGGTCTTCCAGTGTCATTTCCGAGGCATCCATGCGGTTGCTCCACAGCACGATGCGGCCGATGGCGTAGACCTCCGGCTCGGTCACCGCGTGGCCCTCGGCGCGCAGCTTCTGTGGGTAGGCGATATCGGCGGAGAAGAACACGTCGTAGGGGGCGCCGTTCATGATCTGCGTGGTCATGCGGCCGGAGGAGCCGTAGGTGACGCGTACCGTGTCGTCCGGGTGCGCCTCGCGGTAGGCGTCCAGGATCTCGTCCAGGGCGAAGCGCAGGTCGGAGGCGGCCGCGATGGTCAGCGGGCCGTTGGCGGTGGTCAGGCCGGGTAGCAGGAGCAGCAGGGTCAGGAGGAGGGCGCGCAGGTGCATGGTGTGGGTCTTCCCTGTGGCTGGGTCTTGTTGGGCTCGGGTGGTTCCGTTGGGAGGCTGCTTCGTCGCGCTGCTCCTCGCAGTGACGCGGCGCTTGTCTGGGTGGATATGCGTTTCGTTATATTTCAGTTTGCATATCGGTAGGCGCAATGATGCGTGGGCCAGGGAGACCCGTCAAGGCTGGGATCGGCGTTACGGCTTGGGGTCGTCGGCGAGGAACTCGGCGAAGGCGTGCAGCTCGTCGCGCAGGGCCTCGCAGGCCTGGCGTTCCATGTCGCGGTAGCGTGCCAGTACGGTCTCGCCGAAGGCGGTGACCTGGGCCCCGCCGCCGCCGGAGCCGCCCTTGGCGGTGGCCACCATGGGCTCGCGGAAGCTCTGGTTCATGGTCTCGACGAGGTCCCAGGCGCGGCGGTACGACATGCCGACGCTGCGCGCGGCCGCGGAGATCGAGCCCTTGTCGCGGATGGCCTCCAGCAGCATGGCCTTGCCCGGGCCCATGGCCGTGACCTCGCCCAGCAGCACACGCAGGCGCGGGGCCTGGGGGTGGTCCTTTGGAGTGCCGGAGTGGTGGGTGCTCATGCGTTGTGGGGCCTGGGGTTTGCCGGTGATGGTGCCTGGGAGGGGTTGTGAGTGCGAATGATAACCCCCGCCCCGTCATTGCGAGGAGTGCAACGACGAAGCACGAAAGCAGCGAAGCTGCGTTGAACGGCCAAAGGCCGGCCCGAAGGGCGAGCGCAGCGAGTAATCTCCCAACGCTGGCACTGCGCGAGCGATCAGGTTCCGGTGGTTTTGGACACAGATTGCTTCGTCGCGTTGCTCCTCGCAATGACGGGGGGGGAGGGACGGGAAAAGGCCGGGGCTTGGGGCCCCGGCCGGGGGGTCAGGCCTTGCCCTGGAGCTGCGGGATGACGGCCTCGTTCTCCAGCGTGGAGGTGTCGGAGGTGATCTCCTCGCCCTTGGCGATGGAGCGCAGCAGGCGGCGCATGATCTTGCCGGAGCGGGTCTTGGGCAGGCCGTCGGCAAAGCGGATGTCGTCCGGCTTGGCGATCGGGCCGATCTGGTCGGCGACCCAGTTGCGCAGTTCCTTGACCATCTCCTCGGCCTCGTCGCCGGTCAGGCGATCGCCCTGCAGGATCACGAAGGCGACGATGGCCTCGCCCTTCACGTCATGCGGGCGGCCGACCACGGCGGCCTCGGCGACCGCCTTGTGCGCGACCAGAGCGGATTCGACCTCCATGGTGCCCATGCGGTGGCCGGAGACGTTCAGCACGTCATCGATGCGCCCCATGATCCAGAAGTTGCCCTCGGCGTCGCGGCGCGCGGAGTCGCCGGCCAGGTAGTACTTGCCGCCGAACTTCGGCCAGTAGGTGTCCTTGTAGCGCTGGTCGTCGCCCCAGACGGTGCGCAGCATATGCGGCCAGGGCTTCTTGATGACCAGGTAGCCGCCCTCGTCGGCGCCCAGGCTCTTGCCGTCCTCGTCCACCACGTCGGCGGCAATGCCGGGCAGGGCCTGGGTGCAGGAGCCGGGGACCAGCGTGGTCGCGCCCGGGATCGGGGCGATCATGTTGGCGCCGGTCTCGGTCTGCCACCAGGTATCGACGATCGGGCAGCGCTCTTCGCCGACGGTGGTGTAGTACCACATCCAGGCCTCGGGGTTGATCGGTTCGCCGACCGTGCCCAGAAGGCGCAGCTTGGACAGGTCGTACTGCTTGGGCAGGTCCGGTCCGGCCTTCATCAGCGCGCGGATGGCGGTGGGGGCGGTGTAGAACACGGTCACGCCGTGGTCCTGGCACATCTTCCACCAGCGCCCGGCGTCGGGCACGGTCGGGGTACCCTCGTAGACCACCTGGGTGGCACCCACGGCCAGCGGGCCGTAGGCGACATAGGTGTGGCCGGTGATCCAGCCGACATCCGCGGTGCACCAGTAGACGTCGTCGCCCTGCAGGTCGAACACCCACTCGTTGGTGACGATCGCGCCCAGCAGGTAACCGGCACTGGAGTGCTGGATGCCCTTGGGCTTGCCGGTGGAGCCGGAGGTGTAGAGCAGAAACAGCGGGTGTTCGGCCTCCACCCATTCCGGCTCGCAGTCGACGGATTCGCCGTCCACGGCGTCTTCCCACCAGACGTCGCGGTCGGCGTGCATGGTCACGTCGTTGCCGGCCCGCTTGCAGACGACCACTTTCTCGACGTCGCCCGGGTTGGAGTCCAGCGCCTTGTCGACGTTGGCCTTGAGCCCCACGACCTTGCCGCCGCGCTCGCCGCCGTCGGCGGTGATCACGACCTTGGAGCCGGAGTCCACCACGCGGTCCCGCAGGGCGTCCGCGGAGAAGCCACCGAACACCACCGAGTGGATCGCGCCGATGCGGGCACAGGCCTGCATGGCGATCACGGCCTCGGCGTCCATCGGCATGTAGATGATGAGGCGGTCGCCCTTCACCACGCCCATGCCCTTGAGGGCGTTGGCGAGCTTGCCGACCTCGTTGTAGAGGTCACGGTAGGTGAGGTGGCGGGTGTCGCCGTTCTCCGCCTCGAAGACGATCGCGGTCTTGTTGCCGCGGACTTCCAGGTGGCGATCGATGCAGTTGTAGGAGACGTTCATGCGCCCGTCGGCGAACCACTGGTAATGCGGCGCCTTGGACTCGTCGAGACCCTGGGCGAACTCGGTCTTCCAGTCGATCTTCTCGCGCGCGAGATCGCACCAGAAGCCCTCGTAGTCGGCCTCGGCCTTCTGGTGCAGGGCCTCGAGATCGGCTGGCTTCAGGCGGGCGTTTTCGGTGAACTCCGCCGGCGGCGCAAAGTGGCGCGTCTCGGTGAGGGTGGACTCGATGTTGTCACTCATCAGGGCCTCCAGATCGGTTTTTGGTATGGGGTATGGGAGTGGCCAACCGCCAGCCCCTTTGGTGGGTGCGAGGATAGCATGCGAACCGGGCGCTGGCCGCGCTTACCAGAGCCACGCGGGGCGGAACAGCACGCGCCCCAGTGGCAGTTTTCCGTCCGGCGATTGCCGGCTCAGCAGCGCGGCGAACAGTTCGCCCGCGGCGATGGCGTCGAACAACGCGTCGTGCGCGCGATAGGCCGGCAGGTTGTAGCGCGCGCGCAGGGTATGCAGGCGCAGCCCGTGGGCCGGGATCGGCTGGCCGGCGCGGCGCAGGGCCGTCTCCGCCAGGCGCAGCGTGTCCACGATGGCCAGCGGGGCGCTTACGCCATACAGGCGCTGGCAGGCCTGCTCGAGGAAGCCGATCTCCAGGGCCGCGTGGTGCGCCACCATGACGCGCCCGGCGAGCGCGTGGAACAGGGCGTTCAGGGCCTCGTCCAGCGGTACCCCGCTGGCGGCGCGCTGATCGGTGATGCGGTGGATGACGGCGCTGGCCTCCGGCACGGGCCCTTCCGCGCGCACCAGGCGCTGGTCCGCAGTGGCGAGGTCGATGCGCGGGCCCTCCATTGCCACCCAGCCCATGCTCAGGATGCGGTCGTGTTCCGGGTCCAGGCCGGTGGTTTCCAGATCCACTGCGAGAAAGCGGCTGGCGACCACCGGCTGGCCGGCGGGCGGCATGGGGGCCTCGAGGAGCTCGCGCAGCGGGCCCGGCGGGGCGCGGCGCGCAGCCCGACGCCGGGCGCGGCAGAAGCGCCAGTGGCCAGGCGGGCGGAGCCATGCGGCAGCGTGCAGAGGGCAGACCATCAGAGGGCCGTCTTGCGGGCGTCGTTCACCAGGCGGAAGGCGGTCTTCAGGTGACTGCGCTCCAGGGTGGACAGTCCGGCCGGGTCCAGCGCGTTGTCCGGGGGCTGGCCGTTGCGGATCTGGCGAGCCTGATGGCGGGCGCGCAGGTTAGCGATGTACACCCAGGCATCGGCCAGGTTGTCGGCCGTGCTCTCGTTGATAACCCCCGCCCGGGCCGCGGCGCTCAGGCGTTCCACTGTGCTGCGGGCCGCGCTGCCGGCGTGCAGGGCAAAGACCCGTGCCATGGCGACGATCGGCAGCAGCCCACGCATCTTCAGGTCGAGGGTGTCGGCGTGTGCGCCGCTGTCCTCCAGCACGAACTGGCGGAAGAAGCCGAGCGGTGGGGGCAGGTTGCGCGCCTGGTCGGCCAGGGTGCTCAGCAGGGCCTCGTGGCGCGCACCAACCTCCAATGCTTGTTGGCGTAATGGTTCGAACAGTTCGGCCGCACCGTGGATCACGCGCATGTCGAGGTAGTGGGTGGCCAGCATCGCGTCGCGTGGGGCCGGGTGGTGCAGCACGCGTTCCATCTCGCGCGCCCAGTCAGCCGCGGGTCGGCGCCAGTCGGGATGGGTGGGATCGACATCGCCGGGGCAAGCGCGGATGCCGCAGGCGTCGAGGCCGGCGGTTACCCCGCGGGCAAGCTCCGCGAACCAGACGTCGACGTCCGGCGAGGCGTCATCGGCAATGATGAGAGCGGTGTCCTGGTCAGTGAACACGGTCTGCTCGTGGCGGCCCTGGCTGCCGCTCGCAAGCCAGGCAAAGGCGCAGGGGGCCGGGCCGCGGCCGCGTTCGTCCAGCTCGATCAGGCGCTGGGTGAGTGTGTCGATCACCGTGGTAACAGTCTGGGTGAGTTGGGCGGCGTCGGCGCCGGCCTCCACCAGTTGCACCTGCAACTGGGGCAGGGCCTGCATCACGCCCTGCAGGCCGGCAAGGTCGTCGGCACGGCGCAGGTCGCGCACCAGGTAGACGGCGCTGGTGCCCTGGTGGCGGATCAGGTCGGTGCTGGAGAGGATGCCGGCCAGGGTCCCGTCGGCCTCGTGGACGACCGGGAGGTGGTGGATGTCGTGGCGCGCCATGCGCAGCAGGGCCTCGAAGGCGGGGGTGCCGCGCTCAACCGTGGTCAGCGGGCTGGCCATGGATTCAGCAACGGCCTGGCCGGGGTCCACGCCGTTGGCGACCGCACGGCGCAGGTCGGTGTCGGTGAGGATGCCGCAGGGTTCGCCCGGGCGCTCGGGCGTGTGCAGCAGCAGCGCGGAAATGTCGCCGCGGTCCATCAGGCGCGCGGCCTCGCGCAGGCTGAGCGTGCTGACGGCCAGTATCGGGTCGCAGGTCATCAGGGCG
Organism: Thioalkalivibrio versutus; assembly: GCF_001020955.1. Taxonomy (NCBI): domain Bacteria; kingdom Pseudomonadati; phylum Pseudomonadota; class Gammaproteobacteria; order Chromatiales; family Ectothiorhodospiraceae; genus Thioalkalivibrio; species Thioalkalivibrio versutus. The sequence goes on from NZ_CP011367.1 coordinate 838,215, forward strand.
CGCACTGGCGTGGTTAGCAGGCTGCGGTCCCCGTGCCCGCCCTGTGCTGTGCGGTCAGTGGCCAGTGGGCGCGGGGCGTCGGCGTCGAGGAACTGGGCGATGGCGTCGTCGCGCGCGGCCAGCTCAAGGGCGCGATCCAGCGGCAGGTGGTAGACCAGGGCATCCTCGGTGACCGGGCCCAGCGGGCGCGCCGGGGTGTTGGGGATGTGCACCAGATCGCCCTCGCCCAGGCGGTCGTGCAGGGTGTCCTGCGCGTCGCGGATCTCCAGCGTGCCGGTGCGCACGATCCACAGGCCGGGTTCGGCGTCCGGGGGGAAGCTGGTGCCCTCGCGCAGGTAGCGCAGGGTGAGCTGGCGTAGAAAGGCATCCCGGCTGGCCTCCGGCAGGGGGGCCAGATCGGGGCAGTGTTCGAGAAACTCGCGGATCTCTTCGAGTTCGCCGTTCATGCGTGGGTCCGTTGGGTGTTCACGTGGGGTGGGGCAACCGGCAATCGACCGGGGTAGGGTCGATTGCCGCTTGGCCCGCAGACACTGTGCCAGATAAAAGGGGCCGACCCGGTGCACCCGAGCCGACCCCGTCTTTTCTCCTGTCGAATGACCATCCAGTCATGGTGGCAGGGGTCCCGCCATGTTGGTCATGGCGGGACCGTCCATCAGCCTTCGGTACGCGGTACGCGCACGCTTTCCACCAGATCCTGGATGTCCTTCGGCGGCTCCTTGGTCAGCTTCATCACGATGTAGGCGGTGACGAAGTTGAAGACCGCGCCGATGGCGCCGAAGCCGGTCGGGTTCACGCCCAGCAGCCAGCCGTCCGGGTTGTCCGGGAGCATCGCGGTGCCGGAGAAGAAGAACCAGCCCTTGTACGTGAAGATGTACAGAAGGGTGGTCAGCAGACCCACCAGCATGCCGGCGATCGCGCCTTCCTTGTTCATCTTCTTCATGAAGATGCCCATCATCAGGGTCGGGAACAGCGAGGCCGCGGCGAGACCGAAGGCCAGTGCCACCACCTCGGCCGCGAAGCCGGGTGGATTCAGCCCCAGATAACCGGCGAACAGGATGGCGACACCCATGGCGATACGTCCGGCCATGAGCTCTCTCTTCTCGCTGATCCTTGGCATGAACACGCCCTTCAGCAAGTCATGCGAGATGGCCGATGCAATGGCCAGCAGCAGTCCCGCTGCGGTCGACAGTGCGGCGGCGATACCGCCCGCTGCGACCAGTGCGATGACCCAGCCCGGAAGCCCGGCGATCTCGGGGTTGGCCAGCACCATGATGTCGCGGTCGAGGGTGACGATCTCGGAACCTTCCCAGCCGTATTCCTCTTCGGCGAAAGCCGCGAACTCTTCGTTGCCGTCGTTGTAGTACTGGATCACGCCGTCGTCGTTTCTGTCCTCGAAGGCGAGCAGGCCGGTCTGTTCCCAGCGCTCCATCCACGCCGGCCGGTCCGCATGGGCCAGGTGCCCCTCTTCGGTGCCGATCTCGCCCGGGTGGACGGTGTTCACCAGGTTCCAGATGGCCATCGCGCCGACTGCCGGGGCAGTGGTGTAGAGGATGCCGATGAACACCAGCGCCCAGCCGGCGGACTTGCGGGCATCACGCACGCGCGGAACGGTGAAGAAGCGGATGATCACGTGCGGCAGGCCCGCGGTACCGATCATCAGCGCCAGCGTCAGCAGGAACATGTTGAGCATGCTCATGCCGCCCACTTCGGTGTAGGCGTGGAAGCCCAGATCGACCATGGTCTGGTCCAGCGCCTCCAGCAGGTAGGTATCCGTCCCCTGCAGGGTGGAGCCCAGTCCCAGCTGCGGGACCGGATTGCCGGTCAGGGTGATGGCAATGAAGATCGCCGGCACCGTGTAGGCAAAGATCATGATCACGTACTGCGCGATCTGGGTGTAGGTGATGCCCTTCATCCCGCCGAGCACGGCGTAGATGAACACCACGGTCATGCCGGCGATCAGGCCGGTGGCCAGTGGCACTTCCAGGATGTTGGAGAAGGCGATCCCGACCCCGCGCATCTGCCCGATCACGTAGGTCACGGACATCACGATCAGGGAGATCACCGCGATAATGCGCGCAGTCTTCGAGTAGAAGCGGTCACCGATGAATTCCGGCACCGTGAACTTCCCGAACTTGCGCAGGTACGGGGCCAGCAGCAGTGCCATCAGCACGTAGCCGCCGGTCCAGCCCATCAGGTACGCACCCCCGGTGAAGCCGAGGAACGCGATCAGGCCGGCCATGGAGATGAACGACGCGGCGGACATCCAGTCCGCGGCCGTGGCCATGCCGTTGGCGATCGGGTTAATGCCGCGCCCGGCGACGTAGAACTCGCTGGTCGAACCGGCGCGCGCCCAGATGGCAATGCCGATGTACAGGGCGAAGGTCGCCCCGACCACGAGCAGGCTTAGAGTCTGTTGATCCATGACAGGCTTACTCCTCGTGGACGTTGAACTTGCGATCCAGGACGTTCATGCGCCAGGCATAAACAAAGATCAGGATGATGAAGGTGTAGATCGAGCCCTGTTGCGCGAACCAGAAGCCCAGCGGATAGCCCCCCAGCTGGATCGCGTTCAGCGGCTGGGAGACCAGAATGCCCAGCACGAACGACACCAGGAACCAGATTGCCAGGCAGATGCCCAGCAGACGCAGATGCGCCCGCCAGTAGGCCTGCCGGCTCAGGTCTTCTTGTGACATGACGATGCTCCTCTCGTAAGGTTTTGTTGTTTGCCGTGTTCCATCACAGCTGGTATTGAACCTCAAGCTGTCCCTGCAGCTTGCGGGCCTGCCGGAAACTCTCCTTGAGCACCCGTCCCTCCAGGGCACCCAGCTCTTCCGGCCGGATTCGGTTGTCGTCGTCGCGTCCCTCGCGCAGCGCCTTTTGCTGGGCGCGCAGGCGCAGCATCTGCAGGTAGCGCAGTGCGGCGTGGTAGTCCTGGGCATCGGCGGCGCGCATTACGTCGGCCGCAACGGCCTGGTCCAGACGTTCGTGGGTGCGTGTGGCCGGCAACTCGGCCGCCAGCGCGATCACCCGTGCGCCGTCGACGAAGGGCGTGAGCCCCTGTTTCTTGATATCGATTCCGTTGGACCCGCTCTTGATCTCGCCGAACAGACCCAGTGGTGGGCGGAACATCTGCTGGTTGGCGGCCATCTGGCGGCGGAAGCGGCTGTTGAAGGCGGTCTTCTGCAGCAGGCGGGTGCGCAGCGCCTCGACGGGTCCGGCATCGCCGTCCACGGCGCGCAGATCGAAGAAGATGCTGCTCTTGAGCAGGTGCTCCGGCGTGCCCTGCTCGATCCAGCGGGTGAAACGCTGATCCCACTCCGGGCCGCTCAGACAGCACTCCGGGTTGCCGGCCATGATGTTGCCGGGGCACAGCATGAACCCGCACTCGGCCAGCGCCTGGTTCACGTCCTTCGCGTACGGCAGCAGGCGCTCGCGGATCGCGTCCGCGTCGCTGGCCGCGGCGTCGAACAGGATGCCGTTGTCCTGGTCCGTGACCAGGGCCTGCTCCTCGCGCGCCTGGGAGCCGAACGCCAGCCAAGTGAAGTCGATGCCCTCGATGGCCTCGTGCTGCGGCCGCAACAGGGCCAGCACCCGGCGGGTGGCGTGTTCGTTGAGACGCGTGATCAGGCGCAGGACCTGATCGGCCTCTGCGCCCTGGCCGGCCACGGCCTCGATCAGGCGTGGCACCTGGCGCAGGCGTTCGGCGACGGCGGTGACAGAGTCGGCGCGGCGGATCGCGCGCACCAGGCCGTCCAGGGTCAGCGGCTGACTGGTCAGCAGGTCGCGCTCGCCCAGCACGCCGACCAGGCGGCCGTCGCGCACCACACACAGGTGGGTCATCCCGTGCTCGGTCATCGCCTCGATACCCTCGAAGCCCGGGGTGCTCTCCTCCAGCGCCACCGGGTCGGGGGTCATCACGGCCGCGACCGGGGTGTCGAGGTCGACATCCGCCAGCGCCACGCGCGAGAGCAGGTCATGCAGGGTGAAGATGCCCACCGGCCGCTGGTTGTCGTCGACCGCGACGATGGAGCCGACCCGTTCGTCGCGCATGGTGGTCAGGACCTCGCGCAGCCGGGTGTCCGGGCGGCAGGTAACCGGGCTGCGCGCCAGGCGCAGAACCAGTGGCGTGTTGAGTTGTCCGGCGCCCCCGTCGCGGGCGGACAGGGTGTCCAGGCCCTGCTGCAGGCGGTCCAGCAGGTTGGCCAGGCGGCGCGTGCAGAAGTCGTTAAAGACCCGCGAACGGGCGCGCAGGCGGTCGAAGTCCTCCAGGCTCAGTTCCAGGCAGACGGTGTCCTCCGCCGCGCGATGCACGGTATGTACCGCGCGGCGGCCGAGCAGGGCGCCGATCGGGAAGCATTCGCCGGGGATCAGCTCCCAGGCCTTGCCGGAGAGCTGTTCGTCCTCGCTGGGGGTCTCGCCGCGGATGCGGCCCTGGCGGATGATGTGGAAACGCTGGGCCGGACCGGCCTCGGGGTCGGTGATGCGCGCGCCACGCGCGTAGAAGCGACTCTCCAGGCGGGGCAGCAGGAACTCCAGCGCATCCGTCTCGAGCTGGTCGAACGGGGCGTGGGCGCCGAGGAACTCCCGGGTGCTGTCGAGCGCGTCGGACATGGCGGTAGCGGCATCCCCAAAGTGATGGTGTTCACGTCTCGGGGGTCTACTGCAAGTTGCACGCCAATTCTTTGGCCCCCGCGAATCAGCAGGTTGTGGCCAAGCGGTCTGTTCCGTGCGTTACGTTGTGTAACGTGCGTGTTTCTTCTCGTTACACCGGCCCGCGGCGTAACGGGGGCGAATGCCGACCTGTTCGCATTCGCCCCGGTCGTCAGCAAGCCTTCGTTACACCGGGGGGCGCCTCCCGGTGACGAAGAACACCACCGCCAGGATCAGGCCCACGACAAACAGGATCCAGGCGATTTGCGTGGCGGCCCCGGCAATCCCGCTCAGCCCCAGCGCGCCCGCGACGATCGCAACGATCAGGAAAAGTAGTGCCCATCCCAGCATTGGTTCTCTCCTTTCGGCTCGTTTGAATTTTCAGTGTAGGCCAGAATTCGCTGTCCCATGGCTTCTTGTATTCGGCTTGGCGTACCAGTTCTCAGTTCCGGACTCCCATGGGCGACCTGGCGTATCCACCAAGGACACACTGGGGCTAGGTGGGTGATGTTCGCTATGGGTTTTCAATCGGATGAACATGTGTCCGGTCGGGAAATGTGAACTTGTTCAGGTCGGCTTCGGTGCATGCCGAGATAGAGGTCGCCGGCGTCGGTACAAACATGTTGCCTTTTCGATGGATTGGGAAGCATTGATCGGCGCGCCATGGAAAAGAATTCCTGGAGGGAAAATGCAATGAGCAGCGTTATCCGAAAATCATGCAAGGATGCGGACGGTCCGTCCCGATTCCTGTCGCTGCCGGTATATGCGGTAGCCCTCGCGCTTGGCGGCATGCTGGCGGGTTGTTCCGATCCGGGCCCGGCGCAGGAGGCCGGCGAGGCAGTGGACGAGACGATCGAGGAGGTGGACGAGGATCTGCGTGGCTGGATCGAGGATCTGCGCGAGGATGAGGTGCAAGAGGACGAATCCGGCCGCGGGGGGCATGACGACGCGTTCTCCGAGGAGGATCCGGCGCACGATATGGACTGATCAGTGGTCGCCGTGCCGTGGGGCCGGGTCGGAAAGGGGCTCGGTCAAACGGATGCAGCGATCAGGAAACAAAAGGCTGGTGGGTGGGTCGCCATGAGCGGATGGCGGTTCGCCCATCAGCCTTTTTCTTTGGGTTCTGTGGGTGTGCGCGGTATCACGAGTCGGGTCTCGGGGTGGGGCTGTTTTGCACGTGTTTGAAAATGAGTCACGCATTTCTTCTTTCCGGACCTGGGGTGTTTCGGGAAAATCGCCGGCGTCTTTATGGCAGTCAAGAAATTTTACATTTCGAGCACGATCAGGAAGGAGACGCGAAGATGAAAAAGATCTTGTTGAACACGGTTGTGGTGGCCGCTGCAGGGATCCTGGCGCCCCAGGTGGTGATGGCAGATGAGTCTGATCGGGGCGAGGGCCTGTACATGGGGCTCGGTACCGGTTTCAGCGCTCTGAAGAACGACCGCGATGAAGTCGCCGATTTCATCGGTTCCGGGGCCTCGGACTACCGCCTGGACGACGACGACAACGTCTGGCGCGGGTTTGTCGGGTACAACTTCAATCCGTATGTAGGGGTCGAGGGGTTCTACTCGGATCTCGGAAAGGTGAAGCTGCGCGGTGACGAGTCCGGTGCGCATACCGACATCAAGTCCCGAGCCTATGGCGCGAGCGTCCTCGGCAAACTGCCGATCGGGCAGCATTTCGAGTTCTTTGCGAAGGCGGGCCTCGCCAAGGGAAACACTGGCTAATGTACGCACTCGCGCTCGAGTCGCTTTTGCGTGCGAACAAGGCGCGGTGACTGCCGTGCAGTCATTCTGCACAAGGGAACCGCAACGCCGTGCGCGCGCAAAAGCGGCCGAGCCCCTTCGGGGTTGGCACCCCAGGTTCCCCGATCCTGCGTTGCGCCGCTTGCGGGTAGAACCACTACCCGCAAGCGGCGCGCCTTGTCTCGGGAAACCTGGGGTGCCAACGCGAGTGCGTACATTAACCAGTGTTTCCCTCGTGGGATGCAGACGTCCGGGGCAACCTGGGTGATGAGAGCATCACCCTGCGTGATAACGATGGCGTGGATCCGGTCTACGGACTCGGTGCGCAGGTGAATCTGGACAGCTTCCTGATTCGCGCCGAGTACGAACGCTATGACTTCGACAGCGACTACAAAGTCGACGCGTTTACTGCCTCGGTTGGCTGGCGATTCTAGAAAATACGGGCACAGACGGCCCACGAGATAACGTCTTGACGCCGCCCCGGTTGGTTGCCGGGGCGGCGTTTACGTGGGGAGGACGGCGTGGCCCTCAGGCGGCCTTGGCAATGCCTTCCTGGCGGCCCGGGCGGCCTTCCTTCAGGGTGACCAGTTCCTCGGCGCTGGTCGGGTGCAGCGGGATGGTCAGGTCCAGGTCGCGCTTGGTCGCGCCCATGCGCACGGCCACCGCGAAACCCTGCAGCATCTCGTCGACATTGGCGCCGATCATGTGGATGCCCACCACCTTTTCGTCGTTCCCGACGCAGACCAGTTTCATTGCCACCGGCGGCACCTCGCCCTCGGCGAAGGCGCGGTTCAGGCCGCCGAACTGCGTCTCGTAGATACGCACCGTGTCTCCGTGCTTCTCCACTGCCTGCGGCTCGGTGAGGCCGACCATGCCCGCGGTCGGGTGCGTAAAGGTGACCGTGGGGATCTGGTCGTAGTCCACCGGCACGGGATTCGTCTCCGGGGCATACCAGTGCGCGGCCAGGCGGCGACCGGCGGCGATGGCCACGGGGGTCAGCGGACCCTTGCCGATGATATCGCCCAGGGCGTAGATGCCCTCGACGTTGGTCGCCTGCCACTCGTCTACCGGGATGGTGCCGCCGCGGGCGATCTCGACGCCGACCTCTTCCAGACCCATGTCCTGGGTGGCCGGCTTGCGGCCGACGGCCCACAGCACCTTCTCGTACGGGCCCAGTTCCTTGCCGCCTTCCAGTTTGACGGTGACCGCGCCGGGCTTGCCGCCCAGACCCGCGGCCTTCATGCCCAGATGACGGCCGATGCCCTGGTGCTCCATGTGCTGGTCCAGCGTCTGCGAGATCATCGGGTCGGCGATCTCCAGCACGCGGTCCTCCATGGCGACCACGTCGGTCTTCACACCCATGGAGCGCAGCATGCCGGCCATTTCCAGTCCGATGTAGCCTCCGCCGATTACGGCGATGGATTCCGGCAGCTCGGTCCACTCGAAGAAGTCGTCGGAGGTGGCACCCAGCTCGGCGCCCTCGAGCGGTGGTACCAGCGGGGCGCCACCCATGGCCAACACGATGCGCTCGGCGGTGTACTCAGTGCCGCTCTCGCTGACCACCTTGTTCTTGTCGGCCAGGCGGGCGCGTTCCGGGATGTGGGTCACGCCCAGCTTCTCCAGGTGCCCGGACCAGAAGTTGTTCAGGTCCTTCAACATTGCCTGGCGTTTGTTCGCCAGGTCGGCATAGCGGATGCCCTTGATCTCGACGTCCACACCGAACTCGCCGGCCTCGCGGGCGTGCGACAGGTGCTCCGCGGCGTACCAGGTGAGCTTTTTCGGGACGCAGCCCTCGTTCACGCAGGTGCCGCCCAGGGGCTTGGGATCGAACACGGCGACGCGGGCGCCGTGCGGGGCGGCACGTTCCGCAACGGCCAGGCCGCCGCTGCCGCCGCCGATCACGATGATGTCGTAGTGTTCCATGTCGGTTCCTCGAAGGATTCGGTCAACGTTGGGTTTAGTCGAAGTTTCGCATAACGACCGCCGTCGTTACGGTCGTCAGGGTTTGCCATCCGTGTCCGGACGTCCGGATGGGTCGACGTCCGGACACGGATGGCCACCTGTGGGAGCAGATGGCCATCCGGGGCGGGCCGTGGACCCGCCCCGGGTGGTGGCGACGAGTTACGCCGCCTTTTTCTCGCGGGAGATCCACTCCTGCAGATCTTCCGCGCCGCCGATGCGGTGCCCGCCGACGAATACCTGCGGCACGGTCATCGCACCGGTAGCCGCCCGCAGGCTGCGCAGGCTGGCGTCGCGACCCAGCACGATCTCCTCGTAGTCGAGACCGGCGTTCTCCAGCATCTCCTTGGCGCTGGCACAGTACGGGCAGCCCGGCTTGGTGAAGACCACGACGTCTTCGGGGCAGGCCGCATCCGGGGCGACGTGGGCGAGCATCGTGTCGGCGTCGGAGACGACGAAGGGGTCGCCCGGCTCGTCCGGCTCGATGAACTGCTTCTCGATCACGCCGTCGCGCACCAGCATGGAGTAGCGCCAGGAGCGGTGACCAAAGCCAAGGTCGCTTTTGTCGACCAGCATGCCCATCTGTTCGGTGAATTCGCCGTTACCGTCGGCGATGAAGGTCACCCGGTCGGCCTGCTGATCGGCCTGCCAGGCTTCCATCACGAAGCCATCATTGACCGAGATGCAGACGATCTCGTCGATGCCATGCTGCTTGAGCACCGGTGCCAGCTCGTTGTAACGCGGCACGTGGGCGGACGAGCAGGTCGGGGTGAATGCGCCCGGCAGGGCGAACACGACCACGTTGCGACCCTTGAACAGGTCTTCGCTGCGGACGTCATTCCAGTCGTTGTCCTTGCGGCAGCGGAAGGTGACTTCCGGGACGCGCTGACCTTCGCGATTTTCGAGTTCCATATTTCGTACTCCTGTTTGGGTGTTAATTGCAGTAGACCAGAAAGAAGATTTTGGTTCGGTCGAGGCGATGCCCGACTGCTAGACTCAAGATAAGGGCTGGCCTCTCATTGATCCAGTTTTCGTTCTCTATACGGTTGTTAGTTTTGGGCTATCGTCAGTTCCGGCCCTTTGTGGTGTCTCAAGGTTGACGCGTCCGCCGGAAATGCGGAAGCTTGCCGCCCGGATTCGGAAAGCCCGAATCGCGGTCCGCGTTATGGTGGTCCGTATCAGTCCCCTCGCGACGACAGGTTGTGAACCCCGCCAGGCCCGGAAGGGAGCAACGGTAGCAACTGCGTCGGGCGCCGGGGTGTGGCGGGTGCGGGCCACCACCCTTTTCCTTGCGGCCCAGATTCCTGCGGTGATTGCCCCGCACCCGGGCACGCAACAGACTCCACTGACGGGGGAGGCATGAGTCACCAGGTTCTGGCCCGCAAGTGGCGCCCCTCGCGCTTCGAGGACCTGGTCGGGCAGCCGCATGTGGTGCGCGCCCTGGCCAATGCCCTGAGCGGCGAACGCCTGCACCACGCCTACCTGTTTGCCGGTACCCGCGGGGTGGGCAAGACCTCCATTGCCCGGATTCTTGCGCGCTGTCTCAATTGCGAGACCGGCGTTACGGCCACGCCCTGCGGCGAGTGCCGTTCCTGCGTGGAGATCGCCGAGGGTCGTCACCTCGACTTGATCGAAGTGGATGCCGCCTCGCGCACCCGGGTGGACGATACCCGCGAGCTGCTGGACAACGTCTCCTATGCCCCGACCACCGGGCGCTTCAAGGTGTACCTGATCGACGAGGTACACATGCTCTCGGAGAAGAGCTTCAACGCCCTGTTGAAGACCCTGGAGGAGCCGCCGGAACACGTGAAGTTCCTGCTGGCGACGACCGATCCGCAGAAGCTGCCGGTCACCGTGCTGTCGCGCTGCCTGCAGTTCAACCTGAAACCGATGCCGCCGGCGATGATCGCCGAGCACCTGACCCGGATCCTGGCCGCCGAAGGCGTCGAGGCGGAGCCGGGTGCCCTGCTGCGTCTGGGCGAGGCGGCCGAGGGCTCGATGCGCGATGCCCTGAGTCTGACCGACCAGGCGATTGCCTATGGCGGCGACCGCCTGAGCGAATCCGACGCCTGCGACATGCTTGGATTGCTCCCGCGCACGCGACTGGCCGCGCTGCTGGATGCGGTGTTTGCCGGGGACGGCCCGGCCCTGCTGGCGGGCCTGGCGGAGCTGGAGACGCTGGGACCCGACTGGTCGCGCCTGCTGGACGAGCTCGCCGCGCTGGTGCACCAAGTGGCGGTGCAGCAGGTGGCCGGTGCCACACCGGCGGCGGGCGAGGAGGCGCTGGTCTGGGCACACGAGACCGCCGGCCGGGTCGACCCGGAAACGATTCAGCTGACCTATCAGATCCTGATCAACGGGGTGCGTGATCTGCCCTACGCGCCGGACGCGCGCATGGGCGTGGAGATGACCCTGCTGCGCCTGCTGGCCTTTCGCCCGGAGCCAGCCCCGGGGTCTGGGGAGGGCGAGGGCCAGGCCGAACGCCGGCCGGCCACGGTGCGCGGGGAAGCGTCTGCGCCGCGCGCCGCGCCCTCCCGTAATGCGGCACCCGCGGTGCAACCCGCTGCAGTCGAACCGGCCGTGCCGAAACCGGCCGCGCAGGCGGCCTCGCGCAGCGGTGAAAACTCGCCGCCGCTCCGCGAGCGGGTGAGCGAGCCGCCACCTCCGCGGGAGGCACCCACACCGCCGGTGCACGCCGATGAGCCCACGCACGGCGAGGCGTCGCCGCGACAGGCCACGCCGGCGGCATCTTCGACGGCGGAACCGGTGGCACCTGCCGTGGCCGCAGACGGGATGTTTGACTGGCACCGTTTTGCCGAGGGTCTGCCCATGGGGACGGTGCGCGAACTCGCCCTGCACGCGGAGCTGCGCAAGCATGACCAGGAGTGCGTGGTGATTGCGGTGGCTCCGGGTACGTTATGTACCGACCGGGCCAGGACCCGCCTGAAGGAAGCGCTGGAGAAGACGCTGGGGCACCCCCTGCGCCTGGAGATTGTCAACCAGTCCGAACCGTCGGAGACGACACCCGCGGCGCGGCTTGCGGCGGCCTCGGCAGAGCGTCAGGCTAGCGCCGAGACGACCATGCGCGAGGACCCGGTGGTCCAGGCCCTGGGCCAGGAATTTGGCGCCGAACTGGGCGCGGTGCGCATTCGCGAAACCAACGAAGACAACTCCGCGGGCGACGCGTCGTCGGCCCCGCGCTAACCCGTCGAATACGGACAAACCCGCCTTTGTGCGGGGCAGGAGATCGAACCGATGATGAAAGGTGGCATGGGTGGCCTGATGAAGCAGGCCCAGAAGATGCAGGAAGACATGCAGAAGGTGCAGGCCGAGCTGGCCGAGATGGAGATCGAGGGCCAGGCCGGCGGCGGGCTGGTCAGCGTGGTGTTGACCGGCAAGTACGCCGCGCGCCGCGTGAAGATCGACCCCAGCCTGTTCGACGATGATCGTGACATGCTCGAAGACCTGGTGGCCGCCGCGATTAACGATGCGGTGCAGAAGGTCGAGTCCACCACGCAGGAGCGCATGGGCAGCCTGACCGAGGGCATGGGCCTGCCGGCCGGCATGAAGCTGCCGTTCTGAACCGGCGGAGCGGGCGCGCCTGATGGAAGCGGAACTGGACGAGCTGGTCCAGGCGCTGCGCTGCCTCCCCGGGGTCGGGGCGAAGTCGGCGCGGCGCATGGCGCTGCACTTGCTGGAGCGCGACCGCGAGGGCGCGCGGCGCCTGTCGCGGGCGGTGGACGAGGCCGTGGCGCGCATCGGGCATTGCTCGGTATGCCGCACGCTGACCTCGGCCGAGACCTGTTCGCGCTGCGCGGACCCGGAGCGCGATTCGCGGGTGGTTTGCGTGGTAGAGAGCCCCGGCGACGTGCTGGCGATCGAGTCGGCCACGGATTTCGGCGGTCGCTTTCACGTTTTGCTGGGCCGGTTGTCGCCGCTGGACGGGATTGGCCCGGAGGAGCTGGGGCTCGACCGACTGGAGGCCCGCTTGCAGGCGGAGGGTGTGGAGGAGCTGATCCTGGCGACGAACACGTCGGTAGAGGGCGAGGTGACTGCGCATTACCTCGCGGAGATGGCCGCACGTCACGGGATTCGTACCACGCGTATCGCCCAGGGTATCCCCAGCGGCGGCGAGCTGGAGTACATCGATGCCGGCACCCTGGCGCATGCACTTTCGGGTCGGCGCGAATATTGATGCGTGGTAATATTTCGATACAGGAGTAGCGGCATGACGGATTGCGTGTTCTGCAAGATCGTGGCGGGCGAGATCCCGGCCCGGGTGGTGTTCGAGGACGACGCGGTGCTGGCCTTCGAGGATCTGAACCCGCAGGCGCCCGAACATGTGCTGGTGATCCCGAAAACGCACATTGCCACGCTGAACGATTTGAGCGCTGCGGAGGCCCCGGTGATCGGGCAGATGGCCCGGGCCGCGGCGGAGATCGCACGCGATCGCGGATTTGCGGAGAACGGTTATCGAACCGTGATGAATTGCAACGACCACGGTGGGCAAACGGTCTACCATATACACATGCATGTCCTCGCTGGGCGTGCACTGAGCTGGCCCCCCGGCTAGCGACCAGGAACGACAACACGGATTGCTGGTGTGACGCGACAAGGATCGAACGGTGCAGCCCTGAAGCGGCCGCAGGCACAATGCCTGCGGCCGCTTCGTGCGCGCGCGTGGCGCTCGGGCTGGTTCGTGGTTTCGCTGGTGGTTGCGGGGCTCGCACTGGGCACGGGCGCTGCCAGCGCCGCCGACCGTTACTCGCTGGTTGTACCACCCCAGACCCAGGGGATCGCTGGGGCGGGGGTGACGTTGCGCGACGAGCCGGAAACGGGTCGCGACACCGAATCGCGCTACCGCTTGTCCGTGCGCAGTACCGGCGATGCCTCGGCCCTGGACGAGGCCGACAATGCCTTTGGCGGGACACGTCTGTTCGAGGCGGTGGGTGGCTATCACCAGGAACTGGGTGGGGGCTTCGGCTACGGCCTGAATCTTGGGGTGGGTATGGAGACGCGTCCGGACTGGAACGAACTCGGTCCGTCCGGTGAGTCCACCGCGTACTTCACCGATTTCAGCTTCGGGCCGACCTTCGCCTCCGGGCGTTTCGACAGCCAGTTCCGGGTGGGCGTGCGCCAGCCGCTGTCCAGCGAGGATCGGGATCTGGGCTTCGGCTACGGTGATCGCAGTCGCGAGACGGGCCGCACCGCCGGTTACCTGAGCCTGGATGGCCGCCTGCGTCTGCAGAACCAGTCCGAGCTATCCCTGAGCCTGTACTACGACGACTATTCGCTGAACTCCGCGGATAACTGGCTGGCCGATCGCCTCGAGTTCGAAGGCGTGAGCCGCGAGCCGGCCTCCTCGGTCATCGGCGTCGAGATGGGCCTGACCTTCTGATCCCGGCCTCCCGGCCGCGACACCTGCACACGTTTCGCCGCAACTCTCACTGCACGCCACCGTGCGGCCTCCCCGAGTTCGTCTGGCGCAACCACGACGTACACGAAGGCACGAAGAAGCGCTGGAAAAGCGATTCACAGGGCATTGGGAGGTTGGAAGAAATCCCGACTGGAATTCGTTGACTCGCACGGATCGTTGCGGGGCGCCACCGAACACGCGGTTGCCAATGCCTTTCTTCGTCCAGGCTTCCCCTTCCCGTTAATCGCTTGGTAACCCTGGGTGTTCTTCGTGCGCTTCGTCGAGGAAAAGTTACCCGCGCGCGCGGTTCTGGGCGGGGATCTCGGCGGCGAGGGCGTGCCAGGCCTGCAGGCGTGCGGCGGGGAGTTCGCCGGCCTCGATCGCGGCCAGTACCGCACAACCGGGCTCGCTCTGGTGGCGGCAGTCACGGAAGCGGCATTGATCACCGCGCTCCGCGATGTCCGGGAAGCCGCGCTCCAGGGTGTCCAGGGACGGGATCTCGGGCGTGAAATCGCGCACGCCGGGCGAGTCAATCCAGGCGCCGCCGTTGGCCAGTGGAAACCACTGGGCGGTGACCGTGGTGTGGCGTCCCTCGCCGGAGGCGGCCAGGTCGCCAGTGGTTGGCGCGATCGCGTCGACGATCCCGTACTGCTCGAGCAGCGCGGCGACCAGCGAGGACTTTCCGACACCGGACTGCCCGACCAGGATGTTGGTCTGGCCGGCCGCCGCCGCAGCCAGGTCGTCCAGTCCGAACCCGCTCTTGGCGCTGACGAATAGCGGATCCAGGTCCAGCTGGCGGTAGGCGTCCAGCCACTCGGGCCGGGCCGCGGGCCCCTCGTCCTGCTTGTTGATCAGCAGGCGGGGGCGGGCGGGCAGGTTGAGGATTGCCACCAGAAAGCGGTCGATCAGGTTGCGCGAGGGTGCCGGTTCCGGCGCGATCACAATCCACACGCAGTCGATATTGGCCGCGATGACCTTGCGCCGGCCGAAGCCGTCGCGACGCACGAGCACATTGTTGCGATCCAGCTGGCGGGTCACCTCGTCGCCGGTGGCATCCAGCTCGACCAGGTCGCCGCAGGCGAGGTCGCGGAAGCGGCGGTGCAGGCGTAACCGACGCGGGGGCTTGTCGGCCCCCGCGATGTCGGCCATCTGGTTGTGGCGGGCGAAGACCCGGGCGATCTGCGTCAAGCTCGTACTCGGCCGTGGCGGGAAGGGTTAGTCGAACAGGGCATCGACGCGCGCGGCACAGATAAAGTCATTCTCGCTCAGCCCGCCGATGGCATGGGTCGAGAACTCCACCGCACAGCGGTTGAAGCCGACCGCCATGTCGGGGTGATGATCCTCGCCATGCGCGATCCAGGCGACGGCGTTCACGAACGCCATGGTCTCGTGGAAGTTCTTGAACTTGAAGCTGCGCTGGATGCTCTTGCCGGTCTCGTCGATACCCCAGGCGTCGTGCAGCTGTCCCAGGGCGCGCTGGGCATCGTCCCGTGGCATCGGGTTGGTAAAGCCTTCGCAGGACTGGCAGTGCTTGGTTTTCAGATCAGTCATCGAACTGGTAGTACTCCGCGTTGAGGTAGGCGACCACGGCATTGACCTCGTCGTCGAACCAGTTGGTACCGAGATTCACATTGCAGTTGTTAACCTGGGCCACCAGTTCGTCGTGCGAGCCGACCATGCGGTTCGATCGCGTGTAGAGGTCGGAGCCATCGCCTCCGACCATGTCGGCGTGACAGCTGATGCAGTTGTCGCTGTGCAGCTCCTGTCCCATGCGGATGTCATCCGCCAGCGCGATGTTCGCGCCGCCAAGGCTCAGGGCCAGCGCGGCAGTGCCGGCGGCAATACGTGCGTGGGTATGTCGCATTGTTCCCTCCTGATCACGGGGGTTGGAGTCCGGGGCCACAGGCCCCGCAACCATGATGATAGACTCCTGCGGCATATGAAAGGGCCGTGGTCGTCACACGACGGCCTCCCCGCGAAGGAGTACGCGACATGGCCGTGAATGCCGAAAACCTGATCTGGATCGATCTCGAGATGACCGGTCTGGAGCCGCAAACCGACCGGATCCTGGAGGTGGCGACCATCGTCACCGACAAGGACCTTAACATCCTGGCCGAAGGGCCAGTCATCGCCCTGTACCAGCCGGCCGAGGTGCTGGAGGGGATGGACGAATGGAACCAGCGCACCCATGGAACATCGGGGCTGATCGAACGGGTGCGCAACAGCTCGTCGGACACCCGCGATGCGGAGCAGGCGACCCTGGAGTTCCTGGCGCAGTATGTGCCGAAGGGGGCCTCGCCGATGTGTGGCAATTCCATCTGCCAGGACCGGCGCTTCATGGCGCGCCTGATGCCGGAGTTGGAGCAGTACTTCCACTACCGCAATCTGGATGTCTCCACCTTGAAAGAGCTGGCGCGGCGCTGGGCCCCGGACGTGATCGCGCAGTTGCGCAAGAACGCGTCGCACCAGGCCATGCAGGATATCCGCGATTCGATCGACGAACTGCGCCTGTACCGCGAACGCTTCATCCAGATGCCGCCGGCGTCGCAGAACTAGCCTTCCGTCCTTCCAGGTCCCATGGCGCACTTGGGGTGTGTGTGCTGTGCTCGCCCTGGCTGGGTCCCGTTCGACATCTGGTGTTTCTGGTGGCCTCGGTGCGGCGCCGATCCCAGAAGGCTGGTCCCGGTTCATCGTCCGGTGTTTACGGTGGCTTCGTCTGGCCGCCTGCCAGGCGCTGACTCGCCAGCGCGCCGCGAGTTACTTCTTTGCTCGTGCAAAGAAGTAACCAAGAAACACGCCCGACTGCCGCGACCCCGGCCCGCTGTGCGGGCCGGGGTTTCCCTCGCTCCGAGGCTTTTCGCGGGCGGCGCTGAACTCGCTACGCTGCGTTTCGCTCAGACATCCAGCGCCCCGTGTCTATTTAGAATCGTCCCGCGAAAAGCCTCTCCACTCGGCGCGACGACAACGGGGAGGTAGGTCCAAACAACGGCTATCCCAGCGCTCTTGCCAGTGGATGATGGCTAGGTCTTCGAGCATCTTCGGCACGCTCGGCCTGCGGCCATGGCGCGCCGCACCCGCGAAGCGGGTGCCGGGGACGTAGGATGCGGATGAGCGCAGCGAATCGCATCAGGGGGTCGCTAGGCGTTGGAGATGGTGCGTTTCGCTGCGCTCAACCGCACCCTACGAGATACCGTCTGTTTTGACCTTCTCCTCCCGTATGGAGCCCCTTGCGGAAGGGTTCTCGGGCCGGGAGAAGGCGCTGGATGTCTGAGCGAAGCGCAGCGTAGCGAGTTCAGCGCCGCCGGCCCGAGGGCCCTGGAGCAAGGTTCCCGGGCGGAATCCGGGTGCCCTTCTTTGGGCACTTTCTTGGGCAAGCAAGAAAGTGCCTCGGGGCGCGCTGGCGAGTCAGCGCCTGGCAGGCGGCCGGACGAAGGCACCGTAAACACCGACGACGAACCAGGGCCAGCCACAACCAGGCAGGCGGCGGACCGAAGCCATCCTAAACACTAGTGGATGAACCAGGCCCGGCCCCAGGCGGTGAACGGCGCGCAGTAATCGCCGGGATTGCAACGCGAAAGCCGCGGGCTAGTCCAGGCGCAGGGAGTAGTCGATGGCGTGGAGGTGCTTGGTCAGCGCGCCGACCGAGATGTAGTCCACGCCGGTGGCGGCGATGGCCGCAAGGGTATCCGGTGTGACCCCGCCGGAGGCCTCGGAGATCGCGCGGCCGCGAATGCGCTGCACGGCCGTGGCCAGATCTGCCAGCGACAGCTCGTCGAGCATGATCACGTCTGCCCCCGCGGCCAGGGCCTGATCGACCTCGTCGAGGTTCTCGGTCTCGACCTCTACCCAGCGCCCGGCACCCAGGGTGCGGGCTCGTTCCACTGCGGCCGCGATGGAGCCGCAGGCGGCGATGTGGTTTTCCTTGATCAGCACGGCATCCCACAGGGCGAGGCGATGGTTGTGGCCCCCGCCGCAGCGCACGGCGTACTTCTGCCCGTGGCGCAGGCCCGGGAGGGTCTTGCGGGTATCGAGGATGCGGCTGTCCGTACCCTCCAGGCGGGCGACCCAGCGGGCGGTCTCGGTGGCCGTTCCGGAGAGGGTCTGGAGCAGGTTGAGGGCCGCGCGTTCGGCCGCCAGAACGGCCCGTGCGGGGCCTTCCAGGGTAGCGATCACGCGCGGTTCGTCGTCCACTTCCACGTGGGTGCCTTCGGCCACCTGCCAGTCGATCCGGGTTTCCGGCGCGAGGCTGGCGAACACCCGGTCGAACCAGGGCTGGCCACAAACGATCGCGCTCTCCTTCAATAGCAGCGTGGCGCGCGCCACCCGTTCAGCCGGGACCAGGGCGGCGGTCAGGTCGCCGTCGACACCATCGGGGCCCAGGTCCTCCGCGAGGGCGCCTTCGACCTCGCGCACCAGCATGGCCGCGTCCGGACGTGCGGGGCCCTGTGCGAACGGGTCGGATGGACCGCCCGCAAAGCTGTGCTCATCCCTCATGGCGATCCGGCATCGGGCGATGCGCCACGTAGTCGTCGCGCAGCTTCTTGACCAGGCCGGCCAGCAGGATCAGCGCGATCAGGTTGGGTGCGGCCATCAGGATGTTGGCGATGTCGGAGAAGTTCCAGACCACGCCCAGCGGGATGGTCGCGCCGATCACGATGAGGATGACGAACACGACGCGGTAGGGCATCACCGCGCGTTCGCCGAACAGGAAGTAGGCCGAGCGGTCGCCGTAGTAGGACCAGGCGATCATGGTGGAGAAGGCGAACAGCATCAGGCTGATGCCGACCACCATGGCGCCGAACGGGCCCAGCGTGGAGCTGAAGGCGGTGGCGGTCAGCGAGGCACCGACCACGTCGTCGGCGCGGTCGATATAAGCCCCGGTGACGACAATGGCGAGGCCGGTCAGGGTGCAGACCACGATGGTGTCGATGAACGGCTCGAGCATGGCCACCGAGCCCTCGCGCGGCGGGTCGCCGTTCTTGGCCGCGGCGTGCGCCATGGCCGAGGAGCCCAGGCCCGCCTCGTTGGAGAACATGCCGCGCGCAACGCCGTACTGGATGGCGAGGCCGATGGCACCGCCGCCGGCGGCCCAGGGGTTGAGCGCGAGATTCAGGATGGTGCCGATCGCGGCCGGGACGGCCTCGATGTTGGCGGCGATCACCACGAAGGCGCCCAGCATGTAGATCACGGCCATGAACGGGACGATGGTCGAGGCGATCATGGCGATGCGCTTGACCCCGCCGATGATCACCAGCGCCACCAGCACGGCCATGGTCAGGCCGATGATCAGGGCCATCCAGCCCATGATGTCGTCGTCCGCGCGCAGATCCGGCACGATGAAGGTCAGGCCGTCGACCACCGAGTTGGCCTGCACCATGTTGCCGATGCCGAACGAGGCGATCAGGGTGAAGGCGGCGAACAGGATCGCCAGCTTCTTCATCTTGAGGCCGTGGAGCAGGGTGAACATTGGCCCGCCGGCGATGCTGCCGTCCGGGGCGATCTCGCGGTAGCGAACGGCCAGGGTGGTCTCGGCGAACTTGGTGGCCATGCCGAAGAAGGCGGTGACCCACATCCAGAACAGCGCCCCGGGGCCGCCCAGCGCGATGGCCGTGGCGACCCCGGCGATGTTCCCGGTCCCGATGGTGCCGGACAGCGCGGTGGACAGCGCCTGGAACGGCGAGATCTGCCCGGTGCCGCCGCCGCGTCCATCCGCCCCGCGCAGGGCGCGCCAACCCTCGCGGAATGCGACGACCTGGACCAGGCCCAGGCGAATGGTGAGGTAGAGCCCGGTGCCCAGCAGCAGGATCAGGGTGAGCGGGTTGCCCCAAAGCAGGCCGGCGGTGTCGCCGAGGAACTGGTCGATGGTGTCGAGCATCGGTGGGTCCTTGTGGTCCGGAGCGGCTTTGGCTGAAAACTCTACCGCGCACAACGGGTGTTGACGATAGCTTTTGTCGAACCCGGGCATTGGGCGCGTCTGTGGAACGCCGCGATGGACCCTGTTTCAATGGCGGCTTCGACTCTCAAGGACGACGCATGACCGAACCCTCTCCCGCGGCTTCCGAGCCGGATCACGGCAAACCGGTACCCCGGATCTTCCTCGTCGGATCGCTGATCGCACTGGCGGTCTTCATCTGGCTGGTCAGTCTGCTGTGGCCGATGCTGGAAGAACGCATTGCCGATCTGAGCACCCTGCAGATCGGCTTGCTGGCGAGTTTCGTCGCCGGTCTGATGACCGCGGTGGGGGCGATCCCGATCTTCTTCCTGCGCCGCATCAGCCAGTCGGTCGAGGACGCGATGATGGGCTTCGGCGCCGGCGTGATGCTGTCGGCCACGGCCTTCGAACTGGTGCTCCCCTCGGTGGAGCAGGCCGAGGCCCAGTACGGCGGCGTGGGGATGGCCATTGTCGTGCTGGCGGTGGGGATCGGGCTGGGTGGCGGTGCATTGCTGGCGCTGCACAAGCTGGTGCCGCACGAGCATTTCTTCATCGGGCCGCAAAGCGGGGCCGACCCGCAGAAGATTCGCCGCGTCTGGTTGTTCATCTTTGCAATCGCACTGCACAACCTGCCGGAAGGCCTGGCGGTGGGGGTCGGCTTCGGCGGCGATGACGTGAGCGACGGGATCGCGCTGGCCATCGGGATCGGGCTGCAGAATATGCCCGAGGGGCTGGTGGTCGCCATCGCCCTGCTGTCGCTGGGCTACAGCAAGTGGGCGGCATTCGGGGTGACGTTGCTGACGGGCCTGGTGCAGCCGATCGGCGGACTGATCGGGGCCGGAGCGATCACGCTGATGGAGTTCCTGCTGCCCTGGGGGCTGGCGTTCGCGGCCGGGGCGATGCTGTTCGTGATCAGTCACGAGATCATCCCCGAGTCGCACCGCAAGGGCCACGAGGCCCAGGCCACGGTCGGGGTGCTGGTTGGCTTCGTCGTCCTGCTTGCGATCGACATGGCTTTGTAGGGCGCGCGCAGAGTGTCGCCCGCGCAGAGTGTCGCCACTGGCACCGTCATTGCGAGGAGCCGCAGGCGACGCGGCAACCTCCGTCCGAAACCACCGGATGCTGATCGTGACGCACTGCCAGCTTTCGGAGGTTACTCGCTGCGCTCGCCCTTCGGGCCGGCCTGCGGCCGTTCAACGCGCTTCGCGCTTTTGTGCTTCGTCGCCTTCGGCTCCTCGCAATGACGGTGCTTTTTGGATGCATGCGGGGGCAGGTGACGGGGCAGGTCGCGGCGTCGGAATAGTGGCGCGGCCCGTCCGGGCTTTCGCAGCGGGGGTATTTTGGTCTACAATTACTTTCGTCTGTGGGCGCCCGACAATGCCCGCACACCGTTCTGGAAGAGATCTGCGATCGCCAGTCGATTGGCAGACGCCGAAGGCGCAACATCCGCCCGGAATCGCTCAGGCTACAGGACCGGAACGGTGCAGGAGACACACTCTGGAGAGCGGCCGGAAACGGCCCACCGAAGGGGGCGGTCACGCAGTCCGACAACGGGCTGACGCGACGCAAACTCTCAGGTTTCAGGACAGAGGGGCGGCTGGCAGATTCATTCTGCCGGCCGCCCCTTTTTTTATGCCCGGAGCGCGGCGGCCGGGCCTCGCGGTTCCACCGGCGGATGCCGGCGAGCCGACCACGACACGCAAGCAAGGCGAGAACTAGATGACGACGTTGAAGACAACTCCGCTCCATGCCGCGCATCAGCGCGCGGGGGCCAAGCTGGTCGATTTCGCCGGTTGGGAGATGCCGCTGCATTACGGCTCCCAGATGGAGGAGCACAAGCGGGTGCGCGAATCCGCCGGCATGTTCGATGTTTCGCACATGCAGGTCGTGGATATCCACGGCCCGCAGGCCCAGGCCTTCCTGCGCTATCTGCTGGCCAACGACGTGGCCAAGCTGAAGACCGAGGGTCGCGCGCTGTACAGCTGCATGCTGAACGAGGCCGGCGGCGTGATCGACGACCTGATCATCTACTGGACCGGTGGCGATACCTACCGCGCGGTGGTCAATGCCGCGACGGCCGAGGGCGACATCGCTCACATGCAGGCGGTCGCGAAGGACTTCGACGTGAACGTGGAGCCGCGCCCGGAGTTCGCCCTGATTGCGATTCAGGGCCCGCAGGCGGTAGAGAAGACCCTGCCGCTGTTGCCGGCCGATCTGCGCAATGCGGGGGATCTCAAGCCGTTTTCCGCGGTCTGGAATGACAAGTGGTTTGTCGCCCGCACGGGCTACACCGGCGAAGACGGCTTCGAGGTGATGCTGCCGGCGGAGGAGGCCGACGATCTCTGGGAAAAGCTGAAGGATGCCGGCGTGCACCCCATCGGCCTCGGCGCGCGCGACACCCTGCGCCTGGAGGCCGGCATGAATCTCTACGGCACGGACATGGACGACCAGACCAATCCGCTGACCGCCAACCTGGGCTGGACCATCGCGCTGAAGGATGCCGAGCGCGACTTCATCGGCCGCGCGCCGATCGAGCAGTCGAAGGCCGAGGGCGTGAAGGAACGCATGGTGGGGCTGGTACTGGATGGTCGCGGGGTGCTGCGTGGCGGCACCCGCATCGAAACCGAGGCCGGCGACGGCGTGGTCACCTCCGGCAGTTTCGCGCCCAGTCTGGGCGTGTCGGTCGCGTTCGCGCGTATCCCGGCCGGGGTCGAGGCCGAGCAGCTGCACGCGGACATCCGCGGCCGCAAGCTGCCGGTGCGCGTGGTCAAGCCGGTGTTCGTCCGCAACGGCGAGCCGCAGATCGATCTGCCGAAAAACTGAAGCGAGGATTGCCTCATCCCGCGTGCACCGGACTACACTGCGCAGGCGGGATCTAACAAGCAAAAGGAAGATGTCATGAGCGAAGCACCGAAGGATCTGAAGTACACCAAAAGCCACGAGTGGGTGCGCAGCGAGGCCGACGGCAGCGTGACCGTGGGTATCACCGATCACGCGCAGGAACTGCTGGGCGATCTGGTGTTTGTCGAGGCCCCGGAAGCGGGTAGCACCATCGAGGCCGGCACGGCCTGCGCCACGGTGGAGTCGGTCAAGGCCGCCTCGGATATCTATGCGCCGATCTCCGGTGAGGTGACCGCGGTCAACGAGGACCTGGCCGACAGCCCCGAGAAGGTCAACGAGTCGCCCTTCGAGGATGGCTGGCTGTTCAAGGTGGAGCCGTCCGATGCCGGCCAGCTGGATGCGCTGATGGACGCGGATGCCTATACCGCGCACGTCGAGGCGGAATCCTGAGCGTAGCCGCGTATCACCGGTCCCGGCCGCGTCCGGCCGGGACCCAACCGAACTTCGCCGCAATCGGCGAAAGCGAGACCTGACATGCCGTTTATCCCGCATACCGAAGAAGACATCCGTGCCATGCTCGACAGCATTGGCGCCGAATCCGTCGAGGACCTGTTCGACGAGATTCCCGCCGACCTGCGTGCGCCGCCACTCACGGGGATCCCCGAGGGCGAGAGCGAGATGGGCATCACCCGCCTGATGCAGGAGCGGGCTGCGAAGGACGGCATGCCATCGAATTTCATCGGGGCCGGTGCCTACGAGCACCACATCCCGGCCGCCGTGTGGCAGATCGCTACCCGCGGCGAATTCTACAGCGCCTACACGCCGTACCAGGCGGAGGCCAGCCAGGGCACGCTGCAGCTGATCTACGAATACCAGACGATGATCAGCCGGCTGACCGGGATGGAGGTCTCCAACGCCTCCCTGTATGACGGCGCCTCCGCCCTGGCCGAGGCCGTGCTGATGGCGGTGCGCGTGAATCGCCGTTCCAAGGCCAAGCGCGTGCTGCTGCCGGGGGCGCTGCACCCGGACTATCGCAAGGTGGTGAAGACGCTGATCGGCAACCAGGGCATCGAACTGGTCGAACTGCCGTTCGACGAGACCACCGGCCAGACCCCGGTGGAGGCGCTGGCGCCGTATGCGGACGACGACGTCACCGCCATGGTGATCAGCCAGCCCAACTTCTTCGGCATCCTGGAAGACGTGGATGCCCTGACCGGGTGGGCCGAGGAACGCGGCATCCCGGTTATCGCCGTGGTGAACCCGGTCTCGCTGGCGCTGCTGAAGCCGCCGGGCGAGTGGGGCGCCAATGGCGTGGACATCGTGGTCGGCGAGGGCCAGCCGCTGGGTGCGCCGCTGTCGTCCGGCGGGCCGTACTACGGCTTCATGACCACGCTGAAAAAGCATATCCGGCAGATGCCGGGGCGCATTGTCGGCCGTGCCGAGGACGCCGACGGCAAGCCCGGTTTCGTGCTGACCCTGCAGGCGCGCGAGCAGCATATCCGCCGCTCCAAGGCGACCTCGAACATCTGCACCAACCAGGGCCTGGTGGTGACGGCGTCGACGATCCATATGTCGCTGCTGGGTGACGAGGGCCTGACCCGCGTGGCCGAGGCCTGCTACGCCAACACCCATGCGCTGGTGGAAAAACTGGCCGCCAAGGGCATCAAGCCGCGCTTTACCGGCGAGTACTTCCACGAAGTCGCGCTGGACTTCGGCGGCGATGCCGCGACCCGCGTGCAGACCATGGCCGATGCCGGCGTGCTGGCGGGCCTCGAGCTGAGCCGGGACTATCCGCAGCTGGATGGCTGCGTGCTCGCCTGCGCCACCGAGACCAAGACCGAATCCGACCTGGAGCAGTACGTGACCACTTGGGAGCAGGCCGCCTGAGGCGGTTATCGGCTTCCCACGGTCAACGACACCAAGCGCCATACACATCAAGCCGGGAGGCAACCATGGCCGAAATCAAGCTGCAAGGTAATCCGATCAACACCAACGGCGATCTGCCGCACGTGGGCTCGCCGGCCCCGGACTTCAAGCTGACCAACAAGGATCTGCAGGATGTCTCGCTGGCCGACTTCGGCGACAAGCGCAAGCTGATCTCCATCGTGCCCAGCCTGGATACCCCGGTCTGCGCCGACTCCACCAAGAAGTTCAACGAGATGGTCGCCAGCCGTCCGGATCTCGAGATCCTGATCGTCTCCGCCGACCTGCCGTTCGCGATGAGCCGCTTCTGCGCTGCCGAGAACCTGGAACGCGTGACCGTGCTGTCGATGATGCGCGATCGCAACTTCGCCAAGGACTACGGCGTGCTGATCCAGGACGGCCCGCTGGCCGGGATCACCGCGCGCGCTGTGGTCGTGCTGGATACCGACAACCTGGTGATGCACGCCCAGCTGGTCTCCGAGATCGGCGACGAGCCGGACTACGACGCCGCGTTCGCGGCCCTGGATGATCGGGCCAACCTGAGCCCGACCCAGTAATCGGCCGGAGTCCCTCCGTGCCGCCGGTGGCCGGGCCTGTGCCCGGTCGCCGTCACCCGAATACGCAAGCGAGAAACCGCTATGAGCACCACTGAAGCCAATCTGATCTTCGAACGTTCCCGCGCCGGCCGCTCGGCCGTGGCCCAGGCGCCGCGCGACCACGCCGCGACCCGCATCCCGGCGAATCTGCAGCGCAAGTCCGCCCCGGGTCTGCCGGCGGCCTCGGAACTGGACGTGGTGCGGCACTACACGCGGTTGTCGCAGAAGAACTTCTCCATCGACACCGAGTTCTACCCACTGGGCTCGTGCACGATGAAGTACAACCCGCGCGCCTGTAACAGCCTGGCGATGCTGCCGGGGTTCCTGAACCGGCATCCGCTGGCTCCGGCCAGCCACAGCCAGGGCTTCCTGCAGACGATGTTCGAACTGCAGGAGATGCTGAAGGAAGTGACCGGCATGAAGGCGGTGTCGCTGGCGCCGATGGCCGGCGCCCAGGGCGAGTACACCGGTGTGGCCATGATCCGCGCCTACCACGATTCCCGCGGCGATACCGAGCGCCGCGAGATCATCGTGCCGGATGCCGCCCACGGCACCAACCCGGCGACCGCGATCATGTGTGGCTACGAGGTGCGCGAGATCCCCACCGACGATACCGGTGACGTGGATATCGAGGCCCTGAAGGCCGCCGTGGGTCCGCACACCGCCGGGATCATGCTGACCAATCCGTCCACCGTGGGCGTGTTCGAACGGCGCATCAAGCAGATTGCCGGCATCGTGCACGAGGCCGGCGGCCTGCTGTACTACGACGGCGCCAACCTGAACGCGATCCTCGGCAAGGTGCGCCCGGGCGACATGGGCTTCGACGTGATCCACATGAACCTGCACAAGACCTTCTCCACGCCGCATGGTGGCGGTGGACCGGGTTCCGGTGCCGTGGGCGTGGCCGAACGGCTGCTGCCGTTCATGCCGATCCCGCACGTGATCGAAGCCGAGCAGGGCGGCTACCGCTTTGCCGAGGAATCCGATCGTCCGCAGAGCATTGGGCGCCTGTCCGCGTTTGCCGGGAACGCCGGTGTGCTCCTGCGGGCCTATATCTACATGCGCATGCTGGGGCGCGAGGGCATGGTGCGGGTCTCCGAATTCTCGACCCTGAATGCCAACTACCTGGCGCGCGAACTGGCCGCAGCCGGGTTCGACCTGGCCTATCCCAAGCGCCGTGCCACCCACGAGTTCATCGTGACCATGAAGAAGCAGGCCAAGGAACGTGGACTGACTGCGGGCGATGTGGCCAAGCGCCTGCTCGACCACGGCTACCATGCGCCGACCACCTACTTCCCGCTGCTGGTGCCGGAGTGCCTGCTGGTGGAGCCGACCGAGACCGAGTCGAAAGAGACCCTGGACGGCTTTGTCGAGGCGATGGCCTGCATCCTGGCCGAGTCGGAGAACGACATGGAAACGATCAAGAGCGCGCCACACACGTTACCGAACCGGCGCTTCAACGAAGTGGCCGCCGCCAAGGCGCTGGATGTCGTGTTCCAGCCCGCCAAGGACGGGGACGCCAGCGCGCCGCGCACCGGTACGCACGGCTGACGGGATTCCCGGGGCCGGCCCCGGGCTTCCTGGTTCGTTCGGAAACGCCCCCGCTTGTCGGGGGCGTTTCCGTTTTGCGGGGCAGTAAACGCCTTTTTGTGGGGTCAAGCGGAAACCAGACTTGTTATCTGGTAGTTTTCTGGATTCAGTCTATCAATCCACTGCCAGGTCCGAGGGCAGAAGACACGCCGGGCGTGTCTTTGACGAAGTCTCCGCAAAGAGAGACGCAGACGGACAAGGAACCCGATGAGCGAGATTTGTGCCATCCACGGCTATGCGGCGCTGTTCGAGCATGCGCCGGTGGGGCTGGCCGAGATGGATACCGAGGGGCGCATCCTGCGCGCCAATCCCCGCCTGGGCGCCTTGCTGGCTTGCGATCCGGCGGATCTGACCGCCGCGATCCTGCAAGACTACGTGTGCCCGGACGACCGGGAGCGTTGCGCCGCGCGGCGTCACGCCCTGCTGAACGGGGATTGCAGCACCAGCAGCTTCGAGGCGCGTCTGCTGGAAGCCACCGGCCAGACGCGCTGGGTGGAAATGACCACGAGTCGAATCCCGGCCACCGAGGACTGTCCCGAGGCGCTGCTGGTCGTGATTGCCGACATCGCCGCGCGCAAGGAGGCCGAGCAGCGTACCGAGACCCTGCTGCGTGCCAGTCCCGCGGTGATCTACACCATGGACCCGTCGGACTTCGGCACCATGACCTGGCTCAGCCGCAACGTGCAGGCGGTCACTGGCTGGACACCGGAACAGATCACGACCCAGCCGGACTGGCTGCGGACCCATCTGGCCCCCGAGGATTTTCGTCGCTGTGTCGGCCAGGTGAAGCGCTGGCTGGCCGAGGGCGCGCGCGGATTCTGTCGTCTGAGCTATCGCCAGCGCATGCCCAGCGGGCACTGGCAATGGCTGGAGGATCAGGTGACCGCGATCCGCGACGGTCAGGGCGCGGTCGTCGAACTGGTGGGTGCCTTCCAGGACGTGGGGGCGCGGGTGGAGACCGAGCGCCATCTGGAAAAGATTGCGCACAACATGCCCGGGGTGATCTACCAGTACCGCCAGCACCCGGATGGCCATGCCGCGTTCCCGTATGCCAGTGAGGGCATGGTCGATGTGTACGGCGTGACGCCCGAGGCCGTAATGCTCGATGCCCGCCGCGTCTTCGACGTGATCCACCCGGATGATGTCGACCGTGTCGCCGCCAGTATCGAGGGCTCCATGCGCTGCCTGGAATCGTGGCGTCAGCGCTATCGCGTGCGCCACCCCGAGCGCGGCGAGATCTGGGTGGAAGGGCACGCCAGTCCCGAGGCACTGGAGGATGGCAGTGTGCTCTGGTTCGGGGTGATCCTGGATATCACCGAACGGGTGCAAGCCGAAGAGGTCCTGCATCTGCGCGAGCGCGAGCTGGCCGAGGCCCAGCGCATCGCGCATATCGGCAACTGGGTGTCGGACTTTGCCCGCAACGAGGTTCGCTGGTCGGACGAGGTCTTCCGGATTTTCGGGATGTCCCGCGGTGAATGGGGCGGGACGCACGAGGCCTTTATGCATGCGGTGCATCCGGACGATCGCGAACGGGTCCAGGCCGAGGTGGATGCCTCGCTGGGTGGGGACGGGGCGCTTGATATCGTGCACCGGGTTCTGCGCCCGGACGGCGAAGAGCGTGTGGTGCACGAACGCGGTTATGTAGAGTTCGATGCCGACGGACGCGTCCAGCGGATGATCGGCACGGTCCAGGACATCACCGAACGCCATCATCTGGAGCAGGAGCAGCGTCTGCTGGCGGCGACCTTCGACAGCAGTCAGGCCATCTTCATCACCGATGTCGGGGGTACGATCCAGCGCGTCAATGCGACCTTTACCGAGCTCACGGGATTCACCGAGGAAGACGCGGTGGGCCAGAATCCGCGCATCATGAATTCGGGCCGTCAGGACCGCGGATTTTATGAGGAGATGTTCCACTCGGTGCGTGCAAACGGCCACTGGTCCGGCGAGGTGTGGAACCGGCGCAAGGATGGCCGGATCTTCCCCCTGCACGAGATCGTGACCGCGATCCGGGATGCCAGCGGTGTGATCGAGTACTACATCGCCATGTTCCACGACATCTCGCGGCAGAAGGAGCTGGAGGCTGCGCTGGAATATCAGGCCTTCTACGACACACTGACCGATGCCGCCAATCGGGGCCATTTCGAGGCATTGCTGGAGCAGGAGGCCCGGCGGGCGGAGCGCTATGCGGACCCCTGTTCGCTGGTGATGCTGGATCTGGACCACTTCAAGCGGATCAACGACACCCATGGCCACGACATCGGCGACGAGGTCCTGCGCCGGGTGGTGGCGACGGCCGGCGAACGCTTGCGCCAGTCCGATGTGCTGGGTCGTTGGGGCGGCGAGGAATTCATGGTCATGCTGCCCAGTACCCGGGCCGAAGATGCCTGCCGCCTGGCCGAGGATCTGCGCCGGCAGGTGGCCGCGCTGGATCTGCCCCGGGTCGGGCGGGTGACCATCAGTCTGGGGGTGGCCGAGTGTCGTCGTGGCGAGGCGATCAAGGACTGGATCAAGCGTGCGGACGATGCGATGTACCGGGCCAAGCGCTCGGGGCGCAATCGGGTCGTATGGCAGGATTGACGGCCACGGCCAACCGGCTGAGGGAGACTTGATGGATCCTGCGGGGCATGCAGGCGCCGGCTTGTTCCACCGGGCCGCCGTGGGGTTGGTGTTTCTGGAGGCCAGTGGTCGCATCCATGCGGCCAATGCGCGCCTGGCGGAATGGCTGGGCTGCGCGGCGGACGACCTCCATGGTGTGCGGCTGGCCGATTGTGTGCCGCAGGGGCAACACAAGGCGTTGATGGACGCCCTCGGGCGCGCAGGCTCCGCCGAAGTGACCCTGGAGCTTTCGCTGAGGGCGCCGAACGTCGAGGACGCGACGGCGGTTGCCTGCACGCTGGTGCTGGCGCCCGACCCGGACGGGCGGCTTGCCACCATCCAGCGCCGGGCGCCGGGCGACTCGGCCGCCCAGGTCTACGAACAGACCTTTACCGCCAATACTGCCCCGAAGCTGCTGATCGACCCGGAGGATGGCGCGATCGTCGATGCCAACCCGGCCGCGGAGGCGTTCTACGGCTATTCGGCCGAGGCGCTTAAGGGCATGCGCATCCAGGACATCAATACCCTTTCGGCGGACGAGGTGCATGCGGAGATGGAGCGGGCGGCGCGCGAGGAACGCCGCTTCTTCCGCTTTCGCCACCGCATTTGCGGGGGCGAGATTCGCGATGTCGAGGTGTACTCCGGCCCGGTGGTGCTGGACGGGAACCGGTACCTCTACTCGATCATTCACGACGTGTCGGAGACCCGTCGCTACGAACACGAGCTGGAATTCTACGGCGTGGCCTTCGGTCGCCTTCCGGTGGGGGTTTACCGCAACACCCCGGGGCCGGAGGGCCGCTTTGTCCGTCTCAATCCGGCCATGATGGAGCTGTTCGAGGCCGCCAACGAGATCGAACTGCGCTCGACGCCGGTCCGCGAGCTCTACCGCGATCCGCTCGAGCGCGATGTGTTCAGTCGCGATCTCGAGGCTTATGGGCGGGTGGTCGGTCGCGAAGTGGACCTGAGGACCCTGCGGGGACGGCCCTTCCGTGCCCGGATCACCGCCTACCGGACCGAGGATGCGGATGGCCGGTTCGTGTTCGACGGGGTGATCGAGGATGTCACCGAGCTGCGGGCGGCCGAGGCCTTCCAGACGCGCCTGCTGGGCAGCCTGGCCGAAGGGGTGTTTGGCCTGGATCGCTATGGCCGCTATACCTTCCTGAACCCGGCGGCCTGCCGCCTGCTCGGTTTCGAGAGCGAAGGCGATGCCCTCGGGCGGGACGCGCATTCGACCAACCATCATACCCTGGTGGACGGGACGCCCTATCCGCCCGAGGCCTGTCCGATCTACCGCGTCCTCGAGACCGGCAAACCGCTGGAATCCTGGGACGATCACTTCGCGCGGGCCGACGGCACCCTGTTTCCGGTGAGCGTCTTTAGCGCACCCACGTTCGACGTATCCGGGCGGGTCGACGGCGCCGTGGTCTCGTTCCAGGACCAGACCGCCCGGCGCAAACGCGAGGCCCGACTGCTCAAGGCAACCAGCCACCTGCCCGGGGCGATCTACCAATACCGCCTGTATCCGGACGGGCGGCATGCCTTCCCGTTCGTCAGCGAAGGCGTCCAGCGGGTGTACGGGCTGTCTCCGGACAAGGTCCAGGAGGACGCCGATGCCGCCTTCGCCCGGGTCAACCCCGAGGATCTTCCGCGCATCCAGGCCAGCATCGAGGAGTCGGCGCGCACGCTGGGGCCCTGGCAGGTGCGTTACCGCGTCCGTCACCCGATACGCGGGACGCTCTGGGTCGAGGGCCGTGCGACGCCGGAAGCACCGCGCCGCGACGGCAGCATTGTCTGGCACGGGGTGATGATCGACATTACCGAGCAGGTGGCGATGGAGGAGGCCCTGCGCGAGCGTGGCGAGGAACTGGCCGCGGCGCAGCGCATCGCGCACGTGGGGAGCTGGATCTGGACGATCCAGGAGGATCGCACGCGCTGGTCGGACGAGGTCTATCGTATCTTCGGCCTGCGGCGGGAGGATCGGGAGGCGAACTACGCGGGCTTCCTGCAGGCGGTGCACCCGGACGACCGGGACCGCGTGGCCGCCACGGTGGAATCGGCGCTGGAGACCGGGGATTACGACATTCATTTCCGCGTCCTGCGGCCCGATGGCTGTGAGCGCGTGGTCCACACGCGCGGCGCGGTCGAGCGCGATACCGGGGGCAAGCCCCGACGCCTGATCGGGACGGTGCAGGACGTGACTGCTCGTCGCGCGCTGGAGGAAAATCTGCGCCGTCTGGTCGGGATCCTGGAGCACACCCCCGATGTGGTCGGCATGCACGGGCCGGACGGCAGCATGCTGTTCCTGAATGCGGGTGGGCGTGCCCTGTTCGGTCTACCACCGGCCTCCGGAGAGCCGTGGGACCCCGAGACCGGCTGGAACACAAGGGGCTTGCCGGCCGAGGTGGGGTCCCTGGAGGGCGCGATCCGGCGGTTTCATCCGCCCTGGGCCGCGGACGAAATCCTGCAGGAGGCGGCCCCGGTGGCGGTGCGCGAGGGCATCTGGCAGGGCGAGACCGCCGTACTGGATGGCGAAGGCCGCGTGGTGCCGGTGTCCCAGGTGATCATCGTTCGCCGTGATGATCACGGGCAGGTGCGGCAGATCTCGACCATCCTGCGCGACATCTCGCAACGCAAGGCCGTGGAGGATGCCCTGCGCGAGAGCGAGGCGCGTTTCCGGCAACTGGCCGGCTCCGTGAACGAGGTCTTCTGGCTGCAGGACGAGCATTCGATCCTGTACGTCAATCCGGCCTACGAGCGGGTCTGGGGATACAGTCGTGAGCACGTGTACCGCGACTCGGCCGCGATGCTGGAGGCCGTGCACCCGGAGGACCGCGCTCGGGTGGACGCGGTGTTTCTCTCCGGGGCTTTCGGCGACGGAACGGCCGACGAGACCTTCCGCATACGGCGCCCGGACGGCGAGCAGCGCTGGGTCCGCGTCTGCCGCTACCCGATTGCGGACACCGAGGGTCGGGTGACCCGGGTGGCCGGGACGGCGGTCGATATCACCGAGCTGAAAGCCGCGCAGCAGGAGCTGGAACGCAACCAGGCGGAACTCGAGCGTCAGGCCTTCTATGATCGCCTGACCGGGGTTGCCAACCGGCGCTATTTCGAAAGCCTGCTGGACCGCGAAGTCCGGCGTGCCGAGCGGTATGGACAGGGGTTCGCGCTGCTGATGTTCGATCTCGATCACTTCAAGAAGGTCAACGACACCTATGGCCATGCCACCGGGGATGTGGTGTTGCAGGAGGTGACCCGGGTTGCGGGCGAGCGCCTGCGCAGTGTGGATGTACTCGGCCGCTGGGGCGGCGAGGAGTTCATGGTCCTGCTGCCGGGCGCCGCGGCGGAGGAAGGCGCCCGGGTGGCGGAGTTGGTCCGGGCGCGCGTGGCCGGGCATCCCTTTCCCCGGGTGGGCGAGGTGACCGTGAGCCTCGGCGTGGCGGCATTCCATTCCGGCGAGCCGCGCGGCGAGCTGCTGCGGCGCGTCGACGAGGCGCTCTACCGCGCCAAGCGCGAGGGCCGCAACCGGGTGGCCCTGGCGCCGCCACCCGCCGCATGACGGGACGCACCGAGGGGAATCCAGGTGGCGCATAGTGGCCGGCGGGGCCTGAGTCGGGTGCTGCATGCCTTCGGATATTCCTGGCGCGGGCTGCGCGAGGCGTATCAACACGAGTCGGCGTTTCGTCAGGAGCTGGCGCTGCTCGCGGTATTGCTGCCGCTGGCGATCTGGTTGGGCGAGAGCGGGGTGGAGCGGGCACTGCTGGCCGGCAGTGCCTTGTTGATCCTGGTGGTCGAACTGCTGAACTCGGCGGTGGAGGCGGCAATCGACCGGTTTGGCGACGAGCGCCATCCGCTGTCGGCGCGCGCCAAGGACATGGCCTCGGCCGCGGTGCTGGTCAGCTTCCTCCTGGCGGCGCTGGTGTGGGGGCTGATCCTGCTCTGACCGCGGTGGGCATCCGGGCCTTTTCCCTTTGGTTACCCCGGCCGAAGCGAAGCGCAGAGCCGGGATATCCGGCCTCGGGGGCTGTCCCGGCGTGGGAGATCCCGGATAACCGCTACGCGGTTTCCGGGGTGACGGCACAGGAAGGTGGGGCGGCGATGCGCAGCGTCCGGAGGTGGGGCCGCGTGTCCGTCAGGAGCCGTTATGTGCCATGCAGTCGGTGAAGCCGTCCGCCATACCCTGCATCAGCAGGAACCAGGCATCGGGGCCAGGCTCCAGCTCCGCGCCGATTGGATCGAGCATGCCGAGCCGGGTCCCGGTACCCTCGGCCACGGTTTCCGCCAGCGCCGGGCGAAACTGCGGTTCGGTGAACAGGCAGGCGACATCGCCCTCGGCCAGACGGCCGCGTAGTTCGGACAGCCGGCGGGCCCCGGGCATGCGCGAGGGATCGACGCTGATGGAGCCGGCCGCGTTCAGGCCATAGTGCTGCTCGAAGTACTGGTAGGCGTCGTGAAACACCATGAAGCGCTGGTCGCGTACCGGCGCCAGTTGCTCGGCGATCCTGGCGTCCATCTCGTCGATGCGCTGGAGCAGGCCGTCCCGGTTGTCCCGGATCGTTGCGGCCTGTTCCGGATCGAGTTCCGCGAGGCGCTCCGCAAGCTGTTCGACGATGGCCCGTGCGACGCCCGGCGACAGCCACAGGTGGCTGTCGTAATCGCCATGTGCATGCCCGTGCCCGTCGTCATGCGCGGCGTGTCCATGATTATCCGAGCCGTGAGCATCGTGGTCGTGCGCGTCATGGTCGTGTGCGTGGTCCGCGTGTCCGTTGTGATCGTCGTGGGGATGATCGTCATGCCCATGGCCGCCATCGTCGCCGTGGTCATGATGGCCTTCCCATACGCCCCCGGTGCGGCCCTCCAGAAGATCGAGATCGAGGTCGTGCATCAGGCTGATGACCGTCGCGCGGTCGGCGATCCCGTGCAGCGAGCGCTCCAGAAAGCCCTCGAGCTCCGGACCCACCCAGACCACCAGGTCGGCCTGCTGCAGGCGCCGTGCCTCGGAGGGACGCATGGAATAGCCGTGGGGCGAGGCGCTGGCCGGCACCAGCAGTTCCACCTCGTGGGTGTCGCCGGCCAGCGCGGCAACCAGACTGTGAATCGGTAGAATCGATGCGACGATGCGCGGGCTGTCGGCCTGCGCGGGCGTGGCCACCGTCACCAGAAACGCCAGGGCCAGGAGCAGGGCGAGGAAGGTCGGGCGGCGGGCAGCAAAGCGCATGGGAGGATTCTCCATCGGATTCAATAACGTTATAGTATACCAATATGAATCGCGAAACCCCTTCCCCGCACGCGCAACCGGCGACGGACGCCTCGCCGTTGCTGGCCGCCCGCGACGTCTCGCTGGAACGCGGCGGGCGGGTGATCCTGGATCATGTCTCGGTCCAGGTGCGGCCGGCCGAGGTGACCGTGGTGATCGGCCCCAACGGGGCGGGCAAGACCTCGCTGTTGCGAGTGCTGCTGGGACTGTGGAAGCCGGGACAGGGCCGGGTACAACGCCGGCGCGGGCTGCGCATCGGCTACATGCCGCAGCGCCTGCAGATCGAGCCGGTGCTGCCATTGTCGGTGCGGCGTTTTCTGACGCTGCGCCAGCGGGCCCCGGAGGCCGTCCTGCGCGAAGGCCTGGAGCGGGTCGGCGTGCCGCATCTGCTGCACAAGCCGGTGCAGTCGCTTTCCGGCGGCGAGATGCAGCGGGTGCTGCTGGCGCGCGCCCTGCTCAATCGCCCGAACCTGCTGGTGCTGGACGAGCCCGCCCAAGGGGTGGATATTGTCGGCCAGGGCGAGGTGTTCAAGCTGATCGATGACATCCGCCACGAGACCGGCTGCGGGGTGCTGATGGTGTCGCACGACCTGCACCTGGTGATGGCCGGGGCCGACGCGGTGATCTGCCTGAACCAGCATGTGTGCTGCACCGGCCGGCCGGAGGAGGTATCGCGGCATCCCGAGTACCAGCGCCTGTTCCCGGAGACGGACATGCAGGGGATCGGCGTCTACCGGCACGATCACGACCACGTGCACGATGTGGCCGGGGATGTACACGAACATCACACCGGCTGCGGCCATGCCCACCGGCCCGGTCCCGGGGGCGATTCCCGATGATGGATGGCCTGCTCGACGATTTCCTGATTCGTGCCCTCCTGGCGGGGCTGATGGTGGCCGCCGTCGCGGGGCCGCTGGGGGCCTTTGTGGTCTGGCGCCGCATGGCCTATTTCGGCGATACCGTGTCCCATTCGGCGCTGCTGGGCGTCGCGCTGGGCGTGTTGCTGGGGCTGAATCTCAACCTGATGGTCACGCTGGTGTGTGTGGCGATTGCCATCCTGCTGGTGCTGCTGCAACGGCGCCAGGAACTGGCGTCGGACACCCTGCTCGGGATCCTCGCGCACAGCGCCCTGTCGCTGGGGATCGTCGCGGTGACGTTCATCGAGGGGCTGCGGGTGGACCTGATGGCCTACCTGTTCGGTGACATCCTTGCGGTCGGCACCGGGGACCTGCTGTCCATCGCCATTGGCGGGGGCGTGGCCCTGCTGTTGTTGATCCTGCTGTGGCGCCCGCTGCTGGCGCTGACGGTGCACGAGGAGCTCGCCCAAGTGGAGGGTGTGCCGGTGCTGCTGGTGCGGCTGGGCCTGATGCTGCTGATCGCGCTGGTGATCGCGGCGGCGATGCAGGTGGTCGGCGTGCTGCTGATCACGGCGCTGATGATCATCCCGGCGGCCAGTGCGCGGCGCTTTGCGGCCACCCCCGAGCAGATGGCGATCCTCGCCGGCATCATCGGCATGCTGGCCGTGGGGGCCGGGCTGTGGGGCTCCTTCCAGTACGACACCCCGACCGGCCCGACCATCGTGGTCGCCGCGATGCTGGGCTTTATCCTGGTCCACCTGCTGCCCGGCCGCCTGATCCCCCACTTTGGCGGGCGCTGACAACACCGTTCTTCACTACGAAGCGCACGAAGGCACGAAGAACGGGCTAAGGATCCGGGCGATTGTGCACCCTAGGGGGCACAGAGAAAGATTGTTCCTGATTTGCCACGAGGGTCAGCCAGTCAGGGGGATCGTCCAGGGGCGCAAATAGCCCGCCGCAGGTCGCTTTAATCCGGGCCTTTCTGGAATGTCACCGTCCCCGGCCCTTGCCCCTGTACTGTCATCCCGGCCGCAGCGAAGCGAAGAGCCGGGATCTCCCCCGTCGGGGCAACCCCGGCCGCCGACGTCCCGGATAACCGCTACGCGGTTTCCGGGATGACGAAGCAGGAGGGAGGGGCGTGGAGCCCTGGGGCGTGTACCACTGCGTTCCAGGGCCACTTTCGGCCGCCGGGTGCTGTACACACCCGGGCCCGCACGGTCCTTGGACGGCGCCGGGTCGCGTTCAGCGGCGGCGTTCGAGGCGTTCGAAGGTGAAGGGGCAGGCGTGGCGTTCGTCGGCTTCGTGGTGCTCGGACCAGACGATGTCCCAGTCCGCGGGGTCGAGGGCGGGGAAGAAGGTGTCGCCGGCATGGCACTCGTGCACCCGGGTCAGGTGCAGCACGTCGGCGCGCGGCAGGGTCTCCTCGAACAGGCCGGCGCCGCCGATCACGAAGGCGGGGCCGGCCTCGATGGTGGCCAGCGCCGCATCCAGATCGCGATAGACCTCGACACCCTCCGCTTGCCACTCCGCCTGGCGCGTCAGCACCAGGTTGCGGCGATTCGGCAGCGGCCGTCCGATGGATTCGAAGGTGCGCCGACCCATGATCATCGGGTGACCGGCAGTCATTCGCTTGAAGTGCTGCAGGTCCTTCGGCAGGTGCCAGGGCAGGTCGTTGTCGCGCCCGATCACGTGATCCGGATCGAGCGCGACCATCAGATGAATCTCGGGCTGGGGCATGGGGACTCCGGGAACGTTCAGATCGCGATGGGGGCCTTGATCGGGGGGTGGGACTCATAGTCTCGCACCTCGATGTCGTCGAAGGTGAAGGCGAACAGGTCGGTGACGTCCGGGTTCAGGTGCAGGGTTGGCAGCGGCAGCGGTTCGCGCCCGAGCAGTTCTTCGACCTGCTCCTGGTGGTTGCGGTAGAGGTGGGCGTCGCCGAAGGTATGGACGAACTCGCCGGGCTTCAGGCCCACCACCTGCGCGAGCATGTGGGTCAGCAGCGCGTAGCTGGCGATGTTGAACGGCACGCCTAGAAACACATCCGCGCTGCGCTGGTAGAGCTGGCAGGACAGGCGATCGTCGGCCACGTAGAACTGGAAGAGGGTGTGGCAGGGCGCCAGGGCCATGCGCCCGGCCTCCGCGTTGGCCTGTGGCGAGATGGATTCGTCCGGCAGGTCGGCCACGTTCCAGGCACTGATGATGTGGCGCCGGGAGTGGGGGCGGTTCCTCAGGTTGTCGATCAGTTCGACAAGCTGGTCGTGGCCGGCCCAGTTGCGCCACTGCGCGCCGTAGACGGGACCGAGGTCGCCGGCCGCGGTGGCCCACTCGTCCCAGATGCGGACCTTGTGCTCGCGGAGGTAGCCGACATTGGTATCACCGGCGATGAACCACAGCAGTTCGTGGATTACCGAGCGCAGATGGGTGCGTTTGGTGGTGACCAGCGGGAAGCCGTCGGCCAGGTCGAAGCGCATCTGGTAGCCGAATACCGAGCGCGTGCCGGTACCGGTGCGGTCCGGGCGGTCCGTGCCGTGGTCGCGGATGTGCCGCACCAGGTCCAGGTATTGCTGCATCTCAGGCGGTCTCCGGGGCCGGGCGGGGTGCGGGCAGGGGGTTGCGCCGCGACCAGACGATCAGGGCAACGCCGAACAGGATCACCGGCAGGGTCAGGACCTGCCCCATGGTGAGCCAGTCGAAAGCGAGGTAGCCGAGATGGGCGTCGGGCACGCGGACGAACTCGACCGCGAAACGGAAGCTGCCGTAAAGCGTCAGGAACAGCCCGGAGATCAGTCCGGTACGCCGCGGCTGGCGCGAGACGACCCACAACACCACGAACAGCACGAGCCCTTCGAGAAAGGCCTGGTACAGCTGCGACGGATGACGGGGGATGTAGTCTGCGGCCGGGAAGACCATGGCCCAGGGCAGGTCGGTGGGTTTGCCCCACAGCTCGCCGTTGATCCAGTTGCCGATGCGCCCGGCGCCCAGGCCGATCGGGATCAGGGGTGCGATGAAGTCGGTCAGACGGAAGAACGGCTGGCCGATCTTGCGGGCGTATAGCCAGCAGGTGACCAGCACGCCGGCCAGCCCGCCGTGGAAGGCCATGCCACCCTCCCAGATGCGGAACAGGCTCAGCGGGTCGGCCAGCGTCGTGTCGAGGTTGTAGAACAGTGCATAGCCGAGCCGCCCGCCGACGACGACCCCGAGTACGCCCCAGAACAGCAGGTCACCGACCTGCCAGGGGTGCAGGGGGTCCCAGTTGCGACTGCGTGTGCGCCATACGCCCAGCGCCCAGAAGGCGACAAATCCGACCAGGTATGTCAGGCCGTACCAATACAGGGTCAGTGGGCCGATGGACAGGGCGACGGGGTCGATAAACGGGTGTGTGGGCATGGGCGCTTGCGGATGAAAAACCGGCTGCACATGCTACTCGCCCGGGCCCCGGCATGCACCTGTATGCCGCTAGCCCGATCCACCTGCAAGGAGGCCGCGCGATGAATCGACTGGCCGGGGCCAGCAGCCCGTATCTGCTGCAGCACGCCGACAATCCTGTGGACTGGTACCCCTGGGGCGAGGAGGCGCTGGAGCGCGCCCGCCGCGAGGACAAGCCGATCCTGCTCTCGATTGGCTACTCTGCCTGCCACTGGTGCCACGTGATGGCGCACGAGTCCTTCGAGGACCCGGACACCGCCGCGGTGATGAACGAGCGCTTCGTCAACATCAAGGTGGACCGCGAGGAGCGCCCGGACCTCGACCGCATCTACCAGAACGCGCACATGCTGCTGTCGCAGCGCCCCGGAGGCTGGCCGCTGACCGTCTTCCTGACCCCGGACCAGGTGCCGTTTTTTGCCGGGACCTACTTCCCGAACACCCCGCGCCACGGCCTGCCATCGTTCGTGGATCTGATGACCCGGGTGTCCGATTTCCTCGCCGAGCACCCCGAGGAGATCCAGCGCCAGAACGACTCGTTGCAGCAGGCACTGGGGCGGATCTACAGCCCGGCCGGTGGCGCGATCCCGGCCCTCAGTGTCATCGACAAGGGGCGCGCCGAACTGGCGAAGACCTTCGACGAGCAGTTCGGCGGTTTCGGTGACGCCCCCAAGTTCCCGCACCCAGCCTCGCTCGAGTGGCTGGCCTGGCACTCGGCGCGCCATGGCGATGCCGAGGCGGAGCGCATGCTGGCCCGCACGCTGGGTGCGATGGCCGCCGGCGGGATCTTCGACCAGGTGGGCGGTGGCTTCTGCCGCTACTCGGTGGATGCCCGCTGGATGATCCCGCACTTCGAGAAGATGTTGTACGACAACGGTCCGCTGCTGGGGCTGTATGCCGAGCGCGCCGCGCACGGCGACGAATGCGCGCGGCGGGTGGTGGAGCCGACGGTCGCCTGGCTGGAGCGCGAGATGCGGGATCCCTCCGGGGCCTTTTATTCGAGCCTGGACGCGGACTCCGAGGGCGAGGAAGGACGCTTCTATGTCTGGGACCCGGAGACGGTCCAGGCGCTCCTGACGGAGGACGAGTGGGCCGTCGCCAGCCGGGTCTGGGGACTCAACGGCCCGGCCAATTTCGAGGGGCGCTGGCATCTGCACGAGGTGGCACCAGTGGCGACCGTCGCGGATGCGCTGGGGATCGACGAGGCGGAGGCGAACACGCGTCTGGACCGTGCCGGCGAACGCCTGCTCGCGGCACGCGAGGACCGGGTCCGACCGCATCGCGACGAGAAGATCCTGGGCGCCTGGAATGCCCTGATGATCGCGGGCCTGGCGCGTGCCGCGCGCGCCCTGGAGCGCCCGGAATGGTTGCGCCTGGCACGCGAGGCGATGACCGCCGTGCGCGAGCGTCTGTGGCGCGACGGCCGGTTGTACGCCAGCGTGCGCGAGGGGGCGACCGGCGCGATGCCGCGTGCCTACCTGGACGATCACGCCCTGTTGCTGGAGGCCACGCTGGCGCTGCTGGAGGCCGAGTGGGACAGCGACCTGCTGGCCTGGGCCACCACGCTGGCCGACACCCTGTTGGAGGAATTCGAGGACCGCGAACAGGGCGGTTTCTTCTTCACCGCCCGGGATCACGAGGCACTGATCCAGCGCCCGAAGGTCTATGCCGACGATGCCATGGCGGCCGGCAACGGGACCGCCGCTCAGGTATTGCAGAAACTCGGGTTCCTGCTGTCCGAACCCCGCTACCTGGAGGCGGCCGAGCGCACGCTGGCGAACGCCGGCCCGATGGTCGAGCAGGCGCCACTGGGCCACATGAGCCTGCTGACCGCGCTGGACATCCATTACCAGGCGCCGGCCCTGGTCGTGCTGCGGGGGCCAGCCGACGAACTTCCCGCGTGGCAGCAGCGACTGCGGGCGCAGGATGCTCCGGTGTGGACCTTCGCGATTCCCGCGCAGGCCGGCGATCTGCCCGCCGCGCTCGCGGAGAAAGCCGCCCCGGAGACGGGCGTGCGGGCCTATGTCTGTCGCGGGTTGCAGTGCGCGGCCCCGGTGACCGATCCCGTTGCGCTGGAAGGTGCGCTCGACGAGGGTTGAATCGCCCGGACTCGCACCCACGGTAGAATGCGAGCCCGTGTGTAGGAGCCTGCTTGCAGGCGAATGCCCCTGCCGGCATCTGACTCTGGCCGGGGCGTTCGCCTGCAAGCAGGCTCCTACGGGGGGTAGTCCGATTCATTGCAAAAGGGAATATTCGAATGAGCGAGAAGAAGCTGATGGATTTCGTCGCCGAGGCGCGGAAGAACGTGAAGGAGATCGCCCCGGCGGATCTTGCCGAGAAGATGGAGAACGGCGAGGACTGGCTGGTGGTGGATGTGCGCGAGCCCTATGAGTTCGAAAAGATGCACGCGCCGAACTCCATCCTGGTTCCGCGTGGCCTGCTGGAGGGTGCGGCCGATCCCAACACCCCGCACCGCATTGATGCGCTGGTGAACGCGCGCGAGAAGCCGGTGGCCGTGATGTGCGCAACCGGCGGCCGTGCCGCGATGTCCGTGCAGCGACTGCAGGACATGGGCTTTACCAACGTGGTGAACATCGCCGGCGGTATCAAGAGCTGGGAAGGCGAGGACCTGCCGGTGGAATCCGGCGCCTACACGGGCCCGCTGCCGTAGCAGAGGCTGGCGGGGCGGGGGCAGGGGCCTCCGCCCCGAACGGTGCCGTCTTCGGGCACGGTTCCGGCGGCGGGTTCATCCGACCGTCATCGTTCCTACACGGGGCGGTCAACCACGCGGCGTAGTCTCCGGGACAGTTCAACCGGAGGTCGCCACCATGAGCGAACCGCAGCTGTCCCCAGCTACACCGATCGCGGCAAACGAAACCGCCTACCGCATCCACCTCGCGTCCAGCCCGTCGGAGCTCGAGGCGGCCCAGCGCCTGCGCCACGAGGTCTTCGCTGGCGAGATGGGGGCTGCGCTTCCGGATGCTGGATCCGGTCTGGACCGGGATCCCCTGGACCCCTTCTGTCATCACCTGCTGGTGCGCGAACGGCGCTCCGGTACGGTGGTTGCCTGCACACGCATCCTCACCGAGGAGAGCGCCAGCACGGCCGGTGGCTTCTACTCGCTGTCCGAATTCGAACTGGGCCCGTTGATGAATCTCCCGGGGAAGACCCTGGAGATCGGCCGCACCTGCGTGCGCGCGGATCATCGTCAGGGGGCCGCGATCAACGCGCTGTGGACCGGCCTGGCGCGGTTTATGAACGCCCATCGTTACGACTACCTGATGGGCTGTGCGAGCCTACCATTGAGCGAGCAGACGCCGGCCCAGCTGGCCTGGCTACGCCTGTTCCATCGAGCCCCGTCACGTCTGCGGGTGACGCCGCGCCGGCCGCTGCCCAATTCCCTGACCATCTGCCATGGCACACCCAGCCGTACCGGGCTGCCGCCGTTGCTGAAAGCCTACCTTCGCCTGGGTGCCCGGGTCTGCGGCGAGGCCTGTTTCGATCCCGATTTCAATGTGGCCGACGTGCTTGTCCTGCTGGATGTGCGCGCCATGCCGGACCGTTACCATCGGCACTTCATGGGCGCTATGACGCCCGCAAGCCGAGGAACGGAGCATGACCGGAACACTGCGGGCACTGGGTAGGCTGATTCGCATCGTGCTGCACATGCTGGCGGGGGTCTGGCTGACCTGGCGGATGGTCCGCCGGGGGGCCGACTTCGCGGAACGCAGCCGCATCCGCCGCGCCTGGTACGACCGCGCGCTGTGGATCGTGGGGGTGCGGCTCCGGATCCATGGCGAGGAACCCCGGCGTACATCACTGGTGGTGGCCAACCATGTCTCCTGGCTGGATATCCCGCTAATCGGCGCCGCGATGGACACCTGTTTCCTCTCCAAGGCGGAGATCGCACGTTGGCCGATCATCGGCTGGCTCGGCCGTCAGCATGACACCCACTTCATCGAACGCGGGGCCAATCAGGCGTCGGCCCACTTCGAGGCGATGCGGGCCGGGCTCGACGAGGGCCTGCAGTTCGTGGTGTTCCCGGAAGGCACGACCAGCCGTGGCGAGTTCGTGCGCCGGTTCCACCCGCGACTGTTTGCGGCCGTGGCCGGCACCCAGCACCCGGTGCAGCCGGTGGCGCTGGCCTACGAAGGCATGCCGAACGGCCCGGTGCCGGTGTCCTACGCGGAAGACGATCGCCTGATCTCGAATGTCTGGAAGCTGTTGTGTCGGCGCGAGACGCACGTGGACCTGCATCTTCTGGCACCGCTGGAATCCGCCAACCAGGATCGGCGCAGTCTGGCCGACGGCGCCCGCAGCGCCATTGTCGATGTGCTCGGCCTGCCGGTCGATCCGCCTTCGGGGCGCGCAAGCGCCCGCGCCTCGTAGCGGCGGGCGGGGAGGGGGTTCACCATGTCGTCGCCGCTACACACGGAATCCCGCCGCCCCTCCCGCCCATGTCTGAACCTGGCCCTGGTGACCGAGACCTGGCCACCGGAGGTCAATGGTGTGGCCCATACCCTCGCGCGCTTGGTTGAGGGGATGCGCAGCCGCGGCCATCGCGTGCAGGTGCTGCGTCCGTGCCAGCCGGGCGAATCGAAGGCCGTCGTCGTGGCCCCGCTGGAGACGGATGGTTTAATGGAGGAGCGGCCACTGCCGGGGTTGCCGCTTCCGGGCTACAGCGGTTTGCGCATGG
Source organism: Thioalkalivibrio versutus (assembly GCF_001020955.1). Classification (NCBI taxonomy): domain Bacteria; kingdom Pseudomonadati; phylum Pseudomonadota; class Gammaproteobacteria; order Chromatiales; family Ectothiorhodospiraceae; genus Thioalkalivibrio; species Thioalkalivibrio versutus. The sequence continues at coordinate 881,698 of NZ_CP011367.1, forward strand.
GATTGCCGGCTCGTCGGCGCTTGACGGCGCTGTGGACCGAACACCGGCCCGACGCTGTGTATGTCGCGACCGAAGGGCCGCTTGGCCACTCGGCCCTGCGCGCGGCACGGCGCCTCGGGATCCCGGTCGCCTCGGGGTTTCACACCCATTTTGATGGCTATGCCCGCTACTACGGCGTGGGCTGGCTGACACCCCTGGTGCGGGCCGTCCTGCGCCGTTTCCACAATCGCTGCGACGTAACCCTGGCCCCCACGCAGGCACTGGCCACAAGCCTTGCAGGCCATGGCTTCGAGCGCGTGCGGGTGATGGCGCGCGGCGTGGATACCCGGCACTTCACGCCGGCACGGCGATCCTCGCGCCTGCGTCGGCAATGGGGGCCCGGGCCGGTGGTCCTGTCCGTCGGCCGACTGGCGCCAGAGAAGAATCTGGGTCTGGTGGTGGAGGCCTTTCGTGCGTTGCAGGAGCGCGTGCCCGAGGCCCGCCTGGTACTGGTAGGCGACGGACCCTCCCGTGTCGCGCTTGAGCGGGCACACCCGGACCTGATCTTTACCGGGCAGCAGGTGGGGCAGGCCCTGGCCCAGCACTACGCCAGCGCCGACCTGTTCCTGTTCCCATCCACCTCCGAGACCTTCGGCAACGTGGTGATCGAGGCCATGGCCAGCGGGATCCCGGTGCTGGCCTTCGATACCGCGGCGGCGCATGAGCACGTGATCAGCGGCGTGAGCGGCGCCCGGGTGCGCTTTACCGGCGATGTGACGGCGGATGCCGCAGCCTTTGTCACGGCCGCCGCGGAACTCGCACAGATCCCGGAGGGGTGGAGCGAGATGGGGCGCCACGCCCGGGCGTGCGCCCGGGGCCTTGATTGGGTCGAGGTGGTCGCCGAGTTCGAAACGGTTTGTCTGGAAATCCTGGGAGAGCCGCGTGATGCGAGTCCTGCAATGGATGGATGAGTTCGAGTTGGCGGTCTGCGAGCAGTTCAACCATTACAATCGGCGACGCGACGTCAGCGGGTTCTTTGGCTGGATCAGCCGCCTGGGCGACGGGGTCATCTGGTATGCGCTGATGCTTGCCCTGCCACTGATTCATGGGCCGCAGGCGGCCTGGGTCAGTCTGCAGATGGCGGTAGTGGGGCTGGCCTCGCTGCCGCTCTACAAGTGGCTGAAGCGGCGCACCAGCCGGCGTCGTCCCTGCCATCGTGGTCGTCCGTTCGCGCGCACCGTGGATCCGCTGGACGAGTTCAGTTTCCCCTCCGGCCATACGATGCACGCGGTGGGGTTTGCGGTGATCCTGGTGGCCTGGTTCCCGGTGTGGGCGTGGCTGGTCGTGCCGTTCGCGGTGCTGGTGGCCGCCTCGCGGCTGGTGCTGGCCCTGCACTACCCGAGCGATGTCGCCATGGGCGCCCTGATCGGCGCAACGGTGGCTGCGACCGTTCTTGGACTGGTCAGCCTGCTCTGACAGCCGAACCTGCGTCACCCACCTTGTCATCCCGGAAACCGCGCAGCGGTTATCCGGGATCTCGTTGAACGGCCCGGGGCGTTCCCGGAGATCCCGGCTCTCCGCTTCGCTGCGGCCGGGATGACGGGGAGAGGTTTGCTCCGGCCGGGGGGGGGGCGGTGACAGCTCCGCTCCGGCCGGGATGACGAGGAGGGTTTCACTCCGGCCGGGATGGCGGGGCATTCAGGCCTTTCCGGGGTGATGGCCCACGAAATGCCCCGCCGGCTGTGTCCGGGGGCAGGGCGCGGTGTCAGCCGCGCAGGGCGAGCGCTTCCTCGTTGTAGGCGGCGTCGATGGTGACGATGGTCTTTTCCACCAGGCGGAAGCCCTCGACCGGGGCGTCGTCGCCCATGTACTTCAGGCGGGTCGGGCCGATGGACTTGACCGCCTCGGCCCGTTCCATGGTGGCGTCGGGGCTGTCGGAACCGGCGCCGTCCATCAGGGCGACCAGGACCTCGGCCGCGATGGGGTTGCGGTGGTCTCCGCTGCGCGCCTTTTCCAGTGACGCGGCGGGGTCGCCGTCCAGGAACACGCCATCCATGTGTTCGTCCAGATACTGCAGCAGTTGACTTAGCGTCATGGGGTAGGTCTCCCGTTGGGTCTCGAAGCGCCGTCATCGCCCGCAGGCGATGACGGCGGCCGGTAATGGTTCAGCCTTGCTGCGCGTAGGTGGCGCGGGCGGCGGACAGCGCACGGCCAGGGGTGACCGCGCCCATGTCGGCCAGCACGGCCTCCAGCGCGGACAGGCACAGCAGCACGTTCTTCTCGTTGGCGCCATGGCCCATCAGGCCGATGCGCCAGACCTTGCCGGCGTACGGGCCGAGACCCGCGCCGATCTCCAGGCCGTAGCGGTTCAGTAGTTCGCCACGCACCGCGGCTTCGTCGACACCTTCCGGCACGTGGATGGTGTTCAGCTGCGGCAGACGATGCTCGGCGTCGACCAGGAAGCTCAGGCCCATGGCCTCGAGGCCGGCGCGCAGGGCAGCGTGATGACGATCGTGGCGCGACCAGCTGTTTTCCAGGCCTTCCTCGGCGAGGATCACCAGCGATTCGTGCAGGGCGTACAGGGCGTTGATCGGCGCGGTGTGGTGGTAGGCACGCTTGCCGCCGCCGCCCCAATAGCCCATGACCAGGTTGAGGTCGAGGAACCAGCTCTGCACCTTGTGGCTGCGTGCCTGGATGCGTTCCACCGCGCGTTCGCTGAAGCTGACCGGCGACAGCCCCGGGGTGCAGGACAGGCACTTCTGCGAGCCGGAGTAGATCGCGTCTACGCCCCAGTCGTCCACGTACAGCGGGCTGCCGGCGAGGCCGGTGACCGAGTCGACGATGCTCAGGCAGTCATGCTCGCGGGCCAGGCGGCACAGCGTCTCGACATCCGAGCGCGCCCCGGTCGAGGTCTCGGCGTGCACGAAGGCCAGGATCTTCGCGTCCGGATTGCCCTTCAGCGCGTCCTCGACCTTCTCGGGGGAGACCGGGGCGCCCCAGTCGTCCTCGACCAGGACGGCGGTACCGCCGCAGCGCTCGACGTTCTCCTTCATCCGGGTGCCGAACACGCCGTTGATGCAGACGATGACCTTGTCACCTGGCTCGACCAGGTTCACGAAACAGGTCTCCATGCCGGCGGAACCGGGGGCGGAGACCGGCAGGGTCAGGGCGTTGTTGGTCTGGAAGGCGTACTGCAGCAGGCCCTTCATCTCCTCCATCATGCCGACAAACACCGGGTCCAGATGGCCGATGATCGGGCGGCTCATCGCGGCGAGCACGCGCGGATTCACGTCGGAGGGGCCGGGGCCCATCAGGGTGCGCTGCGGGGGGAGAAAGGATTTTGCCTGCATGGATGCGTCTACCGGATTGGAAAAGGGGGAATCTAGAGTGCTGTCGGGGCTTGGGCAAGCGCCCCTACGCACCGGCGGGAGTTGCGCCGCAGTGGCGTTCGAGCAGTGTGAGCCAGTGCTCGACCGGCGTATCGGTCCCGTACTGCAGGTGCGTCTGGCAGCCGATGTTGGCGGTTACGATGCGCGCGGGGCCGCTGGCCTCGAGGTTGTCCAGCTTGCGCTGGCGCAGACGGCCCGCCATCGCCGGCTGGAGAATGGAATAGGTTCCGGCCGAGCCGCAGCACAGATGCGGCTCGGCGACCGGCACCAGGTGGAAGCCGGCGGCCTGCAGTAGCGGTTCCACGCGGCCGGCCAGGCCCTGGCCATGCTGCAGGGTGCAGGGCGCATGCCAGGCGACGGGCGGGTGATCTGCCGGCGCCCGGATGCCGAGGCTGCGGATGGTCTGGATATCGAATAGCTCAACCGGGTCGCGGACCTGCGCCGTGAAGCGGGCGGCGCGTGCGGCATACGTCGGGTCGTCGGCCAGGATGTGCGCGTAGTCGCGCAGCATCACGCCGCAGCCGCTGGCGGTGCTGACGACGGCGTCCACCCCGTCCGCAAGGATCGACTCCCAGGCGTCGAGGTTGGCCCGGACCCGCTCGCGGGTGCGCTCTGCGAACGCCAGGTGGTGTTCCACCGCGCCGCAGCAGCGGGCCTCGCCGGCCTCGACCACCTCGATGCCAAGGCGCCCGAGCAGGCCCCGGAGTGCGGCGTTGATGCGGGCGTCGATCGCATCGTGCACGCAGCCGCCGAGCAACAGCACGCGCCCGTGGGGAAAGCCCGCCGGAGTCACCGCGCCAATGCGGGTTGCACCGGCCCGGGCACCGTGGCGTGCGGGCACGCGGCGCTTCAGGGTGGCGGGCAGCAGTGGGCGGGCCAGGCGGCCGAGCCCCAGGGCGAGACGGAACGGCCAGCGCGCCGGCAACGCGCGGACCAGCAGGGTGCGCAGCAGCCGGTCGCGCCAGCCGCGCGGGAGGTCTTCCTCGATCACCTCCCGGCCGAAGGCGACCAGGTGGTTGTAATCGACCCCGGAGGGGCAGGTGGTCATGCAGTTGAGACAGGTCAGGCAGCGGTCCAGGTGGGTGCGGGTGGTGGTATTGGCCTCGCCGCTCTCCAGGACCTGCTTGATCTGGTAGATGCGTCCGCGCGGGCCGTCCAGCTCGTCACCCTGTTCCTGATAGGTGGGGCAAGTCGCGTTGCAGAAGCCACAGTGCACGCAGGCACGCAGGGCGTCTTCGGCGATGCGCGCCGCCGGATCATTCTCGAAGCGCGGGTGCAGGCGAGTTTCCATGGCCTCAGCTCGTCGGCACGGTGCGTGGATGAGGGGTGATCAGCGGGGCGAAGAACACGCCGTCAGGGTCCAGGGCGGCGCGGACCTCGCCCTCCAGGCGCGCATGGGCCGGTGCGCGGGGGTGCAGCCAGGCTGCCCCGGCCGGATCGCCGGACCACAGGCGGGCGTGTCCGCCCGCTTGCTCGGTGGCAGCGCGCACTGCGTCCGGGGTGGCCGTGGAGCGCAGCCAGCGCTCGCCGCCGCCCCAGTTGAGCAGCCATTCGCCGGGCAGATCCAGCGGCGGGGTGGCGGGCGGCAGGCTCAGACGCCACAGGCGCTCGCCGCGGGCCATGGGTCGGGTGAGGAAGGGCAGGTGCCGATCGCGCAGTTGCGCCCAGAAGGCCGGGCCGTCGATATCCGGTGCCGCGCCCAGGCGCTCGGCGGCCTCCTGCACGGCCTCCTGGCCACCGCCCAGGCGGATGTGGCCGATACCGTCAGCCCAGGCCAGGCCCGAGAACGGCAGGGCGGTTCGGCCCCAGTCGCGCGCCTGCTCGATGAAGGCTGCGGCGGAGCTCTCCTGGCGCAGCCAGGCCTGGTAGGCGGGGGCGGGCAGCAGCTTGAAGCTGACCTCCAGCAGCAGGCCCAGGCTGCCGAGGCTGCCGGCCATCAGCCGCGAGACGTCGAAGCCGGCGACGTTCTTCATCACTTCGCCGCCGAAGCGCAGGATCTCGCCGCGACCGTTGACGATGCGGGTGCCAAGCACGGCGTCGCGCAGGCTGGCGGTCCAGGGGCGGCGTGCGCCGGACAGGCCCAGGGCCACCATGCCGCCCACGGTGCTGGACGGCGTGGGCATGGCCGGTTCGAAGGGCAGCATCATGTCCACCTCTTCCAGCGCGGCCTGCAGTTCCATCACCGGCGTGCCGGCGCGCACGGTCACCACCAGCTCGCTGGGTGCGAGGTTGACGATGCCGTGATGGCCGCTGGCCTCCAGTGGCTGGACATCCGGTTCGAAGCCCGTGGGGAAGGCCCGCGCGCGCTGATTGCCGCCGCCGGCGATCGCCAGGCGGTGCCCGGCGGCGACGGCCGTTCGGATGCGCTCGGCCAGCCCGGCGGACTGGTCGGTTCCAGTATCCATAGGTGTGCTCGCGAAGCTGGGGGCTAGCCGGTCTCGAGGGTCAGGCGCACGCGCTCCAGACGATGGCGTACCTCGCCGGCCAGGTCTTCGACACCGGGTTTGTCGACCAGCCCCATGACCGCGACCGGGTCCATGAAGCCGACCGTGCAGGTGCCGTTCTCGTTGTCCTGCACCAGCACGTTGCAGGGCAGCAGCAGGCCGATGTTGGGGTCGGCCTCGACGGCCTGGCGTGCAAGGTTCGGGTTGCAGGCGCCGAGGATGCGGTAGGGGCGATGCTCCAGATCCAGTTTCTTCTTGAAGGCCGCAGCGACGTCGATATCGCTGAGGATGCCGAAGCCCTCCTCGCCGAGGGCGGCCGTGGTCTGCGCGATCACGTCCTCGATGCCGCCCTTCACGATGACATTGAAGCCGTAGTTGGGTTGTTCCATTGCGGTGTACTCCGATTGCGGTTCGTGGTTACGCCGAAAGGGCGGGGGTGTCGGCGGAAGGGCCGCGCCCCGGCGGTTCCGCGCGTCGGCGCTGATTCCAGACTACCAGCAGTCCCAGCGCCAGGGCCGGAAGGTAGAACCAGTATGGGCTGGGGCGCTCGGTCGGCACCAGTACGCCGGTGATGGTCCAGCCACCCTCCAACCCTACGCGGCCGGCCGGGCTGCCGAAAGCGACCGTCTGGATCTGTGCCTTCTGGTCGGCGGGCCCGAAGGCCTCGAAGCGGCCGCTGCCATGATGGGCGTGGTACTGGAGATCCGACTGGGCCACGCCGAAGTCCATGTCGCCGGAACGCACCATGTTCAGGTTGAATACCGAACCGCCCGTACTCTCCGCGGTACAGCGCATCCCGTGGCTGTCGCGGCGGGTGTTGAACAGCCGGCACAGGTGCTGGCCGGCCGGGTAGTACACACCGGTGACGCCGCCGGTGCCGATGTTGATGAAGCGTTGTTCCGCCTGGGCCAGGGGTGCGAGCAGCAACAGGCCGAGGGCAAGCAGCCCACCGGTCAGGTGCCGGGTGCGGCGTCTCGCGGTGCGGTGGTCGGGTCGTCCTCGCATACGGGCTCCGGGGAACAGGCGATTTCGGAAGTGTAGGGAATCGCGGGCCAATGTACACGGTCGCAGCCGGCTGCCAGGGCCACCTACGTGTAGCCCCGCCGCCGGGCAGGGCGTAGTGTAGGAGGTTCACCCCAAGAGGCCCCGTTCATGTGGCTCGAGACCCGTTGTGACTTCGAGTTCGAGATCGTCGAACCCACGCCGTTTGTGCTGATGCTGCGACCGCGCAGTGGCCCGCTGCAATGGGTCGCGCGCGAGGAATATCGCCTGGTGCCGACGGCGCCGGTGTCCGAGTTCGTCGACATCTACGGCAACCTCTGCCAGCGCCTGATCGCGCCGCCAGGGACGTTCTCCATCCATACCGCGGCGGAGGTGCAGACGGCCGAGGCCCTCGACCGGGCCCCGGGCGCACCGTTTGTCGAGGTGCAGTCCCTCCCGGATGCCGTACTGAGTTATCTCCTGCCGAGCCGGTTCTGCGAATCGGATCGCTTCAACCTGATGGCGACCGAGATCACCGCGGGCCAGCGGCTGGGCTATGACCAGGTGGCGGCCATCGAGCAGTGGCTGCGTGAGCGCATCGCGTTTCTTCCGGGCAGCAGCGACATCCCGATCTCGGCCGCGGAGGTGAATCAGCGCGGGAGCGGGGTGTGTCGCGACCTGGCGCATCTCGGGATTGCACTGTGCCGCAGTCTCAGTATCCCGGCGCGCATGGTGGTCGGGTATCTGCACGGCCTGCAGCCGATGGACATGCATGCCTGGTTCGAGGCCTTCGTCGGGGGGCGCTGGTACACCTTTGATGCGACCCAGGCCGAGTTGCGGGGTGGCTACGTGGTCGTGGGCTACGGCCGTGATGCGGCCGATGTGGCGGTCTACAACCAGTTCGGCCTGCCGGTATACCCGACCCGCCACGACGTCGACGTCCGTCGAATCGAAGGGCCGAACTAAGGCGTTGGAGCAAGCGCACGCGGCCCGTTTTCCGGATGAGCGGAAGGGGTTTGTGCCTCTGGTCTTCCCGGGGTGTGGCCGGGCATCAAAGTGCCTGATCGGACTTGCGAAACACCGGTCTTGGAAGGGGGCTCGGTGGTCCGCAGCGGCCGTGTCGGGAGACGTCCGGCCTGAAAAGAAGGGCCGGATGGCGTATGATTGGCGGCCTTTTTGCGGCAGCGCCCCAAGTAGCTGGCGCGCCGAAATCCGCTGAATCCAACGCTTTGAACGGGAGACCCGAATGTTTTCGATTGACATGAGTATCCACGGCTACGACGACGACCTCTGGAATGCCATCCGCGACGAGTCGCAGCGTCAGGAAGAGCACATCGAGCTGATCGCGTCGGAAAACTACACCAGCCCGCGCGTGATGGAAGCGCAGGGTTCGGTGCTGACCAACAAGTACGCCGAGGGCTACCCGGGCAAGCGCTACTATGGCGGTTGCGAGCACGTCGACGTGGTTGAGCAGCTGGCGATCGATCGCCTCAAGCAGCTTTACGGCGCCGACTACGCCAACGTGCAGCCGCATTCCGGCTCCCAGGCCAACGCCGCGGTGTACATGGCCCTGCTGCAGCCGCATGACACCGTCCTGGGCATGAGCCTGGACGCCGGCGGCCACCTGACCCACGGTGCCAAGCCGAACTTCTCCGGCAAGATCTACAACGCGGTGCAGTACGGCATCACCGACGAGGGCCTGATCGACTACGACGAGGTCCAGCGCCTGGCCACCGAGAACCAGCCGAAGATGATCGTCGCCGGCTTCTCCGCCTATTCGCGCGTGGTCGACTGGAAGCGCTTCCGCGAGATCGCGGATAGCGTCGGTGCCTACCTGATGGTCGACATGGCCCACGTCTCCGGCCTGATCGCTGCCGGCGAGTACCCCAACCCGATCGACCACGCCCACGTGGTCACCTCCACCACGCACAAGTCCCTGCGCGGGCCGCGTGGCGGCTTCATCATCTCCAAGGGGCAGCCGGAACTGAACAAGAAGTTCCAGTCGCTGATCTTCCCGGGCACCCAGGGTGGTCCGCTGATGCACGTGATCGCCGGCAAGGCGGTGGCGTTCAAGGAGGCCCTGGAGCCGGAATTCAAGACCTACCAGAAGCAGGTGATCGCCAACGCCCGCGCGATGGCCGAGGTGCTGGTGGAGCGTGGCTTCGATATCGTCTCCGGCGGTACCGACAACCACCTGTTCCTGCTGAGCCTGGTCGCCAAGGGCATGACCGGCAAGGCCGCGGATGCCGCGCTGGGCCGCGCCAACATCACGGTCAACAAGAACGCCGTTCCGAACGATCCGCAGTCCCCGTTCGTGACCTCCGGCATTCGCATCGGCACCGCCGCGCTGACCACTCGCGGCTTCACCGAGTCCGAGTCCCGCGAGCTGGCCGGCTGGATCGCCGACGTGCTGGATGATCACGAGAACGAGCAGGTGATCGACGCGACCCGCGAGAAGGTCCTCGAGATCTGCCGTCGCTTCCCGGTGTACGGTCACGGCGAATAACCACCGCCAGTTGGCCGGCTGACGGGGCCCGGGATGCGCTGTCCGTCCTGTCATGATCAGGACACCCGCGTGGTCGATTCGCGGGTGGCCGGCCCGGAGCAGGAACAGATCCGGCGCCGGCGGCAGTGCCGTGCCTGTGGTGCGCGCTTTACCACCTTCGAGCGGGCGGAGTTCAGCCTGCCGCGGGTGGTCAAGCGTTCCGGTGAACGGGTCGCCTTCGACGAGGAAAAGCTGCGCAGCGGACTGCGCCGGGCACTGCACAAGCGCCCGGTGAAGACCGATGATGTCGAGCGCGTGATCGACGACATCAAGCGCCAGCTTTCGGCCGTCACGGCCCCCGAGGTGAAGTCCGACCGCATCGGCGAAATGGTGCTGGCGGCCTTGCACGGGCTGGACCATGTGGCCTATATCCGTTTTGCCTCTATCTATCTCAGCTTCGCCAGTGTGCAGTCCTTCCGTGAGGCGATCGAACGGCTGGAGGATGACCTCAGCCCGGAGATGCGCCGTTCGCAGATGCGTCTGATCGACGAGGAGGCGACCGGAAACGCCCCGGAATCCGCGGCGGACGGGCGGGCCACCCCGGAGACGGACGGCGGCTCGCAGGAGGGGATGTAATGGAAGCGCCGACGACCGAGCAGGTCATTGCCGACCGCCGGCACATGGCGCGCGCCCTGAAACTGGCGGATTACGGCCGCTTCACCGCGGATCCGAATCCGCGGGTGGGCTGCGTTATCGTGCGCGACGGCCGGGAGGTAGGCGCGGGCCTGCACTGGAAGGCCGGCGAGGTGCATGCCGAGGTGAACGCGCTGCAAGCGGCCGGTGAGGCCGTGCAAGGCGCGACCGCCTACGTGACCCTGGAGCCCTGCAGTCATCAGGGCCGCACCCCGCCGTGTACCGATGCGCTGATCCGGGCGGGCGTCGCGCGGGTCGTGATCGCGATGCTGGATCCGAACCCACAGGTATGCGGGGGCGGGATCGATGCCTTGCAGGCGGCCGGTATCCGGGTCGACAGCGGCGTGCTGGAGGCCGAGGCACGGGCGCTGAACCCCGGCTTCGTGCAGCGCATGGAGCAGGGGCGCCCCTGGGTGCGGGTCAAGCTGGCCGCGAGCCTGGACGGGCGGACGGCCATGGCCTCCGGCGAGTCGCAGTGGATCACCGGCGAGGCCGCGCGGCGCGACGTGCAACTGTGGCGGGCGCGGGCCGGGGCGATCGTCACCGGCAGTGGCACCGTGGTCGGCGACGACCCGCGCCTGAATGTGCGCATGAAGCCGTTTGATCTGGCTGCCCATGCCGGCTTCCCGGATGACCCGCGGTATCACGATCTGCCGACCCGGCAGCCACTGCGCGTCATCCTCGATGCGCGCCTGCGCACGCCCCCGGGCTCGCAGATCCTGCGTGACGGGCCGGTCTGGATCCTCACCAGTCCCGATGTGGTGGGCTCGCCTGCGGCGGATGCCCTGCGCGGCAAGGGTGCCGAGGTGCGGGCCGTGCCGCTGGCGGAGGAATCTGCCGAGGGCGGGCTTGATCTGGGTGCGGTGCTTACGGAGCTGGGACGGGCAGAGGTCAACGAGCTCCACGTGGAATCCGGCCCCGGCCTGGCCGGTGCGCTCGCCCGCGGTGGCTGGGTTGACGAGTGGCTGATCTACCAGGCGCCGTTGCTGATGGGCTCCAGCGCCCGTCCCCTGGTGGAGTGGCCACTGGCCCGCATGGCCGAACGCGCCGAACTCGAAGTCATCGACACCCGCTGGGTCGGCGATACCCTGCGCCTGCTTGCCCGTCCGCGTTCCTAAGGGCTTGTTTGCATCACGTAGCGCACGACGACAGGAAGAGCGGGCAGGGCAAGTCGCAAGAGCGATCGACAGGAAGACGGGGAGGATGATGGAGCTCGAGGCGCGGCAATCCAACGCCTCGGCGCTGGATAAACCATAGGGCCCCCTGTTCGGCTTCGTTCTAAGCGCCTTCCGATCTGCAATCGCCATTGACCCTGCTTCGTGTCTTCGTGGGCTTCGTGATGGCCCTTGAAGGACTTGCGAGGACCGGCGTTGCCACTATAAACGCCCGGGTCGTGGTGCGAATTCATTAGCGTTTCCCTATGATGGGGCGCCTGTGGCCCGGCATTGTGCTCCGGACCCGACCGAACGAGTGGACATCCATGTTTACCGGAATCATCGAGACCCTTGGCAGCCTGGAGCGCCTCACCCCCAGCGGGGGCGATGTGCGCTTGCACGTCAATGCGACCGGGATGGACCTGTCGGATACCCGCCTGGGGGATTCCATCGCGGTCAATGGGGTCTGCCTGACGGTGACCGATCTGCCGGGTAATGGCTTTGCCGCCGATGTCTCGCGGGAGTCGCTGGATGTCACCACGCTGGGCCATCTCGGTCCGGGGGATCGGGTGAATCTCGAACGCGCGCTGGCGCTGGGTGATCGCCTGGGCGGGCACATGGTGTCCGGGCATGTCGACGGTGTGGGCGAAGTCGTGGCGATGGAGCCGGACGCGCGCTCCACCCGCGTGCGTTTTCGCGCGCCGGCGGCGCTGGCTCGCTACATCGCGGCCAAGGGCTCGATCACCATCGACGGCACCAGCCTGACGGTGAACCGGGTGGACGGCGCCGAGTTCGAGGTCAACATCATCCCGCACACCTGGTCACTGACCCGGTTTGCCGTGTACGCAGTGGGCACGCCGGTCAACCTGGAGGTGGACCTGATCGCCCGCTATCTGGAACGCCTGATGCTGGGCGATCGAGCGGCCGAGCCGGGTACCCAGGCGGGCGATCTGTCCGAGGCCTGGCTGGCCGAGCAGGGCTTTCCCAATCACTCCGGTTCGCGCGACTAACTGCGCGGCCGAAAGCAGGAATCTATGGAATTTTCCAATACCGAAACCATCCTGGAAGAGCTTCAGGCCGGACGCATGGTGGTCATCGTCGATGACGAGGATCGCGAGAACGAAGGCGATCTGCTGATGCTCGCCTCGCACGCGCGCCCGGAAGACATCAACTTCATGGCCAAGTACGGCCGGGGGCTGATCTGCCTGACGCTGACCCGCGAGCGCTGCAAGCAGCTGGCGCTGCCGTTGATGGTGACCGACACCAACGACGTGCACGGCACCAACTTCACACTGTCGATCGAGGCGGCCGAGGGCGTGACCACCGGCATCTCCGCCTACGATCGTGCGCACACCATCCGCACCGCCGTGGCGCCCAATGCGACGCCCGAGGACATCGTCCAGCCGGGCCACGTGTTCCCGCTGATGGCGCAGCCGGGCGGGGTGATCGTGCGGGCCGGGCATACCGAGGCCGGCTGTGATCTCGCGCGCCTGGCCGGGGCCGAGCCGGCCGCGGTGATCGTCGAGATCCTGAACGAGGACGGCAGCATGGCGCGGCGTTCGGATCTCGAACGCTTCTGCGCCGAGCATGACCTGAAGATGGGCACCATCGAGGATCTGATCCGCTACCGCATCGAGAACGAGAAGACGGTCCGGCGGGTGTCCGAGCGTCCGTTCCCGACCGAGCATGGCGAGTTTCGCCTGCTGGCGTTCGAGGACGAAGTGGACCACGAACTGCATTTTGCCCTGGTGCGTGGCGAGCCAAAGCCGGACCAGGACACCCTGGTGCGCGTGCATCTGGAGAGCACGCTGTGCGATACCCTCGGCTATGCCGGTCCGGATCGTGGCTGGCCGCTGGATGATGCCCTGCGCCGGATCGACGAGGCGGGCGCGGGCGTGGTGGTGGTGTTGCGCAAGCACGAGAGTGGCAATGCCCTGGCCCAGCGGCTGGAGAATATCGGTCAGCCCGCGCCGGAGGAACGCAGTGGGCGCGAGAACTCCGCCGAATGGCGCATGTACGGGATCGGCGCACAGATTCTCGCCGACTGCGGCGTCGGGCGCATGAAGCTGATGTCCGCGCCGAAGCGCTTCCACGGCCTCGGTGGCTTTGGCCTGGAGGTCGTGGACTACGTCCACGAGTAGCCCCGATGGCGGGAGCCGCGGTGCTACACTAGCGGCTCCCTAGCCCGATCGACTTACTGGACCGACAGGTCCGTCATCTGCCCAACCGGAAGCTCATCATGTCCGAGATCAAGACCCTGGAAGGCGTATTCACCGACGCCGCCGACCATCGCTATGGCCTGCTGCTGGCACGCTTCAACAGCCTGATCGTCGAACGCCTGTTGGAAGGGGCCGTGGATACCCTGAAGCGCCATGGGGTGCAGGAGACGAACCTGACGATCGCCCGTGTTCCGGGTGCCTATGAACTGCCACTGGCGGCGCAGGCCATGGCGCGTTCCGGGCAGTACGACGGTGTGATCGCCCTGGGCTGCGTGATCCGTGGTTCCACCCCGCATTTCGATTATGTCGCTGGTGAGGCGGCCAAGGGACTGGCCCAGGTGCAGATGGCCGAGGACCTGCCGATCAGCTTCGGCGTCCTGACCACCGACTCCATCGAGCAGGCGATCGAGCGCGCCGGCACCAAGGCCGGCAACAAGGGCGCCGATGCCGCCATGGGCGCGATCGAGATGGTCAGCCTGATGCGCCAGCTGCGCGGCTGATGCCGCAACGTTTACCCAGTGCTATCCGCTCATCCAAACAGGTCTGCCGTGACTGAACCCTCAGATCCCCGCCCCGAAGGTGGTGCCCCGCGCAAGGATGCCGATGCCGGCAAGTCCTCTCGGGCCCGGCGCCCGCGCAGCACGCCCGAGCAGCGGGCGCGGCATGCGCGTTCCTTCGCGCGCCGGCGCGCGATGCAGGCGCTTTATTCCTGGCAGCTCACGGGCGCCCACCCGAAGGATATCCTGGCCGAATTCCGTGACGACGAGGAACACGCCAAGGCGGATGCCGAGTACTTCCGCGAACTCCTGATCGGCGTGACCGGCGACCGCGAGGCCCTGGATGCCCGCATGGAGCCCTACCTCGGCCGTCCGCTGGATCAGCTCGATCCCATTGAGCACGCCCTGCTGTGGCTGGGCCAATGGGAGTTGGCTGAACGCATGGAGGTGCCCTACCGCGTGGTGATCAACGAGGCCGTCGACCTGGCCAAGCGCTATGGCGCCGAGCAGTCGCATCGCTACATCAACGGCGTGCTGGACCGGCTCTCCGCCGACCTGCGCGGCCCCGAGCGTTCCGCCCCGCGCTGACCCCGGGCGGGTCAGCACCACGGCCATGGCCGGCCCCGAGTCCGAATTCGATCTGATTCAGCGCTACTTCGGCACGCCGAGCGCGGGCGCGGTTGCCGATGGCGTGCGCCTGGGCATCGGAGACGATGCCGCCCTGCTGGCCGTGCGTAGCGGCCACGAATTGGTCGTCACCGTTGATACCCTGGTCGAGGGCACCCACTTCTTTCCTGATCACCCGCCGGCAAGCGCCGGCCACAAGGCCCTGGCCTCCAATCTCAGTGACCTGGCCGCGATGGGGGCCGAGCCGTTGGGCGCGGTGCTGTCGCTGACCCTGCCGCGTGTCGATCATGACTGGCTGGCGGGCTTCAGCCACGGCTTTCTGGCGCTGGCCGAGGAGGTCGGGATCCCGCTGGTGGGCGGGGATACCAACCGGGGTCCGCTGGCGATCAGCGTGACGGTCCTGGGCGAGGTGCCCGTCGGCCAGGCGCTGCGCCGCGAAGGTGCCCGGCCTGGCGATCGCCTGGTGGTTTCCGGTGCGCTGGGCGGAGCGGCGTGCGGGTTGGCCCACGAGACGCAGCGGCGTGCAGAGGGGGGTCCCGTAGACGCCTCGAGCCCCGCCTGCGCCCGGCTGTTCTGGCCCGCGGCGCGTCTGAGTCTGGGCCGTGGTCTGCGCAACCGCGCACGGGCCGCCATCGATATCTCTGACGGCCTGCTGGCGGACCTGGGCCATCTGTGTGCCGCCTCGGGTTGCGGTGCGCGAGTCGACTGGCCCAGCGTCCCGCGCGACCCGCTGCTGGCGGAGGTGTCCGAGCAGCAGGCTCGCTCCTGCGCACTGGGCGGTGGCGAGGACTACGAGCTGCTGTTCGCCCTCCCGCCGGGGGAGTCGCTGGACCTGCTGGCTTTCAGCGTGGACGTCCCGCTGACCGTGATCGGTGAGTGCACCGAGGGTGCGGGTGTGGTGGTGGAGGACGCAAACGGGCAACGGTTGGACGTGGCGCGGGCGGGCCACGATCATTTCGCGAACACAGAATAAAGAATAGGGACAGGGGAGCCATGCCGGAGCAGAAGATCCGTAATCCGAAGATGCCATCGGTGAAGACCGTGTTCGGCGATCCCATTCACCTGTTGGCGTTCGGCTTCGGCAGTGGCCTGTCGCGCTGGGCACCGGGTACCACCGGCTCGCTGGGTGCACTGGTGCTGTACTTCGCGATCATGAATTTCCCGGAGTGGGCCTACCTTGCGATCACCGTGGTCGTGGTGATGGCCGGCTTCCACATCTGTGGCGAAAGTGCGCGCAAGCTGGGCGTGCATGACCATCCCGGCATCGTCTGGGACGAATGGGCCGGCATGCTCATCACGCTGGCGTTTGCCCCGGCGGGGCTGATGTGGGTGGTCGTCGGCTTCCTGCTGTTCCGGGTGTTCGACATCCTCAAGCCCTGGCCGGCGAACTACTTTGATGAAAAGTGGCACGACGGCCACGGGATCATGATGGACGACGTCGTGGCGGGCCTGTACGCCGGCTTCGCGCTGGTGATCCTGGGTGGGCTGTTCCAACAGCTGGTGGTCGAGGCTTAAGGAGCGCTGAAACGTGTTTCCCTGGACGCGATGGACTTGGCAGAGTCACATGCTGCCGGGAACCATGGGTACGCGCGGACGCCTCAGGGGCAGGCAACGACGCAAGGAGTGAGTGGCATGAAGTCCCTCTTTCGTTCCCTGACGCAGGTTGCGGTCATGGGCGCCGTGCTGGCGTTCGGTGGCGCGCAGGCTCAGCCGTCGGGCGGGCCGCCGCCCGGATCTCCGGGCGCCAGTGGCGACACGCCCGCGGCGGGCAATTGGCCGCCCGGGCATGGTGGGACCCCGCCGGGGCAGCGCCGCGGCGACTCGCGCCCCGATCAGCGCCTGGATCCCCCGCGGGCGCCCGGTTCATCCTCGGCGCCGACTCCGGACGATCCGCCGCTGCCGGACCCGTCCGACCCTCCGAAACCGCCGACGCCATCGGCACCGAACCTGCCAGGGCTTTGATCAGGCTTTAATCCGCACTTCCCTGGCGCGGGCGCCACGCGGCGGGTGAGGCGGGAGCCATCAGGAGGGCATAGGCAGCCGTTGCCACGATGACGCCCAGCAGAGGAGGTACCACGGGTGCGTAGTACGCCGCGGCGGATCCCGCCGCGTACGCCAGCAGGCCGGGCCAGTGGAACCTTGGCAGGCGGGCCGAGCCCAGGCGGGGGTATTGCCCGCGATGGCGCAGCCAGAAGTCGGCGACGATTACGCCACCGAGCGGCGGGATGAAGGTCCCCAGCAGGATCAGGAACGGCACCAGATAGTCATGCATCCCGGCGACCGCGAGGGCCGTCCCGATCGCGGCCCCGAGCACGGTGACCAGCCGCCGGCGCTGGGTGCGCAGCAGATTGCAGCCGGCCACGCCGAAGTTGTAGATGGTGTTGTCCTGGGTGCTCCAGATGTTCAGCAGGAGCATCAGTACCGTGATCGTCACGAAGCCCTGCGCCAGCATGACGTGGACGATGTCGGCCTCGTGGTAGATCAGGGCGCCGAGCGCGCCGGTCAGGACCATTAGTCCGTTTCCCAGCACAAAGGCCGCCAGGGTCGCGATGACCGCAATGCGCGGGGTGCGGGCGAAGCGGGTCCAGTTGGTGGCGAGGGTTGCACCGCCAACAAAGGTGCCGATCACGATGGTCAGGGCGGCGTGGAAATCCATCTCGGTGCGCGGGTCCTGACCAAGCAGGCCCCCGGGGCCGCCGGCGTCGCCGATCCCGATGAACAGCGTGAACAGGATGAACAGGAGCATGACCGGTACCGCGACGCGGGAAAGCCAGTCGAGACCGCGATAGCCGATCATCGCGGTGATGCAGAAGGCGAACCCGAACAGCACCATCAGCCCGACTTCCATTGGTTCCGGCAGTGCGGTGGTCTCGACCAGGATGATCGCGACGGTGGCCGTGCCCCAGGCGTACCAGCCGATCTGGGTGAACGCGAGGATGACGTCGGAGAGCTTGCTGCCCCATTCCCCGAAGCAGAAACGCCCCATCAGGACCGTGTGCAGTCCGCTCTTGCAGCCGATGTAGGCGAGCGTGGCCGCGTAGGTCCCCAGCAGCAGGTTGCCCAGCACGATCACCAGCATCAGCTCGCCGAAACTGAAGGCCAGGCCCAGCGATCCACCGGCCCACAGGGTCGAGGTAAAGAAGGTGAACCCGAACAGCACCACGGCCATGGACCAGAAGCCCTTGCGGGCATGGTCCGGTACTTCGCTCAGGGGGTGGTCGTTGTGATTCACGCGCACGGCCGGTCGGAAGACCGCACGAGTGTACCGGCCACAGGGTTACCGTGCCGCGTGTCCGAGCTCGCGCATCTTCTTCAGCCAGCGTTCGCGGGCGGCGGCATCACCGCCGTTCTGCCCGATCAGGGTGTGGCGGATCGGGCCGAAGCCGCAGAAGCGGAAGATGTTGCGTTCCAGGCTCTTCAGGCTGTGGGCGCCATAGAACCAGCGGTAGGCCAGCGCCGGCATGCCCATGGTGACCACGATGCGTACCGAGCGGCCCTTGAGCCGCGTGTGGCGCAGGCGGTTCATGTCGCCATCGCCGACGAATGCCGGGCGCAGGGTCTGTTCCAGGAAGCCCTTGACCAGGGCCGGCATATCGCCCAGCCAGAGGGGATAGATCAGGACGATGTGGTGGGCGACCTCGATCAGTTCCTGCGCCTCGAGGATCGCGGGCGGAACGGTCTCGTCGACAAACTCGGCCTGGTTCTTCAGCAGCGGAAAGTCACGGTGGGCAATCGTCAGGGTGTCCACCGCGACGCCGGCCTTCTCGGCCCCTTCGCGGTAGGCATCCGCCAGCGCGTGGTCGAGGTGGCCTTCGGCCGGGTCGGGGTGGCCCTGCAGGATAAGGATGCGCGTCATGCAGCTGTCCTCGTGCCGGGAAGACTTCTCTTCAAGCCTAGATTAGATGACGGGGCTTGTTGCCACGCAATGGTTTTCTGCCGGGCGGGTCTCGCCTACGATTAGGGTGCGAGTTGCAGCGCATTGCGGCTTCAGCACACGGAGGCGAGATGGCATTCGATCCGGTTGTACTGTTCTTCCTGCTGGGCGCCATTGCGGGCCTCGCCAAGTCGGATCTGAAGATCCCGATGGCGATCTACGAGGCGCTTTCGATCTATCTGTTGCTGGCGATTGGCCTGATGGGCGGGGTCAAGCTGGCCGAGAACGAGCTGTTGCCCTTGCTGCTGCCGGGGTTGGCGGTGCTGGCGGTAGGTTCGTTGATCCCGCTGATCGCGTTCCCGGTTCTGCGCTGGGTGGGGCGCATGCCGCGGGCGGACTCGGCCTCGATCGCGGCGCACTATGGCTCGGTCTCGGTGGTGACCTTCTCGGTCGCCGTGGCCCTGCTGGCTTCGCGCGGGATCGATTACGAGGGCCACATGGTGGTCTTCCTGGTGCTGCTGGAGATGCCGGCCCTGATCATCGGCATCCTGCTGGCGCGCATGGGCAGCAAGGGCCCGACGCGCTGGGGCAAGACCATGCACGAAGTGTTTTTCGGCAAGAGTATCTTCCTGCTGGCCGGCGGCCTGGTGATCGGTTTCATCGCGGGTCCCGTGCACATCGAGCCGCTGGAGCCGATGTTCTTCGACCTGTTCAAGGGCGTGCTTGCGCTGTTCCTGCTGGAGATGGGGCTGGTCGCCTCCAGTCGCATCGCCGACGTGCGCCAGTACGGCTTCTTCCTGGTGACCTTCGCGATCGTGATGCCGATCGTCTCGGCCGTGCTGGGTACGCTGCTGGGATATGCGCTGGGCATGTCGATGGGCGGTACGCTGTTGCTGGCGACCCTCTATGCGAGTGCCTCCTACATCGCCGCACCGGCGGCCATGCGTATCGCGGTGCCCCAGGCCAATCCGGCGCTTTCGATTGGCGCCTCGCTTGGGGTCACGTTCCCGTTCAATATCTTCCTGGGTGTACCGCTCTATTTCTGGATGGCCCAGACCCTTTATTCGCTGGGAGGCTAGCGCGATGGAATCCGATGACATGCATCTGCTGACGGTGGTGGCCGAGGCGATCCTGGAGGAGATGCTGATCGACGAGGTGCGCGGCATGGGTGCGGCCGGCTACACGGTGACTGACGCGCGCGGCTGGGGCCGGCATGGCAAGCGCCGGGGCAACTGGCGCCAGGGTGGCAATATCAAGGTCGAGGTGGTGGCTTCGGCCGAATTGTGCGATCGCATCGCAGCCCGGTTCAAGGAACAGTACGAGGCGGACTATGGTTTGTTGATGTTCACCGTCCCGGTGGCGTTGAAGAATTAGGGACGCACCGGGTCCGGGGAATCGAGTTTCCATGGAGTGAAGTGTTTCGCGGAATTTCCGGGAACTCGACTGTCACCCTTGGGGGGTGCGGGGTCTGGCTGCTATCAAGGGGGCCTGAATGAACGGCGTTACAGCCCGCAGGAGGCTCCCAATGACGAGATTTCGTAGCACGGCCCTGGCCATCGCGCTCGGTTCACTGTTTGCCGCCGGTTCGGCATACGCGCAGGCCCCGCAACATGGGGACCCACAGGGCGGAATGGGCCAGGGTATGCCGCCCGCCGAACAGGGTGCCCCGCCGGCCGGTGGTCAGCAGGTCCCGGGCCAGGGCGGCACGCCGCGCGGCCAGGGTCAGGAGCGTGGGCAGGGCATGCCTCAGGGGCAGCCGCCGGAGCAGCCCGGCCAGCGCAGGCAGGGGCAACAAGCTCCCGGGCAGATGGAGCGCGGTGGCCAGCCGGCACCGGGGCAAAGCGGAGCGCCGACTCCGCCCCAGGGGCAGGGCCAGCCGCCTCGGGGACAGGGTCAACCTCAAGGGCAGGGGCAGCCCCAGGATGCGCCCCCGCTGGGACAGCAGCGCCAGCCCCGGGGCGAGGATGCACCGCCGCTGGGCGAGGGAACACCGACGCGACCGGGTACCGGAACCCAGCCAGCCGATCCGGCAGACCCCGCCCAGCCAGCCGACCCTTCGGCAACGGATAACCTTCCGCCCCTCGATTGATCCGACTCTCGCGGCCGCCACTGGCCTGCCGCGCGGGTGGGCTGGTCAGGTCCGGGCGAGGATGCGGTAGGGCCCGGGATGGCCGTCTTTTCCCGACTCGATCAGCGCAATCGTGTCCGCCTGCCAGCGCAGGGGCGGTTCGATGCGTTCGGTGTCGGGGGGCGCGGCGTGGCGTCGCAGGGACACGTGGGGTCGGAAGGGGCGCGGCGGACCGAGGTCGATACCGCAGTCGTTGCACAGGGCATGTGCCTGCTCGGCGAGGTTGGCCAGTGCGGCGGGCGGCTCGGCGGGACCGGCCCAGGTGATGCGCGGCCCGGTGAAGTGACCCAGATGGTCCAGGGTCAGGTCGATCGGCGCGCAGGCGAGTTCCGTGATGCGCCCGGCCAGACAGTCGGCCTGTCCGACCGGGATCGTTCCGGCGAAGGCCAGCGTCAGGTGCAGGTGATCGCGCGGGACCGGTCGGCCGGGACCGTCGAGTTCCTGGCCGAGGCGGGCTAGTGTGGCGCGTGTGGGGTCGTCGGGCCACAGGGCCAGAAAGACCCGCTGGGCTGCGGGGGATGCCGCCACCGATTCAGCCGCGCGGGCGGGGGAGATTCTCACGCTGACGGCGTTCCCACAGGGTCTTGCGGCTGATGCCGAGGGCCCGGGCCAGCTCGGTCTCGGTCATGCTGCCCTGGTTTTCCTGCACGAAGTGCCGGAAATACTCGTTCAGGCTTGAGCCCTTGCCCTTGCGGGTCGGAAACGCGGGGTTGGGGATCTCGTCGTCCCGGGCCGGAGTGCCCGTCGAGAGTCCCATGTGGTCCGCTTCGATACAGCCGTCCGGGCTCAGTACCCACCCGCGTTCCAGGGCGTTCGCCAGCTCGCGCACGTTGCCGGGCCAATCTTGCGACTCCAGTGCCTGGCGTGCCGCGTGTGACAGTTGTGGCACTGGCCCCGAACCGGCCAGTGCCTCGAGGAAATGCCGTGCCAGGGGGATGATGTCCTCGCGCCTTTCGCGCAGGGGCGGGATGGACAATTCCAGGACCCGCAGGCGGTAGTAGAGATCGGCACGAAAGGCCTGTTCCTCGATCATGGCCTCGAGGTCGCGGTGGGTGGCCGCCAGCAGGCGCACATCCACCTTCAGGTTCTCGTTGGACCCGACCGGGCGGAGCTCGCCATCCTGCAGGACCCGTAGCAGGCGGGCCTGGGCCGCAGGCGCCAGTTCGCCGATCTCGTCCAGGAACAGCGTGCCGCCGTGGGCGCTCTGGATCAGGCCGGTGCGCGCCTTGACCGCACCGGTGTAGGCACCCTGGGCATGACCGAACAGCTCGGCCTCGACCAGACCCTCGGGGATGGTGGCGCAATTGACCGCGACGAACGGGCCGCTAGCGCGCGGGCTCAGCTCGTGCAGGGCGCGCGCGGCGAGCTCCTTGCCGGTACCGGACTCGCCGCGCAGCAATACCGTGGAGTGGGTCATGGCCACACGCCGGATCTGATCACGCAATTGCTGCATGGCCTGGCTCTCGCCGATGAGGCCCAGTCCGGGGCGCGGAGCGGAATCGGTTCCCTCGTCGTCGGGTTCGGTGTTGGGGCGGTCGCGCTCGGCGCGCTCGCGCAGCGCGGCACGCAGGGTCAGCAGCAGGGCGTCGTGATCGAAGGGCTTGGCGATGTAGTCGGCGGCCCCTTCCTTCATCGCGTTGACCGCGGAGGGCACCGACGCATAGCTGGTCATGATGACCGTGGGCGTGTGGGCGAATTCCGGCAGCAGCTCGATCCCTTCGCCATCCGGCAGGCGCAGATCCACCAGTTGCAGATCGTAGGGATCGGCGGCTGCCAGCGCCCGCGCCTCGGCCAGGTTTTCGGCCACGCCGACCTCGAAGCCGTGGTGCTCCAGGAATCGGCGCACGGCGCGGCGGATCGGGGCTTCGTCGTCAACCAGGAGGATGCGGGTCATGAGTCGTCGCGTGGCAGAGTCAGCAGGAATCGGGCACCGCCCTCGGGGCGGTTGGCGGCCATCAGGGTACCACCGTGGTCGCGCACGATGCTGTAGGCCACCGGCAGGCCCAGGCCGGTGCCCTGGCCGGCTGGCTTGGTGGTGAAGAATGGCTCGAACAGGCGTTCCAGACTGGACTCCGCGATACCGGGGCCGGCGTCGTCGATGGTGATCTGGATATGCCGTCCGTGGAGCCGGGCCGCAATGGCGACGGTGGAGTTCTCGGGGGAGGCCTGCTCGGCGTTGGTTAGCAGGTTGATGAATACTTGCAGCAGCGTTGCATGCGAACCACGGACGTGCAGCCCCTCGAGACCCGTGGTGGTGAATTGCAGGTCCTTGCGTCCGGCCAGGCGCATCAGGCGGATGGCCTCGGCCACGAGTTCGTCCAGGGCGATGGTCTCGAAGTGTCCGGCCGATGGGCCCTCGTCGGCATGGGCGAAGGTGATCAGCGACTGCACGATCGCGTTGATGCGCCGCGTCTGGGCCAGAATGTCGTCGGCAATGCCCCGGATCTCCTGCGGGTCGTCCTCCAGGGGAAGGGTCTGTGCCAGCGAGGCGATGCCGGTCAGGGGATTGCCGATCTCGTGCGCGACCCCGGCGGCAAAGCGGCCGATGGAGGCCAGGCGATCGCCGTGGGCGATCTCGGACTCGAGCTGGGCGCGTTCGGTCACGTCCTCGATCAGAACCACGCGGCCTTCCACCTGACCCTGGGCATCCTGCAGTTCGGAGCGGTGCAGGTTCAGGCGGCGGTTGCCGCTGGGCAGATCCACGTTCAGCTTGTACCACTGGCGGTCCGGGCTCTCCAGGAAGGCGGTCAGCAGGCCGCTCCAGGGGCTGTCGAGCTGGCGGATGTTCTGGCCCACGGCGTCTTCCGTGGCGACCTGCGTGAGCTGCGCCAGGGCCTGGTTCCAGCCGGTGATCTCGCCGGTATTGGTGAGGCTGGCCACCCCGAGCGGGAGCTCGTGCAGGATCTGGCGATGAAAGCGGCGCAGGGCGTCCAGCTCGGCCGCCAGGCCGGACAGCGGCAGGGGGCGGGTCTCCAGCTGTTCCTCGATCCGCCGCAGGCTTTCGCTCAGGGTGTGGCGCCCGGCGGCATCCAGGCGCAGGTGCTGGTCGACGATCATGCGCGCCAGTACCGGCCCCAGCAGGCCGGAGAGATTGCGCTCGATCCGTTCGCGGAGGTGGCGCAGATCGCCGCGTGAACGCGTATGGCGGGGCAGGCCGAGATCATCCAGGGCGCGCTGGACCTCGTGGCGCGCCGTGCCCGGGCCCAGGGTGGCCGCAAGTGCGGTCTCCATTTCGGTGACGTCGCCCGCCAGTGGCAGGCCCGCGCCGGTGGCGGTGGATTCGTTAGGGCAGCAGGCCCGGCCGGCCTCGGCCTCCTCGGGGTTCGGCCGGGTCAGCAGCGAGCCGACGACGAACAGGACCGCGTTGACGCCCAGGCTCAGCATTAGCGCGAAGGTCCACGGGTCCAGCATCTCCGCGCGCAAGAGGCGTTGTGGGTCGGGCAGGGCCGTCGCGATCCCGGCATCCGACAGCAAGGGCATGACGAGGGTGAATGCCCAGCCGGCAATCCCGGCCCCCAGGCCCAAGAGAAATCCGACCCGGGTCGCCTGTTTCCACAGCATCAGGCCGATCAGGCCCGGCAGAAGTTGCGCCACCGCGGCAAACGAGATCAGACCCAGCTGCGCGAGGCCCTCGACGACCTGCAGCAGGCCGTAGAAGGCATAGCCGAGCCCGATGATGAACACGATCCAGATGCGCCGCCCCCAAAGCAGGCGGGTGTAGAGGTTGGCGCTGCGCTCCTCTTCGTGCAGTCGGGTCAGTGGCGAGAGGTAGTTGGTGCCCATATGGGCGAGCGCCAGGGTGGTCACGATCATCATCGCGCTGGCGGCGGACAACCCACCGATGAAGACCAGTAGGGCGAGGCTGGGCGACTCCAGCAACCCGGCGATGCCGATGGCGTAATAGTTGGGCGAGATGCCCAGCCCGGCCGCCTCCCCGGCCCAGTAGAGCACCGGCATCGGCAGGTTCAGCAGCAGCAGGAATGCGGGGAACGCCCAGGCCGCGGTGTTCAGTGCCTGCGGGTTGATGTTCTCGGTGAACAGCATGTGGAACTGGCGTGGCAGCAGGAAGGCGGCCGCGAAGGCCAGGATCATCATCGCGAACCAGCCGCCCTGGCGTACCGGCTCGTACAGCGCATCGACCGCTTCGGGATGGGCGGCCAGCCAGTCGTTCAGCCCGCCGAGGCCGCCGAACACGGCGTACAGCGCCACGGCGGCAATCACGAGGATGGCGAGCAGCTTGACGATGGACTCGAAGGCGATGGCCAGCACCAGACCGGCGTGCTTTTCGCGCGGGGCGATGTGGCGGGCGCCGAACAGGATCGCGAACAGCGCGATGGTGCCGCTGAAGGTCAGGGCGAGCAGATGCGGCGGGGTCTCCGCGGTCAGCACGGCGGCGGACTCGGCCACGGCCTTGATCTGTAGCGCGATGTACGGGAGTACCCCAGCGAGCATGAACAGGGCGACCATGGGCCCGGTGAAGCGGCTGCGGTAGCGAAAGGCGAACAGGTCGGCCAGCGAGGTCAGCTGCTGTTCGCGGGTCAGGCGCAGGAGGGGGCGCAGCAGCCAGGGGGTGGCGGCGAAGGCCAGGGTCACGCCGAGGTAGATGGTCAGGTACAGGTAGCCCTGGTCGGCGAGGAAACCAAGGTTGCCGTAGAAGGTCCAGGACGTTGCGTATACCCCCAGCGACAGACTGAACACCCAGCCATTGGCCGCCAGTCGGCCTACTCGGGGGACGCGGTCGGCCAGGAACGCAATGCCGAATAGCAGGGCGAGGTAGGCCACCCCGACCGCGTAGATCAGACCCAGGCTAAGGGTCACGGCGCCCGCTCCGGCTCAGTGCCGCGATGGCCACGACGAACAGCGCCCAGGCCGTGAAGGGCCACCACCAGGCAGGACTCAGGTAGGCAACCCAGAGGACCAGCGGGCTCAGAAACAGCAATGCGCCCAGCAGGGCGATCAGGATGGCGCGAGGGGCGTCCATCGTCAGGCGCTCGCAAGCACCTTGCGGTGCGCGGGCGAGCGATCCTGCGGGGCCGTCCGGGTTGGCGCGCGGGTGGAGAGCATGCGGCGAGTCTACACCGCGCGCGCGGCCCCGGGCAGTGCCGCCGGCAATGGCAGGTGGTCGCCGAGGGTGTGTCCCTGCAGGCGCTCCAGGGCTTCGGCCAGCTGGGCCTCCGGTGCGTCGGGTGCCTGGGCGTCGCCCGGGGCCAGGCCGATCACCGTCAGGGTGTCGGCCAGCTGCCGCCGGGCGGTACCCGCGTGGATGCCCTCGGCTCCGGTAGCCTTGGCCAGCTTGTCGCCGCCGGGCGCGACAAGGACCGGGTGGTGGGCATAGGCCGGTGGGGTGGCGCCCAGCGCCTCGTAGAGCTGCATCTGGCGCGGGGTGGAGCCGAGCAGGTCGATCCCGCGCACCACGCGGGTTACGCCCAGGTCCAGGTCGTCCACCACGGTGGCGAGCTGGTAGGCGACGATGCCATCCGCCCGGCGGATCACGAAGTCGCTTCCGAGTGCCTCCAGATCGAAGGCGACCGTACCCAGAAAGCGATCCGCGATCGTCCAGTAGCGGGTGGTCGCCCGGGCACGCACGGCCCGTGGCTCGCGTTCGGACGGCAGGCCGTGGCGACAGGTCCCTGGATAGATCGGCCCTTCCCAGCCCGGCCGCCCGCGCGCGGCCAGGTCCTTGCGGGTACAGCCGCAGGGGAAAGCCAGGTTCGACGTCAACAGGGTGTCCAGGGCGCGCTGATAGGCGGGACCGCGTTGGCTTTGCCAGGTAACGGGGCCATCCCAGACCAGGGCGAAGGCCTCGAGGGCATGGAAAATGGCATCGGCCGCCCCCGGGCGAACCCGGGGGGTGTCGATATCGTCGATTCGCAGATGCCAGCGGCCGTCAGTACTCCGGGCATCGAGCCAGGAGATGACGGCGGCCAGCAGGGAGCCCGCGTGCAGCGGGCCGGAAGGGGTAGGGGCAAACCGGCCGACATAGCGGTCGGCCCGGGTAATCCGTTCGGGCGTGACCGTCACGGCCCGGCCGGGATCAGGCGCGCTGCTTTTCCTTGATCTCGTCGAGCTGCTTGCAGTCGATGCACATGGTGGCCGTCGGGCGGGCCTCCAGGCGGCGAATGCCGATCTCCACGCCACAGGTCTCGCAGTAGCCGTAATCGTGGGTGTCGATCTTGCGCAACGCCTCGTTGATCTTCTTCGACAGCTTGCGTTCGCGGTCGCGGGAGCGCAGTTCCAGGCCGAACTCCTCTTCCTGGGTGGCGCGGTCGGCCGGATCGGCAAAGTTGGACGCGTCCTGGCGCATGTGCCCCACGGTGCGATCGACTTCCTCGGCCAGCTCCTGGCGCCATGCCCGCAGCAGGCTGCGGAAATGCTCGAGCTGATCCGGATTCATGTAATCTTCGTCCGGCTTCGGCTCGTAGGGCGCAATGCCCCCGGCGACCATGTGCTGGGTGGAGGGCTTGTCGGTCTTTTCGTCAGCAGCCATGCGGGCTTTCTCCGGCTGGAAAAATGAGGCGCACTTAGTACCAGAGTCGGGCGGGCCGGGCAAGTCCCGTGCCATGACTGTTGGTGCCTGGTCTCGGTCGGATGCCGGGAATGTGCGGGCTCACGGCCGGTTTTTCAGCGAGATACGGGAAAAGGCGGAAATAACGGGATGACGGAATTGCAGGCGCTGATTTTCGATGTCGACGGCACATTGGCGGACACTGAACGCGACGGTCATCGCGTCGCCTTCAACAAGGCGTTCGCGGACGCGGGCCTGGACTGGGACTGGAGCATCGCGCGCTACGGCGAGTTGCTGCGCGTGACCGGCGGCAAGGAACGCATCCGCCAGTACCTGTCCGAGGACCATCCCGAGGTCCTGAACGAGCCGGGGATCGATGCGCGTATTCGCGAGCTGCATGCGGCCAAGACGCGGCACTACGTGGCCCTGCTTGAGACCGGCGCGATCCCGCTGCGGCCGGGGGTGCGCCGGTTGCTGGACGAAGCGGAGGCCGAGGGTCTGCGCCTGGCGATCGCCACCACCACCACCCCCGAGAACGTTACGGCCCTGCTGGAGGCCACGCTCGGAAGCGAGGGCCCGTACCGCTTCGAGGTGATCTCCGCCGGCGACATCGTGCCGGCCAAGAAGCCGGCTCCGGATATCTTTACCCATGCACTGGAGGCGATGAACCTGCCGGCGGAGGCCTGCCTGGCTCTGGAGGACTCCGACAACGGTGTGCGTTCCGCGCGCGGGGCGGGGCTGGAGGTCGTGGTCACGACGAACGACTACACCCGCGAGCAGGTGTTCGATGGCGCCTTGGCCGTGCTGGACGGGTTCGGTGAGGCGGATCAGCCCGCGACGGTCCTGGCCGGTCCGGCACTGGAAGGCTCGGTGGTGGATATCGCGACCCTGCGCGCCTGGGTCTCCGGGGCAAAGGGATAGCCGGCGCGCCGGCTCAATCGTTTTCGCGCGGCGGCAGGCGCGGGTCCTCGATCTCGGTCCCGTCGAGCATCTGGGTATCCAGCAGGAAGCCGACGGCGGCGTCGCTGACCCCGTTGATCACGAACTGCACGGCCAGGACCGCGAGAATCAGACCGAACACCTTGGTCAGGATGTCCTTGCCGGTATCCCCGAGGAATTTCACCAGATAGCGCGAATGGACCATCGCGTAGTAGCACGCGACCATGCAGGCCAGCACCGCCAGGAACACGAGGACCAGGTGATAGATGGTGGGGGCCTCGCTGGTCAGGATCATGACCGTCGCAATCGCCCCGGGCCCGCTCATGAACGGGATGGCCAGCGGGATGACCGAGATGTCCTCGGTCACCTGCCCCTTGTCGGCCTTCACCTCCTCGGCGGTCTCGCGCTCGCTGGCCGCCTTCTGCCGGATCATGCCGATCGCGATGCCGAACAGGATGATGCCACCGGCGATGCGGAACGCCGCCAGCGTGATCCCGAACAGCTGGAAGATCACCCCGCCCAGCAGTGCAAAGGCGAACAGCAGGGCCGTGGCGACCTTGACCGAGCGCAGGGCGGTGGAGCGGCGCTTCTCCTCGGAGGCGCGCGGCAGCATTGCGGTGAAGATGAACGCGGTCGTCAGTGGATTCACGATGACGAACACCGCGAGGAAAGTGACGATCAGGTATTCGAGCAATACGAGCATGGCTCTAGCTTAGGCAGAATGGGGTGTCGTTGCGAGGGCCTCCGTGGGGGTGCCACCGAGATCGTTCCGCACACCGTCATTGCCAGGGCCCGTGGCGATCGTTCGCCAAGCCCCCGAGTCCCATGGGTCTTCCGGACGGATGGCCGCGTCGCTGCGCTCCTCGCAATGACCCATACGACTACCCGTCATTGCGAGGCCCCGGAGGGGCCGTGGCAATCTCTGGAATGCCGCACGCCGTCGGAATCCGGTGGTTTCAGAGGGGGGCCGCCACGTCGCTTCGTTCCTCGCGATGACGGTGCACTGAAAAACACTGGTCCCTGCGGAGGCTCGCGATGACGGGGCGAGCGTGCATGGGCATGGATCGGGTCCGATCGTTATACTCTGCGCGCATGAAGAAACGCCTGCATCCGGAATCCTTCCCGACCCTCGAGCACTTTGTCGGCAATACGCCGCTGGTGCGCCTGCAGCGCATGGCGGCAGACCTGCCGTCCACCGTGCTGGTGAAGCTCGAGGGCAACAACCCCGCCGGTTCGGTCAAGGACCGGCCCGCGCTGAACATGATCCAGGCGGCCGAGCGCCGCGGCGACATCCAGCCCGGCGACACCCTGATCGAGGCGACCAGCGGCAACACCGGCATCGCGCTGGCGATGGTCGCGGCGATGAAGGGCTATCGCATGATCCTGGTGATGCCGGACAACATGTCCGCCGAGCGCCGCGCCTCGATGAAGGCCTTCGGCGCCGAGCTGGTGCTGGTCTCGCGCGAGGAGAGCATGGAGGGCGCGCGTGACCTGGCGGACCGCATGGAGGCCGAGGGCAAGGGCCGGGTGCTGAATCAGTTCGGCAACCCCGACAACCCGGATGCGCATTACATTGGCACCGGGCCGGAGATCTGGCGCGATACCGAGGGCACGGTGACCCACTTCGTCTCCGCGATGGGGACTACCGGCACCATCATGGGCGTGTCGCGCTATCTCAAGGAGCGCGATCCGGAGGTGCAGATCGTCGGCGTGCAGCCGGCCGAGGGGGCATCCATCCCCGGCATTCGGCGCTGGCCGGAGGCCTATCTGCCAACGATCTTCGAGGCCTCGCGGGTGGACCAGACCGTGGACGTGACCCAGGAAGAGGCGGAGGAGACCATGCACCGGCTGGCGAGTGAAGAAGGCATCTTCGCCGGGGTCTCTTCCGGTGGTTCGGTGGCCGCGGCGTTGAAGCTGGCGGCGCAGACCGACGGTAAGACCTTCGTCGCGATCATCTGTGACCGCGGCGACCGTTACATCTCCACCGGCGTGTTCCCCGCATGAGTGCCCCGGTCCTGATCTTCGATCTCGAGACCGTCCCGGATATCGAGGGCGCCCGCCGCCTGCACGACTTCGAGGGGCTCGCCGATCACGAGGTCGCCGAGGCGATGTTCGCGCTGCGTCGCGTCCAGACCGGCTCCGAGTTTCTCAAGCATCCGCTGCATCGCATCGTGTCGATCGGCGTGCTCTATCAGGGCGGCGATGCGCTGAAGCTCTCCGCCTTCGGCCGCGAGGGCGAGGACGGCCAGACGCCCTCCGAGGCCGAACTGCTGCGGCAGTTCTTTGACGTGATCGACAAGCGCACGCCACAGCTCGTTAGCTGGAACGGCGGCGGCTTCGACCTCCCGGTGCTGCATTACCGCGCGCTGGTCAACGGCGTGCAGGCCCCGCGCTACTGGGAGCAGGGCAACGACGACCGCGAGTTTCGCTATAACAACTACCTGTCGCGCTTCCACTGGCGCCATGTGGACCTGATGGACGTGCTGGCGGGCTTCCAGGGCCGCGCGGTCACCAGCCTCGACATGATGGCCAGCCTGCTCGGCTTCCCCGGCAAGCTGGGCATGGACGGCTCGAAGGTCTGGCCAGCCTGGCGCGACGGGCGCCAGGCCGAGATCCATGACTATGTCGAGCACGATGTGCTGAACACCTATCTGGTCTGGCTGCGCTTCGAATACATGCGCGGCAACCTGACTGACGCCGCGCTGGCCAGCCGGCAACAGCAACTGGCCGAGTACCTGGAGGGCAGTGGTGCGGCGCACCACCGTGAGTTCCTCGACGCCTGGCAGCCTGCCGGGACCGACACCTGATGGCACGCATCGACAAGACCCCGTTCGAGGCCCGGATCGAGGAGGTCACCTTGGACGGTCAGGGCGTGATCCGTCGCGAGGGCAAGGCCTGCTTCATCCACGGCGCGCTGAAGGGCGAACGCGTGATGGCGGTGCAGACCGGACGCAAGCGGCGTTTCGACTCCGCCGAGGTGGTCGAGGTGCTGGAGCCGGCCCCGGGTCGCGCCGAGCCGCCCTGCGAATTCTTTGGCCTGTGCGGTGGCTGCAAGCTGCAGCACGCCTCCGTCGACACCCAGCGCGAAATCAAGGAGCAGGCCCTGTTCGACGCGCTGGAACGCATCGGCCATGTGACGCCGGAGGCGCGCTTCGAGCCGCTGACCGCCGACACCCTGGGTTATCGCCGCACCGCGCGGTTGGGCGCCAAGCACGTGCCGAAAAAGGGCGGAGTGCTGGTCGGCTTTCGCGAGCGCGGCAGCCCGTATCTCGCCCAGATGACCCACTGCGAGGTCCTGCATCCGGCAGTGGGTGGGCGTATCCAGGCGCTGCGCGAATTGATGGACGGGCTGGAGGCGCGCGACCGCCTGCCGCAGATCGAGGTCGCGGTGGATGACGACGAGCGCGTGGCGTTGATCTTTCGCAACCTCGATCCGTTGTCGCAGGCGGATACCGCGCGCCTGTCCGCCTGGGCCGAGGCCGAGGGCATCCAGGTGTATCTGCAGCCGGGTGGAGCGGACACGGTGGAGCCGCTGGCCGGGCCGATCGAGCCGCTGATCTACCGCCATCCGGACTACGACGTGTCGGTGCCCTTCATGCCGACCGATTTCATTCAGGTGCACGCCCAGATCAACCGCAAGATGGTGCCGCAGGCCCTGGAGGCACTGGACCTGCAACCGGGACAGCGCGTGCTGGATCTGTTCTGCGGGCTGGGCAACTTTACCCTGCCGCTGGCACGGACCGTGACCGAGGGCGAAGTGGTCGGCGTCGAGGTGGACGACACGATGCTGGCGCGGGCGCGTGCGAATGCCCGTGACCAGGGCATCGCCAATACCCGCTACGAGCGCGCAGACCTGGACGATGTCGAGGCGTTGAAGAGCGCCGCCTGGTTGCGCGAGGACTTCGACCGGGTGCTGCTGGACCCGCCGCGTACCGGCGCGGCCGCGGTGATCGAGGCCCTGGCGCCGCAGCGGATCGAACGCCTGGTCTATGTGTCCTGCAACCCGGCCACGCTCGCCCGTGACGCCGAGCGCCTGGTGCATCATCATGGCTATCGCCTGGAGCGGGCCGGGATCATGGACATGTTCCCGCACACTGCGCACGTGGAATCCATGGCCGTGTTCCGGCGCGCCTGACGCGCTTCGATACTTTAGGGGAATTGCATGCTGGAGATCGTACAAGCGGGTGGGTGGCTGATGCTGCCGATCCTGCTGTGTTCCGTACTGGCCGTGGCCATCGTGCTGGAGCGGCTGTGGACGCTGCGCCGCTCGCGGGTCGTGCCGCCGCGCCTGCTGACCTCGGTGTGGGAACAGATGCGCACGCAGGGGCTCAAGCTGGACGATATCCAGCGCCTGCGTGCCGGCTCGCCGCTGGGGACAATCCTGGCCGCGGGCCTGGCGACCCATGACCGCGCCCGCCAGATCACCCAGGAGAGCATTGAAGAGGCCGGACGTCGCGTGGCCCACGAGCTCGAGCGCTACATGAACACGCTGGGCACGATCTCGATGATTACCCCGTTGCTGGGCCTGCTGGGCACCGTGGTCGGGATGATCGAGGTGTTCACCGTGATCACCGAGATCGGCGTCGGCAGCCCGCGCGATCTGGCCGGTGGCATCTCGCAGGCCCTGATTACCACCGCGACCGGGATCGGCGTGGCCATCCCGGCGCTGGCCTTTCATCGCTACTTCCGTGGCCACATTGACGAACTGGTGCTGGAGATGGAGCAGGAGGCCACCAAGCTGGTCGAGGTGATCCATGGCGAGCGCGAGGCCGGTGCGGTCGAGGGCGGGGCCAAGGCGTGAACTTCCGTACGCCAAGCCGGCAGGAAGAGCCCGGCGTCAATCTGACGCCGTTGATCGATGTGGTGTTCCTGCTACTGATCTTCTTCATGGTCTCCACCACGTTCGATCAGCACGCGGACATCGAGCTGACCCTGCCCTCGGCCGACCGCGAGGCCGAGGCCGTGGAGCGCGCGTGGATCGACATCATCGTGGACGCGAACGGCAACTACTTCATCAACGGCCAGGAACTGATCAACCGCCGCGCGGAGACCCTGGAGCGCGTGTTGTCCGAGGCCCGCGAGGGCCGCGAGGACGACCCGGTGCTGATCCGCGCGGACGCCAATGCCACCCACCAGTCAGTGGTGCGCGCGCTGGATGTCGTCGGTCGCCTGGGTATCACCTCGGTCTCCATCGCTACCCTGGGTGACGCCGCCGATGACGACTGACGACCCGCACCCACAGCACCTCGACTCCGGCTGGGCGGTTTATCGCCGCCTGCTTGGCTACGCCTTTGTCTACTGGCCGCTGCTGGCGATTGCGACGGTGGCGATGCTCGGCATGGCGGCAACCGAAGCGGGCTTTGCCGCGCTGATGAAGCCGCTGATGGACGAGTCGTTCGCCGAGGGTGATTCACACCCGCTGATTCCGTGGATTCCGGTGGTGCTGATCGGCTTGTTTCTGATCCGGGGCGTGGCCGAGTTCGGTTCGGTCTACGCGATGCGCTACGTCGGGCGGCAAGTCGTCAAGCGCCTGCGCGAGGAGCTGTTCGAGCGTCTGTTGCACATGCCGGTGCAGCGCTTTCAGGAGCAGAGCAGCGGCGAGCTGATTTCACGCGTGACCTACAACGTGGAGCAGGTTGCGACGGCCGCCACGGACGGGTTCAGTACGCTGGTGCGGGACACCCTCACCATCATCGCGCTGCTGGCATGGATGTTTTGGCTGACCCCGAGCCTGACCCTCACGATCCTGGTTATTGCGCCGGTGATGGCCATTCTGGTGCGGGTGGTGACCAAGCACTTCCGGCGTATTTCGCATCGCCTGCAGTACAACATGGGCGACGTGACGCACGTGACGCAGGAGGTGATCGAGGGCCACCGGGTGGTGCGCATCTTCGGTGGCGAGACCTACGAGCGCGAGCGCTTCGAGGACATCAATGAGCGCAATCGCCGCCTGCACATGCGTATGGAGGGTATCAAGGCCGCTTATACCCCGACCATCCAGTTCCTGGTGGCGGCAGTACTGGCTTTCGTGATCTGGGTGGCGACCTCCGATTTCGGCGATGACACCGTCACTGCCGGCACCTTCGTGTCATTCCTGACCGCGATGCTGTTGTTGCTGAGCCCGATTCGCCGGCTTTCGATGATCAATGCGACCCTGCAGCGCGGGATCGCGGCCGGGCAGAACATCTTCGCCGTGCTGGACGAGACGCCGGAACGTGACACGGGGCACGTACCGCTGGATCGTGCCGAGGGGCACCTGGTGTTCGACGACGTCGCTTTTCGCTACGGTCCGGAAGGCCCGGACGTGTTGAAGGCGGTCTCCTTCGAGGTGAAGCCGGGCGAGAACGTCGCGCTGGTCGGCCGCTCGGGCAGTGGCAAGACCACCCTGGTCAACCTGCTGCCACGTTTCTATCACCCGACCGAGGGCCGCATTGTGCTGGATGGTCACGACCTCGAGACGATTCGTCTGCGCGACCTGCGCCGTCAGATCGCCTATGTCGGTCAGAACGTGACCCTCTTTGCGGATACAGTCGCGGCCAATATCGCGTACGGGCGGCCCGAGGCGAGCGAGGCGGAGATCCGCGAGGCTGCCCGGGCGGCGCATGCGCTGGAGTTCATCGATCGCCTGCCGGAGGGGATGCAGACCCTGGTCGGCGAGAATGGCACCCGGCTGTCCGGCGGCCAGCGCCAGCGTCTGGCCATCGCCCGGGCGCTGCTTCGGGATGCACCGATACTGATCCTGGACGAGGCGACCTCGGCGTTGGACAACGAATCCGAACGTCAGGTGCAAGCCGCTCTGGACGCACTGGTGAGCACCCGTACCACGCTGGTGATTGCCCACCGTCTGTCCACTGTCGAGGGCGCCGACCGGATTCTGGTGATGGATAACGGCCGTGTGGTCGAGACCGGACGGCACGACGAGTTGATTGCCCTCGGCGGGGTTTACACGCTCCTGCACCGCCTCCAGTTCCGCGAGGAGGTGGGGGATGCGGGGTGATGCAGGAGGTTACGGCGCTCGGCGGTTTGCGGTCTGGGGCGCGACCTGGCGCGATTATCGTCGCGGTGAGGGGAACCGTGCGCGGGCCCGTCGGGGCTTCCTGACGCCACCCGACGAGCGGGGGCGGCTGGTCTGGATCAAGGCCGGCGGCACGCCCGAGGAGGTGCGCCTGGGGATCGAACTGCTCGGCGCGGTGCGCGACAAGCGCCAGGATGTACGCATCGTCCTGACCTTCGAGCAGGATTACCCGGAGCTCTTTGAACGACACATGCAGCCGTTTCGCAAGGTGGGCGTGGGCTATGGCCCCTGTGACCGTCCGCGGGTGGTGCGCCGGGTGCTCGAGCGTTTTCAGCCCCACGGCATCCTGCTGGCCGGCGGCCAGGCCCCGACGAATCTCCTGCAGGCGGCCGAGGTCCCGGTGATCGCGGTCAATACGGGTCCGCCCACCCGGGCGGTGCCTCCGGTCGTGCGCCACTGGCCGGTCGATCCGGCCGGGGCGCAGGCTTGGCCGGAGGCCGCGTTCGAAGCCGCACTGGCGCCCGCCGACCCGCAGGCGCGATTTGTCGAGGCCCAGGCCGATGTGGTCCTGCGCGCATTGGTCGGGGGTAACGTGGAGCGCCTGTGGTGGTGGCACGGCACGTCGGAGCAGTGGCCCGCCTGGCGCACGGCCTGGCAGGCCTCTGGCCGGGGGCAGAGCGATATCCTGCTGGCGAGCCTGCGCGGGGATGCGACCGAGGCCGGGCTGCCCGGCGCGGATCTGGCGGTCTCGGCCTGGGATCGTTCGACGTTGGCGCCAGGGACTATCCTGCATCTGGATGACCGACGCTGGTTTGCCGCTGCGGCCAGTGCCGCCCATGCGGTGCATCTCGCGGCCTCGGATCGCCAGGCCTTGTGGCAGGGCCTGGCCGGCGGGGCGGCGGTGAGCCTGGGCGAGGCCCCGGCGGCGGCGTTGCCCTGCCCGGTGCTGGGCGAACCCACCGCGGTACTGGAGGCCTGGCAGCGGTTGAGCGCCGATCCGGCCGCGCGGCGTCAGCAGGGGGATGCGGCGCGGCGGCGCTTCTGGGACGAGCGGCGCCAGGTGGATGCCAATTTCGATGCTGTTCTGCAGCAGGTCTGGGACTGGTAGTCATGGGGTCGTTTCAGGCGTGGCTGAGCGCCCGGTTGTGGGATCAGTGGAGCCAGCGCGGGCCGTTCGCCGCGGCGATGTTCCCGTTGTCGTTGGCCTACGCCGGGCTTGCCGAGTGGAACCGTCAGCGGCAGGAGCAGGCGCGGCGCGATATCTCCATCCCGGCGCGCGCGGTGATCGTGGTGGGCAATCTGACCCTGGGTGGCAGCGGGAAGACACCGATGACGGTGTGGCTGGCCAAGCGCCTGCGCGCCGCTGGCTATCACCCCGGCATTGTCAGTCGCGGCTATGGCGGGCGTGGGGATGTGGCCGGGATCGCGGTGACGGCCGATTCCGATCCGGTGGTGGTGGGTGACGAGCCGTTGCTGATCGCCCGGCGCACGGGCGTCCCGGTGCAGGTGGATCGCGACCGGGTGCGCGGGGCGCGGGCGCTG
Organism: Thioalkalivibrio versutus; assembly: GCF_001020955.1. Lineage (NCBI taxonomy): Bacteria > Pseudomonadati > Pseudomonadota > Gammaproteobacteria > Chromatiales > Ectothiorhodospiraceae > Thioalkalivibrio > Thioalkalivibrio versutus. The sequence goes on from NZ_CP011367.1 coordinate 918,169, forward strand.
ACCGATCAGGGTGTGGACGTGGTGATCGCCGACGACGGCATGCAGCACCACCGCCTGCCGCGCGATATCACTATCCTGATGGTCGACGGGAGACGCCGCTTCGGCAATGGGCTTTGTCTGCCGGCGGGGCCGTTGCGGGAGCCGAAGCGGGCCCGAGAACGGGCCGATTTCGTGATCGTGACCGGTGGCGAGCCGGGTCCCGGCGAGATCCCGATGGAACTGGTCCCGTCCAGTCGGTTGCAGCGGGTGGACGGGGCGGAGGAGGCGCGCAAGCCCCACCGCTTTGCGCGGCGCGATGCCCACGCCATCGCCGGGATCGCGGATCCGGAGCGCTTCTTCCGCACCCTGGAAGCGGCGAAGATCGGTATCATTCGGCATCCGTTTCCGGATCACCATCGTTTCCTGCCGCATCAGATCCGCTTCGATGACGAATTGCCGGTTCTGATGACGGAGAAGGATGCCGTAAAATGCCGGTCGTTTGCGCAGGATAATCACTGGTACTGGCCGATCGCGGCCCGGTTGCCAACCACTTTCGAGCCGGCGCTACTCGCGCGTCTGGAGACGGTCAGTCGGCTCAAACACCTGGGGTAATGCATGGACAAGCGTCTGCTCGATATTCTGGTCTGCCCGGTTACCAAGGGTCCGCTCAAGTACGATCGCGAGAATCAGGAGCTGATCTCCGTCTCCGCCGGTCTCGCCTATCCGATCCGGGACGACATCCCGGTGATGCTGGAGGACGAGGCGCGCAGTCTCTCCGAAGACGAGAAGGAACGCTGGCGCGAGGCCTGAGCATCCGCATGACGGGCTTCGTTGTGGTAATACCGGCACGCATGGCCTCCAGCCGTCTGCCGGACAAGCCGCTGGCTGCGGTGGCCGGGCGCCCACTGATTGCGCATGTGATCAGCCGTGCGCAGGAGAGCGCCGCCACCCGCGTGATCGTCGCCGCGGATGACGAACGCATCCTGGCGGTGGCGCGCCAGTGCGGCGTCGAGGCCTTCCTGACCGATCCCGCGCTCCCTTCCGGAACCGACCGCATCGCGGCTGTGGCCGCCGCTGAGGGCTGGGGCGACGAGTCCATCGTGGTCAACCTGCAGGGCGACGAACCGCTCACCCCGGGGACGCTGCTGAATGACCTGGCGGCCCTGCTCGAACAGACCCCGCAAGCGGATATGGCCACCCTGGGCGTGCCGATCCGCTGTGCGGAGGATCTGGCCGACCCCAACCAGGTGAAGCTGGTGACCGACCGCAACGGCCGGGCCCTGTATTTCTCGCGCGCCCCGATCCCCTGGGACCGCGAGGCGCGCCGGGCGGGGCAGCCGCCCTCGGTCGACCATGCCATCCGGCACCTGGGGCTCTATGCCTACCGCGCCGGCTTCCTGCGGCGCATGAGTGCCGAGCCGCCCGCGCCGCTGGAACAATTGGAGCAGCTGGAACAGCTACGCGCGCTGGACATGGGGGCCTGGATCCAGGTCGGTCGCCGGGCCGAGGCGCACCCGCCTGGCGTGGATACCCCCGAGGACCTGGACCGCGTGGACGCCTTTTTTTCGGGCACGGCCCGCGTGTAACGCGCAAGCGGACTTCTGACTAGCCCCATCCTTCGCGGGCCAGAGGGCCCCCTGAGCGCTTCCGAGCCGCCGTTGGTTCGCCTGCAAGCAGGCTCCTACCGGGTCTTGCCCTCGTAGGAGCCTGCTTGCAGGCGAAGGGCCCCCGCCAAAGAGCTTCGATCCTGACCAGGCTCGGTAGAATCGCGCGGACAGCCGCCTACTGGTTGTCGGGGTGGGTCGGGTCGAGGGCGGCCAGCAAGGCCTCGTGCTCCAGTCGCGCATCCTCGATCTCGTCGAGGACCCCATCCACGTCGGGGGTCTCTTCGCTGTGCACAAAGTGCCCGGTCAGGGGTGTTTCCGGCGTCAGGTCACCGTTGGCGAACAGGTCCCACATCTCGTGGGCGTACTGCGTCTCCAGCAGCGTGGGGTCCGCGCGGCCGAAGGTTGTGCGCATGTTGTTCACGTCCCGCTGCAGCATGCGGAATGCGCTGTTGTTGCCGGCGGCGTTGACGGCCTGGGGGAGGTCGATGATGACGGGTCCGTGCGCGTCCACCAGCACGTTGTACTCGGACAGGTCGCCATGGATCAGGCCGGCGCACAGCATGCGCTGGATCTGGCGGATCATGAATGCGAACCACTCGCGTGCTGTCTCGGGGTCCAGCTCGACTTCGTGCAGCTGGGGCGCGGTGTTGCCGTCGGCGTCCAGCACCAGTTCCATCAACAGGACGCGGTCGAATACGCCGTAGGGGACGGGCACTCGAACGCCCGCGTCGGCAAGGCGGTAGAGCGCCTCGACTTCCGCGTTCTTCCACTGCGTCTCCTCGACCTCGCGGCCGTGACGCCCACGTCGGGCCATGGCCCGCGCATCGCGGCTGCCGCGGACCTTGCGGCCTTCCTGATACTCGGCCAGTTTGTGGAAGCCGCGATGCTTGGCTTCCTTGTACGCCTTGGCACAGCGTGTCGCGCCCCCGCTGCGGACGAGGTAGATGTTCGCCTCCTTGCCGCTTTGCAGCTGCCCGAGGACGGTATCAATGACGCCGTCTTCGATCAGCGGCTGGAGGATCTTGGGGATTTTCATAAGCGCGTACGGGGTTGGCGAAACGAAAGACGCCGACCTGGGGGAACCCCGGAGGCCGGCGTCGTGCGTTCCAAAACGGTTGGGTCAGGGCAGAAAGATCTTGGGTTTGCGCTTCTCCGCCTTGGCGGTGCGTTTCTCCATCAGTGTCTTTTCGGCCTTCTTCTTGCTGTCGCGCTTACGATCCATGGTCTTCATGGGGTGGGTCCTCTGGGGCGCCGGACGGATCATCCGGCTGATTGCGTGCCTGTTTCTGCTGGCGTTTTTCTTCCTGCTTGGCGGCTTTTTTCAGCTCGCGCTGGCGCTTTTCGTATTGGTAGTTCGGTTTGGCCATAGGGCAGCAGGGTCTCCATTGGGGTGTCGCCAGCGAGGCGGGGTCACGAAGCGTTGTCTCTCCACAATAGCACCGAAACATCGCCGTGGGGGCGAGCGCCCGAAGAAGGGCAAGGAGGTGCCTGGCGTTTTCGTCCCCGTGCCGTTCAGGCGGGCGGGTGCAAGCCGGCTTGCAGGGCGCGGGCCAGGGCCTGGCCTTCGCGGATGGCCCGCTCCGGTGTGGAATGGTGCGGTTTGAGGGTCGCGATCACGCGGTGTTCGAGCTCGGTCTCGGTCAGGATTGTGTTCGGGTCGATATAGCCGTTGTCGGTGAGCCATTCGGACAGCCGTTCGCGGGCACTGCTCTGGAAGCGCTTGACCGTACCGTTCTCCAGTTCGCGCAGGAGCTGTTCGCCGTTGCCGTTCAGCTGCTTCGCCAGGTCGGAGACGGCGTCGATGAAGGTCGCACTGACCGCCTCGGAGGCCTCCAGGGCCGCGCGGTCTACCGGACGGCCGCGACCCTGGCGCCAGGCGCGAGTCCAGGCGCGGGCGGCCTCACTACGGGCCTGCAGCGTCTGGCATTCCGGGGGTTCAAGCAGGGAGTCGGCGGGGCCTTGTAGCAGGGATTCCAGCGCGCCCAAGCGATCCACCCCCAGCTCCAGCAGGCGCTGCAACAGGTCCAGACGGTCTCGCAGCAGGTGAAACAGATGGATACCGGCCGGATCCTGCCAGGGGTCGATCAGGGGAATGCCCCCAATCCGCTGCGCGTAGTCCTCGGGCGCGTCGCTGCCGGGGGCGGGTACCGCTTTGGTTTCCGGAAGGCTCAGCTGCTCGTGGCTACCCAGCGCTTGCTGTCCCCAGCGGCGTGCGGCCAGGTCGATGACCTCGACGCTGGACTCCTGTGCCTGCCAGTAACGCGCGTCTTCGGGCTGGGCGGTCAGATAGAAGACCTGGCGGCCGGCCTCGTGGGCCAGTGCCTGCAGGCTTTCGGCCACCGCCCGGAAGCGGTCCGGGTCCGCCGTGCCCAGCGCCTCGTCGAGGATGAGCGGGAGCGCGCTGCGCCCGCGTTCGGCCTCCAGCGCAAAGGCGATACGTACGGCGAGCAGAAGCTGCATCCGCGTCCCGCTGGAGAGTTCGGTGAGCGAGCGGGTGGCCCCGCTGGCGGTCTCGCGGGCGCTGAACCGGGCCGAGGCATGCGGTGAGAACTGAAGTTCGTAGTGATGCCGTGTGAAGCGCCGGAACCACTCGCGGGCCTGGCGCAGGGCCGCAGGCTGCACCGCCTGTTCGTGTTCTATCTCGACCTGGTCCAGCAGGAAGTTTCCGGCCGTGGCGAACAGGGCCTGGTCGAGTCGCTGGGTCAGGGCGTCGCGGGCGAGTTCGCGGCGGGCGCGGGCGGTTTCCAGCTGGCGTTCATGGCCGGCGCGGTCGATGGCCGCTTCGATGCGGGCGATCTCCTCGCTCAGCCGGTCGCGTTCCCCCGCCTGGTCACGCAGGGTCTGAAGTTGCGATTCCAGGGGTTCCGCGGCATCGGCCTCGACCGCCTCCAGTAGGTCCGGGCGGTCCTCGAGGTGGCGGCGGCGTTCGCGTTCGCGTTCGCGCACATTACCGAGTTGCTCGCTTAGCTCCTGCCAGTCGGGCCACAGGCGCAGCCTTTCGCGCAGGGTCGATTCATCGTCATTCTCCAGGCCGGCCGCTGCGTACAGGGCGGCGATCTGCTCCCGCGTTCGGTTCGCGTCGGCTTGCAGGCGATCGAGTTCGCGCTGGGCGGCCTTCTCCTCCCGCTGCGCGGTGTCCCGCGTCTGCAGCCGGGCGGCGAGACGGTCCAGGTGCTGGGCCAGGGTATCCGCCGAAGGCTCGGAGTCCGGAGGGGCCACGGCATACTGGGTGAGAAAGGCCATGACGGGTGCCCGGGTCGCCTCCAGCTCGGCTGTCAGGCGTTCCTGCTCCGCCCGGGTCGTGTTCACGGCCTGGCGGGCCCGGTCATGGTTCGCGGTCAGGTGGATCCAGCGCTGCAGCGAGGCATCCATGCAGCCCGGGTCGAAGCCGACCTGCTCGGCAATGTCCTTCATGCGTTCCTGTTCCTGCTCGCGTGCGGCGCGCCGCTCTTGCAGTTCCCGTTCGAGTCGAGCGCGGCGCTCCGCCGTTCGCACTGCGGCCTCCGCAGTTTCCAGTTCGCGCTCCAGGTGGGCCAGGCGCTCGCGGACCGCGTCGGCCTCCCATTCCGTGGGTAGCGCCAGACCGGTATCGCGGAAGCGTGCCTTCGCAGCCTCGCGGGGTATGTTGTCGGTCGCCGGGCGAGCGGCGATGTAGGCGCCCCAGGCGACCGGGAGCGCGAGTACGGCGAAGGCGGGGTGTACCAGCAACGTCGCGGTGCCAATGGCGCCGCCCGCCGCGAGCAGGGCGATCCCGGCGGCGACCCGGCGCAGGCCGGTCCAGGGGGTGGGGCGCGGGGACCCCAGCCAGTGCAGCAGCTCGTCGCGGCCGCGTCGCAGTGTGTCGGGGGTGGGCAGGGTGTCCTCAGTCGGAGGCAGGGAGGCGAGTTCGTCTTCCCGTTGCGCGATGCCGGCCTGCAGCCCACGCAGGGTCCCCAGGGACTGTTCCACCGAGTGGAGCGTGGCGGGGTCCAGGGCCGGAATCGCCTCTGGCGTGCCCCCCAGTTCTTCGGTTGCCTGGTGCCGTGTCGCCTGGGCCGCGTGCAGCTCCCTTGTTGTCTGCTCCAGCCCCCTCTCCAGCTCCAGCAGCCTGCGAACCACGGGGCGTTTATCGTCCACGCGATCGGCATCCAGCTCGGGATCCGCCAGTCCGGCTGCCTCGCGGCGCTGGCAAGCGTCCTCCAGGCGTTCGCGGGCCTGTTGTTGTTCGTGTTCCAGGCGTCGCAATTCGTCCTGGAGTGGGGCGAGGCGTTGCAGTTCGTCGCCGCGGAGCCTGTCCAGACCGGGAGGCAAGGCCGCCACCCGGGTCTTTAGATCCCGGTGTTCGCGTCGGGCCCCCAGCAGGTCCATGGCGCGTTCGTACTGATCGGCCTCGTGGGCAGCGCGCTGGGTCTGCTGGCGTTGCGCCTTCAGGTCGGTCAGGCGCTGTTCGTCGTGTTGCAGGCCGCGTTGCTGCTGACGGCGCTCGCGCAGTTCCTGTTCCGCAGCCGTCAGCGCCTGGGACTCGCTACGGGCGTGGGTCGTCTTCAGGGCCAACGCGGGATCGTCGCGCAGGGTGGGCAGGTCGTAGCCACCGGCCAGTTCGCGGGCCAGGCGCAGGCCGATCTCCTGCTCGGTGCCGTGGTCGGCGCTCAGCAGATCCTCGATGCGCAGGGTGTAGCAGTCGATGAAGCGATGATCCGGCAGTGGGGGCGCTTCGACGCGTTCGCCATTGCGGGACCAGGACAGATCGGTCCCCAGCCGATGGGCCTGCAACGGGCCCTGGGGATCGACGAAGGTCGCCTCGATGTGGACCCCCGTCTGGCGCAGCTCCTGGGTATACAGGGCGGCCCGCAAGGCGCGCACCAGGCTCGATTTTCCCGAAGCATTGGGCCCGACCGCCACGTTCACGCCTGGCCCCAGGGCATCCAGGCGGAACCCCGGATGGATGCCCGGCAGGCGGATGATGTCCAGTGATTCCAGTTTCATGCGGCCCTCACGCTTCGCTCTCGCGCTGGAGCAGCAGCCGATCAAGGGCATGCAGGGCGGCCGCTTCCAGGTGGCGGGCGATCGCCTCGTCATCCGGGACGTCGGGGGCGAGGGCGCGATAACGCGGGTCATGAATCACCTGGGCGAGCGGGTCGCGGGCCTTCTCCAGGAGTTCGCGGCGGGCCGCGTTGTCCGGGCCTTGCAGCAACTGGAGCTTGCGGGCCAGCAATGCGGCGGGATCGCTGCCCGCAGCGAGTTCCGCCAGGTCCAGGGCGGGCAGGGCCTCCAGGCGCCAGTCATGGACGAAATACAAACGGCCACCGAGGTCCTGCGGGGTGGCGCGCGGGTCGTCGGCGTACAGGCTGCGCTCCAGCGCATGGCGTTGATCGCTGCGTCCGGTCAAGCGCAGGCGGCAGCCGACGGCCGCAGGCCCGTGGCTCCAGGTCTCCAGCTCGGCATGGAGGGCTCCCAGTGCCTCCGTCACCCGGCGGTGGATATCGGCCGCTTGCTGCAGGCCATCCACGGCGATCTCGAGGGTATGCCAGTACAGCGGTGCCAGTGGAATCTGTTCGATCGCGAGGTCGCCGCCCGGGGTGATTTCGAGACACCAGGGGCCATGGCGGCCGGGCTCGCCCGGATCCATGCCGCTCAGGGAGCCCAGATAGCCCATCGGTCGGGGCGCGGCGAGCGGATCGGGGCGGTGGATGTGGCCCAGTAGCCAGGCCTCGACCGGGGCGGCCTCCAGGTCGCTGCTGCGCACGGGGGCGTGCGGGCTGCGGGACTGGTCACGATCGCAGTGCAGGAGCCCGAGGGTGGGGCAGTCTGTGGGGGCGGGGAAATCGCCTTCCAGCGGACTGGTGGTTACGCGCGCTTCGGGGAACGACCAGCCCGCAATCCGTAGACGCTGATCATCATGGCCGCGCAGCTCGCGGGTTTCCCACTGGCCGCCGGCCCCCAGCAGCTCGAAGGCCGGCAGGGATTCGGCCAGCCGTGGCAGGACCTGGACGTCATGGTTACCAGTGACGCCGAGTACCCGGATGCCCGCCTGGGTCAGGCGCTCGACACCCGCCCTCAGGTCGCGGTAGGCCTCGTAGAAGTCGTCCTCCTGTTCGACCACGTCGCCGGCTAGCAGCACCGCGTCGATGCCCTGTTCCACGGCGTAGTCGACACTGCGGCGCCACGCAGCGGCCGGGCCGAGGTTTGCGATGCCGAGCGCCTCGTCCACCGCGGGCGGGATGCGCGACGGCTGTCGGCCCAGATGGATGTCGCCCACGCACAGGAGCTTCATGGACGCGGGGAGGGGGTCGGGATCATGGGCGCAGTTTGGAAGAATCGCGGACCAAAGCCAATCCCGGAGCATGGGATGGCCCCTTCATCGGTTCTGCCCGCGTGGGAGCCTGCTTGCAGGCGAAGCCCCGCCAGAGTCGGACGCGGGCAGGGGCTTCGCCTGCAAGCAGGCTCCCACGGGTGTGGTGGCGCGCAGGGTCAGGTGTCGACGCCGAGTTGCCGGGGCAGCTGGCCGAGGCGGCCGAGGGTCAGGCAGGGGCGGGGATGACCGTGTTCCCAGGGGAGGGATTGCGGGTTGAACCAGGCGGCGCGGAAGCCGGCCTGCAGCGCGCCCAGGACGTCCGCCGTGCTGTCGTCTCCGACGTGCAGGATGGCGTCGGGCTCCATCCCCGCATGCTTGCGGGCCTGATCGAAGATATGCGGATCGGGCTTGGCCGCACCCGCTTCGCCGGCGGCGACGGCGAAGCCGAAGTACTGCCCGAGGGGCGTGCGAAAGACATCCGCGTTACCGTTACTGATCGCGCCCAGGCGGAAGTGGCGTGCCAGGGTTGCCAGCACATTCTGGGCCTCGGGATAGGGCGTGACCTCGTTGCGCGCCTCCCAGAACACCTGGAAGCCTTCACCCGACAGACGCTCCGGGCAGCAGCCACAGGTTTCGGCCAGTTCGCGCAGCCAGCGCTTGCGCAGGCGGGTCAGGTCGTGGCGCTCGTGGTCGGGGGCCGCGCGCATGAAGGCCGTTCGCGCCTGGATCAGGGCATCGGGACCGAAGCGTTCGCACACCTCGGGCGCCTGTTCGCGAAGCCAGGCATAGAAGCGCGCCTCGGCGTGGTGGATGACCGGCATCACCGGCCACAGCGTGTCGTCGAGGTCGAAGGTCAGGCAGCGGATACGGCCGGGTTCGAACGCTCGAGGTCGAACAGGCTCGCGACGGGGTGCGTGGTTCATCCGTACAAGGGTAGCGTGGAACTGCGACGGCGCGACCATTCGGATAACACCTTTGGGGGTACTCACGGCGTTCGGCCGTCGGAGTGGACTGCTACGCTGGGAAGGAAGCGACGAGGAGATCTTCGACATGCAAACAACCAACGATTCCGGTGTCTGGCCGCGCTACAGTCGAGGCCAGCGGGTGGTGCACTGGCTGGTGGCGGTATTGGTGCTGGGCGCGCTGGGCCTGGGCGGGACGATTGGCTGGTTCGGTTTCGAGGGGTTGCAGGCGCGCTTCGGCGAGGATGCGACCAACACCATTTACACCTGGCACAAGAGCTTCGGGGTGCTGATTCTGGCACTGATGCTGGTGCGCATCGGGCTGCGGCTGCGTCATGGCAAGCCGCCCTACGCGGTGGCACTCGCCCGTTGGCAGCGGATTGGCTCGGAGGTGGTGCACGGGCTGCTCTATGTCCTGCTGATCGTGATGCCGGTGATCGGGTGGTGGGCGACCGCGGCCGGGGGCTATCCGGTCCAGCTGGGGCCGTTGATCCTGCCGGGCTTGTTCCCGGAAAACGAAGCCCTTTCGGAGATCCTGTTCGGCTGGCACCAGGCGCTGGGGATGGCCATCCTGATCCTGGCGCTCGGCCATATTGCGGTGGCGCTGTTCCACTGGCGCGTGCGTCGGGATGGCGTGATGCAGCGAATGACCTTCGGTTCGGCTCGGCGCTGATTCCGGGGCGCCGATGCTGCGATTGCTGCTGCCCCTTGTTGCGCTGAATGTGGTGCTGCTGGGTCTTGAAATCCCGCGCTACGCGGGACTCGCACCGTACTGGCTCGCCTGGGAGGTCGTGCTGCTGGTGGGCCTGTTCGCGCTTCTGCCGGCGGGCCGGCTGGCGCGGGGGTTGGCGTGGCTGGCGGGCGGGCTCCTGCTGGCGCTGGTGGTGCTGGCGTTGTTCGATGCCCTGACCCGCGCGAGCCTCTCCCGGCCGTTGAACGTGGTGCAGGACTGGGTGCTGCTGGACGCCGTCTACCGCCTGGTGACCGGCAACTTGGGGGCGCTGGCGACCGGGCTGCTGGGGGTCTTCCTGGTGACCCTGCTGGTGGCGGTCATCTGGGGAGCCGGGCGGGGGCTCGGTGCCCTCGTGCCGCCTGCGGGGGGCTCTCGTCGTGTTCCGCTGGCCATCGCCATCGGTGCGCTTGGCGTCGGTCTGGGGGGCGTGTTGGCCGCCGAGCGCGGAGCAGCACCCCCGGGAACGGCTGCGCCGGGTACGGCGATGATCCAGCAGCAGGTCGCGGCGGGGCGATCGGCCCTTGCCGAGAACCGGCGCTTTCGTGCCCGCCTGGAGGCGACCCGCGAAGAGGCCGCTGCGGCAGCTCTTCCGGGGCTCGCGGAGGTCGACGTGATCCTCGGGCTGGTGGAGTCCTATGGCGTCTCCGCCGTGTTCGACGCGCGCTACGCGCCGGTCATCGTGCCCGCGCTCGACCGGCTGGAAGAGGACCTGGGGGCGGCGGACCTGCACGTGGTGAGCGGCGTACTGGAGGCGCCGATCGCGGGCGGGCAGTCCTGGCTGGCCCATGCCTCCCTGCTCTCCGGCCTGCAGGTGCGCTACGCCGGACATTACGAGGCGCTGCAGGACGCGCCGCGGGACACCCTGGTGCAGGACTTCGTGGCGACTGGCCATCACACGGCGATGTTGTCCCCGGCCATCCAGCTCGACTGGCCAGAGGGACGCTGGTTCGGCTGGGACCGGATCGTGGACAAGCACGGCTTTGACTACGCCGGCCCGCCGTTCTTCTGGGTGACCATGCCGGATCAGTACACCTGGTCGTTTTTCGAACAGCAGGTTCGGTCGCCTTCCGATGCGCCGGTGTTCGCGATGCTCGCGCTGGTCAGTTCGCATGCGCCGTGGACCCCCATCCTGCCGGTCCTGGAGGACTGGGAGGGCATCGGGGACGGTGAACGGTTACAGGAGTGGGCGGGGAAGGGGCCGGAGCCGGAGGTGCTCTGGCGCGACTTCGACCGGGTGCGCGATTTCTACGCGGAGTCGGTGCGCTATTCGCTGGAGGTGACCGGGGGCTATGCCGCACGCTATGCGGACGAGGACACGCTGTTTTTCCTGCTGGGGGACCACCAGCCGGCGGCGCTGATCACCGGGCCGGACGCCAGTTGGGCGGTGCCGGTGCATGTGATCTCGGGCGATCCGGAGTTGCTGGAGCCGTTCCGCGCGCGCGGATTTGTGCCGGGGATGCAGCCGCCCGGCGAACATGCCCGTTTCGGCTTCGAAGCCCTGCGGTCATGGCTCCGCGATGCTTTTGGTGCGTCATCGGCCGGGGATTGATTGCATGATGGCGAGAGAGCGGAGTTTCGTAGATGGGGCGGCCGTTGACCTTGAAGATGCCCTGACCGTAGCAAAGCAAAAGCACCCTCCGCGAGTCCAAATAATGATTTGGGAAGGAGTCGTACTTTGACTGCAAAGGTGAGATCGATGAACCCTGGAGCGCTTTCGCACCCCTGGGAGTCGGGTTCGATCGAATGAATACTCAAGTAGTAGAAAAGTCGAATGAAGCCCACCTCTCGGTGGACTTCATTCCTAGCCCATTGAAGGTGAGCCTATGCCGCGCTTGACCAGTTTGCGGAAAGTGCCGGTGCCAGTGCATTTCGCACATCTTCCGGCAGCTCGGTATAGACGCCACCGCCCTCCGGCGCAAACTCCGCCATGGCGAGCACAAGCTGGTCGATCTGATTGGCCTCCGCCACCAGCCCGCCGGCATGAACCTCACCGACCTGGTTGTTGGTATTCTGGAACCAGCCCACGAAACGGGCCTGGTTTTCGGCGCCGATGACGTCCACGAGGAGGTCGTTTCCGGAGCGCCGGAACCACAGATCCTCGGCGGATGCTTCGTTGAAGTGTGCCGTGTCCTCGATGTTGGGCGCGCCACTGACCGAGTAGACACGAGTGCTGTGATAATCACCTCGGAAGTGATACTCGTCGGCTCCCCGTCCGCCATACAAGTAGGAGTTTCGGGCTGCAATTAGCACGTCGTCGCCGTCCTGACCGTAGAGCCGATCGCCGCCGCCAGCTATTAACACGTCATTCCCCGCGCCCCCGTAGAGATAGTTGGCCCCCTCGCCCCCGATCAGGGTGTCGTTACCGGAGCCCCCGTAGAGATAGTTATTGCCGCTGCCGGCGATCAGGGTGTTGTTACCCCCGCCACCATAGAGGCGGTCGTTGCCCTCACTGCCCTGGAGGGTGTCATCGGAGTCGAAGCCGTAGACGCGCTCGCCGCCGACGGCGGGTTTGAGGGCTTCGGTGCGCATGCGGTCGATGTTCCACTCGGTGCCATCAGCGAAGCGGATCAGTTCCACGGCCCGGCTCTCGTTGAGGGCGCCGGTGCTGGAGTGGAACATGCCACTCACGGTGACCGACTCGCCGGTGTCGAGGGTGAGGACGAGGTTGCCGCTATTGCGCCGGAGGGTGACGTGTTCCTCGGCGATGCCTTCGCCGAGTTCGAGCACGTCCGAGCCGCCGCGTTCATAGATGGTGTTACTGCCGTCGCCGCGCCCGAAGCGATAGGTGTCGTTGGAGGTGGTGGTGTTGGAGTAGAGACGATCGGTGCCACTACCCATGACGAAGGTGTTGTCGCCGGAACCGCCGTAGAGGTAGTTGTTGCCAGCATTGGCGATGAGGAGGTTGTCGCCACCCTGGCCGTAGAGCCGGTCGTTGCCGGTGCCCCCGATCAGGGTGTCGTTACCGGCTCCGCCGTAGAGGTAGTTGTTGCCGGATCCGGCGATGAGGGTGTTGTGGCCTCCGCCGCCATAGAGGTGATCGTTGCCCTCACTGCCCTGGAGGGTGTCATCGGAGTCGAAGCCGTAGACGCGCTCGCCGCCGACGGCGGGTTTGAGGGCTTCGGTGCGCATGCGGTCGATGTTCCACTCGGTGCCATCAGCGAAGCGGATCAGTTCCACGGCCCGGCTCTCGTTGAGGGCGCCGGTGCTGGAGTGGAACATGCCACTCACGGTGACCGACTCGCCGGTGTCGAGGGTGAGGACGAGGTTGCCGCTATTGCGCCGGAGGGTGACGTGTTCCTCGGCGATGCCTTCGCCGAGTTCGAGCACGTCCGAGCCGCCGCGTTCATAGATGGTGTTACTGCCGTCGCCGCGCCCGAAGCGATAGGTGTCGTTGGAGGTGGTGGTGTTGGAGTAGAGACGATCGGTGCCACTACCCATGACGAAGGTGTTGTCGCCGGAACCGCCGTAGAGGTAGTTGTTGCCAGCATTGGCGATGAGGAGGTTGTCGCCACCCTGGCCGTAGAGCCGGTCGTTGCCGGTGCCCCCGATCAGGGTGTCGTTCCCGGCTCCGCCGTAGAGGTAGTTGTTGCCTGATCCGGCGATGAGGGTGTTGTGGCCTCCGCCGCCATAGAGGGGATCGTTGCCCTCACTGCCCTGGAGGGTGTCATCGGAGTCGAAGCCGTAGACGCGCTCGCCGCCGACGGCGGGTTTGAGGGCTTCGGTGCGCATGCGGTCGATGTTCCACTCGGTGCCATCAGCGAAGCGGATCAGTTCCACGGCCCGGCTCTCGTTGAGGGCGCCGGTGCTGGAGTGGAACATACCACTCACGGTGACCGACTCGCCGGTGTCGAGGGTGAGGACGAGGTTGCCGCTATTGCGCCGGAGGGCGACGTGTTCCTCGGCGATGCCTTCGCCGAGTTCGAGCACGTCCGAGCCGCCGCGTTCCTAGATGGTGTTACTGCCGTCGCCGCGCCCGAAGCGATAGGTGTCGTTGGAGGGGGTGGTGTTGGAGTAGAGACGATCGGTGCCACTACCCATGACGAAGGTGTTGTCGCCGGAACCGCCGTAGAGGTAGTTGTTGCCAGCATTGGCGATGAGGAGGTTGTCGCCACCCTGGCCGTAGAGATAATTGTTGGACTCGTCTCCGATCAGGATGTTGTCGTCGTCGGTACCGCGCAATGTCCCGGAACCTTGAATGACGAACTCGCTTTCAAGACCTTCCGGGAGTTCCCCTGTACCATAATCCTCCTGAATCCAGCCCAGCAGGAGAGTGGTTCCCGACCACCCTAGTGGCCCCAGGTTCTTCCCAGCCAGCTGGTTGAATTCGATCAGGGTGTCGAGCGCGTTCAAGCGGTTTTCGGTCCGCTGATTGGCAAAGGAAGTTTCCAGGGCTGCAAAATCCAGTTCAATCCCATCCTCGCCAGCGATGATCTCAATGGACTCCACGTAGGACTTGAAGTGGGTTTGCATCATCAAAGCGCCATACATGGCTCGTTCGAGCTCCCCGTACGCCTGTTGGAGGAGTTTGCCGGCCTGGTTGCGGGGATTGGGCGATCCATGCTGACGAAAGGATTGCCCGAGAAACGTTTCCAGAACGACGAGCTGGCGTGCATCGATATTGCTGCCTCTGCTGGTTGGGTCGAGATCGGATACTCCCACCCACTCGAACATGATGGCGGTCATCAAGTCGCTGCGGAGCGCGCGATCAGGCGCCACCATGAATTGCTCCACCAACCTCTTCAGGTTGTCTCCATCTTCCCGCGCCATGGCCTGGTGTAGGCTGTGGACGTTGCCGAAGGCCTGCAGCTCGGGCAGGGTGGCAATATCCGCGGGTACCTCGACCAGGTCTACCGCCTGGGTGAATGCATTGTCGGTGGCGAACCACACATCGGTGGCGATGCCCTCGGTGCCGTTCTCCCACGTAAAGCTGCCCACCTGCTTGTGAGCGTTGCCGTGCTCGTCCACGTAGGCGGAGGTGGTGTAGGCGAGGTTGATGGAGGTGATGCCGAGTTCATCGAGCGTGACCAGTTCGCCTTCGCGGGTGATGCCGTCCTGGGACACGTCCCGCCAGACCCGCAATTCCGACCAGATGGCGTCGTTTGCGTCGATCACCCCGTCGCCGTTGGTGTCATGTTCGGCGAGTGCTGCAAAGCCGTTGACGGCGGTCAGCCCGTTGGTGAGCACGGTGTTGTCGCCAAACAGTTCGCTACCGTTATCGATGGTGCCGTTGTGGTTGCGGTCCAGGACGAGCAGTCCGTCATTCGCGCCCACCCATCCGGTGAGCTGGGCGAAGCCGTTGTCGTCGTGGTCGAAGTAGACCTCGGAGTCGAAGCCGACGGTGTTGATGCCGGTGCCGTCGAGGTCGAGGATGATGGGCGAGGCCTGGGCTTCGGCATTGTGGAACGTCTGGCGCAAGCGCTCGACAAGATAGCTGGCCATGAAACCAGCAGGGGTCTGCTGCATTGTCGCCAGGAAATCTTCCAGGTTCAGGGAAACTTCCACAACCTGACTGTCCCCTTCGAGCGGAAAAACCTCGTTCGTGAATCGGTCGATCCTATGTGACCAATACAGGGCAACCGGAGTCCCAATTGCGCCCGGGAAGCCCAGCAATTTTATGAGCTCCGATCGGGTGAAATGCCTTTCTACGGAGCCCAGGTGTGCTGAACCCGGGATTTTCGAAATAGGGTCCAGCATGGTTGTGTGATTGGTAATATTGTTGTAGTCGGAATTTGGATCTAGATCCGTGCCATACTTTGAATTGAGGTCCGATATCAACTGTTCTGCGCCATACGCGTTAAAGGTGACCGCAGTGAGGCCTGTATCGCCCGCTAGTAACTGCGTGAGTGATCCACCAAGCGAGTGCCCGGTTAGCGTTATCCCACTACCTTCGTATGTCGTAAGAACACGATCAAGGAACTCTTGAGCATACTTATACTGATCGGGAACTTTTTGAGCCGCCATCTGGAAATTGGCAGTCCCGTCGCCATCACCGGCAAAGGGTTCCGTTCCCCGGCTCGCAACGACTATCTCGCCAGTTTCTTGGTTTTGAAATGCAGCCCCGTTGTATCCGGTCGGACTCGGGTCAGCATCCATCACCCTTTCCCATCCGCTCAGGGTCCCAGAGTCCTTATAAGCAAGATTAGCTAGTTTAGCCAGCTCTGCATTGGTAGCCATGTTTGAACGCTCCTTGTACAGTCAATGGTTGAGATAAGATGGTGTTATTCGGTTGGAGCAGGCTCGCAAGAAACATCGCCGAGGCGTTTTCTCTCCCAGGGGAAAAGATTGGATTTCTTTATGCCAGAACGGCGCATTAGGCACTTGGACCGGTCGGCTGCGCCAAGCACGACGGGGTAGATTCGGTTCATTACGCGATTAGGGATGTCGAACGACAGCGCGCCTGGGCGTAAGGCGTGTCCCTGGCTGGCAGCGCTTGGGAGATGAACTCTGTTTTGGAACTCTTCTGGGTCTCGGAAATACCAGCACGCGCCTTCTATCTCGAAGTAAGCCAAGTCGTCCACGTAGTTTTTGTACAGGTAACGGTAAAATACCGAGATATTGGATTCCGGGAGTTGCCGTTCTCTGTCATTTGCCGGGTTCAGGTGCCAAGCTGCTTGGTACGGAGTAAAGTCCGTGATTCCAAGGCCGGTACGAAATCGGGGATGCTCCAGGCCGGGCAGTATTCCTGCTATCCAGATGTGGGAAGGGTGTTGTAAATGCTGATCTCCGGGAGGCCAGTTGATCGGCGTTTTATCGGACAGCAGGCCTACAATACGGCAGCTATACCTCGGGCGCTCCCCGACCTGCTGGCGCACCACCTTGACGCCCACAAGCCACAAATCGCCGTTAGGCAGACCATCCTCCTGGACCGGTAGATCGAAACGTTCCGCGTACTTCGGGCTCCATGCCCATTCAACGATGGCGGCCCGATGGCCAAGGACCGGATCCGACGCTTCTGGGAAAAGCGGTTGGTCGCTGGCTAAGGCGGTCGGGGCCAGCAACGAAAGGGCCATCAAGATCCAGCCGGTTTTCTGTAGGAAATAGCCGGGGCCTGTACCGGGCCTCACGGTCCTCTGACGCTGTCCTATGCTGTTGGTATTTAAAAAGGTGACTTGGGTGCTTGCACTCCGGAATGGGGTTGGTGCGTCACAGAGTCCCGTAAGGTGGGCTTTGGCGCCCGCAGAGCCGTAGCAGGTCGGTTGTGGACGATGCCGCGCAAAGACGCGCAACCATCGGCGGCAGTCGGGCAGGGTTTCGGGGTCTTTTCTCATGGTTTTGTTTCTCACCGATCAGTCCTCTTTAGGGCAATGCAAATGGCGATCGAGCAGCATGTTCCATGTGTCGGACGGGTCGAATCCCTCGACGAGGGCCGGGCCGGCGTCTCCCCCGGTAAAAGCCGACATCCCGTGACTTGTCATGTAGTGGGGGTAGTACGCCGGGGGGCCGATCTGGTCAATTGACGCGCAAAGGGAGGCCATGCGCTGTGGGTCGTTCGTCGTCTCCTGGAAAGCGTGATCGAAACGCGCCGATTCGTCGGGATTGAGCACGGCAAAAGTGCCCATAATGGTCGCGGGGATGGCGGAGTGCGCGGTTTTGTCGCGTACTCGTTTCGCATCGAAGCTGCCGTAAATTCCGGCAAGAGCAAACATCTCGATGGCCGGTTCGAGCCGTCCTTGCTGGACGCACTTTACAGCGCTCATAAACAGGCCGGGGGGTATATGACGATTGTCGACGTGGTGCAGGTCGGCGCAATGTTCAATGCTGATACCGTGGGCGGATCGGCTGACCCACGAGGCCGTGAGGGCGACGACCGTTATGCCAACGAGTGTGGCCACAATCCATTTAGTATGTTTCATGATGCGCATGGTGCAACCGTTTCTTGTTATAGATGTTCAGGGGGCAAAACCAAAATTCAGTAAGCTGTTTGTGCTATTGGGTTTCTAGAAAATTGAAACGTCACGACCGTACGGGTTGTGTTGCATGTTAATGTCACCTCTCTCGACCCGCTTCATCGAGTGCGCTGAGTAGCGGCGCCGCGAAGAACTCGATCAAACGCCTCTGCCCAATGGCTACCTCGGCGGAAGCCGCCATCCCCGGTGCCAGATTCGTGCGCTCGCCGGCAATGTCCATCCAGTCCCTTTCCATGCGAATCCTGGCCAGATAGCGCGGGCCGGCGATCTCGTCGATGACGGCGTCGCGTGATACACGGATGACCTCGCCGGGCACGGTTCCGTACTTGGTGAACTGAAAGGTGTGCACCTTGACGGAGGCTTTTTGGCCCTCGCGCACGAAGCCGATGTCGCGGTTGAGGATCCAGGCTTCGACGATGAGCTCTTCGCCATCCGGTACGATCTCCAGTAGTGGTTCTGCTGGCTGTACGACCGCCCCTAAGGTGTTGACTCGTTGCTCGTGGACCACCCCGCTGACGGGCGCATAGAGGATTTGTTGTCGATTGAGTTCGCGGGCCTTGGTGAGGTCCTGACCAAGTTCCTCCAACTCGCTGCGTAACTGCTCGAGCTCGGCAAGGGCATCGCGGCGGGTTTCCACATGCAGTTGTTCACGACGGTGTATGAGTTCGCTGATCTCCGAGCGGATTTGGTCGAGGCGGTGGCGTTCGGCTTTGATTTGGCCGCGGGTGTCGACGATGCCTTGTTCGAGTTCGAGCCACTGCATCCGGGCCGCCATGCCCTGTCGTTGGAGGGTGTCGATGGCATCCGTGCGTTCTTGCATCAACGGAAGAATCTGCTCCATGCGTTGAACATGCGCGCTGGCGTGGGCCAGTTGCCCTTCTCGGGCCCGGATCTGCTGCTCGAGCGCTAGATCCATGGTGCGGAACGCTTCAAGTTGCATGGTGAGCAAGAGGTCTTGCGCGGAGCTCTCTACGGACACGTGTTGTAGGGGCAGGGGGTGGGCCAGGGAGGCGAGTTCGGCATCGGGCATCAGGGAGCGGGTGAAATGCTCCAGGCGTTCGGCGTGCTGCTGACGCTTGCGGATGGATTCGCGTAGGCGGTCGACGTCGGCGGTGGTCAGGGTTGCATTGAGTATGAAGAGGGGGTCTCCGGCCTCGACGTGGTCGCCGCTTTGTACCCGGATTTCGGCCACTACGCCGAGCGCTGGAGGTTGTACAGTACGGAGCTTGCCGCTGGGGACGATCGAGCCGTCGGCTATGGCGATGACGTCTACTTTGCCGATGGAAGCCCACACGACCGCGACAACGAAAAGAGCGACGATGAACCAGATGATTGCCCGCCCCAAAGGGTGGGCAGGCGTGGCTTCCAGCTCCATGGCGGCGGGAAGGAATTCGCGGCGAACGGATTCCGTACCGCGTTTTTTCATTGGGAGCACCTGCTCCGCCGGGGGCTTCATAACCCGGCCCCCGCACTGGTGGCGTCGGTTGGCGGCGGCACCGGTGCCGGGTGCCCGCTTTGGAGCGCATGAAGGTGGGCGTAGAGCCCCTTGTGCGCTAACAGCGCCTCGTGATCGCCGCTTTCTACGATCCGTCCGCCGTCCATGACCACGATTCGGTCGGCGTGACGCACGGTTGAGAGGCGATGGGCAATGATGAGCACCGTACGATCCCGGCAGATATGGGCCATGTTGCGCTGGAGGATGTGTTCGGACTCGTAATCCAGTGCGCTGGTGGCTTCGTCGAAGATGAGGATCCTCGGGTTGGCGAGGAGCGCCCGGGCGATGGCGATGCGCTGGCGCTGGCCGCCCGAGAGGAGGCTTGCCTGTTCGCCCACCAGGGTGTCGTACCCCTGGGGCAGTTCCAGGATGAAGTCGTGGGCGCCGGCGAGTCTCGCCACGTGGATCACTTGCTCCATGGGTGCGCCGGGGTCGGCCAGTGCGATGTTGTCGCGCACGGAGCGATTGAAGAGGAAGCTGTCCTGCAGCACCACGCCCACCTGCCGGCGCAGCCAGGCCGGATCCACCAGGGCGAGGTCCACACCGTCTACCAGCACGCGGCCGGCATCGGGCACATAGAGGCGCTGTACGAGGCGGGTGAGGGTGCTCTTGCCGGAGCCGGAACGGCCGACGATGCCGATGACCTCGCCAGCGCGGATGGTCAGATCCAGCTCCCGCAGAACCGGCGGTCGGTCCGGCTGGTAGCTGAAGGTGACATGGTCGAACCGGATCTCGCCCTTGAGATCGGGCAGGGAAGTCCGGTTGGGGTCGTGCCCCGGCTCGGTGGGTGCGTTGAGCACGTCGCCCAGGCGCTGCAGGGAGATGCCCGCCTGCTGGAAGTCCTGCCAGAGCTGGACGAGCCGGAGGATGGGGCCGCTGATGCGACCCGCGATCATGTTGAAGGCGATGAGCATGCCGATGGTCATGTCGCCGCTCATGACGAGGCCCGCGCCGATCCAGAGGATCAGCACGGTGACCACCTTGTTGATGAACGAGGCGGTTTGTCCGGCAACGTTTCCGAGGTTCATGGCGCGGAAGGAAGCGCTTACATACGCCGCGATCTGGTCCTCCCAGCGGCGCTGCATCTGCGGCTCCACGGCCATGCTCTTGAGCGTGTCCATGCCCGTGACCGATTCCACGATGAAGGCCTGGTTCTCCGCGCCGCGGCGGAATTTCTCCTCGATGCGAGCCCGCAGGGAGGGGGTGATGGCGATGGAAAGCAGGACGTAGCAGGGGATCGAGGCCAGCACGATCAGGGCGAGTGTGGTGTTGTAGAGAAACAGGACCGCGAAGAAGACCACAGTGAACAGCAGGTCGATCACCAGCGTTACCGAGGAGCCCGTGATGAACTCGCGGATGGTATCCAGCTCTCGCACTCGTGCGACGGTGTCACCCACGCAGCGGGCCTTGAAATAGCTGATGGGCAGGCGGCTCAGGTGGTCGAAAAGGCGTGATGCGAGCACCACGTCAATTCGACTGGTGGTATGGGAGAAGACGTAGGTGCGCAGCATGTTGAGCAGCACCTCGAACAGGGAGACTGCCAGCAGGCCGATAGCGAGGACGTGAAGGGTGGAACGCCCCTCATGGACCAGGACCTTGTCGATCATGACCTGGAAGAACAGGGGGGTGATCAGTGCGAAGAGCTGGATAAACAGGGAAGCCAGCAGCACGTCGCCCAGAAGGCGCTTGTGGCGCAAGATGACGGGAATAAACCAACGCAGGCCGAAGCGCTGCGTGGCATCGAGCAGGGCCCCGCGGTGGGTGACCAGAACCAGCTCGCCGGTCAGCTGCGATCCGAGATCGTCCAGGGAGAGTTGCACTGGGCGCCCGAGACGCACGTCATGGACAAGGGCCTTGTCGCCCTCCACCCTCGCCAGGACGACGAAGTGCCCGTCCTTGTGCCGTGCGACGGCGGGGAGGGGTAGGCGTGCCAAGTCATCCATGGATGTCTGGATGGCACGTGCTCGGAGGCCAAGGTCGCGGGCGGCGCGAACGATATGGGAGATTTCGAGCGGCTCGTTACCCTGGCCACTGCGGTGACGAATCTGCCCGGGGTCTGCGGACACGCCATGAAATCGAGCGACGAGGGCAAGGACTTCCGGTCCGTAATCGTCCACTGGAGCCTCTTCCATGAGTGCCCATGACCTGATCAGATTGTGATCAGCAAATTGAAATGTATCTCACGAGAAAACGCCAGCTCTTCAGAGTGGGTTGCGTTAGTTGTTCCGTTGGAACTGTGATGTCGTTCGAAAAATAGGGATGTTGGGACGTGGCGCGGAACGCTCGGGCGGTCGGCGTTCAGGCCGAGGGTGAGTGGGAAACGTCAGGGGCCGTCTTCTCTCCGCCCGCGGGGACTGGCATCAACGGCTGGCCTCCAGCTGCGGATTTGGGAGCGCTGACCTGCATCCGGGGCGGCCGTCGGTCGGTGGAAGGTGGTCTATGCAACGGCCGGAGTGCGCCAGTCACTCGGCCTTTTCTGTCTCCCACGACGATGCGGGAACCGTGGGGTTAGAAGTTTTCGGTGGAGGTGAACAGGCCGACGCGGAGGTCGTGGGCCTCGTAGATCGGGCGGCCGTCGACCTTGACGATGCCGTCGCCGATGCCGAGGACCAGCTTGCGCGAGATCACCCGTTTCATGTCGATGTGGTAGGTGACCTTCTTCGCGGTGGGCAGGACCTGGCCGGTGAACTTGACCTCGCCCACGCCCAGGGCGCGGCCGCGTCCCGGGTTGCCGAGCCAGGCCAGGTAGAAGCCGACCAGCTGCCACATCGCGTCGAGCCCGAGGCAGCCGGGCATCACCGGATCACCGGGGAAGTGGCAGGCGAAGAACCAGAGATCGGGGTTGATATCCAGTTCGGCGATCATCTCGCCCTTGCCGTACTGGCCGCCGTCGCTGTTGATCTCCAGGACGCGGTCCATCATCAGCATGTTGGGGACCGGCAACTGGGCGTTGCCGGGGCCGAACATGTCGCCGTAGCCGCAGGCCAGGAGTTCGTCGCGATCGTACTGATTCTTCTGCATGGGAGCGCCGCTCGGGGAAAAGGCCGGTATTGGACCGAAACCCGCGCGCAAAAGCAATTGCGGCGGGCGTGGTGGCGCTGACGGGCCGGTCGTCAGGCGTCGGATGGATACCGTAGCAGGTCCGCGAGGGTGAAGAAGCGATCGCCGCGCAGGTAGCCGGCCTGGATGTCGGCGGTCAGGGCCGTCGGGCGCCCCTTGCTGTCGCGTTCGGCGACCCAGGGCGCGGGCACGGTATCCAGGATGTGCGTGCAGGCCAGGCGCCCGTCATCCAGATGGCTGGCATGGACCGCGCCGGTGCGGCGGTCGCGGAAGGCCGGGAGCCAGCCGGCGGTGAACCCGGCATCCAGCCAGGCGGGGTTCTCGGTGCGGGCCGGGGCGGGTGCCGGCAGGAGGTCGAGGCTGAGCATCGCGATGTCTCCGGGGATTTAAACCGGATATCGGCGCGGGCACCGCAAACTTGAGTACGGATCCTTCCGTGCGCCGGCAGGCGTGGAGGCGTTGCGACATAATCGGAGCGCGAAGGCGGAGGTCCGAGTTGCGCTGGAGGGTGCGGGCACCGACCATGCCGTAAAACAATAAGCAAGGGGTCGTCGTGGCGGTCACTGTAATGCTGTGGGTAGTGGGGGTTGTTGTCGCGATTATCGTGCTCGATCTGGCGCGACGGCCGCTGCGGCGATTGCTGGTGGGCCTGACGGGTGGGATTACGCGCCTGGTCTGTGCCCTGCGGCGCCAGGTGTTGCATCTGCGCGATGCGGCTCAGCGCTGGCACCAGGCGCATCTGGCGAGGCTGGAGGCGGAGCGCGTCCATGTCGCGGTGCATGCCCTGGAGCGACGCTACGCTCGGCTGGTGGGCCATGATCTGGCCGAGATCCCCGATCTGCGCCAGCAGGTCCACGAGACGCTCCGCCAGCTGGAGGATGCCTACGCCCGCGACGAGGGGCGCTTGTCCGCCGAACCGGGCTGGGTCAGCCGGCTGGAGGCGCTGGTGAGCACGCCCGTCGGCGAGAGCCCGCAGGGGCAGCGTCTGGCGCAGGACATGCAGGAGACGGTGCTGCGCATCGCTCGCCTGGGTATGGAGGAGCACCGCCAGATGTCCCGTGGCCTGTTGTCGGCGCGCCGCCGCATGGAGGCCCCGTTGCACGAGCTGACCGGGCGCCTGGAGCAAGTTCACCGGCGACTGGCGGACCTGCAGCGTCAGGGCGAACGTCTCGACAACGGTCTGACTCGTTGCGAGAGCCGCGACCATCCGGCGCACCGACAGTGGCCGGCGTATGCCCAGGCGGGTAGCCAGTGGTTGCTGGGCGCAGCGGGACTGGCGCTGACGGCTGTGGCAGTGATCGTGTACCAGCGCCTGTTCGACCCGGCCCTGGGCTCGCAATTTCCGGCGTCCATGGAGGCCGGCGGCGTGGCCTTTCCGGATCTGGTGGTCGTGATCCTGTTGGGGGCGGCCGCGGTCTGTGGCTGGCTGCTGGCCGAGGCGCGCGGTGTCTCGCGGCTCTTGCCACAATCCCTGATGGACGGCAGCGAGGGCGTGCGCCGCGCCCTGGTGGTGGTGGCTGCGGTGGCATTGGCCGCACTGACGCTGGTCTCCGGGTTTGGCGGTTTCCACCTGGAGTGGGTGGCTTATCGCCAGGAAATGGTCGATACCCTGCTGGCAGGGGGCGAGGCACCCCCGGTGACGCTGGATCTGTTCGAACAGTCGGTGGGGGCGATCCTGGGGCTGGTAATCCCGCTGATCGTGGCGCTGGCACCGATCTGGCTGGTGGGCGTCCTGCAGGCGACCCGAGTGATGCTGGGTGGGCTTCTGAGCTTGCTGCTCGCCGTGCTGGCCGGGGTCTTGTACCTGCTGGCGGTGACGGCGGCGCAGATGCGCCGGCTGGCGCCGATGGCGTTTGACCTGCTCACGTTTCCGTCGCGGGTGGTGCGCGAGCAGTTCTTGTAAGGCTCGCGGCAACCGTTATGTGAACTCGATCAACCCCTGGCGCGGCCTGGCACGCGCTGCGCGGATACCGCTGTAGAATGCAGCGCCGTTGATCCCTGACGAATCAAGAGATGGCAGAAGACATGACGACGAATGGGTGGCCGATGCGGGTGATGGTGCTGGTTCTGGGCGGATTGCTGATGGTGGCCTGGAGCGGCGCCGCCGCTCAGCAGACCCGGTATATCAGCGAGGAGCTGGAGGTCGGCGTGCGTGGCGGTCCGTCGAACCAAAACCGGATCGTCAGCGCAGTACGTGCCGGACAGCCCGTGGCCGTGATGGAACAGTCCGGTGACGGCTGGAGCCGGGTGCGCCTGCCCAGCGGCAACGAGGCCTGGATCCTGACCCGCTACCTGCAGGACGAGCCGCATTCGCGCGAGCGCCTGGCCGAAGTCGAGGCCGAGCTGGCCGAGATCCGCTCCGGGGCGGATGACCAGGAGGGCCGGATCGCGGAACTGCTGGATCGGCGCAATGCGTTGACCGCGGAACGTGACGAACTGCAGGCACAGCTCGCGGAGATGGAAACCGAGCTGGAAGAGTTGCGTGATATCGCCTCGCGGCCGCAGGAAATCCAGCGCGAGAATCGCCGCCTGGAAGAGAACCTGATCGATGCCCGCGACTCCGCCGACGAGTATCGCCGTCAGGTCGAGGTGATGCAGGCGGACAGTCAGCGCAAGTGGTTCATGACCGGGGCATTGGTCACGGTTGGTTCGGTGATTCTCGGGATCGTGCTTACGCGGATTCCCGCCCGTCGCCGTCGCAGCGAATGGAGCTGATACCGGGGTCTTGATCGGCGTTTTCCTGCGACCGGTTCTTCTCGTCTGAAAAGGCCGCTGTCAGCGTGTCTTTCGGGGCTTGCGCGAGGAACGTCACGTTTCTTGCGCGGCCTCGGTCGAGTCGGTAGGCTTCCGCGACCGATTTGACCCTGGGGTGACTTGAGCGGCTCGCCCCGTCAGGATCGGATGGACCCTCACATGCGCGGTCGCGGCCGCGTGCCTTGGCCCGGAACTGAAAGGACTGAGCTGACCGGATGCTGTACGCAATTCTGTCAACGTTCCTGGTGGCGGCGCTTGCGCCCACGATCCACCGCCTGACCGGCCGCACCAGTGGCTGGGTGCTGGGCCTGTTGCCGGCCGGGCTGTTCGTCTATTTCCTGAGTTTCCTGCCGGCGGTTTCCAGCGGCGAATCCATCGTGCTGGCCTGGCCCTGGCTGCCGGGGCTGGATATCCAGCTCTCGTTCCTGGTGGACGGCCTGTCACTGCTGTTTGCGCTACTGATCTCGGGTATCGGTTTCTTCATCGTCACCTACGCCGGGCGCTACCTCGAGAAGGATCGCGATCTCGGCCGTTTCTACGTGATTCTGCTGGCCTTCATGGGGTCCATGCTGGGGCTGGTGCTGGCGGATAACCTGATCGCGATGTTCGTGTTCTGGGAGCTGACCAGTATTACGTCCTACTTGCTGATCGGCTACAACCACGAGAACGCGGACGCCCGCAAGTACGCGCTCCAGGGTCTGTTCGTAACCGTCGGCGGCGGTCTGGCAATGCTCGCCGGCGTCATCATGCTGGCGATGGCGGGCGGCTCCTACGAGATCTCCGAGATCCTCTCCAACGGCGATGTGGTGCGCGAGCATGCGCTGTATCTGCCGCTGTTGTTCCTGATCCTGCTCGGGGCCTTCACGAAGTCGGCACAGGTCCCGTTCCATTTCTGGTTGCCCCGCGCGATGGCGGCGCCCACGCCGGTCTCCGCCTACCTGCACTCGGCCACCATGGTAAAGGCCGGCATCTACCTGCTGGCGCGCCTGAATCCCTCGCTGGGTGGCACGGACGTCTGGTTCACCACGCTGGTGTTGGTCGGCTCGGTGACCATGTTCACCGGTGTGTTCCTGGCCTACCGCTCCACGGGCGTGAAAAAGGTGCTGGCGTATTCCACGGTGATGGCGCTGGGCACCCTGACCATGTTGATCGGTATTGGCACCGAGACCGCGTTGATGGCGGCGATGGCCTTCCTGCTGGCGCATTCCCTGTACAAGGGCGCGCTGTTCATGGTCGCGGGCATCCTGGATCACGAGGCCGGGGCCAAGGACTTCCTGCAGACCGGCGGACTGCGCAGCACGCTGCCGGTGACGGCGGCATTCACGATCCTCGCGGCACTGTCGCTGGGGGGCGTGATCCCGCTGTTCGGTTTTGTCGCCAAGGAGCTGATGCTGGAGTCGGTGCTTGGGGCCCCGGGGCTGGTCGGCATCCTGACCCTCCTGGCGGTGCTGACCGCGATCCTCGGGGTGGCGGTCGCCGCGATTGTCGGCATCCGGCCGTGGTTCGGGCCGAAGACGGACACGCCCAAGACCCCGCAGCACGACGCCCCGGTGGCCATGCTGGCCGGCCCCGCGGTGCTCGCGAGCCTGGGCCTGATCTTCGGCCTGGGGCCGGGGCTGGCCGACGAGGGCCTGATCAACGCGGCGGCGGCCAGCGTGCAGGGCGCGCCGGTCGACGGCTATCTGTCGCTGTGGCACGGCCTGAACTGGCCGCTGGCGATCTCCGCCTTCAGCCTGTTGGCCGGTGGGATTCTCTACTGGCGCTGGGGACAGGCGCGCCGCGCGCTGGCCTGGGTCGATCGCGCCGCCGAATACGGCCCGGAGAAGGGCTATTTCAAGATGATGGACGGCCTGGTGTGGCTGTCCGAATGGCAGACCCGAGTGCTGCAGAACGGCTATCTGCGCTATTACGTGATCGTGATCGTCGTGGTGACCGCGGGTCTGGTCGGGGTCACCGCCCAGCTGTTCGAGGTCGGCGTCGGGTCGCTGAATCTCGAGCGCCTGAAGGTCCACGAGATCGCCATCCTGGCGGTCCTGGTGGCCTCCACGCTGTTCGCGGTGCTGACCCGCTCGCGACTGGGCGCAGTGGCGGCCCTGGGCTCGTTGGGCTTCACCGTGGCGCTGGTCTACGTGCTCTACAGCGCGGCGGACGTCGGCATCACCCAGGTGCTGGTCGAGACCCTGACCGTGATCCTGCTGGTGCTGGTGCTGTTCCGGCTGCCGGGCTTCCTGAACCTGTCGTCCACCGCGCTGCGCCTGCGTGACGCCGGGATCGCACTGGTGATGGGCGGCATGATCACGCTGCTGATCCTGAGCACCGTGGATGCGCGGCTGTTCGACTCCATCTCGCAGTACTTCATCGACGAGTCGGTGCCGTCCGGTTATGGCCGCAACATCGTTAACGTGGTGCTGGTCGACTTCCGTGCACTGGATACCCTGGGCGAAATCTTCGTGCTGGCGCTGGCGGCGATCGGGGTGTACGCGATGCTTCGTTTCCGCGCGGAGGACCGCCGATGAACATGCATTCCCTGATCCTGCGCACCGCGGGACATTTCCTGCTGCCGCTGCTGCTGCTGTTTTCCGTGTTCCTGCTGTTGCGCGGGCACGACGAGCCGGGCGGCGGTTTCATTGGTGGGCTGGTCGCGGCGGCGGCGATCCTGCTGTACCTGTTTTCGATGGATACCGAGTCGGCACGCAAGGTGCTGCGGGTGGACCCTCGGGATCTTCTGGGTGCCGGCATGGTGCTGGCGGTGATCAGTGCCATTCCCGGCGTGTTTCGCGGGCAGGCCTTCTTTACTGCCCAGTGGTGGGAGTTCACTGCGCCGATCTTCGGCGAGATGAAGCTCTCGACCGTGCTGATCTTCGATATCGGGGTGTACCTGGTGGTCATCGGCTCGGTGCTGACCATCATGCTCAACCTCGCGGAGGCGGAGGACTAATGGAAGTCGTCATGGCCTTCGTGGTCGGCGGTCTCTATGCCGCGGCCATCTACATGATGCTGCGCCGCTCGATCGTGAAGCTGGTGATCGGCCTGGTGCTGCTGTCGAATGCCGCCAACCTGCTGATCTTTACCGTCGCCGGCATGACATCGGGCGCGCCGCCACTGATCTCCCCCGGGGACACGGTGCCCGAGGGGGTCGCGGCCGATCCCCTGGCGCAGGCCGTGGTGCTGACGGCGATCGTGATCGGTTTCGGGGTGCTGGCGTTCGCCGTAGTACTGATCCACCGCGCCTACGAAGTGGTGCAGGCCGATGACATGGACCAGATGAAGGACACCGATCGATGATGATGTCCGTGGCCCTCCCGATCATCGTGCCGCTGCTGGTCGGTGCGTTGTCGGTGATGTTGTGGCGTTCGCACTTCGCGCAGCGGGCCCTCGGTGTGCTCGGTACCGGGCTGATGCTGGCCGTCAGCGTGTGGCTGCTGGCGGATACCTGGGAGCACGGGCACGTGGTCATGGAGATGGGCTCCTGGCCCGCACCATTCGGTATCGTGCTGGTGTCCGACATGCTGGCGGCGATCATGGTGGTGCTGACCGGCATCATCGGGTTCGCCACGGCGATCTATTCGCTCTCCGGCATTGGCAAGATGTCGGAGAAGTTCGGCTACTACCCGTTGCTGCACCTGCTTCTGGCCGGCGTGAACGGCGCTTTCCTGACCGGCGATATCTTCAACCTCTACGTGTGGTTCGAGGTGATGCTGGTCGCCTCCTTCGCGCTGCTGATCCTGGGTGGCGAACGCGCGCAGATGGAGGGGGCGATCAAGTACGTCACCCTGAACCTGCTGTCGTCGATGATCTTCCTGACCGCGATCGGCCTGACCTACGGGCTGACCGGCACCCTGAACATGGCGGATATCGCCGACAAGCTGTCCACCGTCGAGGACACGGGTCTGGTGACCGTAATCGCGATGCTGTACCTGGTCGCGTTCGGGGTGAAGGCCGCGGCGTTCCCGTTCTTCTTCTGGCTGCCGGCGTCCTACCACACGCCGAAGGTGGCGGTCTCGGCGCTGTTCGCGGCGTTGCTGACCAAGGTCGGGGTCTACGCGCTGTACCGCGTGTTCACGCTGATCTTCAATCAGGAAGTCGACTACACCCACGAGATCCTGCTGTGGGTCGCAGCGGCGACCATGCTGACCGGCGTGCTCGGGGCGGCCGCGCACTACGAATTCCGGCGCATCCTGTCGTTCCACATCATCAGCCAGATCGGCTACATGATCATGGGTCTGGCGCTGTTCACGCCGCTGGCCCTGGTGGGCGGGGTGTTCTACATCATGCATCACAT
Source organism: Thioalkalivibrio versutus (assembly GCF_001020955.1). Classification (NCBI taxonomy): domain Bacteria; kingdom Pseudomonadati; phylum Pseudomonadota; class Gammaproteobacteria; order Chromatiales; family Ectothiorhodospiraceae; genus Thioalkalivibrio; species Thioalkalivibrio versutus. The sequence continues at coordinate 947,222 of NZ_CP011367.1, forward strand.
CATCGTGAAGGCGAATCTGTTCCTGATCAGCGGGATCACGTTCGTGATGAAGGGCACCCACGAGCTGAAGCTGATGGGCGGGATCTACCGTACGCATCCAATGCTGGGGGTGCTGTTTCTGATTCCGGCCTTGTCGCTGGCAGGGCTGCCGCCGCTGTCGGGTTTCTTTGCCAAGTTCATCATCATCCGCGCGGGCATTGAGGCCGAGGCCTACTGGGTGGTGGCGGTCGCGCTGGTGGTCGGGCTGCTGACGCTGTACTCGATGATCAAGATCTGGGCCGAGGTGTTCTGGAAGGCGCAGCCGGAAGGGGTCGAGGGCGAGACGCTTGACGTCACGTCCGGCCCGATGATCTGGATGTGGGTCCCGGTGATCATGCTGGCGCTGATGACCGTGGCCATCGGCCTGTACGGCGAGCCGATCTACCAGATGGCTTTGATGTCGGCCGAGCAGTTGCTGGATCCGTCGCAGTATATCGAGGCGGTACTCGGGGAGGCCCGCCAATGATCGCGCTGACCTGGAACATCGCGCTGGCCCTGATCTGGGTCTTTCTGACCGGGACGTTTACCACCGGCAATCTGCTGGTCGGATTTTTCCTGGGCTACGTGCTGCTCGCCTTTGCCCTGCGTGACAAGCCGGGGTTCGCCAGCTATGCGCGGCGCGTGCCGCGCTTCATCGGGTTTATCGGCTTCTTCCTTTGGGAGCTGTTTATGTCGAACCTGAAGGTGGCCTACGATGTGATGACACCGACCCACCACATGGTGCCGGGTGTGATTGCCTTTCCGCTGGATGCCAAGACCGATGGCGAGATCACGATTGTCGCCAACCTGATCTCGCTGACGCCGGGGACGCTGAGCCTGGACGTCTCCACCGACAAGAAGGTGCTGTATATCCACGTGATGTACCTCGAGGACCGGGATGCGGTGATCCGCTCGATCAAGTACCTGGAACACCGCGCGCTGGAGATCCTGCGCTAGTGGGCCATGCGGTTAATAAGGTAACGCTCAGAGCCACTGTGCTGGCGCGAATCAAGGCGGGTTTCGCAGGGAATGGCAGCGTCCTTGCCAAGAAACGCAACACCGAGTCGCGCCAGCACAGTGGCTCCCGAAGGGCCGTCGCACAAGCGCCGTGGTCCGCGTTCCGCTCGCTTGAATGGGCGAAGGCCAGTCCTGCGCTTGCGCGCCTTGCCCACAACGCTTGTGCGACGGCTGAGCGTTACCTTATTAACCGCATGGCCCACTAGGCGCGGGGAGGTCCGATGTTCGATATCGCCATTATCGTTGCCAACGCATTGCTGAGCCTGGCCCTGGTGCTGGGGTTCTGGCGGCTGTACCTGGGGCCGACGCTGCCGGATCGTGTGGTGGCACTGGAGCTGATTGCGTCGCTGACCATCGGTTTCATCGCGGTCTACGTGATCTCCAGTGGCCGCACCCCGTTCATCGACGTGGCCATGGTGCTGGCGCTGACCGCGTTCCTGGCCGCAGTGGGCTTTGCCCGTTACCTGGAGAAAGGGGGGCACCGGGACGATGACTGAGTTCTTGACGGGGTTGTTCCTGGTCGTCGGGGCCGCGTTCATGGTGGTCGCGGCGCTGGGTCTGGTGCGCATGCCCGACCTGCCGATGCGCCTGCATGCCACCACCAAGGCCGGTGTGCTGGGGGCGGGTCTGATGATGGTCGGCGTGGCGGTCTATTTTGGTGATGGCGGGGTCACCACCCGAGCGGTGGCGGTGATTGGCTTCCTGCTGCTCACCGCACCGGTGGCCGCGCACGCGATCGGGCGCGCCGGCTACTTTGTCGGGGTGCCGCTGTGGGAGCACAGCAAGACCGACGAGCTGAAGGGCCGCTACGACGAGAAGAATCACACCCTGGCCTCGCCCCCGGAGATGCAGGACGCGAAGCAGGACGACGACGTCCCGCGCGCGTGAGCCCGCCGGCGCTCGCGCGCGGATGGCCGATCATCCGGGGAGGGGACATGACGGCGCGCCAGACACGAAAAAGCCGGGGCGCAAGGCCCCGGCCATGGGTACAGTCGTCGGAGAGACGATCGTGCCTGAATAGCGGCCCTCAGGCCGCGTGGGTTTCCTTCGCCTCGCGGGCGGCCCTCGCCTGTTCCGGATCGTAGGCTGCGCCGGACCAGAGCATCTCGTAGGCGATCTCCTCGTTTCCGTTCTCGCACAGTTCCAGTACCTGCTGGAACAGAGGCTGGAAGGTCTCGCTCTGGTGCGACGCTTCGTGTTCGTCGAAGCTATTCCAGAAGGTGATGATGAGGGCTTCCTTGTCCTTCATGGGGCTCTCGACCGCCTGGCCGATGGTGGAGCCTTCATTGGAGACGGAGCCGGAGTTCAGCGCGACAAAGCCGCCGACGAAGCCGGTATCCGAGTGATAGGTCTTTACGTTCTCGCACAGGACGGCGACACGTTCCTGCAGATCGTCGATGGTGTATTCCGGCTTGAGGATCACGCGGTTGATGGTGACGACACCGTCGGCCGGGAAGTTGTTGATCAGTTGGCTCATGACGTTCTCCTGTTGCAGGGGAAGTGTGCCCGAAGGCACGGGTTGCTCGTTAAGTTAGTAAGCAACTTCTAATTGAAGTTCCCGAGTAAACTACTCAGGAATAGGCGAGACCCCAAAATCACCCAGAAACCGGAGGGCCCGATCCAGAGCGCCCCTGGCGGCGGGAGGGTTCTTCCGCAGCCAGATGCGGGTGATCACCGGACTTGCGTGCGATCCCCGGAGCATCTATCGTTCATTCCAATGAATATTGGAATGAACGCCGTGTCCGGACGTGAACTCAAGGATCTCCTGTACGAACAGGTGGCCCGCATCGCGCGCGCCGCGGCCAGCCCGAAGCGCCTGGAACTGATCGAGGTGCTGGTGCAGGGCGAAAAGAGCGTCGACCAGCTGGCTGCGGATGCAGAGCTCAGCGTGAAGCTGACCAGTGCCCACCTGAAGGAGCTGCGCCAGGCGCGGCTGGTCGAGTCCCGGCGCGAAGGGCGCCATATGTTCTACCGGCTGGTGGATCAGCATGTCGCCGATTTCTGGGTAATGCTGCGCACCCTGGCGGAGGAGCGCCTGCTCGAATTGCAGGCCGCGACCCGAGAAATGGCCGAAGGCCCTGGCGAGCTGGCCCCGATGGCGGGCCCCGAACTGCTGGAACAGGCGCGTCGGGGCGATCTCATCGTTCTCGATGTGCGTCCCGGCATGGAATACGCGAACGCCCATCTGCCGTATGCCCGATCCATCCCGATCAGCGAGCTGCGCAATCGGCTCGGCGAGCTGCCGAGCGACCGACCGGTGGTGGCTTATTGCCGCGGTCCCTACTGCCTGATGGCCAGCGAGGCTGTAGAGATCCTGGCCGCGCACGGGTTCCAGGCGACCCGCTTCGAGGATGGCGTCGCCGAATGGCGCTATCACGGTCTGCCATTGGCAACTGTGAGCAACGAGGACAAGGAGAACGCCACATGACGGACCATCACAAGGCCGCGGAGGCCTATGCCCACCTGACGCACGGGATCCGGGAGAACCTCGGGCAGTTCGGTCAGCAGCTGATCCAGGTTTTCTTCGTCGGCCTGACGATCGGGATGATGCGCACGGTCGTGCCGGCCCTGGCGGAGAGCGAGTTCGGGGTGGCCGAGGGCTCGTTCATGCTGCTGACCGCGTTCGTGGTCGCCTTTGGCGTGGTGAAGGGGGCGCTCAATTTTGTTGCCGGTCGCCTGTCCGAACGGCTTGGCCGCAAGACCGTCCTGATGCTGGGCTGGGTGGCGGCGATCCCGATCCCGTTCATGATTCTCTACGCGCCGTCCTGGAGCTGGATCGTGGCCGCGACAGTGCTGCTGGGCGTGAACCAGGGCCTGGCCTGGTCGATGACCCAGACGGCCAAGATGGACATCACCCGTGCCGATGAACGCGGTTTCACCATGGGGATGAACGAGTTCTCCGGCTATGTCGGGGTCGCGGTGGCGGGGATCGTGACGGGCTACATGGCTGCAGCGTTCGGTCCGCGCATGGGGCTGTTGATTTTTGGCCTGGTGGTCATCGCGCTGGCGATCGTGCTGACGGCGCTGTTTGTGCGCGAGACCCTGGACTGGGCGAAGGCCGAGGGTGCGCGGCATGCCGCGGGGCAGTCCACTGGGCCCATCCCGCGGTATTCGAAGAATATCTCCGATACGCCCAGCACCTGGGAGGTGTTCACGCTGATGTCCTGGCGCGACCGGCGCATGGCCGCGTTCAGTCAGGCGGGGCTGGTCGAGAAGTTCGTGGATGCGCTGGTGTGGGTGTTCTATCCGGTGTTCCTCTATCAGCAGGGGCTCAGTCTCGCGGCGATCGGCTGGGTGGTCGGGATCTACGGGTTTGTCTGGGGCGGATCGCAGTTCCTCACCGGCCGCCTGTCGGACCATATTGGCCGCCGGCAGCCGATTATCTGGGGCATGTGGATCTGCGGCGGCGGGGTGGCCCTGACGCTGCTGGGCGAGGGCGTGCTGTGGTGGTCGTTCGCGGCGGCGGTGACCGGTCTCGGCATGGCGCTGCTGTATCCCAACCTGAGCGCGGCAGTGGCGGATATCGCGCACCCGAACTGGCGCGGTTCGGCGATCGGGACCTACCGCTTCTGGCGGGATCTTGGCTACGGAGTGGGGGCCTTCGGGTTGGGCATCGTGGCCCATATTGGCGGGTCGGTGGTCTGGGGCTTCTGGTTCGTGGTGATCGCGATGTTTGCCTCCGGCGCCGTGGTCTGGTGGTGGGGCGAGGAGACGCATCCGCGCCTGAACCCCGACGACGATTAGGCGTATGGCGGCTCGTCCGCCGGGCGCCGCTACCAGCGGCGCTTGTCCCACATCTCCGGGTTGGCCCAGAAACGGGCGTTCAGCCAGTCGGGGGTGAGCTTGTAGTCGTACAGACTGGTGCGATAGACCGTGTGATCCGGCGCGGCCGCCTCGGCCTCCGGGTCGTGGCGGAAACCGAGGGCGAGGAAATCGTTCAGGCCCCAGCGTTCGTCGTCCCGCCGATGCAGGATCAGCACCTCGTCGGCCCAGCGGTCGCGCAGCCCGCCCAGGAGTTGCTGGCCCGTCGTGACGTCCAGTGCGCTCAGCGTATCCGGCAGCAGGACCAGCGGCACGCGCGGCCCGGGCGGGTGCTCGAGAAATGCCGCGACGCTCTCCTGCTCCACGCCCGGAGGGCTTTCCTGGCTATTCGAGTCGGCTACAAGCAGGACGGCCCTGCCGTCGCGCAGGCGCCGCGGCAGGTGGCGGCGCAGGGCATCGATGTCGATCAAGCGGTACCTCCCCGTTGGTCTTCGTCACCCCGTCCCGGGGTCGTGTTCGTTATACTCTAATGTACTCCCACTTCTACTGCGGACCCGTCAGAAGGAAGCCTCTCCATGTCCAAGGAACTGCTGACCGAATTCCTCTCCAAACACCCGATCTCGGCGTCGCTGACGCCGGCCGAGGTCGAGATCCTTCTCGAATACCTGGAGGTGCTGGAAACCCATCACAAGCAGGTGATCGCCGATATCGGCGAGGTCGGGGAGTCGTTGTTCTTCGTGGTCAGCGGGACCGCCGCGCTGTACCACGACGACGGCAACCAGGAGATCGAGGTCGGGCGCATGCAGACCGGCGAGCTGGCCGGGTCCATGTCGTTCTTCGACCGCGTGCCGCGCGGCGTGCGTATGCGCGCCCTGAGCGACAATACCCGCCTGCTGCGCCTGTCGCGCTCCATGTATGACCGCCTGCGCGTCGAACAGCCGTACATCGCGGTGAACCTGCTGGAGTTCGCCATCATCAGCCTGGATCACCTGATCCGCCGGGTTTCCGAGGACGTGGCCACCTACGCGCACTACCTCTACTCCCCGGGCAAGAAGTAAAGCGGGGCGCAGGCGGAGAGCGTCGTGCTCGCGTCCCTGCAGACGGCGATCGAATACCTGCTGCTGCCCCCGGGGCTGGGGATCGCGCTGACCCTGGTCGGGGTCGCCTTCTGGCGCGCCGACTGGCGCGGGGGGCGGCCGTTATTGGCGATCGGTCTGCTGGCGCTGGTGCTGCCAAGCCTGAATGTTGTTGCCCAGCCGCTGGCGCACGCCATCGAGCGCGATCTGCGCGATCTGCGCGATGCCGTGGTGGCGGTGGGGCGGGCCGATGCCATCGTGGTGCTGGGCGGCGGACGCTGGCCCGGACGCGGCGAGGACGGCGGCCGCGATGCCCTGAATCCCCAGACCCACGAGCGTCTGCGCCATGCCGCCCGGCTGCACCGCGATACCGGGCTGCCGCTGCTGGTCTCGGGCGGGCGTCCGGGCGCGTTGCCCGGGCGGCGCTCCGAGGCCGAGTTGATGGCGGCCACCCTGCAAACCGATCTGGGGGTGCCGGTGCGCTGGCTGGAGAGCACCTCGCGCAACACCTGCGAAAACGCCACGCACACCCGCCAGCGCCTGCAGCAAAGCGACGTGCAACGGGTGCTGGTGGTGAGCCAGGCCCTGCACATGCCGCGTGCCCTGGCCTGCTTCGAACGTGCCGGGCTGGCGGCCGACCCGGCACCGACTGGCTTTCGCGGCCCCACGAGCGATCCCCGGCGGGTCGAGGACTTCCTGCCGACCCTCGAGGCCTTGGAGACGTCGCGCTTCGCGATGCGCGAATGGCTGGCCCGCCTGGCGCGGCCGCTACGCGACCGTCTGCCGGAGCGGGGCGACCCGGCCTGATGCTCGCGCTGCGCCGTGCACCGGGCTTGTATGGCGCGGCGGCCGGGCTGGTGCTCTTTCTGCTGGCGGGTGTGGCCGTGGCCGCGGATGCGGAGGCGGAGTTCGATGGCGGCATCCAGCTGGATCTGCGGATCGAATCTCTGTTGCGCGACGATCTTGACGCGCATGGCCTGCGCACCCGTGTGCAATGGACGCGCGAAGGCCTGTCCCTGGCGATCCGCGCGGATCGCGTCGAACTCCCCGAGCCCATCGGGGCCCTGCAAGACCTGCGTGTGGAATGCAGTGATCTGCAGGTAAGTCGTGCCGAGGTCCGCTGCGATACGGCGCGACTCTGGGGCGATGCCGGGGATCTGCACCTGCGGGGTGCCCCGGTAGGCCTGTATTGGGGGCGCGAGACGGGCGCGCTTGCGCTGGCGGGTGCGTGGCCCGGCTGGTTCGGGGCGCAGGGCGATTTCCAGGTGCGGCTGGATCCCGCCCGCGGCTGGGATGTGCGGGCCGATTTCGCGGGGATCAACCTGGCGGCCCTGGCCGGTTCGGCGCGCCTGCCAATGGATTTGCCCGTGCATCTGGGGCAGGGCACGGCGGATCTCGCGCTGCACTGGCGTGAACGCGGGCGTTCCGAGGTCACCCTGACGGTGCATGATCTCGCATTCAGCGACGATCTGGGCCTGCAGGCGGGGGAAGAACTGGACGGTTGGCTGCGCCTCGCGGGCGATGCCGACGGCTGGGATGTTGATCTGGCACTGACAGCGGGTGTGGTGTTCGTCGATCCCTGGTTTGTCGATCTGGATGCCGAGGGTCCGCTGACCCTGGACGCCCGCGGGGTGGTGGTGGACGGCGAGAGCCGAGCGGTGCGAGCGGGGTCGCTGTCACTGGATTATGGCGAGGCGGCCTCGCTGCAGGGACAGGGCCTCGCCTTCGCGCCCGAACGTGGTCTGGATGGCCAGTTCCGGGGTGAGGTCGGGGCACTTGGCGTGATCTACGAGACCGTGCTGTCGCCGTGGCTGGTGGGGACAGCCCTGGGCGAACTGGATGCCGCAGGGCGTATGACCGGCGAGGTCGAGGTGCAAGCCTCCGAGCCGCACTACGCCCGGCTCGAATGGTCCGGGGTCGAGGCTCAGGACCGGCGTGGGCGTTTTGGTGTGAGCGGTGCGCAGGGCGAGCTGGACTGGTCCGCCACCGTGCCGGGTGGCCCCGGCCGCATCGGCTTTGATGCGGCCCATCTGTACGGCCTGCCGTTCGACGGGTTTTCCGCCCGGGTGCGTGCGCGGCCACAGGGGCTGGAATTGCTGGAGGCGACCGAGATCCCGATCCTCGATGGGGGCCTGCGGGTCAGGGCCTTCAGCGTGCAGCAGACCGAGACCGGGCCGGACGTGCAGTTCCAGGGGGGGATTCGGGCGATCAGTCTGGAGTCGCTGACCGGGGTGTTAGGCTGGCCTCGCTTCTCCGGTCAGGTGGCCGGGATGATCCCGCGGGTGCGCCTGGAGGACGGTGATCTGAACGTGGATGGGCGGCTGCTGGTCCAGGTGTTCGATGGCGAGGTGGTGCTGCGCGATGTCTATATTCACGATCTGTTCGGGTACGCACCGGAGCTCGGGCTGTCCACGCAGATCCAGCGCCTGGACCTGGAACTGGTCACGCGGGCCTTCGATATCGGCCGGATCCAGGGACGGCTGTCGGGGCACGTGAACGACCTGGTGATGGTGGACTGGTCGCCGGTGCACATGGACCTGGAGTTGATGACGCCAATGGACGATCCGGGACGGCGGCGCATCAGCCAGCGGGCGGTGGAGAACATCACCGAGCTGGGTGGCGGCCTGCAGGCGGCGGCTTCGTCGATCTTCCTGCGCGTTTTCGAGAACTTCAGCTATCGCCGCCTGGGCTTTCGCTGCGAACTGCGCGGGGACGTGTGCACGGCCTCCGGGGTGGCAGATCGCCCGGACGGCGGGTTCGTGCTGGTACAGGGCGGTGGCCTGCCGCAGATCGAGGTGATCGGCTACAACCGCCGGGTGGACTGGCCGGAACTGATCGACCGCCTGGCGACGATTCAGGGCGGCGAGGGGCCGGTCGTGCAATGAGTCAGTCGCGGTGTTTGGTTGCGGTTCAGGATGATGGTGTAGATTGGGCAGATGCGGGGTTTACCCGCCCGAACAAGGGATGACAGGCATGAAGGCTTTGTGGAGTGTTCCGGGATTGGCTCTGATGTTCGCGCTGCTCGCGGGCTGCGTGACCATCAATATCTACTTCCCCACCGCAGCGGCGGAGGAGGCGGCGCGCGCCATCGTGCGGGATGCGCTGCAGGTGCCCGAGGCCGAGCCGGCACCGGAGTCCGAGTCCGGTGTGCAGCTGTCGCCGTCGGAGCCGCGCCACACGGGCACGACGAGCGCCGCGCCGGTGCTCGTGTGGGTGCTGGAACGCCTGGTGAGCCCGGCCGCCGCGCAGAGCCCGGACCTGCAGATCGAGACCCCGGCCATTAACCGCATCCGGGCCTCGCTGCGCGAGCGGGGGCCGCAGCTGGCACCGCATTTCCGCAGCGGTGCGATCGGTTTCGGTAACAACGCGGATGTGGTGATCCGCGATCTCTCCGAGGTTCCGCTGCGCGATCGCAGCACCGTGCAGCGACTGGTCAGCGAGGAGAACTCGGATCGGGATTCGCTCTACCGCGAGATCGCCCGGGCCAATGACCGTCCGGACTGGGAACGCCAGATCCGCGAGACCTTTGCCCGCGTCTGGGTGGAAGAGGCCCCCTCGGGTTACTGGTACCAGGACGGCAACGGCCAGTGGCAGCAGAAGTAACGGCGCGTGAGGGAACCCCCCATCCACGGGAGTGATGCGTGGCCGGCATAGCCTGGGCCGAGCGCCTGGATGCCCGGCGCCGCCAGTTGACCGAGCTGGTCAATGACACGGATCTTTCGGCGTTGCCGCGCTGGAAGGCCGTTCCGCTCGGGATGGTACGCGGTGTCTTCGCGCTGGTGCGCGAGGTCTCCGAGGGGCAGCTGACGCTGCGCGCGATGAGTCTGGTGTTCACCACCCTGTTGTCGATGGTGCCGCTGCTGGCGCTGTCATTCTCGGTGCTCAAGGCCTTTGGTGCCCACAACGCGGTGGAACCATTCTTGCTGGGCGTGCTCGAGCCGCTGGGCGAGCAGGGGGTGGAGATCGCCCACAACGTGCTCGAGTTTGTCGACAACATGCGCGTGGGCGTGCTCGGGTTCGTGGGTCTGCTGTTCCTGGTCTACACGGTCATCGCGCTGGTGCAGAAGATCGAGCTGGCCTTCAACGCCATCTGGCGGGTGGAGAACAGCCGCAGCCTGGCCCAGCGCTTCTCCAACTACCTGTCGGTGATCCTGATCGGCCCGGTACTGGTGGTCTCCGCCCTGGGGGTAACCGCCACCGTGATGTCGTCGGCGGCGATGCAGACGGTCGCCGGGATCGGGCCCGTCGGCATGCTGATCACCGAGATCTCGCGGCTGGTGCCCTATCTCCTGATCATCGCCGCCTTTGCCTTTATCTATGTGTTTGTGCCGAACACCCGGGTGAAGGTGATCCCGGCGCTGCTCGGGGCCGTGGTGGCCGGGTTGCTGTGGCAGAGCGTTGGCTGGGTGTTCGCCAACATGGTGGCGGGTTCGACCCGCTATGCGGCGATCTACTCCAGCTTCGCGATCATGATCATGCTGCTGATCTGGCTCTATCTCGCCTGGCTGATCCTGCTGATCGGGGCGAACGTCGCCTTCTTCGTGCAGCATCCGGAATACATGAACGTGCGCGGTATCCGCCTGCGCTTGTCCGGCGCGGGGCGCGAGCGCATGGGCCTGCACCTGATGCAGCAGGTCGGACAGCGCTTCCATGACGGGCATCCGGCGCCGACGCTGGACGAGGTCGCCGCGGCGCTGGCCGTCCCGGGCAATGCCCTGGGAGGCTCCGCGCGCCGGCTGGAGGAGGCCGGGCTGTTGCTGAAGGCGGGCGAGGACGGGCAGCAGCTGGTCCCGGCGCGGGATCTCGACGCCATCCGTGTGGACGAGATCCTGGAGGCCCTGCGCGCGGACACCGACGACCGCGCGATCCGCCGCTTGCGTGGCAGTGCGGCGGTGGAGCGGACCCTGAAGGACGTCGATGTGGCGCGACGGGAGCGTCTGGATGGACGCACCCTGCGCGATCTATTGAACGAGGCTGTCGGCGATTCCGGGGCGGTGGAAACCGCCTGACGGCTGGCCTGCAGGGCCGTCAGGCGCGTGGCGCCTGGGCGTCCAGGCGCTGCTGGGCGCGGTCCATCAGCTGCCCCGATACGCGCTCCACCAGCGACTGGGCGACGCGTCGCACGGCGGCATCCAGGATCGGATTCAGCTTGTACTCCAGTTCGAAGTCCACCCGCGTATGGCCCTCGCCATCAGGGGTCAGCCGGTAACTGCCGCGATTGTGAATCCCGCGGATGGAGCGCCAGGCGAAGTGTTCGGGGGCGATGGCGCTGCAGACTTCGACGTCGAAGCCCATGCGCATGCCGGCGGCGCGAATGGTCCAGCGGTAGCAGTCATCGCCCAGCCGTTCGATATGTTCCACGTGGTCGCACAGGTCCACGAAATTGGGGACGTGGCTCAGGAGCTCGAAGACCCGATCCGGCTCGGCGCGCAGGGAGGTTGAGTGGCTGATCGTTCGCATGGCGGATTCGTCTTCGCTGGCGGCTCTTTGGACTAAGAGCCTGGCGCGGGTTCGGGGTTCCACGCAAGCGTGGGTCGGATCCGTTTCCACAGGCTTGTCGCATCCGGGGTGGGGGCCTACGATGTTTGCTTACGCTGGCGACCCCCGGATGCCCTTGATGTCCACCGCGCAACAATGTCCCGAACTCGACTTCCTGCAACGATTCGAGGCCGGTTCCACCGGCATCCTCTACTGGGAGCAGCTGGACCAACTGTGGGAGCGTCTGCGCGAGCGCGCGGACGCCGGATGGTACGTCTATGCGGTGGGCGACGACGTCCCGGATCAGCCGGTGCCGGAGGAGACCTTCCGGCGTTTCGTCGACGAGATCGACGCCCTCTTGCGGCGTGATCACGACGAGGATTACTGCGGAATCGTGTACGTCGACGACCGCGAGCATCCGGAGTTCGTGAAGATCTTCGATCCCAACAACCTCGGCTCCAGCTGCGGCTCCTCCGGGCTCCGGGTCCTGCCGGGCTGGGTCGTGTCGCGGGTGCCGCCGGTGGATCTCGAGGTCGCGGTGCCCCCCACCGGCAGTCGCCGGCGCTGGTGGCAGCGGCTGTTCGGTGGTGCACAGTGAGACCGGGGGCCGGGTTGCTGGTGCGGTTCGTCCGGGCGCGGCTGGAAGCGTAGCGTGAGCGGGTCTGTCTGGCATCGCCTGCGCGCCCAGTCCCGGTTGTTCATCGCCCTGGGCATTCTGATCCTCGTGGTGGTCTGGATCGTCTCCGGGATGCTCGGGCGCGAGACGGAGGAGGCGCCGCGGGCAAGCGATCCCCAGCCCATGGCGGTGGCGGTAACGGCGCTCACGGCGGAGCCGGTAGAGCGTTTGCTGGTGCTGCAGGGGCGGGTGGAACCGGACCTGCGCGTGATGGTTCGCGCGGAGACCGCCGGCCAGGTCGCCGAATGGGCTGTGGCCCGTGGGGCGCGGGTGGATGTGGGGGATGAACTCGCGAACCTGCGCATGGATGATCGCGAGGCGCGGCGGCGCCAGGCGATTGCCCGGTTGCGCGGGGCGGAGAGCGAATACGAGGCGGCCCAGCGCCTGCACGACCAGGGGCATGTCTCGCGTACCCAGCTGGAGGCCCGCGAGGCAGAGCGCGAGGCCGCACGGGCCGAGCTCGAGGCAGTCGAGCTGGATATCCGCAACACGCGGATCGTCGCACCCGTCGCGGGGATCGTGAATCAGCGCCTGGCGGATCGCGGCGACTTCGTCAGTCGCGGCGACCCGGTGGCGGAGGTGGTCGACAACGACCCGCTCCTGGCGGTGGTGCATGTCCCCCAGCACCAGATCGGGCGGGTCGAGCCGGGCCAGCCGGCGCGGATCCGTTTCCTTGATCGACGGCGTGCCGAGGGCGAGGTGCGGTTCGTTTCGCGCGTGGCCGAATCGGGCACGCAGACCTTTCGCGTCGAGATCGCCGTGCCGAACCCGGACGAGGCCCTGCCGTCGGGTATCAGTGCCGGCGTCGAGATCCCGACCGCTGTGCTGCAGGCGCACAAGCTGTCCCCGGCCTGGATGGGGCTGGATGACGCCGGGCGTGTGGGCGTGAAGACGGTCGACGCGGCGGATCGGGTGGTGTTCCACGCCGTAGAGGTGATCCGGGCCGCGGCCGATGGCGTCTGGGTGACCGGCCTGCCCGAAACGGCACGGGTGATCACCATCGGCCACGGTTTCGTGACCGATGGCGAGCGGGTGCGCCCGCAAGCGGCGCAGGTGGACCCCGGGGCGGCGGTGCCGGAATCGGTGGACGGGGCGGCGCCGTGAGGTCCCTGATCGCCTGGGCGGTGGCACATGCCCGGACGGTACTGCTTTTTCTTCTGTTGATCCTGGTGCTGGGGGCGACCGCCTACCACATCGTGCCCAAGGAGGCGGCACCGGAGATCGATGTCCCGATCTTCTTTGTCTCGGTGCCGTATCCCGGGGTCAGCCCGGAAGACGCCGAGCGCTTGATGCTGCGGCCGCTGGAGCGCGAGCTGCAGGCACTGCCCGGGGTGGACGAGATGCAGTCCTGGGCGGGCGAGGGTTTTGCCCTGGTGCGTCTGGACTTCGAGCCGGGCTGGGACAATCGTCAGGCGCTGTCGGACCTGCGCGAGGAGGTCGACCAGGTGCGCCCCGAGCTGCCGGTGGGTGCGGAGGAGCCGAGCGTCTCCGAGGTCGATCTGTCGCTGTTTCCGGTGCTGACGCTGAATCTCTCCGGGCCGCTGGACGAGCGGGCGCTGGTGCGCCTGGCGCGCGAGCTGCGCGACCGGGTCGAGGCGATCCCCGGGGTGCTGGAGGCGGATGTCGGCGGGGATCGCGAGGAGCAGATGGAGGTCCTGGTCGATCCGCTGGTGCTGGAGACGTATGAACTGTCCTTCAGCGAACTGACTCGCGCGATCGAGCGCAACAACCGGCTGGTGGCGGCCGGCGCGCTGGACACCGGGGCCGGGCGTATTCCGCTGCGCGTGCCGGGCACCATTGATGATGTCGACGACGTGCTGGACACCGCGATCCGCGTGGAGGGCGATGCGGTGGTGCGGGTGCGCGATGTCGCGGAGGTACGTCAGACCTACCGCGACCCCGAGGGCTTCACCCGCATCGATGGTCAGCCTTCGGTGTCCCTGGAAATCCGCAAAGCGTCGGAGGCCAATGTCCTCGAGGTGGTCGCGGCCGCCCGCGCGACCATCGAGGCTGCCCGCGCCGACTGGCCGGAAGCCGTGGAGGTGACCTATCTGCAGGACATGGCGCGGGATGTAGGTGACCTGCTGGGGGACCTGGAGAACAGCGTGATCACCGCGATGCTGATCGTGGCGCTGGTGATCCTGGCGATGATGGGGGCGCGGGCGGCGCTGCTGGTGGGCATGGCGATTCCCGGGGCCTTCCTCGGCGGCATCCTGGTGATCTACCTGATGGGTTTCACACTGAACGTGGTGGTGCTGTTCGGCCTGATCCTGGTCGTGGGTATGCTGGTAGACGGTGCCGTGGTGGTCGTGGAGCTGGCGGATCGCTATGTGGCCGAGGGCATGGCACGGGCGGATGCATTCCGCGCGGCCGCCCAGCGCATGGCCTGGCCCATCACAACGGCCATTGGGACCACGCTGGCGGTGTTCGCGCCCATGCTGCTGTGGCCCGGCATGGTCGGCGAGTTCATCGTCTACCTGCCGGCCACCGTGATCGTGACCCTGATCGCCTCGCTGGCGATGGCACTGGTCTTTATCCCGGCGCTGGGTGCGGTGATCGGGCAGAGCCGGCCGATCAACGCCGCGCAGACGCGCTACGTGCGCGCGGCAGAGGAGGGACGCTACGACGAACTGCAGGGGATTACGCGGGCCTATATCCACCTGCTGCAATCCCTGGTGCGGCATCCCGGCTGGACGCTGGCGGGGACGGTCGCGGTGGTCGTGGTGGCCTACGCGCTGTATGCCACGCAGGGCCGGGGTGTGGAGTTCTTCCCGCAGGTCGAGCCTGACTTCGTGCAGGTCCAGGTGCAGGCACGCGGCGATCTCTCGGTATGGGAGGCGGATGCCCTGGTCCGCCAGGTGGAGGGCACTCTGCACGGCGTACCCGAGATCCGCCACGTCTACGCGCGCACCATTGGGACCCAGCTGGGCCGTCTGCAGGGCGACTATGCCGAGGACGTGATCGGGGTGATCCAGCTGGAACTGATTGGCTGGCGGCAGCGGCCACCGGCGGAGTCAATCATCGAAGACCTGCGCCGGCGGACCGCGGACCTGCCGGGGATTCGCCTGCAGTTCCGCGCCCAGGAACGTGGACCGAGCGAGGGTCGTCCGATCGTGCTCGAAGCCGCCAGCGCCGACCCCGAGCGGATCGCACCCGTGATCCGGCAGCTGCGCGCCGAAATGGACGCCCTCGGCGGGTTCGTGGACGTGACCGACGACCTGCCCCTGCCCGGGGTGGAGCTGGAGGTGCGCTTTGACCGTGAACAGGCGGCTCGCTTTGGGGTTGATGTCCCGTTGCTGGGCGAGGGCGTGCAATTGGTCACCAGCGGGATCTTGCTGGGAACCTACCGTCCGGACTACAGCGACGAGGAGGTTGATATCCGCTTGCGCTTGCCGGCCGCGCAGCGCCATCTTCAGCAGCTGGCGGGCCTGAACCTGCCGGGGGCCACCGGGCTGGTGCCGCTGGCCCATTTCGCCGAGCTGGTGCCGGTGCCGGCGACCGGCCTGATCAAGCGCCGCGATGGCCAGCGTGCGTACACCCTGGAGGCGGATGCGGGCCCCGGCTATCTGGTAGACGAGCGCCAGCGTGCGCTCGAAGGCCGGATGGCCGACCTGGAGCTGGACGCCGAGGTGCAGCTGCGCTTTCGCGGTCAGGCCGAGGAGCAGGCCGAGGCCACGAACTTCCTGCTGGGGGCGTTCGGGCTGTCGCTGTTCCTGATGCTCGCGATGATGGTGACCCAGTTCAATCGCTTCTCCCAGGCCTTTCTGGTGCTCTCGGGGATCGTGTTTTCCACCGCCGGGGTGCTGCTGGCGTTGCTTCTGCGCGGGGAGCCCTTCGGTATCGTGATGAGCGGGATCGGCGTGCTGGCGCTGGCGGGGATCGTGGTGAACAACAACATCGTGCTGATCGATACCTACAACGAGCAGCGCAGGCTTGGGCTGGATGCGATGGAGGCGGCCCTGCGCGCGGCCGCGCAGCGGATGCGGCCGGTGCTGTTGACCGCGATCACGACCATCCTCGGCCT
This sequence comes from Thioalkalivibrio versutus, assembly GCF_001020955.1. Lineage (NCBI taxonomy): Bacteria > Pseudomonadati > Pseudomonadota > Gammaproteobacteria > Chromatiales > Ectothiorhodospiraceae > Thioalkalivibrio > Thioalkalivibrio versutus. Next base: position 963,273 of record NZ_CP011367.1, read on the forward strand.
GTTGCCGATGGTGCTGGCGTGGACGGTGGACTTTGCCGGCCGGGACTTCTACGTGGGTGCGCCGGTCACCGGGTTCTGGGTCCAGCTGGCGACGGCCATCGCCGGAGGGCTGTTGTTTGCGACTCCGCTGACCCTGCTGTTTACGCCCGCCATGCTGGTATTGCTGGACCGCTGGGGTCTGGACCGACGGCCGGTATCGGTGGGCGGGTCGGGTTCCGCGGTCAGCGGCTCGCCAGGCGCTTGACGCACTCGAGGTAGGCACTCTCGTCCGGCGCGGCGTTGCTGCGCTGGGCTTCCCACAGGACCTGGCCCAGGCACTCCATCATCCGGTGCTCGGCATCCATGACGCCAAAGCGGGCGCACAGCCCCTGGTGCAACTGGCGGGTCCCGGCTGGGCGGTCGGTGCGCGCCTGGTCGCGCAGGCTCAGGTGCATCGCCATGTGCAGGAACGGGTTGGAGGTGCCGAGCTCCGGCGGGAATTCGCCGGTCAGCGCGGTCTCGCGGTCCTTCAGATAGTCGTGGTACTCGGGGTGGTCCGAGATCACGTCCACCAGTTGCTGTTCCAGATCGGACAGGGCCTCGCCGGCCTGGGCCTTCTGCCAGGCGTCGACGAACTGGGTGCGGATCTGGTCGCGGTTGCCGTACATGGGAGGTTCCTTGAAGAGGGTAGGTTCGTTCAGGCGCCGACCGGGGGCGGTGTCTTTGCCTTGTATTCGCACAGGTCCGCGATCGGGCAGCGCCAGCACTCCGGCTTGCGCGCCTTGCAGACGTAGCGCCCGTGCAGGATCAGCCAGTGGTGGGCGTCCTGCAAGTAGGCCTTCGGAGTCAGGCGCATCAGGCGCTTCTCCACCTCCAGCACGGTCTTTCCGGGGGCCAGGCCGATGCGGTTGGCGACCCGGAAGATGTGGGTGTCCACCGCGATGGTGGGGACGCCGAAGGCCGTGTTGAGGATGACGTTCGCGGTCTTGCGCCCGACGCCGGGCAGGGCCTCCAGCGACTCGCGGTCACGGGGGACCTCGCCGCCGTGGCGCTCGACCAGCATGCGGCAGGTCTTCATTACATTCTCGGCCTTGGCGTTGTACAGGCCGATGGTCTTGATGTGTTCCTTGAGGCCGTCGAGGCCCAGCTCGAGGATCGCCTCGGGCGTGTTGGCGACCGGGTAGAGGCGGCGCGTGGCCTTGTTGACGCCGACATCCGTGGCCTGGGCCGACAGGATGACCGCGATCAGCAGTTCAAACGGGGTGGCGTAGTCGAGCTCGGTGGTCGGCTCGGGGTTCGCCGCCTTCAGGCGCTCGAAGATGGCTTCACGCTTCGCGGCATTCATGGATGCGGGGGGGCTCCAAACAAACCGGCCCCGCTTCGCGGGGCCGGCAACTCGCGTAGTGACGTTGCTCAGACGTGGCGGAAGAGGCCGACATCCGGCGCGGCGTCGCGCGGGTTGGACTCGGCTTCCTTCTCCAGGTCCTTGATCAGCTTGGCGTGCTTCTCTTCGATGTCGTGCATCGCCTTTTCGTCCATCTTCGGGAAGATGACGTCACGGATGAACGAACCCAGCTCGTCCAGGCAGCTCGGCCAGTACTTGTCGTTCAAGTGGAACGCATGGTGGGCATGGGTGCCCATCGGGTAGCTGTCGAACTTGCGGATCATGGTGTAGGACAGGTCGCTGTCCTTCTCGACAAAGTCCTTGGCGAAGTCGTACCACCACTTGTAGTACTTCTCCTGGAGCTCGTCGTTGAACCCGTGGTTCTCGAAAAAGGCGGCGATCGTGCCGCGCGGGGCGAGGCCGTAGCGCGTGCCGCGCTTGCCAGCAAACGGGAAGTGTCCAGCCATGCCAATCTCCTGGGACGTTTGAATGTCCGGGGCGGTGGCCCCGGTAGAACGGATTCGTGGCGCCGGAAGTTTACCGGCTGACAGCCAGGAATCAAGGCCGGAGCCGATCAGGCGTTGTCGGGGCTCGCCTCGGTTGCGGTCGCGGTCTCGTCGCCGGTGGGGCTCGGTTCCGCTTCAAACTGGCTGTCGATCCAGTTCTTGGCGGCGATCAGCAGGCCCATGGCCATGAAGGCGCCGGGGGGCAGCAGGGCCAGCAGGAAGCCGTGCTCGGACGGGTAGAGCTGCAGGGTCATGCCGTGGCCCCAGTCGCCGAACAGCAGGTGGGCGTTGGCCATTAGCGTGCCCTGGCCGAGGACCTCGCGCAGGGCACCCAGGGCAATCAGCACGCCGGTGAAGCCCAGTCCCATCATCAGCCCGTCCAGCGCGGCGCGCGGGACCGAGTTGCGCGAGGCGAAGGCCTCGGCGCGGCCGATGATGGCGCAGTTGGTCACGATCAGCGGGATGAAGATGCCGAGGATCAGGTACAGCCCGTGAAACCAGGCGTTCATCGCCAGTTCGATCGCGGTGACGATGGAGGCAATGATCAGCACGTACACCGGGATGCGGATCTCCGGGCGCGCATGGTCACGGATCAGCGAGACCAGCACGTTCGACAACAGCAGGGTCAGGGTGGTCGCGATGCCGAGGCCAATCGCGTTGACCATGGTGCCGGAGATCGCCAGCAGCGGACACAGTCCCAGCAGCTGCACCAGCCCGGGGTTGTTGTGCCACAGGCCGTCGCGAATGATGTCGGTCAGGGTCGGGTTCATCGGCTTGCCTCGTCGTCCCCGTTGGTCTCGCTGGTCGGGAGCGGTTCCGTGACGGAGCCGGTTTCCTCGGGCCGGGTCGCCAGCAATTCGTCACGGTGATGGTCGAAGTATTCCAGCGTGCGATAGACGGCGCGAACCACCGCACGCGGGGTAATGGTGGCCCCGGTGAACTGGTCGAAGACCCCGCCGTCCTTGCGCACGTGCCAGCCCTCGGCCGGTGGGTTGCCCAGCGAGCGCCCGTCAAAGCCGCGGATCCAGTCGGAGCGCTCGGCCTCGATGGCATCGCCCAGGCCCGGAGTCTCGCGGTGCGCGGAGACCCGCACGCCCTGGAGTTCGCCGTCGCGGTCGACGCCGATCAGCAGGTGGATATTGCCACTGTAGCCGTCCGGGGCGATCGCGGAGAAGACGATACCGACCACCTCGTCCTCGGCATCGCGGGCGAACCAAACCGGCAGGGGACCTCCACCCAGCAGATCGTGGTTCAGATCGATGGTGTCGTGGACCGGGTCGTTGTGGTAGTCGAGTTCCCCGGTCAGCTCCGCGATGCGGTTGCGATTGACCGCCATGCGGTTCTCCGCAATGCGCGCCTCGGTGGAGTCCTGTACCAGGGCGACGATGCCGGCCCCGGCGGCGGCAAACCCAGCGAGCAGGGCGGTCGCCAGCAGGATGTCCCGTGGCTTCAGGTTACCCATGGCCGTCCCCCGGTGGCGGTCCGCGGCGCTCGCGCCCGAAGATGCGCGGGCGCGTCAGGTGGTCCAGGGTCGGGGCGACCATGTTCATCAACAGTACGGCGAAGGCGACCGCATCCGGGTAGCCGCCCCAGGTGCGGATGACGAAGATCAGCACGCCGATGCCGGCCCCGTAGAGGATGCGCCCCAGCGGAGTGGTGGAGGCGGACACCGGGTCGGTGGCAATGAAGAAGGCGCCAATGATCACCGCGCCGCTGAATACATGGAAGGCCGGCGAGGCGAAGGAGTCCGGGTCCAGCATCCAGAAGAAGCCGGCCGGGATCGCCACGCCCAGGATCACCGCCGCGGGGATGTGCCAGTGGATGATCCGCCGGAACAACAGGTACAGCCCGCCGAGCAGGAAGAAATTGCCGATCCACTCCCAGCTGGTTTCGCTGAAGGTGCCGAACAGCGGGCTGGTGGTGACCTCGTTGACCGTGCGCCCGGCGCCCAGGCCCTCGCGCATCGCATCCAGCGGTGTGGCGCGGGTGATGGCATCCCAGTCCATGGCGGCCGGGAGGCTGCCGGTGAGGACCGTCTGCAGCGTCTGCCCGAGGCCCAGCGACATCTCGGACAGGGTGTCCGGGGCCGGCCAGAGGGCCATTTCGCGCGGGAACGAGACCAGTACCACCACGTAGCCGACCATCGCCGGGTTGAACGGGTTGTAGCCCAGCCCGCCATACAGGTGCTTGGCGACGATGATGGCGAAGGCGATGCCGATCAGGGTGACCCAGACGGGTGTGAGCGGCGGTACCGCCAGCGCGAACAGCCAGCCGGTGACGATCGCCGAGTTGTCGCCCAGCGTGGCCATCACCGGGCGCTTGCGGGCGGCGACGATCGCGGCCTCGAAGGCCACCGCGAACAGCACCGCCAGGACCACATTGACCAGTACGCCCCAGCCGAAGAACCAGGCCATGGCGAGGGTGCCGGGCACCAGCGCCATCAGGACCTGCTGCATGACCCCGCCCACCGAGTGGGCCGGGATCATGTGCGGCGAGGATTCGGTGCGAAAGCGCATCAGCGGTCGCCCGTGTCCGTGGAATCGCGTTCGCCGGATTGGGCGGGTTCGGTGTGCGTCTCGGGGGTGGCGGCCGCCTTGTCCGCTTGCTCGGTCGCCGCGCCCTCGACGGCGTCCCCGGCCTTGGCGGCCTTGCGCGCTCGGGCGCGCTCGAGCGCGGCCTGAATGGCGGCCTGTTTGTCACTGTTTTCGTTACTGTCGCCGTCGGCGCTGCTGTCTTTCTTCTTGAGCGCGGCCTTCTTCTTGGCCATGCGTTCGGCCTTTTCGCGTTCCTCGCGCTCGATGCGTTCCTGGCGAAACTCGTAGCGTTCGCGCGCGATATCCGACTTCTGGCGCTCCTTCTCGCGCGCCCAGATCTCGTTCTTGGCATAGCGGTAGTACTGCACCAGCGGGATGTTGCTGGGGCAGACATGCGCGCAGCAGCCACATTCGATGCAGTCGAACAGGCCGTAGTCCTGGGTCGCGTCGAAGTCCTTGGCCCTGGCCTGCCAGTACAGCTGCTGCGGCAGCAGTTGCGCCGGGCAGACGGCCGCGCACTCGCCGCAGCGGATGCAGGGCATCAGCGGGCCGGGTGCGGGCGTGTCCTGCGGGCGGGTCGCCAGCAGGCAGTTGGTCCCCTTGATCACCGGGATGGCGTCGTCATGGACCGCGAAGCCCATCATCGGGCCGCCCATCACCAGGCGGTCCACGCCCTCGGCATAGCCACCGGCGGCGGCGATCACATCGGCGAACGGGGTCCCCAGCAGGGCCTCGACATTGCGCGGATGCTGCACGCCCGGCCCGGTGACGGTGACGATGCGTGACAGCAGCGGGCGACCCTGAATCACCGCATCGCAGACCGCCTTGAAGGTGCCCGGGTTGTTGCAGATCATCCCGATATCCGCCGGCAGGCCGCCGCTGGGGACCTCCTGGCCGGTGAGGACCTTGATCAGCTGGCGCTCGCCGCCGGTGGGATAGATGGATGGCACCGAGACCAACTGGACCCGTTCGCGCAGTTCGCCGGGGAGGGTCTCGGTCAGTGCCCGCATGGCCTCCGGCATGTTGTCTTCCACCGCGAACAGTACGCGCTCCACACCCAGCAGGTGGGCGACGATGCGGATGCCCTCGAATACCGCCTCGGGGGCGCTGCGCAGCAGCGAGTCGTCGGCGCTGATGTAGGGTTCGCACTCGGCCCCGTTCACGATCAGCGTGTGGATGCGCTGGCCGGCGCGCGGATTGAGCTTGACCGCGGTAGGAAAGGCGGCCCCGCCCAGTCCGACGATCCCGGCATCGCGAATGCGTTGGCGCAGCTTGCGCGGGTCGCGGGTGTCCCAGTCCAGCCAGGGCTCCATGCGGGTTTCGCCCCAGTCGTCGCGGCCATCGCTTTGGATGGTTATGCAGGGGGCGCTGAGGCCCGAAGGGTGGGGTACCGCGTGGTCGGCGATCTCCACCACCTCGCCGGAGGTGGGGGCATGCACGTGGGCTGCGATATAGCCCTTGGACTGGCCAATCCGCTGGCCCTTGGTCACACGGTCCCCGACCGCTACGCAGGGCTCCGCCGCCTCGCCGATATGCTGGCCCAGGGGGACGATCAGCCGGGACGGCACGCCCATCACCAGCACCGGGTCGCGGGTGCTGGCGTCGGTCTCTTCGGCCAGTTTCAGGCCCCCATGGAAGCGATGCAGCTGCATAAGCGTATTCTAACGGTTCGCGGGCATCCGGCTCAGCCGGACTGCCGCGAACCGTCCGCGATGACGTGGATGGGCCGTTCGATCGGCGAAGGGTTCGGCTCCGACCAGCGCCATTCGGTGATGTCGGTGCCGACCGGGACCATGGTGATGCAGTCCACCGGGCAGGGCTCGATGCACAGCTCGCAGCCGGTGCATTCTTCCTCGATCACGGTGTGCATCTGCTTGGCAGCCCCGAGGATCGCGTCCACCGGGCAGGCCTGGATGCACAGGGTGCAGCCGATGCAGATGTTCTCGTCGATGATGGCGACGGCCTTCTCCTGCTCTTCTTCCTCCAGCGGTGTGGGCTCGCGGTCGAGCAGGTCCGCGAGGGCACGCACGGTCGCCTGGCCGCCGGGCGGACAGCGGTTGATGTCCGCTTCGCCCGCGGCGATGGCCTCGGCGTACGGGCGGCAGCCGGGATACGAGCACTGGCCGCACTGGGTTTGCGGCAGCAGGGCATCGATCTGATCGACGACTGGATCCGCCTCCACGCGAAAGCGCTGCGCGGCGAAGCCCAGAATCACCCCGAATACGGCGGCCAGGCCGCCGATCGCGAGGATGGCGTACAGCACGCTCACAGCCGTACCAGCCCGGAAAAGCCCATGAACCCCAGCGACATCAGCCCGGCGGTAATCATGGCGATCGCGCTGCCGCGGAACATCACCGGCACGTCGGCCACCGCGATCCGCTCACGGATGGCGGAGAACAGGATCAGGACCAGCGAGAAACCGACCGCGGCGCCGAAGCCGTACAGGGCCGACTCGACGAAGTTGTGCGCTTCCTGGACGTTCAGCAGGGCGACGCCCAGCACCGCGCAATTGGTGGTGATCAGAGGCAGGAAGATGCCCAGCACGTTGTACAGCAGGGGCGAGGTCTTGCGCACCACCAGCTCGGTGAACTGCACCACGGCGGCGATCACCAGGATGAAGGCGATGGTGCGCAGGTACTCCAGCCCGAGCGGGAGCAGCAGGTACTCGTTGATCACGTAGGAGCTGACCGCGGACAACGTCAGCACGAAGGTCGTGGCCAGGCCCATGCCGGTGGCCGTCTCGACCTTGCGTGAGACCCCCATGAACGGGCACAGGCCCAGAAACTTCACCAGTACGAAGTTGTTCACGAGGATCGTACTGATGAGTATCAGGACGTATTCCACGTTAAATCCGAGTCGTCAGGTCAACAATACAGTATCCGGGAGTGGTACAGCGTACTCAACCCCGAGGGCTTCGTGGGTACCCGCTTTCTGCGGAGTGACCCCGTCTTTGGGCGGCTTCCAGGTGTGCGGCGGACAGCCTTCTTGTCAGCGGTCCTGAGTAAGAGACTAGCTGCCCTGCGCGCCCGCGGGCATGAGCGAGGTTAAGGACCGTACCGGATGCGCGTCCTGCGCATTCGGGTCGGCCTCGGGCCGGGCGGTCATTAGCCAGGCCTGGTGCGCGCAATCGAGCTCGTCGCCACGCGCGGACAGGACCAGCACCGTCTCGGGCGTGCGGCCGATCTCTTCCGCCAGACGGCGGTAACTGCCGGCATCCCGCCGGCCCCCGATCCGGGTATCGAACAGCCCGTCCAGGCACTCTTCCACTTCCGGGTGCGGGCTGTGGCGCAGCCAGTCGCGCTGCACCGGGGCCGGGGTTGCGCCGAAACTGTAGAGGGCGACGCCGGCCGCGTGCAGGCGCACCAGGGCTTCGGCTGTGGCCGCGTCCAGTTGCGGCTGCAGCGCGCCGGCCTCCAGCGCGTCCGCCCAGACCATGCCCTGCAGTTGGCGCACCGGGGTAATGTCCTGGCCGCCGCGAATCCAGGCGCGGATCTGGGCGAGCAGGCCATCCGCGTCCAGCTCGCGCCCGGAGTAGGCGAGGATATCCGCCAGGGTGCGCTGTACCGCGGTGGACTCCGCGTGACGCTCGAGGAAGCCGGGCAGCGCCTCTTGGGCATGTGGCTCCAGCGTCTCGCGCAGCACGCCGGATGGGGCAAGGATCCCTTCGAAGGCCAGGATGATGGCCTGAGGCGCCGAATGCGCGGCAGAGGTGGCCATTACACGACGAGCTGGCGGGCCAGCGTCTCGCATTCGAACATGAACTCGAAGGCTTCGGTTCGCTGCATCGCCAGTTCTACGGTCTGACCCCAGGTGTAGAGGCCGTGCCCGTTGATCAGATACCCGGCGAGCTCCGGATTGCGCGTCATGGCGGCGTCGACCTGGGCGGCCAGCTGCTGCATGTCCGGGTGATTGGCAAACACCGGGATCTGGAGGCCGCGCGAGGGGTGTTCGCAACCGGGGAGTTCGCGCAGGGCCTCGTAGTCGCGCAGCAGCAGCGTCCCGGCGACCTGGCGCGAAAGCACCGTGCCGTGGACGCTGTGCGTGTGCAGCACGGCCCCCAGCTTGGGGTCGTGGCGGTACATGATGATGTGCAGGAAGGTCTCGGGCCCGGGGTCTCCGCTGCCGGAGATCAGGTGGCCTTCCAGATCGACGACCATGAAGTCGTGCGCATCCAGCAGATCCTTGCCGCGCCCGGGAGCGGTAATGACAATGTGCTGATCATCCAGGCGCGCGGAGAAGTGCCCGGTGCGCGCGGGGAGCCAGCCGCGTTCCGCGAGTTCGCGTCCGGCGTCGGCCAGCAGGCGGACCTGTGCTTTGAATTCGGGGCTTTGTTCCATGCGTCCGGGGACCGAGAAAAGAGCGGCAGCTTACGCGAGCAACGGGCGCAAATCCATGGGCCGCGGGTGTTCTGCGTAAATCGCGCCGCCGGGGGCGAGCACTACTTGACGCGCATGCCGGGCCGGGCGCCGTCATCCGGATTCAGGATGTACAGCTCCGAGCCGCCCGGGCCGGCGGCCAGCACCATGCCCTCGGAGACGCCGAAGCGCATCTTGCGCGGGGCCAGGTTGGCGACCATCACGGTATGCTGACCGATCAAGTCCTCCGGCGCGTAGGCGGACTTGATGCCGGCGAATACCTGGCGCGTCTCGTCGCCGATGTCCAGGGTCAGCTTCAGCAGCTTGTCCGCGCCCTCGACGTGTTCGGCGTTGGCGATGCGCGCGATGCGCAGATCCACCTGGGCGAAGGTGTCGAAGTCGATGGTCGCGGCGATCGGGTCCACGGTCGCCTCCGGGGCGGCGTTGTCGGTGGCGCTGGATGCCTCGGTCGCGGCCAGGGTGGCCTTCGACGCCTCCAGCAGCTTGTCGATGGTCTCCGCTTCGATGCGGGTCATCAGCGGCTTGAACTTCTGGATGCTGCGTCCGACCAGCGGCTCGCGGCTGGCCCAGCGGGTGTCGTCCAGATTCAGGAACTCGGCGGCATCGGCGGCCAGTTTCGGCAGCACCGGGGCGAGATAGACGATCAGGATCCGGAACAGGTCCAGCCCCTGGGTGTTGATCGCCTGGACCTCTGCCTCGCGGCCCTCCTGCTTCGCCAGGACCCAGGGTTGGGCCTCGTCGATGTACTGGTTGGCCTGGTCGGCCAGGGCCATGATGCGGCGCATCGCCTGGGCGAATTCGCGCTTCTCGAACGCCTCGGCAATCGCCTCGCCCTCGGCAACGAAGGCCTCGTGCAGGTCCGGGCGCGGGAGTTCCGCGGCCAGTTCGCCGTTGGAGCGCTTGTTGATGAAGCCGGCGCACCGGCTGGCGATGTTGACCACCTTGCCGACCAGGTCCGAGTTCACGCGCTGTACGAAGTCTTCGAAATTCAGGTCCAGGTCGTCGACGCTGTCGCCTAGCTTGGCGGCCAGGTAGTAGCGCAGGGACTCCGGGTTCAGGTGGTCCAGGTAATCGCGGGCGCGGATGAAGGTCCCGCGCGACTTGGACATCTTCTGACCATTGACGGTCAGGAAGCCGTGGCAGAACACCGCCGAGGGGGTGCGATAGCCCGCACCGTGCAGCATGGCCGGCCAGAACAGGGTGTGGAAGTAGGCGATGTCCTTGCCGATGAAGTGATACAGCTCGGCGTCGGAGTCCGCCCCCCACCAGGCGTCGAAGTCCAGGCCCTGTTGCGCGGCGTAGGCGCGAAAGCTCGCCATGTAGCCGATCGGGGCGTCGAGCCAGACGTAGAAGTACTTGCCCGGCGCATCGGGGATCTCGAAGCCGAAGTAGGGTTTGTCGCGGGAGATGTCCCAGTCACTGAGACCGGTGTCGAACCACTCGTCCAGTTTGTTGCGGATCGCGTCCTGCAGGCGTCCGGAGCGGGTCCATTCGCGCAGGAAGGCCTCGAAGTCGCCGAGCTTGAAGAAGTAGTGCTCGGAGGCGCGCGACTCCGGGCGCGCACCGCTGATCGCGGAGACCGGGTCCTTCAGGTCCAGCGGGCTGTAGGTCGCGCCGCAGGCCTCGCAGGAATCGCCGTACTGTTCCGCGGCGCCGCATTTGGGGCAGGTGCCCTTGATGAAGCGATCGGGCAGGAACATCCCGGCCTCGGGGTCATAGGCCTGGTCGATGGTGCGGGTCTCGATGTGTCCGGCATCGCGCAGCGCGGTGTAGATCTGCCCGGCCAGCTCGCGGTTCTCGTCCGAATGGGTGGAGTGGTAGTGGTCGAACCCGATGCGGAAGTCGGCGAAGTCGGCCTCGTGCTCCTGGCGCACGCGGGCGATCAGTGCCTCCGGCTCGATGCCCTCGGCGCGCGCCTTGAGCATGATCGGCGTGCCGTGGGCGTCGTCCGCGCAGACATAGATGACCTCGTGGCCGCGCGAACGCTGGAAGCGCACCCAGATATCGGTCTGGATGTACTCCACCAGGTGGCCCAGGTGGATCGGGCCGTTGGCGTAGGGCAGGGCGCTGGTGACGAGGATCTTGCGCGGGGTATCGGTCATTGCTTGGCTCGTTTGGGTGGCACCGGGCGCGGGTGCAGGGGCGCTATTGTCGGGTTTGGCTCGCGGGTTGTCGAGGCGTGCCAAGGGCTCCGGCATGTTGTCCACAGAAGTTGTGGATAACTCTGTGGGCAACCCGGTGGAATCGGTCGCCAGGCCTTGCCACACAAGGCCGCATGACAAATTGGTTAAAAAACGACCAACACACAAGAATGGGGTGAAAACAGTATGTTGCAGAACAATGGTGCAGCGACTTAGATGCTTGTTCGCCTATCTTGGCCGATGTTCCCTATCTTCAGGTCCTTTGTGCATAAAACCGTCGCAAGGGCCTTGACACCTGCCTTGATTCGCGCCTGGGGGGCTACGGAAAGGACGGGTGGCTCGTGGTGCCATTGGCGTGGTGCACCGAGGCCAGTAGAATCGCGCGATCACTCCCAACATCGGATGCCACGTACCCATGGCCGAACTCGCGCGAGAGCAGATCGAAAACGCCCTGAAGACCGTTCAGGACAAGTACCTCGAGCAGGACCTGGTCGCCGCCGGCGAGGTCCGGGACATTCGCGTGGACGGTGCCCGTGCCGCGATCGATATCCAGATGGGGTATTCCGCTGCTGGGTACCACGACGAGCTGCGCGCCGCCATCCAGGGCGCCCTGGCGGGTGTGGCCGGGCTCGAGTCCTCCGAGGTCACCATCAGCACGAAGGTCACGACCCACGCGGTGCAGAAGAGCCTGAAGCCAATGGCGGGGATCAAGAACATCATCGCCGTGGCTTCCGGCAAGGGCGGGGTGGGCAAGTCCACGACCGCGGTCAACCTGGCGCTGGCCCTGGTCGCCGAGGGCGCGCAGGTCGGTATCCTGGATGCCGACATCTATGGCCCCAGCCAGCCGCGCATGCTGGGGATCAAGGACAAGCCGGAATCCAAGGACGGCAAGAGCATGGAGCCGCTGGAGCGCCACGGCGTGCAGGCGATGTCCATTGGTTTCCTGATCGACGAGGACACGCCAATGATCTGGCGTGGCCCGATGGTTACCCAGGCGCTGGAGCAGCTCCTGAACGAGACCAACTGGAAGGAGCTGGACTACCTGATCATCGACCTGCCGCCGGGCACCGGTGACATCCAGCTAACCCTGTCGCAGAAGATCCCGGTCTCCGGTTCGGTGATCGTTACCACGCCGCAGGACATCGCGTTGCTGGATGCGCGCAAGGGCCTGCGCATGTTCGAGAAGGTCGAGGTGCCGGTGCTCGGCATCATCGAGAACATGAGCATCCACATCTGCTCGAAGTGCGGCCACGAGGAATACATCTTCGGTCAGGGCGGCGCCGAGGGCATGGCAGAGGAATACGGCGTGGATCTGCTGGGTGCCCTGCCGCTGGACATCCGCATCCGCGAGCAGGCGGACGGTGGCGAACCCACCGTGGTCGCCGACCCGGAGGGCCGCATCACGGAGATCTACCGCGAGATCGCACGGCGCACGGGTGCCAAGCTGGCCGAGCAGTCCAAGGACTACAGCAGCAAATTCCCCAACATCGTGATCCAGGACAACTGATCCGGTGCGCCACCAGGGACAGGGCCAATGAGCATCAAGGCGGACCGCTGGATTCGGGAGATGGCCGAGACGAAGGGCATGATCGAGCCCTTCGAGCCCGGCCAGATCCGCTACCGCGACGAGCAGCGGATTGTGTCCTACGGGACCTCGAGCTACGGCTATGACGTGCGCTGCTCCGATCACTTCAAGATCTTCACCAACATCAACTCCAGCATTGTCGACCCCAAGGGCTTCGACGAGGGCAGTTTCGTGGACGTGCAGTCGGACTGCTGCATTATCCCGCCGAACTCCTTTGCCCTGGCGCATACGGTCGAGTACTTCCGCATCCCGCGCGATGTGCTGACCATCTGTCTGGGCAAGTCGACCTACGCGCGCTGCGGCATCATCGTGAACGTGACCCCACTGGAGCCCGAGTGGGAGGGCCACGTGACGCTGGAGTTCTCCAACACCACGCCGCTGCCCGCCAAGATCTACGCCAACGAGGGCGTGGCGCAGATGCTGTTCCTGCAGTCCGACGAGGTCTGCGAGACCTCCTACAAGGACCGCGGTGGCAAATACCAGGGCCAGCGCGGCGTCACGCTCCCGCGCACCTGACCCAACCCTTCAAGTACGGAGTAGGCCCGCCATGCGTATCGTGATCGCGCTGGGCGGCAACGCCCTGCTGCAACGCGGCGAGACCCCCTCGGCCGAGGCCCAGCAGCACAACGCCCAGCGTGCGGCGGCAGCCATCACGGCCGTGGCGTGCGAGCACGAGGTGGTCGTCACCCACGGCAACGGGCCGCAGGTGGGGTTGCTCGCCAATCAGGCGGAATGCGATCGCATCGCCTGGCCGCTGGATGTGGTCGGGGCCGAGAGCCACGGCATGATCGGCTACATCCTGGCGCGGGAGCTGCATAACGCGCTGGGCCATGACCGGGTGGCGAGTCTGCTCACCCAGACCGAGGTCGACCCGAACGACCCCGCCTTCGACCACCCGGAAAAGTTCATTGGCCCGACCTGGGACGCGGCCCGCGCCCGCGCGCTGGCCGACGAGCGCGGCTGGGACGTGGCACCAGACGGCGAGGGCTGGCGGCGGGTGGTGGCGTCGCCGGAGCCGCAACGCCTGCTGGGTATGGAGGCCGTCCGCAGTCTCGTGGATGGCGGGTCGGTGGCGATCTGTGCCGGGGGCGGCGGCGTACCGGTCGCGCGTGATGGCGACGGGCGTCTATACGGAATCGAGGCCGTGGTGGACAAGGACCTGACGGCCGCGCGCCTGGCCGCGCATGTCGGGGCGGACTGGCTGTTGATGTTGACCGATGTCGACGGCGTCTACATGGACTGGGGCACGCCGGACGCCCGGCGCCTGAAGGCGCTTCTGGTTACGGCCGTGGAGCCGGCAGCGTACCCGGGCGGTTCCATGGGGCCGAAGATGGAGGCTGCACGGCGCGCTGCCCAGGGCGGCATTCGGGTCGGGATCGGTTCGCTGGAGGACGCCGCGGCTATCCTGGCCGGGCAGGCGGGGACCCGGATCCTGCCGGTGGGCGCCGCCTGAAGCCCTTGCCGGAACCCCCGCCTGTTACACTCGATGTTGCGCGCCCGCCGCAGAGTTTGCAGGCTTCGAGTACACATGGATCAAGAGTGAAGATGATGCGAGAGATTCAGCGAGCCGCCCCCCTGGTGATCGGTCTGACGGCCGTGGGTCTGCTGGCGCTAGGCTGCGGCAGCGGCGAGCCGGAGGAGTCGGCCGGCCCCGCCCAGGGCCTGGAGCAGGGCGGCATCACGCCGCAGGACATGTCCAGTGACGAGGCGCGGCGCCCGCAGCAAAGTGGCATGCCCGCCGCGGACGTGAAGCGCGCAACCGACTGATTGGATCGTTGGCCTGCGGGGATTCCCCTGCGGTCACCACATGAGGTCGTCGGGTACGACGTAGTCCTTGTATGGGTCGTCCGGGGCAGGTTCCGATCCGGTTTCGTCCTCGGCGGGGATGACCAGTGGCCATTCCGGATCGCGCTCGCGGATGCGGTCGGCGGTCTCGCGCGGGATGACCCGGAACCCCTTTTCCGGGCGCACATCCAGGCCGGCAAGCGCGGCGCGGCCGTCGGCCAGGCGCTTTTGCAGGTCGGCGGTCACCGGGAGGTGGCGGATCTGCCCGCCCTGCTGGAAGTGATAATCCAGCGCGGCATCGCCGGTGGGAATCGGCGCCAGGTGGGTGCTGACCAGTTCGCGGATTTGCGCGTGGCGGGCCCGGCGTTCGGCACGTTCCTGCTGTTCGCGGTTCTTGTGTCGCGAACGCTCGGCCTGCTCGGCCTTGCGCGCTTCGGCCACGCCCGGGTCTGGACCCGTGTTGCGGTCCTTCTTTTTCTTCGCGTTCCCCTTCTGGGCCTTGTGCTTTTGCGACTTGGCCTGGCGAACCTGTTTTTCGTCGACCAGCCCCGTTTTCAGGAGCTGGCTGCGCAGATCATCCGACATGAATCCTGCCGTGTTCGGTCAATGTGCGGGGAGGATAGCCGGAATGCGGCCTTGCGTGCACCACGTGCTGTTCAGGCGGCCGTGAACTCGCGCAATCCGTCGCGGATCTCGGCGTCCGGCAGGTCGGGGAACAGGGTGTGCAATCGGCGCTGGCGGTCGATGGCGAATGCGGGGGTGGTCTGCGGCGCCACGCGCCGGGCCTCCGCGAGCAGTTGCAGGCCGGCGAGCCGCTCGCTTTGAAGCTCCAGTGCCAGCACCGCGCGGTAGAGCGCGTTGCGCTCGGGGGTGTGGAGCCGCCGGCGCAGTGCGCGGAGGCGTTCGGTGGAGGATGACTGCCAGCGCCGGGCCGTTTGCCGCAGTACGCACCATTGCGAGGGTCCGAGGGGCTGCGGGTACCACAGGGCAAACAACGCCAGCATCACGTCCACGCCAAATTCGTCCTGCCAGCGCATCAGACGTTCGCGAGCGGTGGGATCGACCCACAGTGCGTCGGCGAATGCCCAGAAGGCGTCGAAGTCCGTGGCCGGCTCCGGGATGTCCCCGGCTTCAGGCACTGCTCGCGGCGGAGGTGAAGGTGACCCCGGCCGTGTTGCGCAGGCCGTCGGGCTGGAGGATCTCCAGGTCCCGGGTGTGCAGGTTGATTACGCCCTGGTTGCGCAGCTGAGTAAACAGCCGGCTGATGGTTTCCTGGGTCAGGCCCAGGTGGTTGGCGATGTCTGCCCGGGACATGGGCAGGTAGAACCGTTCGGGGGACAGGCCGCGGGCGCGATGACGCTCCGACAGGGCGATCAGGAAGGTCGCCAGACGCTGCTCCGCGGTACGTTGGCCGAGCAGGGCGTGCAGGCTTTCGTCCTGGGCCAGTTCCTGGCTCATCACGCTCATCATGTGCTGGCGGAAGGTCGGCAGGCGGCCGGCGAGGTCGTCGACATGCCCGTAGGGCACGGCGCAGACGCTGGTGGACTCCAGCGCAATGGCACTGACCGGATGCTTGCCGGAGTGGATCGCGTCCAGCCCCAGGAGGTCGCCGGCCAGCGCGAAGCCGGTGATCTGTTCGGTCCCGTCATCGGAGATCAGCACCGTTTTCAGTGCCCCGGTGCGGACCGCGTACAGCGCTTCGAACTTGGTCCCCATGGTGAACAGGGGCGCACCCTTGGCGATCGGCCGGCGTTGCTGGACGATTTGGTCGAGTTGCCAGAGTTCATCCTGGGGCAGGCCCATAGGCAGGCAGAGCTGGCGGAGGGTGCAGTGCTGGCAGGCTTGAGTGGGTCGTAGCGTCATGGGTGCAGGGTAGCCGTTTTTTCGACGTTGGGGAAAGCGATTTTCGGGGTATGCCATCGGGGGCGGGAATGCGGTACTGTCCCCAAGAGTTGTAGGCGATTACAGAAGGTTTTGCCGTCGGTCAGGGGGTCGCGCCCCGAGATGACTCGGGGTCCCCTCCCTCCGACGGCTGCGTGGACAATGCGGGCCATCGGTAATTAGACTGAGTCTAAAGTCTGCGGCGTGGTCAGGGTCGGCATTACGCGTGGGGGCTGAGAGACCCGACTGCCAGAACAAGGACAGGGGTAGCGATGATCGAGCGGTTACTGGAGCAATACATACGCTACGGGACCTTCGTGCTGCGGCATCCGGATGGCCGTGAGCAGCGTTTCGGGAACGGCGCGCCGGAAGTCACCATGCAGGTGCATGACAAGGCGGCGTTGCGCAAGATTGGGCGCGACCCGGGCTTCCAGCTGGGCGAGACCTACATGGACGGCCTGTGGTCGCCCGGCCCCGAGGGCCTGCAGGTGTTCCTCGACGTGGCCATGCGCAACTTCGCGCCGATGTTCAAGCAGCGGGTCAACCCTGCAGTGCGCATGCTGCGGGCCCTGATCGAGCAGGGCAACAAGGTGGCGCGCTGCTACCAGAACATCGCCCATCACTACGACGTCGATGAGTGGCTTTATCGTCAGTTCCTGGACGAGGGCATGTTCTACAGCTGCGCCTATTTCGAGCGCCCGGATATGACGCTGGAAGAGGCGCAGCAGGCCAAGTGCGCAATGCTGCGCAAGAAGCTGATGCTGGAGCCGGGGATGCGCGTGCTCGACATCGGTTGCGGCTGGGGCGGTCTGGCCTTCCATCTCGCCGAGCATGCCGACGTGCAGGTAGACGGCGTGACGCTGTCGAAGGAGCAGCTGCGGGTTGCCCGTGACGAGGCCAAGCGTCGGGGGCTCGAGGATCGAGTGCGGTTCCTCTATCAGGACTACCGCGAACACGACGACCAGTACGACCGCATCGTGAGCGTCGGCATGTTCGAGCATGTGGGCACGCCCAACTACGAGACGTTCTTCCGGCGCGTGCATGATCTGCTGAAGCCGGAAGGCATCGCGGTGCTGCACACCATCGGGCGGCAGGAACCACCGGGGACCTCCAACCCCTGGCTGAGCAAGTACATCTTTCCGGGCGGGTATACGCCGGCCCTGTCCGAGGTGATGGGCGCGCTGGAGCCCACGCCGCTGTGCACCACCGATATCGAGTTCTGGCGCCTGCATTACGCCGAGACGCTGGCCGAGTGGTATCGCCGCTTCCAGAAGGTGCGGGCCGAGGCCGTCGAACGCTTCGATGAGCGTTTCTGCCGCATGTGGGAGTTCTACCTGGCGAGTTGCGAGGGCACCTTCCGCTGGTGGGATCAGGTGGTGTTCCACGTGCAGATGGCCAAGCAGCAGGATGCGGTGCCGCTGACCCGCGATTACCTCTATCGGGACGATGCCCCCGAAGTGATCTCCACACCGCCCGGGAAGGCCCGGGCACAGCGCAGCGACGCCGCCTGAGGGCGCATCGGACGCGCCGGGCCGCTCGCGCGAGTATCGCCCGGCGCGCGCGAACCGAACACGGTTTCCCTACACTAAGGGGAGCGTTGCGGCCATGCCGGCGGTAACCACCCATTCCGGAGCAGGTGCGCGTGTTCGGTCGCTTTCGTAAACGCAGGGAGGCACAGGGCCAGGAAAGCCCGCAGGCCGGCGGACCGTCACAGGAGCACGTCCTGATCGAGGCGGCCGGGCGCAGCCGCATTACCGAGGTGGCTGCCACCGCACGGCGCGTACCCTGGTCGCTGAACTTTCTCCAGTTGCTGTGGGCTGCCGGGCCGGTCACGTTCCTGGCGATGCAGGGCGGCTACTTCCTCGGTTTCGGGCACGCTGCCCCGGCACAGAACTTCATCTTCTTTGCCGTTTACACCCTGCTGTTCGGGGTCATCGGCCTGGTCGCGCGCTTCGTCGCGGATGCCACACGGGGCAAGCGCCAGGAGCGCTCGCGCGATCAGCTGCGCAACACCATCGACTTGCTGCCGGATCTGCTGTTCGTCACCCGCGACCTGGCGATGGGCGAGATGACCCCGGACATGCGTCGGCGCAAGGCAGCCCAAGTCCTGCTGCACGAAGTGGATATCGCCCCCGAGGCCGTGGCGGTCGCGGTGCGCGAGATGACCGGCGATGCCAGCCTGGCGGCCGCCGCGGAGCAGGTGGAGATCTACCGCCGCCTGGGGCTGCGCTCGCGCGTCGCGGATCTGGTGGATGCGACCGAGGACTCCCGGCTCGCGGCCCTGGAGAAGCTGCACCACGAGGCGCCGGAGGTTGCGGATCTCCTGCGCGATCGCCTGCGGGGCGTGGCGCCAACCCAGGAGGACGGTGTGCGCCGGGTGGATCAGTTCCTGGATCGACTGTTCTCCGCCGCGGACGCCGATGACCTGGCGCGCTGCACCCTCGACGACGTACAAGCGATCTTTGTCCTCGCCTTCGAGTTGGTGAACGGACGCCAGATCAAGCGGCTGAGCTTCGAATGGTCGGGGGGCTGGCAGCTCGGGGCGGCCCTGGACCGCCTCGAATCCCAGGGCAACCGCTTCCGTGTGGCCCAGGCCGGGGTGGTCAGCCGCCTGCGCTCGCTCGGCATCCTGCTGTCCCAGCACGAGGCGTCGGGCCTGGATCCACAGGCGCTGCGCGAGCCGGTCGTCAGCCTGGGTCGTCAGGTGCTGGAGGCGGTGCAGCGTCTGGAGGATCTCGAACCTTCGGAGAATTCGCCGGATGGGCAGATGCTGGGGCTCGCCCTGCGTCGGGTCGAGGACCTGCGCGAGGCGCGCGATCAGCTGATGCAGGCGCAAAGCCGCTACACCAACGCCGTGGAACGCTGGGAGGCCCTGCGCCGGGCGCAGGTCGAGAAGCGCGGCGAGAAGCGCTGGTTCAAGCGCAGCGTGCGCGGCATCCGGGTGAGCGAGGAGCTGATCGAGCTGACCGACGACCAGAAGCTGAAGCTGGCGAGCCACTTCTGCTCTTTCCTCAAGGAACTCAAGATCGAGCGCGAGGGTGACCTGTTTTACTTTGGCGGCTCGGCACTGGATGCGGAGACCGCCAAGCGGATCGGGATCCAGCTCGCCTTGATCATGGAGCCGCTGGTGGATCTTACGAATCCCAGTATCCAGCGCGCGATCTATGCCAACCCCGCGGCCTATCTGGGTGGGCTCTACGTGGGCATGAGCGCGGATGCCAAGGCAGGCCTGGGCTCGGCCATGGTGCGCAAGGTCCGGCAGGACCTCGGGCGCATGGCCGAGTGGCTGGCGCTGCGCCTCACGCGCATCTACAACCTGCCACTGAGTGACTCCATGCGCGATTTCCTGGTCAGCCACTATGGGGCCAATCGCGAGCGCCTGGAGATGGTGGCGACCCATACCGGGGACGAGTCGCACCCGGTGGCGCTGCGTGCCGAGCGCTCGCCCGAGTTCGACGCCATGCTACAGGACAAGGCTTGGGGTCTGCTGCTCAAGCGCGGGACCCGCTACCTGTACGCGGAGGAACGGCGCCGCCGCTGATCGGCATCGATATGCGAGCCTGCTAGCGTCACTCGGGATCGCGTGGTGGGTGGGTTCGCGGCTGGTAATTTTGCGCCCAACTGTGTAGGGTTCGCTACGTTCCTCGGTGCCCGACCAAGCACGGCTTGGCGGGTTAAACGGGAAGATCGGTGAGTCTCCGACGGGCCGCAAGGCCCTGGGATGAATCCGACGCTGCCCCCGCAACGGTGATCGAGCGAGAGACCGCCCGTCGGTTTCTGATGGTCGCGGCCAGTGCCACTGAACCCTGGGTTCGGGAAGGCGCCGCGCCGGAACGCTCGTCAGTCCGGAGACCGGCCAGGGAATGATCGCGCGGCATGCGGCGGGCATGCGAGGCGGATGATCGGGCCCGGCCGTTCGCCGGTCGTGGCCGATCCCCCTCGTGTCTGTCTCCCCCTGTCTGTGCGATCCCGACGAATCAACGGCGTGCGGGCGGCTCGCCGGGAGACAACAAAAAACATGAAACGCACAGCACTCTCCGCGGCCATCCTGCTGGCCACTTCTCCCGTTCTGGCGGACACCCCGGATACCGACGAAGCGCAGACGCTGGAGACCGTCCAGGTCACCGCCTCCCGCATCGCACAGACGGTCGACCAGACTCTCGCCTCGGTGACCATCATCGACCGCGAGGAGATCGAGCGCCTGCAGCCACGTCAGTTCACCGATCTGGTGGAGGGTCGTGCGGGGGTCTCCGTATCCAGCGCAGGCCCGTTCGGGAAGCAGTCCAGCGTGCGCATGCGGGGTACCGAATCCGGCCACCACCTGCTGTTGGTCGATGGCGTCCGCATGGGCTCTGCCACGAGCGGCGACGCGAGCTGGCGGTTTTTGCCGCCGGAGGAGATCGATCGTGTGGAGATCGTGCGCGGGCCACGCACATCCATCTACGGTTCCGATGCTATTGGCGGGGTGACCCAGATATTCAGTCGCGCGGGCCGCGAAGGTCCGCCTCGAGTCAATGCATTCCTGGGGGCCGGCAGCTTCAGCACTTGGGAGGCCGGACTCGGCGTGGCTGGTGGTACCGAGCGTACCGACTACAGCCTGTCGGTCAGCATGTTCGACACTGAGGGCATCGACGTGCAGGACGGTGTCGGCGATGACGACCCCGACGGCTACGACAACACCTCGCTGGCCGCCAAGGTGGCCCACCGGCTCGACAATGGGATCGAAATCTTCGGCAACGTATTGTATTCGGGAGGTCGTTCGGAATATGACGCGGACGAATTATCTACCGGGCTTCCGTATGATCGGGCCTACACGGACTTCGTGCATGCTGCGCTGCGTGTGGGTATTCGTATTCCGGTGACCGGTCGTTGGGACTCGGAAGTGGCGCTTGGCCAGTCACGGGATGAGAGTGACGACGTCACCGAGGGCGGCGCGTTTGGTGGAAGCGTAGACCGTTTCGATACGCGTCGGGACCAGCTGACCTGGCGTAACGATGTCCGCCTAGGGGATCGCAGCGAGCTAGTGGCCGGACTGGATGCCTACGAGGACCGGGTTGATGCCACCACCGATTATAACGAGGACTCGCGTTACAACGTTGGGGTGTATTCGGTCTTGCGCACCGAGCTCGGCAATCACGACCTGGAAGGTTCGCTCCGCTACGACGACAACGAGCAGTTCGGCGACAAGACCACCGGCCAGGTCGCCTGGGGCATGCAGGCCACGGATGCCATGCGTCTGCGGGCTTCTTACGGCACTGCGTTCAATGCGCCGACCTTCAATCAACTCTATTGGCCGAGGGACGGAAATCCCGCCCTCGAGCCTGAACAATCTCGTACCGCGGAATTGGGCGCCCGCTACTCGACGAGTCTTGCTTACGTGGATGTCGCGGTGTTCGAGACGCGCGTTGATAATTTGATTGCTGGATGGCCGGCGCAGAACATTGATGAGGCCCGTATTCGCGGGCTGGAGGTCGAGGGCGGCCATGATATCGGGCCGTGGAATTCCAGGGCGTCGCTGACTTTGCTTGACGCAGAGGACCGTGGGACAGGGGATGAACTGGCGCGTCGTGCGCCGGTTTCTGCTCGTATCGATCTCGACCGACAATTTGGCGATTTCTCTCTCGGTGGTACGGTCCTGGCTCGCAGTCGTACCTTTGAATATGACTTTTTCGGCGACGCCACCCGGTTGTCAGGCTATGGAACGCTGGGCTTGCGGGCAGCCTACGCCATCGATCCCGAATGGACGGTTCAGGCATCGGTAACCAATGTCTTCGACCGGGATTACGAGACCCAGGGCGGTTACAACCAGCCGGGGCGTGCCGCGTTCGTGAAACTGCGCTATCAGCAGAGGTGATCCATGGGTAATCGACTGTCGAAGATTGCGACCCGCACGGGTGATGAAGGCCGAACCGGCTTGGGTGATGGGTCGCGCGTGGACAAGGACTCGCATCGCGTCGAGGCCTTCGGTGATGTGGATGAGCTGAACAGCGTGATCGGCCGGTTGCTGATCCATGACCTGCCCGAAGAGGTCCGGCGCTCGCTGGCGCTGGTGCAGCACGAGCTGTTCGACCTGGGGGCGGAACTGGCCGTGCCGGGCCATCAGGCGTTGCCGGATGCCTCGGTGGAGCGTGTGGACGTGGAGCTTGAGTCCTTCAACGACGATCTGCCGGCCCTGGAGGAGTTCATCCTCCCGGGCGGCGGGCCGGCCGCGGCCGATTGTCATATCGCCCGTACGGTCTGCCGCCGGGCGGAACGGCGTCTCGTTGCGCTCAATCACCACGAGGCGTTGCGCCCGGGTTCGCTGGCCTACATCAACCGGCTGTCGGATCTCCTGTTTGTGCTCTGTCGCGTGCTCGCGCGCCACGAGAACGGCGAAGAGGTCCTCTGGCAGCCGGCCAGCCGCCGTGGCTGAAGCGCTCTTCTGAGGGGCGCCGCTGCGGCGGCGCCCCAATCCCATTGCAACGGTCGCGGGCGTGTCGGGTACACGCCTCGCGGCCCCTTGCGCCTGTTTTTCGGGAAATCTCCATGCGTTTTCGTCGCACAACCCTGATTGCTATTGCGTTTTTTCTATTCGGCGTCGGAACGGCCGGGGCCGGGCCGCTCGTGGTGGGGGTGGTCTCCGATCGCTCGGCGGCGGAGGTCGCCGCCGGGGCGCATCGCTTCCTCGAGGCCCATCCGGAGGCGGAGGTCGTACTGCGCACCCCGGAGCAGCTCACGGACAAGTCGGACGAGGCGGTCGCGGCGCTGTGGCGCGAGGCGGACGCGGTGCTCGTCGCGGCCGTCTTCGGGGATCAGGCCGCGCGCCTCGATCGCCTGTTGCGGGAGGCCCCGCCGCCCGAGGGAGCCCCGATCCTGGCCATCAACAGCGTTCGCCACCTGACGGCGTTGTCGCGGATCGACGGTGAGGCCGTACTCGCGGGGCTCGATGACGAGATGCGTACCGAACTGGCGGCCAACCCGGATCCGGGTGAGGAACCGCGCGCGCACCTGTCCCGACAGCAGGAGCGCTTCCCCGAACAGGCGGACTGGTTGACCGGGCGGGCGTTCTACCAGGGGCGCACGCCGGAGAACATGGAGGGCCTGATGCGCTGGCTGGCCGCGCATGGCGGCCACGCGATCGACGTACCGGACCCGGACCCGCGCGAGACCATCCGCTACTACCGCCATGGCAGCTCCAGCCCCGATTCGGACGCCCTCGATCTGGAGGAGGGTCCGGCCGTGGCGCTCCTGGATCTGGATACCGGCGACCGGCCGGGCGACCGCGCCCTGCTGGATGCGGCCTGCGAGGCCCTGGAGAACCGCGAGATCCAGTGTTTTGTGGTGCTCGCGCGCTGGGGCGGGGCGAGCCGCGAGGCGGTCGAGACACTCGCCGATACGATCGGTCCGGCGGATCTGGCCGGGATCGTCAGCCTGCAGGACTTCGTGGTCGGCGGGGGCGGCAACCGCGAGGCGGTGGCCGAGGCCTTCGGCGAGCTGGATGTCCCGGTGATCAAGGGCATCCGCCTGGCGGATGTGAGCGCAGCCCAGTGGCGGCTGTCGCACGAAGGCATCCCCTGGGACAAGGTGCACTACCACGTGGCCATGCCGGAGTTGCAGGGTATGAGCCAGCCGATGGTGCTGGCGGCCGCGGGCGCCCCGGAACAGGATGAACGCACGGGTGTGCGCCTGACACTGACCGAGCCGGTGGGCGAGCGCGTGGAGGCTTTGGCCGACCGGGTGGCAAGCTGGCAGCGGCTGCGTGCCCTCGACAACGCGGACAAGCGGGTCGCGGTCGTCTACTACAACCATCCGCCGGGTCGCCAGAACATCGGCGCGGACAAGCTGGATGTGCCCGAGTCCCTGCTGGAGATGTTGCAGCGGCTGGAGGCGGCCGGCTATGACCTGGGCGACAACGTGCCGGAGGATGCCGAAGCCCTGCTGGACATGATCCAGGACCGGGCGGTGAATCTCCCGGAGCAGGCAGATGCGCTGGACGCGATCGCCGGCCGGGTGGCCGCGCTCGATCGCGAGCAGTACCAGGCCTATTTCGACGCCGTGCCGGAGTCGATCCGGGCCGAGTTGGTGGATGGCCCGATCGGCTACCTGCAGGCGAGGCTGGAGGCGGCCAAAGCCGCCGACGAGATCGATTTGGCACAAGCCGCGCTGGAAAGCGGTGTCGGTGATCTGCGCCACATGCTCGAGAGCTATCCGCACGCGGCCCAGGATCGGGCGCTGGATCTGCTCGCACAATTCGAGGCGGCCTGGGAGGCCACGCTGGCGGGTGAGGACGCGCATGCGACGACCGAGCAATTGCGCAAGGCGCTGGTGCGCACGGGCATCCCCGGCCTGACCGGCTGGGGCGAGCCGCCGGGCGAGGCGATGACCCGCGACGGCGAGATGCTGTTCCCGGGGATCGAGTTCGGCAACGTGTTCATCGGCCCGCAGCCGCCGCGCGGCTGGGAGGTCAGCGAGCGCCTGCTGCACGCGAATACCACCTTCCCGCCGACCCACCAGTATGTTGGTTTCTACCACTGGATCCGCGATCACTTCGAGGCGGATGCGCTGGTCTATGTCGGCCGGCACTCGACCCGCGAATTCCTGCCGCGTCGGCGGGCGGGTCTGGCGGCAGATGACTACCCCGAGATCCTCGGGGGCGCCCTGCCGATCATCTACCCCTACATCGTCGATGGGGTGGGCGAGGGCATCCAGGCCAAGCGCCGGGCCATGGGCGTGATGATCAGCCACCTGACCCCGCCACTGGCGGCGACCGAGCTGTACGACAGCCTGCTGGAACTGCGCCAACTGGTGGAGACCTACGAGGCCGCGGCTCAGCCGGATGCCGCCACCCGTTCGCGGGCGGTACAGACCCTGCGCGAACGTATCGAGGATCTCGGCCTGACCGAGATCATCGAGCGGGAAATGGCCCGGGGGCATCATCACGACCACGGGCACCACCATGACGACCACGGCGATCACCACGTGGGTCATGACGAAGAGCCCGACACCACCGGGCATGGCGAAGGTCATGCGGACGAACATGGCGACGAGCAGCGTGACGCGGACCATCACCGGGAACATGGGGATGAAGAGCACGAGCACGCCCATGAGCATGATCATGAGAACGAGCATGCGGATGAGGGGCATGACGAACACGCCACGACCCGGCTGTCCGAGATGGACGAGGAGTTGCTGGTCCACGAGATCGGCCACTACCTGACCGACATGCAGGAAGACCAGATGCCCCTGGGGCTGCACGTGTTCGGGCGCGACTGGAGCGACGAGGCCGTGGACACGATGCTTGAGTCGATGGCCGGTGACGACGCGATCGGCGACGACTGGGGCGCGAAGCTGCGCGGATCGCCGGCCAGCGAGCGTGCGCATCTGCTGGCGGCCCTGGAGGGGCGTTTCGTGCCGCCGGGGCAGGGCAACGATCCGATCCGGACGCCGGAGGTGTTGCCGACCGGGCGCAACTTCCATGCGCTGGCGGCGGATCTGGTGCCCACGCGCATTGCCTGGGGCATTGGCCAGGAACTGGCCGCGGATGCCCGTGAGCACGGCGATCCCGAGGCCGACGGCAGCGAGGCGATCATCCTCTGGGCGTCGGATACCGTGCGCGACGAGGGCGTGATGATCGCCTTCGGCATGGATATGCTGGGCATTCGCCCGGCCTGGAACAGTCGCGGGATTGTCCAGGGACTGGAGCGCATGGACCTCGACGAGGCGGAGCGTGACCGCCGTCGCGATGCCCTGTTCACCACCTCCGGTTTGTTCCGGGACCTGTACGAGGACCAGCTGGTGTGGCTGGATCGTGCCGCTCGCCTCGCGCTGGATGGCTCGTCCGAGATCATTCTTGCGGAATACCCCGAGCTGGAACCGGCACTGGAAGCGGCCCTGGCCCCGCTGGGGCAGGACCTGCGCGATCCGGGCGACGAGCCGCTGGCGCGTAACGATGTGGCCGCGCAGTGGGTGGAGGACACCCAGGCCCTGCGTGCGGCCGGGCTCGATGGCGCCGGGGCCGGGCAGCAGGCGGCCCTGCGCGTGTTTGGCTCCGCGCCCGGTGCCTACGGCGCGGGGGTCAACCGGCTGGCGGATCGCTCCGGCGCCTGGGAGGACCGCGCCGAACTGGGTGCGGCCTACCTGCGGCGCATGGGCCATGCCTACGGGGCGGATGAGTCCGGTGGCTCTGCGCACGAGGCCTTCGAGGCCCGTCTGGGCCAGGTCGGACGGACCTACCTCGGGCGCGCCTCGCATCTCTACGGCCTGCTGGACAACGACGATGGGTTCGACTTCCAGGGCGGTCTGTCCACCGCGGTCGAGAGCATCCGCGGCGAGGTGCCGGACAACCGCGTGCTGCAGCACGCCGATCCGGACGACCCGCGGGTGGAGACCCTGGGCCGCGCGCTGATGCGCGAATTGCAGGGGCAGAACCTGAACCCGCAGTGGATCGAGCCGCTGATGGATCACGGCTATGCCGGGGCCCGCACCATGGCCCGGGACTTCGTCGACAACCTGTGGGGCTGGCAGGTGACCAACCCGGAGATCATCCGCTCCTGGGTCTGGGACGAGGTGCACGACGTGTACCTCCAGGACCGCCACGGGTTGGGGATGCAGGAGTTCCTGGCCGACGGCCACAACGTGCACGTGAAAACTCACCTGCAGGCCGTTCACCTGGTCGCGGCCAGCCACGGATTCTGGGACGCCGATCCCGAGGTGCTGGATGCATTGTCCGAACGCTTCGCGGAACTGGTCGCCGAGCACGGCCTGCCCGGCAGCGGTCACACGCGCCCGGATCACCCCATGCTGGACGAGGTGGCCGAGCGCCTGGACGACGCCGAGCTGCGCGCGGCCTTCGAGGCGGTGCGGGCGGCCGCGCAGATCGACCGGGCGGAGCCCGAGGCCGACCCCAGTCGCGTCACCGAGATCCAGCCGCTGGAAGACCCTACCGCGCAGGAGGCGCAGGAGATCCCCGAGCCGGCCGAGGCCGACGGCGGCCAGGAGACCGGCGACGAGGCGGCGGGCATGCCCTGGCTCCCCTGGCTGGTTGCCGCTGCGCTGTTCCTGCTGCTGCTCGGCGGCATCGCCACGGGCCGGCGGCGTTAACGGCTGGGGGCGGGAAATCCCCGGGCCCTGTACGTGTAGGAGCCGAGCCCTCTCGGCGATTGCGGCGTTGGTTACGCCCCATCGGCCAGAGGCTGGCCTCCTACAGAAGGCCGTACGAATGGCTGAACAAAGGTTAATGAGGTAACGCGAATGTCGTTCTCGATCACGATGGAACTGATGGACACCGTGGTGCGCTGGCTGTTGGAGCCGGTGATCGTCGGCCTGCTGGTGCTGGTCGCGGTCGCCGTCTGGGAGCTCGGGCTGGCACTGGGTGAACGCTCCGGTGGGGTACGCCGTCTGGAATTGAGCGGCGATGCCGAACGCCTCGCCTACCGTGCCCGGCGGCGCATCGACCGCGCCGATCTGCTGGCGCGCATCGGCCCGATGCTCGGGCTGATGGGGACGTTGATCCCGCTGGGTCCGGGGCTGGCCGCGATGGGCCGGGGCGAACTGGAAATCCTCGCCCAGGCCGTTACGGTGGCTTTCAATACCACGGTGCTGGGGCTGCTGGTCGGCATTCTCGGCTTCCTGCTCGGGCGCCTGCGTCGCCGCTGGTATGACGCGGCGATGGAGCGTATGGAGGCGGCGGCATGAGGGTCCCGCACTACCGCGCTTCGCGCTTCGACGCGCCCGACGAGGAGCCGATGGGCCCGCTGGCCAATCTGGCCGACATCATGCTGGTGTTTGCCGTCGGCCTGATGGTGGTGATGGCCGCATCGGGCGGCGGGCTGGAGCCGGCCAGTGGCGGCGCCGAGATCGAGCCCGGGCGCGAGATCCCGGACCCACCCGAAGGGGCCGGCGAGGCCGGCGCGGGCTACGAATCCATGGGGCAGGTCTACCGTGACCCGGAGACCGGACGGATGATCCTGATTGGCGAATAGTCACTCCCGGGGCCATCCGAACGCCCGTATGACGTAACGAATCAAGGAGTAATGAAGATGAGCGAAGACACCGAAGCGGCTCGAGCCGAACGCCACGCCCAGCGCATGGCACGCAAGAAGGAGGTCGTGGACCGCAAGATCGCCGAGGCCCAGGAGGAGAAGGGGGTTTTCCTGATCCTGACCGGCAACGGCAAGGGCAAGAGCTCCTCCGGCTTCGGCATGGTCGCCCGTGCCCTGGGGCACGGCATGCAGGTGGGCATCGTCCAGTTCATCAAGGGGCAGTTCGCCACCGGCGAGGAGGCCTTCTTCCGCGGTCAGGACAACGTGCAGTACCACGTGATGGGCGAGGGCTACACCTGGGAGACCCAGGACCGCGAGAAGGATGTCGAGGCCGCCCGCGATGCCTGGGCGCATGCCCGCGACATGCTGCGCGACCCGAACGTCGATCTGGTGCTGCTCGACGAGCTGCACATCGCGCTGAAATACCAGTACCTCGACGTGGCCGAGGTCCTCGAAGAACTGGCCAACCGCCCGCCGATGCAACACGTGATCACCACCGGCCGCGCCGCGCCCAAGGCGATGATCGAGGCGGCCGATACCGTCAGCGAGATCGGTGTGGTCAAGCACGCCTTCCAGGCCGGCATCAAGGCGCAAAAGGGGATCGAGCTGTGAGCGTGAGCTGTCCCGCCGCGTTCGTGGCGGCCCCGGCCTCGGGCCAGGGCAAGACCACGATCACTGCCGCCATCGCCCGCTACCACCGCAACCAGGGCCGGCGCGTGCGCGTGTTCAAGACCGGCCCCGACTTCCTCGACCCGATGATCCTGGAGCAGGCCTCCGGCCAGCCGGTGGATGCGCTGCATCTGTGGATGGTGGGCGAGGCCGCCTGCCGGGCGATGTTGTACGAGGCGGCACAGACGTCCGACCTGATCCTGGTGGAGGGATCGATGGGGCTGTTCGACGGGGATCCCTCCGGCGCGGATCTGGCCCAGGCCTTCGGGTTGCCGATCCTGGCGATCCTGGATGCCAGCGGTATGGGTCAGACCTTCGGGGCGCTGGTGCACGGCTTGTCGACCTATCGCCCGGGCTTGTCATTCGCCGGCGTGATCGCCAATCGGGTGGGCAGTCCGGGGCACGCGCGGATGCTGGAGGATTGCACCCCGGACGCGATCCGGTTTTTCGGGGCCGTGCAGCGCAACGAGACGCTGAGTGTCCCGGATCGTCACCTGGGCCTGGTTCAGGCGGGCGAGATCGCCGACCTGGATGCGCGGCTGGAGGCCGCCGCGGCCGCGATCGAAGAGGCCGGCGTGACGGGCCTCCCGGAGCCCGTGACCTTTCATCCGGAAGCGATCGCGCCGATCACGGCGACCCTGTCCGGCGTACGCGTCGCGATTGCACGGGATGCGGCCTTCGCGTTCATGTATCCGGCCAATCTGCGTCTGCTGGAGAAGATGGGCGCCGAACTGCGGTTCTTTTCCCCGCTTGCCGGGGATGGGCTGCCGGAGGCCGATGCCGTCTGGCTCCCGGGCGGCTACCCCGAGTTGTATCTGGATCAACTGGCCGCCAATACCGCTCTGAAGTCGGACCTGGAGGCCCACCATGCGGCCGGTCGCCCGATCCTGGCGGAGTGCGGGGGCTTCCTCTATCTGCTGGATGAACTGGCCGACCGCGAGGGCCACACCGCGGCCATGGCCGGACTGGTGCCGGGCAAGGCCCAGCTGGCGGACCGCTTGCAGGGCCTGGGTCTCCAGGCGGCCCCGCTGCCGGAGGGCGAGTTGCGTGGACACACCTTCCACCACACCCGCTCCGAGGTCGGCCTGGAACCTTACGACCATTGCTGGCGGGCCCGCGGGACGGGGTCGCAGGGGGAGGCGATCTATCGCGATGGTCGCCTGAGCGCGACCTATCTGCACGCCTGGTTCCCGTCCAACCCCGAGGCCACGGCGCAGCTGTTTCGGCCATGAGTGATGCGCAGCGGGATAATGTGACGCGGATCGGACCGGGGGCACGCGCCGGGGCCAGCATCCGGCTGGGCGGCGAGCGGCGGGCCGGCTGCGTGGATCTGGTCGGCGCGGGTCCGGGCGATCCGGGGCTGCTGACACTGGACGCGGTAGCCGCGATGCAGCACGCCGACATCCTGCTGCACGACCGCCTGATCCCGGATGCGAT
Source organism: Thioalkalivibrio versutus (assembly GCF_001020955.1). NCBI lineage: Bacteria > Pseudomonadati > Pseudomonadota > Gammaproteobacteria > Chromatiales > Ectothiorhodospiraceae > Thioalkalivibrio > Thioalkalivibrio versutus. The sequence goes on from NZ_CP011367.1 coordinate 993,570, forward strand.
CCTGGATCTGGCGAACCCGGAGGCGCAGCGGCTGTACGTGGGCAAGGCACGCTCACGGCACAGCTGCGATCAGGGGGACCTGAACGAGCGCATGATCGCGTTGGCGCGGGAGGGGCACTACGTGGTGCGCCTGAAGGGTGGGGACCCGTTCGTCTATGGTCGCGGCGGCGAGGAGGCGGCGGCGATCGCCGCGGCCGGGATCCCGGTCCGCATCGTGCCGGGGATCACCGCGGCGGGTGGCTGCGCGGCGTATGCCGGGATCCCGTTGACCCATCGCGATCATGCCTATCGCTGCCAGTTCGTGACCGCCCATCGCCGCGCCGGCGAGACCGATCTGGACTGGGCCTCGCTGGTCCATCCGCAGCAGACCCTGGTCGTCTACATGGGGCTGCACACCCTGGCCGAGGTCTGCGGCGAGATGATGGCGGCGGGCGCGGATGGCGCGATGCCGGCCGCGTTGGTGGAGCAGGGCACGCGCCCGACGCAGCGCGTCATCGAGGGCACGCTGGCGGACCTTCCCGCGCGGGTTGCGGATCTGGCCATCCAGTCGCCCGCGTTGCTGATCGTGGGCGAGGTGGTGCGCCTGCGCGAGACGATTGCCACGCCGGGCTTCGAGCCCGGGCCGGGGACGCATGAAGTCGGCTGATCGCTACAGTGCGGAGGGCGGCATGCGCCCGGAGACGTGCGAGACAACCGGGCGCCTGCGCACCGGCCTGACCACCGGCGTCTGCGCGACCGTGGCCGCCGTGGCCGGCGCACGCTGGCTGCTGGAGGGGCGGCGGCTCGAGACGGTCGAGGTCACCCTGCCGAGGGGGCAGGTCGTGCGCCTGGCGTTGAACGATCTGGAGCCCACCCCGGGTGGCGCGGTCGCCGGGGTCATCAAGGATGCCGGCGATGACCCGGATGCCACCCACGGGGCTCGGGTCTGGGTCGAGGTGACCCTGTGTGGTGCACCTGGCGTTGTGTTCATGGCGGGTGCCGGGGTCGGGACGGTCACGCGTCCGGGCCTGGTGTTGGCGCCGGGCGAGCCGGCGATCAACCCGGTCCCGCGACGCATGATGCAGGGGCATCTGGAGGCGCTTGCCGAGGCGACCGGTTACAGCGGGGGCTTCCGGGTCACGGTCGGGGTGGATGGGGGCGAAAGGATTGCCGAGCGGACCATGAACGCCCGCCTGGGCATCCTCGGCGGTCTCTCGATCCTGGGCACCACGGGGATCGTGCGCCCGTTTTCCTGCGCCGCCTATATCGCATCCATCCATCAGGCCATCGACGTGGCCCGCGCCAACGATTGTCCGTGCGTGGCCTGCTGTACCGGCGGCACCAGCGAGGCGGCGGTGCGTGAACGCTACGGCCTGGACGACATCGCGCTGATCGAGATGGGGGATCTGTTCGGGGCGGCGCTGAAGTACCTGCGGCGCCACCCCCTGCCCGCGGTGGTGCTGGCCGCGGGTTTCGGCAAGCTCAGCAAGTTCGCGGCCGGGCACCTGGATGCCCATAGCCGCAAGTCGCGCATCGATCTCGACGCCCTGGCGGGGGAAGCCGCGGATCTGGGCGCCAGCCCGGACCTGTTGGCGCGCATCCGCGCGGCCAACACCAGTGCCCAGGCCCTTGCGGACTGCCTGGAACAGGGCGTGGCGCTGGCCGACCGGATCAGCGCGCGCGCCTGGCAGCGGGCCCGCGGAATGTTGCCGGAGACCACAGCGCTGGAGGTCTGCGCGGTGGATCGGGCGGGACGCATCGTCGGGTTTGCCGATGGCGCCAGGGGCCTTGCGCCATGACGGCCGCGGCGATCGCCCTGCAGTCGGTAGCCAAGCGCTACGCCGGTGGCCGGGTCGGGCTGGCGAACGTGGATCTGGAAGTGCCGGCGGGCAGCTTTTTCGGCCTGCTGGGTCCGAACGGGGCGGGCAAGACCACCCTGGTGGGGCTGTTGACCACGCTGGTGCGGGCGGATCGCGGTTCGATCCGGGTCTGCGGGCACGATGTGGCCACGCAGGCGGTGGCGGCGAAGGCGTGCATGGGCGTGGTGCCGCAGGAGGTGAATTTCAACAGCTTCGAGCCGGTGGGCGAGATCGTCGAGGCCCAGGCGGCCTACTACGGGCTGTCCCCGAGGCGTGCGCGCGAGCGAACCGGCGAGGTGCTGCAACAGGCGGGTCTGCTGGACCGGCGCGAACAGTCGGCCTGGGGCCTGTCGGGCGGCATGAAGCGCCGGCTGATGATTGCCCGCGCCCTGGTACACCGCCCTCGCGTGCTGTTGCTGGACGAGCCGACGGCGGGGGTGGACCTGGAGGGGCGCCATGCAACCTGGGAGCTGCTGCGTGGCTTGAACGCGGATGGCGTGACCATCCTCCTGACCACCCACTATCTGGAGGAGGCCGAGAGCCTGTGCGACAGGCTGGCGATCCTGGATCAGGGCGAGATCGTCGCGCGCGGAGAGACCGGCGAGCTGCTGCACGGGCTGAACGTGCAGACGCTGGTGCTGGAATTGAACGCGCCTCTGGACGCGGCCCCGGTCCTGGAGGGGCTGGCGACCCGTCTGGTGGATATCTGGACCCTGGAGATCGATCTCCCGCAGGGCATGGAGGTCAATGACCTGTTCGATCGCCTGGGCGGAAGCGGGGTCCGGGTCGCGGGACTGCGCAACAAGCGCAACCGGCTCGAGTCGCTGTTCCTGCAGCGCATTGCGAAACGCGCGGACGCACTGCAAGGGGCCGGGGCATGAGACTCGCGGCCTACGCATTCGCCTATCGCGGGATGGTGGTCAAGCAGGTGCGCCGGTTCCTGCGGGCCTGGGTGCAGAACCTCCTGCCATCGGTGGTGACGACCGTCCTGTTCCTGGTGATCTTCGGTCATCTGATCGGGCGCGAACTGGGCACCATGCGGGGGGTCGACTACGCCGATTTCATCCTGCCCGGCCTGATCATCCTGGCGGTTGCCACCAATGCCTACAGCAATGTGACGCTGGCGTTCTACGGCGCCCGCCTGCAGCGGCATATCGAGGAGCTGCTGGTCGCGCCGCTGCCCGCCTGGCTGATTGTGGCGGGCTTCGCCACCGGTGGCGTGATCCGCGGGCTGCTGGCCGGGGCGCTGGTGGCGCTGGTGGCGATCCCGTTTACCCATCTCCAGCTGCACCACCTGGCGGCCACGTTGGGGATCGCGCTGATCAGTGCCTTGCTGTTCGCGCTGGCCGGGCTCTTGAACGGCCTGTATGCACGCAGCTTTGACCATACCTCCGTAGTGGCCACGTTCGTGTTGACCCCGCTGATCTACCTGGGAGGCCTGTTTTACCCGGTGGAACGGATGCCCGAGCCCTGGCAGTCGTTGGCGGTGCTGAACCCGCTGTATTACATGATCGAGGGCTTTCGCTACGGCCTGCTGGGGACCGGGTCCTTCGCCTGGGCCACGACCTTCTGGGTCCTCGTGGGGGCGACGCTCGTCGTCGGTGGGCTGGCCTGGGCCCTGGTGGCGCGCGGCGTGCGGATCCGCACATGAGCGCGGGCAGGGTGAAGTCGTGATTGCCGATCGTCCGCGGGTGCGCCAGGCCTGTCCGGGAGTTGCCGCGCCGATGAGCACCGGGGACGGTTTGCTGATGCGGGTACGTCACCCGATCGGGGGGCTGGATGCGGAGCAGGCGCAGACCATCGCGGAGGTGGCGCGTCGCTTTGGTTCCGGTGCCCTGGAGCTGACTAGCCGCGGCAATCTGCAGTTGCGCGGTCTGGACACGGCGGATCTGGAGCCGGCACGTGCCGAGTTGGAGAACGCGGGTCTGGCCGATCGCGATCCCGCGATGGAGGCAGTGCGTAATGTCCTGGTGGCCCCGGTGACGGACATCGATCCGGAGGCGGCCATGGATGTACAGCCGGTCGCGCGGGCCCTCGCGCGGGCGCTTGTGCAGAACCCGCGTCTGCGGGCACTGCCGCCGAAGGTCGGGGTGCTGGTGGAGGCCGGCGGCGATTTGCCGCTGGATGGCGTAGCGGCGGACCTGCGGCTGGAGGCCTGTGCGGGGTTGGGAGGGGTGTGGTTTCGGGTGGCTGTAGGCGCGTCCAGTCGCACGGCCACGGTGCTTGGCTGGACGCGGCCGGAGAAGGTCGTGGACGTCGCCCTGGCGGTGCTCGAACGCTTCGTGGAATTGCGCGAAGGCGAGGTGGATCCGCCGGGGCGTGTGGCCGGCGCCGTGGCCCGGTTCGGCCCGAATGTGCTGACGCCGCCGGGGCTGGAGCGTGTGCTCCCGGGCGGGGACTGGGTCGCGGCCCGGATGCCCGGATGCGCGGATGCCGGGATGGGTACGTGCCTGAACGGGCGAGCCTTCGGGATCGCGTTTCCGTTCGGGGCCCTGCGCGCGGAGGCCCTGCAGGGGATGGCCGAACATATCCGGCCGCACGACGGACGCCTGCGGCTGACACCGTGGCGCAGCCTGCTTCTGACCGGGGCAACACCTGTGGAGTCGGACCGGCTGGCCGAGTGGGACGGCGTGACCGATCCGGGCAATCCCCGTCTGGCGGTGAGTGCCTGTATCGGGCAGGCGGGTTGCTCCGCGGGCAGTACCCCCACGCGCGCGGATGTCGAGACGGCCGGGGCATCCGCCCGCGGGCTGCTTGTGGATGGCGGGCATGTCCACGTCAGTGGCTGCGACAAGCACTGTGGGCGCCCCGCGAACGCACAGGTCCTGCTCACGGCGCGGGAAGGTCGCTACGACCTGTCGCTGCAACGCGCGCCCGCGCAGTGGGAGACCGTCCTGACGGGGCTGGGGCCGGGGCCGGGGCAGGTCGAGCCGGTCCTCGCGGCCCTCGATACCCTCGCCCGTGAAGAACGTGGCGCGAATGAGTCGAGGGTCGAGGCCCTGCAACGGCTGGAGGCCACGGCACTGGCCAGGCGTATGAACGCGAAGATGAACAACGGAGATTCAGCATGACGCAGAGCGATACGGCCGGGGCCGTACCCGACTATATCCGCGACGGGGCGGCCATCTACCGGGAGTCCTTTGCGATGATCCGGTCCGAGGCGGATCTCGACCGCTTTCCGGAGGACCTGGTGCCCGCGGTGGTGCGCATGATCCATGCCTGCGGCATGACCGATCTGCCGCGGGACGTCGGGTTTTCCGCCGGGGTGGCCCGGGCGGCCATGGATGCGCTGGCCGCCGGCGCGCCGATCCTGTGCGACAGCAACATGGTGGCGCACGGGGTCACGCGGGCCCGGCTTCCGGCGGACAACCGGGTGATCTGCAGCCTGCGGGAGGACGGGGTGGCGGCGGCCGCCGAGCGTCTGGGAACGACGCGTTCGGCCGCGGCGCTGGAATGGTGGCGACCGCATCTGGACGGCGCGGTCGTGGCCATTGGCAATGCGCCCACGGCGCTGTTTCACCTGCTGGAAATGCTGCACCAGGGTGCGCCGCGGCCGGCCGCCGTGCTCGGTATACCAGTGGGATTTGTGGGTGCGGTGGAGAGCAAGGAGGCACTGGCCAGCAGCCCGCTGAATCTCGATTACCTGACCATTTTCGGACGCCGGGGTGGCAGTGCCATGGCCGCGGCGGCCATCAACGCCTTTGCGAGTGACCGGATATGACGACATCCCCCAACCTGCAGGATTCCTCGGACGCGGGCTGTCTGTACGGCGTGGGCACCGGTCCCGGTGATCCCGAGCTGTTGACGCTGAAGGCCGCGCGGCTGATTGCCGAGAGCCCGGTGGTGGCCTACTTCTGTCGCCGGGGCGGCCGCGGCCAGGCGCGTGCCATCGTGGATGCCCATCTGGGTGCCGGGCAGCGCGAGATGCCGCTGGAGTATCCGGTGACCAACGAGATCCCGCACGGCTCCGACGAGTATCGCAGCCGCATCGAGCAGTTTTTCGACGCCGCCGCCGAGCAGCTGGCCGCCGAATTGGGGGCCGGGCGTTCGGTGGTGGTGCTGAACGAAGGGGACCCGTTCTTCTACGGCTCCTTCATGCACGTCTACCTGCGGCTGAAGGAGCGTTTCCCCACCCGCATCGTGCCCGGCGTGACCTCCATGATGGCCTCCGCCGCGCAGTTGCCCACGCCGTTGACCATGCGCGATGACCTGCTGACGGTGATCCCGGGCACGATGCCGATCGACGATCTGCGCCAGGCCCTGCAGGGGACCGATGCCGCGGTCATCATGAAGGTTGGAACCCATCGCGATGCGGTGGTCGGGGTCCTGCGGGAACTGGGGCTGGACGAGCGTGCCTGGTACGTGGAACGCGCGAGTACGCCGGAGGAGCGGGTCCTGCCGTTGGCCGCGATTCCGGAACAGGTGCCCTATTTCTCGATGATCGTGATTCCCGGGCGAGGGGTGCGGCGATGAGCGGGGATGACGGTCGGCCGCTCGGGCGGCTGAGTGTGGTCGGGGTGGGGCCGGCCGGGCCGGAATGGCTTACGCCGGAGGTTGCTGCCCGTCTTGAAGCGGCGACCGACCTGGTGGGGTACGGGCCGTACCTGGAACGCATTGCGGGCGCGCATCACCGTGTTCACGCCTCGGACAACCGCGAGGAGTTGGCGCGCGCGACGCACGCCCTGGACATGGCCGCCGAGGGGCGGGACGTGGCGGTGGTCTCGGGTGGCGATCCTGGTGTGTTCGCGATGGCGGCGGCCATTTTCGAGGCCCTGGAAGGGGCACCGGCGGGACGCTGGGAGGACGTCGAGGTGGACGTGGCCCCCGGGGTTTCGGCGATGCAGGCCGCCGCCGCGCGGCTGGGGGCGCCGCTGGGGAACGATTTCTGCGTGATCTCGCTGTCGGACAATCTCAAGCCCTGGTCGTTGATCCAGCGCCGGGTGCGGCTGGCGGCCGAGGCCGATTTTGCCATGGCCTTCTACAACCCGATCTCGCGCTCGCGACCCTGGCAGCTGGGCGAGGCACTGGGGATCGTGCGCGAGGTCCAGGGGCCGGACACCCTGGTGGTGCTGGCCACTGCGGTGGGACGTGGCGAACGCGAAGACGTGCAGATCTCCACCCTCGGCGAGGTGGACCCGGCGGCGGCGAATATGAGCACGCTGGTGATCGTCGGCGCCACATCCACCCGCGTGTTGGAACGCCCTTCGGGCCGGCGGCACGTGTACACCCCGCGTTATGTCGAGGCGGCGCAATGAGCCGGGACCCGCTCTAGCCGTGGGTGTCCGGGAGCGCTTCCAGCCAGTCGAGTACCGCCTGCGGGGCGTGGAACCGTGGCACTCCGGGGGCGTCCGGCGGGCGCTCCACCATCACCACCGGGATGCCCCGTTCGCGGGCCGCTTGCAGCTTGGCGGCGGTGGCCTCGCCGCCGCTGTCCTTGGTTACCAGAACGTCAATCGCGTGTTCCCGCAGCAGGCGCGCCTCGTCCTCGGCCGTGAATGGGCCCCGGGCATGGATCCAGGTGACTCGTGGCAGCGCCGGCGGCGGTTCGGGCGGGTCGATGGTGCGGATGACATAGTCCAGCTCGGGCGCGGCCTCGAAGGCCTCAAGGTGCTGGCGGCCGGTGGTCAGCAGCACGCGCCGGCCGAGTGCCGGCAGGGTGCGGCCGGCGGCCGCGAGATCGGACACGCGGATCCATCTGTCATCCGCTCCGGCCTCCCACGACGGTCGGGTCAGGCGCGCCAGCGGGATGCCGGTCTGGCGCGCGGCCACGACGGCGTTGGCCGAGATCTGCCGCGCGAAGGGGTGGGTTGCGTCCACCAAGGCGTCGACCGCGTGTTCGTGCAGCCAGGTGGCAAGGCCTTCGGCACCGCCGAAACCGCCCGTGCGCCGTGGCAGCCGCGACGGGCCCGGTTTCCGGGTGCGCCCGGCCAGCGAGACGGTGGACTGCAGCCGCGGGTGGCCGTCCAGCAGCGGCTCCAGGGCCGCGGCCTCGGTGGTGCCGCCCAGCAGGAGGACATGCCGCGGGCGCGGTGGCCGGGCGTCGTTGGAAAGGGGTGAACGGGAGGTCATGGAGATGCCAAGTGTAGCGACGCAGCCGGGCGGGACGCCATGGTTGAACATCGTCGGGGTCGGTGCGGACGGTCTGTCCGGACTGGCGCCGGAGGCCCGCGCGGCCGTGGCGCAGGCGACCACGGTGATCGGGGGTGCACGGCATCTGGAGATGTTGCCGGAGCAGCCGGGGCAGGAACGTCTGGTGTGGCCCTCGCCGCTGGAGACCGCCCTCGACTGGATCGAGGCGCGGGCGGGGCAGCCGCTGTGCGTGCTCGCCAGCGGCGACCCGTTCTGGTTCGGGGTGGGCGCGACGTTGATGCGGCGTTTCCCGGTGGCGGCCACCCGGGTGTTTCCGGCGCCCTCGGCATTCAGCCTGGCCGCCGCGCGGATGGGCTGGCCGCTACAGGAGACCCGCTGCCTGTCGGTCCACGGGCGCCCGCTGGAAGCGCTGCGCCCTTGGCTGCACGACGGCGCGCGGCTGCTGATCCTGAGCCGCGACGGCGAGACCCCCGGCGAGCTGGCCCATTGGCTCGATGAACTGGGTTTCGGGGCCTCGGCCTTGACGGTCCTGGAGCAGTTGGGCGGGGCCCGGGAGCGCATTGGCGCGACCACGGCGGCGGACTGGGGCGCTCGCGAGGTGGATCCGCTGAACACGATCGCGCTGGAATGTCGCGCCTCCCCGGTGGCCCCGACGGCCCCGGTGATCGCGGCCAGCGCCGGCCGACCGGAGGCGCAGTTCGAACAGGACGGGCAGATCACCAAGCGCGAGGTCCGTGCGGTGACACTGGCTCTGCTGGCGCCCGGGCGCGGCGAGTGCCTGTGGGACATCGGCGCCGGCTCTGGTTCCATCGGCATCGAGTGGATGCTGGCGGATCCGGCCAACCGCGCCCTGGCCATCGAGTCGCGCGCGGAGCGGCTGGAACGCATCGGGCGCAATGCACGCACCCTGGGTGTTCCGGCCCTGCAGTGCATCCCCGGGCGCGCACCGGAGGCGCTGGACGGTCTGGCGACTCCCCACGCGATCTTCATCGGCGGCGGCCTGACCACCCCGGGGCTGGTGGAGTACTGCGTGGAGAGCCTGCGCCCGGGCGGGCGGCTGGTCGCCAACAGCGTGACCGTCGAAGGCGATGCGGTGCTGGCGGCGGCGCGCGAGCGCCATGGCGGCGAGCTGACGCGTATCAGCGTGAGCCGTTCGGAACCGCTGGGCGCGATGTCGGGCTGGAAACCGCTGCGGCCGGTGACCCTGTGGTCCCTGCGTCGGAGTTGAGTGAGGCAATGAACGGGGCGCCCGAGCGGGTGGTACCCGGCGTTGGCTTCGCCTCCGCCTGTACGGCCCGGGAGCTGGAAGGCCTGATCCGCACGGTGCTGGCCGAGGCCCGCGCCGTGCTGGAGGCGGAGTGTGCCGGGGTGATCGAAATCCGGGAGCTGGCGGCGCCGGCGCACAAGAGGGACAGCGGCATGCTGGCGACGGTGGCGCGGGAGCTGGAGCTGGAACTCGTATTTCCGTCTGCGTCTGCGCTGGTGGACTGCGACGAGGAAGTGCTTACGGAGTCGGCGCGGGCGCGTACAACCGCCGGGGTCGGGTCGGTGGCCGAGGCGGCGGCGCTGGCGGCGGCCGGCGAGGGCGCGCGTCTGCTGCTGCCGCGGCGTCTGTCCGCGCGGGCCAGTTGCGCGGTGGCCCGGGTCGATACTCATCACGTATTCAAGGAGTCATTATGACGGTTCATTTTGTCGGGGCGGGCCCGGGCGCGCCGGATCTGCTGACGCTGCGCGGGCGGGATCGTATCGCGGCCTGTCCGGTATGCCTGTACGCGGGATCGCTGGTGCCGGAGGCGGTGCTGGAGCATGCTCCGGAAGGCGCGCACATCGTGAATACCGCGCCGCTGACGCTGGACGCGATCATGGACGAGATTCAGCGCGCCCACGCGGCGGGTCAGGACGTGGCGCGACTGCACTCCGGGGACCTGTCGGTGTACAGCGCGCTGGGCGAGCAGATCCGCCGTCTGGAGGCGGCCGGGATCGATTACACGATTACCCCGGGGGTCCCGGCATTCTCCGCTGCGGCCGCGACCCTGGGGCGCGAGCTGACCGTGCCGGAGGTGGCGCAGTCGGTGGTGCTGACGCGGACGCCGGGGCGGGCCTCGTCGATGCCGGAACGCGAACGGCTGGCGGCCTTCGCTGCGACCGGGGCAACCCTGGCGATCCACCTGTCCCTGCACAATATCGAGGCCGTGGTCGCGGACCTGCGTCCGCACTATGGCTGTGACTGTCCGGTGGCGATCGTCTTCCGTGCCAGCTGGCCGGACGAGAAGGTGGTGCGGGGCTCGCTGGGCAATATCGTGGAGCGGGCAACGCAGCTGACCACGCGGCGCTCGGCGCTGATCCTGGTGGGGCCGGCGCTGGATCCGGGGGATTTCCGCGATAGTGCCCTGTACGACCCGGCGCATGTGCGGCGTTATCGCGGCATGGACAACGACTGATCGTCGGGTACCCAGTCAAGGGCCTGATTAGCACTGAAGCTCTGCAGAGGTCCCTTTCCCCCAGCGCAACCCGCAGCCCTGCAGGAGCGCGCTTGTGCGCGAATGCGGCGCTTGCCGAAGCCCGCCGCCGTGTTCGCGGGCAAGGCCGTTTCGGCATATGAAGCGCGCGGTGGATTCGTGCTAATCAGGATCAGGAAAGGGGCCGCCGGAAACGGGGCGTGCTCTGCCCCGGAAAAGGGGCTCGGGGGACGCCCCGTTTCCGCGTGGTTCAGCGGCGGCGGTAATTGTCGTGGCAGGCGAGGCACTGGTGGCGCACGCTGTTCAGGGCCTTGGTGGCGCGCAGTTGGAAGGCCTCGTCCGCCAGGTCGTCGGCCGTCTCCACCTTCCGCTGCAGCCGTTCGGCGGCCTGGCGGTAGGACGCCTTGTACTCGGCGAAGTCTGGGTCCGCCCAGGCCGCGGGCAGGGCTCCTGGGTCGCCGTCCCGCGCTGGTGTCTCGCGGTCGAACCAGGTTTCGATGTCGGCGGCCCGCCGTGCCAGCTCGTCGGCCAGATCGGGCAGACGCTCGGCGAACGGCGCGTCATAGCGCAGGATCTGCTCGATGCTGCGGTAGGTGGCCGAGGTGCCCCGCATGCTCTGCTGGCGGAAGCGCTGGAAGGCCTCGGTGGCGTCCACGCTGGCCGGGTCGTCCAGGGTTTCTTCGTAGCCTTCGCCCCAGGGGCCCGGCATCGGGACGGTGATCTCTTCGGCGCCCGTGGTCCCCGCCGATGCGAGCAGCAGGGCCAGCGGGAGGCCGGTCGTCAGCGACCGCCGGATGGATTTCGTTCGATTCATGGTGGCTCTCCCTGTTCGCGTCAGCCGTGGCGTGTCAGAAGCGGAACTGGTGCTGCAGGTGCAGTTCCCAGTCCGAGCGGTCGGCGTCGCGGTCCAGCCACATGAGCTGGGTCTTTTGCCGCTGGCCCCGGTGGTACCAGTTGAGCCCGGCGCCCCATTCGCGCTGCCAGCGCTCGTCGCCTTCCAGGTCGTCGCCGGCGTCGTGGCGCAGCACCGCGTGGCGCGCGGCCACCTCCAACCCGTCCACCGGCAGCGACTGCGCGAGTTCGAGCTCGGCACCGAGGTCGTGATAGGACGACGCATGGTTCGGGGAGACGTCGCGGCGGAACGCGGCCAGCGAGAGCGAGGTGTGGCCGAACTTGATCACCGCGTCGGCGGTGGCGGTGACCCAGTCGGCCCGCTGGCGGTCCACCGTATCTTCCAGTCCGCGGCTCCAGTCGCGCAGGTGGTTGCGGTCCGCTGCCTGAAGGCCGGCGCCCAGCGCCACGGTGCGCTCCACGGCGCGGCCGAGGGTAGTGTTGTCGCGCGGGATCTCGCCGACCGGTGCCCAGGCCCCGCGGGCACTGAACAGGTGGCCGGAGGTGGCGGGGCGGTCGTTACGCTGGTCCAGACGGCCACGGCCGTCGAACACCCCGGCGGCCCAGGCCCAGGCTTCGCCGTCACCGCCCAGTAGGGTCACGCCGGTATCGCGCCCGGCGGGGACCTCGAACTGGTTGCCCGGCACGCTGAGTTCGGTAAACAGGCGGTTGGGTCCGCCGATGTCGCGCGGCATTCCGAAGGGTACGGTGAACTGGCCGAGGCGCAGGCCCAGATTGTCGCGGAACGCGTACTGCATCCAGATGTCGCGCATCGAGAGTTCGCCGCTGCTGAAATCCGGCTGCAGGCGAAAGCGAAGATCCGGGTGGAACAGAGTCCCCTGGGTGTCCAGCCAAGCGCGGCGGAAGTCGAACTCGCTAGTGGAACCGTCCGGGGCACGGGCGTAGCTGTAGCGGCCCTGGATCAGCGGATCCAGTGTCACCTGCAGGCCGTCTTCCGCGTCGCCGAACTCGAAGTTGGCCTGAGCCGGAGCGATGCTCGCGGCCGTCATCAGATACAGGGTGGCCAGGACCGGGATGGCATGTCGCCCCGGTCGGAGATGGGTATCGTTCATTGTTGTGGTGCTCCCCTAAGGAAACACATGACCCATGTGCCCGTTCGCGCACATGGGTCATGTGTTTCCCTGGCGCGCGACCCCGCACGCCGTGGATGAAACGACGCCACAGGATGGGCTGGGAGCAGGGGAGGGCCGATCGATGAGCACGCCGGTCCTGGCCCGCCCGGCCGCCCACCGCGGCGTCGGTGTCCTCCAGGCCGGTCTCCGGACTCGCAGAGTGGATGCGCGCTGCATCCAGATGCGGATCGCCTTCCCGCGGGCATCCTGGGGATGCGCCGCAGTGGCATTGGATCCGCCCAACTCCGCCTACCGTTGCGGGGGCAGTGCCGGGCTTGCGAACGAGAGTTCGCGCACCGGCTTCCCGATTATCCCCGGCCAAAACAGGCCGGGGCACCTGAAGTCAAGGCGGACCCTACGGTGCCTCCGTTTGAGGGTCAAGGGCGCGTTGAGGCGGGATGGCGGGGGTATCCTTTGATCTGGATCAACGGAACGCTCGTTTTTGATCGCGTCCGGTTTTCCGCGTCGATAGGGTGGGTTTCATGGGATCTGGACCGAGTCTATATCGGTCCGCCCTGATGTTCCCCTTCAAGGAGACCTGCCATGAAGACACTTTCCGGATTCCGCATGACGGCGATCGCCGCCTGTGCGGCGATCGCGTTCGGGGCCTCGGCGCCTGCGCTGGCCGATACGGACTATTCGCAGTACCGCGACGTATTCGAGCCGCTGCCGGCGCTGCCGCCGATCCCGGCGGACAACTCGATGACGAAAGAGAAGATCGAGCTGGGCAAGATGCTGTTCTTCGAACCGCGCATCTCGAGCTCCGGCGTGATCTCCTGCGCTACTTGCCACAACCCGGCACTGGGCTGGGCGGATCGTATCCCGCGCGCGGTGGGCCACGATGGCCAGGTCGGCGAGCGCAACACCCCGACCGTGCTGAACTCTGGCTTCTTCACGGCGCAGTTCTGGGATGGCCGCGAGGATGACCTGGAAGGCCAGGCGCTGGGCCCGATCCAGGATGCGATCGAGATGGCGATGCCGCTGGAGGACGCAATCGAGCGTCTGGAAGAGTTCAACGAGTACCAGGAGAAGTTCCAGGCCGCCTATCCGGACTATGACGGTGACAACGTGATCAATGCCGATCACGTGGCCCATGCGCTGGCGACCTTCCAGCGCACGCTGAACACCCCGAACTCGCCGCTGGATCGCTGGCTGGTCGGGGACGAGGGCGCGATGAGCGAGCAGCAGATGCGTGGCATGAAGCTGTTCGCGGATAACGGCTGCGTCGCCTGCCACCGTGGCCCGGCACTGACCGACAGCCACTTCCATCGCATCCAGGTGCCGGGCTCGGAAGACGAGGGCCGTTACCTGGTGACCGGGGAGGAGAGTGATCGCTTTGCCTTCAAGACCCCGACCCTACGCAACGTGGCCCTGACCTACCCCTACATGAACAACGGCGAGACCGCGACGCTGGACGAGGCGATCCGCATCATGGGGCAGGAGATGCTGGGCATGGAGTTCAGCGACGATGAAGTCGCGGATCTGGAGGCCTTCATGCACGCCCTGACCGGTGACATGCCGCAGTTCGAGATCCCGGCACTGCCGTAACCGACCGGTCGCCTCTGGCGAGGACGAGCCCCCTCCGGTTTTGGAGGGGGCATTTTTGTGCCGCCTATTCGACGGTGATGGTGATCTTGTCGGAGGTCACTGGCGGGTCGAAGCTGAGGTGGCGGTAGTCCATGAAGAGCAATTGCAGGGTATGGGTGCCCGGTTCCAGTTCGATCTCGCCTTCGGTCTGGCCGCCACCGAAGTGCCGCTTGTGGTCGGAGAAGGGGAGCGAGGCATCCAGGTCGACCTCGTCCAGCGGCTGGTTGACCAGCAGGTGATGATGGCCGGTGTTGTCGGCCTCGACGCCGGCCGGGGCCACGCCCATGCCGCGCAGGCCCATCTGGATCCGCACGGGACTTTCGACGGTGTCGCCATCCTGCGGGCTGATGAAGTACACCTCGGCCCCTTCGGGCGCCGGAACGCGCTCCATGCTGGTCGCGCTGCCAGCGGCCAGGGCGAATCCTCCAGTGACCAGAGCGATGGTCGCGAGGCGGGTGAGCGAAACGGATTTCATCACGACTCCTTCGGGCGATAGGGGCCCGTGTGTTGGCCTGTCTCGAGTATAGCCGGCGGAAACCGGGCTGCCGGGTTATCGCCCTGTAGCGTTCTGCTACCCTAGGCGCCTTTGCTCACTACCCGTAATCGAGTGTCCCGCGCATGAGTTTCCGTACCCGTTTTGCCCCCAGTCCCACCGGTTATCTGCACATTGGTGGTGCCCGTACCGCATTGTTCTCCTGGTTGTACACCCGTCATCACGGCGGCGACTTCGTGCTCCGCATCGAGGACACCGATCTCGAGCGCAGCACTGCGGAGTCGGTGAACGCGATCCTGGAAGGCATGAACTGGCTGGGTCTGACCTACGATCAGGGTCCGTTCTATCAGACCGAGCGCTTCGACCGGTACCGGGAGGTGATCGATCAGCTGATGGCCGCCGGGCATGCCTACCGCTGCTACTGTTCGAAGGAAGAGCTGGACGCGATGCGCGAGGAGCAGAAGGCGCGCAAGGAGAAGCCGCGCTACGACGGTCGCTGCCGCGCCCGTACCGAGCCGCGCGAGGGCGTGGAGCCAGTCATTCGCTTTCGTACGCCGGACGAGGGCGTGACGGTCGTTGACGACATGGTGCGCGGCAAGGTCGCGTTCCAGAATCACGAGCTGGATGACCTCATCATCGCCCGCTCGGATGGCTCGCCGACCTACAACCTGACGGTAGTGGTCGACGACATGGACATGGGCATCACCCACGTGGTGCGCGGCGACGATCACCTGAACAACACGCCGCGCCAGATCAACATCCTCAAGGCGCTGGGTGTGGAGCCGCCGCGCTATGGCCACCTGCCGATGATCATGGGCCCGGATGGTGCCAAGCTGTCCAAGCGCCATGGCGCGGTGTCGGTCATGCAGTACCGCGACGAGGGCTACCTGCCGGAGGCCCTGCTCAACTATCTGGTGCGCCTGGGATGGGCGCATGGCGACCAGGAGATCTTCGGACTGGACGAACTGGTTCGGCTGTTCGATATCAAGGACGTGAACCAGTCCGCCTCCGCCATCAACCCGGACAAGCTCCTGTGGCTGAACCAGCACTACATCAAGACGCTGGACCCGGACCACGTCGCGCTGGAACTGGGCTGGCACCTGGGGCAGCTGGGGATCGATCCCTCCGAAGGGCCGGAACTGCGCGATGTGGTCATCGCGCAGCGCGAACGGGCGCGCACCCTGCGCGAGATGGCCGAGAACAGCGTGTATTTCTATCACGAGTTCGAGGACTACGACGAGAAGGCGGCGCGCAAGCAGCTGACCGCCGAGGCGCAGCCCGTGCTGCAAACCCTGCACGATGGCTTCAGCGCTCTCGGGGCGTGGGAGAAGGAGGCGCTGCACGAGGTGGTGGTGCATACCGGCGAGCGTCTGGAACTCAAGCTCGGCAAGGTGGCGCAGCCCTTGCGTGTGGCCCTTACCGGCGGCACGGTGTCCCCGCCTATCGATGACACGTTGGTGCTCATTGGTCGCGAGCGCGTTCTGGCCCGTATCGACCGTGCGTTGCAGAAAATTTCCGCCGCAGCGGGTTGACACATTTGGGGGTGCTGGCTACAGTACGCGCTCGCCTGACACGGGGCCATAGCTCAGCTGGGAGAGCGCCTGCATGGCATGCAGGAGGTCGGCGGTTCGATCCCGCCTGGCTCCACCACTCAGGGGTACTGCGAGTTCATTAATGCATCGTTTTGGAGTCATATCGCTCTACGTTGGATTGGTGCTGGCAGTGATCGGATTGATCGGCGGATTCGGGCTGATGCTCACCGGGGAACAGACCTGGTCGAAGCCCCTCATCGCGCTGGTACCGGTCGGGTTTTTGCTGGTGTTCAACGGTCTGGTGACGACGCTTCTGCATCGCGCACCAGGTAGCGAGGAAGACCGGCCCAAGGGCCCACCCGAGTAAGACGGAAGTAAGAAGAAGACGTTGCCTCTACGTCCCCATCGTCTAGAGGCCTAGGACACCGCCCTTTCACGGCGGCGACCGGGGTTCGAATCCCCGTGGGGACGCCATATCCCGAAAAGGCCCGAACCGCAAGGTTCGGGCCTTTTCTTTTGTGGTGTTGGGATCACACCGGTAGCGCCCTGGCCGCCGGGCGCTTGTCCCGGCGGCCGATCTCAGGCGAGGCGGGGATCGCGCTGGCGGGGTTCGTCGGGGTGCGGGCGCGGGATGATGCAGTGGTTGATACGCAAGAGTTCGCGTTCGGCCCAGGATTGCACCTGGGGGTCGCTGGCGAATCGGGCGTAATCGAGCAGGGCCTGGCGTTCGATGTTGGGATTGCCCTGTTCGTGGGCGATGCTGCGCGCGCTTTCCAGGTCCTGCCAGCCGTCGTCGGCTTTCCCTTTGCTGGTGGCGAGCAGGGCGACGGCGCGCAACCGGCGGATGGCCGGTTCGAAGGCGAGATCGCCGCGCTTGCGGCAGCCTGTCAGCGCCTCGTCGGCTACTGCCAGACGCTGTTCGGCCGCGATGTCACTGGTCTCCAGGGCGTCCAGCAGGATGAGCTGGAAGATGGTGTTGACGCCATCCATGATGTGGCGCATCGCCTCGACCTGCTGTTCGATGGCCTGGTAGGCATCGGCTTGGCCCTGCCGGGCCAGGGCCCAACTCTCGAGGGTGATGCCGGCGGCGCGCCACAGTGGGTAGTCGTACTCGCGGGCGATGGAGAGCGCGTGGCGCGCTGCGGGCAGCGCGGATTCCGGGTCGCTGGAGTAGAAGCCGAGTACCGAGCGGAAGGCATATACGAAGGCCTCGGTAGGCCGATGGCCGAGTTGGTCTGCCTGTTGGCACGCGGCATCCATTTCGGTCCAGGCGCGCGCGTGATTTCCCAGATGGAGCAACGTCCAGGCCATGAAGCCCCGGGCGCTGATGGCCGGGTTTTCGGTATGGCGCGCCACCAGGGTTGCGTGGTCGGCGTCGCGATAGAGCTTGACCGCCCGCGTCTGGTGTTCCAGCGCCTCGGCGAAGCGGCCGGTCCAGAAATGGGTGTTGCCCTGGACATAATGGGCCGCGATGCGCAGCAGGCGGTCGCTGGAGCGCTCGGCCAGTTGCTCCATCTCCGCGGCGAGGCGATGAGCCTCCTGGAATCCATGCCAGGAGCCGGCGCCGTGCCACAGGCCCCAGAGGACGCGGAAGTATTGCACCGGGTCCTGTTCCGGGGCGGTGAGGCGCATGGCGCGTTCGAAGATATCGTTGACCGTACGCGAACCGTAGCCCAGCAGGGCCAGGTTGGAGGCCCCCAGGCCACCCAGGGCGCGCAGGGTGTCACGTTCGTGGGTAGCCAGATCGCCGCTCGCGTGGGCCTCTGGGTGACGCTCCAGGCAGTCCAGCGCGTCTTCGAAGTAGTGCGAGGCCTCGGGCAGGATGCCGCGGGCGAAGGCGGCTTCGCCGGCCTGCAGCCAGGCGTTTACGGCCTCCGGATAGCGACCGGCGTGGTAAAGGTGGTTGGCGATGCGACCCCAGTCGGCGGTCTGCATGCCATGCTCGCCGTCTTCCTGCATCAAGTCGGCCAGCTGGCCGTGCAGACGGGTGCGGTCGCTCAGCAGCATCGATTCGTAGGCCGCCTGGCGGAACAGGACGTGGCGGAAGCGATAGCGCACCCCATCCACCATGCCGGCAGGTTCGATGAAGCCCTTCCCGGTCAGGCGCGTCAGCTGGCGGCGGATGGTATCGGCGGGCTGGCCGCGCAGGCGGCTGAGGATTCGGGTGTCGAAGTCGCGCCCGATGACTGCGGCGGAATGCGCCAGTTCGCGGGCACTGCCGAGCTGTTCCAGACGCGCGACCAGGAGATTGGAGAGTCCTGGCGGCAGGGTTTCGGGCAGCTGGCCGGTGCGGGCGGCTTCGAGGGCATAGCGCGTGAGTTCCTCGAGAAAGAGCGGGACGCCCTCGCCACGCTCGACCAGTTGGTGCCGCAGGCCGCTGGAAAGGCGGCCATTCGGGTCCAGACGGTCCACCAGGCCGTGTGCGGCGGCATCGTCCAGGCCGTGGAGGCGGATGTGCTCCAGCGACAGGTCGCGCCAGGAGGAGCGAAAGCTCATGCGGGCCGTCAGGATGGCCATGATCGGTCGGTGATGCAGACGCTGGTACAGGCGTCGCAGGAACTCCGAGGTACCGGAGTCCATCCAGTGCAGGTCGTCGCAGATCAGCAGGGTCGGTCCATGGGCCGACCGTCGGTGGACCAGTTCGACCAGGGTGTCGATGATGCGGTCGCGGTCCAGCCCTTCGTGAGCCAGGCTCTCGGGGCCGTCGGCCTCCGGGTGGGTTAGCCAATGGGCGAGGCGTGGTGCGAGTTTGGGGGGTGTGCCCGCGATCTTGAGGGCGCCTTCGAGGCGCCGCTGGCGGGCTTCGCGCAGGCTATCCTGACCCATCCAGGTGGCAAAGGCCTGACGTACAGGCGCCAGGAGCTGCCGAGTGCGATCCTCGCGGCACTTGAGCAGGTAGCGTGAGCGAGCCTGCCCGCGGACTTGCTGGTCGAGCCCCCGGGCAAGCCGGCTCTTGCCCAGCCCTGCCTCACCCTGGACCAGCACGAAGCGGACCTCGCTGGTTTCCAGGACCTGGTCCCAGTGCCCCCGAAGCTGTTGCAGTTCCTGGCTGCGCCCGGTGAGGGGCGTGAGGTCGCGCAGGCTCTGTGCATCCACCCGGTCCAGCGGGCCGGGGTCGCCGGTGACGCGGTAGGCACCGGTACCGTCGTCGGTCGCGCGGAAGCTGAAGTACCCCGAGACGCGGGCGTAGGTCGGTGCGCTGACGCGCAGGGTCCCGGGATCGGCTTGCTGCGCGCAGTCGTGGACACGGGCGGTGAGCTGGCCCGTCGGATCGGGCAGGTCGGGGTCGGCACCGGTGACGATCAGATCGCTATCCACGGCCAGACGCAGCTTGCAGTCGGCGGGGGCGGTCTCCAGCGCTTGCCAGGCGGCGTGTACGGCGTCGACGGTGGCCTCTTCGCGACCGGCCGGGTAGCCGAAATAAGCCAGCAGGCCGTGTCCCGGGGAGGGCACCACATGGCCGTGATGGCTCAGCAGGACGAAGTCGACGTGCTCCAGGGCGCGGTTCACCTGCTGCTGCTGGATCTCGATGTCGGCTTCCGCGTCGGGCTGGACATGGCAGGCCACGACGGTGACCCGCCGACGTTCCGGGCGCAGGATGGCCGGTTCGGCCTCCTCGGTCTTGGCGCGCTGGCTAGTGGCCTCGGCCCGCTCGGCGCCAAGGATTTCCTCGCGCGTGCGTGCCAGCAGTTCGCCGGGCGCCTTGCCGGCCTCGGCCTCGAGATGGGCATAGTGATCGAGCGCCCGCTTCGGGTGGCCGCTGGCTGCGAGGGCCTTCATCAGGAGGTGGTGCAGGGTCTCGTCGTGTGGCTCCATCGCCAGCAGGCGGTGGAGCTCGGCGAGCAGGGGTTCGCCTTCGTTGGGTTTGGCCAGTGCGACGAGGTTGTGGGTGATGAAGACGAGCAGATTTTGCCAGTGATGGTCACGCTGGGCCTGGGCCCAGGCGGACAGTTCCGGAAGATCCTGCAGGGCGCGCAGTCCCTCGAGGAAGTGCCCGCGGTAGTCGCAGACGATTGCGAGGTTCGGATGGGTGGCCGTGGCTGCGCGGCTTTCGGCAGTGCGTCGCTCGGCGGTGCGCCGCTCGGCGCGGGCACGCTCGGCAGACGCGGCGGTCGTCTCGCGGCTCTCGGCAGTGCGTCGCTCGGCGCGCGCGCGATTCAGGGTGAGGAAGTCGATGCGCGATTCCGGTTGGGGCTGGAAACGCACGTAGCGGGGTGTAGTGTCGAGCAGGGGTGGGTCGCCGGCAGGGAGTTGGCGCCGTAGCTGAAACAGCCCCTGACGCAGGTTGACCCGGGCGCTGTCGGCGTCCAGATCCGGCCAGAACATGCGGGCCAGTTCCTCGCGCGGGATGCGCCGAGGGCTCTCGGCGGCCACATAGGTGAGGAGCAGCCCGAGCTTCGTCCCGGACAGGGCGGGTATGTCACGGTCCTCCACGCGTACACCAACGGTGCCGAAGGTCGTGATTTCCATATGCGCCAAAGAGGCCTCCCCTTGTCTTGCTCGGCAGTCGTTCGCTGCCATTTGTGACCCGGTCAAATGACCCGGTGACCGTGCCTTCGGCGCGGTCCCGGGGCCGACCGAATGTCCGCCCGACTCGATTGTAACGGCATTCCGCGGTTGGGGTTAGTCGATGCGTATGGTCGCGTAGCCCTGGTGCTCGTAACCCATGATCGACAGGAACGTATTGCCGACCATGTGGATGCCGGGTAATAGGTCGTCTTGTTCGAGCTCGAAGCGCCGCGTGGCGATGTTGCACGCCTCCATGTGGATGCCATCCAGCTCCAGCAGGCCCTCCAGGCGCTCGTGGATATGGCGCACCGCAGAGACGTCCTCGAGCTCCAGGTGATCGGTGGAGCGGGCGATCAGGCCGGCCGCCCCGCCACGGAAGGCGAAGACCATTTCCGGCTCCAGGCCCTGGCGCTGCATGTCGTCATAGGTCTCGCGGATCACGCTGAGGCGGGCAATCAGGCGTTCCGGTTCGGCAATGGTGATGTCCCAGAGGATGCGTCCGGTGTCCATGCCGGCGATGGCGCGCTGGTCGCCGGGCTTGTCAGCGAGCGCCAGGCCGGGGATCAGCAGGGTGCACACCAGGAAGGAGGCGAGAAGGCGTTGCATGGCGTTCGTCCCTTTTGCGAATGTCCTGTCTCAAGGGTAGCAGGCCAGAGCAACACTGCATGAATGGCACGCATCGGTGTTTGCCCCGGTTCTGCGATGCAGGGTTCCGGGTGCGAACGTCAGGGTGGGTAATGAAAGGCCGGATCGGGAAAGCGGTCCGGCCTTTACATGCTGCTCAGTGGCCGTGGTGGCCCTTGTGCAGGTACTCCACGCCGTCGAGGCTCTGGATCTCGATTTCTCGGACCGGGGTAAAGCGCGAGGCGCCCGGGCCCGTGATTTCCTCGGTGACACGGATGCGGAAGGGGGCCACGCAGTTCAGCAACTGGCCAACAAAGCGCTTGCCGTCGTGGGTTACACGCACGGGACTGGTCTCGTCGTAGCGGCTGAAGTTGTAGCTGACATTCTTCGGGTAGTACAGATTCTGTTCGGAAAAGGTCATGGTTGGGCCTGTCTGGGTCAGTGGTTTTTTACGGCCTCGAAGGCCTCGAGTGCGGCCTGGCGGCTGGCTTTCAGGTCCACGATCGGGGCCGGATAGCCGCGCGCACCGCCGGCGCCTGGCGCGTGAATATACCGCGTTTCGACATCCTTGAGCACGGGCACGAAGCGGCGCACGAAGGTGCCGTCGGGGTCGTGGCGTTCGCCCTGGGTTTGCGGGTTGAAGACGCGGAAGTAGGGTGCGGCATCGGCACCGCAGCCGCCGGCCCATTGCCAGCCCAGGGTGTTGGCGGCGAGATCGGCGTCCACCAGGGCGTCCCAGAACCAGTGGGCCCCGTGCTGCCAGTGCAGGCGCAGGTTCTTGGTCAGGAAGGATGCGACCACCATGCGCAGGCGGTTGTGCATCCAGCCGGTCTCCCACAACTGCTGCATCGCGGCGTCGATGATCGGAATCCCGGTCTCGCCGCGCTGCCAGGCCCGCAGGTCGCGATCGGCTTGGCGCCAGGGGAAGGCCTCGAAGCGTGGGTTGAGCGGTTGCTCCGGGGTGTGCGGGAAGTGGTAGAGGACGTGATGGGCGAAGTCGCGCCAGCCGAGTTCGCGCACGAAGGCCTCGGGGCCGCCGCTGTCCGGGTGCAGGCCGGCCTGGCGCAGGGCGCGCAGGATCTGGCGCGGCGAGATCTCGCCGAAGTGCAGATGCGGCGACAGGCGCGAGGTCCCGTCCTGATCCGGGCGGTCGCGGCCCTCGGCGTAGGCGCGCACGGCGTTGTCGAGGAATGCTTCCAGGCGCTCCCGGGCCGTGGCCTCGCCCGGGGTCCAGGTGGCGCGCAGGCCGCCGGCCCAGTCGATCGCGGGCAGGAGCCCCAGCTGTTCGGGATTGAGCGAGTCGGGCCAGGCCTCGGGTCGCGGGAGCTCGGAGGGTGCGGGCAGCGGGTCGCGGTCGATGCCGCGTTGCAGGCAGGCCTTCCAGAACGGGCTGAAGACCTTGTAGGGGCGGCCCTGGCCGGTCGCGACCTCCCAGGGCTCGATCAGCAGGTGGGCATTGAAGCTGTGTACTTCGATGCCGTCGGCGCGCAGCCCGGCCTTGATGTCCGGATCGCGCAGGACGATGGCGGGATCGTACAGCCGGTTCCAGTAGACGGCGGTGGCGCCGGTCTCGCGGATCAGGGCCCGCAGGGTGTCGAGGCTGGCACCGGCGCGCAGGATCAGGCGCGAGCCCTGCGCACGCAGGTCGTGGTCCAGCGCGTTGATGCTGTGGTGCAGCCACCAGTTGGATGCGGCACCTGGCTGCCATGGGGCCTCTTCCTCCGGGGCATGGATGAACACCGGGATCACCGGGCCGCCGCGTTCGCAGGCGGCCTGCAGCGCGGGCTGGTCGGCCAGGCGCAGGTCGCGGCGCAGCCAGACGAGGGTGGGGCCGGGGCTTTGCATCAGATGCGGTCTCCCTGGGCGAGAGTCTTGCGGAGTTCTCCGGCCCGGTCGCGGATGGCTTGCAGGCGGTCGGGGTCCATCTTTTCGACGTGTTTCCACTGCAGCGCGGTGCGCGGGTGGCGGGCGAAGCGGTCGCGGTGGCGGTCGAGGAAGTCCCAGTACAGGGTGGTGAACGGACAGGCCTTGTCGCCCAGGGCCTCGGCCGGGTCGAACGGGCAGTGCGCGCAGTAGTTGCTCATGCGCTGGATGTAGCGCCCGGTGGCCACGTAGGGCTTGGAGGCCATGCGGCCATCGTCGGCGTATTGCGACATGCCGACCACGTTGGGGAGCTCCACCCATTCCACGGCATCGACGTAGATGCCCAGGTACCAGGCATGAATCGCGGCAGGCCGCACGCCAAGCAGCTGGGCGAACAAACCGGTGACCATTAGCCGCTGGATGTGGTGGGCGTAGCCCAGTTGCAGGGTCTGGCCGACGGTCTGGTGCAGGCACTGCATGGAGGTGTCGGCGTCCCAGTAGAGGGCGGGGAGCGGCTGCTCGGCCTCCAGCGCGTTCCACTCGTGCCAGGCCTCGCCAAAATGGAAGTACAGCCCGCGCACGTATTCGCGCCAGCCGAGAATCTGGCGGATGAAGCCCTCGACCGCGGCCAGCGGGGCATGGCCATCGCGCCAGGCCTGTTCCGCGGCGTCGATCACCGTGCGTGGATGGATCAGGTGCAGGTTGAGGGCGGTGGACAGGCGGGCGTGGTAGAGCCACGGTTGGTCAGTCCACATCGCGTCCTGATAGGTGCCGAAGGCGGGCAGGCGGTGCTGGATGAAGTCGTCCAGCGCCTGTTGTGCCTGCTGCGCGGTGACGGGCCAGTCGAAGCCGTCGGCCTGGCCCGGCAGGTCCGGGAGATGCCGGGCGATGTCGTCCAGGCACTCGCGGGTGAGCGCGTCCGGCGGAAAGGACAGGGGTGGTGGCAGCAGGCCGGGGCCGTCACGCCCGAAATGCCCGCGGTTGTCGGCGTCGAAATTCCACTGTCCACCGGCGGGCTCGTCGCCGTTCATCAGCACGCCCAGGGCTGTGCGCTGCTTGCGGTAGAAGTACTCCATGCGCAATTGCCTGCGGCCCTTGGCCCATTTGCGAAAAGCGTCCAGCGGGACCAGGAAGTGCGGATCATCCAGGACCTCGAGCGGGATCGCCTGGTCGGCACAGGCGGACTGCAGCTGGCGCAGCACGCGGTGTTCGCCCGGCTGCAATACGCGCACGTTTTGCGGTTGGAGGTGTTCGAGGTCGGCGCGCAGGGCGTCGTTCAGGGTCTGCTCGGGGCGTTCGCCGAGGTGGCGGTAATGGACGGAAAAACCATCATCCCGGCGCTCCCTGGCGAAGTGGCGCATCGCCGACAGGAACAGCGCGGTCCGCGCGATATGCGACAGGGCATGTCGGGATTCTTCGGCCACCTCGGCCATCCAGAGGTGATCCTGCGTCGGGTCCAGTCCCTGCAGACCGGGGTGGTCCGGGGCCAGCTGGTCGCCGAGCACGACCAGAAGGGTGCGCACGGCCACGGGCAAGGCGGAATCGGGCACGGGGCCGGCGCGGGTGGAGCGGGGTTATTCGGGCAGGTGGCGCGAGAGGCGAGCGGCGGCCTCCAGCGGAGGTCCGGGCAGGACCTCGATCTCGCGACCGTGTTCCATCTGCGACAGCTCGAGGGCGGCCGAGCCGGCGAGATAGCAGGGCGGGCCGGCCTGCTTGAGGATCGCCTCCACCCGCGGAAGCTCGGGGCTGCGCATCAGCTGCGAGGAGCCATGGATGATCATTGCCGGCGCGCGCAGGCGACGGATCAGCGTATCGAGGCCCTCGGGACTGGTGGCATCGAACAGGGGCAGGGTCTTCATGCCGCGGCGTGCGCAGGCGAGCTGCAGCAGCATGCCGCCAACCTGCTGGTGGCCGCCGCCCAGCACCAGGCAGGGGTAGGACGGCTCGTCGCAGGCCCGTGTGGCCGAGCGCAACTGATCGGCGAAGGCGGCGGTGGCCCAGGCGGCGAAGATGGCCAGGCGAACCTCGCCTTCGGCACTGTGGCGGGATTCCTCGCGCAGGCGGCGATAAACCTCGAGAAAGGCGCTTTCATGTACGCCGTCCCAACCGTGCCGCATGACCAGCCGGGTGTAGATTCGATCCAGCTCGTCGGCATCCAGGTTGGCCACCGAGGCATACAGAGCCTCGGCGATCGGATCCATGGTGTGGGGGGCGATCCCGGGGCCGGGGCTGGCGCGGCGTTCGCTGGCGGCCTGGGGCCGGGTGTCATCGGCTTCGGGTGATTCGGCCCTGGCAGTGCCGTGTGCGGACTCGTCATTTAGTACGCGATGGACCTGCGAGACCGGGATGCCCTGTTCGAGCAGTTCCATGATCCGTTTGATGCGGGCGATGTCACTCAGGCTGTAGAGCCTGTGACCCTTGGGGGTGCGCATCGGCCGGATCAGCCCGTAGCGGCGCTCCCAGGCTCTCAGGGTGACGTCGTTGATCCCCGTCTCCGCGCACACGTGGCGGATCGGGTACAACCCTTCTTCGTCTTGAAGTTCGATGTGCGTCGCGCTCGCCATGAAATAATTGTACGACATTTGTACATCGCATGTACAAGGGGGTAGTGCACGATGCGATCCGCGTGATTCCGGGAAAGGGAATGAACCTTCCCTGTCTGCGCGTCCCAAAAGGGTAGCAACCTTTTCTAGATGCTGCTGGAGACCCGCATGTATGCAACCGTCGGAAACCGCTGGATCGGGATGTATGTCCCGTTGTTGCTTGTGGTACTGGCTGCACCCGGTGCGGCTCAAGCCAACCCGGAGATGGCCGACAGTGTGTCACCGTACCTGCGTCTGCATGTGGACGACCCGGTTCAGTGGCGCGCCTGGGATCCGGCGTTGCTGGAAAAGGCCAGGGAAGAACAACGCCCGCTGCTGATCTCCAGTGGCTACTACTCCTGCTTCTACTGTCACGTGATGCAGGAGGAGAGCTTCAAGGACGACGGTATTGCCGAACGGATGAACACGAACTTCATTCCGGTGAAGGTGGATCGCGAGGTCAATGGGGCGCTGGACAGCTATCTGCTCGAGTTCCAGCGTGCAACGGCCGGTAGTGCAGGTTGGCCGCTCAATGTGGTGGTGACCCCCGACGGTCATGCCCTGACGGGCGTGGTGTATGCCCCGCGTGACCAGTTCGCCGAGTTCCTCGATGGCATCACCCA
Source organism: Thioalkalivibrio versutus (assembly GCF_001020955.1). NCBI lineage: Bacteria > Pseudomonadati > Pseudomonadota > Gammaproteobacteria > Chromatiales > Ectothiorhodospiraceae > Thioalkalivibrio > Thioalkalivibrio versutus. The sequence goes on from NZ_CP011367.1 coordinate 1,019,794, forward strand.
GCGCCTGGAGTCGGATTACGACCGACTGGTGGATCTCGCCCGGCGTGGGAGCGAGGAGCTCACCCAGCAACTGCGCAAGGGAGAGGAACCGCTTTCCGAGGGCCGCGCGGGCCGACTGCCGCAGGTCCTGTGGAGCCGCCTGGAGCGCGAGGCCGACGACCTTCAGGGTGGTTTCGGTAGTTCCACCAAGTTCCCCCATTCGCCCTACCTGCACGCGATGCTGGAGGCCGAGCAGGCCGGCACGGCCCCAGGCTGGGTTGCCGAGTTTCTCGAGATCACCCTGGACGAGATGGCCCACTCCGGTCTGCGTGACGTGCTGGGGGGCGGCTTCTTCCGCTACTCCGAATCACCGGACTGGAACGAGCCTCACTTCGAGGTAATGCTGGAGGATCAGGCACAGCTCGCACTGGTTTATCTGCGTGCCGGTGAATATTTCGGCCGCGAGGACTGGGTTGATCTGGGGCTCGAGAACCTCGATTTCGTCAAGCGGGACATGGCCCTGCGCGAGGACGAGACGGGTGAGCAGGCGGAGGCTGCGGAGGGCGGTTTCCGCGGGTTTGCCTCCAGCCTGTCGGCCGTGGACGATCAGGGCCGCGAGGGCGGGGCCTACCTGTGGCCGGAAGAAGATCTGGAAGCCGCACTCGCGGACCACGAGTACCCGGAGTTGGTGCGTGCCTGGTTCGGCATGGAGGGCAGCTCGGTCTTTGATCTTGGCTACCTGCCGCGCAGTGGCGCGGGGATCGAGCAGCTTGCGGAGCGTTTCGACCTGGCAGGGGACGAGGTTCGCGAGCAGGTGGAGTCCGGCCGCGAGGCCCTGATCCAGGCGCGCGAGGCGCGCGGCCTGCCGCGTGACGAGAAGGTGCTGACCGGGGCGCACGGGCTGCTGCTGTCCGCCCTGGCGGAGGCGTCGGCGCACGATGCGCGCTTCCTTGACGCGGGCGCGGCGGTTCAGGCCTGGTTGCTGGAGGTCGCCGCCGACCCGGCGGAGCTGCCGGCGCTGATGGGTCTGCCCGCCGAGCAGGCGGGCACCGCTACGCTCAACGATTACGCCTACGTCGCGCGCGGCCTGCGCGACTGGGAAGCGGCAACCGGCGAGGGTGAACATGGCCCGGCCCTGGCACTGCTGGAGGCGGCCTGGGAGCGCTTCCGCGATGGTGACGGCTTCCGTTCGGAGCCGGAGCCGCCGCTGCCGGGGATGATCTCCCAGCGTTTCCACCCGGCGGTGCACCGGCCGTCCCCGACGACCCTGATCTTCCGTCTCAGCGAGGAATGGGCCGAGGACAGCGAGACGGTGGATGCCGCCTTCGCGGACTACGACCTGCGCCCGGGCCGCGCGATCGATGCCGACCCGGAGCAGCATGCCCGCCTGATCCTTTGGCTGCAGGAACGCGACTAACGGGTGCCGTCTGCAACCGGGTGCTGTTCGCGTTGCCGCCGCAGGTGCGCGCGAACTACGCTGTGCATCCGAAGGCCATCCTGGCCGTGCATGCGGATACACTACGGACGACTCGCCCGGCGAATTGATCAGCGTCTCCTTAAGGTGAGGCCTGGTCGGCGCGGCGCCCGGGCCAGCAGGATGCCCTTGGGGTGCATGCCCACTTCCGCGAGCGTGGCCTGTCCGGGCTGTTGGCAACCGTCTACAGGCTGAATCCGCGTTGACTGCTCTCTGCCCTGAAGGACGAGAGATTCCCAATTCATCAAGAACTGCCCATGCCGCAATCACGACACAGGACTGACATTCTCTCCAAGGGCGAGCACCGCCAGCCCGGCGGCTTTGATATTGACCGCAGCGTTCACGTCGCGGTCGTGTTCGGTGCGGCATTCGGGGCAGGTCCAGGTGCGAACGGACAGCGGTAGTGCGTCGACCACATGGCCGCAGTGCGAACACCGTTTGCTCGACGGGTACCACTGGTCGATGGCGACCAGTTGCCGCCCGGCCCATTCGGCTTTGTACGCCAGTTGTCGGACGAACTCGCCCCAGCCCGCATCACTGATGGCCTTCGCCAGGTGCGGGTTGCGCAGCATGTTCTTCACCTTCAGGGATTCGACGCAGATTACTTGGTTATCGTTGACGATCTGGCGGGACTGCTTGTGCAAGCGGTCCATCCGGCAATCGGAGATTTTGGCGTGAAGTCGAGCCACCTTCTTTCGGGCTTTGGCACGGTTGCTGGAGCCGAGTTTCTTGCGGCTCAGTCGTCGTTGCGCCAAGGCCAGTCGGGCGGCGTATTTTGCCGTATGGCGGGGATTGCCGGTTCGATGCCCGTCGCTGGTGACGAACAGGTCCTTCAGTCCGAGATCGATGCCCACCATCTTCGGGGTGACGGGCGGCTTCTCGGGGTCGAACTCGCACAGGCAGCTCACGAAGTAGCGGCCGGCCGAGTCCATGGAGATGTTGATGCTGGTGGGTTCGGAGGGAAGCGCCCGACTCCACCGGATGTTCAAGGGCTCCCGGCACTTGGCCAGGAACAGTTGCCCCTCCCGATACTGAAATGCCGAACGGGTGAATTCGGCCGATTGCCGACCCCGCTTGCGCTTGAAATTCGGGTACCGGGCACGGCCCGCGAAGAAGTTTTTGAACGCGGCCTGCTGATGCCGGAGGCACTGCTGAAGCGGCACCGAACTGACCTCGTTAAGGAAGTTCGTTTCCTCGACCTTTTTCATCGCGGTCAGGTAGGCGCTGGCCTCGGTGTAGCCCATCTTCTTCTGGCGCTCAAAGAACGCATCCGTGCGGTAGCGCAGCACGGTGTTGTAGACCAGGCGCACACAACCGAACGTCCGCGCCAGAAGCACTTCCTGCTCCGGCGTTGGATAGAAACGATACTTGTAGGCGCGCTTCACCATGGCTTACATTTTATCAATTTATCTGTAAACTTTAAACACAAAGGGCGCGCTTCCTCCTCGGCCTGAACGCCGAGGTCTCCGCCCTGGGAAAATCGATGAACGAGAGCCCGTCTCTGCCCCCGAGCCACCCCTTGCGGGAGGCGATTCACGACGAGGTCCACGCGCGCTTCTACGAGCCGCTGGACGCACCTGCCAGGGCCTCGTGGCTGGCGCTTTTGTCGCCGCGCGACTCCATCGATCGTGAACGCGAACTGGTCGCCGAGCTCTGCCGTAGTTTCGGCAGAGAGGAACCGCCCCCGGAGAAGAACTTCTTCGCCTGCGATCTGGGGCCGTTTCGCTTGCGCTGGGAACGCCACAACGAGTTCTCCACCTGGTCATTCTTCGTAACCGGAGAAGCCTTCAGCGACCCGTTCGCCGACCCGGCGATCAACCGCGTGCCGGCCGACTGGCTGAGCGAGCTGCCAGGGAGCACCATCGCCGCGATCCATCTGGCGCTGGAGTCGCGTGACATGCCGGAGCGGTCCTTCGAGCAGCTGGAAGCCGTATTTGCTCCGCACCCCATCGTCGGCAACGGCGTTGCTGGCGGGGATGGCCTGGTGTGGACCGATTTTCGGGTCCACGACGACGGTTTCTCCCGCTTCCTGGTCCGCGATGTCGATCTCACCCGGCGTGAGGCCGGGCGTATCGCCCAGCGCCTGTTCGAACTGGAGACCTACCGGTTGCTGGCCCTGCTGGCGCTGCCGCTGGTCCGCGAGCTGATGCCGGAACTCGACGAACTCGAGGGCCGGCTGAACGACATTAACGACGAGATGGCGGGGATCACCGAGCAGTTCGCCGCATCGGACCGCGAGCAGCAGTTGCTGGCGGTGCTCTCCGACCTTGCATCCGACGTCGAGCGCCTGAGCAGCTATGCCGGCAGCCGTTTCCACGCATCCCGCGCTTATGCCTCGCTGGTGAGCAGGGGCGCTGAGGAACTGAGAACCAAGCGCATGCCGGGGCTGCAGACCCTGTGCGAATACCTGGGCTGGCGCATGGATCCGGCCATGGGTACCTGCGCGTCGCAGGCGGAGCGGCTGGAGGTTCTGTCCACGCGCATCCACCGCACCGGATCGCTGTTGCGCACCCGGGTGGACGTGGCGCTGGAACGGCAGAACCGTGACCTGCTGAGCTCGATGAACCGGCGCGCCGACCTGCAGTTGCGCCTGCAGCGGACAGTGGAGGGGCTTTCGGTGGTGGTGATCAGCTACTACCTGACCAGCCTGGTGGCCTACCTGTTACGTGGGCTGGACGAGGTGGTTGCGTTGCAGTTACCGGTGAACATGGCCATCGGGATGGCGGTGCCGGTCGTGGTCGCGGGGGTGTGGTTGTCCCTGCGGTTGATGCGCACGCGCATCGAGCGCAAGGTCAGGCGCGGCGGGGGCTGACCCCCGGCGCCCGGGGTGGGCGCGAGGCCTTCATTAGTCGGAGCGGGAGGTGGCTTCCTTTTCGGCCTTGTGCAGGCGCTGGAGCATGGCCTTGAGGACCTTCGGGTTGCCGGCGACGACGTCGCCGCGGCGCATCACGTCCGGGTTGCCCTGCCAGTCGCTGACCACGCCGCCGGCTTCCTGCACGAGGAGCAGGCCCGCGGCCATGTCCCAGGGCTGCAGGCCCATCTCCCAGAAGCCGTCGAAGCGCCCGCAGGCGACCCAGGCCAGGTCCAGTGCGGCCGAGCCGGGGCGGCGTATTCCGGCAGTGCCCGGGACCAAGTGGCGCAGGCTGCTCAGGTAGCGCTCCAGGTCCTGGCCCTCGCGGAACGGGATGCCGGTGCCCAGCAACGCGCCGTTCAGGTCCTTGCGTTCGGAGACGCGGATACGGCGACTGTTGAGGAAGGCGCCGGCGCCGCGCGTGGCGGTAAACAGCTCTTCCTTCAGCGGGTCGTAGACCACCGCCTGCTCCAGCCGGCCCTTGTGTTTCAGGGCGATGGAGATGCCGTACTGCGGGATCTCGCGCAGGTAGTTGGTGGTGCCATCCAGCGGATCGATGATCCAGACGAAGTCGGCGTCGCTGCCGCTTTGTTCGCCGCCTTCCTCGGCCATGATCGAGTGGTCGGGGTAGGCGCGGCGCAGGGTGCTCACGATGGCCTGCTCGGCGGACAGGTCGACATCCGACACCCAGTCGTTACGGGCCTTTTCGCGGGTGTTCATGCGATCCGGCCGGCCCCAGGCGCGGGTGGTGATGCGTCCGGCCTCGCGGGCCGCCGATACCGCCGTGTTCAGCATGGGGTGCATGGGGTGTCTCCTGGTGTTCTTCGGGGTGTCCGGCGGGCGCGCGCACGCGCCGCGGGAAGGCCGCGAACAATACACAAGCCGCTCTTTTTTGGGAAGTCGAGAGCCCCCCTGTGTACAATCCGCGAGCTTTGATGCGGGCATGGCAACGGAGACTCCACGAATGGAAGAACGCCTGAACCGGGTGCGCGTCGTGCTGGTGGGTACGACGCATCCGGGCAACATTGGGTCCGCCGCACGTGCGATGAAGGCCATGGGAGTGACGGATCTGGTGCTGGTGGCGCCGGAGCGGTTTCCGCATGCCGATGCCACGGCGCTGGCGTCCGGGGCGGATGACCTGCTGGCGCGGGCGCGCGTGGTGGATGATGTGGCCGCCGCGGTCTCCGACTGCGTGTGGGTGGTGGGCACCAGTGCCCGGCTGCGCACCCACTCGGTACCGGTGCTGGGCCCGGACGTGGCGGCCGGGCAGGCGCTGGAGAACGCGGCCCTGGGACCGGTGGCCCTGGTTTTCGGACGTGAACACAGTGGTCTGACCAACACCGAGCTGGATTACTGCAACGCGTTTGTGCAGATCCCGACGGTGGCGGATTTCAGCTCCCTGAACCTGGCCGGCAGCGTGCAGGTAATGACCTATGCGCTCCGCATGGCGGCCCTGACCGGAATGGATCCCGGGCAGGCGAGTGCGGCAGGGGAGGCACGCGACCCGCTCGCGACCCAAGACGAGATGGAGGGCCTGTTCCGTCATTTCGAGCAGGCCCTGACGACCATCGAGGTGCTCGACCCGGACAATCCGCGCAATCTGATGCGGCGCTTGCGGCACCTCTATATGCGCGCCGGACTGACCGGCAGCGAGGTGCGCATGCTGCGCGGTATATTGACGCACACGGAAAAGGGCCGCTGAGGGCGCCGGAAACCGGCGTGATAACCTAGCGGATGACTCGGGAATTGAGGCCGGCCCATGTTTGACAGGATGCGCGAGGACATTCGCTGCGTGTTTGACCGTGATCCGGCGGCACGCAACGCCTTCGAGGTGCTGACCGCATACCCCGGCCTGCATGCGCTGTGGTATCACCGCCTCGCGCACTGGTTGTGGAACCACCGGATGCGCTGGCTGGGGCGCGTGATCGCGAACTTCAGCCGCTGGGTGACCGGCATCGAGATCCATCCGGGGGCGACCCTCGGCCGACGGTTCTTTATCGACCATGGCATGGGGGTGGTGATCGGCGAGACCGCCGAGGTCGGCGACGACTGCACGATCTACCACCAGGTGACCCTGGGCGGCACCACCTGGGAAGGCGGCAAGCGCCACCCGACGCTTGGCAACGAGGTGGTGATCGGTGCGGGTGCCAAATTGCTGGGCCCGATCCATGTGGGCGACCACGCGCGCATCGGCTCCAACGCAGTGGTGCTGAAGGATGTTCCGGCGGAGGCGACCGCGGTCGGCATCCCCGCCCGGGTGCTCGGCCCGCGGCCCGAGCCCGATCCGCGCTTCCAGCAGATGGCGGACCGCATGGGCTTCGATGCCTACGGCCTCTCGCGGGACATGCCGGATCCGGTGGCCAACGCGATCCACCGCATCGTGCAGCGCGTACACGACCTGGACGAGCGCATGGAACGGGCCTGCCAGGCGCTCAAGCGCGCCGGTATCGATCCGGGCGAGGCCCTGGGCGAGGACGATTCGGGCCCGCTGGAGGCCTGCGATCTGGAAGGTCTGGAGCCGGACGAGTGCGAGGTTCCGCCGAACGTGGCGCCCCAACAAGAACGTAAACAGCAAGGGAATACTTGATCGTTTTGCTCGGGTATTGCTAAGCTTGCCGGCAAATGACTGACAAGTGCACTCAACCATGAAACTGACGACCAAAGGCCGGTACGCCGTCACCGCCATGCTCGATGTGGCGATGCACACCCGCAACGGGCCGGTATCCCTGGCCGAAGTGGCGCGGCGGCAGAAGCTTTCGCTGTCCTATCTGGAGCAGCTTTTTTCCAGGCTGCGCCGCAAGGGGCTGGTGAACAGCAGTCGCGGGCCGGGCGGGGGCTATGCCCTCAGCCGTGAACCGGAGGGGATCAGCGTGGCCGATATCGTGGTGGCGGTGGACGAGCCGGTGGACGTCACCCGCTGCGGCGGCAAGGCCAACTGCAATTCGGATTCGCGCTGCCTGACGCACGACCTGTGGACCGATCTGAGTCAGCAGGTCTATGACTTCCTCAGCACCCGCTCGCTGGCGGATGTACTGCAGCGCCATCGGGAACAAATGGAAAAAGACGGCGTGCAGGAGGTCGTGATGCACGGCGCCCCTCTGCAAGCCTCGACCGGAAAAAGCCATGCGACCGCCAAAGCGGCCGCGGAAAGGAGCTAACGCGCAATGAGTGACCTGAAACTGCCGATCTACCTCGATTATTCCTCGACCACGCCGGTTGACGAGCGTGTGGCCGAAAAGATGGCCGGCTGCCTGACTAAGGACGGCCTGTTCGGCAATCCCGCCTCGCGCAGCCACAGCTTTGGCTGGAGCGCGGAGAAGGCGGTGGAGAACGCTCGCGGCCAGGTCGCCGAGCTGGTGGGCGCCGATCCCAAGGAAATCATCTGGACCTCCGGTGCGACCGAGGCCGATAACCTGGCGATCAAGGGTGCCGCGCACTTCTACCAGCGCAAGGGCAAGCACATCATCACCGTGAAGACCGAGCACAAGGCCGTGCTCGACACCACGCGTCAGCTGGAGCGCGAGGGCTTCGAGGTCACGTACCTGGGTGTGAAGGAAAACGGCCTGATCGACCTTCAGGAGCTGCAAGACGCGATGCGTGACGACACCATCGTGGTCTCGGTGATGCACGTGAACAACGAGATCGGCGTCATCCAGGACATCGAGGCGATCGGCAACCTTTGCCGTGAGCGCGGGATCGTGTTCCATGTGGACGCGGCCCAGTCGACCGGGAAGGTCGCAGTCGACCTGTCCAGCCTGCCGGTGGATCTGATGAGCTTCTCTGCGCACAAGACCTACGGTCCGAAGGGCATCGGTGCGCTGTTCGTGCGCCGCAAGCCGCGCGTGCGGATCGAGGCGCAGATGCACGGCGGCGGCCACGAGCGTGGCATGCGCTCCGGCACGCTGGCACCGCATCAGATTGTTGGTATGGGTGAGGCCTTTGCGCTCGCCGGTGCCGAGATGGGCCCCGAGCTGGAGCGCATCCGCATGCTGCGCGACCGTCTGTGGACGGGTCTCGACGGCATGGAAGAGGTCTATCTGAACGGCGATCAGGAACAGCGCGTGGCGCACAACCTGAACGTGTCCTTCAACTTCGTCGAGGGCGAGAGCCTGATCATGGCGCTGCGCGACATCGCCGTGTCCTCCGGCTCGGCCTGTACCTCGGCGAGTCTGGAACCGTCCTACGTCCTGCGTGCCCTGGGCCGCAACGACGAGCTGGCCCACAGCTCCATCCGCTTCTCCATCGGTCGCTATACGACGGTGGAAGAGGTCGACCACACGGTCAAGATTGTGCGCGCCGCGGTCGCCAAGCTGCGCGAACTCTCGCCACTGTGGGAGATGTACCAGGACGGCGTCGATCTGAGCACCGTCGAGTGGGCGGCCCACTAGGGGTCCGCTCGACACCACTAACGCAACGCGTACACACGCAACAGGAGAACGGTCATGGCTTACAGTGACAAGGTTCTGGACCACTACGAAAATCCGCGCAACGTCGGCAGCTTCGACAAGAACGACGACACGGTCGGCACCGGCATGGTCGGTGCCCCGGCCTGCGGCGACGTGATGAAGCTGCAGATCAAGGTCAACGACGACGGCATCATCGAGGACGCCAAGTTCAAGACCTACGGTTGCGGTTCGGCGATCGCTTCCAGCTCGCTGCTCACCGAATGGGTGCGTGGCAAGACCCTGGAAGAAGCCAGTCAGATCAAGAACACCCAGATCGCCGAGGAACTGGCGCTGCCGCCGGTGAAGATCCACTGCTCGGTGCTGGCCGAGGACGCAATCAAGGCGGCCGTGTCCAACTACCAGGAGCGCCACGGCGAGGCCGCGGAAGCCGAGAAGAAGTCTGCCTGAGGGTGCTATGTCGATTACAGTGACCGAACCCGCAGCCGAAAGGATCCACAACTTCCTCGACAAGAGAGGCAAGGGCGTGGGTGTGCGGCTGGCTGTCAGGACGACCGGCTGCTCCGGCATGGCCTACGTGGTGGAGTTTGCCGACGATATCGAGGACACCGATACGGTGTTCGAGGATCGCGGCGTGAAGCTGGTGGTGAATCCGAAGTCCCTCGTGTACCTCGATGGCACCGAGCTCGATTTCGGCAAGGAAGGCCTGAACGAAGGGTTCAAGTTCAATAATCCGAACGAGAAGGCCCGATGTGGCTGTGGTGAAAGCTTCAGTATCTGACTGACGATCGCATCCGGGGTGGTGCATGGCGGCCGATTGCTGGTCGTCGTCCCACCCCTTTTCTTTTGTCAGTGCGTCGCCAGTGCTTCTTGAGGCCGAGAGTTGATGAACGACCCATTCGAGCAGTTCGATCTGCCGGTCGCCTTCGAGGTGGACCGGCAACAGCTGGACGAGCGCTTTCGCCGCCTGCAGGCAGAGTTGCATCCGGACCGCTTCGTGCGCCAGGGCGACCAGGCCCGGCGCATGGCGGCGGCGGTGGCGGCCGACGTGAACGAGGCCTACGCGATCCTCGGGGATGACTACCGCCGTGCGCTGCACCTGCTGGAGCGCACGGGTGTGGCGTTCGACCCGGAACGCGATACCAGCCAGAACATCGAGTTCATCGAGGCGCAGATCGAGTGGCGCGAACGCATGGAAGAGGCCGCGGCGGCCAGGGATGGTGCCGCGCTGGAGGCCGCCGGCGAAGAGCTGGAGCAGGCCCGGGCCGAGGCACGGGCAAAGGTCGCGGATGCCCTGAAGGACCCGGCGGCCCCGGCGCCCGAGGCCAAGGACCGCGTGCTGGAATTGCGCTTTTTCGACCGCTTGCTGGACGAATTGAAACGAACCCGACAGAACCTGGCGCGCGGTTGATCCGCGGCCATGTGAAGGAGCCGAACACCCGATGGCGTTATTGCAGATCACCGAACCCGGAGCCGAGTCCGCGCCGCATCAGCGCCACCTCGCGGCCGGGATCGACCTCGGCACTACCCATTCGCTGGTCGCCACGGTGCGTAGTGGCGAGGCGGATACCCTGCCGGACGAGCAGGGCCGGCATATCCTGCCGTCGGTGGTCCACTACGCCGCGGATGGGGTGAGCGTGGGGTATGCGGCCGCGGAGCACGCGGCGGATGATCCGCACAACACCATCGCCTCGGTTAAGCGCCTGATCGGACGCGGCGCGGCGGATGTCGCGCGCCTATCGGGTGAGCTGCCGTTCCGCCTCAAGACCGGCGAGTCCAGCGTGCCGCGGATCGAGACGGCCGCGGGTGACAAGACCGCCGTCGAGGTGTCCGCCGATATCCTTCACACCCTGCGCCAACGCGCCGAAGCGACCCTGGGCGACGAACTCGAGGGTGTGGTGATCACCGTGCCCGCGTACTTTGATGATGCCCAGCGCCAGGCCACGCGCGATGCCGCGCAATTGGCGGGCCTGAACGTTTTTCGTCTGATCAGTGAACCGACTGCCGCTGCGGTGGCTTACGGGCTGGATCAGGGCGAGGAGAGCACCATCGCGGTTTACGACCTGGGCGGTGGGACCTTCGACATCTCCATACTGCAGCTGCGCCGCGGTGTGTTCGAGGTGCTGGCGACCGGTGGCGACTCGGCCCTGGGCGGCGATGACATCGACCGCACCATCGCCGACTGGCTATTGAACCAGGCCGGGATGGGCGGCGAGAACGACCCGCAGCGTCTGCGTCGGGTGTTGCTGGCCGCGCGCCAGGCGAAGGAGGCCCTGACTGATGCCGCGAGTACTGCCGTCGAGGTTGTACGCGCGGACGGCTCCACCTGGTCCGGCGCGTTGGATCGCGAAACCCTCGTGGGGCTGGCTCGTCCATTGCTGGATCGCACCATGAAGGCCTGCCAGCAGGTCCTCGCGGATGCGGGCCTGGAGACGGGTGCGATTGACGAGGTCGTGCTGGTGGGTGGTTCCACCCGTATGCCTGCGGTGCGCGAGGCGGTGGAAGGGTTTTTCGGTCGGGTCCCGCATGCCGGGATCGATCCGGACCGCGTCGTGGCGATTGGCGCCGCGCAGCAGGCCGACATCCTGGCCGGCAACAAGCCGGATACGGAACTGCTGCTGCTGGACGTGATCCCGCTGTCCCTGGGCCTGGAAACGATGGGTGGGCTGGTCGAGTTCATTGTCCCGCGCAACACCACCATCCCGGTCTCGCGGGCCCAGGAGTTCACCACCTTCAAGGATGGCCAGACGGCGATGTCCCTGCATGTGGTGCAGGGCGAGCGCGACGTGGTGGACGCCAACCGCTCGCTGGCCCAGTTCACCCTGTCCGGCATCCCGCCGATGGTCGCCGGCGCGGCGCGCATCCGGGTGACCTTCCAGGTGGATGCCGATGGGTTGTTGAACGTGACCGCGCGTGAACAGACTCAGGGCGTGGAGGCGCATATCGAGGTCAAGCCGAGCTATGGGCTGACCGATTCCGAGATCGAGCAGATGCTGCGCGATTCGGCATCGTCCGCGCGCGAGGATATGGAGGCCCGCCGCCTGCGCGAAGAACAGGTGGAGGCCGACCGCGTGCTGGAGGCGATCGACGCCGCGCTGCAGACCGATGGTGATCGCTACCTGGAGCCGGAGGAGCGCCAGACCATCGAACAGGCGCGCGATGCCCTGCGCGCCGAACGCGAGAAGGGCGACGACCCGGACGCGATCGAGGCCGCGCGCAAGCGCGTCGAGCAGGCCTCCGAGGCCTTCGTCGCGCGGCGCATGAATGACAGCATCCGGCGGGCACTCGCCGGTCACAACGTTAGCGAATACGACGCAGGGAACTGAGAACATGCCCCAGGTAATCTTTCTACCCCACGAGGAAATCTGCCCCGAAGGCGCCTCCCTCGAGGCCCCTTCGGGCATCAGCATCTGTGATCTTGCACTGCAAAACGGCATCGAGATCGAGCACGCCTGCGAGAAGTCCTGCGCCTGCACGACCTGCCATGTCTACGTGCGCGAGGGATTCGACAGCCTGGACGAGCCGACCGAGGACGAGGAAGACATGCTCGACAAGGCCTGGGGCCTGGAGCCGGACTCGCGCCTGTCCTGTCAGGCGATCGTGACCGACAACGATCTCGTGGTGGAACTGCCGAAGTACACTATCAACCAGGTCTCCGAGAACCACTGAGCGAGGGATAGGCGATGAAGTGGACCGACACCCAGGAAATTGCGATCCAGTTAGCCGACGAACACCCGGATGTGGACCCGCGCAACATCAACTTCGTGGATCTGCGTCAGTGGGTGATGAACCTGCCGGAATTCGATGACGACCCGGAACGCTCGGGCGAGCGCGTCCTCGAGGCGATCCAGCTTGCCTGGATGGACGAGGCCGACGTCGACGACTGATCGAACGGCCTGGGTCAAGGGCTTTCCTGACTCGTAATGGCGTTCAGCCAGCCGCCGGGTCGTAGGGTCGTAGGATGGGATGAGCGCAGCGAATCCCATCAAGGGACTGGCACGATGCGGGAAATGGTGCGTTTCGCTGCGCTCAGCGGCACCCAACGATCCGGCAACTGGCTGAACGTCATTGCGGATCAGGAGGGCGTCGTGGTGCAATCACGGGTTTCGGCGCTGGATTGCCGCGAAGGCGTCAGGTCGCTAGACTACGCGCCGCACGTTGCGTCCGCGTCTTTTTTGCGTTGGGAACCCGCCGAACGGCGGGTTCTCGCGTTTGCAGCCGGGCCCAGCGACCGAATTTCAATCCAAGTACCAGGAGAGCCGCCCCATGGCCGTTGAACGCACCCTTTCCATCATCAAGCCTGACGCCGTTGCCAAGAATGCCATCGGCGACATCATCAGCCGTTTCGAAAAGGCCGGCCTGAAGGTCGTTGGCGCGCGCATGATGCACCTGAGCCGCGAGCAGGCCGAAGGCTTCTACGACGTGCACAAGGAACGCCCGTTCTTCAACGATCTGGTCGAGTTCATGATCTCCGGCCCGGCGCTGGTGCAGGTCCTGGAAGGCGAGGACGCCATTGCCAAGAACCGCGACATCATGGGTGCGACCAACCCGAAGGAAGCGGCTCCGGGCACCATCCGTGCCGACTTCGCCGTGTCCATCGACGAGAACGCCGTACACGGCTCTGACGCCCCGGAGACCGCCGAGCGCGAGATCGCGTTCTTCTTCGGTGACGACGGCGTCTGCCCGCGTACCCGATAAGAGCTCCGCAGGCACTGCGGGGCCCGGCTGCACCGCGCAGCGGGCCCCGTAGGCAGGCATCCCTTCGGCACAGTACACTAGGGGACTTGAGCCAACCGGTCCCTGTTATGGCACACACATCCTCCACCCCCCTGAATCTCCTGGGCTACAGCCACCAACAGCTCGTCGAGCTGCTGGCGCAGTGGGGTGAACCGCGTTTTCGTGCCACCCAGCTGATCAAGTGGATCCATCAGCGCGGGGTCACCGACTTCGAACAGATGACCGACGTGTCGCGCAAGCTGCGCGATCGTCTGGAGCGCGAGACCGAGATCCGCGTGCCCGAGATCGGTCTGGAAAAGGCCTCCTCCGACGGTACCGTCAAGTGGGTGCTGCGGCTCCCCGACGGCAATGCCATCGAGACCGTCTTCATCCCCGAGGGCGGGCGCGGGACGCTGTGCATCTCCTCCCAGGTCGGCTGTGCGCTCGACTGCACCTTCTGCTCCACGGCCCAGCAGGGCTTCAACCGCAATCTCACCAGTGCCGAAATCATCGGTCAGGTATGGCTGGCCATGCAGCGGCTCCCGGCGCCGGATGGCCGCAAGCGGGCAGTCAGCAACGTGGTCCTGATGGGTATGGGCGAGCCGCTGGCCAATTTCGATGCGGTGGTCCCGTCCTGTCAGTTGATGACCGACGACAATGCCTACGGTCTCAGCCGGCGCCGCGTGACCCTTTCGACCTCCGGCCTGGTTCCAGCCCTCGATCGCCTGAGCGCACATACCGATGTCGCTTTGGCCGTCAGCCTGCATGCGCCCAATGACGCGTTGCGCGACCGTCTGGTGCCGATCAACCGCAAGTACCCGCTCGCCGAGCTACTGGATAGTTGCCGCCGCTACGTGGAGGCAACCGACGCCCACAGTGGCGTGACGTTCGAATACGTCCTGCTGGCCGGCGTCAACGACCAGCCCGAGCACGCCAACGAGCTCGCCGGGCTGTTGCGGGGTATTCCCGGCAAGATCAACCTGATCCCGTTCAACCCGTTCCCGGGGGCTCCGTTCGAACGCCCGTCGGAGGCCACCGTCCTGGCCTTTGAGCGGCGCCTGCAGAAGGCCGGCTACGTGACCACCGTCCGGCGCACCCGGGGCGACGACATCGATGCCGCCTGCGGGCAGTTGGTGGGGCAGGTCGAGGATCGAACCAATCGTGGCATGCGCATGTTCCGCCTGCATGCCGAGTTGCCACAGACGGATCGGAGGGCTTCATGACTGGACGCGCGGGTTTGCGCATCGCCGGGGTTCTGACCCTGGCGCTGCTGCTGGGTGGCTGTGCCGCCACGGCCGACCGACCGGTCTCCGGCGAACGCGAGGATGCCGCCGAGGTGCATGCCGAACTGGGCATCGGCTATCTGCGCGAGGGCGAGTTCGAGCAGGCCGAGCGCAACCTGCGGCGGGCGCTGGACTATGACCCCGGCTATGTCCTCGCCAATATCGGGATGGCAGCCATCTACGAGCGCAAGGACCAGCTGGACCGTGCCGAGGAACACTATCGCCGGGCCCTGCGCCGCGACGAGGACAACCCCTTTGCGCAGACCAATCTGGGCGCATTGCTTTGCGCTCGCGAGGACTTTGACGAGGCTCAGGAGCTGTTCGCCAAGGCGATTAAGAATCCGGATTACGATCGTCGCGACATCGCTCACATGAACTCCGGCGTCTGTCACGCGGACGCGGGCGATGCCGAGGAGGCCGAGCGGCAGTTGCGCCGGGCGCTGGAACTCAATCCGCAGTATCCCCGCGCGCTTCTGGAAATGGCGCGGCTGACTTATCAGGACGACCGGCCGATGCAGACGCGGGCCTTCCTGCAGCGATTGGACAGTCAGGGGGTCGAGAATGCCGAGACGCTGCTGCTGTGCTATCAGGCCGAAAGCGCGCTGGGCAACAGCCGCGCGGCCAACGCGTGTGCCGAGCGTCTGAGCCGCCATCACCCGGACAGCGACGAGATGGCCGAGCTGCGCCGCCTGGAGCGTGAAGGGTGAGCGATCCACGCGACAAGGAACCGGGCCTCGGGCGAGTCGAGGATGTCGATGATTCAACGAACAACGTCGCCTCCCTGCGCACCGAGGGTTCGGACCCCGATCCGGAGCCGTCCTTCTCTGCCGCGCATGGTCTGACCACCCGGGACCACCCGGAGGCATCCGGACCGGAGGCGCCCCGCGGTGAGGACGAGCCCGGCGCCAGTCTGCGGCGGGCGCGTGAGGCGGCCGGTCTGGACACCGCGACCCTGGCCAGCCGCATCCACCTCGGGCGCGGCACCCTGGAAGACCTGGAGGCCAATCGCTTTCATCACATGCCGCCGGCGTACGTGCGCGGCTATCTGCGCTCCTGCGCCCGCGAGCTGGGCGTGGCCGCGGATCCGTGGATTCAGTCCTTCGAGAGCCACGGGATGGTCGACCCCGAACTCCGGGCCGTCGCAACGCCCTCCGCGCGCGACCGTCAGCGTCGGCGCGGCCGCGGTATTTACTGGCTCGCCTTGCTGCTGGCCGTGATCCTGCTTGGGCTTGGGGTCTATGCCTGGAGCGAGCGCACGGACACGCCCGGGTGGCCGTCACTGAACCTGGGCGAGGCGCGGGATGCCGTCCCGAGCCTCGCCGATTTCCAGACCCCGGACGACGCCGAAGGGCGGAGCCCGTCGACTGCCGGGAGCACCGATCCGGAGCCCGCTACGCCTGCGCCGGAGGCCCTCCCGGAGGGCACCCAGCCGGAGCCGGCGGGTGCCGAGGGATCGGCCGGTGCCCCGGAAGCATCCTCGGAATCCACCGTGCTGGCTGAGGCCCTGACCGAACGCCTGGCCGTGCCGGAAGAGCCGGTCACGCCAGAGCCCCCCGTGCGGGCCGAAAGCGCAGCCCCTCTGGATGCTTCCCCGGTGATCGAGACTTCCGGTGAAGGTTCGGTGGCGGGTGAGGGCGCGCAACTGGTGCTGGAATTTGGCGAGACCTCCTGGGTGGAGATCCGCGATGCCGCCGATGAGGTGGTTTTGACCGGCGTGCTCAGCTCGGGTGACCGCGAGGAGATTCGCCTGGATCTGCCTGGCCGGGTGATCCTGGGCAACGCGTCCGGGGTCTCGCTGACGCTGGATGGCGAGCCGGTAGACGTCGAGACGCATATCCGGAGCGACCGCACCGCGCGCTTCGATCTGGAAGGCTGAGACCGGGTCTTTCCGGCAGGCCATCACGTACAAACAAAAAGACACCATGAAAGCGATCAAGTCGATCCGCGGGATGCATGACATCCTGCCCGAGTCCATTCATGTCTGGCAGCATCTGGAAGCCACCCTGCGCGAGGTTGTGGAGGCCTACGGCTACCACGAGGTCCGCATGCCGATCGTGGAGTCGACCGAGCTGTTCAAGCGCTCCATCGGCGACGTCACGGATATTGTCGAGAAGGAGATGTACACCTTCGACGACCGCAATGGCGACAGCCTGAGCCTGCGCCCGGAAGGCACCGCGAGTTGCGTGCGCGCGGGGATCCAGCACGGGCTGCTGCACAACCAGGTGCAGCGACTGTGGTACCTGGGGCCGATGTTCCGCCATGAGCGCCCGCAGAAGGGGCGCTATCGCCAGTTCCACCAGGTTGGGGTCGAGGTGTTCGGCCTGCCGGGGCCGGATGTCGACGCCGAGATGCTGGCGATGACCGCACGGCTGTGGCGCATGCTCGGGCTCTCGAACGTGCGCCTGGAGCTGAACACGCTGGGCACCCCGGAAAGCCGGCAGCGTTATCGCGACCACCTGATCGCCTATTTCGAGCAGCATCGTGACGCCCTGGACGAGGAGGCGCAGCGCCGGCTGTACGACAACCCGATGCGCATCCTCGACAGCAAGCATCCCGATACCCGCGAGGTGGTCGCGCAGGCCCCCAGCCTGATGGATGATCTGGACGCTGAGTCGCGCGCCCATTTCGACGGCTTGTGCGCGCATCTGGATGCGCTGGGCATCACGTACGAGCACAACCCGCGCCTGGTGCGTGGGCTCGATTACTATACGCATACAGTATTCGAGTGGATCACCGAGGATCTCGGTGCCCAGGGTACGGTCTGCGCCGGCGGGCGCTACGACGGCCTGGTCGAACAGCTCGGTGGCCGTGGCACCCCGGCGATCGGGATGGCAATGGGCCTGGAGCGGCTGGTTGCGCTGCTGGAGGCGCGCGAAGACGCCCCGGCAGCGCCGGGTCCGGATGCCTACCTGATCGTCGGCGGCGACGAACTGGTCGGCCCGGCACTGCAACTGGCGGACCAGCTGCGTGGCGAATTGCCGGGGCTGCGACTGGTCCAGCACTGTGGTGGCGGCAGCTTCAAGTCGCAGATGAAACGTGCCGATCGTCTGGGGGCGCACTATGCCCTGGTGCTTGGTAGTGATGAGCATGCCGCGGGCACCGTCACGGTGAAGCCGTTAAGATCGCAGGGCGGCGAGCAGGTGGCCGTCGACCGTGCCGCTCTCGCCGACCATCTGCGCACGGCTCTGCAAGAGCGCTCGTAGTCAACGCAAGGATAGAGAACACGATGAGTTATCTCACCGACGAAGAAAAAGCCGAACGCATCAAGCAGTGGTGGGCGAACAACGGCATGGCGATTGTGGCTGGCCTGGTTCTGGGGGTCGGCGGCCTGTTCGGTTGGAACTGGTGGAGCGATCGCGAGGAATCGCGCGCCCAGGTAGCCTCCGAGATGTATCAGGCCCTGCAGGTCGCCGGTCAGACCGATCGCGCGCTGGAACTGGCCGACGCGGTGATCGAACAGGGACGGGGTACGCCCTACCGCGCGCTTGCCTGGGTCTACCGGGCCGATGTGGCGATCGCGCAGGACGACACCGATACCGCGATCGACGCGCTGCAGGCTGCGCGCGACGCGGCCCCCGATCGCGGGTATCGCGAGGTGCTGACGCTGCGTCTTGCGCGCCAGATGATCCTGGCCGAGCGCCTGGATGACGCCGAGGCGACCCTGGCGGACGTTCGCAGCGATGCCTTCACGGGGCTGAAGCGCGAGCTCGAAGGGGATCTGGCCCGCGCCCGTGGCGATCGCGAGCGGGCCCGCGAGCATTACGAGGCTGCACTGGACGCGGGGCACAGTCCCGAGTACCTGCGTCTGAAATACGAAGAACTTTCCGTCTAGAGGACCCGTCGCCTGATGTCTGTGCCTTCCCTTGCGAGTCCGGTCATGCGCCTGCTGATTGCCAGCGCGCTGATCCTGTCCCTGAGCGCCTGCGGTCTGTGGTCGCGCGATACCACGGAGCCGCCGGCGGACCTGCCGGAGTTCGAGGCCGAAGCGCAGCCGGAGCGGCTGTGGTCGCGCTCGGTGGGCAGCGGTGGCGAGCGCTTCCTGTGGCAGGTCTATCCCGGAATCACCGACGACCTGGTCGTGATGAGCGACGCCACCGGGCGGGTCTCCGGTCTGAATCCCGACGGTGGCAGCCAGCGCTGGCAGGTGCGCCTGGATGATGCCCGGGTCTCCGCGGGGGTCGGCGTCGGTGACGGCCTCGCCGTGGTCGGCACGCTGGACGGCTACGCCATCGGCGTGGATCTGGACGGCGATGGCGAACGCTGGCGTGCGGCGCTCTCCAGCGAGGTACTGGCAGTCTCGGATGTGTCTGGCGGGCTGGTCATCGTGCGTACCAACGACGGCCGCATCCATGCCCTGGACGCCGACTCGGGCGCCACCCAGTGGACCGCGCTGCGCACCACGCCCTCGCTGAGCCTGCGCGGGGCCCAGCGCCCGCAGATCACCTCCGGCCGTGTGCTGGCCGGGTTCGACAACGGCCGCCTGCTGATGCTGGGGCTCAACCGCGGCAACGTGCTGTGGGAGACCACCCTGGGGGTTCCCACCGGGCGCACGGAGGTCGAGCGCATGGTGGATCTGGACGGGCATATCCCGATGTATCGCGGCGCTGCCATTGCGGCCACCTACCAGGGAAGGCTCGCGGCGCTGGATCTCAACTCCGGCGAGATCTTCTGGGTCCGTGATTTTTCTTCCTATCAAGGCGGGGATGTGGATACGCGTTCCGATGTCCTGGTCGTGACCGATGCCGAGAGCCACCTGTGGGGCCTGGAGCCCCGCAGCGGTGGTGACCTGTGGCAGATGGATGGCCTGCGCCTGCGTGGTGTGACCGCGCCGGTGGTGGTCGGCCAGCACGCCATCGTCGGCGACTACGAGGGCTACCTGCACTGGATCGACGTCGAGGACGGGCGCATTGTCGCCCGGCTGCGCGCCAGTTCCGGTTCCGTGGTTACGCGTCCCACCCTGGTGAACGGCACGCTGTATGTCGTCACCGACAACGGGCAGCTGACGGCCGTGAATCCCTCAATCCGGGGTGACGAGTGAGCCACAGGTTTTCAGGGCGCCGGGTTCTCCGCGCAGGGCGCAGCCGCAGATGATTCCGGTTATCGCCCTGATCGGTCGGCCGAATGTCGGCAAGTCCACATTGTTCAATCAGCTCACGCGCTCGCGCGATGCCCTGGTGGCGGACGTCGCCGGACTGACGCGTGATCGCCAGTACGGCATTGGCAAGGTCGGCGACTTTCCCTATCTGGTCGTGGACACCGGCGGGCTCTCGGGCGAGGGCGCGCAGATGGACCGGGCCATGGCCGAGCAGACCGAGCGCGCGGTGGCCGAAGCCGATCATGTGTTGTTCCTGGTGGATGCCCGTGACGGCCTGACGCCGCAGGATCAGGCGATTGCCGATCAGCTGCGTGGCGCCGGGGTAAAGGCGCGGGTCGTGGTGAACAAGACCGATGGCCTGGATGCCGATTCCGTCAGTGCCGAGTTCTACGCCCTCGGGCTGGGGCAGGTGACCTCCATTGCCGCAGCACACGGGCGCGGCGTACAGGGCCTGATGCAGGCGGTGCGCAAGGACGTGGCGGCCGCGCGCCGGGCGGCCAGTGAAGATGCCGGAGACGACGAGGCCGCCAGTGACGGCCTCGACGAAGCCTCGCAGCAGGCGGCGCTGGATGACTGGCCGGGCATTCGCGTCGCGATCGTCGGACGCCCCAACGTCGGCAAGTCGACTCTGGTGAATCGTATCCTGGGCGATGAGCGCGTTGTGGCCACGGAAGTGGCCGGTACGACCCGCGACAGCATCTTTGTCCCGTTCGAGCGCGACGGTCAGGAGTACACCCTGATCGATACCGCCGGTGTACGCCGCCGTGGCCGGGTCCACGAGGTGATCGAGAAATTCAGCGTCATCAAGACGCTGCAGGCGATCGAGTCCGCCCACGTGGTGGTCCTGGTGGTGGACGCCCATGCCGGGCTGTCGGATCAGGACTCCCACCTGCTGGGGATGGTCATCGAGGCCGGACGCTCGCTGGTGCTGGCCGTGAACAAGTGGGACGGCCTGGACGACCACGCGCGCGAGCGCATCCGCGACGAGCTGGACCGGCGCCTGGGGTTTGTCGATTTTGCCCGCATGCGCCTGATCTCGGCCTTGCACGGCACCAATGTCGGGCATCTGCTGGACGACGTGTGCGAGGCTCACGCCAGTGCCTTCCGCAAGATCTCCACGCCGGAGCTCACGCGCCTGCTGGAGGCCGCGGTGGCGGAGCATGCGCCGCCGATGATCAGCGGCCGGCGCATCAAGCTGCGCTACGCGCACCAGGGGGGGCAGAACCCGCCGGTGATCGTGATCCACGGCAATCAGACCGATGCGCTGGCCGGGAGCTACAAGCGTTACCTGGAAAACTTCTTCCGCAAGCAGCTCAAGCTGGTCGGGACACCATTGCGGCTCGAATTCCGCTCCGGGCGCAATCCCTATGCGGGCCGGCGCAACAAGCTCACCCCGAGGCAGCAGTACAAGCGCAAGCGCCTGATGCGGCACGTGCGCCGCTGATCGCGCCGGTGGTCCCGGGGCATCCCGCCAATCCGATGCGTGACCCGGCGCTGTCCGGCTTCGCCGAGGTAGTGGAGCCGTTTCGGGTGATGGACATCCTGGCACGGGCCCAGGCGGCCGAGCGCTCCGGGCGCGACATCATCCACCTGGAGGTAGGGGAGCCGGACTTCCCGACGCCGCCCGCGGTAATCGCGGCCGGTCGCGCCGCGCTGGCGGAGGGGGATACCCGCTACACCCCCGCGCACGGGACCCAGGCCCTGCGCGAGGCGCTCTCCGCCGACTACCGGCGACGCCATGGGGCCGAGGTCGATCCGGAACGCATCGTGATCACCGCGGGTGCCTCCGCAGCCATCCTGCTGGCGCTGGCGGCGGGGGTGAATCCGGGCGAGGAGGTCCTGCTGCCGGACCCCGGCTACGCCTGCAACCGCCAGTTCGTCGCCGCGCGTGGGGCGACCCCCGTGGGCTTGTCCGTCCAGGCCGAACATGCCTTCCAGCCGACCGCCGAGTCGATTGCCGCCGCGTGGGGCGCCAATACCCGGGCGGTGCTGCTCGGGTCGCCGGCGAACCCGACCGGGACCTGCCTGTCGCGTGATCGGCTGGCTGCGATCGTCGAGACCGTGCGCAAGCGGGGAGGCCTGGTGATCATGGACGAGATCTACGCCCAGATCGTCTTCGATACCCCGGAGCCCAGTGCCGCCGCCGGCTTCCCGGATGTGGTGGTGATCAACTCGTTCTCCAAGTACTTCGCCATGACCGGGTGGCGCCTGGGCTGGATGGTGGTGCCGGAAGCCTGGGTGGACCCGGTACGGCGTCTGGCGCAGAACCTCTTCGTGGCCCCGGGCACTGTGGCGCAGGCCGCCGCACTCGCGGCTTTCGCCCCCGAAACCGAGGCCCTGCTGCAGTCCCAGGTCCAGGAACTAAAGGCGCGCCGGGATGTGCTACTGGACGCGTTGCCCAGGCTCGGCCTGGAAGTGCAGGCACGCCCGGAGGGGGCGTTCTATGTCTGGACCGACTGTCGGGCGCATGGAGTGGATTCCGAGGCCCTTTGTGCCCGAATCCTGGACGAGACGGGGGTGGCCCTGACTCCGGGGACGGACTTCAGCCCCACCCGCGGTCGTGATTATGTGCGCATTGCCTACACTCAGTCCGAGTCCCGCCTGCGCGAGGCGCTGGAGCGCCTGCAAACCGTGTTCGCCCGCGGGTGACACGGCTCTCGCGGTTCCGGGACCATCGCACTGTAGGAGGCTAGCCCTCTGGCCGAAGGGGCGCTGGCGAGGCCGCGATCGCCGAAAGTACTCGGCTCCTATGCGCTGGTGGCTGCGGTTTCGGGGGCCTCGTGGCGAGCGCCCTCCGGGGAGGCCAACAGCAGGGAGTAGCGGCGCAGCAGCCAGACCCCGCGCTCGAACAGGCTGGTGGCACCGAACACTGCGTCGCGCGTGCTGCCGACGAGTTCGCCGCCGGTCAGTAGACGGCGCCGGATCGAGTCCATCAGTTCCGATCGATCATGGGTCAGCGACTGCAGCAGTTCGATGTCGTCGGCATCCTCGGTACGCGCCGCATCGTTCAGCGTCAGCAGCATCATGTGGAGGGTCTCGATCAGGCCATGGGTCAGCGCACGCGCCTCGGCCGAGTCCTTGCCAGTGCGCGCGCGTTCGACCTCGATGACCAGGTCGTTGAGGGTCTCCTGCAGCGACCCGATCAGTTCGTTCCGGCTCTTCAATACGATCGCATGGTCCAGGGTGGCGCCGCTGAGGGCGCCAGACAGGATCTCGTCCAGGAATTGTGCCGTCGCGTCCGCGACCTGGGTTCCGCCGCGCTGCAGGCTAACGCGGTCGTGACGGGGCTGTGGAATCTCGTCGCGCACGCCGTCGAGATATTCCGGCAGATGCCGCAGCAGGCGCAGCTGCTCCTGTTCAGCGAGCATCAGGGCACTGCCCGCGTCGTTCTGGGCCCCGGCGTACAGGTACTTCGGCTTTCCCAGGGTCTCCTCCGCGGTGGGTGGGGCCTTGCGTTCGAGATAGTCGGCGACGCGGTGGTGGAACGGGTGCATGACCATGTCGCAGGCAATCTGATAGAGCACATAGGAGAACGCGATCTGGAAGCCAATCCCGACCGGGAGTGCGGCCAGCAAGGCCGCGACCAGCGGGATGCCGCCGTAGAACTCGATCCAGAACAGTGGAAGCAGCAGGGCCAACCCCATGGCCTTGAGGATAAACTGGTACAGCGCTAGCTGCCGCCCGAGCCCCTTGTGCGAGGCGGCCAGCACAAGGGTGCTGATGCCCGTGCCGAAGCCCGCGCCGTAGACCACCATCAGCCCGTACTCCAGATCAATCACGCCACTGGCGGCCAAGGCCATGGTGACGATGGTGATGCTGGAGGCGGAGTGGGCGATGACCGCGAATACCAGCCCCGTCACGAACGCGATCAGCAGGGATTGCGCCGAGAGGGACATCAGTTCGGTCATCCAGGGGAGGTCGGCCAGCGGCTTGGCCCCCTCCTTGATGAAGATCAGGCCCAGAAACAGCAGCCCAATGCCGAGCAGCGCGCGGATCAGATGGCGCAGGCGAGCGGACTGGTCGCGATCGAAATAGAACAGCAGACCGGTCACACCTACCAGGATGAACACCATCAGGCTCAGGTCCAGGGCGGCGATCAGCACCAGCAGCGAGGTCCCGAGATTGGCGAAGTTGATGACCGGCTGGGCACGGCGCGCATCCAGCACGCCTGCGGTCACTAGCGAGATCAGCACGAAGATTACGGCGTGGATGCTCTGGCTGATGGCCCCGCCTACTAGTCCCAGCGCGGCAGCCGAACGATCGCTTGCGGTTGCCCGTCCGACCAGGGTGCGCAGGCGCCGATCCGCCAACTGGCGCAGATGTTCGCTGATCAGGCGGATGCCGACGAAGAACAGCCCGAGTCCCGCGAACAGGGTGGCGGCGATCTCGAACGTGACGATCCATTCATCATTCATGGGCGTATTCTAACGGGGCCTGAGGACGAAACGTGCAGCGGGCGTCGTTCACAACGGCAGATGGCCGCCCAGGTCCGACAGCTGCCAAAAGAGGCCGAGCAGGGCCGCGGGCGCGAGATAGCGCAGGATCGTGCGCCGTAACGAGTCGGTGATTCGCCACTGTCCCATCTCGCTGGCGGCGATCTGGTTGGGGGTGACCCAGCCCGCGAACAGGGCGATCAGCAATCCGTTCATGGGTAGCAGGATATCGATTGAGGCATGCTCGATCAGGTGGTAGAGCGTGGGCAATTCTCGCCCCAGCAGGGTTAGCTCGATCTGCGCCCATTCGGCATCGGTAAACGAGGCAATGGTGATCAGGCTGAGCCCCCAGATTGCGAGTCCGGAGATCATCGCAGCCCCGGCCGGATGCATCCCGAAGCGCTCCCTTAGCAGGTGCATGAAGACCTGCACATTGGCCATCATGGTGCTGAATACCCCGATACCCAGGACCACGAAAAATACGGTCGCGCGCAGCACACCCGCCGGGATTGCCGAGAGTGCCAGGGGCAGAGCCTCGAATATCAGACCCGGCCCCGCGGCGGGGTTCAGCCCATGGGCGAACACGGGCGCCTGGGCTGGATGGTGGTGCCGGAGACCTGGGTGGACCCGGTGCGGCGCCTGGCACAGAATCTGTGTGTGGCCCCAGCCAGCATGGCCCAGACCGCGGCGCTGGCGGCCTTCGCGCCCGAGACCGAGGCGTTGCTGCAATCGCGGGTGCGCGAGCTGAAACGCCGTCGGGACGTGCTGCTGGAGGCGCTGCCGGGGCTCGGGTTGGAGGTCCAGGCGCGGCCGGAGGGCGCGTTCTACATCTATGCCGACTGTACCGCCCACGGCCCGGACTCCGAGGTCCTTTGCGCGCATCCTGGACACGGTCGGTGTGGCCCTGACGCCGGGGACGGATTTCAGCCCCAGCCGGGGCCGAGACTACCTGCGCATCGCCTACACCCAGTCCGAGTCCCGCCTGCGCGAGGCCGTCGCGCGCCTGCGGGGCTTGTTGTGATCCCCCTGGCCGCACTCCGTCGGGCTATATCCAACCGGCCAGATTCAACAGGAGTGCACCGAGTCCGATTGGCGCAACATAGCGGAGCACGAGGCGCCAGATGGTGAACGCGAAGGGGGCCAGGGCGAGCTCGTCGCGGGCCACGCGGGTATGCACAACCCAGCCGGCAAATACCGCGATCAACAGGCCCCCCAACGGGAGCATCAGGTTGATGGCCACGTGTTCGATGGCGTGGTAGACGGTCGGGATCTCGCGGCCCAGCAGGGTGATGTCCAGGCGTGTCCAGGCCGCTCCGCTGAACGAGAACACACTGGCCAGGCTCAGCAGCCAGACCGCGCCGCCACACACCAGGACGGCGAGCACGCGGGACGCATGCAGGCGCTCGTGAAACAGGTGCACGAAGGCCTGAACATTCGTGATCATGGTGCTGAATGCGGCCAGGCTCAGGGTGGCGAAGAACAGGGTCGTCAGCAGGACGCCGGCGGGCACGGCCGCCAGTGCCAGCGGCAGGGTCTGAAACATCAGCCCGGGGCCTTCGGCCGGGTCGAGCCCGAAACCGAACACGATGGGGAAGATCGCCAGCCCCGCGATCAGGGCGACCGCAGTATCCGCCAGTGCCACGCCAATGGCAGTGCGGCCGATGGACGTGTGCTGTGGCAGGTAGGCGCCGAACATCATCAGCACCCCGGAGGCCAGCGTCATGGTGAAGAACGCATGGCCCACCGCGATCAATACACCGTGCGAGGTCAGCGCGGAGAAGTCCGGCCGCAGCAGGAAATCCAGCGCCTGGCGGACATCCCCAATCCACCAGGCGCTGGCCAGGGCGGTCAGTAGCAGGACCAGCAGCACCGGCATCAGCACATGCAGCCAGCGTTCCAGCCCCTGGCGCAGGCCCAGGGCGACAATGCCGAAGGCCAGGGTAACGGCGAGGGTGCTCCAGGCGAGCATCTCGGCGGGGGAGGCCGTCATGGCGGCGAACACTCCCGCCACCTGGTCGCCGTCGGCGCCGACAAAGGCGCCGGTGGCGGCCTTGTGGACGTAGGAGAAGGCCCAGCCGGTGATCACCACGTAGAAGCTCATGATCAGAAAGGCGGAGAACAGGCCCAGCCAGCCGACCAGCTGCCACAGGTCGTGGGCGCCGCTCTCGCGAGCCACTTCGCGGGCTGCGTATCCAGGCGAGCGGCGGCCCCGGCGACCGATCATGACCTCCGCCATCATGATCGGAATGCCGATCAGGACGATGCAGCCGAGGTAGACCGCGAGAAAGGCGCCACCCCCGTTCTGGCCGAGGATGTAGGGAAACTTCCACACGTTACCCAGCCCCACCGCCGAGGCCGTGGCTGCGAGGAAGAAGGCATAGCCGTGGCTCCAGCGCTGCGCAGTGGCAGTGATCGTCATCCGTCAGGTGATGACGTCGGGCTTCTCGCGGCGGGTCAGGCCGGGGATGTCGCCCAGGCGCGATGCGGCGTCAATAAGCGGTCCCAGCAGTTCCTGGGGGTCGGCATCGAGGTGTTCGGGATGGGTCTCGTGCTGCTCGATATACAGGCGCAGGGTGGCGCCCTCGGTGCCGGTGCCGGACAGGCGGAAGACGATGCGGGCACCGCTCTCGAACAGTACCCGCAGGCCCTGGTGCTCGGTCAGGCTGTTGTCCACCGGATCGCGATAGGCGAAGTCGTCCGCCTGGGCGACGCGCATGCCGGCCAGGGACTGGCCCGGCAGTACCGAGAGCTGCTCGCGGATGCGCGCCATCACCTGTTCGGCCCGTTCGCTCTCCACTGCTTCGTAGTCGTGGCGCGTGTAGTAGTGGCGGCCGTACTGGCGCCAGTGATCACGCACGATCTCCTCGACCGACTGGCGGCGTACGGCCAGCAGGTTCAGCCAGAACAGCACGGCCCACAGGCCGTCTTTCTCGCGTACGTGATCGGAACTGGTGCCGAAGCTCTCTTCACCGCACAGGCGGATGCGCCCGTCGTCCAGCAGGTTGCCGAAGAATTTCCAGCCGGTGGGGGTCTCGAAGCAGGGGAGGGCCAGCTTCTCGGCGACCACGTCCACGGCCTGGCTGGTGGGCATGCTGCGGGCCACGCCCTTCAGGCCGTCGGCGAACGCCGGGATGTGATGGGCGTTGGCGGCCATGATGGCGAGGCTGTCCGACGGCGTGACGAAGAACCGGCGCCCGAGGATCATGTTGCGGTCGCCGTCGCCGTCCGACGCGGCCCCGAAATCCGGGGCATCCCGGCCGAACAGGGCCTCGCTCAGCTCGCGCGCATGGGACAGATTCGGGTCCGGGTGACGGCCGCCAAAGTCGGCTAGCGGTTCCGCGCGCAGGATGGTGTCGGCCGGGGCGCCGAGGCGGTTGATCAGGATCTCCTCGGCGTACGGGCCGGTAACCGCGTGCATGGAATCGAAGCGCATGCGGAAATGGTCGGAGCGCAGCAGTTCGCCGATGCGGTCAAAGTCGAACAGCGTGGCCATGTAGTCGGCGTAGGTGCCCACGGGGTCGACGACCTCGATGTCCATGTCGCCCATCTGTACTGCGTGTAGATGATCGATGTCGACATGCTCAGCGCCGTTGGCGATCCGGTAATGGCTGATGCGGGTGCTCTGTTCGAAGATCGCGTCGGTCACCGAGTGCGGGGCCGGGCCACCGTTGGCGGTGTTGAGCTTGATGCCGAAATCCCCCTCCGGCCCGCCCGGGTTGTGGGAGGCGGACAGGATCAGGGCGCCCGTGGCCCCCCGCGACCGGATCAGGTACGAGGCGGCCGGCGTGGACAGCAGTCCGCCATACCCGATGGCGACCTTCTGCACCCCGTTGGCTGCGGCCATGCGCAGGATGACCTGGATCGCCTCGCGATTGTGGAAGCGCCCGTCGCCTCCGACCAGCAGTTCGCCGTTCTTCAGGTCCGGGCAGGCATCGAAGACGCTCTGGATGTAATTCTCCAGATAGTGCGGCTGGCGGAATTGCCGGACGCGCTTGCGCAGACCGGAGGTGCCGGGTTTCTGGTCGGGAAAGGGTTGGGTCGTGACGACACTTATGTCCATGGGTCGCTCATCCTTGTTGTCCAGGGAGACGCTGAGCAATGCGGACGCTCGCGCTCGAGTCGATTCTGTGGCCTGACAGGGCGTGGTGACTGGCGTGCAGTCGCTCGGCACAAGGGAGTCGCCTTGCGGGCAACGGGCCCGTTTTCATCCAGCACGGGCGGCCGAGTCCCGTTTTTCGATGGCTTGTGAGGATGGTGCCCCGTGTTCCCGAATCCTGTGTTGCGCCTTGATGAGGACAGGAACGGGCCGGTAGCACCACCACCGGACTGCGTGCCGGGCCGGGTCTCGGAGAACATGGACACCAACGCGTGCGAGTACAACATTGCTCGGCACCTCCCCTGTCGACGTTACCAAAAAGCCCTGGGGGTGTCCTGCTCTGGATGCGGACAATCGGTGTCCCGCGAAACGGTGCTGTTAGACTGCGCGACATGTTGCTGGAGCGTAAGACCCCGTCCCATCTGGAGCCCAGGCCCGAGAGTTTTGCGGCGCTGATGGAGATGTACGAGGAAAACTACCTCGCACTGCGGCGTTTGTGCCCGGAGCTCGAGCGGCAGCCGTTGCGGTCGGTCTCGCGGGTCGAGGGTGCGCTGGATCTGTATCTGGAGGTGCTGGAGCGCACCCGCTACACGACCACGCTGCACCTGACCTACCGGTTCGACCACCAGGGCGAGCGTCGGCAACAGCCGGACATGCGCGTACGCATGTTCCATGATGCGCGGCAGGCGGAGGTGCTGGAACTGCACTGCCGCACGATGGGCGACGGTCGCGCGCCAGAGATGCTGACCGGTCACCCGGGCCTGGTCTGCCGCTGGAGGCATAACCGGTTCCTGTACAAGTGGCTGCGCTACTGCCTGCGCCAGGGACACCGCTTCCTGGCCGATGCGGCGCCTGAGGTGGTCGCGGCCGATTCGTAGGGACACGCAATGGAGTCGCAGCGTCTCCCGGGTTGCCGGAGAGGCTACTGGCAGGTAGTGGGTGCGGCGAAGAGGGCCTCGTTCTCCAGCAGGGTATGCAGTGGCGCCGGCTGGCCGAACAGGAAGCCCTGAATCATCGGGCACTCCAGGTCGCGCAGATAGTCGCGGTGGGCCTCGGTCTCGACCCCCTCGGCCACGATGTTCATGTGCAGCCCGCGGGCCATGGAGATGATCGCGTTGACGATGCAGGCCTCGTCCTCGCGGCAGATCGTATGGGTAAAGCTGCGGTCGATCTTGAGCGTGTGAATCGGCAGCTTCTGCAGGTAGCTTAGCGACGAATAGCCGGTGCCGAAGTCATCCACCGCGATCTGCACGCCGGCGGCCCCTAGACGGTTCAGCTTGTGCACCGTGTCCGGGGTGTCGCTCATCAGCAGGTTCTCGGTGATCTCGACCTCCAGAAGGTCGGGCGGGAAGCCCGTCTCGCCCAGGATGCCGAGGAAGTCCTCGACGAAGTCGTCACGCTCGACCAGCACGGGCGACAGGTTCACCGCCAGGCGCAGCTCCGGGTAACCGGCGCGGCTGTGGCGCTGCATTTCGCGGATGGCGGTGCGCAGGGTCAGACGGTCGAGATCCACAATCAGGCGGGTCTCCTCGGCGACCGGGATGAACTCGGCCGGGCCCAGCAGCCCGAGCGTGGGGTGATCCCAGCGGATCAGGGCCTCGACGCCCACCATATGCCCGGTTTCCGTATCCACCTGCGGCTGGTAGAGGATGTGAAACTCGTCGCGCTCGAGTGCGCGGCGCATGTCCTGTTCCAGTTGCAGTCGTCGCGGCGGATGGCCACCCATGTCCGGGCTGTACACGCGCACACCCGTCTTGCCGCTGCTCTTCTCGCGGTACATTGCGATATCCGCATTCTTGATCAGGGCCTCGAGGTTGTCGCCGGCATCCGGGTAGATCGCGATGCCGATGCTGGCCCCGACGAACAGCTCCTGGTCGCCGATCTTGAACGGGGCCTGCAGGCTTTCCAGGATCTTGTCGGCTACCTGGATGGCGGCCTCGTTGCTGGCCAGTCCCGGGATCAGCAGCGTGAATTCGTCGCCGCCGAAGCGTGACAGCGTGTCGCCCTTGCGGATGCAGGCTTGCAGCCGCTGGCCGACCTCCTGCAGCAGGCGGTCGCCCATGGTGTGACCGAGGGAATCGTTGATCACCTTGAAGCGGTTCAGGTCGATGAACAGCACCGCCAGCTGGGTGCCCGAGCGCTGCGCATGCGAGATGGCCACATCCACCCGGTCGCGGAACAGGGCACGGTTGGGCAGTCGGGTCAGGAGGTCGTGATAGGCCTGGAAGTTGATGAAGGCCTCGGATTCCTTGCGGTCGGTGATATCCCGTGCCGTGCCGTAGATCAGCGTTTCGCCGTTGTCCGCGTCGTCGCTGTTGCTGGACGGCCACACCGCGACCTCGAAGAAGCGGCGGGTGCGCGAAGGCGTGCCGGGCTTCAGGGCCAGTTCCACCGAGCGGATGTGGGGGTGCGGGCTGGCGGCCTGTTCGAAGAAGTATTCCGCCTTGTCGCGATCCTCGGGTTCGACGAGGTCGAACACCGAGCGGTCGATCAAGTCGCGGCGGGCATGGCCCAGTAGCTCGTGTACACGTGAATTGACGAAACGGAAGCGATGGTCGGCGCCGAGAACAAAGACAATATCCGGGGAGTTATTGACGATCACCCGGTGCAGGCGCTCGGACTTCTCCAGGCGGGCCCGCATGGTCCGATTGGCGTCCTCCAGCGCCTTGTGGTGCAGGGCATTGCGGACGGTGGCCAGTAACTCGGCGGGCTCGTAGGGCTTTTTCAGATAGTCGTGGGCGCCCTCGCGCAGCGCCCCGGCGACATCCTCCACCGTGCTGTTGCCACTGACGACCACGGTGAGGGTCTCGAGCCCGGCGGCCTGCATGAAGCGCAGCACGTCCAGTCCGTTGAGTTCCGGCATGGTCAGGTCGAGCAGCAGCAGGTCGTAGTGCTTTTCGCGCAGGGCCTCGATGGCCGCGCCACCCCCCGCGGCCGT
This sequence comes from Thioalkalivibrio versutus, assembly GCF_001020955.1. Classification (NCBI taxonomy): domain Bacteria; kingdom Pseudomonadati; phylum Pseudomonadota; class Gammaproteobacteria; order Chromatiales; family Ectothiorhodospiraceae; genus Thioalkalivibrio; species Thioalkalivibrio versutus. The sequence goes on from NZ_CP011367.1 coordinate 1,051,062, forward strand.
CCGCACGGGGTAGCCCTGAATGGTCAGGAGTCCGCGCAGGCTCTCGAGCAGGCCGGGATCGTCATCGGCAATGAGGATTTTGACGGATTGCGGGTCGATCGGCGCGTCGCGTTCGGGCATCGGGGTCTCGTGGTCAGTAGCGAATCATGGTCGCGTCGTCCCTGATGCGCTCGCCAACCCCCGTGATGCGTGGGGCAGTGCGATTTCGAAGCGCGTCCCTGCGCTCCCGCTGGTGAATGAGAGTCCCGCACCGATCTCCTCGGTCAGGCGTTTGACGATGCTGAGTCCGAGCCCGGCATGGCCTGTGCCCTTGGTCGATGTCACAGGCGCGAATGCCGCGGCCTGGACCTCGGCAGGGAGCCCGGGCCCCTTGTCCTCTACCGACAGGGGCACAACCCTGCGGCCGTTTACGGTGGTTGGGGCACGGGTGGCGATGGTGATCTCCCCGCCGGATGCCTGGGCCTCGGCCGCGTTCTTCAGAAGATTGATGAGGATCTGCCGCAGGTGATCCGCGGGGGCCGACAGCGGAGGATCGGAGGGAGTCAGATCCAGGTGCAGGCGAACGCCTCGTGTGCGACAGAGTGAGCCGTCCACGATATCGGCGACCTGGCGGACCAGTGCATTCAGCGAGGCCGGTCCGGTCTCCTCGTTCCCGGCAGCCTGCGGATCGCGCAGGCGCAGCAGGATGCGCCCGACCCGGTCGATTTCCTCCTTGATCAGGCCGAGCTCGTGGCGCGCTTCGTGTTCTTCGCCGAGCTTGTGATTCAGCACGCTCAGGTAGTTCTGGATGATGCTGAGCGGGTTTCCGGCCTCGTGCACCGTGTCGCGGATGCGCTGCTCGGTGGCGCCGTCCGGGGCATCCGCCGACTCGGGTGTGGCGACCAGCGCCCGGGCGATCTCGCGTGCGAGTGAGTCGATGAAGTCCGAGCGGGCCTCCAGGGCCTGCGCCTGACTGCGTGCAAGGCCCAGGATCAGCACCCCCGCGGGTTCCTGGCCGTCGGCGAGCAGCGGAAAGCTCCACAGGATTTCGGCTTCGCAGAGCCGGAACAGTTGCTGGTCGATCACGGGCAAGCCGGCGGCGTTCTCTTCCTCGTGGAGCTGAATCTCGCGATCCAGCAGCGTATCGGTCACCAGGCTGCGCCCGGGTAGCAGCGGCAGGGTGAAATCGGGGGTCTCGTCGTCCTCCACCCAGGCGGCGATGGACTGGTGATCCGGGTCGATCAGAAACAGCAGGCTGTGGTCTATGCCCAGCGTCAGGTACAGGGTGCGGCGCGCGGCGGCGCAACGCTCCTGCAGGTCGGCCGCCCTGGCCAGTTCGCCATTCATGCGTTCCAGCTCGGTCAGATCACGGACCCGGGCGGCCAGTGCGCGCTCCGCCGCGTGATCGGTCTCCTCCGGGTTTTGATCCGCCGTGGTCCGGGTCGCGCCCAGATCGATTTCCAGTGATCCGGCAATTCGCCGCACATCCTCGGCCACGCGCCCGCGCAATTCGCGGGTCAATCCCTCGTTGAGGCCGAAAAGGGTATCCGCCGCGGCCAGGGCGGTCTCGTTGCACCCGGCCGCGGAATCCTGTGTGCCTGCGCCTGGCAGACAGCCCATTGCATGCGACAGGTTGACCAGTTTGACCAGGTGATGGGCGTCGCGCACGCGCTCGGCCGGTTCCAGGTGGTAGCGCACGGCATCGGCCAGGAACGGGCCCAGCCCCCAGGCCTCGAGGCATTCGCCGCCCAGTTCCCCGTAGTGTTGACTGTAGGTTGTGCGTTCGGTCTCGATCAGGTGGGGGTCGTCTTCGGCGGACTGGAGGATGGGCCAGTAATGCCCCTCGTCACCCACCAGGCGGACCAGGCGCCCGATGTCGATCAGCAGTCCGGCGAGGTAGGCCTCCTCGGGCCGCGGATAGCGGGTGAGGGTTGCGAGGACCTGTGCCAGGTTGGCGGTGGTCAGCGCCCGTTGCCAGATGGTGCGCAGGTAGCCGCGATGGCGCGGTCCGAACTCGCCGAACAACTGCTGGATCGACGCGGTCAGGGCCAGGCTGCGCACGGTATCCAGGCCCAGGCTGAACAGGGCGCGATCGATGGTGCGGCAGGTGGAGCCGCGATAGTAGAAGGGCGAGTTGGCGGCCTGCAGCAGGCGGCTGGACATGCCCGCGTCCTGCATGATCGCCCGGGCCAGGGACTGGAAATCGGCCTCATGGGCCTGGGTGGCGTCCAGCACCGGGATGAGCGCCTGGGGCAGGCTCGGTAGACCGTCCGTTGCCGTATTGACGCTCGTCATGCTGCTCCCCGGTCGCGTGCAGTCGGCCTGCCGCGCCTTTTGCCCTGTGTGCGTGTCCGGAACCGAACCTCTGATGCAGTCTGTCGGATCACCACTGGTTCCTGACTATACTGAGTGGTATTGCCCCGCGCCACCGAATGGGGTAGACCGACCGTGAGTTCGCCATCATTCTTTCCCAATGCCGATGAGTGCCATGCAGGAAGCCGCGATGTCCCGTCACAGCGCCTTGACGGATACCCGTTCCGGGGTCGCCGCGCGCCCGCGGGTCCTTGTCGTGGCCAGCGGCAAGGGCGGGGTGGGCAAGTCCAGCATTGCGGTGAACCTGGGGATCACACTGGCGCGGCGCGGGCGGCGGGTCGGCATCCTGGATGGCGATACCGGCCTCGCCAACGTGAACATACTGTTGGGGTTGCGCCCGCAACAGGGCCTGGCGGAGGTCCTGGCGGGCGAATGTGGAATCCGCGATATCCTGCTGGAAGGGCCGCACGGCCTGAAGATCATCCCCGGCGCCAGTGGTATTCGCGAATATGCGGAGCTCTCCGGGGCGCATCAGCAGCGGCTGGCGGAGGAACTGGCGAACATCGAGGCGGATTTCGACGACCTGCTGCTGGATACCGCCGCGGGCATCGGTGATACCACGCTCGATTTCCTCGCGGCCGGGCACCAGGTCCTGCTGGTGCTGACGCCGGAACCGACCTCGCTGACCGATGCGTTCTCCCTGCTCAAGCTGGCGTTGCGGCGTCAGGCCCTGGATGTCCGCGTGATCGTGAACATGGTGGCGGATGTCGCCGAGGCCCGCAGCGTCTTCCAGCGGTTTGCCAATGCCGTCGAGAAATATCTGCATACCCGGGTCGAATTTCTCGGCTTCGTCCAGCGCGACGAAAGCCTCCGCTCGGCCGTCACACTGCAGCACCCGGTCGCCCTGTTCGCCGAGAATGACCCCTCGGCGCGTCCGTTCCAGCGTCTGGCGAATGCCCTGGAAGACAGCCTTCCGCATGAAGACGCGCCAGCATTCAGCCTTTTCTGGCGGCGTCGTCTGCAGCAGGATGATCCGGCTGCGCATACGCCGTTGGGGGACGCCCGTCCACAAGCCCCGGCGCTCGCTGCGGAGCCGCCCTCGGTCGACCATGCCTCGGAAGCCTCGGAAGCCTCGGAAGCCTCGGAAGCCTCGGAAGCCTCGGAAGCCTCGGACGGTTTGGGCAGCGAAGAGGGTGTGCTCGGGCGCTTGCGCGCGGCGTTCGACGCGGCCCTGGAGGTCTCCGAGCCCGAGGCGCTGGCGGTGGAATTGGACGCCATGCACGAGCAGTACCGGGCGCGAACAGGCCGCGCTGCGATCGATCTGATGGCACTGGTGGACGCGCTGCAGGCGGATCCGGAGGCCCATGCCGGGTTGCTGGGCCGTTTGCGTGCGCGGCTTGCGCCCGCGATGGACGCACCCCAAGACGTAGCGGCGCCGGCGACCATGCAAGCCGGGGAGGGTCGACGCCCCGGGGCTGACCGTCCTCCGCCCGATTTCGGCTGGAAGGGTCGGGACGAGTCGACCGCCAGGCCCGCTCGGGCGGGCTCCGCGTCTCGTGTGCCGGCAACTGCCTACGACGCGGCCCGTTTTGGTCCCCAGGAGGCGCTACTCGAGCGACTGCGTCAGGGGGGCGATGACGCGCCGACCCTTGCGGAGTTCCTGCGCCGGATGTGAGCGCCCGGTGCCTGGGTTGGGCCTACTTGGGCCCGAGCAGCAACCAGGCGATCAGACCGACCAGGGGAAGAAACAGCAGGATCAGGATCCACAGTACTTTCACTATGGGGGTCGCGGGGCTTTGTGCGGTGCGCACGATTGCCCAGATCACGATCAGCAGCCAGATCAGGCCCAGAATGCCGGTGACTTCAATGCCCATGTATTGCTCCTTGCGAGGCTTGGCCGGAAGGGCCAAGCATGTTGGTTGACGTCTCCCAAGCAGATAGCACGTGTACCGCCCCGGCGCCAATCCGAACGGTGGGGAAATGTGCCGGGCGCCGCAAACGACTACCCTGCGCCCCGATCATCAGCGAGCTTTCGGGAAGGAGAACCATGAAGATATGGGTCGACGCGGATGCCTGCCCCGCGGTCATCAAGGAGATTCTGTTTCGTGCGGCGAAGCGCACGGGGGTTCCGGTCACGCTGGTGGCCAATCAGCCGATGCGCACGCCGCCGTCGAAGCTGATCGACTCGATCCAGGTCGGCGCCGGGTTCGACGTGGCCGACAACGAGATTGTCCGGCGCATTGGCACCGGGGACCTGGTCATCACCGCAGACATCCCGCTCGCCGCGGATGTGATCGAGAACGGCGGGCAGGCGTTGAATCCCCGGGGCGAACTCTATACTCCCGACAACATCCGCGAGCGCCTCAGCATGCGCGACTTCATGGACACGCTGCGCTCCAGTGGGGTCGAGACCGGCGGCCCGGCGGCGCTAGGTCCGCGCGACCGCCAGGCCTTCGGCAATGCCCTGGATCGCTGGCTTGCTCAGAACGTGAAATAGCGTCCTCGGTTTCCCTAGATGCGTAGCTGGCGGATCAGTTTCAGGGTTTCGTTGGCGAGCTGTACCCAGTCATCATCCTGCGCGGTACTCCGGGATTCCTGCGCAACGGTGATGGAATGGTCCCGGCTGGGGCTGACAGTCCCTTGGCGGTATTCCTTCGGCGAGGATGGGGCGTTGTTCCAGGTCCGCGGGGCCTGATGATGGTGGCGTGAAGAGTTCACTGGTGGGGCCGTCCTTGATCGCGGGTGTGTGCGATTTACCTGCCCAGGGTAACGGCGGCGATGCCATCAGCTTGAGCGTGCACCTCCGAACGATAACGCTCCTGAAGTTCGACGTGGCCGACGTCGCGCGAATGGATGCAGGTTTTCTTAGGCCCGTCATTCAGGGGTGAATGGGCGTGACATGGCGCAGTTTCGGTAGGCTGGAGCCGGATAAGCGTCGGCAGTCGCCGCGAGTGCAACTGGGAGAGAAGATCGTGCTGAAAGGGATCAATGCCGTGTGGCTGGGGCTGGCCATGACCGCCCTGCTGGTGGCTTGCGGGGGCGAGCGGGTATCGCCGGTGACCCTGGAACAGCTGGCTGCATCCGCGCCGGCCTTCAATGGCGAACTGGTGGAAACCGAGGGTGTCGTGAATCGTTTTGATGATCCGGAGCACTACTGGCTGGAAGACGACGCCATCAACCGCGTGGCGGTCAAGCCCGGGTCGGCGGTGCGTGATCACCTGGGCGAGAACTTGCGGGTGGTGGGGCGCTTCTCCTACCACCCGGAAGAGGGCCGGCGGATCGAGATCGATGCGGCCGCGACCGCGGCCCTGCGGGCGTCCCCCTGAGCTGCAAGCGCAGGGGGGGCGATACGGAGATTTTCAGAAGCAAAGGAGTCGTGATGACGGAATGGATTGACGTAGCCCCGGTCGGGACCATCCAGGATGGCGATCATCGCCTGGTGGAGACAGCGGATACCGAGGTGGCGATCTTTAACCTGGGTGGTGAATATTTTGCCGTGGAGAACCTCTGTACTCACGAGGATGTGCCCATCGCGGATGGGGAGATCGGCGCCGATGACTGCATCACGTGTCCGATGCACGAGGCCCAGTTCTGCCTGCGAACCGGCGAGGTGATGGCCGCGCCTGCCGAGGAACCACTGACCCGGTTCCCCGTGCGTGTCGAGGGCGAAATGGTTCAGGTGGGAACGCAGCCGCTGGACCTTTAGGGAACGTCTCAGCAAGGGTCTCCCTGTCCGGTGCGAAATTGCACTGGATGTCCCGCTTTGATCGCGCCTGTACACTGTGGACGGGCTCACGCTGAACTAACGCGAGCCACCACGCAGCAATACGAGGACACCTCATCGATGGCAGGCAGGGAGCATACAGACAGGGAAGCACGGGCCGCGGACCCGGCCGCGGTCTGGTCGGGTCTGTCCGGTTTGTCGGATGCCCAGCGCCAGCAACTGGTGCGCGGGATCGTCCCGCGGGTGACCGATCACCTTGAGCGCTGTCTGGAATCCGTCGCGCAGGATTGGTCCGCTGGCGGTGACGAGGCCGACAGCGCGGAGTGGGCGAACCAGCTCCAAGGCTATCAATATGTGCTGCGTCGTCAGTTCGAGGAGGCCCTGGAGCGTGACTTTGTCTCCACAACCTACCCACCCGAGTACGAATTCTCCGGTTCCAGCTACGCCGATGACAACTCCGGCCTGCAAATCCTGGACGATTACCAGTCCACCCGCCGTTCCCTGCGCCACAAGCTCGAAGGGCTGGTCCGCGAGCAGAATCGCTACTCCTGGTTCGTATTCCTCCAGGCCGCGCGCGAGGATCACCGCTTCGAGCACCCCGGCTGGGCGCCGTGGTCGCCGCTGAACTGGTACGAGCGCCTGATCGAGTCGGCCGAGGAACAGTTCGGCCGGACGGATATGACGCTGGGCCTGATGCGAGCCTACGTGCGTTGCCTGGGCCAGACGGCCGCACCGACTCTGGCCTTTGTGGTCGAGACAGTCGAGGGCTGCGGGCTGGTCAGAGAGCCGGTGTCCGAGGTCCCGGAGGGCGACTTGCCCGGAGCGTCGCCGCGTGCGAGCTGGGCCCATGCCACCCGGGAAGCGGGCCCCGCCACGGCGTCGGAATCGGCTGCCACGGAGAGCGCCGCACCTGCGGTTGGCGGAGCAGGGGGCCTTGCGGTCTCTGGTGCCGTGATGCCGGCCCCGGATGCCGGCGCGGCGGACTGGTTGCAGTGGGCCGCGGCGGCTGGCTGGCTACCATCGGGCCATGGAGTTGCGGCAGGCGGCGGTGGCACCGCGACCGCCGCCGTGGCGGGCGAAGCCACGGCGGAACCACGGATCGAGAGCGTCATCGAAAGGGTCCTGGCCGGTGTATTCGCCGAGGTATCGCGTCACCTCGATTGCCATGCAGCGTTTCGCGCAGTGATGCTGGAGCTGCAGCCGCTACTGGTGCGTGCGGTTAGCCACGACCTCCAATTTTTCCACGACCCCGGGCATCCCTTGCGCGAATGGGTCGGTAGCCTGATCAATACGGGCGTACGGATCAGCCCCGAGGTCAGCGCGGAGGACTCGGAGACGGTCCGCCGCTACCTGGAAGCCATGCGCCGGAGTATCGAACACCTGGGGCGTGCGATCGAAGATCTGGATCGCCCTGCGGCGCAGGCACTGGCAGACAACTGGGCCGCCGCCGTGGCCGTGGAACACGAACACTGGCAGGCGCAGGCGGCCGAGTTCACGGGGCCGATGTGTCAGAGGGAACGCGCGGCCCGCGCCCGGCGCACCCTGACGGTCTGCGTGCTGGAGACCGGGGCCGAGCTCCCGGAGTGTTCCGCCGAGCAGATCGCCGAGGCCTGGGAGGACCTGCTGGCAGTGGACGAGGCGGCTGTGCAGGTGCTGGATGGCCAGGTGCAGGAGCTCGTGCGGGCCATCTGCAACCAGGCGACCCCACAGGAAGCGAACCCGCTGGTGCAGCGCATCGTGGCCACCGCACGTGAGCATGGCGCCGACGAGGCGCGCGTCAAGGCGGTCGTGCAGCACCTGGGGCAGGCCCATCTGCAACGGATCCGGGCCTCCGCCGACGAGCCGCGCTTCGATCCGCAGGCGCGCATCGAAGCGCGGCGGGCCGTGCGCCTCGAGGATGACGACCCCGACTTGTTGACCGATCTTGACGATCCCTGGGTCTTCGATGCCAGCCGCATTCGTACCGGCGAGTGGTTCGAGGTGGTCGACAAGGCAACCGGGCAGTTGCACCGCATGGGCCTGGTCTGGCGTGGCGAGGCCACCCGTGGCTATCTGTTCCTGTCGCTGGATCTGGGCGCCAGCCGGCGCCACTCCCTGCAGGGTGTGGCCCAGGAACTGCGCGAGGGCCGCATGCGCCCGCTCCCCGACGACAACCCGCTGGATGCCCTGCTCGCCTGACCTGCGCCTTTGGCGCCAAAGGCCAAAGGCCTCTCTGGCACCAAGAAGGCACGAAGAGGGATCAAGGGTGGGGCACCCGAGAGGGTCCGGAGACGGCAAGGGAATCGGGGTGAGAGCGTTGGTGCCGAGCGCCGTACGGGCTTTTTAACGACGACGCGGCTGGTATCGGGCTTGAGTACCCCGGACTATGGTGGAGGTAGGGGCGTTGCGCCCTGTGAAAAGCCCTGTTCGGAGACGTTCGCGTCCATCTGGAGTGTCCCGACGTTAGGCCCGGGGCAGGCGCACTCGCAGGTGGGTCGCGCCGATGACCGCGGCCGGTACCAGCAGCAGATTCACTAGCGGGACCATTGCCAGCAGCGTGGTCCCGGCGCCGAAGCTCAGGGTCTCCAGCCGGTGGGCGCGCACGGTCTTGCGGACCTCGGCGAATGCCAGGCCGTCGTTGGCCAGCGGCGCCTCCAGGAATTCCACGGCCAGCACCCAGCTCCCGAACGTGAACCAGGCGATCGGGGCCAGCAGGTTCAGTCCGGGGATCACCGTGATCAGCAGCACGGGGATAAAAAGCAGGCCGTAGTAGCCGGCCTTGCGCAGCGCGGTTACGGTCGCGTGGCCCATCTCGCCAAGGAACGAGCGCGCCGGCTGGCGGGGCTCGTGGCCCAGCCCGCGGGCGGTGCGGTAGGCCAGTGGTCCGGAGAACGGGCTGGCGATGATCGCCGCCAGCGCGACGGCGGAGACCCCAAAGGCCACCAGCAGCGCCAGTGCGAACAGGGGCCACAGTAGCCAGGCGAGCCAGTCCCACCCGCCGGGCAGCCAGGCCGCCAGAAGGGCCTCGAAGCCGACCCCGGCGGCCGTCGCGAGCCCGATTACGACCAGGATGTTGATGATCAACGGGCCGATCACCAGACCGCGCAGGCCCGGGTCGAATACGCGCGCGAGCCCGCGAAACGGCGCGAGGAAGGCGACCAGCGGCGTCAGGCGGAGGGTGCCGGCGGGCACGGATGTGCCCTTAGCGGCGCACCCCAAAGATCGCGAGTACGAGGCCCACGACGGACATGATCCCGCCAGCGATCAGGTACATGCGCGTGTCTTCCGTATAGCGCCCCATGAACTCCTGGTGCAGTTCCTCGCCCAGGCTTTCCGTTGCGTTGTAGCCCATCACCAGCAGGATGATGCCGCCCACCAGCAGTGCAATGCCGAGAATTCGCGTCCAGTGCATGTCGTATCCCCTTGTTGTTGGGTGCCTCCCCCGAATGTAGCACCGATCCGCACCCTCGGCGTCATGGCAGAGCACATCGTGGGACGGGTTTTGTGGGAACGGCCTGCCCGTGCCTTGTTCTGGCAAACAGCGCCGTAGGATGCGATGAGCGCAGCGAATCGCATCAATCACCGGGGGGGCTGAGCAATGATGCGATTCGCTGCGCTCATCGCATCCTACGTTTGTTGTCCGAGTCCGGTTTTGCCGGGGGCTTCGCGGCCAAGGCCGTTCCCACAAGATCCCCCTCATGGAATTGGTGGCCCCACCCGGCATCGCGGTCGGCTTGCAGGCGAAGCCCCGGCCAAAGCGGGCGATTGCCGAGCCTCTCGGCCTGGCCGGTCAGCCCGTGAAACCCGTCTCCAGCCCCACGCCGATGCGCGCGAGCCGGGCGGCGCCGCTGGCGGCATCGTCGTCCTCGGCGGTGGTCACCGGCAATCCCAGGATCCGGCTGCGGATGCGTGTCCACACGGGGTTCTGGGCGCCGCCACCCAGGGACACGACACGCTCCACGCGCGGGGCGCCCAGCTCGAACAGGCGCTCATAGCCGTCGTGCTCCACCCGGGCAACCCCCTCGAACAGCCCCTGCAGGAAACGCGCGTCGTCCTCGGGGCGGGGCGTGAGGCGGGGTTGCAGCTCGGGGTCGTTGACCGGGAAGCGTTCGCCGCGGCGGGGCAGGGGGAGATAGTCGAGCCCGCTGTCGGTCTCGGGGTCGATCGCGGCGCTCAGCCGCTCCAGGGCCGCATCGTCGAACTGCTGGCGCAGCACCGCGCCGCCGCTGTTGGAGGCCCCGCCCACTAGCCAGCGCCCCAGCAGCCGGTGGCTGTAGATCCCGAGTTCCGGGGCGTAGATCGGCTCCGGGGCCAGCTGCTTGATCACCAGCGTGGAGCCCAGGCTGGTCACGCCCGTGGTGTCGTCGCCCACACCGGAGGCAAGGAACCCGGCGATGCTGTCGGTGGTGCCGGCGACCATCCGGCAGGCCGGGTTCAGATGCAGCGATTCCGCCATTTCCGGGTCCAGCGGGCCCAGTACCGTCCCGGCCGGGACCACCTCCGGCAGCAGCGACGCGTCACTGCCCAGGGTCTCCTGTAGCCAGTTCGGCCAGCCGCCCCACAGCGCGTCGTAGCCGAGCTTCAGGGCGTTGTTCTCGTCCATGCGGTCGAAGCGCCCGCGCAGGCGTCCGGTAACCCAGTCGGCCTGGTGCAGGACGCGGCGCACGCCGGAGAGCCCCTCGTGGCGACGCAGCCACAACAGCTTGGCTGCCGACGAGCTGGGGCTGTGCACGGCGGAGTCCGCGGGCGCGACCCCGGCCAGCACCGACAGCATGTCGGTGGCCCGGGCATCGTTGTACATCAGGGCCGGATGGGTCGGGCGTCCGTCGGCATCCAGGCGCAGCAGGGTGGCGGAGGTGCCATCCACCGCGATGGCGGCGGGCTCGCCGTGCAGATGCGCGGCCGCTTCACGCAGCAGCTCGCGCACAATGGCCCACCACAGGGCCGGGTTCTGTTCCGCCCGCTGCTCGTCGCCCCCGACCGACGCCGGCAGTGCCCGGTGCGCGCCGTGGATGCGCGCCCCCTCCGGGTCCAGCAGCGCCAGCCGGATCCCGGAGGTGCCGAGATCAATGCCGATGGCGTGCATGGCAGGCTCGGTCAGCCGTTCATGTCCAGCGGGCTGCGCGTCGGCGCCGGCAGGTGCACCGGCTCCGGGGGCGTCCAGCCGGGCTTGCGATGTTCCGCAACCACCGTGGTATAGACGCCGCCACGCACGTTGAAATACGAGGTCAGGCGCATGTAGCGCGGGTCGGTCGCCGCCACCAGATCCGCCAGGATGCGGTTGGTGACCGCCTCGTGGAATGCGCCCTCATCGCGGTAGGACCACATGTAGTTCTTCAGCGACTTCAGCTCCACGCACTTGCCGTCGGCAACGTACTGGATATGAATCTCGGCGAAGTCCGGCTGCCCGGTGGCGGGGCACAGGCAGGTGAACTCCGGGACGCGGATATAGATCGCGAAATCGTTCTCCGGCGCCGGGTTGTCGAAGGTTTCCAGGGTCTTGCTCGGCTGGCTGGGCATGGGTTTGTCGCGTCCTCGGTCGTTCCTGTGGGAGCGGGCCTGCCCGCGAAGCCCCCGCCAAAGCGGGAGGCAAGGAAGGCTTGGCGTGCAGGCGCGCCGCAGGGTTTTGTATGGTTTCGTGAAGCGGTTCGTTTGTCGAACTGGCAGTGGGTCACGGTAAAGGTCTAAGCGTGTACCATTCTAACCCCGACTTTCCTGACCGCGGATAGCGCCGAACGTGCGACTCGCCCGAATCAAGCTGGCCGGCTTCAAGTCGTTCGTGGACCCGACCACACTCGTCCTCCCCGGCAACCGGGTGGGCGTGGTCGGGCCGAACGGCTGTGGCAAGTCCAATACCATCGATGCCGTGCGCTGGGTCATGGGCGAGTCCTCGGCCAAGCACCTGCGCGGGGACTCCAGCGAGGATGTCATCTTCAACGGCTCCTCCAGCCGCAAGCCGGTGGGGCAGGCCTCCATCGAGCTGGTGTTCGACAACTCCGACGGTCGCCTGGGCGGCGAGTACAGCGGCTACGGCGAGATCGCGGTCAAGCGCGCGCTGACCCGCGACGGCCAGTCCAAGTACTTCCTCAACGGCCAGCGCGCACGCAAGCGCGACGTGGTCGACCTGTTCCTGGGCACCGGCCTGGGCCCGCGCAGCTACGCCATCATCGAGCAGGGCATGATCGCGCGACTGATCGAGGCGCGCCCCGAAGAGCTGCGCGTCTACTTGGAAGAGGCGGCCGGTATCTCCAAGTACAAGGAGCGCCGCCGCGAGACCGAGAACCGGGTACGCCATACCCGCGAGAACCTGGAACGCCTCGACGACGTGCGCGACGAGGTGTCCAAGCAGGCCGAGCGCCTCAACCGCCAGGCCGCGACTGCCGAGCGCTACCAGGCGCTGGCCGCCGAGCGCCGGCGCAAGCGCGCCGAGGCCATCCTGCTGCGCCTGCAGGCCCAGGAGCAGGAGACGGAGGCCAGCCGCGGCCGCCTGAACGACGCCGAGACCGCGTTGGCTGCGAGCCAGGCCGAGGCCCAAAAGGCGCAGACCGCCACCGAGCAGGCACGCCAGGAGCGGGTCGAGCTGGAGGCGGCCACCACCGAGGCACAAAGCGCCTATTACGATCGCGCCGCCGAGGTCTCGCGCCTGGAGCAGTCCATCCGCCATGCGGAGGACGAACTGACACGCGAACAGGCCGAACTGCGCCAGCTCGAAAGCCGCATCGAGGCAGCCGCCAGCGAACACCAGGCGGTGGAGGCGCGCATCGCCCAGGCCGAGCAGGAGAGCGAACAACGCCGCTCGGCCGCCGCGACCGCCGAGGCCGAGCGCGAACGCCTGGAGGCCGCCGCCGAAGGCGCCGAAACCGAATACCAGAGCGCACGCGAGGCGCTGACCGAGTGGGAACGCTCGCTCGCCGAGCCGCGCCAGAACGCCCAGCTCGCGCGCTCGCGCATGGACAACGCCGAGCAGCTGCTCAAGCGCGTCGCCCAGCGCCAGGAACGCGTGGAAGCCGAGCGCGCGGCGCTGCCGCAGACCCACCCGGGCACCGAGGCCGACCGCCTGGACGCGGAACTCACCGGACTGCGCGAGCGCTTGCAGGGGCTGCAGGGCGAACGCGACCAGCAGCAGGCCGCGCTGGCCGATCTCGAACAGGCCCAGCGCGAGGAGCGGGACACCCTGCACGCCACCGAACGCGAGGCGCGCGAGGTCGCCGGGCGCCTGGCGGGGCTGGAGCACTTCGCCGGCGAGGATGACCCGCAGGAGACCCGCGCCCGCCGCGAGGCCTGGGCGCGCGAGCACGGGCTGGACCTGTCGCGCCCGCTGGTGCAGCAGCTGGAGGTGACCGAGGGCTGGGATACCGCGGTGGAGATGGTGCTGGGCACCTGGCTGGAGGCCGCCGTCACCGATCAGCCGGAGACCGCGCCGGATCTCCCCGAGGCGATGCTGCGCCTGGTCGGCACGGGCCTGTCGCACACGCCGGAGGTGCCGGCGGGGAGCCTGGCCGGGCAGGTACAGGGCTCCCCGGTCGTCACCGCCTGGCTCGCCTTGGTGCATTGCGCGGAGGATGCCGACGCGGCGCGGACGCGCCTGGCCACCCTGGGACCGGGCGAGAGCGTGATTACGCCGGACGGCACCTGGCTGGGCCCGGGCTGGGTCGCTCATCGCACGCTGGAGGGTGGGGCCAGCGGTGCGGTGGCCCGCGTCCGCCTGGCGCGCGAGCTGCAGGAACGCCAGGAAGACCTGAACACGCAGGTGAGCCGGCTGCAGGCTGCGCTGGAAGAACGCAACGAGACCATCGCGGCCACCCGCGCCCGGCGCGAGGCGCTGGACGGGCAGATCCACGAACAAAACGCGCAGATCGAGGACCGTGAGCGCCGCGTGCAACGCCTGCGCGACCAGGCGCGCCAGCTCGAGCAGCAGCAGGAACGCATCGACCGCGAGGCGGGCGAGCTGGACGACGAGGCCGCGCGCGCCCGCGAGCAGTTCGCCACGGCGGAGGCCGAACGCAACGGGGCCCTGTCCCGCATCGAGACCCTGGAGGCCGACCGCACCGCTCTGGAGGCGCGGGTCGAGGCCGCGCGCACGGCCCAGACCGGAGCCCGCGACGCGGTGCGCGCGGCGCGCGACGCGGCCAGTCAGGCGCGCATGGCCGAGCAGGAGGCGCGCCACCGCCTGGAGCGCGAACAGAACGAACGCGGGCGCCTGGAGCGCCAGCGCGAGGACGACGCCCAGCGCCGCGAGCGCCTGGCGCAGGGGCTCAGCGACCGCCAGGGCCCGCTGGAGCAGTGGCGCGCAGACCTGCAGACCGCGGCGGAACAGCGTCAGGCGGCCGAGGCCCGCCTGACCCAGGCGCGGGCGGATCTGGAGGCCTGCGACGCGCGGCTGCGCGAGCTGGCGAGCACCAGCACCGAGCTGGGCAACCGGGTCGAGGCGCAGCGTTCCACCTGCGAGGAGCTGCGCCTGGACCTGCGCGAACGTTCGGTGCAGATCGAGCAGCTCAAGACCCAGTTCCAGGAATCCGGCTTTGCCGCCGAGGCCCTCGCGCCCGAACTACCGGAGGACGCGACCGTCCCCGCCTGGGAACAGGCGATCGGCGAACTGGATCGCAAGATCGAGAAGCTCGGGCCGATCAACCTGGCGGCGATCGATGAGGCGCGCAGTCTGGAGGAGCGCTCGCGTTACCTGGAGGAGCAGCACGCCGACCTGATCGAGGCGCTGGAAACCCTGGAGCAGGCGATGCACCGCATCGACCGCGAGACCCGGGCGCTGTTCAAGCAGACCTTCGATCAGGTGAATGCCGGGCTCGGGCACAAGTTCCAGCGCCTGTTCGGCGGTGGCGAGGCGCGGCTGGAGATGACCGGTGACGACCTGCTGGATACCGGGGTCACCATCATGGCGCGCCCGCCGGGCAAGCGCCTGTCGACCATCCACCTGATGTCCGGCGGCGAGAAGGCGCTCACCGCCTCGGCCCTGGTGTTCGCGATCTTCGAGCTGAATCCGGCGCCCTTCTGCATGCTGGACGAGGTGGACGCCCCACTGGACGAGGCCAACGTCGGCCGCTTCTGTGACCTGCTGCGCGAGATGTCGGAGCAGATCCAGTTCATCTTCATTACTCACAACAAGGCAACGATGGCCATGGCGGAACAGCTGATCGGCGTTACCATGCACGAGCCGGGCGTGTCGCGCCTGGTTAGCGTGGATATCGACGAGGCTGTGGAACTGGCCGAGGCCTGACCGTCGGTACCGGGATCAACGAGGTTTTTTGTGGATTGGATGCGTATCAGCCTGGTCATTTTGGGGATTGTCCTGATCGCGGGGATCTGGGCCGCCCATCGTCTGCGCGCGCGGGCGCAGCAGCGCGATATGGAGGACGATGCCGCGGACTGGGGCGACGAGGCCGTGCATATCCGTGCCAGTGACGAGCCGGGCGACAAGCGCTGGTACGCGCCGGCCGAGCCCGGGGACTCCGCTGAACCGGAGGCCGGCTGGGGCGATCCGCTGGATACCGGCCGCAGCGTTCGCACCGGCGGCGCGCGCGAACCCGCGTTTGACGAGCCGCGCATCCCCGGCGCGGCGCGCGAGGAGCGCCACGAGCCACACCTCGGCGTGACCGCCAACGACGACGAGCCGGATCTGGAACCGGACTACGGCCGGCGGGGTGAACGCGCCCAGGACATCTACGGCGTGCTGGACAGCGACGACGAGCCCACGCCGCCCCCGCCGCACGGGGCGTTCGAACCGTCGCCCGAGGATCGCCCGGCCCGTGCCCGGCGCAAGGGTTCGACCAGCGCCCCGGTCGAGCGGGCCCGCGAGGCGTTCGGGGGGCTGGGTGCACGTCTGCGTTCCGGCATGGATCGCCTGCGTCCGCGCAAGCTCAAGCCAACGCGCGCCCATGACACCCTGGGCGAGCATCTGGATCCGGACCACGAGATGAACCCGGACCTGATCGAACAGCCGGCGCCGGATATGGAGACGCTGGGCGAATACGTGTCCGAGCCGCGCGTGGTGGGGCGCAATCCGAGGGCCGAACGCCGCCCGTCGGAGGAGAAAATCCTGCTGCTGCACGTGGTCGCGCCGCGCAACAAGCCGTTTACCGGCGTCGCCCTGGGTGCGGCGATGCAGCGCGCTGGAATGACCCCCGGCGAGATGGATATCTACCATTTCTTTGAACCGGAGACGGATGCCGGCGTGCCGCTGTTCTCCGCCGCCAACATGGTCCCGCCCGGCACCCTGCGCGAGGAAGACCTGGCGGACATGATGACGCCCGGCGTCACGCTGTTTACCCAGGTGCATCGCAGCGCCGAGCCGCAGCGTGCCTTCGAGGCGTTGCTGGAGCATGCCCACGTGCTGGCGCGCGATCTCGGTGGCAGCATCCTGGATGCCCAGCAGTCCACCGCGACCAACCAGACGCTGGCCTACATGCGCGAGGACCTGAGCGACTGGCTGCGTCGCCACCGCCCGGATGTGCTGCGCCGGCGGAGTACGCGGTGAGCCGGTCGGGTTCGCCTGCCTCGCAGGCTGGCTCGACGGATTCTCCGAAG
This sequence comes from Thioalkalivibrio versutus, assembly GCF_001020955.1. Classification (NCBI taxonomy): domain Bacteria; kingdom Pseudomonadati; phylum Pseudomonadota; class Gammaproteobacteria; order Chromatiales; family Ectothiorhodospiraceae; genus Thioalkalivibrio; species Thioalkalivibrio versutus. The sequence continues at coordinate 1,067,596 of NZ_CP011367.1, forward strand.
ACGCGCATCGACGCGCTGCGTCGCCAGATCGAGCATCACAACTACCGCTACTACGTGCTCGACGACCCCGAGGTATCGGACGCCGAGTTCGACGCCCTGATGCGCGAGCTGGAGCAACTGGAGGCGGACCACCCGGAGTTTGTCACCCCCGATTCGCCCACCCAGCGCGTGGGCGCCACCCCGGCCGAGGGCTTTGCCACCGTCCGGCATCGCCTGCCGATGCTGTCGCTCGCCAACGGCTTCGAGGCGGACGCGATCCGCGACTTCGACCGCCGGGTGCGCGAGCGTCTGGCGAAACAGACTGGCGACCCTGCGCGCGGCGAGGGCGCCGTCACCTACATGGCCGAGCCCAAGCTGGACGGCCTCGCCATCAGCCTGATCTACGAGGACGGGCGCCTGGTCCAGGCTGCCACCCGCGGCGACGGCGAGACCGGCGAGGACGTAACCGCGAACGTGCGCACCGTGCGCCCGATCCCGCTGCATTTGGGCGACCGCTTCACCAACGACGCCCCGCGGGTGCTGGAGGTGCGTGGCGAGGTCTTCATGCGCCGGGCCGACTTCGAGCGCCTGAATGCCGGGCTGGAGGCCGATGGCCTGCGCGGCTTCATGAACCCGCGCAATGCCGCCGCCGGCAGCTTGCGCCAGCTGGACTCGAAGGTGACCGCCCGCCGCCCGCTCAGCTTCTTTGCCTACTCGGTGGGCTTCGTCGAGGGCGGGACGCTGCCGGACACCCAGTCCGGCACCCTGGACTGGCTGCAGCGCCTGGGCTTCCCGGCCTGCCCGGAGCGCGAGGTGCTGGAGGGTGTCGAGGCCTGTCTCGACTACTACGAGCGCCTCGCCGCCCGCCGCGCGGGGCTGGATTACGAGATCGACGGCATCGTGTACAAGGTGGATGCCCTGGCCGATCAACAGCAGCTGGGCTTCGTCTCGCGCGCGCCGCGCTGGGCCATCGCCCACAAGTTCCCGGCGGAGGAGCGCACCACCACGCTGCACAATGTCGAATTCCGTGTCGGCCGCACCGGCGCGCTCACCCCGGTGGCGCGCCTGGAGCCGGTGCTGGTGGGTGGAGTGATGGTTAGCAACGCCACGCTGCACAACATGGACGAGATCGCGCGCAAGGACGTGCGCATCGGCGACCGCGTGATCGTGCGCCGCGCCGGCGACGTGATCCCCGAGGTGGTCGGCCGTGCCGGCGGTGAGCGCCCCGCGGACACCCGCGCCATCGAGATGCCCGCGGCCTGCCCGGAGTGCGACTCGCACATCGAGCGCACCGAAGGCGAGGTCGTCGCCCGCTGTACCGGCGGGCTGGTATGCCCGGCGCAGCGGCGCGAGGCCCTCAAGCACTTCGTCTCGCGCCGCGCGATGGATATCGAGGGCTTCGGCGAGAAGATCATCGAGCAGCTGGCCGACGGCGGCGTCGTGCAAAGCCCGGCGGATCTCTTCGCCCTGGATGCCGAACGCCTCGAGGCGCTGGAACGGGTCGGCCCCAAGCTTGCCGCGAACTTGGTCAACGCGCTGGAACAGGCGCGCGAGACCACGCTGGCGCGCTTCATCTTCGCGCTCGGTATCCGCGAGGTGGGGGAGGTCACCGCCCGCAACCTGGCCGAATACTACGGCGACCTCGACGCGCTGATGCAGGCGGATGCCGAGGCGCTGCAGGAAGTCCCGGATGTCGGCCCCATCGTTGCCGAGCACATCGCCAACTTCTTCGCCGAGCCGCACAACCTCGAGGTGATCCGCGCCCTGCGCGAGGCCGGTGTGCACTGGCCCGACCCGCCCCGGCGCGAGGCCGCGGAGACCGGTGACGACGCGCCTCTGGCCGGCTGCACCTACGTCCTCACCGGCAGCTTCGACACCATGACCCGCGACGAGGCCAAGGCCGCCCTCGAGGCCCGCGGCGCCAAGATCACCGGCTCCGTCTCCAAAAAGACCACCGCCGTCATCGCCGGCGCCGACCCCGGCTCCAAGGTCACCAAGGCCGAATCCCTCGACATCCCCATCTTCGGCCCCGACGACCTCGCCCAACTCCTCGCCTGATGAACCCCGGCCCGGTAGGAGCCGCCTCGGCGGCGAAGCCCCCGCCAGAGCCGGCCCCGGGCAGGGGCGTTCGCCTGCAAGCAGGCTCCTACCGGGGGTGTTCGTGCACGGGGCTGCCCCTGTAGGAGCCGCCTTGGCGACGAAGCCCCTGCCAGCCTCAACGTTGCCACCCGCGCCTGATATCCTCGAACACGAAACGGAATAGCGAAGGAGGTCCCATGCCACGGAAGGCAGAAGGGCATCGCCTGCGAAGCGGCCGGTTCAGCGAGCCGGGGCGCATCTACCTCGTCACAACGGTGTGTGCGGGCCGGCGGCCATGGTTTGCAGAGTTTTCCCGGGCTCGTTGCTGTGTACAGTCGTTGCGAGAGGTTGAAGATCTCGTCACGACTTTATGTTTCGTGGTCATGCCGGACCACCTGCACTGGCTGTTGCAACTGGACCACGGCGAACTCCCGGTGGCGGTACAAAAGGTCAAGGCAAACACCACTCGCCGCATTGGACGCCTCGAGGGCACGCGATGCCACATCTGGCAGAAGGGCTTCCACGACCGCGCATTACGCCGGGAAGAGGATCTCCCGGCAGTCGCCCGCTATGTGGTCGCCAACCCGCTAAGGGCGGGGCTGGTTCACAACCTGGGTGATTATCCGCTGTGGGATGCCATCTGGCTTTAGCTCCGCAATCCCCGGTAGGAGCTCATGCACCGGGGTTGTCGTAGGAGCCGCCTTGGCGGCGAAGCTCCTGCCAAAGCTCGAGTCAGGCAGGGGCTTCGCCTGCGAGCAGGCTCCTACGGTGCGGTGCGGTGCGCGAGGTGGTGCCACGAGTGCATTTTTATAACGGTTTGCTTATGCTCCGCTCGCCGCGATGGAGAGCGGCAGCGCCCGGCACGTACACTTGCTGTAGTGTAATTCAGGCAATTTTTGTGGACGGGAGAGTCGGGCGAGACATGCCGGAACGGTGTTGCAGATCATGCTGAGAAAGGGCCTGGAAAGCTTGTTCAAGCTGCCGCGCTCGAAGAAGCGCTGGCTCATGGTGATGGCGGATACCGTCATGCTGCCGCTGGCGTTGTGGTCTGGCTTTGCGATCCGCCTGGCCGAGCCGTTCCCGCCGATCATGCTGGAGACCTGGTGGCTGTTCCCGCTGGTGGTGCTGATTGGTATCCCGCTGTTCGTGAGGCTGGGGCTTTATCGGGCCGTTGTGCGATTCATGGGGGCGCGCACCATCTGGGCTGTGGGTTCCGGGGTGGTGATCCTGGCACTGGTGCTGTGGGCTTCTGCAACCCTGGCGCAAGTCGAAGGTTTCCCGCGGTCGGCGCCGATCAATTTCGCGATCGTGGCCTTCATCTATGTCGGCGGCAGCCGGTTCCTGGTGCGCACGTGGTATCGCTCGATCATCGAGGCGGCCTCGGGTGCCGAGCCGGTGGTGGTGTTCGGGGCGGGCGAGGCCGGCGTGCAGCTCCTGTCCGGGCTCAAGGCCGGGGGCCGGTTTCGAGTGGTCGCCTTCGTAGACGAGGATCGCAGCCTGCAGGGGAGTTCGATCGACGGGATTCCCGTCCATAGTCCGGATCGTCTGGAGCGCTTTGTGTCGCGTTTTCGGGTCAAGCGGATGCTCCTGGCCATCCCGTCCGCGACGCGCCAGGAACGCCGGCGCATCCTGGAACAGCTGGAACCGCTTCCGGTGTACGTGCAGACGGTCCCGTCGATGGAGTCAGTGGTCTCCGGGCATGCGAGTCTCGAGCAGCTGGAGGACGTCGACATCGCCGATCTCCTCGGTCGTGATGCCGTACCGCCGGACCCGGAGTTACTCACCTGCAGTGTGCGCGACCGCGTCGTCATGGTGACCGGGGCGGGCGGCTCCATCGGTTCGGAATTGTGTCGGCGCATCATTCGTCTCGAACCGGCGACGCTGATCCTGTTCGAGCGCAACGAGTTTGCGTTGTACAGCATCGAACGCGAGTTGCAGGAAACCGCGGCGCAACTGGACCGGTGCCCGGCCGTCCACGCGGTGCTGGGCTCCGTCACCAATGCGCGGCGCGTGGCTGCCGTGTTGGCGGAACACAGCGTACAAACGCTGTACCACGCCGCGGCCTACAAGCATGTGCCGATCGTCGAGGCCAACCTGATCGAGGGCGTGCGCAACAATGTATTCGGTACCGCCGTGCTCGCGGAGGCAGCGCTCAATGCGGGAGTGGACCGCTTCATCCTGATCTCCACCGACAAGGCCGTGCGCCCCACCAACGTCATGGGCGCCACCAAGCGCCTGGCCGAGATGGTCCTGCAGGATCGCGCCCGAGAGCAGCGCGGGACCATCTTCAGCATGGTGCGCTTCGGCAACGTGCTGGGCTCGTCCGGCTCCGTGGTGCCGCTGTTCCACCAGCAAATCCGCGATGGCGGCCCGGTGACGGTGACCCATCCGGAGATCACGCGCTACTTCATGTCCATCCCCGAGGCGACCGAACTGGTAATCCAGGCCGGTGCCATGGCCGAGGGCGGCGAAGTCTACGTGCTCGACATGGGCGAGCCGGTCCGCATCGTGGACCTGGCGCGCCGCATGATCCACCTGCATGGGCGTCAAGTGAAGGAAGACGGCGTGCCCGAAGATGGTGTGGAGATCGTATTCACCGGCCTGCGTCCGGGCGAAAAGCTCTACGAGGAGCTGCTGATCGGCGACAACGTCCAGGCCACAGGCCATCCGCGGATCATGCGCGCACGCGAGGACTGCGTATCGGCGAAGGACCTGCACGCAGCCCTCAACCAGCTGGACCAGGCCGACCACGACATGGACACCGAGCGGGCCTGCCGCACCATCCGCGCTGTAGTACACGAGTACGCCCCGGCCAATCACCCACCGCAGGAACGCGTGGCGGGGTAAGGCGGGCGTTAACCTTTCGTGCCCCCGATCGCATCATTGTTCATGGCGCCCCAGTATCCTCGGGCGCTGGGCAAACGTGCCAGCGCCCCTGTAGGAGCCTGCTCGCAGGCGAAGCCCCTGCCCGCGCCGGCCTTCGGCAGGGGCTTCGCCGTCAAGGCGGCTCCTACGGGGCTCGGACGCACGGCCGACGAACTTGGCTACACAGATTGCAACAGGAAGGAAACCAGGAATGAAAATCGCAGTCGCCGGAACCGGCTACGTCGGGCTCTCCAACGCCGTCCTGCTCGCGCAGAACCACGAGGTCGTAGCGCTCGACGTGGTGCCGGAGAAGGTCGAGCAGATCAACCGCAAGCACTCCCCGATCATCGATGTCGAGATCCAGGACTTCCTGGAAAACCATGCGCTGAACCTCAAGTCCACGCTGGACAAGCAGGAGGCCTACGCGGACGCGGACTTCGTGATCATCGCCACACCGACGGACTACGACCCGCAGACCAACTACTTCAACACCGCCACGGTGGAGTCGGTCATCCGCGATGTGCTGGCGATCAATCCGCATGCGGTGATGGTCATCAAGTCCACCGTGCCGGTCGGCTACACGCGCGAGATCAAGGCGCAGCTGGAGACCGACAACATCGTGTTCTCGCCGGAGTTCCTGCGCGAGGGGCGGGCGCTGTACGACAACCTGCACCCCTCCCGGATCATCGTCGGCGAGCAGTCCGAGCGGGCCGAGACCTTCGCCCGGCTGCTGGCGGAAGGCGCGATGGACGACGATATCCCCATGGTCTTCACGCACTCGACCGAGGCCGAGGCGATCAAGCTGTTCGCCAATACCTACCTGGCCATGCGCGTGGCGTATTTCAACGAGCTGGACAGCTACGCCGAAGCGAACGGCCTGGATACGCGCCAGATCATCGAGGGCGTCTGCCTGGATCCGCGCATCGGCAGCCACTACAACAACCCGTCGTTCGGCTTTGGCGGCTATTGCCTGCCGAAAGACACCAAGCAGCTGCTGGCCAACTATGACGAGGTCCCGAACAACATCATCAAGGCCATTGTCGACGCCAATCGCACGCGCAAGGACTTTGTTTCCGACGCGATCATCAAGCGTCAGCCGAAGGTCGTCGGCATCTACCGCCTGGTGATGAAGAGCGGCTCCGACAACTTCCGCGCCTCCGCCATCCAGGGCGTGATGAAGCGCATCAAGGCCAAGGGCATCGAGGTCGTCGTCTACGAGCCGGAACTCCCCGATGACGAGTTCTACCACTCCCGCGTCATCCGCGACCTGGACGAGTTCAAGCGTGTCGCCGACGTCATCGTCGCGAACCGCATCACCGACGATATCCGTGACCAGACCCATAAGATCTACTCCCGCGACCTCTTTAACAACGACTGAACATCGTGCTCGTGCAGGAGAGCAGCCTCTGGGCGGTCGGGCTTGTCCAGCGCCCTCATCGCCAAACGGGTTCGGCTCCTCCCGATAAAGGCCACCTGCGCCGACGCCCTTCGGTACCGCATTCCGGCCGTAGTCGCACTGGCCGTGGTGTCAGCCCGCCTGTAGCTCACTCACCCTGCCCGTCCTCTCGGGACCGTACCTCACACGGTCATCCCGGTGACGCTCCCCGTCATCCCGGAAACCGCGAAGCGGTTATCCGGGATCCCCGACGTCCGGGTGACCCCACCGCGGGAGATCCCGGCTCTCCGCTTTGCTACGGCCGGGATGACGGTAGAGGGGGCTCTACGGCCCCGGGATGACGGTGGGGTAGTGCGGTTTGCGGGGTGACAGAATACGGGGCAGTGGAGCGCGGGTAATGAGGCCGGGCACGGTTGCAGCGGCGGTCAGGGGCAGGGGCAGGGGCAGGGGCAGGGGCAGGGGCAGGGGGTAAGCACAGCCGGGAACAACCTGTGGGGGACGGGTGGGCCCGCGAGACACTTGCCAAAGCCGACCCCTCGCCTGCGGGTGATCGTTGATCGCGCTTCCGGTAAATGGTCCAATGCGCGTTCAACCCGTGAACGTACGGGAAAAAATAGATCCTCCAGTCGAGGCGGGCCCACTAAAATCCGGGTGTACCGTCTTGGCGGTAGCGTGCCCAGACGCTGCCAACCAACTAGATAACCCATTGATTGAAGAAGACCTTCATCTGGAAGTGCTCCGCCTGCTGGAGCGCGAGCCGGACATGAGCCAGCGCCAGCTCGCGCGGGCGCTGGGCCTGTCAGTGGGCAAGACACACTATGCACTCCGGGCCGTGCTGGACCGCGGCTGGGTCAAGGCGCAGAACTTCCGCCGCTCGGACAACCGCTCGGCCTACCTGTACCAGCTCACGCCGAACGGCCTGCAGGAAAAGGCCCGCCTGGCGTACGGCCTGCTCCAGCGCAAACGCGCTGAGCACGAAGCCCTGATGACCGAAATCGAACAGCTCCGCGCCGAGCTCCAGGGCACAGAGCCCTCGAACGAGCCCCCGACCCCGTAGAACGAGGGAAGGGATGCCGAGCAGAGGGGAATCGACACCCGGGATCCGTTTGTGGGAGTGGGCCTGCGCGCGAAGGCCCAGCCAAAGCCGGACGAGCCCATGCCGCCCTCCCGCGTGGGAACCGGGCCAGAGCGCTAGTCCGGCCCGGCAGTCGGCAGCAGTGCTACCCCAACGCATCACCCCGGCCGTACGCTACCCCGGATCCGTAATCCCGACCGCAGCGTTCTCCCACCCCGTCATCCAGGCCGCAGCGAAGCGGAGAGCCGGGATCTCCAGTGGTGGGATTGCCCGGACGCGGGAGATCTCGGATAACCACGACACGATTTTCGGGATCACAAGGTAGCGGGATAGAGCTTCCGGGGTGACAAGGCTGTAGGCGCGGTTTGCGGCATGGCCGAGTGGGGGGCGAATCGTTACGTACAATCAGATGCAACAGGAAGGAAACCAGGAATGAAAATCGCAGTCGCCGGAACCGGCTACGTCGGGCTCTCCAACGCCGTCTTGCTCGCGCAGCACCATGAGGTCGTCGCGCTCGACGTGGTGCCGGAGAAGGTCGAGCAGATCAACCGCAAGCACTCCCCGATCATCGATGTCGAGATCCAGGACTTCCTGGAAAACCACGCGCTGAACCTCAAGGCCACGCTGGACAAGCAGGAGGCCTACGCGGATGCGGACTTCGTGATCATCGCCACGCCCACGGACTACGACCCGCAGACCAACTACTTCAACACCTCCACGGTGGAGTCGGTCATCCGCGACGTGCTGGCGATCAATCCGCATGCGGTGATGGTCATCAAGTCCACCGTGCCGGTCGGCTACACCCGTGAGATCAAGGCGCAGCTGGAGACCGACAACATCCTGTTCTCGCCGGAGTTCCTGCGCGAGGGCCGGGCGCTGTACGACAACCTGCACCCCTCCCGGATCATCGTCGGCGAGCAGTCCGAGCGGGCCGAGACCTTCGCCCGGCTGCTGGCGGAAGGCGCTATGGACGACGATATCCCCATGGTCTTCACGCACTCGACCGAGGCCGAGGCGATCAAGCTGTTCGCCAACACCTATTTGGCCATGCGCGTCGCCTATTTCAACGAGCTGGACAGCTACGCCGAGATCCACGGCCTGGACACGCGCCAGATCATCGATGGCGTCTGTCTGGATCCGCGCATCGGGAGCCACTACAACAATCCGTCGTTTGGCTATGGGGGCTACTGTCTCCCGAAGGACACCAAGCAGCTGCTGGCCAACTATGACGAGATCCCCAACAACATCATCGGCGCCATCGTCGACGCCAACCGCACGCGCAAAGATTTCGTGGCCGACGCCGTGATCCGGCGCAATCCGAAGGTCGTCGGCATCTACCGCCTGGTGATGAAGAGCGGCTCCGACAACTTCCGCGCCTCCGCCATCCAGGGCGTGATGAAGCGCATCAAGGCCAAGGGCATTGAGGTCGTCGTCTACGAGCCAGAACTCCCCGACGAGGAGTTCTACCACTCCCGCGTCATCCGCGACCTGGACGAGTTCAAGCACGTGTCGGACGTCATCGTCGCGAACCGCATCACCGACGACATCCGTGACCAGACCCACAAGATCTACACCCGCGACCTCTTCAACAACGACTGATCACGTCTTCCAATGTGGGTGGCGGGCCCTGTAAGAGCGGGTTCGCCCGCGAAGCCCTGCCAAAGGGACTTTCAGCACCCCGCCTGACCCAACTGGCCAACCATCGTGGATTGCATCCAGAGAGAGCCTGACACCTTGATCCGCGACATCCTCAACAGCCTGAAATGGAGCAGCCGCCTGGGCGCCAAGTTCTTCTGGGCGGCCCCGGGCGCGACCAGCGGGGTGGTGTTCTTCACGCTGGTGTCGCAGCTCTCGATGCTGCTGGCCTCCTTTCTCCCATTGAAGGTCATCATCCTGCTGGGCTCGGACGGCATCCCGCGGTATTTCCCGCCGGCGTTCGAGCAGTTCGACCGCGACGCGCTGATCGTTTCGCTGAGTGCCGCCACGGTTGCGTTCTACGGCCTGTACCTGCTGGCCGAACGGATCGTGGAGTTCGGCGGCGAACGTGGGTCGAAAACCCTGCTCGCACGCAGCCGCAAGATGGTCCTGTTCGAGAACCAGGACGAACTGGCCGCCCGCGCCTACAAGCGCCATGCCGAGGTGATCGCCGGTGGCGTGTTCCTGATGCTGGTGCTGGCTATTCTGTTCTGGCTATACCAAAGCGTCGCGCTCCTCGCCGCGGGCTACGTGTTCCTGGTCGCCGTTGCGCTCCTGAGCGGGCTTGCCGTGAGCCCGGGCTTTTGCACACGCCTCGAAGAGAACCTGACCGGATGGATGGGTGTCCTTTCGGGCATTGGATTTATGGTCGCGTTCGCCTACATGGTGATCGACTTCCTGTACCTCGATCCCCCCGGCCTGATCCCTGCGATCATCGCGCTCCTGTTGGCCCGGCAGGGGTTCAATCGGTTGGACAGTTCGGTTTCGGGGGTAGTGAAACAGCGCAGCCACAAGGGCAAGCTGGATGCGCTGTTCTTCCACTCGACCGCCTTTATTTCCGACCAAGACACAAAGAAAGAAACCATCTGGACCCTTCTGGCACCGGAATCCCGCCAGCAATGGATACCGACACTCATCTCCGAGATGTACGGCGAGCCAGCGTCACGGGATATGGATATCCAGTGGTGGCAAACCGACGTTGCTAACGTGGGCGTCTTGCATTGCCGCACGCCGGGAAAGCCGAGCATCTTCGTCAAGCTGTTTGCACCGAAACGCAGCGCATACGCCCTGCACGAAGCGACCCTTCTGGCCGCCCCTCCCAGTGGCCTGCCCAGCCCGCAATGGATCGGCGCCACGCAGGTACGCGGGTTCCATTGCCACGTGCTGCAGGCCGCTGAAGAGCTTCCGGCCAGGCAGGGCGACAAAGCCAAGGGCGTCGAAGAGATCCGCCAGACCCTGCTGCAGGTCCCCCTGCCGCAATCCCTTCTGACCCGTTACCAGCGATCCCGGCCCATGCTCTGGCAGCGCCTGAACGACAGTATGGTGGAACGCCTCCGGATTGCCGCCAGCGATCCAAATGCCCTTGATGCACTTGGCCAGCTGAGGGATCAGTTGCAGGACTGGCGCGAGCAACTGGCCGCATTGCCCCCGGCGATCACCACGCGGGACGTTCGGCCCGGCAATATCGTAATGACCGAGGCAGGGGCGCCCACGCTGCTTCACTGGGGAAACTGGGCGATCGAACCGGCCGGGGCCGGGTGGCCGACCAAGCCTGAACAATTGCCGACCCTTGAAGGGCACGCGGATGCCCCGGTGCTCGCCGCGTTGAGCCACGAACTGGAGCTTCTGATTGAGCAACAACGGTTCAGCTCCGCCATTGCGCTTGTGCCCCGGCTTGTCGGGTTGCTCCCGCGCCGATCTGAGCCTTCCTCCACCGAGGGAACACGGGAATGACCGGGAGCCCTTCAACCCACACCAGAAAACCGCACTCGAACGGCTCGGCGGAAGATGTCTCCTGGCCTACCTGCTCGGTCATCGTACCCGTCTACAACCACTGGGAATTGGTGCCGGAGCTACTCGAATGTCTGCAGGGACAGACGCTCCCGCAAGAAGAATTTGAAGTGATCTTAATGGATAACGGATCGACCAACTACGCTCCGCCAGAATCGCTGCCGAGCAACGTACGCATCTTGCATTGCGAAACGCCGGGCTCGTACGCTGCCCGCAACGCCGGTGTTGCACAGGCGGCAAGCAACTGGGTTGTATTCACCGATGCGGACTGCCGGCCTTCGTCTTACTGGCTCGCGGCAATGCTGAATCGAAGCCGGCAAGATCCCCAGGGAAGCCTGCTGGCCGGTGGCGTCGAAATGTACACAGATTCGGCACGACCTAACGCATACGAGATCTACGATCTCGTGCGCGGAATTCCGCAAGAGCATTACGTCCGACGCGGCTACGCGGCCACGGCGAATCTTCTGGTTCCTAAGTCCATGGTCAACGAACTGGGCGGGTTTAATGCCACGCGATACTCGGGGGGTGACGTAGACCTGTGCAACCGGGCTCGCGCCCGTGGGTATGCCCTGCAATACGCGCCCGACGCCGTGGTGTATCATCCGGCCCGCCGCTCGTGGGAGGACCTAGCAACCAAAGCACGGCGAATCAAGGGGGGGCAATTGGGTTGTGGAGCACTACGGACCCGCTTGTACTGGGCCATTCGCACGGTCTTGCCTCCGCTTCCCCTTTATTACCGTTTTGCCACCTCGACGGGAAATCCCGTTCGTTTTCGCTTTGTGGCTGTCGTGATCCAAACTCGTCTGTGGGGGCTTGAGCTGGTAGAGATGGGGCGCCTTTTTTTAACAGCGGGAGTGCGGGAACGTCGCTAGGTGTGGAGCCTTGAGTCGCCTTCTTCGAAGCTTGCGAAGCAGCTGTCAGGTCTCGGCTGGTCATATACACGTTTTCGAAACAAATCGGGGGCGTTCATGCTGCCAGGCCTTGAGGGTTTCCACCGGGGTCCGATGGCCCAGCGCCTTCTGGCCGATGTGATGGTTGTACAGCCGCTGGTAGTGCCGCAGCGCCTCGTCCAGGTGCTGGCCGGAGTCGAAGTGGCGGGTCCGCAGCAGATCGGCGATGCGCCCGTTGAAGCGTTCGACCATGCCGTTGGTCTGGGGCCGCTTGGGCCGGATCAGGCGATGCTCGATCCCGTGTTCGACGCACAGCCGGTCGAAGGGGTGATGCCCCGTCGGCTCCCGCTCCCCGGTCGCCGCAAAGCGGTCGGTGAACTCCTTGCCGTTGTCGGTGACGAGGTGGGTGATATGGAACGGCGCTTTCTCGAGAAGCTTCTTCAGGAAGCCGCGCGCGGCCTCGGCGCTCTTGGTGCGCCGCACCTCCAGATAGACCCAACGGCTGGCCCGGTCGATGGCCACGAACAGGTAGCCCCGCGAGGCCTGATCCGCCATCTGCGGCAGGTACTTCACGTCCACATGCACAAAGCCCGGCACGTAGTCCTTGAACGGCTTGTGCGCCGGTTCCTCGGGTTCCCCGTCGCGTTCCCGCTGCAGGGCCCGCAGGTCGCCCACGCCGTGCCGGCGCAGGCAGCGCGCCAGCGCCGCCCGGCTGAGATCCGGGTTCAGGAACTCGCGCGCCACGATCAGCAGGTCATCCAGCGACAGCAGGGCCACTTCCCGAACCTGGACCATGATCGACTCCTGCTCCGGGGTCAGGGTCGTGTGCAGCCACTTGGGGCAATGAGAGTTATCCTCCACGTCCCGGCGGTAGCGCCACTTGCGCACGGTCATGCGGGTAATGCCGTAGCGCCGGGCCAGCTCGGGGTCGCTCACGCCCGGCGGCGCCTCCTGCAGCTCTCGCCGGATCTGAGGCGTGGTGCGCGCGTTCGAATGGATCGTCCTCGCCATGCTATCCGTCCTGCGTGGAGCCGTCGCACACGATACTCAGCCACTCCCGGCCACGAAACAGGGGTGCCTTCTCGTGCGGTATAGAATCATCCGTTACCCAACAAGCAGCCCACTGAGAATGATTGTATTTATGGTTTCCGTGATTGGTGAGAATTCCACCCCGCTTCATTCTCGGCCCATATGATGGAATAAATTGTCACAGGTTTAATTAGGTCGGAGATATTTATACGTGTTTGAAAATGCATCCATTCTCGTAACGGGAGGTACCGGGTCGTTTGGCCATACCTTCATTCCCATGTTGCTTGCGCGCTATTCCCCCAAGCGAGTGATTATCTTCTCGCGCGACGAGATGAAGCAGTGGGAAATGGCCAAGAAGTTCGACGGCGATCCGCGCGTGCGCTTCTTCATCGGTGACGTGCGCGATCGCGAACGTGTCTACCGCGCGCTGGACGGTGTTGACTTCGTGATCCACGCAGCCGCCTCGAAGATCGTCCCTACCGCCGAGTACAACCCCTTTGAATGCGTGAAGACGAACGTCACCGGCGCGATGAACGTCATCGACGCCTGTATCGACAAGGGCGTAAAAAAGGTCGTGGCGCTGTCCACCGACAAGGCCAGCAGCCCGGTCAATCTCTATGGCGCCACCAAGCTGACCTCCGACAAGCTGTTCGTTGCCGGCAACCACTACGCGGGGCATCGCGACACGCGCTTCGCCGTAGTGCGCTACGGCAACGTCATGGGATCCCGCGGTTCGGTGATCCCATTTTTCATGTCCATTCGCGACCAGGGTGTACTCCCGATAACCGACGACCGCATGACGCGTTTCATGATCTCGCTGGAGCAGGGCGTGGAACTGGTCTGGCACGCCTTCGAGGACATGGAAGGAGGGGAGGTGTATGTCAAGAAAATCCCGTCCATGAAAGTAACCGACCTGGCCCGAGTAGTCGCGCCGGACGCGCGGCAGCAGATTGTCGGCATCCGACCGGGTGAAAAGCTGCACGAAGAGATGATCGGCGCCGACGACGCCTATTACACCTACGAATATCCCGATCACTTCAAGATCCTACCGGCCATAAACGGCTGGGACCGGGACGCCAATCGCATCAAGGATGGGACGCGCGTGCCGGAAGGCTTTGTCTATGCCAGTGACACTAACAACGAGTGGATGAGCGAAAACCAACTCAGCGCATGGATTGACGCCAACTGGGAAAAGATCGGGGCCATTTGATGATTCCCTACGGGCGACAGGACATTCGTCAGGAGGACGTGGACGCCGTCGTCGAGGTGCTGCGTTCGGACTTCCTCACCCAAGGGCCGGTGGTGCCGCGTTTCGAGCAGGCCGTGGCGGGTCACGTTCGTGCCCGGCACGCGGTCGCGGTCAATAGTGCTACATCCGCGCTCCACATCGCGTGCTTGGCCCTCGATCTGGGCGAGGGCGATTGGCTTTGGACCACACCCATTACCTTCGTGGCCTCGGCCAACTGCGGTCTTTACTGCGGCGCGAAGGTGGATTTCGTCGATATCGACCCTAAGACGTACAACCTCTGCCCCGAGGCATTGGCTGTGAAGCTGAAGAAGGCCAAGGAGGAGGGGCGTCTGCCAAAGGTGCTGGTCGCCGTTCACCTCTGCGGCCAGCCCTGCGAGATGGCGGCAATCCACGAACTGTCCCAGCGCTATGGCTTCCGTATAATCGAGGACGCTTCGCATGCGATTGGCGGCCAGTACCGCGGTAAGCCCATCGGTAATGGCTCTTACAGTGACATCACCGTATTCAGCTTCCATCCTGTCAAGATCGTCACGACCGGTGAGGGCGGCATGGCCGTCACCAATGACGATGAGCTTGCCGAGCGCATGTCGCTGTTGCGCAGTCATGGCATAACGCGAGACCCGGAGTGCATGACCCACGAACCGGACGGCCCCTGGTACTACCAGCAGGTGGATCTGGGCTTCAACTACCGCATGACCGAGATGCAAGCCGCCCTCGGCGTCTCTCAGATCGAGCGGCTGGATGCCTATGTCGCGCGGCGTAATGAATTGGCCGAGCGTTACGACCGCCTGCTTGCCGACCTGCAGGTCATCACGCCGTGGCAGCATCCGGACAACTACTCGGGCCGCCATCTCTATGTGGTCCGGTTGCAAGTCGACGCGATTGCCCCATCTCACCGTGCCGTATTCCAATCACTCCGTGAGCAGGGCATTGGAGTCAATCTGCACTACATTCCGGTTCATCTTCAGCCCTGGTATCGGCAGATGGGCTTTCGGTCGGGTGACTTCCCGGAAGCGGAGCGTTATTACGCCGAGGCCATCAGCCTGCCACTGTTCCCCCTGATGACCGAGGGACAGCAAGATGCGGTCGTTTCGGCTCTCGAGGAGGCGCTTGTCGGATGAGAGTGGCCATCATCCCCGCCCGAGGTGGCAGCAAGCGCATTCCCCGCAAGAACATTCGGTCGTTTTGCGGCAAGCCGATGATCGCGTGGTCGATCGAGGCCGCCCGCGCCAGCGGCTGTTTTGATCGCGTGATTGTCTCCACGGATGACAGCGAGATTGCCGTCGTGGCTGAAGAACATGGCGCCGAAGTGCCTTTCCGGCGCCCGGCGGAATTGGCCGATGACCATACCGGCACGGTCCCTGTCATGGCTCACGCTATCGAATGGTTGCAGGAAAGTGGCGAGCGGTGCGAAGCCGTTTGCTGCCTGTACGCCACCGCGCCCTTCGTAAGGCCCGAGGATCTCCGCCGGGGACGGGAGGCATTGGAAGCGACAGATGCGGATTACGCCTTTTCCGTGACCAGCTACGCCTTCCCCATCCAGCGCGCGCTGCGGATCACAGACGCGGGTCGTGCGGCGATGTTCCATCCCGAATACGCGAACACCCGTTCACAGGATCTTGAGGAGGCCTGGCATGACGCGGGCCAGTTCTACTGGGGGCGTCGCGAAGCATGGTTGTCTGGCGAGCCAATCATGACGTCCGATGCCGTCCCCGTTCAGCTGCCGCGCGAGCGCGTGCAGGATATCGATACGCTCGAGGACTGGCGACGGGCCGAGTGGTTGTTCAAGGCCATGCAGGCCGAGGCTGGCGCGTCGGAATGACACAAACCGTCGTCTTCCGGGCCGATGCCTCGGTGGAGATCGGCACCGGGCATGTCATGCGTTGTCTCACGTTGGCCGATGCCCTGCGCGAGCGGGGGCACGCATGTCATTTCATCTGTCGCGACCACCCCGGCAACCTCATCGAAGTCATCGGGCAGCGTGGATTTCCCGTGCATACCTTGTCCGCCGTCGACGACGGGGCAGGGGGGGCTGCTGGGGATGAACCCGGCCATGCCCACTGGCTTGGGACGTCGTGGGAAATCGATGCCCGGCAGTCGCGCGCGATTATTCGTGACTTGGACCCGGCGTGGCTGGTGGTTGATCACTATGCGCTGGATGCCCGCTGGGAAGTTGCCGTGAAGAGCCAAGGCCTGCGCCTGCTGGTTATCGATGACCTTGCCGATCGTTCTCATGAAGTGAATCTCCTGCTCGACCAGAACCTGGGTCGCGAAAGCAGCGACTATTTCAGCCTTGTGCCGGAAAGCTGCCGGCGGCTGATCGGGCCTCGATATGCCTTGTTGCGCCCGGAGTTCGCTCGCTTGCGAGAGGACAGCCTGCGAAGACGACACTCGCCGCGCCTCAAACGGGTGCTCGTCACCATGGGCGGTGTCGACAAGGACAATGCGACCGGCAAAGTGCTCGATGCGCTGCAAAATTGCCCTTTGCCGGGAGATGCCGAAATCGAAGTGGTGATGGGCAGCAATGCGCCCTGGCTCGAATCGGTGCGCGAACAAGCCGCCACCATGCCTAGGAAAACCACGGTGCGAGTCGATGTTCGGGACATGGCGATGCGCATGGTCGATGCCGACCTCGCAATTGGCGCGGCGGGCAGCACGTCCTGGGAGCGCTGTTGTCTGGGAGTACCTGCCGTGATGGTGGTGTTGGCCGAGAATCAAAAAAGTATCGCCGAAGCGTTAGCCAAGGTGGGCGCGTGTGTCTACCTGGGTGACGTCATGAATGTGGATCAGCTTCCCGACTATTGGGGCAGATTCTCCGAACCCAGGGCGCTGGAGGCCATGTCCAAGGCAAGTGCGGCGGTAACCGACGGGCAGGGAGTGGTAAGGTTGTGCCAACAGATGGGGGACAAGCCAAATGCACGAGAATTCCAGCGCTGTGTTGCGTCCTCTCGCGGCAGATGATCTGGAGATGGTCCGGGCTTGGCGCAACCATCCCGACGTCCGTCGATTCATGTATACCCAGCATACGGTTGAGCGCGACGAACACGAGGGCTGGTTCGAGCTCGCCGCATCCACTCCGGATAAGCATTTGCTCGTTTTCGAGCGGGGTGGTGTCCCGAGTGGTTTCGTCAACGTGACCATCGCGGACCCGTCGGCCCGACGGGCCGAATGGGGTTTCTATTTGGCGCCTAACGCTGAAAAAGGAAGCGGGTCACTGCTGGGCCAGCTTGCTCTGAGTTATGTGTTCCGGGACCTGGAGCAACACAAGCTGTGTGGTGAAGCACTGGCTTACAACCACCGTTCAATTCGCTTCCACGAGCGCCTCGGGTTCCGACAGGAGGCCTGCCTGCGTGACCATCATTTCGACGGCAACCAGTACCACGACGTTATTGGCTTCGGACTGATAGCAACAGAATGGCTTGAGGAAAAAGGAGACCGTACCCAATGAAGACACCGAGTATTGTCATCGACGGGCGCCGTATCGCTATCGACGAACCGCCTTACGTGATTGCCGAATTGTCGGCAAACCACAACGGCAAGCTGGAGACGGCGCTCCGAATCATCGACGAGGCCAAAAAGGCCGGCGCCGATGCAATAAAGCTGCAGACCTATCGCCCGGACACCATCACGCTCGATTGCGACAGTGAGGATTTCCGTATCCACGGTGGGTTGTGGGACGGGCGGACACTTTACGAGCTGTACGAAGAGGCCCACATGCCCTGGGAGTGGCACAAGCCGCTATTCGAACACGCTCGGAAGCTCGGTATCACCATCTTCAGCTCGCCGTTCGACACCACGGCTGTAGACCTCTTGGAGGACCTGGGTGCCCCCGCGTACAAGATCGCTTCCTTTGAAGCCGTCGATTTGCCTTTGATCGAATACGCCGCCAGCACAGGAAAGCCCATTATAATTTCCACCGGTATGGCTGATTCAGAGGAAATCCAGGACGCCATTGACGCCGCAAAGGGTGCAGGGTGCGACCAAATCGCCATTCTCCATTGCGTGAGTGGTTATCCCGCATCGCCGGAAGAATATAACCTGTACACCATCCCTGACATGATCCAGCAGTTCGGCCTAGTCACCGGCCTGTCCGACCACACCATCGACAACACCACCGCTATCACGAGCGTCGCCTTAGGCGCTTCCCTCATCGAGAAACATGTTAGCCTCGACCGGCATGGTGGTGGCCCCGACGATAGTTTCTCCCTCGAACCGCCGGAGCTCAGCGCTTTGTGTCGGAATGCCAACACAGCATGGCAAGCACTAGGAAAGGTAGACTACGGCAGAAAAGCCAGCGAACAAACCAACGTCAAGTTCCGGCGTTCTCTATATTTCGTGACAGACCTGAAGGCGGGGGATGTGATTACGGAAGAAGTTGTCCGTAGCGTGCGGCCTGGATATGGGGTGTCGCCGAAAGATATGTGCAAGATTATTGGTAAAAAGGTAAATGCGGACGTAAAAAAAGCCACTCCGGTCAAAGAAGATCTACTTTCTTAATGTTTCAACCATATTAAAATACATAGTAATTCGTAAACAATCTAGGTGCCGATATGCGTTTCTTGATTAGAATATAACAGGGTGACCGATGCGTAACAATCTTGTTAAGAAAATGGGGAAAGCGCTAAAGCACTTATTGCACCCGATAATGCGCCGTCTTCCTGCGCGCAGAACATACCCGTTTTCCGAACCCCCGTGCCCCAACCGGTCGACGCAATCGTTTCCCTCAACGAAACCCAAACGCAGCGTTCTCGAATCAAAAGAGATCGCTTCGCTGAATGAGCCTGCGCTAGAATACCTGAGTAGTCTATCCGAAGATGAGATATCGCGCCGGATCGACGCAGTTTCGGTCGGCGAGATCAACAGCGCACGAGGATTGGAGAAGGCCCGAAACCTCCTTAGGGAAGAAGGAATCGTTATAGTTCCCGACTACTTGGATAATGCTGAGCAAAACATTGCGAACGATGCCATGTCGACGGTCTTGCATGCGCTGAATTTGACGAGCGAAGAACGAAACTATGAAGACGACGATATACTGGTTCAAGGAGGCAAACGCATCGCAACAAGCTACACCGAGATGGCAACATACTCAAAAACTGTAGTAAACGTTCGGCGCGGCAACGATTTTGGTATGGTCGATGTCTTTAACGTGGACCGCCTTGTTGGGAGCAGGAAAAGTGCCTTCCGTGCGCCTTTTATTACCAGCGGACTATTAGATCTAATCGGTGGAAGCAGCAATGCGCTCGAAGCAAGAAATCTCAACCTATATATTAATCGTAGCGTAATGCAGACCCGGGGGTTTCACGTTGACTCATTCAAAAAAAATATCAAGGGATTTGTCTATCTTACCGATGTGTCGAGCTTAGACGATGGACCGTACTGTTACGTTCGGGGGAGTCACCTTGATGGTGCTTGGAGAAAAGCGAATCAGAAGCTCTCCGAGATAGCACCTGCAAAGACGGACAGCCCCTTCATCGATACCAGGTTGGCGGTTCCTGTTCTGGCGCCGCGTGGGTCTTTAATCCTTAGCGATCAGGCCGGGGTGCATCGCGGTATGCCTCAAGGGAGGGGTTCGGAAAGGCTCGTGCTGGTTATGCGATACAGCTGATCCTCGACGGCGGTGTGTGTCAGGCAGTAAGTTCTGTTTGATTCCCTTAACGTTCCGCAGATGACAGATCCGGCCCGCTGCCGAACCACAACCTTCCGGTGGAGGAAGGTAGCATGCCCTTCTGTAGCTGAATCGTCGATCAAACACGTAAACGTCATTCGCCGATCACCCGGAAGCCCAAGAACTATGCAACAGTCCGCTCGGATTGTCCGAGGCGAGGATCACCAGCCGCAAGGCACGAGATCGCATGTCCGGATCAATATCATCCATGAAACACAAGCCTGGTCCGATATAATTAGATCGAATTGATAGCTGTTAGCTTCGAGGTAAACGCATTGGCCTGGTACCGGCATCTGGTGGGCCCCAGTTCAGTGTGATTAGACTGCGCTCGTTCAAAGGACGTTAGATATGAAGTATGTTTTAGTAAGTACATTCCCGAGAGAGGGAACTCAGAACATTGGAGATAAGCTAATAGAGCTGAGCACCGCTGATGCGGTCCGGTCGTTTGATCCGGATGCCGAAATTGTCACGGTGTGGCGTGCGGAAGCCTGGGATGCTGTACGAGAGAGTCTCGAAGGAGCAGATCATATCGTATTCGCGTGTCTGGCTATACGTAAAGACATGGGGTCAATTTATCCATTTTTGACACGTATTCTTGATATGACTGTGCCTATATCGGTTCTCGCAGCAGGAACGAACCTATCAGTGGGGAAACACGATATGTTCAATCGAGGATTCAAGACTGCTGACTTGGATTTGCTTAAACGGATTGGCGGGGCGGCCGAGGTTTTCACGACGCGAGGAGTGCTATCGCAAGCGTTTTGTAGTCAACATGGTCTCAGTAGAGCAAGGTTTGGTGGTGACGTAGCGTTTCTTGACGCTCGCTTCGATGAACGGACGTTCGAGTGTACCGACAAGATAAAGCGAATCGTAATTAGTGACCCGCATCACGGAGACGTCTATAGGCCTGCTTTCCGAGCTTTGGTTTCGAGTCTTAGGACGCGTTTCCCGGAAGCGCAGGTCGAATGCGCGCTACATGGGGTTAACGGCCCTATCGAAGCTGCTTGTTCAGAGTTGGGGGTAACTTGCCATTCTATTTACCGCGACCCTGAGAATGGGCTCGATTTGTATGATAACTACGATCTCCATGTCGGATTTCGTGTTCATGGACACGTAAGTGCGCTTAAGAGGCGCCTTCCGAGCTATCTGCTCGAACAGGATGGACGCGGAACTGACTATGGGTTGACGATCGGTCGTAAAATTAGCCTGCCTTGCTATCGGAGGAATTCGCCCGAAAAGGGTCATGACGCGTCGTTTGGGAGGCCGAAGCGGGGTCGCAGCCTCGTCGAGCAGTTTTCGCATCGATTCACTCGAAATAAGCCTATGGCCAGAAACAATAAACGTTTCGTAGCCTCAACGGCTTCTGTTGAACTTCTATCAGCACTCATCCAACAAGACGCGACCGATGGCTTTAGTCGATTCCGTGGTTTGGAGCTGGAGCTTGATTCCTTTAGAAAACGGACGGAAGCTGCCGTCGAAGAGATCGTGTCTAACAGTGGCGCGCGCAGGACTTCGAGCTTGTATCAATCTCGCTTACAATCGCGTTCGATAGGCACAAGGTAAATGGATAGAATTGGGGTCGCGCCTTGGCAACGATGAGATATAACGATGTATCAGGAAATCGGTCGCGAGGCCGAGTGGATCCTCGTTTCATGAGCAAGGTTCTTCGGTTTCATTCGGAAGGACTTGAGCGTGTCGCCCGTGTCATCGACGGTAACCAAGGGTACGATGATTTGTTGGCGCACCGGCTTCCTGAAAAGGAGGTGGCTCAATTTCCTGCCGGTCTCGAAACTGTGGAGGCGAGAGCCCGAGCTATTGCGTTGGTGGAAGAAGGTTTTCGAAACTGGCAACCGAAAACCGTTCTTGCCCTTCATAGCGGTTTTGTATGCGACGGAAAGACACATAATAATCTACAAGAATTCGAGTTTTTTGAACGTCTCTGTGCTCCCCTTGGGATCGAGATTCTGAATAAGAACTACGCAACGGCAAAACGGTATGTATGTAGCCACCGTGCACCAGAACTCAATCAGTATCTGGCGACAGTGCGTTCCGACGTACGGGAATTCTACGAAGGGCGATGGGGGGTAACGTCGAGTCTTGTTCATCAGCAAATGCTTTATAGCAAGGCTTTCCTTGGTTTTGTACTCGCATTTACTGATCGTGGAGCCGTTCTCCCGTCAGCGCTAGTGCAGGCGAACGACCATTCGCCAGCACGGGTGGCTTTGTCAATGGTGATGAAGGCGCTTGGGGTGCCGCGCATCTATCTTCAGCACGCGGAAGTGGCATCGTGCTTTCCTCCGTTGGACTTTGAGCATAGCTTACTTAGAAATCGAAAGTCTCTTGAGACATATGAAGATATTGGTCCGGTCCGAGGCAATACGTACATCTTGTCGCGTAGTATGACAGATCCTAATCTAGACGCTCTGGGCGTTCCGCGAGAGGGCAATTGCTATGTAGTTATCTACCCGACGTCGCGCGTTTTCTTCAACGCACTTGTCGATGTGGTAAAGCGCCTTATGGGGAACCCCCACGTGTCTAGCCTAGCGATTAAACTGCATCCCGGCGCAGCGAGATCGCTACAAGAGCTGCACGAGCAAACCGGCGTCACGCTTCTTGATACGTTTCCGAGCAAAGACCATATTGCGGTGGTCGGAAATTCTGCAGTGGCGATTGAATTGCTCAGAAATGGTATACCGGTTTATCAATATTTTGGTTTCGATCCAGTCGAAGCGGACTATTACGGTTTTGTAGGTAATCGGCTGACCAAGGAAGTGGCTGTTGACCAATTAGGCGGACGATTTTGGGATGCCTACGTGCTTGATGAACGATGGAAGCACGAATTCTCGCAATGGTGTCCGGATAAAGGCTCGTCAGAGGCAAACGCGCAATTGGTTCTGGAGGCAATGAAAGAGATTATGGCTGAGACAACATCGCCTTGCTATGCTGAGGCGTCGGCTAGAAGGACACGAAGGTATCTAAAGCGGAAGACCAAGAGCGCGGGTAGATCGCTCATTCGTCGATACCCTGTTTTGGCAAAGCGCATTATCGGTCCCCTTCACGCTTTTATCGGGCGGGCGCACCGGGTGCTGACAAAAGCGAACAACCTTGTTGCAGATAGTGGTAAGCCGGAAAGGGGGGGCGACAACTTAGGGGTGAGTGGGGCCGTCCAAGAGATCCAGGCACGCGCACACGATGTGGGGGCGCGGAAAAAGAACTTCGCGGTCTTTTCGATTAGTCAGGTGCGTGATCCGATTAAATGGCTCGTAAGGGCGGAAAATGTGGGCGTAATTAACCCGATAATCCTCATTGATGCCGCGGACGAAGTCTTGCAGAGGCATAATAACCCTATTGATTGTCTTCCCTCCGCCGCGATCGGTCCGCCATGGGGCAGTGCGTCGCAGTTGTATTTGTATTTGAGGAAAAAGATTCGTTCGAATGCTCAGGTTAACGCTACGGACGTCGAGATGGTTCTGGCGTGGCTTCATTCAAGACCTCTGGATTTTCATGTAAGGAAAAGGCTACTGAAGGTTGTGCTTCTTTTGGCTATGAGAGGTTGTCTGTCTAGGCAATTGGACCGGTTGCTCGAACATGAGGTTGTGGAATTCGAGGAGATGTCGTTGAAGCATCGGTTCCAAGTCCTTAGGTGCTACGCATATAATGGACATTGGGACAAGGTGTCTACGCGGCTTGAAGTAATGAAAGCCATGGCAACGCCATTCGAATCCCTCAAGTTACGTAATCTCGAGTATTTGTCGGGTTGGATTGAGGGGGGGTGGGATCACTTGGAAGCGGAGCGGCAGTTCCTCGCGCTTGCGCCAGCGGGCGTGGCGCGCGAGTTTAAGAGTGATGTGACGCCGTTATATGATGCAATTCGCGATCGAATGCGTTTTATGGATATACGGTCAGAAGGCGATAATCGGTCTTCGCTTCTGTCCCGTATCGGCCAGGCTATTGATTCGAAGGAAGCGTTTTCCTGCGTTCGATTGGGTGATAGGGAAGGGTACCTTTTTACTGAATGTGGCTACTTTTCTCCGGGTGACGTGGTGGCGTGCGAACGCCATTGGTGGGGAGAGCGTCTTGAGGTTGCGCAGAGGTCGAAGATCGTGAAAGAGGCAAAGGAGGCCGTAGCAAATGCGGACTTGGTTGGGATCCCCTCGATTCAGCGGTTTATTCGTGATGTCTCATTGAAGACGGACTCGCTTCAGGATACTTTACAATTTAGGGGGCTAGTGAGTGTCTTGATGGGGATTCCAAGTGTTGTTGGCGCATCAACGATGTTTACCGAAACCTACGTTAATACGGGGCTTTTTGGGGATCTAGGCACAATATCTGCATTGGCCCGCCGCGCGGATCGGTTGATTATTGTTGCGAGTGTCAAGCGAGAGAGAGTTCCGGCGATTCTTCGGGCGCATGGTGACTTCTGTTACGTCACGCTGCCGACTCATAAAAATACGGATGATAGCGAAAGTTATAATAAGGGTGATAAGAAACTGCCAGAGGTCTATGAACGTGTGATCGAGGATGTTGAGGGCGTGGCGAAGCCGGGTTCTTTGGTGCTCGTCGCGGGTGGGGTTATCGGAAAGATTCTCGTCGATAGGGCTCGAGCGAAGGGAGCGGTGGTGATCGACCTCGGACACGTTATAGACGAATGGATACGGGGTGGGGGAGGGAATCTTCGGTAATCGGCGGCATTATCGCGGGTGGTAAGTTGGTGATTGGCTCGATGTGTTATTTTTTGTTCGAGAGTTTGGTTAATGCAAAGACTGTATGGTGTTTGAGGGGATGGGTTAAGTGTTGGGTAACGGATGATTCTATACCGCACGAGAAGGCACCCCTGTTTCGTGGCCGGGAGTGGCTGAGTATCGTGTGCGACGGCTCCACGCAGGACGGATAGCATGGCGAGGACGATCCATTCGAACGCGCGCACCACGCCTCAGATCCGGCGAGAGCTGCAGGAGGCGCCGCCGGGCGTGAGCGACCCCGAGCTGGCCCGGCGCTACGGCATTACCCGCATGACCGTGCGCAAGTGGCGCTACCGCCGGGACGTGGAGGATAACTCTCATTGCCCCAAGCGGCTGCACACGACCCTGACCCCGGAGCAGGAGTCGATCATGGTCCAGGTTCGGGAAGTGGCCCTGCTGTCGCTGGATGACCTGCTGATCGTGGCGCGCGAGTTCCTGAACCCGGATCTCAGCCGGGCGGCGCTGGCGCGCTGCCTGCGCCGGCACGGCGTGGGCGACCTGCGGGCCCTGCAGCGGGAACGCGACGGGGAACCCGAGGAACCGGCGCACAAGCCGTTCAAGGACTACGTGCCGGGCTTTGTGCATGTGGACGTGAAGTACCTGCCGCAGATGGCGGATCAGGCCTCGCGGGGCTACCTGTTCGTGGCCATCGACCGGGCCAGCCGTTGGGTCTATCTGGAGGTGCGGCGCACCAAGAGCGCCGAGGCCGCGCGCGGCTTCCTGAAGAAGCTTCTCGAGAAAGCGCCGTTCCATATCACCCACCTCGTCACCGACAACGGCAAGGAGTTCACCGACCGCTTTGCGGCGACCGGGGAGCGGGAGCCGACGGGGCATCACCCCTTCGACCGGCTGTGCGTCGAACACGGGATCGAGCATCGCCTGATCCGGCCCAAGCGGCCCCAGACCAACGGCATGGTCGAACGCTTCAACGGGCGCATCGCCGATCTGCTGCGGACCCGCCACTTCGACTCCGGCCAGCACCTGGACGAGGCGCTGCGGCACTACCAGCGGCTGTACAACCATCACATCGGCCAGAAGGCGCTGGGCCATCGGACCCCGGTGGAAACCCTCAAGGCCTGGCAGCATGAACGCCCCCGATTCGTTTCGAAAATGGGTATATGACCAGGCGAGACCTGACAGAAACTTGGATGCGGAACTTTGTGAACTGGAGCAGATTGGTATCCCGGGTGGCGATGGTGGTTCGGCATTCGCGTGCATGGCCGTTGGTACGGCCTGTGTATGCCATGGTAGGGCCGTTTGTGGACCTGAGGTCGTTGGTGTTCGGGTTGCAGGCGGGCAGGGGTCCGGCGGCGTCAGCGATGCCGCGGGCGCGGGATCGCGGGGAGCCGCCGGCCTGTCGTGAGCCGGGTGGTGGGGTTCGGGCGGGGGGTCGGACCGGCAGCGAGTTCGTGTTGTACCGGATCGTGGGGAATGATCTGTGGCCCCGGCACCGGGTGGGGCAGTCGCGCGAGAACGTTGCGTGGATTCTGGAGCACGAACCGGAACTTTCCGGTTGCGAGAAGCGGTGGGTGGTCAATCGTATTGTGGACCCCGGCGAGGAAGAGGCGATCCTGCGGCTTCTGGAGGAGGCCGGGCAGGAGTACGTGCACATCCCGTTTCGCTGGGACGAGTACCGGGCGATTGGCTGGGACGCGTGCGGGGTGCCGCCGGAGTACGCGCCGGGGACCCGTGGGTTCCAGCAGCTTTCCGAGCTGATGCAGGGGCGGGTGCTGATGCGCCTGTATCGGCACAAGAACAATTATGTGATGAACAACAACGGGGCGCGCAACGCGGCGCTGCGGGGCGGTCGCGGCCGTGCGGAGTGGGTGTTGCCCTGGGACGGCAACTGCTTTGTGACGCGCGAGGCCTGGGACGAGATCGTGGCGGGCGTGCGCGCGCGGCCGGAACGGACTTACCACATCGTGCCGATGGCGCGGATTACCGGGAATGAGGATCTGCGGCAGGAAGGTTTTCGGCCGGAGGCAAAAGAAGAACCGCAGGTTCTGTTCCATTGGGACGCACGGGAAGAGTTCGACGAGGCGTTCTTCTATGGTCGCCGGCCCAAGGTGGAGCTGCTGTGGCGGCTGGGGGTGAAGGGGCCGTGGGATGAGTGGCTGCGGGAGCCCTGGGATCTGGACTTCCCCGCGTTTGCCGACGAGGCCGGTTGCTATACCGAATGTGGCTGGGTGGCGCGGCTGTTCTCCGGCCGGGCGGAGCAGGAGGTTTCGAAAAGGGACGAGGCGTTTCAGAGTCGTGGGCTTGCGCGGATCGAGGCCGTGGGGGCGATGCTGGAGCGCGTCGACGAGCTTGCGTTTGATGAGGGGCGCGGTCGGCTGGCTCTGTGCGTGATCAACGAGGATCGCCTGGCCGACGAAAGGCTGGCGCAGTCCCTGCACGAGCCACTTCTGGCATACGCGAACGAGGCGCTCGGGCGCGGGCCGTTCAGTGTGGTCGACAAGACGACACTGCCCCCCAGTGGGGATGCGCATGATTACTGGCATCCGGCGCCTTACTACTGGCCGCATCCGCTGCGAATTCCTGGCCTGCCCTATGTGATGCGGGACGGTGAACGGGTCCCGGGCACGCGGTTGTATGAACCGGAAAGCGACCGCTACGACCGTACGCGGCTGCAGCGCCTGTTCGACGATGGGCTCGTGCTGGCGTTGGCGCACCACGCCACCGGGGACGAGCGCTATGGCACGCACGCGACCAGGCTCATCCGGCGCTGGTTCCTGGAGGAAGATACGGCGATGAATCCGCACTTGGAGTACGCACAAGTGCGGCGGGGACACAACCAGAACCGTGGTTCCAGTTCCGGTCTCATCGAATTCAAGGATCTGTATTGCTTACTGGATGGCTTGCGTCTGCTGCTGCGGAACGGGGCGCTGACCGACTCCGACCGCTCCGGGCTGGAGAACTGGCTGGGACGGTATCTCGACTGGCTTCGGACCAGCCCGCAGGGTGTGGGGGAACGCGCCTCGGAGAACAACCATGGCACCTATTACGACCTGCAGATTGCCTCCATTGCGGCGTTTCTAGGCGAATGGAGGCTGGTGCGGGAAACGCTGCGCGACAGTCGCTCAAGGATTCTCGCGCAGTTCGCGCCCGATGGCCGTTTGCCGAAGGAACTCGCTCGCACCACTTCCGCCCACTACGAGTGCTTCACCATCCAGGGCTGGATCCATCTGGCGCGGCTAGGTGAGTCCGTCGGCGAGGATCTCTGGTCCTTCGAGGGGCCGGAGGGGCAGGGCCTGCGCCGGGGTATGGAGTGGCTGCTCGCACACATGGGCAAGCCGTGGCCGTACCAGCAGATCGATGCATTCGATGAGGAGCGCTTTTATCCCATCCTGTTTGCTTACCTGGAGAAATACGGTGAGCCCCCTGTCGAACTGGCAGAGATTCCGGCGTCGACTGACGTAAAGCCTGTCTTCTTCCCGCACGACGGGATTCCGCCGTTCTGGCAGTTCACCCTGCAGTCGGATTCGTGAGCCTGGCTGATCCCAAAACGGGGACAGATTTATTTTCCGCTGCACGGATGTGGCGGTCGGGAGGAATGACCAGGGAGGGAAGGCATGCCAAGGATGGCGCGAGTGGTGTTGCCGCATATGCCGCACCATGTGGTGCAGCGGGGACATAACCGGCAGGTGGTGTTTGCCGGGGCCGAGGATTACGAGCGGTACCTGGAGGATCTGCGGGAGCTGAGCGCGGCGCTGGAGATTCGGGTGTATGCGTACTGCCTGATGACCAACCATGTTCACCTGTTGCTGGGGCCGGGCGAGGAGGTCGCGGCGATGGGCCGTCTGATGAAGGCACTGGCGGCGCGTGCCACGCGGTATCGGAATCGGCTGGAGGGCCGCTCCGGTACGTTGTGGGAGGGGCGCTACAAGTCCAGCCCGGTGCAGACGGAGACTTATCTGCTCGCCTGCACGCGCTACATCGAGCTGAACCCGGTGCGGGCGCGCATGGTGCCTGCGGCCGGTGACTATGTCTGGTCCAGCTACCGCCAGCGCATGGGCGAGGAGGACTGCTGGATCGATCCGGATCCGGCGTACCTGGACCTGGCGAACCGTGAAGCCGAGCGGCGCGCGCGATACGCCCGGTTCGTGGAGCAGGGCGTGCCGGAGCAGGAGCTGACGCTGATGCGCGAGGCCCTGCAGCGCGGCCAGCTCACCGGCAACCCGCGGTTCGTGGACGAGGTGGAGCAGAACCTCGGTGTAGGCGTCGAGCGCCGCCGCCCCGGCCGCCCGTCATCACGCCGGGGGTGAGAAAATAAATGTGTCCCCGGTTCTGCTGTATCCAGTGCTATTCTAGGTACCGAAATCCGTACTGGAGCGACTGATGGAAACCGTTATCTCGGCGCAGGAAATCAAGCGACGTGGCATCAGTGCAGTCGATCAGGCGTTGAAAAAAGGGCCGGTGCACGTCATCCAGCGTAATCGACCACGCTACGTGATCTTGAGCGAGGAATCTTTCCAGCAGTTGACGACCGGTGTTGAGGCCCGCGCGCGGCTATGGAACCGGCTGCTGGAAGAAGATTCGGCTCCCTCTAAACCGCGAAGTCGCTCGGAACTGGACCGTGAACTCCAGGCGGAGCGCGAAGGCTGGAATGATTGATGCTGGCGTTTCTCGACGCCAGTGCCGTGATCTACCTGCTGGAGGGTGACGCACTCACCCGGGAGGCCGTTCGTCAGGTACTCCGGCGGCTGGAGCGTGAAGCGGGCGAACCGCCTGTGCTGGTGGTCTCTGCCTTGAGTCGTCTGGAATGCCGGGTGCGGCCGCTACGGGAGTCGAATGCTCGAGCGCTGGAACGGCTGGATGCGTTTTTCGAGGATCCAGGTCTGTCGGTCGTCGCGCTGGAGACGGCCGTCCTGGACAAGGCGACGGAACTGCGCGCCCATCGCGGACTGCGCACGCCCGATGCCATCCAGGCGGCGAGCCTGCTCACGGTCGATCCAAAAGGGGCCTTCGTGACGGGGGATAGCGACTTCGAGAAGATCCCTGGCCTTCGTGTTGAGCGGATTCCACCCTGATGTAGCTGAACGGGAAAATAAATCTGTCCCCAATTTGCCGCTGGCCGGTGACATGGCCCGCTCGCCGACGCTGATTTACGGGGGCGAGGGCGAGTACCAGCGGAAGGGTGTGCGGGTGCCGGGCTGGGAAAGGGTTGGCGGGATTGTGTAGTGGATAAAGGTGGATACAGGGGGCTGTCCCCTTTTTTTCAGGATTCGGCCACGCTGCGGGTTTCTGTGGTGATGCCGATGCACAACGCGGCGGATCGGGTCGAGGCGGGTGTGCGTTCGGTGCTGGGGCAGTCGCTGGCGGCCTGGGAGCTGCTGGTGGTGGACGATGCTTCCACGGATGACTCGGTGGCTCGGGTGGAGGCGCTGGCGGCGGGTGATGCGCGGGTTCGGGTGTTGCGCCTGGAGCGCAATGGCGGGCCGGCGGTAGCACGGAATGCGGGCATTCGGGAGGCGCGGGGCCGGTATATCGCGTTTCTGGATAGTGACGATGCCTGGGAGCCGGAGAAGCTGAGCCGGCAGGTCGCGTTGATGGAGCGCGGCGCGGTGTTCAGCTTTACGGCGATGGAGCGGTTCGATGAGCAGGGTAACCGGCTGGCTGTGGCAGGTGTACCGGAGCGGGTAGGGTATGAGGAACTGCTGAAGACGAACTACATTGGTTGCTCCACGGCGATGTACGACACCCGGTTTTTCGGCAAGGTGGAGATGCCGCTGATTGATCGTCGGCAGGATTACGGGTTGTGGTTGCGTCTGTTGAAACGGGTGGAGTTTGCGTACGGGCTGAATGAGCCGTTGGTGCGGTATACGGTTCGGTCGGGGTCGGTTTCGTCCAACAAGCTGACGACGGCGGGGTACACCTGGCGGGTGTATCGGGAGCTGGAGGGGTTGTCGCGGGTGCGGTCGGCGTATTGTCTGGCCCATCAGACGGGACGTGCTGCTGTGCGGAATCAGCTACCGCGGGTGGCGCGGCGATTGGGGTGGTTGCATCCGGTCGGTGGGTGATCCTGGGCGTGGGTGTCGTTGTGGGCGCTATGGCGCGGCGGCGGTTTCGTATCGCGAGCTGAGATCGTGACCAGGTGGCTTTCGGGGTTTCGCTGGCGAGCCCGCTTGTATGTTTACCCGTGGCAGGCCTAGAAAGGGTCTGTCGGGGTGGAGGGACGAGGCCGGCATCTGGCCTGTGGCACAGACGGTAGGAGAGTTCGTCCCACCCCTCACCTTAAACGCCGATAAGGAATCGATCGGCACGGGACCGACGATAGATGGCAAGCCAGCGTTCGGTGAGGCCCCGACAGACAACTCCAAGCTAGCTCGGGAGGTGTGATGATGGCAACGCATCGGATCGGGGTCGATGTCGGCAAGGCCGAGTTGTGGATCAGCATCGACGGTGAAACCGCACAGCCGTGTCCCAACGAGCTCCCGGCGATCCGCCGGTGGGTCCGTGGCTTGGAGGGGCCAGCCGACTTTGCCCTGGAAGCCACCAACGACTATCACTTGGCCCTGGCGCTGGAGGCTCATCATCAGGGCCACCGGGTGTATCTGATCAATGGCTATCGCCTCAATCGCTACCGCGAGAGCATCGGTGGCCGGGCCAAGACCGATGCCGGGGATGCTCGGCTTCTGGTGCGTTATCTGCAACGCGAACAGGACGAACTGCGCCCCTGGACACCGCCGCCCGAGGGCTACCGGACCCTGCAAAAGCTGCTGCGCCGGCGTGCCACGCTGGTGCGGGCACGGGTCATGCTGGAGCAGAGCCTGCGAGGCGTACCCGAACTGCAGTCCAATCTGAAGGATCTGCTCCGGGAGATCGGTCGGCTCGACGCTGTCCTCCAGCGTGTGCTGCGCGAGACGGTCGGCAGCGCCGGCTGGTCGGATCATGCCCGACGCTGCCAGCAGATCGAGGGTGTGGGCCCGCTCACCGCCACCGGCTTGACGATGGCGTTCCATCGCGGCGCCTTCCGCAGCGGTGATGCGTTCGTTGCCTTCCTGGGGTTGGATGTCCGCATACGCGACTCCGGCACGAAACGGGGGCAGCGCAAACTCACCAAACAGGGCGATCCGGAGTTGCGACGGCTGCTCTATCTGGCCGCGATGCAGGCCAAGTCGAAAGCCGCCTGGAGCGACTACTACCAGCGCTGCCTGGACCGTGGCCTGGCGACGACCCAGGCACTGAACGCCTTGGCTCGAAAGCTGGCCCGCGTCGCCTTCGCCCTGATGAAAAATCAGACCGATTACCAACCGAAGATCCCTTGTGGAGAGACATAGAATCTCCTACGGGGCTTGTGTTTCGCATGAGGGGTGTGTGTTGACGGTGATGTGGGGGCTTTGATGGGCCGGGTGCTGGTGACGGGGGCGTCCGGTTTTGTCGGGAAGGGTCTGGTCGGCCATCTAGCGGATGATGGTTCGGGCTGGGTGCCGGTGGCTGGAGTTCGCGAGCGTCGTGGCCTGTTTGGAGAGGAATGGGCGTTGGGACCTCTGGAGGCGTTCGGGGCGGAGGTGGGCTTGCCCGGGGGGCTGGATGCGGTGGTGCACATGGCGGCGCGGGCGCATGTGCTGGATGAGCCGGAAGCGGATCCGCTGGAGGCGTTCAGGCGGGTGAATTTGGACGGGGCATTGCGGTTGGCGCGACAAGCGGCGGACTCTGGGGTCCGCCGCTTTTTGTTTGTGAGCTCGGTGGGGGTGAATGGGAACGCGTCCCAGCGGCCGTTTACGGAGCGGGATGTGCCGGCGCCGCAGGAGCCGTATGCGGTCTCCAAGTACGAGGCGGAGCAGGCGCTTTGGGACCTGGCGGCCGCGACGGGGATGGAGGTGGTGGTGGTGCGCCCGCCACTGGTGTACGGGCCTGGGGCGCCGGGCAATTTCGGCAGTCTGCTGCGCTGGGTGAACAAGGGTGTGCCGTTGCCGCTGGGGGCGGTGACGCAGAATCGGCGCTCGTTGGTGGCGTTGGATAATCTTGTGGATCTGATAGTGACGTGTCTGGAGCATCCGGCTGCGGCAGGGGAGACCTTTCTGGTGGCGGATGGAGAGGATGTGTCCACGGCCGGGTTGTTGCGCAAGGTGGGGGATGCGCTGGAGCGGCCGGCGCGGTTGGTGCCGGTACCGGTGTGGATGTTGCGGGCCGGGGCGATGGCGCTGGGCAAGCGGGAGATGGCGCGGCGGTTGTTGGGGTCGTTGCAGGTGGATGCTTCGAAGGCGCGGGAGGTGCTGGGGTGGGTGCCGCCGGTTTCGCTGGATGAGGGGTTGCGGCGGGCTGTTGCACCGTTGCGGCGGTAGCGTTGGCGGTGTTCTGGCTTTGGCGGGGGCTTCGCGGCCAAGGCCGCTTGTATGTTTACCCGTGGCAGGCCTAGAAAGGGTCTGTCGGGGTGGAGGGACGAGGCCGGCATCTGGCCTGTGGCACAGACGGTAGGAGAGTTCGTCCCACCCCTCATCTTAAACGCCGATAAGGAATCGATCGGCACGGGACCGACGATAGATGGCAAGCCAGCGTTCGGTGAGGCCCCGACAGACAACTCCAAGCTAGCTCGGGAGGTGTGATGATGGCAACGCATCGGATCGGGGTCGATGTCGGCAAGGCCGAGTTGTGGATCAGCATCGACGGTGAAACCGCACAGCCGTGTCCCAACGAGCTCCCGGCGATCCGCCGGTGGGTCCGTGGCTTGGAGGGGCCAGCCGACTTTGCCCTGGAAGCCACCAACGACTATCACTTGGCCCTGGCGCTGGAGGCTCATCATCAGGGCCACCGGGTGTATCTGATCAATGGCTATCGCCTCAATCGCTACCGCGAGAGCATCGGTGGCCGGGCCAAGACCGATGCCGGGGATGCTCGGCTTCTGGTGCGTTATCTGCAACGCGAACAGGACGAACTGCGCCCCTGGACACTGCCGCCCGAGGGCTACCGGACCCTGCAAAAGCTGCTGCGCCGGCGTGCCACGCTGGTGCGGGCACGGGTCATGCTGGAGCAGAGCCTGCGAGGCGTACCCGAACTGCAGGCCAATCTGAAGGATCTGCTCCGGGAGATCGGTCGGCTCGCCGCTGTCCTCCAGCGTGTGCTGCGCGAGACGGTCGGCAGCGCCGGCTGGTCGGATCATGCCCGATGCTGCCAGCAGATCGAGGGTGTGGGCCCGCTCACCGCCACCGGCTTGACGATGGCGTTCCATCGCGGCGCCTTCCGCAGCGGAGATGCGTTCGTTGCCTTCCTGGTGTTGGATGTCCGCATACGCGACTCCGGCACGAAACGGGGGCAGCGCAAACTCACCAAACAGGCCGATCCGGCGTTGCGACGGCTGCTCTATCTGGCCGCGATGCAGGCCAAGTCGAAAGCCGCCTGGAGCGACTACTACCAGCGCTGCCTGGACCGTGGCCTGGCGACGACCCAGGCACTGAACGCCTTGGCTCGAAAGCTGGCCCGCGTCGCCTTCGCCCTGATGAAAAATCAGACCGATTACCAACCGAAGATCCCTTGTGGAGAGACATAGAATCTCCTACGGGGCTGCTCGTGCCAATCGATGGTTGCACCTGGTTGAAGGGTGACGCGTTAGAGGCGTTCGTTGACTGTGCGTGCAAAGGTCCGGAAGTCGTCGAGGTGGCGTGAGCACACGGCGTGAACGATCTCCCAGTTGATGCGCTCGTAGTTATGGACTGCGATGTTGCGAAAGCCGACGGCCTTCTTGAGCCGGTCGGCCAGGCTCGCTTCAATGATGCCGCCTTCAGCGAGACGGTCGAAGGTCTCGCCCATGGTGTCCGGGGGTGGTAGTTCGAGGGAGGTCACGAGATGGGCTCCAATGTCGACACATTGTTGCACCGCACGGGACAGGTTGAGGGCAATGATGTCCTGTGTGTCCGGATCTTGCTGGAGTTGGTTGGGGTCGTCGGGGCAACGTTGCGCGACCCGCTGGACGCAATAGCGCAGCGTTTCGAGCTTTTGTTCGATTACCCGGCGATCCACGCTTGTCTCCGTTCGGCCAGAATGCGGTCGCGGTAGGGGGAGAAATCGGCCTGGTCGAGCAAATGGCGCGTGAGGAAGCGGGCGTGGGCCTCGTCTTGTCCGGTCAGGCGGATGCCGCGTGTGACGATCTCGCCCAGTAAGGGTTCGCCGGCCTGGGTGAGGTCCACGAGGTCCACAGGGCGCCCGGTGGTGGAGGCAATTTCTTCGATGAGCGCGATGCGCGTGGTGGCTGGAAGCGGCGCGCCCGCGCTGACGGCCAGGTCAACATCGCTATGTGGATGCATTTTTCCGCTCGCCAGGGATCCGAACAGGATGGCTAGTTCCAGCTCGTTATGGTGTCGCAACACGGCACGAATGCGATCGATTTCGGTGCGATGGCTCATGCATCCCAGTGTAGGGAGATGTCTCTGAATGTGCACGTTCGCATTCATGGGCGATTGGCGTCTTCTTAGCAGAGGAGACACTGGGGCGGAGAGGATTTTGTTGTTGGCCGTCATCCCGGAAATTTTGGAGCGGTTATCCGGGATCTCTGGCGTGTATGGCCGCACCGGCGTTTGATGTTTCTCTGACGTGGGAGATCCCGGCTCTTCGCTTCGCTACGGCCGGGATGACATGGTGGGGCGGCGCTACGGCTAGGATGACGGTGTGGGGTAGCGCTGCGGCCGGGATGACGGCAAGGGGTTACCACGGAGACTGCCTGCTCCGTCGCCCCGCAGGATTAACCCCCCCGGGTCACCCCGGAAACGGCGAAGCCGTTATCCGGGATCTCCATCGTCCAGCGATAGCACAGTGGCTGTGGAATCCCATCCGTGCGCGATGCCGGCTCTTCGCTTCGCTGCGGCCGGGGTGACGTTGTAGTGGTGGCGCTGCGGCCGCCGATGATGGATCGGCTGCGGGGGTTGGCTTTGGAGATCGCTTCGTCGCTTTGCTCCTCGCGATGACGGGTTGTAGTGGGGTGTGGTCGGGATGGCCTTGCGGGTCAGGTGAACCAGTCGGTGAGTGGGAGACTGGGGACCCGTTGGAACTCGGCCACGTTGTGGGTGACGAGGCTCGCGTTGTGGGCCAGGGCAGTGGCGGCGATCAGTGTGTCCATGGGGCCGATGGGTGTGCCCTGTTGCTCGAGGTGGGCGCGTATGCGGGCGGCATGGCTGGCGGTGGGTCGGTCAAACGGGAGGACGGTGACGACATCGAGTAGCTCGGCCAGCTGCTTTTGGCGTTTTTCGGGCTCGCTGGACTTGGCGATGCCGGTTTCGAGCTCGTATACCACAATGGCGGGAACGAGGACGTCGGAGGGTGCTGTGGCCAGCAGGTTTTCGGGGACCTTGCCCTGACCCTTGAAGAAATAGATCAGGGTGTTGGTGTCCAGGGCGTATTTCACAGCGCTTCGCGGGGGCTGTCCGGGGGCGTGTCGCGCAGTTCCTCGGCCGTGGGGAAGTCATTCCATTGACCGGCCAGGGTGCGGACGGAGTCGGGCCACTCGGTTCGGGTGTTTTCTTCTACCAGCCGTGCGACGTAGCGGCTGACGGGGATGCCGGCCGATTGAGCTGCGCGCTTGAGGCGCTGTTCGTGGTCATTGTCGAGGTAGATGGTGACTTGGCCCATACATTCCTCCTGCTAAGCATATAAGTGGGATTATATGTTCGAGTGTGTCGCCTGGCCAATCGTTCCGTGAATACGGGATGTACCGGGAAGGCCCTTGCTGGGGCTTCGAATACCCTACGCTGCTGGCTTAGGGTCCTGCTGTCATCCCGGCCGCAGCGCAGCGGAGAGCCGGGATCTCGTACGTAAGTGGTGGTACTGGCGTTGGTGTTTCTCTGACGTGGGAGATCCCGGCTCTTCGCTGCGCTACGGCCGGGATGACGGGGTGGGGTGGTGCTATGGCCGGGATGACGGGGTGGTGCTGCGGCCGCCGATGATGGATCGGCTGCGTGGGTTGGCTTTGGAGATCGCTCCGTCGCTTGGCTCCTCGCGATGACGGGGTGGTTGGGGTGTCGCCTGGTGATGAGGGTGTGATTGGTGGCTTTCGGACTTTGGCGGGGCTTCGCGGGCAGGCCCGCTCCCACAATGTAGGGGGCACGCCGGGTGCGAGGGCGGGTTGTGGATGGTGGGGCGGGTGCATTTGTACGTGGCGGCGGGCTGGGCCAAGATGGGCTTGTGGCAGGTATCGAAGCAATGGTGGTGAAAAGGTGAAGACGAGACAGCGAAGTACTGGAAGGATGTGGCTGGCCGCCGGGTCGGTGATGGACTTTTGGCCTTCGCATGATTACTCGGCATTTATGCCCGCTGGTTCCCTACAGCAGCGTATGGCGTTGCATTGGGCCTATGCGGGCGATCGGTTGCGAGCAGGGATTGAGCGCGTGGAATCCAGCCAGGGAAGGGAGATGACGGATGAGCGATCGGCCGACGGAGGGCCTACCTGAGGACCCGCCAGATGCCGCCAGCGAAAATGGCGGTACGTTCGTGGCATTGGTGGACAGGCTGGAGGCCGGTTCCCTGTCGGCGGAGGAGCAACGGCGGCTCGCCGATCTTTTGGTTGCCGGGCCACCGGAGCTGGTGATGGCGGCAACGCGGCATGAATCATATAGCGGACCATTGCCGCACCCTGATCTCTTGAATCGTTTTGACGAGCCGACTCGCCGCGCCATCGTGCAGATGGCGGTGGATGAGCAGATGCACGCGCACCGAGTGCGGGAGCGCGGCCTGGAAGGCGCTATCGAAAAAGACCGCCGAGGCCAACGCTATGGAGTGATCATTGTGGTTGCGGGCTTGGGTGCGGCGGTTGCGATTGCGCCCTTCAGTGCGGTTGCGGCTGGCATTATTGGGACACTCGACCTGTTCGGTATGGTGGCGCTCTTCGTTGCGCCGCGGATTCTGGAGCGAGCCCGGCGTTCGGCCGAAACCGGTCCGCCTGCCTAGCCAGGGATTGATCCATCGACGCGCTGGCTGCGCCTGGCTGGCGTGCAAGTTTTGCCCGGGGCGGCTGTGTGCGCGGAGCACTGTTTCCCCGGGGTTGGTGGTTTTCTGGCTTTGGCGGGGGCTTCGCGGGCGAGCCCGTTCCCACAATAGGCCCAGAACAGGGTTGGAGTTCGGTGCGGAGGCTGCTGTGAGTCGGTGTAGTGGTATGAGTAATGAGCATCCCGGGAGCCGTGTCGCGGTTGCTCGGGATTTTTCGTTTTGGGGGTGATGTGGGCGTGGGAGATCCCGGCTCTCCACTGCGCTGCGGCCGGGATGACCAGGTGGTGGTAGCGCGGTGGGTGGTGGGAACGTTGCGGCGTTGAGGGTTGGTGGTTTTCGGGCTTTGGCGGGGGCTTCGCGGCCAGGATCGCCCCCACGATTGAGGTAAGGCCGGCTTTGGGGGTTGAACTTGGAGATCGCCGCTTCGCTTTCCTCGTCGTGATGACGGTGAGGGTGCTGTGGTCGAGATGACGGGGGCTTTTTCGGGTGTTCGCCGAGAGGGCCCGGCTCCACATTTGGCGATAAGGATGAGGGTGTTTTGATACGGGTTCTGGATGTGGTGTTGTCGGTGTTGGGGCTGGTGGTGGCGGCGCCGGTGTTGCTGGTGTTGTGGGTGCTGGGCTGGATGGAGTCGCGATCGCCGGTGTTTCGGCAGGAGCGCGTGGGGCGGCATCGGCGACCTTTTGTGCTGGTGAAGTTCCGCACGATGCGGCCGGATACGGCGTCGGTGGCGACGCATCTGGCCGAGGCCTCGTCGGTGACACCCCTGGGGCGCTTTCTGCGTAAGACAAAGCTGGATGAGCTGCCGCAGCTGTGGAATGTGCTGAAGGGCGAGATGAGCCTGGTGGGGCCGCGGCCGGGGTTGTTTAACCAGGAAGAGCTGCTGCAGGAACGGGCGGCGCGCGGAGTGCTGGATGCGCGACCGGGGATTACCGGGCTGGCGCAGATTCGCGGGATCGACATGTCCACGCCGCGCGAGCTGGCCGAGGTGGACCGGCAGATGCTGGATGCCCTGACGGTTCGGGCGTACTTCCGTTATCTGGTGCTGACGGTGCTGGGGCGCGGATCGGGGGACCGGGTTCGGCCGTAGTTCGGTTTCCGGGTTTCCGCACTACCTCACAGCCAGGTCCCATGCGTCGTCATCCCGGAAACCGCGTCGCGGTTATCCGGGATCTCTGGCGTGGGTGGTGGTACTGGCGTTTGGCGTTGGTCCGACGTGGGAGATCCCGGCTCTTCGCTGCGCTACGGCCGGGATGACGAGGTGGGGCGGCGCTACGGCCGGGATGACGTTGTAGTGGTGGCGCTGCGGCTGGGATGACGGGGTGGTGCTGCGGCCGGGATCGCGGGGTCGGTGGCGCTGCGGCTTGAGTGGCTTCGGGGACGGTATTACGCCATGGATGGCGAAGGAAGATAGCAATAATGCGATATACTCCATGGAAGGTGCGTGTCGTACCACTCGCCAAGAAGGAGATCAGGGCGCTGCCGTCGGATCTTCAGGCTCGTTATCTGCGGCTGGTGGATGTGATTCAGGAACACGGCCCGGGGGTGTTAGGTACGCCCCATGCGCGGCAGGTGGAGGGCAAGATCTGGGAGTTGCGGCTGAAGGGGCGTGTCGGACGGGATTGCTCGGGGCCTTTATGTCTGCGCAGCTTCACGCGAGGTGGTTGTTCTGCATGCCTTCGTGAAGAAAAGCCAGAAGACCCCGCGTCGGGCGATTGATACGGCCAGGAAGCGGTGGGAGGAGTATCTGTGATGAAGACCCATGAGGAACTGAAAGCCGAGCTGCTGGAAGACTCGGAGGTACGCCGCGAGTATGAGCAGCTGGGGCCGGAGTTCGAGTTCATCGAGGCGCTGCTCGACGCGCGCGCCAGGGCGGGCCTCAGCCAGGCAGAAGTCGCCCGACGCATGGGGACCACGCAGTCGGTGGTGGCGCGGCTGGAGGGTGGCCGGTCGGCCCCTACCTGGAAGACCCTTTGCCGGTATGCGGAGGCCACGGGGCGTCGGCTCCGACTGCATCTGGAGGATCGGGCCTGACCTCCCGAAGGTGCAGTCCGCCGGTTTTGCAGGAGGCCAGCCCTCTGGCCGATCCGGCGTTGGTCGGGCCCCTCAAACCGAGCGCGGCGTCCTTTGCTGTCTAGCAGCCGCATCACGTCCCTCTCTTCGGCTTCCGGCACCGTCGAAAAGCCATATCTCCATCCTTCGTCATCCTGGAAAACGCGTTGCGGTTATCCGGGATCTCTGGCGTTGGTGGTGACTTTGGCGTTTGGTGTGGTTCCGACGTGGGAGATCCCGGCTCTTCGCTGCGCTACGGCCGGGATGACGGGGTGGTGGTGCGGCCGGGGTGACGGGATGGGGGCGCTGCGGTCGGGATGACGGAAGGTTTGGTCAATATCGAGGCCATGAGGTTCTGGTTCCGGCTGCTTTTGCAGGATCGGCTCTGAGCGAATACAGGGATGCGGAGACGTGCGGGCCTCTCGTGGGAAGGAAACGGACACAGGTGGATTGTCACCTTGAAGAGGCGGGCACAGAACACGATGGGCGGCGCGTGGGCCTCGATCAGATGCCCGTAAACAGGAAGTCGCAGGCGGCCATGATGGTGTCTCGTTCGCCGCCGAGGGAGAGGACTTCTTCGCCTAACGTGGTCCGGGAGACCCCGGCAAGCTCGGCGGTGGACAATACCACCCGGTGACCTTCGATAGTGAAGGCGGGGTTGAGGATGTGGGCGGGGAGGCCAAATGACTCCGCGTGTATCAGCGGGGCCACGACCACGGTGCTGATCTCCGCGAGCAGGTCGTTCTGGAGTACCAGCAGGTACGGTACCCAGGATGCGGTATCGGCGGATGGGTTGCGGTGGACCGAGAACTGGGCCATCAGAAGCGGCGAGTGCGGTCACCGAAGCTGCCACGCTCGGCAACACGCTGGTTGTATCCGGCCAGGGCCTGGCGGTTCTCGGCGATCCAGGCATCGCGGCGTGCTTCTCGCACGGCCTGGACTAACTGCTGCTCGAAAAGGGCCGAGAGGTTGATGCCCAGTTCACGCGCCTGAGCCAGAAGGTCGGAATTGACGGTGAGGTTGGTGGCCTTGCGCGGGGCGTCGGTGTTGTAGGGCATGAGGTTCATGGTGGCTCCCGGTCTGTTCATATGCGATGCGCATAGAATGTGCGCATTCATCATATGGGTCAATTACGGTCATTTGAGAGATGGTGATGCGTTCTGGGTTTCGGTTGTATCGGTTGTCCTGGATCTCAGGTGTAGATGGTGGCACCGGCGTTTGGTGTTGGTCCGGCGTGGGAGATCCCGGCTCTTCGCTGCGCTGCGGC
Source organism: Thioalkalivibrio versutus (assembly GCF_001020955.1). Classification (NCBI taxonomy): domain Bacteria; kingdom Pseudomonadati; phylum Pseudomonadota; class Gammaproteobacteria; order Chromatiales; family Ectothiorhodospiraceae; genus Thioalkalivibrio; species Thioalkalivibrio versutus. The sequence continues at coordinate 1,108,285 of NZ_CP011367.1, forward strand.
CGGGATGACAGAGTGTGGGGGCCGGGATGACGGGACAGGGGTGTTGCGGCCGGGACGATGACAAGGGAATTCCACGGAGAGGGATTGCTCCGTCGCCCGCAGGATCGACCTTCCCGGTCATCCCGGAAACGGCGAAGCCGTTATCCGGGATCTCGACCGTCCAGGGATGGCAAAGTGGCTGTGGGGCTCCATCCGTGGGAGATCCCGGCTCTTCGCTGCGCTACGGCCGGGATGACGGGGTGGGGTGGCGCTGGGGCCGGGATGGCGGGGTAGGGGCGTTGCGGCCGGGATGATGGGGTAGGGTGGTGCTAGTCTCCGGCCAGGGTTGCGTGTGCCTCGGGGCGGGGGCTTGGCGTCTGCGATTCCGGGATGCTGATCGGAGAAACTGGTAGGGTCAGTCATGTGTGGGACGCTGAGATGATGAGAATCTACCGCTGACCGGCCGATATCGACCGTTGGCGGGTTTTTCTGCTGCAGGGCTGGGATCCTCTACTTTATGTGCTAGTTTCTGTCGCGGGGACATGGACGTTCCCGAAAGAGCCGCCCGGGCAAGGATGCTGGGGTGGCTCTTTCTCTTTCTGGGTGTGGTGAAGGTAGATCGGTTTTCGGGCAGGTTGGCCTGCGACTGTTGGTTCTTCGGCGGCGATTCGGGATTGTTGGGCATTGGGTGGATCCAGCGCTGGAGATCCCGGCTCTTCGCTGCGCTGCGGCCGGGATGACGGGTGGGGCCGCTACGGTCGCAGGTAATGGGCGGGCGCTTGGGGCGCTCGAGGAGATCGCCACGTCGCTTTGCTCCTCGCGATGACGAGGGGGCGCTCCGGATTGACGAGGGGGGAGGCGGCTTTGGGATGCAGTGTTCAGGCCTGGCGCCCTGGTGGGATGACCTCGGGGGTTCGGGTGCCGCGGTGGGTCGGTCAATAGGGGCGGAATAAGGGCGTTGGGTTGCGAATCACGGGCTGTGACGGGAGTCGAAACTACCGCTCAGGGGTGGGAATCGACCGCTGACGGATTTTCCGGGCGTGTGAATGGAATAATTTTTTCGCTGTGATAATTTCTGCCGCGGGGACAAGGAAGTCCCCGAAAGAGCCGCCTGGGCATGGACGCCGAGGTGGCTCTTTCTCTTTCTGGTTCTTGTGACGGAGAGGTGGCTTTCCGTTGGGTGGAAGGCGGAAGGCGCCGCTGCTGGCTTTTCTCGGGTGATTCGAGGTCTCGGAGTTTAATTGCGTGCCGGGTATTACGGCTGGGGTAATGGGCTGGCGTTTGGGGTGGGTCGAGGGAATCGCCGCGTCGCTTTGCTCCTAGCGATGACGGGATTAGGGATCGTGGTCGCGAGGAAGGATCTGGGGGTGTGCAATGGTCGGCTGTGGCGCGGGCTTCGCGGCCAGGGCCGCTCCCACGAGGGTTGGCTCTTGCACCTTCTGTGGCTCCGGGCCGTGCAGGAGCCGAGCCTCTCGGCGATTGGGGGTTGGTTAGGCCCATATCGCCCAGGGGGCTGGGCTCCTACAGGTTGGGGCGGCGCCTGGTTTAGTGGTCGGCGGGGGGCATGTATTCGTGGCGGATGTGGTCCGGTTGCTCCGGCAGTTGGATGCCGGCGTTTTCCAGGGCCTTGGATAGCTCCTCGCATTCGTCGAGGTCGTCGGCGCGCTTCTTGAGCGTGGCCAGGGCGTCGGCGGCTTCCGCCTGGGGCATGGTGATGACGAGTTCCCCGTTTTCCGCTTTTTCCAGGTGCATGTGCTGCTCCTTAGTGTCTTGTGGTGAGTCGATGATGCCTTTGCGGCGGCGGGCTCAGTCCTCGATGGAGGGCTGCTTGGGGGCCTGCTCGTCGAAGGCATGCGGCGGCTGGCGGAATTCGTTTTCCAGCTCGTAGATGCCGTCTTGCAGCACGGAGCCCAGTGCCCTTGCGCCGTTGCTGATCTCGCCTTCGAGCTCGGTGATGTTTTCGGCGATGCCCTTCGCGGTCTTCTTGTCGATCTTCAGGGTGACCGTTCCGTCCTTCAGTGTGGCTTCCATGTCGATCTCCTGGTTGCGATGTTGGTGATGTCGGTTGTACCCGTGTAGAACGGGTCTGATTCGTGTTCGGTTGACCTGCATCAAGATAGCCGGGCTCGTTGGGCGCTATCCTGTATAACCGTTGCTGCCTCCAACGTACCGAAGAGGCAGCCTTTCACGAGCATTCCCGCTTCCCGGGAAAGGAGAAACCATGATGCATTCTAAAGTGATGACCATGCGCCACGGCCCGCGGTTCCTCGCACTGGTGGCGATGCTGCTGGCGCTGACGTTTGTCGGTGCGGCGCAGGCCGATAACCATGGCCATCAGCAGCCGGAGATGGTGAAGGTGACGCAGAGCCCGCATTCGTTCCCGGAAACCCTGGCTGCGTTCGAGCGCGAGGCGTCCGAGGCCGGCTGGAGCATCCTGAACCGCAACAACATGGCCGGGACGCTGTCCGAGCGCGGTTTCACCATTGATCCGGTGGTGATCCTGGACGTGTGCAGCGGGCGCTACAGCGCGCAGATCCTGGAAGAGGATGCGTATCGGCCGGTTTCCGCCTTCATGCCCTGCCGGGTAAGCATTTATCAGGACAGCCAGGGCGACGTGTTCATCTCGCGGATGAACGTGCCGGATTTCCTGCCGATGATGCCGGAAGGCGTGGCCGAAGTGATGGAGAAGTCTTCCGACGAGATCGAGGCAATTATCGAGCGGGCCATCGCCGAGTAACGCAATCCGGTACAGTCCAGTATTGCAGACCGGGCGGCAGGCTGGATTGGATCTGATGTTCCCGGTGCAGTGGGGCCCGCTTCGGCGGGTCCCTTGTTGTTGGGGCTGAGGGGATGACAGCCCGCCGGTTCCCCTGGAATGTGCAATGAACGCTTGAATGGAGACGGGGTGCCCCCCGATGCAGATGCCGTTGGCATTGACGAGAAACGACGCGACTAGCAGTGATTCGGCCCGATGGGGCGCCGCGCCAGCCGGAAACGGGGCGCGGCGCTTTTTTGCGTCCGGGTCGAGCGCGTGCGAGCACCGCCGATGACGACTCGGCGTCAGGTGTCGCGGCGCTTCGCGGCCGGGTGGATTGCGGGCACCTATGTCGTGCTGGGGCTGTTGTGGATTGCCCTGTCCGATGTGGCGCTGGCCTGGTGGGCGGGGGCGGACATCACGACCGCCCTGACACGGGTGAACCTGGGCAAGGGCTTTGGGTTCGTGCTGGTCTCCGGGGCGCTGCTTTATCTCGCGATGCGCTGGTTGCCGGCCTGGCGCGACGAGGCGTCGGGTACGGGTGCGCGCGAGGAGCTGGCGCGGTTCGGCTCCTGGCCCTGGCTGGTGCTGGCCGTGGCGGTGATCGCCTCCACCACGGGCGTAGGGCTGGGCGCGTGGCACTTGCAGGGGGCTGCCGCCGAATCGCAGGCACATGAGGATTTGCAACGCTCGGTTTTTTTGAAGGGCGGCGTGATCGACCAATGGCTGGCGGAGCGCACCGGCGACGCGATGGTTCTGGGCGAGGCGCGGGGCTTCAACCTGTTCGCGGTCACGGCCCTTGAGCGGCGTTCGACGCTGGCGCTGGAGCAGGTGCTCGATCGCCTGGAGCTGATGCGCACGGCTTATGATTACGACAGCGTGGCCCTGCTGGATGCGGATCGTCAGCCGGTGATCGAACTGGGCCGCAGTGCCCTCGACGAGGCCGCGATGGACGCGGTGCTGCGCGAGGTGCGCCGCAGTGGCGAGACCAGTGAGCCGATCCTGCACGCGGACCCGGACCGGCGCCCGCGGATCAGTTGGGCGGTGCCGGTGCGCGACCGGGCGGCGCCGCAGGATCCGGTGGTGGGACTGGTGCTGCTGTCATCGACGCTCGAGAACCTGCATCCGTTGCTGACCCTGACCGAGAATCGCAACGGCATGGATGCCCAGGCGCATATCGTGGTGCGCGAGGGCGACCAGCGCGCCATGATTGCCCGGATCACCGAGTCCGGGGGCCTGATTATCCCGGCGCCTGCGGCCTTCCCCCGGCTGCGCGAACGGGTCCTGGATCATCCGCGTGGCGACGTTGTGATCGAGCGCTTTGACGACGCGGACAGTCCGTTCCTTGCCGGTGTACAGGGGCTGGCACCCGCGGGTTGGGACCTGGTGCTGAAGCGCGATCTCGACGCGCTTCAGGTGCTGCCACGGCAGCAGGCGGCGTGGGCGGCCGGGGCCACGCTGTTCGTCTGGCTGGTCGTGCTCGGGGCGGGGGCGTTGCTGTGGCGTCAGCAGTGGTTGCGGCGCAACCTGGTCCTGGTGCGGGCTCACGCCGATCAAGATCGGCTGCTCGGGATCTTTTTCGATATGCCGTTTGTCGGCATGGCGATTTCCGGGCCGCGGGGTCAGGGCTGGGAGCGCGTGAATGCGTGCCTGGCCGACATGCTGGGTTATGCGCCGGACGAGCTGGCGGCGATGGACTGGGACCGCCTGGCCATACCCGAGGATCGTGGCTGCGAGGCGGTGCTGGACGCGGAGATGCGCCGTGGCGACCGTTCGGGTTATAGCGTGGTGAAGCGCCTGCTGCGCCGCGATGGGCGGGTGATGGTCGCGGATATCGACGTGAAGTGCAGCCGGACGCCGCAGGGCGAGCTGGACCGGGTGGTGGCGACGGTCGAGGACATTACCGAACAGCGCGAACAGGAAGAGCGGCAGCGGCTGGCCTCGGTGGTGTTCGAGAACACCCGAGAAGGGGTGGTGATTACGGATGCCACCGCCCACATCCTGTCGGTGAACCGGGCGTTTACCCAGTTGATGGGATACACCCAGGACGAGGTGGTGGGGCACACGCCGAAGATGTTCCAGTCCGGGCGCCACGATCAGGCGTTCTACAGCAACCTGTATCACGAGCTGCAGGTGAACGGTCACTGGCAGGGCGAGATCTGGAACCGGCGCAAGAACGGCGAGATTTTCCCGGAGTTGCAGAGCATTACCGCGGTGCGCGACGAGCAGGGCCACCTTACACATTACGTGTCGGTGTTCGCGGATATCTCGCGGATCAAGGCGTCGGAGGCGGAGCTCGATTTCCTCGCGCATCACGATCCGCTGACCGAGCTGCCGAATCGCCGCTTGCTGCGCGCACGCCTGACGCACGGCATCTCGTTGATGCGTCGCCGCAAGGGGCATCTGGCGCTGCTGTTCGTGGATATCGACCGCTTCAAGGACATCAACGACAGCCAGGGCCACGCCGCGGGCGACCGCTTGCTGAAGATCGTCGGTGAGCGCCTGCAGGTGGGGCGGCGCGGGACCGATACCGTTGCCCGCCTGGCGAGCGACGAGTTCGCGGTGCTGGTGGAGAACCTGGGGCATGTGGACGACGCCGCGCTGGTGGCGGAGAACATCATCCGCGAGGTGGGCTACCCCTGCGATCTCGGCAACGGCGTGGAGATGGAGATTGCCGCGACGGTTGGCATCGCGGTCTTTCCCGACCATGGGGTGGATGCCGACACCCTGCTGCAGCAGGCGAGCACGGCGCTGTCGCAGGCCAAGATGGACGGGCGCGGGAGCTATCGGTATTACTCCGACGAGTTCACCCGTGCGGCACGCGAGCGCATTGACCTGTCGGCGCGCCTGCGCCGCGCCATCGAGGCGGATGCGCTGGAGGTCCACTACCAGCCGCAGTACAACGTCGAGGACGGGCGTCTGCTGGGGGCGGAGGCGCTGTTGCGCTGGACCGATCCCGAGCTGGGTCCGATCTCGCCGGGGCGCTTTATCCCGCTGGCCGAGCAGACCGGCCTGATCGTGGAGCTAGGGGGCTGGGTGCTGCGCCGGGTGATCGAGCAGGGCCATCGCTGGCGCGCGGCGGGCTATCCGCCGATCCGCCTGGCGGTGAACGTCTCGGCGCTGCAGTTCCAGCGGGTGCCGATCGACCAGCAGGTGGGCCAGTTGCTGGAGGACTTCGAGTTCCCGGCGGATCAACTGGAGCTGGAGATCACCGAGTCCGCGTTGATGGCGGACCCGAGCCGCGCCCGGCGCATCCTGCAGCGTCTGCGCGAGCGCGGGGTGCACTTTGCGATCGACGACTTCGGCACCGGGTACTCTTCCATGGCACAGCTCAAGCGTTTCCCGGTGGACACGCTCAAGATCGACAAGAGCTTCGTCGACGGCCTGGCCGAGGACGATGCGGCCGGCAGCGCGGACGATCGCTCCATTGCCCGCTCCATCGTTGGCCTGGGCCATGGCCTTGGGCTGACCGTGCTGGCGGAAGGCGTGGAGACCGCCGAGCAGCTCGCGGTTCTGCGCGAGCTGGGCTGCGACCACTATCAGGGGTTCTACGCCAGCCGCCCGGTGCCGACGCTCGAGTTCGAGGCCTTGCTGACCAGCGCTCCCGGCACGCCTTCACCCTAGGGAGACGCTGATTTAATCGCACGTTCGCGCTCGAGTCGCTTTTGCGTGCGAACAAGGCGCGGTGACTGCCGTGCAGTCACTCTGCACAAGGGAACCGCAACGCCGTGCGCGCGCAAAAGCGGCCGAGCCCGCTCTTTCAATCACTTGTCGGGTTGGTGCCCCCTGTTCCCCGATCCTGCGTTGCGCCGCTTGCGGGTAGAACCACTACCCGCTGCTCGACGCGCCTTGTCTCGGAAAACAGGGGGCACCAACGCGAACGTGCGATTAAATCAGCGTCTCCCTAGTGTCCTTTAACAAAAGTTCATCGACTCCGTGACTGTCCCCCTGTATCCTGATAACAGGCACTCGGGAGGCGACCGGAATGGGACGACCGATCAAGACGTTGACGATCAGTGAAGCCGAACGCGACGAGCTCGAGAGCTGGCTGCGGCGGCGCCAGATGCCCGCGGCGGAACAACAGCGCGCGCGCATGATTCTGCTGAGCACGCGAGGCCTGAAGGCTTCGGAGATTGGCGCGCGGGTTGGCGTCTCGGCGGAGACGGTGAGCAAGTGGCGCAAGCGCTTCGAGCAGGCACGCATCGGAGGGCTCACGGATGCCCCGAGAAGCGGACGTCCCCGTACGATCGATGACGACAAGGTGACCGAAGTCATCAACAAGACGCTGCAGTCGAAGCCGGATAACGCGACGCACTGGTCGACCACGCTGATGGCCAAGGAGACCGGGCTCAATGCGATGGCCATCAGCCGGATTTGGCGGGCCTTCGGTCTCAAGCCGCATCGGCTCGAGACCTTCAAGTTGTCCACGGATCCGCACTTCGTGGCCAAGGTGCACGATATCGTGGGCCTGTACATGCACCCACCGGACCGCGCCCTGGTGCTGTGCGTCGACGAAAAGAGCCAGATCCAGGCCCTGAACCGGTCCCAGCCGGCGTTGCCGTTGTCGTTCGGCCATCCCGAGACCCGCACCCATGACTACCTGCGCCATGGCACGACCACCCTGTTCGCGGCACTGGATGTGGCCACCGGCGAGGTCATCGGCAAACTCCATAGAAGGCATCGCGCCAAGGAGTTCCTGGCGTTTCTCAACGAGATCGATCGCCAGGTCCCCGACGATCTCGACGTCCACCTCATCCTGGACAACTACGGCACCCACAAGACCGAAAAGGTTCGGGCCTGGTTCGCTGCACGACCGCGCTACCACGTGCACTTCACGCCGACCTCGGCGTCCTGGATCAACCTGGTCGAACGCTTCTTCGCGCTCATCTCGCAGCGCTGGATCAAGCGTCAATCGCATCGCAGTACTCGCGAACTCGAAGACTCCATCCGCGAATACCTGAAGACGTACAACGATGAGCCTCGACCGTTCATCTGGCGCAAAACAGCCGATCAAATTATCGCGTCGATCGCCCGTCTAACCGATCGCCTCGATAAAAATACGAACTTTTGTTAAAGGACACTAGGTGTGATCTCTCAATAGGTCGTCCACGGGGCGACTCCGGAGGATGGTGCAGCGGCCCGTCTGGCGAGCCCGTTGCGGGCCTCGCGTCGGGCTACTAGACCCCGGGCAGGTGCAGGATGCCGACCACGGCCCCGGTCATCAGCGTGGCCAGGGTGCCGGCCACGATGGCGCGGATGCCGAGGGCAACGATCTCGCTGCGCCGCTCCGGGACCAGTGCGCCCAGCCCGCCGATCAGGATGCCGAGACTGCCGAGGTTGGCGAACCCGCTGAGGGCGTAGATCAGGATCAGCTCGCTGCGCGCGGACAGGGCGTCGCGCGGCAGTTCGGCCAGATGAAGGAAGGCCACCATTTCGTTGAGGATGGTCTTTACCCCGAGCAGGGAGCCGGCGGTGACCGCCTCGTTCCAGGGGATGCCCATCAGCCAGGCCAGCGGCGCGAAGACCCACCCCAGCATGCGCTCCAGGCTGAGCGTCGCCCCGGCCACCTCCGGCAGCGCACCGAGCATGACGTTGACCAGCGCGACCAGCGCAATCACCACGATCAGCAGCGCGACGATCTGCAGCAGCAGTTCCAGCCCGCGCAGGGTGCCGCGGGTGATGGCATCCATCGAACTGCTGGCGGGCTCGGGTTCGGGCAGCAACTCGCCCGCGGTCGAGGGTGCGGTGGGCGGGATCATCACCGTGGCAACCAGCAGTGCGGCCGGCAGGCTGATCAGGGAGGCGACAATCAGATGGCCCAGGGCATTGTCCAGCGCCGTGTTGATGATGGTGGCGTAGAGCACGAGCATGGTGCCGGCCAGGGTGGCCATGCCGACGGCCATCAGCGCGAACAGCTCGCTGCGGGTCATCTCCCGCAGATAGGGGCGGATCACCAGCGGGGATTCGACCATGCCGAGGAACACGTTGGACGCGGTGCCCACGCCTAGGGCGCCGCCGATCCCGAAGGCCCGCTGCAGTACCCTGGACGCGCCGCGGATCAGCAGCGGCAGGATGCGCCAGTGAAACAGCAGCGCCGAGAGTGCGCTCAGGACCAGGATCAGCGGCAGGGCCTGAAAGGCGAGCACGAAGGTGCTGCCATGGCCTTCGGTTGCAAATGGGGGTTCATCCCCGCCGATGTAGCCGAAGACGAAGGTGGTCCCGGCCTGCGTCGCGTCGGTCAGGGCGATCACCGCCTCGTTGGCCCACAGGAACAAGTGCTGCATTCCCGGCACGTTCAGCAGCAGCGCGGCAATCCCGAATTGCAGGGCCAGGCCGGCCAGTACCGGCCGCCAGGGGAAAGACCGCCGGTGCTCGCTCAGAAGCCACGCGATCGCAATGAAGACCAGAATGCCCAGGCCGGCTTGCAACTCGGTCACGAACAGTCTCCGACAAAAATGGCGGGCACAGCATACCCGGGGGCAGGGTTCGATGTGAGCGGCGGGTCGGCGGCGGACCGGATGGGCCCTGCCGGGTTGCGTGTCGGGCGCGACGTGGATCGTCGCCTGGGGATGGTAGGGTAGGCGCATCTGGACCACGCGGGCCTTGAGGCCATGCGTGGCATTTCCCGAACGGATCAAGGAGCCGGGTTGGTGGAGTCGCGCGAGTTGCAGCCAGGGATGGTGGTGCTGCATGGCAATCACCTGGAGTCGCTGCGCACGCTGGCGGTGGAGTGGATGCGCCGCGCGCCGCTCGGTCCGCTGGAGAACGAGACCATCCTGGTGCAGAGCAACGGCATGGCGCAGTGGCTGCGGCATGCCCTGGCCGCGTCGCCGGATGCCGACCCGCCGGGCTGCGGGATCGCGGCGGCGCTGGACATGCAGTTGCCGTCGCGCTTCGTGTGGTCGGCGTATCGCGCGGTCCTCGGGGCCGAGGCCGTTCCGCTGGAATCGCCCTACGCCAAGCGGCCGCTGACCTGGCGGCTGATGCGCCTGCTGCCGGAGTGCCTGGCGCAGGAGGCCTTTGCACCGCTGCGCCAGTTCCTGCAGGACGACGATCCGGGGCAGGGGGGCGACCTGCGCAAGCGTTTCCAGCTGGCCGAGCGCCTGGCGGACCTGTTCGATCAATACCAGGTGTACCGCGCTGACTGGCTGACCGACTGGGCGGCCGGACGCGACATCTTGCGCGACGCCCGCGGGCAGGAGCGCGAGCTGGCCCCAGGGCAGCGCTGGCAGGCCGAGCTGTGGCGCCTGCTGCAGGCGGATATCGGTGTGGCGCGGGAGGCGGTCAGTCGCTCGGCCGTGCATGCCCGCTACATGGCTGCAGTGCGCGCGCTGGAGCAGCGCCCGGCGCGCCTGCCCCGGCGGATCATTGTGTTCGGCATCTCTTCGCTGCCGGGGCAGATCCTGGAGGCGCTGGAGGGCCTGGCGCGGTTCTGCCAGGTGCTGGTCTGCGTGCACAACCCCTGCGAGCACTATTGGGCCGACATCGTGGCCGACAAGGACCTGCTGCGCGCCACGCGCCGGCGCCAGGCGCGCAAGGCAGGCATGCCCGAGGCCCTCGACGAGGCGGAGCTGCACAACCACGCCCACCCGCTGCTGGCGGCCTGGGGCAAGCAGGGACGTGACTACATCGGGCTGCTGGACGAGCACGACGATCCCGAACACTACGGCCGGGTGCTGCGCACGCTGGACTGGGAGCGCGTGGACGTCTTCGAGCCACACGGCACGCGCGGGCCGGAGGACTGCCTGCTGCACCAGCTGCAGGAGGACATCCGCGAGCTGCGCCCACTCGCCGAGACCCGGGAGACCTGGCCCGCGGTCCCGGCGGAGGACCATTCCATCCAGTTCCACGTGGCGCACAGCCCGCTGCGCGAGGTGGAGCTGCTGCACGACCGGCTGCTGGATCACTTCGAGCGCGACTCGTCGCTGCGCCCGCGCGACGTGATCGTGATGGTCCCGGACATCGATCAGTACGCCCCGCACATCGAGGCCGTGTTCGGTCAGCCGGAGACCGATGATCCCCGCTTTATCCCGTACACGCTGTCGGACCAGGGGCCGCGCGGCCGCGATCCGGTCCTGATCGCGCTGGAGCAGTTGTTGTCACTGCCGGAGAGCCGGATGGGCGTCAGCGAGCTGCTGGACCTGCTGGACGTGCCGGCGGTGCGCCGGCGCTTTGGCATCGCGGAGGAGGACCTGGGCCAGCTGCACCGCTGGGCCGAGGGGTCGGGCGTGCGCTGGGGGCTGGATGCCGCGCAGCGCGCCGGGTTGGGCCTGCCCGTGGGGCTGGAGCAGAACACCTGGCGCTTCGGCCTGCGGCGGATGCTGCTGGGCTATGCGCTGGGCGACCAGGGTCCGTGGCAGGGCCTGGAGCCCTACGACGAGATCGGCGGGCTGAGTGCCGCGCTGCTGGGGCCGATGGACGCCCTGATCACCGCCCTGGAGGATGCCTGGGCGTGGCTGCGCCAGGCGCATGCGCCGGCAGACTGGGCCGTGCATCTGGGCGGGCTCCTGGAGCAATTCTTCGCGGCCGAGACCGATGCCGAGCTGTTCACCCTGGAGCAGCTGGGCGAGGCCCTGGATCAATGGCGCGAGGACTGCGCGGCGGCCGGACTGGAAGAGGCGCTGCCGCTGGCGGTGGTGCGCGAGCAGTGGCTTGCCAGCCAGGACGATTCCGGGGTGGGCCAGCGCTTCCTCGCCGGGCAGGTGAACTTCTGCACGTTGATGCCGATGCGGGCGATCCCGTTCCAGGTGGTCTGTCTGCTGGGGATGAACGACGGCGACTACCCGCGCAGCCCGACGCCGGTGGACTTCGACCTGATGGCGAACGACTACCGCCCGGGCGATCGCTCGCGCCGCGAGGACGACCGCTACCTGTTCCTGGAGGCGCTGCTCTCCGCGCGGCGCCAGCTGCATGTGAGCTGGGTGGGGCGGCATGTGCGCGACAACGAGCCGCGCCCGCCGTCGGTGCTGGTGGGCCAGCTGCGTGATCACCTGGCGGCGGGCTGGGGGCTGGCCGGGTCCGACGGGCCGGAGGCCGGCCCGGCCCTGGTGGACCACCTGACCACCTGGCACCCGCTGCAGCCGTTCTCCCCGGTGAATTTCCCGGTGGCGGACGCCGCCGACGATCGGCACTTTACCTACGCGCGGGAGTGGGAGGCGGTGCACGATCCGGCGCCGGCCGCTGCGGCCGCTGCGGCGGATGCCGCTGGTGGCGCCCCCGCGGCCGTGCCGTTGCTGGAGGTCGAACGCGAGCCGCGCGCCCTGGGGCCGGAGGCACTGACGCGCTTTCTGCGCTTCCCGGTGGAGGCCTTCTTCCGCCATCGTCTGGGGGTGTTCTTCGACGAGGAGGAAGAGGCCGGCGACGACCTGGAACCCTTTGGCCTGGCCGGGCTGGAGCAGTGGCAGGTGCGTCAGCAATTGGTCGCAGCGGCACTCGAGACCACCGACGACGCGGAGGCCTGGCCGAGCATCCTGGAGGCGGAGTCGGCCCGGCTGCAGCGCGCGGGCCGGCTGCCGCTGGGTGCGGCAGGCGCGCTGGAGCGCGGCGCGATGGTGGAGGAGGCCGCGCGGCTGCTGGAGCGGATCGGCGAGCGCTATGCGCTGTACCCCGAGTCGTTGCCGGCCGCGCGCCCCCTGCGTCTGGAACACGAGCACTGGGGCCTGGAGGCCGTGCCACCCGCCCTGCGCAGCGACGGGCAGGCGCGGGTATGCCTCGACTACACCGCGAGCCGCATTGGTGATGGCAAGAAGTGGCGCTTCGACAAGCTGATGGCGCCCTGGGTGATGCATCTGCTGGCCAACGCCGGGGCAGGCGGCGTGGGCTCCGAACTGGTTGGACTGGACAAGCGCCTGGAGCTCCCGGGGCTGGAGCCGGGGCTGGCCGAGGAGTTGCTGGGGACGCTGCTGGAGGCCTGGGCGGCCGGCCAGGAGCGGCCGCTGCCGCTGGCCTGCGCCGCCGCCTTTGCCTGGCTCGCGGCGGAGGAGGGGTCGAAGGATCCGTATGACGAGGCGCTGAAGACCCTGGCCGGGAATGACTTCGCCGCCGGCGAATGGTCGCGCAGCCCGGCGCTGGCGCGTGCCTGGCCCGACCCCGAGACCCTGCTGGACGATCCGGACTTTGCCTTCTGGCGCGACCGGATTTATCGACCGGTGTTTTTCGTGGTGAATCAGGCGGAGGACCCTGCATGAGCGCGACCGCCCACAAGCTGGATCTGCTGGGGCTGCCCCTGCACGGCAGCCGCCTGATCGAGGCGAGTGCCGGCACCGGCAAGACTTACACCATCGCCGCGCTGTACCTGCGCCTGGTGCTGGGGCACGGCGAGCTGCCCGAGGGCATTGACGCCTTGACGCCGCCGCAGATCCTGGTGATGACCTTTACCGACGCGGCGACCCAGGAGTTGCGCGAACGCATCCGCGACGCGCTGGCGATCGCCGCGCGCGTGTTCCGCGCGCAGGACCCGGATGCGGTGCCGGGCGTGCAGGACATCCACCTGCAGTTGCGCGGCGAATACGCCGAGGCGGAACGCCCGGGTGCGGCGCGCCGGCTGGAGCTGGCGGCGGAGTGGATGGACGAGGCCGCGGTGTCCACCATTCATGGCTGGTGCTACCGCATGCTGCGCGAGCATGCCTTCGACAGCGGGAGCCTGTTCACCCAGGACCTGGCGAGCGACCAGCAGGAGTTGCTGGCGGACGCGGCGCGCGACTACTGGCGCCGTTTTGTCTATCCGCAACCGGCGGCGCCACTCGCGCTGCTGCGCAACGCCTTCGGTGCTGATCCCGACACGTTGCTGCAGAAGATCCGGCCGCTGGTCGGGCATCTCCCGGCCCACACGGCGGATGTGGAGCTGGAGACGCCGGAAGGCTTGGCAGCTGCATTGGGCGATCGGCTGGCGCGGCTGGAGGCCATGAAGCGGCCCTGGCGCGAGGACTTTGCGGCGGTGGCCGAGCAGTTCGAGACGCTGCGCAACTCGGTGCTGAACAAGCAGAAGTACAGCAACCCGGAGAAGTTGCTGGGGGCGATGCGCGAGTGGGCGGCGGACCCCGGCGCACTGCGGCCAGGCGGGGTCTCCGGCGACTCGCCCCTGGAGCGTTTCAGCGCGGCCGGGATGCAGGCCCGGCTGAAGGCCGGGCAGGCGCTGCCGGACGATCTGCATCCGGCCTTCGCGGGGCTGGACGATCATGCCGAGGTCTGCGTGGATGACCGCGAGCGCCTGTTGCAGGCGGCCGCGCGGCAGGTGGACGCGCGGTTCCGTCAAGCGCAGCGGCAGCGCGCGCAGATGGGTTTCAATGACCTGCTGACCCGGCTGCGCGATGCCCTGGACGGACCCGGCGGCGAGCACCTGGCGGCGACCCTGCGCGCCCAGTTCCCGGTGGCGCTGGTCGACGAGTTCCAGGATACCGACCCGGTGCAGTACCGCATTTTCCACCGCGTCTACCGCATCGACGAGAACCCGCGCGATCAGGGCGTGCTGCTGATCGGCGATCCCAAGCAGTCGATCTATCGCTTTCGCGGAGCGGATATCCATACCTATCTCGCCGCGCGCGCGGCCACCGCCGGGCGGCATTACACGCTGGAACGAAACTTTCGGTCGACCGATGCCCTGGTGCAGGGCGTGAACCGGCTGTTCCAGCATGCCGAGGGCTGGCAGGACGGGGCCTTCCTGTTCCGCTCGGGAACGGAGAACCCCTTGCCGTTTCTGCCGGTGGACGCGAACGGGCGTGCGGAGGCCTTCGAGAACGATGGACAGGCGATGCCGGCCGTCACGCTGTGGTGCTTTGATCCGGGCGAGCCGGTGCCCAAGGGCGCCTATCGCGAGCGCATGGCGCAGGCCTGCGCCAGCTACATGGTGGAACTGCTCAACGGCGGGATGGCCGGTCGTTGTGGCTTCCGCAAAGGTGAGGAATTGACCGGGGTACGGCCACGCGACATGGCGGTGCTGGTGCGCGGGCGTGGCGAGGCGGATGCGATCCGTGCCGAGCTGCGCCGGCGGGGTGTGCGCAGTGTGTACCTGTCGGATCGCGAGTCGGTGTATGCGACCGCCGAGGCCGGGGACCTGCTGCGCTGGCTGCGCGCCTGCGCCGAGCCGACCAGCGAGCGCCTGCTGCGCGCGGCGCTGGCGACCACGACGCTGGGGCAGTCGCTCGTCGAGCTGCACCGGCTGACGGTGGACGAGCTGGCGTGGGAGGTACGCGTCGAGCAGTTTCGCGACTATCGGCGGCTGTGGCAGACGCGCGGCGTACTGCCGATGCTGCGTCGGCTGTTGCACGACTTCGAGGTCCCGCGCCGGCTGCGGGCCACGGCCGAGGGCGAGCGTGCCCTGACCAACCTGCTGCATCTGAGCGAGCTGCTGCAGCAGGCGGCCGCCGAGCTGGACGGCGAACAGGCCCTGATCCGGCACCTGACGGAGCATCGCGGCGGCGAAGGCGAGACCGGGGAGGAGCAGGTCCTGCGCCTGGAGAGTGACGAAGACCTAGTCAAGGTGGTCACCCTGCACAAGTCGAAGGGGTTGGAGTATCCGCTGGTGTTCCTGCCGTTCGTCTGCAATTTCCGTCAGACGGATACGGCCAAGGATGTGCCCTACCGCGACCATCCGCCGCAGGGTGGGGCGCGCTGGGTATTCCGCATGGACGGCGAGGTGTTCGAGCGCGCCGAGCGCGAGCGCCTGGCCGAGGATCTGCGCCTGTTGTATGTCGGCATGACCCGCGCGCGGCATGCCTGCTGGCTGGGGATTGCGCCGATCGTCTCCGGAAACAGCAAGACCAATCACTTCGACCGCACGGCGGCCGGATACCTGCTGGCCGGACCCGCGGGGGTGCAGGACGGCGGGTTGGAGGCCGCGCTGCGGGATGCAGCCGGCGACGCATCGGCGATTCATGTGGGGGCGCTGCCGGAGGCGAGCGCGGTGGCCGCGCAGATGGGCAGTGCCACGACCGCGACGGGGCCGGCCCGGGTGCCGCCGACGCGCCGCTTCGAGCGCTGGTGGGTGGCCAGCTACAGTGCGATTGCCGCGCATGGCGAGGGGGTCGCGCCGGTGGCCCCCGACTCGGCGCGCGAGGACGTGCTGCGCGAGGGGGTGGCGGATGCGAGTCGGCCGCCGCTGGAGGCGCCGGAGCCCGAGTCGCGCGCGGCCAGTGGGCTGCATGCCTTCCCGCGCGGGCCCGGGCCCGGCACCTTCCTCCACGGGCTGCTGGAGTGGGCGGCGGAGCAGGGGCTCGCTGCGCAGGCGGCAGATCCCGAACGGATGGCGCAGGAGATCGCGACACGCTGCGAGCGGCGGGGCTGGGGCGAGTGGTCGGAGACGGTCGCGGACTGGATGCAGCAGTTGCTTGCGGTCGCCTTCCCGCTGGAGGACGGCGAACATTTCAGTCTGGGCGGCCTGACCACCTATCAGCCGGAGCTGGAGTTCCTGTATCCGACGCGCAACCTGCAGGCGGGCGAGCTGGATCAGGCGGTCCGCGCGCAGATCCTGCCCGGACAACCGCGCCCGCCGCTGGGGAACGTGACCCTGAATGGGATGCTGAAGGGATTCGTCGATCTGGTCTTCGAGCGCGGCGGGCGCTATTACGTGGCGGACTACAAGTCCAACTGGCTGGGGACTTCGGCGCAGTCCTACACCCCGGAACGCCTGCAGGCGGCGGTGCTGGAACACCGCTACGACCTGCAGCTGGTGCTCTACACCCTGGCACTGCATCGCCAGCTGGCCGCGCGCCTGCCGGGCTACGACTATGACCAGCACATGGGCGGCGGGGTGTACCTGTTCCTGCGTGGCGTGGATGCGCCGGGGCACGGGGTGTTCCACCACTGTCCGCCGCGCGCGCTGATTGAATGGCTGGATCACCGCATGGCGGCCGGCCCGAACCGGGAGGCGACGGCATGAGCGCGGTGATGACAACGGGCACCTTGGCCTCGGCGGAGGCCGTGCTCGAGCTATTGCGCGAGTGGGAGGAGGCCGGCTGGCTGCGCAGCGTGGACCGGGCGCTGGTGCGCTTCCTGCACGAGCAGGCCCCGGCGGCGTCGCCGCTGGCCCTGCTGCTGGCGGCGCTGGCCAGCCATCAGGTCGGGCGCGGCCATGTGTGCCTGGAACTGGACGCATTGCTGCAGGCCCCCGACGCCACGCTGGCCCTGCCGCCGGAGGGCGAGCCGGGATCAAAGCCGCCGCCGCGACCCTCGTCGGTACTGCAGGGGGTATCCGTTGCGCAGGTTGCGGCGGCCCTGCAGGACAGTGGCCTGGCCGGACCGGGCGAATTGGGTGGAACGCCGCTGGTGTACACCGGGGGGCAGGTCTATCTGCGCCGCTACTGGGAGAGCGAGCGCCGCATCGGCCAGGCCATCCGCGCGCGCCTGGCTGACCGCGAGGCCTGGCAAGGTGCGCTGGACGAGCAGGCGTCGCGGGACTGGCTGGACCATCTGTTCGGACCGCCGGCGGAGGCTGCCACCGATCCGGACTGGCAACGCCTGGCCTGTGCCCTGGCGGCCGGTTCCGGCTTCAGTGTGATTACCGGCGGGCCGGGGACCGGCAAGACCACCACCGTGCTGCGACTGCTCGCGTTGTTGCAGGGGTTGCAGGGTCCGGACGACCCGCTGCGCATCCGCCTGGCGGCGCCGACCGGCAAGGCGGCGGCGCGCCTGAATGCCTCGGTCAGCGGGGCGCTGGATCGCCTGGGGCTGGACCAGCTGCCCGATGGCGATGCGCTGCGCCGGAACCTGCCCGCGGAGGTGGTGACGGTGCACCGTCTGCTTGGGGCGCGCCCGGACACCCGGCATTTCCGCCACGGGGCGCGCAACCCGCTGGCGGTGGACGTGCTGGTGGTGGACGAGGCCTCGATGATCGACTTGGAGCTGATGGCGAGCCTGGTCGAGGCCGTGCCCCGCACCGCGCGCTTGATCCTGCTGGGGGATCGCGATCAGCTCGCCTCGGTGGAGGCCGGCGCGGTGCTGGGCGAGCTGTGCCATCGCGCCGGGGGCGGGCACTACACGCCGTCGACCGCGCACTGGCTGGAGGCCGTGACCGGGATGGCCGTACCGGCGGCCATGCAGGATGCGGCCGGTCAGGCGCTGGACCAGCACATCGTGATGCTGCGGGAGAGTCATCGCTTCGGCGCGGACAGCGGGATCGGGCGGTTGGCCGCGGCGGTGAACACGGGCGAGGCATTGAATGGGCCGGACGGGGACGATGCCGTCCGGCAAAAGGTACTCGCGGGGCCCGAGGACCCGGTACTGGTGACGCTCGCGGTGGACGGGCGCGCGGACACGCCGGAGGGCGAGGCGGTGGGTTATGCGGGCTATCTCGAGGGCCTGCGGGCGGCGCGGCCGGCCCCGGCGGCCCCGCGCGCGGCCTGGGAGGACTGGGCGCGCGACGTGCTGGCGGCCCACGGGCGGTTCCAGCTCCTGTGCGCGGTGCGCCGCGGCCCGTGGGGGCTGGAGACGCTGAACCGGCGCGTCGCCGCGGCCTTGCAGGCGCGCGGCCTGCTCGCGGGGGACGCGGGACGGATGGACGGGCCGGGGGCCGGCGGACAATGGGTCGAGGGGCGCCCGGTGATCGTCACGCGCAATGACTACGCGCTGGGGCTGATCAACGGCGATATCGGGATCGCCTTGGCCGTCCCGGCCTGGCTGGCGCGGGGTGAGCCGGAGGCGGACTCGGATGCCACCAAGGGCGAAGACTCGGTGCTGCGGGTGGCGTTCCTGGCCGCCGGGGACGGCGGTCGCGTGCGCTGGGTGTTGCCCAACCGCCTGGAGGCCATCGAGACCGCATTTGCCCTGACGGTGCACAAGGCCCAGGGGTCGGAGTTCGAGCATGTGGCCCTGGTGCTGCCGGACGCGGACAGCCCGATCCTGACCCGCGAGCTGGCCTACACCGCCATCACCCGCGCCAGCCGCTGGTTCAGCCTGCTGGAGCCACGCGCGGGCACGCTGGTTGCGGCCAGCCAGCACCAGATCCGCCGCAGTGGCGGCCTGCGGCGGTGGCTGGGGGACGCGTCGTAGAGCGTCGCAGGGTGCGTTGAGCATCGCGAAACGCACCGTTCACGGGACAACACGCGCCCTCTTGATGCGATTCGCTGCGCTCATCGGCATCCTACGTCCGTTGCCCGTGTCCGGGGTTGGCAGCATCACTTCGCCCATCGTCCGCTGTCCAGGTCCGGCTTTGGCGGGGGCTTCGCGGGCGAGCCCGCTCCTGCAGGGGTTTGGTTCCTGCGATGTCCAGCCTTGCCCCAGGATCGTCATCCCGGAAACCGCGTGGCGGTTATCCGGGATCTCCTGCGGTAGGGCCTCTACACCCGTCGGAGATCCCGGCTCTTCGCTGCGCTGCGGCCGGGATGACGGGGTGGCCGGGCCGCATTGCAGGGCTCCTGATGTTGGCGGGGGCTTCGCCTGCAAGCAGGCTCCCACAGAGGGTGGTGCGGCTGGCGGCTCGGGGGGTGTTCAGGTGGTGCGGCTGCCGTAGGTGACGACGGATTCGATGCGTTGGGCGCGTTCTTCGTCGAGGCCGTCGGTCTGGGCGAGGGTGGCGGCGTCGGCGTTGATGATGTCGCGCACGCTGCCGATGTCGCGCAGGAGGTCGCGGGCCTGGTCGGCCTCGACGCCGGGCAGGCCGCTGACGATGAATTCGGCGGCTTTGCGCCGGGTGTCGGGCTTGGTCGGGCGGTCGGACGGGTCCGGCTCGATCTGTGCGTTCAGCCCCAGAAGGTAGATCAGCATGCCGCTGTTGTCGGCATCGGAGCTGGGCAGGACGCTGATGCCGAGGGCGATCGTCAGGTGGGCCAGGGCGCGGTGGATGTCCAGCGCCTGCTGATGGAAACGGGGCTCGTAGAGGTCCCCCTCCACGATGTAGACGACCTGCTGGTAGTTGGCCTTCAGCTTGGCGGCGTTTTCCCACAGACTCTTGTCGACGACGCTGAGAACCATATCGGTGGCGGATTTGCGTTCGACCACGACGCCGTTGGGTAGCAGGTAGTCGCCGACGTCGAGGTCGGTGAATTCCAGCTCCACTCCCTCCAGGCGTTCGATGCGCTGGATGATCTTGCCCTGTTCGCGGCGGTCTGCACGGATCGGCAGGTGAACGTTTTCCATGGGGGCTCCGGTTGGTTGACTGCGTGCGGATGTATTCGTGTCACCTTAGGCCGACCCGCGAGGTGCTCCAAATGGCCGGATGCCGGGCGGGGCGAGCGCGGTGTGTGCGGGCGGGCGTGCGCGCGTGTCGCACATGGCCTACAGTCGGGGGGCGTGTTCGGCGGATGGCATTCGCGGGCATGCATGGAGAAAACAAAAAATAGAAAGGATGGAGTGCATATGTCGATTCAGATAGCAGTGGTGGGACTGGGCCGGGTGGGCGGCCGCTTCCTCGAGATGTTGCTGGAGTCCGGTCTGCCCGGAATGACGATCTGCGCGGCCTCGGAGCAGGGCGAGACCGAGGGGCGCCGGCTGGCCGAGGCGAAGGGGATCCCGCTGGAGTCGGTTGCGGATCTCGTGGCACGCGGGGATCAGGTCGATGTGATCTTTGATCTGACCGGGCAGCCGCAGGTCCGCCAGGAGCTGCGCGAGGGGATGCAGAACAGCGGGAACCGCCATACCGTGGTGGCGCCCGAGGTGATGGCGCACCTGACGTGGTCGATGCTGACCCGCGAGGCCCCGCCGGACGTGCACGGCAGTACCGGGTACTGATCCAGCGCCGCGTCGCCGGTTTCGACGGCGGCGCGAACGGCTGGATTCGGACACGAAAAGGCCGCCTTCGGGCGGCCTTTTCGTGTCTGGCTGGCGCGCAGACGTTGGAGGCCAGGCGGAGCGATGCACAAAATGATCGCCTGCTGGCTCCAGCTGATGGGGGTGCCCTTCCCCCTGGTGTCATTAAGGCCGTGGCGCAGCGCCGGGATTTTGGGTGTGGGAGATCCCGGATCACCGCTTCGCGGTGTCCGGGATGACGAGGTGGGTTGCACGGTGTCCGGGATGACGGTGTGGGTTGCGCGGTGTTCGGGCTGGTGGGCGGTGTTCGTGATGACCGGGTGGGTTGCGCGGCGTCGTGGGCGGTAGAAGGTGCCCGCAGGGCCGGTCGCTGGAGGGGTGTCAGCTGGTTCCGGTGGCGCGTGCTCCGGTCTGGACGGGGCAGGGCTCGAGCGGTTCAGGGAGGTGCAGGCCAAAGCCCTGTGCGTAGTCGATGCCGATTACGCGCAGGGGTACGAGCAGGTCCTTGTGGGAGACGCATTCGGCAACGGTACGGATACCCATGACCTGGCCGATCCGGTGGATGCTCTCCACCATGGCACGGCTGACCGGGTCGTCGTTCAGGTCGCGGACGAAGCTGCCGTCGATCTTGAGGTAATCGACGCGCAGGGTCTTGAGATAGCCGAACGATGCCATGCCAGTGCCGAAGTCGTCCAGGGAGAAGCAGCAGCCCATCGCGCTGAGGGTGCTGATGAAGCGGCTGGCCTGGTTGAGATTGGCGATGGCGGCGGTTTCGGTGATCTCGAAACAGAGCCGGTTCGGGGCCACGCCGCTGGATTCGATGCGTTCCACGATGTAGTCCAGCATGCCGCGTTCGCAGAGCGACTGTCCGGAGAGGTTGATCGCGAAGTGACCTTGGTCTTTGGAGCTGCGGGCGACGATCTGAAGCACCCGGTCGATTACCCAGCGGTCGATGGTCCCCATCAGCCCGTAGCGCTCAGCGGCCGGGATAAAGGTGTTGGGCGGCACGATCGTGCCGTCGGGGTCCACCATGCGCAGTAGCACTTCGGTGTGGCGCGGTCCGCTGCTGGATACCGGCTCGATGTGTTGCCCGTAGAGCCAGAGGTGCCCGTTCTGCAGTGCCTGGTTGATGCGTTGCAGGCAGTCCATCTGACCCTGGTGCCGGCACAGGGCCGCATCGTCGGGGCGCGAGACATGGATCCGGTTGCGTCCGCGCTCCTTGGCCAGGTAGCAGGCGGCATCGGCCTCGCTCATGAACTGGGCCGGGTCGCTGTGATGACCGCTCACGGGGACGACACCGATGCTGATGCCGATCCGGAAGAGCCGGCCCTGCCAGTCGAAGCGGAACTGCTCGATGGCTCGGCGCAGGTTCTCCGCGATCTTCTCTGCCCGTTCCAATGGGCAGCTTTCGAGTAGCACACCAAATTCGTCCCCGCCGAGACGGGCCAGGGTGTCACTTTCCCGCAGCTGCGCCTGCATGTGAGAGGTCAGCTGGCACAGCAGTTCATCCCCGGCGCCATGACCGCAGGTGTCGTTGACCAGTTTGAACTGGTCGAGATCCATGTACAGCAGCGCGTGTTCGCGACCGTCATTGCGCGCGGTGGTGACCAGCTGGCGCAGCCGGCGCTCGAACTCGAGGCGGTTGGCCAGCGACGTCAGGTTGTCGTGGGTGGCCGCCCATGACAGGTCGCGAGCCATTTCACGTGCCTGGGAGACATCACGGAAGACCAGGGCTGCACCTATGATTGCACCGGCGCGGTCGCGGATCGGGGCGGAGACTTCCTCGATGGCGTATTCGTGGCCGTCACGGGAGACGAGGATTGCGCCCTGGTTCAGGCTGCAGGCGGTACCGTCGGGAAGGGACTCGGTCAGTGGGTGCGGGAGTGGCTGCCCGTCGTCTTCCCGGACCGTCCGGAATACATGGTCCAGTCGCTCGCGATGGGCATCGGCATGCGTCCAGCCGGTGAGATGTTCCGCCACTGGATTGAGGTAGTCGATGCGCCCGCCGGTGTCGACGGTGATAACGGCGTCACCGATCGCGTGCAGGGTGACCTGCGCGCGTTCTTTCTCGCGGAACAGGTCGGCCTCGGTATCCCGGCTCCGGCGCAGTACGGCGACCGCGACGACGATCCCGATAAGCAGCGCGGTTCCACCGAGCAGGAACATGATCTGGACGGCCTGCTGGTGCTCTTTTGCAGTTTCCTGCGCTGCGGTCTCGGCGGCCTGCTGCTGCAGATCGAGCAGGGCGGCGAGATTGTCGAGCACCAGGTTCTGCATCGGGATGGCCTGCTCCAGCAGCCATTCCGTGGCGGCGGCGATGTCGTCGTCGAGGATCTGGTCGAGCACCCGCTCCTGTACTTCTACCGCATTGGATGACAGACCGCGGGATCTTTCCAGGAGGGCCAGCTCGCGCCCGGTTAGCGGCATCGCCTCGAGTTCGTTGCGGGCAACCATGAAGTCCGAGGCATGGCCGCGGAACTCGATGATGCCTTCGTCGATATCGAACGGGTCGGTGGTGATCGACAGGCGCAGCAGGGTCACCGAGCGTTCGCGCGCTGCGGTGCGCATGCGGTTCAGTAATTCGGTCTTGATGTTGTGCTCGTGGACGATCACGTCGAGACGTTCGTGGACCTGACCGAGGCGGTTCAGTCCGAGGGCGATCATGACAATCATCAGCAACAGGACGACCGCGAAGCCGCCGGTGATGGCGACGGCGGAGCGGTGGTCGCGCGGATCCTGTGCGGACGGTGGTGCTGTCGAGTCGGTGGATCCCCTGTCGGCCATGTCACCTCCCTGCGATGGCTTTGGGCGATCTGTTGCCGCCTTATTCGAAGCTAGACGCCCGTGGTATCAAACTTAATCCGTGATCGTCGTTAGGGCTACCACAAGAGCGGGGCCGCCTTACGCGCGCGCTACGTGAAGGTGGTCCCTTACCGCGCTGCCCGCCATCGCGCTTGAATGGACCCAGCCCTGGTAGAGGTCGCAGCCGATCATCCGGAGGAAGTCACGTTGCGCCGTGGTTTCGACGCCCTCGGCCACGAGGGTCAGGCCCAGGCTGTGGCCAAGGTGAACGATCGCGCGCAGGATCATTTCGGATTCGGGCTCCTGATCGATGTCGACAATGAAGGAGCGATCGATCTTCAGCTTGTCGATCGGCAGTGACTTCAGGTAGGCGAGCGAGGAATAGCCGGTCCCGAAATCATCCAGCGATACGCGGATGCCCAGCGCCTTCAGTCCGCGGAGCTGATCGCGGGTCAGTGCGACGTCCGCCATGGCCACGGTCTCGGTGACCTCGATCTCGAGGCGCTCGGGCGGGGCGCCCGTGGCTTCGAGGATCGCGCCGAGGCGCTGGACGAGGTCGTGTTGGCGGAACTGCATCGCGGAGACGTTGATGGCGACCCGGAGCTCGAGACCCGCACGGGACCACTGGGCGAGCTGCTCGCAGGCCTCGGAGATGACCCACTCGCCCAGTGGCAGGATCAGGCCGGTGGCCTCGGCGCTGGTGATAAAACGGGTCGGGGCAACGGGACCAAGCTCGCTGTCGGTCCAGCGGGCCAGAGCCTCGACGCCGATGACGCGATTCGACGCCACGTCCACCAGCGGCTGATAGTGCAACTCGAGGCCGTCGTTCCCGAGCGCCTGCTGGAGGCGTTGTTGCAGGCGTTGCTCTTCGTGCACCTGGGCATCCAGGTGTTGCGAGAAGAAGGCATAGGTGTTGCGTCCGGAGTGCTTGGCCTCGTACATCGCCATGTCGGCGTAGCGGACCAGGCTGCGTTCGTCGCGGGCATCGCGCGGAAACAGGGCGATGCCCAGGCTTCCGGTGGAGGTCAGTCTGCGGGCCTGTTCGGTCTGGAACGGGCTGGTGAAGATGTCGAGGATGCGCTCGGCGATTGCGCCGATGGCCTGTTCGTCTTCGACGTTGGTCAGCAGGATCATGAACTCGTCGCCGCCGAAACGCCCGATGGTCGCCTCCTGGTCCAGGGCGCCCTGAAGTCGGGCGGCCACGGCCTTCAGCAACTGGTCGCCCTCGTGATGGCCGAAGGTGTCATTGACCATCTTGAAGTTGTCGAGATCCAGCAGCATGACGGCGATCGGGTGGCCGTGACGTTCGGCCTGGGCGATCCCCTGCGTCAGGCGGTCGTGCAGGAGCCAGCGGTTGGGTAGTTCGGTCAGGCTGTCGTGGGTGGCCTGGTGCTGGATCCGCGCCTCGCGGCGCTGGCGGTCGGTGATATCGCGGATGAACGCGGTGATGCGGCGGCCTTCGCTGTCGTCGAAAGCATTCAGGCTGATGTCCAGCGGGAACTCGGTGCCGTCGATGCGGCGCCCGCGCAGGTGGGGCACCTGCCCCATGGTGCGGCGGTTGATGGTGTGGGCATGTGCCCGCCGGTGCATGCGGTGGCGTTCGCGCAGGCGTTCGGGGACCAGCCGCTCCACCGGTTGCCCGATCAATTGCTGGCGTGGATAGCCGAACAGGCGTTCGATGTTGCGATTGGCCATCACGATACGGCCGTCCATGTCGGTGACCAGCACGCCGTCGGGGGCCGTCTCCACCAGTTGCTGGTAACGCTGCTCGCGCATCTCGATATCGCGGTGGGCCTGGTGCAGGCGCTGGAGGGGCGAGCGTACGCTTTCCAGGAACAGGCCCTGGTAGATCAGGAGATACGCCGCGAGCTTGTAGATATGGCCGAGTACAAACGGGGTGTCCGTCAGGTCTTCGTAGAACATGAAGAACATCCCGCTGCCGATGCTGATGACCATGGCGGCGGCGACCAGGGGCATGCCCGGACGTTGCAGGAGCTCACGGCGCAGGGCGAGCAGGGCCAGGGTGGCCAGGTGCAGGCCGATCACCAGCGCCTCCAGCCCCATCTTGATGGGCGTGAGCCCGCTGACCGGGTCGAACAGGAGCGGGATGATCTCCGCATGCCAAAGTCCGATCCACGCCAGCAAGGCGACCAGCAGAAGGCTCGCGACCAGGTAGACAAGACGGGGTGGACCGTCGCTTTGCGAGACCATGGGCAGGGCCACGTAGGCGAGCAATGCCGCGGCCGCGACCAGGCGCGCGGCCAGCCAGAACAACAAGGTCTGTTGTGACGAGTTCGGGGTGATGAAATCCGGCATGGCCGGATAGGTCATCAGGTGCAGGAAATCAAGCAACGCGACCGCCAGGAAGGCGCACGCCAGCAGCAGAGAAGCGGCCACGCGGCGGCGGTCGATTACGTGGTAGCCCACCGCGAATACCAGTACGGCCACAACCACCGCGAACAACTCCGCGCCCGTGTGGAAGGCGGTCAGGTGCTCGCGGGGCAGGATCCGCGGCAGCTCCACCCCGAGCATCCAGATCGCCAGCGGTAACAGCAGTAGCGCCAGCAGAACGCCGGAGGCGAGGGCAATATGTTGCCGCAGGTACCGATCGGAACCCGAAATCATCGGGCTCTAAGTGCACACATTGTTGGACAACTCCCCTGGACGCATCCTTATGGGCGGGTCGCGTCGGCCTGACCGTTGCTGCGTGGGCATCGGTTTCTTTGAAAATGAAGCTAGCGGATATTCCCGCACAAAACAAATATATATCCGATGGGGTATGGAGCGGTGTCTTTTCATTGACAAAAGGCGTATAGTGCCCGGATCGAACGCCCCGCCCGTCAGCGTCCGTTCATTTGATCCAGAGCCTTCCGGCTCGCAGTGATCCCCCTGATTTCGTTTCCCCCGATGGGTGCTCTGTGTTGAACGAGTGGCGGGTGGCGTTGGAGCATTCCATGACTGATACGACCTTTGCCGACCTCGGGTTGGCCGATACCCTTTTGCGTGCGCTGGAAACCTCCGGGTACCAGCACCCGACCCCGATCCAGGCCCAGGCCATCCCGGAAGTCCTGAAGGGAGGCGACCTGCTGGCCGCCGCCCAGACCGGCACCGGCAAGACGGCCGGCTTCACCCTGCCGATCCTGCAGCGCCTTTCCACCTCGGATGCGCCGCAGGCCGGCAATGGCCGCCCGCGTTGCCTGGTGCTGACCCCGACCCGCGAGCTGGCCGCGCAGGTTCACGAATCCGTGAAGACCTACGGGCGCAATCTCAAGATGCGCTCGATGACGATCTTTGGCGGTGTGAACATGAACCCGCAGATCAAGGCCCTGCGTGATCGCATGGACATCGTGGTGGCGACGCCGGGGCGTCTGCTGGATCACGCCAATCAGAAGACCATCGACCTGTCCGGTGTGGAGATCCTGGTACTCGACGAGGCTGATCGCATGCTCGACATGGGCTTCATCCGTGACATCAAGAAGCTGATTGCGATGATGCCGAAGAACCGCCAGAACCTGATGTTCTCGGCGACCTTCTCCGACGAGATCCGCAAGCTGGCCAACGGCCTGCTGAACAACCCGGCGGAGATCGACATCGCGCCGCGCAACACGACCGCCGAGGGCGTGAAGCAAAGCGTGCACCTGGTCGAGACCAGCCAGAAGCGCGAGCTGTTGAGCCACCTGATCCGCACCAACAAATGGGAACAGGTGCTGGTGTTTACCCGCACCAAGCATGGCGCCAATCGCCTGGCCGAGAAGCTGTCGAAGGATGGCGTGCGCTCCGAGGCGATCCACGGCAACAAGAGCCAGGCGGCGCGTACAAAGGCGCTGAAGCAGTTCAAGTCCGGCCAGGTGCCGGTCCTGGTAGCCACGGATATCGCCGCGCGCGGGCTGGACATCGACCAGCTGCCGCAGGTCGTCAATTTCGAGCTGCCGAACGTGCCGGAGGACTACGTGCATCGCATCGGTCGCACCGGGCGTGCCGGCTCCGACGGCGCCGCGCTGTCGCTGGTGGACGGTGAGGAGATCAAGCTGCTGAAGGGCATCGAACGCCTGATTCAGCGCCCGATCGACCGTATCGAAACCGAGGGCTTCGCCACGCCGAAGCCGGCTGCCAATGACGGCAACGGCAATCGCCGTGGTGGTCCGGGTGGCAAGCCGGGCGGAGGCGCCCGCAGTGGCGCCCCGCGCAACGGTCGCGGTGGCAAGCCCGGTGGTGGTCGCGGCGGCAACGGTCGCCCGTCCGCCAACGGCAACCGCGCGGCTCGCAGCCGGTAAGCGGACCCGCTAACGCAGTACCGCGAACCCGCGGTCCCGAGTCTCGGGCCCGCGGGTTTTTTGTGTCTGGGTATCGGGGGTGAGGCGAGCGCCCGCTCAAGGGCTTTATTCACCACGAAGCGCACGAAGAAGGTCAAGGCCAAAGGCCTATCAACTCAGAGGACGCAGAGAAAGGACGAATTCTGTCTGGAACGTCTGTTAGCCATGGCCGCTGGCCCCACGGCTGAAACCAAGCGAGCCCCATCCTTCACGTTGAAAGCCTTTTCATCCTCTCCGTGAGCTCCGTGTCCTCTGTGGCGCAATCGCCCTTGATCTTCTTCGTGTCTTCATGCGCTTCGTGGTGAGACGATTTCCTGATTAGCGATAAGAGTCAGCCAGTGCCGGGGGTCCTTCGGGGGGCGTGCATGGCCCG
This sequence comes from Thioalkalivibrio versutus, assembly GCF_001020955.1. Taxonomy (NCBI): domain Bacteria; kingdom Pseudomonadati; phylum Pseudomonadota; class Gammaproteobacteria; order Chromatiales; family Ectothiorhodospiraceae; genus Thioalkalivibrio; species Thioalkalivibrio versutus. The sequence continues at coordinate 1,136,186 of NZ_CP011367.1, forward strand.
CCCCGGGGCACTTGGATCCAGGCCTTGTTGGGGATGTCACCATCGCGGAGCGCCTTAGCCCTGCCTGGTCATCCCGGCCGGAGCGAAGCGAAGAGCCGGGATCTCCCCCGTCGGGGCAACCCCCAACCGCAGAGATCCCGGATAACCGCTACGCGGTTTCCGGGATGACCAAGCTGGGGGCGGCTGGAAACCCGGGCTGGCACGGTCATTGGGCCTGGCTGATGATTATTGCTAATCAGGAGCGATTTTTGGCTTGTGTTGGGACATGAGGTTGACCCGGATCAAGACGATAGGGGCGGGGCGGATGGATACTGTGTCGGGCTCAAGACCGGGATCGGCTGGTCGTTAAGAGACGGAAAGGAGGGCGTCGATGAAGATTGGACCGTTGGGTGGGCTGCGACTGAAGCTGATTATCCTGGTGATCGTGGTGAGCACCGTGCCGTTGTCCATCATGGGCGGGGTGACCTTCCACACCATGAAGGGTGATCTGGCCGCGGGTGTGGACGCGGCGCTGGTGAGCCAGTTGTGGTGGCTGCTGTGGGTGCTGTGGATCGTGGCGTTCGTGGTGGCGCTGGGTATTGGCTGGTTCTACGCCAATGTGCTGACGCGCCCCATGGAGCGCCTGGCCGAGGGGCTGGAGGCGATCGGCGAGGGCCGTGCGGATCTCGGGCACCGAGTGGAGGTGACGACCGACGACGAGATCGGGCGCACCGGCGCGGCCTTCAACACGGTGATGGGCCGGCTTTCCGGGCTCATTCGCCAGGTTGCCGACGCGGCGGACGGGATTGCCGCCTCGGCGCGGCAGCTGGATGGGCGCAGCAATGAACTGACGCGTGCCACCCACGAACAGCGCGGTGATGTGGAGCAGGTGGTCACGGCGATGAACCAGATGTCTGCCACGGTGCAGGAGGTCGCCAACAACACGCAGAGCACGGCCGAGAGCGCGGGGCAGGCGACGCGTGCGGCGGAAGGCGGGCGCACCGTGGTGCAGGCGACCCAGGGTGCGATCAACACGCTGGCCGGCGAGATTCGTCAGGCGAACAATGTGATCGTGGAACTGAAAGGGGACAGCGACAACATCGGCACGATCCTGCAGGTGATCGAGGAGATCGCCGAGAAGACCAACCTGCTGGCGCTGAACGCGGCCATCGAGGCGGCGCGGGCCGGCGAGGCCGGGCGGGGCTTCGCGGTGGTGGCGGACGAAGTGCGCCACCTGGCACAGCGCACGAACGACTCGACCGGGGAGATCCGCGAGATCATTCAGCGCCTGCAGGGCGGGGCCACCCGCGCGGTGCAGGCGATGGAGGTCAGCCAGCAGCATGCGGAAACCTCCGTGGCGAAGGCGGGCGAGGCCGGCGAGACCCTGGAGTACATCCACGACTCGGTGACCGCCATCGACGACATGACCCGCCAGGTGGCCAGCGCGACCGAGGAGCAAAGCCAGGTGGCGGAAGAGATCAACCGCAACATCCACCACATCAACGATATTGCCGTGCGCAATGCCGACGGGGCGAACGAGATGCAGCAGGCGGTGGAGGCGCTGGAGGCCTTGGCGCAGCAGCTACAGGGCGAGGTTGCGGGGTTCCGTCAACAGGCGTAACGGCCGAGCCAGGCGCAGCGCAGGTTCGGCTCGCCATCCTGGGAAACCGGGGGTGGTGTGTTGTGACGCCGGATAAGCGACCGCAAGGCCTTGCAACGGGGCTTCAGAAGCCCCGGCGCAGGGCGTCGAAGCCCAGAGCGACGTCGTCGGGGTCGGCACCGGGCTCGATGCGCAGGCGTTCCCGCACCATGTTGCGATCGATGTGGGATTCCTCGATGGCGGTGCCCGGCAGACGGTAGAGCCACCAGGCCAGCGCCGCCTGGGTGCGGGTCTCCGACCAGGGTTCCAGGTCGGTGCCGATCCGCTCGGCGTGGGCGCCCAGCTCCTCGTTGAAGAACGGTTCCAGCCGGTCCAGTGCCGCGAGCGGGTCGGGCATCTCCGGTCGCTCGCCGTCCAGTGCCTCCGTGGCGCGCGCCAGCTCCTGGCGGGCGATCTCCGGCCAGATCTGCGAGGGCAGGTAGCCCTCCATCGCCGGGCGACCCGCCGCGGTGATGCCGTGCAGGTAGCCCTGTTCGGTCTGCAGGTAGCGATCCAGCGCCCGAAGGGCCTCGTGTGCCCACTCCAGTGTGTCCCTGTCTTCCAGCACTCGCGCCATGTTGGCGAGGGCGGCGATCGCCTGGCCCGAGGTGTCGGCGTAGGTGTTGCGGTCGACCTGCGGCGGGTCGGTTTGCGTGCGCGTCTCCGGGTCCAGCTGGTAGTAGTCGCGGTCGGCGTACTGGCTGTTGCCGAAGCGGAGCTGGCGGCTGTCCCACAGGTGGTCTTGCAGGTAGTCGCGGATGCCGCGGGCGATCTCGGCGTAACGCTCGTCGCCGGTGGTGTCATGGGCCTCGGAGAACAGCCACAGGAACGCCGCGTTCTGGTCCAGGCGCTTGGAGGTCTCCAGTGCCAGGACGGGGTCGCGCTGGTCCGGATCGTGAAAGAAGAAGAAGCCGCCTTCGACCTCGTCGTAGAGGTCCTCCGCGATCTGGTCGAGTAGCCCGGGCATGCGATCCCGCCACCCTTCGGCGGTGAGCAGGAAGCGATAGGTCCAGGGCTGCGGGCGCTTGCTGAGGGTGCCGAAGGTGGCGCTGCCGCTCAGGCGGTCGGCGCGGGCATCGTAGACCTCGTCGAGCATCTCCATGAAGGCTTCAAGATCGTCGATCGCGGCATCGTCCGGCGTGATCTCGCGACCGGTGACCGAGAACATGTCCCGCTGGGCCACCAGGATGCTCTGCAGGTCGCGGGCATTCACGTGACCGGTAAAGCGGGTCAGCATCTCGTCATCAGAGTTCACGATGACCACGAAGGGCAGGCCGCGGCCACCGTAGCGCCGGAATAGATCTGCACGTTCGTCCAGATCGACCAGGACCGGGATGTAGTGTTGGTCGACGGTGTCCACCACGTCGGGGTTCTCCAGGGACTCGTCCTGGAAGTCGCGGCACCAGGTACACCATTGGCCGTGAAAATAAAAGAAGATGGGCCGCTCGCGTGCCTCGGATTCCTCGAAAAGCTGGCTGTCCCAGTCCTGCCAAGAGATCGCGGAATCGGCGGGGTAGTCCTCAGCGGCGGCCGGCAGAGCGAGCAACAGCAGGACGAGTCCCGCGCCGAGTCCGCATGCGGCGGACCACTGGATGCGGCGTATGGCGGGCAGCTTCTTGATGTCGACGGATCGAGTCATGGCGGGTGCTTCAGATCGTTGTGCCTATTGGTATAGACCAATGGGAGAATTGAGCGTTCGTGCCCGGGGCGGGTGATAGGATGGCCGGACTTATTGGGGCAATTGTGGTGAATGCATGAACGTCGAACGCGCCGGGCGCCGCGCCCTGCATCATGTCGAAGTGGCCGTGCTGGTGGTGATCGCCATCGCCACCGTGATCGCGATCCTGCAGGAGATCGCCACCATGGTCTCGGCGATGTGGGTGGGATTGGCCGACCTGCTGTTGCTGTTCATCTTTCTTGAGGTGCTGGCGATGGTCGGGATCTACTTGCGTTCCGGGCGTCTCCCGGTGCGCCTGCCGATCTACATCGCGATCGTCGCGCTGGCGCGTTACGTGATCATCGACATGAAGGACATGGACGTATGGGAGCTGATCGCGGTGACGGCCGGGGTCCTGATTCTGGCGGGCGCAGTGCTGGTGCTTCGCTACGGGCATGTCCGGCTCCCGTATGACGACGAAGGTCGCATGACGCCGGGGATCGAGGACGATCCGGCGAAGGAGCGCGACGTGCCGAAGGGGCGCTACGGGTCCGATCGATGACGCGGCCGGGTGCAAGCCGGCGGGTGATTCACCTGTTGCCCGGCCTGTGGGCAGCGCCCGAGGGTACGGTGGCCGGGGCGCCTCCGCTCTCTGTGCGACGTCTGGCGCGCTGGCTCGGACGGGCGCGGAGCGGGGTCAGCGGCACGGAAGCACCAGGATGGGAGGCCGCGTTGGCCGAGCGGCTGGGATACCGGCCAACCGATTCCGGATGGCGAACCTGGCTGGTCCAGCCGGTGCAGCTGACTGCGGGGATGAAGGACCTGGTGGCCTATCCGGTGGATCCGGTGTCGGAGGCCGAGCGCGAGGCCTTGTGGTCGGCTGCACAGCCGGAACTGGAGGTGGCCGGGGCGACCTTGGCGCTGAGTGAAGACGGCTTGTGGGAGATGCGGATGGACGCCGAGGGCGATGCGTCGGGCCCGCCACCGTCGATCGGCATGGGGCGCGCCATGGTGGCGCTGTCGATGCAGGGCGATGTAGCTCGGCGCCTGCAGGTACTGGCCAACGCCTTGCAGATGGCCTGGTTCCAGCACCCGGTGAATCTGGCGCGCGAGCGGGAGGGGCGTGGGGCCGTGCATGGCCTCTGGCCCTGGTCGCCCGGGCATCCCGGTGGCCCAACGAGTGTGGGCCGTGTGTGTGGCGGCGGTGTGGTCGCGCACTGGCTGGCGCGGGGTGCCGGCATCGACTGGGCAGCCGACCCGGCGGCCGACCCGGCGGAATCCGGCGATACCGTGGTCGTCGTCGAGGCACTGGAGGCGGCCCCGTCGCTCGAGCGCCGGCTCGAGCTTCTGGAGTCGGTTGCCGACGACGTGGTGGCGCCGAAGCTGCGGGCTCTGCTCCGTGGCGGCCTGGGCGCGCTGGAATTTGTTGATCCGCAATCCACGGCCGGGTCAGGCGCCGGCGCCCTGGTGCTGGAACGCCGCGACGCGCTGGCGTTCTGGCGCCGTCCCCGCCGGCCCTGAAGCCGCTGTCGGGTGTTATACTGCGCGGCTTTTCTCGCCACGTGATCGAACCTGCCGTGCGCGCCACGGCACCCGACGGAAACTGCCATGGAACTGAACGCGCTGTATTCCCTGATCGATGACCTGAAAGGCCGCCTGGAAGGCCTTAGGGGGTATCTTTGACTACCCTGCCAAGGAAGAACGGCTAGAGGAAGTCCAGCGCGAGCTGGAGCAGAACCCGGATATCTGGAACGACCCGGAGCAGGCCCAGGCGCTGAACAAGGAGCGGGCCCAGCTTGAGGGCGTGGTGGTCAACATCCGCGAGATCGGCACCCAGCTGGACGAGAGCCGGGACCTGCTGGAGATGGCTGAGGCGGATGGCGACGAGGAGACGGCGGCGTCAGTCGAGGCCGATGTGGAGGCGCTGACCGCGCGTATCGAGGGCCTGGAGTTTCGCCGCATGTTCTCCGGCGATATGGACGAGGCCAACGCCTATCTCGATATCCAGGCCGGTTCCGGGGGCACAGAGGCCCAGGACTGGGCCAACATCCTGCTGCGCATGTACCTGCGCTGGGCCGAGCACAAGGGTTTCAAGGCGGAGGTCACCGAGCTCTCCGAGGGCGAGACCGCCGGGATCAAGAGTGCGACCGTGCACATCCAGGGCGAGTACGCCTTCGGCTGGCTGCGCACCGAGACCGGCGTGCACCGGCTGGTGCGCAAGTCGCCGTTTGATTCCGGCAACCGCCGGCATACCTCGTTCGCGTCGGTGTTCGCCTCCCCGGAGATCGACGAGAACTTCGAGATCGAGATCAATCCGGCCGACTTGCGGGTGGACACCTATCGCTCCTCCGGCGCCGGTGGTCAGCACGTGAACACCACCGACTCGGCGGTGCGCATTACCCACGTGCCGACCGGAGTGGTGGCGGCGTGTCAGGCCGGGCGCTCGCAGCACAAGAACCGCGAAATGGCGATGAACCAGCTGCGCGCCAAGCTGTACGAGCGCGAGTTGCAGGAGCGCAATGCCGAGAAGCAGGCGGTGGAGGACACCAAGTCCGACATTGGCTGGGGCAGCCAGATCCGCTCCTACGTGCTGGATCAGTCGCGGATCAAGGATCTGCGCACCGGCGTGGAGGTCGGGAACACCCAGGGTGTGCTCGACGGCGACCTCGACCCCTTTATTGAAGCCAGTCTCAAGAGTGGCTTGTAAGTCTATCTATTGCATGGATTTCTGATGACCGAAACCACTGACGAGAACAAGCTGGTCGCGCAGCGCCGCAGCAAGCTGAACGAGCTGCGCGCGGCCGGTCCGGCGTTCCCCAACGATTTCCGTCGCGATGCGCTGGCGGGTGCGCTGCACGCCGCGCACGACGAGACCGAGGGCGAGGCGCTGGAGGCCCAGGGGATTCGCGTGACGGTCGCCGGGCGCATGGTCGGCAAGCGCGTGATGGGCAAGGCAAGCTTCATCCGCCTGCGCGATCAGTCGGGCGACATCCAGTTGTTCGCGCAGCGTGACAGCCTGCCGGAGGGCGTGTACCCGGCGTTCAAGCAGTGGGATCTGGGCGATATCGTCGGTGGCCAGGGCACGCTGTTCAAGACCAAGACCGGGGAATTGACGGTCCAGCTCGACGAGCTGCGTCTGCTGACCAAGAGCCTGCGTCCGCTGCCGGAGAAGTTCCACGGCCTGACCGATCAGGAACAGCGGTATCGCCAGCGCTACGTGGACCTGATCACCAGCCTGGACAGCCGTGAGCTGTTCCGCACCCGTACCCGGATCGTGCGCTACATCCGCGAGTACTTCGAGGATCAGGATTTCATCGAGGTGGAGACGCCAATGATGCAGGTGATCCCGGGCGGGGCGACCGCGCGGCCGTTCACCACCCATCACAACGCGCTGGATATGCCGCTGTACCTGCGCGTCGCGCCGGAGCTGTATCTGAAGCGCCTGGTGGTCGGCGGCTTCGAGAAGGTCTTCGAGATCAACCGCAATTTCCGCAACGAGGGGTTGTCCACGCGGCACAACCCCGAGTTCACCATGCTCGAGTTCTACGAGGCGTTCGTGGACTACCGCGCGCTGATGGATCGCACCGAGACCCTGCTGCGCGGGCTGTGCGAGGACGTGCTGGGCACGACCACCATTGAGTACCAGGGCGAGAGCTACGATTTTGGCAAGCCGTTCACCCGCATGAGCGTGCGCGAGGCGATCCTGGCCCACAATGCGGAGATCGCGGACGCCGACCTGGACGACATCGAGAAGGTGCGCGCGCACTGCGAGCGCCTGGAGATCCCGATCAAGCCGAGCTTCGGTCTGGGCAAGCTGTGGACCGAGATCTTCGAGTACACCGCCGAGAACCAGCTGCGTCACCCGACCTTTATTACCGCCTATCCGACCGAGGTCTCGCCACTGGCGCGGCGCAACGACGATGACCCGTTCGTCACCGATCGCTTCGAGTTGTTTGTCGGCGGGCGCGAGATCGCGAACGGCTTCTCCGAGCTGAACGATCCGGAAGACCAGGCCGAGCGCTTCCGCGCCCAGGTCGCGGAGAAGGACGCCGGTGACGACGAGGCCATGCACTTTGACGCCGACTACATCCGAGCGCTGGAGTACGGCCTGCCGCCGACCGCCGGGGAGGGCATTGGCATCGACCGCCTGGTGATGCTGCTGACCGACAGCGCCTCGATCCGCGACGTGCTGCTGTTCCCGCACCTGCGCCCGGAGGCCTGACCCCTCGCGCGTCGGTCATGCCGACCGGGCTCGGTTCGAGGGCGGCGAAGGGGTCAGCGTCGCTTCAATCGCGTTCGAGTGACAGCAGCGTAAAATCTTCGCCATCGAGTCGTATATTCAGCTCGTCACCGTCTTCGGTGATGCCCTCGAGCTCGATGACGCCGTCGTCTTCGAACTCGATTTCCTTGAAGCGGAGCATGCCGTGATCCCGCGCGACGGCCGCTGAGCGGAGAATCATCTGGGCGGTCATGCCCGCCGCGTGATCGGGGTCGCGTACGCGTTCTTCGCGAAGCAGATCACCATCCAGATTAAACCGGGTCTCCATGCGCAGCTGGGCGTCGTCCCAGCCCTTGAGGACGAATTCCCGGTCACTTTCTGCCTCCAGTTCCTCGAAGGTGTCGAAACCGTGTTCCTGGCCGATGTCGACGATGGCCTGTATCGACTCGAGCGGGATGGTGTCGGACTGACCGGGGCTGCACGCCGCCAGAAGGACGATGAGCGGGGCGACGGCAAGGGAGAGAAGGCGCAGATTCATGAGTTCGAGACCTGATGGTGGGTTCTGGGGAGTGGCAAGGACCGGCTGGGCGTCAGTATCGCATTGCGCCCCGGGTGCGTCAGGAAAGGTTCTGATCAGGCTGCCCCCACGCAAAGGCCCAATCGCGTGTGCGCCGTCCAGCTGGGTCTCCTCGAAACGCGTCAATTCGGGTTCGCCACGGTTTGCATGCTCGCTTTCTGCCGAGTATAGACGGGAAGGCAGGCCTTGCATGGGCGAGTCCCGGCCTCCCTTCACGATGGATTATCGTCGCCTCGAGTGCCGGGTAGTGCCGGGTTGGCGGTTTCCACTCGGTCCGGGGTGCCGAGGGCGCGCTGCTGCAGTTCGGCGAGGGCGACGCGCTTGTTGGGGAAGATGTTTCCGCGGCCGATCTCGTCCAGCAGGCCGGCACGTTCCATGGCCTCGCGGACGGGTTTCTTGAGACCACTGAACATCAGCTTGCAGTCGGCGGCTGCAAGGTCGCCGATCAGGGCGCGCACCTTGTCCACGCCCGAGGCGTCGATGCGGTTGATACTGTTGCCGAGCACCAGCACCGCCCGGGCATTCGGGTTGCGCGCGACGGCGTCCATGACCGCGTCCTCGAAGTGGGCGACGTTCATGAACACCAACGAGGCATCAAAGCGCAGTACGGTGAAATGTGGGCCGGCCGGACGCAGGTCGTTGCTGATCGCCCCGGCCAGGGAGCCGTCGGGGCGCAGGCCCTGGATCTCGGAACGCGGGCGCACGGTGCCGACCAGGAACAGCAGCGATGACAGGATTACGCCGACGATCACGCCATTGGCGAGATCCGGGGCCATGTACAGCGTGACGAAGAAGGTCAGGAATCCGGCCAGGCCATCGGCGCGGTTGATGGTCCACGACCGTGCCAGGGCCCGGAAGTCGAGCAAGCCGAACACCGCCGATATCACGATGGCCGCCAGCACTGCCTGGGGCAGATGGTAGAGATAGGGGGTCAGGAACAGCATGGTGATCAGCACGCCGATCGCGCTGACCACCGCGAACAGCCCGCTTTGTGCGCCGGAGCGGGCCGCGACCGCCGAGCGCGAGAACGAGCCGCTGACGGAATAGGACTGGAAGAAGCTCCCGACGATGTTGGCCAGACCCTGGCCGATCAGTTCCTGATTCGGGTTCAGCTTCTCGCGCCGCTGGGCGGCGAGCGCGCGCGCGATGGAGGTCGCCTCCATGAAGCCGATCAGGGCCATCACGAACGCGGCGGGCAGCAGGGCCGGGATGACCTCCCAGTCCAGCACCGGCAGCTGCAGGCTGGGCAGTCCCTGGGGGATCGTGCCGACGACCTGGCCGCCGGAAGCGACAATGATGCGCTCCTCGTCGAAGCCGGACAGCCGCCATGGGCGGCCCTCGGCATCGGCATGCCAGGCGCGGAAGCGCGCCTGACCGTCTGCGGTCTCGGTGCGCTCCAGGCGTACCTGGTGGGCCGTTATGCGCAGGTCGCTCAGTTCGCGCTTGAGTTGCGACTCGCGGATCTCCAGGCGGGCCACGCGCACCGCCAGGTCGGGTGATTCCTCGCCCGCCTTCTCGGCCTCCTTGAGTGCGCTGTTGGCCTCGCTCAACTCTTCCGAGGTGGTACCCATCTCCGTGCGGGTTGCGGCGAGCTCCTGGTACAGGTTGCGCACGTCGGTGGCCTGGATCTGCCCATGCGTGATGCGTTCGTTGTTCTCGAAGCCGGTCAGGGCGCTGAGTAGCGTACCCAGCACGACGACCACCAGCACGCCCGGCAGGCGGGGCATGATCCGTCGCATCACGATGAGGGTGACCAGGGTGCCGGCGCCGAAGGCGATGGTCGGCCAGTGGGCCTCCCCCAGCTGGGCAATGACGCCGGCGAAGTCGGTCAGGAAGGCGCCGGTATCGGGCTTCGGGACATTGAAGAAGGTGTTGATCAGGGAGAGTCCGATGATCAGCGCCGCCGCGTTGGTGAAGCCGACGATGACCGGCTGGGAGACGAAGTTCATCAGGATGCCGAGGCGGAATACGCCCAGCAGAAGGCGCATGATGCCGACCATCAGCGCGAGCAGGATCGAGAGCTGGATAAAGTATTCGGTGCCGGCCACCGCGAACGGCGCGAGCGACGCGGCCGACAGCAGCGACAGCATCGCGACCGGCCCGGTATGCAGAAAGCGCGAGGAGCCCCACAGCGAGCCGACGATCGCCGGGATCGCCGAGGCGTACAGCCCGTACACCACGGGGAGGCCCGCGAGTGTGGCATAGGCCATGCCCTGGGGCACCAGGATCATGGCGACGCTGAGGCCGGCCATGACGTCGGCGCGGACGGATTTCCCGGACATGGGAAACCAGGCGAGAAAGGGAAACAGACGGTAGATCCGGTCGGTATTCATGTAGGCGGGGTGTTCCTTGTTTCGGATTCGGGCGAACGCGTTCGGCCCGGCCGCGATGCGCTGCGGCCGGGTCTGCAACTCGACGGTGGTGACTAGCCCGCGGAGGGGAGCGCGGCGCCGGACGGCGCGGTCCGGGTGTCGCCCGGCCGCGGTTGGCGGGGTGCGGCGACCATGACCACCGGCAATTCCGCGGCCGTCTCGGTGGCAAGGATTTGGTGGCCGAGGTAGCCCTGTTCGTCGCAGACCAGGAAGTCCAGACGCAGACCGCGACCGAGGGCCCGGCGCAGGGCCCGTTCCGGGTCGCCGGTCAGGGCCTCGATGTGAACGCCGTGCGGCAGGGGTCCGGTGTCACGAATGAAGCCGTCGATCAGCGCGCCTGCCTCGGCCTTGCCCAGAAAGGTCAGGACAACCAGCTCGGCATCCAGTCGCTCGCAGCTGTCGGCGGCATAGTCGAACACGGGGCGCGGGGCGAATGGCCCGACGAACAGGCCAATCCGCCGGCGCGGTGCGGGCTGCGCAGCGGCTTGAGGTGCGCCGACCGATGGCGGATTCGCGGTCGGGGTATCGTTTGCGAGCGCACGATACTTGTCGCCCATCGGTTGCATCTCGGCGAGGTCGGCGTAGGCCAGGCCTTCGAGGATCTGTTTCATGGTGTGGCTCAGGGCAGGCATCGGTGTCTCCGTTGTGGTTCGTCCACGAAGCCTCTATGCAGATCGCGTGCCACTCCATAAAAACAATGACTTATCCGGATTGTGGTGGGGTGTTGAGGAGGCGTGTGTTGCACCATGTAACGTTTGAGCGGGCGGGTGGCCGCGAATAGCGTTGCGGGCGACCATCCGGGCGTTGCAGAATGTAGCGGTCGCTATTGCAACGAGTAACGTTATGGGGCGCAGTCTGCGCAGCAAGGTCCGCTGGGTGTATGCCGGAGTGGTTGTGTTGGTGCTGGCTCTGGTGCTCGCGCAGTACATCGCGCTTTCGACCATCGAGACGCGGCTGCAACAGGGGGACGTGGTAGCCGAGCTGTTGCAGGACAGTCTCGAGATGCGCCGCTTCGAGAAGAAGTTCTATGGCTCCGGGGAGCATGGGGACCTGGCTGCGGCGCGGGACCATGCCGAGGCGGCGCTGGAACGGGTGCGCGAGAACGAGGCGGCGCTGGCGCAGCATGCACGCCCCGGCGAGCTCGACGAGTTGCAGGCCGTTCTGGAGCTGTATCGCACGGGGCTGGGCCGGTATCCCGGGCTGGCGGGTGAGCAGCGCGAGCTGCTGGTCGAGTCCATTCGCAACGCCGGCGGCGAGGCCTCGGCGCTGACCAAGGTGCTGAGTCAGCGCGAGCGCGAGAACCTGCGCACCGGGGTTCAGGTATCACGTACGGAATTGCTGCTGGCGACGAGTATCGTGCTGGTGCTGGTCCTTCTGGGCGGCTGGTGGCTGGCGCGGCGGATCCTCGCCCCGCTGCGCTCGGTAGAGGACCAGCTGCGGGCGATCGGGGCGGGGTCGCGCAGGCGTCTGACCGCGCCCAACCAGGATCGTGAACTGGTGTCCTTTACCCACGCCTTCAATGCGATGCTGGACGAGCTGGATGCGCGGAGCCAGGATCTGCGCCGTTCCGAGCGGCTGGCGGCCCTGGGGGTGCTGGTATCGGGTGTGGCCCACGAGTTGAACAACCCCTTGGGCAATATCTCCACGGCACTGCAGCTGGTCGCGGAGGAAGGGCGGGGCGGTGATCCGGCCTTGCTGGAAGAGTGGCTGCAGCAGGCCGAGGGCGAGACGGCGCGGGCGCAGAACATCGTGCGCGGACTGCTCATGTATTCGCGCCAGCAGCCTCGGAGCCCCAAACGGGAGGAGTGCCGCTCGCTGAAGACCATCCTGGACGGGGCACTCGATCTGATCCGTGCCACGCTCCCTGCGGATCAGGTGACCATGCGAGTGGATGATGCCCTCCAGGTCACCGTGGACCCCGAGCGGTTGCAGCAGGTGTTCGTGAACCTGTTACGCAATGCCTTCGAGGCAGGGGGCGACGACGTAGAAGTCCGCATTGAGGCCCAGCGGGGCCGCCTGGCGGACCTGAGGCCGGGTCCCGGTGGGCATGTGGTCGGCGATCTTGTGGTGCACGGCCAGGATTTGAGCCCGGTCGTGCGGATTTCGATCGACGACGACGGGCCGGGGATTCCGGACGCGGCGCTGGATCACGTATTCGAGCCGTTTTACCGCGGACGGGACGAGGGGAGCGGTTCGGGCCTGGGCCTGTTCGTGGCCCAGGAAATCATCCAGGACCACGGAGGGGCAATCGGCGTCAGTCGCTGCCCGATGGGCGGGACGCGGTTCCAGGTCTGGCTGCCCTGCGAATGCGGGGACCGCGCATGAGTCGCGAGGACAACGGTCATCGGGCGTCTCCGGCCGGCGAAATGCGGGAGGCGCGCCTGCTGGTGATTGACGACGAGCCGATTGCCTGCCGCCAGCTGGAGCAGGTCTTTCGGCATTCCCCGTATTCTGTGACGACCTGCGAGGAGGGAGCGACGGGTTTGCGCGCACTGGAGCAGGAGCGTTTTGACGCCGTCCTGACCGACCTGCGCATGGCCGGGGTGGACGGTATGGAGATCCTGCGCCGGGCGCGCGAGCTGGATCCGGACCTGGCGGTGATCATGATCACCGGGCACGCCACCCTGGACTCCGCGGTGGAGGCGATGAAGGCCGGGGCCTTCCACTACATTGCCAAGCCGTTTCGTATCGACGAGGTGCGCGAGGTCGTGGCCAAGGCGGTGGAATTCACCCGCCTGCGGCGCGACAACCGCACCCTGCGCGATCAAGTGGAGCAGGGCGGGCGCAAGGCGACCCTGGTGGCACAGGACACGGCCATGCAGCGGCTGCTGGAGACCGCGCGCCAGATTGCGCCCACCGACTGCAACGTCGTGCTGACTGGCGAGAGCGGGACGGGCAAGGAGTTGCTGGCGCGCTACATCCATAACCACAGCGCGCGGGCCGAGGGGCCGTTCCTCGCGGTGAACTGCGGGGCACTGCAGGACGAACTGCTGGCCAGCGAGCTGTTCGGCCACGAGAAGGGCGCGTTCACCGGGGCCACCCAGCAGAAGAAGGGCCTGTTCGAGACCGCGGCGGGGGGCACACTGTTCCTCGACGAGGTCGCGGAAACCAGTCCGGCGATGCAGGTGAACCTGTTGCGGGTCCTGCAGGAACGCGAAGTGCTGCGGGTCGGCGGGCGGACGCCGATCCCGGTGGATGTGCGAGTGATCGCCGCCAGCAACCGGCGCCTGGATCGTGCGGTGGATCGTGGCGAGATGCGCGAGGACCTGTATTTCCGTCTGAACGTGGTGAACCTGCTGCTGCCACCGCTACGCGATCGGCGCGACGATATCCCGCTGCTGGCCTACTATTTCCTCAAGCGCCACTCCCTGTCGATGGGCAAGCGCATCGACGACATCGAGCCGGAGGCGCTGGAGCGTCTGGTCGAACACGACTACCCCGGCAACGTCCGCGAGCTGTCCAACATTATCGAACGCGGGGTGGCACTGGCACGTACGGCGAATCTGACCCTGGCCGATCTGCCGCGCGCCCTGCGCGAGACCCGCGCCCGCGTAGTGCACGAGGACGCGGCCCCGCTGCGGACGCTGGAGGAGCAGGAGGTGTTGCAGATCCGTCAGGCCCTGGAGCAGACCGGAGGCAACCGCACCCGGGCTGCGCGGCTGCTGGGCATTGACCGCGTCTCGCTGTGGCGCAAGATCAAGCGGCTGGGCATCGAGTAGCCGAGGCGGCGTGACGTCAGTCTGCGACCGGTTCCAGCAGCAGCGCCGCGAGCGGCGGGAGGTGCAGATAGAGCGTGGCCGGATGGCCGTGACGTTCGATCGGCTCGGCGTAGGCCTCTGCCGGGCCACGTGAGCCTCCACCGTAGACTTCCGCATCCGTGTTCAGGGTGACCCGCCAGCGCCCGGCATGCGGTGCGGGTACCGGATAGGCCGCGCGTTCCATGGGCGTCAGGTTCAGCACCACGACCACCTGGCGTCCCTGATGGTCACGGCGGACGAAGCTGATCGTGGAGTGCTCGGCGTCGTCGCAGTCCAGCCAGCCAAAGCCATCGGGTTCGAATTCGCGGGCGTGCAGGGCCGGGTCTTCGCGGTACACCCGGTTCAGGTCACGCACCAGATTCTGCAGGCCCTGGTGCATGGGGTACTGCAGCACGTACCAGTCCAGCTCGCGATCCTCGGACCATTCGGGGCCCTGGCCGAATTCCTGGCCCATGAACAGGAGCTTCTTGCCGGGATAGAGCCACTGCCAGCTGTAGAGCAGGCGCAGGTTGGCGTGCTGCTCCCACTCGTTGCCGGGCATGCGCCCGCGCAGGCTGCGTTTTCCGTGTACCACCTCGTCGTGCGAAAACGGCAGGACGAAGTTCTCGCTGTAGGCGTAGAGCTGGCCGAAGGTGAGCTGGCCGTGGTGGTGAGTGCGGTAGATCGGGTCCATGCCGAAGTAGGTCAGGGTGTCGTGCATCCAGCCCATGTTCCACTTCATGGTGAAGCCCAGCCCGCCCATGGACGGTGGGCGGCTGACACCCGGCCAGGCGGTCGATTCCTCGGCGATCATGGCGACGCCGGGGTGGCTGGTCTGGACGGTCTCGTTCAGGTGACGCAGGAAGTCGATCGCCTCGAGGTTCTCGTTGCCGCCGTGGATGTTGGGCAGCCAGTCCTCGCCCTCGCGGTCATAGTCGCGGTAGAGCATGGAGGCGACGGCGTCCACGCGCAGGCCGTCGAGGTGGAAGTCCTCGACCCAGCACAGCGCGCTGGAGAGCAGGAAGTTGCGGACCTCGGGGCGCGAGTAGTTGAAGATCAGCGTGCCCCAACCCCGGTGTTCTCCAATTCGCGGATCGGCGTGTTCGTACAGCGCCGTGCCGTCGAAGCGCGCCAGCGCGAAGTCGTCGCGCGGGAAGTGGCCGGGGACCCAGTCGAGCAGTACGCCCAGCCCGGCCTGGTGGGCCTGGTCAACCAGGTAGCGAAAGTCGTCGGCGTCGCCGAAGCGCGACGTGGGCGCGAAAAAGCCCGTGCTCTGGTAACCCCAGGAGCCGTCGAACGGGTGTTCGGTGATCGGCAGCAGCTCGAGGTGGGTGAAGCCCATGTCGCGTGCGTAGGGCACCAGGCGCTCGGCCAGTTCGCGGTAGTCGGGCCATGCGCCCTCGGGGCTGCGCTGCCAGGAGCCCAGGTGCACCTCGTAGATGCTCATGGGCCGGTGCTTCCAGGCCTCGGGGTCGCGATTGCGCATCCACTGGTCGTCATGCCAGGTGTAGTCGCTGGCCGGCTGGATACGCGCGGCGGTCTCGGGCCGCATCTGGTAGGCGCGGGCGTACGGGTCGGTCTTCAGGTGGAGGCTGCCATGCTCGCGGTTGCGGATCTCGAACTTGTACAGCGTCTCCGTGGCCAGGCCTGGGATAAAGAGCTCCCATATGCCGCTGCCGGGGTGGACGGTCATCGGGTGGCAGCGGCCGTCCCAGCGGTTGAAGTCGCCGACCACTGCGACGCGCTCGGCGCTGGGCGCCCAGACAGCGAAACGCACGCCCTCGACGCCGTCACGCGTGAGTGGATGGGCACCCAGCATGCGGTGGGCATGCCAGTGGCGCCCCTCGGCGAACAGGTGGCGGTCGAAGTCCGGAAGGTCGGGGGCGAAAGACCAGGGGTCAACGTGGTGTAATGTCTCCGTGCCACCCTCGGGGATCCAATGCAGTGTCGGGTGTTCGGGGAGCTCGTCACCCGCGCCCTGCCACAGAAACAAGCCCGGAAAGCCGGGTGCCGCCATCAGGGGTTGTACCCGGTCGTCAGAAAGCGTGATGGAGGCCTCATTTGCGTGCGGCAGCCAGGCACGGTAGCAGACCGTTTGTTGATCCAGCGCATGGTGTCCCAGGACGCTATGGGGATCATGGAGCCGAGCCTCGGTCAGGCGTGCTAACGGGTCATCGACGGAACGGGTGCATTTGTCGGGGGCTGTTGCCATACTCGGATCCAACTCGCGTTTCAGATGTGGGATGTGGAACGACGGGGTTCGGGTTCAGTGTTTCCCCTAGTACAACACGACTAAGCAAGGAAGGGTGCATGACTCCGCAACCGCAACGCTACGTTAGCCGCCTGACCCGGGAGACCCTGGCCCTGATCCTGGCCGGCGGGCGCGGCTCGCGACTGAAACAACTGACGCTGTGGCGGGCCAAGCCGGCCGTGCCCTTTGGCGGCAAGTTCCGAATTATCGATTTCCCCCTGTCCAACTGCATCAACTCGGGCATCCGTCAGGTGGCGGTGGTGACCCAGTACAAGGCGCACTCGCTGATCCAGCACATGCAGCGCGGCTGGAGCTTCCTGCGCGGGGAATTCGGCGAGTTCATCGAGCTGCTACCGGCGCAACAGCGCATCGAGACCTCCTGGTATGCGGGAACCGCCGATGCGGTCTACCAGAACATCGACATTATCCGGCAGCACAATCCGAGCTACGTACTGATCCTGGCCGGGGACCACATCTACAAGATGGACTACGGCCAGATGATCGCCTTCCACGTGGAGAGCGGCGCGGACATGACCGTGGGCTGCCTGGAGGTAGAGCAAGAGCGCGCCAAGGCCTTCGGGGTGATGGGCGTGGATGCTTCCAGCCGGATTACCTCGTTTGCCGAGAAGCCGGAGGAGCCGGCGCTGATCCCCGGCAGCAAGACCCACTCGCTGGCCTCCATGGGGATCTACGTGATCAATACTGAATTCCTGTTCGAGCAGTTGGTCAAGGATGCCGACGACACCTTCTCCAGCCATGATTTCGGCAAGGACATCATTCCCGGCATCATCGAGCGAAACCAGGTGATGGCCTACCCGTTCCGCGACGAGCAGGGCGTACGCCAGGGCTACTGGCGTGATGTGGGGACCATCGACTCGTACTGGCAGGCCAACCTGGAGCTGATCGGCGTGACCCCGGAACTGAACCTGTACGATTCGGAATGGCCGATCTGGACCTACCAGGAACAGCTGCCGCCGGCCAAGTTCGTGTTTGACGACGAGGACCGGCGCGGCATGGCGATCGACTCCATGGTCTCCGGCGGCTGCATCATTTCCGGCAGTACCGTGCGCCACTCGCTGCTGTTCTCCAACGTGCAGGTGAACGCCTGCGCCACGGTCGAGG
Organism: Thioalkalivibrio versutus; assembly: GCF_001020955.1. Lineage (NCBI taxonomy): Bacteria > Pseudomonadati > Pseudomonadota > Gammaproteobacteria > Chromatiales > Ectothiorhodospiraceae > Thioalkalivibrio > Thioalkalivibrio versutus. The sequence goes on from NZ_CP011367.1 coordinate 1,153,739, forward strand.
ACTCGGTGATTCTGCCGAGCGTGACCATTGGCGAAAACTGCGTGATCCGCAATGCGGTGATCGACAAGGGGTGCAAGGTCCCGGACGGGACCGAGATCGGGGTGGACGACGAGGCCGATGCCCGCGACTACTTCGTCTCTCCGGGTGGAGTGCGCGTGGTCACGCCCGAAATGCTGGGCCAGGCCACTCATCATGTCCGCTGAATCCGGCAGTACCACCGCGCTCGCCACCCAGCCGCCGCAGCTCGATGTGGTGTTGTGCTGGCACATGCATCAGCCGCAATACTACGACTCGGGCGCGGGTGAGTACGTGTTGCCGTGGACCTACCTGCACGCATTGAAGGACTACACCGACATGGCCGCGCACCTGGAGGCCTGCCCCCAGGCGCGCGCGGTGGTGAACTTCGCCCCGATCCTGCTGGAGCAGATCGCCGATTACGGCGAGCGGCTGGAGGCCGGTATTGGCGACCGCTCGAGTTTTGGCGATCCGGTGCTGGACCTGTTGCAGATGGACATCGTGCCGGTGGACCCGGTGCAGCGCCGCGAGATCCTGCGGGTGTGCCTGCGGGCGCATGCCCCGCGCATGATCGAGCCGTTTCCGCTGTTCGAGCGCCTGGCGGCCCTGGCGCGCCAGGCGCTGGAGGATCCGGTGCTGTTGGCGCACCTGGATAACCGCTATTTCCAGGATCTGGCGACGTGCTACCACCTGGCCTGGCTGGGCGAAACCGTGCGCCGGGCCTATCCCGAGGTGCAGGGCTGGCTGAAAGTCACGACCGCCTTTAATCGTGATGTCCGGGGCCGGCTGCTGAAGCTGATCCGTGACGAGGTGAAGGCGATCCTGCCACGCTATCGTGAGCTGGCGCAGCAGGGGCGGGTGGAGCTGTCGTTTACCCCGTATGCCCACCCGATCATGCCGTTGCTGCTGGATCTGGATTCCGCTCGCGATGCGATGCCGGATATCGCCCTGCCGCAGGCCCCGGTCTACCCGGATGGCGAGGCCCGCGTGCGCTGGCACATCGAACGTGGGCTGGAGGTGTTCGAGCAGTATTTCGGTTTTCGCCCGCGTGGCTGCTGGCCGTCGGAGGGGGGCATCAGCGAGGCGACCGTGCGCCTGCTGGATGACTACGATATCTGCTGGACGGCCAGTGGGCAGACCGTGCTGGGTAACAGCCTGGCCGCAGCCGGTCAGACGGCCGAATCCAACACCGGATCGGCGGAACAGGAGGGCTGGCTGCACCGCCCGTATCGGTTGGCGGACGCCAAAACCGAGCTGTTTTTCCGTGATGACGGGCTGTCCGATGCCATCGGTTTTCGTTATGCCGACTGGCATGCCGACGACGCAGTCGGCGATTTCGTCCATCACCTGGAGAACATTGCCGCGGTCTCGCCCGAGGGTGGCGTGGTGGCGGTGATCCTGGATGGCGAGAACGCCTGGGAATACTACCCGGACAACGGCTTCCATTTCCTGCGGGCGTTGTATGAGCGCCTGGCGGAAAACCCGCGACTGAACCTGTGCACCTTCTCCGACGTGTGCCAGCGCAGCGGGCCGCGCGCGGATCGCGGCGAGCTGCCGGGCATGGTGGCCGGGTCCTGGGTCTACGGGACCTTCTCCACCTGGATCGGTGATCCCGACAAGAACCTCGGCTGGGACCGCCTGATCGAGGCCTGGACGGCCGTGGATCAGGCAATCGCGCAGCGCCCTGCGCTGGATACGCCGCAGTTGCGCAAGCAGTTGGCGGTGTGCGAGGGCTCGGACTGGTGCTGGTGGTTCGGGGAGTACAACCCGGCCGGGTCGGTCAGCGACTTCGAACAGCTCTACCGCCGTCACCTGGCACGGCTGTACCAGCTGGCGGACCTTGAAGTGCCCGAGTCACTGGGCGAGGTGCTGTCGGTCGGGGGTGGTGATCCCGCCGCTGGCGGCACCATGCGCAAGGGACAGTAGTCCATGGAGGCGGGTGAAGAGCACTGTAATCCGCTGATGCAGCGCCGCCGGGCCGGCATTTTGCTGCATCCGGTCTCACTGCCGGGCCCGGGCCCGGTGGGGACGCTCGGGCAGGAGGCCTTCCGGTTTCTGGACTGGGCGCGGGATGCCGGATTCAGCCTGTGGCAGATCCTGCCGTTGCATCCGCCGCAGGAGGACGGTTCGCCCTACGCCAGTATCTCGGCCTTCGCCGGAGATGTGCGCCTGATCGACCCGCAGCGGTTGGCTGAACGGGCGGGCCTGGATGCGGACGACGAGCCGGTCGGAACGCTGCTGGAACAGGCGCGGGAGCGGCTGGAGCAGGCGGGCGAGGGCTGGGCGCAGGCCTACCAGGCCTTCCTTGATGCCCAGGGTCCGGTCTGGCTGGATGATTTTGCCCGTTTCGTGGTCATCTGCGGCCGCGAGGACGGCCGCCCCTGGTGGGAATGGCCGGCCCCATTGCGCGATCGCGATCCGGCCGCCCTGGCGGCCGTGGAGGCCGAAGCGGGCCAGGCCCTGGAGGCCGTGCGCTTCGCCCAGTTCGTCCTGTTCGACCAGTGGCAGGATGTACGCGAGCATGCACGCAAGCAGGACATCCTGATCCTCGGCGACATGCCGATCTTCGTGGCCCACGACTCGGCCGAGGTCTGGGCCCACCGCGACCTGTTCGACCTCGACGCCACGGGGCATCCGCAGACCGTGGCCGGCGTGCCGCCGGATTACTTCTCCGAGACCGGGCAGCGCTGGGGCAATCCGCATTACCGCTGGGATCGTCTTGCCGAGCGCGGATACGACTGGTGGGTGGAGCGCATGCGCTGGACGCTGGAGACAGTGGATGCCGTGCGCATCGACCACTTCCGCGGCTTCGAGGCGAGCTGGGCAGTGCCGGCGAGCGAGCCGGATGCGACTCAGGGCCACTGGGTGCCGGGGCCGGGTGCCGACTTCTTCGAGCAATTGCAGGCCCGCCTGGGCGCGTTGCCGCTGCTGGCGGAGGACCTGGGGGTGATCACGCCGGAGGTCACCGAACTGCGTCTGCGTTTCGATCTGCCGGGCATGCGCATCCTGCAGTTCGCCTTCGAAGGAGGGGAGGACAACCCCTACCTGCCGGCGAATCACGATGAACTGAGTGCGGTGTATACCGGGACCCATGACAACGACACCACGCTGGGCTGGTTTCGCTCCCTGGAGCCGGCCATGCAGGAGCATGTGATCGGGACACTGGACGAGGGCCCGGCCGAGGAGATGCCCTGGCCGCTGATTCGTGCGGCCTGTCGGTCACCGGCCCAGCTTGCGATCCTGCCGATGCAGGACGCCCTGCACCTGGGATCGGAGGCGCGCATGAACACCCCCGGCACAGTCGGTAACGGCAACTGGAGCTGGCGCTTTGGCTGGAACCAGCTGCCCGATGGACAGACCGAGGCGCTGCGTGCGCTGGCGCAGGAGACGGGTCGCCTCGACTGACGGTCCGGCCCGGACATGAAAAAAGCCCGGTCCCTTTGCAGGGGCCGGGCTTTCTTTGTTACCGGGCTGGTTGCGCGATTAGCGCATCATGCCGCCCTGACCACCCTGTTGCTGCTGCATCTGTTGCTGCATTTGCTGCATGCGCTCGATCACGTCGTCGATATCGGCGTTTTCCTGGCGCATGGCGGCCATCAGGTCTTCACGCAGGGATTCCTGCGCCTGACGAATTTCCTGGTCTTCCGCGACGGCCTGCTGTGCTTCCTGCAGGTTCATCTGCGCCTGCTGCACGTCTTCGGACTGAATGACTTCCTGACGTTGCTCCGCGCTCAGATCGGGGTCGCGCAGCTGCTCTTCGGCGGATTCGAGGGTCTCCAGATCACGGCGCGGCTGGTAGCCGGCGGCCTCCATCTTGTCCAGCACCAGGTTCTCCAGTTCTTCACCCTTCTGTTCCAGCTGGGGGTTGTTCTCGATGGCCTGCTGCTGGGTCTCGGCGAGGGTCTGCTGGAGCTGCTGCATCTCCATCTGCGGGTTGCCGCCCTGGCCACCCTGCATGCCCATGCCGCCCTGACCTTGCCCCTGGCCCATGCCCTGGGCGATGGCGAGTGGGCTGGCCAGCGCGAGCGCGGCGGCGGCAATCAGTCCGGCGAGGGACTGGGAACGAATCTTCATAAAGTTTCTCCTCGTGAATACACGTACATCGTAGTCAATGGCACTTAACCCCAGCTTAACAAGCGTGGCCGGATCATGCGGGCCCGCCCGGGTGCCAGCTCACCCGGTCGCCGACGCGCAGGATCCCGGAATGCGCGACTTCAAGGCAAATCCCGCTGTCGAGACCGAGGGCTCGTGCGAGGTTGTCGCCCACTAACTGGTTGAGATACCCACAGGGCGGGCGTGGCCGTCCGATCTTCAGGACCGCCTCTCCGATCCGAAGAAAGCCACTCTGGCGGGGTATGCGGTACCAGTCGGAGACCACGAGGTTGCGGCGGTGTTCCCCGGGGGCGATCGGGCGGCCGCGGCGCTGTGACGCCCGTTGCAGTTCCGGGGCCGTGATCAGTGTGACCGGGCAGCTCTCGACCGCATGCCAGTGCCCTCGATGGGTGGCGTAGCGATCGCCCCGGAGTCCGCTGCCGGCGATGGCTTCGATGGACTCGATCGTATCCATCGGGTCGCCAGCCGCGGCACAGACGTGGATTGCCTGCAGGTGCGCGACGGGCAGACCGAACCACTCCGGGCGCCAGGCACGCAGTCGGTGGATCATTGCGGGAGGTCTCCTGTGCGGCTGAACAGGGCGATATCGGGGGCAGGCAGGTCCAGTGTGCATCCCAGGCGGGTGGCAATCCACTGGAGTGTGGTCGGGCCGTAGAAGGCGACATGGGTGGGGTCGCGGCGATAGTGCCAGCGACGAAAGCCGGCCGCCGCAGGGGGCCATTCGGTCATCATGGCCAGGACCCCGCCGGGGCGCAGTCCCGCGACCATGGTTCCCAGCGTGTTCAGGGGCGTGTGCAGGTGTTCCAGGACCTCGGTGCAGGTAAGGATGTCCCAGCCGTCGCCGGGCGGATCGGGTTGTGTGGGAGCAAAGGCCGGGTCCCAGAACGCCATCGTGTAGCCCCGGTCTTGGAGCAACCCGGCGAGCACGGGTTGCGGACCGCAACCCCAGTCGAGTCCGTGGGCCGGGGGTGGCCGCGCCTTGACCAATGGTTCGATCAGTCGCTGCAGATGGGCGCGGTAGCCGGGATCATCCGGCCGGTTCTCGTGGGTCTGGTAGTACGCCCTCTCCACCTCGCGGTGGGGCCAGGCGTTGCGTTCCAGCGCGATCACGCCGCAGTGCTGACAGCGGCGATAGTCTCCGGGCGAGGCGTCGCCGATGCCGCGGTGGTGAAACGGCCGGGTGGACTGCCCGCACAACGGACAGGCGTCCGGGGCGGGAACGATCATCGGCGCAGGTACCGGAACCACGAGGCGATGTTCAGCAGACTCATCAGCGACTGCGACAGGTAGGTATAGGCCGCCGCCTTCAGGATGCGTTCGGCATGCGGGTAGTCGGGCGGGTGCAGGTAGTTGCCCTCGCGCAGCATCGGCATGGCACGGCGGAAGCTGGCGTCGAACTCGGTGGGCAGGGTGATGAAGTGGACCAGGGCGGCCAGACCCATGGACAGCACCCCGGCCAGGAAGAACAGGATCCCCGGCGCCGGGTGCCGCGCCAGCAGCGTAATGAACGGAATGGCGACCAGTAGCCAGGCGCCGATTTGCTGGCCGTAGCGCGTCATTCCGACCAGCGTGCTGCGCATGCGCAGTGGCGCATAGCCCTGGGCGTGCTGTACGGCGTGGCCGACCTCGTGGGCGGCCACGGTAATCGCCGTCAGCGAGTGGCCGTCGTGGTTCTCCGGTGACAGGCGCACGGTGCGCGAGGCCGGGTCGTAGTGATCGCCGTCCTTCGTGGTTTCCACCTGGACCTTGTGCAGTCCGTGGCGGTCCAGCAGCTCGCGCGCCAGCTCCGCGCCGGTGCCATCGTAGCGGTCCGCCGGGCGGTGGTATTTCTTCATGGTGTGGCGGACCCACCAGCCCGGTGCCCAGGCAACGAGCAGGAGCAGAGGCACAAGCAGGATCAGGAGACGCATACGCTCATGATCTCCCGAAGCCCGAGGCGTCGGAAAGAGCCAGCGTCTCCCTGGGGCCTTGGGAGCGGGGTCGCCCGCGAAGCCCCTGCCCGGGAGCTGCCGCGGCAGGGGGGATTCGAGTGCGCGCCCCGCTCACGGGCAAGCGCTTCAGTCGTCGGCCTCGTCGTAGTCGCCCTTGTGCTTCGGATTCGGGCGCGCCCGCCGGTCATCCGAGTAGTCGTCGCCATCCTGCTCGTTGGCCGGTTTGTCCTGCAGAAGCCGCAGATTGGCTGCCGGGGCGCCGCCGTCCTTCTCCCGACCGAAGTAGATGGTCTGGTGCGGGAACGGGATCTCGATGCCGGCGGCGTCGAAGTGACGCTTGACCAGGCGGTTGAACGCGCGGCCCAGGCCGAACTGGGTGCCGGGCAGGGCCTTGATGCGGATGCGCACGTTGACCGAGCTGTCCGCCAGCGCGGTGACACCGTGCACCTCCATCTCGTCGAGGATGTTCGGCCCCTGAACCGGATCGGCCTTGAGTTCCTCGAAGGCCTCGCGCAGGCGCACGATGACCTCGTCGATGTCCTCGCGATAGGCGACGCCGTATTCGCCGACGTGATAGCCGTATTCGCGCATGTAATTAGCCACCGCATCCACCGACGAGAATGGGATCAGGTGATAGGTTCCGGAGAGGTCGCGGACGCCCAGCGAGCGGATGGTCAGGCGCTCGACCGTACCGGTGGTGCCGGCCACGGTGACCACATCGCCGACGTTGATTGCGTTCTCCAGCTGAATGAATACGCCGGTGATTACATCCTGCACCAGTTTCTGTGCGCCGAAGCCGACCGCCAGGCCGAGGACACCGGCACCGGCCAGTAGCGGGCCGATGTTCACGCCGATTTCGGCGAGCACGATCATGGTGGTCATCACGATCAGAACGATGGCCATCGCATTGCGGAAGATCGTCAGCAGCGTGGCCTCGCGGGCGGTCGGCTGACCACCCCCGGTATTCGGATTCATGCGGTGCTCGATCCAGCTGGCGAAGACCAGCCAGATGGCCAGAACGCCGAGCAGGATCAATGCTACAGAGATCGCGGTACCCAGTACCGCCATGCCCATATCCGAGGCCAGCCATGTGGTCAGGCTGAATGCACCCCAGGCATCCGCGACCACGGCCAGTACGATCAGCAGGATCACCAGGCGCATCACCTTGAGCGCGTTGGGGATGTAGGAGTTCAGGCGCAGCTCCAGCGACGGAAACTTCTCCCGTGTCTCTTCGGGGACCCGAATCCGGCGGCCGATCAACTGGGTCAGGAGGTTCGCGACGAAGATGCCCACGAAGATGGCGAGCAGCGTCTGTCCGGTCGCCTTGGCCATGAAGGGGAGCGCATCTTCCGGCCGGGTGATGCTGACCACGGCCAGGGCCAGGAAGTAGATCAGGGCGATCCAGTGCCAGAAATTCGCCAGCATCGAGACTAGGATGCGGGTGAAGGTGAACTGGGTCCTGTTCGCCAACGCCATCAGGCGGTCATGCACCCGCGTCCGATTTTGCAGGATGATCACGGCGGCGTAGAGGAAAGCCGTCAGCATCACGATCAGGCCCAGGGAGCGCCCGGCCTCGGACGAGATCTGGTTGTTGGCGATCGGCACCAGCAGCAACAGGCCGTAGCCGATATACCCCACGATGCGGGCCAGCCAGGCGTTCCAGTAGGCCGCTTCGTCCCCGGCCATCGGCAGCAGGCGCAGGCCGTGGTAGCGCGTGGCGAAGATCAGGCGCAGGGCCGCCTTGGTCACCTCGATCAGCAGGAATGCGTTCAGGAACAGCGAATGACGCGTGTTCATCTCGCCGGTATCGCCCAGCACGAACAGCGCCAGGGCATAGCCGGCCAGCCAGGCGAGGATGACGACAAGGAAGTCGATGGCGGCCGCCAGGAACACGGCCGGCAGCGCCCGCATCAGGCGCATGTGCTCCGCGGCATTCAGCGCCCAGCGGTCGAGCGCCGTGAACAGCGGCGCACCCATCCGGCGTAGCACCAGGAACACGGCCACGGTGAACACGATGATGATGGCGAGATCGAGCACGGCCACCCCGAACACGGTTGGCTCGATCGCGCGGACGCGCTCGGCGATGTCCGTGGCGATATCGCTCAGGGCGCGGACCTCGGCCACGGTGCCCTCGGCCAGCGACTGGGTGAGCTGGGCAATCTGGCGCGCCACGGATTCGCTGTCGCCGGTTTCGACCGGGAGGTCATCCGTGGCGGCGTCCTTCGCGCTGGAGCCGTCGCCGGAGCGCAGGGCCTCGAGCAAGTCTTCGCGGGCCTCCTCGTTCTCCAGCGCGTCGATGAGCATCTGGCGCAGATCGCTGCCGGAATCCTGCTGACCGGTGTCCTGTGCGGACGCGGCCCCGAGGGGCAGGATCAGTAGGAGGGCGACAAGCACCAGCAGGCGGGAGAAGTCGATACGCGGCGCGCGCAGGTGGGTCACGGCAAACCTCCATGTCTGGGCGGGACATCCATGCGAGCCCCCGGTACGGTCAGTCAGTCCGAGGCAGTCTAATGGCTGGAAGTTCCGTACCACAATTTCGGTGGCCTGCGCACAGGCTTTATTCCAGCAGCATCGGATCCAGCCAGGCGATGCCGAGCTGGGCCATCTGGCGCTCGACCCAGGCGATCCGGCGATCCAGCTGTGGTCCGGGTTGCACGGGGTTCATGCGGCCAGGGCTGGGCAGGATGGCGGCCAGGCGCGCGGACTGGTGGCGATCCAGCTCGGTGGCGGAGATCCCGAAGTAGTGTTGGGCGGCGTTCTCGATGCCGTAAATGCCGGGGCCCCATTCCGCCAGGTTCAGATAGATCTCGAGGATGCGCCGCTTCGGCCAGAGGGTCTCCATGCCCAGGGTGAATCCGGCCTCCAGCGTCTTGCGCGCCCAGGAGCGGCCGTGCCACAGAAACAGGTTCTTGGCGGTTTGCTGGCTGATGGTGCTGGCGCCGCGCAGGCGTCCGCCGCGAACGTGATCGCCCAGCGCCTGGCGTACCGAGCCCCAGTCGAAGCCGCGGTGGTTGGGGAAGTGCTGGTCCTCGGCCGCGATCACCGCCAGCATCAGATGGCGGGGCAGATCGTCCAGGCGTTGCCAGTCCGGGCGCCGGTTGGAGGCGGTTTGCCAGTCGGTGGCCACCACCATGGCCATGCCGTAGGGCGGGTCGACCCGGGCGAACAGCACCACCAGGGCGAGCATTGCCCCGATCCCCAGCGCCAGGACCAATGCGGCCAGTCCGCCCGTCCAGTAGAGCAACCGGCGGAGCGGGCGGCGCTTGCGGCGCGTGGCCACTACGGTCTCGCCTCTGGGCGGTGGGCGTGCGGATGGATGACTGTCCGGACACGTGGATTCATGGGCTGAAAGGATAACCCCTGCGCTCGCCGGGCGGGATGGGGCGTGCCCTTTCTTCTCTTCTGGAAGCATGCGCGGCGAACTGTTTTGCCGTTTCGTGGCCCAATGGCGAAGGGGTGAGGAGGACGACCCCGGAATTCGCCTTAACAAGCCAACCGTTCGCGAAGGAGAGAGCCATGGACGTATTGCCCTATCGCTATGTCACCCCGAGCGGCGAGGCCGTGTCCTTCGACTTCCGTCTGCACCCCGAGACCGGCTCGGCGGTGCGGGTACAACAGTTGCTGGATCGCTTGACTGACACGCTGGACAGCGAGATCGGCGTGCTGGGCGATACCTGCAATGGCGACGTGCTGCAAGCGCTGGCAATGGCCCTGGCCGTGCGCACGGAGATGATCCCGGCCAACCCCGAGATGACCCAGGATCTGGCGCGTGATGTGGTCGAGCGGGCGCTTAGATCCCTCGATGGTGCCCGGCACCAGCAGACCGGGCCGGTGGGGCATGCCTGAAAACCACCAGGACCAATATTCCGAGGCCCCGGGACGACCGGTGGTGTTCTTCGACGGCGGTTGTCCGCTTTGCCGGCGCGAGATCGGCCACTACCAGCGGCTCGACACTGCGGGTGCGATCGATTGGCGTGATATCCATGCTGATGCCACACCGCTCGACGCCTGGGGGATCACCTGGGATCGTGCGATGCGGCGCATGCATGCCGTAAGCGCCGACGGGCGCATTCGCAGCGGCGCCTGGGCCTTCGTGCTGGTCTGGCGGCACCTGCCATATTACCGCTGGCTTGGCGGTGTGCTGCATCGCCTGCCGCCGATCGTCTGGCTGATGGATCGCGTCTACAACGTGATTGCGCGTTATCGCTGGCGCTCGCGCTGCGACGATGGGGTCTGTCACCCGGACCGCTAAGGAGACGCTGATTTAATCGCACGTCCGCGTTGGTGCCCCCTGTTTTCCGAGACAAGGCGCGTCGTGCAGCGGGTAGTGGTTCTACCGGCAAGCGGCGCAACGCAGGATCGGGGAACAGGGGACACCAACCCCACAAGCCATTGAAAGCAGGGGCTCGGCCGCTTTTGCGTGGGAACTGCGTTGCGGTTCCCTTGTGCAGAATGACTGCACGGCAGTCACCGCGCCTTGTTCGCACGCAAAAGCGACTCGAGCGCGGACGCGCGATTAAATCAGCGTCTCCTTAAGGTGGCCCACGCCAAGCCGCATCTACCGGAGAAGACCTGTGCGGTATGCGGCCGCCCGTTCGCCTGGCGGCGCAAATGGGCCCGGTGCTGGGATGAGGTTCGCTACTGTTCGGACGCCTGCCGGCGTCGCCGTTCGGGGAAGATCGCGTGACGAAGCGCTTTGTCGTTCTGGTGTTCTGGATCGCCGTGCTGGCGGTGCCTCTGCCCCTGGTGGCGGGCGACCTGGCGGCCGAACGCGCGATCGTCGCGCAATTACAGGAGCCCCACCGCATCCTGCTGCTGCGCCATGCCCTGGCGCCCGGCATCGGTGACCCGTCGGGCTTCGATGTCGATGACTGCGCCACGCAGCGCAATCTGTCGGCTGAAGGACGCGCGCAGGCGCGCGTCAGTGGGGAGCGCCTGCGCGCGGCGGGCCTCGAGTCGATCCGGGTGTTCGCGGGTCCGTGGTGCCGCAATGTCGATACCGCGGCGCTCCTGGGGTTCGGTGAGCCCGTTGTGCTGGAGGCAATGGGCTCGGTGTTTCGCACTAATGCCCCGCATCGCGAGCGGCGCATGCAGGCGTGGCGCGAACACCTGGCGGAAGAATACCGGCAGACGGCGGGGCCGGCGGTCTACGTGACCCACCGGGCCAACATCATGGAGCTGAGCGGCCGCAGCCTTGGCGCCGGGGCGATGCTGGTCGTCGAGATCGACGCGCAGGGCAATGCCCGGCCGGTGGATCAATAGCCGCGCGAACCGAAGGCGCCGGGTCGTGTGCAAACCGGCTTACAGACGGATATCCACGCGTTCGGCGCCGGGGGCGTCGATGCCGCGATGGAGCAGCAGGGTGCCGCTGGCGTTCAGCAGTTCGGTGGTGAGCTGACGGAAGCGCACGACCGTCTCGGTCAGGTTCAGGCGGCTCTCCAGCAGGTCGCGCTGGGCCTGGGAGACGGCCAGCGCGGTCCCGGCGCCGACGCGGAAGCGCGTCTGTTCCACCCGCAGGAGTTCTTCCTGCAACTCGACGGTTTCCTTCTGTGCCTGAATTTGTTCGCGGATGCGGGCCGCATCGAACCAGGTGCCGCGCACGTCCTCGATGGCGAGTTGTTCCAGGTTGGCCAGGGTTTCCTGGATCTGCTGGCGGGTCAGCCGGGCCCGGGTGTGTTCGGCCTCGGCGGCGCGGTTGCCGATCGGCATCTCGAAGCGCAGGCCGGCCGCCAGGTCGTAGCCGTCGCCCTGGCGGTCGCGCCAGGTGCGGCTGAAGCTGTCTGCGTAGCCCGACTGGCCCAGGGTCACGAAGAAGTCCAGGCGCGGCAGGAGGCCGTTGCGGGTGCGCACGACCTCCAGTTGGTCGCGCTGGACCCGCAGTCGCGTTTCGTTGAGATCGGCGCGATGGTCGCGGGCCAGCGCCACGTAGGCATTCAGGGGTTCCAGCGTGTAGCGTTCCAGGCCCGGCTCGGAGCTCGCCTCGAGCCGGGTATCCCACAGGCCGCCGTCGCCCTGGAGCAGTCGCGCGAGGCCGTCCTGCGCGCGGGCGCGTTCGGCGCGGGCGTCGATCAGGCCCTGACGCCGCAGCGCCACCTCGGCACGGGCCGACACGGCCTCGGTCTCGGGGCGGTCGCCGGCGGCGATGCGCCGCTCGGTCTGGTCGAGCTGCTCGCGGGCCACGGCCAGGGCCTCCTCGAAGATGGCGATCCGTTCGTCGGCCAGCACCAGATCCCAGTAGCGTCCCTCGACGTCGGTGATCAGCTGTTCGACGAAGCCGCGGACCTCGTACTCCGAGGCCTCCACGTCGAGGCCGGCCTGGCGCAGGCGCACCAGGTTGGACTCGATACGCCCGCCGCGGAGCAGGGCCTGAGTCAGGCTCAGGCCCGCGCGGGTAGTGAACTGGGGTGCCTCCACGCGCGAGCTGGAACTGCGCGAGCTGCGTACGGAGACCGTCAGGTCCGTGCCGGTTGGCAGCGACTGGCTGAGGCCCGCCTCGCCAAAGCGCCGGGTAGTGGTTACTTCATCGGTTTCTCCGATCTGTTCCAGCTGGCGCACGCTCTGGTCGCGGCTAATCTCCAGCTCGGCGAACAGCTCGGGGTCGAACACCGCGCGTTCCTGTGCCTCGAAGGTGCCCTGGATCGCGGTTTGCAGGCGCTCGGCGCGCAGGCCGCGGTTGCCTTCCAGCGCGCGGGCGACGGCCTCCTCCAGGGACAGGGTCTCTTCCGCCACCGCCTCGCGTTCGAACGGCCGGGCGTCCGTCAGTGCCTCCGCGGGCAGGGACAGGCGCAGCCCGTCGGAGGCATCCGGCGCTTCAGAGGCGTGGGCCGGGAGGGCCAGCGCCAGTGCGAGCGCCAGTGCGAGCGCGACGAGGAAGGGCAGGGGAGTTCTAGGCATGATCCGTGGCGACTCGGTAGACGGGTTGCGGGTGCTCGCCCCGGCGGTGGAACAGCAGGTAGAGCGTCGGGATCAGCACCAGGGTGATCAGGGTAGACGAGAGCAGCCCGCCGATCACGACCCGGGCCATCGGGGCCTGGGCCTCGCCGCCGTCGCCCATGCCGATGGCCAGCGGCGACAGCGCCAGGATGGTGGTCAGCGTGGTCATCAGGATCGGGCGCAGGCGCTCGCCCGCGGCGGCCACGATGGCCGCTTGCAGTTCCATGCCGTCTTCGCGGTGGCGCCGCGCCATGCGGTCCACCAGCAGGATCGCGTTGTTCACCACGATCCCGACCAGCAGCAGGATGCCGATCAGCGACTGCACGTTGAGCGTGGTGTCGGTGATCAGCAGCGCGCCGGTTACACCAATGATCGCCAGCGGGATGGAGAACATCACGATCAGCGGATCGCGCAACGACTCGTACAGGCTGGCCATGACCATGTAGACCAGCAACGTCGCGAGCAGGGTGCCCAGGAGCAGTTCGGAGAACGCCGCTTCCTGCTCCTCGATGTCGCCGGTGACCGAGAAGTCGATCTCCTCCGGCAGCGGGATGTCGGCCAGCGCCGCACGCACGTCGGCGGCGACCTCGCCCAGCGAACGGTCGCCGATGTTCACGAACAAGGTGCTGATGCGCGCCTGTTCGCGGCGCTGGATGCTGTCCGGGCCGATCGCCGTATCGAACGTGACCAGGCTGCGCAATGCCACGCGTTCGCCGTCCTCGCTGCGCACGGTCAGGTTGAGGAGGTCGTCCAGCGAGCTCCGGTCGGCGTCGCGAAGCTGGACCCAGATGCGCGTCTCGTCGCCGCCCGCGCGCAGCTGGCCGGCGCCGGAGCCGCCCAGGGCGGTTTCCAGGGTCTGGGCGATGGTGCGCACGTCCACGCCGAGGTCGGCGGCGCGGTCGCGGTGGATGCGGGTGGCGAATTCCGGCTGCCCGCCGTCGGAGCCGACGCGGGTGTCGGTGACGCCGGGGACGTCCGCCAGCGCGCTCTCGAAGCGCTCGATGACGGCGTTCATCGTGGGCAGCTCGAAGCCGCGGACCTCGATGGACAGGCTTTCTTCGTCGGCGCCGCGCCCGAAGCCGCGGAAGAAAATCCCGCTGGAGGCGCGCACGCGGATCTCGACCCCCGGCGGGCTGCCCAGCGCTTCGCGCAGGGCCGCGGCGATCTCGTCGGAGGAGCGGCTGCGGCTGTCGCGCGAGCCGACCATCACACGCATGTTGCCGGAGGCGGGCGAGGAGGCGCGGAACGCCGAGGCGCCGGAGCTGGAGACTAGGTTTTCCAGTTCCGGGACCTCGTCGTGGATGATCGCCTCGAGGCCGGACATGGTGGCGTAGAGCTCTTCCAGGGGGGTGCCGGGCTCCATGGCGACATGCACGCGCAATTCGCCTTCGTCGGTGGCGGGCAGGAATTCCGTGCCCACGCCGCGCAGCCCCGCCAGGGCGATCATCAGCAGCAGGAGGCTGATGCCGATGACCATCCACGGCTGGGCCAGGGTGCGCCGCAGCAGCCCCTGGTAGCGTTGCTCCATGCGCGCGAGGGCACTGGTGTCGCGCTTGGGCATCGGGGCGCGGGCCATCAGCATCGGGACCAGGGTCAGCGCGACGATCAGCGAGCCTGCCAGGGCAAAGGCGACCACCGCCGCCAGCGGCTTGAACAGCTGGCCGGCCAGTTCCTCGGCGAAGAACAGCGGCAGGAAGATCGCCACGGTGGTCAGGGTGCTGGCGACGATGGCGGGTGCGACGCGCCCGGTGCCGCTGATGGCGGCCTCGGCGGCGGTCTGTTCGGCATGTTCCTCGCGCCTTCGGGCAATGCTCTCGATCACCACGATGGCGTTGTCCACCATCAGCCCCACGCCCAGCGCGATCCCCCCGAGTGTCATCAGGTTCAGCGAGTAGCCGCCGAAGTAGACCAGGCCGAAGGTGGCGATCACCGCCAGCGGGATTGCGGTGGCCGCGACCAGCGTGTAGCGGATGTTGCGCAGGAACACGAGCAGCACCAGCACGGCCAGTGCACTGCCGTAGAGGATCGACCGACCGACATTGGTGATGGAGTTGCGGATGAAACCGGCCTCGTCGGTGACCGCACGGATGTCGATCTGGGGGAAGTCGCGGTTCAGGCGCACCAGTTCGGCGTGGACCGCCTCGGAGACCTCGACGGTGTTGGCGTCGGCCAGCTTGCGCACGGCGAGCTGCACGCCTTCCTCCTGGTTGACCCGGAACCGGCGGGTAACGCGCTGGTGGGTGTCGCGCACGTCGGCCACCTGGTGCAGGTAGGTCACACCGTCCTCGCTGCGTTGCACAATGGTATCGCGGACCTCGTCCACCGAGCGGAACTCGGCCGGCGTGCGCAGGCGGTATTCGCGGCGCCCGTCCATGATCGGGCCGCCGGGGGTGATCACGTTGGCGTCGCGGATGCGGTTGCGCAGGTCGTCCAGGCCGAGGTCAATGGCCTCGATGCGCTCCGGGTCCACCTCCACGCGGACCTCGCGCTCCAGGCCGCCGAAGGTATCTACAGCTGCCACGCCGGGGATGCGTTCCAGACGCGGGGCGATACGGTTGTCGATCAGGGTGCGCAGGTGGATGGCGTCCAGTTGCGAGCCGATGCCCAGACGCATGATGGGCGAGTCCTGGGTGTCGAACTGGCGCACCAGCGGGCGATCGGCGTCATCGGGCAGGCGGTCCTCGATACGCGCCAGGCGATCGCGCAGGTCGTCCACCGCCTGGCGGATGTCCGTGCCCCAGGCAAAGTTGATGCGGACGTTGCTGTTGCCCTCGGCGGAGGTCGAGCGGATCTCCTGGGCACCGGTAATGGCGGCCGCGGCCTGCTCCACCTGGCGCGTGACGAGTTGTTCGACTTCCTCGGCCCCGGCATTGGGGTAGGACGTCATCACCGTGACCACCGGGTAGGTGATATTCGGCAGCAGATCCACCGGCAGGCGGGTCAGCGCGGTCAGGCCGAGGATCACCACGATCAGGGCCACCATGCTGGTCAGCACGGGGCGGTGGACCGTTACGCGGGCCGGATTCACGGGGTGTCCGACTCGGGTGTGTCGTCTCCACCCGGCACGTTGCGCGGGTCGGTCAGGCGCAGCGGGGTGCCGTCCGCGAGCAGGTGCTGGCCGAGCACGACGACCTCGGTGCCTTCCGGCAGCTCGGGTTCCAGCAGTTCGACCCAGTCGCCGTCACGCACGCCGGTAACCGCCTGATGGCGGCGGGCCTGCGGGCGCTCGCCGCTGCGGTCCACGCTGAACAGGGTCGGGCCGACCTCGCGCTGGATGATCGCGTCGCGTGGGATCGCGAGGACGGCGTTGCGTTCCCCGAGGGTAATGGCGGCCTCCACGAACATGCCCGGGCGCAGCTGGTCGCGTTCGTTGGGGATCTCCACCTCGACCCGCGCCTGACGCGAACCGGGCCGGAATTCCGGGGCGATGCGGGCGATGGTGCCGGCAAAGCCGGCGTCCGGATAGGCGGCGGTGTAGACCTGTGCCCCCTGGCTCGGCGACAGCCGGCCGTAGTCGGCCTCGGTCACGGCCAGGATGGCGCGCACCGGCTGCAGCCGGACCAGCGCCAGTGCGGTGTCGTTGGCGCTGATGACCGTGCCGGGATCCACGTGGCGTTCGGCGACCCAGCGGGTGCTGTCGGCCGTACCCGCCTCGATGCGGGTGTAGCTCAACTGGATCTCGCGGGTGCGCAGCGCGGAGCGCCGCTGGCGGATCTGCGATTCGGCCAGGGTGACGCGCGTCTGTGCCAGGGCGAGTTCGGTTTCCGCGGCCTCCAGCTCCGAGCGCGACGCGATCCCCTGGTCGCGCAGCTCGCGGGTGCGCTGCAGTTCGCGCCGGGTGGCATCGCGGCTGGCCAGGGCCTCGGCCAGGCTGGCCTCGGCGACTTCCAGCTCCGCCGCGGCCTGGGCCACGTCCTGCTCGAATTCCTCGGTATCCAGCTGCAGCAGCGGATCACCGGGCTCCACGCGGTCGCCCAGATTGACGAATACCTCGGCGACCCGCCCGCCCACGCGGGGGGTGATCTCGATCCGGTCGGCGCCCTCGATGCTGCCGGTGAAACGCCGCCGTTCGACCAGGTCGCGGGTCTCGATGCCGGCGATGGCGACCGCGACCGGGCGGGTCTCGCCACCGCCCGGACGACCGGAAGGGGCCGCGTCGTCTTCCGGGCCCAGCAGCATCCAGGCGAGGATGCCAGCGGCCAGGAGAAACAGGATCGCGGTGATCAGTGTGGAGGGGCGGGGCATTGCGACTCGCTTGCGTGCGGGGTGGCCAGGTTAGAGTGTCGCGTGGTTCACTGAATCGTGCATGAATTCCGTTCGGAATTCGGCGCCGATTCGATGAAGCCCGGACTAGGACCCCCGAGTACAAGGAGAATTCCGTGACGACATCCGATTCGGCCCGTCCCTCGCGCCCGCGGCGGCGCTCCTTTGCCACGGACATGCTGGGCCTGCTGGCCTGGATGGTGTTGGTCTTCGCTGTGGCGGGATTGGGTGGCTGGGCGACCAGCCTGTCGGTGGGCGACTGGTATCCGACGCTGACGCGCCCGCCGCTGAACCCGCCGGACGCGGTATTCGGCCCGGTCTGGTCCGTGCTGTTCGGCCTGATGGGTCTCGCCGCCTGGCATGTCTGGCGGCGCGTCGGCCTGACCGGCGCCCCGATGGCGCTGGGGCTGTTCCTGGCCCAGCTCGCGCTGAATCTCGGCTGGTCGGTGCTGTTCTTCGGCGTGCAACGCCCGGATCTGGCGCTCGCCGAGATCCTGATCCTGTGGCCGCTGATCCTGGCCACCCTGATCGCTTTCTGGCGGATCGATCGTGTTGCCGGCGCGCTGCTGGTGCCGTACCTGTTGTGGGTCGCCTTCGCCATCTACCTCAACGCGGGGATCGTCTGGCTCAACTGACGAGCCGGGTCTTCAGCGGTTGGGCGTCATGCGGTTGTCATTTGGGCGGGGTATGCTGACGCGATTTTTCGCGGGAGGGGCTCCATGGCGGTGCGCGTCGGTATAAACGGGATGGGGCGGATCGGTCGCTTGGCCCTGCGCGCGGCATGGGACCGGGACGACATCGAGATCGTGCATCTGAACGAGGTCGCGGCCGACGGGACCGTCACTGGCCACCTGCTGGAGTTCGACTCGGTGCACGGGCGCTGGGGCCGCGAGCCCGAGGCCCAAGCGGACCGGATCCGGATCGACGGGCGCGAGCTGCGCCACACGAGCCTGGCCGAGCCGGCGCAGGTGCCGTGGAGCGAGTCGGACGTGGACATCGTGATTGATGCCACTGGCGCCTTCCGCACCATGGACACGCTGGAGCCGCATTTCACCCGGGGCGCGAAGCGCGTGGTGGTCGCGGCGCCGGTGAAGGACGAGCGCGCGCTGAACGTGGTGATGGGTGTGAACGACGCCGCTTACGATCCCGCGAAGCACCACGTCGTGACGGCTGCCTCTTGCACCACCAACTGCCTGGCGCCGCTGGTCAAGGTGCTGCACCCGGCGCTATCGATCCGCCACGGCACCATCCTGACCGTCCACGACATGACCGCCACCCAGTCGCCGGTGGACCTGCCGCGCGACAACCTGCGCCGGGCCCGCGCCGCCGGGCTGAACCTGATCCCGACCACCACCGGCTCGGCGAAGGCGATTGGCGACATCTTCCCCGAACTGAATGGGCGGCTGAGCGGCCATGCGGTGCGCGTGCCACTGATGAATGCCTCGCTGACGGATTTCACCTTCGAGGCCGCGCGCGAGACGACGGCGGACGAGGTCAACGGCCTGCTGCGCAAGGCGGCGAACGGTGATCTGAACGGCATCCTCGGCTACGAGGAGCGCCCGCTGGTCTCCAGCGATTTCCGCACCGACCCGCGCTCGTCCATCGTGGATGCCCAGTCGACCATGGTGGTCGATGGCACGCAGGTGAAGGTGCTGGCCTGGTACGACAACGAGTGGGGCTACGCGAACCGGCTGGTCGAGCTGGTCGCCCGCGTCGCCAAGCTCGGGGTTTGAGGCCGTTGTGAGCGGCACGGCCGACCAGCCAAACTCCGGCGGGCCGCCTACCCTGGGGCTGGGTGCCTACGCGCGGATCACCGCGAATTACTGGGCGTTCACCGTCACCGACGGCGCGATCCGCATGCTGGTCGTGCTGTTCTTCCACCAGCTGGGCTACAGCCCGCTGGAGATCGCCTTTCTGTTCCTGTTCTACGAGCTGTTCGGGGTCATCACCAACCTGACCGGCGGCTGGCTGGCCGCGCGGCTGGGGGTGAACACGACGATGATCGGCGGGACGCTGCTGCAGGTGGCCGCCCTGCTGATGCTCACGGTGCCCGAGGCCTGGTTGGGCGTGGCCTACGTGATGTTTGCGCAGGCCCTGTCCGGGATCGCCAAGGATCTGAACAAGATGAGCGCGAAGTCCGGCGTGAAGCTGGTCGCCGGCGACGGAGAGGGGCGGCTGTTTCGCTGGGTTGCGGTGCTCACCGGCTCCAAGAATGCGCTGAAGGGGGTCGGCTTCTTCGTCGGCGGGGCGCTGCTCTACAGCGTGGGCTTCCAGATGGCGCTGGTGATCCTGGCTGGGATGCTCGCCGTGGTGATGCTGTTCTCGGTGGTGGGCCTGCCGCGGGGTCTGGGCAAGGTCGGTGGCAAGCCGAAGTTCACCCAGATGTTCTCCAACTCCGCCGCCATCAATGTGCTCTCGGCCGCACGGTTCTTTCTGTTCGGCGCGCGCGATGTCTGGTTCGTGGTCGCGCTGCCGGTATTCCTCAGCGCCACGCTGGACTGGAACCACATGCAGGTGGGTGCGTTCCTCGCGCTGTGGGTGATCGGCTACGGCATCGTGCAGGCCTCCGTGCCCCGCCTCTTGGGTAAGGGCGGGGTGCATCCGACCGGGCTCACCGCGCGGCTGTGGGCGTTCATCCTGATGCTGCTGCCAATCGCCATCGTGATCGGCCTGGAGGTGGGCCTGGACCCGGCCTGGGTGCTGATGGTCGGGCTGGGCGTGTTCGGCGTGGTGTTCGCAATCAACTCCGCCGTCCACTCCTTTCTGATCCTCGACTACGCCGAGGCCGACCGCGTCGCGATGAAGGTCGGCTTCTACTACATGGCCAACGCCGGCGGCCGTCTGGTCGGTACCGTCGCCTCCGGCGCTATCTTCATGGTCTGGGGCCTGGAAGGCGCCCTGATTGCCTCCACCTTGTTCATCTTCGCCACCTGGATGATCTCCTCGCTGCTGCCCCGCGACGCCGCCCGCACCTGATGCCGGAAAGGCTCGGTTGCCGGTGTCCCGAATCGCGCGGTGCTCGTTCTGTCGAGTGCGATGCTCGCAGAGAAAGGGTGTGCAGCGGGGTGGCGACTGGATTGTCCGTCATCATTGGCATAAAGTGCCAATGATGACGGACGGAGGTTAACCATGCCGACGCGAAACATTGTCCTGACGGCGGAGCAAAGCGGTTTTGTGGAGCAACTGGTTCGGTCCGGTCGCTACCAGAATGCCAGCGAGGTTCTGCGTGACGGACTTCGGCTCGTGGAGGTTCGCGAGCGTGAGCAGGAAGCGCGTCTGGAAGCCTTGCGGCGGGCGACTGCGGAAGGTATCGGAGACGTAGAAGCAGGCCGGTATGCCGAATTTGATAGCGAGAGTGCCCTGGAGGCTCATCTGCAGGAACTGACGGAACAGACCATCGCCAAGGAATAACGTATGCCCGATCCCTCCGGACAATGGAATGTCCGTCTTGCGGCGCGGGCCGAGAAGGATCTTCGGGAGATCATTTCCTGGACGGCGGAGCAGTTTGGCGAGAAGCAGGCTCGTGTCTATGCCGGCACGTTGTCCGCGGCGATCGTGGCGCTGAAAGGTGGGCCGGACCTCCTTGCCGTGCGTCGGCGCGGCGAGATTGGCTCGGGGATATGCACCCTCCATGTCGCACGGGGAGGGCGGAAAGGCCGGCACTTGCTTGTTTTCCGGGCCGCGCCTGACAGGGCTCGCACCGTGGATGTGCTCCGCGTTCTCCACGATGCAATGGACTTGCCCAGTAGGCTCACTCCTGAAGATCGGTGAGGTCCGGGATCTCCCGGGCCAGCCCGTTGTGCAATTCCTCGATGACGGCGTCCAGTGTGCGCGAGCGGTAGCGGTCGGCGTGGCGGACCCAGCCGAGGTGGCGGGTTATGGGTGCGGCGGTCCAGTCCAGCACCGTGAGGTCATCCGTAACCATGGTGCGGGGGAGGAAGCCGATGCCGAGGCCGGCCGCGATCATCATGCGGATGACTTCCAGATAGGGGCTTTCCTGGGCGGCCGTGGGGTGCAGGCCCTGTGCGGCCAGGGCCTGGTCGATCTGGCGCCGGGTGGTGGAATCCGCGGGCGGCAGGATGGCCGGCCAGTCGTGCAGGCGCCGCAGGGTATCCAGCGGGGTATCAGCAGCACGGTTGCGGGCGACCATGGGGACGAGGTCGTCGGTCCAGACAGTGTGCGCCTCGGCGCCCTTCGGCAGATCCTCGGGCAGGGTCGCCAGGGCCAGGTCGGCATCGCCGTGCATGACGGCCTCGATGCCGGCCTCGGAATCCATGAATGCCAGTTCCAGTTCCAGTTCCGGGTAGCGCTCGCGCAGGGCCGACAGTGGCGTGGGCAGGCGGTGCAGGGCGATGTGGTGCGAGGTGGCCAGGCGGATGCGGCCGCGCACCACCTGGTCGAGGTCGGCGACCTGCTGCTCGATGGCGCGCAGGCGGGCGAGGATTTCGCGGGCCTCGGGCAGCAGGCGCTCCGCGACCTCCGTCGGCCGAACGCGGCGGCCCTGGCGCTCGAACAGCGGGCGCTCCAGCGTGGCCTCCAGGGACTGGATGCGCTTGCTGATCGCGGGTTGGGTCAGGTGCAGCCGTTCGGCCGCGGCGGAGAAGGCGCCGGTGTCGACGACCGCGACGAAGGCTTGCAGGGATTCGACACTCAGTTGTTCTGGGCGCATCCGTGTCTCTCCAGTCCCTGCGTGAGATAATGGTCCGTTCGATGGTCGGGCTCTGCATGACCCGGCACCTATATAACCGTATGGAATGATACGGATAAGAAATCGGATTTGAAAGAATACCGGGGGTGGGCCCAGACTCTAGATCAACGGGCGTCATGAAACGACGTCATTGCGAGGAGCCGAAGGCGACGCGGCAACCTCCTGAAGCTGGCAGAGCGCCAGTACCGGGATCCGGTGGTTCCGGACGGAGGTTGCCACGGCCCCTGCGGGGCCTCGCAATGACGGTGCCAGTGGCGACGCCGTGCAAGGGCGAGCCTGTATAGCGCCGGCGGATTGCTGGCGGTGGGACGCAAGAACGATAGAACGCGGCACGGCCGCGGGAGTAGGTAATGGCTGGCAAGACCCTGTATGACAAGTTGTGGGAGGCGCATGGGGTGCGCGAGGAGCCGGATGGCTCGACGCTGCTCTACATCGATCGCCACCTGGTGCATGAGGTGACCAGTCCGCAGGCCTTCGAGGGGCTGCGGCTGGCCGGGCGCAAGCCATGGCGCGGCGATTCCGTGCTGGCGGTGCCGGATCACAATGTGCCCACGGAGAACCGCGACCAGGGGATCGCGGATCCGGTCTCGCGCATCCAGGTGGAAACACTGGAGAGCAACGTCACCAGCCTGGGGCTGAAGTTCTTCCCGATGGCGGACGTGCGCCAGGGCATCGTGCACGTGATCGGCCCGGAGCAGGGCGCGACCCTGCCGGGCATGACCGTGGTTTGTGGGGACTCGCATACCTCCACGCATGGCGCGCTGGGCGCGCTGGCCTTCGGCATCGGCACCTCCGAGGTGGAGCATGTGCTGGCCACCCAGTGCCTGTGGCAAAAGAAGACCAAGGCCATGCAGATCCGTGTGGAGGGCGAGCTGCGCCCGGGCGTCACCGCCAAGGACGTGGTGCTGGCCATCATCGGTCGCATCGGCACCGCTGGCGGTACCGGCTACGCGATCGAGTTTGCCGGTTCGGCGATCCGGAGCCTGTCGGTCGAAGGCCGCATGAGCGTCTGCAACATGTCGATCGAGGCCGGGGCCCGTGCGGGCATGGTCGCGGTGGACGAGAAGACCATCGAATACGTGCGCGGCAAGCCGCAGGCGCCGACCGGCGAGATGTTCGATCGGGCGGCCGAGTACTGGCGCACGCTGGTCTCCGACCCGGATGCCGAGTTCGACGCGGTGGTGGAGATGGACGCCGCCGAGATCGCCCCGCAGGTCAGCTGGGGCACCTCGCCGGAGATGGTCGCGCCGATCGACGGGCGGGTGCCGGACCCGGCGGCCGAGTCCGATCCGGTGCGCGCCGAGGGCATGCAGCGGGCGCTGGAGTACATGGACCTGAAGGCGAATACCCCGATGACGGAGATCCGTCCGGACAAGGTGTTCATCGGTTCCTGCACCAACTCGCGGATCGAGGACCTGCGCGCCGCCGCCGAGGTGGTCAAGGGCCGCAAGAAGGCCGACAACATCAAGCTGGCCATGGTGGTGCCGGGCTCCGGGCTGGTGAAGCAGCAGGCGGAGCAGGAGGGGCTGGACCGCATCTTCCTGGATGCCGGCTTCGAGTGGCGCGAGCCGGGCTGCTCGATGTGCCTGGCGATGAACGCCGACCGCCTGGAACCGGGCGAGCGCTGCGCCTCCACCTCGAACCGCAACTTCGAGGGCCGCCAGGGGCAGGGCGGGCGCACCCATCTGGTCAGCCCGTCGCTGGCCGCCGCGGCGGCCGTCGCCGGGCACTTCATTGAACCGTCCGCGTTGAAGGAGGCGTAAGCGATGCAGGCCTTTACTGTACACAAGGGGATCGTCGCGCCGCTGGACCGCTCCAACGTGGATACCGATGCGATCATCCCCAAGCAGTACCTGAAGTCGGTCAAGCGCACGGGCTTCGGCCCCAATGCCTTCGACGACTGGCGCTACCTGGACCCGGGCGAGCCGGGCATGGATGGCTCGAAGCGCCGGCCGAACCCGGACTTTGTGCTCAACCAGGCGCCGTTTGACCAGGCGACCATCCTGCTGGCGCGCAAGAATTTCGGCTGTGGCTCCTCAAGGGAACACGCGGTCTGGGCGCTGACGGACTTCGGATTCCGCGCGGTGATTGCGCCGTCGTTCGCGGACATCTTCTTCTCCAACAGCTGCAAGAATGGCCTGCTGCCGGTGGTGCTGGCCGAGGACGAGGTGCAGAACCTGTTCGAACAGGTGGAGGCGAACCCGGGCGCGCAGGTCGAGGTGAACCTGGAAGAGATGACCGTGACCGCGCCGGACGGTACGGTATTCAGCTTTACGCTGGACGAGGACCGCCGGCACCGGCTGCTGAACGGGCTGGACGATATCGCCCTGACGCTGCAGTTCGCGGACGATATCCGCGCCTTCGAGGACCGCCAGCGCCGCGAGTGGCCGTGGATGGCGGAACAACGGTAGACAGTGCGTCTGGCGCGGCCTGGATCCGGGCACCGTCATTGCGAGGAGCGAAGCGACGAAGCAACCTCCGTCCGGAACCACCGGATCTTCGTACCGGCGCTCTGCCAGCTTTGGGAGGTTACTCGCTGCGCTCGCCCTTCGGGCCGGCCTGCGGCCGTTCAACGCGCTTCGCGCTTTTGTGCCACGGCCCCTTGCGGGGCCTCGCAATGACGGGGGCAGGAAGCACCGTCATGGCGAGGAGCGTAGCGAC
Source organism: Thioalkalivibrio versutus (assembly GCF_001020955.1). Classification (NCBI taxonomy): domain Bacteria; kingdom Pseudomonadati; phylum Pseudomonadota; class Gammaproteobacteria; order Chromatiales; family Ectothiorhodospiraceae; genus Thioalkalivibrio; species Thioalkalivibrio versutus. Next base: position 1,178,363 of record NZ_CP011367.1, read on the forward strand.
GTGGCGATCTCCGTGGGTGGCCCGACGCTGGTCCCGGCAAACGTCGGGGGGCGTCCGGGGATTGCCACGGCCCCTGGCGGGGCCTCGCAATGACGGGGGGCAGGAAGCACCGTCATCGCGAGGAGCGCAGCGACGTGGCGATCTCCCAGGGCAGTCCGGCGCTGGCTCGGGTAAACGTCGGGGCGCCCACGGAGGTTGCCACGTCGCCTGCGGATCCTCGCAATGACGTTGCCACTAGGAATGTATAGCTAAAGCATAATAGTTACTTGGGAGAGGTTTGTGAGCCGAATTCTGGTATTGCCCGGGGACGGGATCGGGCCCGAGATCGTGGCCGAGGCGCTGAAGGTGCTGGAGCGCGTGGGCGAGATCGGCGGTCTGGATCTGGAGATCGAGCAGGGCCTGATCGGGGGCGCGGCGCATGACGCGGCCGGGCACCCCTATCCGGAGGCCACCCGCGAGGCGGCGCGTCGTGCAGACGCGATCCTGCTGGGGGCGGTGGGTGGCCCGCAGTACGAGTCGCTGGAGCGCGACCTGCGCCCCGAGCGTGGGCTGCTGGGCATCCGCTCGGATCTCGGCCTGTTCGCGAACCTGCGCCCGGCGATCCTGTACCCGCAGCTGGCCTCGGCCTCCACGCTGAAGCCCGAGGTGGTCAGCGGGCTGGATATCCTGATCGTGCGCGAGCTGACCGGGGGGATCTACTTCGGCCAGCCACGCGGGATCGAGGAACGCAATGGCGAGCGGGTCGGATTCAATACGCTGGTCTATAGCGAATCGGAGATTGAGCGGATCGCCCGGGTCGGCTTCGAGGCGGCGATGAAGCGGGGCAAGCGCCTGTGCTCGGTGGACAAGGCCAACGTGCTGGAGGTCTCCGAGCTGTGGCGCGAGGTGGTCGAGCGTGTCGGGAAGGAATTCCCCGAGGTCGAGCTGTCTCACATGTATGTGGACAACGCCGCGATGCAGCTGGTGCGTGACCCGAAGCAGTTCGACGTGATGGTGACCGGCAACATGTTCGGCGACATCCTGTCCGATGCAGCGGCGATGCTGACCGGCTCCATTGGCATGCTGCCGTCCGCCTCGCTGAACAGCGAGGGCGTGGGCCTGTACGAGCCGATCCACGGTTCGGCACCGGATATTGCGGGGCAGGGCAAGGCCAACCCGATGGCGACGGTGCTGTCGGTCGCAATGCTGCTCCGTCATAGTCTGAACCGCAACGACCTGGCCGAACGCATCGAGGCGGCTGTGGGTCGGGTACTGGATCAGGCCTTGCGTACCCCAGACATCTTCGGTGAAGGCATGAAGCTGGTCGGTACGCAGGGGATGGGGGATGCCCTGGTGGCTGCGTTGGACGATTGAGGCGGCCTCACGAACGGGGCTTGTATCACGCGCAAGTGTAGGATGCGTTGAGCGCAGCGAAACGCATCATTGCCTCCGCTGGGCAAGAGATTGATGCGATTCGCTGCGCTCGTCGCATCCTACGGTTCAATAGAACTATCAATAGCTTGAAGATCAAAATTAAACCGGGAATTAACGATGAGTGACCGCAAGTTTGACGTGGCCGTGGTCGGGGCAACGGGCGCCGTTGGCGAGGCCCTGCTGTCCATCCTGGCCGAGCGCGACCTGCCGATCGGGCGCGTGCATGCCCTGGCCAGCTCGCGGTCGGTGGGCAAGACGGTGGACTACGGCCGGCGCGAGTTGGAGGTCGAGGACCTGGCGACTTTTGATTTTTCCACGGTGCAGATCGGGCTGTTCTCGCCGGGCGCCTCGGTGTCCGCGGAATATGCGCCCAAGGCGGCGGCGGCCGGCTGCGTTGTGATCGACAATACCTCCCAGTTCCGCTACGACCCGGAAATCCCGCTCGTGATTCCGGAGGTGAACCCGGACGCGGTGGGCGATTACACGAAACACGGGATTATCGCGAACCCGAATTGCTCCACCATTCAGATGCTGGTGGCGCTGAAGCCGTTGCACGATGCGGTAGGCATCGAACGGATCAACGTGGCGACCTACCAGGCCGTGTCCGGTACCGGCAAGGAAGCGATCGATGAACTGGCGCACCAGACGGCGGCGTTGCTGAATGGCCGTCCGGTGGAGTGCAACGTGTATCCCAAGCAGATCGCGTTCAATGCCCTGCCGCACATCGACGTCTTCCAGGACAATGGCTACACCAAGGAAGAGATGAAGATGGTCTGGGAGACCCGGAAGATCATGGGCGACGAGTCCATCCTGGTGAACCCGACCGCGGTGCGCATTCCGGTGTTCTACGGGCATTCCGAGGCCCTGCATATCGAGACGCGCGAGAAGATCAGTGCGGAGAAGGCGCGCGAAATCCTCTCCGGCGCACCGGGGATCACGGTGCTGGACAAGCACGAGGACGGGGGCTATCCAACTGCGGTGACCGAGGGTTCCGGCAAGGATGCGGTGTTCGTCGGCCGCATCCGTGAGGACATTTCCCACCCCCGCGGACTGAACCTTTGGGTGGTCTCGGACAACGTGCGCAAGGGGGCTGCGCTGAACACGATTCAGATCGCGGAGGTTTTGATCCGCGATTACCTGTGATTTAATCCGGGAAAACGCCGGGGACACTACCCGGTACATCCGTGGCCAGGGGGTCATCGGCCGTGTCGGCCGAGGCAGTACGGCCAGGTGGCATTTTCAGGGGGAATTCGTGCGCAAGTTTTTGGTTGGGTTTTTGTTCTTGCTGCTGGTGGCCCCGGCGTCCTCGAGTTCCGTGGGCTTCGGCGAAATCAATCTTCAATCCTTCCTGAATCAGCCCTTGCGGGCGGAGATTCCCTTGCGGGGAGCGGCAGCTGCTGGCGATTCCCTGCGAATTCGCCAGGCTTCCGAGGATGCATACCGCCGCGCCGGTCTGAACCGTGGCGGTGTTCCGGGGGACTTGAACATCCAGGTTGAGGGTGACCGCATCATCCTGACCACACGCCGGCCGGTGCGCGAGCCCTATGTGGGCATGCTGCTGGAGGCGCGCTGGGATGGCGGGCGCGCCATGCGCGAGGTCTCGTTGTTGCTGGATCCGCCCGGCACGATGCCTTCCGGAACTTCTGCGCCGGCCGTGAGCAGGGACCCCGGCGCGGCGCCCCGTGCGACCCGCGAAGGCGAAACCATCCGGGTGCGTAGTGGCGACACCCTCTACGCGGTCGTGCGCCGCAGCGGTGTGTCGGGATACAGCGACGAGCAGGCCATGCTCGCGTTCCTCGACGCCAATCCGCAGGCCTTCATGGGTAACAACATCAATTCGTTGCGAGCGGACGCGGAATTGCGTACGCCGTCCCGCGAACAGTTGGACGCGCGTAGTACCGCCGAGGCGCGGGCCGAGGTTGCCGACCAGACGCGCGCCTGGCAGGAATCCACTCGCGTCGCCCGCGAAGAACCGGAGCCGGCTCCGGCCGCGGCTGAGGAGGGTGTCGAGGGCGAGGCGTTGGCCGAGGACGAAGAAGCAGCTGTTACAGAGGACGCTGCCGCGGCGGTTGAGGACGACGAATCCGCGGTGGCCGAATCGGACTCGGCCGTGACCGAGGACGAAACGGCGGTGGGCGACGAGGCCGCGACCGAGGAGGTGGCGGCCGAGGATCGCCTGGAGATCGTCGCCGATCTGCTGCCGGAAGATGCCGAAGCCGGGGCAACCCAGGGCAGTTCCGAAGAGCTGCTGCAGGAAGCCCTGCTGTCCCAGCGTGCCGAAATGGACGGAATGCGCGACGAGCTCTCCGAATTGCGCGAGGAGCTGGGCGAGCGCGGGCGTCTGGCCGAGATCTCCAGCGAGAACATGGCCGGGCTCGAGGAACAGCTGAGCCAGCTGCGCGCCGAGCGCGAACAGCTGCGCACCCGTCTGGATCGTGCGGACGCCGAACGCAATGCCCCGCTGCACGAACGCATCATGAACGATCCGTTGCTGCTGATGATGGCGATTGCGCTGGTCATTCTGCTGCTGCTGGTGTTGCTGGCATTTGCCCGCGGCGGCCGCCGCGAGGTGATGGTCGACGAACACGGTTCCGGCCTGAAGCCGCGGGCCGACAACAGCGGGGTGCAGGCGTCGACCGTGGGTGCCACGGGGTACGAGGCGCGTGAAGTCCAGGGCGGCGAGCGAGGCGCGGGTTCCGGGGTGTCCGGGGCCGCGACCGCGGCTGCGGCCGGAACCATTGTGGGATCGGCCGCTTCGCGCTCCGACGAGTCTGCAGAGACCGCGCAGGAAGAATCCGCGCATCCACCGGCCCAACCCGAAGAAGAGGTAGGCGAAGTGGTGGTCGCCAGCACCAGCGAGGGTGCGGCGGGCGCGGACGACGTGCTGGCCGAGGTGGATGTCTGCCTGGCCTATGGCATGAATGACCAGGCGGTCGAGACGCTGAACGCCGCCCTGAAGGAGAACCCGGACAACAATCAGTACCGGCTCAAGCTGGTCGAGGCCCATGTGGCGCTTGAGGACGAAGCGGGCGCACGCGAGGCGGCGATGGCCCTGCGCGATCGCCTGGGCGCGGACGACGATGCCCTGCGCGATCGCCTCTCGGAGCTGGAGTCGAAGTTGGGCGGTGCCTCCGGGGCGGCCGGCCTGGCCAGCGCCGATTCCCTTGACGAGCCGGCTTCGGTGGACCCCGGGGTCGCGGGGGGCGACGCTGACAGCAACGAGATCGATTTCTCCGATCTGGAGCTGCCGGAATCCGACGATGCGGAGCCGCGTGCCGATGCGCAAGAGCCGGGCACGGCAGAGGATCAGGGGCTTTCGTTTGATATCGACGACAACCTGGAACAGGACCTCGCCAGTGCGGCCGAAGCGACTGCGGAAGAAGGCCAGACAGGCGATGACCTGAACAACCTGTCCTTCGATCTCGAGGAGAACGAGCTTCCGGACCTTGATGCGCCCGCCAGTGGCGGTGACAGTGGTGAAGGCCAGGAGACCGGACTGGAAATGGACGAGGATCTGCCAGCCTCGGGCGAGGCATTCGCCGCGCCGGAATCGGCCGATGCCGGGGAAGGTACGGATGGGGCCGGCGATGACGAGAACGTTACGCGGCTGAGTCTGGCCCAGGCCTACGCGGACATGGGTGATGCGGAGGGTGCCCAGGAGCTCATCGACGAGGTTCTGGCCTCCGGTACCGACGAACAGAAGCGCGAGGCCGAGGCGATCCGGGATCAGATTCAGGGAAGCTGATTGCTGGAGCCGGGTCGTGTCGGGCTGGTGATGCCGGCGCCGTGAACCGATCATGGCTACGATGTGCGGCCCCGCCCGGGGGGGATCTCTCGGGCGGGGCCTTTTGGTTTGGAGGATGGGGATGGGCGCTGAGTGGCGATGAGCGCGGAAGAGCCGATGAGGTCGGCCCCCGCTGAGGGCGATGCCGGAGCCGCGGCAGCGGCGCTGCTGGGTGTGCTGGGTGTTTCTGCGGCGCTAGTGCCGGCCGAGCCGCAGGTGGTGGCCGTCGCGGGTGTAGTGGCCGGAGGGCTGGCCTTGACCGGTCTGGACTGGGGCCGTGCGGGCCGGCTGGTGCTGCGTTTGAAATGGTTTTATCTCTCGCTCGTGGTGTTCTACGGGGTGTGGCCGACCGGGGGCGGAGACTGGGGCACGGGACTGCAGGTGGCCGGATGGCGTATTGCTGCACTGATGCTCGTGGTGGTGCTGGTGGTCTGGATGACCGGACGCTTCCCGCGGCCGGCCCTGGTGCGTGCCCTTGGGGGCATTCTGGGCGGCCCACGCCAGGTGCTGGGGGGCTGGGGCGAGCGCTTCGCGCGACGTCTGTTTCTGGCACTGGCCATGTTCGAGGGTGAACGGGTGGCACTGGAGCAACGCCGGGCGGGCCTGCGTGGAGTGCGCCGAGCGCGCTTGGCACAGGTCCGGGAATGGCTTGTCCTGCGCCTGGATCAGGCCCTCGCAGGGGGTGGCGCTGTCACGGCAGAGCTCCCGGCGGAATCCGCGATGATCTCGGGCTGGCGAATCCCCAAGGCTGCGCTGGCCTGGCTGTGGGCGGGCGTGGCGGCGGTCTGGTGGATGGTGCTGGGGGCAGGGTTTTGAATAGCGACCAGATGTCGGTGTCATCCGGGGGTGGAACGGGGCCGGCCACGCGCCAGCGCTGGGCGCTGGGTGTCGAATACGATGGCCGCGGGCTGCTGGGCTGGCAACGGCAAAAGGATGGTCCGAGCGTCCAGGGCCACCTGGAGGCGGCGCTGGGCTTCGTGGCGAATCACCCGGTGGAGCTGAACTGTGCCGGGCGTACCGATGCGGGCGTCCATGCCACCGCCCAGGTGGTGCACTTTGACACCCCGGCACAACGCGAACCACGCGCCTGGATCCTTGGAAGCAACAGTCGTCTGCCGGGTGCGATTGCGCTGACCTGGGCGCAGCCGGTACCCGATACCTTCCACGCCCGGTTCGGCGCGTTCGGGAGGCGCTACCGCTATGTGATCGCGAATCGCGAGATCCGTCCGGCGCTGGAGGCCGGGCGGGTATCGTGGTGGCGACGGCCGCTGGATGCCCGGCGCATGCATCGGGCCGGTCAGACCTTCGTGGGGGAGCACGATTTCAGCAGCCTGCGAGCGGCGGCGTGCCAGGCCAAGTCGCCCGTGCGGCGGGTGCATTCGCTGTCGGTGAGCCGGCGCGGCTCCTACGTCATTCTGGATATCCACGCGAATGCCTTTCTGCACCACATGGTGCGCAACATCGCCGGCGTTCTGCTGGCGGTGGGGGATGGTCGGGCCGAAGTGGGCTGGCCGATGGAGGTTCTGGCGGCGCGGGATCGGCGCGCGTCGGGGATCACCGCGCCGGCCGGCGGGCTCTATTTCGTGCATGTGGATTATCCGGTGGAGTTCGAGCTGCCGATCACCGCGGGGCCGGTCCTCGATGGCGTCCCGGGGAATGCGCAGGGGTGATTGCGGGAAAGCCGGATCGCGTGCCGGGTTCTGGTAGGCTTTGCGACCGGATAGAGGAGGCCGGCGGGCGCATGCGTTATCGGGTGAAGATCTGCGGAGTGACGAGCCCGGAACAGGCACGTGCCGCGGCGGCGGCTGGGGCCGATGCCATCGGGCTGGTGTTTCATGCAGCGAGTCGGCGGGCGGTAGAGCCGGCGCAGGCCGCGGCCATCGCGGCCGCGCTGCCCCCGTTCGTGACCACGGTGGGATTGTTTGTGGACCCGGATCCGTCACGCGTCGAAACGGTATTGCAGACGGTAGGGCTGGATTGCCTGCAGTTTCACGGGCACGAGACGGCGCCGTTTTGCGCGCGCTTCGGGCGGCCTTATCTGAAGGCCATCGCCATGGGCGAAGGGCAGGATCCACGGCCGGTGATGGAGCAGCACCCGGATGCCCAGGGGTTTCTCCTGGACAGTCATGGCGGGGGGCGCAGCGGCGGATCGGGGCATCGCTTCGATTGGCAGCGGGTCCCCGACGCACTGGAACGGCCCTGGCTGCTGGCCGGGGGGCTGGATTCGGACTCGGTGCGCGCTGCGCTGGAACACCTGCGTCCGTACGGGGTCGATGTGAGTTCCGGGGTGGAATCCGCGCCCGGAATCAAGGATGCACGACGCATGCGGGCCTTCGTGCAGGCGGTGCGTCAATGCGAGGTAGAGACTGATGAACAAGATTGACTGGGCGGCTTTCCCGGATGCCCGTGGGCATTTCGGGCCGTATGGCGGGCGCTTCGTGTCCGAGACCCTGATGGGGGCGCTGGACGAGCTGCAGGCGGTATACGAGCAGTACATGCAGGATCCCGACTTCCTGGCGGAGCTGGATCATGACCTGAAGCAGTTCGTTGGGCGGCCGAACCCGCTCTACCACGCCGAGCGCATGTCGCGGGAACTGGGTGGGGCGCAGGTCTACCTCAAGCGCGAGGATCTGAATCACACCGGCGCGCACAAGGTAAACAACACGATCGGCCAGGCCCTGCTGGCCAAGCGCCTGGGCAAGAAGCGAATCATCGCCGAGACCGGTGCCGGACAGCACGGCGTCGCGACGGCCACCGTGGCCGCGCGGCTGGGGCTGGAATGCGTGGTCTACATGGGCGAAGAGGACACCCGGCGCCAGACACAGAACGTCTATCGCATGCGCCTTCTGGGCGCCGAGGTGGTGGCGGTGAAATCCGGGACCCGCACCCTGAAGGACGCGTTGAACGAGGCGATGCGCGACTGGGTGACCAACGTCGACGACACCTTCTACATCATTGGGACCGTGGCAGGGCCGCACCCGTATCCGGCGATGGTCCGGGACTTCCAGGCGGTGATCGGCCGCGAGGCGCGCGAGCAGCACCTGGCGATGACTGGCCGCCTGCCGGATACCCTGGTCGCTTGTGTTGGCGGCGGGTCCAATGCCATCGGGCTGTTCCATCCGTTCCTTGGCGACGAGTCGGTGGAAATGATCGGGGTCGAGGCCGGGGGCGACGGGGTCGAGACCGGGCGCCACTCTGCGCCGCTGTGCGCCGGGCAGCCGGGCGTTCTGCACGGCAACCGGACGTACCTGATGGAAGACGAGAACGGCCAGATCATCGGCACGCACTCGGTCTCGGCGGGCCTGGACTACCCGGGCGTCGGGCCGGAGCATGCGTGGCTGAAGGACATCGGCCGGGTGAACTACGTGTCGGTAACGGATGACCAGGCGCTGGCCGGCTTCCACCGCATGACCCGCACCGAGGGCATCATCCCGGCGCTGGAAACCAGTCATGCGATTGCCCATGTGCTGGACCTGGCCCCGCAGATGCGTCCCGATCAAAGCATCATCATCAATCTGTCCGGGCGCGGCGACAAGGACCTGAACACCGTGGCCGAACGCGAGGGGATTACGCTATGAGTCGCATCGAGCAGCGTTTTGCCGAACTGCGCGAACAGAATCGCGCGGCGTTGATCCCGTACGTGACGGCGGGCGACCCGGAGCCGGGGGCCACCGTACCCCTGATGCATGCATTGGTGGAGGCCGGGGCCGACCTGATCGAGCTGGGCGTCCCGTTTTCCGACCCGATGGCCGATGGCCCGGTGATCCAGAAGGCCTGCGAGCGGGCCCTGCGTTTTGGCACCGGGTTGCGCGACGTGCTGGCGATGGTGGCGGAGTTCCGCAAGACCGACACCACCACGCCGGTGGTCCTGATGGGCTACCTGAATCCGGTCGAGCGCATGGGGTACGAGACCTTTGCCCAGACCGCGAAGGCGGCCGGGCTGGATGGGCTGCTGACGGTGGACCTGCCGCCCGAGGAGAGCGAGGACGTGGTGGGACTGCTGGAGCAGGCCGGCATCGATCCCATCTTCCTGATCGCGCCCACGACCTCGGAGGCACGTATCGATCATGTGGCCCGGGCGGCGCGCGGTTTCGTTTACTACGTATCGCTGAAGGGCGTGACCGGTTCGCAGACCCTGGATACCTCGGCACTGGCCGCGCGCCTGGAAGGTCTGCGTCGCCACACCGGGCTGCCGTTGGGCGTGGGCTTCGGCATTCGCGATGCCGAGACCGCAGGGAGGGTCGCGCAGGTGGCCGATGCCGTGGTGGTGGGCAGCGCGATCGTGCGCCTGGCCGAGGAGCACGACGGCGATGCCGACGGCTTCGCCCGTGCGGCGGCGGCGGTGGTCAGCGAGATGCGTCATGCCATGGATGCGGCGCGCTCCCCGGGCGCGGCAGCCACGGTGTAGAATGCGCGGCGCCGATTCGAATTACGGGGAGACGGCATGAGCTGGTTCGAGAAGTTGATGCCTTCGCGCATCCGCACCGACAATGCGACCAAGCGGGGGGTCCCGGAGGGCCTGTGGGTCCGTTGCGAGGGCTGTGACGCGACGCTTTATCGCCCCGAGGTGGAACGCAACCTCGATGTCTGCCCGAAATGCAGTCATCACCGCCGCATGAGCGCACGCCGGCGCCTGGAGACTTTCCTGGATGCCGAGGGCCGCGAGGAGATCGCGGCGGATATCGAATCCTCCGATGTCCTGAAATTCCGCGATTCCAAGAAGTACAAGGATCGCCTGGTGGCTGCCCAGCGGGCCACCGGCGAGCGCGATGCCCTGATCGTGATGCAGGGCCAGCTTCTGGGGCGCCCCTTGGTGGCGTCTGCCTTCGACTTCCGCTTCATGGGCGGTTCCATGGGCTCCGCGGTGGGCGAGCGCTTCGTGCGCGGCGCCAACCGCTCGCTGGAACAGGGCATCCCGCTGGTGTGCTTCAGTGCCTCCGGTGGTGCGCGCATGCAGGAGGCGTTGTTCTCGCTGTTGCAGATGGCCAAGACCAGCGCGGTGCTGGCGCGCATGCAGGAAGAACGCATCCCGTTCATCTCGGTGATGACGGATCCGACCATGGGGGGTGTGTCCGCGAGCCTTGCCATGCTGGGTGATCTGAACGTGGCCGAGCCGAATGCCCTGATTGGCTTTGCTGGGCCGCGCGTGATCCAGCAGACCGTGCGCGAGACCCTGCCCGAGGGCTTCCAGCGTTCGGAGTTTCTGCTCGAGCATGGCGCGATCGACATGATCGTCGATCGCCGTGACATGCGCAGCCGTCTGGCTGCGGTGCTGGGCATGCTGACCCACGCCCCGGCGCCGGGCGCCGACCCAGCCGCAGATGAGGCGGAGGGCGAGGGGTCCGTCGAGGTTATCAGTCCCGAAAACGGGGCGGACGGCGAGCGCGTCGACGCGCCGCGCCCCGCCTGAGGCAGCCGGTGCGCTTCACGACCCTGGCGCAGTGGCTCGCCTTCCAGGAGCAACTGCATCCCGTGGGAATGGATCTGACCCTGGAGCGCATTGCCCTGGTGGCCGATCGCCTGGGGCTGCGTGGGGCCGACAGACCGCCCACCGTGATCGTGGCCGGGACCAACGGCAAGGGGACGGTGGCGACGCGCACCGCGGCCCTGCTGCAGGCGCAGGGGCTGAAGGTCGGCCTGTTCACCTCGCCGCACCTGCTGCGCTACAACGAACGCATCCGCATCGACGGCGAGCCCGTCTCCGATGCCGCCCTGTGCCGTGCCTTCGAGGCGATCGACCAGGCTCGCGGCGAGGATTCCCTGACCTATTTCGAATTCGGTGCACTGGCCGCGGTCTGGCTGTTCCGCGAGCAGGGAGTCGCGGTACAGGTGCTGGAGGTGGGGCTGGGCGGGCGCCTGGACGCCGTCAACATCTGGGATGCCGACGTCGCTGCGATCACCGCGGTGGACCTCGACCATCAGACCTGGCTGGGCGACAGTCGCGAGGCGATCGGCCGCGAGAAGGCGGGTATCATGCGCCCCAATCGCCCGGTAGTGCTGGGCGAGCCCGAACCGCCGGCCAGCGTGCTGGAGCATGCCGCACAACTGGGGGCGCAGGTCCTGCGCAGTGGGCGTGATTTCGCCCTGACGCGCGACGCGACGACGCTACGATGGCAGTGGCAGGGGACGGCGCGCGAATGGCGGGTCGAGGGCGCAGCCGCCCGGATTGATGGTGCGGCGCTCCTGAACACGGCTACGGCCCTCGCTGTGGTCGAATCACTGGGAATGGCCCGGGGGCTCGACGATGCTGTCGTCAGTCGGGCCCTGGCGATCTCGGCGCCGGGGCGTCTGCAGCGGCTACACGGCGAGCCGGAATGGCTGCTGGATGTTGCCCACAACGTGCATGCGGTCAACGAACTCGCGCGCTGGCTGGAGGCGCATCCCGCCCCGGGCGCGGTGGTGGCCCTGGTCGCCGTCATGGCGGACAAGGAGCGTGCCGCCATGTGGAGTCGTCTGGATGGCCTCGTCGATGCCTGGGTGCCAGTCCCGCTGGACCTGCCGCGGGCATTGCCCGCCGCGGCGCTGGCCACCGAGTTGGAGGCGAGCGGACAACGCCGGGTGTCCCGCGTGGATGACGTCGCGGCGGCCATCGCAGAAGCAACGCGTTGCGCCGGACCTTGTGGCCGGGTGGTGGTGTTCGGTTCGTTCTACACCGTGGCGGCGGTACTGGAGCAGTCGCAGGACCTGGCCGAGCTGGCACTGTCCGGGCAGGCCGAGGCGCTTGGTGGTGCGGGCGAGGTTGTGCATGCCCTTTGAGCGTCAGGAGCGTCACGCCCGACGGCTTGCGACGCCGGCGCGAGCGAGCGTACTGTCACAGGCGTGTAGTGTTTCCTTAACTGGCCCTGGCGCCGCCCTCGGATGACCGCATGACCAGCAGCGACAATCCCATCCGCTTTCGCCTGGTTGGCGCGGTCATCCTGATCGTGCTGGCGGTCATCTTTTTGCCCTGGTTGTTCGACGGGGCAGGTTACGAGTACATGAGCGGGATCGATGACCCGGTGCCCGCGGCGCCCGCCTTTGCCGAGCCCGATATCGCCCTGCCATCGGAGCGCCCGGCTGCACGTCGGGACACGGCACCCGCCGCGCCGGCGGCGGAACGCGACAGGCCGGTTGCCGAGTTGCACAGCCTGGAGAACGGCGAGGGCGCGCGGGCGGCCGCGGGGGAGCAGGGAGGTTCCGCGGCCCGCCAGGACGTGCCGGTGCGCTCGGTCGAGCCAGACGAGCCGGTGCAGGCCGGGTGGGCGGTGCAGGTCGGGAGCTTCCGCGGCGAGGACAACGCGCGCGAGCAGGCGGCCCGCTTGCGCGACACGGGCTGGCCCGCCTTCATCGATGACTCCATGGCCGATGGCCGCCCGATTTACCGGGTGAAGGTCGGTCCGCTGGCGCAGCGCGAGGAGGCCGTGAAGCTGGGCGAACGGCTGCAGGACGAGCTGGAGTTGTCCGGTATCGTGGTGGCACACCCCTGATGGCCATGACGACCGGGGCCCCCTGCGAGGAACCGATGGCTGGGGTAAACTACGCGCCCTTTCAGCACGCGATGCCGGCCCCGTGAACTGGATCGACCTCATCATCATCGCCCTGATCGTTGTGTCAGGGCTGATCAGCCTTTTCCGTGGCTTCGTGCGCGAGTCCTTTTCGCTCGCCACGTGGATCGTGGGCGTGTGGCTGGGTATCCGCTATGCGGCCGAGGTGGCGGAACAAATCCCCCAGGCGGTGTCGGATGCCACCCTGCGCCTGGGCATTGGCTTCGCCCTGATCTTTATTGGCGTCCTGATTGTGGGCGGCATTCTCGGAGTAGTGGCCAACCGCCTGGTGAAGGGGACCGGGCTGACCGGTACCGACCGCTCGCTGGGCGTGATCTTCGGGCTGCTGCGCGGTGTGCTGCTGGTGGCGGTGCTGATCTTCCTTGCCTCGCTGACCTTGATGCCGGACGAGTCCTGGTGGGAAAACAGCCGCCTGATCCCGGAGTTCGAGCGCCTCGTGGATTGGCTGATTGCCCAATTGCCGGAAGGCTGGCAGGAACAGATCCATGATCTGCTGGCGAGTGACGAGCCGGTCGAAGAAGTAATCCCCGAAGCCGACGAGCCGGCGACGCCCTAGAAGCGAGCTGCAAACGGCATTTGCAGCGCAACGTGTGCTGACAGGCCGTGAACGGCTTTGGTCAGCGTTTGCAAAACCCTGGAGCCTGAAACCGTATGTGTGGAGTTGTCGGAATCGTCGGGCGCAGCCCGGTGAACCAGCCCCTTTATGACGCCCTGCTGGTCTTGCAGCACCGGGGCCAGGATGCCGCAGGCATTGTGACCTGTGACGATGACGGGCGGCTGCATCTGCGCAAGGACAATGGTCTGGTGCGCGATGTGTTCAACAACCAGCACATGCAGAGCCTGACGGGCCATATGGGTATCGGCCACGTGCGCTACCCGACGGCCGGTTCGTCCAGCTCGGCCGAGGCGCAGCCGTTCTACGTGAACTCGCCATTCGGGATTACGCTGGGGCACAACGGCAACCTGACCAACGCGCGCGAGCTCAAGCAGGCGCTGTACGCCACGGATCGGCGGCACATCAATACCGATTCGGACTCCGAGATCCTCCTGAACGTCTTCGCCCAGGAGCTGCTGCGCTTCCTCGACAACGGGCTGACGCCGGATTCCGTGTTCGATGCGGTGGAACGCGTGCATCAGCGGGCGGAAGGCGCCTACGCGGTGGTCGCGATGATCGCCGGGGGCGGTTTGCTGGCGTTCCGCGATCCGCACGGCATTCGACCCATTGTTTATGGCTCGCGCGAGGCCGAAGAGGGCGGGCGCGAATGGATGGTCGCCTCCGAAAGTGCCGCGCTGGAGTCCCAGGGCTTTGATCTGGAGCGGGACCTGGCACCGGGCGAGGCGGTGTTTATCACGCCGGACGGCGAGGTCAGCACGCGCGTGTGTGCCGAGGGGACTCGCCTGAACCCGTGCATCTTCGAGCACGTCTACTTCGCGCGCCCGGACTCGGTGATCGACAACGTGTTCGTCCACCGCGCGCGCATGCGCATGGGGACCGCATTGGGTGAAAAGATCCGGCGCATCTGGCCGGATCACGACATCGACGTGATCGTGCCGATCCCCGACACCGGGCGTACCGTGGCGCTGGAGATGGCGCACGAACTGAACATCAAGTACCGCGAGGGGTTCATCAAGAACCGCTACATCGGGCGTACGTTCATCATGCCGGGCCAGACCAAGCGGCGGAAATCCGTGCGCCAGAAGCTCAACGCGATCTCGCTGGAGTTCCGCGGAAAGAACGTGATGCTCGTGGACGACTCCATCGTGCGCGGCACGACCTCGCGCGAGATCGTGATGATGGCGCGCGAGGCCGGGGCGAAGAAGGTCTATTTCGCCTCGGCCGCGCCGCCGGTGCGCTATCCCAACGTGTACGGGATCGACATGCCGGCCGCCGACGAGCTGATTGCCCACGGTCGGGACGAGGCCCAGGTGTGCGAGGCGATTGCCGCCGACCGCCTGATCTACCAGGACCTTGAAGACCTGCAAAAGGCCGTGCGCCGCGGCAACCGGAACATCCAGGAGTTCGACTGCTCGGTCTTCACCGGGGAGTACGTGACTGGACTGCCTCCGGACTACCTGGAACACCTCGCAGCGCTGCGCGGTGACGGGCTGGTGAACACGCCGGTCGCCGGCGAGGTGCTGGATCTGGCCAACAAGAAGTAGACGCGAGGTGCTCTTGCCCAGTCTCCAATGGATCGAACCCGTCGTCCGGGATGCCCGCGAACGAGCCCCCAATGCGGATGATGTCCCGGTGGTGGTGGTCCGGGTGGATCAGCAGCGGCTGTACGTCTGGGAGGCCGGGCGGGTGACGGAGATCTTCGATGTATCGACCTCGGCGCGGGGGGTGGGTTTCGAGGAGGGAACCTTCAAGACGCCGCTGGGCCTGCATCGGATTGCCGAGCGCTTCGGTGACAGCGCGCCGCGGGGCACGATCTTCCGTGCCCGCGGCAACACCGGCCAGATCGCGGAAATCCTGACCGAGCCGGGCGCGCAAAGCCCACGCGACAACATCACCTCGCGGATCCTCTGGCTGGAAGGCCTGGAGCCGGGCATCAATCGGGGCGGCAATGTGGATTCGCTGCGCCGGTACATCTACATCCACGGGACCGACGAGGAGGGACGCATTGGCGAACCGGCCTCGGAGGGCTGTGTGCGCATGCGCAACGATGAAGTGATCGAGCTGTTCCCGCGCCTGCCGGTCGGGACGCTGGTGATGATCCTCGAGGGTCCGGCCGTGCCGGACCTCAGTCGCCCGCCCGGCTGACAAGCCAAGTACCCGGACGGGCGCGTCCGCCATCTCCGGTACCGATCTGAAAGGCGCATCTCCGCTCGGGTATATCGTCGCTTCGTTCGGCCCTCCCCAATCCCTCCTGCCAGCGCGGATCCCTCGCCGATGCGTTCTTGTGCCGGGGAACTCCCCTGCATGGAACGGTTCTGAATACCTACGTTAGCATTCCGTGATCTTTCTTCATTCTCCTGCTAGAATGAGGGAATTATTCCCGACTACCATTGTCAGGTAAGTAAGGAATTATTCTTGACAGGCGTTGTCAGGAATTAAGAATGGATGCCAGCCTGCGAACGGATGTCGAGCAGGACACATACTCAAGGTTATTCGGAGGCAACAAGCATGAAACTCTCAACCAAGGGCCGCTATGCAGTGACGGCCATGATGGATCTGGCGATTCACGACCGGATTGGTCCCGTGACGCTTGCCGACATCTCGCAGTGCCAGGGCATTTCGCTGTCCTACCTCGAGCAGCTGTTCGCCAAGCTGCGCAAGGCCGATCTGGTGGAAGGCGTGCGGGGCCCGGGTGGTGGTTATCGCCTGGCCAAGCGTGCGGACCAGATCAGCATTGCCAACATCATTACGGCGGTGGATGAATCCGTCGACGTGACGCGCTGCAAGGGCCACAAGGACTGCCAGGACGGCGATCGCTGCCTGACCCACGAGCTGTGGGACGACCTGAGCCAGCAGCTCTACGACTTCCTCGACGGGATTACCCTGGCGCAGTTTGCCAACCGTCCCGAGGTGCAGAAGGTCGCGCGGCGTCAGGACGAGCGGCGCGGTGCGCGGCACCACTTCATCTTCCGTAACGACGCGGCATAAGGCGTTATTCGGGGCGATTCGCTCACGCGGATCGTGGACAGAAAACGGGGCCGTCCGGGTCAGACAGACCGGGCGGCCCCGAGTCGTTTTGGGGCGCCGGAAACACGGGCGCGCACTACGCGTGGGCAGGGTCCGGTCGGGGCGCGGGTGGCTTCCCGCGCGGTACCGCGTACAGCAGGCCGCGCAGGTGACGCAAATCCTCCTGGCGTTGTTCGGGCGTCAACGGGGCGAAACGCTGGCGGTTGTAGGCCTCTGCGAAGGCCTTCAAGGATTCCCTCAGATCCGGGCGCGCCCGTGCGACGCGGCGGGACCAGGCATCCACAGGCTCGTGGGCCTGGCGGGCCAGGCGGCGGTCGTGGCGCGCGATGCGAAGCGATAGTTGTTGCAGCACGCGATCGGCGGGCGCGTGCCGCTGGCGCGGCCGGCGCAGCCATACCCAGGTCAGGGCGATCAGCGCCAGGCTGCCGAACCCAACCCCCAGCGCGATCAGGACCGAGCGCCAGTCCTGCGAATCCAGCCCGAGGCGAGCGAACAGCTCGCGCTGGCGTTCGGGGTCGAAGGCCAGCACCCAACTCTCCCAGCGAAAGCGTACGAAGTCGCCCCAGTCGTCCATCCCGAAGCGCGCCCGCTGCAGCCAGGAGAGCCCCTCCCCGCGGCGAAGAAAGCCGGGTATCTCCTCGCCGGTGTCGCTGGCCAGCCCGGGCAGCCCCTGTTCGATGCGTTCGGGTGCGATGGCGGCGGTGGGGTCGACCCGGATCCAGCCTTCGCCATCCAGCCAGACTTCGTTCCAGGCGTGGGCATCGGCGTTGCGCAGGCGCAGGTATTCGCCACGGGCCTGCCATGCTCCGCCCTGGTAGCCGGTGACGACGCGGGTCGGGATATCGGCCGCGCGCATCAGCACTGCAAACGCGGAGGCATAGTGCTCGCAGTAGCCGGCCTGGGTCTCGAACAGGAAGGTGTCGGTGGTGTCGTCTTCGAGTCGTGGCGGCTGGAGAGTGTAGCGGTATGGCTCGGCGCTGAACTGTTGCAGGGCCGCCTGGATGATGGCCCGATCGTCGTCTCCGTGGGTGGCGCGCCACAGGGCGACTTCGGCCCGCGACCGGGGCGCGGCGGAAGGCGGCAGGTGCAGTGCGCGGGTGCGCTCCTGTGGGTCCAGTGTGGGTTCGCCCGCTCCGGGCGGGGTGGTCAGGGCGGCCTCGGCGCTGTACTGGATGCGGCTGGTCACGGGGCGATCGCGCAGGACCTGGTAGTTCGCGCGCAGCTCGGCATCCTCGGGCAGGGTGCTTGGGTAATCCAGCATCGGCAGATAGCGCGCTCGGGTGGGCTCCAGGGTGGCGGTGTAGCGGATGACGTTGTCGGTGTCGGCGGCCGTGGGCTGGATCAGCGAGCGATTTTCGTCCGCGGACCAGCGCCGGCCATCGAAGTCCGTCATGACCAGGGCGCGCCAGTATTGCGCCCGCAGGGGCGGCACTTGGCGGTCGAATTCGACCCGCAGCGCGGTCGATTCGTCCTGCAGCAGGTTGGCGATATCGCCGGGATTGAGCTCGCCGGACAACCCGGTGCGCGCGGTCTGCTCGCGTTGTGGGTCGCCCCACAGCGGACCCTCGACGCGCGGGAAGACGAAGAACAGGATCAGCATGAAGGGCAGGGCATGCAGCAGCATGGCGCCCGCCTGCCGCGCGAGGCGCGGGCGGGGGATCACGCGTCCGGCATGCACCTGGATCAGCGCGGCGGTGAGCAGCCAGGTGGCCAGGAGCGAATAAGCCGCGATCAGGATGGATTGGTCGAAGAAATAGGTGGTGACCACCACGAAGTAGCCGAGGAACAGTGCGATCACGATGTCGCGGCGGTTGCGGGTCTCCAGCAACTTGAAGGCGATCATCACCAGCAGTAGCGCGGTGCCGGCCTCCTGGCCGAATACGGTGCCAAACTGCGCGAAGGTCAGGCCGCCGGCGATCACGGCCAGCACGCTCATCACGCCCAGGGAAGGCGCGGGGCGGCCCGTGCCCAGCAGCCACGCCCGCGCGGCGATGGCGAGCACGACCAGCGCGGTGATCCACGGTGGCTGATGCCAGACGTGTGGCAGGGCGGCGACCGGCAGGGCGACCAGGGCCAGCTCCAATCCGCGCAGATTCGTGTGGTCTGCAGGCCTGGCGGTCTTGTCTCTCATGGGCCCGGCTCCGGGTTCATTTCGACCGGGGTGCTGCGGAACCGCGCAAGGGCATGCAGGCAGTGATCGCGGTGAATCACTCCCTGGGCCGGCTCCAGGGCCTGGTCGGGCAGGCGCAGGCCGAAGACGCGGCCCTCGGCATGGGCCGCGAGTACCTGATGGCACAGCATGGACAGGCGGGTCTCGGTATCGGAGGCGGGCATGGCCCCCCATTCCAGCCACAGGCGATCACCCTGGCCGCTGGCGAATTCACGGACATGCAGCTTGCCGCTGCGGGCGAAGGCCTTCCAGACGATGCGACCGGGTGGATCGCCTGTGCGGTAGGGGCGGATCTGGTCGGGCGCATCGCCCTCGCGCCGGTCGTGCGCCCCTGCGGCTTCTTCGCCATCGTCCCCGGCGGTGTGTCCCGGATCGATCGGCGCCGGGTAGACCACGATCTCCGGCGCCAGGGTCAGCCAGCTCCAGACCTCCAGGATGCCCAGCGGGTAGCGTGTGTCCAGCCGCTGGCGTGGCAGGCGGTAGACGCCGCGTGCGAGTCCGGGCAGTTCCAGCTGTGCGGTATGGGTCCCCTGTGCCGGGACCGGGAAGGGGGCGCTGGTGTGCGTACCGATGCGCAGGACCAGGGCCTCGCGGGCCCGTCCAGCGGTCTCGCTCAGGCGTAGCGGGAGGGTCAGCGGTTGACCGGCAAATACCGCAGGGACGGGCAGGGTGGAGACCTGCAAACCCAGCAGGTTGCGATGGGTGTACCACATGGCGTTATGGCCGATGCCCACCAGCAGGAAGGTCAGCAGGAACGCCATGTTGTTGGAGTAGTTGATCGATCCCAGGAGCATCACCAGGATGATGCCGAACAGGGTGTACCCGGCACGCGTGGGCAGGATGTAGATGCGGTCGCGCCCGAGGTGCGCCTGGTCGCCATCGTGTGCGTGGCGCCGGGTGATCCAGCGGATGGCATCGTCGCGCAGGCGGGCCATGCGGCCGCGCGAGCGGGCGGGTCCGGTCACGGAGTCGGGACGCATTCCATCAGGCGCGCGACCGTGCGTTCGGGGGCCTCCGGCTCGCGTGCGCGCACCCGATGCCCGGCAACGGCTGGCAATACGTGGGCGATATCGTCGGGTGTCGTGTAGTCACGGCCCTCCAGGAAGGCGTGGGCCCGGGCCGCACGCAGCAGCCCCAGCCCGGCACGCGGTGACAGGCCGTGGGCGAAGCGCGCTCGGTCGCGGCTGGCACTGATCAGGCCCTGGAGATAGTCGAGGACCTCAGCGCCGGCATGGACCTCGGCCACCCGGTCCTGCCACTCCCGCAACTGGTGCGGGGCCACCAGGCGGGGCGGGGTGGGGTGGCTCTCCGCCACCGGTGCGGCCGCGGGGGCGGGCCCGCTGCGTTCCAGCAGGGCCCGTTCGGCGCCGGCGTCCGGGTAGCCAAGCTGGATGCGCATAAGGAACCGGTCGAGCTGGGATTCCGGCAGCGGGTGAGTGCCGACCTGCTCCTCCGGATTCTGGGTGGCGATGACGAAAAACGGCACCGGCAATTCGCGGGTGGCGCCCTCCACGCTGGCCTGGCGCTCTTCCATTGCTTCCAGCAGGGCACTCTGGGTCTTCGGGGGCGCGCGGTTGATCTCGTCGGCGAGCAGGACCTGGGTGAAGATCGGCCCGGGGTGGAAGCGGAACTGGCCGCTGGCCTGCTCGAAGATGGAGACGCCGAGGACATCGCCGGGCAGCAGGTCACTGGTGAACTGCACGCGCTGGTACTCGAGGTTCATCGCCCGGGCCAGGGCGTGGGCCAGGGTGGTCTTGCCCACCCCGGGCACGTCCTCGATCAACAGGTGCCCATTGGCCAGCAGGCAGGCCAGCGCCAGGCGGACCGGCTCGGGTTTGCCAAGGAGGACCTCGTTCAGTGCGTGTTCTACCTGTTGCAGGGCGTCCTTGGCCGATGACATTCGAGCCTCGTTGTTGGTTGCGGCGGATGGATTGGCAGTCTGCCTTGAAGAGTTCTTCACCGGCGAATGGTTCCAGGTGCCAGGATGCGGCTACCATGAAGGCTCGTTTTCCGCGAGTCACGCGATGGATTCCACGGCCGCCAGTGCGGAACCCCCGTTCGAATATGATGCCACAGTCGATCCCGCGCCCCGGCTGCGCCTGTCGGGGCGGCTGGATGTGCATGCCGTAGAGCAACACTGGGGCTCGCTGCGGCGCCGTGCCCGCGATCTGGGGCAGCAGGCGGCGGGTGCGGTGCTGGTGGACCTGCGGGGCGTCGAGTATTGCGACGGGGCGGGGGCGGCGTTGCTGCATGCGCTGGAGCAAGACTTTGCGCGCGCAGATGCGGAGGTCCGGTTCGAGGGTATGGGCCGGATGGTCGAGGAGCAGCTTGCCCCGTACCGCGAGCTGGATGCGGTCGAGCCGGCTCGCGCCGCCGATGGACGTGGCTGGTGGCAGGGCTGGATGGACGGCGTGGACCGGGTAGGGCGTGCGGCACACTCGCAGTTCAGCTTTGTCGGCGAGTTGACCCGAGCCGTGGGCAGTGCCCTGCGCCACCCGCGCCAGGTGCGGTGGGGCGATACCCTGCGGGTGGCGGAGGCGGCGGGCTTCCAGGCCTTGCCGATTGTTTCGCTGATTGCCTTCCTGCTGGGCGTGATCCTGGCCTTTCAGTCGGCGATCGCGATGCGCCAGTTCGGGGGCGAGATCTTCGTGGCCAACCTGGTGGCGGTCTCGCTATTCCGCGAACTGGGGCCGTTGATGATGGCGATCCTGCTGGCGGGGCGTTCGGGCGCGGCATTCGCGGCCGAGATCGGCACGATGAAGGTGAACGAAGAGGTCAACGCCCTGAAGACAATGGGGCTGGATCCGGTGCGTTTTCTTGTGTTGCCGAAGGTGCTCGCGGGGTTGCTGGTTGCGCCGTTGCTGGCCCTGTACGCGAACATGATCGGGCTGATCGGCGCTGCGGTGGTGATGCAGGGCTTCGGCATTCCCTGGGTGGCGTTCTTCAATCAGGTGACGTCCGCGCTGTCACTTTCGGACCTTTTTTCCGGGCTGGTCAAGGCGGTGGTGTTCGGCCTGGTGGTCGCCGGGGTAGGCTGTCTGCGCGGATTGCAGACCGGTAGCGGGGCTGCCTCGGTCGGGCTTTCCACCACCAGCGCGGTAGTGACATCCATCATTCTCATTGTGGTGCTGGACGGCGTGTTCGCCGTGCTGTTCTACCATCTGGGGGTCTGAGGCATGACCGACGCGGGCATGACCGTCCCGGATGGCACGCAAGGCGAAGTGGTTATCCGTGTTCGCGGGCTGACCATGGGTTTCGATGACCTTGTGCTGATGCGCGACCTGAACTTCGATGTTCGCCGGGGCGAGATCTTCGTCATCCTGGGGGGCTCCGGTAGTGGCAAGAGCACGCTTCTCAAGCACATGATCGGGCTTAACCGGCCGCAGGCCGGGCATATCTGGGTAGCCGGGTCGGATATCGCCGAAGCGGAGGGCGCGCAGCGCGAGGCGATTCTGCGGCGGGTCGGCGTTATGTACCAGATGGGCGCATTATTCGGGTCGATGACCCTGCTGGAAAACGTGCGTCTGCCGCTGGAGGTGCATACGAAATTGCCGCGCCAGGCGATGGACGCCATCGCGCGCGCCCGTCTGCAGCTGGTGGGGTTGGGTTCGTTTGCCGATTTCATGCCCTCGGAGATCAGCGGTGGCATGCAGAAACGCGCGGCCATCGCGCGCGCCATGGTGCTGGACCCGGAGGTCCTGTTCCTGGACGAGCCCTCGGCCGGGCTGGACCCGATTACCTCGGCGGACCTGGATCGGCTGATCCAGCGCCTGGCGCGGACCCTGGGCATGACCATGGTGATTGTCAGCCACGAACTGGCCAGCATTTTTGCGATTGCCGACCGGGTGATTATGCTCGACAAGGAAAGCCAGGGGATTGCAGCCGAGGGCGACCCGGCGACCCTGCGTGACACATCGAATCATCCGTGGGTGCAGCGGTTCCTGCGGCGGACGGATTCCGACGAAGAGAGGCCCGCATGAGTGCCCGACATCATTTCCGGCTGGGGTTGTTCATCCTCGGCGGGCTGGCGGCCCTGGTGGCGGCATTGCTGATCCTGACGGCGGGTAACCTGCTGCGTCCGTCCATCCAGATCGAGACGTACATGGATTCCTCGGTGCAGGGCCTGGAGGTGGGCGCGCCGGTGAAGTTTCGCGGCGTGAACATCGGGGAGGTCACTGATTTGACGTTTACCTCGGTGGTGTATGAATCCGACGTGCGCCCGCGTGATCGCCGGCGCTACGTGATGGTGCGGGCACGGCTGTATCCGGACCGTTTCGCCGCCAGTGCACAGGAAGGCGAATTCGAGAACCGTATTCTCGAGAGCCTGATCGACGCGGGTCTGCGCGTGCGCATGGCGGCGCAGGGGATCACCGGCATGAACTACCTGGAGACGGATTTCTCCGACCCGGAGAATCATCCCCCATTGGCGCATGACTGGGAGCCGCATTCGATCTATGTCCCGTCGGCGCCCAGTACCGCAATGCAGTTCCTCGAATATGCAGAAAGCCTGCTCAAGCGCATCGACGAGCTGGATATCGAGGGCGTCGTGGATAACCTGACCAGCCTGCTGATCACGGTGGACACCGCGCTCAGCGAACTGGATACCGGGCGCCTGGCGGAACAGGCGGATGAAATGATCGAAGAGCTGAAGACCACGACCCGCACGGCGAACCGGGTGATGGAGTCGGTGGAGCGTCTGGTCGAACACCCGGATACCCAGGCCCTGCCCAGCGAGACCCGCGCCGCGCTGCGCGAGCTGCGCGAGACCGCCGAGGCCGCCGATGTCGGACGTCTGGTGGACCGGATGGATTCGATGGTGGAGCGCCTGAATCGTGGAATGGACGTGAGCGAGGGCAAGTTGCTGGAAACCCTCGACGAACTGCAGGCCGCGATGGGTGGATTGCGTAGTCTGTCGGACGATGTTCGCCGTAATCCGGGCGGTGCACTGTTTGGTGCGCCGCCGCCGCGCAGCACGATGGACGAGGAGTAACTGATGATCCGATGGGCCTTACCCGCCGTACTGCTGACGGCCTGGCTTCTGGGCGGTTGCACGTTGATTCCCGAGCGCGATGCGGTGGACCGGTCATGGTTCCTGCTGGAGTTACCGGCCGAACCGGCCCCTCTGCAGGCCGAAACGGATCGTCCCCTGGCGGTCGAGCTGGGCTCGGTGCGCGTGGCGCCGGCCTACTCCGGCAAGGGGTTGGTCTACCGCCTGGGCGACCATCGTTACGAATCCGACTACTACAACGAATGGTTTCTGACCCCGGGCGAACAGATCGAGCAGCTGTTGCGCGAACGCTGGACGCGGGAGGGTGCGGCCGTCGAACTGGTCGGTAGCGCGGCCGACGCCTGGGCCGAGGGGCGACCCGCAGTGGAGCTTCACCTGCTGGTGACGGCCCTCTACGGCGATCTCGACGCCGCGAACCTGGACGCGCTTCCGGCGGCGGATGCCGAACAACCTGTGCGGGGAATGGGCCGCGTTGGCCTGCGTACCCAGTTGCGCACGGCGGAGCGTTCCCGCCTGGTCCACATGGAGGTACAGCACACCATCGACCGGCGCTCGGCGGCGCGCCTGGTCTCCGCGTTGTCGCAGGCGACCGCTGATGTCCTCGCGGAGCTGGAGCACGAACTGCTGCGCGAAGCCGAAGGGGAGGCCCGCGAATGAGCGACGTTTTCGACTTTTCCGCGCCGTTGCCGGAGGGAGGCGAGCAGCCGCTGGCGGACTGGCGGGGCGATGTCCTGCTCATCGTGAACGTCGCGAGCGAGTGCGGTTTTACCCCCCAGTACGAGGGCCTGCAGGCCCTGCATGATCGCTACGCCGAACAAGGGCTCCGGGTGCTGGGATTTCCCTGCAACCAGTTTGGTGGGCAAGAGCCGGGCGATGCGGACCAGATTCGGGCCTGCGGGGTGAAATTCGGGGCCTCGTTCCCGGTATTCGCCAGGATCGAAGTGAACGGGGACGGTGCGCATCCGCTCTACCGGCACCTCAAGGCACAGGCGCCGGGTGCCCTGGGCACGCAGGGCATCAAGTGGAATTTCACCAAGTTCCTGGTCGGCCGCGACGGCCGCGTGATCGACCGGTTCGCCCCGCAGAAAAAGCCTGCGGATCTGACCCGCGCCATCGAGGCCGCGCTGGGTGAACGTCGCCCAAGCGCGACGAATGTATCCTAGCGGCGCCGGCCTCGCGCCAGGTCAACCCGGGGCCGATGACTACTGGATGGAGAAGGCCCTGGAACAGGCCGAACAAGCGGCACAGGTCGGCGAGGTCCCGGTGGGGGCGGTACTGGTGGCCGCCGATGGCACATGCCTGGCGGCCAGCCACAACGCGCCGATCGGGCTGCACGACCCGACCGCGCACGCCGAAATCCGGGCGCTCCGGGCCGCCGGTGAGCGCCTGGAGAACTACCGGCTCCCGGGTGTGACGCTCTACGTGACCCTTGAACCCTGCAGCATGTGTGCCGGCGCGATGATCCACGCCCGGTTAGCGCGCGTGGTATTCGGTGCCAGCGACCCCCGTACCGGAGCCGCCGGAGGCGCCCTGGAGCTATTCGGCCACCCCGCGCACAACCACCGTATCGATGTGACAGGTGGAGTGCTCGGGGACGTGGCCGGAGAGCGACTGCGCCGTTTCTTCCGCGCTCGGCGGGACAAGTGATGGCGCGCGCGTTTCAGGCGGATGCCAGACCAAGGAGAAGGCCTTCAGATGGGCCCGGGAACGGGCATGACACAAGGAGAGTGAGATGTTCTGTATGCAATGCGGACAGGAAGTCCACCAGGAAGCGCGGTTCTGTCACGGGTGCGGGACGGCGATAAAGCCGCAGGCGTTGGGCGCCGAGTGCGAGGTTGCGACGCCCCGGGCTTTCGCCCAATACGCCGGATTTTGGTATCGGGCGCTGGCGTTGTTGATCGACTGGGTGCTCGCCAATATCCTGGGGATGCTGGTCGTGTTGCCCCTGAGCTTTGTCCTGGGCATGACGATGGTGGGCCAAGAACCCGAGGTGATTGCTGGCGCCGGGGCTTTGCTGGGGATCGTGATGGGGACGGCTGTGTTCTGGCTTTACGTCACGGTTTTCGAGGCGTCCGGCTGGCAGGCGACACCAGCCAAGCGGATGCTGGGCCTGCGAGTCACGGATGCGGATGGCCAGCGGATCGGCTTCGGGCGAGCCAACGCTCGCTATTGGTCCAAGATCCTCTCCGCCATGACCCTCTACATCGGTTTTTTGATGGTCGCGTTCACCGAACGCAAGCAAGGACTGCACGACATGGTGGCATCCACTCTGGTAGTACGACCGGCCCTGCAATGAGGTGCGGATTGCGGGTGATCCGGCCGATGCCGGGGTGTTCCCCGAGAAAAATGGAGCCGGCGACAGGAGTCGAACCTGCGACCCTCTGATTACAAATCAGATGCTCTACCAACTGAGCTACACCGGCCTGGTGCCAGGGGCGCATCATTGAATGCTTCCCTGGGGTTTGGGCCTGGCGGCGGGCCCGAGAAAATTTGGTGCCGGGAGCGAGAATCGAACTCGCACTCTGTTGCCAGAACCGGATTTTGAATCCGGCGCGTCTACCAGTTCCGCCATCCCGGCTTGTGGGGCCGTAGTGTAGCGCAGGTTCTCTGCGGCACAAACGGGGCAGAGCGATCTTCGGCACTCCGCGCCGCGTCGAGTGGTGCGTGGTAGGATCGCGCGCCATGCGTGTTGCCGATTTCGATTACGAGCTCCCGCCGGAGCTGATTGCACAGTATCCGCTACCGGACCGGGCGGGTTCGCGTCTGTTGATCCTGGAGGAAGAGCGCCCGCGGGACGCGCGCTTTGCAGAGATCGAGGATCTTCTGCGGCCGGGTGACCTGCTGGTGCTGAACGATACCCGGGTGATTCCGGCGCGTGTCTTCGGGTGCAAGGAGAGCGGGGGACAGGTGGAGGTTCTGGTCGAACGAATCGAGTCGCCCGGCCAAGTGCTGGCGATGGTCCGCGCCAGCCGGGCG
Organism: Thioalkalivibrio versutus; assembly: GCF_001020955.1. Lineage (NCBI taxonomy): Bacteria > Pseudomonadati > Pseudomonadota > Gammaproteobacteria > Chromatiales > Ectothiorhodospiraceae > Thioalkalivibrio > Thioalkalivibrio versutus. The sequence continues at coordinate 1,204,901 of NZ_CP011367.1, forward strand.
CCGAAGGTCGGGGCCCGGCTACGCCTGGCGGATGCCTTTACCGTCGAAGTGACCGGCCGCGAGGGCCCGTTCTTCCGCCTGGCCCTGGTTGATGCCGACGATGTGCTCGCCTTGTTGCGCGAGCATGGGCACATCCCCCTGCCGCCCTATATCGAGCGCGCCGACGAGGCGCATGATGCCGATCGCTACCAGACCGTGTTCGCGGCGCGCGAGGGCGCGGTTGCTGCCCCCACGGCGGGCCTGCATTTCGATGATGCCCTGCTGGGGCGCCTGCGCTCGGCGGGGGTGGAGACCGCGACGGTGACCCTGCACGTCGGGGCGGGGACCTTCCAGCCGGTGAAGGTCGAGGACACCGCGGCGCATGAGATGCATGCGGAGTGGTTGGAGGTGTCCCCCGAGGCCTGCGCGGCGGTAGCGGCCTGCAAGGCGCGTGGCGGGCGTGTGGTCGCGGTCGGTACGACCTGCGTGCGCTCGCTGGAGACCGCGGCCGCTGGGGGAGAACTGGCGCCGTTCCAGGGCGAGACGCGGCTATTCATCCAGCCGGGGGATCGATTTCGGGTGGTGGACCGGATGGTGACCAATTTTCATTTGCCGCAGAGCACGCTGTTGATGCTGGTGGCGGCATTTGCCGGCTATCGCCGGATCCTGGATGCGTATGCCCACGCGGTGGCGCAGCGCTACCGGTTTTTCAGTTACGGCGACGCGATGTGGCTGGCGCCGGGGCAGGGCGATGATCTGCCCCCGAGTATGACCACCGCCGCGGGAGAGTCCGATGGAGTTTGAGAATCTGGCCGCCGATGGCGCGGCGCGCCGCGGCCGTCTGCACTTCCCGCGCGGGACGGTGGAGACCCCGGCCTTCATGCCGGTGGGAACCTACGGCACGGTCAAGGCGATGACGCCGGAGGAGCTGCGCGAGCTGGGCGCGGAGATCATTCTCGGTAACACCTTCCACCTGATGCTGCGCCCGGGCACGGAGGTGATCCGGGCGCATGGCGACCTGCACGATTTCATGCACTGGGAGGGCCCGATCCTGACCGATTCCGGCGGATTCCAGGTCTTCTCGCTTGCGGAGATGCGCAAGATCAGCGAGGAGGGTGTGCGTTTCCAGTCACCGGTGGATGGCTCGAAGGTGCTGATGACGCCGGAGTCCTCGATGCAGGTGCAGCGCGAGCTGGGCTCGGACATCGTGATGATCTTTGACGAGTGCACGCCATACCCGGCCACCGCGGACGAGGCGCGCCAGTCGATGGAGCTGTCACTGCGCTGGGCAGCGCGTTCGCGCACGGCGCACGGGGACAACCCGGCGGCGCTGTTCGGCATCGTGCAGGGCGGGATGTACCCGGACCTGCGGCGGGAGTCGGCCGAGGGACTACAGGCGATCGGCTTTGACGGTTACGCGATCGGCGGGCTGTCGGTGGGCGAACCGGAGGACGAGCGCCTGCAGACCCTGGATGCCACCCTGCCGCTGCTGCCGCAGGATCGTCCGCGCTACCTGATGGGGGTGGGCCGGCCGGAGGACATCGTCGAGGCCGTGCGACGCGGCGTGGACATGTTCGACTGCGTGATGCCGACCCGCAATGCCCGCAACGGGTTCCTCTATACTCGCGAGGGCGTGCTGCGCATTCGCAATGCGCGCTTCCGCGACGATGTCGGCCCGGTCGATCCGGAATGCGGGTGCTACACCTGTCGTCACTATTCGCGGGCGTATCTGAAACACCTGGACAAGTGCAACGAGATCCTCGGTTCGCGCCTGGCGACGACCCACAACCTCCATTACTACCAGGATTTGATGCGCGGATTGCGCGAGGCGATCGCGGCCGGCGCGCTGAGCGAGTTCGTGGCCGATTTCTACGGCCGACGCGGCATGGCGATCCCGCCTGTGCCATAATCCGCGCGGTATTTTTTTCGCTCGCCGGGTGTGGCCCGAGCTCCCCGGTGGCGTCCGAATCTGAACCGAAGACGGAGTGTTTCGATGGACTTTCTGATTTCTGCAGCGCATGCCCAGGAAGGTGGTGCGGCCGGCGGCGGCATGATCGAGTTCCTGATCATGATCGTTATTTTCTTTGCGATCATGTACTTCCTGATCATCCGCCCGCAGAGCAAGCGCGCCAAGGAGCACCGCTCCATGGTCGAGGCCCTGTCCAAGGGCGACGAGATCGTCACCAACGGCGGTGTGGCCGGCAAGATTACCGAAGTCAGCGACGACTTCATCAAGGTCGACATTGCCGACGGCGTGAACGTGGCGGTACAGAAGCAGTCGGTCGCCTCCGTGATGCCCAAGGGCACGCTGAAAGATCTCTAAACGCCCTCCAGGGTTTTTGATATGCGCAATTCCTATCCGGCGTGGCTGTACGCCCTGATCGTCGTGGTCGTTCTGGGCGCGGGGCTGTATGCCGCGCCCAACCTGTTCCCGGAAGACCCGTCGGTGCAGATCGGCAATCCGGTCACCGGCGAGATCGACGGGAACATCCGTGACCTGATGGGCACCATCCTGGGTGCCCAGGGCGTGACGCCGAAACAGGTGGAGGAGCAGGACGACGGGCAGCTACTCCTGCGCTTCGAGACCAGCGACGAGCAGTCGCTCGCCGCGGAGATCCTGCGCAATGCCCTGGATGACAACCACACCGTCGCCCTGAATCTGGCCCCGGCGACGCCGAACTGGCTGCGCGCGATCAACGGTCAGCCGATGGCACTGGGTCTGGACCTGCGCGGCGGGGTGCACTTCCTGATGGAGGTGGATCTGGATGCCGTGATCGGAACGGCGATGGAACGCTACTCCAACGAGCTGCGCGGCAGGATGCGCGACGAGCGTCTGACGTTCGACACGATCGAGCGCAGTTCCAGTGACCTGACCGTGATGTTCGCGGACGAGGAAAACCTCGCGGCAGCCGAGAGCTGGCTGACCCGTGAATATCGCGGCGAGCTGGAATGGGAGATCCGCGGTAGCGGCGACACCACCCGCATGGTGGGCACCCTGAGCGATGACCACCTGACCGAGCTGCGCCGTCAGGCCCTGCAGCAGAACATCTCTACCCTGCGCTCGCGCGTGGATGAGCTGGGCGTGGCCGAGCCGATCATTGCCCAGCAGGGCGAGCACCGGATCGTGGTTCAGCTCCCCGGCGTGCAGGACACTGCGCGGGCCAAGGAAGTGCTCGGCGCGACCGCCACGCTGGAGTTCCGCCTGGTCTCCGAGGCCGGTGACCCGATGGAGGCCGCTGAATCTGGCCGCGCACCGTCCGGGACGCGTCTGTACCGCGAGCGTGACGGGACCCCGGTGCTGCTGCAGCGCCAGGTGATGCTCACCGGTGACTACATTACCGACGCCTCTTCCGGGATTGCCCAGGATAGTGGCGGCCCGGCCGTGTTCATCAATCTTGATGGCCAGGGGGCGCGCATCTTCTCGCGGGTGACCTCGGATAACGTGGGCCGCCTGATGGCGTCGGTGTTCATCGAGACGACCACCGAGACGGTGGAGGAAGACGGCGAGCAGGTCATGCGTACCTCGCGCAGCGAAGAGGTCATCAACGTTGCGCGCATCAACGAGCCGCTGGGCCGACGCTTCCAGATCTCGGGTCTGGATACCACGCGTGAGGCGCGCAACCTCGCGCTGCTGCTGCGCGCCGGTGCGCTGGCCGCGCCGATGTCGATTGTCGAGGAACGCACGGTGGGTCCGAGCCTGGGCCAGGAGAACATCGATCGCGGCATGCAGTCGGTGGTGATCGGATTCATCCTCGTGATGATCTTCATGATCCTCTACTACCGCGCCTTTGGACTGATCGCGAACGTGGCGCTGGCGCTGAACCTGATCTTCATCGTCTCGGTTTTGTCGATGCTGCAGGCGACCCTGACCCTGCCGGGGATTGCGGGGATCGTGCTGACTGTCGGCATGGCAGTGGACGCCAACGTGCTGATCTTTGAGCGCATACGCGAGGAGATCCGCAACGGACTGTCACCCCAGGCGGCGATTTCGTCGGGCTATGACCGAGCGTTCACCACCATCGCGGACGCCAACGTGACGACGCTGATCGCGGCGCTGGTGCTGTTCCTGTTCGGTACCGGGCCGATCAAGGGCTTTGCCATCACGTTGTCGATCGGGATCATCGCGTCGATGTTCACCGCGATCATCGTGACCCGCGCAATCGTCAATCTGACCTACGGGCGCCAGCGTCGGCTGACGCGCCTGGCCATCTGAGCGCGGAGAAAACTATGCTTCCGCATCTGAATTTCGCTGAATCGAACATCGATTTCCTCGGCAAGCGCAAGATCACGATCGCGATCTCGCTGGTCCTGATCATTATCTCGGTGGCGCTGCTGGCCACCCGCGGGCTGAACTTCGGGATCGACTTCACCGGGGGGACCCTGGTGGAAGTGGGCTACCCCGAAGCGGTGGAGCTGGATACGATCCGCGAGACCCTGTCGGCGGGCGGCTATGAGGGGGCGCAGGTGCAGACCTTCGGCACCTCGCGCGATGTCCTGATTCGCCTGCCGCCAAGCGAAGACGACGACAACCCGGCGATGTTGTCCAACCGGGTCCTGAACGCCCTGCAGGATGGTGGGCCGTCGGATCCGGACCTTCGCCGCGTGGAGTTCGTCGGTCCGGCCGTCGGCGAGGAGCTGCGCGAGCAGGGCGGTCTGGCGATGATCTATGCGCTGGCCGGCATCCTGATCTATGTGGCAGTGCGTTTCGAGTGGCGCTTCTCCATTGGATCGGTGCTGGCCCTGGTGCACGACGTGCTGATCACGCTGGGGATCTTCTCGCTGCTGCAGATGGAGTTCGACCTGGGGGTGCTCGCCGCCGTGCTGGCGGTGATTGGCTACTCGCTGAATGACACCATCGTGGTGTACGACCGAATACGCGAGAACTTCCGTGTGCTGCGCAAGCAGAGCACGGAACAGGTGATGAACAATGCGGTGAACAAGACCCTGGCGCGGACCATCGTGACCAGCATGACCACCCTGCTGGTGTTGCTCTCGCTCGCCTTCCTGGGTGGGGCGGCCCTGCAGAACTTCTCGATTGCGCTGATCATCGGGGTGGTCGTGGGGACGTACTCGTCCATCTTCATCGCGGCGACCGCGGCGTTGATGCTGGGTGTCGACCGTCAGGTCCTGCTGCCGGTGAAGAAGGAAGGGGCGGAAGAGGATCAGACACCCTGACCCGGTTCACGCCTGTCCGAATCACCCTGTCCTAGCCATGTAGGACAGGGGGCATAAAAATGCCCGGGGCCGCAAGGCTGCCGGGCATTTTTCGTTGCGACAAAGGTCCCTGGGATCAGAAGGCGAGGGCTTCCTTGATGATGCGCTCGACCAGTTCGTTCACGGCGCGCAGGCTTTCCTTCGAGTCCTTGTCGCCCACCTCGGGGACCGGCGTGTAGCCCATGTAAACGGTGCCCGGTTCCTCGGAGAGCTCGTAGACCGTGATGATGTAGGGGCAGAAGAGCATGTTGTGCGGATCGGCCTCCATGGTCGCGCGCGAGTAGGTGGCGCTGCAGAAGTCGACCGATTGCCCGTTGAGGTAGATGCCTTCGCCGCTTTCCTGTCCGCCAGTGCGGTCCAGCATGTTGGCGATGTAGCCGACGTTGTTGATGACCAGGCCTTCGGCGGTGATGGCCTCTTCGACCATCTCGAAGTAGAAGTCGTATTCGCCCTCGGTCGTGAAGATGACGCGTTCGTCGGTCTCCATGAACGTCTCATAGGCGCTGGCGGTGCCGCCGACGGCGAGACCGAGGCCCAGGCCGATCGCCAGGGCGGAGTGGCGCAGGGTGCGCGAAATACCGGTGAGTGTTTTCATGGTTCCTTCCTCTATTGTGATTCCAGGCCTGGCCAGGATGGGGTTGTATGCCCGCCGTCAGCGGTGAGTTTGGCGACGACGGGCGGGCTCTGATCGCGGTCAGTTGAAGAAATGACCGGCAAAGCGGGTTCGGGGTGCCCAGTACGGGTTGTCCAGATGCTCGATGCGAACCTGACCCCGTGCGCTGGGCGCATGCACGAAGCGGCCGTCTCCCACGTAGACCCCGACGTGGTCGATTTGATTCCCGTTAATGGCGAAGAACACCACGTCACCCGGGGTGGGCGGTCCCTCGCGTCGGGTCGCTGCGCGGGCCTGGTCGCGTGTCGTGCGCGGGACGGCGCGCCCGGCCTCGCGGTAGGCCCGCTGGACGAGGGCCGAGCAGTCCAGCCCGGTGGCATCCGTGCCGCCGTACTGGTACGGGGTGTCGAGGTGACCGAGGGCGGTCAGCACGACCTCGGAGCGTTCCAGGCCAGCCTCGGGCGTGGGGCTCATTGGGCCGTCCGCAAGGCCTTCGTGCGTGGCAACGGGCGCGGTATCTCCTCCGCGGGGTTCGGGGCCCGCACTGCAGGCCGCAAGCAGCAGAAGCCCGGGGCCGGCCAGGGCAAGCGGCAGCCGTCGGCGCCAGGTGTCAGAAAAGATCGCGTTCGGCATAGCTGTCGGGGACGCTGAAGAGTGCGGCGCTGAGGTCGTCGGTGGAGATGCCGGCAAGCCGCGTGGTCACGCCGCCCTTTTCACTGACCTGCAGCGGGATGCCGTCGACGCGCGGAAGCAGGGAGGCGCCCATCTGCGAGGCCATTGGCCCGCCGGCCTCAAGGGCGCTCAGGGACAGCTCGTACAGGCGATCCATCAGGGCACCCAGGGTCGCGAAATCCGCGCTGCCCAGGCCCAGGGTATCCGGCTCCGTTACGCAGACCGTGCTTTGCACCTGTCCGTCGATCAGCACCTCGTAATCGTCGCAGACGAAGTCCCCGATTTCGCGTTGTTCGCCGGTGGCGCGGGTGTCGATCTCGGCATCGAAACCTTCCGCCCCGATGCCCAGCTGCTCCTCGAGCTGCTGGCGCACCTCGGGCGGGAGCTGCTCCATTTGCCGGCGCAGGTCGCTGACCATGTCGGTCATGGCGCGCATCTGCTGGTCCATCACCTCGCGAGTCAGCGGGGTGTAGGTCTGTTCCGTGTCGTCCACAACCGTCAGCTGGTCGGTTCTGGCGTCGAAGAGCATGTAGCCGGAGGTGCCGCTGATGGACTCGTTGAGCTCCATGCGCACGATGTCGCCGCGCACCAGGATCTGGCTCTCCAGTCCTTCGTCGTCGACGTAGTGCAGCAGGGCATCGGCCTGGGCGGTGGAGCCGATGGCCAGCAACCCGCCGACAGCAATGGGCGTGAGGGTGCGGCGGATTCGGTCGAGCGGACCGGGGCGGTGATGATGCATGGGGGCTCCTGCGGTTTCCTGGTCGGGTTCCGGGTTCCGGGTTCCGGGTTCCGGGTTCCGGGTTCCGGGTTCCGGGTTCCGGGCTCGAGGGCGAGCGTGCCAGTTCCTGTGTCTCGAAGTTGACGGAGTATCCGGGGTCTGTCTATCGCTGATTGTACGCGGTCGCTCAGCTTGCGACGGGTTGCAGCAATTGGCGGGCGAGCGCGTCCGGATCCAGCGGTGCCTCCGGGGCCACCTCGATGCAGCCCTCCTCGGGGGCGGGCCATTCCTGCTGCGGCTGTTGCTGTTCCATCACCTCGACGCCGGCATCCGAGGCATCACGGCCCGCACGGGTGCGGGCCTCGAGTCGTTCGCGCAGTACTTCGTCCCGGGCGCGACAGGCAACCACCGCAAAGCCGGCCGCCTGCTCCAGTGCCAGACGCTGGAACGGGGCGCGCTGGTCCTGGGTCAGGAAGGTGGCGTCGACCACCACGGTCAGGCCGAGCGCCAGCAGGCGTTGGGCGCGCTCGCGCAGATGGCCGTAGATCTGGGCCCGGGCGTCGGCACTGTAGGAGACGGCGTCGGACAGGCGTTTGCGTTCGATATCCGAGCGCAGGCGCACGGCGCCCAGGGCTTCGATGATCTGTGTGCTGATCACGGTCTTGCCGCTGCCGGAGACGCCATGCATCAGGATCAGGCGGGGGGATCCAGGTTCGGTCAGGCGCTCGGCGAGGGCTAGATAGCGGGCCATCTCCGCCTGGTGGGCCGCCTGTTCGTCGGAAGGGAGCTGCGCCTCGGCCCCGTGAATGCCCTGGACCTTGGCCCGGATCAGCGCACGGTAGACCTGGTACAACGGCAGGAGCGCGAGACCGTCGAAGTCTTCGCGCCCGTCCAGGTAGGCATTGAGTAGCCGCCAGGCGTGGGCGCGCGACTGACGGGCCAGAAGATCCATGGTGGTAAAGGCGATCTCGGAGATCACGTCGATCCAGCGCAGGGCGGGGTCAAACTCGATCGCGTCAAAGGCGACCGGCACTTCCTCGCCGTTCTCGTCATCGACATAAACCAGGTTGCCCAGGTGCAGGTCGCCATGGCCATGGCGCACGAAACCCTCGTCATGCCGAGCTTCAAGTGTAGCCTTCAATCGATGGATTTCGGATCGCGTCCACTGTTCCAGCCGTTCCAGGCGTGCCCGGTCCGACGCACCACGAACGGTCTCCTTCAGGGCCGGAAAGTTGTCCAGCATCGGTTGGGTGGCGGCCTCTGCGGTGCCGTACTCGGACTGCGCATCGGTGCGTTCGGTGCGTTCGTGGAAGGCGGCGATGTAGTGCCCCAGTGCATCCATGGCGGCGGCGGGCAGTTGGCCCTTGTCCAGAAGGTGGTCCAGCTGCCGTTTGCGGTCGAACCGGCGCATATGCACGGCGTAGTCGAGGATGGGGCCCTCGCCGTTGATGACGGGGTGGGCATCGTCGCCATTGAGGGTGGCAACCTCCAGGTAGATCTGGGGTGCCAGACGGCGATTGACCTCCAGCTCGGTCTCGCAGTAGTGCTGGCGAGCATCGAGGGTGGAAAAGTCGAGGAAACCGAGGTTCAGCGGCTTCTTGAACTTGTAGGCGTCCTCACCCGCGAGGATGACCGTGGAGATGTGGGTTTCGATGGTGCGCACGGTGTTGGCATCCGGCACCGGGGCGGGAAATCCGCGGTCCGCGACCAGTTGGTGCAGGCGCTTGTGGTGCTGTTCCAGTTCGGTCATCGGGGCTCCGCAGTAGGCCATGGGGGTGTTGGGCATCGGGAGCCGGGTCTTTTTTCCGGAATCGCCGGCCATGCACCCGTTTTCGCTTACCCATCAGGTTACCATTGCTGCCGTTTCGGTCACCTCGCCCATCACACGCCATGCCGCGAAAAGCCACCACACGTTCCCGCAAGCGAAGCGCGCCCCGAAGGGGCCGACTCCGGCGCCTGTTCGGTGCGGGCAGCTGGACCCTGGCGGGGCTGCTGCTCGCCGGCCTTACGGTGGGTGGCATCTATGTACATCAACTGGACCGCGAGATTCGTGAACGGTTCGAGGGGCAGCGTTGGGCGCTGCCGGCGCGGGTGTATGCGCGGCCCCTGGAGCTCTATGCGGGGCGGCCGTTGACCACGGATGCGCTGGAGACCGAGCTGCGCACCCTGAATTATCGCCAGACCCCGGATGGCGCCGGGCCCGGCGAGTTCCGCATCGAAGGCAGTAGCGCGCGCCTGACCACCCGGCCGTTCACCTTTGGCGACGGTCGGGAGCCGGCGCATTCGGTGCGGGTGCGCCTGTCCGAGGGCCGCGTGGAGTCGGTCACCGAGCAGTCCAGTGGGCGCAATGTGGACCTGATGCGAGTGGAGCCGCTGCTGATCGGGAGTATCTATCCGACCCACGGGGAGGACCGTATCCTGGTCGACATTGACGAGGTGCCGCGCGAGCTGATCGGGGCCTTGCTGGCGATCGAGGACCGCCGCTTCATGTCCCATCGGGGGGTGGACCCGGTCGGCATCGGGCGGGCCGCGGTCGCGAACCTGCGGGCCGGACGCACGGTGCAGGGTGGCAGCACCCTGACCCAGCAGCTGGTGAAGAATTTCTACCTGACCCGTGACCAGACGCTGACGCGCAAGCTGAACGAAGCGGTGATGGCCCTGTTGCTGGAGCACCGCTATGACAAGCGGGAGATCCTCGAGGCCTACCTGAACGAGGTGTTTCTGGGGCAGACGGGTGAACGGGCGATCCACGGTTTCGGTCAGGCTGCGCAGTTCTACTATCAGCGCCCGTTGAACGAGTTGCGTCTGGACCAGCTGGCGCTGCTCGTGGGGCTGGCGCGCGGGGCCAGTTACTACGACCCCCGACGTTATCCGCAGCGTGCCACGCAGCGCCGGGACCGGGTGCTGGAGGCGATGGCCGAGACGGGACTGGCCGAGCGCGACCGGGTGGACCGGGCGCTGGCGACGGCACTTGACGTCTCCCCGGTAATGCCGGAAGGACGCAGCCGCTTCCCGGCATTCCTGGATCTAGTGCGCCGCGAGCTGCGCGCCGATTACGCGGACGAGGACCTGCGCAGCGAGGGCCTGCGGATCTTCACCACCATGGATCCGGTCGTCCAGATGCGTCTCGAGGAACGGCTGGTACGTGGCGTGGACGACCTGGTCCGGCGTCGCGGGGGCGGGAGCGACCTGGACGATCTGCAGGCCGCGGCCGTCGTGACCGACCCGCAGGCCGGCGAGGTGCTGGCGGTGGTCGGGGATCGCAACCCGCGCTATCCCGGCTATAACCGTGCGGTGGAGGCCCAGCGTCAGGTCGGCTCGGTGATCAAGCCGTTCGTGTACCTCGCGGCCCTGACCAACCCGAACCGATACACCCTTGCGACGCTCCTCGACGACAGCCCGCTGACCCTGCAGCTGCCGCATGGCGAGCCCTGGACACCGCGCAACTTTGACCGCGAATACCGGGGGCCGGTGACCGCGTGGGAGGCCCTGGTGCAGTCCTACAACATCGCTACGGTGCGTCTGGCCGAGGATATCGGGATTTCGCAAGTGGTCAGCTTGCTGCAGACGCTGGGTCTGCAGCGCACGCCGGCCCCGCTGCCGTCGCTGGCGCTGGGTGCGATCGAGCTTTCGCCACTGGAGGTGGCCGGGCTCTATCAGGCCCTGGCGAACGGTGGCTATGCGACCGAAACCCGGGTGATCCGCGACGTGCTGGATCAGGACGACGAGATGCTCTCGCACTACGGGCTGTCCCTGCAGGGCGCGGTGTCGGATGGTGCGGTGCGTTTGTTGACCCACGCGCTGCATGACGTGACCCGGGAAGGTACTGGGAGCCGGATCAATGCGCGCCTGAACGGTGAGGTCGTGGCCGGGAAGACCGGGACCACCAACAACTTTCGCGATAGCTGGTTTGCAGGATTTGATGATCGCCATGTGGCGGTGGTCTGGCTGGGTATGGACGATAACCGTCCCACCGGTCTGACCGGTGGGGTGTCCGCCGCGCCGGTGTGGGCGGAGATCATGGCGGGGATCGGGGTGCAATCCCTGCGCCTGGAGGGCCACCCCGGCATCGACTATCAGGGGGTCGATCTTGCCTCCGGGTTGCGTGTGGAAAGCGATGACCACGCCTGCGAGTCGGTGAAGAGGCTGCCGTTCTGGCAGAATTCGAGCCCCGAGACACGCGCCGAGTGTGATCTGCGCAGTGATTCCAGCCCGCAAGGCTGGTTCGAGAGGCTATTCCGGTGAAGATGTTGTGTACCGCACGATCCCCGTTTCGCGTCACGCTGCCCGCCGGTTCGGCGTGGCGCCCGGCGCAGTGGCTGGGTGCTGTTGCGCTGGCCGCGCTCCTCGCCGCCTGTGCGACGCCGGCGCCCCGGGATGCGAGTGCCCCGGTGCCTGACGACGGGGAGATCACCGGGGAGGATGCAGCGCCCAGCGAAGATCGGGCCGAACCCCGTGAGCCGGAACGCGCGGCGACACCCGCCGCGGCCCTGAACCTGGCCCAGCAGGCCGAGTCCGCGCGCCAGGCCGGGGACACCGCGCGCGCGGAGCAGCGTCTGGAGCGCGCCTTGCGGATTGCGCCGCGGGATGCCGGGCTGTGGCACCAGATGGCCGCGCTGCGCATGGAACAGGGGCGCTATCAGCAGGCCGAGCGGCTGGCCGGTCGTTCGTTGCAGATGGTGGACGGTGCGGACCGCGAACTGGCCCTGCAGAATTGGCGACTGATCCTGAAGGCCCGCGAAGCGCAGGGCGACGCGGCCGGGGCCGACGAGGCCCGCGAGGCGATCCGCCGCCTGGAAGCCGACATTGTCTGACTCGTCGAACGCGGTAACGGTGGAGTCGGCGGCGGTACGGGCCCTGAGCCCGGGCGGGGACCTGGCCACTGCGGTCGCAGGCTTCCGTCCGCGCGAGCCGCAGCAACGCATGGCCGTGGCGGTCGAAGAGGCGCTGGCGACTGCGCCCACCGCCCTGCTGGTCGAGGCGGCGACCGGCGTCGGCAAGACCTTCGCATATCTCGTGCCGATCCTGCAGTCGCGTCGGCGTGCCCTGATCTCCACCGGAACCAAGACCCTGCAGGATCAGCTCTTCGATCGCGACCTGCCGGTGGTCTGCGAGGCCCTGGGATACCGCCCGCGGGCTGCGCTGCTGAAGGGCCGCGCCAACTATCTGTGCCACTACCGCCTGGAACTGGCCGCGGCCGAGGCCGGGGGTGCGACCGGCAGCCCCGTGCGCCGCGAGCAGTTGCCGGTCATCGAGGCCCTGCAGCGGTTTGCGCGTACAAGCCCTACCGGCGACCTGGGGCAGGCCGGGATCCTCGCGGAGGACTCCAGGTTGTGGCCGCAGGTCACCTCGACCGTGGACAACTGCCTGGGAGGGGAATGCCCGAGCTACAACGACTGCTTCGTGGTGCAGGCCCGCAAGCGCGCACAGGAGGCCGACGTGGTGGTGGTCAATCATCACCTGTTGCTCGCGGATATGGCCCTGAAAGAAGAGGGCTTCGGCGAACTCCTGCCGGAGGTCGACGCGGTGATTGTCGACGAGGCTCATCAGCTGCCGGATATCGCCGGGTCGTTTTTTGGCATTGCGGTCGGCACGCGCGCGTTACGCGAACTGGCTCGAGACACCCGGCGCGAGCAGGAACAGAATGCCCCGGAGATGCTGGATATCCGCCAGCGCATCGCGGAGCTGGAGGCGAGTGTGGCCGAACTGCTGGATGCCTCGCGCACCTGGGAGGGCCGCTCCAGCTGGGATACGGTCAGTCCCGGCGGCGAACTCGATCCGTTGCTGGATCGGCTGGATACGAATCTCGGTTTTGTCGGCGACGCGCTGGAGGCCGCGGCCGCACGGGCACCAGGCCTGGAGCAGCTGCGCGGGCGCAGCGCCCTGTTGCTGGAACGCCTGCGCGACTGGCGCGAGGAGACCCCGGACACGGTGGCCTGGGCGGAGCGCTTCAGTCAGAGCCTGATCCTGCACCGGACGCCGCTGGATGCGGCACGGCCGCTGGCACAGCGGCGCGCCGCGCGGCCGGCGGCGTGGATCTTTACCTCGGCCACCCTGGCGGTGGGCGAGGACTTCGGCCATGCGGCGCGCCGACTCGGCCTGCCGGCCGATGTCGCAAGCGAACGCCTGGACAGCCCGTTCGATTTCCCCAATCAGGCCTGCCTGGTCCACCCACAGCCCCCGCTGCCCAATCCGAACGACCCGGGCTATACCCGTGCCTGCATCGCCTGGGCCTGGCCGCTTTTGCGTGACAACCCGGGCGGCGGATTCTTCCTGTTTACCAGCCATCGCGCATTGCAGGAAGCGGCGGCGATCCTGCGTGCGGAGTTGCCGGCCGATCGCGAACTGCTGGTGCAGGGCGAGCAGCCGCGAGGCGACCTGCTGGCGCGTTTTCGCGAGTCGGGCAATGCGTGGCTGCTGGGGGCGCACAGTTTCTGGGAAGGCGTCGACATCCGCGGCGAGGCACTGTCGGTGGTGATCATTGATCGTTTGCCGTTTGCCGCGCCCAATGACCCGGTGCTGCAGGCGCGCGCGTCCGCGCTGGAGGCGGAGGGGCGTTCCCCGTTCATGGAATTCACCCTGCCGCAGGCCGTGCTGGCGCTGAAACAGGGCGCGGGGCGGCTGATTCGGGACGCCGAGGATGCGGGCATCCTCGCCTTGTGTGATCCGCGGCTAACCGGGAAATCCTACGGCCGGCGCTTTCTGGCCAGCCTGCCGGCGTTTCACCGTACGCGGGAGCCGGCCGCCGCGCTGCGTTTTCTCGAGCAGGCCCGGGGACGCAACACATGCGCTTGATCGCACTGGAGACCGCTTCCGAACAGTGTTCGGCAGCCCTTTATCTTGATGGCGAGATCCATTGTGTGCGCGAGCGCGCGGCGCGCCGGCATGGCGAGCTGATCCTGGGGCAGATCGAGCAATTGCTGCGCGAGGCGGACGTGCCGCGCAGCAGTCTGGATGGCGTGGCCGTCGGACGGGGGCCGGGGGCGTTTACCGGTGTACGCCTGGGGCTGGGCGTGGCGCAAGGGATTGCCTTCGCCCTGGACCGTCCGGTGGTTCCGGTCTCCACGTTGCAGGCGCTGGCCCAACAGGCGCTGCGCGATGATCGCCGGCCGGCGGCCGTGCTTGCGGCGCTGGATGCTCGCATGGGGGAGGTGTACTGGAGCCTTTGTCCGGTTCAGGGCGAGCGCGTGGGCCTTGGGCCGGAGCAGGTGGCCGCACCGGAGAGCCTGGTCGTGGCCTGGCCGGTGGGCGAGCGCTATGGGCTGGGGTCGGCCTTCGCCACCTTCCCTGATCTGGCCGCCGCCCAGGGGCTGGCGAGCGAGGCGGTGGACGCCGACGCGTTGCCCGATGCGCAAGAGGTTGCGCTGCTGGCAGTGGATGCCTGGGAGCGTGGCGAGGCGGTGGCGCCTGAAGACGCGCAGCCGGTCTATGTGCGTGACGATGTTGCCCGGCCGGCATCCCCCCGATGAGTCAGGAGCCCGAGATGAACGCGACACCCTACCCCTGGCACCCGCCCCTGACCGCGATGATCAAGGCATGCCCGGAAGATTTCCGGGTTGAGGAATTGCCGGCAACGACGCCCGAAGGTGAGGGGGAACATGTCTGGCTGGAGATCGAGAAGCGCCTGCTGAACAGCGAGGACGTGGCGGTGTGGCTGGCGCGCGAGTCGGGCGCAGGCCGGGGCAAGGTCAGCTACGCCGGGCGCAAGGACCGCCAGGCGGTGACGCTCCAGTGGTTCAGCGTGCAATGCCCGCCGGAGTCCGAGCCGGATTGGACGGCCCGTGCCGAGGCCTGGAATGCCGCCCAGGAAGGCGGGGAGGAGGCGGGCCGGATGCGGGTGCTGCAGATTGCCCGCCATGCGCGCAAGTTGCGTACTGGGCACCTGGCGGGCAATCGCTTCGAGATCCGTCTGGGTGATGTGCAGGGCGATCGCGCGGCCGCGGAACAGATCCTCGAGGCGATCCGTAGCGGGGGGATTCCCAACTACTTCGGGGCGCAACGCTTTGGCCGCGACAACCTGGCCAAGGCGCGGGCCTGGCTGGGGGGCGGTCGCGCGCCGCGCAGCCGCAACCAGCGCAGTCTGCTCTTGTCCGCCGCCCGTTCCGCGATCTTCAACGCGGTACTGGCCGAGCGGGTCCGCCGCGGCGACTGGGACCGGTTGCTGCCGGGTGACGTGGCCAATCTCGAAGGCTCGGGCAGCGTGTTTCCGGTGGCGGAGGTGGATGCCGAGCTGGAGGCGCGCGCTGCCCGGCTGGATCTCCATCCGACGGGGCCGCTGTGGGGCAAGGGTGCGATGCCGACGGCAGGCGAGGTCGAGGCACTGGAGACGACGATGGCCGCTGGCGAGCCGGCGTTGGCGGAAGGACTGGAGAAGGCGGACGTGAAGGCGGCGCGGCGCGCGCTGCGCATGGTGCCAGGCGCCGTGGAGTGGCGCTGGGAGGGGCACGACCTGTGGCTGACGCTGGAGCTGGGGGCCGGGGAGTATGCGACCGGTGTGCTTGAGGCGATCTGCGTCCCGCGGGCGGCGGATCGCGCCTGAGTCGGCGTCAGGCGGAGTTCTTGAGCTTGCGTTCGGCGCGTTCGGCGCGCTGCTCGGCTTCCACGCGGTCGGTGATGTCTTTCTGGATACCGATGTAGTAGGTGAGTCGGTCTTCGTCGTTGAACACCGGGGTCAGTGACAGCTCGTTCCAGAACAGGCTGCCGTCCTTGCGGTAGTTGCGCAGGGTCACACGGCAGGGCCGGTTTTCGTCGATGGCCGCACGAATCTCCTGGCGCACGTCCTGGTCGGTATCCTCGCCCTGCAGGAAGCGGCAGTCGCGGTAGAGGATCTCCTCGGAGCGATAGCCGGTCAGTTCCTCGAAGGCGCGATTCACGTAGATCAGGATGTTGTCGTCGCCCTCGCGCTCGGCGATCACGATGCCGTCATTGGAGGCATCCACGGCGAGGGCAAGCAGTTCGGCATCTATGGTTCGCGTCATATATGGCGTTTCGGTCGGGTCTGCGGGTCGTGCGCGCGGAGGGGCGTTTTTTGGGCGCCCATCTCGGCTTCCATGGCACGAAAATAGCACGTTCCGGTGCGGTTGTGCTCAAGAATGGTGCCTGTGGTGGGTGCTCCGGGATTGTCCCGGCCACAAAAAAGGCCGCCCGGAGGCGGCCTCTTCCGATGGTCCCGGGATGTCTACATTTCCTGGGTCACGGTGAAGGCACCGCGCACGTCACCCTCGCGGAAGCCGGTCGCCTGATCGTCGGGGTAGAGACGTTCCAGCGCGTGCTTCACGTCGCCACTGACGTCGGAGCCGTGGCAGGTCAGGCAGGCGCCGCCGGTCGGGATGGCCGCCATGAAGCGGAATTTCGGGTCACCATCATCGGATTCGACCACGCCAAAGCGCGGCGGCAGATCCGTGGCTGGAGTGCCAGCCGTATGCTGGGCCTCGAAACCCTGCAGGGTCAGGCGTTCCCAGCGGTCGGGGGCGTTGTCCTGGTTGCGCAGCTTCAGGCTGGTTCTGCCGATCTCGATGCCGGTTTCCGCCGAGATGTCACGCGCAATGGCCGGGGCGCGCTCGTTGCACACCTGGATCGCCTCGGTGGGGCCGCCGGACTGCATGGCGGTCATCAGTTCGCCCTGGAGGGTGCTGGCAAATTTCTGAATGGCGTCACGATTGGCAGCGATGCGCTCTTGCAGGTCGTCCTGAGAGAGCTGCGGCATGCTGTCTGCGCCCGCTTGGCCGCTGGCGGCAGAGAAGGCGATCAGGCCGAGGGCCAGGGGGGCAAGCTTCCAGTTCTTCATGGCAAATACCTCGTAGTGCAGAGTCCGTTGCGTCCTGTGTCTGTACAAGACCTGTACAAAGCATGGACCGATCGTGGATAAAGCGCAAGGTCGGTGTTCACCAAATGATAGATGAATCCGGGTCAGGATTCCGGGGCCGCCTTGCGGGTCTGGATCCAGTCTAAGCATCCAAATCGCAAAATGCGAATATATCGAAAGGCGTATGTGAGGGCGCCGTTTGTCGCGTGGAAGATGGTCTCTGGATGCGGGTTTCAGCGGCCGGGATCCGGGCTCCGGGACCGCTTGAGGAGGACATAGACGGCACCGGTGCCGCCGTCGGTCGGCCGCGCGGAGCAGAACGCAAGGACATCGTCGCGCTGGCGCAGCCAGTGGTCGGTCAGCCCCTTGAGTACCGGGCCCTTGTGGCGTGAGCGCAGGCCCTTGCCGTGCACGATGCGTACGCACAGCGCGCCGCCCCGGCGGGCATCGTCAAGGAACAGGCCAATGGCGCGGCGCGCCTCGTCGGCGAACAGGCCGTGCAGGTCGATCTCGTCCTGTACGCGGTAGTGTCCGCCCCGCAGCTTGCGGAAGACGCGCGGGCTGATGCCGGGGCGGGCAAAGCGGAGTTCATCGCCCGGTTGCAGATCGGCGGCGTTAAGCGGATCGCTGAGCCAGTCGGCATGGGCGCGCGCCTCGTCGGCCTCTCGCTGGCGTGCCCGGGCTGCGGGAGGCGGGGGACGGACATCGGCCTGATCACTGTGCAGCCGTCGCACGTTGCCAACGGCCTGCAGGAATTCGTCGAAATCGTTGGGATCATCCCCGGAGTTCATGGCAGGATACTCGCACTTTTCGGGGGGCGGGCGCGATCGAGTCGATTCGAGAGCGTCTCCCTGGACGGTTTCCAGTATATTGAATGCCCTCCCAACGGCCCTGTTTCTGCATGCGCATTCTGGTTAGCAACGACGATGGAATTCACGCCCCGGGCATCCAGTGCCTGGCGACGCATCTGCGGCGGATTGCCGAGGTGCACGTGGTGGCCCCGGACCGGGATCGCAGCGGTGCCAGCAACAGCCTGACGCTGGTGCGGCCGCTGCGGGCGCGTCACCTCCAGAGCGGTGATGTACAGGTCGACGGGACCCCGACGGACTGCGTGCACCTGGCGATCACGGGGTTGTTGCAGCAGGAGCCGGATGTGGTCATCTCCGGGATCAATGCCGGTGCGAACATGGGCGACGACGTGCTGTATTCCGGCACGGTGGCAGCTGCGATGGAAGGACGCTTTCTGGGGCTCCCGTCGATTGCGGTGTCGCTGGTGGGTCCGGATCTGCAGCACTACGACGCTGCGGCAAGCGTAGTGGTTGAATTGCTGGACCGCATCAACCGCGTGCCGCTGCCGGCGGCCACCATCCTGAATGTGAATGTCCCCGATCTGCCGCGCTCGGAGATCCGTGGTGTGCAGGCCACGCGCCTGGGACATCGCCATCGGGCGGAGCCGATGATCGCGGACGAGGACCCCCGCGGGCGCCCGATCTACTGGGTCGGGCCGGCCGGGTCGGAACAGGACGCCGGCCCGGGTACCGACTTCCACGCGGTGCGCGAGGGCTACGTCTCGGTGACGCCGATCCAGGTGGACCTCACGCGCTTTGACGCCATCGACACGGTGGGACGCTGGCTGGACGACTCGCTCCCGGAGGCTGGACATGGTTCCTGACGCCACCGGCGCCGGTCTGACCTCGCAGCGTGCCCGTGACCGGCTGGTCCGGTTGCTGGAGGGGCAGGGGATCCGCGACCCGCGAGTACTGGAGGCGATCCGTTCGATTCCCCGCCACCTGTTTGTGGAGGAGGCGCTGAGCCATCGCGCCTACGAGAACACGGCGTTGCCGATCGGACACCGCCAGACCATCTCCCAGCCCTTTATCGTCGCGCGCATGACCGAGGCACTGCTCGAGGGCGAGCGCCCCCGGACGGTCCTGGAGATCGGGACCGGCTCCGGCTATCAGGCGGCGGTCCTGGCGCAGATCGTGGATCGGGTGTTCTCGGTGGAACGCATTCAGGCGCTCAGCCGGAACGCCCGTGAACTGTTGAGCCGTCTGGGCATCAACAACGTCAATCTTCGGCACAGTGACGGGGCCGACGGCTGGCCAGACAAGGCGCCGTTCGACGGCATCATCCTGACCGCAGCACCGAAGGAGGTTCCCGAGGCGTTGCTGACCCAGCTGGCGCTGGGCGGGCGCCTGGTCGCGCCCGTGGAAGGCCCGGACGGGCGTCAGCAGCTGGTGCGCTATACCCGGACGGAAGAGGCCTATGTGCGCGATATCCTGGACGCGGTGATGTTCGTGCCGATGCTTCCGGGGGCCGAGCAATGACGGCGGACCGTGCAGGTCGAGGCATTTGTGACTGAACTGGTCGCGGCGGTACGGCATCGATGAAGCTCTTCGAGCCGCTCTACGACCGGGTGATGGCCTGGTCCCGCCATCCTCATGCGCCGCGTTATCTGGCTGGGCTCTCGTTCGCCGAGTCTTCGTTCTTCCCCATCCCCCCGGACGTAATGCTTGCGCCGATGGCGGCGGCGCAGCCACGTTCCGCCTGGCGGCTGGCCGCGCTGACCACCCTGTTTTCCGCGCTTGGCGGTTTGCTCGGGTACCTGATCGGGTGGCTGGCGTTCGAGTGGATCGGGCCCTGGCTGCATCAGGTCGGGTACGGCGAGGAGTTAAGCCAGGCCGAGGCCTGGTTTGACACCTGGGGAGTCTGGGTCGTCCTGGTCGCCGGCTTTTCACCGATCCCCTACAAGCTGTTCACCGTGACCGCCGGGGCGCTTTCGATGGCCCTGTTGCCGTTCTTGATCGCGTCGCTGGTGGGGCGCGGGCTGCGTTTCTTCCTGGTCGCGTTGTTCATGGCCTGGGCCGGGCCGCGTGCGGAGCGCCATCTGCGACCGTATATGGAGCGTCTGGGCTGGGCGGCCATTATCCTGCTGGCCGTGGCCATGGCGATCTATCTGGTAATGGACTGACATGCGCCGGCGCATGGTTCAGGGGTTGGTGACGGGGTTGGTGCTGGTCCTGGTTGCGAGTGTCCTGGCCGGTTGTGCGGCGCGTGCGCCCAGCGGGGCCTCAATGCCGGACACCCACGTGGTGCAGCGCAACGAGACGCTGTATCGCATTGCCCAGCGCTACGGCTTGGAATGGCGCGATCTGGCCCGACGCAATGCCATCGGTGCCCCTTATGTCATCCATCCCGGTCAGCGCCTGCGGCTGCGAGGTGCGGCGCGCTCGTCGCCGCCCAGCGCGCCACAGGCCTCTTCAGCGCCGAGCACGCGGCAACCATCCTCGGGCGCCTCTGGCCGCGACAGCGGTGGCGGAACCTCGTCCGGCTCTACCTCAAGCTCGTCGACTTCGAGTCCGCCGCCCTCCGATCCGGGTGGTTGGCAATGGCCAGCGGCGGGCGAGGTGCTGCGCGGATTCTCCAGCAGCGGCACGCGCCGAGGGCTTGCGATCGGCGGCGAACGGGGGGATCACGTACGGGCAACGCGGGCCGGGGAAGTGGTCTATGCAGGTGGCGGCCTGGTGGGGTATGGTCGATTGATCATCCTCAAGCACGACGCGCGGTTCCTCAGTGCCTACGGGCACAACGATGAATTGCTGGTGAGCGAGGGTGACCAGGTGCAGGCGGGCGACACCATCGCGCGTCTGGGGTCATCGGGGGCCGAGCGCCCGATGTTGCACTTCGAGATCCGGGTGGACGGGACGCCGGTAGACCCGGCGCGATACCTCCCGGACCGCTGACTCGATCGAGAGCAGGACACTACATGGCCAAGACCCGGCAACCGGCCGCTCCGGAACTGCACAACGACAACCTGACCCACGAGCCGGATCCGGAGGAGGCGACCCAGGTGCCCGAGGATCTGGCCCATCCGGTTGAAAAGATCGAGGAATCCGAAGATCCGGAAGACGTCTCGGAGGCGGTGCTACCCGACGTCACCGCCGGCTTGAAACCGGAAGAAGGCGCTCCGGTACGGCCGAAAACCCTGCGCGACGCCCGTCCCGCGGAACTGGATGCGATCCAGATCTACCTGCGCGATATCGAATACCGCCCGCTGCTGACCCCCGAGGAAGAGCGCAAGTACGCGCGTCTGGCGCGCGAGGGAGACGAGAGTGGCCGCCGGCGCATGATCGAGTGCAATCTTCGGTTGGTGGTCAAGATCGCCCGTCGCTACCTGAACCGGGGTCTGCCGC
Organism: Thioalkalivibrio versutus; assembly: GCF_001020955.1. Classification (NCBI taxonomy): domain Bacteria; kingdom Pseudomonadati; phylum Pseudomonadota; class Gammaproteobacteria; order Chromatiales; family Ectothiorhodospiraceae; genus Thioalkalivibrio; species Thioalkalivibrio versutus. Next base: position 1,226,095 of record NZ_CP011367.1, read on the forward strand.
TGCTTGACCTGATCGAGGAGGGCAATCTCGGCCTCATGCACTCGGTGGAAAAATTCGACCCGGAGCGCGGCTTTCGTTTTTCCACCTACGCCACCTGGTGGATCCGCCAGACCATCGAACGGGCCCTGATGAATCAGGGGCGGACCATCCGCATTCCGGTGCATGTGAGCAAGGAGTTGCGCATGCACGCGCGGATTGCGCGCAACCTGACGCAGGAACTTGGCCGCGACCCCACCGAGGAAGAGCTGGCGGAGCGCCTGGGCCGGCCGGTGGCGGAGATCCAGAAGCTGCGCGCGATGTCCGAACCCTCCACCTCGATGGATTTGCCGTCGGGCCCGGACGGCGATCGCTCGCTGGCCGATATCCTTGCCGACGTGAATGCGCCCGAGCCCTCCACTTTGCTGGAGGATCAGGATCTTCATCATCTGGTGGATGCCTGGCTGGAAGAACTGGACTACAAACAGCGCGAGGTGCTGGTGCGCCGGTTCGGGCTGCACGGTTTCGAGCGCTCGACCCTGGAGCAGGTCGGGGCGGAGATCGGCGTGACCCGGGAGCGGGTGCGGCAGATTCAGATGGATGCGCTGAAGCGGCTGCGGAAGCTGCTGGAGTCGCGTGGAATGAAGGGTGACGAGGTCCTGCCGAGTTCCTGAGAGGGTTGCCGGGGCGGGTCGCTTATCCGTTAATGATCAGGGCAGCGGCGACGTCGCGGCCCTCGGCCATGATCAGGTTGTACGTGCGGCAGGCGGCCGCGGTATCCATGATTTCCACCCCCAGGCCCTGCGAGCGCAGATGACGCCAGACCGCGCGGTCCGGGAATTGCTGGACCGTACCGGTGCCGATTAGCAGGACCTCGGGCGGCGCGTCCAGTATTGCTTGCAGGTGATCCACGCCCAGTTGTTCGACCGAGTCGACTGGCCAGTCGGTGCGCAGTTCGTGCGGGCGCACGATCAGGCTGCGGCTGTGCGCAATCTGGTTGATTCCGACGCGCCCCGACTCATAGCCGGTCACGATGTAGGAGTCTTCGCTGGTGACTTCGGAAAACAGCATCCCTTTACGCTACTCCGAGCCCGCGAAAGGCTCAAGATTCCATCCCCGTCCGGCGGGGTGTCCGAACCTCGGTTCGTTGACAGCCGGGGGCCCGGGTTATACTTTGGCGCGCTTTCCGGTGCGGCATCCGGAGGGGCCGTTTTGGCCCTGCAAAGCGATCCCCAAGGCCCCAACCAGGACCCAGAATCCGTGACCGACGTCTTTCCCCGTATCGAGCGCCTCCCGCCCTACGTCTTCAACATCGTGAACCAGTTGAAGGCCGAGGCCCGCGCCCGCGGCGAGGACATCATCGACTTCGGCATGGGCAACCCGGACCAGCCGACGCCGCAGCACATCGTGGACAAGCTGTGCGAGGCGGCGCAACGCGGCGATACCCACCGCTATTCCGTATCCAAGGGTATCCCGCGGCTGCGCCGCGCGATCACGCGCTGGTACAAGACCCGGTTCGACGTCGATCTGGACCCGGAGACCGAGGCGATCGTGACCATTGGTTCCAAGGAAGGCCTGGCGCACCTTGCGCTGGCGACCCTGGGGCCGGGCGATGCGGTGCTGGTGCCGAATCCGGCCTATCCGATTCATCCCTATGGTTGTGTGATTGCCGGGGCAGACGTGCGCCATGTGCCGTTGACGCCGGATGTCGACTTCTTCGCCGAGCTGGAGCGGGCGATCCAGGACTCCTGGCCGAAGCCGAAGATGCTGATCCTCAACTTCCCGGCGAATCCGACCACCCAGTGCGTGGATCGGGAGTTCTTCGAGCGGGTCGTGGCGATCTGCAAGGAACATGGCATATGGATCGTGCACGACCTGGCCTATGCCGAGATCAGTTTTGACGGCTACAAGGCGCCTTCGATCTTCGAGGTGCCGGGGGCGAAGGACATTGCGGTGGAGTTCTACACCCTGTCCAAGACCTACAACATGCCGGGCTGGCGCGTCGGCTTCATGTGCGGTAACCCGACCCTGGTCGCGGCGCTGGCGCGGATCAAGTCGTACCTCGACTACGGCACCTTCACCCCCATCCAGGTCGCTGCGATCGCTGCGCTGGAGGGCCCGCAGGACTGCGTGGAGGAGATTCGCGAGCTCTACCGGGTGCGCCGTGATGTCCTCTGCGAGGGGCTGAACAAGCTCGGCTGGCAGGTCGAGAAGCCGAAGGCGACCATGTTCGTCTGGGCGCCGATCCCCGAGCCCTACCGCGAGATGGGCTCGCTGGAGTTTGCCAAGAAAATGCTGAGCGACGCCAAGGTGGCGGTCTCGCCGGGGGTGGGTTTCGGCAACTACGGAGACGACCACGTGCGCTTCAGCCTGATCGAGAACGAACAGCGTACGCGTCAGGCCCTGCGCGGGATCAAGGCGATGTTCCGCGCGGACTCGATCCTGGCCGACGCCTCCGAGGAAAATCCGGGTTCGGGCAGCTAGTTCGAGCGCCGCAGACCCTCAACGCAATGAACACGGGGCGCCGCTGGTGCCCGACGTCAAGGACAGCAAGGCTATGACGCCGGTAAAGATCGGAATTCTGGGACTGGGAACTGTCGGCTGCGGGACGATCAACGTGCTCGCGCGCAACGGCACCGAGATCGCTCGCCGCGCGGGTCGCGACATTCAGGTCGTGGCGGCCGCCGCGCGCGACATCCAGCGCGAGCGCGAATGCGATTGCTCGCAGATCCGCCTGACCACCGATCCGGCCGAGGTCGTCAACGACCCGGAGGTCGAGGTTGTCGTCGAACTGATGGGCGGGACGGATCTCGCCCTGAGCCTGGTACTGGCCGCGATTGACGCGGGCAAGCACGTGGTCACCGCCAACAAGGCCCTGATCGCGCTGCATGGCAACGGGATCTTCGAGCGCGCCCAGGAGAAGGGCGTGATGGTGGCCTTCGAGGCGGCAGTCGCCGGTGGCATTCCGATTATCAAGGCGATCCGCGAGGGTCTCGCCGGCAACCAGATCGAGTGGCTGGCCGGGATCATCAACGGTACCGGAAACTTCATCCTCAGCGAGATGCGCGACAAGGGTCGCGACTTCGAGGACGTGCTGGCCGAGGCCCAGGCACTGGGCTACGCCGAGGCCGATCCGACCTTTGACGTGGAGGGGATCGACGCCGCGCACAAACTGGCGATCCTGGCCTCGATCGCCTTCGGCATCCCGCTCCAGTTCGACCGCGTCGCGGTGGAGGGGATCAGCGATATCACCCGCGAGGATGTCGGCTTCGCCGCCGAACTCGGTTATCGCATCAAGCACCTGGGCATTGCCCGGCGGACGCCGAAGGGCTACGAGCTGCGGGTGCATCCGACGCTGATCCCGGAGCGCCGGCTGATCGCGAACGTCGACGGCGTGATGAACGCCGTGCTGGTGCATGCCGACGCCGTCGGCCCGACGCTTTATTACGGCGCCGGGGCCGGGGCCGAGGCGACCGCCTCCGCAGTGGTGGCCGATCTGGTCGACGTGGTGCGTGCCCTGACCACCGATCCGGAGAACCGCGTGCCGCATCTGGCGTTCCAGCCGGATGCCCTGTCGGACAAGCCGGTGCTGGACCTTGCCGAGGTGGAGACCTCCTTCTACCTGCGCCTGCGCACCCAGGACCGGCCCGGCGTTCTGGCCGACATTACCCGTATTCTGGGCGAGCACGGCATCAGCATCGAGGCGATCCTGCAGCGCGAGCCGGACCCGGAGCGCGGCGAGGCCACGATCATCATGCTGACGCACAAGGTTCGCGAGGGCGCGATGAACGAGGCGATTGCCGCGATCGAGGCCCTGGATCATCTGTTGACCCCGATTACCCGTATCCGCATGGAAGGACTGGCGCGCTAGTTGGCGCTCTATCCCTTTCGCAACGACGAAGAGAACACCATGGCCTTTGGACATCGCTATACCGGACTGATCGAGCGCTACCGTGACCGCCTGCCGGTACACGACGACACGCGCATCATCTCGCTGGGCGAGGGCAACACGCCCTTGATCCGTCTGAACAACATCCCGCGCGAGCTCACGCGCGAGGTCGAGATCTACGTCAAGTTCGAGGGGCTGAACCCGACCGGATCGTTCAAGGACCGGGGGATGACCATGGCCGTGACCAAGGCCATCGAGGAGGGCTCGCGGGCGATTGTCTGTGCCTCCACCGGCAACACCTCGGCCGCTGCCGCTGCGTATGCGGCGCGTGCGGGCATTACCGCGTTCGTGGTGATACCGGACGGCAAGATCGCCCTGGGCAAGCTCGCCCAGGCGATGATGCACGGCGCCACGGTGATCCAGATCGAGGGCAACTTCGACGACGGCATGCGTCTGGTCAAGGAGGTTGCCTCCAATACGCCGGTGACGCTGGTGAACTCGGTGAACCCCTATCGCCTGCAGGGCCAGAAGACGGCCGCCTTCGAGATCGTCGAGGAACTGGGCCGTGCCCCGGACTACCACTGCCTGCCGGTGGGCAACGCGGGGAACATCACCGCGCACTGGATCGGGTACAGCGAGATGGCGGCCAAGAGCAGCGACGACGTGACCGAAGCCTGTTCCTATTGCAAGGGCCACTGCAAGTACGCGGGTGGCGGCATGGTGGGTAACCGTCCGCACATGGTCGGCTATCAGGCGGCGGGATCCGCCCCGTTCATGCGTGGCGCGATGGTCGATAACCCGGACACCGTGGCGACCGCGATCCGTATCGGCCATCCGCAGTCCTGGGACATGGCCTGGAAGGTCCGCGAGGAATCCGGCGGTTGGTTCGACGAGTGCCAGGACGACGAGATTCTGGCTGCGCAGAAGCTCCTGGCGGAAAAGGAAGGCGTGTTCTGCGAGCCGGCTTCTGCCGCGTCGCTGGCGGGTGCGCTACGCGACATCCGCGAGGGCAAGATCCAGGAAGGCTCCACTGTGGTGTGCACCCTTACGGGCAACGGCCTGAAGGACCCGGATACGGCCATCGCCCAGAGCGTGATTCAGCCAGCCAAGGTCCCGGCGGAGCTGGACGCGGTCTCCCGCGCGATCCGCGACAACCTGGTTTGAGGCACCCCGCCATCGCGCGTGACGCGATGGCGAAGAGCGAATCTGGGTCGGGTCAGGGCTTGCTGCGCAGGTCCAGGTCGAAGAGGGTGTCGCCGCCGAGGCGGAAGATACGGCAAGGCGGGCGTAACGCCTGATCCAGCGAGTCGATCTCCGGCAGGGTCACACCCGGACGCCCGGAGCCGATCAGCATGGGCGCAATGGTCAGGTGCAGCCGGTCCAGGGTGTCGGCCTCGAGAAAGCGCGAGACCGTCTGGCCGCCGCCTTCGACCAGCAGGCGATGCAGGCCCATCTCCGCGAGTTGGCCGCGGATCCTGGCGGGGTCGAAGCGGTCGTCGGCCCCGGTGGGCATCTCCAGGCATTCGACATGCTCGGGCAGGCCGCAGGGTCCATACCCGGCTGCGTGCAGGACAATGGTCCGGACCTCGGCATTGCGAAAGACATGGGCATCAGCGGGAATGCGGCCATCGGGGTCCAGGATCACGCGGACCGGGTTGGGGCCCTCGGTCTTGCGCACGGTCAGGCGAGGGTCGTCGGCCACGACCGTGCCGGCGCCGACGATCACGGCATCGACCAGGGCCCGCAGGCGATGCAGGCGCTCGATATCCTCGGGGCCGGTGACGTAGTGCGACTTGCCGCTCGCGGTGGCAATGCGCCCGTCCAGGCTCTGGCCGAGCTGGGCCACGGTGATGCTGGGGGCCTCGACGATCGGGCCGTAGAGATCCAGCAGCTCGTGGGCACCCGGTGCCAGGGGGCCGGGCAGGGGGCAGCACCCGGGATCGGCCCGTTGTGCCAGCAGCCAGCGCCAGGCCTGCTCCTCGGTTACCGGATAGGCCGTCATGCCGCAATCCCCGGGGTTACGGGACCGCAAGTAGCGAGTTGGGGTAGGCTAACGCCGTCTTCGACCTGCCTGGCCAAGCCGGGAGCCGCCTCCGGGGAATTCGCGGTTTGCGGGCTGGTCATAAACAAAACTCCGTATGGAAGCACCCGATGCACAACGCCGATCGCGGGATCTTTGATCTTCGCCGGGGCCATCCGGTCCTGGTGAGTGGTTCGCAGTCGAGTGTACTCGTTGCGGCCGTCGAGGGGCTGACCCCTGTGTTGCTGGATCGCCTGACCCACATGACCGGGTCCGCGCCTCGACTGATTCTAACCGCGCACCGCGCCTCTGCAATGGGCTGGTCCCAGCCGCTGCAGGAAGGCTGGGAAGGCGTGGCCCTGGAATTCGCTCCGAATACCGATCCCGAGGCCCTGTTTACACTGGCCAGCGCCCCGGAGGCCTCGAACGAGACGACCCACCCGTACGCCGCGATTGGGCAGCCCACGGTGGTTCGTGCGCTTCCCGCAGAGGTCGCGGCCCTGGAGCTGGTGCGTGCGGGGCGTCTGTTGCCGGCGGTGGTGGCCGCGCCGGTCCCCGAGCCGGTGCCGGAGGCCATTCGCACGGCGTTGGCGGACGGCATGTTCCTCGACGTCGACGAGCAGGAGGCGCGCGCGGTGGCCAAGCACCCGCGCCTGGAACTGGCCTATGTCAGCGAGGCCCCGGTGCCGCTGGCGGACGCGCCGGTCACCCGATTCATGCTGTTCCGCGAGGGCAACGGGATCCTGGAGCACGTCGCGGTGCTGATAGGGGAGCCCCGCGACTGGCCGGATGCGGTACCGGTCCGGCTGCACTCGGCCTGTCTGACCGGGGATCTGTTCGGCAGCCTCCGCTGTGACTGCGGCGATCAGCTGCGCCTGGGTGTGAAGACCATCAATGACTCGGGCGGCGGTGTCCTGTTGTATCTGGCGCAGGAGGGTCGTGGTATTGGACTGGCCAACAAGTTGCGCGCCTATACCATGCAGACGGCCGGGCTGGATACCATCGATTCCGATTGCCAGCTGGGTTTCGAGGCCGATGGCCGGCGCTACGACGCGGCGGTGGAGATGCTGGAGTTCCTCGGCATCGACAGCGTGCGGCTATTGACCAACAATCCCGGAAAAATGGATGCCCTGCGTGCCGGTGGCATCGAGGTGGTGGCACGCGAGCCGGTGCATGGCAAGCTGAATCCGCACAACCTGCGCTATCTCAGCACCAAGGCCGACCGTGGCGGCCACTGGCTCCAGGAGCTGCTGGCCTCGGAGGCCGAGCGCGGCTGACGCATCTCGCTCCCTCTCAGGGCGCGAGATGCGTCAGGTCGAACCGCGCGGCGTCGCGGATCGTCGCGGCCAGGGTGCGAGCGTAGTGCTCCACCAATTGCCGTCCCAACTCGGCGGTTGCGCCGCGGGCATCCCCGACCACGCCGGACGGGTGGAGGTCGCCCGCCATCCAGGCGAAAGCCGCGCGCCCTTCGGGCTCCAGCACTTCCAGTTTTTCTGCGAGCTCCGCGCCCAGCGACGGTGCGTCCGCGGCCGCCTCCATGCGCACGTGCTCCGGGGCGAGAAACCGCATCATCGCGGTCTCGATCAGCCCGCCGTGCAGGCCGTGGCGAAGCTCGTCGGGCGCGATGCGGGACGCGTCCGGCGGGGGCTGGGTGAAATAGTGATGTTTGACCACAAGCATGCCGTGGGCCCGGCGCAACTCCAGGGCAGCGAGGTCGCAGATCCCGGTATTGCCGCCGTGACTGTTGACGAGCAGCAGGCGCCGCAGGCCGCTGCGGGACACGCTGTCGCCGATGTCCCGCAAGGTGGCCAATGCGGTTTCGGGCTGCAGGCTCAGGGTGCCCGGGAAGCCGGTATGTTCGGTACTGGTGGCGATCGCCACCGGCGGCAGGACCGCGAGCGGAAGGTCCTCCGCCATGGTCTCGCAGGCGGCCTGCAGCAGGCCCAGCCCGATGCGGTAGTCGGTATCCAGCGGCAGGTGGGGGCCGTGTTGTTCGATGGCCGAGAGGGGCAGGATCGCGACCGCATCGCGGGCGGCGAGCGCGGCGATCCCGTCGCTCGTGTGGTGTTGCCACCAGGGGAGGTTGTCGGCGTTCATAGGCCCAGCCTTGCCGCTCGCACTGGTTCCGTCAAGGCGACCCCATCAAGCATCGTGTCGGCGGGCGTACAGGTCGCCCGAACCCAGGTTTTCGCCGTGCCGCTCCAGCCAGGCAAGGATCGCTGCGGAGGATTGCCAGTCGGCGAATTGATACTGGCGGCGTTCGCCGCGGATCAGGTTGTATTCGTACGTGCCCAGTTCTGCCAGCTGGTCGAGGCAGTCGCGGGTGACGTCCAGCGCGCTGGCCACGAACTCGAAGGACAGGGCGGAGATGGGGTGGCTCAGGCCGCGCAGAACCTCGGCCTCCATGCCCTCCACATCGATCTTGCAGAATGCTGGAAGCCCGTATTCGGCGATGAGTTGGTCGAGGGTGACCATGGGTACCGCGATCTCTTCGTCCCAGCGTACGTGTTCAAAGCTGCGGTTGCGGGTGCGCAGTGATCGCACCCAGGAACGCGAGGCGGAGGAGACGGTCGGGTGGCGTCGGCTGACTTGCAGCTGTGCGGTACCTGGGCGTGGCCCGGCCACCTCGCGCCGAATCGAGATGCCCGGGCGCCCGCGCACCGCGCGGCGCAGCCAGGGCAGGAGCTGCGGTTGCGGTTCCAGAGCGACCACACGCGCGCCAAGATCGGCGAAGGCGCGGGTGCGGTCGCCGACATGGGCTCCGATGTCGAATACCAGATCCCCGGACTGAATAAACGGGGCATACATATGCTGTAGTCCGCGCTGGCGTCCGGGGCGGCGATAGATGATCAGGGATCGCAGGACACCGATGGTCTGATCGAGCCAGGCCAGGTGGTGCGGGTTTTGTGGGGGTGTGCTCATCCTTGCAGGCTAACCGAGCGAAGGTCTCGGGGGAACGCTGGAGGCGCCACAGGGTCTTCTGGATAGTTTGGCCGTGCCGGGACCCGGTCTCCGGGTTCGTGGAAGAGTGGGCGTTGGAAAATGGTCCCGCGCGTAGTGGGTTCGCAACGAGGAGTACTGCATGCAGGCGGGTTTTCGGTTTGGGACATGGGTGGGCGCGGTTGGCCTGCTGACGGCCTTGTTGGCGGGTACCGTGAAGGCGGGCAGTGATTGTCCAGCTCCGGGGGCGTGGTCCACGCCGGCGGGCGAGCCGCTGGATGCCGCCGAGCTGTATGCCGACCTTGCCACCCGCGAGGTGGTGTTGCTGGGCGAGCGCCACGACCGGATGGATCATCATCGCTGGCAGTTGGGCACGCTTTCTGCGCTGCATGGTCAGCGCCCGGACATGGTGATCGGGCTGGAGATGCTGCCCCGCTCCAGGCAGCCGGTGCTGGATGCCTGGGTCGCGGGCGAGCTGGACCCGGAGGCATTCCTGAAGAAGAGCGGCTGGTACGAGCACTGGGGTTTCGACCCGGAGTTGTACTGGCCGATCCTGCACTTTGCCCGCGTCCACGACGTGCCGCTGCTGGCGCTGAACCTGGAACGGGAATATATCCAGCGTCTGGGTCACGAGGGCTGGGATACCGTGGACGCCGATACGCGCGATGGGGTGTCGGCCCCGGCCGCGGCGAGCCAGGGCTACCGTGACTATCTGGAAGCCGTGCTGGAACGTCATCCAGCGGGCATGGGACCGGATTCGGAGCGGTTTATCGCGACGCAGTTGGCGTGGGATCGGATGATGGCTGGCGGGATTGCGGCGCGCATCAAGGCGGGCGGCGATACGCCGCCACTGGTGGCCGCGATCATTGGCTCCGGGCACCTGGAATACGGCTATGGGGTGCCGCATCAACTTGCCGATCTGGGCGTGAGCGAGGCCGCGGTCTTGTTGCCGCGCGAGCCCGGCGGTTGTGCGGACAGCGATCCGGCGCTTGCGGACGCCGTCTTCGGTGTGCCACACGACGAGCGTTTTGAACGTTCGAGTTTGATGCTGGGCGTGCACCTGGAGTCCGATGACGCGCCGGGGATTCGCATCCTGCGCGTGCAGGAGGGGTCAGTCGGTGAGGCGGCCGGCCTGGAGGCTGGAGATCGGGTTTTGCGGGCAGGCGAACAGACCATTCGCGCCGCTGGCGATCTGCAACGCGTGGTGCAAGCGACGCCACCGGGCATGTGGCTGCCACTGCAGATCGAGCGTGAGGGCAAGCGGCTAGAGCGCGTGGCACGCTTCCCGCGCGAGGACTGACGCATGCGCCCGGGGTTGTGGGTGTGCAGTGTTGTCTTGTGGCTGGCCGGTGGAGCGGCTTCGGCCGACACGGCATACGATGGTGTGACGCTGGAGGTGGAACTGGATCCCAGCCAGGCGCGGCTGGAGGGGCGGTTCGAGGCGGATCCGGCCCGGATCGATCCGGCCTCGCTGCGCCGGTTCCGGCTGGATCCGGGCATTGCCGTGGATGCGGTGACGCTTGGCGGGCAGGTAGTCGAGTTCGACCGCAGCGAGGATGGTTGGCTGGAACTGGCGCGCGAGCCGGGTGCGGATGACGGGCCTTTGGCGATCCGCTATGGGGCGCGTCTTTCGGCACCGGACCAGGCACGTCCCGGGAGCGGATACCTGGGTCCGGACGGCGGGTATCTGCCGCCGGGCGCCGACTGGTATCCGCGCCGTCCCGATGCCGAGCCCCACGCAGTGCGTATCGAATTGAAGAGCCTTGGTGGCCATCTCGGGGTGGCTTCCGGCTCCCGCGTGGCCGAGGAGCGCAGGGGTGACGAATACCATGCCACGTTCGAGCACCCCGCTGGTCGCGCCCTGGCGATCGCTACCGGCCCCTGGGAGCCGGCCGAGCTGCGGGTTGGAGATGTGGAGGTACGCACCCTGTTTCCGGTCGGCCTCGAGGAGCGATTCGGGGAGACCTATCGCGAGCAGGCGGCCAAATACCTGCAGCGCTTCAATGACGAGATCGGCCCGTACCCGTTTGCGACCTTCACGATCGCCGCGAGTCCGCAGCCCGTGGGGCTGGCGTTTTCCGGCTTTACGTTGTTGGGGGAGCGTGTGATTCCGCTGCCATTCATTCCGCACACCTCGCTGGGCCACGAGGTCCTGCACGCCTGGTGGGGAACCGGGGTGTACGTGGATTATTCCGCAGGCAACTGGTCGGAAGGGCTGACGACCTACATGGCCGACTATCAGTTCAAGCGTGACCGCGGCGAAGGGCGGGACGAACGGGGCCAGTGGCTGCGAGATTACGCGGCCTTGCCGGCCGGGGAAGATCGCGCGCACGGGAGCTTCCGGGGTGGCAATTCCGGGGCGGCTCGCATCGCCGGCTATCACCGCGGCGCGATGCTGTGGCGAATGCTGGAGGATCGAATCGGGCGCGAGGCGCTGCTGTCGGGTGCGCGGACCCTGTACGACGAATGGCGCTTTCGCGAGGCGGACTGGGACGCCGTGATCGGGGCGTTCGACGGAACGACGGATGAAGACCTGCGGCCCTTCTTTTCCCAGTGGGTAGAGCGCGCTGGCGCGCCTGCGCTGGAACTGACGGGACTGCGCCGCGAGGCGCGGGGAGACGGTTGGCGAGTACAGGGCCGGCTGCAACAACGCGACGAGCAGGCCCCTTGGGAGCTGTATGTGCCGCTGGAGCTGGAAACCGAGAACGGCCGCGAGACGCATTGGGTCGAGCTGAATGCGGTAGAGAAGGGGATTTCGCTGGAGACCTCCAGCCGACCCCTGGCCATTGCCATCGACCCCGACTGGCGAATGTTCCGCCATCTGGCAGCGGACGAGTCGCCCGCCATCCTGCGTCAGGGGGCGCTGGACCCGGAAGCCCGGGTGGTGGCGCTGGAGGATGCGGAACCCTCCGAGGTCGCCCCCTGGCTGGGTCGAGTGCCGGGCTCCGCGCACGACGCAGAAGGCATGCGGATCGTGCTGGGCTCGCATTCCTCCGTGGCCGGCTGGCTGGGGCGGCATGACTTGCCGAGCGACCCGGTCGCACTGGCGAATGCAGGCGAGATCGGTCCGGGTGCGCGGGCCTGGGCTGTACCGGATACCCGGTTAGTTGTGATCAGCGGGGCGGATGCGGGTACACGGCGCGAGGTGTTGGCCGCATTGCGGCATCGATCCCACTACAGTTACCTGTTGCCCGGCGCGAACGGCGAATGGCAGACCGGCCTCTGGTCCCAGCCGGGAATATGGCAGGAGTTTGATGATGACGAATGAATTTCTGCTGGATCCACGCCTGGAGGCCGATACCTGGGCTGTGGCCGAGTGGCCACTCTCGCGGCTGCGGTTGATGGATCATCACGACTATGCCTGGTTCATCCTGGTGCCGCGTCGCGCCGATGTGCGCGAACTGCATCAACTGGCCCCCGAGGATGCCATCCAGCTGGCTCGCGAGTCCGGTGCATTGGCGCGGGCGATGGAGCAGGCCTTCGCTCCGAAGGCGCTGAACGTGGCCAAGCTTGGCAATATCGTGGAGCAGCTGCACCTGCATCATGTAGCGCGCCGCGAGGGGGACCCGGCGTGGCCCGGTCCCGTGTGGGGTGCCCCGAAATCGCGCGGGCTGGAAACGCAAGAGGCCGAGGACCGCATTGCGCGGGTCCTCGGCCTCGTCGGAGACGTCGGCGGCTAGGCCGGCGTCAGACGGTCGTGGCTAGCCTCAGAAGCGGTAGCCGACGTTCATCCCGAAGGTCCAGGGATCGATCTTGACCGTGCCCAGGTCGGCGGTGCCCAGCGACACGTCGGTTTCGATGTCGATCCAGCGAACCTCGGCGTTGACGAACCAGTTTTCGTCCACGGCGAAGTCGATCCCGGCCTGCACCGCGGCTCCCCAGGAATCATCCAGGTCGATATCCTGCCCCGTCACGTCAGCCGTATCTTCGTCGAAGAAGTGGGTGTAGTTGATGCCGGCGCCGATGTAGGGTCGAACGGCCGTTCCGGTGTTGAAGTGGTACTGGAGGCTCAGGGTCGGCGGCAGGTGGCGGGTGCTGCCGATGTCGACACCGCCCACGTTCAGATCATGCTTGAACGGGATGGCAACCAGAAGCTCCAGGCCCAGGTTGTCGGTCATCATGTAGGTGATGTTGCCAGACGGGCGGGTGTTGGAGCCGACATCGGCCGGCGCGTTAGCACTCAGGCCCAATCCGCTTGCATCCAGATTGCCGTTGTCGGACTTGGGGGCCACGTGGGTCAGGCCGCCGCGCAGCAGCCAGTCGCCAGCGGAGACATCGGCGTTGGCAGCGGTCGCGTGGGCCGGGATCATGGCCGCGGGGGCCAGCAGCCCGGCCAGGGTCAGAGCGCGCAGGGTGGTGGAACGTTGCATGTCGAGCCTCCGAATCGGTGTATGTTCGCAGGCACTATCCCGCCATCGGTATTAGCGGTTGTTGATGCAGATCATGGTTGTGGCGGGTGAGCGTTCAGAATGGCAGGCGCTGGCCCTCGAAGTCGTGGAAGCTGCCGGACTGGTCGGCCTCCAGATGGTCCAGGACACCGAGCAGACGTTCGCTTGCGTATTCGGGGCTGAGGACCTCCGGGGCGCGTGACCGGTACGGCTCCGACAGACGGGTGTCGCAGGTGCCAGGCTGAAGCGCAATCACCAGCGCATGGCGATGGCTGAAGCGTAGTTCCAGGGCCGTGGTCCGCACGATCTGGTTGAGCGCGGCCTTGGAGGCGCGATAACTCACCCAGCCGCCCAGGTGATTGTCCTCGATGGAGCCGACCCGGGCCGAGAGGGTGGCCAGGATGCCCTTGCGGCCCCGCGGGAGCAGGGGTGCCAGGTGCTTGAACAGTAATGCCGGGCCGATGGCGTTGATGGCGAAGGCATGGGCCATGATCGTCGGGTCGAGATCGCGCAGGCGCTTCTCCGGCCCGTGGCCGTCGATGGTCAGGATCCCGGTGGCGTCGAGGATCAGGTCCCACTCGGCTGCCTGGTCTCGCAGCCACGCGGCAGCGTGTTCGATGCTGGCCTCGTCGAGCAGGTCCACGGGCGGGGTGCTTTGGCGTCCGAGGCCGACCACGTGTTCGCAGTTCGGGTCGTTCTCCAGGTGATCGACAAACGCGGCACCGAGGCCGCCCGTGGCGCCGATGACCACAGCGCGATAGGGTATCTGCAGGGATTCCATGCAGCGTAGGACCATTACGCTTGCGATTGATTCCGGGGCGGCGCCTCGGTTAGGGAAACACTGACTAATGTACACACTCGCGTTGATACCCCAGGTTTTCCGAGACAAGGCGTGTCGTGCAGCGGGTAGTGGTTCTACCCGCAAGCGGCGCAACGCAGGATCGGGGAACCTGGGGTGCCAACCCCACAAGCCATTGCAAAGCAGGGGCTCGGCCGCTTTTGCGTGGGAACGGCGTTGCGGTTCCCTTGTGCAGAATGACTGCACGGCGGTCGCCGCGCCTTGTTCGCACGCAAAAGCGACTCGAGCGCGAGTGTGTACATTAATCAGTGTTTCCCTAGGGAGCGCATGAATTTTCTCCACACCCTGGGTCATGCGGCACGCAACCTCGCTCCGATCGTGATCGTGGTGGCGGTGTTCCAGGCGCTGGTGCTGCGCACGGTGCCGGATGGCCTGCTGTCGATGGTGGTGGGCCTGGCCATCGTGGTGTTCGGCGTGGCCTTGTTCCTGCAGGGCCTGGAGATGGGGATCTTCCCCATCGGCAAGAACCTGTCCAACGCACTGGCGCGGCGTGGATCGTTGCTGTTGCTGATGGCCTTCGGCTTTACGCTCGGGTTTGCGACGGTGATCGCGGAGCCGGCACTGATCGCGGTGGCGGAGCAGGCGGAGGTGATCAGCGAGGGCCGCATCGAGGGCATGGTGCTGCGGCTGATTGTCGCGCTTTCGGTAGGGGCCGTGGTGGCGCTGGGGATCCTGCGCACGGTGCTCGGACATCCGCTGCACTGGTACATCCTGACCGGATATGTGCTGGTGGTGCTGGTGACCTTCTTCGCCCCCGAGGAGATCGTGGGCCTGGCTTACGACTCGGGCGGGGTGACCACGAACATCGTGACGGTGCCGCTCGTGGCGGCACTGGGCCTGGGGCTGGCGGCCTCCATAAGCGGGCGTAACCCGCTGCGCGACGGCTTCGGGCTGGTGGCGCTGGCGGTGATGGTGCCGATGATCACGGTGCAGATCTACGGGATCATCGTGTTTACAGGAGCGGAGATCGCGGCTCCAACCGGCGCCGAGACAGCGGCCATGGATCCGGGAACCGATCTGCCAGGCGCAGGCGAGCGGCACTGGCTGTCCGCGATGGGCATGGACCTGTTGCTGATGCTGCGTGACGTGGCACCGATCATCGCGGTGATCGTGGTGTTCCAGTATTTCGTGCTGCGCAAGCGCATCCCGTATCTGCCGCGGGTGATGTTCGGTTTCGTGTTGGTGGTGCTGGGGCTTTATGCCTTCGTGGTGGGGCTGAAGCTGGGCCTGTTCCCGATCGGCGAGAGCATGGCCGAGCAGTTGATTACCAACGAACTGTTCATGTGGGTCTATTTGTTTGCCTTTTCCATCGGGTTCGCGACCACCATGGCGGAACCGGCGCTGATCGCGATCGGCCAGAAGGCCGAGGAGGCCGCTCGCGGTTCGTTGCGCGGCAATGTAATCCGCATCCTGGTGGCGCTGGGCGTGGCCATTGGCATCACCATCGGAGTGCACCGCATTCTGGCGGGGGACTCCATCCACCACTACATCATGGGCGGCTACCTGCTGGTGATCGTGCTCACGATCCTGGCGCCCAAGCAGATCGTGGCACTGGCCTTCGATCTTGGCGGGGTGACCACCTCCGAGGTGACTGTGCCCCTGGTGACGGCTCTGGGGATCGGCCTGGCGACGCACCTGGAGGATCGCAACGTACTGATCGACGGCTTCGGTCTGATCGCGTTCGCGTCGATATTTCCCATCGTCACGGTGATGCTCTATGCGATCGCCGTGGATCTTTACGAACGCTGGTCCGCTCGCGACGAGCGGCAGGAGGAGTGAGCAATGCGATTTTCTGCACTGGTGGCCGTCCTCTCGGATGATCTGGAGGAACAGGCGATTGCCACGGCCAAGGAAGCGGGCGCAGGTGGCGTGACCATCATGGATGCGCGCGGGATTGGCGCCGAGGCCCGCAGGACGTTTCTTGGCATGACCTACGAGGGCAGTCAGTCGGTCCTCTTGTGGGTGCTGGAGAAAAAGGTGGCCCTGGACGTGCTCAAGTGCATCTCGAGGGAGCTGGACCTGGCCAATGACCCCCGGGGAGTGGCCTTTACGGTGGATGTGGCCCATCTCGCCGGTATCGGGCGCAAGCAGATCGAGCAGTTCCAGGAACAGGTCAAGGAAGAACTCTGACGGAGAGCAACATGCTGGTAAGCGAAATTCTAAGACCCAATGTCGTCACGGTGTCTCCCCTGGCACCGCTGCGCGAGGCGATGCAGCTGATGCGCAAGCATGGCGTCAAGTCGCTGGTGGTGGAGAAGCAGCACGCCCACGATGCCTACGGCATCATCACCTATACGACCATCCTCAAGACGATCGTGGCGGAAGAGGGCGATATCGACCTCTCGAATGTCTATGATGTCTGCACGAAACCGGTGATCACGGTGCCCGCCGAGATGGATGTGAAGTACGTCGCGCGGCTCATGGTGAGCCAGGGGATCCGGCGGCTGGTGGTTCTGAAGGGCAACGAGCTGGAAGGGATCGTGACGACCAGCGACATTGTCGGGTCGATCCTCGAGATGGCGGACATGGACTGAACCGCGCAGCCCCAAGCGGGTCGGATTTCAGTGACCTCGCGCATGACCCCGTGTCGTGCGTTCATTTTTTGCAGAAGGCCCGATATGGCGTCCGTGTCGATCATCGAGGGGTTCGAGAAACTCCGACTGCTGGATGCCGCTATCGAGCAATCGTACAACTCGGTCGTCATTACCGACGCCGATCTGGACGGCGGTCCGCGGATCGTTTACGTCAATGCCGGTTTTGAGCGCATGACCGGGTATTCGCGGGAGGAAGCCCTGGGGAAAACCCCGCGTATCCTTCAGGGCCCGGCAACCTCGCGCGCCGTTCTGGACAGGTTGCGCGGGGCCCTCGTCAGTGGCGAGTATTTCGAGGGCGAAACGGTCAACTACCGCAAGGATGGCTCCCCGTACGAGGTTCGCTGGCACATCTCGCCCGTATATGCCAGCGATAACGACCGTGACATCACCCACTTTGTCTCGGTGCAAAAGGACATTACCGAGGAGCGGCGGCGGGATGACGAGCTGCGGCTATTGTCGACCGCGCTTGAGGTGTCGGTGGACCCCGTGCTGATCACCGACCCGGACGGCACGATCACCTATGTGAACGCGGCCTTCGAGGAGCAGACCGGATACAGCCGGAATGAAGCGGTAGGCAAGAATCCGCGGTTCCTTCAGTCCGGTCAGCAGGAGCCCGGGTTCTATCGCGGGATGTGGGAAACACTCGCGCGCGGCGAAGCCTTCCGTGGCGAGTTCGTGAACCGCCGCCGCGACGGCACGCTGATGAACATGGAGCAGAGCATCAGTCCGGTGACCGATGCCCATGGCCGGGTGACGCACTACGTGTCGATCAGCAAGGATGTGACCGATCGAGTGCGCATGGAGGACGAGATCCGGCGCCTGGCGCATACCGACTGGCTGACGGGGCTGGCCAACCGCCTGAGCCTGGGCAACACGCTGGAGGCGGAGATGGAGCGCAGCCGCCGCTACGGACGGCCCCTTTCCCTGATCATGTTCGATATCGACCATTTCAAAGACTTCAACGACGACTACGGCCACGAGACCGGAGATGACGTCCTCAAGCGGCTGGCCGATACGGTTCAGGGCGCGTTGCGCGAGGCGGATGCCCTGGGGCGCTGGGGCGGGGAGGAGTTCATGGTCGTCGTTCCGGAGACCCCTGGCGCGGGCGCCGAGGCCATGGCCGAAAAGCTGCGCAAGGCCGTGGCGGTCATGGAAACGGCGTGCCCGGTGTCGGTTACGGCCAGTTTCGGGGTGACCGAGATGCGCCAGGGCGATACCCCCAAGACCTTCGCCCGCCGCGTGGACGAGGCGATGTATCAGGCCAAGGAGGCGGGGCGCAACCGCGTCGTCTTGCTCTAAGGCCGTGGTTCCGGTAGTGCGGCGGCGGCCCCAACGAAAACGGGCCGACCCCAAAAGGGCCGGCCCGTCCTGTCGGGGATGCCATGCCCCGAGATTGGCAGCGTCCGGACTACGCGCGGCGGCGCAGCACCCAGATCTCCAGCAGGGCCCAGTCTTCGCCCGGATAGTTCTCCTGCTCCAGCGGCGACAGGCGGCGATGGCGGCTGGCGGTGCTACCGACGAATTCCAGGTGTTCCAGCAGCAGACGCTTGGTCGCGTCGGCCTTTTCCAGGGCGAAGGGGTTCAGGAAGTTGACCAGCATGTAGCCCTCGCGCGGGGTCTCGGCGAAGGAGCGGATCAGCTTCTCGATTGCCGGCGGGTCCAGATAGACCAGCGATGCGGTGGAGATCACGATGTCCGCGTCGGCCATCGATTTTTCGATCGCGGCCTGGGTCTCCGGTGCGGGCTGGTTCAGGTCGGCCTCGAAGGTTTCGTCGAACAGCCCGGCGCTCTTGCCATAGGCCAGCGCGTTGCCCGAGATATCGATGCCGGTGGTCTTCATCGGCAGACGGCGCGGGGCGGCGACGGTCTTGCAGGCCTGCTCGTCGGCCCAGTTGGCGCGGATCGCCTCGACATCCATATTGTGGATGGCGGCCATGGTGGTGTTGCCAAAACAGCAGCACAGATCTACGTAGTTCAGGGTCTTGCCGGTGGCGGCCTGCTGCTCGGCCCAGGGAAGGATCAGCCGGTCGAAGGTTTGCCGGTTGAAGTCGTCGGAGATGTAGTCGAGCGCGTCGATGATGCGCTCCTTGAACGGCACCGGGGTCTCGGCGACGTAGATATCGTCGAAATGCTGTTTCTTCTCCTCGGTCTTCACTTGCGGCTCACTCATCGGCTTTTCCTCGTTGTATAAACCCACCATGCTCGGGGGTATGCGTGTAGAGCGTCAAGTAACGGCACTCACGCCAGTGATGCTGGCATCGCCTCGCGGAGCCCTTTGGCTATGTATCATGAAGGTATACGCAGCGGGTTTCCGTCCGATGCGGGAATCGAATGATGCCGGTAAGGGGCGTGCATGAAGATCGACTGTTTCAAGGCCTACGACATACGTGGCCGGGTGCCGGACCAGCTCAATCCGGAGGTGGTGCGAGCGATCGGGCGGGCCTTTGCCGAGGAGATCCGGCCGGGACGGACGGTCGTCGGGCACGATATCCGCCTTTCCAGCCCGGAACTGGCGCGGGCGCTCACCGAAGGGCTTACGGCGGGCGGGAGTGATGTTGCCGATATAGGCATGTGTGGCACCGAAGAGGTGTATTTCGCCACCGCGCACTATGGGGCCGGTGGCGGGATCATGGTGACGGCCAGCCACAATCCGCTGGACTATAACGGGCTGAAACTGGTTCGCAGCGATGCGCGCCCGATCAGCGGGGATTCCGGGCTGCAGGCGATTCGCGCTCGCGCCGAGCGCGGTGACTTCCGGCCCATGCCCCACGGGCAGGTCCGGCACCTGGATCATCGGGCGGACTACATCTCCCGGTTGCTGGCTTCGGTCGACCGCGAGACCTTGCCGAAACTCAAGGTGGTCGTGAACCCCGGCAACGGGGGGGCGGGGCCGGTGCTGGAGGCCCTGGAGCCGCATCTCCCGTTCGAGCTGATCCGCGTCAACTTCGAACCGGATGGGCGTTTCCCCAATGGCATTCCCAATCCATTGCTGCCGGAAAACCGCGCGGCCACCGCGGAGGCGGTGCGCAAGCACGGCGCCGATCTGGGCGTGGCCTGGGACGGCGACTTTGATCGCTGCTTCCTGTTCGACGCCCAAGGCAACTTCATCGAGGGGTATTACATCGTGGGCCTGCTGGCCGAGGCATGCCTGGAGGGGCACGCCGGGGAGCGCATCGTCCATGATCCGCGCCTGACCTGGAACACCATTGAGATGGTGTGTGCCGCGGGGGGCGAACCCATCCAGTCCAAGACCGGACACGCCTTCATGAAGGAGCGGCTGCGCCACGAGGATGGAATCTACGGGGGCGAGATGAGTGCTCACCACTACTTCCGGGACTTCTACTACTGCGATACCGGGATGCTGCCCTGGTTGCGAGTGGCCGAGCTCATGGGCCGACGCGGCCAGGCGTTGGGCGAGATGGTAGCCGAGCGCATGGCGCGCTTCCCCTGCAGCGGCGAGCTGAACTTCGAGGTCGAGGACGCCGCCGCCGCCACCGATCGGGTGATGCAGGCCTACGCGTCGGAAGCCGTGGGGCTGGATCATACGGATGGCGTCAGCCTGGAATTCGCGGACTGGCGCTTCAACCTGCGCAGTTCCAATACCGAGCCGCTGTTGCGGTTGAATGTGGAGACCCGCGCCGATCCGGCCCTGCTGGAACGCCGCGTGGACGAGATTTCACGCCTGATACGGGGGTAAGGCCGATGGAACCTACGCAAAGCCGGACGGAACTGCAGCCGGTGATACTGGCCGGCGGATCGGGGACTCGGCTGTGGCCGGTATCGCGCAGTCACTACCCCAAGCAGTTCCTGCCCCTGACCGGGGAGCAGACGTTGCTGCAGCAGACGGCCGAACGGCTCGACGGCCTGGGCGCGTCGGCGCCCCTGGTGCTGGCCAACGTCGAGCATCGCTTCCTGGCGGCCGAGCAGTTGCGGGCGGCAGGTGTGGAGCATGCCCGCATCGTGCTGGAGCCGGAGGGGCGCAATACCGCCCCGGCGATCGCCCTGGCGGCATTGCAGGCGCAGGCGGAAGGGCGCGACCCGTTGTTGCTGATCTTGGCGGCGGACCACCACATCGGTGATCCCGAGGCCTTCCAGGCCGCCGTGGCGCGAGCCATGACGCTGGCGGAGGCGGGCCACCTGGTGACCTTCGGGATCGTGCCTACCGCTGCGGAGACCGGTTATGGCTACATCCAGCAGGGTGAGTCCCTGGGGGAGGCCGGGGCGCGAGTGGCGCGTTTCGTCGAGAAGCCGGATGCCGCCACCGCGCGCGAGTACGTCGACAGTGGCGATTACCTCTGGAACAGCGGCATGTTCGTGTTCCGCGCCTCGCTGTACATGCAGGAGTTGCAGCGTTTCGAACCGGGCATCGTCGAGGCTTGTCGCGCTGCGCTGGAGGGCGCCCGCGAGGACCTCGACTTCCTGCGGGTGGACCCGGAGGCCTTCGCCGCGGCCCCGAACATCTCGGTGGATTACGCGGTGATGGAGCGCACCGAACACGCCGCCGTCACACCGCTGGCCGCCGGTTGGAGCGACATCGGCTCGTGGTCCGCTCTGGCGGGCGTGCGTGGGGTGGATGAGCAGGGCAACACCCTGCGCGGGGACTGCCTGCTGGAAGATAGCGAAGGCTGCGTGGTGGATGCCGACGGCCTGCTGGTCGCCGGCATTGGCCTGCGCAACCTGGCCGTGGTCGCCACCCGTGACGCCGTACTGGTTGCCGACCGCGACCGCGTCCAGGACGTCAAACTCATCGTTGAGCGCCTGAAAGCCGACAACCGCAGCGAGCACGTCAATCACACAGCGGTTTATCGTCCCTGGGGGTGCTACGAATCCATCGATACCGGGGCGCGCTATCAGGTCAAGCGCATCACCGTGAACCCCGGTGCGCGTCTTTCCCTGCAGATGCACCATCATCGGGCCGAACATTGGGTAGTAGTCAGCGGCACCGCGCGGGTGACCAATGGCGAGCAGAACTACCTGGTCACCGAGAACGAATCGACTTTCATCCCGATTGGCCAGGTTCACTGCCTGGAGAACCCCGGCGCGCTCCCGCTGGAATTGATCGAGGTGCAATCCGGCAGCTACCTCGGCGAGGATGACATTGTCCGCCTGGAGGACGTGTACGGCCGCGCGTGACCGGGCATCGGGTGGTTCCGGGAATGCTATGATCCGCCCTTTTGGGCGGCGCGCGGACGGGGCGTGGCCTGCGAGCGGGAGTTGGCATGGCCAAAGTGGCATTGATCACCGGGATTACCGGGCAGGACGGGGCCTACCTGGCCGAGTTTTTGCTGGACAAGGGCTACGAGGTGCACGGCATCAAGCGCCGCTCCTCTCTGTTTAATACCGATCGTATCGACCACCTGTATCAGGATCCGCACGAGAGTGATCGCCGGTTCATCCTGCATCACGGGGATCTGACCGATTCGACCTGCCTGATCCGCATCATTCAGCAGGTGCAGCCGGACGAGATCTACAATCTCGCCGCGCAGTCGCATGTCGCGGTCTCGTTTGAGGAGCCGGAGTACACCGCCAACTCCGATGCCCTGGGCACGCTCCGTGTGCTGGAGGCGATCCGCATCCTCGGTATGGAGCAGACCACGCGCTTCTATCAGGCCAGCACCTCGGAGCTCTACGGGAAGGTTCAGGCCACCCCGCAGGACGAGACCACCCCGTTCTATCCGCGCAGCCCGTATGCGGTGGCCAAGCTGTATGCCTATTGGATCGTGGTGAATTACCGCGAGGCCTACGGGATGTATGCCTGCAACGGCATCCTGTTCAACCACGAATCGCCGGTGCGTGGCGAAACCTTCGTCACCCGCAAGATTACGCGCGCCCTGGCCCGCATCAAGCTGGGGCTGCAGGAACGGCTCTATCTGGGCAACCTGGATGCCAAACGGGACTGGGGGCATGCCCGTGACTACGTCGAGATGCAGTGGCTGATGCTGCAGCAGGAAACCCCGGACGACTACGTGATCGCCACCGGCGAACAACACAGCGTGCGCGACTTCGTGGATGCCGCGGCGCGCGAGCTGGGCATGCGTATCGAATGGCGCGGCGAGGGCGTGGACGAACAGGGATTCGACGAAAAGGGCCGCTGCATCGTGTCGGTGGACCCGCGCTATTTTCGTCCCACCGAGGTCGAGACCCTGTTGGGGGATGCCAGCAAGGCCAAGCGCGAGCTGGGCTGGGAACCGCGCATTCGCTTTGACGAACTGGTGGCCGAGATGGTGCGCGAGGACCTCAGGAGCGCCGAGCGGGACGAGCTGGTGCGCGACCACGGCTACCGGACCCTGAGCCGCCATGAGTAATTCGCAACGCGTCTTCGTCGCCGGACACCGCGGGATGGTGGGCAGCGCGATCTGTCGCCAGCTCGAGGACTGGCCGGGTGTGGAACTGCTGACCCGTAGCCATGCGGAGCTGGACCTGACCGATCAGGCGGCGGTCGAGGCCTTCATGCGCGTGGAGCGTCCGGATCGGGTCTACCTCGCGGCGGCGAAGGTCGGGGGCATCCATGCCAACAACACCTATCCGGCCGAGTTCATCCGCGACAACCTCGCGATCCAGACGAACGTGATCCATGGCGCGCACATCGCGGGCGTGCGGCGGCTGCTCTTTCTCGGGTCCAGCTGCATCTATCCGCGCGAGGCGCCGCAGCCGATCCCCGAGGAGGCCCTGCTGACCGGGCCGCTGGAGCCGACCAACGAGCCCTACGCGATTGCCAAGATCGCCGGCATCAAGCTGTGCGAGAGCTACAACCGGCAGTACGGAACGGATTACCGCTCGGTGATGCCGACCAACCTCTACGGCCCGGGTGACAACTATCACCCGGAGAACAGCCACGTGATTCCCGGGCTGATCCGGCGCTTTCACGAGGCGAAGCGGGCCGGAGCCGGGCATGTGACCGTTTGGGGGAGTGGCACCCCGCGCCGGGAGTTCCTCCACGTGGATGACATGGCGGCGGCCTGTGTACACGTGATGAACCTCGATCACGTGACCTACGCAGAACACACGCAACCGATGTTGAGCCATATCAACGTCGGCACCGGCGAGGATCTTGCGATCGCCGACCTGGCGCGGCTGGTGGCGCGGGTGGTCGGCTTTGCCGGCGAACTGCGTTTTGACACCTCGCGCCCGGACGGGACGCCGCGCAAGCTGCTGGATGTCTCGCGACTCGCGGCGCTGGGATGGAAGGCCCGAATCGAACTTGAAGAGGGGCTCTCCGGGGCCTATGCCGAGTTCCTGGAACGCGGCGGAGATCGGCCGTGACCGAGCCCACCTCGCGTCCGATTCGGGTCAAGTTTCTCTCGACCATGCGCGAGGGTATCTGGCGCCACCAGTTGCCGGACGGCGAGGCGCGCTGGGGGCGCTGCGAGTTCGTTTTCGACCCCGCGGTAACGGACTACGACTGGCTGGTGGTCTACGACGAATTTCCTTCCAACACCGGGCGCAACCGGCACTACAGCGAACAGCTGACCTGTGGGGCCGAGCGCACGCTCCTGGTAACCATGGAGCCGCCGTCCATCAAGTCCTACGGCCGGCGTTTTACCCGGCAGTTCGGGCGCGTGCTGACCTCGCACCCGGAATGGGCTCTCAAGCACCGGCGGCGTATCCATTCCCAGCAGGGGATGCTCTGGTACTACGGTTTCGGCAGTCAGGGCGAGCGGGCGTACAACGAGATGCACGCGAAGCCGCCGCTGGAGAAGACCCGCGAGATCGCCACCATGTGTTCGGCGAAACGCCAGCGCCACACCTTGCACCGGCGGCGCTATGACTTCACCTGGGCGCTGAAGGCCGAGCTGCCGGAACTGGAGATCTTCGGCAAGGGGGTGCAGCCGCTGGATGACAAGGCCGAGTGCCTGGACGCGTACCGGTACCATCTGGCGGTGGAAAATTACGTGGGTGCGCACCACTGGACCGAGAAGCTGGCGGACGCCTTTCTCGGCGCGACGCTCCCGTTTTACTACGGTGCGCCCAATGCGGCGGACTATTTTCCGCCGGAAAGCTTCATCGCGGTTGATATCGATGACGTGGAGGGGACGGCGGAACGCATTCGCCGCGCCATCCGCGACAACGAGTATGAACAGCGCCTGCCACACATCCTCGAGGCCCGGCGCCGGGTGCTGGAGGAGTACAACCAGTTCGCCGTGGTCTCGCGGATTATCGAGGCTGCACACGACACCGAGCCGGCTGGTCCCACGGGGCAGTGGATCCATTCTCGTCGCGCCCTGCGGCGCCGCGATCCGCTGGCCGCTCTGGAAGGAGCCTGGGAGAAGGTCAGCCAGCGCGTTGGCCACCTCGCCGGACGTATCTGAACTGGCCGCTTTGCGGTTCAGCCGAAGTCGCGGGAGTGGGTGGCGAGTTCGCCGAGCCAGGCGCTGCGGTCGATCAGGCGCTGCACGATCAGGTGGCCGACGCCCTCGCTGTACTGCCACTCGCCGTGGGCCTCCAGCAGGCGGCCGTGCAGGACCTCGGCGCGAAAACGTTCCACCCGGTCCGGCCAGACGATCAGGTTCAACGTACCGGTCTCGTCCTCCAGGGTCAGGAATACCGTGCCGTTGGCCGAGCCGGGGCGCTGGCGGGTGATCACGAGCCCGGCGTAGCGCGCGCCACTGTAGCCGGGCTGTTCGAGTAGCCGGGCGGCGGTGGATAACCGGTGCTGTTCCAGGAACGGGCGCATCAGTGCCAGCGGGTGCGGACCCAGGCTTAGCCCGGTAGTGGCGTAGTCCTGCACCAGGTCGTCCACGGCATCCGGGCGGGGCAGCAACGGGGTCACGTCGGCCTCGCGCACGGTCTCGCCCGGCCCCTCGGCGAACAGTGGCAGGGGCTCCTCCACCGCCTCGGTCGCCCAGCGCGCCTGGTGGCGGTTGCCGGCCAGGCCCTTCAGCGCGTCGGCGCGGGCCAGGCGATTGGCCTGGGCGCGGGTGAGCCTGGCGCGGGCCACCAGGTCCGGCACGTCCGCGAAGGCCCGCTCAACGCGGGCGGTGACCACGCGCTCGGCGACGTCGCGCGCCAGCCCGCTGACGCGGTTCAGGCCCAGGCGCAGGGCCAGCGCGTCGCTCCCGGCCAGCGGTTCCACCGTGCACTCCCAGTCGCTGTGGCGCACGTCCACCGGGCGGACCTCCACGCCGTGGCGGCGGGCGTCGGCGACGATCTGCGCCGGGGCGTAGAAGCCCATCGGCTGGCTGTTCAGCAGGGCGCAGGCGAAGATCGCGGGCTCGTGGCACTTGAGCCAGGACGAGACATAGGTGATCAGCGCAAAGCTGGCCGAGTGCGACTCGGGGAAGCCGTATTCGCCAAAACCGAGGATCTGCTTGTACAGCTGCTCGGCGAATTTCTCCGGATAGCCGCGTTCGCGCATGCCGTCCATCAGGCGTTCACGGTAACGCGCGAGCTGGCCGGTGCGGCGCCAGGCGCCGATCGCGCGGCGCAGCCCGTCCGCCTCGCCAGCGGAGAAACCGGCCGCGACCATCGCCAACTCGATCACCTGCTCCTGGAAGATCGGCACGCCCAGGGTGCGGCCGAGCACGCGCCTGACCTCTTCGTTCGGATAGCGCACCCGTTCCGGGTGGGCGCGGCGCTTGAGATACGGGTGCACCATCTCGCCCTGGATCGGGCCGGGGCGCACGATGGCGATCTCGATCACCAGGTCGTAGAAGTTCGCGGGCTTCAGG
This sequence comes from Thioalkalivibrio versutus, assembly GCF_001020955.1. NCBI lineage: Bacteria > Pseudomonadati > Pseudomonadota > Gammaproteobacteria > Chromatiales > Ectothiorhodospiraceae > Thioalkalivibrio > Thioalkalivibrio versutus. The sequence goes on from NZ_CP011367.1 coordinate 1,252,429, forward strand.
CGCGGCAGCATGCTCATCTGCGCGCGCGACTCGATCTGGAACACGCCCAGGGTGTCGGCCTTCTGCAGCATGCGATAGACGGCCGGGTCCTCGGCGGGGATGTCGGCCAGGCCCCAGTCGCGGCCCCGGTGATGCGCCATCAGCTCCAGAGCGCGGCGCACGCAGGAGAGCATACCCAGCGCCAGCACGTCGATCTTCAGCAGGCCCACCGCGTCCAGGTCGTCCTTGTCCCACTGGATCACCGAGCGCTCCGGCATCGCCGCGTTCTCGATGGGCACCAGTTCGTCCAGCCGGCCGTCGGCGATCACGAAGCCGCCGGTGTGCTGCGACAGGTGGCGCGGGAAGCCGAGCAGCTCGGCGGTCAGCGTCTGCCACTGCCGGGCCAGAGCGCCGTCCGGGTCCAGCCCGACCTCGCGCAAGCGCTCGGCGGGGATGCCGTCGTCCCACCAGGCGAGGTTGGCGGTCAGCGCATCCAGCCGCGCGCGCGAGATGCCCAGCGCGCGGCCGACGTCGCGCAGGGCGCTGCGGCGACGGTAGCGGATTACCGTGCAGGCCAGCGCGGCGCGCTCGCGGCCGTAGCGCCGGTAGATGTACTGGATCACCTCCTCGCGGCGTTCGTGCTCGAAGTCGACGTCGATGTCCGGCGGCTCGCCGCGCTCGGCGGAGACGAAGCGCTCGAACAGCATGCTGGAGCGCGAGGGATCGACCGCGGTGATGCCGAGTGCGTAACAAACCGCCGAGTTCGCGGCCGAGCCGCGCCCCTGGCACAGGATCCCGCGGCCGCGGGCAAAGCACACGATGTCGTAGACGGTCAGGAAGTACGGTTCGTAGCCCAGCTCGCGGATGATGCCCAGTTCGCGTTCGATCTGTTCCTGCACTGTCGGCGGGATGCCGTCGGGCCAACGCTGGCGAGCACCCTTGAGGGTCTCCTCGCGCAGGTAGGCGGACGGGGTCATGGTCTTCGGCAACGGGTCGGTGGGGTAGCGGTAGGTGACCGCGTCCAGCGAGAAGTCGCAGTCCCGCGCGATGGCCACACTGGCCTCAAGCCAGGCGGCGGGATACAGCGTGGCCAGCTCGGCCTGCGGGCGCAGGCAGCGTTCCCCATTGGGGAAGCGTTCCTGCGCCGCCTCCGCGACCATCGTACGCAGGCGCAGGGCGGTCAGCACGTCCTGCAGGGCGCGCCGGCCGCGCCGGTGCATGTGCACGTCGCCGCAGGCGACGAGCGGGAGTCCAGTGGCGGTTCCCAGCGCCCGGGCGCGGGCCGTCAGGGTGGCATCTTCGGGGGTACGCAACTGGCTCACGGCCAGGTGGCCCTGACCTGGGGCGGCCCATCCGGACAGCCAGTGGGCCGCTGCGGCGAGCGCCGTCCCTGGGCTGTCGGCGTCGACCCGCAGCAGGCTGTGCCAGCCGGTGCGGCTCTCGGCGGGCAGGGCATCCAGGTCGGCGCGCGTCAGGTGGTAGTGTCCCTTGTCCGCCGCGCCGCGGGCCCGAGTGATCAATCGACACAGGGCGGCGTATCCCGTGGGATTGCGCACCAGAAGCGTCAGGGTGGGGCCATCGGCCAGCCGGAAGGTCGCCCCCAGGATCAGGTGCAACCCACATTCCTTTGCTGCCGAGTGTGCTCGTACTACACCAGCCAGCGAGGCGATATCGGTCAGCGCCAGCGCGCGATAGCCCAGCGCCTGCGCCCGTTCGACCAGTTCCTCCGGGTGCGAAGCCCCGCGCAGGAACGAGAAGTTGCTGAGCGTCGTCAGTTCGGCATAGGCCGGGGGGGCGACAGGATGCTTGCGAGTGGGGGTATGGGCTTCGATTTCCATATACTGTCGATATATACAGTATATGGAATCCGTTCCACAATGACCGCAGGGATCGCCAACCCATTACGCTTGAGCGTGGTGCCGGGATTCCAGGCCTCTGACGAACCGCTCCCCAGTTTGTTGTAATCGGCTGTGTACACTGAGCGAAAATCCTCATGTATTCGCTGCGTGCCTGGAGACCCCATGCGCTACGTCCTGCTTCCGGTGGTGCTGATTGCCCTGATCTTTGCGCTGGGGAATGTGGTGCTGTTCAATGCGTTGCCGAAACCCGACCGGCTGAAAGAGCCGCTGGCGCTGGAGTACGGGACTTCGTCGGAGCAGTTCCGGCGGGACATGGGCCTGCTCCTGCAGCAGCCGATCGTGAGCGGCAACCGCATAGACCTGTTACAGGACGGCGAGGCCATCTACGCGGCCAAGATCGAGGCGATCGAAAACGCCGAGCATTCGGTCACCTTCGAGGTGTACGAGTACTGGGGCGAGCAGGCGGCGATCTTCTCCGAGGTCCTGGCGCGTGCGGCGGAACGCGGAGTTCGGGTGCATGCCATGCTGGATTTCCTTGGTTCGCGCGATGCTGACCCGGAGATGTTCGAGCGCATGGAAGAGGCCGGGGTGGAGCTGGTGCGCTGGCGCGAGCCGTCCTGGTACCAGTTGTCGCGCTTCAATCACCGCACGCACCGCAAGCTATTGGTGGTGGACGGTCATACCGGCTTCATCGGGGGAGCCAATGTGGCCGATCCCTGGGTTGACGGTGACGACCGCGATGGCTATCGCGACAATCACTTCCGCATCCAGGGCCCGGTGGTCGGCAATCTGCAGGCGGTGTTCCTGGAGACCTGGCTGGACGCCACGGGGCGGATGCCCACCGGCGAGGCGTATTTCCCCGAGCTGTCCGACATGGGGGATCGCGACGCCCAGATGGTTAACAGTGCCCCGCGCGAGGGGCGTCACCGGGTACGCCTGATGTTTCTGCATGCCATTGCCGCGGCGGAAGAGCACATCACGATCGGCACGGCCTATTTCTATCCCGATCCGCGGTTCCTGGAGGTGCTGGAGGAGGCGGCCGACCGGGGCGTCCGTATTCGCGTACTGGTCCCGGGCGACAGCATGAACTTCGGTTTCTTCCGTCATGCATCGGTTAATCGCTGGCGGCCGATGCTCGAATCCGGGGTGGAACTGTACGAGTATCATCCGCGCATGTACCACTCCAAGCTGATGGCGATCGACGACCGCTGGGCCAGTATCGGCTCCGCGAATCTGCACAACCGGTCGTTTCGGCTGAACGACGAGGCCAACCTGAACATCTGGGACGAAGGCTTCGCCCGCGAGATCCGCGAACTGATCGAGGTGGACAAGGCCGATGCCGAGCGCCTGACCATCGAGGACTGGGAGAACCGGCCGCTGCGGCGCCGCCTGGCGGGGTGGATTACGCACCTGATTGGTCCCTATCTTTGATGCGCCATTTCGACCCCCACGGCAGGAGCACGCCATGACATCCCCCAAGGCCGGCCAGACCCCTTCGCTCGACATCGGGGTCATTCATCTGCCCGAGGGCGGGGCGATTGGCATGACTCGTTGCCCCGGCAAGCGGCCGGATGGAACGAGTTGCGCGGCGCAGGACGTGGAGGCGGATCTGGCGGCGCTGTGGGGCTGGAGTGCGAGCGTACTCGTGACCCTGAATCAGGGGTCCGAGCTAACTGATCTGGGTGTCCCGGATCTCGGGAAGAGCGTTCAGGCGGCGGGGGTGCGCTGGCTGCATCTTCCGATCGGCGACATGGCCGCCCCCGATCGGCCCTGGGAAGAGGGCTGGCAGGATGTCGGGCCGCAGGTCCACCAGCGGTTGCGGGCCGGCGAGCGCGTGGTGTTCCACTGCGGGGGTGGTCAGGGCCGTGCGGGCACCATTGCCGCCCTGACCCTCATCGAACGCGGATACTCGCCAGACGATGCCATCCGGGAGGTTCGTGCGGCGCGTCCCGGCGCGATCGAGAGCCCCGACCAGGAGCGTTACCTGCGTCGCCTGCCGCGCACGGCCTGAAGCCCTTCGTGATCGAAGCGCGGTGTCGGGGCCGCACCGTCCCGCCGGATGCGTTGTCTGCAGGTCTGTTCTGTGGGGCGGGTCAGGAACGGTTCAGCGGCCGCGCCACGATGAAGGCTCCTGGGAGTGCGTCCCGATCGTGTGCCTCGAGGGTGGCCAGCGCGGCGGTACGGGTGGTGAATAGCCCGATGCGAACCCGGTAGCGCTCGGAAGAACCTTCCGGGCCGTCGACCACTTCCAGACGGCTGGAAAGGCCCTGGGCCTTCAGTGTCTGATCAAGTTTCCGGGCGTTCGCCAGTTCCGCGAATACGCCAGCCTGGATAGAGTACAAGTGGTGCTGCGCGGGGTTGTCCTCCGCCGGGGCGTCCTTGGTTGCGAGGGTCGCTTCCGGGGGTGTCTCCCGGGTTTCCCTTTCAATTCGGACCGAGTGGCGAGCGCGCGAGAAGGGGCGGGGCGCGGGTTCCGCAACGGTCTCGCTGTCCTGGATGGACAAGGGCGCCGCCGTGCCCAGGATCGAAGGAGAGAGATGTTCGGTTTCCAGAGGCGGGTTGGTGTGTTGGTTAGCCGATTCGTCCGGTTCGGCGGCGACGGGCCCCGGGGCGCCGATCGCGGCGCCTGAATAGACGCCCAGAACGAAAAGCAGGATGGTGGCCAGCGGGGTGCCCACCACCAAGAGAAACAGTTGGCGTCGGGTTAGGAACAGATTGATCATCTTGCGACCCTCCTTGGCAGGGTGTTTGCCGTTACATCCTCGAGGGGCGATTCCTTCTGTGCATGACGGAAAAATGGCGCTGCATCCCCTCTGATGGAGGGATATGCAAACAAGATGCCAGTTTTAGGTGGCGGTTGGCATGGCGATTCGGTTTGCGCCCGCGCGCCGGTTTTTCGTACCTACGCCGGGGGCATCCACGTCTCGCCTGACTCTTCGGCCACGGTCCAACTCAAGGGGAAGTGATGCGCAGCGCCCTTTATGATCGCTTTGTTCTCAAGCTCACCACGCCCTGGTATGCCGAGGTCTTTCAGCGCCTGGTCAAGGACGCGGTGGTGCTGGATGTCGGTGTCGGGACGGCCGGTGCCCTTCTGGCCAATGCCGACGCCATTCGTGACAAGCGGCTACACGTGGTCGGGATCGATATTGACGCGGACTACATCGCGCATGCCCGGCGCAGACTGCCTGGCTCCGGGGTGGAAGACCGGGTGGAACTGCGGCAGGAGTCTGTCTACGATCACCAGGGCGGGCCGTACGAGGCGGTGTATTTCTCCGCCAGCTTCATGCTTCTGCCCGAGCCGGAACACGCACTTACCCATTGCTGTGGCCTGCTCAAGCCGGGCGGACGGATCTACTTCACCCAGACCATTCAGCAACGCCGGGCGCGCTGGCAGGAACGGCTCAAGCCAATGCTCAGGCGCGTCACGACCATCGACTTTGGTCGGGTGACCTACGAGGCGGATTTCCGTGCGCACATCCGTTCCGCGGGGCTCGAACTGGAAGAGTTCACGGTGCTTTCCCGGCACGGCGGCCGGGTCTCCTGCATCGCCGTTGCACGCCCCTCGGTTGCCGACGTGAACACGCCATAGCCGCCATCCATCGTGCGCGCACTCATGGGGAGGCAGGACTTGAGCGAATGGATCGTCGGTGTCGACCTTTCCGGGCCGGGGAGCGCGCAGTACACGTCCGTTGCGGTCTTCCGCGAACAGGGCGGGGGACTCCAACTGACGGAGCTGCTTGCGGGAGCGAACGACCAGGCCATTCTGGACCAGGTGCCGGCCGGCGCGATTGTGGGGCTGGACGCACCACTGTCGTATTCCGCCACCGGCGGCAGCCGCGAGTCGGATCAGGCCTTGCGCCGTCTGGCTGTGGGGCTGAACCTCCCGGCAGGGACCGTAATGGCTCCATCGGCGCCACGTATGGCCTATCTGACGCTGCGCGGTGTGGCCGTCAGCCGAATGCTCTGTATGGAACGCCCGGATGCGCGAGTGGTGGAGGTGCATCCAACTGTGGCCATGGCCCTGCGAGCGGCCCCTGTCGCCGCCTTGCGGGCCATGAAGAAGGATCCGGCGGCGCGGCAACTACTGCTCGCCTGGCTTGAAGCGAAGGGACTGGCTGGTGCGCAGGACCTTGGGGACGCCAGTGACCACTCGGTGGCAGCCTGTGCCGCGGCCCTGGCCGCCTGGCAGTGGAGCCAGGGCAAGGCCGCGTGGAGCTATCCGGCGCAGCCGCCATTGCATCCTTTTGACTTTGCCTGCTGAGCGGACCGTGTCCTCTGGAAATGTCCCGGGAGCGGGCGAAGTTTTGACCATCACCATATCGAGGCAGCGGTTGGTTTTGGATCCGGGAAATCGACGCGGTTACGCAGGCCAATCCCGTCGCTCAGAAGACTTCGGCCCGCCCTCTGGATAGCGATAACACCCATCGGATGAACGCCGTTCGTGGCTTGGTGCCGAAACCGTATCTGCACCACTTGATCAAATGAATGGATCTCTCGGTTTGGAGATTGTGCGTACCGACAGAGTGGCCGAGCAGAAAACGTTGTTCGTGTCATCCGGCCGGTCGTCGACAGAGCGTCCCCGAATGCACTGACTGGAATCCTGAATGATAGTGTCGTTGCAGTGGCGAAGGGCACGTGGCATGGACAAACCCTCGCAGTGATGTGCTATCCACAGTAGCCTGGGTTTTGCATGGGGCCATGGTCTTGCGCTTCTCGAGTGGCAGGCCCTGCGCTCAGGCCGGTGCCGCAAGCCGGCTATCCGATTTCTGCAAGGAGCACGAACATGTCAGCAAGACAACAAGTCACGCAGCTGTTGCGTAGCGCTGACGTCGAGATCGGGGGCGAGCGTCCCTGGGATGTCCAGGTCCACGACGAGCGGCTGTATCGGCGGATTCTGGCCGAGGGGTCGCTCGGCGCCGGCGAGGCCTATATGGAAAGCTGGTGGGACACCGAGCGGCTCGACGCGCTGTTCTTCCGGTTGCTTCGGGCACGTTTGGACCGCGAGGTGCGCAGCCCGGCGGTGCTCGGCCGGGTGCTGCTGAGCTGGCTCGCTAATGAGCAGAGTCGCCGGCGCTCGCGGCGGGTCGCGGAGCAGCACTACGACCTCTCGAACCGGCTCTACGAAGCCATGCTTGGGCCGACCATGCAGTACACCTGCGCCTATTACGGCCCCGACGGGGCTGACGCGACCCTGGACGAAGCCCAGCGCGCGAAGCTGGACCTGATCGCGCGCAAGCTGCACCTGGAGCCGGGCATGCGCGTGCTCGAACTGGGCGGCGGGTTCGGCGAGCTGGCCCGGTTTCTGGCCGCCGAGCACGGCTGCGAGGTGGACAGCTACAACATCAGCAGCCAGCAGGTGGAGTACGCGAGAGGGCTCTGCGAGGGCCTCCCGGTCGACGTTCGGCAGCAGGACTACCGCGAGGCGGCCAACGAATCCCGAGAATACGATCGTGTCGTGAGCATCGGCCTGATGGAGCACGTCGGCCCGACGAACTTTCGCGCCTTCTTCGAACTCGCGAGTTCCCGCCTGAAGTCCGGTGGCCTGATGCTGCTGCACACCATCGGGGGCAACGTCAGCCGTAGCAGCACCGACCGCTGGATCGCCAAATACATCTTCCCCGGTGGCGTGATCCCATCCGAGGCGCAGCTCACTCGGGCCAAGGAGGGGCTGTTCGTGCTCGAGGACTGGCACAACTTCGGCCCGGACTATGACCGCACCCTGATGGCCTGGGACGACAATTTCGTTGCCGCCTGGCCGGAGCTGAAACAACGCGAAGGCCTGGACGAGCGCTTCTACCGGATGTGGCGCTATTACCTGTTGAGCTGTGCCGGCGCCTTCCGGGCGCGCCAGCTGAATCTCTGGCAGCTCGTGCTCAGCCACGGGGATCTGCCGCGTTACGAGCCGGTCCGATGAGCAGCGCCGCCTGGGCCGCCCACCGCAATCGTGTGGAGGCGATGGCCGCGGCGCTGGCCGGGTCGGACGGACCGGTGCGCCTGAGAAAGTCCACCAGCAACCTGTTCAGGCCGCGCGAGGAGGCCCGCCGGACGGAGATCGACGTGGCTTCGCTCAACCACGTGATCGAGATCGACGCCGAGGCCTGCATTGCCGAGGTCGAGGGCATGACAACCTATGCCGACCTGGTCGACGCAACCCTGCCGTACGGCCTGGCACCGGCCATCGTGCCCGAGCTCAAGAGCATTACCGTCGGCGGCGCGACCACCGGGATCGGCATCGAGTCGGGCGCGTTCCGCTACGGCCTGGTGCACGACATGGTGGACGAGCTCGACGTCATGGTCGCCGACGGTCGCGTGTTGACCTGCTCGCGCGAGCAGCGCCCGGAACTGTTCTACGGCTTTCCGAACTCCTACGGCAGCCTCGGTTACGCTACCCGGGTCCGGCTGCGGCTGATTCCGGTGCAGCCCTATGTCCGGCTCGAGCACACTCGTTTCCGCGACCCCGAGGAACTGTTCGCCGCGATCGACGAGGAATGCGCGCACCCGACCTGCGCTTTTCTCGATGGCGTGTACTTCGCACCCGGCGATTACGTGCTGACCCGCGCGCATTGCGTGGAATCGCTGCCGGCGGGCACCGAGGCCAGCGACTACACCTGGATGCGCCAGTACTGGGAGAGCCTGCGCGAGCGGCGCGAGGATTATCTGAGCATCCACGACTACCTCTGGCGCTGGGACACCGACTGGTTCTGGTGCAGCAGGAATGTCGGCGCCCACCTCAAGCCGGTGCGGCTCCTTCTCGGGCGCAAGCGCCTGTCGAGCGTGACCTACCAGAAGATCATGCGCGCCAGCCGCCGCTGGCCGCTGAGCCTGCTCCATGCGGTTCGCCCGCGCAGCGAGTCGGTGATCCAGGACGTCGACATCCCGATCGCCAGCGCCGCGGCGTTTCTGGCCGATTTCGAGGCCGAAATCGGTATCCGTCCGGTGTGGATCTGCCCGTTTGTCGTGCCCGAGGCCGGGTTCTCGTTGTTCCAGCTGCGTACCGATACCGCGTACATCAACTTCGGCTTCTGGGACATGGTCCGCTCCAGCGAGCCCGACGGTTATTACAACGCTCGGGTCGAGGCACTGGTCGCGAAACACGGCGGCAAGAAAAGCCTGTACTCGCGCAGCACCTACGACGAAGCCACCTTCTGGCAGAACTACGACCGCCCGGCCTACGAGGCCCTCAAGCGCGAATGCGATCCCGAAGGACGCTTTCCTGGACTCTATGAAAAGGCGGTGCAACGGGGCTGAGGCCGGTTGGGTCTCGAGGCCGGAACCGCTCGTCCACACCCTGGAGGGCCGCGCGCCGGAAAACCGCGGCGACCGGCAAGAGCGCGCTCGACGGTCAATGCAGCGTTGCGCGTTCAGGATGCCGTGGGCCGACCCCGTTAACGCGGCACGCAAAATGCGTTAACGGATGCTTTGACAGGGGGCGGGGAGTCGGTAGAATACGCGGCTCGAAGACGACAGGCGCGTAGCTCAGCTGGTTGAGCACTACCTTGACATAGTAGTCCGCGTCCTCAGGCCCTCCCTCGAAATTCCCATATTCAAGGCCTTACGAGGCATCTGAAGTCATCCCAGATCCCCTGTTGGGCTCAAAACGTCTCTAATTGTGTCTCAAGAAAAGATCCCGAGTCTGTGCCATTGTGGCACTCTAGAGTGAACACCACTCAGCACAGACTAGCCCATGCCACAGAGACGCAAGCCTGAATGGAAACAGGTGCCCTTCGACAGCATCGTTGTTCCACCGAATAGCCCTCAAGCACGACTCCCAGAAGCAGCCATCAGGGTCGCGATCCAGAAGCTTTCGCCACACCTTTCGACGCTCGAGTTACTCCATCCGATAGTTGTTGACCAGACAGATATGAGCCTTTGTGGGGGCCACCGAACCTACCGAATTATCCGCGCATTGGCCGACAATCCAGGCCGTCTTACGTGGGTCGTATCGGCCTCCTTCCAGAACTCCGAGATGGTCGCGGTGCTCGACGAATTGGTGTGTCCGCTCTTGGGCTCACCAACGGACGAAGAGACGATTTCCCGGTACCTAAAGGCTGCAGATCAGAACGAGAAATGGCTGCGTTTCATATGGGTTGATCCCACACGGGAGGGGATCGCGGATTTCTTGGGGGTAAGCAGGCAGACGGTGCAGCGAGTGGCAAGAAAACGGGCCAGTGAAAGTGGCTAATGAGCGGGTCGTTGAGGCGATCTCCCAACGGTTGGGACCCGATCTATGTCGGATTCAGGACACTTTCAAAAGCGATTTGCAGCTACCCAAAACGCTCGAAGGGCTGTTGCTTGTAGCTGAAAACCTGGTGAATCTCGAGCCGAAGCTGTCTTTGTTAGAGGAGGGTTTCGGGCACAGAACGAAGCTGATTGTCCGATGGGCTCGAGAAGTGGACGGGCTCAAGTCGGACCAACGTCTTGTTGACAAGTACAAGGTACATTTCTACGGGAGTCGGGAAGGCGATCGAATACGCCCAGCCGTGCAGGGCGTGTACACGGAGCATGGCGTTTGGGCTGCGATGTGGTTTCAGTTCTGGGCTCCGGATCCCAGTTCCAAGCTAGCCGAGGCGTATGCGTGGCTGCAGGCTCAGCTCCTTGTCGCATCAGTCTTGGCCGAAAGGAATTGGAGGGAGACGGAGGATCTTCGGAATCCGCGACGTGCCGCAGGTCGGCTGATACGGAACCTCCATGATTGGCATACGGAGTGGCTGCTTACGCGGCTTGAGGGTGTTTGTCATGAACCCCGCGCCTTAGCCAAAGCCGTAATCCACGAAGGCAAACGAACCTCTCCCGATTGGTATGAGGAGAAGGTGCAGAACGGTGAAGCCAAGGCCAAAGGCAAAGGACCGTACCGATCATTGCCTTCGGACCTCAAAGCGTTCGGGAACCTGCTTTCGATTGCCTACGGATTTGCGGACGACGCTTCTGACGGCGATCCGAAAAGGCGTGGGAAACGGACTGAGAATGGCCGGCTGCCAGCCCAGTTTCTGTACCCACACCACGCCATGTATTGGTCCATCCTCAAGCGCCTAGAGGATGTGCAACTGTGGAAAGAATCAGGTACCGAGCTGGGGTTCTACGTTCCGGGGACCGAAGCTCGCAATGAGCTGCTGGATGCGGCCATCGATCCTGCCGAGTTCGGCGATCCAGAAGGCGCGGCGATTGCGATTGAGGATGTCTTGGGTTTTGATCCCGGCATATCGGATCTCGGCTCGTTGCCGCACCTTTCGACAGTCTTCGCGAAGGCTGCCCACAGGGGACGACATATCGCGGTCCAAAATCAGCGACTCCGGATTGCGCGATCGCGGCCCAGGCTACTTGAGATCAAGCGCCTCGTTACGGGTCTGAACGACGTTTACAGGATGGCGCGTTCCAGCGAACTGCCCGGCGCTGTCTCCGCGTCTGAAGGCGAAGAGATTTGTCGGGCGGTGGAGTTCGCCGCGGCGTGTCTGGTCACGGGTACGCTCGCACACACTGTCAGGAATGCTCGAATCGTCAAGGTCGCGGATGAAGATGAGCATCCGCCGAACCTCAATATCGACATAGCCTCTGGGGTATGGGTACGTAGCTACGAGGGTCCGGAGCGTGGTCGGTTTCGGGGGCTGGCAGCGACTGAGTGGGTGCCGAGCACGAAAAAGGTCGTGATTCCGGATGCTTGGGGCGTTCTTCGATGGAAGACGGGTAGTATTGGCGGGAAGCCGTTCGCCATTCATCAACTGGCTACTTACGAAGGCGTATGGGGCCGCCATGTTCGGCCTTTACTCGGCCGGATGGGCGTGTCGGAGCGGCACCAAACGTTTGACGGGATGGCGGCCGTATTGCCGGCTTGGTTCAGAGGTCTCGAAGAAGGTGAACATATCGGGCCTTCAATGCTGTTCGGCCAGAGAGATCCGCTCGCGGCTACGCACCAGTTCTACACCGCCGTTAACCGTGAGAAGCTCGCGCAGAGGTTTCAAGAGGTCCTGGATGATCTGGGTGCCGCTATCGCACTTCCAACAGTCGATCAACGGAATGACGCTGTTCTGGCTCGATGCCCGGCGGATTCAGATACAAAGGCAACGATTGACCCTAAAAAGAAAAGCTGGGTTGGGGATGATCGGACGCCAAGCATTACGCCGATGAGCAATGTTCTGCAGCAAGTCCGCGACTCGATCGCCGCCGCGCACGTTGGATCTGCGTATACGTTCCATAACCGGCTCGCCCTTTACACGGCATTGGCGTTGGTTCTCGTAACGGGGGCCCGCGCCATCCGTACCCCCATTCCAGACCTCACCGCGATCCATGGGCCGACCCGGACGCTATGCCTGCAAGAGAAGGACCGTGGTGACGGTTTGCACGCTCGTCTCGCGCTGCTGCCGCAACGGGTGTACGACCAGGTGCAGATCTATCTCGCCTGGCTGCAACGGAGCTTTCTTTCGGGTTCGTTGGACATGCCAACGGTGCTTCAAATCAAGGCGAGCAAAAGCCGGGATCGGAGCCGGTATGGGGCCGAGGGCTTCCCGCTGGACCTCAGAAAGTCGGTCTTTTTTTGGGAAAAAGGGGCGGCGGACGAGTGGCGTCCGGTGGAGTTGACCGGGAAAAGCCTGCAACAGCAGTGCGAGCAAGTGAGCAAGGATTCGTGGCCTATTGAGAACCAGGCACGCCATTTTCATCGGACCTATCTGACGGAGTTGGATGTGCCCTCGACGGTCATCAACACGATGATGGGGCATTGGCATTACGGCGAGGAGCCCTGGACCGCCTACTCGGCAATGGATCCGGTGCGGTTACGGAATGAAGTTGAACCGATTCTGGATCGGATGCTGGACCACCTGAAATTCGAGGTTGTCCGGATCTGATGTCTGACGCACCGGAAACCCGGCAGGTCTGTTCGCTCTGGCGTCATCTTGTGGAGCCGATGGAAGACCTGCTAGCCCAGAGGGATCATCTCTGGTGCGCTCGCGACGATCTTTCGCGGGATACCGGTTCGGCGCTTGGCAGAGTCATTTCGGCCATCGAAAAGCATCACCCGGAGGTCCTTAGGCGAGACCGGATTCCCAGGTCGGTCTGGTCCCGTGAACAGTTTGTGGCCCTGATGGACACGGTCCGTCGAGCGGCCCCGCGGGGGTCCTCTTTCCGCGCGCGCTGGCGGGTCGCCGAAGTGCTCGATGCCGGCAATCGATTGTGTGTGTGGAAAATCCCGCTGTATGACATTCCAGCTCCGCTCCCACCGCCCGGAAGACCGGTGTTTCGCCCTGACAGCTTCGAGCGCATGGTCCAGTACGAACCGTTGTGTGCGCGTTTCGTGGAGGGGGTGGGTGCCGATGTAGGAGGCCTCGATGATGGGCGCCTGGCTTGGGGGCAGATTCTCGGTTCGTTCCTCTTGTTCGGTGGGCTGGTTCAGCCAGCATGGCTTGCCGCGGTGCCGGATTCGCTCAAACATGCACCGGCTCACTTGCGTTGGCTGGATGTCGAGCGGTCATTGCCCGACAACCAACGACCGGTGATTCGTCGGCATTACCTGGATCCGATCACGCGTTCGGTGGTGATGCACTGGAGAGACGTTGGTTGGCCGGAGATGCCTCCTGGTAAGGGGCGGAGCCCGGCGTTTCTCAGTCGCGTGATTGGTTCCTACTTGCGGCGTTTGGACCCCAGCCTGCGGATTCCGGACAACTGGACGGAATTGCGCGACTTCGTCGAAACCCGCCTGGCCTTGTACGTCTCGCCGCACCTGATGGGGTACGCCACGGGCTTTTATAACTCCGTATCGTTGTCGCCGGAAGTAATTCAGCGAATAGAGTTCCCGCCTGGTCAGGTGCCTTCGGGCGAAGGACTCGTCACTGCTGACTCTGAAGGCGTAGTGCCAGTAGGACAGCCGGCTGCTGGTGAAGATTCTGACAGCCAGGGCAGGCAAATTGCCCCGCCCGCGGGCCCCTGGATTCGCGAATTGGGAAGCGCAATCCGTGGGGGATCGGCGGCGGACCCGAAACGTGTGGCGGCCTGGCTTGAACGCCAAGCGAATGGTGAGGGCTCTGGGCCTGACTCGGTACCACCGAGTGTCGTGAGGATGGGAGAGTGGGCCCAGCGTTGGCTGTTTTCGAGTCGTGCCGGTGCCCGACCCATGAAACCCAAGACGGCCTACGATCGCTTCAATGCGTTGGCCGTCCCTCTCGCCGGCTTTCTCGGCAACGAGGATCCGGCCACGTTCGAATGCGTGGACGACTTCGTGGAGGTCTACACCGCAGTCCTTGAAACAGTCGATACCTTGTCAAAGCGCAAGCGGTTAGCCGCAGCTCTGGCGAGCTTTCATGATTTCCTGCGGAACGCGCACGGGGCACCAGACATTGCGTCGGCGGGTCTCTTCACGGTGCGCGGGCGCCAGCCCCACGCTGTCGATGCGAATTTCATCGAACCGCGAGCGTTTGAATGGGCGGTACGCTGGTTGGACTATCGATACGCCGAGGATCCTGAGCTGCGGGAGAGCCTCGTTTTGATCGCGTGTCTCGGGTATTTCGCGGGCCTGCGGCGCTCTGAGGCGATTGGGCTGCTCATCGGTGATCTTGATGGCGAACCCGCCTGGGACTGCGTCGTGCGACCGAACCGAAATCGGGGGCTCAAAAGCTCAAGCGCGCACCGAGTCGTCCCACTGGGCGTGCTCCTGCCTGCGCGATACCTGAATCGACTGCAGAAGTGGTGGGCTGAGCGTCGAAAAACGATGCTCGCGGAAGGTGGCGATCCTGCGACGGCGCCGCTGTTCGACCGTCCCCGAAAAAAGGGAGCGGAAAACGACAATCTGCGGCGCTTCGATCGGGACCTCGAACGAGTTACCGATGCCTTAATACGGGTGACGGGAGATGGGGGGTTGCGTTATCACCACCTGCGGCACTCGTTCGCCAATCAGCTCCTGCTCGCGTTGTGGCGGCACGAGCACCGCGATGATGCGCTGGTGGTCGAACGGCTTGATCCCCTGATCGGTTTTGAAGGCGTCGCGACGTTACGAACAACCCTCCTTGGCGACTCCCCGGTTCAGCGTCGCAGCCTGCGGCTGATCAGTGCCTTGATGGGGCATCTGACGACCGAGATCACGATGAATCACTACATTCATCTGACGGATCTTGTTTGGGGGCAAGCCGTGCGGGGAGCGCTTCCCTCGCTCGAATTCCATGATGTGGCTCGAATACTGGGTGTGTCTCTCAAGCATGTTCAACGAAGCAAGCGAACCTTCCAAACGGGGAACCCGGTACTTCTGCTTGAAAGGATGCTGGACCGTCATCTCGGCAGCCCTGTCCCCGCGGACATGGATGCAGGAAAGCCCAAGCAGCTACTCCCGCCGCGTGATCCTCATGCAGCACTCCTGTCCTTGACTGACCACCTGAATCGCGCTTCGCAGGACGATTCAAAAGTCGTTCATTTCGTGGGACCTTGGCAAGGGCCCACTCTCGATGTGTTGAGGGCCTGGATATCGGACGTTCCGGAGCACTTTCGCAGACCACGCACGGGGCGCCATGAACGGATCATTGCTCCACCCAGGACTCAGCAGGGGCTGGGTTTATCGAAGGAAGCGGTCCAGTTACTCCTGGGTGTGAAAGGCGCCTGGGGCAAAGAAGAACGCGCCCGGCTGCTTCGGATCTTTCTGTCAGGGAAGCTGGCGAGTGGTCCGCTCGACGTTGTCCTGGCGACCTTGCCCGCGCTGGATCTTTGGGTGCGGTTCCTCCGAGAGATCCAGCTCGATGATGCCTTCGAATACATGCATTTCTCAGGTAAGGGTGGAGGCCGAGAAACGCCGATGGGGCAGTATCAATACTGGGCGCAGCGCGCACCGGTCGCACTCGAGTCTGGTGACGCCAATCCCGAGCCGTTCGCGGAGAATCTCCCCGAGAAACGAAAAGGCGTTGTGATTGCCCGGCACCGACGAAGTGGCGAGGCTGGCCGGCACCGCTGGGTGTACGGGGTTTGTTGGTCACTCGTTATGCTGAAGGCGAACGACGAGCATCCAGAACTGGCACTGCTGACGCCATAGCGTGTGGTCCGGGCCTTTGGCTTATACGGCTCGCGCTGTCTCGAGCACCTGGGCTCTCCACTTTTCGGGAAGCGCGCCGGGGGTGACGACGTCGACCTCGACACCGAGGAGTTCTTGCAGCTCCATGCGAATTGCACCGATATCGAAGAGGGAGGTCTCGTCCGTCGGATCGATCAGGAGATCCAGATCGCTGTTGGGGGTGTCCTGTCCCCGCAGGACTGAGCCAAAAACACGTGCGTTCTTGGCGCGGTGACGTGCGACCACTCGCCTGATGGCATCCCGGTGTATCTCTACGGCCTTCGAGGGTTGCATGGGCCGGCTTCTCGGCTGCTCGATGAGCAAACCTTACTCCACAAGGGCTAACTAGCGCAGCGCGGGGTTAGGGCCATGTCGATGTCGCCTCCGGGGTTCGCTAAGTCTATTCTTCACGCTACCACGTTGGCGTGCTAAGGGCCGGGCCAGGGATGGTCCGGGGGGGCCGGCATTATATGATGGGCGGATCCACTCGCACCGTTTCGAAGTACGAGGCATGACCGATAGTCCAAGGCGCCGCCGAAGGCCGTCATTTAGTCTTCCCAGCTCCTCGCGCAATAAAAGGTTCCCTGTGGGAGCCCGCTTACGCTAGGTGGCGTGCGCAGCCCGATAGCGATACCAGCGGTTACGGTCATGGAGGAACGAATGATGCTGGTGATCAGCCGGCACGATGGCGAGGGCTTCTGGATTTAGGTCCAGCCACTTCCCACCTAGTGTAGTTTAATCGGGATCTTGGTTTTCGTGGACCAATACCTCGCGTGGACCACTCAGCGATTGCCAAATGGAGCGTTTAGCCGCGCTGTTTAACCTAAAGACCAGTTTGATCCGTGCGCGCTCCGGATCCTATCGCCTCGAAATGCTTCAGTTGGCGTCGTGTTGGTCCCAGCGTTTATTCTTCCTTCAATGCGCCGGGTTACCATTGATACTTAGGGTCGTCATAAACCGGCGCACCGGTGAGACCACCGGCGGTAGCGGTTGCCGTTCCACCCTGCTTGATTAACTTCTTACGAGCGCCGCCGAGGGAAACAGCAATACGCGGATAATCCAATTCTAGTTCGCTATGCGTCTCCTCCAGCCAAGTCGGGAAGTTCTTCGTGGGTACGACGCGAATCTGTTTCCCGCGAACCGTTATGTCACGATTCGTCAGTTCTCGGACCATCGGCAGTGATGCGCCACCACCCGTCAGGGCGACTGTCAGATAGGGGATCTTCTGCGAGGAACCGATCAGGTCGATCCAGTCCTTATTTATCGATTCGAGAATGCCGACCATTTTTTTGTCGAGTGCGTTTTTGAAGTCGAGGACGCCAGGTGTTTCCATAAACTGTCCGAGTTTGATCGAGGCTTCGTTTCCATCGGGTAGCGATACTAGAATCGAACCTTGGTCAAAAAGTTCTTCCTTGAACTCTCGGATATGCCTCTGCAGGTACCATTGAATGCGATCCGGAATACCCTGCACTGGGTCAATACCACAGGCTTGCAGTATCAGGCCCATCAAGGCCAGGTCCAGATGATTACCTGCTTCGGTTACGCCATCGGTGCTTTCTGCAACTTCAACCGCTATGCTGATGTCGCGTTCCGGATCAACATGCATCCGGTACACGCTGAAATCCGTGGTCCCGGCGCCGACATCGATGACCATCACCACCATGTCGTGCGAGTGTTCGCTTTTGTAGTTCAGGAGCGTTCCGGCGACGCCCAACGGCTCCGTAATTCCCTCGCGAACGAATTTGTATTCTCGGGGGCCTCCCTCGCGGAGAAGCTTGACTGCCTCGACGAAACGCGCAAGCGGAAGTCCCTTGCGCAAATCCGCAAAAAACGTATCTGCAAGTATCTGGGCTTCGCCCAGATACTTGCGTAAGCGGTATTGGACCTCCTTAAAATCGGCGCCTGACAAGCAAGGCATGGCGAATCGGCGATTCAAGTTACGTGGATAGCCGCCCGTTGGCTGCTCCAAGTTCTCCAATGCTTTGTTGGCCGACCAAGTCAGGAAGGTCAGATAAGCGAGGATGATATCTGCATAGGTGACCGATATATCGGTCGGGTTGAATTTGCCATCAACCTTCGCGTCGACCTGTCCCAGCGAGAGCCAGTGTTTGATGTTATCCATTAACTGGCGTGAGCCGTCAGGGGCGTCACGACCGCAATATTCCTCGGCCTCCTCGCCAAACCAGAGGTTTCCATCATCGTCGATATAGACAGCGGAATGGAGCTTGTAGTCTTCGATATTGTCACCGAATTCACCTAGATTAATAACGGTGATGATCTCGTCGTCGTAGTCGGATTTGCCATCCTGCACGAGCGTCGCTTTCGACATGGCCGTGCCGAAGTCGAGACACAGGCGAAGGTTTTCGGGCGCAGGAGTTAATTCGAGGACGCTTGTATCGAGGGTAAGGCTGGGCTCGGCCGGGGTCGGTTTATCATTCGGGGTTGGTTCAGGGGTCGAGTTTGGCTCCGGCTCTTGCCCAGGAAGGGGTGGGGGCGTTGGAGGTTTGGATAAGGGGATGGTCGGGGCTGGCGCCGCCTGAGGAGGATGTGTCGAGGCAGCCTCCAGAACCCCTACCGCTATCCGCAGCGCTTCGTATTCGTCTTCAGTCAGTTTGCCCTTTAGCGAGTAGCCGCCTCCTTGGGCATCTTCCATGCGTGCGAACAGGTTCTTCAGCAGGATTTTGGCTTCGGTCACTTCCATGTTCGTTAGTCCTCAGGCTTTACAGTAGGCTTGACCAGCATGCGGGTCTTGCCCGCGAAGGTCTTCTCGACACCGTCGCGTACCACGTGAACGTGCCGGACCCCGGAGCGGTGTCCCCCTTCCATATCGTGCAATCTTCGGTTGTATTCCATTCGCTCGCTCCTTAAGCCGGCGGGTTTGAGTTGGCGCATGCGCGACAGGCTGCGAATCACCTGTGCCATTTCCCGATAGTCACTCACTGCTTGGGCGACGGTCTTGGTGAGCACCGGATTCAAGGGTTGAAGAATTGGAAGTACCCCACTGCGCAGTTTTTCGATGACCGCCTGGCTCTCTTCGACCTTGAGCAGCAGCTCGCCGATCTTCTCGTCTTCGGAATTGCGGATACGCTGCGCTTTCTGCTCCTTCTCGCCGTCACCGCCGCCCCCTTTGCACCACCATTCCGCTACCGTCGGATCGAGATCCTTGCTCTCAGCGAAGTGGCGCGTGATGGCATTGGTCATCTGTGCGCGCGAACTGAAGGCTGCACGCAGCACTGCCATCATGTCGTTGTCGAATTTGTCCTGTCGGGCCAGCACAAGGGAAGCCTCAAGCAGCGCACTCCGAACCTCTGCGAGGGTTTCCGACCGTTCGAGATAGCGCCCCCAAAGACCGGCACCCAGTGTGCGCCTGCCATCCACAAGTATGGCGTAGAGTTCGGGGTACAACGCCATAGAGAAGCGCAGTTCGATGCAGCGCCGGAGGACGACAAGCAGCGAGTCCATGCCTTCAGCGATAACGGAGGATTCGGCGCCGTCCAACCCATGCGCGTACACCGATTTCATAAGCCCGGACAGCTTGCCCCCCGGATCATCCCCGAGGTCACCCCTCCACTGGCCTACGATGTCCGCCAAGGCGGAGGCGAGACGCCTTACCCGGCGGTGGCGCGTCTCGATCTTGCTGACTTCCTTCAAGCGTCCAGTATGTTCAGAAAGCGCAGCTAGCCAGTTGGCCAACGATGGCTCGCGTGCGAGATTTGCGGCAAGCAGTTCGCGCCGGGCATTGTCCGCCGAGTCGATCGCCAGAGCTTCCCGGTAGGAGTATTCCCTTGTCCATGGGGCGCTGCAGTGACTGATGACAGTTGCCGCATACGACTTGGCGTCGCCGTCTTCCAGGGTCTCGATGGACCCCGGTTTTTCAAGGAAAATCTCGTCCGCGCGCTCAAAGATCACCTTCTCTCGGCCACGGGCAACCGCTGCTAGGCGCCCGAGAATTGCGGCCGCCAGCAACTCATCATCTGACTCGAGGTTCAGCTCTATCACCTTCTCGACAACCGTGTCGAGATTGCTTTCCTTGATCAACGTCTGAATCTTGCGCCCGGCCATGGCCTGCGTGAGCAGTTGATTCAACTCGCGCAGATCGGTAGCGGACTCGATGTCGCTCAGGGCTACCTCTTTTCCCGGTTGGTCTTTGTCTTCACTGGAGCGCAGTTGCCGGAGCAGCTTCAGTTGGTCGTTGCCGGAGATCAGATCGTCTTCGCTGCCCACTGCAATACCAGCTTCCTTGAGCTGGGCCATCAGACGCTCTAGAGATATGCCTCTGTCGCGGGCAAGTTTTCTGGCTGAGACCCCGTCCATTGTTCTTGTCCTCCAATAGTTACAGCTTACGCAGGGTTCTAACCCGGTTACGCGGACACTTGCGAGAAGGCCCATATTGGGCTGAAGGAGTGTTCATGTCGACGCGCAAGCGGTATAGCCCCGAGTACGCCCGGCAAGCGCTCGGGTTCTACCCGGTTTCGGCGGACGGTTTGGAAACGGCTGAAAACGTCAGATCCCGGGCAGCGACGCGGCGCCGCATCCGGGGATTGTGGAACCCTCCAATACAGAGACGTCTCTTCAGTAGGGTCAACGAGTAGATCCAGATCGCTGCTTGGCGTGTCCTCTCCGCGGTGGACGGAGCCAAAAACGCGACCGTTCGGTGCATGGGGTCGTTCGATGATCTGCCGTTATGGCGGGTTGCCGCCGCATGTAGCGCCGACCCGATGCCCCCGCGGCGGCTCGTCGGCTGCTGGAAGGCCACCAAAAGAGCCTGTCGGCGCCGGGCCTGCTATGGCTCGCGCGCGAATGGCGGCGAGAGGGGCGATACGACCAGGCGGTGCCCGTTTGGGAATCGCTGGCCGAGCGGGGCGTTCAGGAGGCACTGGAGGCGCTGGCCAAGTACCAGGAACACCAGCGCCGGGACTGGGAGAGGGCGCTCCGGTACGCTGAGCAACTGGAACCTGGACCTCGCGCCGATGGGCGTCTAGAAAGACTTCGAATGCGACATGAGGCGGCTACCCGGTAAGGCGATACCGAATGTGCGGACGATTTGCGCGCTACAGCGCGACCAGCGAGCTGGCCATGCGGTACTTCCAGGTGCCGGTGGACGAGGGATTCGATGCCCCTCGGTACAACGTTGCCCCGGGCACCGATATCGAGGCCTTTCGG
Source organism: Thioalkalivibrio versutus (assembly GCF_001020955.1). NCBI lineage: Bacteria > Pseudomonadati > Pseudomonadota > Gammaproteobacteria > Chromatiales > Ectothiorhodospiraceae > Thioalkalivibrio > Thioalkalivibrio versutus. Next base: position 1,273,447 of record NZ_CP011367.1, read on the forward strand.
GCGGGGGAGGAAACGCCGGCCGCGTTTCAGCCGATGCACTGGGGGTTCCGGCCCAAACGGGTAACGGATGGGCCGCAGCCCATCAACGCCCGCGCCGAGAAGGTAGCGGGCAGCCCGTACTTCCGCAGTGCCTTCGCGCATCGGCGCTGCATCGTCCCGGCGGATGGCTGGTTCGAGTGGCAAAAGACCGAAGAGGGCAAGCAGCCGCATTTCATCACGTTGACCGACGACGCGACGCAGGACGTGCTGTTCCTGGCGGGCATCTGGGCGCCGACCGCCAGCGGTGGGGCCTGCTGCGCGATCATCACCGAGCCTGCGTCCGAACACCTGGCGCATATCCACGACCGACAGCCGCTCGCGCTGGACGCTGAATGCCGATGGGATTGGCTAGACCCTGAGATCACTGAGCGTGAGCAGGTCCGCCATATCACTCGCCGTATGCCGCCCTCCGCTTTGCGGGCGTATCCAGTTTCCACCCGAGTGAATCGTCCGGCGAATGACCATCGGTCGTTGCTTGATCCCGTAGACTGGGCTTAATCCACCGTTTGCCTGCCCGAGGCCCGAGGCTGGAGGTGTCATTTCCCAGCCGTTGTCTTTCTCTTGATATTGCAGGAGCAGGGCGTCCCGAAGCGTTCGTCCAAGTCCGAGTGAGTCAGCGCGAGCCCTGGGCTTGATGCAAAGATACAAAAAAATGTATAGGCTATGAGTATGTCCGGTTCAGGCCTCAAGCCAGTCGTGTTCCGAGCGACGGCACTGGACGATCTCCGTGCTTTCCCCTTGTCGGCTCGACGGGAGGCCGGGCACCAGATCGACCAAGTCCAGCATGGAGGAGACCCCGACGACTGGAAGCCGATACAGTCCGTGGGGAAGGGTGTCAGAGAAATCCGGGTCCGAGACGAGTCCGGAGCATTTCGGGTCCTCTATGTCGCCAAGTTCGGGGTGCGGTTTACGTGCTGCATTGCTTCTGGAAGAAGACACAAAAGACCCGCAAGAGCGATCTGGAGTTAGCCGCTCAGAGTTATCGCGATTTGCTGCAGGAGATAGGCCAATGACCGAGCACCGATTCGACAGCGTGTGGGATGCGATTGAGAACACCCCGGAAGAAGCGGAGAACCTGAAGCTGCGTTCCGCTCTGATGAGGGCCCTCAAGGACCATCTCGTTCGCTCGGAAATGAAACAGGGCGAGGCCGCGAAACTCTTCGGGGTCACGCAGCCGCGAGTCTCTGATCTGATGCGAGGAAAGATCGGCGTGTTTAGCCTCGATACCCTGGTGAACATGGCAGCGGCCGCCGGGTTGCACGTTGAGTTGCGGGTCTTCGACGCCGCGTAGCCGTGTCCGCCTCTTTTGATCGCAAAAGTTCTAGCGTCGGCCTACCGTGTTATGGGTGGGTAGTCCAGCGATCCATGGGGTAGGTGGCTCTCGTGAGCTGGTCTAATTTCCGTGGACACCTCGTTAGGTGGGACGATACCCCCTGGACGAGGAGAACAACCATGGCACGCAAGCGCCGAAGTTTTTCAAGCGAATACAAGGAGCGCGTGGCCCGGATGGTGGTCGATGATGGTCTGGAGGTCTCAGTCGTATGCCGGGATCAGGATCTAGGCGAGACGGCCGTTCGCCGCTGGGTCGATCAACTCAAGGCGGAGCGCACGGGACAACCGGGCGAGGGTCGGCCGCTGACGGCGGAACAGCAACGGATCCGCCAGCTCGAGGAGGAGAACCGGCGGTTGAAGGAGGACAAGGAGCTTCTAAAAAAAGCGTCGGCCTTCTTCGCCCGGGAACTGAAGTGATGCATCGCTGCATCACGCGGTTGAGCGGAGAAGGCCCTGTCCATCGTCTTTGTCGGCTGCTGGGAGTGAGCCGGGCCGGCTATTACGCGGCGCGGGCGCGGGCCGAACATCCAAGCGTGCCCTGCGCCGCTGGCGCTCACCTCGAGCGCGTGTTCGCGGCTTCCGGGCGAACCTACGGCAGCCGGCGTCTGGCAAAAGCCTTACAGGCGGATGGCACCGTCGTGGGCCGTTACCGGGTGCGGACGCTGATGCGCGAGCGCGGCCTGCGGCCCGTCTGGCGGCGGCGCTTCGTGACCACCACGCAACGCGACGACAGGGCCCCTGTCGCCGAAAACCATCTCAACCGCGAGTTCACCCCGGCCGGACCGAACCAGGCGTGGGCGTCCGACATCACCTATATCCCAACCGCCACCGGCTGGAGCTACCTGGCGGTCATCCTCGACCTGTACTCGCGCAAGGTCATCGGTTGGGCCCTCGATCGGCAGATGCCGGCGAGCCTGACCTGCGAGGCCCTGCGCATGGCGCTGGAGCAGCGCCAACCGGAGCGGGGACTGCTGCTGCACTCCGACCAGGGCTGCCAATACACCAGCGCCGCCTGGCGGCGGCTGCTGGCCCGGCACCAGATCCAGGCGAGCATGAGTCGCCGGGGTAACTGCTGGGACAATGCCGTCGTCCAGCGCTTCTTCCTGAGCCTCAAGACGGAACGCGTCTGGCAGCGTCGCTACGCGAACCACGGCGAGGCGCGGCGGGATATCGCGGACTACATCGCTCGGTTCTACAACACCGTTCGCATCCACTCGACGCTGGGCTACCTGCCTCCCAGCGTCTACGAGCAACCAACGGCAGCCAATCCACCTAACGCGGTGTCCGAAATCACTTGACCACCACACTCGAGATTCCAGTAAGGATGCCGATTGAGTGTTGCTCCCAATCATCGTCGCGATGACCGCTGGGTCGCTCTAGAATCCCGTTTCTGTCCCCATCGCTATCTCCGTGGATATCCTGGAGCGTAATCTGAGATCCTACGTGCGACACGCCCAGGAGGCAGCATGAGCACCTATATCCTGATCGGTCTCATTGCGGTTGGAACAGCATTAGTTGTGGGCTTGGCGATTTGGCTCGAGCGCCGGCGCTGATTCCCTCTCCGTAACCGCTGTCCCGAGGGTTTCGGGAGACGGTTGGTCGGCTGTGCCGCGAGTTTCTGCGAATCCAGGCGCTCAGTAATCCCGCTCCCGAATCGCTGGCGCTACCCGTGGCCTTGCCCGCCATCGAACACTGCTTGCTCTGATCCAGACGCTCCCAAACCGGCGGCACGGTTGTACGCTTCAATGGGAGCATCGTTGACTGATAGGGACGGGCTTGCCTCTGCGTCGACATTCTCCCCTGTGACGTTGTGCATGGTCGCTGATCTAGACCTCCGAGAGTGACATTTCGGCAACGTCTGGCTCGTGCGCCATAAAGCTTGTTTAGCCGTCTGGACGAGCTCGCACTCCGTAGCAGAGATGGAGGCGGTTCTAAGTTCGCTTTGGTTCCGCCGGTGTCCGTGGCCTCCTGAACGCATTCGCGCAGGCTTCGAGGGTCTCCTGCCGTTCGATAAGCAGACCGCGTTCGAGTGCTTGCGCCACCGGTGCTTGCAACCGGTCCCGCGCGTTGTCCGTCAGGCGGATGAACCCCATCCGGTGGAGGGCGTCGTTCATGGCCGTATCGCGGTCGAGTGTGCCGGCTTCAGCCACCGTGCGAACCAGCGATAGCGTCAGTTCGGTATCGGGGACGTGGTCGAGCTGACGGAGTGCATCCGGGAGCCCCGTCCAGTCCCGCAGGCAGGGCACCGCGAACTGTTCGTCACGGCCAGAGAATTCACCCGCCAGGCGGATCAAGTCCTGCGCACCCAGGGCAGCGCGACGCTCATGGATGCGCGCCTGGATTCGGGATCCGGCCCGGGAAAACCCTGCGGCCTCAAGCAGTCGCCGGGTGAGGATGACGAGGTGAACCGGCCCTTCGGTGTCGACGATCTGCAATAGAGCCTGATCGAGTGCCTCCTGGGGGATGTCGTCGAACCGGTCGTGCCCCGATAGAGCAAGATCATTCGTCTCGGTTTCCCGGTAGGGCTGCGTGTCCCACGTCGTCACCCATTCGCAACCACGGTCACGACAATACGAACGCCACGCCGCGCAGGTCTCATTCGGGCCTGGGGTCTGGATGAAATGCTGGTGCACCCGGGCCAGGGCATCCAGGGCACCATGGTCTGTTTCGCTCATCGCTCGCCCTCCAGGACAAGCTCCACGCCCATGGCCTCGGCGGTGAGGTCGATCATCGCTTCCTGCAGCAGGGTCTTGGGCCCATCGCGCAGGCAGGCGTCATCCAGGGCCAGCAGGACCTCGCCGCGCCACTCCGAATCGGCCGTCTGCCTGAGGCTCCGGGCCAGGATCGTCACGATCCCCATGGCCGGTTCGATGTCTTCGGGCGGCAGGGGTCCCACCCAGATTCGCCAGTGCTCGGCGGCGGGCTGCATGTCCTCGAACAAGGCCGCCTCAGCCGCTGGTGCCGAGCTATTTTCGTTCGAGCGCTGTGGCAACGTTGCCGCCCCGCGGCCGAGGGCTAGGAACGCAAAGGCGAGGGCCGCAAGCTGATCCCGGCCGGACCAGGTCGAAGGGTCCACCCCGTGCTCGGCCAGAGCCTGCTCGCCCAGTGCCCGGACCGTGTCCAATTGAAACTGAGGGCGTGCCGCTTCCTCCTCTGCAAGCTGACGTCGGGCCTGGGCCGCGGTGGCGAGTCGCCCGATCCCGCCGATAAGCCCCGCGAAGAGTCGCATTACCCCACCGAATAGCCAGTAAACGCTGGCAAAGACCGCGAAGACCCCCTGGATAGCCGCTGCGTTGTGCCCCCGCAGTTGAACTCCCGCGATCTTGGCTGACGAGCGCCCGGGTCGGATCCAGTTGAACGTACCGATCGGGGTTTTGGTGGAGACGGTGACGCCCGATTTCGACAGGTTGAACTTGGCCGCATCCGAGCCATAGCGTCCGCGCAGGATGAAGCGACCGTTCTGGAAGGCGACCTGGGTGTTCTTCGCCAGACGCGTGGACACCCGTACGCCGTGGTTGGTATTTCCGGTCAGGTTGATGCCGGCGGCCCGCGTCTGCGCCCGGAGCGACAGCCCGCCGGTTCGACTGGCTCGCAGATAGCGCCCGGTGTGCTCGATGCGCTTCTGCCGGCCGTCGCGGTTCTTTTCGCCAACCTTCAGCAATGCCATGGGCGCAGCCCATCACCCGCTTCGGACAAGGGCCGTGCCGGTTCGGAGGCAGTGCTCAGTGGGGATCAACGAGCGGGTCGCCTCCGAGGTGGTCCTGCAGCGCCTCGTACTGGCGAAGCGCTGCAGGATCACCCGGGAGCGGTCCTCGAAGCGCACGAACTCGGGGTGCAGGGTGAGCCCCTTCAAGGGTTCCAAGTGATCCGTGGGAGCGTGGCGGTCCGGGTTCATGAACGACTCCTGGTTGATGTTGGGCGTGGATGCGAAGGCGTCTGTTTGAGTGCCGGGCTGCACATGGACCGGGATGGTCAGCCCCCATCCTGGTGACCCGGTGCGACAGCGTTCGACGCTCGGCAGCGTCAACCGAAAAAAGACGAATGGCCGCTCGAATGTGTCTCGGCTGTAGGCGTGACTGAAGACGGCCGCGCGTGTGGGCTGCACCGCGTCCCCCAGTCGCTCGAAGGAGCGTTACTCGTGCTCGTCCTTTTTCCGTTCCGTGTGTTCGGGTTCGTGCAGGACCTCGAACCCGGCACTGGCCTCGCTGTCGATGCGCCGCTGTAGGGCCTCCCGGCGCTTCTGCAGTTCCTCTTGGTCGGGCTGTTCGTCTCGTTCCTGCTGGTCTCCGGCCACGGGTTCTCTCCAGGTTTTGACTCTTGCTGCTGGCGGTTCCAGCGAGGCAGCGGACCCGGTATCGCGGGACCGAGCTGGCCGTCTGTTTGTAGCAATCCGCCTAGCCGGCTTCAAGGATACGTCAAAAACCGTCGCCTATTGGGTTGATGATGGGTTCGCATCCAGAGAGGAGACGGACGTGGCCGGAGTAGCTCGCATCGACCCCAAATGCAACGATGATATGGCTGAGATGGAATTGCTCCTTCGACTGTGGTGTCTGCGCATCCTGGAGGACCTGCAGACCCATACAAATCTGTCCTGGTCGGACCTTCCTCCATCCGTGCTGACGGCGTGTGGGCTGGAAGGTGAGGGGGCTTCGGATGCGTTGGGCGCACAGGAAGAAGCTGCGATCGAAAGACGTATTCGAGAGCTTCTGGAGCGCGGCGTCTCGGATGATTTTCCCGAACCCATGCGGACCAACCTGGCCAGGCTGGGCAGACGCGTCGGCCTTGAGCCGGTTGAAGAACGGGTGTTGGGCGCGTTGGCACTGATCCATCGCAGTAGTGATTTGTACGAAGCGCTCGATGCTTATCTGGATCGGCGTTCGGGCCGCGGCTTTTACATCCTGGGTCGTTTGCTCGGCGTGCCCACGCGAGATGTCCGCGAAGCACTGGATGAGAGGGGGCGCATCTGTGAGACCGGGTTGGTGTCCTCCGTTGGCCCCGGGCTCGGACGGGCAAACGAGTTGCAGCTCGAGCTTCGCGGCCGGATGGCCGAAGAGTTGTCGAAAGAGGTGTCGGAGGTCGAGGACCTGCTGCGTTGGTTCTATACACCCGCCCCGGCGCCGGCAATCAGAGTGAGCGACATCCCTCACCTGGAAGAGGAAATGCAGCGGTTGGTCCGAATCATCCGGGAGAGCCAGCAGCAGGGCGGCAAGGCGGTCAACATCCTTCTCTATGGTGGGCCTGGCACAGGCAAGACCGAGTTTGTGCGGCTCCTGGCTCAAGAGCTCGGCGCGTCATTGGTGGAAGTGGCGCATTGCGAACCGAATGGCGAACCGATCGCTCCCCTGCAGCGGCTTCGCCGCTGGTCCCTGGCTCAGAACCTCTACGGAAAGCAAGGCAACGTGTTGCTGCTGTTCGATGACATGGACGATGTTTTCTCAACGTCTGCCGACCAGGGGCTCCCGGCCTGGTCGCGCGGGGGCGTCAGAGTCGGCAAGGCATGGATCAACTCGAGATTGGAAGCCGGTTTGGTACCCAGTATTTGGGTCGCCAATTCAACGAACCAGATGGATGCCGCATATCTGCGCCGCTTCACCTACGTCCGGGAGTTTCGATCCCCGGGCCCCACGACGCGGCGCGAAATGGTGCGGCGTTGTTTCGAAGGGGTCCCGGTATCGGCGGGATTCGAAGACTCCCTTGCACACCATCGCGCCGTCACTCCAGCGATCATGCGTCAGGTGGCGACTCTGGGCGGCATGGTGGACTCGGGTTCGGATGTGACGATGACGGAGTCATTCCTCCGAGAGCAGATCGACCAACACCTTGGGGTGCAGGGATTTGCGGCCTTGCCGAAGGCGTCAGAGGAAACCCTCCCGTGGAAGCGCGAGGCCCTCGAGTCCAGCACGGACCTGGAGGAGTCGTTCGCGGGTCTTCAGCGCAGTGGCCGCGGGCGTCTCCTGCTTTATGGCCCACCGGGAACCGGAAAGACCGAACTCGTCCGCGCATTGGCGCAGGAACTTGATGCCCCGTTGATCCTGAAGCGCGCATCCGACCTGCTGGCCCAGTTTCTCGGACAGACCGAGGCCAACATCGCCGAGATGTTCGAGCAGGCGAGGGAATCGAGCGCTGTCTTGTTCCTCGACGAGGCCGACAGCTTTCTCACCGACCGTGAGAGTGCTCGACAGCGCTGGGAAGTCACCCAGACCAACGAACTCCTGACGCGCATGGAGGAGTTCCAGGGCATTTTCGTATGCGCAACGAACGCGTTCGACCGGCTCGATGCTGCGGTGATGAGGCGCTTCGACGCCAAGATCGAACTGCAATACCCGAGTGCCGAGCGTCGCTGGGTGCTGTTCTTGAACCTGCTGGAAGCACTCGCCCTTGCCGTGCCAGACTCCGGGCAAGCGGGATACCTGCGACAACGGATCTGGCGGCTGGAGAATCTGGCCCCCGGCGACTTCGCGATGCTGTTCCGGCGCGCCTGTAACCTCGGGCATTGTTTCGAGCCGACAACACTCGTTGAAGAGCTGGAGCGCGAGAGCGCTTCGAAGGGGCGAGTTGAGGGAAGGAAATCCGGGTTTCTCTAAGCTTTCTCACAGTGGCTTACGGCGCAGTTGGATCATTGATTGTTATGGCAAGGAGGGAATAGGGAAATGGAAAACAGCGAATCGGTCTTCAGAGCATCATCACTCTTGGTAAAGCACTTCAAAGACTGCATTGCGCGAGGAGGAAAAGGCCGTCATTCCCGAGTCTTTACGTATTTCTTACATCCCGAAGAGGATTTTGTAAGCGTAGGGCAGTCGCAGGAAATTCTTGATGGACAGCCTGCGCACCCGGAACACGTGGTGCCTTGCTCTGTCCTGATCGAAGAGGCGTGCCGTCTGCTTGAGCAGGGAACTCCAGAAGAAGATGTTGCGCGCCTGTTGAGCAAGCACTGGAAGATTGTGTTTGTGTCCAAAAATCAAGCGGCCTATCTCGGCTCAAAAGAGGGGCTCAACATGAAACATTGTATGCCGAATGGCTGGAACTTCGAAAATGGGGATACATACGAGCGTCTCCGCGAAGCGAACATAGAGTGGTTTCCATTAGAGGGGCGCTGATTTCGGTCGCCGCAGTTCTCCCTCGGCGGACGGATTTGGGATAAATTGGGTGTAGGGGATGAACAAGGAAAAGCTACAAGAGATCGCACGACGGGAACTGTCGAATTTGAGTGGCAAGTCTGGAGGTATCCTCTACACCAGCCACGAGAACCTGAGACTAGGTCCGATCTATCTGTTGGGATTCAATCCAGGGGGCGAAGGAGGGCCTTCGCTAGGGTCCAATATCGAGGAGATGCTGGACTATACCGAGAACTCCTACACGGACGAAGCATATACGAACCGGGCAGTGGCGTCGGGTTCCGGGGAGGCCGTTCTTCAGAAACGGGTGCGCAGACTTCTAGCATCGATCGGATGGGAATCTGGCGAGGTTTGCGCGAGCAACCTGATCTTTGTCCAAAGCAGGGATGCAACAGGGATCGAACGTCGGCTCGTAGATCAATGTTGGCCAGTGCACGAGGCGATCCTCGATCTAGTCCGTCCCAAGCTCATCATCGCTTTTGGGAATGGGGAAAAGGACTCGACCTATGCGTATCTCCGACACCTTCTAGAGGGTCAAGAGGAACACCCGTCACCCAGGCACGCTGGTCATGGGAACTGGAGTTTGAAAGGTTGGAAGACCCACTGGCGCGGGCAGCCGATGTACGTGGCGGGCATCCCGCACATGAGCCGGTACGAGCCTGCAAAGGCACCTTCGATCCCTGCGTGGTTAAAATCCAAGCTATGAAGCTGCCGGCTCAGTGCGTTTATGCACGCTTCCGCCGTCAAGGCTCTCGAATAGCTCCGGAGCACCCCCGTACCGAACAGCCAGTAGACGCTGGCGAAAATTGCGAATATCCCTTGGATAGCGGCCGCATTGTGACCTCGCAATTGAATCCCCGCGATCTTCGACGAGGAGCGCCCCGGCCGGATCCAGGTGAACGAGCCGATCGGCGTCTTGGTGGAGACCGTGACGCCGGATTTGGAGAGGTTGAACTTCGCGGCATCCGAGCCGTAGCGCCCGCGGAGGATGAAACGCCCATTCAGGAATGCGACCTGGGTGTTCTTTGCCAGGCGGGTCGATACGCAAGCGCCGTGGCGGGTGTTCCCGGTGGGATTTACGCCGGCGGCTCGGGTCTGAGCCCGGAGCGAAAGCCCGCCGGTTCGGCTGGCTCGCAGATAGCGCCTGGTGTGCTCGATGCGCTTCTGCCGACCGTCACGGTCCTTTTCTCCAACCTTGAGCATCGTCATGGTCGGTTCCCGTCAGCTCGGGGCCTGGAAACCATGCAGGCTTGCATGCCTGAAGCGCTCAGCCCTGCATTCGGATTTCACTCGCCGTCCTTCTTTTCGCCTTCGTCTTGGTTCGGTTCATACAGCACATCGAACCCGACACCCATCTGGCCGTCGCTGCGCCTCTGCATATTCTCCAGGCGCTGTTGGCGTTCCTGCTCTTCCCGCTCCTGCTCTTTATCGTCCATGTTGCGCTCCATGCTTTGATTCGTGGCGGTGGCGTTTCGTGTTTGGGGGGCGTTCTTCACCCCTGGGCATGCATGCTACCGGCCGGGCGCTAGATGTGGCGATTGGGGGCGCGGCTTTGACCTTGAGGGTCATGGGACGCCGGATTGCGCGGCAGTGATGTCCGGTGGCCGGACCACGATACTGACACGGTCGAGTGCACGGTGACGCGTCAGCGGATGACGCCTGCGTGTGCTATCAACAAAGCGAAGACGCCGTTGACCGGCCGCAATCACGCGCGTGTGTCGTCCGGGTTCCATCAAACCAGCAAGAAGAAGGCGGGGCATGCCGACACTCGAAGACCGTTGCCGGGGCGCTATGCTGGGACTGGCATGCGGCGACGCACTCGGTACCACCCTGGAGTTCCAGCGTCCCGGCCGTTTCACACCCATTACCGATATGGTCGGAGGTGGACCGTTTGGTCTGCAGCCGGGGCAATGGACGGACGATACCTCGATGGCGATCTGCCTGGCCGAGAGCCTGGTCCACTGCCACGGGTTCGATGCACACGACCAGATGGATCGGTACGTGCGGTGGTGGCGGGAGGGGTACGCGAGCAGTACGGGACGGTGTTTCGATATCGGGAACACGGTGCGCGCGGCACTCCATCGCTATGAGGATTCCGGTGATCCGATGAGTGGGTCAGACGATCCGCAATCAGCCGGCAATGGATCCCTGATGCGGCTGGTTCCGATCCCCCTGGCGTATCGGCACACACCGGTTCAGGCACATGTGGCGGCGCAGGCGAGTTCGAGAACGACGCATGGTGCACGTGAGTGCCTGGATGCCTGTCGTTTGTGGACGGCCTGTACGCTGGCCGCTCTTGAGGGCTGGAGCCGGGAAGAGATGCTGGAATGTCCCTGGCGCGAGCTGCCGGGCTTCGAGGCGCAGGACGCGCTGGCGCCGCGGATCGAGGCGATTGCGCAGGGATCATTCCGGCACAACGATCCGCCCCGCATCCGAGGCACGGGCTACGTGGCCGGCAGCCTTGAGGCCGCTCTATGGGCCTTTGAACGAAGCCATGATTTTCGGGAAGGGGCCCTGATGGCCGCCAACCTGGGTGATGACGCCGACACCACCGCCGCGATCTTTGGGCAATTGGCCGGGGTCTTCTATGGAGAGGCGGGCATCCCCGAAGAGTGGCACGCCCGGCTCAGCCAGCACAATCGTCTGGCCGGACTCGGAGATGCATTGTTACAGCTCGCGGATGCGGCCCCTGCGGGGGTGAGCGATGCCCGATCTACGGAGGGCATCTGAATGACCACCCAACGGACCAGTGCTAGCCATCCGCTGCAAATAGCCGAGATTCCGCTTGCGGAGGGTGGCGTCATCGGCGTCACCTTCTGCCCCGGCAAGCAACAAGTGCAGGCGATGACCGGCCCCTGGGCCCGGGATCTTCAGGCCGATGTGACGCGGATAAAGACCTGGGGTGCGACCGCCGTGGTGACCCTCACCACAATCGATGAATTGGTCGAATTGAGTGTTCCGGGATTGGGCGATTGCGTCAGTGACGCCGGGCTGACCTGGTACCACCTTCCCATCCCCGACATGGCCGCTCCCGATGCGGGGTGGGATGATCGGTGGCAGGCCCTGGCGCCGGAAATCCACCGCTCGCTGTATGTGGGAGGGCGCGTGGTGGTGCATTGCAAAGGCGGTCTGGGCCGGGCCGGCACCGTGGCGGCCCGGCTCCTGATTGATCGGGGCATACCGCCCGTGGCTGCCATCGCACAGATCCGCCAGGCGCGACCGGGTGCCATCGAGTCCCATGCGCAGGAGCGCTATCTTGAACGGGTAGCGGTGGGGCAGTACGCGAGCAGGTTCGACGAGACCCTCCCAGGGGAGCTTGGTGGATGAGCCGTGCGTGGGTGGTTTGGCTCGGGTGTGCACTGTGGGTGGGCAGCTCACCCGCGCCCGCCGACGGCTACTTCAAGTGCGAAACGCCGCAGGGGGTCGAGTACGCCGATGCCCCCTGTATCGGTGACGCCAAGCGCCGCGACTTTCCGAATCAGGAGGAGCGAGAACAACGGCGTGCCGAGCAGCAGCGCTTTGCCGCCTGCTTTCGTCCCTCCCGATCCTTTGAGCCTGGGGACAAGGCGTCGGACCTCGCCGAACTTTGTGGTACGCCACGAAGGGTGCGGCGGCTAACGACCGTTCGCGGGGCCGAAGAGCGATGGGAGTATCGGCAGGGACAGGGCGCGGCGTACGTATGGGTCGACGACGGAGTCATCACGGCCATCCGCGACTAGGCCGGGTTCGGGCAATCAATCCGCCTTCACGCGGATCAGCACTTCGCCCGGTTCCGGGCGCGAAGCCGGGGGCAGCGGGCGCCCATCAAGCCGATAGCCCTCCAGCGCGACCATCAGCGCATCGGCCATCTCGGTCTTGGCTTCATCACGTTCAGCGCCGTCGGTGAGCGCCTCCGGTACGTCACGGCAGGTGGCGAGGTACCGTCCAGCGGCGTCGCGCTCGATGCGGACGGGGTAATGCTGTGCGTTCATCGCAATGCTCCTGGTCTAGCGTCAACAGTCGATAAGGCTGTCTTTCCGGTGACCCACGAGACCGATTTTGAAGGGCGGTCGCGGGACCGGGGAATGAATTCCGTTCCACCCGATACGACACGATACAAAACCTGGGCGACAGAAAACGACGCACTGGGGTGAGATGCTGGGAAGGCATTCAGCCGTAGCACGAGGCCAATGAAGACGAAGCGCCTAGCCCGGGGTGTTGCCCCGCTTGTGCTGGCCTTGCTTGCAGGCTGCATGACTCCGACGCTCCCCTCGGGCAATAGTCACCATGTGGGCCAGCCCTTGATCCGCGAGGCGGATGGCCGGATCACGGGATACGTCGACCAAAAGCGGTTCGGGCCGACGTACATTCGTGCCCCGGACGGACGGATCCTGGGGACGGTAGAAGAGGGACCGGGCGCGGCACCTACGTATATTGGCGGAACGGATAGTCGAATCCTGCGCCAGATCGACTGATTAGGGTGGGCAGGTGGCAAATGCCTGAACCCACGAACGACGGTCCCTGGTTCGGGAGTGGAACGGGGTAGCGCCCCCACGTACGCGGCCGCCTGTGAACCAAGCAGTGGGTTCTCGGATGGCTTCTGGGTGGTTGGAATGGATTCAAGGGGGATGAAGTGGAAGATTTCGAGAGCCGCGTTGTAGAACATGGCGATGGCGGTTGGACGCTATGGGTCCAGCAACCGGGAGGCGGGCCATTCGCGGTCCTCGAGGGCTATCCCGGCAACCTGCCAGACGGGCGCGGCGTGATGGGACGTGAAACGAATGCTGCCTTGAGCCTCCACGTAGAGGACGACAAAGATGGCTCAGTCGCCGAGATCTACCTTGACGGGCATGCACAGAGAGCCAAGAGAATCCGCTTCCCGTGCTCTCATTCCTCGGAAGTGGTTCGGTTTTTCCAGCGGGCGGTCTCCCCGGGGATGATGGGTATCGATGCCGCCGACGTGTTCTCGGCGCTTCCCATGTCAGACGGCATGGGCCTTATAGCCGAATGCCCGCGTCCCAGGGGGCTGCGCGATATGGACGATGTCCAAGAGATTCTTGCCGAACAAGTGAGTGAGCATGGTCCGGAGTGCTCGGCTATGGTGGTGCTTCCGGTGGACGACACCGTGACGCCGGGGACTGTGGATGTCGTTGCCCAGTCGGTAAGCCGCCATATTCCCAGAGGGTCCGCGCTGGTTCTGGCCGCACCGCTTGCGGCCGCGGATCGAGAACCGATGAGGACCGGTGTTTTTTGGAGTTCGCTTGGTTGAGGGGGTGGTATGGAAGTGATGGGGCAGCCCGCGAATAAACTAGCGACAGATGCGGCATACCAGTTGTGGGAAGATCTGCGTTGGTATTGGCCGGCGTTCGGGAACAACGGGATTGGCGAGAGCAACGCGGTTTCGGCGCTGATCCGCGTTCTTCAGAAACAGTCATGCTGCAAAAATCTCGACCGATCCCGCGGACAGTCCAGCTATTCCTTTCAGGCTTATACAGAAGTTCCATCCACGCCGCTTAGCGGTGGGGAAGGGCAAGGGGGTGCTCAGCCGGCGAAGCATCGGCGGTTGGATTTAGTCGTCACTTGGGGGTGCCGCGAGTATCTGGAGGGTAGGCTGCTTGTAGAGGCCAAGCGTTTGCACAACACGAGTACCGCGGAATCGCTGACACGAGATATCGACCGAATAAACGAATTCCGTTTTATTGAAGAAAACAACGACGGTGCCCAGGTTCTCAATCGGCTCGAGAGCGATTTGGGATTGATTGTAGCTTTGACTTGCGACAAAGACTTGGCTGACTGGTGGGAGGGGCAATTCGATATAGGAAAAAAAGGTTCAATGGGTCGTTTCCCAAAAAGAAAGTGGGGGCAAGCCTGGCAGGATCTTGGTGACGCTCTTTCCGGGCTTGTGAATCCAGTTGGTGGTTTTGAGGAACTCGATTGGGACGAGCTTTTTGATGAGGGCAAAGGGAGTGAGTATTTTTTGTACGTATTTTTTTCGCGGTCTGGGCATTCCGTTTAGCAACCTCACGGGGGCTGGATGTTGGAGCGAGCAGCCCTTGGAGGCGCTTTCCGGTGTCCCGACTGTGGAGCTTAAGAGGGGTGAAATTGTTGTATTCTAAGGAACAGAAGGGGGTGGTATGAGGTTTTCTGGGGAAGTCGAGGTTGAAGGCCGCGGGTTTGAATTGGAATTCAAAGAGCTAATCGTGCGTTCAGACGATGTTGGCTTTCAGCTTCAGGGGCATGACGAGTACGGTGTTTTTCATGTCAGCGGCACGGCAGCCAAGCTTCCTGCGGGAGAAGGGTTCTCGGCGGATGCCGTCGCAGAGTACGAGGACTGTCCTCCTGACGACGCTCGGACGGAATTCTCGCTACTGCTCGAAAAGGTAGAGGTGCTTGATGACGGTCAGGCCTGCCACGTCGTCGGGGCATGGATCGAGCGCCCCGAACGGTGGCCGTTCAGCGGGACGTTGGAGAGGGCTTGATGCGAGTGGCTTGTCCGTTTCTTGTTCGGGCGGGCGGGTACCAAAAATGAACAACGGATTTATCCAGCGGCGACGGGGGTGAAGGTTCGCAGGTTCGTGTCGGACGCGTGCCGGGGAGATCGACTTTGGCCGCGCCGTAGGGATGTCGAACGCGGGTGGCCGGGTTCTTTGGAGGATCGAGTTTTAGCAGGGCGGATCTCGGGCGTCAGGGGTTGACGCCCCGCTGCCGCATTCTCCCGGTCTCGGATCCCGAGAGGGGCCGATCATGACCAAGGGGAGAATCGATATGCATAGAAACATCCTTGCCGTGGCTGCGTTCGCAGCGATGTTTGGCATTGGGACAGCGCAGGCGTCGGGTTTCAACGGCGGCTACGTCGGTGGCCAGATTGGAGGGGCCTCGTACGATATCGACGCGTCCGTGAGTGGAGTCGGCAGCCTCTCCGGGCTGAGCGGTACGGGAGTGACCGGCGGGATCTTCGCCGGCTATGGCGGCGTATCCGATGGAGGTGTCTACGGCGGAATCGAAATCGACGCCCAGGCTGAGGACGCGGATGCCACGGTGTCGATCGACGGCGAAGGCACGGCGGGTGTCGAGGCCCGTCACAGCTACGGAGTCACCGGACGGATCGGCGGGCTGGTGAGCGACAACGTGCTCGTCTACGGGCTTTTGGGTTACCAGCAAACGGAAGTCCGCAGCAGCGTGCGCGGTCCGGGCTTCGTGAATGGCTCCGATACCGACCGCATCAACGGCCCGCGGATTGGGGCGGGCGTGGAAGTGCAGCGCGATACCGGATGGTTCATGCGGGGCGAGGTGTCCTATACCGCTTACAGCAGCGAGTCGTATGGCGACCTGGAGATCGACCCCGGCGCGACCCGTGTGCAGTTTGGTCTGGGCTATCGGTTCTGAAGGGGCAAACCGCGCGTTCATGCGCTCGCGGGATGATCGCGCTGAGCGGCATCCGATCCCGGGAGGTGGCGTCGTTGTCATCTCCCGGTTTTGCGTTGGGGCAGGCCGCCTGTCAGTCTGAATAGGGGGCAGGGGCCTGCGCCGGATGAACAGGGAGCCGGAAATGAGTCAGGGCAACGGAATGCGTGCCACGCTGCAGCGTCGGATGCTGCTGCTGGGGATGGTCCCGCGGCAGCCTCGTCGTGTGAGTGCGCCGGATCTGGTTGAGCGATTGCAGGCACGTGGGTTGTCCACCACGCTGCGCACCATTGAGCGGGACCTGGAGGCGCTTTCCGGTTTTCTGCCGCTGGGTCGCGATGAACGTGACCGCCCGTACGGCTGGTACTGGCTGTCCGAGGCGCCGCTCCAGGATGTCCCCGCGCTCGACCCGGAGACGGCCCTGACGCTGCAAATCCTGGATGCCCATGCCGCGCGGCTGCTGCCGCCATCGGCACGCGAGCGCCTGAAGCCGCAGATCGCACGAGCGCGCGACGTGCTGGATGCTGCCGGACAGGACTCCGGACTGAGCCTGTGGCCCGAGCGGATCCGAATCCTCTCGAACGGTCCGCCGCTGGATCCTCCCGAAATGCCCAAGGGCGTTTTCCCGGTCCTTCAGCAGGGCCTGCTGGAGCGCCGCTGCCTGGATATTACCTACCGCTCCCGCTCGCGTGGCCGCGTAAAGGATCACCGGATCCACCCGCTGGCCCTTGTGTTCCGCGAGCCGGTCACCTACCTGCTCGCGACCATCGAACCCCATCAGGATGTCCTTCACTTGGCAGCCCACCGCATCGAGGCGGCTACGCTGACGGACCGCCACGCCGGCGATCCCGTCGATGGGTTCGACCTGGACCAGCTCATCCGGGATGGCGCCTTCGATTACCCCGAGGGGGAGCGCATTCAGCTCGACATTCGAGTGAATGGCGACTTGGCCTACCACCTCCACGAGGCGCGTTTGTCGGACGATCAGACGATCGAGGCGCAGGCCGATGGCACATCCAGAGTAACCGCGACCGTGCGGGATACCGCCCGCCTCAAGTGGTGGCTGCTGGGGTTGGGTGCGGGTGTAGAGGTGATTGGGCCGAAGGCGCTGCGCGATGCGATTGCCCAGGAGCTGGAATCGGCGCGGGTCGCCTACCGATCGGAGGCGCGTGCGTGAGGGGTCTTCGCGCTTTGCGGGACGAATGGCTGGGACTCTCCGGTCGCCGCCGCTCCGCCACGCAAGCGGACGTCCAAGCCTGGACCGTCGGCAAGCTCCTGCTGGAGCTTCCGCGCTGTGGCCCTCGCATACGGCTCCTGTGGCCGCAGAACGACCGGACGAACACAGGCTGTGAATGGATCGTGCCTGCGCGTGACCTGGCGGACTGGATTCAGACGCGTCCCAAGCCCGTGGTCGCCGCGAGGCCGGACGGGGTCCGCCGGGCTTTCCACCTGTGGCTCCAGGCCGCGGATGATCAGGGCGATGCCACCACGGATCTTCCGGAGGCGTTTCGAGCCGAGGTGCAGGGCCGCTACAGGGAGATCCTGTCGGCGATCGCGGGAGACCTTCGTTGCGTGCAGTGCCTGGCGTTCGTGGCGTCCCCGTGGGTGGAGGAAGAGGGAAGAACCCAGAATGGCGCATTCACACTCTCGACCACACGCGTTTGTTGCGAACGGGGCCATGACCTTTTCCGCGAAGACGTGGCGATCGAAATCCATCGTGGAGCTAGCGCGCCTCTTTGATCAGGCGCGATGCATACGCCGACCCGCGGGCGCGGCCCGCACAATTTGAAAAGGAGACAGGGTGATCATCGGACGACTGGCAGGGTTTGTGTTGGGCGGGCTGCTTCTGGCCGGGTGTACGACGACACCGGTCACGCTGGATCCGGCCTCGAGCCGTGATGCGGCTGTGGCCGGCGAGGCAAATGTGGAGATGGGGGCTGTTACTGACAGTCGCCAGCACGGCGCGAACTGGCTGGGGGCCATACGGGGCGGTTTCGGGAATCCCTTGCAGACGCTCGAGGCCGAGGAGCCGGTATCCGAGGTGGTCCGCGAACAGTTCATCACGGGGCTGGAACAGCGCGGCATGCTGGCGCAGGAAGGCGAGGGGGAGTTCATTCTCGAGGTTGATATCGAGCAACTGGATTCGAACCAGGTGATGCGCCGCGAGGCGCATTCGAGGCTTGATGTCACCCTGATCGAACAGGGCTCGCGGGCGATCGCCTACGAGAATTCGGTTCGGTCGAGCAACGTCGAGGGCGGTGCCGGGGGCGGCGTCTTCGCATCCATCGAGAAGCTGGAAGAGATCCTCACGCGGACCCTCTGGGAGACCATCGACGAGGCCCTGGACGACGAGCGTCTGCACCAGTCCATCGCCGACGGCCCCGCCGAGGCTCAACCATCCAGCGAGTTGGAAGCGGATATCGAAGCCCTCCGACGACTTCGAGACCGCGGTGTGATTACGGAAGACGAGTACCGCGAGCGCGTACTGCATCTGGTGGACTGACTCGCGGATTACGGACTGGCCGGAGTCCTGCGGAGGCTCGACAGCGAAGCTTCGGGCGAATCAAACAGGGAGAACGGAACATGGATGTGTTTTGCACCCAATGCGGGGCGCAGGCGGCCGAAGGCGCGCGGTACTGCGGGAAGTGTGGAGCGACGCTCGCCAGTGCGGAATTGTCTGCAACCAATGAACAGGCCGTTTCATCGGCGAGGCACACGGGAGGGGCGCGTGTTCCGGATCCCGGGGTCAGTGACGCCACGGACCTTCGATACGCGGGTTTCTGGTATCGCGTGCTCGCATGGGTGATCGACTACGTCCTCTCCTTGATCGTGACGCTGTTCATCGTCCTGCCCATCGGGTTCCTGTACGGGATCATGATGATGGGGTCTGCGACCGGGCCGGAGATCGAAGCGAGTGCGGAAGGGCTCGGCCACACTCTCGGCATTGTGATCGCGTGGCTGTACTGGACGGTTTTCGAGTCCTCCGGCTGGCAGGCGACCCCCGGCAAACGGATGTTGGGCCTTCGCGTGACGGACGCCGAAGGCAACCGGATTGGCTTTGGCCGAGCGAATGCCCGCTACTGGTCCAAGATCCTGTCGGCACTGATCCTGTTTATCGGCTTCCTGATGGTGGCCTTCACCCGTCGCAAGCAGGGCCTGCATGACCTGATCGCCTCAACGCTTGTGCTACGCCGCTGAGTCCAGCCGCCCAGATACGCTCCGTTCGTCGAGCGCCACAGCATGGCCTGCGCCGTGCGACTGGTTTGGTCGCACCAATGCCCCAGGGTGGGCGTGAGCTCTGTCAAACAGCAAGGAGATGGCGATGACGAAGCGAATGTATTTTGGATCGGCGTTGATGTTTGGGGTGGTTGTGGCTCTGGGAGCGGTGTCAGCCCAGGAGAGGGTTCAGACGACTGATGGTCGGGAGATCCTCCTCCACGCGGACGGGACCTACGAGATGGTCGGCGAAAGCCCGGAACGGACACGGGACGCTGCGAATGGCTACCGTTCGGTTTCCCTGACGGACCTGAAACTGGACATGAACCGCATGGGTGGGGAGCAGGTGAAGCTGACAGCCTCGGTGCAGTCCATCGCAGGCATGGTGATGTTGACTGATCCGGGGCAGCCGTTCGATGCGAACCCTGTGATGGCGGATGCAGAGCGCCTGCCACGTAATGACCGGGCGCAGATCCTGGAGCGCTGTTCGACCTCGGGTTGCCGCGTAACCGTCCAGGGCGAGGTGAAGCACCTTGGATTTGGAGAATACGGCCTCGAGCTCCATCGGATCGTGCGTGATTGAGTGCCAGCCGGGCAGACGACCTCGACGAAGTGCCATGGGCCCACTCAATGAGAGAGGCCGTCAGGCGTTTCTGCTGAAGTTGGCCCAAGCCCGTGGGCGTCCCTGGCAGTGCTGGCTGTACCAGTCGCGCCGGCGCTACTCGTTAGCGCTCACCCAGCCGTAGTCGGTTTCGACCTGAACGTTTCGCTGTGGATAGCGCGTCATCAGCCCGACGGAGAAGGTCCTCGAACCCTTCGTGTTCGAGCAGTGTCGCGGCTCCGATCGATACGGTCATCCTGTGCTCGTGGTTCATCCCCGGCACGTCGAGGGTTGGTATTGCCTCGACGATGCGCGCACCGATCTGTTCAGCGCCCAACTGATCGGTTTCCGGCAGGAGCATCACGAACTCTTCGCCGCCGATGCGCCCCATGAGATCGGTATCGCGCAACAGGCTGACACAGCACTGTGTGAACTGACGAAGGGCCTCATCCCCTTGGGCGTGACCGTACTGGGTGTTGATCGTCTTGAAGTGATCGATGTCGAGGACGAGTAGTGAAAGGGGACGGTGGTGGCGGTGAGCCCGTTCGATTTCATGTTCGGCCTGCTCGAAGAGGGCCCGCCGGTTGGCGATGCCGGTAAGGGGGTCCGTGTAGGCCGCCTCGCGCCAGTACTGTTCGAGTTGCTTGCGCGGCGTCACGTTGACGGCGACCCAGAGGACCACGGGCTTCGGGTGATCGTAGCTGGGCAGCGGCAAGGCGCGCCCCTCAAACCACTGCTCGGCCTGGTGGTGGCCGGTATCCCGAACGGATCGAGGAAGCAGCGTCACATCGGCAACGCGAAGCTGATACTCCAGCGTTTGCATCTCTCCGGTTCGCAGGGCTTGCTGCACGTGGGTCAAACATGCCTCGGCGACCGCGGGCGGAAGGGCATCCGCGAGCGTATAGCCCTCCAGCGACTTGCCGCTCGCATACATGGCCTCATTGGCCCCGCCGATGACCTTCACGTACCGCCCTTCCGCGTCCAGCACGAAGGAAATGTCGGGTAGGGCTTTCAGGAGTGTGAGGAGTTGATCCCTTTCTGCCTTCAGGGCGGCGATAGTGGAAGTTTCCGTCGAATCCTGAATGTCATCCATTTGGCGTCCCTTGGCCTCTGCAATCCGTGCTGCTACGTGTTGGCGGTTTTGGGTCAGGCGAAGCCGGCCCGTCGTGCGCCCGCACCGGGCTTGATGCGATGCTCGGCGACCAGGGCATTGGCAAGGGCCTGCAAGGTGAGGCCCGCGCTTGGCGTGCCCCGGAGCGATTGGCTTCGCAGCACCGTCGCGAAGTCGCCAGGAGTGAGGCTGTCGAGCTGGCGTACGATGGCGTGAGCGGTATCGAGTGCGGCACGATCTTCTGCATCGCTCGGCTGGAGTCGCGAGACCAGTTGGTCGAAGAGTTGCGCGCGTTGCTGGTGATCCAGTGGGCGCAATTCCAGCTTGTGGTCGAAGCGGCGCAGGGCGGCCGGGTCCAGGGCTTCGAGGCAGTTGGTGGCGCAGATGAGGATGCCGTCGAACGCCTCGATCTGGACCAGCAGTTCATTGGTTTGCGTCATCTCCCAGGTCTGGCGAGCCCGGGACCGAGCCGTGAGGAAGCTATCCGCCTCGTCGAGTAACAGAACGGCCCCTTCCTTCCGCGTTTCCCGAAAAGCCTGGGCCAGGTTCTTCTCGGTCACCCCCACGTATGGCGAGATCAGTTCCGAGGCGGTGCGCTTGCGCAGCGGACGGTCCGCGTGTTCGGCAAGATGATGAGCCAGCGCTGTCTTGCCGGTGCCGGGGGGGCCATACGCCAGCAGGGTGCCTTGCCCACCAGCGACCAGGTCCTGGACGACCGCCTCGACCGGCGTGTCGGTATTGAGATATTCGAGGCCGTAATCCAGTGCATCCAGCCCACGGGGCGTGATCATTGGTGGGCGCCCCTGAAGTTCTGCTTGCTGGTCAAGGTGATTCGCCATAACCAATTCCGGCGCATCCGGGCCATTACGTAGAAGCCGTGCCACCCGGGCGGCGCGGCTGATCTCGGCAGGGGTCAGGGCGTCTCTCCCGGCCGTGTAATCGAGCCAGGCCTCGGTCACGTCGAGATCTTCACAGGCGCGCGCCAGGAGTGCGCGTCGGACCGAGCGTGGTGGGTGCCCTACCTCGAGCGCGTAGTCGAAACGGCGCAGGTACGCTGGGTCCAGTTGATCCCAATGGTTGGTGATCCAAATCGCCGGAACGGGATTTTCCTCCAGCATCTGGTTGGTCCAGGCCTTCCCGCGGTTTTTCGAGCGATGGTGGCCGCCAAACTGCGCCGCGTCTGAACTGGCGTCGAACACATCCTCGATTTCGTCGAAGACGATCAATGCATCCTTGGTGCGGCGCAGCAGGTATTGGCAGAGCTGGTAGGCGCGTTGCCGACGGTGCGGTTCCATCGGGCTACCGTTGTCATCTTCGTGGTTCACCTCCCGTGCGTGTAGCTCGGCTTCGTAGGCGACGCGGCGCGCGATCTGCGTCTTCCCCGTGCCTGGGGGTCCATACAGCAGGATGTTGACGCCCTGAACGCCATCCCCGGCCGCCTGCAGGAGCAGCGCCTTGACTCGTTCGATATCGGGTTCGAGGTGTGACAGGGCAAGTTGATTCTCCTCGGGAACGGGCGCGTCACGGAAGAACCCCGCGAAGATGCGGTCGGGGGAATTCAGCGTTCCGAGCAGTTGGGAGGCGAGGCTGTCCAGCAAATCGAACCCGAGATCGCGGCTGTTGTACGACGACACCGTGACAAGGCCAGAACGGACCAGGGTTTCGCCGTGCGAGAGGGCGTTCTGGATCTCCCCTGTGGTGCGGTTCAGGGCGAGCGCGACGATTTCTGCCGAGGCCAGGTCGCAGGATTCGCGAACTTCGGATAACAGCTTTTCAAAGCTGTAGTTGGACGTATATAGGGTGAGAAACTCCAGGATTTCGCATTCGGTGTCGTTCAGGCCCAATGGTTCAGCAAGGATCCGGATGTTCCGCGCGATCGCGCGGTCTTGGAGCCGCGATTCATCGGCCTCGAATGCCTGAAGGCGTTCCTGAACGGCTTGCTCCAAGGCCAGATGATCATCCTCGTCTTCTTCGTCGAGGTGTATGCCGATTCCCTTTAGTTCGCCTCTATTTGACAAGGAACCCAGATTGTCGCTCGCATCCCGCGGCAGGGCGGTTGCAAGGATTCGCAGGCTCCACAGCGTTCTCATGTTTCGTACCTCGTTCGAGGGGGATGGACGGCTGGATCGCATGCGGTGCCTGCGTAGGCGACGACGAAGGTTCAAGGGCATGGAGCACTCCTGGATTCAGGGAGCCTCAGCTTCACAGAGGGGTGCGACAAAAGTTGACGCCAAGATGGCGCGCTCGAGTCACTCGCTGTTGCGGGTGGTATGACCCCGCTGCTGGCCGATGCAGAGCGTCCACCGCTCAACAATCGCTCGCATGTCCTGGGGCGCCGTTCGGCCTCGGGTTGGCGCGTGACCCTCTAGAGCGACGTGAAGCACCTCGGATCTGACGAGGATGGTTTCGAGTGGAACCGGATCGTGGTCGATTCAGCTCTCTTCGGGGACGCGACGAATACCGTCGCGCCACTCCGCAAGAATGATCCCTCCAGCCGGCAATACAGGGAGGGCCGATTATGCGAGTGGTACGAAAGATTCGGGGAGAGGATCGCGTGCAGTTCGAGACCGAAAACAATCTCGACCCCGACAAGCTGCTGGCGCAGCTCGCGAACAAGTACCCGGAACACGAGCTGAGCTTCGTCGAAGATCCCTTCGAGCCGGAGAGCAGGGCGATTCGGATCGCGCACCCCAACGATCCGAAGGCACCGCAGCCCAAACCAACAAGTGTGGGTGCTGATCCGCTACCGCCCGAATCGCAGGCAAGCCAATCCGATGCGATACCGAAAGAGCCCGAAGGGGCGAGCCGCTCTGAGGAGGTGAGTGAATCGGAGGCCGCGGCGGATACCAAGGCCTGTCCGTATTGCGGCGAAACCATCCGGTCCGTCGCGATCAAGTGCAAGCACTGTGGCTCGGATCTGTCTGCAAGCGGCACCTCGGCCACTCGTCCGGTGCGCACCTCCCCGGATCTGGGCCTCTTCCTGTTGGGCGTGCCGATCCTGGCGATCGTGCTGATCTGGGGATGGGTGGCGAACATGAACCTTCTGCAGTCTCCCGAGACGACCCTCATGGCGATCGGTATCGGAACGCTCCTGATCACTGCAGTGCTCGCCTCGGTCGAGGCCGCCAGTGCCGGGATGCAGACGAGTCGCCAGAAAGGCACGTACGGCCCGACGACCTGGTTCTTCTTGATCCTTCTGCTGTGGGTGGTGTGCTACCCCGCCTACCTCTACAAGCGCCGTCATTACGGGTTCGCGAACCTGCTGGTGCCCGGCCTGGTCATCGGCGCGGTTTACCTCGGCAGTTGGCTGCTCATGGATGTCGCCATCGTCGAGGCCCGTGCCGGACTGCAGAATCCGTTCCGGTAGAAGAAGCCTCTCACGGAGCGTTCGAGATGGGCCCGGGAACCGCGTGTCCCCGGGCTTTCTCATTGCTGTTGTCGATGTGGTTGCGCGCGTCTAGAGGCGCAAGGCGACAAAAACCGTCGCCCCTTTGGCGGATACTGGATCTCCAGTTTGGTCAGGAGATTCAGCATGCCTCGTACCGGTCGTATGCGTCACCGCAGGTATCCGTCACAGTCCCGTCCACTGCGGGGCGAAGCCGCGCTGTGGGCGTTGCGCCTTTGGGTGGCCGCCCGCCGCCGGGACCATGGGGACTGGCTCCTCCAGGAGCTGCAGTCGGAGACGCTGACGGATCTTGGGGTCGATCTGTCGGGGGATACGGCCATGGAGCCTCTGGACGATGTCCTGGACCCGGAACGGATTGACGAGGCGCTGGAGGAACAACTGGAGCGCATGAACCGCCAACCGATCCAGCCGCAGCGGCAGCGTTTCACGACCAATATTCGTGCGCTAGGCGACCGCCTCGGTCTGATCGAATGCGAGCAACAGATCCTGCTCTTTCTCGTTTTGCACGAGGCCGATGCCGACTTCTCGAGCATGGTCGCCATTGCCCGCAAGGCGGTAACGATGAGTGCGACCGAGGCGATGGCCATCGCCCTCGACTTCCCGGAGCGGGAGGTGCGTGCGGCGCTGTCGAGCGACGGCACTCTGATGCGCTCGGGCCTCATCCAGTTCGACGTGCGCATGGGGATGGATTCCGCCAACATGGAGTACGAACTGCTTCGTGGCATCGGTTTGGAGCTGGACGCCCCGGAGGCGTCCCCGGATGCGATCTTTCGGACGTATTTTCGCCCTTCGCCCGCGCCCCGGGACGGGTTGTTGCCGATGACGCACCTGGAAGAGGAGCGGGCACGTGTCGCGGCCCTTCTTCGCCAGGCATCCCGGCAGGGCGCCCAGGGCATCAACATCCTGATCCATGGCGAGCCGGGTACCGGCAAGACACAGTTTGCGCGTTCCGCGGCGGCGGAGGCCGGCCTCACGGCGGTGGAGGTGAACTTCGAGGATGAGCGCGGGGATCCATTGGAGCCGCGCAGTCGACAGCGTGCCTATCAGTTGTGCCAGCACGTCGTGGCGCGGACACCCGGCCACGCCGTCGTGTTCGACGAAATCGAAGACGTTTTCGACGCGCGCAACGGCTGGATGCGGGTTGGCAATCGCGGGGATCGCCCTGGCGGCAAGGCCTGGACCAACCAGATGCTCGAGGAAAACGCCACGCCGGCCATTTGGATCACCAATCACGTGGGGCAGATCGACCGCGCCTACCTTCGTCGCTTCGACTACACCCTGGAGCTGCGGCAACCGCCGCGATCGGTTCGCCGCGCGTTGCTGGAGCACACCTGTGGAGATCTTCCGGTGTCGGACACCTGGATCGACCGCGCCTCGCAGATCGAGGGCCTGACCCCGGCCGAGGTAGAGAGCGCTTTCCGGGTCGCCCGGCTGTTATACGCAGAGGATCAGCAATTCGCCCTCGAGTCGTTCCTGGACGAACAGCTGGCACGCCAGGCGCACCTGCAGAATCGAACCCCGCCGGTGCGGCGTCGCGGCTCCGATCTGCTGCGTTACGACCTGAGCATGCTCAACACCGACCAGCCCCTTGAACCCGTCGTCCGTCATCTGGCGGCCGCGGGGGAGGGTAGCCTGTTGCTTCACGGGGTGCCGGGCACGGGCAAGACGGCACTGGCAACGCACCTGGCGGAGCAGGCCGATCGCCCCTTGATCCAGCGGCCCGCTTCGGCGCTGTTGTCGCCCTATGTGGGGATGACCGAGAAGAACATCGCCCGGCTCTTCCGCTCGGCCGAGGACGAGGGCGCGGTGGTGCTGATCGACGAAGCTGACAGTCTTGTCGGAAGCCGAGAGACCGCACGGGCGCGTTGGGAAGTCAGCCAGACCAACGAGATCCTGGTCCAGATCGAGCAGTTCCACGGGGTGGTCATCTGTGCCACCAACTTCCTTGGCGCGATCGACACCGCGGCCTTGCGGCGATTCGACTTCAAGCTGGAACTGCGCGCCCTGGACCCCGCGCAGCGGGAAATGATGTTCATCGATCTTCTCCAGACCCTGGGGGCCGATCGGGAGGAGGTCTCGGTCGAACACCGCGAGAGGCTTTCCAGGCTCGACGACCTGACACCGGGGGATTTTGCGACCGTGGCACGTCGTTACCACGTGCTGGGGCGGCATCAAGACGTCGATCCCGCAACGATCCTTGAAGCCCTGGCATCGGAGCGCGCGATGAAGCCCGAAGCGGGCAAGCGCCGTGCGGGCTTCGCGTAGCAGCCGTCGCGGTTCAGGGTTCGAGGGGGATCATTAGCAGTTGCATGTCGCTGATCGGGCTTCTCGATGCATTGGGAACATGGTTGTCCCAGTTCTCGGGAAACTAAGGTTCAGTGCGCCCGCGAGAGCCTTTCGGGGCGAAGGCGCTGGACGACTCCATTCGGATGTAGGTCGAGACCTGAGTCATTTCGTAGTCGAAGCCCTTCCCTGTGCATTGGTTTCTCCGGCCTCCCGAGGCGTCAAGAATGGTCGTCCCGAGAAGCCACACTGATAACGGAAGCAATGTCGGCCAGTATCGCCACGAAGCGGATCGCGTTGTGACGCTCGCGGCTGCTAAGGTACCCACAGGGAAGGAAACCATCATAGGGAACCGGGGCAATCCGGACAGGCCAGCGAAGGCGTTCAGGGGGGGATGCGTGGGCGAACGGGGAAGCACACTGGCAGTGGCGATATTGGTGGGGGCTGTCATGGTCGTGAGCCCCGCCACCGGGGAGGAAAAACCGGTGGTGGAGGGAGAGGAGACCACCGAGGCGCGCGAGGCCCCAACTTTCGATCAGAGCAAGGTCTTTCGGTTGTTGGGCGATGCTGCGGAGCACTTTGACGAGATCGCGTCGCTCCCCGAGAGCCACTGGCTGCGCCGTGACCAGGAACGCGCGAACCGTGATATCGATGATCTGATAGAGGATGCCCTGGAGGTCATGGATGTCCCGGAAATCGTGGGTATGCGCGAGGACTTCCGTGCTCTGGAGGGCCGCATTGCTTCGGAGCAAAACGACATTGCCGAGCTTCGCGAACGTCGCATGTTCGCGCCGGATACCGATGCCAGTACGTTGTCGCGCTTCACGCCCACCGACACGTTGCGTTCCATGACGGCGAGCACGCGAGGGGACTTCGATCGGCTGATCGAGGCCCGCGAAGCAAATATCGAGGCCTATGAGGAGGAGCTGGAAGGGCTCAAACGGGGCATGTCCGAATCCCTGGGGTCCATTGGTCTCGAGATGCCCCCGGACCAGCTTGAACTGTGGCTTAGTTCGGCGATCGGTGACGACGTCGTGTCCATGGGGGTGGTCTTCCAGAGTATTCGCACGATCACTCTGCGCCTGGAGGAGCTCACGCGCGAAAGCGGCGAGAACCTTGGCGTCGCCAGCCGGTACTACGGGATGGTCGTGATGCTCCACCGGTTGGTCGTGTCAATGCAGGCGGGTTTCGTCGAAAAGGTAGACGACGAGATCCTCCCTCATCTGCAGGCGTACCGTGACGAGGCCGACGACATCATCGCCGAGTCGCGCGAGCTCATCCGTAACGGCGGCAACCGGGTCGGGCTTGAAAGCAATATTGCGGCGAACGAACTCACCAAGCGAGCCATCGATCTCTACCTGAAGATCGTGAAGAGCCAACGCGAGAAGGTTGCCGATGCGCTGGAGATCAGCGAGCGCGAGCACCAGGTCGCCATCAATACCTACCGGACTGTTCGCCTTAGCTCGAATGTCGCCGATCTCATTCGCGATGGCTTGGGCACCTTCGAAGCGCTGTCTGACCTCCAGGTGCCAGAAACGGCGGAGTTTCAGAATGAAGAGATCCGCCAGGAGTTCCGACTTCTAACCGAGCGTTTGAACGGCTAGTAAACGGTCCACTGTGATCCCATCGCATCGTGTCGCGCGTCCTCTTTGTACATCCGCGCGTTCAGTCGATATGAGCCTGCAAATGAGAGCATTCTCTTGGCAAAGGAGTCGCTAATGAGCCCCGCACTTAAATCTGCACTCTATGCAACCGCGTTTTTCCTCCTAAGCGTTTTGTCATTCGGGGTCAACGACTGGTTTTCCCTGCTAATGCTTCTCGCTTCAATCATGTTTCTCTATCCCACCATACTGGTTGGACAGATGACTTTGCGCAATGTCGCCAAGACCGCGGTTCAAGAAGACAGCGCTCTGTATGCCTTTCTCAATAAACCGAAGACGGTGCCGCAGCAGCTATTCAGCTTCGTGGTCGCCGTGGTTTTGGGGGTCTCGTTCCTTACGGTTTCTAAAGGGATCGTGATTAATCACGGGTTGCTTCCCGTCGTTTTTATTGTCTTTTTTCTTGCCTGGTGGATATCCGGCCGTCTGGTGGCGCATCCGAATCTGGCGGTTCTTGAGGGCCGGCATCTTAATCGTAAAGCGCTTGTCGCTACCGTCAGTGATGAGGAATCGAGCGATCGGGATGGGCCGTCGGCTGACGTTAGCTTCCTGAGCTTGTTCGCGGCTATATTGGTTCTAAATCTTCTCCTGGCGATGTTGCTTAGTGCAAAAGATCTGTTTACCTTCTTTACCACTGACGTAACGATCTCGAATTTCCGATCGTATGCCGCTGGATATGGAGTGGAAGCCGGGGCGTTCAATTCGGTTTCTCGTGTTTTTATTAACGTGTATGTATTGTTCGAGAGCTTCAAGCTCGCGGCTGCGAATGAGATTGTGAGCGCTCTTGGTTTTGACAAGTCAGGCTCGCATTCCGCGTATTATCTGTTTTACATGCTTGTTTTGGTGTTTAATGTTCTAAAGCTTCTGGCGTTTTCTGTCCCACTGGTTTTTCTGCAGCGTGGCCTGCTCGTCTGGGGGTTCTATATATTCGAGGTGCCCGGCAAACGCGTGGGTAGGGTCGTGGAGCCTTATATGCGGTGGCTGATCAGCCCCATTGGTCGACTCATTAGCCCCTTTTTGCAACGTGTTAAACGCTGGTTTCTGGGCATCGATGAAGAGGGATCGCTAGCGGACGAAGGAACACCTGGAGGTGCCGGTAGTCGTGCCGGAAAGAGAAGATCAGAAACGAAATCAGGAGGAGAATGATGGGTAGTTGGTGTTTAAAGTGGGGTTCGCTGTGCGTTGCAGTGGGTATGGCGACGCTGTTGGTCGCCTGTGGCGATGAACAACCGGAGGGTGAAGCGGCCCAAGCGACCGTCGACGAGTGCACAGAGCTTGCGACCGAGCTCGAGAAAACTCGCGCGGAGTTGGAGGAGCTCAAGGAGCGGATCCGTCAGGAGGAAGATTCGTTACAAGGCCTCCTGCGATGAATCGATTGATCCAGCAGAAAGGCAATGCAGCAGTTCTGGTGCTTGGGGTTTTGGTGTTGATCGCAGTGGGATTGTTGGCGTTCAAAGTATTGTCTCATCCTTGGTTCAAGTTGGTGGTTTCTCCAGGCGCTGCTAGTGCAATTGTGGAGGAGGTGGAAACATTGAGGGAGAGGAATGAAGAATTGAGGGATAAAATTGAGGATCTGGAGGAGGAATTGGCTGAACGGATAGAGGATGATGATCGAGAGACGGATGCCGGCCGACGGTTGTTCTTTCGAAATTGAACTGGAGTACCGAGCATTTCCGATCTGGCGAACGGGCAACGACCGTTTTTCTGACCCCAAGGGGATATGGGAGAGGGCTGATCAGAGAGAGAATGTCTCGAGGTTTGGAGCCGTCGTCCTGTACAGGGGCCGAAGGCGGGGAGGTGCCCACCGTCTGGGGATGCGGAGGAACGGCTACCGGTGAACGTCAGGCTGCACCCTTCCCCTGGATTTGGCCCTTGGCACGACGAACAGGTGTACCGCGGCTGAGGGCGCCGCCTTGGCCCGTGTCCACGCACAATACCGAAACTCAATGAACACCCACGACTAGCCGTCGAAGGAAACAGAACCCGACCATGGCCCTGAAGAAATCCCAACTCTATTCTTCCCTCTGGCAGTCCTGCGACGAGCTGCGTGGCGGCATGGACGCCTCGCAGTACAAGGACTATGTGCTGACGCTGCTGTTCATGAAGTACGTCAGCGACAAGAAGGATTCGCTCATCGAAGTCCCCGAGGGCGGCAGCTTCGCCGACATGGTGACCCTCAAGGGCGACAAGGAGATCGGCGACAAGATCAACAAGATCATCGGCCGGCTCGCCGAGGCCAACGACCTCAAGGGCGTCATCGACCAGGCGGACTTCAACGACGAGACCAAGCTCGGTTCCGGCAAGGATATGCAGGATAGGCTGTCCAAGCTGGTGGCGACCTTCGATCAGCTTGACCTGGGCGCCAACCGCGCCGACGGCGACGACCTGCTGGGTGACGCCTACGAATACCTCATGCGCCACTTTGCCACCGAGTCCGGCAAGAGCAAGGGGCAGTTCTACACCCCGGGCGAGGTCTCCCGGGTGATTGCCCAGGTGGTGGGCATCGGCCCGGACACGCGCCAGTACGAGACCCTGTATGACCCGACATGCGGGTCGGGCTCCCTGCTACTGCGCTCCGCCTACGAGGCCCCGCAGGGCCTGAGCATCTATGGCCAGGAAAACGACAACGCCACCTGGGCGCTGGCGAAGATGAACATGATCCTGCACGACTACCCCACGGCCGTGCTGTGGCGGGACAACACCCTCTCGCGCCCCTATTTCAAGAACGCTGACGGCAGTCTCAAGACCTTCGACTACGCCGTCGCCAATCCGCCGTTCTCCGCCAAGTCCTGGACCAACGGCCTGGACCAGGCCAACGACGAGTTCGGCCGCTTCGAGTACGGCATTCCGCCGGCCAAGAACGGCGACTACGCCTTCCTGCTGCATCTCATCAAGTCGCTCAAGTCGACCGGCAAGGGCGCCATCATCCTGCCCCACGGCGTGCTCTTCCGCGGCCACAAGGAGGCCGACATCCGCCGCAACCTGATTCGGCGCGGGCTGATCAAGGGCATCATCGGCCTGCCGGCCAACCTGTTCTACGGCACCGGCATTCCCGCCTGCATCCTGGTCATCGACAAGGAACACGCCGCCAATCGCGAGCACATCTTCATGATCGACGCCAGCCGCGAGTTCATGAAGGACGGCAACAAGAACCGCCTGCGCTCGCGCGACATCCACAAGATCGTGGACGTGTTCAACCACCAGCGCGAACTGCCCGGCTACGCCCGCCGCGTGCCCCTGGCCGAGATCGCCAGTGAGGCGAACGACTACAACCTCAACATCCCGCGCTACATTGACGCCGGTGAGGCGGAGGACCTGCACGACCTCTACGCCCACCTGAACGGCGGCATCCCAGAGCGCGACGTGGACGCGCTGGAGCCCTACTGGTCCGTGCTGCCCGGCCTGCGCGAGGCGCTGTTTCGTAATAACGGCCGGCCCGGCTACCTCGAGCCCCGGGTCGAAGCCCGCGAAGTCAAGGCCACCGTGCTGGGCCACGCCGCCTTCACGGCCTTCGCCGAGCGCGTGTCCGGCGTTACCGACGACTGGCAGGCGGCCCATCGCCCGGACCTTTACGCCCTGCAAGCGGGCGACAAGCCGCGCGATGTGATCCACGGCCTGTCCGAGGACCTGCTGCAACGCTTCACCGATGTGGCCCTGCTGGACCGCTACGCCGTCTACCAGCGCCTGATGGACTACTGGGCGGCTGTCATGCAGGACGATGTCTACCTCATCGCCGCCGAGGGCTGGGTCGAAGCGGCCCGGCCTCGGGGTGTGATTGAGAACAAGGAGCGCAAAATCAAGGAAGAGCCCGACCTCACCGTCGGCAGCGGCAAGAAGGCGAAGAAATACAAGCTCGACCTGATTCCGCCCGCGTTGGTTATCGCCCGCTTCTTCGCCGACGAACAGGCCCGGCTCGACACCCTGCAGGCCGAAGCCGAGACCGCCAGCCGCGAGCTGGAGGAGTTCATCGAGGAGCAGGATGGCGAGGAAGACCCGCTCAGCGAGGTCAAGAACGACAAGGGCAAGGTCACCAAGGCCGAGATCCCCAAGCGCCTCAAGGCCCTCAAGGGCGAGCCGGACAGCGAAGACGAAATCGCCGCCCTCAAGCAGTGCAAGAAGCTCATGGACAACGAGGCCAGCGCCAAAAAGGCCGTCAAGGACGCCCAGACCGAGCTCGACCAGGCCGTACTGGCCCGCTACGCCGAGCTCACCGAGGACGAGATCAAACAGCTCGCCGTGGACGACAAATGGCTGGCCGACATCCGCACCGCCATCGAATCGGAAGTCGAGCGCATCACCAACCGCTTGGCCTCCCGCGTGCGTGAACTGGAAGAGCGCTACGCGGAGCCCCTGCCGGCCATCGAGCGCGAAGTCAAAGAATTGGCCGGTCGGGTCACCGGCCACCTGGAAAAGATGGGAGTGCGAGTCGATGGCTGAGCGCAGCGAGGCGGTGGAAGAGCAGGCCGTGCGGGATGCGTCGGCCGTCTATTCGGTTGAGGCCGATATCGCGACTGCTGAGGACGTGCCGCCCGGGTACAAGCGGACCGAGGTTGGAGTGATTCCGGAGGATTGGCGTCCATTTAGGATTGGTGAAGTTAGCACGAAAGTGGGGAGTGGCATAACACCAACAGGCGGAAGTCGCGTTTATAAGAGTTCCGGACGCCCTTTTGTTAGAAGCCAGAATATTGCCTGGGGTTATCTTGATCTGAACGACATCGCTTACATCGATGAAGCCACTCACGCCAACTTCGCTGGAACGGAGGTTGAAGGTGGCGATGTGCTTCTCAACATCACGGGCGCATCAATCGGGCGAGCCGCTCTAGCCGATCACAGAATAGTAGGTGGCAACGTAAATCAGCATGTTTGCATAATTCGGCCAAAAAAGGACGCGCTTGAGCCAGGGTTCTTGGCCGCCTTTATCATTTCTTCCGATGGGCAGAAACAGGTCGACAGTTTTCAGGCTGGAGGCAATCGTCAGGGCCTAAACTTTCATCATGTTCGCTCGATTCGCCTCGCTATCCCGGGAGTAGAAGAACAACGCGCCATCGCCACCGCCCTCTCGGATGCGGATGCGCTGATCGAGTCCCTCGGCCGACTGATCGCCAAAAAGCGCGCCATCAAACAGGCCGCCATGCAACAACTCCTCACCGGCCAAACCCGCCTGCCCGGCTTCACCGGCGAGTGGGAGATGAAGCGGTTGGGGGATCATGTGAGTTTCCTGAAGACCGGCACGAACTCCCGCGCCGAACTTGCCAGTAATGGCCGCGTCGCATATCTGCACTATGGAGACATTCATGTTCGAGCCAGCGTCACACTGAACCCTAACGCCGTAACAATGCCGCATATTGCGTCTTCGAAAGTGCGCCATCTGGACAAGTTGGCGCCGGGCGACTTGGTATTCGTGGACGCATCGGAAGATCTTGAAGGCGTCGGAAAGTCCGTCGAAATTACTGACGTGCCAACAGAGGGCATGGTTGCTGGATTGCATAGCATCGCAGCACGATTCGATAAGGACGTGCTCGCCGACGGATTCAAGGCTTACTTGCAGTTTTGTCCGCAGTTTATCGGGACGCTTCGACGGTTAGCGGCGGGTACGAAAGTTCTTGCCACTAATAGGCAACACGTAGCGAGCGTTGAAATGGAGCTTCCTTGTGTAGCGGAGCAGCAGGCCATCGCCGCCGTCCTCTCCGGCATGGGCGCGGAAATCGAGACCCTCGAACGCCGCCGTGACAAGGCCCGCCAGACCAAGCAAGGCATGATGCAGCAGCTACTGACCGGGAGGACTAGGCTGGTATGAAGGTTTCTGAGATGTTCTCCGGGTTCGTTTCGAACTTAGCCATTACAAACACGAACACAATCAGTTTCCGCTATGGAGAGCTTACGTCGGCGTTGAATAGGCGATTCCGGGACACCGACTCCAAGACGGCGAACACCCTCCAGGTAGGTTCTTTCGGGAGGAAGACAGGCATCAACGGCATCTCTGACCTAGATATGCTCTACATAATGCCGAAGGGAAAATGGGAGGATTACAAAGACGGAATGCAGCTCAAACTGCTTCAGGATACCAAGTCCGCGATTCTGAGTCGCTATCCATCAACGAATGTGAGGGTGGACCGTTTGGTGGTGACGGTGACCTATACGAACTTCCACATCGAGGTTCAACCCGTTTTTGAGCAGACCGACCGGAGCTATCTTTATCCGGATACGAAAAACGGTGGAAGCTGGAAGGTCACCAAGCCCAGGGAGGAGATGGAAGCCGTTTCCGAGATGGATTCCGATAAAAATGCCAACCTCCGTCGGTTGTGCAAAATGGCCAGGGCCTGGAGAAATCAGCACGGTGTGGCAATGGGAGGGCTTCTCATTGACACGCTGGCGTACAAGTTTCTTGATGGAAACACCGAATATGACAATAGAGGCTACGCTTACTACGACTGGCTCAGCCGAGACTTCTTCAAATTTTTGTCCGATCTGTCCGAGCAGAGTGAATACGCAGCGCCTGGAAGCCGGCAGCGGGTAAAGGTAAAGAAGAAGTTTCAGCGCAAAGCGAAAAAAGCTTACAAACTTTGTTTGAAAGCCATTGATGCTGAGGGCCAGAGGGGCGTCCATGGGAAATGGAAGAAAGTCTACGGCAGGCCATTTCCGGCAGCCACAGTCGATACTCAGAAAGCTCTTGATGAAGCTACTCAAGCGTCTTGGGAAAATACCGAAGAATTCATTGAGGATGGGTATGCAGTCGATATTTCTGGCTCTCTGAGAATCGATTGCGAGGTGAAGCAGAACGGATTTCGCGAGTTTTTCCTCAGAAATATGCTCATGCGAAAAATCCCATTGATGGCAAAGAAATCTTTACGATTTTATGTAACCGAAATATCTGTAAGAGAGCCATACGAGCTTTACTGGAAGGTTCTGAACAGAGGTGATGAGGCGCGCAGGAGAAATTGTATTCGGGGCCAGATTAAAGAAGATGCTGGGCAGATGCAGAGGGAAGAAACAACGGATTTTCGTGGGGATCATGTCGTCGAGTGCTACTGCGTTAAGGATGGGGTCGTGGTTGCCAAAGATCGCCTTCACGTTCCCATTGTTGCTGAGGCTGGCGCCAATGAATAGAGAAGCAGAGCTCCTAGAAGGGCAAATTCGCGAATGCTATGGGCGAGTCGTCTATTCCCATAAAACCCATGAGAAGTGCGCTGACATGCTGCTGCGCAGAAACGGCCGTATAAAAATGGCACAGATTGCCCTATCAGCCATGATTACAGGTGGCGTGGTATCAACCTTTTTTGGGACCGGGCACTGGGGGTCTGGGGTCAGTGTCGTGATTTCCACGATACTTCTGGCGATAAATTCATACACGAAAGACTACGATCTAGGTGAGATCGCTCAGAAGCACCGGCATGCAGGATCTGAGCTGTGGATCATCAGGGAGAGGTATCTGTCACTGCTGACAGATCTGCGTGTTGGGGATCTGTCTCTTGCAGATATCCGAATTAGAAGGGACGAGATTATGGAGGATTTGCATTCCGCGTA
The DNA here is from genome assembly GCF_001020955.1 of Thioalkalivibrio versutus. Taxonomy (NCBI): domain Bacteria; kingdom Pseudomonadati; phylum Pseudomonadota; class Gammaproteobacteria; order Chromatiales; family Ectothiorhodospiraceae; genus Thioalkalivibrio; species Thioalkalivibrio versutus. Next base: position 1,309,115 of record NZ_CP011367.1, read on the forward strand.
TGAAGGGTCACCCAGTACGAACTTCAAGGCGTATAGGGAAGCACAAAAGGGACTGAAAGAGCTGGAGGAGATGACTTTCTCAGATGATGAAATAGATGTGTTCCTCCCAAATGAGCTTAAACGGAAGTCGTGATGAACGACTTTGGGTTGTTTCATCGATTGAAGTTGGCTAGAGCGGCTGAAGCCCCGCAGCATTGCTGGCGAAGGACTTCGGATGTTCCTTCCACTACAGGCGGACGGGACACTGGGGCCATAGGGTCGGAGGCCGGCGGGCGCAATCCGGCTGAGTTTCGAGTCGCAGCATTACGCCATAGGGGGCCCAGAAGTGATTTGATAACAAAGGGCTTTGAGTCACGCCAGTCGAGGAGGCTTTCACCTATGGATCCTGAACAAGATCACGAGTCGAAGACGCGGATGGCCCTGCGGAAGGCGGCGGCCAACGCCCTGGAGCGCAAGCGCCGGCTGGGACAGTACGCCGTGATCTGGCGCGATGGCCAGATGGTCCGACTGTCCCCGGAGCAGCCCGGTAGCCCGGGCGAGTATGCATCGGAGGCCTCCGCCCCGCCATCCGCTGTACGAGAGCCGGGGCCGGACGACGAGGGTCCGAAATGAGCGCCGTCGGCCAACGCGAACGCCTCACCCAGCAGCAGGTGCTGCACTTCTTCCAGGATGATCTGGGGTACCGCTACCTGGGGGACTGGAAGGACCGGGATGGCAACCGCAATATCGAGGAAGACCTGCTGCGCGACTGGCTGGCGCGGCAGGGATATGATGAGCGCGTCATCAATCGCACCCTGCGCGAGCTGGACCAGGCGGCGGCGATTGCCGGCAGCAAGACCCTCTATGACGCCAATCGCGCCGTCTACGAGAAGCTGCGCTACGGGGTACACGTCAAGCCGTCGGTGCAGGAGCAGACGGTTACCGTCTGGCTGATCGACTGGGCCAATCCCGAGAACAACGACTTCGCCGTGGCCGAGGAGGTCACGGTGGCCGGGGCCAACACCAAGCGCCCGGATGTGGTGCTGTATATCAACGGCATGGTCCTGGGCGTTCTGGAACTGAAACGCTCCACCGTGGCGGTGGCCGAGGGTATCCGGCAGAACCTGGATAACCAGAAGCAGAATTTCATCCGGCCGTTCTTTTCCACGGTGCAACTGGTGATGGCGGGTAACCCGACCGAGGGGTTGCGATACGGCGTGATCGAGACGCCGGAGAAGCACTGGCTGCAGTGGAAAGAGGACTCGGTGAACGAGGATCTGCTGATGCGCGGCCTGGAACAGGTCTGCCGCAAGGATCGGCTGCTCGAGATCATCCACGACTTCATCGTGTTCGATGCGGGTACCAAGAAGACCTGCCGGCACAATCAATATTTCGGCATTCGCGCGGCGCAGGAGTTTGTGCGTCGGCGCGAGGGCGGGATCATCTGGCACACCCAGGGGAGCGGCAAGTCTCTCACGATGGTCTGGCTGGCCAAGTGGATTCGGGAGAACGTAACCGATGCCCGGGTGCTGGTGATCACGGACCGTACGGAGCTGGATGAGCAGATCGAAAAGGTGTTCAAGGGGGTGGACGAGCAGATCCATAGGACACGCAGCGGTGCGGATCTGATCCGGGTGCTCGGGAGCAGCGAGGAGTGGCTCATTGGCTCGCTCGTGCACAAATTCGGTAGCTCGGAGGAAGGGGATGTCGATGAGTTCGTCCGCGACCTGAAGGGGCAACTGCCCAAGGGTTTCAGGGTGCCGGGGAATCTCTTCGTATTCGTCGACGAATGCCATCGCACCCAGTCGGGCAAGCTGCACGATGCGATGAAGGCGCTTCTGCCCGATGCCTCGCTGCTCGGCTTCACCGGAACCCCGCTCTTGCAGAAGGACAAGCGCAAGAGCATCGAGATCTTCGGTCCCTATATCCATACCTACAAGTACGACCAGGCCGTGAGTGATGGTGTGGTGCTGGATCTGCGCTACGAAGCCCGGGACATCGACCAGCAGCTTACGAACCAGCAGAAGGTGGATGAATGGTTCGAGCTGAAGACCAAGGGCCTAAATGACTACGCCCGTGCCCAGCTCAAAAAGCGCTGGGGCACCATGCAGAAGGTGCTGAGCTCGCGCGATCGGTTGGAGAAGATCGTGGCCGACATCCTCTGGGACATGGCGACACGCGACCGGCTGGTCAGCGGTCATGGCAACGCGATGCTGGTAGCGGGCAGCATCTACTCGGCCTGCCGGCTCTACGAGATGTTTCAGAACACCGAGCTGAAGGGCAAGTGCGCGATCGTGACCTCCTATGCCCCGTCGACCGCGGACATCAAGGGCGAATCGACCGGGGAGGGTGAGACGGAGAAGCTCCATCAGTACGAGATCTACCGCCAGATGCTGGCCGCGCACTTCGACGAGTCGCCGGAGACAGCGATGGGAAAGGTGGAGACCTTCGAGAAGGAGGTCAAGAAGCGGTTTATCGACGAGCCAGGGCAGATGAAGCTGCTGATCGTGGTGGACAAACTGCTCACGGGGTTTGATGCGCCGCCCGCGACCTATCTGTACATCGACAAGAACATGCGGGACCACGGCCTGTTCCAGGCGATCTGCCGGGTGAACCGGTTGCATACGGAGGACAAGGAAGTCGGTTATATCATCGACTACAAGGACCTGTTCAGGTCGCTGGAGCAGTCGATCCAGGACTACACCGGCGGGGCCTTCGATGCGTTTGATTCGGAGGATGTGGAAGGTCTTCTGGAAGACCGGTTGACCAAGGCGCGTGAGCGCCTCGATGAGACGCGCGAGGCAATCCACGCGCTTTGCGAGGCCGTGGAGCCACCGCGTGACAGCGCGGCGTATCGCCGTTATTTCGTGGGCACGAGTGATGATCCCGACACGCAGAAGGACAACGAGCCGAAGCGGTTGGCGTTGTACAAGCATGTCAGTGCGTTCCTGCGGGCGTACGCGAACCTGGCCAACGAGATGGGGCCGGCGGGCTACAGCGATGCCGAGGCGGCCGAGATCAAGGCCGAGGTGGAGCATTACGAGAAGGTCCGCGAGGAGGTGAAGCTCGCCAGTGGCGACTACATCGACATGAAGCTTTATGAGCCGGCTATGCGGCATCTTCTGGACAGCTATGTCCGGGCGGAGGATAGCGAGAAGCTTTCAGAGTTCGATGACATGACCCTCGTGGAACTGATTATCGATCGGGGAGAGGAAGCGCTTGATGCCTTGCCTGAATCGATGAAAAGCGACCCGGAGGCCATGGCCGAAACGATCGAGAACAATGTCCGGCGCTTGATCATCGATGAGATGGCGGTCAACCCGAAGTACTACGAGCGGATGTCCGAGCTCCTCGATGCGCTCATCGAGCAACGACGGAAAGAGGCTCTCGAATACCGGGAATACCTTGAGAAGGTCATCGAACTCACTCGCCAGGCGGCCGGGGGCAAGGGAGGGTCAACCTACCCCTCGGGTCTAGAGACACCGGCCCAAAGGGCGCTGTACGACAACCTGGGACAGGATGAGACTCTGGCACTTCGGCTGGACGAACGCGTGCGCAATGTGAAGAAAGCGGACTGGCGGGGCAATACGTTCCGGGAGCGAGAAGTCCAGCGGGCCGTTCGGGCGGTATTGGAAGAGCAGGTCCGTGAGATCGGAGAGTACGATGTCGACGAAGTTATGAAGTTGGTGAAGGCCCAGAGTGAGTACTGAGCTACAGCAAATCGACGTTGGCGGCCTGGCCGTAGAGGTCCATCGCAAGTCGATCCGAAATCTTCACGTCGGGGTGTACCCACCGGAAGGCCGGGTGCGGGTGGCCGCGCCGGCGCACATGGACGACGAGGCCATCCGGTTGGCGGTGGTGTCGAGACTGGCCTGGATCCGCCGTCAGCAGCGAATGTTTCAGGCCCAGCCGCGGGAGTCCGACCGCGAAATGGTCACCGGCGAGAGCCACTACTTCCGTGGCCAGCGTTACCGTCTGAACGTTACTGAACAAAGGGGGGCAACCGGCGTTCGTCTCGTGGGGAATCACACGATGGAACTCACCGCCCCCCCAGGAAGCGATCTAGAGGCCCGGCAACGCCTCCTCCAGCGCTGGTACCGAGAACAGCTCCGTCAGCGAATCCACGAACTTCTCCCCGGGTGGCAAAGCGTCGTGGGCGAAGAAGTCGCCGAATGTCGCATCAAGCAGATGAAGACGAAGTGGGGTAGCTGCAACATCGAGGCCCGGCGAATCTGGTTGAACCTGGATCTAATCAGGAAGCCCGAGTCCTGCCTTGAATACATCCTGGTACACGAGTTGGTGCACCTGCTGGAACGACAGCATAACGATCGCTTCCGGACTCTCATGGACCGCTTCCTGCCGGACTGGCGGTTACGCAGAGATCAGCTCAACCAGTCGCCACTCGCCCATCAGGGCTGGGATTACTGAGGGGTTCAAGTCCCGAAATCGGAGGCCGGCCTCTCGGCCACCATGTCGTGGGCGAGCCTCTCGCGAACGTTTTCCCGTCACGGCGGGACCTAACTTTGAGGTATGGAATGACGGATTTGACGTGGCGCAAGGCCATCGAGCGAGTGCTGAGCGACGCGGGTGGCGCGATGCACTACACGGACATCGCCGAGCAGATCGTGGCAGACGGACTCCGGAAAAACGTGGGCGCAACGCCTCCTGCGACAGTCAACGCGAACATTTCAGGCTCGATCAGCAAGGAAGGCGATAACTCACCATTTCGCAAGGTGGATCGCGGCGTATACATGCTCAAGGATAGTGGTTCTGCCGCGGCACCGAAGGCGGGAGCCAAGCCCAATGTCAAAGAAGCCGACGAGGAAAGCGAAGAGCAATATGATGTCGTTTCCTCTTTCGGGATGTTCTGGCGTCGCGACTTCGTCGTCTGGAGCGGGACTCCCAAGATTCTGGGTATCCAGCAGATTGGGTCCGAACCGGTCGACTTCTGTGGGCAGTTCGGTATTTATCTGCTCTACGACGGTCGCGAAGTGGTCTATGTAGGACGCTCGGTTGATCGGCCACTTGGTCGACGCCTTTATGAGCACACGCTCGACCGTCTTTCGACCCGCTGGGATCGATTCTCCTGGTTCGGCGTTCTGCCGGTTTCAGACAAGGGGGCCTTGCAGGACCAGCCTGAGGCATACGGAGCCGGAAAAATCATCCCTGCGTTGGAGGCCATACTGATTGAAGCCTTGGAGCCCCGCCAGAATCGCAAGCGTGGCGATGATCTCTCAGCCGTCGAATATCTCCAGAAGGAAGATCCTGAGGTAGAGAAGCGCAAAGCGCAGGCGGTACTGGCTAAGCTCGCCAATAAGTTTTAGCAATTTTCGATGCGTTGCCCGGCGGTCTCAATAGCATTTGCTGAATTACGCGATGCCGGCTTCCAGTGCACGTGCGGGTCCAAGGCTCTTGCCTGTGTCTATCCCGTTAGGTTTGTCCTTCCGCGTACTCATCGGCGATTCGACCCAGACAGAGTAGGTGCGTTGTCGCACTGGCCACACAGGAGGACGTGACGATGAAGGATGACAGCAATAGGGCCATATTCCAGGCATCCATCATAATGCTGGCGATGCCTTCAGCGATCCTTGCGCAGGGTTCGCAAATGTTCCCCGATGGCAGCTACGGGCCAAACTATGGGCAAGGTTCGCAGATGCATCCGGATGGCAGCTACGGGCCAAATACCGGCCATGGCTCGCAGATGCATCCCGATGGCAGTTACAGCTCCAGCTTTGGGCAAGGCTCGCAGATGCACCCCGATGGTACGTACGGACCGAACACCGGGCGGGGTTCTCAGATGTACCCGGATGGGAGCTACGGTCCGGAAACCGGTCGAGGGTTCCAGGTGCATCCGGACGGCACCTACGGCCCACGGTAATCGAAGGGAGCGGTCCCATGGGTAACGTCATAAACTTGGTTCCGGATTCCTATTACCAACGCCTCCGCCAGTTTGAGGAGGACCGGCAACTTGGGACCTTTCTCTCCGCATTAGATGTGATCGCTACCGTCACGACGGTGGATGAAGCCGCCCTTACAACCTGGGAGGGACTCGCTGACTCGGTGATATCGGATGAGCCGCTCACCGAGGTGTTGAACTGGGTCGCAACCCACCGGTTCAGCTTACTGGCTATGCCTCCGCGTTTTGAGGAAGATCCCTCGGAGACTTTGCCCGAAGAGAAGCGCGCGCGACTGGAGGAGTTGGGGAAGATGGCGGCGGAGGCATCCCTGGCCCTGGAGTCCGAGCTCGAAAGTTTGCACGTCCAGAATCCCGTCTATGGCCGTTTTCCGGGCGTGCTCCCCTTCCTCCGGCGGCCCGATGCTCCGTGGTTTCCGGCCATTAGCGAACCCGCAAAGGTTATTGGGGCGTTCATCGATAGCCTGTACCCGGAGGATGCCGTCAGTCCCGAGCGGGCGGTGGCGGCAGAACAGCCGTGGTTAGGAGCGCATGTCGCCGAGACATTGCTGCCATGGGCTATTGCACGGGAAAGAGTCGGGAACTCCCGTTATTCGGCGGCTGCTCTGTCTCGCATTGAAACATTCGTGCCTTTGATTCCATCCCTTTTCGATATTCATTTTGACTTTTTTGACCCGGAGACCTGGGGAGGCCGGTTCGAGCCAGAGATCGTGGCAGGCACTTTGATTCATCTCCCGCAGGCGATGTTCGACCGCGTCTTGGAGGTGACGTCTTGTGACCCCTTGCGCGGCGATCTGGAATTTCCACTCGATCCAGATCAGCCCGGAGAAGAAGAGAGAGCTGCTCGCGCAATCATCGAGACTTTCGAGCTGGTTTCTGTTCTTCCCGTCAGTGATGGGGAGACTCTCACGTGGGAAAGCATCCCTGCTTCCGTTGAGCACCATTTTGATGCGCTCGCTAGGATCGATCTGGCTCCACGGATGTCATGGGGGCACCACAGGTTCTGGGCTTTTAACGCCATGTTGTCTTCTGGGCTTGACGAATACGTCGTGCCCGATCTTGTGGCTTATGTACGGCATCTTCCGAGTGGAGCGCTTTTTGACGAAGAGGATCTTGCGCGCTCTCTTCGGAGGATCGCTCGAAAGCTCGGGCGGCTGGACCCGTACCGTTCCGTCGCCCGCGTCGGGTATGGGGATTGCGGGTATGTAGGTCTCGCGCTTTCCAATGCGATGGAGAATGTTGACGTTGATTTCTCGGGAGCCAGTTTCATTCTCTTGCTGGGTCAGGACAAAACGTTCGGGTTCGCTGATGAAAGTTCTATTGGGAGTCCGGAGCTTTCGGAGTGGGTACCGGAATACCGGCGCCTTGCGGTTAAACGGTCATCCACTTTTCGCCTAGCGATCGACAGTGCGTTTGATGAAGGGTTTGTGAGTCTGAGCTGTGCATTGACAGCGTTTTACCTTCCAACCCAGGTGCTGGCTTACGAAGGAAATGCCGCCTTCGACTGGTCCTGGTTGGCGGAAGCGCTCGACCGCGCGCAGCATTGGGATCATGAAGGACATGTGCAGGCGAGTGTAGAGGCAACGGTTGACATATTGGACGGACTTGCGGACGGGGCGGAGTCGCGGTCTGTACATCGGATGAACCTGTCGCGGTTTTTGTCCGGGGCGCGTAATCGAATCTCGATCGACAAGGACGAACTCAAGCGGTCGCTTCTGGAACTCCGAGAGGACGAAGACGCTCGGGCAACGCGATTCCTCGAGGAGTATGTGGGCCCGGCAAACGTCCGCTGGATGGACCGGAAGGATGTGACGGAATTACATGGATTGGTTAAAGAGACGGTGCGTGCCCGGGACGAAGGGCATTTGGTGGCGGGGTCGCCTGTGCCGGGAATGCTCCTCACTCAATGGTTCAAGTTCCTCGAGTCGCGTTTTGTGCGGGTCTACGACTCGGTGGTGACCGCGGAGCTGGGCAGAGATCCAGGCCGGGCGTTTGGCGTATCTGGGAGTGTGGCTGAGCGGCTCTCCGTGCTGGAGGGCAAGGGCCGTTTGAAGGCCCAGGTGCTTGAGCAGATAAGGGATGGCTTGCCCCCGGGGTTGCGGGACGACGATCTCCTGGACTTCCTGCAAAGGTTCCGAAAGGTGCGAAACAAGGCAGCACATGAGGAAATGCTGCTACCCGGCACCTTCGAAGAGATCTATCGTGAATTGGAGGACGGGCGGCTGAGGGAATTCATCGAGGGTGTCTTGTTGTAGGCGGAGGGGGTCAGAAGCCGTTCTGCGAATGATCGGTCCGATGGTAGACCCTGGGTTAGCCGCATTCGTGACAGAGGAGGAGTGTCTAGCGACAGAAGTTGTCGCGATGAACCTCGAGAATAAGGCGGGGAGCTCGCATCGTCGCGACCGGGAGCCTCGAAAAATGAGCCTGAGGGGAGGGCGGATGTTTCATAGGGAAACAATCAAATGGTTGCGGGCATTCCTGGACCGGCGGGACTTGGAACAGCCGGACCAGCGGGAACTTTACCGGTATCGGTGCACGGATGAGGAGTACTACGAGCTCCACCGAGTGCTCCGTCTCATCCCTGATTTCGTGGAAATGAAGGATGACAGGTGGGTCTGCGGGGCGCTGGTCCTGGGTATCGCCGAGTGGTCAAGGCGGGAACGGCAGCTCCATCACCAATGGGAGTGGGATCCGATTTACGAGGCCTTCGACTTCTACCTGGATCCCGGTCCGCGAGGTGAAGTGATCACCCGCGGGCTTGAGAGCTTTTGGGGGCGTCAAGTGCATCGCTTCGATGCCGGGCATCGGGATTTTCTGGGTTCGCTACTGAGCGAGGGTGGACTGCCACTTCAGGTCCTGCGTGCGTCGGGAAATCCACTGCATGGGCTGTTTGTTCGTTTGTTGCGCCGAGTCGAACAGGCCGAGTCCCTGGGAGCCGACATCGAAACGTTTGTTCGGAGAGAGATCCAGCGATCAACGCTACCACAGGTATTTTCGGCGGTCGGTCCGGTAAGCCTGATTGCCAAGATGCTGGAACAGCTTCGGTCGCTTGTGCGGAATCATGCACTGGAAACGCAGGAGGAGCCGGTCGGGTTTCTGGATGAACAGGACCCGCGGTGGCGCGAACGCTTCCCCATTGCACTGGATCAGGAGACAGGGTCGGAGTTCCTGAACAGCCTCCTGAAGACGGCGACGGACGAAGGCCGTCGGCGCCGTCGTGTGGGCTCGCTGGCTTGCTCGCACACATGGAAGGACGTGCCAATCGGTGGCCTGGAGACGGTGGTCGTGATTCCTGGCGAACTGCGGATTCCGCTCGAACATGAACCTGCGAGCTCGCGCCTCGAGATGGAGATTATTGAAGGGACGGAGCCACGCCTGCGGTTAGGCGCCGCGTTTGCAGACCTTAATCACGCAGGTAGTGCAAAGCTCCGTCCACGCAGTGGCGAGAGGGTGGTCAAGCGCGTTCTGCCGAATCGGTCCCTGTTTCTTGCCATCTCGGCGGGTGGTTTGCAGGCGGGCAAGATCGAGATCCCGGGTGGAGCGGTAGCTTTAGGAGAGGTTCCGGTTGGCTTTGCCTGGCGAGAGGGAGCATGGCATGTCTGTGGGCAAGCCTCGTTCCGCACCGAAGATCGCGATGTGATGGTGGCGCTCCCACCGGGTGTGTCACTAGCATCCGTTGATCCAGATGACGCAGACATTCGGGTGGAACCGACCCCATTTGGGCTGGACGGCTACCGCGTATCCGGACGGGCGACGTTGAGCCTGACCGGGGATGATCGCTACACCGTGCGTACGGGTGAAGCTGGCGGCGGCACTGCGGGTGTCGAGCTTGGTGGCGATATGATCGAGTGGCCAACTAGCCCGCCACTGTGCGTGCGGGGGATGCCGAGAGTCCTGGAGGCGGCAGCTGATGGTGTAGGCGATGCGGCCGGACTCGGAGTCTATGTGGCGGGAGATCGCATTGAGTCACTTCCGGCCCATGAAATCAGTGGTGTCCGTTTCGTGTCTGTGCGCAATGGCACTGGTGAGACGCTGTTGCGCCGTAAGGTCGGGATTCTTCCCGCAGACTTTGACATCCAACTGACGGGCGGCGACGAACCTGGAGAAGGCTTGATCCGTATTACTTCGACGCAGCGCTGTCTGGTGGACGTGGACGATGAGCGGCTTGAAGTGAAGAGGAGTCGCGAAGGGGATTCAACGGCGCTGCAGCTGCGCGCCATCGGTGAAATGCCCGCGAATGTGGCTGTTCGGGTGACACCCTCCCTTGTTGCCGATCCGATCGAGATTAGAGTTCCTTTCCCTTACGTGGGTTGCCTGGCGCTCGATCGACACGGACACCCACTGGCCGCAAACGTGTCCGTGGATGATCTCCTGGGCGCGCGTCTGATGCTCTATGGGACGGTGGGGCAGTCGGGATTTTCTGTCACGCTATCGCTGACCGGACACGGTGGTGGTCAACTGTATGACCGCTGGGTATATCGCGTGGGCCCGCAACCGCTGGAGATCAGCTTGCACGGACTGCGTGAAAAGATCGTTGAATTGCTTTCAATCGATACGAGTATTGATTGCGAGGTCCGTCTGGAGGTTGATGGCGGTTCGGAGCCATTGCGGCGCAGGGTGCGCCTGTTCGGGGTGCAGTTGAGGCAAGAGAATGAAGATGTGATTCGTGTTGCTGCTTGGGGTGGGGCAGGGGGAATTGCTGAGGCTCTTGAGCCACGTCTGATGCTGTTGCATGCACCATCCGTCCCATCGATTCCGCTAGAAGCGGTGCGCAGCGAAGGGGTGCCTACCGGTCGATTCAGACTACCAAGTGAAGTGGAGCGGGACGGTCCCTGGTTGGTTGTCCCGGGCAATGATTCGGCCGCTTCGTTTCGGCCACTGTTGGTACCGGGAAAGCCTGATTCGGCGGTAGATCTGGAACGTGTAGAGAGCTTGCAAAAGGCGGTTCTTGCCTTCCGTCCAGACTCGGGGGCTTCCTCGTTTGAGGGTGTACTGGATGCGATGAGCGAGAACCCGCGGCACGGCGGTTGGGAGTTTCTCAAGGCGCTGTACCGGAATTATGGGTACCTGCCCCTGACGACCTTCGAGGTCTGGAAGGCATTGGTACAGCACCCGCGCGCCCTTTGCATGGCGATGTTCAAGTTCGAGATGGACGAAACGTTCGTCGGCCGGCTGGAACGCGACTTTCCGCTGTTTTTTGAGATGCTTCCGGTGCGGGAGTTCCGTACGGCAACCGAGCGTTTTGACGGCTTCCTACTGGAGCAGGGCATTCCGGAGGAGACGACAGATGCTGTGCTGCAGCGGACGCTTGAACACCTGGAAGAGCCCACGGTGGCCTATGGGGCAGAACTGCAGCAATGGCTCAGAACGGGGCATTCGAGCCCACACGCGCGACAGGCGCGGATGGTCCTGCCGACGTTGTTCGAGAACGTGATCCGCGAGCGGGTTGACGTGCACTGGCCCGATTACGGGGCACAGACGCTGGCGAACTGGATCGATGGACAGCCGGATCATCCAGCGGGCGGTCTCAACCCCGAGGTCAGGCATCGCAAGGCTGTGGCGTACTTGCCGGGATTCGTCGCAGCGGTCGCGTTGGGCGAAGCCCGAGTGGACAAGCTATTTGATCATCCCGATGAGGCCCTGTTCCAGTTTCGACGGATCCGTGACTTTGACGCCAACTGGTTCCGCATCGCGTTCAATGCAGCCCTGTTTGCTCGGCTATAACCCTTCGATCAAGGATCTCTGATGCAGCGCTTTTTCACTTCACTGGTTGATCAGGCCCGATCGCGAGCGACGGAATCTACATTGGGGTTGCTGGGTATTACCCACCCTGGGTTGCGCGAGCACCTGGCAGGCATACTGGCTGGTGAGAGCGGGAAGGGAGGCAGTTTTCTGGCCGCGCCGCAGTTTGAGCCGACCTTCGAATGGGAGCCAGCAGACTGTCGATTGCGCGACTTGGGGGCGGGGTCGGATCCGCTATTGAGCCCCTCGGTAATCGATGCACTCGATCACCGAGACAATGGGCGCTATCGCTTCAGCGCCGATTGGGCACCGTTTTCCCACCAGCTTCATAGCTGGCAGGCCCTGTTGAAGGAAAGGAAATCGATAGTCGTCACTAGCGGCACCGGTTCAGGCAAAACTGAGTGCTTCATGGTCCCGGTGATCGAGGATCTTCATCGTGAACTCGAGGCCGAGGGTGCCTCCAGGCTGGAAGGTGTGCGGGCGTTGTTCCTGTACCCACTGAATGCCCTGATCGATTCGCAGCGTGATCGTCTGGATGCCTGGACGCGTCCGTTCGGCGAGGGCATGCGTTATTGCTTGTACAACGGCCGTACCCCGGACCGCGCGAGCATCGTGCGCGCGGAACAAGCCCGGCGCCCGAACGAAGTGCTTTCCCGCGAGCGGATGCGCGAGTCTCCGGCGCCGATCCTGGTGACCAACGGGACGATGCTGGAATACATGATGATTCGGCAGGTGGATGAGCCCATCCTGCGTGCGTCACGAACCAAGCAGTCGTTGCGATGGATCGTGCTGGACGAGGCGCATTCCTACATGGGTTCGCAGGCCGCCGAGTTGGCACTGCAACTGCGGCGGGTGATGATCGCCTTCGGGGTGAAGCCGGAGGATGTTCGGTTCGTGGCAACCTCGGCGACCATCGCCGGTCCGGAAGCGGAGGAGAATCTGCGCCGTTTCCTGTCCGACCTTTCGGGCGTGCCGGTCGGACAGGTGGAAGTGCTGGGTGGGCGCCGCGTAGTGCCGCCTCTTCCGGTGAGCGCCGGGCAGTCGGTGACACTCGACGCCCTCGAGGCTATGCCGTCCGAGTCGGGAAGCGGGGACGTTTCGAGGGCGCGCTTCGAGGCCCTGACCCATTCCCCGGTGGCGCGGGCGATCCGGGATTTCGTCGTCGGCTATCCCTCGCCGGTTGGTCTGGATGAGATTCGCAGCCGCGTTTCGGAGTCGCTCGGGCGTTCCCTGAGCGAGCGGGATGCGTTGCGCTGGCTCGACCTGTGTACGGGAACCCGGCCTGTGGCATTGGAGCCGGCTTTTCTCAACCTGCGCGCGCATTTTTTCCAGAAGACCTTGCACGGGCTCTGGGCCTGTATCGATCCGGACTGCCCGGAGAAGGCAGGGACGCCATTGGCCGCGGACTGGCCGTTCGGCAACGTTTATTCGGATCAGCGTTCGAGCTGCGGTTGCGGAGCGCCGGTGCTGGAGCTGGCCTTCTGTGACAACTGTAATGAGCCCCATCTGTTGGCGGATACGCGCGGCGAACACCTGAAGCACTGGGAAACCCGGGTCGAGGACGAATTTTCGCTGCAGACCGATTCCACCGACGAGTTGGAGGGTGATGAGCCGGACGTAGATACGGAACCGGCGCGTAATGAGCCTTCGGTCTTCTGTCGCCCGGATCACATCGGGGAGACGTACTTCGCGGTGGAGATTGATCCGGAGGCTCGGAGCTTTGTTTCGGGTGACGGAGCGATCCGGCTGGGCGTGAACGATTCAGAGGCCCGCTGCAGTCGTCCGCAATGCGAGTTCCCTGGCTATTCCGGGCGCTCGCCTTTCAACCGGGCATTGACCGGAGGGCCATTCCACGTCACGCAGGCGGTTCCCACTGTCCTGGAATACACCCAGGATTTTCAGCCCGAGGGCGGCGCCTCGGCGGCCGGGCCTCAGACCCTTCCGGGTCGGGGGCGACGGCTGATCACCTTCACTGATAGTCGTCAGGGCGCGGCCAGGATGGCGGTGCGCATGCAGCAGGAGGCCGAGCGCAACAAGCTTCGCGGACTGGTGGTGGATGTCCTGGGCGCGGCGCAACGCGATCACGCTGCGCAGCCTCGGGACCCGGTGACACCCGAGAGTGTCGAGGCCCTGCGGACGGCTCATCAGGGTCTGCTGGCGGCCGGCATGGAACAGGCCGCCGCACAGATGCAGGAGCAGATCGAGCGGCAAGAGGCCGCTCTCCAGGGGCAGGGGGCAGATCAAGCCGGGAGTTTAGTGCGCGTACCTTGGCGCGAGATGGTGCGGGCGTTGGCGGGCAAGTCGGATATCGCCGGGCCGATTCGGAATTTCAACAAGCAGTACAACCCCGACCTGTTTGGCGCTGCCGACGGCCCAGAGAAACTGGCGGAAATGCTGCTGTTCCGCGAGTTCATGCGACGCCCGAAACGGCAGAACAGCGCCGAAACCCTCGGGCTCGCCGTTGTCGAGTACAAGGGTCTCGATCGGGTCGAGACGATGCCGGAGGGATGGGCAGAGAAGGGGCTGGAGCTCCAGGACTGGCGTGATTTTCTGAAGGTCGCGCTGGACTTTTACGTGCGAGCTTCCAGCGGCATCAACGCGAGTGGCGACTGGTTTCGCTGGGCAGGGCTGTCCTTCAAGCCCAAGCAATTCCGTCCCCCGGATTCCGAGGAAGCCTCGGAGCCCGGCTTGCTGAAGTGGCCGCAAATCCGCGGCGGCAACACCTCGCACCGACTGGTCAAGCTTCTGATCCTCGGGGCCGGGATGAATCCGGGAGATCGGGCGGACGTGGATCTCATCAACGATTGGCTGCGCAAGGCGTGGCGCATCCTGACTGGGCCGGGCGGGCCTTTGAAGTCCGATCATAATCGTTTCTCACTGCCCCTCGACAGCTTCGAGTTTCGGCTGCAGAATCGGGCCTTTGTCTGTCCGATCACCAACAAATTGCTCGACACCAGTTTCCGCGGTTGGACGCCGTACCTCCCACGCAACATCGAGGGGCTACGGTTCGATGAAGCGGAACGTCGACGCCATCGAGTGGAACCAGTTGCGTATCCGGACCTGTCCTCCTTTGATCGGGCTCAACTCGACCATGAAGTCGGTCTTGCCAAGATCCGCGAGCAGATTGCCGATGATCCCGCGATCCGCGAGTTGCGACCGCGCAGCCTGTGGCTGGATCTAAACGATCGGGCGGTGGAGGGAGGCTATTACTACCGCACGGCCGAACACTCGGCCCAGCAGTCCTCCGAGCGGCTGGAGGAGTACGTCGGCAAGTTCAAGGACGGGCGGGTGAACGTACTGAACTGTTCGACCACGATGGAAATGGGGGTGGACATCGGCGGAATCACGGCCGTTGTGATGAACAACGTGCCGCCTCACCCGGCCAACTATCTGCAACGGGCGGGGCGCGCCGGGCGCAGTCGCGAGGCACGCGCGATCGCGTACACGGTGTGCAAGCACAATCCGCACGACCTTCAGGTGTTCACCAACCCGAGCTGGCCGTTCCGTACGGCGATGCCGGTGCCGGCCGTGGCCTTCAGCTCCGCCCGCCTGGTGCAGCGGCAGGTGCAGGCATTGCTCCTTGGGGATTTCCTGACCCGAACAGTGGGGACCGGAGGCGTCGAACGGACCAAGCTCACCGCGGAGTGGTTTTATCTCGAGGAGTCAGGCTCCGCCCCATGTACCGACTTCATCGAATCACTGAATGGTCCTGGACATGAGGTGGATGCCGGGATTCGGTATGTGACGCGGGGTACGGTGCTCGAGCACCTCCCGCCTAAGCAGTTGCGGAAGGACGCCCGTGCGAGCATTCAGAAGCTGCAAGAGGACTGGTGTAACAACCATTCCTGGCTGAAGGGAGAGTGGGATCGGGCCGTACCGGAAAGTGTCTACCGAGCGCGCCTCGAACGGGAACTGGATCGGCTATGCAACGAATACCTGCTGCGGGAACTGGCGGGCCGGACGTTCCTTCCCGGGTATGGCTTCCCCACCGACGTGGTCAATTTCAATAACTTCACGCTCCACGACTACAGTCGGCAGCGAAGGACTCAGGCAGGTAGCAGCAGAGGCAAAGAGGACAACCACAGCAGTTACCGAGGCCTCCCATCGCGGAACCTTTCGATCGCAATTCGTGAATACGCGCCGGGAGCCGAGGTGGTGCTTGATGGGCGGGTGTTCACCTCGGCCGGTGTCTCCCTGCACTGGCATCGTTTGGAGGGTGGGGCAAACGAGTCGCAACGGCTGGAGAGCGTATGGCGCTGCGACGTGTGCGGTTCTGTTGGGCACCGCGAGGGCGTCGTTGATTGGGGCAGCTTGGTGTGTGAGAACTCAACCTGCGGGGCCCCGATCAGGTCCCAGAATATCGTGAGTGTGTTGCAGCCCGCCGGGTTCGTGGCCGATTCTCGGGTTGATCCGACGAACAATGTCCAGTCCCAGAAGTTCGTGCCGGCCGCGTCCCCATGGGTGTTCCTTAAGGCAGAAGAGACCCCGCTGCCGAACCCGGCGTTGGGCTCCATAGCGGTCGATGCGAACGGCAAGGTCTTCCATCACAGCGCCGGCTTGTATGGACACGGTTACGCCTTGTGCATGACCTGCGGCCGGGCCGAATCCATGCTGAATGTCGGTGTGTTCCCGAGGGGCCTTTCCCCTGACGACACGCACTACGCGCCCCAGCCGACCAGAGAAGATCGTCGGGATGGCCAACGGGTGGCTTGTCCTGGCTCGGGGAGTCTGCAGCAGCAAGTGCGGCTGGGCGTGGTCACACCGACCGACGTATTCGAGCTCCTCTTGCGCCATCCGCTGCAAGGTACCTATATCGACGATACTTCCGAAGGGCGAACGGTGGCTCTGACGCTCGCCATCGCGTTGCGCTTTGCACTGGCGGACACCCTGGGCGTTTCACCTTCCGAAATCGGCTATGCCACCCGTCCGAAGCGGCTTGGCGAAGAGGGGGCAGCGCTGGTGCTCCAGTTGTTCGACACGGTCAGTGGTGGCGCCGGCTTTTCTTCCGCCGCTGGCAAGCTGGTGATGCCTGTCATGCGCCGGATGGCGGAAAAGCTTAATTGCGACCATTGCGAGACCGGCTGTTCCCAATGCCTGCTCGACACCCAGACTCGCATTGACCACCACCGCATGAACCGTACTCTTGCCCGCGAGTGGCTGGGCGATGCGGCCCCAGAGTTGGTGGAAGGGGCGAGTCGATCCGAGCAGCGAAGCAGTGTGGACACCAGGCCGTCCGCCGCGGCGGAGGTGTCTGGCGAGGTCCACTCGCATAAGGGCGGCCAGCCTTCGCCGGGCGAGCACGTCGACTCCGAAGCCGGCGTTATGCCTACGACCGTGCCAGACTGGGCGCAGGACCTGAGCGAGCAGGCCATGGGCATCGTGGAATCCGTCGTTGACCAGGACCTGCCGGAACCGATGGTCGGCCACGAGGTGCAAAATGGTCTCGGTGAGGTGGTCGGTGAGTTCGAAGTTGCTTGGCCGAATTACAAGATCGGTGTCTGGGCCCAGAACGGCCGCGCCAATCCGATACCCGAAACCCTGGTGGGCTGGCACCTGTTCACTCTGCCCGAAATCCATGAGGCACCGGAACTGCTTGTGGACGAGCTGCGCAGGGTTGCAGGCTTCGTTTAGGCGCATTCCGAATTAGTGTGTCATGGGGGGCGGTGAAACGACATGCCGCATGACGCGACACTGTACTGATTAATGGAATTCAGGAGCGCAAATGGAGGCGTCAGGAACAGTCGCCTCCTGTGTGCATAGTTGAGTACCGGTCTGGATGGCCCGTCATACAGCGGTCTGAGGCAGGCCCGTCCATGGGTGCGCAGCGAAACGGAGGTGGTGTGATGCGACGGATCTTCATGGTGGCAGGTGTCTTGTGGGCGTTTCCGTTCCTCGCCGCAGGGGCTCAGGGACCTTTTGGAATCAATGCTGGGGATCGCTACGACCATCCGCAGTTCGAGGCATTTCGGGAGATTGAACCTACCGAGCCGGGCCTCGTGGCCTTGATGGGTGAGAAGCCGCCTCTGCCGCATTCTTTGTTTGAGACCTACGCGATCCAGTTCCACCCGGAAGAAGGAGCGTGCTGGGGCCAGGCGCGTGGGCCTATTCACCGCGATGATCGGTACGGTTCTACGGTACGGGCTCGAATGGAGAGAGTTCGGGGGCAACTCTCCGACAGTTACGGATCCCCTGGCGAAGAGGTGGACCGTCTGTTGCCCGGAGCACTCTGGGACGGCGCTGAATATTGGTCGCGGGCGCTTCAGAGCAACGAACGTTTCTACTTCTACCAGTGGGAGCCGGACCCGGTCGATCCGCAAAAGCGGGTGAAGGCGCTGTCGTTGATAGCCAGAGCCGCTCGGTCAAACGACACGCGGATGGTTCTTGAGTGGCAGTTTGATAACTGGGCGGAATGCCAGAGCGTCGGTGATCAACTGGACCGGGGGGCGTTCTGATGTGGTGGCTGCGAGCGTTCCTGCTTCTTGGGCTGCTGTCGTCAGTGGCCTGTTCGGCAGAACCACGGTTAACTGACCTAGAAGAGGCTGTGCGCGCAGGCGATGAGCGCAACGGCGATCTCCAGTTCACGTTGCAAGGGCAACCTGGGGAGGAGATAACGCTGGATATTTCCGAGCTGTCGGGGGTGGAATCCAATATCGAGATGTTCCGGCTGCTGCTGCATGTGGCGGACCGCCTCGATGCCCAGGACGGGGGGCGCACTCGGCTGCTACTGTCGAGTTTCGGCGAGGATCGTGTGATCGTCCCAGCCGAGGAAATCCAGCGGTTGGGCGCTGCGTTCCCGGACGAGAATCCGATGTATTTACTCCGGACCTTCCCGCAGCACGTGCAGGACCTGAATGGGCAGAGCCTCTTTCCGGAACGCCGTGGTGGCTTGCTGGCGGTCAGCCGGCTTCAGATGGAGGATTTCGGCGAGTTCGGCCGGATCTGGATTACGGATCCCTACCTAGAGCGCCAGGCTCCACAAGACCCGATCCATTATCGAGACGAAGAGGCATTCTGAGAGGCCTGCCTGAACAGCTTCCGATGGCGGATCAGAGGTAGGCTTGTATTTATCGTACAGGGAGGAATCGTTATGAAAATGTTGAATACATCATTGATTGCTGTTTTTTTTGCTGCACCAGCATAGTCACAAAGTCTGACGGGGCCTCAAGAAAATGCGGTTAGATCTGCAAATCAGTCTCTTAACCTGTCGGGCTTCTCACGGACCGGGCTAATTCAGCAACTGTCATCCGATTATGGGGATGGCCATAGCGTCCGCGATGCGACCACAGCGGTGGATAGTCTCAATATTAATTGGAATAAGCAGGCGGAACGATCTGCCAGGGAGTACCTGCGTATGCAGGGGTTTTCGTGCAAAGGCCTTATTGATCAACTTTCATCGAGTTACGGAGATGCATATACCGAGCGACAGGTAACCCATGGGGCACAGCAGACTAACGCTTGCCAAGAGGCAAGGGGTAACCTTTGGTTTAAAAACATTCTTTTGGGGATGATATGTCACATGCCTGATGGAGTAGACTATGAGCGAAGGAAAGCGCTGCCCGAAGTGTGGATACGAACGCACCTCCGAGGATGACCAGATCACGCCGGCGACGGAATGTCCGAGCTGTGGGGTGATCTATGCGAAGTTGACGAATCCGTCCATGGGCCGCTCACAAAGGACGGCAAGAGCGAATGCTCCTCATCGACTGGCGCCATTTACAATGCTCAATCTAGGGCTGGCGATGGCCGGGGCAGCGCTGCTCGCGCTGGGGGCGTTTTTGCCAGCCTTTAGTTTGGGAGCCATTAGCGTCACCTATTTTAAGGGAGGTGACGGTGATGGTGTCTTCGTAGTGTTAGCTGCCGCGATTATATTTCTCGGCGCGATTGCCAAGAAGCGAAGGATTGTCGGGTATGCAGGGATCGCCAGCTTGGCACTTGTCGTGTTCGGGATGTTTACGCTTTCAAGTCGGTTGAGTGAAGGTAAGGCTGATTTGGCGAGAGAGCTTGATGGAAATCCGTTCGCTGGACTCGCGATGTCGATCTCGGAATCGGCCTCCATGGAATGGGGGTGGGCCGTGATGCTACTGGGCGCGATTCTGGCAATCTTTGGCGGGTTTGTGACCGAGCGATGGCTCAAAGACAGGTACGGGTGAGGACACCGTGATGCGATGGAGCCCGGAAGGGTTGTACCCCATTTCTGCGGACGGTTTGAAAAGGGCTGAAAACTTCAGATCCTGAACGGCGATGCGGCGCCGCATCCTAGGATTGTGGAACCGCTTAATGTAGCCAAACAGATCGGCCCGCGCTTCGTCTCGCGTCCGGTAGCGCCGATGGTGTACGCGTTCGCGCTTGAGAACGCCGAAGAAGCCCTCGCAGGCGGCATTGTCGCCGCAATGGCCAACGCTGCTCATGCTGCACAACAGCGTATTGCGCCTCAGGAAGCGCTGGTAGTCACCGCTCGTAAATTGGCACCCGCGATCTGAATGCAGGATCACCGCCCCGTCGCCCTCGCGCTGCCAGACCGCCATCTCGACCGCACGGATGACCATCTGGCGATCCTGACGGTGATGCATCGACCACCCCATCACCACCTTGCTGAACAGGTCGAGCACGACGCAGAGAAAAAGCTTGCCCTCCTGTGTGGCGATCTCGGTGATGTCCGTCACCCATTTGGTTTCAGGCTCCGAGGCCGAGAAGTCCCGTTCGAGACGATTGGGAACCCCGGCAGGGCGCTCGTTGGGGCGTCGAAAGCCTCGACGCTTTCTCCGGGGCCAGCCTTGGATCGCATCCGCTGCCATCAGTCGCGCCACGCGCTTCAGACTGGCGGTCTCGCCTTCGGCCACCAGATCTTCATGGATCCGGGGTGCGCCGAGGGAACCGCTACTGTCGGCATGAATCGCCCGGATCCGGCCGAGCACCCGTCGGTTATCCTGGTCACGCGTACTCGGCGCCCGACCGTCCCAAGCATAAAAACCACTCGGCGAAACCTTCAGACACCGACACATCATGCGAACCGGGTACTCGTTGCGGCAACGCTGAATCATCTCGTACCGGGTGATGATCCCTTGGCAAAGTACGCGGCCGCGTCTCTTAAAAACTCCCGTTTCTTGGTCACCCGGGCCAGATCGCGCCTCAGACGCGCGACCTCCTCATCCCTTGGCGCCCCCCGTACCGGAGAAGGCCTTGCTGGCCCCGGCCTCCGCCTCCCGAGCCCAGCGGGTCAGTAGGTTCGGACTGATACCCAGCTCCAGGGCAATCTGCCGGCAGCTTGTGCCCGATCGACGAATCAACTCCACCGCTGCCCGTTTGTATTCGGGGTGTAACGTTTACGTTTCGACATGACCACTCCTTCGGCCCAGTATGGGTCTTCTCGTGAGTGTCCGCGTTAACAGGGTAGAACCCGTTCTGCCCGTCGTGGTGTTCATGGACGGATTTGCGGCCCATCATGACCAGGTAGACGACGATACGGCCAAGCGTCAGGCCATTCTGGATAGTGGTCGGTTTCGGTTCTGGTCGCTGGGCTGGCGCGACCTGCCGGAGGTTGGGCGCGAGGTTTCCGACCGCGCCGCGATATTCCTGGATGGGCTCCAGCGGGAGTCGGAGAAAGAGCGCTTCGGCAAGCTCGCTGTGCGGATGGCGTGGGGACGTCACGCCGAATATCAGGAGACCGTTCGGCGCGGCCCACTGTACTGGTTGCAGCGTTACCTGACGGACCCGGAAGAGGCCCGCGTGACGCTGGAGATGGCGGCGCGTTCCCGAGCATTCGGGGTCATGGACATGGCGACGTTGAAGGACCCCGAGCTCCGAGAAGCCGCCCTGACAGAGCTGGACGCAATGGTGCCGGGTTGGATGCGGCGTCGCCTGCGCGGCTCGGATGCCAATCCGCCGGTAGTGGGCGGGTCGCTACAGGCCCTTTCGGGAACGGCATACCGGGTCGGTTTCGCATTGGTGATTCCGCGGGATGCCCTGCTGAGTTCGGCCTCGTTGACCGGAGGCATCCGGGCGGTCTTCGCCCTCGATGATGGCAAGGCGGATACCGGGCCCGATTTCGAGGCGGACTGGCAGGCCTTCTGGGGGGCGACGAACCTTCTGCAGTTCTTGCCGGGCTTCCAGATGATGTCCGCTCAGGGCGTGGCTGCCGAACGCTACGCGCCGGGTGACGCCCATGATCAAAAGGACGCCCCAACGAGGGACCTGATTAGCGACGAGAGTCAGCCAGGCTCACTGGGTGAGCCACCCCCGGGCGTACGCTGAGGCTACACAGTGAGCGGGGAGTGGCCTCATGGCGCAGAATCGGATTCAGTTTCAGCCGGGGATGTCGTTGCCGGCATTCATCGCCCAGTACGGCACCGAGGCCCAGTGCGAGGCGGCGCTGGAGCGGGCCCGATGGCCGGCCGGCTTCCGCTGCCCGCGTTGCGGGTGCCAAGCCCACTGCGTCCTGCACGGCAGCCCGCGCAAGATGTTTCAGTGCAACGCCTGTCGGCATCAGGCCTCGCTGATCGCCGGCACCGTAATGCAGGGAACGAAGCTGCCCCTGACCACCTGGTTTCTGGCCATCCATCTGCTCAGCCAGGCCAAGACGGGGCTCTCGGCGCTGGCGCTCAAACGCCAGCTGGGCGTCAGCTACCGCACGGCCTGGGCCCTGCAACACAAGCTGATGCAGGCGATGACCGAGCGGGAAGCGCGCTATGGCCTCAGTGGCACCGTGCAACTGGACGATGCCTACCTGGGTGGCGAGCGCACCGGCGGCAAGGCCGGCCGCGGGTCGGAGAACAAGGTTCCGTTCGTCGCGGCCGTGTCGCTCAGCGACGCGGGGCATCCCCTGCGGGTTAAGTTGACCCCAGTCACGGGCTTCAGCTTCCACGCCGTTACCGAATGGGCGCGGGCCTATCTGGCTCCGGGAAGCACGGTTCACTCCGATGGCCTGGCGTGCTTCCGCGCCGTCGCAAGGGCCGACTGCCGGCACCAGCCGACGGTCGTGGCCGGGCGCAAACCCCAGGATCTTCCCGAATTCCAATGGATCAACACCGTGCTCGGCAACCTCAAGACCAGCCTCAGCGGGAGCTACCATGCATTTGCGTTCGCCAAGTACGCGGCCCGTTACCTCGCGGCATTCGCCTACCGCTTCAACCGACGCTTTGATCTGGCGACGTTGCCGGCGCGACTGCTGGTCGCCGCCGTGCACTGCCGGCCCGTGCCCGAGCGGGTTCTGCGACTGGCTGACTCTCGTTGCTAATCAGGACGAGGGAAGAGGCTTCGGTGGCTGAGTCCGAGCCGTTTGAGTGAGGGCGCTCGGAGGTGGGCGACTGGAAACAACTGGCGGCATACTCCCTGTTCGGGGATAAAGTCCGTGTCCTGCGGGAGCGGGATATCCGGCCGCCGCGGGCGGGACACGAATTGCAAAGGGAAGACGGGGAAGTGGTCATCGAGTTGGAGCTGGCCTGGGTCGACGCCCCGGTGGGAGTGATCCACCCAGACTTCGCGGAGGATGCCGACGAGGTAGGTGATTCGGAAGCGGTGCAGGACTGGGCCCTGTACGTTGGGTTGGGGAATGATGTGGTCGAGGCGCTCGCAAGCCATTCGGCGTTGAAGGACTAACGTTCTCGGGATGAATTTGAGACAAGGAACTGGATTCTATGAGCGATGACCAACCAACGGTCGCGATTTCCCAGGACTTCATGGGCGCCTTCGCGGCTATACCGCGCGCCCAGCAAAAGAAGGTCCAGGAGTTCGTGGGCAAATTCCGCGCGGATCCGTTCAGCGCCGGGATCAATTACGAGAAGTTCCACCAGGCGCGCGACCCGAATTTCCGTTCGGTTCGCATTGATCAGGACTACCGCGCGATCGTCCTGAAGCCCGATACCGGCAACGTCTACGTCCTTCTATGGGTGGACAAGCACGATGATGCGTATGACTGGGCGCGCCGGCATCGCTGCGACATCCATCCGCAGACCGGGAGCCTGCAGCTTCTGCAAACTCGCGTCGAAGCGGGTGACACCGATCCCGCGAAGGCCGAAGACGACGCGGGCGTCTCAGCGACAAGCAAGGGTGACCCCTTGTTCGCGGACCTGCGCGATCGTGAACTGTTGCGTCTCGGGGTGCCGAACGATCGTCTGGAATTGGTGCGCACGGTCCATGACGAGGACGGGCTGGAGGCGCTGGAAACAGAGCTGCCGCGGGAATCGTTCGAGGCCCTGTACATGCTCGCTGCCGGGGAAAGCCTGCAGCAGGTGGAGCAGGACTTTGCCGCCTCCCAGACTGCCGAAGTGGACACCGAGGACTTCGCCGCGGCGTTGCAACAGCCGCATTCGCTACGACGTTTTGTGGTGGTCGAGGATGATGCCGCATTGCAGGCCATCCTGGAGGCCCCGCTGGAGAAATGGCGCGTCTTCCTGCACCCGTCGCAACGGCGGCTGGTGCAGTGGGACACCAACGGCCCCGTGCGCGTGTTGGGCGGGGCGGGTACCGGTAAGACGGTGGTGGCGATGCACCGGGCACGTTGGTTGGTAAACCATCTACAGGAAGGCGCAGGGGCCTCCAGGAAGATCCTGTTCACTACGTTTACCGCTAACCTCGCGACCGATATCCGGGAAAACCTGAAAAAGATCTGTACCTCAGAGGAACTGGAGCGGATCGAGGTGACCCACGTCGACCAGTGGGTGAGTCGATTCTTGCGAAGGAACGAGTACCCCGGTCGGATCGTATACGACAACGATTCTGACTTCGGCAAGTGCTGGGACCTGGCCCTGGACCAGCGCCCGGCCGAGGTGGGCTTGCCGGATTCGTTCTACCGCGAGGAATGGGAGCGGGTGATCCTGCCCCAACGCATCGAGGACAGGACAGGCTACTTCCGTGCGCGCCGAACGGGGCGCGGCGTGGCACTTTCGCGCATGCAGCGCGCTGCGATTTGGCCGGTGTTCGAAGAGCTTCGCATCGCGATGCACCAGCGTGGGCTGCGCACAATCGAGGATGCCACCCAGGACGCTGCAGAACTGATCGAGCAAGGGCGGGGAGGCTACCTTCCCTATTACGCGATCGTGGTGGATGAGGCCCAGGACATGGGACCGCAGGGGATGAGGCTCCTTCGCCAAATTGTCCCTCGTGGGAAGAACGACCTGTTCATCGTGGGCGACGGCCACCAGCGGATCTACCGGCGGCGCTATGCATTGAGCCACTGCGGAATCGAGGTCCGAGGACGTAGCCGGAAACTACGTATCAATTACCGCACGACCGAGGAGACCCGCCGCTTCGCCGTGGCCCTCCTGGAAGGGACTGCGGTAGATGATCTGGATGGCGGCGACGACGACAGCAAGGGCTACCGCTCGCTGATGCACGGCACGCCGCCGGAGGTGGTCGGCTTCGACAGCTTCGACGAGGAACTCGCCTGGGTCGCGCAGCGTATCCGGGAGCTACAGAAACAGGAGATCGCCGATGCGGACATCTGCTTGGTCGCCCGCACCAACGACCGCGTGACGCGGTACCAGAAAGCGCTCGAGGCAAAGGGGGTGACCGTGCGCCCGGTGTCACGTAAGCAGGCAGACCGGCGCGACCAGGAGGGCGTGCGCCTGGCGACCATGCATCGGGTGAAGGGCCTGGAGTTCCGCCACGTGTTCATCGTCGACGTGAACGACGGGGTGATCCCGCTGCGTTACGCGGTCGAGTCCAGCGAGGACGAAACCGAACGCCGCGCCACGCGCGACAGCGAACGCGCCCTACTGCACGTGGCCGCCACTCGGGCCATCAATGGTCTCTACGTGACCCACACTTCCAGCCCGAGCCCGTTCCTTACCGCTATTGCGTAAGGAACTTTCCTTGGCGGACCTATTGGTAAGCTTGCCGTCTGGTGGCCGGCCGGGAATGGCAAGTGGACTCGAAGTTGCGTCTGGCGTTGGGAGCGGCGGAGGAATGTTCAGGCGTCTTGATAGCGACGAACGATAGAAGCCCAAGATTCCGTCAGTCTTTAATGAGTGCAAGACGAAAAAACTTGGGCTTTGAGCGCCGTGCCGGCTGCACAGTGGTTCTAGCGCTGGAGAATCCCGGGCTCCACGCTTTGCGGTGGGATCCAGACGGGCCGACGACCACCCAGTTTGCTCCAGTAAGCCCCCTTGATGGCATGGCCATGGATGCGGATGGCGCTGCCCTGGGCGCTTGCCCCGTCGGCACCGCGGATCAGGGAGGCTAGGGGCATGTTGTAGGTGTTGCCCGTCAGGTACGCCTTGATCGTGCCCCAGAGAGCACTGGCGGCATCGAGATTGTCGGCCTTGAGGCTATCCAGAGGGCCGCAGAGGGCGAACTCGAGAAGGTCTTCATGCTGGTGCCTGAGCCGCGGATAGTGCTTGGCGTCCGGCCCCATGAGAGATGCCTTACCCGCATCGTGGAGCAACCCGGTGATGATGGCAGCCTCCTTGAACATTGAGGGTATGCCCTCTATCCCACGCACCGCTGCCTTGACGGCCTCGGCTACTTCCAGGCTGTGCGCGAGCAGCCCACCGGTTTCGACATGGTGGCAATATCCCGATGCGGGCGCGGTCACGAAGGTCCGGGTGAATACGTCGTCCCGGAAGACCTGTTCCAGGAAGCGGCGGTAGGCCGGCGTCTTGAGGCATTCGAACAGGTCCACAAGCCGCTCCAGATTTTCGATCTCGGGGGCGACATGGGCCGGCAGTAGCTCCATGGGGGACCGTTCAGGGCCAAGGTCAGGGAGGGGATGGATCACCGCTTGCGAGCTGCCCCAGCGGTCTGGCTTCAGCAGGATGCCGCAATGAAGCTTGGAGGCGGCGCCATCCACAATGTCGGGCCATCCAGCTTCTGGCGCGTAGGCCTTGATGGTGCCGGTGTAATCCCACAGGTGAACGGGGTAGTAGCGGACGCCGTTGTGCCCGAATTTCGGTTCCTCGACCTCCGCACCGTAGGTGCCGATCAGCGGCTCATCGATCTCGAACTCGGGATTGGCCAGGTGGGTTTTTACGTCGCGAATGGTCTTACACATCGCCGGCAGTCTCCTGATCCTCAAGGATCTGTTCCAGCCGTGTGGAAAGCCATGTCATAACGCGAGTGTCGAGATCCAAGTCGGCGCTCATCAGCTCCTTCCGGATCCATACGTTGACGGTTTCGATGAGGGGACCCCCACCGAACTCGTGCAACGCGTTCAAGAGTTGTTGCTGCTGTTCCAATGGATAGGCCCGCACCAGTGCGATCGCCATCTGGAAAGGCGCATCGGTCGAGGCGAGGTGGCCCACCAGGGCATCATTTCGTTGGATCTCACTCATGATTGGGGACCTCCTGCGCGGAGTCCACAGTCGGTTCGCCGGGCATCTGGATGCGCGACGTCAGGAGACGGTCAATGGCCGAACCATCCTGCCGGGTCAGGTTGGGCACGTAGCGGGAGTACACCGTGAACAGCATCTTGGTGTTGGAATGCCCCATTTGTCGGGCAATCCACTCCGGGCTTTCGCCTGAGGCCAGCCAGAGCGTCGCGGCCGTATGACGCGTTTGATAGGGGTTGCGGCGCTTCAGGCCCGCCTTCTTAAGCGTGGGATACCAGATCCGGTAGTTCACGTTGTGATAGGAGAGCGGGTAGCCGAAGCGGCTGGAGAAGACGTAGTCGCTGCGGCAGTTGGCCGGGCGCTTGTTCATCGCCTCACGGACTTCGATGAGGACTTGGTAGACGAGCGCCGACATCTGGATGGTTCGCATGGATCCATCGGTCTTGGTGGTGGTGTCCTCGCCATTGACGCGGGCCGAGTGGACGAGGATCTCGCGACGGTCGAAGTCCACGTACTTCCACTTCAGCCCATCAACCTCGGAGGTCCGCATCCCGGTGAAGAACCTGACGATGAAGTACGGCCGCCACTGGGGATCGACGGTATCGAGAAATTTCTGGACCTCCTCGAGGGAGAAGGGGTCGACCTGCGTGCGGGGGACACGCAGCGGCTTGATGCCCTGATAGGGCGTGATAAAGTCGAATCGGTCAGCGGCTTCCACCAGGATCTGCCGGAGCACATTCATGATTTGATTGATCCGGGACGCAGACAGCGTTTTTCCAGTGTCGCGGCATACTTTGGCGAGTTCGGCGCGGTACTGGAGGATCTCGGATTTCTGGATGTCGCTGACTTTCTTCTCCCCGAACTGCGGAGCCAGTTGCTTATCGAAGATGTCCCGCAGCTTCGTCCGGTAAGACGGCTTCCAGGTAGGCTCGTTCTCGGCAAACCAGGTCTCCCCAAATTCCCGGAACGTAGGGCCTGCGTCCGGGCCTTCGGCGGCCTGTAGCACAGACGTGGGTTGAGAGAATCGTTCCGCGCGAGGGCTGTTCGGAAACGTTTTGGCGTAATCGAAGGTCCCCACAAGGATCTCTGCTTCGATTCGTTCGAGCATCTTTTGGAGTCGTTTCCGGTTTGACGGGGTGTCGTCGAGCGCGGTGTACTCCCGACAGCGGGTTTTTCGGTAAGAAAAATCCAAGTACAGGCGGCCATTCTCTTTTCTGGCCCGGATATTACCCATGGCAGGCACCCCCGTTGGCCATCGGGATTGCCGGCATGGCATCGGTGTACATGTCCTCCTCGATGTTCTCCCAGATGTAGAGGACCTTCCGTCGACCGAAGGGTCGAAGGTAGTGTCGGCCTTCGGATAGGGCTTCCCTCCTGAGTACGTTGTTCACGTAGCGCGGATTCATGTGGAGTTTGTTGGCGAGTTCTACTGAAGTCAGATAAGTCATGATTCCTCCGTCTGTATAGCCGCTATACGGCATGACTTAACTGTATAGCGGCTATACGCCGGTGTCAAGATCTTTGGAAGCGAGCTATACGGCTATACGGGGGGGGCCCTATAATTCGCTCTTAACCAGAAAGATTGGATATCGGATGAAGCTCTCTCGAACGCAGCAGAAGCAGGTGAATATCCGTCTGGACGACGAAACGCTCGAGCGGCTTGATACCTGCCGTACCGAGCTCCGCGATCAATTCGCGAATATTCCGACTCGCTCGGACGTGGTGCGGATGGCCATTGAGGAATTCCTTGAGAAGCGAGGTGTTGGGACGGGGCGCGGTCCGACGAGCTAAGTTCCGACCAGCCCGATGGTGGGGTAGTGCTCAAAGTCGGAGGCTTAGATTCGTTGGGCCGACAAGGCGGTTGCCCCAGATCTGTCTCACTTGTGTCCCAGAAGTGTCCCAGCCACTGACGGGGAGGTGGAATGCCGGTGGGAGCCTTACCGTTGTCCGACCCGTTCTATTGGTGGTCCGGATTGAAAGGATGCCTAGAAAACAGCGCGTTAACGGAGGCTTTGACAGCGGGCGGGGAGTCGGTAGAATACGCCACTCGAAGACGACAGGCGCGTAGCTCAGCTGGTTAGAGCACTACCTTGACATGGTAGGGGTCGTTGGTTCGAGTCCAATCGCGCCTACCAATTTGTTGAAAAAAGCGAGTCAGGGTCCGCCCGGCTCGCTTTTTTTATGCCTGGGCGGTCGGTATCGACAGGGCGCGTACGCGGCGTCAGGCTGGCACCGGGCGTGCTATTCGATATAAGGGGGCATCGCGTCGGGCGATTGCTTGTTCATGCGTGATTCGTATCGGTTTTCCTGGCTTCTGGCAGTGCTGTTTCTGGCACTCGCGGCGGGTTGTGCGCCGTTGCAGCCGGCGCCGGAACGCGGATGGCAAGCGCTGGAGCTCCCCGCCTCAGAAGGACCGCTGGCGGAGTGGCTGGAAGGATTCGCGCCGGCCCGCGATCAGGGCAAGACGGGATTCCGGCTGCTGGACGAGGGGGCCGAAGCCTTCCGCTGGCGGGTGATGAGCGTGCGCATGGCGCGCGAACGAATCCAGGTGCAGGCCTATATCTGGCGCGACGATGCTGCCGGACGGGTGTTGATGGGCGAATTGCTCGGGGCGGCCGATCGTGGCGTTCGGGTCTCGTTGCTCCTGGATGACGTCGACGCGCGTGGGCGGGACGCGACGCTGGCCGCGATTGCCCAGCACCCCAAGATCGACGTTCGCATCTTCAATCCCTTCCGTACGCGCGAGGGCCTGCTGCGGGCCAGTGCCGAGTTCTTTTTTCGCGGTAGCGACCTGAACCACCGGATGCACAACAAGGCCTGGGTGGTGGACGGGCGCCTGGCGATTACGGGCGGGCGCAATGTCGGGGACGAGTACTTCGAGGCGAGCCCCGATTACAATTTTGCGGATCTGGATCTGGTGGTGGTGGGGCCGCTGGTGCGCGAGATCGACCGGTCGTTCGTGGAATTCTGGAACAGTCCGGGCGCGATCGGGGTCGAGCGCGTTGCGCTAGAGGCCGGTTCTCCGGAGCGCCTGGCAATGCAGCAGGGGGCCTTGCGGGCCTGGCTGGCGCAGAATCACACCCATCCCCTGATGCAGATGGAACCCCTGAATGGGCAACCGGTGCCGCAGCCGATTGCCGATCCGGCGGCATATGTGTGGACGACGCAAGCCGAGTTCGTGGTCGATGACGAGGCCAAGGCGCGTGCACGAGGCGATGGCTCGCGCGTTGCGGACGCCCTGGGTGAGCGGCTGCTGGGGGTGGAGAAGGAACTGCTGATCGTCTCGCCGTACTTTGTGCCGGGGCGCGACGGGACGGCCCAGCTGTCGCGGATGAGCGAGTCCGGGGTGCGTGTACAGGTGCTGACGAACTCGCTGGCGGCCAACGATGTGGCCTTTACCCATGCCGGCTATGCGCGACGGCGACATGCGTTGCTGGATGCACGGGTCGAGCTGTTCGAGCTGCGTCCGACCGGGCCGCCGCGCTGGGCGCGCCTGGAGCGCGATCGCGGCATCGAGGCCTCCCAGGCCAGTCTGCATTCCAAGCTGCTGGTTTTTGACCGCGACGAGGCCTTTGTCGGCTCGTTCAACCTGGACCCGCGCTCGGCGCATACCAACAGCGAGTCCGGTGTGTTCCTGTCCGAGCCGGTTTTGGTGGAGCAGCTGGCCGCGCTGCATCAACGGGGGATTCGACCGCAGGTGGCCTACCGGGTGGAGCGGGATGCATCCGGTGGTCTGGTATGGCGGGACGGTTCCGGAAATGCCTACCGTCAGGAGCCCAAGGCGGGTCTGTGGCGTCGGTTTGTGTCCGGGATGACCCGGATCCTTCCCGTCGAGCCGTTATTGTAGGCGGACCGTCTCGGCGAGAGCGCACAACATAAAGGGAGAGCGAGACATCATGGATTGTGGACAGTGTGGCAAGCAGAACCCGCCAGAGGCGCGGTTTTGTATTCAGTGTGGTGCGCCACTGGCGGCCGGAGTCGGTAGTGACGACGGCCCGCCCGAGGCGCGCGCGGCCTACGGTGGCTTCTGGGTGCGCGTGGGGGCCTATCTGCTGGATGCGGTGATTATCGGTGTGCCGCAGATCGTGGCGCAGGCGCTGATCAGCCCGGAGACCCTGGCTGCGCGCGGGCCGGATGATCCCGTGCCGCCGGGGGAGGCGGCCTGGTTTCTGGTGAATGTCGTGGTGGCCTGGCTGTACTGGGCCGGCATGCACAGCTCCCAGTACCAGGCGACGCTGGGCAAGATGGTGTTCGGGCTGCGGGTGGTGGACTTCCAGGGCGAGCGGATCTCGTTCCTGCGTGCGACCGGGCGGCATTTCGCGACCATCCTGTCCGGGCTGATCCTGATGATCGGCTACATCATGGTGGCCTTTACCAAGCGTCGGCAGGCCTTGCATGACCTGATCGCGCAGACTTTGGTGGTACGCAAGGAGTGGGTGCGCTGATTGTGCCAGGGACGACGCCCGACTCCCGGTTCGAGCCGCAGCGCGCGCCATGAGTGAGGCGGCGAAGCATTTCGATGTGGTCGTGATCGGGGGCGGGGCGGCCGGGCTGATGTGTGCCCTGACGGCGGGCGACCGCGGGCGCCGGGTGCTGGTGCTGGACCACGCCAACCGGGTCGGGAAGAAGATCCTGATGTCGGGCGGCGGCCGCTGCAACTTCACCAACATGTACTGCGAGCCGGAGAACTTCATCTCCGCGAACCCGCATTTCGTGAAGTCCGCGCTCAGCCGCTACAGCCAGTGGGACTTCATCGCCCTGGTGGACAAGCACGGCATTCCCTACCACGAGAAGAAGCTGGGCCAGCTGTTCTGCGACCATTCGTCGAAGGACATCGTGCGGATGCTGCTGGACGAGTGCGCGGCGGCCGGTGTCGCGGTGCGCACCGACACGCCGGTGACGGATGTAGAAACGGGCACGCCGCACCGCCTGCAGGCCGGTGCGGAGGCCATTGCCTGCGAGTCGCTGGTGATTGCCACGGGCGGCTATTCCATCCCGCGCATGGGGGCCACCGGATTCGGGCTGGACCTCGCGCGCTCGCTGGGGCTGCCGGTGCAGCCAACCCGTCCGGCCCTGGTGCCGTTCACCCTGAGCGGGCGGCCCCTGGAGGAGCTGGAGGGGCTTTCGGGTGTGGCGCTGGATACGGTGACGACGGCCGGGGGCATGGGGTTTCGCGAAAATCTGCTGTTCACGCATCGGGGATTGAGCGGGCCGGCGGTGTTGCAGGCGTCGTCCTATTGGGAGGAGGGGCAGGCGGTGGCGATCGACCTGTTCCCGGGCATCGATCTGGCGGCGCATCTGCGCGAACTGCGCGAGCAGCGTCCGAAGCTGGAGCTCAAGAGTGTGCTGGGCGAGCAGCTGACGCGCCGGGTTGCGCAGCGCTGGTGCGAGTTGTGGGTGGAGAACCGGGCGCTGGAGCACTTGAGCAACGCGGATATCGAGCAGGTAGTGGCCGCTTGTCAGCCATGGACGGTGTGGCCCGCAGGGACCGAGGGTTATCGTACGGCGGAGGTCACCCTGGGCGGGGTGGACACCGCTGCGCTGTCATCCAAGACGATGGAGTGCCGGACGATCCCGGGACTTTACTTCATTGGCGAGGTGGTGGATGTGACCGGGCACCTGGGTGGCCACAACTTCCAGTGGGCTTGGGCCTCCGGCCACGCCGCGGGCGAGTACGCCTGAGCGGTTTTCGTGCGCCGAGCACACGGCCTTTCGTGCTGTTCCGGAAACTGTGGTGGGGTTTTCCCTGTCGGGTTGGAAGAACCCGCGGAGGGTGACTACTCTTCGAGGGCAGTCCCACGCAGAAATGCAAGGAGCAGGCATGAAGATCGATCAGTTGGTAGAGACGGCCGAAGCGATGGTGGCCCCCGGCAAGGGCATCATCGCCATTGATGAATCCACCGGGACGATTGCCAAGCGCCTGGGCGCGGTCGGTGTCGAGAATACCGAGGAGAACCGCCGCACGTACCGCGAGCTGTTGCTGACGACGCCGAAGCTGAAGGAGTACATCTCGGGCGCGATCCTGTATGACGAGACGCTTCGCCAGTCCACCCGTGACGGCAAGCCGTTCGTGGACGTGATGAACGAGGCCGGCATCCTGCCCGGCATCAAGGTCGATACCGGCGCGAAGGATCTGGCCGGCTTCCCCGGGGAGAAGG
This sequence comes from Thioalkalivibrio versutus, assembly GCF_001020955.1. Lineage (NCBI taxonomy): Bacteria > Pseudomonadati > Pseudomonadota > Gammaproteobacteria > Chromatiales > Ectothiorhodospiraceae > Thioalkalivibrio > Thioalkalivibrio versutus. The sequence continues at coordinate 1,342,171 of NZ_CP011367.1, forward strand.
TGACCGAGGGCCTGGACGGGCTGCGCGAGCGGCTCGAGGAGTACGCGCGGATGGGGGCCCGGTTCGCCAAATGGCGCGCGGTCATCACCATTGGCGAGGCCATGCCCACGGATACCTGCATCGAGTCGAATGCGCATGCCCTGGCACGGTATGCCGCACTGTGCCAGGAGCACGGGATCGTGCCGATCGTGGAGCCCGAGGTCCTGATGGATGGCGACCATGACATCGAGACCTGTTACGGCGTGACCGAGGCGACCCAGCGGGCCGTGTTCCGGGCGCTGTACGAGCATCACGTGCTGCTCGAGGGCACCATCCTCAAGGCCAGCATGGTGTTGCCGGGCAAGGACTGCCCCGAGCAGGCCAGTGTCGAGGACGTCGCCCATGCGACCCTGCGCTGCCTGGAATCCGCCGTGCCGGCGATCCTGCCCGGGGTGGTGTTCCTCTCGGGGGGGCAGAGCGACGCCGATGCCACCAATCACCTGGACGCCATGAACCAGATCGGTGGGACACCGTGGCCGCTGTCCTTCTCCTATGGCCGTGGCATGCAGCAGGCCGCGATGGAGCTTTGGGGCAAGGATCCCGCCGCCAATTTCGAGAAGGCCCAGCAGACGGTGTTCGAGCGCGCCCGGGACAACGGGCTGGCGGCCCAGGGAAAGTACGGGGCCTGAGGTCGCCGCCTGCCAACCGCGGTTCGCAAGCGCGGCAAACGGATCGGCGTATATATTGATCTGGATCAAGAAAGACCGTCGGAAGGCTGACTAGCCTGAGATCGTCGGATCCGATCCTCGGCCCAGCAAGGGATGCACGATCCCCCAGCGTGCGCTGCGGGCCGATTGCTTCCGACGGTGTATGTCGCGTCTTGGCCTGCTATCTCCGGATAGCAGGCTTTTTTGTGTCTGCACCGGTGCGAAATGTGACGGGCCTGGCAAAAAGATGGAAATTCGCCAACACTCAGGAAATGGCGTGTTTTTCTCCCGATCTCCATCAAACAGCGCCAAAATACGCTGTTGTTGTGCGCATTCCCCCGTCCGGTCCGGGGAACATTCGCGGTGGCCGTGCGTCGGGAGCTTGGTAAGGGGTGCGATTGGCGTCCCGGATAAAACCAAGCCACCAAGGAGATCCATATGAGTCTTACGCGCAGAGAGTTTCTCGAAGCCATGGTCGCGGCCAGTGCCGCCGGCTTCTCGATGAATGCCTGGGCAGGCGAGAAGGGGTCCTGGAAGCCGGCCGATGCAAACATGTACGACCTGCCGAAATTCGGCAACGTGTCGCTGCTGCACTACACCGACTGCCATGCGCAGCTGAAACCGGTGCACTTCCGCGAGCCGGACGTGAACATCGGCGTGGGCGATATGCAGGGCAAGCCGCCAGTGCTGGCCGGCAAGGAAATGCTGGAATATTTCGATATCCAGCCGGGCACGCCGCTGGCGCATGCTGTCACCCATATGGACTTCAAGTATGCGGCCGAGAAGTACGGTCGTCTGGGTGGGTTCTCCCATCTGTCCACGCTGGTCCAGAAGCTGCGCGCGGATCGCCCGAATTCCCTGTTGCTGGATGGTGGGGATACCTGGCAGGGCTCCGCCACCTCGCTGTGGACGAACGGGCAGGACATGGTCGATGCGCAGAAACTGCTGGGCGTGGACATCATGGTCGGCCACTGGGAGTTCACCTTCGGCGACGACCGGGTGATGGAGATCATCGAGAACGACTTCAAACCCAATAACATCGAGTTCCTGGCGCAGAACATCGAGGATCGCGACTGGGGCGACCCGGTCTTCGAGCCCTATACCATCCGCGAGATGAATGGCGTGCCGGTCGCCGTGATCGGCCAGGCGTTTCCCTATACATCCGTGGCCAACCCTGACTACATGTTCCCGGACTGGAGCTTCGGCATCCGCGACGAGAACATGCAGCGCATGATCGACGAGTGCCGCGAGAAGGGCGCCAAGGTGGTGGCGATCCTGTCGCACAACGGGATGGTCACCGACATGGAGATGGCCCGTCGCCTGCGCGATGTGGACATCATCATGGGCGGGCACACGCATGACGCGGTGCCGGGCGCGATGGAGATCGAGAATGCCGGCGGCGAGACCACGCTGGTCACCAATGCCGGCTCCAATGGCAAGTTCCTTGGTGTGATGGATCTGGATGTGACCGATAGCGGCATCCGCGACTACAAGTTCACCCTGCTGCCGGTGTTCTCCAACCTGATCGAGGCAGATGCCGAGATGGAGGAGCACATCCGCTCGGTGCGCGAGCCCTATGAGGACAAACTGAATGAAGAACTGGCCGTAACCGACGGTGTTCTTTACCGCCGCGGCAACTTCAACGGTACCTTCGACGAGGTCATCATGGATGCGATGATCAAGGAGATGGATGCCGAGGTGGCCCTGTCGCCCGGCTTCCGCTGGGGTATTAGCGTCCTGCCGGGTTCGCCCATCACCTTCGAGGAGTTGATGACGCAGACCGCGACCACCTATTCGGAGACGCAGCGCAACGAGATGACCGGTGCGCAGCTGAAAAATGCCCTGGAGGACGTGGCCAACTCGATCTTCAATGCCAATCCCTACCATCACCGTGGCGGGGACATGGTGCGGACCTCCGGCATCGAATACACCATCGATCCGCACGAATCGATGGGCAGCCGCATCAGCGATATGCACATCAATGGCGAGCCGCTGGACCCGGACAAGAACTACGTGGTGGCCGGCTGGGCCAATGTCCACGAGCCGCTGGACACCGATCCGGTCTGGGAGGTGGTCGCCGGGTATCTGCGCGACCGCGACACCATCAGCCCCGGCAAGCCCTACCTGCCGAAGCTGAAGAATGTCGAAGGCAATCCCGGCCTGGCCCGCTGATCGCCGTTTGGCTTGGCCCGCGCACGCGGGCCGGGTAGTCTCGCAGCCGCCGTGCACCATTCGGGTGTGCGGCGGCTTTTTTGTGTGGGAGAGGGGTTCTGGGATGGAAGCGAGCGGATCAGGCTTTTCCGGCCTGCTGCTGTATTGTCGCGCGGGCTTCGAGGCGGACCTGACGGCCGAGCTGACCGACCGCGCAGCGCGCGCGGGGCTGGGTGGCTTTGCGCGGGTGCAGCCAGGCCGCGGGTACGTCCATTTCGAGCCGGCCGGCTGCACGGTGGAGGGGCTGGCGCGCGCCTTGCCCTTCGAGGAATTGATCTTTGCGCGGCAGGTCTTTCCGGCGTTGCCCGCACTCGAGGGCCTGGATCGCGCGGATCGGCTGACGCCCATCATCGAACAGGCGTTTGCAGCCGGATGCCCGGTGGATTCCATCTGGCACGAGATGCCCGATACCAACGAGGGCAAGGGCCTGCGCCGGTTGATCAAGGCCGTGGAACGCCCGCTGGCCTCCGTCCTGCGCAAGCGTGGGGTCCTGCGTTCGCAGGCAGGCGGGGTGCGCCTGCATGTCTTCTGGCACTCCGGCGACTGCGTGCAACTGGGCCTTAGCCGGCCCGGCGAGCGCAGCGAGTGGCCGGGCGGCATCCTGCACCTGCGCTCGCCGCGCGAGGCACCCAGCCGGTCGACCCTGAAGTTGGAGGAGGCCTGGCACACCTTCATCCCGCGGGAGGCCTGGGACACGCGCCTGGCTCAGGGCATGCAGGCCGTGGATCTGGGGGCAGCCCCGGGCGGCTGGACCTGGCAGCTGGTGCGGCGCGGCATGTACGTGCACGCAGTAGACAACGGCCCGATGGATGCCCCGTTGATGGCAACCACCCAGGTGGAGCACCACCGCGAGGACGCCTTCTCCTGGGTGCCACCGAAATCGGTCACCTGGCTGGTCTGCGACATCGTGGACAAGCCCTCGCGGGTGGCCGCACGCATGGCGGACTGGCTGGAGGCCGGCTGGTGCCGCGAGGCCATCTTCAATCTCAAGCTGCCAATGAAACAGCGCTGGCAGACCGTATACGACTGCCTCGACCACATCGAGGAACGCCTGCTGGATGCCCGAATCACCCACCGGATGCGGGCGCGCCAGCTCTATCACGACCGCGAGGAGATCACCGTGCATGTAGAGCGGGGCTGAGTCGGGTTCTACTCGCCCTGCACCGTGATCGTGAGCTTGCGGGTTTGGGCGGCGTAGCGGTGCTCCCAGAGGAAGAGGCCCTGCCAGGTGCCGAGGATCAGTCGGCCTTGGCCGACCGGCACGGTCAGGTCGTTGTGCGTGAGCATGGCGCGGGCATGGGCGGCCATGTCGTCGTCGCCTTCCATGTCGTGGCGGTAGGCGGGGTCGCCGTCCGGGGCCATGCGTGCGATCAAGGTCTCCAGGTCGTGGCGGACGTCGGGATCGGCGTTCTCGGTGACCAGCAGGGAGGCGCTGGTGTGATGCTGGAAGACGTGACAGGTGCCGGTGGTAATGCCGGAGGCGCGTACGATGTGCTCCACGGCGGTGGTGATGTGGTGGGTTCCGCGGCCTCGGGTCTGCTGCGTCAGGGTGTCCTGGTAGACGGCCATGCGATTCCTCGAATGCAAACAAAAAAGCGCCCGTAGGCGCTTGATTGGTCGATCTAAATTGGTGGAGGCGGCGGGAATCGAACCCGCGTCCGCAGGACCTCCGCCTTCGGCTCTACATGCTTATTCTGTCTTTTAATTTAACCAGCGACTACCCGACAGGCAGGGAATGTAGCTGGCGATCCCGGTTGAGTTTTAATGGATCCACGCCGGGCGCGCTTCACCACGATCTTATGAGAGTCGACGCCCGATACTGGACGCATAAGCACGGCTCCAGTCGGACGGCATCTACCGGTTTTTAAGCGGCGAGTGCGTAGTTGTCGTCGTTGGCAACTATTTTTTTGCAGCGGTTTTAACGAGGTCCACTACAGCCTCGGCATGCACCTCAGGTTTCGCGACCCGCGTCGAAGCCATGTCGCCCCCAAGTACTACATGGACAGGGTAACGCATCGGGAGTTCCCCAACCAGCGCAATTGCGGTCACGTACCGGTCCCGCGCGGCAGGCGCCTCCGGTACAATGCGCGGCTTTCGGTACGTCCGGTTTCGAGGAAGCGTAATGCGGGTTGTGGATGGGGGCGCGGCGGTCTCGCCGTTTCGACTGCGGGCTCTGGAGGCAGGGCTGCGGGCAAGCGTACCGGGTGCCGGCCCGCTGGCGGCACGGTTCATCTATTTCGTGGCGACTCGCCGTCGGCTGAGTCCGGACGAGGAGGCGGTGCTGGCGCGCCTGTTGCGCGAGGGCGATGCCTGGGAGGCCCCCGAGTTTGCGGTGCAACGCGAACTGGTGGTGATCCCGCGCTTTGGCACGATCAGCCCGTGGTCGTCCAAGGCCACCGAGATTGCCCACCATGCCGGGCTGGAGGACGCGGTCGAGCGGATCGAGCGCGGCATCCACTGGCAGATCGGGGGCGAAGCAGCGGCGAGGGCCGATTTGGAGGCGCTGGCCGACCTGCTCCATGATCGCATGACCGACGCGGTGATCGAGGACCCGGCGGCCGCGGCCCAACTCTTTCACCACGAGACGCCACGGTCGCTGGGGCGTGTGGAGCTCGGCGAGGATGCCCGCGCGGCGCTGGAGCGCGCCAATGGCGAACTGGGCCTGGCGCTGTCCCCGGACGAGATCGATTACCTGGCCGATGGGTTCTCCGCGCTGGGGCGCGCGCCGACCGATGCCGAACTGATGATGTTCGCGCAGGCCAACTCGGAACACTGCCGGCACAAGATCTTCAATGCCGCCTGGGTGCTGGACGGCGAGGCCGACGAGCGCACGCTGTTCGGGATGATTCGCCAGACCCATGCGCGCCATCCCGAGGGCGTGCTGTCCGCCTATAGTGATAACGCATCGGTCATCGCCGGGCATGAAGGGACGCGCCTGATGCCGGATGCAATTACCGGCGAGTATCGTCGCGAGGCGCTGGATCTTGCGATCCTGATGAAGGTCGAGACGCATAACCATCCGACCGCGATCTCCCCGTTTCCCGGGGCTGCCACCGGCTCCGGTGGCGAGATCCGCGACGAGGGCGCGACGGGACAGGGGTCCAAGCCCAAGGCGGGGCTGACCGGGTTCTCCGTGTCCAACCTGCGCATTCCCGGCTTCGAACAGCCCTGGGAGCGGGATTTTGGCCGCCCTGGCCGAATCGAGAGCGCGCGCCAGATTATGCTGGACGGCCCGATCGGCGCGGCGGCGTTCAATAACGAGTTCGGGCGGCCGGCGCTGGCTGGCTACTTCCGCACGCTGGAGATGGCGCTGCCGGATGCCGCGGGCGGCGAGACCCTGTACGGCTATCACAAGCCGATCATGCTGGCCGGTGGGGTCGGGTCGATCCGGGGCGAGCACGTGCACAAGCAGGATGTGCCGGCCGGTACCCCGATCGTCGTCCTGGGCGGTCCCGCGATGCTGATCGGCCTGGGCGGCGGGGCGGCCTCCTCGATGGCGAGCGGGGCGAGTTCGGAGCAGCTGGACTTTGCCTCGGTGCAGCGCGGCAACCCCGAGATGGAGCGGCGCTGCCAGGAAGTGATCGACCGTTGTACGGCCCTGGGGGCCGGCAACCCCATCCTGTCGATCCACGATGTGGGTGCGGGCGGGTTGTCCAACGCGATTCCGGAGATCCTGGACGACGCCGGGCGCGGCGGGGTGATCCAGCTGCGCGACCTGCCGACGGCCGAGCCGGGTCTGTCGCCGATGGAGCTGTGGTGCAACGAGGCGCAGGAACGCTACGTGCTGGCGATTGCCCGCGAACATCTGGAGACCTTCCGTACCCTGGCGGCGCGTGAGCGCGCCCCGTTCGCGGTGGTGGGCGAGGCCACGGACGAGGGACACCTGAAGGTCGAGGACGACCTGTTCCACGAGCCGCCGGTGGATATGCCCATGGGCATGTTGCTGGGCAAGATGCCGTTGATGACCCGCGAGGACCAACGCCGGGCGCCGCCGGTGACGGACTTCGACCCCGAGGCCTGTCCGTTGGCGGAGGCGCTGGAGCGCGTGCTGCACATGCCTTCGGTCGCGGCCAAGCACTTCCTGATCACGATCGGGGATCGCAGCGTGGGAGGGCTGGTCGCGCGCGATCAGATGGTCGGTCCCTGGCAGGTGCCGGTGGCGGACTGCGCCGTCACGCTGACGGATTTCGATGGGTATACCGGCGAGGCGATGGCCATGGGCGAGCGCACGCCGCTCGCGATCCTGTCGGCGCCGGCCTCCGGGCGCATGGCGATCGGCGAGGTGGTGACCAACCTGGCCGGGGCCGATATCGACGGCACGGATGCGATTCGCCTTTCGGCCAACTGGATGGCCGCCGCCGGGGTGCCGGGCGAGGACGCCAACCTGTTCGACACCGTGCGCGCCATTGCCGAGGACCTGTGTCCGGCGCTGGGGGTTTCGATCCCGGTGGGCAAGGACTCGCTGTCCATGCGCACGGTATGGGAGACCGAGGACGAGCAAGCGCGGCACATGCACGCCCCGGTCTCGTTGATCGTCTCGGGCTTTGCCCGGGTCGCGGATGCCCGCCGGACCCTGACGCCCCAGCCTGACCCGGCGGCGGATGACCGGCTGTGGCTGATCGATCTGGGCGAGGGTCACGCGCGCATGGGCGGCTCGGCGCTGGCCCAGGGTTACGGGCACGTCGGCGAGACCGCTCCGGACGTGGTGGACGCCGGTCGTCTGCGCGCCTTCTTCGGCGCCATCGGCACCCTGCGCCGCAACGGCCTGTTGCGCGCCTACCATGACCGCTCCGATGGCGGACTGATCACGACCCTGCTGGAAATGGCCTTCGCCGGGCGCTGTGGGCTCGATGTGGAGATCCCTGGCGGCCAGCCAGTAGCGGCCTGGCTGTTCAACGAGGAACTGGGTGCGGTGGTCCAGATGGCCGCGGGTGCCGAGTCCGCGCTGCGCGACGCCTTCGCCGAGGCGGGGCTGGAGGCGCACCTGCACCCGGTGGCGCGCCTGCGCGAAGACGAACAGATCGTCATCCGCCAGGACGGGCGGGATCTGTACACCGGTGACCGTGCCGGTCTGCAGCGTCAGTGGCAGGAGACCTCGGCGCGCATGCAGCGGCTGCGCGATGATCCGGAGTGTGCCGACGAGGAGCTCGCGCGGGTGGATGCCGATGGCGGTCTGCAGCCACGGGTGAATTTCGATCCGGCCGAGGATGTGGCCGCCCCGATGATCGCGCGCGGCGAACGTCCGCGCATTGCGATCCTGCGCGAGCAGGGGGTCAACGGGCAGCTGGAGATGGCGGCGGCGTTCGAGCGCGCCGGGTTTGCCCCGGTGGACGTGCACATGACTGACCTGCTGGATGGGCGCCAGGATCTGGGCTCGATGCAGGGGATGGCCGTCTGCGGCGGGTTTTCCTACGGCGACGTGCTGGGTGCCGGCGGCGGCTGGGCGCAGACCATCCTGAATCATCCGGCTCTGCGGGATGCCTTCCAGGGGTTCTTCGAGCGTCCCGAGACCTTCACGCTGGGGGTCTGCAACGGCTGTCAGATGCTTTCGCATCTCGCGCCGCTGATCCCGGGAGCGGATCACTGGCCGCGCTTTGTGCGCAACCGGTCCGAGCAGTTCGAGGCGCGCCTGTCGCAGGTGCGCATCGAGCCGGGCCCGGCCGTGCTGCTCGACGGAATGGCCGGCTCGGTGTTGCCGGTCGTGGTCTCGCATGGCGAGGGACGCACCCGCTACGCTGACGGTGTGCCGGTCCACGATCAGGCCACCCTGCGCTACGTGGAGGCCGATGACACCCCGGCGACGGTTTATCCGGCCAACCCGAATGGTTCTGCCGGCGGGGCCACCGGCTTCGCCAGCGAGGATGGGCGTGCGCTGATCATGATGCCGCATCCAGAACGGGTGTTCCGCAGTGTGCAGCATAGCTGGCACCCGGCGGACTGGGGCGAGGAGGGCCCGTGGTTGCGGCTGTTCCGCAATGCCCGGGTATTTGTCGGCTAAGGCCCACCATGGTCTATAACGGAAACATTTGTTCCGGCGACGAGGGAGGCGGGAGCGCACATGGATGACGCCAGTCAGGACGAGTTTCTCGGAGATGACCTGCGTGTGACGACCGCGCTGATGATTGGTCCGTCGGTCCGGCCCGCCACCGATCCGGTGCTGGCGCAGCGCCTCATCGAAAACCTGGACCTGTTCGACGCCGCCCACCCACGCGGCGCGATGCCGCACGAGGACGAGACTTCGCCCGAGGTGCAGCGCCTGGAACACAAGCTGGATCTGTTGTTGCACCTGGTCGCAGAGTCACTCCACCCCGAGCGTCCCGATCCGGTGGAGGCGACGCTCAGTGGCCACGGGGTTGTGCTGCCCGCGGGCACGTTGCCGGAGGGTTGTGAGCGCGTGGAGGTCTACCTCAGCCGTCTGTTGCCCCAGCCGTGCGTGCTAGGCGTCGAAAGTCCGACGACACGCGGAGGCCTGCAGATGACACGCTGGACGGGGGTTGAAGGTCCCCTGGAAGAGGCGATCGGTCGCTGGATCTTTCGCTTGCATCGCCGCGAAGTCGCCGGGAAACGCCAGAAAGTTGACGGCAATCACAAATAGGCTCGATACCTCGAACTCGATCACACCATTGGATGCCGGCCGGGGCTTTTCCCGGGTGGGCGCATCCGATCGCGGCAGTCGGGGCACAGCGGTATGCGGGATTCGGGGGAACAGCAACAGGCGATGCGCATTGCACTTAGCGGCGATGCAGGAGCCACGGACGCAACACAGGCCATCCTGAACTGCCTCGGCTGCGTGGCCGAGACCCACACCAACCCCACTGACCTGATGGATGGCACACCCGCCGCAGCCGTGTGGCTTTGCGGGCCTGCCGCCGAGCTGTCCGCACGCCTGCAGGAGCCGCGCGGGGATTTGGCGCCGGTTGTCGTGCAACCGACTGACGGTGGCAAGGTGCAGGCCGACGGGGTGGATTGCATCGTCGAGCATCCGCTCTCGATTGGCCGGGTTTCTCAAGTCCTCCAGTGGCTGCGCTTCGGTCGCGAGCCAGGGTACGACGATATCCCCGGGCTGGTCGGGTCGCATCCGACCATGCAGGCGGTCAAGCGTCTGGTCGGGCAAGTGGCGCGAACCGATGCCACGGCGCTGATTCTGGGCGAGACCGGTTCCGGCAAGGAGGTGGTGGCCCGCGCGATCCACAACGCCTCCGACCGCGCGGATAAACCCTTCGTGGCAGTCAACTGCGGCGCCATCCCGGCGGACCTGCTGGAGAGCGAGCTGTTCGGCCACGAGAAGGGCGCGTTTACCGGCGCCTTCACCGCGCGCGCCGGCCGGTTTGAACTGGCCGAGGATGGCACGCTGTTTCTCGACGAGATCGGCGACATGCCGTTGCCGATGCAGGTGAAACTGCTGCGCGTACTGCAGGAGCGGGTGTTCGAGCGGGTGGGTTCCAACAAATCGATCTCGGCCCGCGCGCGAATCATCGCGGCTACCCACCGGAATCTGGATGACGCGGTGGCCGATGGTGGCTTCCGTCAGGATCTGTTTTTCCGCCTGAGTGTATTCCCGATCGAGCTGCCACCCCTGCGCGAACGCACCAGCGACATGCCGCTGCTGATCGCCGCTCTGGAAGACCGGCTGCGCGAGCAGGGCATGGCCCCAGCCCACCTGACCCCTGCGGTGGTTGCCCACCTGGGTCAACTGGCGTGGCCGGGTAATATCCGCGAGCTGGCGAACCTCCTGGAGCAGCTTGCGATCATCTATCCGGATCTACCGGTGGACCTGGCGCAGCTGCCACCGCGGGTGCGTCCGGACGGAATCGAGGATCTGACCCTGCCGCCGACTACGCCGAATGGTTTCGAAGGCGGTTCCGCGGCGGGCGCCAACCTGCTGGCCGGTGGTTTGCCACCGGAGGGCGTCGATCTGCGCAGCTTCCTCAACGACCTGGAACGCGACATGATCACCCGTGCCCTGGACGAGACGGGACACGTGGTGGCGCGCGCCGCGCGGCGTCTGGGCATGCGGCGGACCACCCTGGTTGAGCGCATGCGCAAGTTCGGGCTCGGCAAGGCCTGAGAAGACGCGAATGCGGGCGTGAACGCGCCCGGAAATCGGTGTGCTCAAGTGGACGGAATCCCGTCACTCGCAGGAGCCTACGTGGACGATCCCAGCGTCATAGGCTTGACGAATCCCGGTTCGATCCAGAAAAACCCTCTATAAACCAATCGCCTGCATTGGTGGCGCGATGTTTGCTAGATCTTCCCCGAATCGATACGGGAAGAACTTCATGTCGCGAGCCACGATCCTGCTGGTGGATGCCGAACCCGAACTACGAGAGGCCGTGGTCCAGGTGCTGGCCACGATCCCGCGGGTGCGTCTGCAGACGTGTACTGCCGACGCGCTGGTGCAATGCCTGGAGGTGTCCGCCCCGGCGGTCATCCTGCTGGCGCATCCTGCGGACGTGTCCCGGGATGCCCTGAGCCAAGCCACGGCAGCACTGGCGGCAGTCAGCCGCGACGCAAGCCAGGATCAGGAACTGGCTGCGATGCGACATGGGCTTGAGGCGCACTTCGCGCTCCCGCGGATGGCGGACGAGCTGGCCGGGTGGCTGCGTCCGCGGGTGCGGCCGGAGCCGTCGCTCGAGGTCCCTGCATTGGTGACACGCAGTCCCGTTATGCGTGGCATCGATCGCTTCGTTACGCGCATTGCCGGCAGCACGGCAACCGTCTTCGTTACCGGTGAGTCGGGGGTGGGCAAGGAGGTCCTGGCGCGGCAGCTGCACGCGCGCTCGCCGCGGCGACGGGGACCATTCGAAGCGATCAACTGCGCCGCACTGCCCGAGGCGATGCTCGAGGCGATGCTCTTCGGGCATGCCAAGGGCGCCTTTACCGGCGCGGTCGAGGCGCGACCGGGCAAGTTTGTGCGGGCCGACGGCGGCACATTGCTGCTGGACGAAGTGACGGAGATCCCGGTGCATTTGCAGGCAAAGCTGCTGCGTGCGCTGCAGGAGCGCGAGGTCGAGCCCCTGGGCGGGCGGCGGCCGCAGCGCGTGGACGTGCGCGTGATCGCAACCTCCAATCGCGATTTGCGCGCGGCCGTGGCCGAAGGGCATTTGCGCGAAGACCTGTACTACCGACTGAACGTATTTCCCCTGTGCATCCCGCCACTGCGCGAGCGTGCAGAAGATATTGTGCCCTTGGCCGAGGCGTTGCTCCGACGCCTGAGTGGCGGCCAGCTCCAGACCCTGGATGACGGCGCACGACGACGGCTGCGCGAACACGACTGGCCGGGCAACGTGCGCGAACTGGCGAACGTGATGGAACGCGCGGTCACATTGCATGACAACGCGGATCCGCAGGTGAGTGCAGAGTCGGTTTGGCTGGATGCGGACATGGTGAACCCCTGGAGTACCGGGGCCGGCGAGGTGACCCCCGGGGCGCAATCGATACCGGATGACGAGAACCCGACACCGATGCTGGAGCAGACCCTGCAGACGCAGGAGAGCCGGGTGATTATGAACGTCCTGCGCGAGTCTGGCGGGCGGCGCAAGGAGGCCGCCGACCGGCTGGGAATCAGCCCCAGAACATTGCGTTACAAGATTGCGCGTCTGCGGGAGCACGGCTTTGCGGTGCCCGCGTCGGGCTAGTGTGCAGTCGCCTGGCATATGGATTGCTTGAGAGTTTCTGTCGAACACGAAAATACGGCGGACCCTTCGTGGTCGGTCGGCCGGCGTAACAAGACGCCCCGGGGGTAGTGAGCATGAGCGAGATGCAGATCCAGAACGTCCTGCAGCAAATGCGTCAACTGACGCAAGCCAACGGCGTGGAGAACACGAATGCGGCCCAGCAGACGCGCGAACCCCAGCGCGTCGGCGGCGCGGACTTTCAGAACGTGCTGACGGAGTCGCTGCGGGGCGTCAATCAGGTGCAGCAGCAGGCGACCGATCTGCAGACGCGCTTCGAGCTGGGCGACGACAACGTGAGCCTGCCGCAGGTGATGACCGCGATGAGCAAGTCGAGCATCGCCTTCGAGGCGACCAACCAGGTGCGCAACCGTCTGTTGACGGCGTATCAGGAAATCATGCGGATGCAGGTCTGATCGGCCGATCGGGCTGAGGGAGAGAACGGACGATGGCCGAAAATGCACAATCCCTTCCCGCGGTGGTGACCGGCGGGATCAAGGAGTTTAACGGGATGCCTGCGGGCCGCCAGCTGGCCCTGATCGGCATGCTGGCGGGTGCCATTGTGGTGATTGTGGCGCTGCTGTACTGGGCGCTGCGCCCGACCTACGTACCGCTGTTTCCGCGCATGGATGCGGAGGATGCGGCGGAGGTCGTGCAAGTCCTTTCGCAGGCCGGTATCCAGTATCAGGTCGATTCCACGACGGGGCAGGTGAAGGTACCCCAGGGCGAGGTGGCGGGCGCGCGGCTGCAGCTGGCCGGTGAAGGCCTGCCACGTTCCGGCGATATGGGCTTCGAGCTGCTGCAGGAGGATACCGGCCTGGGTACCAGCCGGATGATCGAGGGCGCGCGCCACCATCGGGCGATGGAGGGCGAACTGGCGCGTACCGTGGCATCGCTGAATGCGGTGGACCGGGCGCGTGTGCACATTGCCGAGGGTGAGCAGTCGGTGTTCGTGCGTGATCGGCGCCCGGCCAGCGCGTCGGTGGTCGTGCACCTGCGCGGTGGGCGGTCCCTGAGCGAGTCGCAGGTCGGTGCGATCGTGCACCTGGTCGCGTCCAGCACCTCTGATCTGGAGCCTGAACGGGTCACCGTGGTGGACCAAAGCGGGACGCTCCTGACCCAGGATGGCGGCGAGTCGGGCATGGGTCGCAGTGGTGACCGCCTGAGTTTCACCCGCGACGTGGAGACCCGCTATACCGACCGTATCCGTGACCTGCTGATTCCGATCGTCGGGCGCGACAAGGTACGGGTGCAGGTGAACGCGGACATCGACTTCTCGAGCGTCGAGCGCACCGAGGAATTGTACGATCCCGAGACGATTGCCTTGCGGTCCGAGCAGACCCGCGAGGACGAGCGCACCGGACCCGAGGGCGGTATCGGGGGTGTCCCCGGGGCGCTGACCAACCAGCCCCCCGCCGGTGGGGTGGTCGGCGAGGAAGGCGAGGAGGGTGAGGGCCCGCCCGCGGCGCTCCCGGGCAGCCGCAGCACCAATATCACCCGCAACTACGAGGTGGATCGCCGCATCAACCATATCCGCGAGATGCCGGGCGGCGTGCAGCGCGTGTCCACGGCCGTGGTGGTGGACTTCCGCCAGGAGGTCAACGAGGACGGCGAGACCGTGCAGGTGGCGAGGGATGCGGAGGAACTGCAACGCATCGAGGCGCTGGTGCGCGAGGCGGTAGGATTCAATGCCGAACGGGGGGATACGATCAATGTAGTGACCGCCCCGTTCGAGGCGCCCATCGAGGCGGTGGCGGCGGACGAAATCGCGTTCTGGGAACAACCCTGGTTCCTCGAGGTGGTCAAGATCGTGGCGGCATTGCTGCTGGCTCTGATTATCCTGTTGACGGTGGTGCGTCCGGCGATGAAACATCTGATGAAGCGGCCGGCTCCGCCGCCGCGGCGCGAGGAAGATCGCGAGGCGCTGACCGACGAGTCAGCCGGCAGCGAGACGGGCATGGCGATGGGCCAGGGCGAGGGTTCGGCCGTGGCTGCGCTGACTGGCCCAAAGGGGCCGGACCAGCAGGAGATGGATCTGGAGGCGGTGCGCGAGATGGTCCGCGAGGACCCCAAGCGCGTGGCACAGGTGATGAAGACGTGGTTGGGTGACGATGGCCGCTGACAAGAACGCCAAACAGGAAGGTGCCGAGCGCGCCGCCGTGTTCATGATGAGCCTCGGCGAGGACGCGGCGGCCGAGGTCATGCGCCACATGGGGCCCAAGGAGGTGCAGAAGATTGGCACCGCGATGGCCTCCATGGACCGCATTTCGCGCAGTGACGTGAACGCGGCGCTGCACGAGTTCTCCACTCACGTGCAGGAACAGACGGCGCTGGGGGTGGGTGCCGACGAGTACGTGCGCAGCGTCATGGAGAGCGCGCTGGGTGACAAGGCCTCGGGCCTGATCGACCGCATCCTGCTCGGACGCAATTCCAAGGGGATCGAGGCCCTCAAGTGGCTGGACCCGCGGGCGATCGCCGACATGCTGCGCAACGAGCACCCGCAGATCGTGGCGATTGTGCTTTCCCACCTCGACTCCGACCAGGCGTCGGACACCCTGCAGTACCTGCCCGCGCGGGTGCAGTCCGACATCGTGATGCGCATTGCGACCATGGATGGCGTCCAGCCCCAGGCCCTGCAGGAGCTGGACGAGATCCTCGACCGTCAGCTTTCCGGCAATGCCGCGAGCAAGACGTCGATGCTGGGTGGCGTGCGTTCGGCGGCCAACATCATGAACTTGATGGAGGGCTCACGGGAGGCGGAGATCATGGATACGATCAAGGAGTCCGATTCCGATCTGGGTTCGCGGATCGAGGAAGAGATGTTCGTGTTCGAGAACCTGGTGGAGATCGACGACCGCGGTATCCAGACGCTGATGCGCGAGATCCAGACGGAATCGCTGGTGCTTGCGATGAAGGGTGCCGACGACGACATGAAGGACAAGATCTTCCGCAACATGTCCAAGCGCGCGGCCGAGATGCTGCGCGAGGACCTCGAGGCCAAGGGCCCGGTCCGGGTCAGCGAGGTCGAGGGTGCGCAGAAGGAGATCCTGTCCGTGGCCCGCCGGCTCGCGGAGAACGGCGATATCGTCCTGGGTGGCGGTGGTAGCGAGGCGATGTTGTGACCGATGGCCCGGCGGCCAGGCTTTACACCGACGCGGCGGCATCGCTCTGGGAGCCGCCGGAGATTGGTGACAATGGGGTCCATCCCCCGCGTCGCCTGCCGACGGCCGCCGAGATCGAGGAGATCGAGGACGAAGCCCGCAAGAACGGGTTCGAGGGCGGTTATGCCGAGGGGCATGAGCTTGGCAAGAAAGAGGCCGAGAAGGCCACCCGGGCGCGCGAGGACAAGAAACTGCGCGAGACGGTCGCCATGCTGGAATCCGTGGCCGGCGGCCTTGCTGATCCCCTGGCGGATGCCGCGGATGCCCTGGAGCCGGAGTTGCTGGCGCTGGTGACGGCGCTTGCACGCAAGGTCGTCCAGAGCGAGTTGGAGACGCGACCGGAGCAGATCCGGACGGTCCTGGAGGGGGCATTGGCCCAGCTTCCCGGGCGCAACCAGGAGGTTCGGGTGCACTTGAACCCGGAGGACCAGGCGCTGGTGGAGGCCTATGGTGAGCGGGCGGATGCGCGCATCACCTGGGTCCCGGACGCGGGCCTGGCGCGCGGCGGTTGTCGCCTCGAATCGGGCGCGGCGAGCGTCGACGCAAGTCTCGAGCGGCGTCTGCAGCACGCGGTGGAAGCCCTCTGGGATGGCGAGTATCCGGAGATGGACAGCGCACCCGACGAGGAAGATCACCAGTCCGCCACTTCCGTGGACAGCGCGGCCCCGGAGGATTCATGAGTACCCCGATTGACGAGGTGCGCCGCAAGGGCCGGGAACGGCTGAATAGCGGCTTGCTGGATCGTCTGCAGCAGTCGCGCGGGCGGGTAGAGCGGGTCAACCCGCCGCAGTCGGAGGGTCACCTGTCGCGCCTGACCGGCCTGACGCTGGAGGCGGAAGGCCTGCGCTTGCCGATTGGGGGGCGCGCGCTGATCCACGGCGAGAACGGAGACACGGTGCCGGCCGAGGTCGTCGGTTTCCAGAATGAACGCACGTTCCTGATGCCCGAGGAGATCGCGGCGGGCCTGACCCCCGGCGCGCGCATCGAACCGCTGGACAACCAGCGTCAGATTCCGGTCGGTGAGGGGTTGCTGGGCCGCGTGATCGATGCCAACGGGCAGCCGCTGGACGGAAAAGGCCCGATCCGTACCCATGATTTTGGGCTGTTGGCCGGGCGGCCGATCAACCCCCTGCAACGCGCACCGGTCCGTGAGCCGCTGGATGTGGGGATCCGGGCAATCAATGGTCTGCTGTCGGTGGGTCGTGGCCAGCGCCTCGGTCTGTTCGCCGGATCCGGGGTCGGCAAGAGTGTGCTGCTGGGGATGATGACGCGCAACACGACGGCGGACGTGATCGTGGTCGGACTGATCGGCGAGCGCGGTCGGGAAGTGAACGAGTTCATCCACGAGATTCTCGACGAGGAATCGCGCACGCGCACGGTAGTGGTCGCGGTGCCGGCCGACCAGTCGCCGCTGCTGCGTCAGCACGGGGCCTGGGTGGCCACTGCGGTGGCGGAGCATTTCCGCGACCAGGGGCTGCACGTGCTGTTGCTGATGGACTCCCTGACCCGCTTTGCCCAGGGCGCCCGCGAGATCGCGATGGCGATCGGCGAGCCGCCGGCCTCCAAGGGATATGCGGCATCGGTATTTGCGCGCCTGCCGCAACTGGTGGAGCGCGCTGGCAACGGCGACGTAGGGGGTGGCTCGATTACCGCCTTCTATACCGTGCTCGCCGAGGGCGATGACCAGAACGATCCGATCGTGGACGCCGCGCGCGCGATCCTGGACGGCCATGTCGTGCTGTCGCGCGAGGTGGCAGAGACCGGGCGCTACCCGGCGATCGACGTCGGTGCATCGGTCTCGCGCGTGATGTCGTCGCTGATCTCGCCGGAACACGAGCGGGCGGCGCGACGCTTCCGCGGCCTCTCCGCCACCTATATGCAAAACCGCGATCTGATCGCGGTCGGGGCCTATCGCAAGGGTGCCGATCCGCATCTGGACGAGGCAGTGGCGATGCACGAGCGCCTCGAGGCGTATTTGGCGCAGGGTCGCGACGAGGCCGTCGGCTTTGACCGGGCGCGGGATGACCTGCTGGCGCTGGTTGGCGGGGCGGCATGAACCCGAAGCGCCTGGAACGACTGTTGCGCCTGCGCCGGATCGAGGAGAGCGAGGCCACCCGCCAGCTGGGTGAACGTCTGCAGCAACTGGATGGCATTGCCGGTCAGCGCGAGCGCCTGGAAACCTATCAGCGCGAGTATCTGCAGGCGACCCTGCCGGATGACGCCAACGCCCTCAAGTGGTTGGCGGGCATGCGCGACCAGTTGCGCTCGGCGCTGGAGCAACAGGACCTGCGCATTCAGGCGGCGGAGTCGCAGGTGGAGACCGCGCGCCAGGAGTGGCTGGAGCGCCACCGCAACAGCCTGTCGCTGGAAAAGCTGCTGCAACGCCGGAAGGCCGAGACGGCGCAACACGGCGCCCGGCGCCAGCAAACCGAACAGGATATGTGGGCCACGCGGCAGGCTCATGCGCGCGAGGAAGCGTCGCGTTGGCAAGGTTCTTGAATGGACCGTGACTATCGATTAGGGCAAGGGCCCGGGGATTCGCCCGGCACACCGAGGATTCGGAGATGATCGCGACACAGAACACCGGTCAGGGCATGCTGCCGCTGCTGCAGTTGCTGGGCGGCGAGGCAGCGCTGCAGGACCTGGACGGCCTGAAGGGGCTGAAAGGGAAGGACGGCGAGGGGTTCCTCGCGGTTCTGGAGCCGCAGATGGAGGCCTTGCTGGCGAACCTGGGCGTGCCCGGGGACGAGCTGGAAGGGCTCGATCTGGAAGCCATGCTGGCGCGGCTGCAGGATCTACTCGACGGGCAGGGTTTCGCCGCGGGCGACGAGGCGGGTGGCAAGGGCTTGCCGGTCGCCAGCCTGATGGCGGGAGTGCACGAACCGGGGCGCATGGACGCCGCCCGTGGGGAGGCGGGCGTCTCTGGCCGCGGGGGTGCCGAGGGCCAGGCGTTGCCGGTCAAGCCCCTGCCTGCAGCCGTCATGCGCCTGTTTGTCGAGGCCAGCCAGGCGGCGGGCGGGCGCGATGGCCTGGCCGCATTGAAGCCCGAACTGCTGGGCGCGCAGGGCGGGCTGTCGCGGGACGGTGTGCTCGATGTCCTCGCCCAGTGGATGACCCAGGGCGGGGACGAGTCGCGTCGGGGGCGTACCGATCCCCTGGGGGGCGTCTTGCCGGCTCTCGCCGGTGGCCAGGTCGAGGGGGCGGACGCTGCACGCGCGTTGCCGCGACTGGACCTGACCCGGCTCCTGCAGCAGCCCAACGGGGCCCGCGAGCTGGCCGATCAGGTGCGCATGCTCGCCCAGGCACAGGGTGGACGAACCGAGCTCAAGCTGCATCCCCCACAGCTGGGCAGTCTGGATATTCGGGTGCTGGTCGAGGGTGACCGCACAAGCATCCAGTTCATCAGTGCCAATCCGGTGACCCGCGAGGTGCTGGAGGCGGCCATGCCGCGCTTGCGCGACAGCCTCGCCGAGAGCGGGCTGATGCTCGAGGACGCGACCGTCTCCGACCAGGCGGCCGAGGAGCAGGCCGAGCAGGATGAGCGCCAGGCCGCCGCCGGGACTGCTTCGGAGCTGGACGAGACCGAAGACCACGAGAATGGGGGCAGCACGCTCTCGATGCTGAACCGGCGCCTGGATCTGTTTGCCTGAGTCGAGCCCGGCGCGGGCTTGGTCTTGCGCTATCCGATGGGCGGCCGGCGGTATCCGTGACCTGCCCCATCGGGCCCCTTTCTCTGTCGTAGCGATCTTCCATGAGTGCCGCCAAGAATCCGTCTTTCCTACGCGGAGGGCGGCCGATTCTTGACGTTATCGGCCGTGCCTTTCCCCGAAGTGTCCTTCCGCCCCCTCCAGTATTGGCTTCTAACTATCGGATAATGCGATAGAAAGCCAATGCTGGCATCCGCCTTGCTAAGGTCTTTGCCGAGAGCAAATCCTCGGTTTACCGGACAGCGAGTGCGACATGGCGGATAAAGAAGTCAATCTGGACGACGACGAAGGCGGCGCCCCCAAGAAGGGCGGCATGGGCAAGCTGATTCTGCTGTTGCTGATCGTGATCCTGCTGGTGGGTGGTGGTGCCGCTGCGGCCTGGTTCTTCCTGGTTGCGGGCGACGATGACGCCGAACAGGTCGAGGAAGGCCCGCCCGAGCGCTTCTACACCAGCCTGGAGCCGATGACTGTCAACATCGAAGCGCCGGGCCGCATCCGGTATCTGCGTGCCGAGGTGAGCCTGGTGACCCACGAGGCGCCGGTGATCGAGGCGTTCGAGCGGCATATGCCGGCGATCCGCAACGACATCCTGGGCATCCTGGCGGAACAGCGTTACGAGGATCTGAATACGCGTGATGGCAAGGAATCGCTGGCGGAGGAGCTGAAGGAAGCAATCCGCGAGATTCTGCGCTCGCGGGATGCGCCGGACGCGGTCGAGGCCGTGTTGTTCAACGAACTGGTGATGCAGTAGGAGCCCCGTTATGGCGCAGACGGATATCCTCAGCCAGGACGAGATCGATGCCCTCCTGCATGGTGTGGACGAGGGCGACGTCGAGACCGAAGACCCGTATCCGAGTGACGGTGAGGCGCGGGAATTCAACTTTGCCACGCAGGATCGCATCGTCCGTGGGCGCATGCCCACGCTGGAGATGATCAACGAGCGCTTTGCGCGTCAGCTCCGGGTCCGTCTGTTCAATGTACTGCGCCGCTCGGCCGAGATCTCGGTGGTCGGCACCCGTATCACCAAGTTCTCCGAGTACATGCACTCGCTGTTTGTCCCCACCAGCCTCAATCTGGTGCGGGCGCATCCGCTGCATGGCACCGGCTTGTTCGTGTTCGATCCCAAGCTGGTGTTCATCCTGGTCGACAACTTTTTCGGTGGCGACGGACGCTACTACACCCGCATCGAGGGACGAGACTTCACCCCGATGGAGATGAAGGTCGTCCACGGCGTGCTGGAGGGGGCCTTCGAGGATATGCAGAAGGCCTGGCAGCCGGTGATGGAGCTCAAGTTCGAGTTCCTGAACTCCGAGGTCAACCCACAGTTCGCGAACATCGTCTCGCCGACCGAAATCGTGGTTATCAGCGAGTTCCACATCGAGCTCGACGGGGGCGGCGGCAATCTGCACGTGACCCTGCCGTACTCGATGATCGAGCCGATCCGCGAACAGCTGGATACCGGCATCCAGTCGGATCGCTCCGATGTGGACCAGCGCTGGATGCACGCGCTGCAGGAGGAGATCCAGACCGCTGAGGTCGAGATCAGCTCCATGCTGGCGGAGACCGAGGTCACCGTGCGCGAGCTGCTGGATATCCAGCCGGGCGACATCATCCCGGTGGACCTCCCCGAGAAGATCACCTTGCAGGTCGAAGACATCCCGATGTTCCGCGGGAAGTTCGGCGTATCCAATGGCATGAATGCGATCCAGGTTTCGGAACGCATTATCAAACGATAGAGGGCGCAGCATGGCTGACACCGACGATCCCAAACAGGACACCCCGGCCGTGGATGAAGATACCGCGGGCGCTGAAACCATGGCCGACACCGAAGGCGGCAGCGATGACCAGGCGCTGGCGGATGAGTGGGCGGCAGCCCTGGCCGAGCAGAAGGATGACGACGGCGAAGACGCGGCTGATCCCGATGAGTTGCTGAACGCCGCGCAAGGCGGGGCTGCTGCGGGGGGAGGTGATGACGCGACCGCCGCGAAGCCGACGCCGAAGTCCGAGAAAAAGGAGCGCAAGCACCAGCCCGATTCGTCCGCGGAGGCCCTGCAGCCCGAACAACTATCGGGGGTGGTGCAGGGCGACGGCGAGGAGATGAATCTGGAGATGGTGCTGGACGTTCCAGTGACGATCGCCATGGAGATCGGCCGCACGCGCATCCCGATCCGCAACCTGCTGCAGCTGAACCAGGGCTCGGTGGTGGAACTGGACCGTCTGGCGGGGGAGCCGCTGGACGTGCTGGTGAATGGCACGCTGATCGCGCATGGCGAGGTCGTGGTTGTCAACGAGAAGTTCGGGATCCGGCTGACCGATGTGATCAGCCCCAGTGAGCGCATCCGCAAGCTCAAATAGCCATGAATCCACGTAATACGCGCAGTTCGGCCCTCGTCCTGGCGGCCGTCACGGGGACCCTCTGGCCTTTGACTGCCCTTGCGGAGGGTGGCAGTGGCGGGGCCGCGGCCTATCTGACCCAGCTAATCGGCGGTCTGGTACTGGTGATCGGTGCCATTGTGGTGCTGGGCTGGATCCTGCGCCGGACCCAGGGCGGACTGAACCGCGGCTCGCAGGTGATCGAGATCGTCGCGGCACGCTCGGTGGGCACGCGCGAGCGTCTGGTGCTGGTTCAGGTGGGCGATGAACAGGTGCTGGTGGGCGTGGCCCCCTCCGGCATGCGCACCCTACACACGATGCGCGAGCCGGTGGTGGCGCCGGCCGGGGAGACGCCGGATTTCTCCAGCGCACTCAAGCGCGCCGTGACCCGCCGGGCTCCGCCCGGTAGCAGCGAGCGGGGGCAGTCGTGATGGCGCTGTTCCTGCGGTTCGCGCTGGCACTGGGCCTGCTGCTCCTGCCGGGCCTCGCCGGGGCTCAGGTGGCGCAGGGCATCGAGGCCCTGACTGTGACCACCAACGGAGACGGGGGCGAGACCTACTCGGTCACCCTGCAGATCATCCTGTTGATGACGCTGCTGACCCTGCTGCCGTCGATCCTGATCATGATGACGTCCTTCACCCGGATCATTGTGGTGCTGGCGATCCTGCGCCAGGGCCTGGGCACAACCCAGACACCTTCCAACCAGATTCTGATTGGCCTGGCCTTCTTCCTGACCCTGTTCGTGATGGCCCCGGTGCTCGACGAGATCTACGAGACCGCGTTTGTGCCCTACGTGAACGAGGAGATCGGGACGGAGGAGGTGATCGAGGCGGGGGTGCAGCCGTTGCGCGAGTTCATGCTGATGCATACCCGCGAGAGCGATATCGCGATGTTTGCCGAGATCAATGGGATCGACGGATTCGAGGAGGCGGATGACATCCCGTTGAACCTGCTGGTGCCGGCGTTCATTACCAGCGAGCTCAAGACCGCATTCCAGATTGGCTTCCTGATCCTGATCCCGTTCCTGATCATCGACCTGGTGGTGGCCTCGGTCCTGATGTCGATGGGGATGGTGATGCTCTCCCCGCTGATTATCTCGCTGCCGTTCAAGGTGATGCTGTTCGTGCTGGTGGACGGCTGGGCGCTGATGATGAACACACTCGCCACCAGCTTTTTCGTGTAGGAGTCGAGAATGACACCCGAACTCGTCGTGGATGTGGGGCAGGAAACGCTCATGGTAGTGATCCTCCTGTCTGCACCCCCGTTGTTAACAGCCCTCGCGGTCGGCCTCACGATCGGGATGCTGCAAGCGGCTACGCAGATTCAGGAAATGACCCTGTCGTTCATCCCCAAGCTGCTGGCGATGTTCGCGGCCCTGTTGTTCAGCGGCCACTGGATGTTGCAGCTACTGATCGACTACACCGAGCGCCTCTACGAGGGTGCGCCGGGGATGGTGGGGTAGGCACATGACGCTGGCGGCGGAACAGCTGGTGCTGTGGGTGGGGGCGGTCCTGTGGCCGTTCGCCCGCATTGGCGCCATGCTCGTCGCCATGCCGATCTTCGGCGCGGATACGGTCAATGCGCGGGTGCGCATGGGGCTGGCGCTGTTGCTGGCGATCTTTGTGGCCATGCAGGGCCCGGTCCTGCCGGATATCGATCCGTTGAGTCTTGAGGGCGTGCTGGTCACCCTGCACCAGGTCGCGATTGGCGTGTTCATGGGCTTCATTCTGCAGATGGTGTTCTCGGCCGTGACTCAGGCGGGCGAGGTGATCGCACTGGGCATGGGCCTGGGTTTTGCCTCCATCATGGATCCGGCTCAGGGCGTTCAGGTCCCGGTGGTCTCGACCATCTTTGTGATTTTTTCGACCCTCCTGTTCCTGGCGATGAACGGCCATCTGATTGCCCTGGAGCTGATGTTGACCAGCTTCGAGACCATGCCGATCGCCCCGACCGGTCTGAACGCGGAGGCCTTCTACGCCCTGGTGGCCTTCGGCTCCACGATGTTTGTGGGCGCGGTGCTGGTGGCATTGCCGGCGGTTGCGTCGCTCCTGTTGGTGAATATCTCCATGGGGGTCATCACCCGCGCGTCCCCGCAGCTCAACATCTTCGCGGTGGGGTTCCCGATGATGATCCTGATCGGGTTCGTGCTGATGATGTTGATCCTGCCGGGCCTGCCGGAACGTTTTGGCGAACTGATGTTCGAGGCCTTCAACCTGATGCAGACCCGGATGGGCTTCTGAAATGGCCGAGAACGAAAGCGGACAGGAAAAAAGCGAAGAGCCCACCCCGAAACGCCTGCGCGAGGCGAAGGAGAAGGGGCAGGTCCCGCGCTCGCGCGAGCTGAGTACGTTCCTGGTGCTGATGACGGCGGGCGCCTTCATGCTGATGTACGGGTCAAGCATGGGGGCACAACTCGCGGAACAGATGAGCAGTCGCCTGGATTTCGAACGCGAAATGGCTTACGACTCGTCGCTGTTATTGCCGTATCTGGCCGATGAGATCTTCCGCACCCTGCGGACTCTGTTCCCTTTGTTCGGCGTTCTGGTCGTGGCCGCGATGCTCGCGCCGATCGTGATCGGTGGCGCCAATTTCTCCTGGAAGGCCGCCGCACCCAAGCCTTCCAAGCTGAATCCCGGGAAGGGTCTGAAGCGGATCTTCTCCTGGCAGGGACTGATGGAGTTTGGCAAGACCTTCGCCAAGTTCGTACTGATCAGCAGTGTTGCGGTCGCCGTGCTGGCCACCTTCTCCGACCGGCTGCTGATGCTCGGTTACGAGCCTGTTCATCAGGGCATCATCCATGCCGCCCAGCTGGTTATGGGAACCTTCATCGCGGTCTCGGCGGCCCTGATCGTGGTCGCCGCCATTGATGCGCCGTTCCAGATGTGGAATCACCAGAAGCAACTGCGCATGACCCGCCAGGAGGTCAAGGACGAGTACAAGGAGACCGACGGCAAGCCGGAGGTCAAGCAAAAGATCCGTCAGTTGCAGCAGGAGATGGCGCAGCGGCGAATGATGGAAGAGGTCCCCAAGGCCGACGTGATCATCACCAACCCGACCCACTACGCCGTGGCTATCGTCTACGAGGCCTCGCGCATGGCGGCACCGAAGGTGGTGGCCAAGGGCGTCGACGAGGTGGCCGCCTCGATCCGTGCAGTCGGGGACGAACACGCGATCATCCGCGTCGAGGCCCCGCGCGTGGCCCGCGCCATCTACTTCACCACCGATCTGAACCAGGAAGTGCCCAACGGTCTGTTCGTGGCCGTGGCCCGCATCCTGGCGTACGTCTACCAGCTCAAGCGGGCCGATGCCGACGCGCAGATGCCGGATGACCTTCCAGTACCCGAGGACTATCTCGATCCTGACAAGCAACGCGGCCCGCGGAGGGATCGCTAATGGCCTTCTTTGACCGTCTGGGTAACGTGGGCAAGTGGGGGCTGGGGGCGCCGATCCTGCTGATCGCGATGCTCTCGATGATGGTGCTGCCGCTGCCGCCGCTGGCGCTGGATGTGCTGTTCACCTTCAATATCGCGCTGTCGCTGGTGGTGATCATGGTTGCGGTGTACACCCCGCGGCCGCTGGAATTCGCGGTCTTCCCGACCGTGTTGCTGGTCGCCACGCTGCTGCGCCTGGCGCTGAACATCGCCTCCACCCGCGTGATCCTGCTGGAAGGCCACACCGGCACGGATGCCGCCGGCAAGGTCATCCAGGCCTTCGGCGACTTCGTGGTCGGCGGCAACTACACCGTGGGGCTGGTGGTGTTCGCGATCCTGATCATCATCAACTTCGTGGTGGTGACCAAGGGGGCCGGGCGTGTGTCCGAGGTCAGCGCCCGCTTTACCCTGGATTCCATGCCCGGCAAGCAGATGGCGATCGACGCCGACCTGAACGCCGGCATCCTGACTCAGGAAGAGGCGCGCAAGCGCCGCGAGGAGATTGCCAGCGAGGCGGACTTCTACGGCTCCATGGACGGTGCCTCCAAGTTCGTCCGCGGCGATGCCATCGCGGGGATCCTGATCCTGTTCGTAAACATCATCGGCGGGCTCACCATCGGTGCGGTGCAGCACGGCATGTCGATCGGCGATGCCGCGACCAACTACGTGTTGCTGACCATCGGCGACGGCATCGTTGCCCAGATCCCGTCGCTGGTGCTGTCCTCCGCCACCGCGATCATCGTGACCCGCGTGACCAGCAGCCAGGACATGGGCCAGCAGGTGTACGGGCAGATGTTCTCCAACCCGCGGGTCCTGTACGTCGCCGGTGGCGTGATCGGCGCGCTGGGCGTCGTGCCGGGCATGCCGAACGCCGTGTTCCTGGGGCTGGCGGCGTTGATCTTTGGCTGGGCCTACCTGCTCAAGCGGCGGAGCCGCGAGGCCGAGGTGGAAGTGGAACGCATCCCGCAGGAAGACGAAGGCGGGGCTCGTTCGGAGGATCGCGACCTGACCTGGGAAGACGTCCCGCCGGTGGACCTGGTCTCCCTCGAGGTCGGCTACCGCCTGATCCCCTTGGTGGACCGTACCCAGGACGGTCAGTTGATGGGCCGGATCAAGGGCGTGCGGCGCAAGCTGTCGCAGGAGCTCGGTTTCCTGCTGCAGCCTGTGCACATCCGCGACAACCTGGAGCTCAGTCCGAACGCCTATCGGATCAGCCTGCTGGGGGTCACCGTGGCCGAAGCCGAGGTGTTCCCCGACCGCGAACTGGCGATCAATCCGGGCGAGGTCTTCGGCACCGTGCCGGGCACCCCGACCAAGGACCCGACCTTCAACCTGGATGCCCTGTGGATCGACCCGTCGGATCGCGACCAGGCCCAGGGCGCCGGCTATACCGTGGTCGACTGTTCCACGGTGATTGCGACGCATCTGTCGCAGGTGTTCCGCGAGAACGCCCACCGCCTGATCGGGCACGAGGAGGCACAGCACCTGCTGGATCAGCTGGCGCGGCATTCGCCGAAGCTGGTGGAGAACCTCGTGCCCAAGACCCTGTCGCTTTCGATCGTGCTGAAGGTGTTGCAGAACCTGCTGGCCGAGCAGGTCTCGATCCGCGACCTGCGCACGATCGCCGAAACCCTGGCAGACGACGGGGTGAAGAGTCAGGATCCCGGCACTTTGACCGCAGCGGTGCGCGTCGCGCTGTCGCGTTCCATCGTCCAGGACCTTGTGGGACCGGAGGATGAGCTGCCATTGATTGCCCTGGACCCATCGCTGGAACAGCTCTTGCATAAGTCCCTGCAGGGCAGCTCGGGTGGCACGGTTGGACTGGAGCCCGGGCTGGCGGAACGGTTGCAGCGTTCGGTTGCGGACGCGGCGCGCCGCCAGGAGACGGCCGGCCAAGCGGCGATCCTGGTGGTGGCACCGGAGATCCGTTCCTGGATTGCCGGCTGGTTGCGCGGCGCGGTTCGCAGCCTGACCGTCCTGGCGTTTACCGAGATCCCCGACAACCGGCGGATTCGGGTAGTGGCCACGGTCGGTCAGGAAGAAACGGCGAAGCAGTCCGCATGAGACATAGGGGTTCCGCCGCGTGAGCGGCGCAGGAGATCAAAGCATGAATGTCAGACGATATCGGGCCCGGGACATGCGCGACGCCATGCGTCAGGTGCGCGAACAACAGGGAGAGGATGCCGTGATCCTCTCCAGTCGCCGGGTGGATGGCTGGTTGGAGGTGGTCGCCGCCCTGGAGGATGGCGAGTCCTCGGAGCCGGTGCGCGAGCCGGAGGCCGCAAAGCCGGCCCGCGAGGCGCGAACCGCCGACCGCGCCCCGAATTCGGCGGCCCCTTCGTGGCCGGCCGATCCCGAGCTCACCGCGATGCGCCAGGAGTTGCGTGACCTGCGCAGCTTGATGACGCGTCAGTATGCGGAGAGTGACGAGGCTCGCTGGGCGGCCCGTCACCCCCTGGCGGCCGAATGCAAGGTCCGCCTGATCGACCGCGGCTTCAGTGAATCGCTGGCCCGCAGCCTGGCGGGCAGCATCCTCGATGACAGCTCCCCCGAGCAGGCTTGGGAGCGTCTCCGCGCGCGGCTTTCGGGTGCGATTGCCACGCATCGCCCGGCGATCCTGGACGAGGGCGGGCTGCTGGCGATGGTGGGGCCGACCGGTGTCGGCAAGACCACCACGCTGGCACGGATCGCGTTGCGCCAGATCCGTCGGATGGGACCGGATTCGGTTACGCTGGTGACCCTGGACAGCCAGCGCATCGGTGCCACACGGCAGCTGCAAGCCTTTGCACAGATGGCGGGGATCTCGGTGCGCGTGCTGCAGAATGCGCGCGAACTGCGCGATCTGGCGCGGCGCGTGGACGATGGCCACCTGATCCTGGTGGATACCGCCGGGCAGGCGCCGCGCGCGGTGGAGGAGGAGTCGCTGTTCGCGCATCTGCCGCCGGATATCCGTGCCGAGAGCTGGTTGGTTGTGTCGGCCACGACCCAGGGCAGTACCTTGCGGCGGGTGCTGGACGCGTTTCGCAAGGCGGATCCCTCGGCGCTGGTGCTGACCAAACTGGACGAGGCAGAACAGCTGGGCGAGGTCCTGTCGGTCCTGCTGGACCAGCACCTGGGGCTTGGGTTTGTAAGCGATGGCCAGCGCATCGCCGAGGATTTTCACCGGGTCGATACGGGGTATCTGACCCGCCTGGCACTGGACGACGATGCCGAGGGTGCGCAGGCGGGTGGCAATGCCCGCGAGACCTGGGCCGCCGAACGGCTGGCCGAAATGGAAGCGCCGCGACGCTCGCGCTCGCCGCTGCGCCCGGCGCAGGGGGCCGAGCCGGCCACACTGGAACTGATTCAGCCGGTTGGAAAGGGGCGTTATGCCACGCACTAACAAGCCGTTGAAGGTCATTGCGGTCGCCTCGGGCAAGGGCGGCGTGGGCAAGACCAACGTGTCGGTCAATCTGGCGGTCGGCCTGGCCCGGTTGGGCCGCGAGGTGATGCTGTTCGATGCGGATCTGGGCCTGGCCAACGTGGACCTGTTGCTCGGGATGCGCCCGGAGCGCACCCTGCACGACCTGGTGACCGGCGCCGTGGACAGCCTGGACGATGTCCTGGTTCAGGGGCCGGACGGGGTGAAGGTGGTCCCGTCGGCCTCCGGTATCGCGGCGATGGCGAATCTTACGCCGGCCGAGCACGCGGGGCTGATCCATGCCTTCAGCGCCTACCGCAAGCCGCTGGATGTCCTGATCGTGGACACTGCTGCAGGCCTGCAGGAGTCGGTGACTTCGTTCTGCCGGGCGGTACAGGAGACCCTTGTGGTGGTCTGCGACGAGCCGGCTTCGATTACCGATGCCTATGCCCTGATCAAGGTGCTGCATCGTGACCACGGGCTGCGGCGTTTCCGCATGGTCACCAACATGGTCAGCGGACGCGAGGGTGCGGAGCGGCTGATGCAGAAACTCAATACCGTCTGTGGCAATTACCTGCCGGAGGTGGTCCTGGATCTGGCCGGCTATATCCCGATGGACGAACATCTGCGCAAGTCCGTGCAGAAAAGGGCACCGGTGGTTCAGCAGTATCCCGGCAGTCCGGCCGGCAAGGCGTTTGCCGAACTGGCACGCACGGTGGACCGCTGGCCGGTTGGTGGGGGTGACCACGGGGGCGTCGGGTTCTTCGTGGAACGAATGCTGCAGAGTGCATGATGACGACGCGTAATCGACTTTCCGGCTACCAGGCGACGTCCACCGCGACCGGTGGACACGAGAAGTTGATTGCCGATCACGTTGAACTGGTGCATCGCATCGCGCACCACCTGATGGCCCGTCTGCCGGCCTCGGTCCAGGTCGATGATCTGATCCAGGCCGGCATGATCGGCCTTCTGGAGGCGGCGCGGCAGTTCGAGGGCGGGCAGGGGGCGACCTTTGCCACCTACGCCGGAATCCGCATCCGCGGTGCGATGATCGACGAATTGCGTCGCAGTGACTGGACGCCGCGTTCGGTGCACCGCAACAGCCGGCGTATTGCCGCCGCGATCCAGAGTGTCGAGGCCCGTGAGGGGCGTGCGGCGCGTGGGAGCGAAGTGGCGGCCGAGCTGGACGTGGCGATCGATGACTATTACGACATGCTCAAGGACCATGCCGGGGCCCATCTGTTTGCGCTGGACGATCTGGGTGGCGGGGATGACGGGGCCGATCGTGTGATCGAGGGGCAGGAAGTCTCTCCGTCGCGTAGCCTTGAGGCTGGCGAGTTTCGCGAGGAGTTGGCCGAGGCCCTTGGGGATCTGCCTGAACGCGAACGCCTGGTGCTGTCGCTGTATTACACCGAAGAACTGAATCTGCGCGAGATCGGGGCTGTTCTGGGCGTGACCGAGTCGCGCGTGAGCCAGATTCGCAGCCAGGCGGTCATCCGGCTGCGCGCGCGCATGGGGTCGTGGCTCGAAGACGGCACGGCTTTGCAGTTATTCTAAAACTCACCTTACGAATCCCGGAGTGACGTGTGGACAAGGGAATGAAAATTCTCATCGTGGACGATTTTTCCACGATGCGGCGCATTATCAAGAACCTCTTGCGCGATCTTGGCTTCAATAATACGCAGGAAGCCGACGACGGCAGCACCGCGCTGCCGATGCTGCAAAATGGTGATTTCGACTTCCTGATTACCGACTGGAACATGCCCAATATGCCGGGCATCGACCTGCTGAAGGCCGTCCGGGCGGATGCCAACCTGAAGTCGATGCCGGTGCTGATGGTGACGGCCGAGGCCAAGCGCGACCAGATCGTGGAGGCTGCGGAGGCAGGTGTGAACGGTTACGTGGTCAAGCCGTTTACCGCCGAAACGCTGAAGGAAAAGATCGACAAGATCTTCGAACGTATTGAAGCACAGGGCTAAGCATCGCCCAGTGATGAATACGGACGACGTCCGTCTCGCTTGCGCGGGTAGACGTGACCCGGCTCCTTCGGCGCCGTACCAGCAAGAGGCTCCTCATGACTGAACAGGAACACCCCCCACGCGACGGCCAGCTCGAGCTGGCCCGGCAACTGGTGCAGACGCTCGAGGCGGGCGACGACGCGGCGGCACGCGCGCTGGTGCAGGATCTAGCGCGTCCTTACGACCGCGAGCTCTTCGACGAACTGGGCAAGCTGACGCGCGACCTTCACGAGGCCTTGCAAAGCTTCCGTGGCGACTCGCGCCTGGTAGAGCTGACCCAGGCGGAGATCCCGGATGCGAAGGAACGCCTGAACTACGTGGTCACCATGACCGAGCAGGCCGCGCACGCCACGATGGGCGCCATCGAATCGAGCCTGCCGATCGCCGAGTCGTTCAGCCAGCAGGCGGCCGACTTGACCGCCAAATGGACGCGCTTTCGCAACCGGCAGCTCTCGGTGGACGAATTCCGCGATTTCGCGCGTGAGCTGGACAGCTTCTTCGGGCAGGCGGGCGAGGACGCCGAGGAATTGCGGCGGCTGCTCTCCGAGGTGTTGATGGCACAAAGTTATCAGGACATTACCGGCCAGGTGATTCGCCGCGTGATCCAGCTGGTGACCGACCTCGAAGAGAACCTCGTTACCCTGATTCGGCTCTCCAGCGGGCGCATGGAGCAGGTCGAAGCGGCCGAAGCGTCCCTGGAGCGTGGCGAAGAAGACCGCGAGGCGGACCGCAAGGGCCACGGCCCCAGTGTGCCCAAGACTCAAGATTCCAGCGCAGATGTCGTTCAAGGACAGGACGAGGTGGACGATCTGCTATCAAGCCTGGGCTTCTAGCAGTGCCCCCCATACGACTGGCGCCACGGGACCGGAGAGACTGAATGGCCATCGACCCCAATGACGAAATCCTTCAGGACTTCCTGATCGAGGCCGGGGAACTGCTGGAGGGGCTCAACGAGCAACTCATCGACCTGGAACAGAATCCGGACGACCGGGATCTGTTGAATGCGGTCTTTCGAAGCTTCCACACCATCAAGGGGGGCGCCGGGTTCTTGAGCCTGGATCCGCTGGTGACGGTGTGTCATCACGCCGAGGACGTCTTCAATCTGCTGCGCAACGGCGAACGCCGGGCCGATAGCCATCTGATGGACACCATGCTCCGCGTGCTGGACTCCCTGAACGTCATGTTCGGGGATCTGCGCTCCGGCGTGGACCCGACCCCCGCCGATGCCGCGGTGGTCGAGGACCTGCGGCGCATGGCAAAAAACGAAGACGTGGCCGGAGATACCGCCACGGCGCCGCCCGCGCCTGAACCGGAGCCCGTCCCCGAGCCCGTCCCCGAGCCACAGGCCTCGGCCCCCGGCGACGCCATGGTGGGCGGCGGGGAGGAGATCACGGACGACGAGTTCGAGGCCCTGCTGGATACGTTGCATGGTGACGGCGCCCCGGCACCCGTGGACGCGGCCGTGTCGGGCGGCGCCGGGGCCAGCGACGACTCGGGCGGTGATCTGATCAGCGACGACGAGTTCGAGAATTTGTTGGACGAGTTGCAGGCCAAGGGCGGGGGTCAGGCATCGCCCGAACCGGCTGCGGATCCACTGCCGACCGAGCCCGCGGCCGCGGCGCCCGAGCCGGAAAAAGCAGTAGCGCCGGAGCCGGCTGCCGCCGGTGGGCAGGGCGGTGGTGGTGCCCGCGCCGGCGGGGCCGAGGCCGGGGGGCGCCCGGCTCCACAGGGCGAGACCTCCGTGCGTGTGGATACCGAGCGGCTGGACGAGATCATGAACCTGGTGGGCGAGCTGGTTCTGGTGCGAAACCGGCTGAGCATGCTGCGTTCGCAGCATGTCGACGACGAACTGGGCAAGGCGATCAGTTCGCTGGCACTGGTGACCTCCGACCTGCAGACCTCGGTGATGAAGACCCGCATGCAGCCGGTGAAGAAGGTCTTCAATCGCTTCCCTCGAGTGATCCGCGATCTGTCGCGGAATCTGGGCAAGGAGATCGAACTGGAGATCTTCGGCGAGGAAACCGACCTCGACAAGAATCTGGTCGAGGCCCTGTCCGATCCGCTGGTGCATCTGGTGCGGAATGCTGTGGACCATGGCATCGAGACGCCAGATGTGCGCGAGGCGGCGGGCAAGCCGCGCAAGGGTACGGTCGTGCTCGGCGCGGCCCAGGAGGGCGATCACATCGCACTGCTGATCAAGGACGACGGCGGTGGCATGGACCCACAGGCCCTGCGGCGCAAGGTGGTGGAGAAGGGGCTGATGGAGCCCGCGATGGCCGAACGGATGACCGATCGCGAGGCCTTCAACGTCATCTTTATGGCCGGATTCTCCACCAAGACCGAGATCTCGGACGTCTCCGGCCGCGGGGTTGGCATGGACGTCGTCAAGACCAAGATCTCGCAGCTCAACGGCACCATCGAGATTGATTCCGAGATCGGCGTAGGGACCACGCTGCGGGTGAAGCTGCCCCTGACCCTGGCGATCCTGCCCGCGCTGATGGTGATTCTGGACGGCCGGCGTTTTGCGATCCCGCTGGCTTCGGTCTCCGAGATCCTGGATCTGGATTTGACCAAGACGAATTACGTGGATGATCAGGAAGTCATCATGGTGCGCAAGCACGCCCTGCCTGTTCATTACCTCAAGCGCTGGTTGAAGCCGGGGCACGAGCCCGAGCCGCGCAAGGATGCCCACGTAGTGGTGGTCCATACGGCCGACCGCAAGGTAGGGCTGGTAGTGGATGATCTCGTGGGGCAGGAAGAGGTGGTCATCAAGCCGCTCGGCCAGAATCTGCAAGGTGTGAAGGGCCTGGCGGGAGCGACGATCACCGGAGATGGCGGCATCGCCCTGATCCTCGACGTCTCTGATCTGGTGACCATCCTGATGCGGCAACTGCAAATGTCCGGTCGACCGCGCCGCGCGTCGCGCTCGAGCGAGGGCTGAGGATGCCGATCAGGGTTCTGGTGGTTGACGACTCGGGGTTCTTTCGTCGGCGTATCGCCGAGATCCTGGATTCCGATTCCGGCATCGAGGTCGTGGGTTCGGCCGAGAATGGCGAGCAGGCGATCGCCAAGGTCCGGGAGCTCGATCCCGATGTCGTGACCATGGATATCGAGATGCCGGTGATGGACGGCATCACCGCGGTGCGCAAGATCATGGCCGAGCGCCCGCTTCCGATCCTGATGTTCTCCAGTCTCACCACCGAGGGAGCCCAAGCGACCCTGGATGCGCTGGAGGCCGGTGCGGTGGACTTCCTTCCCAAGCGCTTCAGCGACATGGCCGGGGACGAGGACAGCGCACGCATGCTGCTTCGGCGCCGTGTGCGCTCGTTGTCACGCAGCCGGGCGCGCTCCGTTAGTGCCCCGGGCACGACCACGCCTGCGCGGGAAGCCCGTCCGTCCGCGCGCCGCGAAGAGACCGACCGTCAGGCAGCGGCCGATGCGCGCAAGCCGGCTCCCGCGGTTGCCAGTTCCCGGCCGCCGACGCCGTTACGGCAGTTGCGCGCGGTGCTGATTGGTACCTCCACCGGCGGTCCGGTGGCGCTGCAGGAGGTGCTGAAGCCGCTCCCGGCGAATTTCCCGCTGCCGATCCTGCTGGTGCAACACATGCCCGCCAGTTTTACCCCGGCCTTCGCCGAACGCCTGAACGCCATGTGCAATATCGAAGTCCGTCAGGCGAAGGACGGCGACGTGCTGAAACCGGGCGTGGCGCTGCTGGCGCCGGGCGGGATGCAGATGACGCTGGAACGCGGCAGCCAGACGCATGTGCGAATCGCGGAGAGCCCTCTGGGCACCATCTACAAGCCGAGCGTGGATGCGGCCTTCGGTTCCGCCGTGGAGGCGCTGCGCGGGCAGGTGCTTGCCGTGATCCTCACCGGCATGGGTGCCGATGGCCGCGAAGGCACGCGGGCACTGAAGGGCGCCGGCGCGCAGGTGTGGTCGCAGGATGCGGCGACCTGCGTGGTGTACGGGATGCCGGCGGCAGTAGCCGAGGCCGGCCTGTCCGATCATGTGTACCCGCTGCCCGAAATCGGGCCCGCACTGGTGAAGGGGTTCTGCTGACATGGATATCCTGAGCCTCATCGGGATTACCCTGGGGCTGGTGGCGGTTCTCGGCGGCAGCATTGCCAAGGGCAGTGGCCTGGGCGCGCTGTGGAATGCCGCGGCCTTCCTGATCGTGGTGCTGGGAACCCTGGGGGCGACCCTGGTGCAGGCACGGCTGTCGGTGTTCATGCACGGTATGCGCATCCTGCCGTGGGCCTTCAAGCCGCCGAAGGTCGACAATCGCGCGACGGTCGAGCAGATCGTCGAGTGGTCGCATGTCGCGCGCAAGGAAGGCCTGCTAGGCCTGGAGACGCTGGCCGACGAGGAGACCGATGGCTTTGCCCGCAAGGGGCTGCAACTGCTGGTGGACGGTAGTGAACCGCAGACCATTCGCCAGATCATGGAGGCCGACCTCGACAACCGCGAGCACTTCGACCTGCAGGGCGCGAAGATCTTCGAGAGCATGGGGATCTATGCCCCGACCCTGGGGATCGTCGGCGCGGTGATGGGCCTGATGGCGGTGATGCAGAACCTCGCGGACCCGAGCAAGCTGGGGGCGGGCATCGCGGCGGCCTTTGTCGCCACGATCTACGGCATTGCCTCGGCCAACCTGCTGTTCCTGCCGGTGGCCAACAAGTTGAAGTCGATTATTCAGAACCGTTCGCAACACCAGCAAATGCTGATGGAAGGCTTGATCGCCATTGCGGAAGGGGAAAACCCGCGGAACATCGAAAGCAAGCTGAGTGGCTTCATCCACGAGTGAGGTCACCATGGCGCGGCGCAAACGGGCGGAAGAACATCAGAATCACGAGGCATGGGCCATCCCCTATGGGGATCTGGTCACACTGCTGCTGGCGTTCTTCGTGGTGATGTACGCCATATCCTCGGTGGACGACGGCAAGTACCGGGTGCTGTCCGAGTCGCTGGTGGACGCCTTCCGCGCACCGATGCAGGCCGACCCGATTCAGGTCGGGGACTCCACCGTGGCCCGGGAACGTACACCGCAGGATCTGCGGGCCCTGGTGCCTATCGAGGTCCAGCCGGGTCTGGTGGAAGAGGGGCCGCAGCCCATCGACATGGCCTTGAGCGGGATGCTTGACGAGGGCCCGGACGACGCTGGGATGCAGGCGTTCCTGGACGAACTGGCGGATACCGCGCGCGAGATCGAACAGGCGATGGCGCAATGGATCGAGGATGGCGATCTGCGCGTGACGCGCGAGGCCTATTGGCTGGAGATCGAGATCACCAGCCGTCTGCTGTTTGCGTCCGGGGCGGCGACCCTGAACCCACAGGCGGAGGGGCTTCTGCAAGAGGTTGGCGGGATTCTGGCGCCACGTGTCTCCCGCGTTCATGTGGAGGGACACACAGACAATGTGCCCATCCAGACCGCGATCTATCCGTCGAACTGGGAGCTTTCGTCCGGACGGGCGGCCGCGGTGGTCAGCGTGTTCGAGGAGGTCGGGGTCGATCCAGAGAATCTGGTTGCCCTTGGCTATGGCGAGCACCGGCCGACGGCCAGCAACGATACCGCGGAGGGACGGGCCGAGAACCGGCGCGTGTCCATCGTGGTACTGCCGGGGGCGCGTCCGCGCGCCGAGGGCGCGCAGGAACCGGAGCGCCTGCGCGAGGATCTTCCGCCCGCACCGCTCCCGACGGATGGAGACACACCATGAAGGTCTGGGCGGTTGCGAACCAAAAGGGCGGTGTGGGCAAGACCACCACCACGGTGACGCTGGGCGGCCTGCTGTCGGGCCCGGAGCAACGCGTGCTGCTGGTGGATGTGGACCCGCACGGATCGCTGACCGCGTATTTCGGCCATGATCCGGAGACCGCCACGCGCGGGGTGTACGAGCTTTTCAGCCAGTGTGCCGAGGGTGCGGATCCAGACCCGAATGGTCTGATCCGCGAGACCCGGTTCCCGGGGCTGGACCTACTGACCGCGAGTACCGCGCTGGCGACGCTGGATCGCCAGCTGGGCACCCGCAGTGGCATGGGGCTGGTGCTGCGTCACGCCCTGGAGAAGATCTCGGAGCAGTACGACTACGTGCTGCTGGATTGCCCGCCGATGCTCGGTGTGTTGATGGTCAATGCCCTGGCCGCCTGTGACGAACTGCTGGTGCCGGTGCAGACCGAGTTCCTCGCCCTGAAGGGGCTGGAACGAATGATCAATACGCTGAAAATGGTACAGAAATCGCGCAAGTCCGAGTTGGCGTATCGAATTATTCCGACCCTGTTCGACCGTCGAACGCGCGCGGCGCACGAGGCCTTGTCGGAACTGCGCCGTTTGTACGGCGACGACGTCTGGCCGGGCGTAATCCCGGTGGACACGAAATTCCGTGATGCCTCCAGTGCCGGGCAGCCGCTGTGTTTCATGATCCCGGACGCCCGGGGTGTGCTTGCCTACTCGGATCTGCTGGAGGCCATTGGTGGCCGGCTGTCCGAACCCCATGAACGGAGGCGACGCGGATGAAACGTTCCATAGTCGACAACCTGGCCCTGAAGGCCGAGCCGGAGGCGCTGGATGACTACTTCGGCAGCCTGCTGGACGAGCCGGAGCCCGTTCGCCCGCTTCTGCGACCGGATATCCTGGAGCCACGGCCACCGGTAGAAGAAGCGGCGCCCATAGTGGAGCTGGAAGCCCCGGTCCGTGAAGCAGACGCGGTGGACCTCCCGGCGCCGGTAGTGGCCTCGACCCCACCAGCCCCACCGGCCGATCCGGCGGAGCGCGAGTATGCGCGGCCCGAGCAGCCGTTTTCGGCCCTTGTGATCGAGGCTGGCAACCTGACTCTGCTGGCGCCGTTACATGCGCTGGGCGGGGTGGCGCCGCTGGACAGCCTGGAAGTGCGGCCCACCCCGAATCATTCGGTCTGGTACCTTGGATTGGCGGATACCAAGCAGGGGCGGGTGCAGTTGATTGACCTGGCCGCCGTGGTGACACCGGAAGATCGCGATTACGAGCCGGATACGGCCCGGCAGGTGGTGTTCCTCGCGGGTTCGCGGTTCGCGCTGGCCTGCCGCGCGATTCACGGCACCCGGGTGATCCATCCGGAGTCGTTGCGCTGGCGCAACCAGCGCCGGCGCCTGCCCTGGCTGGCCGGCGTGGAACGCGAGAAGATGGCGACGTTGCTGGACCTGGAGGCGCTGGACCGCACCCTCGACGAGGGTGGCTGGGACTGATCCTGGCCGGTGCCATTCAAGCATGGCGGTAATCGGCCGATAACCCGGTCAAGATGACACTACAGGGCGGCCCCCGCCGGCACGGAATATCGAGGATGACATGAGCAGCGCACAAGACGTAGAAGCCATGACCAAGGCCGACACCGCTCCGTATGTGACTTTCAGTCTCGCGGAGGAAACCTATGCAATCGACGTTCTGCAGGTTCAGGAGGTGCTCAAGGTTACCGAGATCGCCCCGGTACCGGGCGTGCCGGACTACATCCTCGGGATCATCAACCTGCGCGGCAATGTCGTTACGGTGATTGACGCCCGGCGGCGTATGGGGCTGGATGATCGCGAATCGGATGAGGCCTCGCGCATCGTGATCATCGATGTGGACAATCAGAACGTGGGGATTCTGGTGGATTCCGTCTCGGAGGTCGTGCGGATCTCCCCGGATTCGGTCGAGCCGGCGCCCGAGGTCGGTAACGATGACAGCAGCCGCTTTATCCAGGGCGTGACCAGCACCGAGGAGGGCCTCACCATCCTGGTGGACCTCAACAGGCTGCTATCGGACGATGAGTGGGCGCAGTTGCGCGAACTGTAGCCGCGCACATCGGGTCTACAGTCAACAGACGAGGACCATGAGGCGCAAGCCGGGAGGTGAGCCATGGTCGACGAACTCCAGCCGGACCGGACTGTTCGACCGGTCCATACCACCGTTCCCGGGCGCAGTTTGAGCGACGACCACGACCGCGATCCGGTGTTTCGTCCCGCAGTGCGTCCAACCCAGCAGCGTCCGCCGCGCAAGGAAGAACGCCGCCAGCGGCGCGGCCTGATCGACGACTACGCCTGAACGCCCCGGCGACCGGCACCCACTCGGTCCGGGCGCGGTTCCGTGCCCGGTTTTTTCGCCATGGCTGGTCACGCCCTCATGAATCACGCGACAATCGGCAGGCCTCGGGTTTCAGGAGTGTGCAGGCAATGGGAGAGGGAATGCTGATCTGGCTCGCCGCGTTGATTGCGTTGCTGGCGACCATTGTCGCCGGGTTTGCCGTGGGGCTCGTGATTCTGTTGCGTCGGCAGTTGGCGGCCCTGCGCCAGGATTATCAGCGCCAGGCCACCTCGGTGATGGCCCTTCAAGGGGCCATGAAGGCCCTGTCCGAAGGGGTTGCGACCCACGGGCAGGCACAGGCCTCGGTACAGCGTGCCCTGGAACGCCTGCATGACCAGCACAGCGAGCTACGCGCCCGCGAAGGCGACAGCGGTGCCTACGAGCAGGCGATTCTTCTGATTCAGCAGGGCCTGGGTCGTGAAGAGGTCCGTCGGCGTTGCGGCCTTACTTCTACTGAACTCGACTTGTTGTTCAGCCTGCACGGCTCCGGGAATGCCGGCGGTTCCGGGTTCGCCGGGCGTTCATGAGTCCCGGTCCGGCCCTTCGCGGTCCGGTCTGGACTGGCGCGAGGGGGCCTGATACCCACGGCCCCGGTCGTCGGGTGTGATGCCTGCCAGCAGGAACACAAAGGCCAGAATCTCCGCGACTGCGACGTAAAGCTCTTCCGGGATCTCGCTGCCGACGGGGACCTGCGCCAGCGCCTCGCTCAGGGCCGGGTCCTGATGCAGCGGGATGCCATGTTCCTCGGCAATGCGCAGGATGGCCTCGGCCGTCAGGCCCGAGCCGCTGGCTGTGATCCGCGGCGCCTGCCGACGATCCCATTCCAGTGCGACCGCCTTGGCCGGTGATCGGCCGCGGTCGGCCGTTCGGTCCCCATGATCCTTTCGTGCCATCGGCTCAGGCCTGTTCGTCCAGCATGCGATGCGAATTCGTGGGGCGCGGGTCCGTATCGACCTCGCCCTGACGTACCGAAAGCCCCGTCACCGTCAGGTCGCGCTCACCCAGCCGATCGCGGAGATAAGCCATTTCGCTGCGCAGTCGAGTGACAGTATCGGCCTCGGGTGCGGTGAAGTGCACGCTGACGCCCCCATTGCGCGATGCCAGGGCGATCCGCGTCGGGCCGAGGTCACCGATATCCAGCGTCAACACAATCGACCAGGGCGCTCCGGCTTCGTCGTCGCTTCCGCCTTCGCGCTGGATCTCGCCGTAAACACCGTGGATACCCTGCTCGCTGCGCAGCGGAAGTTCGAATAACCAGCGACTGTTGCCGGGTTCGTCACTTGCGAAGGACTGCAGCGACTGGAGCTGGAGCGACGTGACACGTTTCAGGAGCCCCTCCAGAAGGCCGGACAGGGCCGCGGCCGGGGCTGGGGGAGCCGCCGAGGCGGTGGCGGGGGGCGCTTGCGCTGCAGGGCGTGCGTCCGCCGCTTGGCGAACCTGGTCTGCGGCACGCAGAAGCTGGGCCTTGAGATCTGCCGCGAATGGATGCATCGGGCCTTGACCGCGTCCGGCATGCCCCAGCATGGCCTCCATCCAGAGTCCCGATTGCTGGATGTGCTGGCGCAGGGTCTCGGGCTGTGCCAGTTGGCCGGGCGTGGGCAGGAGCTCCAGGATACGGTGCAGTGCGGGTGCGGCCTGGGCCCCGGGCATGGCGCTCGTGGCTGGCGCCCCGGTCCCGGAGGACTGGTTCAGCAGGCCATGCAGAGCCGGCCCCAGCGGGCGAGCCCCGGGGAGCTGCAGACGCAGTTCTTGTCCCAGCCACTGCTGGGCCGGGTTGGGCGCTGAGCCGCTACTGGCGGGGCGGGGTGCGGCGCGATCCATGGTCAGGGGGAGCAGGCGGACCTCCAGGCGTGGCTCGGTGCGGGTGACCTCGGCCAGCATGGCGGTGCCGGAAGCGCCCGAGCCGGGTCGGTTCAACAAGGCCGTGGGCAATGCGCCGGTCAGCTGGGCGGTGACCACCGTGGCAGGGGGGGAGGGGCGTGTCGCGGTCGATGCGCCGCTGCGCCCCGGGGAGGGTTCGAGACGCAGCCGCACCCCGCGATCGGCAAGTACGTCCAGGACACGAACCTCGATGCGCGTTCCGGTCTGGAGGGATTGTCGCGTTCCGGTGCCCGCCCCACTGGCCACATTGCCGGGGGGTGTCCAGCCGGGAATGCGCGGACCGCCAAGGTCGACCATCAATGGATCTCGTGATGCAAAGCCTCAGCATGGCATACCGGAGGGCGCGGCATGAAACGGCCCGCCCAGGATGCCCGGTTTGTTATCCTGATGCCTTTCGCGATTCGGACTGTGGAGCGATGTCGAAGATACGTGTACTGATGGTTTGCCTGGGTAATATTTGTCGCTCGCCGATGGCCCATGGGGTGTTCGAGGCGCGGGTGCGCGAACACGGACTGAGCGAGGCCATCGAGGTCGATTCGGCCGGAACCGCCGGGTATCACGTGGGGGCGAAGGCGGATAGCCGGGCCCGCCAGGAGGCGCGCTCGCGCGGCTACGATCTGGAACATCTGCGCGCGCGCCGGCTGGAGCCCGAGGATTTCCTGGAGTTCGATTACATCCTGACGATGGACGACGCGAACTACCGCAATGCCGAGCGCATCCGTCCGGCAGATGCGCGGGCGGAGTTGCTGCGGTTTCTGGATTTTGCGCCACAGTTCGGCGAACACGAAGTCCCGGATCCGTACTACGGCGGGGACGAAGGGTTCGTGCACGTCATGGACCTGGTGGAAGCGGCAGCGGATGGGTTGCTGGAACATATCCGCGATCGCCACACGTTGAAGGCCTCCTGACAGCACTGCCGGACGCGTTGCGGACCGGGCGCAGGAGTCGCTGCCGGAGTCGACTGGCGCAGGGTCGCGTGCAAGCCGAGCCAAAGGCATCGGTCTGACCCTTCTGGAAGATCATCCATTCGGGATCCCGAGGCCAGAACGACAAAGGGCCCGCCAATAGGCGGGCCCTTTTTGGTTGGACGAGGGACCTCGTCCTGTCAGTCGTCGCCTTTTCGGTTCGGACTTTCGGCGGCCGGTTCCGCTGGCTCGGCAGTGGGCTTGGGCGCGGCAGGTTTGTCGTCTTTCGTCTCCGCAGGCTTTTCTGCTTTCACTTCGTCCGGCCTTGAAGCAGCAGCCCCTTCATCGGTGGGGGTGGTCTCCGCCTTGGTCGCTTTTGGCCGCCGGGTTCTTGGCTTGGGAGCGGTGTCCGGCTGGTCCGTCGAGGCCGCATCGGTCTTGCTCGCGGCATCCCCGGCATCGGCTGCGGCCTTCTTGGCCCGGGCCGGGCGCTTGGCCGGGGCCTTGTCGCTTTGGCCTGTGGTGTCCGCCGCGTCCTGCTTCGCAGCCGGCTCGGCTTTTGGGGCCGGTTCCCGGGAATCGGAAACGGCCGGCTGGCCTTCCGTCGGGGTGTTCGGCTCGCTGGAGCCCGAAGTCCCTTCGCCGGTGGAGGTATCTGTGGAGGCCGGGGCCGGCTTGCGGCCGCGACCACCACGGCTTCGCCCCTTGGCGGGTCCGGCGTCCTTGGGGGCGCCATCGTCGGGGCTGGCCTTTTCCGGTGGCGGGGTGCTCTCGCCACCGTCCCTGGTTGGGGCCGAGGACTCGGCGTTCTGAACTTCTTTGGGCGTCTCAGCGTGCGCCTTTCCGGTGTCGGCCGCGGCGGCCGAATCCGGGGCGGTCGTATCACTGCCGGATTCCGGAGCGGAACCCTCGTTTGCAGTGTTCTGCGCACCGTCGGTGCCGGCTTCGCCGGCGTTTTCGCCGGCGTTCTCGCCAGAACGTCCACGACCGCCACGACGCCGGCCGCCGCGACGGGAACGGCGGGAACGGGTGCTGCGACCCTTGCTGCCGTCATCCTCGTCCGACTTTTCCGGTCCGTTACCCGCAGGAGTGTCCGCGGCTACGCTCGTGGCGGCCTCGTCCTTGTCCCGTGCTGGCTTCTCGGCCGGCTTTTCGGCCGGTTTCGAGTCTGCGGACTTCTCGGCTCCCCTGTTGTCAGGCGTCCGGCCTTCGGCGGCTTGTTTCGGCGATTCGTTGCTCGTGCCCTTCGCGGCATCGGCATCTTTCTTGCCGCCACGACGGGAACGGCCCTTGGCACCATCGGGCTTGGTGCCATTGCCCTTGGCGTTATCCGTCTTGTCGGGTGCGCCCTTCTTGCCCTTGTCGGTGTCGTCACGCTTGTCGCCGGTATTGCGGCCGCCGTTGTCGGCCTTTTTCCGACTGCCCCCGCGGCCGCTGCCCTTGCCGCCGCGGTTGCTTTCGCCGGCGCGCCCGCGACCTCCGCCCTTGCGGCTGTCTTCTTGCTCATCTTCCGGCCCGTCTGCCGGACGCGCGTTGGGGAACAGGGAGGACCAGATGCGCGTGAAGAATCCTGGCTTCGCTACCGGCTGTGACGTCTCCGGTGCGGAGGGTGCGCTGTCGCTGACCGGGGCCGGCCCGGTCATCTTGACGCCCTGGACCAGCGGCTTCTCGACCTTGCTGCGGCGCTCCTGATGCGGATCGCTCTCGTCCTCGGTGGTCTCCACCAGTTCGTGCGAGCCGCGGTCGCTGATCGTCTCTTCGCGTTCGTCGCCGCGCACGCGGCGGACCTCGAAGCGTGGGGTGAGGTACTGCGGATTGGGGATGATGCTGATGTCGACCTTGTGGCGATCCTCGATGTCGTTGATCGATTCGCGCTTCTCGTTCAGCAGGAAGGTGCCCACGTCGACCGGGACCTGACCCATCACCAGGCCCGTGCGGTCCTTCATCGCCTCTTCCTCGATCAATCGCAGGATCGACAGGGCGAGGGATTCCACGCTGCGGATCTGGCCGTGACCCTGGCAGCGCGGGCAGGTGTTCTGGCTGGATTCCCCCAGCGACGAACGCAGGCGCTGGCGCGACATCTCCAGCAGGCCGAAGCGGCTGATGCGCCCGACCTGGACCCGGGCACGATCCATCTCCAGCGCTTCGCGCAGGCGGTTTTCGACCTCCCGCTGGTGCTTGTTGGCGTTCATGTCGATGAAATCGATCACGATCAGGCCGCCCAGGTCGCGGATGCGCAACTGGCGCGCGACTTCTTCCGCCGCCTCCAGGTTGGTGTGGAAGGCGGTCTCCTCGATGTCGCCACCCTTGGTCGAGCGCGCAGAGTTGACGTCGATGGAGATCAGGGCTTCGGTGTGGTCGATGACCAGCGCACCGCCGGAGGGCAGGGTGACGTCGCGATCGAATGCGCTCTCGATCTGGCTCTCGATCTGGTAACGATTGAACAGCGGGACCGGGTCATCGTAGCGCTTGAGCTTGCGCAGGCTGTTGGGCATGACCAGACGAACGAATTCCTCGGCCTGCTGGTACACGTCGTTGTCATCGATGATGACCTCGCCGACGTCGTTGCGCATGTGGTCGCGCAGGGCGCGGATGATGACGTTGCTTTCCTGGTGGATCAGCGCCGGGGTCTTGGCCTTTTCCGCCGCTTCGGTGACCGCCGCCCACAGGGCAGTCATGTAATCCAGATCCCACTGGAGCTCTTCGGTGGTACGCCCGACGCCCGCGGTCCGGGCGATTACGCCCATGCCGTCCGGCATCGTCAGTCCGGAGAGTGCGTCACGCAGGGAGGCGCGGTCTTCGCCCTCGATGCGGCGCGAGACTCCGCCGGCTTTAGGGTTGTTGGGCATCAGGACCAGATAGCGGCCGGCCAGGCTGATGTAGGTAGTCAGCGCGGCACCCTTGTTGCCGCGTTCTTCCTTTTCTACCTGGACGAGGAGTTCCGTGCCTTCCTTCAGGAAGTCGCGGATTGGCTTGTCGCTGTCGGCAGGGGCGCCAACCGCGGAATGAGCGATCTCCTTGAACGGGAGGAAGCCGTGGCGATCAGCACCAAAGTTG
This sequence comes from Thioalkalivibrio versutus, assembly GCF_001020955.1. Taxonomy (NCBI): domain Bacteria; kingdom Pseudomonadati; phylum Pseudomonadota; class Gammaproteobacteria; order Chromatiales; family Ectothiorhodospiraceae; genus Thioalkalivibrio; species Thioalkalivibrio versutus. The sequence continues at coordinate 1,386,767 of NZ_CP011367.1, forward strand.
ACGAACGCGGCCTCCAGGCTCGGTTCGACGCGGGTGATCTTGGCCTTGTAGATGTTCGCTTTTTTGCGTTCGCGCGAAGGCAGTTCGATATCCAGGTCGTACAGCCGCTGGCCGTCGACCATGGCGACCCGCAACTCTTCCGGCTGCGTGGCATTGATCAGGATGCGTTTCATGCATTGGACTCGGTAGGGCGTCCTGGCGTCCGGCGGGGAAGATCGGGGTCCGGGGTGCGGCGATCGAGCGGCGGCACGGCAACGCTTGCGCACGCGTGCTCGCAGCGGCGGCGCGTAGCACAAGCCAACGCGCCAGCCAGGTGTTCACCAGCAACCACGGGATCAGTCGCCTGCGGGAGGCGTAGCCGGGGAGACAGGACTGGGTTAGAAGAAATAGCGTCACAGTGTCGCTTTGTGGCGATGGCCCTTCGACCGGAGGCTGCTTTCAGCCTGTGGATCGAAGCGGCGGGTGATTCGAGGCGCGTTGCAGGCGTAGCACAGCAACGTACCGTGGGCCAATGTAGGGCATAACCCCCCGTCCGGGCAAGTTTTTCCGCCCGCAAGGGGGATGGGTGCAGTAGCCCGGTGAGCGCGGCTCCGGTAGCATCCCGCGCCATGAAAGCAACGCGCGAACCCTCCGGCCCACGTACCTTCCAGGTCACCGAGCGTGGTGACGGTCAGCGGCTCGACAACTTCCTGCTCCGCGAACTGAAGGGCGTGCCCAAGGGCCTGATCTACCGCCTGGTCCGTCAGGGTGCCGTGCGGGTGGATGGGCGCCGGGCCAAGGCACACAAGCGCCTGGCGGTCGGCAACGAGGTCCGGGTGCCGGATCTGGATCGACCGGAGGCAGCCAGCAGCGAGATCCCGCCGAAGGTACTGGACCGGTTGCGGCGGGCGATTATCCACGAGGATGACGATGTGCTGGTGCTGGACAAGCCATCCGGCCTGGCGGTGCACGGCGGGAGCGGGCTGGCGTTTGGCATTATCGAGGCGATGCGCCAGTTACGGCCGGATATCGAGCTGGAACTGGGGCACCGCCTGGATCGCGAGACCAGTGGCTGCCTGCTGCTGGCCAAGCGCCGCTCGGCGCTGCAAGAATTCCATGCCGCGTTGCGTGAAGGGCGGGTCGAGAAGCGCTACCTGGCGCTGCTGGTGGGGCAGTTCGCGGGCGGACAGACCATCGAATGCGATGCCCCGGTCGCCAGTGGCCGACAGGAAGACGGCCGCCGCCGGATGCGTGCGGGCGAGACCGACAGCGACGGACCGCGGGCACGGGAAGCCCGGAGCGTCTTTGTGCCGCTGGAGGCGCACGGTGCCTTCCAGTTGGCGGAGGTGAAGATCGGGACCGGCCGCACGCACCAGATTCGCGTCCACGGTCAGTCGATCGGCCATCCGGTGGGGGGCGATCACGACTACGGCTTGCCGGATGCCAATCGCAGCCTGCGGCGCCATGGGCTGAAACGGCTGTTCCTGCACGCACAGGCACTGGCATACCAGTCGGCGGACGGCGAGCGACATATCTTCTCCGCCCCGTTGCCGGACGAGCTGACCGCGGTGCTCGCGAGCCTGGATGCCGGAGGCGAGGACGACGCATGATGACCCCGTTGCTGCCACCGGAGGAGGGCGACCTGCGCCTGGTTGTGTTTGACTGGGATGGAACGCTGATGGACTCGCCTCGCCGGATCGTGCACTGCCTGCAGCGTGCGGCGAAGGATACCGGTGCCCCGGTGCGGGACGAGGCGACGCTGCGCAATATTATCGGGCTCGGGGTTCAGGCAGCGGTCCGCGAGCTCTACCCGGACGCCGATGATGCCTTCGTGCAGCACTTTTCCGACACCTATCGCGAGTGTTATCTGGCGGCTGACGATGCCCCGGAGACCCCGCTGTTCGCCGGCGTGAGCGACCTGCTCGACTGGCTGAATGCGCGCGAGATCCTGCTGGCCGTGGCGACCAGCAAATCGCGACGGGGACTGGACCAGGCCCTGGAGGCGACCGGTCTGGGCAGGTACTTCGTGGCAACCGCCACGGGCGACGAATACCCGTCGAAGCCGAATCCGTCCATGCTCCAGTCCGTGATGGGGCGCGCGGGGGTGGAACCGGCCCGCACGCGCATGGTCGGTGATAGCGTTTATGATCTCGAAATGGCGCGGCATGCAGGAGTACCGGCCGTAGCTGTCACCCACGGGGTGCATTCGCCGGAACGCCTGAGTGACGAATCCCCCCTGGCCTTGCAGCCGGATCTGGAATCGCTGCTTGAGGCGTTCCGGCGGGCTGAAGGTACAACTTAGAAAAGGAATGACGATGGGCTGGGCGAACGAGAACAAACCGGGCTGGGAACGCGAGGCCCTGGAGAACCTGGTCCAGGCACAGGTGATCGAGCAACGCCGGGCCCGACGCTGGGGCATCTTCTTCAAGCTGTTGTTCTTCTTCTACCTGGTCGCGCTGCTGATCCTGGTGCGCGGCGGCGATCTGGGGCTTTCGGGGATGTTCGAGAGCGAACGCGAGCCCGCCGAACACGTGGCCGTGGTCGAAGTCGAGGGGTTGATTGCCTCCAGCGCGGCGGCCAATGCCGAGGACATCTCCAAGGTGCTGAAAGAGGCCTTCGAGGCGGATGGCACCCAGGCGGTAATGCTGCGTATCAACAGCGGGGGCGGAAGCCCGGTGCAGGCCGCCAACGTGCACGACGAGATCCTGCGGCTAAAGGAGAAGCACGCGGATATCCCCGTGTATGCGGTCATTGGGGATGTGGGCGCCTCGGCGGCCTATTACATCGCGGTAGCGGCGGACGAGATCTATGCCAGCCAGGCCAGCATGGTGGGTTCGATCGGCGTGCGCATGGACAGCTTCGGGCTCGTGGATCTGATCGACAATATCGGTGTGGAACGACGGCTGTTTACCACCGGCGAGAACAAGGGGTTCCTGGACCCTTTCCTGCCCTTGGACGATGACCATGTGAATCACCTCGACGGGGTGCTGCAGGGCGTGCACGAGCAGTTCGTGGAGGTGGTGCGTGCCGGTCGTGGCGATCGCCTGGTCGAACGCGACGATCTGTTCAACGGCCTGATCTGGACGGGCGATCGATCGGTGGAGCTCGGCCTGATCGATGGCATCGGCACGGACCGCAGCGTGGCGCGCGACGTGATCGGTGTGGTGAAGATGGTGGAGTTCAAGCCGCGGCGCAGTGCGCTGCAGTTGCTGTTCGAAGACCTCGGCATGGCGGCCTTCCAGCAATGGATGAGCTGGGAGACCACGCCGCAGTGGCGCTGAGGCGCGCTGCCCGGCCTCCCAGTCTGCGGTTCAGCTGCGATCGATGCGGGTGACGCGGGCGATCATGCCGATCACCGGATGGTCCAGGTAGAACAGTTCGTCGCCGGAGTTCATGCGCTGGCTGCCGCGTACCGTTATCGCGCGCGGCGGCTGGTCCCCCTGCGGTTCCTCGACGTGGTAGATCAGGTCGGTCTCCAGGTGCAGGAATCGCCCCACCCAGATACGCAGTCGGCCCTCCAGCTCGAAGCGTTCGTCCTGTTCCTCCATGAGCGGACGCGGCATCCGGTCGGCCTCGTCGCGCAGAAGATCACGCGTACCGATTCGCCGTCCCTGCTGCACTCGCAGCCAGGGGGCTGAGGCGTGGTCGCGTCCGGTCTGATCCCAGGCCAGGCTCGCCAGGATGCGCCCGGCGCCGGAGTCCTCCACCCGGCGTACCACGCGTTGCAGTTCAAAGCCCTTGCGTGAGTCGCGATAGATCCGCCCGCCCAGTTCGGATTCGCCGAGCATGGCCTCGCGCGGCGCGGCGAGCTCCATCTGCAGCCGACGGCTCTCGTCCGTGCGATGCTCGAAGATCACCAGTTCGATGCGATACTGGCGCCCGGCCTGTGCCAGGGCCGGTCCTGTGGCGCCAGCCAGGGGCAGGGCGGCCAGCCCGCCCAGCAGGCGGCGTCGAAGGGGGTTGTGGGATTCGGATGGGTCGTTGAGCATTCAGGCGGCCTGTTGTTCGGGGCTGATGGTGTTCAAGAGGCGCAGGACGGCCTGCGCCCGAGCCTCCAGTGTCTCCATTGGCGCAAAGAAGCGGAAGGCCTTCTGGCCATCCAGTTTGTACATTTGCGGATCGGATTGCACCAGCTGGATCAGGGCCGCGATGTCCAGATTGGGACTCGGGCCAAAAACCAGGCGTCCGCCAGCAGGGCCCAGTTCCAGCTTGCGAATCCCGAGCGGGGTCAGCTTCAGCCGCAGACGGGCGGCCTCGAACAGGGCCTTGGCCGGGTCCGGAAGCAGGCCGAAACGGTCCACCAGTTCGACTTCAAGCTCGCGAAGGGCATCGGAGGTCGGTGCGCTGCTGATGCGCTTGTAGAGGATCAGCCGGGTGTGCACGTCGGGTACGTAGTCGCCCGGGAGCAGGGCGGGCAGGCCCAGTTCCACCTCGGTCCCGGTGGCCGCGGGCCCTTCGAGTTCCGGCATATTGCCGGAGCGCAGGGCATTCACGGCGCGGTTGAGCAGGTCGTTGTACATCGAGAATCCGACCTCGTGGATCTGCCCGCTCTGCTCGTCGCCGAGCAGCTCGCCGGCACCCCGAATCTCCAGGTCGTGGCTGGCCAGGGTGAAGCCGACGCCCAGGTCCTCCAGCGATGCGATGGCCTCCAGCCGTTTCTTGGCATCGGCGGACATGGCCTTCTCAGGCGGCGTGATGAGGTAGGCGTAGGCGCGGTGGTGGGAACGCCCGACGCGGCCACGCAACTGGTGCATCTGTGCCAGGCCCAGCTTGTCCGCACGGTTCATTATGATGGTGTTCGCGGTGGGGACGTCGATGCCGGTCTCGATGATGGTGGTGCACACGAGGATGTTGTAGCGCCGGTGATAGAAGTCGAGCATCACCTGTTCCAGTTCGCGCTCGCGCATCTGCCCGTGGGCAATGCCGACCCGTGCCCCGGGCAACAGCTCCTGCAGGCCCTGGGCAGTGCGTTCGATGGTGTTGACCTCGTTGTGCACGAAGTACACCTGGCCCCCGCGCCGGATCTCGCGCAGGCAGGCCTCCTGGATGATGGCGTCGTTCCATTCGTTGACGAAGGTCTTGATCGCCAGGCGGTCGCGCGGTGGGGTCGTAATCACCGACAGGTCGCGCAGGCCGGCCAGGGCCATGTTCAGGGTGCGCGGGATCGGCGTGGCGGTCAGCGTGAGCATGTCGACCTCGGCGCGCATCTTCTTCAGCGCCTCCTTGTGGCGCACGCCAAAGCGCTGTTCCTCGTCGACGATCACCAGCCCGAGGTTGGAGAAGTCCAGGTTGGCCTGCAGCAGCTTGTGGGTGCCGATCACGATGTCGACCTTGCCGTCTTTCAGGCCCTCCAGTACGGCGGCCTGCTGCTTGGCGCTGCGAAAGCGTGACAGCGACTCGATGTGGACCGGCCAGTCGGCGAAGCGGTCGGTGAAGTTCTGGTGGTGCTGCTGCGCGAGCAGGGTGGTCGGGACCAGGACCACCACTTGCTTGTTATTCTGCACCGCGACGAAGGCGGCGCGCATCGCGACCTCGGTCTTGCCGAAGCCCACGTCGCCACAGATCACGCGATCCATGGGTCGGGTGTCGGCCATGTCCGCGAGCACGGCGTCGATGGCCTGTTGCTGATCCAGGGTCTCCTCGAACGGGAACCCGGCGGCGAAGGCGTGATACTCGGCGGTGTCGGTAGCGAAGACCGTGCCCTGTTTCGCCGCGCGCCGGGCATGAATATCGAGCAGTTCGACGGCCACGTCCCGCGCCTTTTCCGCCGCCTTCTTGCGTGCCTTGCCCCATTGCTCGCTGCCGAGCCGGTGCAGGGGGGCGTGCTCGGCATCCGCGCCGGTATACCGGCTGATGAGGTGCAGCGAGGACACGGGGACATAGAGCTTGGCCTCGTCGGCGTACTCGAGCGTCAGGAACTCCGAAGGCTGGCCGTTGAAGTCCAAGGTCTGCAGCCCGAGATAACGGCCGACGCCCTGTTCCTCGTGGACTACCGGTGCACCGATGGTCAGGTCGCTGAGGTTCTGGATGACCGCGTCTGCGTCCCGCGTGGTGCGGTTGCGTCCGCGGGTCTGGCGCGCGCGTTCTCCGAGCAGGGCGGCCTCGGGGGCGACGGCCACACCCTCGGGCAGCACGAAGCCCTCGCCGAGCGCGGCCACGGTGACGTACAGGCCGGGTTCGGCGGTGAGGAAGGCGTCCCAGTCGTCCACGGCATGATGGGGTACGGCCTGGTCCCGCAACAGCGTCAGCAGGGCCTCGCGGCGACCGGCGGATTCCGCGGTCAGGAGCACGCGCTGTTGCCCCTCGACAAAGGCCTTCAGGGGCTGGGCTGGATCGTCGCGGCCCTGCTGCATGCCGAGTTCCGGGAGCGCGTCGCAGGCAAATGCGATGTCCGCGCCGCGTCCCGCGGGGAGCGGGGCGGCCGGGTCGCCCAAGGCAATGCCGGAGTGCTCGCGCAGTGCGCCGGCCAGGCCGTCGACGTCCAGGTAGAGCCGTTCGGGCGGCAGCAGCGGTCGATCATACTGATGGCTGAGCTGTTCGAAGCGGTCATGGATCTCCTGGGCGAACTCCTCGGCCGCCCCGGCGATGTTGCCGACCTGCACCATCTGGACCTCGGGGCAGTAGTCGAACACCGTGTCCATGCCCTCGAAGAACAGCGGCAGGTAGGCCTCGATACCCGGCGGGACCAGGCCCTCGCTGATGTCGCGGTAGATCGGGTGCTTGGCGGGATCGCCTGAGAAATGCGCCCGGTAGCGGGTGCGGAATTCGCTGATGGAGGTATCGTTCAGCGGGAATTCGTGGCTGGGCAGGATCTCCAGTCGCTCGACCTTTTCGGTGGAGCGCTGCGACTCGGGGTCGAAGCGGCGCAGGGAGTCGATCTCGTCATCCAGGAACTCAATGCGCACGGGTTCGTCCGCGCCCATCGGAAACAGGTCGAGAATCTCCCCGCGGGCGGCGAATTCGCCATGGCTGATGACCTGCTGAACGGCGCTGTACCCGGCCTCGGTGAGGTTCTCGCGCAGGGTCATGCGGTCCAGGCGCTGGCCGGTTTGCAGCGAAAGGCCCTGGGTGGTCAGCCAGTCGCGCGGCGGCAGGCGCTGCATCAGGGTCGAGACCGGCATCAAGACGATGCCGCGTTCCAGCCCCGGCAGGTGGTACAGCGTGCGCAGGCGTTCGGAGATGATGTCCTCGTGCGGGGAGAAGACATCGAACGGCAGGGTCTCCCAGTCCGGCAGGCGCAGCAGCGGCAGGTCGTGGTCGCCGGCGAAGAACTCCCACTCTTCCTGCCAGCGGTCGGCCGCCTCGTTGGATTCCGTGATCACCAGAAGTGGCCGGGCGAACTCGCCGGCGTTCCGCGAAAGTGCGAGCGTCGCCGCCGAGGCATTGAGCCCCGACCACACCTCGAAGCCGGAGCCGGGGAGGCGGCCGGGATGGAGCGGGTTGCGCCGTTGTTCGGACATGGGCCTGTTGTTCGGTCGGGAGGGGCGGAAAGGGCCGCGATTATACGGATTCCGCCTGACGGGTGCGCGTGAGCCAGAAGACGCCCTGACGAATCATTTTGTGCTGTGTGAGGCTGAAGGGCGTTTTTGCGGCGGAGGGCGTGGAGATCAAGGAGAAGGCCGGGGATTACCTGGGGCGGATCGCGCTAGTGGGTGTTGATCACCTCAGGTGGGATCGATGTAGCGTTGCAGGATCGGGCCGTAGGCATCGATGCGGCGATCGCGGAGAAAAGGCCACTGGCGGCGTACGGCCTCGGTCCGGCCGCGATCCAGCTCGATGGTGAGGATCTCCGGCTGCGCCTCGCCGGCGCGGGCCAGGATCTCGCCCTGGGGCCCCGCGACGAAGCTTGTGCCCCAGAAGTTCGCCCCGGGCGCGTGTCCGGAGGGGTCCGGTTCGTGCCCCGTGCGGTTGCAGGCGATCACCGGCAGGTTGTTGGCAACGGCGTGGCCGCGCTGGACGGTCATCCATGCGTCCTGCTGCCGGGCCTGTTCCTCGGGCGTGTCCTGCGGGTCCCAGCCAATGGCAGTGGGATAGATCAGTAGCTCGGCGCCGGACAACGCCATGATGCGGGCGGCCTCCGGGTACCACTGGTCCCAGCAGACCAGGACCCCGAGGCGACCGACCGAAGTGTCGATGGGGACGAAGCCGGTGTCCCCCGGGGTGAAATAGTACTTCTCGTAATAGCCGGGATCGTCCGGGATGTGCATCTTGCGGTAGGTGCCGACCGGGCGGCCGTCGGTCTCGAAGACCACCGCGGTGTTGTGGTAGAGCCCAGCGGCGCGACGCTCGAACAGGGAGCCGACCAGGACCACGCCGTTGTCCCGTGCCATTGCGCCCAGGCGCTCGCAGCTCGGGCCGGGGATCGCCTCGGCGCGATCGAAGGTGGCGAGGTCCTCGGTCTGGCAGAAGTAGGGGCCGGTGTGCAACTCGGCCAATACGACCAGGCGGGCACCATTCGCGGCGGCCTTGGCGACCGCGGCCGCGGTGGCGTCGAGATTGGCCTCGACGCTCCCGGCATCGCGGTGCTGGATCAGGGCGACGGACAATGGGGCGTTGGGCATGGCGGGTGCTCGGTGCAGAAGGTTATTCCTGCGGGATGCCGAGGGCGGCCGCAGGGTATTGCATGGTCAGGCAGTGCAGGCTGCCCCCCTGGCGAATGATCGCCCGGCAGTCGATCTCCACGATCTCGCGTCCCGGGAAGGCCCCGGCGAGCCGGTCGCGGGCGACGGCATCGGCGGGGTCATCGTAGACTGGCAGGAGCACCGCACCGTTCAGAATCAGGAAGTTCGCATAGGTGGCGGCCAGCCGTCGGTCGTCCTCGACGATGGGGGCCGGCCAAGGGAGCGGAATCAGGCGGTAGGGCTCTCCGGAGGCCTGGCGCAGGGCCCGGAGTTCCTGTTCCATCGCCTTCAGTTCGGGGTGATGGGGGTCCTGCGGATCGTCGCACTGGACGTAGGCGATCGTATCGCGGGCGCAGAAGCGGGCCAGCGTGTCGATATGGGCATCCGTGTCGTCGCCCTCCAGCTGCCCGTGTTCCAGCCAGAGGATCCGCTCCGCACCCAGCCATTCGCCGAGGCGCTGTTCCAGCCCGGTGCGATCCAGATCGGGGTTGCGGGTGCTGGAGAGCAGGCAGCGCGTTGTAGTGAGCAGTGTGCCGGCGCCGTCGGATTCGATCGACCCGCCTTCGAGGATCAGCCCGGTGGGTTCCGGTACACAGCTGCCGAATACGCCCTGGCTGGCCAGGGCCCGAGTGATCGCATCGTCCAGATCGGCGGGGTATTTGCCGCCCCAGCCGTTGAAGGTAAAGTCCAGCAGGCGTGGCTGATTGCCGTCGAATACCGTGATGGCGCCATGGTCGCGCGCCCAGGTGTCGTTACTCGAGGCCAGGGCAAACCACAGCCGGTCGGGCCGGATGGCGGTCTCGGTCAGGAAGCCGGAGATCTCCTCGATGTGCTCGGGATCGCGCGCGACGATGATGACCGGCTCGTACTGGCTGATGCTCGCGGCAATGGTGGCAAATACCGGGTGCACCTGATCCAGGACGGGTGCCCAGTCCGTGGCGTCATGCGGCCAGGTCAGCTGGATCGCACCCTGGGGCTCCCACTCGGCGGGGAGGCGGCGTTTGGGCGGCACCGGGGTGGCGTCCCCGGTACTCATGGACGGTCGGAGCGGGATCCGTTGCGCACTGCGCTGTGCAGGACGTACTCGCCCTCGAAGAACACGGAGAAGTCGGCATAGTCCCAGCGCGTGATCGGCGGATCGCCCACGGTGGCGTGGCGTTGTTCCGGTTCGCCGTGCTGGCGGATGACCGCTGACTGGCTCTGACCACGGGTTGGGGCCCCTTCACGTTCCTTTACCGTGAAACCCCCTTCGGGGCTGCGCAGGATGTCGGCCGAGGCGGTGGCCATGGCCCCGGCGAAAAGCGCCAGCACAAGGGCGCTGGCCGCGGTGCGCACGGTGCTGCCCCGGCGTGCGCCGGACTTCAAGGTGGGGTTCGCTGCGTTGCATTTCCCTGGCATGGCCAACTCTCCGTTTGCTGGATGGCTCCATGGTAGCGTCAACCGCGACGCCATGCCTCCCCCGACGCTTCCCCTATAGGCGCGACCCGGTATCTCTGGCATGCTTTCGCGATGTTTCGCCCCCTGACCCTTGCCATCGGCCTGCGCTATACGCGTGCCAAGCGGCGTAACCACTTCATCTCGTTCATCTCGGTGGTGTCGATCATCGGGCTGGTGCTCGGCGTGATGGCGCTGATCACCGTGTTGTCGGTGATGAACGGGTTCGAGCGCGAATTGCGCGAGCGCATCCTGGGGATGGCCTCGCATGCGACCATCGGTGAGGCCAACGGAGGGCTGCGTGACTGGGAGCGCCTGCAGCGCGAGGCGCCGGACATCGATGACCGGGTGGTGGCCGCGGCCCCTTATGTTCAGGGCGAAGCGATGCTGAGTGCGCGCGGGAACATCTCCGGGGCGCTGATCCGCGGTGTCGAGCCGGAGGCGGAAGAACGGGTGGCGCGCATCGGTGAACACATGATCCGCGGCGAGCTGGGGAGCCTGGAGGGCGGTCGCTACCGCGTCGTGCTCGGGCGCGAACTGGCGGCGGAACTGCGTGTGCAGGTCGGGGATTCGATCATCCTGATGGCTCCCCAGGCCTCGGTCTCGCCGGCCGGGGTGATGCCGCGCATGCGGCGCTTCGAGGTGTCCGGCCTGTTCGAGGTCGGCATGTATGAATACGACCGGGGGACTGCCTTCATCCATCTGGAGGATGCCCAGGCGGTGTTCCAGATGGGCGATCAGGTGACCGGGCTGCGGCTGCGGCTGACCGACATGATGCAGGCCGGGGTGATTGCACGCGACGTGGCGGCGCAGCTGGACGGGCTTTTCCGGGTGTCCGACTGGACCCGTCAGCATGCGAATCTGTTCCGCGCCATCCAGATGGAGAAGATGGTGATGTTCATCATCCTCTCGCTGATTGTGGCGGTGGCCGCCTTCAATATCGTCTCGACCCTGATCATGCTGGTGACCGACAAGCAGGGGGATATCGCGATCCTGCGAACGCTCGGGTTGTCGCCCGCAGGCATCATGGTGATCTTCATGGTCCAGGGGGTCGTGATCGGGGCGATCGGCATCCTCCTGGGTACCGCGGCCGGGGTCGCGCTGGCGTCCAATATCGATGTCGTCGTGCCCTTTATCGAGCGGCTGGTGGGCGTCGAATTCCTGTCCGCCGAAGTTTATTACATCAGTGACTTGCCATCTGAACTTAAACTGTCGGATGTTCTCCGGGTCGGCATTCTGGGCTTCCTGCTGACGGTCGTGGCCACCCTGTTCCCGGCTTGGCGCGCGGCCCGTACCCAGCCGGCGGAGGCGCTGCGCTATGACTGACCGCGAGACCCCGGTCCTCGAGGCCTTGGGCGTGGAACGCCGTTTCCGCGACGGCAAGCTGGATGTGGCCGTGCTGACCGGGGTCGATTTCGCCCTGCAGCCGGGGGACCAGACCGCGATCATCGGTGCCTCGGGCAGTGGCAAGAGCACCCTGCTGCACCTGCTCGGTGGTCTGGACCGCCCGACGGCCGGCGAGGTGCGCTTGCTGGGCACGGACTGGACCCGCATGAGCGAGGCGCGGCGCGGGCATCTGCGCAACCAGCATCTGGGGTTCGTTTATCAGTTCCACCACCTGTTGCCGGAACTGACGGCCGCCGAGAATGTGGCCCTGCCACTGCTGATCCGGCGGATGTCCAACCGCAAGGCGCGGGAGGAGGCCCGCCACTGGCTGCAGCAGGTGGATCTGGGCCACCGCCTGGAGCACAAGCCTTCGGAGCTCTCCGGTGGCGAGCGTCAGCGGGTCGCGATCGCCCGTGCGTTGGTCACCCGACCCTCGGCGATCCTGGCGGATGAGCCGACCGGGAACCTGGACCAGGAGCGGGCAGCACAGGTGTTCGAGCTGCTGCGCGCGATGAATCGCTCCACCGGCACCGCGCTGGCCCTGGTTACCCACGACATCACCCTGGCGCGCGAGCTGGACCGCTCGGTGCAGCTGGTCAAGGGACACCTCGAGCCGGAGGTCTTCGACGGCCAATTGGCGGCGGTCCACGAATAGGCCCCCGTGCAGCGCGCATCCGCGCGCCTGGCAGCATCGGACCCTGAGCGGGCTCGGTTGATCAGCCCAACGGCGGGTGCTTCTTGTTTGATTTTTCCTCTTCGCTGCGTTCCGCGGCTTCGCGTTCCGCCAGTTCCTTGCGCAACCGCCGCAGATAACGGCGGCTGCGCACGCGCTGGACCACGTTCAGCCGCCACAGGAAGCGCACGAGCAAATAACCCGACAGGCTCGCGACCGAGCCCAGCAGGACGCTCCCCAGGAGCAGGGGCTGCCAGATGGTCAGTAACTCTGTGCTGAACCACTCCCAGCTCCAGTCCAGGCGGATATCGCGACGGGGTTCGTCCAGAAGCTTGCGCCCGATCGTGTAGGCCGTATACAACATGGGCGGCATGGTGATCGGGTTGGAGATCCAGACCAGGATCACCGAAATCGGCAGATTGACGCGGACGATAATGGCCACGGCCGCCGCGATCAGCATCTGCATGGGCAGTGGCAGGAAGGTCACGAAGAGCCCCACGGCAAACGCACCAGCCACGGAGCGGCGGTTCAGATGCCACAGATCCGGCGACCCCAGACGCGGCCCCAGCGGGGCGAGCGCCTTGTGCCCACGCATTCGCTCCATGCCGGGAAACATCTTCTTGATGATGTGTCTTGCCATGTTCCGGGTTGCCGATGGTGCGCCTGGCGCGGGCTCGCGACCGCGCATGTGGGTTCCATTCTCGCTGATTTGGGCCGGCGAATGCCCGTGTCGCCCGGCACTTGCGTCTTGGGCCACGCAGTGGGCCGGGCGTTCAGGGCCTCAACGTGACCGCTTTCACCCTCGGACTTCTGGTCACGGCGTGGTGGCTGCACCGGGTACCGGAGCCGCTTCCGATGGCCCCGGGTCTGCTGCTCGCGCTGCTCGTGGTCACCGCAGGCGTCAGCGCCGGCCTGCGACGATACGGCTACCGGGCCACTGTGCCATGGGCGATGGCGCTGGGTGTGGTGGTCGCCTGGGGGAGCGTCTCCATGACCGCGAACATCTGGCTGGAGGAGGCCTTGGCGCCTTCGCTTGCGGGAGAAGAGGTCACCGTTCTTGCCACGGTCACCAGTTTGCCGGAACACGCCGGGCATCGCAGCCGGTTCCGGGTCACGGTGGAGGCGGTCATCGCGGGGCCGGAGGCATTCGCTGCCCGTGAGCTCCTGGTGACGGCGTATCCGGCGCGGCCTGAGGTCGAGGCAGGCACACGCGGCCAGATGACCCTGCGCCTGCGCCCGGCCGAAGGGCCCGCGAATCCTGGCGGATTCGATCGCGCGGGGTGGTTTTACCGCGAGGGCCTGCATGGCTCCGCGACGTTGCTTGATCTGGAGTCAACCGGGAACGGAGTGCCGGCCGCACCGGCACGGCCCTGGCGGGCCGACTTGCACCGCGTCCGCGGCTGGCTGCGCGGGCGGCTGGAAGTCGCGGCCCCGGAGTTGCGCCATCCGGGGCTGGTGCAGGCCCTGGTGATTGGCGACCGTCAGGGGATGACCGCGCCGGAATGGCAGGCCTTTCTGCGCACCGGAACCAACCACCTGATGGCGATCTCCGGCTTGCATGTGGGGCTGGTTGCCGGTTTTGTCGGGTTGCTGTCGGGGTTGGTCTGGAGCGGTTTGTTGCCGCTGCAACGGGGTCTGCGGAAGGCGGCCTTCATGGCGCTGGCCGGTCTGGCGGGGGCTGCGGTGTATGCCGCGTTGGCCGGCTTCAGCATCCCGACCCAGCGGGCGTTGATCATGCTCGCGGCCTTCATGGCGGCCCTGTTGTGGCGCCGCGAGGCGTTCGCCTGGCGAGGTCTGATGCTGGCCGCGATCGCGGTCGTGCTGTGGCAGCCGACGAGTGTACTGGCCCCCGGTTTCTGGTTTTCGTTTGGCGCGGTCGCGGTCATTCTTCTGTTGTTGCAGGGGCGCTCGGGGCGTCCGGGCTGGCGCGAGGCGGGGAGTATCCAGGTGATGCTGGCACTGGCGATGCTCCCGCTCAGTCTCGCCTGGTTCCAGTTGGGTTCGTGGGTCGCGCCGGTGGCCAACCTGGTGGCAGTGCCCGTGATCAGCCTGCTGGTGCTGCCGGTGTTGCTGGTCGGGGCAGGGCTGGTCGCCTTGTGGGCCCCCTTGGGGCAGCCGTTCCTGCACGCGGGCGACGGCGTACTGGCTCTGCTCGTCGGGTTGCTGGATCTCCTGTCCGGATTGCCCGTGCTGGTGGACGAGCGGCGGGTCCCGCTGGCTGCGAGCCTGCTGGGCGGGCTCGCGGTGCTCGTGGCCTTGCAGCCGCGGCTGCGTCTGGGTGCCCTGTGGGTCGTGCTCGCAGGCATGCCGCTGGCCTTGCCCATGCGACCGGATATCGAGCCGGGTGCCGTGCACGTCCTCCTGATGGATGTCGGGAACGGGCAGTCGGCCTTGCTGCAGACGCGTAACCACAACCTGTTGTTCGATGCGGGTCCCGGGCGTGCGGGTGGCTACAGCGCGGGTGAGCAGATTGTGGTCCCGACCCTTCGGGCCGAGGGGGTGCGCCGGCTGGATCGCATGATCCTCAGCCACGAACACGCCGCGCACGCCGGAGGCAGCGCCGGGGTCCGGGATTCCATACCCGTGGTCGAGACCCTGCGACGGGTGCCGGCAGAGGCCGATGAGCGGGCGTGCGAGGTCGGAGAGCGCTGGGAATGGGACGCGGTGCGATTCGAAGTGCTGCACCCGCCGCCCGGATGGGATGGCAGCGCCTCGGCCTCCTGCGTGCTGGCGGTGGAGACGGCCGGTGGCGTCCGTCTGCTGCTGACGGGCGGGCTCGGAGGACTGGGCGAGGCAGTGCTGATGCGTGATGTGCCGGACGGGCGTGCCAGTGATCTTCTGGTGCTGCCGCGCGGGGCTGGCACGGGCAGCTTGAGCCGGGGCTGGCTGGTGGATGCGCCGCCGCGCATCGCCTGGGCGAGTACCGATGGGCGCGGGCGCGGTCTGGAGGCCGCTGTCCGCGAACGTCTGAAGGCGGCCTGTGTGCCACTGCAGGAGACCGGGCTGCATGGCGCCTTGCGCCTGGAAGCGAACTCGGAGCTGGAGGTGGGGCCCGGTCATCGGGCCCGCCACCGGAGGCTCTGGCAGCCTGCGCCCTTGCCACCCTTGCGCGGGCAGGAGGGTTGCACCCCCACGCCGACGGACGAGACACGCTGGTAGAATGACCAGATGAATCGCGAACATTCCGACAACATCCGTCCCATCCGCTTCCGCGAGGGCGCGCTCCAGTTGCTGGACCAGCGCCGCCTCCCGCAGGAGAGCGTCTGGCAAACCTATCAGGACGCGCCCGCCGTCGCCGTGGCGATCCGCGACATGGTCGTGCGCGGGGCGCCGGCGATCGGCATCACGGCGGCATTCGGTGTGGTGCTGGCTTGCCAGCGCGCGGCAGGTCAGCACGACTGGCGTGCGCGGGTGGCCGTCGATATCGAGACCCTGCGCGGTTCGCGCCCCACAGCGGTGAATCTGTTCTGGGCGCTGGATCGTATGCAGGCGGTCGTGGCCGCCAGCGAGTCGGTGGATGCTGCCGTGAGCGAGACCCGGGCAGTAGCCGAGCGGATGCTGGAGGCGGACATTGCCGGCAATCGGCAATTGGGCGCCCTGGGTGCGCAATTGATCGATCCGGGTCGCGGCGTGCTGACCCACTGCAATACGGGTTCGCTGGCAACCGGGGGATATGGCACCGCGCTCGGTGTGATCCGGGCCGCCTGGGATGCCGGGCGTATCAAAGAGGTGTTTGCCGACGAGACCCGCCCCTGGCTGCAAGGCAGCCGACTGACCGCCTGGGAACTGGTGCACGACGGTATTCCGGTGCAGGTGCTGTGCGAGGGTGCGGCGGCCAGCCTGTTGCGCTCCGGCCGGGTGGGCTGGGTGATCGTCGGGGCGGACCGGATTGCCGCCAACGGCGATACCGCCAACAAGATCGGCACCTATGGCCTGGCGTTGCTGGCGCGGGCCCACGGGGTGCGTTTCATGGTTGCGGCGCCCGTGGCGACCATCGACTTCGAGATGGCAGACGGATCGGGCATCCCCATCGAGCAGCGCGGCGAGGACGAGGTGCTGGCGCTGGCCGGCCAGCGCGTGGCCGCCGACGGTGCGCGCGGATACAACCCGGCCTTTGACGTGACCCCGGCGGACCTGATCGATGCCATCGTCACCGAACGCGGTGTGGTCGAGGCCCCGACGCGGGAGCGCCTGGCCACACTGCGCGAGCCCGCGGCCGCGGAATCCGCCACGACCGGGGCCTGACACCCGGGAAAATGGGCCCGGCACAGGCCGGTGTCGGGCCTGAGAGCCTCGGAGAACCGTTTTGAGGGGAGAAAAGGGCGCCCCCAGTGGTTACCCCTGTGGTATCATCGCGAGCTTGTTCAGACGGACGGCGTAACCCTCGATGGCTGAATTTGCCAAGGAAGTTTTTCCGGTCAATCTCGAAGACGAGATGCAGCAGTCTTACCTCGATTATGCGATGAGCGTAATCGTGGGCCGGGCCCTCCCCGATGTCCGTGACGGCCTCAAGCCGGTCCATCGCCGCGTGCTCTACGCAATGCGCGAGCTGGGCAATGACTACAACAAGCCGTACAAGAAGTCGGCGCGTGTGGTCGGTGACGTGATCGGTAAATACCACCCGCATGGCGACTCCGCCGTCTACGACGCCATCGTGCGCATGGCGCAGCCGTTCTCGATGCGCTACATGCTCGCAGACGGGCAGGGTAACTTCGGTTCCATCGACGGCGACTCGCCGGCGGCCATGCGCTACACCGAGGTGCGCATGGCGCGCATCGCGGCCGAGCTGCTGGCCGATATCGAAAAGGAAACGGTCGACTTTACCGACAACTACGACGGCTCCGAGAGCGAGCCGGCCGTGTTGCCGAGCAAGTTTCCCAACCTGCTGGTCAATGGTTCCGCCGGCATCGCGGTGGGGATGGCGACCAATATCCCGCCGCACAACCTGCGCGAGGTCGTCAACGCCTGCGTGGCGCTGATCGATGACCCCGACATCTCCATCGACGGCCTGATGGAACACGTGCCGGCGCCGGATTTCCCCACCGCCGGCATCATCAACGGCATCGATGGCGTGCGCGAGGCCTATCGGACCGGTCGCGGCCGGGTCCTGATCCGGGCGCGCTCGCACGTGGAGCCGCTGGAAGGCGGCCAGCGCGAGGCGATTGTCGTCACCGAGCTGCCCTACCAGGTGAACAAGGCGCGTCTGACCGAGAAGATCGCCGAGCTGGTGAAGGAAAAGCGCATGGAGGGCATCTCCGAGCTGCGCGACGAGTCGGACAAGGACGGCATGCGCCTGGTCATCGAGCTCAAGCGTGGCGAGATGGCCGAGGTGGTCCTGAATCACCTCTACATGCACACCCAGATGCAGAATGTCTTCGGCATCAATATGGTCGCGCTGGTAGATGGCCAGCCGAAGGTGCTGGATCTGCGCCAGGTGCTGCGGGCCTTCCTGCGTCATCGCCGCGAGGTGGTGACCCGGCGCACGATCTTTGATCTGCGCAAGGCCCGTGAACGCGCCCACATCCTGGAAGGCCTGGCGATTGCGCTGGCCAATATCGATCCGGTGATCGAACTGATCCGTGCCGCGCCGAACCCGGCCGAGGCCAAGGCCGGGCTGCTGGCGCGCGCCTGGCCGCTGGGGGTGGTCAGCGACATGCTCGATCGCGCCGGGGCCAGTGCCTCGCGTCCCGAGGACATGGCGCCGGAATATGGCGTGAGCGAGGATGGTTATCGGCTGTCGGAGGCCCAGGCCCAGGCGATCCTGGATCTGCGTCTGCACCGCCTCACCGGGCTGGAACAGGACAAGATCCTCGACGAATATCGTGACCTTCTGGAGCTGATCGAAGACCTCCTGGATATCCTCGGGTCGGGCGACCGCCTGCAACAGGAAATCCGCAACGAACTGCTGGGGGTGGCCGAGCAGTTCGGCGACGAACGCCGTAGCGAGATCCGCGAGCGCCAGGCCAACCTGACGCTGGAGGACCTGATTGGCGAGGAAGACGTGGTCGTCACGCTTTCGCACGCCGGCTACGTGAAGTACCAGCCCGTGGCCGACTACCGCGCCCAGCGCCGGGGCGGTCGCGGCAAGGCGGCGACCAGCTTCAAGGAAGAGGATTTCATCGACCGGCTGGTGGTGGCCAATACGCACGACACGATCCTGTGCTTCTCCAGCCGCGGCCGGGTGTACTGGCTGAAGGTCTACGAGTTGCCGCAGGGGTCGCGGGCCGCGCGCGGCAAGCCGATCGTCAATCTGCTTCCGCTGGAAGCGGATGAACGCATCAGCACGATCCTTCCGGTGCGCGAGTACGACCCGGATCACTATGTATTCATGGTGACCGCGCAGGGAACGGTGAAGAAGACCCCGCTGACGGATTTCTCGCGCCGTCGCGCCTCCGGCATCATCGCGGTGGATCTGCGCGAGGGGGATCATCTGGTCGATGTCTCCCTGACCGACGGCACCCTCGACGTGATGCTGGTGACCACGGCCGGCAAGGCCGTGCGTTTCCACGAGAGCGACGTGCGCGCCATGGGGCGGACGGCCTGCGGCGTGCGCGGCGTGCGCATGGAGGATGATCAACGGGTGATCGCCCTGCTGAATGTCGACGAGGGATCGGCGCTGCTGGCGACCGAACACGGTTACGGCAAGCGCACCCGTTTCGACGAATTCCCGGTGCATCGCCGTGGTGGCCAGGGCGTGATCGCGATCCAGACCGAGGGCCGCAATGGCCTGCTGGTCGGGGCAGCACGGGTGCTGGACGACGACGAGGTCATGCTGATCACCAATGGCGGGACGCTGGTGCGGACACCGATCGACCAGATTCCATTGATCGGTCGCAACACGCAGGGCGTGCGTCTGATCCGTCTCGATGAAGACGAAAACCTGGTCGAGCTCGCCCGGGTCGCCCAGTTGCAAGGCGAGGACGGCGTCGAAGACGATGAAGAGCCCGGTCAATCGGAAATCGGGACGGACCCGGAGACGGGTCCCGAATCCAGTGACGATGGAGAACAGGCATGACGCGAGTGATGAACTTCAGCGCGGGGCCGGCGGCCCTGCCTCAGGCGGTGCTCGAACGGGCGCGTGACGAGCTGCTGGACTTCCGCGGGTCCGGGATGTCCGTGATGGAGATGAGCCACCGCGGAAAGCCCTTCATGGCCGTGGCCGAGAAGGCCGAGCAGGACCTGCGCACGCTGATGGACATCCCCGACAACTACACGGTGTTGTTCCTGCAGGGCGGGGCGACCGGGCAGTTTGCCGCCATCCCGATGAACCTGGCGAATGGCCGGGGTATGGACTACATCGATACCGGGGCCTGGTCCGGCAAGGCAATCAAGGAGGCTCAGAAGTACGGGCCGGTGAATATCGTGGCCAGCTCGCAAGCGAGCGGGTACGACTCGATCCCGGATCGCGCCTCGTGGAACCTGGATCCGAACGCCGCCTACGTGCACTACACCCCGAACGAGACCATCGGCGGGGTCGAGTTTCCGGAAATTCCGGATGTGGGGGACGTACCGCTGGTGGCGGACATGTCCTCCACCATCCTGTCGCGTCCGATCGACGTCTCGAAGTTCGGCGTGATCTATGCCGGGGCGCAGAAGAACATCGGTCCGGCCGGCCTGACCGTGGTGATCGTGCGCAATGACCTGCTGGAGCGCGACAAGGGCAACGTGCCGGCGGTGCTGGACTGGGCGCTGCAGGCCAAGAACGATTCGATGTACAACACCCCGCCGACCTTTGGCTGGTACCTGGCCGGCCTGGTGTTCGAATGGTTGCTGGAGCAGGGCGGCCTGGAGAGCATGGGCAAGACCAACCAGCGCAAGGCCGCCAAGCTGTACCAGTACATCGACAACTCCGCCTTCTATCGCAACCCGGTCGAGCCCACGGCCCGGTCGTGGATGAATGTGCCGTTTATCCTGGCGGACGATTCCCTCGACGGGACGTTCCTCAACGAGGCGGATGCGGCCGGCCTGTCCTCGTTGAAGGGACATCGCTCGGTGGGCGGGATGCGCGCAAGTATCTATAACGCTGTGCCGGAAAGCTCCGTGGATGCCCTGATCGATTTCATGGCGGACTTCGAGAACCGCCACGCCTGATCCTGTCGAATCGTGGTCGCCGGGCGTAACTACCGGGCCAGGAGGTCGTGATGTACCGAATTCAGACCTACAACAACATCGCCGTGCGTGGGCTGGACCGCTTCCCGCGCGACCACTACGAGGTCGCGTCGGACATCAACCAGCCAGACGCATTGATGCTGCGGTCGTTCGACCTGCATTCGGTCGATATCCCGGATTCCGTCCTGGCTGTCGGGCGCGCCGGCAGCGGGGTGAACAACATCCCGGTGGAGGCGCTGTCCGAGCGCGGGGTGGCGGTGTTCAATGCCCCGGGCGCCAATGCCAACGCCGTGAAGGAATTGGTGATTGCCGGTCTGCTGTTGGCAGCGCGCAATCTATTGCCGGCGGCAGGCTACGTGCAGGGGCTGGACCCCACCAAGGAGGACTTCATGTCCTCGGTGGAGCACGGCAAGAAGAAGTTCACCGGCTTCGAACTGCCCGGCCGGCGCCTGGCCGTGCTCGGCCTGGGTGCGATCGGTGTGGGTGTGGCCAATGCCGCGCGGGCGCTCGGTATGGAGGTGGTGGGCTTCGACCCCAAGGTCACGGTGGAGAACGCATGGCGTCTGGACTCCGGCATCGAGCGCGCGCGCTCGGTGGAGGCCGCGATGGAGGGGGCCGATGCGGTCACCGTGCATGTGCCACTGACCGAGAACACCGCGAACCTGGTCAATGCGAAGAACCTGGGCGGGATGAATGCCGGGGCGATGGTGCTGAACCTGGCGCGCGAGGGCATCGTGGACGACGCCGCGGTGCGCGAGGGACTGGACGCCGAACGCCTGCACGCCTACATCACCGATTTCCCGGTGCAGGGCATGATGGGGCACCCGCGGGTAATCACCCTGCCGCATCTGGGGGCCTCGACGACCGAATCCGAGGAGAATTGTGCGGTGATGATCGCGGATCAGCTGCGTGATTATCTGGAAAACGGCAACGTGGTCAATTCGGTGAATCTCCCGACCCTGGTGCTGGATCGCAAGGGAGATACCCGGATCGCCGTCGTCAATCGCAACCTGCCGGACCGGGTCGGGCGCATCTCGCATACCCTGGGTGAGTCCAACATCAACATCCTGCACTTGATGAACGACTCCCGCGGTGACATTGCGTACACCCTGCTGGACGTGGACGGTAAGCCGGACCAGGCGACCCTCGACGCACTGCATGAGATCGATGGCGTGCTGCGGGCGCGGGTGCTGTAGATCGTGGCCGGGGACCCGCATTCGTCGCAGCCCGCCGACGGCCAGGAAGATCTGGCTGCCCTGCGGGCGCGCATCGACGCGCTGGATGCCGAGCTGCTCGAGCGGCTGAGCGAGCGCGCCCGCTGTGCCGAGGCCGTGGCCCGGGTGAAGCGCAGCCAGGAGAGCAATCCGGTGTTCTATCGTCCGGAGCGCGAAGCCGAGATCCTGCGCCGGGTGCGTGAGCAGAACCCCGGCCCGCTATCCGGCGAAGCGATTACCCGGCTGTTCCGCGAAATCATGTCCGAATGCCTGGCGCTGGAGCATCCGCTCCATGTGGCCTATCTGGGACCGGTGGGCACGTTCACCCATCTGGCGGCGCGCAAGCATTTCGGGCATGCAGTCGAGACCCAGCCGCTGGCCTCCATAGATGCCGTGTTCGACGCCGTGGAGACCGGTCGCGCGCAGTTCGGCGTGGTGCCCATCGAGAACAGCTCCGAGGGGGTGGTAACCCACACGGTCGACTGTTTCATGGATTCTTCGCTGCAGATCTGCGGTGAGGTCGTGACTCCGATTCATCACCATCTGCTGACGCACGCCGAGGATCTCGGTCAGGTGCGGCGCGTGCTGGCCCACGCCCAGGCGCTGGCGCAATGCCGCCAGTGGCTGGACGCGGAGCTGCCGAACGCCGAACGCGAGGCGGTCTCCAGCAACGCCCGCGCAGCCGAGATTGCGGCGCAGGACCCGACCGTGGCGGCACTCGCCAGCCAGGCCGCGGCCGACCATTACCAGATCCCGGTGCGGGCGCCGCACGTGGAAGATCGCGCCGACAACACCACACGTTTCCTGATTATCGGTTCCGGCACCACGGAA
Organism: Thioalkalivibrio versutus; assembly: GCF_001020955.1. Lineage (NCBI taxonomy): Bacteria > Pseudomonadati > Pseudomonadota > Gammaproteobacteria > Chromatiales > Ectothiorhodospiraceae > Thioalkalivibrio > Thioalkalivibrio versutus. The sequence goes on from NZ_CP011367.1 coordinate 1,409,014, forward strand.
CCCAGTGGCGCGGATCGCACCTCGGTGATGCTGACGACCGCCAATCGTCCGGGATCGCTGTATTCGCTGCTCAAGCCGATTGCCGAGTCGGGTATCAGCCTGACCCGTATCGAATCGCGCCCGTCGCGCTGCACGCCGTGGAACTACGTCTTCTTTCTCGACCTGGTCGGCCACCAGCAGGATCCGCTGATCCGCGAATGTCTGGAGCAGCTGCGCGCAAGCGCCGATACCGTCAAGGTGCTGGGGAGCTATCCCCAGGCCGCCACCTGAATCCCCGAGGTTTCCGCATGGCATCCAATCCTTCCGTATCCGCTACGGCCGGCCCGGCGTTTGATCCGGTGACTCTGGCGGTTGCTGGCGTCCAGGGGCTTAGCCCCTACCAGCCGGGCAAGCCCGTGGCCACGCTGGAACGCGAACTGGGGATTACCCAGGCAGTCAAGCTGGCCTCCAACGAGAATCCGTTGGGCCCGTCGCCCCTTGCGGTGGAAGCCGGGCGCGCGGCGCTGGCCGATGCGCATGTCTATCCCGACGGCAATGGCTTCGAGCTGAAGGCACGTCTGGCCGAACGCCATGGCGTGACCCCGGAGCAGATCACCCTCGGCAATGGCTCCAACGAGGTGCTGGAGTTGGTTGCACGGACCTGGCTGGCGCCGGGGCGTGCTGCCGTGTTTTCTGCCCACGCGTTTGCGGTCTATCCGCTGGTGACTCAGGCGGTGGATGCCGAGGCCCGAGTGGCCGCGGCGCTGCCCGCCGACCATCCGGAACAGCCCTTCGGGCACGATCTTGACGCGATGCAGGCGCGGGTGGATGGCGATGTGCGGGTCGTGTTCGTGGCCAACCCGAACAACCCGACCGGCACCTGGCTGGATGCGGCGGCGCTCGAAGCCTTCGTGGCCGCGATGCCGGTCACGACCGTGGTCGTTATCGACGAGGCCTATTTCGAATATGTCGAGGAGGCCGAGTATCCGGACACCACGCAATGGCTGGATCGCTATCCGAACCTGATCGTCACCCGGACCTTCTCCAAGATCCAGGGCCTGGCCGGACTGCGCCTCGGCTATGCGGTCAGCTCGCCGGCCATCGCGGACCTGCTGAATCGAGTGCGCCAGCCGTTCAATGTGAATGCGATTGCCCAGGCGGCCGGCCTGGCCGCGCTGGACGACCACGAGCATGTGGAAAAGTCGGTGGCCATCAATCGGGAGGGGGTTCGCCAGGTGAGCGCCGCCCTGCGCGAGCTGGGCTTGCGTGTGATCCCGTCGGTGGGTAATTTCGTGACCTTCGATACCGGCCGGGATCCGGGCCCGGTATATGACGCCATGCTGCGCGACGGCGTGATTACGCGCCCGGTAGAGAATTACGGTCTCCCCGGGCATCTGCGCGTCACGGTCTCGACCCGTGCGGACAATGACCGCTTTCTCGCGGCCCTGAAAAAGGCCCTGGCGTGATCGAACGGCTGGTCATCTTCGGCGTTGGGCTGATCGGCGGTTCGCTGGCCCTGGCCCTGCGCGAGGCGGGGGCCGTGCGCGAGATCGTGGGTTGTTCGCGCAATGCAGACAACCTGCGTGAGGCGCAACGCCTGGGCGTGATCGATCGCTGGACCACCGATGTCGCCGAGGCCGCCGAGGGGGCGGACCTGGGCGTGCTCGCCGTCCCGTTGGGGGCGATGGAGCCACTGGCGCGCGACCTGGCAGCGGCGTGGCCCGAAGACAGCCCGTTGACCGATGTGGGCAGCAGCAAACAGGCCGTAATCGATGCGGTGGGTGCCGGATTCGGCAAGGTCCCGCGCGCGTTTGTCCCCGGCCATCCGATTGCGGGAACCGAGAAGAGCGGGGTGGGGGCGGCCTTTGCCACCCTGTTCCGTGAGCGCCTGGTAATCCTGACACCAGTCGATGCCACGAATGCGCTGGCGACCGACCGGGTGGCCGCGATGTGGCAGGCCGTCGGGGCGCGGGTCGAGTACATGACCCCGGCGCACCACGACCGGGTGCTGGCCGCGACCAGTCATTTGCCCCATGTGCTGGCCTTCACGCTGGTGTCGTCGCTTGCGAACATGAGCGAGCGCGACGAGATCTTTCATTACGCCGCCGGGGGGTTTCGCGATTTCACGCGCATCGCCTCCAGCGATCCGGTGGTCTGGCGGGATATCTGCCTCGCCAATCGCACCGCCATCCTCGAGGTGATCGGGCAGTACCAGACCGATCTGGAAGGTTTGCGCAGCGCCATCGAACACGGCGATGCCGCGACCATCGAACAGAGCTTTGAACACGCCAAGGAAACCCGCGATCGCCTTTGCGACCCCGCGGACGCACAACTGGATACCTGAAAATCGATGAATACCTTTACCGTACAGCCCGGAGGGCAGCTTTCGGGCCGCGCCCGCGTGCCGGGCGACAAGTCGATCTCCCACCGGGCGATCATGCTGGGTGCGCTGGCCGAGGGGGAGACGCGTGTGACCGGATTCCTCGAGGGGGCCGATTGTATTGCGACACTGGAGGCGTTTCGTGCGATGGGCGTGGCGATCGAACGCACTGGGCCAGGCGATGTACGCATTCAGGGTGCCGGCGTGCACGGGCTCAAGGCCCCGGCGGCGGCGCTGGACATGGGCAACTCGGGGACGGCGATGCGGTTGCTGTGCGGCGTACTGGCCGGTCAGGTGTTCGACAGCGAGCTGATCGGTGATCGCTCCCTGAGCGGGCGGCCGATGCGCCGAGTCACCGACCCGCTCGCGCACATGGGTGCGCACATCGATACCAGCGAGGCCGGGACGCCACCGTTGCGGGTACACGGCGGGGCCCCGTTGCGGGGTACGGACCATGTATTGAAAGTCGCCAGTGCCCAGGTGAAGTCGGCCCTGTTGTTGGCCGGTCTCTGGGCCGACGGCAGGACCTGCGTGACCGAGCCGGCGCCCACCCGCGATCACACCGAGCGGATGCTGGCCGGATTCGGTTACCGCGTGGAGCGCGACGGCCCCCGTACCTGTGTCGAGGGCGGCGGGCGCCTGGTCGCAAGCCCGGTGGATGTGCCCGCGGACATCTCGTCGGCGGCGTTTTTTCTGGTCGGTGCCTCGATTGCCACCGGCTCGCGCATGCGCCTGGAACATGTGGGGATCAACCCGACGCGCACCGGCGTGATCGACATCCTGCGTCTGATGGGCGCCGAGATCCGCGTCCTCGATCAGCGCGAGGCCGGCGGCGAGCCCGTGGCCGATCTCGAGGTCGAGGCGGCCACTCTGAAGGGGATCCAGATCCCCGAGCACCTGGTGCCACTGGCAATCGATGAATTCCCGGCCATCTTCGTTGCCGCGGCCTGTGCCGAGGGCGAGACGGTCCTGACCGGCGCGGAGGAGCTGCGGGTCAAGGAAAGTGATCGTATCCAGGTGATGGCCGATGGTCTGGCCGCGCTGGGCGTGGACTGCGCAGTGCAGCCGGATGGCATTCGCATCCAGGGCGGTGACGGTTTCACTGGGGGCGAGGTCGACAGTCATGGCGATCACCGCATCGCCATGTCGTTCGCGATGGCCGGGCTGCGTGCCCGAGCGCCGATCCGCATCCGCGATTGCGCCAACGTGGGGACCTCTTTCCCCGGCTTCGTGGCGCTGGCGCGTGAGGCCGGACTGCAACTGGAGGCGGCATGAGTACGGCCATTCCGGTACTGACCATTGATGGCCCCGGCGGTGCAGGGAAGGGCACGGTCTGCATGCGCGTGGCGGCGGCGATGGGCTGGCATCTTCTGGATAGCGGAGCCCTCTATCGGCTGTTGGGGCTGGCTGCGCGACAGCACGGCGTGGAACTAACCGACGAGGAGGCACTGGCCCGGCTGGCCGCGGGTCTGGATGTGGATTTCGAGGTCAATCGGGATGCCACGGCCGTGACCACGCTGCTGGAAGGCGCACCCGTGGACCAACTGCTGCGCACGGAGCAGACGGGCAGTGACGCCTCCCAGGTGGCTGCGATTCCGGCGGTGCGCGAGGCGCTGCTGGAGCGTCAGCGCGGGTTCGCGAAGGCCCCGGGGCTGGTCGCCGACGGGCGCGACATGGGCACGGTCGTGTTCCCCGAAGCGGACCTGAAGATCTTCCTGACGGCCTCGGCCGAGGAGCGGGCCAGGCGGCGATACATGCAGTTGAAGGAACAAGGACTTAGTGCTAATCTCTCCGCCCTTCAGGACGAGATGGAGGCCCGCGACCGGCGTGATCGCGAACGCAGCGTGGCCCCCCTCAAGCCCGCCGAAGATGCCTGGGAAGTGGATACCACGGACCTGGACATCGTCGGCGTGGTCGACATGATCCTGGAACGCCTCCGGGACGTACTCCCGGAACAAAGCCCCCGCCCCGCGGAATAAGCCGTCGGAAGCGGGATCATAAACGTCTAGAACTGGTTGCAGGAAGTATCTGCAAGCATTTGTTAAACCACAGGTTCACAAATCCATGAGTGAAAGTTTCGCGCAACTGCTCGAAGAGAGCATGGCCTACACCCAGATGCAGCCGGGTGCCATCCTCAGTGCCACCGTCATTGAGGTCACCCCGGAAGTCGTCGTGGTGAACGCCGGCCTGAAGTCCGAGGGGGTCATTCCCACCGAGCAGTTCATGAACGAAGAGGGTGAGCTCGAGGTCAAGGTCGGCGATGTCGTCGAAGTGGCCCTCGAAACCCCGGAAGACGGTTTCGGCGAGACGCGCATGTCGCGCGAGAAGGCCAAGCGAGCCAAGGCCTGGGACCGTCTCGAAGGTGCGATGGAAGAAGAGCAGTACGTCACCGGCAAGATCTCCGGCAAGGTCAAGGGTGGCTACACCGTCGAGCTGGGCGATATCCGGGCGTTCCTGCCGGGTTCACTCGTGGATGTCCGTCCGGTGCGCGATACCGCGTATCTGGAAGGCAAAGAGCTGGAATTCAAGCTTATCAAGCTGGATCGCCGTCGCAACAACGTGGTTGTGTCGCGTCGTGCCGTGGTCGAGCAGGAATACAGCGCCGAGCGCGAAGAGCTGCTGAAGAACCTGCAGGAAGGCGCGCAGGTCAAGGGCATCGTCAAGAATCTGACCGACTATGGTGCGTTCCTGGATCTGGGCGGCATCGACGGCCTGCTGCACATCACCGACATGGCCTGGAAGCGCGTCAAGCATCCGTCCGACGTGGTCGAGATCGGCCAGGAAGTCGAGGTCAAGGTCCTGAAGTTCGACCGTGAACGCATGCGCGTATCGCTGGGCCTGAAGCAGCTGGGCGAGGATCCGTGGGAAAACATCACCCGCCGTTACCCGACCGGCACCCGGATCTTCGGCAAGGTCACCAACATCACCGACTACGGCTGCTTCGTGGAGATCGAAGACGGCGTGGAAGGCCTGGTGCACGTGTCCGAGATGGACTGGACCAACAAGAACGTCAACCCGGGCAAGATGGTTGCCATCGGTGACGAGGTCGAGGTGATGATCCTGGACCTGGACGAAGAGCGCCGCCGCATCTCGCTGGGTATGAAGCAGTGCCAGTCCAACCCGTGGGACGACTTCGCCGCCAACCACAACCGGGGCGAGAAGGTCAGTGGCCAGATCAAGTCGATCACCGATTTCGGTGTGTTTGTTGGCCTGGAAGGCGGCATCGACGGCCTGATTCACCTGTCCGACCTGTCCTGGCACGAGGCCGGCGAAGAGGCGATCCGCAACTTCAAGAAGGGTGACGAGGTCGAGGCCGTGGTCCTGTCCGTGGATCCCGAGCGCGAGCGCATCTCCCTGGGTCTGAAGCAGCTGGACCGCGATCCGTTCGCCAACTTCGTGGCCGAGCACAGCAAGGGCAGCATCGTGTCCGGTACCGTGAAGGAAGTGGACGCCAAGGCCGCGGTGATCGAACTGGCCGACGGCATCGACGGCATCCTGCGTGCCGCCGACATCTCCCAGGATCGTGTGGAGGATGCCAGCACCGTGCTGAAGGTTGGCGAAACCGTCGAAGCCCGATTCATGGGCGTGGACAAGAAGACCCGCGCCATCAGCCTGTCGATCAAGGCCAAGGATCGTGCCGAGGAAGCCGAGATGGTGTCCGATTACGGCAGCAATGCCGGTAGCGGTACCACCCTGGGCGATCTGCTCAAGGAGCAGATGGACAAGAACGACTAAGTCCGTTCTGCGGCGGCCCACGGTGCCGAAAGGTGCCGTGGGCCATTTTGTTCCGGGAAACCGGGTTTCCTTCCTGTCTGTGACGAGTGCCTGATGACCAAATCGGAATTGATCGAGAACCTCGCCCGGAAATCGCCCCATTTGCCTGCCAGGGATGTCGAGATGTCGGTCAAGGCATTACTCGAACGGATGAGTCATGCGCTGGCCAATGGGCAGCGGGTAGAGATTCGCGGCTTCGGCAGTTTTTCCCTCCATTTCCGGCCCCCAAGGCTGGGACGTAACCCCAAGACCGGTGAAAGCGTTGCCTTGCCCGGTAAGCATGTCCCCCATTTCAAGCCCGGCAAGGAATTGCGCGAACGGGTAAACGGCTCCATCGACGGGAACGACTAGGGACCGTCCGTGGACGACCGACGTCGACAGCAGATTCGCAATGCCGTGGCCTTTGCCGCGCTTATCGTGATTTCGTCCGCTGTTGGCATTCTTGTTGTATTGAACGAAGACCTGGTGACCCTTGCGTTACCCGGTGTGCAGATCGAGGCGCCGCTCGTGGTGTTCCTCGGGATTGCGGCCCTGTTCGGGGTCGTTTTGGCTTCGCTCGTACTCTGGCTGCGGCTGCGCCGGTTGCGTCAAAAGATTGCAGACCTGCGCGAACAGAACCATGCCCTCAAGGTCGAGGTCGAGCAGTTGCGTACCGCACCCATGCGGGATTTCTACTAGTCACGTGGCGCGCATGCGGCCACTGACGCCCCACACGTTTCTCTTCTCATCCGGGAACCATTCTCGCTCATGATCGACGACTGGTTCTGGTTGCTGCTCCCTATTGCGGCTGCGAGTGGCTGGTGGCTCGCGCGTTACGGCGTGCCGGAAGACCGTGAGGAACGGGAGCCGTCACTGGATCGCTACCTGGAAGGTGTGCGCCACCTCCTCGACGACCGCACGGATGATGCCCTTCAGGCCTTCATCGAAATGGTGGAAGTCGATCACGAAACCTTCGAGACCCATGTAATCCTGGGCCGGCTGTTCCGGCGTCGGGGCGAGGTCGATCGCGCCATCCGCATCCATCAGAACCTGGTCGCGCGGCCCACGCTGCCCGCGGCGCAGCGGGCGCAGGCCCTGTGCGAACTGGGTGAGGATTTTCTCCTGGCCGGCGTATTGGATCGGGCGGAGGCGGTGTTTCGCGAATTGGCGGATTCGCCGCATCAGGCGGTCGCCGCACTGGAAGGCCTGCGTCAGGTCTACGAGACCCAGCGGGAATGGGAACGTGCGATCGAGGTGGGCGACCGGTTGAAGGAACATGGGGTCGCGCACGAGCATCAGAGGATCGCGCATTATCATTGCGAACTGGCCCAGATCGCGCTGGACAAGGGTGACTGGGAAAGCGCCAGAGCGCGCGCGGAACAGGCCGAGGGCCTGGTGCCGGGGCTGTCGCGGGCACTGCTGATCCAGTCGGAAATCGCGGCACGCAAGGGCGAGATCCGCGAGGCGATCGGATTCGGACGCGATGCGGTGGCGCGTACCCCGCAGCTGGCGCCCTTGCTGGTACCGCGTATCGAGCGGTTGCATCAGGAGCTGCCTGGGGAGAATCGTCTGGGTCAGCTGGAGGAGCTCCTCGACGATCTCGCACGCAACCGTGGGATCACGATGGCGCGCATTGCCCTGATGCGTCTTTACCGACGTACGGGCCGGCTGGATGCCGCGCTGATGGAGCTGGGTTCGATCCTGGCACAGCGTCCGGTGCCGACCTCGGGATTGCTGGAGGCGGTGCGCTGGATGAAGATTCTCCCGGCGGTCCAGCAATACAGCACCGAGTTTGCGGCATTCGAGAAGGCCCTGGCGGACCAGCTCGGGAGCCAGCATCTGTACCAGTGCGTGAACTGTGGCTATCAAGGGCGCGCGCATGTGTGGCAGTGCCCAAGCTGTCGTCGCTGGGATACGCTGCGCGGTCTCGACTTCGACATTGATCAGACGACGGAGGCCGCCGAGGAGGCGCTAATCCGCGAAGGGAGTCCCCGTTCATGAATCCGATTCCGGAACCTGCAACGCGCCTGATTGTGGCGCTCGATTTTTCCGAAGCCGAAGCCGCACTGGCGTTCGCCCGAAAGCTCGATCCCGCCCGGTGCGCGCTGAAGGTCGGGTTTGAGCTGTTCGTGGTCGCCGGGCCCGACCTGTTGCACCGTCTGCACGGCCTGGGTTTTCGGGTCTTTCTGGATCTGAAGTTCCACGACATCCCGAATACGGTGGCGGCGGCTTGTCGGGCCGCGGCGCGGACCGGTGTCTGGTTGATTAACGTGCATGCCAGTGGCGGTGAAGAGATGATGCGCGCCGCGCACGCGGCGGTGCGCGAGACGAATGACACGACGGCGCTTCTGGCCGTAACGGTGCTGACCTCCAGTGACGCCGGTACCTTGCGTGAGATCGGCGTGAATCGGGAACCGGCCGAGCAGGTGCGTCTTCTGGGCGAACTGGCGGTGCGCAAGGCGGGCCTGGAAGGGCTGGTCTGTTCGGCGCAGGAGGCCGCCATGCTGCGCCGCCTGCTCGGCGAGGAACCGTTGCTGGTAACGCCCGGAATTCGGCTGGAGGACGCGGGCGGGGACGATCAGAAGCGGGTGATGACCCCCGAACGGGCGATCTCGGCCGGGGCCAGCGCCATCGTGGTCGGCCGGCCGATCACGCGTGCCGCGGACCCGAGCATGGCCATGGAGGCCTTCATCACACGATTGCAGAAGAGCGAATGACGGCGTGGATTGGAGGGGTTTTCGCAGGGCATCAATCCCGCTAGGATGCCGTTGGTGCATGGATGCACCGATCGTTCAATGAAGATAAGGAGCGTTTTCATGAAGAAGCTTTTTCAATGCGCGAAGTGCTGGGCCCTGGCGGGCCTCTGCGTCCTGCCGCTGGTGATGGTTACGGCCTCGGGAGGCCAGCCGCTCAACGTGAATGGCGCATCCGCCGAAGAGCTGGCCGCGCTGGACAACGTCGGTCCGGTGAAGGCCCAGGCGATCGTGGAGCACCGCGAGGCACACGGTGAGTTCGCTTCGGTGCAGGCACTGACCGAGGTCTCCGGAATTGGTGAACGCACCGTGGAGATGAATCTCGATCGCATCGTCGTCGAGTAACGTTGTAGCGTAGTGGGTGGCAGCGCGTGCTGCCACCCGGTTCCAGCCCCTGGTCAATGGGTCCGGCAGGACGCGTGGGCCAGGGGTTCGTTATTGAGCGCCCAGGAGATGGAATGAGCCAGAATCACCCACCGATCCGTACCGCCGTGTTCCCGGTTGCCGGCATGGGTACGCGCTTTCTGCCGGCCACCAAGGCGAATCCGAAGGAGATGCTGCCGATCGTGGACAAGCCGCTGATCCAGTACGCAGCGGAGGAGGCGGTGGAAGCGGGGATCGAGACCCTGGTGTTCGTGACCGGGCGCAACAAGCGCTCCATTCCGGACCACTTCGACAAGGCTTACGAGCTGGAACATGAGCTGGAGGAGCGCGGCAAGACAGAGCTCCTGGAGCAGGTGCGCAATATCGTTCCGCCGAACGTGACCTGCGTCTATGTGCGCCAGTCCGATGCGCTGGGTCTCGGCCACGCGGTGGCCTGCGCCCATCCGATTGTGCGTAACGAACCCTTTGCCGTGATCCTGGCGGACGACCTGATCGAGTCAAGTAATGGCGGGGCGACGCGGCAGATGGTCGAGCAATACGCCGAGCACGGGTGCAGCGTGCTCGGGGTGGAAGAAGTGCCGGGTGACCGCACACATCAGTACGGGATCATCGATCCAGTGAAGACCGGCCCGCGCAGCTGGGATGTGAAGGGGATCGTCGAGAAGCCCGATCCGGACCAGGCCCCGTCGAACGTGGCGGTGGTGGGGCGTTACATCCTGACCCCAAGAATATTCGAGATGCTGGCCACACAAAAGCCAGGGGCCGGCGGCGAGATCCAGCTGACCGATGCCATCGCGCGGTTGCTGGAGCTGGAGCGGGTAACGGCCTTCAACTTCGAGGGGCGCCGCTTCGATTGTGGTTCCAAGCTGGGCTATCTGGAGGCGACCGTGGAGCTCGCTCTGAACCACCCGGAGCTGAAAGACGACTTCGCCGAGTATCTTCGCAACCGCTAGGGAGACGCCGAGCCTCTGCGGGTCCTGTCACCACCAGAAACGGCGCTGGCGCGGCCGGATCGGCAGGCGCCCGCGCCAGTACTGGATCAGCAGGAAGCCGAAGGCCATCCCGCCCAGATGAGCGAAATGGGCGATGCCGGCGAGCGTGCCGGAGATCCCCAGGTACAGCTCCAGCGCACCGTAGCCGATCACGAAATACTTGGCCTTGATCGGGATGGGCAGGAAGATCAGGAACAGGCGCTGGTTGGGGAACATCATCCCGAACGCGAGCAGAACGCCGAATACCCCGCCCGAGGCGCCGATGGTGGGGTAGATCATGTCACCGTTGCCGTGGGCAGTGATGACCAGCTGCACCAGCCCGGCGCCGATCACGCACACCAGAAAGTAGGTGCCGAAGGTGCGTGAACCCCACGCGTTCTCGATCTGCACGCCCAGCATCCATACGGCGAACAGGTTTACGAACAAATGGACTGGACCGCCGTGCAGAAAGCCGTAACTGACCAGCTGCCAGAGCTGGAAGTCGGGCACCCGCATCCAGCTGCCATCCTGATGGACGGTGGCCGGCGTGCCGATGGGCCAGAGCCCGAAATGGGTGATCAACCAGTCACCCAGCCACGGCATGGTGAGGAACAGGCCGACGTTGGCGATCAGCAGGAAGCCGATCACCGGCGGCATCATGCTGAAGTCGGGGTGGCGGGGGTCCGGGTGCGTCATCGGACTCTTTTGCTCCCCGCCGTCAGGTGAAATCGTCGGTTACGGCACCGCGACTGGCCGAGCCCACGATACGCGAGTATTTCGCCAGGACCCCGCGGTCAAAGCGGGGCACCGGCGGCTCCCAGGCCGCGCGGCGGTGTTCCAGCTCGGCTTCGTCGACCTGCAGCGTGAGCCGGTTTTCTCCAGCATCGATCTCGATCGTATCCCCGTCCCGGACCAGCGCAATCGTGCCGCCGGTCGCGGCCTCGGGGGCAACATGTCCAACCACCATTCCGTACGTCCCGCCGGAGAAGCGCCCGTCGGTAATCAGACCAACGGAATCGCCCAGGCCCGCACCGATGATCGCGGCGGTCGGCGCGAGCATCTCGCGCATGCCGGGACCCCCACGCGGCCCCTCGTAGCGGATGACGAGGATATCGCCGGCCTGGATCTGGCCGTCGAGGATGGCATCCAGGCAGGCCTCCTCGGAGTCGAAGCAGCGCGCGGGGCCGGCAATGGCGGTCCGCTTGAGTCCGGTGATCTTGGCCACCGCGCCCTCGGTCGCGAGATTGCCCTTGAGGATGGCCAGGTGCCCGTGCGGGTACAGGGGCCGCTCCAGCGGGCGGATGATTTCCTGATCCGGGGAGGGCGCATCGGGGATCTCCGCCAGGGTCTCGGCCAGGGTGGCCCCGGTAATCGTCAGGCACTCACCGTGCATCAGCCCGGCATTCAGGAGCATCTTCATCACCTGGGGCGTGCCGCCCACCGCATGGAACTGGGTGGTCACGTAGCGCCCGGAGGGCTTCAGGTCGCACAGCACGGGGACCTTGCGGCGGATGCGCTCGACATCGTCGATGTCCAGGGGGACCTCGGCGGCATGCGCAATCGCCAGCAGGTGGAGTACTGCGTTGGTGGAGCCCCCGATGGCCATCACCACGGCGAGGGCGTTCTCGAAGGCCTCGCGGGTCAGGATGTCGCGCGGGCGCCGGTTCGCGTGGATGGCCTCTACCAGGACCTCGGCCGACCGGGCGGCCGAATCGCCCTTTTCCGGGTCCTCGGCGGCCTGGGTGGACGAACCGGGGAGGCTCATGCCCATGGCCTCGAAGGCACTCGACATAGTATTGGCGGTGAACATGCCGCCGCAGGAGCCGGCGCCGGGGCAGGCGTTGCGTTCCACGCCCTGAAGGTCCTCGTCGGACAGATTGCCGGCACCATGCTGGCCCACGGCCTCGAAGGCGCTGACGATCGTCAGGTCCTGACCCTTGTAGTGCCCGGGCTTGATGGTTCCGCCGTAGACGAAGATGCCCGGCACGTTGAGACGGGCCAGGGCAATCATCGCCCCCGGCATGTTCTTGTCGCAGCCGCCGGTGGCGAGAATGCCGTCCAGGCTCTGGCCGTTGACTACGGTCTCGATGGCGTCGGCGATGACCTCACGCGAGACGAGCGAGTACTTCATCCCCGGCGTCCCCATGGAGATGCCGTCGGAGATGGTGATGGTACCGAAGGTCTGTGGCATGCCCCCGGCCTGGCGCACCGCCTGTTCGGCGCGGGCGGCGAGGGCACCAATGCCCATGTTGCAGGGCGTGATCGTGCTGTGGGCGTTGGCAATGCCCACGATCGGGCGCTGAAAGTCGTCGTCGCCGAAGCCGACTGCGCGCAGCATGGCGCGGTTGGGCGTGCGGCGGGGGCCTTCGGTGACGACGCGGCTGCGGCGGTTGTCCTGTGCCATGGTCTTCCCTGCGGTTGTGGGTTAGTGGGCGCCGGGCTCGCCGTGGCGCGAGTAGCGGCCGTTCATGAAACGATCGAAGAACTGCCCGAGGGCGGGGTGTTCGATCTGTTCGCCGCGAGTATCCGGCTCCAGGTGGCGTTCGGCCACGTAGGTGCTGTGCGAATAGCCGTCCACCAGCACGTGATACCACGGCTGGTCCTTGGGTGGGCGGCTCTTGGCCACGGTTTCGTACCATTCGTCCGACCCGGCGTACACCGGATCCACATCGACGATCACACCCCGGTAATCGAACTTGGTATGGTGAATGAGCTCACCAACGGTAAAGCGCGTGCGTGTGGTCATGTTCGCCTCTGTCCTGCCTCGGTGCGCAAGTCTCTATTGTGGACCGCGGCCACCGGCGCGTCTTCGAGCTCGGCTCTCGGGTGCACCGCATGGCACTGTACGACTTTGTATTTAAAGCTATAACGCCCCTAACGGTACCGCCATGAGTCGCAATCAAAACAGGCTGGATGCCAGCTTCCATCACCATATCCCCGAAGGCGATGATCGCGAACGGCGTGTCTGCGACCATTGTGGCTTCGTTGACTACGAAAACCCGCGAATCATCGTCGGCAGCGTGGCCATCTGGGAAGACCGCGTATTGCTTTGTCGAAGGGCCATTCAGCCGCGTCGTGGTTTCTGGACCCTGCCGGCGGGGTTCATGGAAAAGGGGGAAAGCCCGGCCGAGGGTGCACGCCGCGAGGCCTGGGAGGAGGCGCGGGCCGATCTGGAAATCGAACAGTTGCTGGGCGTCTATAGCGTCCCGCACATCGGGCATGTGCAGATGATCTATCGGGCGCGCTTGCTGAGCGATGCGATTGCCCCGGGCCCCGAATCGGAAGAGGTCGGCCTGTTCCGATTCGATGAACTGCCGGAGGAGCGCGCCTTCCCGTCGGTGACCTGGGCCCTGCAGCACTATCTGGAAACCCGAGACCGGGTCGATTTCGCCCCGCGCTCGGCCCCGCTGGCCGATGGAGAAGGTGTCACCCCCGGTCTTTGAGGGTGGCGCGCTCCACGCGTGTCTATTTCCTGTCGCGCTGCGGCCCGTAGTGGCGAAACTTTTCCAGGACGCGATCCATCTCCGCGTCATCCAGCAATTGCGGCCCTCCGATCTGCAGGCTCAGCACATATTGCCGTGCCAGGAGTTCAACCTCCTCGGTCAGCCACAGGGCGCGCTCCAGGTCCTTCCCGGTGGCAATCATCCCGTGATTCGCGAGCAGGCAGGCCGTGCGGTCCCGCAGGGCCGCCACCGCGAGCCGCGAGAGGGTCTCCGTTCCAAACGTGGCGTACGGGGCGCAGCGGATGGAGTTCCCGCCGGCGGCGGCGATCATGTAGTGCAGCGCGGGGATGTCGCGTCCCTGGATTGCCACGACACTGGCATGGACGGAATGGACATGGACGACCGCTCCCAGCTCTGGTCGCGCCTGCAGGATGGCGCGGTGGAAGTGCCATTCGCTCGAGGGCTTGCGGCCAGGCGCCCATTGTCCATCTGCATCGACACACACCAGGTCGTCCGGCTGTAACGCCTCGTACGGGATGCCAGAAGGCGTAATCAGCATGCCGTCGCCGAAGCGCGCGCTGATGTTGCCCGAGGTGCCCTGGTTGAGCCCCCGACGATTGGTCTCCAGGCCGGTGTTGATGATGGCTTGGCGAAGGGCGGTCTCGTCGGTCGTGTTGGGGGAGTTCAGGGTCATCTTCTCGGAAGCGCTTGGGCGGAATGCGATTGTACCGGGTTCGTCCGGGAACCCCGCGCACGGGTTGTGGTCAATCGGGAAAGCCCGCAATCGTGATGGGTAATCCATTTCGCTCATGGAAATGGGGCGGGCCCGCCGTTTATAGTGGCTTCGCATATCCGGTTCGCCAGATATCCGCGAAGTCTTGATTGTTACAGGGAGGAAGCACCATGAAGAACGTCGCACGCCTGATTACCGCCACCTCCGTGGCCGCCGCACTGACCCTGGGGTTGGGTGCCGGAAGTACCGTTCACGCATTCGATGAGCACGAGGCCACGATCGACTACCGCCAGGGTGTGATGCGCGCCATTGGTGGCAACGTGGGCGCCATTGCCGCCGTGGTGGTGGACGGCGCCGAGTTCGGCGACAACCTCGAGATGCATACCAGCCAGCTGGTAGCGCTGAGCCAGGACATCCCGGGCCTCTTTCCGGAGGGGAGCGATTTCCCGGATACCGATGCCAAGGAAGAAATCTGGGATGACTGGGAACGCTTCGAGGAGCTCTCCAATGACACGCTGGAGGCTGCCGAAGCCCTGCACGCAGCCGTGGAAGCCGGTGACGAAGGCGAATACGCCATTCGTTTTCGCAACCTCGGGCAGTCCTGCCAGGCTTGCCACGACGACTTCCGCCGCGAGTAATTCGCAGTGCTAGCAGGTAACAAGGGGCTGGCAGCCTGTCTGTCAGCCCTTTTTCTGGTTGGATCGGCGGCCACGGTGCAGGCAGGGGTGCAGATTGGCGAGCACGACCCGTCCGCGGGTACCGACGAGCAGATCGCCTACGGTGAGTACGTCTTGCGAGCCGGTGGCTGCGTGACCTGCCACACGGCCGAAGACGGGGAATTCCTGGCCGGCGGGCGTGCGATCGAGAGCCCGTTTGGTGCGTTCTATGGTCCCAACATCACCCCGGATGCGGAACACGGCATCGGGGGCTGGTCGGACGAGGACTTCAAGCGCGCCCTGCTCGAAGGCCGCAGCCCGGACGGACGCCACTACTATCCGGCATTTCCGTATACGTCGTACACCAAGATGCAGCCGCGAGACGTGGAAGCCCTGTGGGCCTTTCTGCAATCCGAGGTGGAGCCCGTCGCTCGGGAAAACACCCCGCATGACCTGGTCTGGTATGCCCGGTTCCGGTCATCCCTGATGGGCTGGAAGTGGCTGCATTTCGAACCGGGCACCTTCGAGGCCGACCCCGACCAGTCGGACGAATGGAACCGTGGGGCCTACCTCGCCAACGCCCTTGGGCACTGCATGGAGTGCCATACTCCGCGCACGCGGACCGGTGGTCTGGACCTCAAGCGCATTGGGGCCGGCGCCCGGCTGCCCGATGGGGACGTGGCCTCCAATATCACCCCGGATCGCGAAACCGGCATCGGACGCTGGGGGGAGCGGCATATCGCGCGCTATCTGGAGATGGGCCTGACCCGCGACGGTGATTTTGCCGGCGGCGGCATGGCCGACGTGATCGATCACGGCACTGCCCATCTGACCGATGCCGATCGCCGCGCCATCGCGATTTATATCGGTTCTCTGGAGCCCATCGAACATGATCCCGAGTAATCGGCACCGCCGTACGCACCACGAAAAAGGGCCAGGTCGCAATGACCTGGCCCTTTTTCTTTATCTGGCTCCCCGGGACGGGCTCGAACCGCCGACCTAGTGATTAACAGTCAGCGCCAAGCCCTTTCCGGAAACCCTTGTCACAAGGGGCGTTCCGTTCGCAACTACCTGTTCGGTAGTCGTTTTAATCCTGACACCAAGTGACATTGAGTGTCAAGAAATATCCTCCTATACTGTGACCATACTGTGACCGTCACAGCAAGTGAGGAATGTTCACATGCCAACGTTGACCGAGGCGCGACTCGCGAAACTGGAACCACCGGAGAAGGGGCGCCGTCTGGTCTTCGATGACCACAAAGAAGCCCCGAAGGGCTTCGGGATCCGTGTTACCAGCGGAGGAAAGAAGGCCTTCGTCCTGCGGTACCAGTCGAAGCAAGGCAAGGATCGCCTGATGACGATTGGCGACTACGGCACCTGGTCCTTGGCAGCTGCTCGTAAACGGGCAGGGGAGTTCCGCCAGGAGATCGACGGCGGGACCGATATCCTTGAACAAAGGCGCGAAGAACGCGCGCAAGCCACCGTCCGCGAAGCCCTGGAACGCTTCCTGAAATCTAAGGCCGGGATTCGCTCGCTGGCGAGTGTTCGGGGACTTATGGAGAACCACCTCGCCAGCGCATTGGGTGACCGCAAGATCCGGGACATTCGGAAGCATCACCTGATCGAGGTGGTTGAGGACGTGGCCTCGACGCACGGCCGCACCGCCGCACTTCTCCTGACGTACACCAAGCAGCTGTTCGGATGGGCGGAGGATCGGGGCCTGGTGGAAGTGGACGTTTCCGCTGGGATCAAACCTCGCAAGGTGGCCTCGAGCTTGGCTCCCAAGAGAAGGGATCGCATCCTCACGGACGGAGAAATGCGGGCGCTTTGGACCCGGGAAGGGCCGCCAGAGGGTATGCATCCAATGACGCTACTGGTGTTGCGCATGATCCTCATAACGGGGCAAAGGCCGGGGGAGGTGGCCGGCATGAAGTGGTCCGAAGTCCATGGTGATATCTGGACCATCCCTGCGAACCGGCGCGGAAAGACCGAAACCGCTCACACCGTGCCGCTGACCGGGACCGCCCGAACGCTACTGGACCAGGCAGCGCAGACGAACGAAAGCCGCGCGTTCGTCTTCGCTACGCGAGGGGACCGCGCTCCGGGGACTGCCGCCATTGCAAAGGCCGTGCTGCGCTGTGCGGATGAACTTGGCATGGAACTCGAAACCCGTTGGCGGCCACACGACTTGCGGCGGACTATGCGGACTGGCCTTGCCGCTGCACGGGTGCCGGAGCATATCGCCGAGCTCGCCATTGGCCACACCAGGAAAGGCATGGCCGCAGTCTATGACCTCCACCGCTATGACGATGAGAAGCGGGCGGCGATGGAGGCATGGGAGCGTCGGATGCTGGGCATAGTCGGGCCCGAGGTCCCGGCCGAGGTGGTACATATCCACGGGGGCCCCCGGTATGCCTAGCGCCGCCGGGGTATGGGTGGAGCCGTGTCGTTTGCCGATAGGCACGCGTGACCGACTCCGCGCGATCATGATGCGTGAACCCGAAGCTGTGGTGAACCGATTCGCAGACGCCGCAGAAGCTGCCGTCGAAAGTTGGCGCGCTGCCGACGCCGCCCCAGAGGTTCCCGTGCTCAAGGATGCCGGCAAGCTGGCAGAGGATGCCCGCGCATTCGCTCGCCTGCTGGATAACCTTCCTGTAGAGGTCGCGAGCCTGGTCCAGCAGGAACGGTATCTGATGGATGCCGAAGTTCTGGACCTTGTTCGGATGGCAAACCAGGTCCACCAGGTCGCGGACGCGGCGCAGCGGGTAACACAGGCGGCAATGATCCCCCGGCGACCGCGCGCCGCATTGACTGGCCTGGTTACCGAGGTCGGGGCCGCGTTCGAGTGCACGACTGGACGTCCTGCAAGCGCAAGCGAAACCGCCTTGTTTCCACAGGTGCTGCGCGTGGTGATAGAAGACGCGGGCCACGGTAACCTCATACGGTCCGATGCCCAGGTACAAAAGGCGATTCGGCGATGCCGGGCCGTCATTTCCCACTTGGTGGCTCAACGACAGAGGGACACAACCCCGACCTGAAGGGCCGAACTGTGTCCCCTTAATGCAGGTGCGTTCGGCCTGCAATCTGGCTCCGTCGCCACTTGGAGCCATAGCCATGACGGACAACCCTAACCTTACGCCTGAACAGGCAGCAGACTACCTGCACCTATCCCCAAGAACCCTGATCCGCTGGCGGAACATGCGGAAGGGTCCCCCCTGGGTCAAAGCCGGCCGGCGGGTGATCTACCGTCGCGCAGACGTGGACGCCTGGCTCGCGCGCAACGTTCAGGCCCCCGTAGCGGAAGCTTCGGAATGAGCGGCGCCAAAAGAAACGCCCCGGCCGGGGGAACGGCGCGGGGCGCGGGGGATGAGCACAGGGGTGCGCTCGCTGACGATTATAGCACCCGAGGCCGTCGGCTACCGCCCTACGCGAAGCGGCAAGCCGCTCGACTGCGTGACCCGAGCGCCACTGTTTGGGTAGTGACGGGCCCGGCTGCCTGGCGGTGGGCCCACGAAAGGATCAATGGCAACGGTTATACCTGGAACGGGCCCGAGTCGACGCAATTGGTTGTGGTCGCTCCTGTAGACGATGACCCCACCGCAATGGACTGGCGGGGCATTGCGGGCCACGACCCGGTGCTTCTGGTCCGTGTCGGTGACGTTGACGGGGCGTTCCTGCGGGCGTTGGTGGAAGCCCTGATGCGCGACGGCGTGCGGCGGGTCCTGGGACAGGATGGCACCCTGTTTGAGGCGGTGCGTGCATGAGTGCGCCAACAATTCCTGTTCCGGTCCCTGATGCCCCGGCTTCCCGTGCCGTGCGCCTGGTCCTGGCCAAAGACCTCGAAGCCCGCTCACCCGAATACCTGATAGGCGATGTCCTGGAAGCCGGCTCGCTGGCTTTGATCTTCGGTGATCCTGGTGCGGGCAAAACCTTTTGCGCCCTCGCGTGGGCGATTGCTGTTGCAGTCGGCCGCCCGTGGTGCGGTCACGCGGTCGAGAAATCCGGCCCCGTGATCTATGTCGCGGGCGAAGGGCACGGAGGCTTCGCGCGGCGCATCCATGCAATCGCCCATGACCAGGAGATCGTGCTGGACGATGTGCCCTTGGCAGTCACCACCGGCCCCGTGCCGCTCGGTGATGCCGAGAAGGTACAGGAGCTGATGGCGAGCATTGACGAACTGGTCGCCAGCACCGGGGCCCCGGCCATGATCGTGGTCGACACCGTGGCCCGTAACTTTGGGCCCGGAGACGAGAACAGCACCATGGATATGGGCCGCTTCATTGCCGCGTGCGACGAACTCATTCAGCGCTACCAATGCACGCTTTTGCTGGTGCACCACACTGGCCACGGGGACAAGACCCGGCACCGGGGCGCGATGGCGCTCAAAGGTGCACTGGATGCCGAATACCGCCTGTGCCTGCATGAAGGCGGCCAAATCGAATTGCGGGCGCAGAAGATGAAGGATGCGCCCCTTCCTGATCCTGTTGGGCTGCGACTGCGGGAGGTTGAGCTTCCCGGCCTCCAGATGGCCGACGGCTCTGCGGTGACCTCGGTGGTCCTGGACCCCAGCGACGTCGACCCGGATCACTCCACCCCCGCTCTTGGGGCCAATCAGCGCAAGGCCCTCCAGGTGCTTCGAGAGATTGATGCAAAGCAGCGCGCCAATATTGAAGCGGCGGGCCATGAACCTGATGCCGTGCGGGTGCTGCTGGACGATTGGCGCGCGGCTTGCGTGCCCGAGCTGATGCCGAGGAACCGCTGGTACGAGGTGCGCACGGCGCTGAAGCGGGGTGGCCACATTGAGACGAACGACCTTCATGTGTGGCTCACATGACCGTCCGGAGCGGGGCGCATGTGACTGCGGACGGACACCCAAGCCGCGTGGTTACCTCACTCCACTGCGAGCGGGCGGAACCTTATTCATTTCTCCAGGCAACCCGAACCAGCCTTGCCCGAAGCAGCAATGGTGGGTGCCCGGTGTCCGTCCGTCCGGTGTCTAAAGACACACCGGACGGACGGACACCCGGACAGGTGAACCGGAGCGGACGGAATCGGACGGTTTCGGTCGGTTCGGACGCTCCAGATCGGACAAGCCAGGGCGGCGCGGGTCCTTCTGGCAAGTGCAGAGGTACGGGTGCGTAGAGGCGCGATCTTTCGCTAGTTAGCGGGCTTGGAATAAAGGCAACCAATCGGGTTACACCATGACAACCGACCACGAAAACACCGCCGGAGATGACCAGGGGGCGGACCTGTCACTTTTGCCAGAGCCGGACCTTGGCGTGCGCGTTCGGCCTGCGCAGTTCGCCAGGATGCTGAACGTCTCCCGGCAGACGGTATCCCGGTGGGTCAAGGAGGGCCGCGTGCTGCTGGACCCGTCCGGCCGCCTGGATCCGGTGAAGGCCACCGAGCGAGTGCTACAGCATGGCGACCCGGCCCGCCTGCGCGCCACGTTGCTGAAACCCGTCATGGATGACATGGCGGGGCTGCGGACCGAGCTTCGGGAGGCCCTGGAACGTGCCGAGGCGGCCGAAGACCGAGCCGAACGCGCCGCCGCTCGGGCGGACGAAGCGGCTGCCGATCTGAACATGGTGGAGCGCGCAGCGGATGGGTTTATTGCGGCCCTAGCGGATGACTCGGACCCACGCGCACGGCTTGCTGGCTTGGCGTCCCAGGAGGCCCGCGAGTACCTGGAGGAGCTCTACATGCAGGCGATGGACGATGCGTGCCCGACTCCGGAGGAGGAGGGCGGGGATGCACCCGTGCTTGAACAACGAACGGACGATGAGGTGAGCCATGACTGAAGTGCTGAACGTACCGATCCCGCCAGGGTTGAGTGAGACCACCATTCACGACCCCAACAGCACCGGGATCGTGGCCGGGCAATTCCTGGTGGTGCACTCCGATGCGACGCAAACGGGCGGGATCTTCCCCATGCAGGACGAACACGGGCGATGGACCCTGGTGCATCCCGTCACGAAGGAGCAATTCGTGGAGATTTGCTCGGACTACGTGACCGCCGAGGTGGAGGCCAGAACGTCCGAGATGATCGACGCCGTAAGGCATTGACGTACACGGCCGGGGCTGCGATAGTTTTAGGCAATACCACGTTTCGGGGTTGATCCCCTGGCGACCCGGCTTCAATCGCTTCGCGCTTGGCCAGAGCCCAGGAAAGCAGCCCCGAACGAGGACCGAGCCCCGGTCTGGAAGGTGATCGCGCAAACCTGCGGGTTTGCTGCTTTCAACGTTCCGGCCGGGGCTTTGTCGTTCCGGTCGGTGGAGAACCGGAACATGCAGGCGACACAGACTCGACAAGCTGACCTTGAAGCGGCCCAAGCCTCCACCGAGGCGATGACAGTGCCGCTGGTCCTGTCCACCGAGTACCCCGTGGATCGGGGTGGCTTTGTGGAAGTTCTGGACCACACCCCGGATGCGGTGGACTTGAGCCGCGCTCCCCTTCCGTTCATCGAATCCCACGATACCGGGCGCCTGAATATCGGCGTCGTTGAGGCCTTGCGCCTGGCCGGTGGCAAGCTGCGTGGCGAGCTCCGGCTTGGCACCAGTGATCGTGCGCGCGAACTGATGCAAGACATCCTCGCCGGGATCGTGACCAGCGTGTCCATTGGATACCGAATCTTCGATGAACAGCCGGGAGCGGATCAGGGCACCATCCTGGTGACTCAGTGGCAGCCCTTCGAGGTCTCCGCCGTGAGCGTGCCGGCCGACCCTACTGCGGGTTTCTTCCGCGCCGAACCGATGAGGAATACACCGATGAGTGACCACGAGAACGAAACCAACGATCCAAACGCCGGCCAGGTGACGCTCACGCGCTCCGAACGCCGCAACCAGAACCGTGCAATGGACGCTGAACGCCAGCGTGTCTCGGACCTGCTTTCCCTGGGCGAATCGTACGCCCGCTTCGGCGGACGGGAAGTCGCGAAGCAGGCCATTCGCGAAGGGCGGGACGATGACTGGTTTTGCCAGACAGTCCTCCAGCGTGCGGATTCCAGCCATATGCCGGCCCCGGATCCATACACGGGCAAGCGAGATGCCTTCGGAAACCCCGCTGGTGAGCTAGGCCTATCAGGCCGGGAAATGGAGGATTATTCCTTGGTTCGTGCGATCCGGGCCATGGTCGATCCGAAGGCATCCAAGGATGCCGGGCTGGAGCTTGAGGCATCGCGAGCGATTGCAAAGGAACTGCGCCGGGAGACCTCGGGCATCCTGGTGCCGGTAGAAGTCCAGCGGCAGTACGCCAACCGCTCCACGCTCACGGCTGGTACGACAGGCGCGGCCCTGGTCGGCACTGACCACATGGGCGGATCGTTTATCGACGTGCTTCGCAACAAGTCCGTTGCCTTCGAGGCCGGCATGCAACCGATGAGGGGGCTTCAGGGCGATGTGTCCATCCCGCTCAAGACGGATGCGAGCACGGGTGCCTGGATCAACGGCGATGGCGAGGCATTGGGGTTGACTGCTCCAACGTTGGGATCCGTTACCTTGTCGCCTCGAACAGTGGGCGGCCTGGCCTCCTTCTCCCGCCGAATGCTCCTGCAAAGCAGTCCGGAAGTTGAAGGGCTGCTGCGAAACGACCTCGCCAGCACCCTTCAGGTGGAGATCGACCGGGCGGTATTGAACGGTTCGGGGATCAACAACGAGCCCACCGGCATTCTCAACACCACCGGCATTGAGTCGGATACCTACACCGGTAACCCGAACTACAGCGACATCATCGGAGCGGAGACCCTGGTCGCTGACCACAACGCGGACTCGCCCCAGTCGATCTACGTCACTTCCCCCGCGCTGCGCGGCATGCTGAAGGGCACCGATATCGGCAGCGATACCGGCCAGATGATCTGGACCAACGGCGGCCCTGGCGAGGGCATGATGAACGGTTACCGGGCGCTTGCCACCAAGAACATGCCGGCCGATGCCGTGCTGTTTGGTGACTTCTCACAAGTGCTGTTCGGCGAGTGGGGCATCCTGGAACTGATGGCCGATCCGTATCACGAGTTCGAGAAGGGCTCGGTCCGGGTGCGGGCGCTGTACTCCTGCGACATTGCGTTGCGGCATCCGAAGGCCTTTGCCGCGATCACCTCCGCGTAATGTTCCGGCCCTGGAGGCGTGGGAGTGGCCCAGCGCCTCCAGGGAGTTCCCAGTGTTCGGCATGGCATTGGGAACTTGGGATGGGCCACACCGGATGAGGGTGCTTCCTCCCCAAGTACCCTTTCGGCTGCCAACGCCGGCCCGCTGTTGGGGCAGCGGAGCTACGGCAGCCCCTAATTCTTCACCGAGGAACAATCGATGTTCATTGAGACCACCGAACAAAACCACCGGCAGACGGTCTACATCCGCGCGGATCGCGTATCGGGAATGAAGGTGTGGCCTATCCCTCACTCGGACGAAACCCGCACGGAAGTTTTCCTGGCAGGCGGGCCCGAGACCGTTATGGTGGCCGATTCTGCGGAAGCGTTAATGCAGCGGATCCGGGAAGAGCTGGACCTCCGCCGGTAGGGCAACCGCAAAACAGAAAAGGCCCCGGCAGTTTCCAAACCACCGGGGCCTTCCTCATGTCCTACCCTACACGGTAACCGGCTTCAATCCTGACGCTTCCCGGCACGCTTGCCACAAGCGGCCCACCAGTTCATCCGCTGCGGCCGTTTCCTTGCTGATCCAGAACCAAACAGGCGCCGGCACTTCGTTGGAGTCCACCAGCAGGCTGGCTGCCTCGCTGATCGCTTGCAGGCGAAGGGTGCGCTTGTCTATTTCCTTCAGCACCTGCTCCGAGCCAGGGTTTCCCTTTTCCCGCGCACCGAACTCGCGATAGAGGCGGTCCAGGAAGTCTCGTGCGGCCCGAATCTCGTTTTCCGCCCACCAGTAGAGGCACTGGTCGTCGTCGACGCCGCCTTCTGCGATGTGTCCGCAGAACCGTTCGATGGTCTGCAAGCGCTGGATGCGCTTCGAGACCTCCCGGTTCCAGTCCGTGGCGGGCGTGGCTTCGCTGATCGGATCGGGGCCATTCATGCGAACACCTCCCGGTGCTGGGATTCATATACGCGCAACCGGCCTTCGCGCGCGTGGCGCTGGTGCTCCGGGCACAGCAGGGACTCGGTTTCGTGATTCAGTGCGACCCATTGGCTGCCGGTGTTCTGGCAGCGGGAGCCGCGCGTGGTGGCTGCCTGGCAGCGGTGGGGTGATGCTTCGTGGTTTGGCATAGCGTCTACTCCTGACCGTGATGTGACCAGGAACGCTGCCTTGTGACTTTTCCGTGACCCGGAAAAGAAAAGGGGTTAGGCCGAATGACCTAACCCCTTGTTTTGTCTGGCTCCCCGGGACGGGCTCGAACCGCCGACCTAGTGATTAACAGTCACCCGCTCTACCGACTGAGCTACCGGGGAATTGGGCGCAAATCCTAATGGGGCGGGGCGGGGGCGTCAAGGAAAATCTGGCCGCCCTTCGCGTTTCACCGCCGTTCGCGGCCTCAGCTGTGGTTGGCCACGAACTGGCGCAGCCGTTCCAGGGCCTTGTCGAGCTGATCGACGCTGGTGGCAAACGAGACGCGGACATGACCAGGGGCCCCGAAGGCGCTGCCCGGCACCAGGGCCACCCCCACCTCGTCCAGCAGCTGTTTGGTCAGGGCCACATCGGTATCGATGTCCGCGGCCTGCATCAATCCGGTGACGCGCGGGAAGCAGTAGAACGTACCGTCTGGCATCAGGCACTCGATGCCGTTGATGGCATTGAGGCCGTCCACCACACGACGTGCCCGCTCGGCAAAGGCGGAGCACATGGCGACCACGCAGTCCTGATCGCCATCGAGGGCGGCCTCGGCCCCGGCCTGGGCAATGGAAGTCGGGTTGGAGGTGCTTTGCGACTGGATCTTCTTCATCGCCGCGATCAGGTTCTTCGGTCCACCGGCGTAGCCGATACGCCAGCCGGTCATCGCGTAGGCCTTGGAAACGCCGTTCAGGACGACGGTACGGTCCAGCAGGTCCGGGGCCACGTTGACGATGTTCACGAACGGCTTGGAGCCGAACAGGATGTGCTCGTACATGTCGTCGGTGGCGATGACGACGCGCGGATGGCGCCGCAGGACCTCGGCCAGTTCCGTCAGTTGCTCGGCCGAATAGGCGGCACCCGTGGGGTTGGAAGGGCTGTTCAGGAACACCAGGCGGGTGTTCGGGGTGATCGCCGCTTCCAGCTGTGCGCCGGTGATGCGGAAGCCGGCTTCCTGCTCGGCGCTGACGACCACCGGCCGGGCACCGGCGAGCAGGGCGATATCCGGGTAGGAGACCCAGTAGGGGGCGGGGATCACCACTTCGTCGCCCGGGTTCAGCAGGGCCTGGCAGAGGTTGAAGATGCTCTGCTTGCCGCCGGAGGAGACCAGGATCTGGTCGGGGGTGAACGTCAGGCCGTTGTCGCGATCGAACTTCCGAATGATGGCGGCCTTGAGACTGACCGTTCCGTCCACCGGAGTGTACTTGGTTTCTCCGCGGGCAAGCGCGTCGACCGCGGCCTGCTTGATATGCTCGGGGGTATCGAAATCCGGTTCTCCCGCCCCCAACCCGACGATGTCCCGTCCCTCGGCTCGCAACTGGGCGGCCAGGGCGCTGACGGCGAGAGTGGGGGAGGGCTGGATGCGCTGGACGCGGTCGGAGAGCTCGATTTCCAAGGTGGGGCCTCTGTGTGATCGGGGCGAAGGGCCGCGCGGGCGGTCGGGTGCGAAATGATACTGAAATCAGGCGCGGAGGATAAGGTGCAGCCAGGCGAAGGCGAACAATTCCAGGTGGTGTCCGAATACCAGCCGGCTGGCGACCAGCCCGCGGCGATCGCGGCATTGACCGAAGGCCTCGAGGCGGGCCTGGCACATCAGGTCCTGCTCGGGGTCACCGGGTCGGGCAAGACGTTCACCATCGCCAATGTGATCGAGAATATCCAGCGCCCCACCATTATCCTGGCGCCAAACAAGACCCTGGCCGCCCAATTGTACGGGGAATTCAAGGAGTTTTTCCCGAACAACACGGTGGAGTATTTCGTTTCCTACTACGATTACTACCAGCCGGAGGCCTACGTCCCGTCCTCGGATACCTATATCGAGAAGGACGCGTCGATCAACGACCACATCGAGCAGATGCGCCTGTCGGCCACGCGTGCGTTGCTGGAGCGCCGCGATGCGATCATCGTGGCCTCGGTCTCCGCGATTTACGGCCTGGGTGATCCGCGCAAGTATCTTTCCATGGTGCTGCATCTGGAGCGCGGCGAGCGTATTGACCAGCGCGACTTGCTGCGGCGCCTGGCGGAGTTGCAGTACACCCGCAACGATGCGGAGTTGCGCCGTGCGACCTACCGCGTCCGCGGCGAAGTCATCGACATCCACCCGGCGGAGTCGGACATCGAGGCGGTGCGCATCGAGCTGTTCGACGACGAGGTGGAACGCCTGTCGTATTTCGACCCCCTGACCGGCGAACAGCTGCGCACCGTCCCGCGCCTGACGATCTACCCGAAGACCCACTACGTGACGCCGCGCGAAACCCTGTTGGGGGCGGTGGACCACATCCGCGACGAATTGAAGGAGCGCCTGGACTTTCTGCGTAAGGAAGACCGGCTGGTCGAAGCGCAGCGGCTGGAGCAACGCACGCTGTTCGATCTGGAGATGATCCTCGAGATTGGCTACTGCAACGGCATCGAGAACTACTCGCGCTACCTCTCCGGCCGCGCCCCGGGCGAGCCGCCACCGACCTTTTTCGACTACCTGCCCAAGGATGCGCTGTTGGTGATCGACGAGTCGCACGTGTCGGTCCCGCAGGTGGGCGGGATGTACAAGGGCGACCGTTCGCGCAAGGAGACGCTGGTCGAATACGGCTTTCGCCTGCCGTCGGCCCTGGACAACCGGCCGCTGCGTTTCGAGGAGTTCGAGGCCTTGCAGCCGCAGACAATCTACGTCTCCGCCACCCCGGGGCCCTATGAGCGTGAGCATGCCGACGCGATCGTGGACCAGGTGGTGCGCCCGACCGGGTTGCTGGACCCGATCCTGGAGATCCGCCCGGCCGGTACCCAGGTGGACGACGCACTCTCCGAGATTCGCGATCGGGTCGAATGCAACGAGCGCGTCCTGATCACCACGCTGACCAAACGCATGGCCGAGGACTTGACGGATTATCTGTCCGAGCACGGGGTACGTGTGCGCTACCTGCACTCGGATATCGATACCGTCGAGCGCATGGAGATCATCCGCGACCTGCGCCTGGGCGAGTTCGATGTGCTGGTGGGGATCAACCTGCTGCGCGAAGGCCTCGACATGCCGGAGGTCTCGCTGGTCGCGATCCTGGATGCCGACAAGGAGGGCTTCCTGCGCTCCGACCGTTCGCTGATCCAGACCATCGGCCGCGCCGCACGCAACGTCAACGGCA
This sequence comes from Thioalkalivibrio versutus, assembly GCF_001020955.1. Classification (NCBI taxonomy): domain Bacteria; kingdom Pseudomonadati; phylum Pseudomonadota; class Gammaproteobacteria; order Chromatiales; family Ectothiorhodospiraceae; genus Thioalkalivibrio; species Thioalkalivibrio versutus. The sequence goes on from NZ_CP011367.1 coordinate 1,436,473, forward strand.
AGGCGATCCTGTACGCGGACAAGGTGACCGGATCCATGCGGCGCGCGATCGACGAGACCGAGCGCCGCCGGGCCAAGCAGATCGAGCACAATGAGGCCCACGGAATCACGCCCATCGGCATCCGCAAGAACGTTGCGGACATCCTGGAGGCGCGCAACGCGATGCCCGGCGCCGGCGGCCGACGAGGTCGAAAGGTGGCGGAGGAGGGCGCCGATTACGTCGGCGCGCCGGACAACGCGGCCAAGGAGATCGAACGCCTGGAAAAGGAGATGTTTGCCAAGGCCCGCGACCTCGAATTCGAGGAGGCCGCGCGCATTCGCAACCGCATCGAGAAGCTCAAGGCACTCGCCTTTCTCCCCGAAGCCTCGCTATCCTGAAAAGATGGCTCCCGCGGGAGCGCCGAATCGAGCCCCTGAGTGATGTCCAAGAACGACCCCTTGCCCCTGGGTCCGGTGATGCTCGATGTCGCCGGTACCGAACTGACTCCCGAAGACCGTGAACGCCTGCGTCATCCCGCCACCGGCGGCGTGATCCTGTTCGCCCGCAACGTCGGCACTGCGGAGCAGGTGAGCGCGCTGGTCGCCGCCATTCGCGCCGAGCGCCCCGGCATCCTGATTGCGGTGGACCAGGAGGGCGGACGGGTGCAACGGCTGCGCGATGGCTTCACCGCCATCCCGCCGATGCGTCAGCTGGGCCACGTCCACGATTACGACCGCAACAAGGCCTGCGAGCTCGCGCATGCGACCGGCGAACTTCTCGGGCGTGAGCTGCGCTCGGTGGACATCGACTTCAGTTTTACCCCGGTGCTGGATCGCGACCTCGACATCAGCGAGGTCATCGGCGATCGTGCCTTCCATTATGACCCGGACGTGATCGCGCGCCTGGCCGGCGAGTTGATCCGGGGCCTGTCCGCGGCCGGCATGGCGGCCGTGGGCAAACATTTCCCGGGTCACGGGGCTATTGCCGCGGATTCGCATGTCGCCTTGCCGGTCGACGACCGTCCACTCTCCGAGATCGAGAATCAGGATCTGGAGGCATTTCGCCCGGTGCTCGGGGACCTCGAGGCCATCATGCCGGCCCACGTCGTATACCCACAGGTGGATGAACATCCCGCGGGCTTCTCGCGCGTCTGGCTGCAGGACATCCTGCGCCGCGAACTGCGCTACCGCGGGGCGATCCTCAGCGACGACCTCGCCATGGCTGGGGCAGAGGGCATCGGCGGTCCCGCCGAGCGCGCGGCGGCCGCACGTGCGGCCGGCTGCGACATGGTGCTGATTTGCAACCAGCCGGAACAAGCCGACATGATCCTTGCCGCCCAGGCGGATCAGCCGTTGTCACCTGAATCGCGGCGTCGACTGGAACGCTTGCGGGCGCGCCCAGTGGAGCCTGATCCACAGCGTCTCGTCGCACTGCGCGCGCGGTTGGCGCGCTGGACTCAAGCGAGCCAGATCGCCACTGCATAACCCCATGGAAAGGGCGCATTGGCACCCGCGTGCCGAGCCGCCTATAATGCGCCACCGGTTTGCAGTTGAGCAGCTAGTAATATTCACACTCACCACTGAAGTTGGAGATCCAAAATGGCCGATAAGCTCATGATCGTCATGGTCAACACCGACCCGAGCAACGCTTCCGAACTGGGTGCCCCGTTCTTCCAGGCCACTGTGGCTGCCGCCATGGAATACGACGTTGAAATCGTGATGACCGGCCGTGCTGGCGAGCTCGCCAAGAAGGGCGTTGCCGAGAACCTGTTCGTGCAGGAAGGCTCCAGCAAGAGCGTCTACGACTTCATGAAGGACGCCCACGAAGCCGGCGTCGTAATGAAGGTCTGCACCCCGACGCTGGATCTGTGGGGCAACGACCTGATTCCGGAGATCGAAGAAACCGTGGGCGGCGCCTACGTCATCTCCGAAGCGATGGACGACGACACGGTCACCTTTACCTACTAAGGTTATCGACGTTCGTTTTCAACCGGCCGGCCCTTGTGCCGGCCGGTTGCGTTTCCGGGCCCCGAAAAGGCGAGGCCAACCTTGCCGAATGTTCGGCGCTCGGACATGATTTCCCCGCATCGATACCCTCAGGACATGCCATGAGCCCGGAACAGGCCCGAGCCACGCTGCGCGACGCCGACTGCCTCTTCAGCCGCGATGCCGTCGAGACGGCGATCGACCGCCTGGCGGAACGCACTGCCAGCACGCTGAAGGACCGCAATCCGTTGGTCATGGGCGTGATGAACGGGGGTGTGGTGCTGATGGGCGGGTTGTTGACCCGCTGGTCGTTTCCCATGCAGGTGGATTACCTGCACGCCACGCGCTATCGCGGTGGCACCCGCGGCGGCGAACAGCTGCACTGGTTGGCCCGTCCGCAGGCGTCGCTCAAGGATCGAACCGTTGTCATCGTGGATGACATCCTCGACGGCGGGATTACCCTGGAGGGAATCAAGACGTTCTGCGAGGAGCAGGGCGCGGCGCAGGTGATCTCCATCGTCCTGGTGGACAAGCACAACCCGGAGCGGGACCCGGCGATCACCGTCGACTACGCCGCCCTGGAGGCCCCGAACCGCTACCTGTTCGGGTACGGTATGGATTATCAGGACTATCTGCGCAATGCGCCCGGCATCTTCGCCGTGGCCGACCACTAAACCACTGACGCCCGAGGCGCTCATGTCCACACCCCGTATCGCCGTCATCGGCGGCACCGGCCTGACCCGGCTGAAGGATCTGGAGATCACCCGGCGTCAGGTAATGCACACGCCGTATGGCGAACCCTCGGGGCCGCTGGTGTTCGGCCGCCTGAACGACACCGAGATCGTGTTTCTGCCACGGCACGGGGCCCGGCATACCATCCCGCCGCACGAGGTGAACTACCGCGCCAATATCTGGGCGCTGAAAAATGCCGGGATCGACAACGTGGTGGCCGTGGCTGCAGTCGGCGGGATTGGCGAAGAGATGAAGCCCGGTATGGTCGCGATCCCCGATCAGATCATCGATTACACCTGGTCACGGGCGAATACCTTCTTCGAGGGGAATGACCTGGAAGAGGTCACCCACATCGACATGACCTGGCCCTATAGCGACAGCGTCCGCCAGACACTGATCCGCGCGATTGACGACCTGGGTATCGAGGCCGTGGAGCACGGGACCTACGGGGCCACGCAGGGACCGCGCCTGGAGACGGCCGCGGAGATTGATCGCCTGGAACGCGACGGCTGCGATCTGGTGGGCATGACCGGCATGCCCGAGGCGGCGCTGGCGCGTGAACTGGGGCTGAACTACGCCTGCTGTGCCGTAATCGCCAACTGGGCGGCCGGACGCGCCGAAGGCGAGATCACCATGGACGACATCGCCGCGAATCTCGATGTCGGCATGGCGCGGGTGAAACAGATCCTCACGCACGTCATCAGCAGTCTTTCCTGACGCCACGGCGTTAACAATCCGGGGGCCGGCCGGGGAGAGAACCCGGGCCGGGTGACCGCACGTGCATTGTCCAGGGGCTCGCTAAGGCGACCAGCACAGCCCCTTATCCACGATTTAACATAATATGTATTATGCGACATGGAAGATGGGCGTGTCTCGACCGGAATGACCGGCATGTTCCCACCGAAGTCATGAACGCGGCCTGCGCCAGGCCCAATCCCGTTTCCGTTTAGGCCTGATCCCGCACGTCAGGCGCGCACGGCCTTTTCGATCCCCTCGGTCATCACCTCGACAAGGAAGTCGATCTGTTCCTCGGTGATCACGTACGGCGGCATCAGATAGCTCACGTTCCCCAGCGGTCGCAACAGCGCACCGCGTGTCAGGCCGTGGCGATAGATGTGCAGTCCGCGACGTTCCTGCCACGGATACGGGGTGCGTCGGGACTTGTCCTGCACCAGTTCCACCGCCGCAATCATGCCGTGCTGGCGCACGTCGGCGACATGCGGATGTTCCCGCAAGGGTTCAAGTCGTTTATCGATATGGGCGGCAAGCTCCCGGTTTCTCTCAAGAACGGGATCGGAATCGAAGATGTCCAGTGTGGCAAGTGCGGCCCTGCACGCGAGCGGATTCCCGGTATAGGAATGCGAATGCAGGAACATGTTGAGCTTTTCGTAATCGTCGTAGAACGCCTGGTAAATGGTATCCGTGGTCAACACGGCGGCCATGGGCAGATAGCCGGCGGTCAGGCCCTTGGACAGGCACATGAAATCGGGCGTGATTGGCCCGTGTTCGCAAGCGAACAGCGTGCCCGTGCGCCCGAAGCCGACTGCGATCTCGTCGGCGATCAGGTGGACGCCGTGACGGTCGCAGGCTTCACGCAGTAGCCGCAGGTATTCAGGGTCGTACATGCGCATGTGGCCGGCGCACTGGACCAGGGGCTCCACGATGACTGCGGCGGCCTCATCGGCATGTTCCGCCAGCGCCTGTTCCATGTGGTCGAACTGGCGACGCGCCACATCGGCGCAGGTTTCGCCGTCTTCGCGGTCGAAACAATCCGGTGCCGGCACGGTGATGACGTCCAGCATCAGCGGTTCGTAGGTTGCGCTGTACAGCGGTACATCGCTCACGGACAAGGCGCCCAGGGTCTCGCCGTGGTAGCTGTTGGACAGGCGAATGAAGCGGGTCTTCTGCGGGCGATCGACGTTGCGCCAGTAGTGAAAGCTCATCTTCAGCGCGACCTCGACCCCGGCGCTGCCGTTGTCCGCCAGGAACACCCGGTCCAGGCCTTCGGGGGTGATGTCGATCAGGCGTTCGCACAACTCGACCACCGGCTCGTGGGTGCAGCCTGCGAGGATGACGTGCTCCAGCTGATCGAGCTGCTCCTTCACCGCATTGCCGATGCGGGGGTTGGCGTGACCGAACAGGTTGACCCACCACGAACTGATGGCATCCAGATAGCGATTGCCGTCGAAATCGTACAGCCAGACACCCTCCCCCCGCTGGATCGGAAGCAGCGGGAGGGTCCCCTCCTCGCCGTAGTCTTTCATCTGGGTACAGGGATGCCAGAGGGTGCGCAGGTCGCGTTGCTTGAGCGTGTTGTTGTCCATGAGGTCCATTGTGCCAAACCCGCCCGGCTGAGGCGGACTCAGTGAGCCGATTCGTCCTTCATCGCCATCAGCTCGTCCTCGAAGAAGAAGCGATCTTCGCCGAAGGCGGGTTTGAGCTGATCGAGCCAGGTGGCTTGGTCATCGTAGCGCGCAAAAAACGGGCGCTGGACCCAGTCGGGGTTGCGTGCCTGGATCAAACCCGGGGCGGTTCACTTCTCGCGTTGGACCTTGTGTTGCCCTATCTTGGTCGGCACCTCGATCGGTGGAATGCTGACGATCTGATCGAGGAAACCATGTGGGACGCAGAAATTATGATCCGGAGTACAAGCTTCGGGTGGCCCGGCTGGTGGTGGACGAGGGCCAACGGGACATCAAAGGAGCGTCGTGCCCCGCTGTCACGCTCGACAAACATGCACAGCGGCCCCCAGAAAACGTTGCAATGCAATGCCGGTCGGCATTAGACCTCGCTGATCGCAGGGACTGTGATTTACGGGTACGAACCTTCCGCGGACTACTTGGTTTCCGGGCATTCATATGCCCAACCAAAACAAACCCACGCTTCCGGGGCTGGTGCTCAAACGCTAGTTCCGCGTCCGCTACCCCGCTGCCTGGGCACTCCAGAACGAGCTGACCCAGGCCTTAAAGGAAGCAGTAGATGCAACTTGACGATGCCTGCCTGGGCGGCGAACGCATCGCTGGCAAGATGGCACGCGGGGCAGCCGAGATGCCCGGTGATTCAACATGTGCATGCCATCGATAGTGGCGCTTCTTAAGTGGTGGTGGCGACCGATGATAAATGGGTTGCATTGGCCGATGATCAGGGCCCATGGAGATAAACCTTTGATCCCGCCGAGGAATGCTCGTCAGGTCGCGTAAAACTTCGCCTGACTACGTCAGGCATCGATGCCAACGTTGACAGTGTCCGTGCATGACACTTCTGATGCGCTTGCTCTCCATGTATTAAAAGGGATTCTGGATTGCAATGGCTACTACGCCCTGTTCTTTATTCGGAAACCGAATGGGACCTGTCTGTTTGTAACGACCTGAGACGGCTCCACCTTTCCGGAAGGTCGTCTTGTATCTACGTCATATTGGAAGCCATTCCATATCCGGAAAGACTTATTCATCGCTAGGCGCAGTGCGCGCCAAGCCTAATGAAATAGTTAGCGTTCTCTCGAACAACCACTGATTCTTTGGTATGCTACGTCCATTCATTCCTACCGAAAGCCATCCCTGAACCGCCTTCCGCGTTCGATACGTCAGATGATCGGGAGGCAGTACGGGGGTGTTAGGCAAACACTGATTTATTCCGCCTTGGATCCTGCCCTCCTGGCGGGTTAGGGATAAGGGCGCTAGGTTTTCCGCCCAAGGTTAGGGCGGATGTTCCAGTGCAGATTCTCCGATCTCGAGTATTCCGTCATGCGTAAGCACACGCGGCGCGACCGACTTTTTGGGAGAACGACGCAATCACGCCTTGGGCGGTGCTGGTGGAGTCGATGAGCCACACCACTTAAAGGGGATGATGCGGGGCCGTCCGCCGAATGGCCTGGAACGGATACTTAGGCTGTACGTGGCGCAGTAGTGCTTCAATTTGTCGGATGGAAGGGATCGAGTATGCGGTCTACGACAGACAAGCGATCCGGAGCTTCGTTGGGATCGAGCTGAGCCGAAACATCGCGCGCAAGCGCGGCACGGTGCGCGCGATGCCAGGAGGGCCAGAGCGCAACCAAGTGCAGGCCAATGAACGGCGGAACGCCCAGTGTTTCCTTAGAACCAGACCCATAGAGGTAAAGTATGGATATTCGTCCAGTCACGCCCGAGGATGTGCCGGTCATTCATAATATTGCCAGCCATTGGTTGCTGAGCAATTTAAAAGATCCGGAAAACACGGGTTTTTTAATATCCAATTACACGGAAGAAGATTACCTAAAATGGATTGGTCATGCAGACTATTTTTGGGTGGCCGAGAAGAATGGTGAGATTCAAGGCTTTTTGCTGGCCTATAATCAGGACAAGATTCAGCCGTCGGAAGTGGTTAATTCTTGTTTAAGATACACCATTATGGATAAGTTCACGCTGATCAAGCAGATCTGTTCAGCACCAAACACAAAAGGCGTTTCGAGCGCCCTCTACTGCAAACTTTTTTCTAATATGAGTGCTGACTTTGCCTTGGCGGCGGTGGTCAATGAACCCCTGAATACCCGCTCGATTGGGTTTCATCGTCACATGGGTTTTAAACATCTGTGGGATATGACTCCACCCGCGGATTTCGATGGCGTGGTAAGAGCCCGTTCCATTTGGTTTTACAGCCGAAGAAAGAATCCGGATAGTGGCTGCGCTGATGAGCCGCAAACGCGCATTCCGACAGCAGATAAAGACGAGTTGCTAACGCAGCTGATTGAAAAAGAACAGTCGGCCGCCCAGCTTTATATGCATGAAGACAATTTGAATTGGACTAAGCTTGGAATGCTGGTGACCTTCATGACCGCGTTTTTTACTGCTTTTGCAATCCTCATCGAGCGCAGTGAAGACATGGCCTCAGCGGTTATTATACCGATTCTTATTATTGCAGGTTTGGCCATAAATTTGATGTTTTTACAAAAGATAAAAAGCGGTGTGATATACATGACTCACCATAAAAAGAATCTGCAGCGTTTTGACGAGGCGGTATCCAACTTGTGCCCGAGCATGCCGCATTTTCTTAACCATGAAACCAAACAAACATCCTTCACAGTGAAATGGCTTTATTGGTTACCTCTGATCAGTAACGGTATTTGGATATTTTGCTCCATTTGGTTGGTTCTGGTATTTTTTGTCCTCTAGGGAAAAACTTATAAATAGGCCGGCATCCGGCTCCGTGGACCGCCGAAACGTTTTTGGAAGGGCACTGGGCTCATTACGTCCGGCTTGGGGCTTCCGCGCTGTGAGGCGGGCCGACCGCCGACAGGACCCTACGGTCAAAAACCCGACAATGGCGAGGTTGTCAATGGATCAACACCGTGCTCGGCGACCTCAAAGGCAGCCTGAGCAAGAGTCATCATCCGTTTACGTTTGCTAAGTACGCGGTCCGTTACCGCTCTGCTTTCGCTTATCGCTTCAACCAGCGCCTTGATCTGGCGACATTGCCGGCTCTTGGATTACCCTTCGACCCCTGATCAGGAGGATCGCATGCACCCGGAGTTTCCACAGGAAGGGATCATCCACCTCAATCATGCCGCCGTGGGCCCCTGGCCCCGGCGCACCGAGGACGCGGTCTGCCGCTTCGCCCGGGAGAACGTGGCCCATGGCTCGCGTGACTACCTGCAGTGGCTGCAGCAAATCGACGCGACGCGGGAACTCGCACGGGCGTTGATCGGGGCGCCGTCCGCAGAGGACATTGCCTTCGTAAAGAACACGTCCGAGGCGCTGTCAATGGTGGCCTTCGGCCTGGACTGGCAGCCGGGCGACAATGTGGTGTTCCCGGCGCACGAGTTCCCGTCCAATCGTGTCGTCTGGCTGGCCGCCGCAGAGCGTTTCGGCATCGAGGCGCGCGAGGTCGCCATTGGCGAGGAACCGGAGCGCGACCTGCTGGCCGCATGTGATGCGCGGACCCGCCTGGTGGCCACCAGTGCTGTGCGCTACGACTCCGGGCTGCGGGTCGACATCCAGGCGCTGGGTGCGGAACTGCGCTCGCGGCGCATCCTGTTCTGTGTTGATGCGATCCAGCACCTGGGCGCCCTGCCCTTCGATGCCCCGGGTTGCCATGCCGACTTCGTGATGGCCGATGCCCACAAGTGGATGCTGGCGCCCGAGGGAATCGGGGTGTTCTACGTAAACCCGGAGATCCGCGAACGGCTGACGCTGCAGGAATATGGCTGGAACATGCTGGCGCATGCCGGCGATTTCTCGAACCCGGGGATCGAGCCCGCCACGAGTGCGCGGCGTTTCGAACCGGGCAGTCCGAACATGCTCGGAATTCACGCCCTGCACGCCAGTCTCTCCCTTCTGCTGGAGATCGGGCTGGACAGCATCGACCACGAGATCCGCGAGCACTGGCTACATTTGGAAGAAGGCCTGCGTGCGCACGGCTGCCAAATCCTGACACCGCGCGGCCGGCGTGCCGGCATCCTGACGTTCCGACCGCCGGTGGATGACCTGGAAGCGCTATACGCGAGGCTTCAGGGGCGCGGCATCCTGTGTGCCATGCGAGGCGGCGGGATCCGCTTTGCGCCCCACTTCTACCTGACGCGAGCGCAGATCGACCAGGCGCTGGAATATCTGGGAGAGGCCATCCACGAAGCCGGCGCGGCTACGGTACGCTGAGAGGTACGGCGGAGGCGGAGAACGGCCGGTGGTAACGCGTGTGGGAGCGCGCCCCAAGGGCGTGAGGCCTCGTCTGCAAGGAGATCTCTTCTAGAAGGTATGGGTCTTGCGGTCGGAGTTCAGCATGCCGCCCAGATGTTCCTCGATGCGGCGGTGGGTCACACCCTTGTCCGACTTGTTGAACTGCACGCCGATGCCCCGCAGCCGGTTGCCCTGGGCGCGCGGCGGCGTAATCCAGACCACCGTGCAGGGGGTCGGAAGGCGATCCGAATCCTCCAGCAGGGACAGCAGCAGGAAGACCTGGTCTCCGAGCTTGTAGGCCTTGTCGGTCGGGATGAACAGACCGCCATTGGTCACGAACGGCATGTATGCCGCATACAGCGCGGGTTTTTCCTTGATTGCCAAGGTGAGCATGCCCTGCCCGGCCATAGACCCTCCGTGTGACCTGAAATCGTACTGGGTCCGGCAGTATCGCCCATCGCACCGATACCGCGCCACCCCGACTGTACTCGTGGCAAGTGACGCCTTACTGCTCGAGGAAGCTCAATGCGATGTCTTCCATGCGCAGCTGCGGGTTGAGCTGGCGCGAGGCCTGGCGTTGCCAGCCGAGCGCTTGATTCGACAGTTCAGCCAGCCGACGCGGTCCCATGCGGCGCGCGAAGTCCTCGAGTCGATCGCGCGGGAACTGCCGGCCAAACGCATCCGGCTCGCCGTTGACGAGCAGGCGCTGGGCCGCAACCAGCAGAGCCTGGATTCGTGGGATCAGGGATTCCGGCAGGCTGCGTTGCATGGCACTGGCCATCGGTGTCACCCCGGGGCGACGCAGTAGCAGGGTCAGGGCCTCGCGGTCCTGTTCCCAGCGCGCCATACGGTCGGGGTCGGTCAGGATCTCGCGGGCGGCCAGCGGACGCCCGAGACTGGCGGCATAGGCCTCGTCCACTGCCGCAGGGTCATCGGCGGCCACGCGCAACCAGTCCGTTGCTTCGGCAGGCCCCGGCGTGGCGATTTCGACCATCTGGCAGCGGCTGCGGATGGTCGCTGGCAGGCGCGCCGGCTGAGCTGCCTCGAGAATCAGCATGGCCCTGGGCGGGGGTTCCTCCAGGGTCTTCAGCAGCGCATTCGCCGCGTTCGTGTTCAGGGCATCGGCCGGGCGGATGATCACGCTGCGCAGCCCGCCCGAACCGGACAGCGAGAGAAACTCGATCGCCTCGCGGGCCGCCGCGATCAGGATTTCCTTGCCCGCCTCCTCCGGCTCCAGCGTCATCACCTCGGGGTGTACACCACCAAGGAAGCTGCGACAGCCGTTGCATTCGCCGCACGGCGGCTCGGTGCCCGTCGCGCGCTGGCACAGCAGGGCCTGGACCAGCGCCCGCGTCAGCAGTGCCTTGCCAACGCCCGGAGCGCCATGGACCAGTAGACCGCTGGGCAGGCGCCCTTCGCGCCCGCGCCGCGCCAGCGCCTCCCACGGCTTTTGCAGCCAGGGCGGCAGGGTATCGTCGGTGACTGGCGCAGCCATGGCCCCCTTAACCCTCCAGCGCGTGCAACGGCAGGCGCTCGCGCACGCCCGCGAGGAGGCGCTCGGCTACCGTGTCCGGGTCCGCGGATGCATCCACGACCAGATAGCGTCCCGGCGCTCGCTCGGCGCGTTCCCGATAAGCCTGGCGTGCGCGCTCGAAGAAGTCCAGCGCCTCGCGTTCGATGCGGTCTCGCCGGCCGCGCTGGACGGCGCGATCAAGCCCGGTCTCTGGTTCGATGTCCAGCAGGATTACCAGATCCGGGCGGAGATCGCCCTGCAGCCAGTCCTCCAGCTGCGCGACCCGCTGGGAGCCGAGTCCCCGCCCGGCCCCCTGGTAGGCAAACGAGGCATCGGTAAAGCGGTCGCTAAGCACCCAATCGCCGGCCTGCAGAGCCGGCCGAATCACCTCGTGCAGGTGCTGGGCCCGCGCGGCGAACATCAGCAGCAACTCGGACTCGGCGCACATGCCCGGCAGGTCGGGGTCCAGCAGCAGGCCGCGCAGGCGTTCGCCGAGGGCGGTCCCGCCCGGCTCCCGGGTGTTGCGCACCGGGTGTCCGGCAGCGCGCAGCGCGGTGTCCAGACGCTCGATCTGGGTGGTCTTGCCCGAGCCCTCGATGCCTTCGAGGACCAGGAAATGGCCGGGATGGGGCGAGCGTTCCATGTGCAGGGCGTCTCCAGTTACCGGTTGCGTATGCCGTAGCGGCTGCCATCCCCGCCCAGCTGGTAGCGGATCACGGCCTCGCGATGTTCACGATAGGTCTCGGAGAAATGATGACTGCCGTCGCCGCGCGAGACGAAGAAGAGGTCATTGGTTTCGGCCGGACGTGCCGCCGCCTGCAAGGCCGCGCGCCCCGGCAGGGCGATGGGCGTTGGCGGGAGCCCGGCACGGGTGTAGGTGTTGTAGGGATGATCGCGGTCCAGTTCGGCGCGCGTCAGGCGTTGTACGCCGGGCTCCTGCGCGTACAGCAGGGTGGGATCGGTCTGCAGGCGCATGCCGCGCTTGAGCCGGTTCACGAACACCCCGGCCACCCGGTCACGCTCATCCCCGCGCCCGGTCTCGCGTTCGATGATGGAGGCTAGGATCAGCAGCTCATAGGGGGATTTCACCGGGTGGTCCTCGATTCGGTCCTCCCACGCGCGGTCCAGGTGCAGGCGCATCGCCTGGTGGGCGCGTTGCAGCACCGCCAGGGCCTCGGTTCCGGAGCCGAAGAAATAGGTGTCCGGCAGGAACCATCCCTCCGGGTGTCCCAGGTCCTCGAGCCCCAGTGCCTCCAGCAGGTTGTCGACCCCGACCGATTCCGCGGGCCCGATGAGTTCCGGGTGCTCGCGCAGCGCGGCCAGCGCCTGGCGGATGGTCCAGCCCTCCGGGAACGTGAGGCGATGCTGTACCACCTCGCCGCGAGCCATCGCATGGATCAGTTCGCGCGGGGTCATGCCCGGCGTCACGGCGTATTCTCCTGCCTGGAGACGCGGTGCAATGCCCTGACGCCGTCCATAGGCCTCGAGCACCCAGGCAGAATCCACCCAGCCGCGTTCGGCAAAGGTCCTGCTCACCGAACGCAACCCCTGCCCCGGTTCCAACTGAAAGCGTTCCGAGGCGTCCAGCGCCATCGGCGTATCCAGCTGCGCCTGGTAGTGTTCGCTAAGCCACCAGGCGGCGCCCAGGGCCAGAACGACCAGGAGCGCCAGGACAGCGAGGCTAATCCGCTTCATGCAATGCAATTCCCATTGAATACAGCGGATCATCCTGCCACGCAGGCCCCCGCTTGTCCCCTTCGGACAGCACGGCCGGGGTCATCCCGATACGCGCGTTGCTGACATAGAGCGCATCGGCTCTCTCGATACGCGCGGGGTCCGGGTACGCCTCGATCACCTCGAACCCGAACCGTTCGGCATGCTCGAGGACCCAGGCGCGTCGCGTACCGGCGATCCCGGACTGATCCACCGGCGGGGTGAGCAAGGTACGCCCTTCGCGCAGCCAGAGATTCCCTTGCGTGGCGCTGACCACGCGCCCCAGCGCATCGTGGAGGATTGCCTCGTCCCAGCCCGGTTGCCAGCTGCGCCGGGCCATCACGTGTTCCAGGCGACTAGTGTGTTTGAGACCCGCGAGCGCCGGGTTTACGCCGATCGGCACTGCGGCCCAACCCAGGCTCAGGGATTCGCGTTCAGTGGGGGCGGCGTCGTCCAGCGCCGGACCGGCACTGACGATCCGAGTCAGTGCCGGTGCCGCGGGCGGCGCGTAGCCCCTTGGCCCCTCACCCCGGGTCACTGTCAGGCGCACCATGCAGGCTGGCAGGGTCGCCACTCGCGCAATCTCGTCCAGCACCTCGGTCTCGCCGATTTCCGGAAACCCGAGGTGCCCCAGCCCGCGCGTCAGGCGGGCCCAGTGGTAGGCCCATAGCTGTGGTCGGCCCTGTCGCACCCGTAGCGTCTCGAACAGGCCGTCGCCCAGGAGTAGCCCGCGATCCAATGGCGATACCCGCCCCTCGGGCTCGCCGTTCACCAGGATCATGGGCTCTTCTCCCCCGCCCCCTGCAGCGCCTCCAGCAGGCCGTGTGCCTTGTGCCGGGTCTCCTCCAGCTCGCGCTCGGGATCGGAGTCCGCGACGATCCCGGCCCCCGCCCGAAAACGCAGTTCGTTCCCCCGAACGACGAGGGTCCGGATCAGGATATTGGTATCCATACGGCCGTGGCGGCTGACGTACCCGCAGCCGCCGGTGTAGGCCCCACGCGGGGCCTGTTGTTCCAGTTCCTGGATGATCTGCATGCTGCGGATCTTCGGGCAGCCGGTGATGGTGCCGCCCGGAAAGACCGCGCGCAGGATGTCGGCCGTGGTGGTGCCCGGGCGCAGGCGCCCGACAATGCTGGAGACGATGTGATGCACCCGGCGATAGCTCTCGATGGTCATCAGCTCCGCCACGCGCACGCTACCGATCTCGGCCACGCGCCCGACATCATTGCGTTCCAGATCCACGAGCATGACATGCTCGGCGCGTTCCTTAATGTTGAACGTCAACTCACTGAAAAGACGCCGGTCTTCTTCCGCGTCCGCATCGCGGCGACGGGTCCCCGCAATCGGCCGGGTCTCGACCATGGCATCTTCCACCGACACCAGCCGCTCTGGGGAGGAACTGATCACGTGAGCCCCTGGAAGTTGCAGCCACGCGGCAAATGGTGCGGCATTGGCCTCGCGCAGGCGGGTGTACAGCCCCGCCGGATCCAGCGGCTGCGCGGCGGTGGCACGCCATTCGCGGGATAGATTGACCTGAAAGGTGTCGCCGGCCCGGATGTACTCGAGGCCCTTCATCACTGCGTCGCGATAGCGCTGGGCGTCCTCCTCCTGAAGGGCCAGGGCGGGCAGCGGCTCGGATGCGGGACTCGGCTGGCCCCGGACTGTCGCGCAGTCCGACTCCACCCGCTCCAAACGCGCGCAATCGCCTGCCTCGTCGACGAACCAGGTCGTCCCCTCGTGGTGATCGTGGATCAGTGCCGCCGGGAAATAGGTCACCAGGGCATCCGGCAGCCAGGGGTCCGAGCGGCAATCACCCAGGGCCGGCTCCATGCGCCAGGCCAGTTCGTACCCGGCGTACAGGAACCATCCCCCGAGGAACGGGAGATGGGCATATGCGGCGTCGTCGGGGTCGAGTGGTGGTGTGCTCGAGAGATCCTGATCCAGCACGCCCAGCACGTCCTCTCCGGCCGCACTGGACAACGTGCGGCCGGGGAAGGCGAACAGGATGGAAAAACGAGCCGGAGCCTGCCCGATCAGGGCCGACTCCAGCAGGTGGGGATAGCGCTCTGGGAATCGCCGCGCCAGGGCCGCAAAGTCGACCCCGGCGGCCAGTTCATGGACCGCCATGGCGGCGCCGCAGCGTCAGATGCTGCGGAACACCAGAGTGCCGTTGGTGCCCCCGAAACCGAAGGAGTTCGACAGGCCGACCTTGGTCTTCATTTCGCGGGCCTCGTTGGCCACGTAGTTCAGGTCGCACCCTTCGCTCGGGTTTTCCAGGTTGATGGTCGGCGGTGACACCTGATCGCGCAGCGCCAGGGCGGTAAACACGCCCTCGATCCCGCCGGCGGCACCCAGCAGGTGGCCGGTCATCGACTTGGTGGAGTTGACCATGAGCTTGTAGGCGTGATCGCCGAAGGCCTTCTTCAGGCCCTGGGTCTCCGCCAGGTCACCTGCGGGGGTCGAGGTCCCGTGAGCATTGATGTACCCAACCTCTTCCGGATTCACCCCGGCATCTTTCAAGGCACGATGCATGCACTTGGCGGCACCGGAACCATCCTGGATCGGCTGCGTCATGTGGTGCGCATCCGCATTCCAGGCGAAGCCGGCCACTTCGCAGTAGATGTGGGCCCCGCGGGCCTTCGCGTGCTCGTACTCTTCGAGCATCATTACACCGGCGCCATCGCTCAGCACAAAGCCATCGCGGTCCTTGTCCCAGGGACGCGAGGCGCGTTCGGGGTCGTCATTGCGAGTGGACAGCGCGCGGGCGGCGGCGAAGCCGCCAATGCCCAGTGGCGTGGTGGCCATCTCGGCCCCACCGGCGACCATGGCATCGGCGTCCCCATAGGCAATCATGCGAGCGGCGTCACCGATGTTGTGGGTACCGGTGGCGCAGGCCGAGACGATGGAGATGTTCGGGCCCTGCAGGTTGCGCATGATGGACAGGTTCCCGGCCACCATGTTGATGATCGCACTGGGCACGAAGAACGGGGAGATCTTGCGCGCCCCGCCCTTCAGGTACGCACCGTAGGAGCGTTCGATATAAGGCAGCCCGCCGATCCCGGAGCCAATGGCCACCCCGATCCGCTCGGCGTTCTCCTCGGTGACTTCCAAACCGGAGTCATCCAGGGCCTGAAGCCCCGCCGCGATCCCGTAAAGGACGAAGGTGTCCATCTTCTTCTGGTCTTTCGGCGGGACGTAGTCATTGGCCTCGAAGTCCCGGACGGCGCCGGAGATCTTCACCGGCATGTCCGATGCATCGAAGACATCGATGGGGGAAATGCCGCTCTTGCCGGCCTTGATGTTGCTCCAGGCCTTGTCGATAGTGGATCCGACCGGGGAGACGATCCCCAGTCCGGTAATCACGACACGTCGCTTAGCCAATGTGTTCTCCTCGAAAGACTGAAATTACGCGCTCAGCGCAACGACGAAGGGCCGCCCTGCGCGCAGGAAGGCCCGTTCGCGTCGTCCTGATCGGCGCCCGGAGGCGTCGAATCAGTCCTTCATGTGCTCGTTGATGTAATCGATCGCCTGCTGCACGGTGGTGATCTTTTCCGCCTGCTCGTCCGGGATTTCGGTTTCGAATTCCTCTTCGAGCGCCATGACGAGTTCCACCGTGTCCAGCGAATCCGCACCCAGGTCGTCGACGAAGCCGGCCGCGTTGGTCACGTCCTCTTCCTTGACACCCAGCTGCTCGACAACGATTTTCTTGACGCGTTCTTCAATGCTACTCATGGTTCAGAAATCCCCTTCAGTGTGAGGCGGCTTCGTTGAAAGGTCCGCCATTCTAGAGAAAAGCCCCGCCGCGATCTAGCGATCCGCGCAGCGGGTCGTGCGGGCGGCCTGCGGCCGACCCGTCGTGATCAATGCATGAACATCCCGCCGTTCACATGCAGGGTCTCGCCGGTGATGTATCCGGCCTCCTCGGAGGCCAGGAAACCGACGGCCGCAGCGATCTCTTCCGGCGCCCCCAGGCGCCCCAGCGGAATCTGTCCGAGCAGGGCCTGTTTGGTGTCATCGCCCAGTTCGCGGGTCATGTCGGTATCGATGAAACCCGGTGCGACTGTGTTCACGGTGATACTGCGGCTGCCGACCTCGCGCGCCAGGGAACGGGCAAATCCAGCAAGGCCGGCTTTCGCGGCGGCGTAGTTGGTCTGCCCGGCGTTGCCGGTGGAGCCCACGACCGAACCCACCAGGATGATGCGGCCGCGGCGCAGTTTCATCATGCCTTTCAGCAGGCGCTGTGTCAGGCGCACGGCAGCGGACAGGTTGGTGTCGAGGACCGCGTCCCATTCCGCGTCCTTCATGCGCATGAACAGGTTGTCGCGAGTAATACCGGCATTGTTGACCAGCACCTCGATCGACCCTTCCTGTTCCTGGATCGCCTGCAGGCCGGCTGCGACGGAGTCCGCGTCGGTCACGTCCAACGCAATGCCGCGCCCGCCCCATTGCTTCAGGGTTTCGGTGATCCGTTCGGCGCCGGACGCACTGGTCGCGGTACCCACCACCTGCAGGCCCTGCTCCGCCAGACGGCGGGCAATGGCCGCGCCAATTCCGCGGCTTGCACCGGTTACAAGGGCTACACGTTTGCTGTCGGACATGGTTAAGCCTTTACTTCAAGTGAGAGAAAGTCGCAGTCGGTCGCTCAGCCCGCGGCCAGACGTTCGAGCGTGACCTTCAGGGTATCGCGGTCGGCAACATCGAACAGTTCCAGTTCGCGGTCGATGCGTTTGGCAAGACCGGTCAGGACGCGTCCCGGCCCGCATTCAACCTGAACCGCCACGCCCTGTTCGCGCAAGCCGCGAATGGTCTCGACCCAGCGCACCGGGCGATACAGCTGCGCGGCCAGATTTTTCTTGATGGCCGCGGCGGCATCGGTCGGCGCGGCAGTCACATTCTGCCAGACCGGGATGGTGGGGGACTGAAAGGTGGTGCCGTCCAGGGCCGCCTGCAGGCGTTCCGCGGCCGGGCGCATCAGTGCGCAATGCGACGGGACCGAGACCGGCAGCTTCAGGGCGCGCTTCGCACCAGCATCCTTGGCGGCGCTTACGGCCCGATCCACCGCAGTGGCATTGCCCGCAATCACGACCTGCCCCGGCGCGTTCAGATTGACGGCTTCCAGGATCTCGCCACCGGCATGCTCGAGGCAAAGCGCGTGTACCGCGGCATCGTCGAGCCCAAGGATGGCCGCCATCGCGCCTTCACCCTCCGGCACCGCAGCCTGCATGGCCCGGGCGCGCTCGGCGACCAGGCGTACCGCATCCGGGAAGCGCAGAACGCCGGCGGCCACCAGGGCGCTGTACTCGCCCAGGCTGTGGCCCGCGACGGCCTGCGGGCGGGCGTCCGTTTGTTCGGTCAGAAGGCGCCAAGCGGCGACCCCGGCAGCCAGCATCACCGGTTGTGTCCACTCGGTCTGGTTGAGTTGTTCCACCGGACCATGCTGACAAAGGCTCCAGAGATCCGCGTCGAGGCAATCCGACGCTTCCTGAAAGGTGTCGCGGACAATGGCGTGGTCATCGCCCAGATCGGCCAGCATGCCGGCGGACTGGGACCCTTGCCCCGGAAATACGGCGGCCCAAGAAGTTGTCATTCGTTACAGATCTCGCGCGTGAAAGCGCGCGTAGTGTAGGCGGTCACGTACACCCCGGCAAACGCCGCCCATCCGCAGGGACCGCCTCTGGTCCGTCGCCGGGGCGTGGCTATGTCCCCCGAAAGCCGCCACGTGACTTGTGTTCCGCCGGTGCATCCGGATAATGTCGCACCTTGATTCAATACGAGAGGGACCGTATGGCGAAGGAAGACGAAATCGAGCTGGAGGGCACTGTAGTCGAAACGCTCCCCAACACCACCTTCCGGGTGGAGCTCGAAAACGGGCACACGATCACGGCGCACATCTCCGGAAAAATGCGCAAGCATTACATCCGGATCCTGCGCGGTGACAAGGTGATCGTGCAGATGACGCCCTATGACCTGACCAAGGGTCGTATCGTCTACCGCAACAAGTAAGTTCCCTCTCCAACGAAGAAGCCCCGGCCGGACCGGGGCTTCTTCGTTTGCGGGCCCTCCCGGGCCCGGTAACGCCGGATCGGCGAGCCGCGTCAGGACGGCACCGCCGTTTCCTGGATATCCAGCTCCAGACCAGCCTCGCCCAATCGGACCACCACTTCGCCACCGTGGGCCAGTCGCCCGAACAGCAGCTCGTCCGCCAGCGGCTTTTTGATGTACTCCTGCAACGTACGCGCCATCGGGCGCGCGCCCATCTTGACATCGTAGCCGTGCTCGGCCAGCCAGGCACGCGCCTCCGGCTCGACCGTCATATGCACCTTCTTCTCGTCGAGCTGGGCTTGCAGCTGGATCAGGAACTTGTCGACCACGCTGAGGATGGTGGCCTCGTCCAGCGGCCCGAACTGAATGGTGGCATCCAGGCGGTTGCGGAACTCCGGCGTGAAGGTGCGCTTGATCGCTTCCATCGCATCGCTGGAATGATCCTGCTTGGTAAAGCCCACCGATGGACGGCTGGCCTGCTCGGCCCCCGCGTTGGTGGTCATCACCAGGATCACGTTGCGGAAGTCGACCTCGCGCCCATTGGCATCGGTCAGCGTGCCGTGATCCATCACCTGCAGCAGTACATTGAACACGTCCGGGTGGGCCTTCTCGATCTCGTCCAGCAGCAGCACCGAATGCGGATGCTTCAGGATGGCATCGGTCAGCAACCCTCCCTGTTCGTAGCCCACATAGCCTGGCGGCGCCCCGATCAGGCGCGATACGGTATGCCGCTCCATATACTCGGACATGTCGAAGCGGGCCAGATGGATGCCCATCTGCTGCGCCAGTTGGCGTGTGACCTCGGTCTTGCCGACACCGGTCGGCCCGGCAAACAGGAACGAGCCGATCGGCTTGTCCATGTCGCCCAGCCCGGAGCGGGCCATCTTGATCGCGGTGGATAACGTCCCGATGGCCTCGTCCTGTCCGAAGACGGTCATCTTCAGGTTGCGATCGAGGTGGCGCAGGGTCTCCTTGTCGGAACTGGAGACGGACTTCGGCGGGATGCGCGCGATCTTGGCCACGATCGTCTCGATGTCCTGTACGCCGATGGTCTTTTTGCGCTGGCTGACCGGCTGCAACTGCCGGCTGGCCCCGGCCTCGTCGATCAGGTCGATGGCCTTGTCCGGCAGGAAGCGGTCGGTGATGTAGCGATCGGCCAGTTCCGCCGCCGCACGCAGGGCCGGCTTGGTGAAGCGCACGTTGTGGTGCGTCTCGAAGCGGGACTTCAGCCCGCGCAGGATCTGCTCGGTCTCGTCCACCGTCGGCTCCGGCACCTCGATCTTCTGGAAGCGCCGCGCCAGGGCCCGGTCCTTCTCGAAGATGCCGCGATATTCCTGATAGGTGGTGGACCCGATGCACTTCAGTTCGCCCGAGGCGAGCATCGGCTTGATCAGGTTGGAGGCGTCCATCACCCCGCCGGAGGCCGCTCCGGCCCCGATGATGGTGTGGATTTCGTCGATGAACAGCACCGCGCCCGGCTCTTTCTTGAGTTGGGCGAGCACGCCTTTCAGACGCTTCTCGAAGTCACCGCGGTACTTGGTGCCGGCGACCAGCGCGCCCAGATCCAGCGAATAGACGGTGGCAGACGCGATCGCGTCGGGTACCTGTTCATCGACGATGCGGCGCGCCAGACCCTCGGCGATCGCAGTCTTGCCCACGCCGGCCTCGCCCACCAGCAATGGGTTGTTCTTGCGGCGGCGGCAGAGGATCTGGATGGTGCGTTCGATCTCGTGATCGCGCCCGATCAGCGGGTCGATCTCGTCCTTGCGCGCCTTGTCGTTCAGGTTGGCGGCGTAGAGCTGCAGCGCGTTGGTCTTCTCTTCGCGTTCACCCTCCACCGGCTCGCCCTGGGACTCGCCCGGGTTGGGCTGGGCCCCGAGTTCGTCTTCCCCGACCTTGGAGATGCCGTGGGAGATGAAATTCACGACGTCCAGACGCGAGATATTCTGCTGACCCAGCACGTACAGGGCCTGGCTGTCCTGCTCTCCAAACAGGGCCACCAGCACGTTGGCGCCGGAGACCTCCTTGCGCCCGCTGGATTGCACATGGAATACCGCCCGCTGCAGCACCCGCTGGAAGCCCAGGGTTGGCTGGGTCTCGCGCGAATCGCTCGGCGGGATGCGCGGCGTGTTTTCGTCAATATAGGCCGCAAGCTCGTCGCGGATGCGATCGAGATCGCCCCCGCAGGCCCGCAGCACCGTGGCAGCGCTGGGGTTTTGCGCCAGCGCCATCAGCAGATGCTCAACCGTCACGAACTCGTGACGCTTTTCGCGGGCCTCCTTGAAGACCATGTTCAGGCTGAATTCGAGTTCCTTGTCGAGCATGGGAGTCAGACCTCCTCCATCGAGCAAAGCAGTGGGTGCTGATGACTGCGGGCATAGTCGTTCACCTGCGCCACCTTGGTCTCGGCCACATCCCGGGTAAAGATGCCGCATACGCCTTTGCCACGCGTATGCACATGCAACATGACCCGGGTGGCCTTCTCGCGATCCATGCTGAAGAAGGTCTCCAGTACTTCGATCACGAACTCCATCGGCGTGAAATCGTCGTTGAGCAACACCACCTTGTACTGTCGCGGTGGCTTGAGCTCCGGCCTCGATTCTTCGACCGTTACCGAGTCGTCTCGATCGGGGGATTGGGGCTTGTCATTACTCATCGGTCGAAATTACGCCTTCAGCGGTTACTCGTTTGTTAGTCGTCATCCTCGATTGGTTCCGGGCTCAGGCCAAGTGCCCTTACGGACACTCCGACCACCCGACCCTCACATGTGCTTGATCATCGCCTCGCCGAAGGCCGAGCAGTCGATCGGCTCGACGCCATCCATCTGCCGCGCAAAGTCGTAGGTGACCTCGCTGGCACTGATCGCCCCACCCATGCCCTTGACCACCAGCTCGGCCGCTTCCGACCAGCCCAAGTGCCGCAGCATCATCTCGGCAGACAGGATCAGCGACCCCGGGTTCACCTTGTCCTGACCGGCATACTTCGGCGCCGTGCCGTGCGTGGCCTCGAACATCGCCGTGCTGTCGGACAGGTTCGCCCCCGGCGCGATGCCGATACCACCCACCTGGGCCGCCAGGGCATCGGAGATGTAGTCGCCGTTCAGGTTCAGGGTCGCGATGACCGAGTAGTCCTCCGGGCGCAGCAGGATCTGTTGCAGGAAGGCGTCGGCGATCACATCCTTGATCACGATGTCACGCCCGGTCTTCGGGTTCTTGAAGGTCTGCCACGGACCGCCGTCCAGATCCTTCGCACCGAATTCCTCGCGTGCCAGCTCGTAGCCCCAGGCCTTGAAGGAACCTTCGGTGAATTTCATGATGTTGCCCTTGTGCACCAGGGTCACCGACGGGCGATCGTTATCGATCGCATATTCGATGGCCTTGCGCACCAGGCGCTTGGTGCCTTCGCTGGAGACCGGCTTCACACCGATCCCGGCGGTCTCCGGGAAGCGGATCTGGGTGACACCCATCTCGTCCTGCAGGAAGTCGATGACCTTCTTGACCTCCGGGGTCCCCGACTCGAACTCGATCCCGGCGTAGATGTCCTCGGAGTTCTCGCGAAAGATCACCATGTCGGTCTTCTCCGGCTCCTTCAGCGGGCTCGGGGTGCCGTCGTAATAGCGCACCGGGCGCAGACAGACATACAGATCCAGCTTCTGACGCAGGGCCACATTCAGGGAGCGGAAGCCGCCACCCACCGGGGTGGTCAGCGGACCCTTGATCGACACGCGATAGTCCTTCACCGCCTCCAGGGTCTCGTCAGGCAGCCCGGAGTCGTCATCGTAGACCTGCGTCGCCTTCTCGCCGGCGTAAACCTCCATCCACTCAATGGCCTTCTTGCCGCCGTAGGCCTTTTTCACCGCCGCATCGGTCACCCGGCGCATCACCGGGGTGATGTCCACACCGATCCCGTCACCTTCGATGTAGGGGATCACCGGATGATCCGGCACCTGCAGCTTCCCCTGGTCGTCGACGGTGATGCGTTCGCCCTTCTCCGGGACCTGAATGTGCTGATAGGCCATGCCAACTCCTTGTGCGGATTTCGTAGATGAATCGTTAATCACGTATGACCTGATTATACATGCCGGACCGGGTTTTCCGGTGATCGAACCAGCGCGCGATTGCGCGTTCCCCTATGGCAGCCCGACCGGCAGCCTGCGTTATCATCCGTGCCATGACCGACCGCCTCCCCTGTCATATCACCGTGGCCGCCGTAATCGAGCGCGAGGGCCGGTTCCTGTTCGTCGAGGAAACCGACGCCGGCCGCCGGGTGCTGAACCAGCCCGCAGGCCACCTGGATGCCGGCGAGGACCTGATGGAGGCCGTGATCCGCGAGGTCCGCGAGGAAACCTGCCTGGAATTCGTGCCCGAGGCGGCCCTCGGCTGCGACTTGCTGCAAGTGGCCAGCGGCGCCGTGATTCTGCGCGTGACCTTCTGCGGCCCGGTGACACCCGTTCAATCCCCTGCCCCCCGCGACCCGGCGATTCATGCCCTGCACTGGCTGATGCCCGAACAGGCCGAGGGTGAATGGCCGCTGCGCAGCCCGCTGGTGATGCGCAGCATCCGCCGGTATCAGGATGGCTTGCGGCTGCCGCTCGCGGCGGTGGGCGATCTGGTTCGGGCGCCGGGCGCATGATGCGTGGCGACCGCGTCATCGTCGGATTGTCCGGTGGGGTCGATTCCGCTGTCGCGGCCAGCCGCCTGCTGGAAGCCGGCTATCGCGTCGAGGGCCTGTTCATGAAGAACTGGGAAGATGACGACGACGCCGAGTACTGCGCCGCCGAGGCCGACTATGCCATGGCCCGTGAGGTGGCGGACTGCCTGGAAATCCCGCTGCACAAGGCGAACTTTTCCGAGGACTACCGCCAGCGCGTTTTCGCGCAATTCCTGCATGAGTACGAGGCCGGGCGCACCCCGAACCCCGACATCCTCTGCAACCGCGAGATCAAGTTCCGCTCGTTCCTCGATCATGCCCGGGATCTCGGGGCGCGCTGGATTGCCACCGGTCACTACGCCCGGGTGCGCCATCACGCGCACTACAGTGAGCTGTGCCAGGCGGCCGATGCCAACAAGGACCAGACCTATTTTCTGCATACCCTGACCCAGGAGCAACTGCGCCCCGCCCTGTTCCCGCTCGGAGACATTCCCAAGCATCAGGTCCGCGAACGCGCCCGGGAACTGGGTCTGCCGAACCATGCGCGCAAGGATTCCACCGGGATCTGCTTCATTGGCGAGCGACGCTTCCGTGACTTCCTCGCCCAGTACCTGAAAGCGCCCGAGGGAGCGATGCGCACCCCGGAAGGCCAGGTGGTCGGTCGCCACCAGGGTCTGATGTTCTACACCCTCGGGCAGCGCCAGGGCCTGGGGATCGGCGGGGTCGACGGCTTTGCCGAAGCCCCGTGGTATGTCGTCGACAAGGACCTGGACAGCAACACCCTGGTGGTCGCCCAGGATCCCCAGCACCCGCTATTGATGAGCCCGTCGCTGACCACCGAGGTGGTGCACTGGATCCACGATGTACCGGTCCCTGGTGAGCCGCTGCAGGCCCGGTTACGCCATCGCCAGCCCTTGCAGGAATGCCGGGTGCAGGCGCTGGACACGGCCGGCGCCACCGTGGTCTTCGACACACCCCAACGCGCGGCGACGCCGGGGCAGTCCATCGCCTTCTACCGTGGCGATGTCTGCCTGGGCGGGGCGGTGATCGCCACACGAACCACGAATGCGCCGTGAGTCTGCCAGGCCACTTCCGGTATAGTGGCCGCTGCCCGGCGACCCGACTCCGACCCACCCAAGGAACCGACTGGTTTGGACCGCTCCGATCACAACCGCACCCTGGCGCTGGCCGCCCTCTTCCAGTGCGCGAGCCTGGTCAAGGATCTGGCCTGGCGCGGGAGCTGCGACGACTACGAATTCGAGGTCCTGGTCGGGAGCCTGTTCGCCTTCGACGCGGACACCCCGGAAGCGGTCTATCGCGAGGCGGTCAGCCTGCGCAGTGGCCTGGAACGTATCGAGAGCCAGCTGCAAAACGGCAGCAAGCCGCCAGACATGGAGATCACCCGCTACGCCATCGGGCTGATCTTCCTCGAGCGCAAGCTGCAAAAGCGCGACGACATGCTGCAGAAGCTGACCGACGGCCTGCAGGGCGCCCAGCGCCAGATCGACTACTTCCACATCACCCACGAAAGCGTGATTGCCCGGCTGGCCGAGATCTACAAGGAGACCATCTCCGAGCTCGGCCCGCGCATCATCGTGCAGGGCGAACAGAACAACCTCTCCAATCCCGACACCGCCGCGCGCATCCGTGCGTTGCTGCTGGCCGGGATCCGCGCGGCGGTCCTCTGGCGCCAGGCCGGTGGATCGCGCTGGAAATTGCTTTTCGGCCGCAAGCGGCTGATTCGCGAAGCGCATGACATCCTCAATCGACTCAATACCTGAACGCGGAAGACGCACATGAGCCACGCTGACCCCAAGAACACCCGGACCCTCACCGCTGGCGGCCGCGAATGCCGCTACGTGCCGATCACCGACGACGCCCGGGCGACCGACCTGCCGTTTGCGCTGAAGGTGCTGCTGGAGAACCTGCTGCGCTTCGAGGACGAGCGCACGGTGCGCCGCGCCGACATCGAGGCCTTGCTGGACTGGGATCCGAAGGCCGAACCGACCCAGGAGATCGCGTTCCGTCCGGCGCGCGTGCTGCTGCAGGATTTCACCGGGGTGCCGGCGGTCGTCGACCTCGCCGCGATGCGCGATGCCATGGAGGCCCTGGGCGGCGATCCCAAGAAGATCACCCCGCTGCAGCCGGCCGAGCTGGTCATCGACCACTCCGTGCAGGTGGACGCCCACGGCAACGCCAACGCGATGAACCTGAACGCGGAACTCGAATACTCGCGTAACCGCGAGCGCTACAGCTTCCTCAAGTGGGGCCAGCAGGCGTTCGACACCTTCAAGGTGGTGCCGCCGGACACCGGCATCGTCCACCAGGTGAACCTCGAGTACCTGGCGCGCACGGTGTTCGTGGATGACCAGGCCGAGGGGGGCTGCATGGCCTACCCCGACACCCTGGTCGGGACCGATTCCCACACCACCATGATCAACGGCCTGGGCGTGCTCGGCTGGGGCGTGGGCGGCATCGAGGCCGAGGCCGCGATGCTCGGCCAGCCGATCTCCATGCTGATCCCGCAGGTCGTGGGCTTCCGCCTGACCGGCAAGCTGGCCGAGGGCGCGACCGCGACCGACCTGGTGCTGGTGATCGTCGAGACGTTGCGCAAGAAGGGCGTGGTCGGCAAGTTCGTCGAGTTCTTCGGCGACGGCCTGGCCGATCTGCCGCTGGCCGATCGCGCCACCATCGCCAACATGGCGCCGGAATATGGAGCCACCTGCGGCATCTTCCCGATCGATGACGAGACCCTGACCTACCTGCGCCTGACCGGGCGCGACGCCCAGCACATCGAGTTCATCGAGGCCTACGCGAAGGCCCAGGGCCTGTGGCGCAACGACAATGCCCCGATCGCGCGATACACGGACATGCTGGAGCTGGATCTGTCTACCGTGGAGCCAAGCCTGGCCGGCCCCAAGCGCCCACAGGACCGGATCCCGTTGAGCCAGGCCGGCGCCATTATTAGCCGCCACCTCGACACCATGCTGAAAGAGCGCGAGAGCGGCGCTGACGAACCGGACGACGCCGAGCGCTTCGCGGCCGAGGGCGGGCATACCGCCGTGGGCGTCGAGCATCAGGCGGAAGAGCCCCACCACACCGCCATCGAGATGGACGGCGAGACCTTCACCCTGGATCACGGCGACATCGTGATCGCGGCAATCACCTCCTGCACCAACACCTCCAACCCCTCGGTGATGCTGGGTGCCGGCCTGGTGGCGCGCAAGGCACGCGAGGCCGGACTGCAGGTGAAGCCCTGGGTGAAGACATCGCTGGCTCCAGGCTCCCGCGTGGTGACCGATTACCTCGAGAAATCCGGTCTGTTGCCGGACCTCGAGGCCCTCGGTTTCCACGTGGTGGGCTATGGCTGCACCACCTGCATCGGCAACTCCGGTCCGCTGCCGGAACCGATCTCCGAGGCCATCATCAAGGACGACCTGATCGTCAGCTCGGTGCTCTCCGGAAACCGCAACTTCGAGGGGCGGATCCACTCGGAGGTGCAGATGAACTTCCTGGCCTCGCCGCCGCTGGTGGTTGCCTACGCCCTGGCGGGACGCAGCAACATCGACCTGTACAGCGACCCGATCGGGGAGAATCAACAGGGCGAGCCGGTCTACCTGAAGGATATCTGGCCGACCACGCAAGAAGTACGCGAGGCGGTGGCCAGCCATGTCGGCGCCAGCAGCTTTACCAGCGCCTATGGTGACCTCTATTCCGGCGAGGAACGCTGGCGCAACCTGGAGGCTCCACAGGGTCAGCGCTTCGACTGGCAGGAGGACTCCACCTATGTGCGCAACCCGCCCTACTTCGAGGGCATGAGCATGACGCCTACGCCCTGGAACGATGTCCAGGGCGCGCGCGTCCTCGCGCTGCTGGGTGATTCGGTGACCACGGACCACATCTCCCCGGCCGGCTCCATCGCCAAGGACAGCCCGGCGGGTCGCTATCTGGAATCGAAGGGCGTGAAGCCGGCCGACTTCAACTCCTATGGCTCCCGCCGCGGTAACCATGAAGTGATGATGCGCGGGACCTTCGCCAACGTGCGCCTGCGCAATCTGCTGGCGCCCGGGACCCAGGGGGGCGTGACCCAGCACCTGCCGGATGGCGAGCAGATGTCGATCTACGACGCGGCGATGCAGTACCAGGCAGAGGACACCCCGCTGATCGTCATCGCCGGACAGGAATATGGCACCGGCTCTTCGCGCGACTGGGCCGCCAAGGGCACCCTGCTGCTGGGCGTCAAGGCGGTCATCGTCGAGACCTTCGAGCGTATCCACCGCTCCAACCTGGTGGGGATGGGCGTACTGCCGCTGCAGTTCCTGGCCGGCGAGAACGCCGCCAGCCACGAACTGACCGGGCGCGAAACCTACAGCATCACCGGCGTGGAGAACGGCGAGTCGCGCGAGGCCACGGTCACGGCCGTGGCCGATGATGGCCACCGCAAGACCTTTGCCGTACGTGTGCGGCTGGATACCCCGCAGGAGGTGGATTACTTCCGCCACGGCGGCATCCTGCCCTACGTGTTGCGCCAGCTCGCAGCTTCCGCATAAGGTTTGGCCATGGGACGGCGGGTATCCACGGAGGTGATTCAGTCCGGTCAGACGCTGGCAACAGCCGTGCATGACCGTTCCGGCCGTCTCCTGATCCCCGCCGGCATGGTGCTCCAGGACAAGCAGATCCGCGTGCTCCTGTCCTGGGGCATCAGCACTGTCGAGATCGTCGAGGACGAACATGCCGCGGCCAACGATTCGCGGGACGATGAAGTCCCGGACCTGTCGGCGGAGGCCCGGCCCACCCCGGAGATGGAGGAACAGGCCGACACCATCCTGGCCGAGCGCTTCCGTCACTGTGACTTGACCGGCCATCCCATGGACGGCATCTACTCCATCGCGCGTGCCCAGCTGATCGACGAGCTCATGCGCCGCGGCCACAAGGCCCGGAGCGCATGATGACCGTTGCCGAGTTCCTCGAGAAGGATGACTCGTTGTGCAGCTTTTCCGGGAGTTACAACACGATCTTCACGCGCCTTAGCGACCCGACCGCGAACGTGGCCGGGATTACCGAGGCGGTGGAACTGGACCCGGCCATTGCGGCTAAGACCCTTCGCATGGCCAACTCTTCGCTGTACGGTTTCCCCGAACCGATCGATACCCTGCACCGGGCAGTCTCCATTATCGGCCTGCAGCAGATGCGGCAGATCGTGCTGTCGACCATCGTGATCGAGCATTTCCGCGGCCTGCCGGTCATCGGCGTCGACATGGAATCGTTCTGGCGCCACAGCATTGCAGTCGGCGTGCTCAGCCGCTCGATCGCCCGCTTTCGGCGCGAAGCGAACATCGAGCGCCTGTACCTCTACGGGATCATGCACGACCTCGGGCGGCTGCTGCTGTTTCTCCGGCTGGGCAGCCGCACCGAGGAGCTGATCAACATCCGCGAGCGCGATCAGTGCCTGTTGTACGAGGCGGAGCGCGAGCTGCTGGGTTTTGACCACGCCGCCATCGGGTCCGCCTTGCTGGAGGAATGGGGGATGGCCCCGGCCCAGGTGGAAGCCACGCGCTACCACCACGCCCCGGAGGAGGCCCGCGCGTTTCCCGTGGAGACGGCCATCGTGCACGTCGCCGACAGCATCGCCAATTCCTTGCGGCTGGGATCCTCCGGGGAGCGTTTCGTGCCCCCGGTTGCCCCGGAGACCTTCGACCGCATTGGCCTGGAGATGGCGGTCTACGAGGACATCATCGGCCACGCGCGCAAGCATCTGGATCAGATGCAGACGATCCTCCTCGACTGAGCCTGTATGCAAGCAAAGGACGCTGTTGCATGAGCCCATCGTACCGCACGCCCGAGGAGGTCAATGCCCTCCATGAGCGCATTCGCTTCCTCGAGGAAGCACTGGAAGCCAACGCCTATGCGATGGATGTGCTCGCCTCGACGACGGCGATCTTCGGTGACACCGACCGCAACCGCAGTCCCGAACTGATTATCCAGAACACCATCGAGTCCATCCGGCGCCTGCTGCCGACACAGGACATGGCGGTGTACGTCCTGGACCACGACTGCTCGTTCAACCTCGACTATCAGGAACGCCCCGGAGAGCTGACGCCGGACCTGTCGGAGACCGTCGAACAACTGATCCAGGACGGCCAGTTCTCCTGGGCGCTGCACCAGAACCATCCGGTCTGTCTGCCCTCCCCGGTCGAGGGCGAGAGTGTGATGCTGCACGTGATCTCGACGCGCACCCGGATTCGCGGGATGTTCGTCGCCCGCTTCCGGCAGGCGGAGCTGCAACGCTACGAGATGATCCTGTCGACACTGACCATGGTGCTGTTCAACACGGCCTATGCCCTGGAGAGTGCCGACCTGTTTCAGATGATGGACCGGCGCCAGAAGGCACTGCAGCGCATCACCGAGCGCCAGTCACGCGAACTGCTGCACCACATGTCCCACGACTCGCTGACCAACCTGCCCAACCGCATGCTGTTCAGCGACCGGCTGTCGCAGGCGATGGAGCGCCACGCGGGTGCTGCGGCGGGGCATGTGGCCTTGATCCTGCTGGATCTGGACAACTTCAAGCGCACCAACGATTCGCTGGGTCACCGCGCCGGCGACGAGCTGATCCGCAAGGTCGCCCAGGACCTGTCCGCTCTGCTGGACCATGCCCGGGAACGCTCGGGGCGCCACCTGCGAACCACCCTGTCGCGTCTTGGCGGCGACGAGTTCGGCATCCTCGTCGAGGACACCCATGGCCTGGAGGGCGTCGTCCGGCTGGTCACCGATGTCGTGCGCAAAACGGCGACCGAGCGGCAGATCTTCGATCAGCCCGTGGTCAGCAGTGTCTCCTGCGGGATTGCCGTCTACCCCTATGACGGCGAGGATGCGGACACCCTGCTCGGCAATGCCGATGCGGCGATGTACGAGGCCAAGCAGCGCGGTCGCAACGGGTTCCGGTTCTACACTCAGGACCTCAACGCCCGCACCTTCCGCCACTTCGAGCTGGAAAACGAACTGGGGCAGGCAATTGCCAATGATCAGCTAAGACTGCATTACCAGCCCAAGATCGACCTGGACAGCGGCCGAATCATCGGCGCGGAGGCGTTGATTCGCTGGCAGCACCCAACGCTGGGTCTGCTGCCCCCCAGCCATTTCATCGAACTGGCGGAGGACATGACCCTGATCGAGGAGATCGGGGAATGGGTGT
The DNA here is from genome assembly GCF_001020955.1 of Thioalkalivibrio versutus. Classification (NCBI taxonomy): domain Bacteria; kingdom Pseudomonadati; phylum Pseudomonadota; class Gammaproteobacteria; order Chromatiales; family Ectothiorhodospiraceae; genus Thioalkalivibrio; species Thioalkalivibrio versutus. The sequence goes on from NZ_CP011367.1 coordinate 1,466,929, forward strand.
TGCGCCAGGTCTGTCGGGACCTGCAGTCCCTGCGCCTGGCCGAAGACGAACTGCCGCGTATCGCAATCAATGTCTCCGCGCGCCAACTGCGCCAGCCGGATCTTGCGGGAACCTTCCACCGCATTATCCGCGAGGCCGGCATTCCGCCCCGCTGTATCGAGCTGGAGCTCACCGAGACCGCGATCATGGACGATCCCCAAGGGGCGGCGCGGGTCTTCCAGCGACTGCGTCACGCCGGCATGTCCCTGGCGGTCGACGATTTCGGAACCGGTCATGCGTCCCTCGTGCAGCTCAAGCAGATACCGGCCGACACCCTGAAGATCGACCGCTCCTTCGTGAAGGATCTTGACCAGGGCGAGGAACATTCGCAGATCGTCCGCGCGATCATCCTGATGGCCCATACCCTGGGGCTGGACGTGATTGCAGAGGGCGTGGAGACCGAACGCCAGGCGGAGATCCTGCAACAGCTGGATTGCCACACGGCCCAGGGCTTCTATTTCTCGCACCCGGTGGCGTTCGACGCGCTGCGGGGCCTGCTCCGCGACCGGGTCCAGCTCCCAGCCGCGACCGCCTAACCCCGTTCGTCACCCCGGACCCATGGGCCCGGGCGGCCTCGGACTAGTCCGTCTGGGGCTCGGTCAGGCTCGCCGGGTTCAGCAAGGCATGCAGGCGTTCACGCGGGATGTCCGTATGTTCTGCCGCGACATCAACGATCGGCCGGCCACTGGCGTACGCCTCCTTGGCAATCCGGGCGCCGGCCTCGTAGCCGATCTCTGCGTTCAGCGCCGTCACCAGGATCGGGTTGCGGTCCAGGGCCGTGCGCAAGACCTCCTCGTTGACCGTGAAGCCGGCGATGGCCCGATCGGCAAGGTGTTCGGCCGCGCGCGCCAGCAGACCCATCTGGGTGAGCAGATTGTCGGCGATCAGCGGCAGGCCGACGTTCAGCTGGAAATTGCCCCCCTGTCCCGCGGCGGCGACCGCGGCGTCCAGGCCAACCACTTGCTGCGCGGCCATGATCACTGCCTCGGGGATCACCGGGTTGACCTTGCCCGGCATAATCGAACTGCCCGGTTGCAGGGCCGGCAGGGCGATCTCCCCCAGTCCGGCCAGCGGGCCCGAATTCATCCAGCGCAGGTCGTTGGCGATCTTGATCAGGCTGGTGGCCGTGGTGCGCAGCTGGCCGGAGAGCTCCACTGCGGTGTCCTGGCTGGCCAGTGCCGCAAAGCCGTTGGGTTCGCGCTCGAAGGCGATCCCGGTGCGCTCCGCCAGGCGGTGGGTGACCCGGTCCCCGAACTGGGCCGGTGCATTGATGCCGGTGCCCACCGCCGTGCCGCCGATCGCCAGTCGGTTGACCCGCGCGCGCGTGTCGCGAAGGCGTTCGACGTCCAGTTCCAGTTGCCGGCGCCAGCCGGACAGCTCCTGACTCATCCGCACCGGCATCGCGTCCATCAGATGGGTGCGTCCGGTCTTCACGATTGCGGTCAGTTCCCCCTCGCGCCGCGCGATGGTCGCAATGAGATGACGCAAGGCCGGCATCAGCTGCTTTTCCATCTGAACGGAGGCAGCCACATGCAGGGCGGTGGGGATCACGTCATTGGAGCTTTGGGAACGGTTGACGTGATCGTTCGGGTGGACCGTCAAGGTATCACTCGAGGCCAGTCTTGCGATCACCTCGTTCATGTTCATGTTGCTGCTGGTACCGGAACCGGTCTGATAGACATCCACCGGGAAGGCATCGGCATGTTCGCCGCTGGCGATGGTCTCGGCGGCCGCGACGATCGCCCCGGCCACCTCGTCCGGGAGCTGGTCGAGCCCCTGGTTGGCCTCGGCGCAGGCGGCCTTTGTCTGGGCCAGGGCGCGAATGAAGGCCTGCGGCAGCGGCCGCCCGCTGATGTGGAAATTGTCCACAGCGCGCTGGGTCTGGGCGCCCCACAGGGCTTGCTCCGGGACCTCCACCGTCCCGAGACTGTCCTGTTCCTGACGCATTGCGGGCTTCGACATGCCTTCCTCCTGGTTTGCGCGTGGCGCGATGCTGTATTGCAGTTGAGCACCTTAGTATACTGCGCCGCCTGTCCCGAACCCGACCCCGGAATCCCCATGTCCCTGAGCCCGTTGTCCGCGATCAGCCCCGTCGATGGCCGCTATGCCCGGCATACCCGCGACCTGGCCCCCTACTTCTCCGAACAAGGTCTGATGCAGGCCCGCGTGCGGGTGGAGATCGCCTGGCTCAAGGCCCTGGCCGCCGAGCCCGCGATCCCCGAGGTCCCGGCGCTGACCGATACGGCCGGCGCCTTTCTCGACGAGATCGCGTTCAGTTTCGACGAAGTGGCCGGGGCGCGCGTGAAGGAGATCGAGGCCACGACGAATCACGACGTGAAGGCGATCGAGTACTACATCAAGGAGCAGATGGCGGACCGCGACGACCTGCAGAGCCAGATCGAGTTCGTGCACTTCGCCTGCACCTCCGAGGACATCAACAACCTGGCCTATGGCGTGATGGTCCGCGAGGCGCGCGACATGGTGATGCTCCCGGCCCTGGACGCCGTGCTCGCGCCGCTGCGCGAACTGTCCGGCCGCTTCGCCGAACAGCCCATGCTCGCTCGCACCCACGGCCAGCCCGCCTCCCCCACCACCATGGGCAAGGAACTGGCCAACGTGGTCGCGCGACTGGAGCGGCAGCGCGCCGAGATCGCCGGGGTGGCTTGCCTCGGCAAGATCAATGGCGCGGTGGGCAACTTCAACGCCCATTCCGTGGCCTACCCCGAGGTCGACTGGCCGTCCCTGTCGCGCCGGATGATCGAGAGTCTGGGCCTGGAACCGAACACCCATACGACCCAGATCGAGCCGCACGACTTCCTGGCGGAGCTGTTCCACGCCTTCATGCGCGCGAACACGATCCTTCTGGATGCGTCGCGCGACATCTGGGGCTACATCTCGCTGGGCTATTTCAAGCAGAAGGTGGTCGCCGGCGAAGTCGGCTCCTCGACCATGCCGCACAAGGTCAACCCGATCGATTTCGAGAACGCCGAGGGCAACCTGGGTCTGGCTAACGCCCTGTTCGACCACCTGGCGAGCAAGCTGCCCGTTTCGCGGTTCCAGCGCGACCTGACCGACTCGACCGTACTGCGCAACATCGGCCTGGCATTCGCCTGGTCGCTGATCGCCTACAAGGCGTTCGGCCGCGGCCTGGGCAAGCTGGAGATCGAGCCGGGACGCCTGGCAGAGGACCTGGACCAGAACTGGGAGGTCCTCGGCGAGGCTGTGCAGACCGTGATGCGCCGCTACGGCATCGAGTCGCCCTACGAGAAGCTCAAGGAACTGACCCGGGGCCAGCGCATCACCCCCCAGGGCCTGGCGGCGTTCATCGACGGCCTCGACATCCCGGAAGAGGCCCGTGCCCGCCTGCGCGAGCTGACGCCAGGCAGCTACACCGGGATCGCCGACCGACTCGCGCGCGAACTCTGATCCCGCGCGCGGCATGGCGGCCCCGGACCCGAACCAACCGCTCGCGCTACTCGGCGGCCTGACGCCCGCCGAATTCCTGCGCGACTACTGGCAACAGCGCCCGCTACTGGTGCGCGACGCGATTGCCGGTTTCGAGAATCCGATCGAGCCCGATGACCTGGCCGGCCTGGCCACCGATCCGGACGCCGCGAGCCGGATCGTCAGCGGGCATGTCGACCGCCAGGACTGGGATGTCGAATACGGCCCCTTCGAAGCCGAGCCGCTGGGCGAGCTTCCTGAACGCGACTGGACCCTGCTGGTCACCGACGTGGAGCGCTTCTGGTCCGGTGGCCCGGATTTCCTCGCCCATTTCGATTTCATCCCGCGCTGGCGCCGGGATGACCTGATGATCTCCTACGCCCCACCCGGCGGTTCGGTCGGGCCGCATGTGGATCAGTACGACGTCTTCCTGTTCCAGGCCGCGGGGCGGCGCCGCTGGCAGATCCAGGACCCTCCGGGATCGCTGGATTGCCACGACGATCTGCCACTGGCCATCCTGCGGGCATTCGATCCCACCGAGACCTGGGAGCTGGGTCCCGGCGACCTGCTCTACCTGCCCCCCAACCTGCCGCATTACGGACTGTCGCTGGACGATCAGTGCATGACCTGGTCGGTGGGATTTCGCGCCCCGACCATCCTTGATGTCCTGACCGGGTTTCTCGAGGAGCGCGCCAACGTGATCGGCGACCAGGCGCGCTTCGAGGATCCGGGTCGGCACCCGTCCGCGCACGCAGCGGAGCTTCCCGCCGCGGATCGCGAGGCGCTGCGCGAAGCCCTGCGCGCCCTGCTGGCGGCGGAGGATCACGACCTGGACGCCTATCTGGGGCGTTTCCTGACCCGCCCCGCCGGCAACGTCGAGCTCGCCCCGGGGGACCCGGGGCTGGCGGCCACTGCCGGCCCGGCCGATCGCTTTGCGATCCACCCCGGCGTCCGGCGTGCGTGGTTCCAGGGCCCCGATGGCCCGATCCTGTGCATCGCCGGAAACGACTATCCCGCACAGGCGGTCGCGGCGGACGTTCTCGAAGCCTTCTGTAGCGCGGAGACGCTCAGCATCGCGGAATGGGAGGAGGCAATCCCCATGATCCGGCAGATCCTCGAGGATGGGCTCGAGGCCGGCTGGCTGGCACCGGACGACCCGGGCGAATAGTCACGCCGCGACGACTCCGGGCTCTCAGGCTGCCCGGGGGAGACAGGCCTGCGCGGCCCGCTCGATCAGTGCCGGCCCGGCATCTGGGTGGTGGGCCCCCTCGGTCAGGATCCGCCGCCACTGGCGCGCGCCCGGCGCGCCGTGGAACAGGCCCAGGACATGCCGGGTCAGCCGCGCCAGCGGCACGCCATCACGGTGCATCCCCTCCGCAATCGTCAGGATGCCGTCCAGGACCTCCTCGCGGGTGGGATCGTCCCCGCCCCCGAAATACAGGCGGTCCACCACCGACAGGCTCCAGGGCTGGTGGTAGGCCAGCCGACCGAACATGACCCCGTCCACATGCTCCAGGTGCGCGCGCGCGGCGCCGACGTCGTCCAGTCCGCCGTTCAGGACAATCGTCAGGTCGGGAAACTCCGCCTTCAGCCGATAGACGCGCTGATAGTCCAGCGGGGGAACATCGCGATTGTCCTTTGGACTGAGGCCCTGGAGCCAGGCCTTGCGCGCGTGCACCACGAAGTGGCGGCACCCGGCGGTGGCCACGCGTTCGACAAAGGCGTGCAGGTCGGCCTCCGAGTCCTGGTCGTCAATGCCGATGCGATGCTTGACGGTGACGGGGACGTCAACGGACTGCTGCATGGCTGCGACGCACTCGGCCACCAGCCCCGGTTGTGCCATCAGGCAGGCCCCGAACGCGCCCGACTGCACACGGTCGGAGGGGCAACCCACGTTCAGGTTGATCTCGTCGTAGCCGCGATCCGCCGCGATGCGGGCGGCCTGCGCCAGCGTGGCCGGATCGGAGCCGCCCAGCTGCAGCGCGATCGGGTGTTCCACCGGGGAGAACCCCAGCAACCGGTCGCGATCGCCATGGATGACCGCGTTGGCATGCACCATCTCGGTGTACAACAATGCCCGTCGTGTCAGCAGCCGATGGAACCGGCGACACCAGGTGTCCGTCCAGTCCATCATCGGCGCAACCGAAAACCGCGGGTCGGGAGCGTGGCCCGCGTTACCCATTCACAGAATCTCCATGCCGCGCAGGCGGCGCCCAAAAATCAGAAAGGATTGCCATCATGTCGGAAAGCGAAGTGCCTGAAACCTTTCGCGATAGTGTCTCACACATGGTCGACCGGGCCATGGGCTACCTCGATCTTCCCGAGGGGGCCCGGGAGGCCGTCAAGACCTGCGACTCGGTCATTCAGGTGAGCTTTCCGATCCGCTTTCGCGACCGCATCGAGGTGTTCAAGGGCTGGCGCGCGGTGCATTCCGCCCATCGCTTGCCGGCCAAGGGTGGCCTGCGGTTCTCCCCGACCATGGATCAGGACCACGCCGAGGCCCTGGCGGCCCTGATGACCTACAAATGCGCCATCGTGGATATCCCCTTCGGAGGGTCCAAGGGCGGCCTGCGCATCGATCCGCAGAAGTACAACGAATGGGAGATGGAGCGCATTACCCGACGGTTCGCCCACGAACTGATTCAACGCGACTACATCAGCCCGGCCCAGAATGTCCCGGCACCGGATGTGGGGACGTCCCAGCGCGAGATGGCCTGGATCATGGAGACCTATCGCGATCGCCACCCGGAGGACCTCGACCATGCCGCATCGGTGACCGGCAAGCCGGTCGAGCTGGGCGGCATACGCGGGCGCCTGGAGGCCACCGGGCGCGGTGTCCAGTACGCATTGCAGGCCTTTTTCCGCGAAGGCTCGGCGGCCCGCGAGGCCGGGTTCGAGGGCGGGCTGGGCGACCAGCGCATCATCATCCAGGGCTTCGGCAACGTGGGCTATTACGCCGCCCGCTTCCTGCAGGAGGACGATCACGCGAAGATTGTCGGTGTCATCAAGAGCGATGGCGGGGTGTATTCCGAGGACGGGATCGATATCGAGGCCCTGCACGACTACGTTCGCCGCAGCGGCACCATGGAGGGCTTCGCAGGGGTCGAGTTCGTGCGCGATGGCAACCGCATTATGGAACGCGAGTGCGACATCCTGATTCCGGCCGCCCTGGAAGGCGCGATCCATCGGGACAACGTCGACCAGATCCAGGCGCGCCTGATCGCCGAGGCGGCCAACGGTCCCTGCACCTGGGAGGCCGACCAGGCCCTGCGTGATCGCGGGGTCACGATCCTTCCGGATGTGTACGTCAACGCCGGCGGCGTCATCGTCTCCTACTTCGAGTGGGTGCGGAACCTGTCGCACATGCGCTTCGGACGCCTGGAGCGCCGCTACGACCAGGCCCAGGGCCAGCACATCGTCAGTGCCATCGAGATGATGACCAACGAGAGCGTCCCCGAATGGATTCGCGATGCCGTGGTGCGCGGGGCCGAGGAGATCGACCTGGTCCGCTCCGGCCTGGACGACGCCATGCGCGAGGCCTTCCGCGAGATGCACGAGGTCCGCGAGATGGAAAGCAATGGCGAGGTGCTCGACTACCGCACCGCCGCCTATCTGATCGCGCTGCGCAAGATCATTCGCGCCCGCAGCGACCTGAAACTGATCTGATGCCGCCGCGCCGCGTCAGGGGCGGGAGTATCCCCCTTACCCCGGCTTCCGGTAGCGCGATTCGAGCGCCGCAAACAGGGCCCGCATGCCCATCGCCTCGCCGCCCTTGGGCCGGCCGGGGCGCGCGCGGTTGTTGAAGGCCATGATGTCGAAATGCATCCAGGTCGTGCCCTCCGGGACGAATTCCTTGAGGAACAGACCGGCCGTGATCGCGCCGCCGTGCCCCCCGGGGGTACTGTTCACGATGTCCGCCACGTCACTGTCCAGCATGTACCGGTAAGGCGTGTGCAGGGGGAGCTGGCAGACCGGGTCATCCCATTCGCGCGCCGGCTCGACCAGTGCTCGCGCCCAGCCCTCGTCCTGGGTGAAACAGGCGCTGATCTCGGTCCCCACGGCCACGCGCGCCGCCCCGGTGAGCGTCGCAAAGTCCACCAGAAGGTCGGGATGGAACGACCCCGCCCAATCCAGAAGATCGGCCAGCACCAGGCGCCCCTCGGCGTCCGTGTTGTCGATCTCGATCCGCTTGCCGTTGCGTGCGGTCAGCACATCGCCCGGGCGGAAGGCCCCGGCCCCGATGGCATTCTCCACGGCCCCGATCAGCACTGTCAGCCGCACCGGGAGCGCCTGCGCCATGATCAGGCGCGCCAGCCCCAGCACGATCGCCGCCCCGCCCATGTCCTTCTTCATCTGGCGCATGGAATTGCCGGGCTTCAGGTTCAGGCCACCGGAATCGAAGCACACGCCCTTGCCCACCAGCACCAGCGACGGCGCGTCGGGCGCCCCCCAGGTCAGTTCGATCACCCGGGCCCCGTGGTCGCTGGCAGCCCCCACGGCATGGATACAAGGGAAATCCTGCTCCAGCTTGTCGCTGTCGCTGACCAGATGCAGGCTGCTGCCGAATTCCTCGGCCAGCTCCCGAGCCTTCAACGCCAGATTGGCCGGCATCATGTCGGCGGCCGGGGTATTGATCAGGTTGCGGGTCAGCCCGATGGACTCCACAAACGCGAGCACCCGCGCCTGATCCGCGTCTTCCGGCCACACCAGCCGCGGCGAGCGATCCTGCGCCTCGCGGTAACGCTCGAAGCGATAACGTCCCAGGCCCCAGCCTATGGCCGCCAGGTTCTGGATCTCGGGGTTCAGGGAATCGGTTTCCAGACGGTAATCCCCCGTTCCCAGGGTCTCGGCCGCTGCGGCCACCATCCAGATCGGAGTTTCCGCATCGAAGCCGGCCAGCACCGCCGCCAGCCCGCCCTCGGTATCCGGGATGCGCAGGGTTGCGCCCGGCTCCGCCTCGAACCCGGAGGCTTCCACCCATTTGCGCCAGCTCTCCGGCGCACTCTCCAGGCGGACCGGCAGCGACTCGCGGCTGACCGGGATCAGGGGAACGGCGGTGTCGGACGACGCAACAAAAACAGAATCCACGCGGCTTTCCTCGAAAACAATTCAAAGCCTTCATAATACCTGCCTTGTCGACCCTCCGGGGTCGTATCCCCCTAGCCTTACAGGATGTGACGATGACGCCAGCGCTGGAGATTCGCGGGCTCAAGAAGACCTACAAGAACGGATTCGAGGCCCTCAAGGGCATCGACCTCGAGGTGGCCCCGGGCAGCTTCTTCGCCCTGCTGGGGCCCAACGGGGCCGGCAAGTCGACGACCATCGGGATCATTACCTCGCTGATCAACAAGACCGCCGGCACGGTCAAGGTCTTCGGCCATGACGTCGATACCGACCTGCAGGCAGTGAAGCGCTCCATCGGGCTGGTCCCGCAGGAATTCAACTTCAACAATTTCGAGCCGATTGGCGAGATCGTGGTCAATCAGGCCGGGTACTACGGCATCCCCCGGCGCGAGGCCTGGAAGCGCTGCGAGCACTACCTGAAGGAGCTGGGGCTCTGGGAAAAGCGCAAGGACATGGCGCGCACGCTCTCCGGCGGCATGAAGCGCCGCCTGATGATCGCCCGCGCCCTGGTCCACGAGCCGCGCCTGCTGATTCTCGACGAACCCACCGCCGGGGTCGACATCGAGTTGCGGCGTTCGATGTGGGACTTTCTTACCCGTATCAACACCGACGGGCGCAGCATCATCCTGACCACGCACTACCTGGAAGAGGCGGAGACGCTGTGCCGCAACATCGCGATCATCGATGACGGTGCGATCATCGAGAACACCACGATGAAGCAGCTGCTGGCCAAGCTCGAGACCGAGACCATGGTGCTGGATCTAAGCGAGCCGCCACCCGGCATCCCGCTGGATTCCCCGATTGCCCTGCGTCAGGTCGACGAGATGACGCTGGAGGCGGATATCCGCAGCGGCCAGCACCTGAACGACCTGTTCCGGGTGCTGGATCAGGCCGGGATTCGCGTCCAGAGCATGCGCAACAAGGCCAATCGGCTGGAGGAACTCTTCATCCGCATGACCCGCCCCGGCCAGGACCCCAGCCATCTGACCCCCGGCGCCAGCGGGACCACCGAGCAGCCGGAGAATCAGGCATGAGCGACTCCCATCTGCGCGATTACTGGACCGCCTTCCGGACCATCGTCAGCAAGGAAGTGCTGCGCTTTGCCCGGATCTGGGTGCAGACAGTCCTGCCCCCGGTCATTACCACGGCGCTGTACTTCATTATCTTCGGGGGGCTGATCGGCGAGCGCATCGGGGAGATGGAAGGCTACCGTTACATGGACTTCATCGTCCCGGGCCTGATAATGCTGGCGGTGATCACCAACAGCTATGCCAATGTGGTGTCGTCGTTCTTCGGCTCCAAGTTCCAGCGCCACATCGAGGAGCTGCTGGTCTCGCCCATCCCCAACAGCGTGATCATTCTTGGGTTCGTCTTTGGCGGCGTGGCGCGGGGGCTGGCGGTCGGCGTGGCCGTACTGCTGGTCTCGCTGTTCTTCAGCCCACTCAGCATCCACAACCCCGGCGTAATGCTGATCATCGTGCTGATGACGTCCATCCTGTTTGCCCTCGCCGGGCTGATCAACGGCGTCTTCGCGCGCACCTTCGACGACATCGCCATCGTCCCGACCTTCATCCTGACGCCGCTGACCTATCTGGGCGGGGTATTCTACTCGATCAGCCTGTTGCCGGAATTCTGGCAGGGCGTGTCCATGCTGAACCCGATCCTCTACATGGTCGACGCCTTCCGTTACGGCAGCCTGGGCCATAGTGACTTCCCGATCGCCATGTCCTTCGCCATCATTGCCGGGTTCATTGCAGTCATGTACGGGGTTGCGTTGGTCCTGCTCAATCGGGGCGTAGGGATTCGATCCTGAGACGCGCAGGCCGCGAAACTTCGGGAGACCGCCTTCCGACGCTGTTTATTGCCCGAAAAAACGTGGTATAAAGCGGAAACTCTGCAGGGCAACAGCCATATGGGTAACAACAGAAAGACTTTGCATTTCTTTCTGGCGGGGACCGCCGGACTCACCATTCTGGTGGGCACCAGCCTGCTTCTTGCCTCCCAGCCCTCCGAGACGTCCCAACCGCTGCAAATCGGCGCCGGCAATCCGCTCCCCGCATCCCAGCTCGCGCTCGCCCGTACGGACCATCCGGCTGGCGGCGCGTCGATACGGACGGCGCATGGTGCCGCATTCGAGGGCGGCGCCCAGACCGTGGCTTTTGCCTCCGACCTGCCGGGCGAGCCCGCCGCGGATTACGACGACGCCGCAATCGACCCGGACGCCGAGGCCCCGACGTCCTACGAGACCTTCGATCTCGACGGCGACTCCGATGTCGCCGCTGACGCCGAAGCGACCGACACCGACTGGTACACCCACACCCTGCAGAAAGGCGAGCGTCTGACGGGCCTCTGGGAACGCGAATGGGAACTCCCGCTGGCGACCCTCTACCGCCTGCTGGACGACGACGACAACGCCTCGATCCTGAACCGTGTGCGCCCCGGCCAGGAGATCGAATGGCAGGTCGACGACGAGGGCTACCTGACTCGCCTGCGCCTGTGGACCGACCGGGCCCGTGGGCATGAGTGGGTCCGCGAGGCCGATGGCTGGGAGTTCGAACTCGGCGAAGTCGAGAACGGCCGCGAGGTCAGCCACCTGATCATTACGGCCGAGATCGATGGCAACATCGCCAACGCCTTGACCGAACGGGCGGATATCTCCGCGCGTGCGGCCAACGCCCTGGCCGTGCTGCTGGACCGCTACCTGCCGGTGCGCACCCACGCCCGTACCGGCGATCAGTTCACCCTGCTGGTCGAGCAGGAAACCCTGGTGGGCGACGACACCCCGCTCAACCTGCGTCTGCTGGCATTCGACTACGAAGGCGAGCGCATCGAGATCCGTGCGGCGCGCAACGTCAACGGGCGCTTCTACACCCCGGATGGCGAAAGCCTTCTGCCCCCGTTCGATCGCCGCCCGTTTTCCGGCAACTATCGCATCAGCTCCAGCTTCAACCCGAACCGTCGTCACCCGGTGACCGGACGTGTGGCCCCGCACCATGGGACGGACTTCGCCATGCCAATCGGAACTCCGATCCAGGCACCCGCCGACGGTCGCGTAACCCGCGTCGAGAACCACCCGTATGCCGGTCGCTTCATCGTGATCGAGCACGGTCAAGGCTACTCCACCCGCTACCTGCATCTGGACCGCCAGCTGGTGCGCCCGGGTCAGACCGTCGAGCGGGGCGACCGCATCGCATTGTCCGGCAATACCGGTCGCAGTACCGGGCCGCATCTTCACTACGAGATCCACGTGAACAGCCGCCCCCAGAACCCGATGCGCGTGGAACTGCCGGAAAGCGACGCCCTGGAAGGCGACGAGCTCGACCGCTTCAAGTCCATCAGCCAGACCCTGCTGGCCCAGCTGGATAACGGACAGCGCAACCAGCAGGTGGCGTTCACCCCGTTCGAAGAACTGGCCCGCTAACCTCCCATTACGGCCCGTCTCGCGCAATCACGCCTGGCGGGCTGTGACGGCCCGCTCCTTGGCGACACCCTTGCTCTCCCCCCCCTTGCTCGACTGGGCACGCCTCGAATGGCGTGACGGACAGCCTTTCGCCGCCGACTACGGGGACGGCTACTTCGGCTCCAGCGATCCGCATGCCGAGGTGCGCGAGGTCTTCATCGAGGCCAACGACCTCGCCCGGCGCTTCCGCCAGTGTCAGCGCTTCGTGCTTGCCGAGACCGGCTTCGGAAGCGGGCTCAACCTGTTGCTGGCGCTACAGGAGTGGCGACGCCACGCGCCCCCCGGCGCCTTCCTGTCCCTGTTGAGCCTCGAGGCCCACCCGCTCGCACCCGCCGACCTTGCGGCCCTGCACCAACGCCTGGGCCTCGACAATGCTGACGCCCGTCAGTTACGGGCCCAGTATCCACCACCGGTTCCCGGACTCCACCGAATCCAGTTCCCCGAGGCCAGGGCCGCGTTGACCCTGGGCCTGGGTGACGCCGCTCCCCTTCTTGCAAAGATCCGCGGCACCGTGGACGCCTGGTTCTTTGACGGGTTCGCGCCGCGCAGCAATCCCGCCCTGTGGAACACCGGGGTGTTCCGGCAAGTGGCGCGGCTTTCCGCGCCGGGTACTACATTCGGCACCTACACTGCAGCCGGTCAGGTTCGACGCGACCTGGAGAGCACGGGGTTCGATGTGCGCCGGGTGCCGGGGCATGGCCCGAAACGGGAGCGTCTCGTGGGGACCCTTAGGGAGCCCCTGTCGCCCGCGAAGTCAGCACCCTGCGCGGTACCGCAACGTGTCGCCATCGTGGGGGCCGGCATTGCCGGGCTCAGCGCCGCCCATGCCCTGCAGGCGCGAGGCGTGGAGGTCACGGTCTTCGACCCGAACGGTGCCGGCGGTGGTGCCTCCGGCAACCCGGCCGCCGTCCTGCTACCGAACCTGCACCCCCGGGACGGGGAGCTGAATACCCTGGCGCTCGCGGGGATGCGCCATACCGCTTTCCTTGCCGGCCAGCTCGACCCGACCGGCGCATACGGCATCCGGCTGGCAATGGGCGTGGCCTTCCATGGCATCAGCGCCCACGGACGCAAGCGCGTGGAACGTCTGCTGAAAGCGGGCCCCGAACATGCGGCCCTGCTGTTCGATCCTGGCGGGCCCGGTTGCACCGCGGACCCACACATCTACTACCCGGACGGTCTGGCGATCGACATGCGGGCCCTTTGCGAGGCCGTGGCCCACGCCCTGCCGCCCCTGCACATGGAATCGGTACAGGCGCTGAAGCCGTCGTCCAACGCCGGTACCGTGCAGGTTGAGAGCGACACTGGGTCTGAAGACTTCGACGCGGTCGTGGTGGCGACGGCCGCCGGCGATGGCACCACCTTGTGCCCGGAACAAGCGGGTATCTCCACGGTAACCGGTCAGATGACCCGGGTCCGTGCGGCCTTCCCCGATTGGGGTGGCTATGTCGCAACCGGTCAGGGCTACTGCATCCCGGGAGACGACGGCACCGCCTGGATCGGCGCGACCTATCGCCGCACGGAGGCCCCAGGGGCCGAAAATGAACGGTCCCCTCAGGCCGAGGATGATCAGACCAATCTGCAGCATCTGGCCTGGGTGCCGGGGCTACAGGATGCCCAGGCAGTCGAGATCCTCGCGCAATGGACCGGGGAACGCGCCGTGGTCCGCGATCGCCTGCCGCTGGTCGGGCGCAGCCGGCTGGATCCCGGTGGCCGGGTGCTGTTGAGCCTGGCGCATGGCTCGCGCGGTCTGCTCTATGCCCCGCTGGCCGGCGAATGGCTGGCCGATCACCTGCTGGGTCTGATCGAGCCCCTCGAGGCGCAAACCGCGGCACGGTTCGCCCCGGCGCGTCACTCCGTGCCGGATTCCGGCGCCGCCTCCGACGCGTAGGACACGTCGTTGCGTCCGGCGGCCTTGACACGGTACATCGCGTGGTCCGCGGCCATCATCAGGTCCGCCAGGCGCTGACCATCTCGGGGATAGAAGGCGACCCCGATACTGCACGAGAGGCTCTCCTCCACCGGTTCCATGTGGCCGGGGTGCAACTCGAACGGCTGGCGGAAAGCCGCCTGCAACCGTTCAATCAGCCTCCCGGCCTCCTCGCGTCGATTCAACGGCGCACTCAGCACGATGAACTCGTCCCCGCCCAGGCGCACCAGCAGGTCATCCGAACGCAGACTGGACGCAAGCCGTTGCGCCAGCTGGCGCAGGAGCTCGTCCCCTACGGCATGGCCGTACTGATCGTTCACCGGTTTGAAACGGTCCAGGTCAATGAACAGCAGCGCCAGTTGTCCCTCCTTGCGATCCGCGCGCGCCGCAAGCCGCGGAAATGCCCGATCCAGCGCCGCGCGATTCGCGGTTCCGGTTAACGGGTCCTCCCAGGCCAGGGCCTGCATGCGGTCTTCCAGCTGCTTGCGCTCGGTCACGTCCAGTGCGTGCCACACCACGGCCGACGAACCCTCGAACGGTGCGTCGATTGGGCGTACCCGCGCCTCGTACCAGCGGGTTGCCTCCATTGATGGACTCGTCTCGCCTCCGTGGAACACGCTCGCCTGCAGGCGGTACTGGATCTCCTGCAATTCGCCTTCGCGCAAGGCCCGGCGCACGACGCCGGAAAAGCGCTGCGCGACCTCATCCGGAAGCAGTTCCGCCAGTGTGTGCCCGGCCGCCGTGTGCTGGGGTGCCTGGCCACGCCGCGCTTCGCCAAAGACCGCGCGAACCAGGCCGGTGTCGTCGATCACCAGGGCATCGCCGGGCATGGCCTCGAACAGCGCGTCCTGAAGATCACGGGCCTCGCTCAACGCGTCGAACAGCATTCGGTTGTCGTGTACATCCACAAAGCTCAACAGGAAGGCCCGCTGCCCTTCCCAGTCAATCGGCACCCAACGCAGCAAATGAAACCGCTGAGCTCCGTCCGCCGTGTGGACGCGGATCTCGCGCCCGCGCGGATCCTCCAATGCCATTGAAAAATCGAGCGCAGGGGGAAGGCGCCGGCGATCGTCGGCCTGAATCACCCCCAGCGCCGAAAGAGTCTGGCCAGGATCCGGCGACAGGCCGGTCATGCGGGTAAAGGCCGGATTGGCCCAAAGGACCCGGCGCCCCGCGACCACCAGAGTGGCATCCGCCAGACGATTCACGAGCGCCTGATAGCGCGTGAGGGCCTCCCGCCGCTGCCGGATGCCCTCCCCCACACGGAAGGTGTACCCACTAACCGCCAGCAGCCCGACCACGCCCATCACCCACCAGGCGGCCGGGCGCTCCGTGGCGGATGGGTTGGGGACAGGGTGTGCAAGCATCTGCCACTGGCCCCCGGCAAAGCTCACGTCGAGCGCGAGCGGCGCGCTGGCCACGTCGATCTGTTCGGGGTTGTAGAAGACCTCACCATCGGCGCCGGTCCCGTCGAGGCCGCGCAGGGCCAGTTGCAGGCTGGGCGGGCGCGGGGCCAGACCCGCCTTGCTAAGGATCGTTTCGAAATCCAGCGCAATACTCGACAGTGTCCACGGATTGGCCAACGCCGGCGGATCTTCAGGATCGGTCAGGACCGGGGCGCGCACCAGAAGCCCCCGACCGCCCTGTGCCAACGTCCAGGGCCCGGCGACGACCGTTTGCCGGCTCTCCAGCACTTGTTGATAGGAGGCGCCCTGCTCCGGATGTTCCGCCAGGTTGAGGCCGATCGCGTCCTCGTTGCCATCGCGCGGGTAGACCAGCGCAAGGATCTCGCCGCGCGCCAGGGTCAGAGAGCGAATCAGTTCCGGCTGGCTGCGATAAAGACGGTCCGCTGCCCGGTCGAAGTCATCCTCGGTCAGGTCCGGGTGGACATAGGCATAGGCGGCAAGCCCGATCGTCGCATGGACCGTGCCATTCAGCACGCTTTCCAGTTGGGTCCGAAGGCTGCTTGCCTCCGAGACCACGGCTTGCTGATAGCGGTCGGCCATCTGCTGTTTCCAGCCCTGGTCGATGGCCACGAACAGCAGGGCAAACAGCAACCCGGCAATCAGCGCCGCCACCACCGGGCCGCTGATATGCGGTTCGGTGGTGCGGGCGTCGGCCGGCTGGGCCGCTGGCCGCGCTTCGGATCCTTCCGTTGTGTCCGTGGACTGGGGCATGCCGGATCTTTTCACAGGGACGCTCAGAGCCCCACTATGCGCCTTTCCCGGGCCCGGCTGAACCGTTGCATGGACGCAACACGGACCTTCGCCTCACGCCTCGTGATCGAGCGTGCCCTCGGGCCCGTCGTTCTGCCTCTTCCAGGTCGCCGCGAGACGTCGCTTCTCGGCGGGTGGCAGGCGTTTGATGCGTTGTTCTTCACGCAGTGCCTCGCCGTGGCCGGGGAACACCTTCGCCCCCAGGAGCTGCTCCGGCGGGTACATGCGGGTAAAACGCGCCCCGCGCCCCGCACGATGGGCGGCCAGGCGCGCCTCCAGCCGCGGTGTGACCCCGGTATAGACCCGGGCACCGCGGCACTCCAGGAGATAGACGTACCAGGGTTGGGGGCTGGCCACGATCACACACCCGGGTAGAAATGATTGGTGGGGACGGCCGGAATCGAACCGGCACGGGCTTGCGCCCAGCGGATTTTAAGTCCGATGCGTCTACCAGTTCCGCCACGCCCCCGGAGCGGCCGCATCATACCGCGCGGCCCCGATCGTCGCACCCGCGGGAGCGGGCCGCACTATTCCGCGTCGGCGGCGGGCATCTCCGCGACGGGTAACGGCACGTGCAGCGAGGCCGCGATCGCCCGCAATAGCTCCACCTCCGCGACTATCGTCTGGCCGCCATGCGTGATCGTGGCAAGCATCGCCGTGATGAGGGTCTGCTTGTCCGCCGGGCGCAGGGCATCCAGGGCCTCCAGCGCCCTATCCAGCCCCTCGGCCCAGGCGGCCTCATCGGCAGTCCGCTCCAGAGCTGCGGCAATGGCCTCGTCGGTGGGCTCCTCGATCGCCAGGGCCAGAACGCCCGCGCGCAGGGCCGCCCGGGCCTTGTCGGGGTCGTCCGGGTGTCCGTGATGCGCGAGCACGGCCAGCGTGTCCTGCGCGTGGGCAGCATGGCGAGCCAGCCGGTCGCGTCCGCCCGCGCGGGCACGTTCGGGCTGCTCCAGGTCGCGCAACTGGCGCCGCAACAGACGGCCGGTCGCGTATTCGAACGCCGATACCCGGCCGTCGGCGCGGATCAGTTCGTCAATGAGGCCTTCCAGCTGCCGGCGTTCCTCGCGTGGGCGATGGCGCAATACCGGAAAGCTCATCTCCAGCAGCGGAATGCGCAGGTCCGGGCGCAGCTCGGGTTCGGCCTCCAGCAGGGTGCGGACGTGGGACTCGCTCTCCGCCCCCCGCGTGCCGGCAATCCGCAGGAGCTGGTGATCGCGTACTTCCGGATCGTTACTGATCAGCAGGTACAACAAGACATCGACACCCCAGGCATCGGAATGCGCCGCGCGCTCCAGCGGCCCCGGCATCGCTGCCACCAGCAGCCCCGCCCCGAGGATCTGCGAAAGCCCCGGATCGCCGATGTTTTCCATCAGCCGCTCCGGATTCAGGAGCAGGCCACCCGGGCCTTCCGTCGAGCCGCGGTCGCGTTCCTGCGCCTCGGCCTGGGCGTCCTTTTCGACACGACGCGCCTGGGCATCCTTCTGCATCTGCTCGCGGATGGCCTCCAGTTCTTCCGGCTTGAATCCCGGCTCGATCGCCTGGATGCGCTGGACCAGCGGTGGATGGGTCGAAAACATCTGACTGACGGCCCCGGAGGCGAACAGCATGTGTCCGACCTCCTCGGTGTCCGCCCCGAGTTCGGTATGGGCGGCGCCGATCTTCTTGAGCGCTCCGGAAATACCCTCCGGCTGCCGGGTGAACTGCACCGCCGAGGCGTCCGCCAGGTATTCCCTCTGGCGCGAAACGGATGCGCGGATCCAGCGCCCGAAGAACAGCCCGATATAGCCCACCACGATCAGTGCCACGCCCGCGGCGACGATGCCCCCGGCGTTGCGGTTATTGCGCGACAGGCTCATGGCGAGCAGCACACGCTGGCCAATCAGGGCCATCACCAGGATCCCGAACAGCATGCCCATCAGGCGGATGTTCAGGCGCATGTCGCCGTTGAG
The DNA here is from genome assembly GCF_001020955.1 of Thioalkalivibrio versutus. NCBI lineage: Bacteria > Pseudomonadati > Pseudomonadota > Gammaproteobacteria > Chromatiales > Ectothiorhodospiraceae > Thioalkalivibrio > Thioalkalivibrio versutus. The sequence goes on from NZ_CP011367.1 coordinate 1,485,091, forward strand.
TACGTGCCCGAACTCGTGCGCCACCACGCCCTGCAACTCATCGCGGTCCAGTTGCTCCAGGGCCCCGCGGGTCACGGCGATGGCCGCGTCGTCCGGCGAGTAACCCGCGGCAAAGGCGTTGATACCGGCCTCCTGTTCGAGCACGTAGACCTCGGGCACCGGCACGCCGGAGGCGATGGCGATCTCCTCCACCACGTTCATCAGGCGACGCCGCAGCGGGTCACGGGTATCACCATCCACCCGCGTCCCGCCGAGTTCGCGGGCCACCGCCCCGCCGCCATCGCGCAGACCGAGCGTGCGGTAGAGACTGCCCAGGCCAATCAAGCCAACCGTCAGCACGGTCGTCCAGACCATCACGGCGACATTGCTGGCAAGGAACTCACGTGTCAGCCAGGGTTCGCCCGCAGCGACAGGCTCTGCCTGACCGAACACCACCAGCACGATGGCATTCATCACCAACACGATGGCGAGTACCGCCAGGCCGAACAGAAACAATAACCAGCGCGTCCGGCGCTGCGCCCGGTCCTGCTGCTCGAAAAAATTCATGACGCCTCGGGGATCAGGAGAAGTTCACTTGCACGGGCTCGCGCTTCTGCGGGTCCTCGATCTCCAGCAGCTGCCCCGGGCGGAACCCCAGGTTGTTGGCAATCAGGCTGTTGGGAAACATCTCGCGCAGGATGTTGTACTGCATGACGGCATCGTTGAAGGCCTGGCGGGCATAAGCCACGCGGTTTTCGGTACTGGTCAGTTCTTCGGACAGCTGCATCATGTTCTCGTTGGCCTTCAGGTCGGGATAGCTCTCGGACAGCGCGAACAACCGCCCCAAGGCCCCCGACAGCCCCTGTTCCGAGCTCGAGAGCTTACGCACGGCCTCGGTGTTGGTTGGATCACCGCCGACCTCCTGCAGGCTTTCCTTCGCATTGTTACGGGCCTGGATGACCGCCTCGAGGGTGTCGCGCTCATGACTCATGTAGCGTTCCGCAACCTTGACCAGGTTGGGGATCAGGTCATAGCGGCGGGTCAACTGCACATCGATCTGGGCAAAGGCGTTCTTGTACCGGTTGCGCGAGGTCACCAGGCGGTTGTACGTCCACACCCCCCAGATCACCAACAGAACCAGGATCCCCAGTACCACCCAAGTCATATCCATCCCGCCACACTCCTTGATCGTCGACGAGCCGAGTGTACGCCGGAATGCGGGTAGCACGACAAGGCAGACGCTCACGATGGCGGTGTTTTATGCTGACCCCGGTCTCCTTCCGGAAGTACGCATGAATCTCTCCACCCTCCTCGGCATCCTTGGCAGTCTGCTGGTGTTCGGCAGCGTCATCGCGTTTTCCTCGCAGAATATCGACGCCTTCCTGAACCTGCCGGGCCTTGGCATCGTGGTCGGCGGCACCATCGCGGCCACGCTGATGAGCTACCCCTTCCACGAGGTGATGCGCGTGTTTCGCGCCGGCGCCAATGCGATTCGCGAGGAACGCTACGACGTCACCCTGGATCTCGAGGAGATCGTCCAGGTCTCGCGCTACTGGTTCTCCCAGAATCTGCGGCGCATCCAGGATCGCCTGGACCAGATCCGCAACCCGTTCCTGCGCACCGGCATCCAGCTGGTCATCGACGACACGCCGATGGACGATGTCTCCGACCTGCTGAACTGGCGCATGGCGCGCCTGCGTGCCCGCGAACAGGCCGATGCGCAGATGTTCCGGACCATGGCCACCTATGCCCCGGCGTTCGGGATGCTCGGCACGCTTATTGGCCTGATCAACCTGCTGCTGACCACTGAAAACGACGATTTCACCGTCATCGCGGTGAACCTGGGCATCGCCCTGATCACCACGTTCTACGGCATCCTGCTCGCCAACCTGGTCTTCCGGCCCATCGCCATCAAGCTGGAGCGGCGAACCGAGGAGCGCGTGGTGCTGATGACCATGGTGCTGGAGGGCATCATGCTGATGCGCAAGGGGCGCTCGCCGGGCTACATCCGCGAGACCCTGCGCTCGTTCATGGAGAACCACAGCGACGAGATCCGCCAGGCGGCCCCGAATGGCGAGGAGGAGCCGGATACGGACGAACCCGCCAGCGGCGAATCCACGGAACGGCGCTGAGAACATGCCCGGAGCCAGCCCCTCCACCGCCGAACGCGCCGCGCTGCAGGCAGAGATGGATGCCCACGCCGCCACACGCCCGGAGCAGGCCTTTCTCGGTTCCTACCCGGGCGAACGCCAGCGCGACGACGAGCACGCCTGGATCCTCACCTATCTGGACGTTCTGACCCTGGTTATCGTGGTGTTCGTCATCATGCTCACCTTCATGGACCCGCGTGACGATGATCCGAGGGCGGTCTCTGCCAGCCCGATCGCATTAGCCCACCCGGACCGCAGCGCCCTCATCGAACCCCTGGTTCATCCCTCGCTTATGGGCCTGCCCGACCTCGACGAGGGGGCGATCGATGCCCCCTCCGGCCCGGAGGGGGTCACGGAGCAGCCGCCGGAGCGGGAGACCGAGGGCGAGGCCGAGCACCTTCGCGCGCGCGCCCCCGAGGGCGTGGACGTCGTCGAGCAACCTGGACGGATGGAGCTGCGCATCCGCGACGACATCCTGTTCGGGACCGCCGAGGCCGACCTGCGCCCGGATGGCCAGTCGCTGCTCCAGGACCTGCTCCCCATCCTGGAAGATCACCCCGGCACCATCACCGTGGAGGGCCATACGGACAACATCCCCATCGCGACCGAGCGCTTCCCGTCGAACTGGGAGCTATCCTCGATTCGCGCCAGCGGCGTCGTGCGCTACCTGGTGGCCCGCGAGCTGGACGCAGCCCAGCTCCGCGCGGTCGGGCTGGCCGACACTCGTCCGGTTGCCGACAACGCCAACCCGGAAGGCCGCGCCGCCAACCGTCGTGTGTCACTCATGCTGGAGACCGATGCGGTGCCACACACGGATCCCGGCCAGTAGGCTCGGCTCAGGCAACGTTGCTCGACCGCGACGAAAAAGCGGGTCTTCGCCGGTGCGGCGAGCGCGCGACAGGCGGTACGATCCACGCGTGTTTATTAGCCAACGCATGCCGCCGCAGCAGGATGCTGGTACATTGCGATCAGGGATTTTCGTTAGCGGTTTGCGTGTCAGGACAGGGGGATACAAGGATGTCTAGATGGTTCTTGCGAAGTGCGGCTGCGGTTGCGGTTGCGGTTGCGGTTGCGGTTGCGGTTGCGACCGTGATCCTCCTGAGCCTGAACACGGTTGCAACCGCCAAGGAAACATCCGTGATCCTGGAAATGACGTCCGGGGATTCGGCTGAAGCGGCGTACTGGGCGGGCGAACCGGACATGCCCGCGGTCCTGATTCAGCACGGTTTCCTGCAGACCCGTCACTTCCCCACCGTGCGCCGCCTCGCCTTGGCGTTAGCGGACTCGGGGTTCACGGTCCTGACCCCCACACTGACACTGGGGATCGATCGGCGCACGGCGAGCCTGCCATGCGAGGCCGTACATACCCACACCATGGAACACACCCAGGAAGAGATCGCGATCTGGGTCGACTGGCTGCACGCAAAGACCGGCCAGGAACCCGTCGTCATCGGACACAGCGCCGGCAGCATCAACCTTCTCGACTATCTTACGCACTCCCCGGGCAGCCCCGTCGCCCACGCCATCTTCATTAGCGTGACCTATTTCGGGCACGGCGAGGCCGCGTTCGAATCCCCCGAACATGCCGCTCGTGCCCGCGCTGCCCTTGCCCGTGGTAAGGCCGGGCTGGCGGAGTATGCCCTGGGTTTCTGTCGCCAGTACGTCACCACGCCCGCGGCGTACCTGTCCTACTACGACTGGGACAAGCAACGTACCAACCGGGCCTTCCAGTCGTGCGGTGTGTCTTCCACCCTGATCGCGGGCAGCGCCGATGACCGGATCGACCTGGAATGGATCGAGACCCTGCAACGGCATGGCGCAGAGGTCCGCATCGTGGAGGGAGCCAACCACTTCTTCGATCAGTTTCACGAATTCGACCTGCTGGACGAGATCGAGCACGTCCTCCAGGGATACCGCGCGCAATGATTTCCGGCCGAACCCCGTCAATCACGCACTATGCCCTGCTGCTAGCAGCGATCGCCCTGGTCACCCTCGCCAGTTTTGGCCTCTACACCTGGTACAAGGTCGACCAGCTACGCGGCGAGATCCAGGAAAGTGGCCGCGAGGCCGCCCGCCAGGAGCTTGCCGGCACGCTCGAGCACGTCCTCACGCAGGCGGCAGAACAGGCATCCAGGTTCGCCCGCTGGGAGGAAGTGCGCCAGCAACTGGGCACGCCGCACTACTATGCCTACTGGAAGAATCATCGCATGCACCAGGCGGGGATCCTGACCGACAGGATCCTGGACGCCGGGATCTATGATCACCAGGGAATGACCTTGCCCGGTTCGGACAGCGACCACTTGCCCGGGAGACTCGAGCTCCCGCCACCCGCTCCACGGGCGGTACGGGGCGACACCGAGCCCTTCCTGATGGTCATCGAGCCGATTCCCGCGCCGGACGCAGCCCAGTCCCCACCCGGCTTCGTCGGTCTGAAGAGCCGGTTCCTGGATGCCCTCCGCGAGGGCCGTGTCTACCGCCATGTCGATCCCGAATCGATCCGATTCGACCTCGGCGAGCGGAACGTCATCCCCGCGAGGGAGCTTCTGCAGCATGCTCAGTTCGATCTGCGCCCCAATCCCATGGCCGATCAGGTGGAGGACTTGCTGTCGGGCGCGGTGGTCAATCTCGGGGCCATCCTGGGTGTGATCACGCTTGTCCTGTTCTCCACGTTGGCCTATCTGATCGTCCGCCCCCTGCGCGACATCTCCGGCCACGTCGACCGGCTGCGCGAAAGCGCCGGGGGCCTTGTGCTGAAACGCGTCGGCGGGCTGCTGCCCGTCGCGGAGACGGAAAAGATCCGCGAATCGCTGAATTCCTACCAGGCCCGGCTCCAGGACGTCCATTCCAGCCTGAAGGCAAAGAACCGCGAATTCTGGCGCATCGCGCATCACGATGCCCTGACCGGCGTGCGTAACCGCCGGGCCTTCGATGAATACTGGGACACCCTTCCGCGACTGGCCGCCCGCCACAGCTATCCTGTGTGCTTTGCCCTGTTCGACATCAATCACTTCAAGGCCATCAACGACAGCTACGGCCATCAGACGGGCGACGCGGTACTGCAGAGTGTGGCGCGCAGCATCGACGAGGTTTTGCGGGACGGGGAACACCTGTTTCGTATCGGCGGCGATGAATTCGCCGCACTCCTCCTCGACTGCGACGAATCGGGCGCCCAGCGCCTGGGCGAGCGTTGCCAGGAGAGGATCCGGGCCACCGACTTCACCCAGTACGGGGTGCGGGAACCGATCAAGATCAGCATCGGCCTGGCCGTCGCGCCCGGCAACGATGCACCGGCCATGCAGGCCCTGCAGTGGCAGGCCGACGTTGCCATGTACAAGGCCAAGCGCCCCGGATCCTCGCCGGTCGTGCTGTTCACCCCGGAACTGGAGAAGGATACCCAGAGCCTTTATTCGAACTGGATCAACAATGCCGTGTACGAGGCCATCACCCGGGGAACCGGGATCCGAATGGCCTACCAGCCGGTCGTTGCGCTGAACGAACATCATCCCTCGTATGTCGAGGCCCTGCTGCGTATCGAACACCAGGGCGAAGTCATCGGACCCGCGGATATCTTCCCCGTCGTCGAGGCGCGCCGCCTGGAGGTCGACCTGGACCGGGCCGTACTAACCCGCATCCTCGGCGATCTGCGGGCCTCCCTCATCCCGCCTGAGGTCGGTATCTCGATCAATCTGTCGGGCCCCACCATCGTGAATGCCGGGCTTACCCAGTGGCTGGAGGCCTTCGTCCCCTTCCTGCAGGATCGGCCAATCATCCTCGAGGTCACGGAGACCGCCCTGATCACCGAGATCGGACTGGCAACGGAAAATCTCCAGCGACTACGTCAGAAAGGGTTTCTCGTCGCCCTCGACGATTTCGGCAGTGGCTACTCTTCCATCCGCTATCTGGCCTCCATGCCCGTGGATACCGTCAAGTTCGATATCACCCTGATACGCAGCCTGGATGTCCCGGACCAGCACCACATCCTCGAGGGCCTGGTCCAGATGATCCGCGATGTGGGCTACACCACCGTGGCGGAAGGGATCGAGACCGCCGAACAACTCAGCCGGGTACACGCCCTGAAGTTCGATTTCGCACAGGGCTACCATCTCGGGCACCCTGCCCCGGTTTCGCAAGGCCTCCCACGGGTCCTGCAGGCTCATGCAGGCATTTCCCGGATGTGATTGCTCGCGAGCGGTCCTCGTAGCGGAAACTGGATCTCCAGAGAAACCTGCGACTAGCGTTTCCGGGGTGCGGCCGCGTTATAGACCCGCCCCGCTGACATCCTCGGTCAGTCCGTGTCAAAGCGATGCCATTTGACCCGGAGACGGCGTACGCAGAACATATACTCCGTTTTCCACTTATGAGGAGGCCGGTTTGCGCTCTGGACGCGGATCCCTGTTGGGCGACTGGCTCGATACCACCGACCACAAGGACAAGCTGATTGCCCTGATTGGCGGCGTGATCGGCCTCTACCTCTCGCTGGAAGTCGCAGCATCGGTCACCGACAACGGGATCAACGGGCTGATCCTCGCGTCTCTGGGCGCCACGGCCGTGCTGCTCTTCGCTGCGCCCCACGCGGCGATGTCGCAGCCCCGGAACGTGCTCGGTGGCCATGCCGTCGCCGCCATCGTGGGGGTCCTGGTGCGCGACGTTCTGCCCCACCCGTTGCTGGCTGCAGCGGTCGCCGTCGGGCTCGCAATCTGGCTGATGCACTACCTGCGGTGCCTGCATCCCCCCGGCGGCGCCACCGCGCTCTATGCGGTTCTGGGAGGTGAGTCGGTGCACACCCTGGGCCCCTGGTTTCTCCTGCATCCCGTGCTGACCAGCGTGGGCGTCATGCTTGTTGTCGCGGTGATCATCAACTACCCGTTCCCCTGGCGGCGCTATCCGGCCAGCCTGACGCCGACGCCCGAAGCCCCAGAGCAAGGCCCCCTGGCTGCCCTGGAGCGGGCGGGCCTGGGCCAGGACGACCTCGAACACGCCATGCGCGAAATGAACCTGTATCTCGACCTCACCGAAGACGACCTCGCACGCCTGTACCTATTGGCCCGGCGCCATCACCAGCACCCCGACCCCATCACGCCGGACGCGATCCAGCCGGATCACTGTTTCAGCAATGGCGAGAGCGATGCCGACTGGGCCGTGCGGCGCGTATTACGCATCGACGACGGGCAAGTGGCCTACCGCAACCTTGCGGGGCCGGACAACCCAGGCGAGGACCGCGCCACGCTGGAGGAATTCACCGCCTGGGCCCATCACCAGCTCGACCCGAAATCCGCCCCGGGTGACTGAAGCGTTTGGGGCTGCCCCTGCCCGGCGCTTATACTCTCGCGCTAGGGAAACACTGATCAATCTACACGCTCGCGTTGGTACCCCAGGTTTTCCGAGACCAGGCGCGGTCCGCAGCCGGTAGTGGTTCTACCGGCAAGGGCCGCAACGCAGGATCGGGGAACCTGGGGTACCAACCCCACAAGCGATTGAATGCAGGGGCTCGGCCGCTTTTGCGTGGGAACGGCGTTGCGGTTCCCTTGTGCAGAATGACTGCACGGCAGTCACCGCGCCTTGTTCGCACGCAAAAGCGACTCGAGCGCGAGCGTGTACATTGATCAGTGTTTCCCTAGGTCTCCGTAGCTCAGCTGGATAGAGCAGCCCCCTCCTAAGGGGCAGGTCGCAGGTTCGAATCCTGCCGGGGACACCACATTCATGAGGCCGATGCCGATTTTCGATCTGGCGCCGTGCCCGCATCGGTCGTAAGGTAGGCGGATGGCCATGCTGACGACCGAACAGTCCACCCGCATGATCGATCTCCTCGCCCCGCTGATCGGCATTCAGGGCGAGGTGGACGGCTGCATGGTGGAACTGGTCGAGGTCCTGGACGAGGGGCCTCGGGGTTTGCCCGGGGTCGCCTTGATGAGCATGGGCGCCGAGCGCAGCATCCAGGCCAACCAGTACGGCAATCCCCTCTGTCGCCATTCGGAAATTCGCACCCTCTCGTTGCTGTCAGAGGTTGAACGCGACCTGCACCCGGTCCTGCGACAGCTGCTTCCGGAATCCGTCGTGGCCGAACTGCGGGGTTTGCTGACGGAGTGAGAGCCTACCCGGCTCCGTTGCATGGGCGCGATCGGGCTTCGGCCTCCTCCACCATGGGCTCCAGCCGCGACCACACCGCGTCCAGCAGATGGGGTTGAGCGGCCTCGCTGGGGTGGATGCCGTCGTCCATCAACATGCCGTCTTCCAGCAGGATGTCCTCGAGGAAGAATGGCTCGAATGCCAGTCCCCGCTCCTCGGCGAGATCGGCGAAGACGGCCTCGAAACGCTCGGTATAGCGGCGGCCGTAGTTCGGCGGAATGCGTATACCCAGCAACAGGGTGTTGGCATCGACGGCCTCGATCGCATCGACCATGGCCTCCAGGTTTTCGCGCATGGCCTGCGGCGGCAGGCCGCGCAGGCCATCGTTGCCGCCCAGGGCCAGGATGACGACTTCGAACGCTGCGCGTTCCAGCACGTCGGGCAAGCGACTCCGTCCACCGGCAGTGGTATCACCGCTGATGGATACGTTGACCACTTTCCAGTCCTTCTCTCGCTCGGCCAGCCGTTCGCCCAGCAGGGCCGGCCAGCTGGCGGAATCCGGCATGCCGTACGCGGCACTCAGCGAGTCTCCGAATACCAGGACCCGGAGCGGCTCGGCCGAACGATTTTCGTCCGGTAGGGAATTCGCAGCCGCAACAGGACTCCATAGCAACGCGATCAAGCCCATCACGACCAACGGAATACGCAACATGGATGCATCCTCGTCATTTGTACTGGAGGCCCGGGACCTCGAGCAGCGGATCAACGGACCCAGCGGACCGCTGGACATCCTGCGCGGCATCTCACTGGCGGTCCAGGCGGGCGAGACGGTGGCCATTCTCGGCGCATCGGGTTCCGGCAAGTCCACCCTTCTCGGGTTGCTTGCAGGTCTGGACGCCCCGAGTGCGGGAGAAGTTCGGCTGCTCGGGCAAACCATCAGCGAACTGGACGAGGATGGCCGTGCCGCCCTACGCGCCGGCCGGGTCGGGTTTGTGTTCCAGTCCTTCCAGCTCCTGCCGGCACTGACGGCGATGGAAAACACCCTGCTCCCGCTGGAGCTCAACCCGGCCCATGCGCAAGAAAGTCAGGAAACCCTGAACCACTGGGCCTCACAGGCCCTGGAACGCGTGGGTCTGGGCGAACGTTCCGCACACTACCCCCATCAACTCTCCGGTGGCGAGCAACAACGCGTGGCGATTGCCCGCGCCATTGTGGATCACCCGGCGGTGCTGTTCGCCGACGAACCCACCGGGAACCTCGACGGGCGGACGGGGCACCGCATCATCGAGCTGCTGTTCAGCCTCGCGCGCCACCCCGACAGTGATGGGCCGGCAACGGCCCTGGTGCTGGTTACCCACGACCCCGAGCTGGCCGGACAATGTGATCGCATCATCTCGATCCAGGACGGTGTGCTCGAATGATCGCCACCCGGGGAACCGACCGCAGCCATCTACGCGCCCTGCTGCGTGGCACCTGGCGTGAATGGCGCTCGGCCGAGCTGCGCGTCCTCGCCGCCGCCCTGGTCGTCGCCGTCGCAGCCGTCGCGGCGGTGGGCTTCTTCACCGATCGGGTGGATCGAGGCATGGCCCAGCAGGCGACCGCGCTGCTGGGGGGGGACCTGGCCGTCGTCAGCGACAACCCGCTGCCAGAAGGCTGGCCTGCCGAAGCGGCGAGCCACGGGCTGGAAACGGCGCGTACGGCGTCACTCCCCAGCGTCGTCTTTACCGCCGACGACGAGTCGCGACTGGCCGCCCTGCGCGCGGTCGAGGCGGGCTGGCCACTGAAAGGCGAGGCGCGTATCCGTCCTGGCCGCGAGGCGGACGAGCGGATCCGCGACCGCGGTCCGGAACCGGGTACGGCCTGGCTGGAGCCGGCGCTGCTCGAGGCCCTGCGACTGGAGGTCGGCGACCGGGTGGAGGTCGGGGACCTCGATCTGGAGGTCGCCGCGATCATCACGCACGAACCGGATCGCGGCAGCAACCTGCTGGATATCGCGCCGCGACTGATGCTGGCCTTCGATGACCTGGAGGCCAGTGGCCTGATCGGCCCCGGGAGCCGCGTACGCTACGAGTTCTTTGCCGCGGGACCCAGCGCCGGGGTCGCGGAGTTCCGTGACTGGCTGGAGGATGACTTGGAGTCCGGCCAGCGCCTGCTGGGTCTGGAGGACGCCAACCCGGAACTGCGCACCGCGATCGAACGTGCGGAGCGCTTCCTCGGCCTCGCCTCGTTGATGGCGGTGCTGCTGGCCGGAGCCGCGATCGCCGTCGCGGCCCATCACTTCGCCCAGCGCCGCGCCGACCCGGCGGCGGTGATGCGTGCGCTGGGAGCCAGCGGACGCCAGGTCCTGCTCACCTACTTCGGCCGCGTTGTGCTGGTCGCCCTGCTCGCCAGCGGGGTTGGGCTCGCGATCGGCTTCGCGGCCCAGTTTGTCCTCGCGGCGCTGCTGGGCGACTGGCTCGCCGGGGACCTGCCTCCGCCCGGTTCACGCCCGGTCATCGCCGGCCTTGGGGTGGGGCTGATCACGGCCGTGGGCTTTGCCCTGCCCGCTCTGTTGCGGATCGGCCAGGTCTCGCCGCTGAGGGTCCTCCGGCGCGATCTGGGTCTGCCGCCCACCTCGGTCTGGCTGTCCGGTGCACTGGCGCTGCTGGCGTTCGGCGGCCTGCTGTACTGGCAGGCCGCCGATCCCCAACTGGCCGCCTGGGTGCTGGTAGGCACGGCCGTTGCGATCGCGGTGCTGGCCACACTCGGGATGGCGCTGGTGCTGGCCCTGCGGCCCCTGCGCAACCGCGGCGGCATGGCGCTGCGCTTCGGCCTGGCCAACCTGTCCCGTCGGGGTGGCCTGAGTGCCGTGCAGCTCGTGGCCTTCAGCGTGGGCATCGTGGCACTGCTGCTGCTTGCGATTGTCCGGGTAGACCTTCTGGAGGCCTGGGATGCCAGCATCCCCGAGGATGCACCGAACCAGTTCTTCATCAACGTCCAGCCGGGACAGGAGCAGGCCTTTGCCGACCGCGTCGAGGCGGCCGGTCTCGAGCGTCCGCAACTGGACCCGATGATCCGCGGCCGACTGATCGAGATCAACGACGAGCGCGTGCGTCCGGATGATTTCGACGATGATCGCGACCGCAGGCTGGTGGATCGCGAGTTCAACCTGTCCTACGCCGAGTCGCCCCCGGACCATAACCCCATCGTCGAGGGAGACTGGTTTGGCGAGGAGGGGCAGGATCCCGATACCGGATGGTCGGTCGAGGCCGGGCTGATGGAACGCTTCAACCTGGCACTCGGGGACCACCTGACCTTCCGTGTCGGCGGTCAGGCCATTCGCAGCCCGATCACGAGTGTCCGCGAGGTCAACTGGGACAGCTTCCAGGTGAACTTCTTCGTGATCGGTCCGCCGCCATTGCTGGACGAACAGCCCCGGACCTTCATCACCGCCATGCACGTACCCGAGGCGCAGCGCGCCGCCCAGAACCAGTGGCTGCGCGAATTCCCCGCGGTCTCGGCGATCGATGTCAGCGCGATCCTGGCGCAGGTGCGCGACGTCATGGATCAGGCCACCCGGGCGGTGGAGTACGTCTTCCTGTTCACGCTGATTGCGGGTCTGACCGTGCTCTATGCGGCGGTGCAGGCGACGCGCGATGTACGCCGGCGCGAGGCCGCGCTGCTGCGCACCCTGGGCGCACGCCGCGACCGGATCCGCAACGGCTTGCTGGCCGAATTTGGCGCCCTGGGGCTACTGGCCGGGCTGCTGGCGTCCGTCATTGCCACGGCGGTTGGCGCCCTGCTCGCCTGGCAGGTCTTCGGGTTCGACTACAGCGTGAATCCGCTGACCTTCGTCTACGGCATCGGTGGCGGTACGCTGGGGATTGCCCTGGCGGGCTGGCTGGGCACCCGCCGGGTGCTGGATCAGGCGCCCCTGGCGGTCCTGCGCGGACCGGAGTAAGCCGAGGAATCCAGGGAGCGGCCGATTCATTCACCCGTCTGCGTGGGTACCCCACTTTTTCGAGACAAGGCGGTGTCCGCAGCGCCTTGAGCACTCTCCGGTCCCGCCGTCGATCATTGGGACGCAGCGCAGGATCGGAGCAAATGGGGGTTCCCCCTCGTGAGACTCCACACCCGGGGATCCCGTCATTTCCCGTACATGATGTCCACGTCGAGGAATCCGAACAGGACCAGCAGCGCCAGCGCCCAGAGGTAGAACGAGAAGACCTTGAGGTTGGCGCGGTACAGGAAGAACAGGACCATCTTCAACGAGACGATCCCGACCAGGGCGGACACCACGAAGCCCACCGCGAGCGCCGTCCAGTTCAGATTCCCCAGCCCGTCGCCATTGAGCACGTCCAGTGACTGCACGGCGGTGGCGGCGAGGATGGTCGGTATCGCGAGGAAGAAGCTGTACTCCGCCGCCCAGCGCCGCTTGAGACCGGTGAACAGGGCGAAGGTGATGGTCATGCCGCTGCGCGAGAGCCCCGGGATCAGGGCAAAGCCCTGGGCCACGCCGATGATGGTGGCGATCTTCGGACTCAGCTGGCGCAGCCCCAATGGGCGCCGTTGCAGCCGGTCCGTCCACCACAGCAATACCCCGGTCAGGCTCAGCGTGCCCGCGATCAGGGTCGGGTGGGCGAACACCTGCTCGAAGCCCGCCTTCAGGGTAAACCCGACCACCGCGGTGGCGAACACCGAAAGCACCACCAGCAGGCCCAGACGCAGGAACAGCATCTCGCGCCCGGCCGACCCGCGGGCCGATGCCCACTGCAGGCTTTCGCGGGCAATGCCACCGGTCAGCCGCGTAAGGCTCTTGCGGAAGACGACGACGATCGAGACCAGGGTGCCCACGTGCACCACCAGGTCGAACAGGATCATCTCGGGGCTCTCGGGCGCCGGCAGCGGTTCACCCTGACGGATCAGCCAGTGCTGGGTCAGGACCAGGTGAGCGGTCGAACTGACCGGAAGAAACATAAAGATGCCCTGAACGACCCCGAGCAGGGCAGCGACCCAGACTGTCATTGCAGATACCGCTCCATGAACCCGAGGCGGGCCGCAGTATACGGAAAACGCCGGGGAGACGCCGGGACCCCGGTCGCACGCCGAGGCAGGCGTGGATCAGACCCGGAACTGGGTGGTCAGTCCCCGCAGCTGCTCGATCCGCCCTACCAGGGCGTCCGTCTCGCTGGCCGTGGCTTCGGCATTCCCCGCGGTGATCTGGGCTCCCTGGCTGACTTCCGTGAGGGTGCCATCCACCTCGCGCGCGACCTCCGCCTGTTGCGATACCGCCCCGGAGATCTCGTTGTTGAGATGACGGATGCGTTCGACCGCTGAACGGATCGCCTGCAGGGCGTCGCCCGCACCAGCGGCCTGGTCCACTCCGGCCTCGCCCCTCTCGCGGCTGCGCTCCATCGCGCTGGCGGCCGCCCGGGCGCCGGCCTGCAGGCGTTCGATCATGGCCTGGATCTCGGTGGTGGAGTCCTGTGTACGCGTGGCGAGGGTCCGCACTTCGTCCGCTACGACAGCGAATCCCCTTCCCTGCTCCCCCGCCCGCGCGGCCTCAATGGCCGCATTGAGCGCCAGCAGATTGGTCTGCTCGGCAATCCCGCGGATCACGTCAAGCACCGAACCGATGCTGTCCGACTCGGACTGCAGGCGCGCCACCTGCTCGTTTGCGGTGCCAATCTCGCTCGCCAGTTCACGCATCGTGCGCACCGAGGCGTCCACCACATCGGACCCGGTACGCGTCTCGCTCTCGGCCTGATCGGCGGCTTCCGACGCGGTTTGGGCATTGCGCGCGATCTCCTCGGCCGAGGCGGTCATCTGATTCATCGCGGTAGCAACCTGGCCGATCCGGGCTTGTTGCTGCTGCACCTCCTGGTTGGTCTCTTCCGCCACGCGGTGAAGGGTGCCGACGGACTCCCCCAGTTCACGCGCATGTTCCACCATCTCCGAAACCATCCCCTGCAAGCGCTCGATAAAAGCGTTGAACAGACGCGCCAGGCGATCAATCCCGTCATTGCGCGGGGCGTTGATCCGCTGGCTCAGATCGCCCTCGCCCTCCGATACCACGCGAAACTGCGAGGCCAGATGCGCCAGGCGCCGCCGAATCATCAACACGAACAGGAAATACACCACGACAACCACGCCGATCGCGACACCCAGCATCATCGCGTTGACCTGCCAGGCCGCAAGATCCAGCAGACGATTGATCTCGAGCGCCACCTCGGCCTCCAGTGCCGGGGTCGTCTCGTGGCCCTGCATGACCCCCGTCAACGTCGCCTCCATACCCCCCTTGAGCGTTGCGGTGTGCCAGAACACCGCGGCAGCGGCAATCAGAAAGAACACCCCCACAATCGCACTCAGCGCCAGCGAAAACCGTCCGGCGAGTGACAGCCGGCCCAACCCCTTGATCGACTCCATCGAGTTTCCCTGTATTTCGGCTTCAGAAGCCTTGTTATGGTTGGCATGTAACGGCCGGGCTGTGCGGTTTCTGAACCCCGAGCACGCCCCGGCCTTCACTCAGTGGCAACGACCGAACTTGTGACGGATGTCCGGAGCGATTAAGGTTCCGGGACATATGCGCGCATGCATATCCTTCAAAACCGCGAACCGACGATTCCTTCCCTATGCAGCTCACTCGCTATACTGATTTCTCCCTTCGGGTCCTGATGTACCTCACCGTGCAACCGCGCGACCAGCGCGTGACCGTGAGCGATATCTCCGAGCAGTTCACGATCCCGCGCAACCACCTGGTAAAGATCGTTCACCAGCTCGGCCAGAAGGGCTACATCATCACCCGGCGTGGCAAGGGGGGCGGGATCTCGCTTGCCTGCGAGCCGAACGAGATCAACGTAGGCAGTGTCATCCGCGACATGGAGCCGAACCTGAACGTGGTGGACTGCGAGAATCCCGTCTGCCCGATTCTCCCCGGTTGCCAGTTGCGTGGGGTCCTGAACGATGCGCGCGATGCCTTCCTGGACGTCCTCGACCGTTACACCATCGCCGATGTCACCCAGGCGCCGGATTATCTCTACGAACTGCTGAACCCAAGCAAGAGCGCCTGATTCTTCTCATGCGGCCATGGATCGGCTGACGCACCCCCGCCGCCACGCCAACCCGGCCCCGTGCGTGCGCCGCACGCTGGGGGGCGCACTGGTGCTTCTGCTATTCGCAGCCTCCCCGGTCGATGCCCGGGTGGCCTGCCCCTCCCCCGGGGCCGAGGTCGCCCCTCTCGCCGAGCTCCGCGCCGGCACGGTCGCCGAGGGAGATGCCGTCATCGCGGAGGGCATCGTCACGGGCGTGTTTATGGGGCCCGATCAACTCGGCGGGTTCTATCTGCAGCAGGGCGCCGGGCCTGACTCGGCGGGTATGTTTGTGTATGCCCCGCGGCGCGAGCCGGTCTCGACCGGCGAGCATGTGCAAGTACACGGGGTGTTTAGCCGCCACCGCGGACGCCCGCAGATCGCTCGGCTGGACCGCATCCAGGGCTGCGGGCACGGCGAACTTCCGGCACCGCTGGAGGTGCGCCTGCCTGAAGACGCCAGCCGCCTCGGCGAGTACGCCGACCTCCGTGTTCGTTTTGCGCAGCCGCTGGCGGTGACCGCCAACCACGAACTCGCGCGCTATGGCAGCCTGACGCTCTCGGCCGGGGGGCGGCTCATGCACCCCGGCCAGACCGGGGCCGCGGGAACCGCCCGGGACGAGAATCGCCGGATCATCCTGGATGATGGCAGCTATCGCGCGAACCCCGACCCGATCCCCTATCGCGACGATCATGGCACGCGCCGGGTGGGCAGCACGCTGGAGGGCCTGACCGGGATCCTGACCCACGCCTTCGGCGACCATCGCATCCATCCCACCGACCCGCTGGACTGGCTCGGCGGCGAGCGCCCTGATCCGCCGTCGACGCCGGGAACGGACCACCTGCGCATCGCCACCGCCAATCTGGAGAACGACTTCGTGACGCTGGGCGAGCGCGGCGCACAAAACCGGGCGGAACGCGAGCGCCAGACGGCCAAGCTGGATGCCCTGCTGCAAACGCTGGACGCCGACCTGCTGGGCGCGGTCGAACTGGAAAACGCCGCGGCGGCGCGCCGGCAGCTGGTCGAACGACTGAATGCCGTCCCTCCGCCGCGTGGCGACTATGCGGCCATCGCCCACCCGGGGCCGGGCGACGACGCGATCAAGGTGGCCCTGCTCTACCGGCCGGACCGATTGCAACTCGTTGGGGCTGCCACCGATCGCAATGCCGCGCATCATCGTCCGCCATTGCTCGGCTGGTTCCAGCAGCCCGGGAGTGGCAAGCGTTTCGGGGCCGTGGTGGTGCACTTCAAGGCGAAGAGCGGTTGCCCCGACGCGGGCGATATCGACCGCGGCCAGGGTTGCTGGAATGAACGGCGCACGGCCCAGGCCGAACGTCTGGTGACATGGATCCGGGAACAGCAACGCAATGAGTTTGCCAATGTTCCCGTACTGATCCTCGGCGACCTGAACGCCTACGCCGCCGAAGACCCGGTGCGAACGCTGGCCGCGGCCGGCAAGCGGGACCTGGTGCATGACGATCCAGCGTCCGCCCATACCTATGTCTTTCGCGGCCGGGCCGGACAGCTGGATTACCTGCTGGGTCCCGATGCCTTGCGCGACGCCGTGCACGACGGGGCGGCCTGGCCGGTCAATGCAGACGAACCCGGCTTCCTCGGCTTTGACGGTCGCGCGCCCGCCACGGGGCCCTGGCGCGCCTCGGATCACGACCCGGTCTGGGCGGATCTCCGCCTGGATTGAGTGACGGCCCAACCCCGCTCCGGCGGCCTGACGGTCAGTCGCGCGCGGACGCTTCCGCCTCGGCCTCCGGCACGTTGTCGACGATGCGCACGGGTAACGGGCTTCCATCCAGGCCACCCAGCGTGCGCTGCGGGAACGGGATATCAATCCCCGCCTCGTCCAGCGCGGCCTTCACACCCTCGTGCATGGAATTGCGCAGGTCCAGGAACTTCTCCCGCCGCGCCCACACCGAGAGCTGAATCTTCAGCGCGGAATCACCGTACTCGAGGAAGATAAACAGCGGCTTGGGCTCCTCCAGACAGACTGGATTGCGCTCGGCCACGCCCATGAGCACGTCGCGCAACTGCTTGAGATCAGTCCGGTAGCCCACCCCGATTTGCATGTCCAGGCGGCGGATGGGGAAGCGGCTGAGATTGGTCAGTTGCGTCTTCACCAGGGTCTCGTTGGGCACGCGCACCATCAGATTGTCGAAGGTGCGCAGCTTGACCGACAGCGGGTCGATCGACAGCACCTCGCCCGTGGCATCCCCGACCTTGATGACATCCCCCACGGAGAACGGGCGTTCGCCGATCAGGAACAGCCCCGAGATCAGGTTCGAGGCCGAGGTCTGCGATGCAAAGCCAAGCGCGACCGTCAGGATGCCGGCCGCGCCCAACAGCACGGTGAGATCGAACCCCAGCTCGCGCAGCGCCGAGGCCAGCACCAGCAGAACGATCAAGTAAAAGCTGATGCGGCGGGTGAGCATGACCTGTTGCGCGTCGAGCTTGTCCTCCAGCGCGCGCGCCAGACCGCGCGACAGCAGGCGCGCCAACAACAGGCCCACCAGCAGGTAGACCGCGGCGCGGATGGCGGCGAGAAAGGCCTCGCTGGTCACAAAGGTCTGAGCGGTTTGCAGCCATTCATTCATCGCGCCGGAAGCTCCCTACTGAAACAGGGCGGTGAACGCCCTGACCATCAAATGCCGCCCCCCGGCCTGGCGGGGTTCGGCGATGCGCTGGGCCCCGCCGGCCACACCGGGGGGACCGGAGTCGATCTTCATGTCTGCCATGTCGCGATCTTCCTCGCGCTCCATGCGCACTGCCGGGGTCCACAACCGGTGGTGCTCGTCTGCGAATACCGGAAGGCGCGGCACCGGCAGGTTCACGCGTTCCAGGAACAGGGCATCCGAAGCCTTGTTCTCGATGGTCAGCGGCGTGATGACGCGGTGCGGGCGCATGGGCACGTCGGCCAGGTCCAGGCGAGCCTGGGTGCGAGTGGCATAACAGAGCTCCCCGTTCACGGTATTCGGGCCGAACCAGGTGTCGGACGGCGTATAGACCGGAAACTCCTGCACCATGGCCTCGCCCAGGTGCAACTGCACCCAGGCCGGGGAACTCAGATAAAGCGTGACCTGACCACGGGCCGGCACATAGAAGGGGTTTTGCGGCCGGCTGACCATCGGCCGATCCGCCAGGGCCACCCGCAGCTCCGGTACCGAATCCGCCGGGGATCCGGCAAAACGCAGCAGGTCGTTCGCGTCGGCAGGGAACCCATCGGCGCAGGGAACATCGATCGCCAGTGTGGCATCGGCGGGGTCGCGCGGGCGTTCCAGGACCATCTGCCATTCCTGCTCGCCGTGCAGCAGCCAGAGGTCCAGGGGGCCGATGGACCAGCGTCCATGTTGCCCCGATGCAAGTGCCCGGCGCCCCCACCAGGCCGCATCGTCGGTACTCTTGGTTGGATTCTGCGGCATCGTCCGCCCTGTCGTGGTGTTGGCGTCACTGTAAACCAGAACACCCCGTCCGCGGGAGAAGCATCCTCGGGACAATGGCGCCCGCCGGACCGCATTCGCGGACGTCAGAAGAGATCGAGCTGCCCTTCGGACCGCGCCTCCTGCGGGCGCGCGGGCGGGACAAACTGGTTGCAGTCCAGCTCCACGAGACGTCCGGCCAGGCCCGCCCGGCGCCGCGCCAGCCGGAAGCGCTGCCGCAACAGCTCCGCATACGGCCCGGCACCGCGCATCCGGTGACCGAAGGTGGAATCGTAGAGCTTGCCCCCATGCGCCTCGCGCAGGCGCTGCAGTATGTGCTCCGCCTTGAGCGGGTGATGGGTGCGCAACCAGTCCTCGAACAGTGGGGCCACCTCACGCGGGAGCCGGAGCAGTACATAGCCGGCGGCCACTGCGCCCGCCGCCGCCCCGGCATCCAGCAAGACCTCCAGCTCCCCGTCCGTGAGTACGGGGATCAACGGCGCCACCAGCAAGCTGACGGGGACGCCCGCCGCCGTAAGCCGCTCCACGGTCTGCAAGCGCCGTTGCGGGGCCGCCGCGCGCGGCTCCAGATGTCGCGACAGCCCGCGATCCAGGGTCGTCACCGAGATCGCCACCTGCACCAGTCCGCGCTCCGCCATCGGACCCAGCAAATCCAGGTCGCGCTCGACCAGTGCGGACTTGGTGACGATGGCTACGGGATGCCCGGTCTCGGCCAGCACCTCCAGCAGCTCACGCGTGATCCGCCATTCACGTTCGATCGGCTGGTACGCATCGGTGTTGATCCCGAGCGCCAACGGGGTCACCCGGTGGGACGGTCGCGCCAGTTCGCGCCGCAGGCAGTCGGCCGCGCCGACCTTGGCGAACAGCCGGCTCTCGAAGTCGAGCCCCGGCGAAAGGCCCACATAGGCATGGGCCGGCCGCGCAAAGCAGTAGGCACAGCCGTGCTCACAGCCACGATAAGGGTTCAGGGACAGCTCGAATGGCACATCCGGGGACTGATTCCAGGACAGGACGCTGCGCGGGTGCTCGACCGTCACCTCGGTGCGCAGAGGCGCCGGGGCCTCGCCATCACCGACCCACCCGTCGTCGAAGGGTTCGTGCCGGGTCGACTCGAAGCGAGCATGGGGATCGATGGTCGCGCCCCGGCCCTTGGTCGGTCCATGGACCGGCTTCATTGGCTGGGGCCATCCATGCGCTCGCACAGCTGTCGGAAATAGCCGGATTCGGAGAGCATGCCCCGACCCGCATCGCTGCGGTTCAGCCGGTCGAGCAGCAAGCGCAGGCGCTTGGCCGCCTGCTGGCGCGCCGCCTCGTCGTCCGCCGCCTGCAGCAACGCCTCCGTGGAGGCGATCTCGCCCCTCAGTTGCACGGCCTCGGGGACATAGCCGGCGTTCTTCATCACCCGGAAGGCCATGCGCAGCTCTTGCGGCACCGCGCTGTCATCATCCAGTTCCAGGGGTCGACCCGCCCCCGGGAGGTCATCGAACTCCCCGCGGCGCGCCGCATCGGCCAGCCGGGCCTCGATCTGTAACTCGGTCAGCAACATCCCGTAGTCCGTTGTTCATGCGCCGGGCCGCGCCTGTTGAGCCCCCGACTGATTTACCGTAACGTCCAGCCCTTCCACAAACCATCCCCGTCTGGACCCCGATGGCACTCACCCCGCGAGACAATCCACCGGCTTCCAGCGTACGCGCGCTTGTTCCGGCTCGCGAGGCATTGCGGGCCGAACCCCAGTTCGACACCTATCTGACGCGCCAGATCCCGGTGCTGGTGGCACTGTCCCTGGTCCCCGGCCTGGGCTACATCCTGCTGGGTGCGCTGCACGGGGCCTTCACCGCGGCTGCAGCCTGGTACAGCGTGATGTTTGCCGCATCGCTCTGGGGCCTGCAGCTGTACTGGCGTTATCACCGCTCGCCCTTGTCACCGGAGCAACGGCTCCGCTGGCGGCTGCACCTCACCCTCTTCCTGTATCTCTACTTGGCGCTGTGGACCGCGATCTTCCTGATCTTTGTGCGTCTGGACTCGCACAATCTCCACTACATCGCCATTTTCACGCAGATCGGCGCCACCACGGTGGTTGCGGCGCTGCTCTATCCGGCCCCCTGGGTCTTCCGGCCATTGATCCCCGCCATGATGGCGCCACTGGCCGGATATTTCCTGCTGATCGGGGACTGGTACAGCTATGTGCTGGCGGCGTTCTCGGCCACCCTTGCCCTGGTCCTGTTCTACGCGGCCAACAGCAGCTTCGGGTTGCTCCGCAACAGCTTCCATCAGGCCTCCCACGATGCCCTGACCGGACTGAACAACCGCGCCGCCTTCATCGAGCATCTCGAACAAAGCCTCGAGGTCCTGCAGCATCACGGACAGTACTCGTACCTGCTGCTGATCGATCTGGACCATTTCAAGACGGTCAACGACCTGCTGGGGCACGACATCGGCGACGAACTGCTGAAGTCCGTGACGCGCGACTTCGCCAACACCCTGCCCCCGGGCCACCACCTCGCCCGCCTGGGCGGCGACGAGTTCGTCATCGTGGCCCCTGGCAAGGAAGACCGCCAGACCTGCGAGCGCGCCGCCCGCCGCCTGGCGCATTCGCTGCTTCAGGTGGTCAAGACGCCCTACATTATCCGTAACCATCACCTGCACGTGAGCGCGAGTATCGGGATCCGCCTGATCGAGCCCGCGCAGCCGGTCGACTCGCATCAGCTCGTGCGCGAGGCCGATATCGCCATGTACGAAGTGAAGGACCGCGGGCGCGACGGCGTGGTCGTCTTCAGCGACGAGTTGTCGCGGGCGGTGGAGCGGCATCTGCAGATCGAGCGCTGCCTGCACTTTGCGTTGCACAATCGCGAGATCGAGGTCCTGTTCCAGCCCCAGGTGGATACCACTGGGCGGATCCGCAGCGCCGAGACCCTGATTCGCTGGCACAGCGCCGAGCTGGGCGCCGTATCACCCGCCGAGTTTATCCCCATCGCCGAACAGACCGGCTATATCAGCGAACTGGGCGACGCGGTGATCGCGCGGGCGTTCCAGGCCTTGCGCGACTGGGATCGCGCCGGGTTCCCCCTGGAGCAGCTCGCAATCAACATCAGCCCGCGCCAGCTGGTGCACCTGAACTTCGTCCACCGCATGCAAGACCTGATCACCCGCTATCTGGGCCGTGAACACGCCCACCGCATCACGCTCGAGATCACCGAGCACGTGGTGGCGGAGGATACCGACCGGGTGATCCATATCATGCAGGCCTTGCGGCAAATGGGCCTGCGCTTCTCGATGGACGACTTCGGGACCGGCTTTTCCTCGCTCAGCTACCTGAAGCGTCTCCCGTTCGACGAACTCAAGATCGACCGGAGCTTCGTCCGCCAGGTCGACCACGACACGAACGACCAGGCCATGGTGCGCACAATCTGCGACATCGCACGCCAATTCGGTCTGGCGGTGGTGGCCGAAGGGGTCGAGACCGAGGCCCAGTACCGCTGGCTGACCACCCACGGTGACTTGCTCTTTCAGGGGTTCCTGTTCGCCCGGCCCATGGATGCCAATGCCTTTTTCGATCACTGCCGCCGCGCGCCAGCGCTGAAGCCGGACACCAGTCGAGCGGCGCCGGCAGCGGGATAGGAATCCGGCCTCAGGCCCCGCCGGTCGCGGCCGGCAGCACCCAGAGCGTCAGCGACAGCAGGATCGCCGTCAGGCTGACCCCGATCAGCGGCAACATCATCACGCCGGCCAGGGCCTCGCGCCGGAACAGACGCACGGCCATACCACCCAGGGTCAGCGCCCAGCCCAACGCGACGAAGAACGCCAGCGCGTTCAGTTCGGCACGCCACAGCAGGATCAGGGCCACCGGGAGCCCAAGGTTGAGGATCACCACCCCCATCTCCTGGCTGCCCGCGGCACGTCCGGCAGACAGCGCATAGGCATACGCGGCCCAGACCATCAGAAGACCAAAGCCCAGGGCACCGGCCGCCGGCGAGCTAAGCGGCGCGCGCAGGATCGGCGCGCCGGCCGGCTCCAGCCCGACCCCCAGAGCCACGATCAGCAACGCCACCCCCAGGCTGATGGCCATCCAGAACAACAAAGTCCCGCGTTGCACATTGGGTTCGGTCATGTCTCCATCCTCGTCTTGTACCGTACTCGTCTACCCTGCTGACCGCCGAGCCGTTACAGGGTTCGCCACGCCGGCCGCTTCCGGAGGCTGGACTACGCCAGCTGCCAGGCGATCGTCTCGCCCGCGCGCAGGGGCACACCCGGATCATGCCCGAACAGTACGGCCTCCGGTACGGTCCACGGGGACCGCTCCAGCGTCAGCTTGTCGGTATTGCGCGGCAGTTTGTAAAAATCGGGGCCAAAATGACTGGCAAAGCCCTCCAGCCGGTCCAGTGCGTCCGCCGCGGCAAAGGCCTCCGCGTACAGCTCAATGGCCGCGTGCGCGGAATAGATCCCGGCACAGCCACACGCCGACTCCTTCGCGTGGCGTGGATGCGGCGCGCTATCTGTCCCCAAAAAGAAGCGCGGGTGGCCACTGGTGGCCGCCTCGAGCAGCGCCTTGCGGTGGAGTTCGCGCTTCAGGATCGGCAGGCAGAAGTGATGCGGCCGCATGCCTCCCGCGAACAGCGCATTGCGGTTGTACAGAAGGTGCTGGGGCGTGATCGTGGAGCCGACGTTGGCCGGCCCGTCCTGGATGAACTGCACGGCCGACTCGGTGGTGATGTGTTCCAGCACCACCCGCAACTCCGGAAAATCGCGGATCAGCGGCTCCAGGTGGCGCTCGATAAACACCGCCTCGCGATCGAAGATGTCCACGTCCGGATCGGTCACCTCGCCGTGAATCAGCAACGGCAGGTCCACCCGCTGCATCGCCTCGAACACCGGATAGCAGCGGCGGATATCGGTCACGCCACTGGCCGCATTGGTGGTGGCACCCGCGGGATAGAGCTTGACCCCGTGCACGAACCCGGAGGCCTTCGCCGCGTCGATCATGCCCGGTGTCGTACCCTCGGTCAGGTACAGCGTCATCAGGGGCTCGAAGTCCGCCTCTTCCGGCAGCGCCGCCAGGATGCGGTCGCGGTACTCGACAGCGGCCTCCACCGTCGTCACCGGCGGTTTCAGGTTGGGCATGATGATGGCGCGGCGGAAGCGGCGCGCCGTATCCGGCAGTACCGTCGCCAGCACATCGCCATCGCGCAGGTGCAGGTGCCAGTCGTCCGGTCGAGTCAGGCTCAGGCGGTTCATCCGTAGTTCCCTTCGCAGGGGGGCCGTCCGGTACTGGGCCCCGTCACAGTGTATGAGTCATGAGGATAACGCGCGGTGCAACTCGGCCTCGGACCAGCCCTCGACCACCACGGTCTTGCTGCGCGAGGTCGCACCGGCCACCACCTGCACGGCCGACTTGGAACACCCCAGTTCCGCCGCCAGGAGCTCGATCACCGCCGCGTTGGCGCGGCCCTTCTCGGGCGGTGCCTGGACCTTCAGCTTGAGCGTGTCGCCCATCCAGCCGCCAATGGCGTTGCGCTTGCTCCCGGGCGCCACCTTGACCTTCAACCGGCCCAAAAACCCTACCCGGCCGGGCGCGTCGCCATGTAGGCGCTGAAGACGCCGAGCTGGACATTGCGCTGCACGTCCTCGAAACCGACGGATCGCAGGGTTTCCATGATGTCCTCCGGGGGGACGCACTGATCGATGGTGTCCCAGAAATAGCGCATCAGCAGTTGCCCGTCCGGGTCGCGGGTGAGCACCTTGCCCACGAACGGCACAAAATCGCGGAAATAGAAACGCGCCAGGCCAAACTGGAACTTTGTACGTGGCCGCGAGACCTCGAGAATGGTGCAGCGCCCGCCCGGCTTCAGCACGCGGAAGTACTCGCTGAACAACTCGTGCAGGTCGCGCACATGGCGAAGCCCATACCCCATGTACAAACGGTCGTACTGCTGGTCGCGCAAGGGCATCTGTTCGCCCAGGCTCTGCACGAACGTGGCATCCATCTTGGTTCGGGCCACATCCATCATGCCGCGGCTCGGGTCCACGCAGGTCAGGTGATCATCGCCCACCACCTTGCGGATCTCCTCCGCCACCGGGCCGGTGCCGGTGGCCACATCCAGCACCTCCATGCCGGCCTCGAGACCGGATTGTTTCAGGACAAACCGGCGATACGACTGCCCGGTGCCGAAGAAGCCGACCCGCAGGATTCGGTCGTAATACGGGGCAGTCCGGTCGAACAGGTCGTCGACGTAGGCGCGCCGGCTGGCTTCATCCCCGTAGTAGTCCTTCAGGACCGGGTGTGGCTTCTTGGTGGTTGGCTGCATTGCGTGTACTCCCCAGGCAAGGGACCGGCGCCACCGCAAGTCGGCGGCCTGACCGGCCCGGCATCAATCCTTCATGGTGTCGCGAACGTCGTGGTCAGACGCTCCGAATAAAGTCCCTCGATCTCCACCAGCAACTCCTCGCGGCAGATATCCCCGTGCAGCAACAGGCACGGCACATCGTGACCAAGGCGCGAGCGCAAGTGACGTTCCGCGGCCGACGCATCGGCCGCATGGCGCAGGTACACCTTGAGCAGCGACAGGTCGCGCGGCCTCTCCACCCGAACCGGGTGATCCGTGGCGGCCTGTTCCAGCAGGACACCGACATTGCGCAGGCTTTCGTCGATCTGCGCCTCGAGATCGCCAACATGCCGGCTTTCATGGCCGACAATACTGGCGGTGCCCGAGATAAACAGCTCGGCCGATTCCGGCCCCGACTGCCACAGACTGGCGCGGGCAAACGAAGGGCTGCGCGGTCCGTACTGAGGCGGGTAGTGATACGCGCTGACCTGGCGCGGATTCTCGATACGCGCGGCCGCCTCGCGAGTGGCAATGAAATAGATCAGCAAGCCGTCGGAATGGGTGCCAATCGCCGTCGCCGCCGGGAGGAACTGTTCGTACTCCGGCAATGCCTCGAACACCCGCGCCCGTCCGCTGCAGAAGCCACGATAGCGCTCCTGGCCGGCGACCGGGTCATTGATCGCGGGAAGATAATTCCACACCCGTACCAAATGCTCGAAACCCAGCGAACGGCAACCAGCCAGGATCTCGCGGTACGCGCGCTCGGTCAGGGGGTCCGGGTCGCCTGCGGCATCCAGCGGCTGAATCCAGCAACCGATCAGGCAATCCTTGTGGCAAAGGTAGCTCAGCGAGCCTTCCACTCCGGTCTCGCCCTCGGCGCCGTCCGGCAGCGACCAGCATTCCGCCCAGTCCGACTCGCCGCCCAGGGGCTCCAGCCCCACGCGGATCTCCAGACGCCCCGGCAGGCGTTCCACACCGCTCGCCCCGCCAAAGCGGATCACCACCGGCGCCGACGCGCATTCCGGCTGCTCATCACGACAGTAGGTAACCGTCAGGGGGGCTTTTGCGGCAGATTCGCTCATTCCGGACGCCAGGGAGATCCATTCCAGCCAAAACAGCCGCGGAGTCTACCAATCTCCCACGATGGAAACACGGGTTCTCCCCTCGACCTGCCCCATCCAGTCTCTTTGTCCGTTCGTCATTGAGGGCCGTCGACCGCCACACCCGCATCGCGGAGGAATGCCCGGAGGCCCTCCGTGTAGTCGTCCCCGGTGGTCAGGAAGGCGTCGTTGTGGCCACCCTCCATCTCCAGCACTCGCGCATTCGTAGCGGCGGCCCGCAGGCGTTTGGCATGCTCGAATGGCACGATCTCGTCTTCGGCACTATGAGCCAGCAGGATGGGCGCGGAGATCGCGCCCACCCGGCCCAGGGTGTCGTATTGGTGCCGCAGCAGCGCCCGCACCGGGAGCCAGGGGTAATGGCGCGCCCCCAGATCGGCAGCCGAGGTAAAGGCGGACTCCAGGATCACCGCCCCCGGCTCCACGCCCGTTGCCAGTTCCGCCGCGACCGCCGCCCCCAGCGAACGGCCAAACAGCACGATCTCCTGCGGCGGAATCGAACGGTCGTCGATCAGGTACTGCCAGGCGGCGCGGGCATCCGCATAGGTGCCGGCCTCGTCCGGGCGCCCCGCACTCCGCCCGTAGCCGCGGTAATCGATGATCAGCACGGCCAGTCCCAGCTCGTGGAACTGGCGTAGGGAATGCAACCGGTGGCCGATGTTTCCGGCATTGCCATGCAGGAAGAGCAACACGGGCGTGTCGTCCTCCGGGCCCGGCAGGAACCAGCCATGAATCCGCACCCCATCCTCGGTGACCAGCTCGACATCCTCGTAGTCCAGCCCGATGCGCTCCGGCGTGCTGGTCACCGTGCTGGACGGCAGATAGATCAGACGATCCTGAGTCACGAAGATGAGCGCAGTTACCAGGACATAGCCCAGCCCCACGAGCAGCAGGATCTTGAACAAGTTGGCCATATCCCGATCCTGATCCCGGTTACTCCCGTTCGCAAGCCTCTCGCCACCTTCTGCGCTCCCGTACAATAGGGCTCTCGCTCTGTTTCGACGATTGCCTCCATGCGCCATTCGCTGCTGACCAATACCGATCTGCAGGGGCTCGACCGCGACGCGTTGCTGCGCCATTTTGCGGGCAGCCAGCCCCTGGACGACGCCACCGGCCTGCAGCTGGCCGAGGCACTGGATCAAGCACTGGAGGCCGTCGATACCGCCGGGCTCGAATCGCATCCACTGGACGTGGCGGAGATCCTGCGCCATCTCAACGTCGACCGGCAGACGCTGATCGCGACCTTGCTGGTACCCGTGTATCTGGCGGACCTGCTCAAGCCGGCCGAGCTCGAGCAGCGCTTTGGTGCCGCGGTGGCCCGGCTGACCACCAACGTCGCGGCGCTGGTCCGCCGCCGCTTCGAGGCCCCGGCCGGGCGTCCGGAACAGGCCGAACGCCTGCGCCGCATGCTGATGGCCATGGTGGACGACGTGCGCGCCGTGCTGATCAAGCTGGCGTTCCGCGTCCAGCACCTGCGCCTGCTGGTCCGCGAGCCCGACGAAGGCGCCCGCATCCTCGCCCAGGAGACCCTCGACGTCATCGCACCGCTGGCCAACCGTCTCGGGGTGGGCCAGCTCAAGTGGGAGATGGAAGACCTCGCCCTGCGCATCCTGGAACCCGAAACCTACCGCGACATCGCCGTGGGCCTCGAGGAAAACCGCACTGAAAGAGAATCCTACGTCGAAGAGTTCGCCCAGACACTGAAGACACGCCTGGAGGTAGACGGCATCGAGGCCCGGGTCTTCGGCCGGCCGAAGCACATCTACAGCATCTGGAAAAAGATGCAGCGCAAGCGCACCTCGCTGTCGGAGTTGTACGATCTGCGCGCCACCCGCGTGATCGTCGACCAGCTGGCCACCTGCTACACCGTGCTCGGCATCGTCCACAACGACTGGCGCCACCTGCCCAGCGAGTTCGACGACTACATCGCCAACCCCAAGGACAACGGCTACCAGTCCCTGCACACCGCCGTGGTCGGACCGGAGGGCAAGGTCGTGGAAGTGCAGATCCGCACCCGCGAGATGGACGACTTCGCCGAGCTGGGGGTCGCCGCGCACTGGCGCTACAAGGAAGGGGGGCGCGAGGATCAGGCGCTCAACCGCGCCATCAACAGCCTGCGGCAGCTGCTGGAGGCCGCCGACAACAACGACCAGAACCTGCTCGACGAGATCCAGAGCGAACCGCTGCACCAGCGCGTGTTCGTGCTCACACCCCAGGGCGAAGTGCTGGACCTGTCCCAGGGTGCAACCCCGCTGGACTTCGCCTACGCCGTCCACACCGAGGTCGGCCACCGCTGCCGCGGCGCCAAGGTCGACGGCCATATCGTCCCGCTCACCTACAAGCTGAAGTCCGGCGAGCGCGTGGAGATCCTGACCACCCGCGAAGGCGGACCCAGCCGCGACTGGCTGAGCCCCGCGCTGGGCTATCTCAACACCGCCCGGGCGCGCTCCAAGGTCCGCACCTGGTTTCGTCAGCAGCACCAGGACGAACACCTGGCGACCGGCAAGCACCTGTTCGATCGCGAATGCCAGCGCCTCGGCTGCGGCCACAACCTCGACCGCAGCGCGCTGGCCGAGGCAATGAAGTATCAGACCTTCGACGAACTCCTGATTGCGCTGGGCGCGGGGGATGTCACCACCGCCCAGATCGCCGGACGCATCTCCCACCAGCTGCGCGACGCCCGCACGGGGGAACAACCGGCCACTCCCCCTGCGCCCCAGCGGCCGCGCCGCCACGAGGGCGAAGCCAAACCGGACGACATCCGAATCCGCGGCGTCGGCGGGCTGCTGACCACGCGCGCCCAGTGCTGCAATCCGCAGACCGGTGACCCGATCATCGGCTTCATCACCCGCGGCGCCGGCGTCTCCGTCCACCGCAGCGACTGCGTGAACATCCTGCACATGCCGGAAGACAAGCGCGGCCGCCTGATCCCGGTCTCCTGGGGCGAAGAGCCCGAACGCGAAGCCATCACCCTGGAGGTGGATGCCCACGACCGCCCCGGCCTGCTGGGCGAAGTCGGCAACGCCTTCTCCGAATGCGGCATCAACCTGCTGCGCGTAAACACCGAAACCAACCGCGAAGACCGCAGTGTGCGCATGGAACTGGAAGCCGAATTCAGCGACCTCGGCGAACTCAGCCACCTCTTCGACCGCCTCCAATCCCTCAGCAGCGTCCAAACCGTCCGCCGCCTACCCCCAAACCCCTGACCCCGCCACGTCATCCCGCCCGTACGTACGCCTTCCCACCCTGTAGCGCCGGCCGCGCCCGACCCGGCCCGCGGCACCAGCGCCACCCCTTCCCGTCATCCCGCCCGCAGCGCCCACTTTTCCCGTCATCCCGGCCGCAGCGCCCCCTTTTCCCGTCATCCCGGCCGCAGCGCCCACTTTCCCCGTCATCCCGGCCGCAGCGAAGTGGAGAGCCGGGATCTCCCACGCCGGGCACACCCCAACGCATGGGCACACCCCACCGCAGAGATCCCGGATAACCGCTTCGCGGTTTCCGGGATGACGTCGGGGGCTACGACCCGCGTCTTTGCCCTTGTCACCACGCCAGGCTCATCCTCCTGACCACAGCGAGACCCCACGTCATCCCGCCCGCAGCACCCCCTTCCCGTCATCCCGGCCGCAGCGCCCACTTTTCCCGTCATCCCGGCCGTAGCGAAGCGGAGAGCCGGGATCTCCCACGCCGGACACACCCCAACGCACGGGCACACCACACCGCAGAGATCCCGGATAACCGCTTCGCGGTTTCCGGGATGACGTCGGGAGCTACGACCCGCGTCTTTGCCCTTGTCACCACGCCAGGCTCACCCTCCTGACCACAGCGAGAACCCCCGTCATCCCGCCCGCAGCATCCCCTTCCCGTCATCCCGGCCGCAGCGAAGCGGAGAGCCGGGATCTCCCACGCCGGACACACCCCAACGCACGGGCACACCACGCCACAGAGATCCCGGATAACCGCTCCGCGGTTTCCGGGATGACGTCGGGAGCTACGACCTGCTTCTTGGCACTTCACACCAACGCCAGACTCATCCGCCTGACCACAGCGAGACCCCTCGTCATCCCGGCCGCAGCGAAGCGGAGAGCCGGGATCTCCCCACGCCGGACACACCCCAACGCACGGGCACACCACACCGCAGAGATCCCGGATAACCGCTTCGCGGTTTCCGGGATGACGTCGGGGACTACGACCCGCGTCTTTGCCCTTATCACCACGCCAGACTCATCCCTCTGACCACGGCAACACACCATCCCGTCATCTCGCCCGCAGCGCCCACTTTTCCCGTCATACCGGCCGTAGCGAAGCGGAGAGCCGGGATCTCCCACGCCGGACACACCCCAACGCGCGGGCACACCACACCACAGAGATCCCGGATAGCCGCTTCGCGGTTTCCGGGATGACGAGTAGGAGTCAGAGGAATGCCTTCGGATCAAGGGTTCCCGAAACGCGGTGAACGCGCGACCACCGCAACATCCATGGCAAACTCAATACCTGGCCTCGCAAGGACGCGAACCATGGAAAAGCACCCGGCGGTCTACATCCTGACCAACCGGCGAGAAGGCACCCTGTACACCGGGGTCACCAGCAACCTCCTCGTCCGCATCGCCCAACACCGCAACGACCTTGTACCCGGCTTCACCCGTCGCTACAAGCTCCACCGCCTCGTCTGGTTCGAACAACACGAGTCCATGGACGAAGCCATCCGCCGCGAAAAGCAGATCAAACGCTGGCGACGCCCCTGGAAGATCGACCTTGTCGAAACAGAAAACCCCGCCTGGAGAGACCTCTACAACGATCTCTTCTAGCCGATTCCTACAGTGGAAGGTTCGAAGGCCCGTCGGGAACGCGTCCTTGTCCTGCTGACCACAACACGCGCCTCACCCCGTCATCCCGGCCGTAGCGCCCCCTCCCCGTCATCCCGGCCGCAGCGCAGCGAAGAGCCGGGATCTTCCCACGCAGGAACGCCCCGACATTTGCGCCACCCCGAACGACGGGGATCCCGGATAACCGCTGCGCGGTTTCCGGGATGACATAAGTCGATAGCCCGTCGGCTTATACGCTCACTAGAACCTCCGGACTTGCCCTCCTCGCCACAGCGACATCACAACCCGTCATCCCGGCCGTAGCGAAGCGGAGAGCCGGGACCTCGCACGCCGGATTCACCCCAACGCACGGGCAGCCCACACCGCAGAGATCCCGGATAACTGCTCCGCAGTTTCCGGGATGACGAAGGCTGGGGGGCGACTCCGAATGTTTTTCGCCTTGCCTGTCCGGCTAGGCGCTCCCTCTTGTCGTCATCCCGGCCGTAGCGCAGCGGAGAGCCGGGATCTCCCCACGCCGGATTCACTCCAACGTACGGCCAGCCCACACCGCAGAGATCCCGGATAACCGCGTTGCGGTTTCCGGGATGACGGGAGGGGTGGCGTTCGGGTTTTGGTGAGAGTCGAAAAGCGCCGACCGGGCACAGAGCCCCGTCAGTCGGCCGAGTGGCCCGGGCCCGTCCGCATGGAGTGTCGACGGGTCGTCTCGTAGGCGTTGGTGCCCTTGCGGCCGGACTTCAACTCGCGGATCTGCTGCGCGACCTCGCCCCGTCGTAGCGACAGGTCCTGTACGGAGGTCTCGTAGAAGCGCGCCAAGTCCTCCAGGGCCGTGCGCAGGGCCGCCCCGGAGTCATCGCGCAGCGGCACCGGATCGGCCCCGAAGGCCCGTTCCACCAGGGCCCTGGTCTGCCGGTCCAGCTCCTGCAGCTCTTCCCAGTCTTCTTCGGCCACGGCCCGCGCCATGTGGGCGCGGATCGCTTCGACCGCATCCTCCAGGGTGGCGCCTGTGGTCTCGGGCGCCTCCCGGCTATCGGTGCCGGTCATTGTCATCGGCTGCCCTGGAAATCAGAGGGAAAGTCCATAGAGGGCTGTCAGCTCGCCCGGGCAACACGCTGTTCGGACGGAATATCGTCCCAGCCCGCCTTGATCTCGCGCAGCAGCTTGGCCACCTCGTCCAGTGCCGCCGGATCGTTCTTCGCGTTCGCCTCCAGCAGGCGGCGGCTCATGTACTCATAGAGCGAATCCAGGTTCCCGGCCAGCTCACCATTGTGCTTGTGGTCCAGCACCGCCCGCAGGGACTCGACAATGTCGATCGCCTTGCCGATCTTCTCGCCCTTCAGGGCCACGTTGCCCTGCTGCATGGCACCCTTGGCCACGGCAATCCTCTCCAGCGCGCCCTCGAAGAGCATCTGGATCAAGCGGTACGGGTCCGCCACCTGGGCCTCGGCCAGCGCGCCCGACTGCCGGTACTGGTTCACTCCGCGATTCATGCCCGGTCCGTACATACGTTGGTCTCCGTTATCCGTTCGCCCAACCCGGGGCGACTATCGACGAGAATTGTTCTGGGCCAGCGGCATGTTCGCCAGCTGCCCCATCAGAAAATCACCGGTGCTCTGCATCTGCGCCACGGCACTGTCCATCCGCGAGAACTGCCCGATCAGCCGCTGTTCCATGCGTTCGAGGCGGATCTCCAGATTCTCGCGTTGCTGGCTAATGCGTTCCAGATCGTTGCGCAGACCGTCAGTGCGCGCATTGATCAACCCCTCCGGCCCGATAAAGCCATCGGTTACTTCCTGCATGCGCCCGCCGATCTCGCGCACGATCTCCGTGACACGGTCAAAACCGTCCGTCTCCATCGCACGGTCGAAGCGCGCGCCGTCAAAGGACAGCGTCCCATCGCGGTTGGACACGATCCCAAGCTCCGCGAGCGTCTGGGCATTCGCGTCCGGCACCTGGGCAGGCTGCATCAGCGCATTGCCCAGGCGGCTGCGAATACCGCGAATCGTACTGTCCCCCGTTAGTACCGAGCCTTCCTCGGAATCGGGGTTGAAGGAGGTCAACTCGCGGGTCTGTCCCACCAGGGAGTTGTAAGACTCCACAAACCCCTGCAGGGCCTCGCGCAACTGGTCCTGGTCTTCGCTCACGGAGACCGAAACGGGAGACTCGGACGTCCCGCGAAGCTCGATGTTCAGGCCCTCGATCGTATCGTCCAGCGTGTTGGTCGAGCTGGTCACGGTCAGGCCATTGATCACCGCCACGGCGTCCCGGGCTTCCTGCGTGGTTTCCAGGTTGTCGCTGGCCAGGCGGCCGAGCCCGTCGTTGGCGGCCCCGGTGTCACCATTGACCGCTACCGAGATCGTGTTGTCGGCACCGGTTTCGGTTGCATTCAGCACCAGCCGCGCACCACTGCCGTCATTCACGATCGAGGCCGTCACACCGCCACCGGCCTCGTTGATCGCGTTGCGCACGTCACGGAGGGTATCGCCCTCCCCGACATCGATGCTGATGGCGTTCCCGCCACCCACGCTGATCTCCAGCTGGCCGGCACCCACCTCGGCATCCGCATCGGCAAACTGGCCCGCCGCCGTCGCCACGCTCTGGGCCTGCGCCAGCTGATCCACTTGCAAAGAGAAATTGCCGTTCGCCGCGGTGCCGTCAGAGGTCACGTTGGCCACGCTGGAGTCGGAAACTTCCGCGGACTGAGACAGCTCGAAGCCCGCCAACTGGCTCAAGCTCCCACCGACCTGCTCCACACTGTTGGCCAGGTTGCCGAACGCGGAGATCTGGGCCTCGATCCGCCCTTCGCGGCGATCGAAACGCTGCTCTTTCGGTACCCGCTCGGCATTGATCAGGTCACCGACGATCTGATTCAGATCCAGTCCCGATCCAACACCCAATGAACTGATGGCCATGGTCTTTCTGCTCCTCGGTGTCCGACGTCTCGGACCCTTTCCACGTGCGATATATCTATTTACGACAGCCTAGCCCAAAACTTGAGCCCGCCGCAGGAAAACCGCCTCAAAATGGGTATGCCACCCCTGACTTGCCGCCCCAAAGAAACCCCGTCATAAACAAACCCCGTCATTGCGAGCAAAGCGAAGCAATCTCCAGAACCTGGCACCCACCCGCCACTCGAGCCTGCGACGAGCATCCCCCCTCCGTCATCCCGGAAACTGCGCAGCAGTTATCCGGGATCTCCACCGCCGAAGGTGGCACAGCCGCCGGGGGCGTTCCGGCGCAGGAGATCCCGGCTCTCCGCTGCGCTCCGGCCGGGATGACGGGGACACGGCACGCGCATGAGCGCGGATGCACGAACCTTCGGGCTTGCCACCCAGCCGGCTGTCATCCCGGAAACCGCGCAGCGGTTATCCGGGATCTCCGTCGCTGGAGATGGCACAAACGCCCGGGTGTTCGCACGTAGTGAGACCCCGGCTCTCCGCTACGCTCCGGCCGGGATGGTGGGGAAGCGGCATGCGCATGAGCCCGTATACATGAACCTTCGGGCTTGCCACCCAGCTAGCGCGTCATCCCGGAAACCGCGCAGCGGTTATCCGGGATCTCCGTCGCTGGAGATGGCACAAACGCCCGGGTGTTCGCACGTAGTGAGATCCCGGCTCTCCGCTACGCTCCGGCCGGGATGACGGGAAACGGCACGCGCATGAGCCCGTATACACGAACCTTCGGGCTTGCCACCCAGCCGGCGTCATCCCGGAAACCGCGCAGCGGTTATCCGGGATCTCCGTCGCTGGAGGTGGCACCGACGTCGGGGCGTCCCGGCGTCCGTGATCCCGGCTCTTCGTTTCGCTGCGGCCGGGATCACGCCAAGGGGGCCGCGGCACGGATGGCAGAAAAGGGGCCAGCGGGCCGTGGATCTGCGGCTCGCTGATGCTGGCACAACGAAAAAAGCCGGACCCCTTCCCGGGCCCAGCTTAACTAAACATCACGCTTACAGGTCTACGAAGCCGTCAGGCCTTGTCCGCCAGCCCCGTTCCGCCGAGCTCCTGCTCGGTCTGGAACTGTTCCACCAGGGCCAGCACGGCTTCCGGCGGGATCTGCCGGATCACCTCTTCGCGTTCTCCATCCATCACCGTAATCACCGTACGGCCGCTGCTGTCGTCCACGCTGAACTCCAGCGCCCGCTTGGTGGATTGCAGGTAGGAATTGATCGACTCGACCACCTGGTTGACCTCGTCCATGTCCATGGCCTCGATCGCCGGTCCGGTGGAGCTGCGAGTCGCGGATTCCTGCGAACTGCTCGGTAGAGCCACGGCCTCCGGCCGCCCCTCGCCACGAACAAGACCCGCGCCGGAACCAGGAGCCTTGGCCCCCTCGCCCCCGCGCGGGTTCACTGCAACCAGCGGTGATGTGATATTTCCGATTCCATCACTCATATCGCTGTCCTCTTCAGATGGGATGGATGGCGCTCTCGCCATCCATCCTCAACCAGAGCCCGAGTGATCGAGCTTACTGCAGCAGGGCCAGCACGTTCTGCGGAACCGCATTGGCCTGCGACAGCACCGAGGTACCCGCCTGCTGCAGCACCTGGGCGCGGGTCAGCTCGGCGGTCTCGGCCGCGAAGTCCGCATCCTGGATCCGCGAACGTGCGGCGGACAGGTTCTCGGAGGAGATCTCCAGGTTGCTGATGGTGTTTTCGAACCGGACCTGCACCGCACCGAGCTCAGCGCGAAGACCATTGACCTGGTCTAGCGCAAAGTCGACAACTCGCAGCGTGTCTGTGGCTCCCTCCCGGCTCAGGACATCGATATCATTCATCGAAAGCGATTCCTGTTCGTCAACATCAGCGCTCAAACCCAAAAGGGCGAAATCATTGCCCGCAATTTGGATGTCCCCACCAATCTCCCTGGACAGTTCAATGCCGCGCAGGATAGAACCGGAATCTCCGGTAGTAAGACCCTCGATTGCCAAAGCGCCACCGTCAGTAACCGACATTTGGATATCCGAGTTGGACTCCAGGATCAGATCGTCTCCACTAAAATCAGCGCGCACACCGGTCTGAGACGAGAGGTCATTGATCTTTGCGGCGATCTCTTCGGCACCATCGTCATTTGCAATCGCGATGTTGACACCATTGATATTCAATGTGCCATCAGCAGTCGCATCCGTTACCGCCAAAGTAGCTTCGGCGGTAGGGGCCAGAGAAGCGCGAACCCCGGAATCTGCCGAAGCATCATTGATCCGGTTCACCACCTGTGCGAGCGACGTGGCGTCCGCGTCAAGATCCGTCAGATCGATACCAATGCCCTGCAGCGAAAGAGAATCCCCGCCCAGAGTAGAAAGGTCCAGGCCGTCGGTGAAGTCTCCCAGCAGTGCCGCCGCGCCATCAGCCACCTGAGCCCCGAGCTGCGAGCCCTGGGCGTTCACTCCTTCAACACCGATAGTCTGGTTACGGTTTGCGCCCACCTGGAAAATCAATTCTTCCAGCGTTCCATTCAGGATGTCCTGACCATTGAACTGCGTCGAATTCGCGACACGGTTGATCTCCTCAACAAGCTGGGAGACCTCATTATTCAGCGCCTGGCGATCCTGCGATGAATTCGTGTCGTTACCGGCCTGAACGGCCAGCTCACGGATACGCTGCAGGTTGTCACCGATCGTGCCCAGCGCGCCTTCCGCCGTCTGCGAGAAGGAGATGCCGTCGTTGGCGTTACGCACGGCCTGGTTCAGGCCGCGGATCTGGGTGGTGAAACGCTCGGAAATGGCAAGGCCGGCCGCGTCGTCCTTGGCGCTGTTGATACGCAGGCCCGAGGACAGACGTTCCAGGCTCTGAGACAGCGCGCCCTGGGAGTTATTCAGGTTACGCTGCGCGTTCAGGGACAGAACGTTGGTGTTAATTACTTGGGACATGATCGCTCTCCTGTAGAGTCGTTCGTCACCGCCTCGGGCGGTTCTGGTGAACGGGTTGATCCCCGCTCTCAGAAGCCTTAACGACCCTCACCCAGGAACCTTTAGCCCTGCATCGAAATTTTTTTCGACCGGCGGCAATTCCTTGCCGCCCCCAGTTCCTCCGGCCGCGAAACCGTAACGCCCCGCACCAATGCCCAGCCATCATCCGGATCGCACTCCGCCCACCATGGCCTTCTCGGTCATCCCGGCCGCAGCCCCTGTCCGTCATCACCGGCCGTAGCGAAGCGAAGAGCCGGGATCTCCTCACGCGCGAACACCCCGACGTCTGCGCCACATTCAGCGGCGGAGATCCCGGATAACCGCTGCGCGGTTTCCGGGATGACGGGGGTGGGTGGGCAATCCGACGGATGGGTGGCCATTCCAAACGTGCCTGCATCTATCCACGCCATTATCCCGTCGGCACCCTTCCTCGCCGTCATCCCGACCGCAATGCCCCCTGCACGTCATCCCGGCCGCAGCGCAGCGGAGAGCCGGGGTTTCCCCACGCGCGAACACCCCGACGTCTGCGCGCCACCCCCAACGACGGAGATCCCGGATAACCGCTGCGCGGTTTCCGGGATGACACGGGTGGCAGGCTCGTACGGGAACGAGGGCCGCGACCCGGCCGCTCAAGGGTGGCGATTACGTCCCGTCATTGCGAGGAGCCGCAGGCGACGTGGCAATCGGCTGGCAGGGCGCAAGGCGTTTTAATCCAGCACTCTGCTTGTCCCGAGCGATTGCTTCGTCGCTGTGCTCCTCGCAATGACAGAGGTGGTGGATTCGCGGCTGGTTCGCGGGCTGACGGTGGTGGAGGTCGGAGGTGAGACGGTTCGGGTATATGGCCCAGGGCCTTGATATACTTGAGCGATGCGCCTGACGGACGAACAACAGACGATCATCCGCGAGGAAGTGCGCCGTGCATTCGGGCCGGATGCTCGCGTGAAGCTGTTCGGCTCGCGCGTGGACGATGCCGCGCGTGGCGGCGACATCGACCTCTACATCGAGGCGGACGGCACACCAGATGAACTGCTGGACCAGGAACTGCGCCTGTACGTGGCACTGCAACGCCAACTGGGCGAACGCCGTGTGGATATCGTCGTGCATCCGCGCGGCGCGCCGCCCCGCCCCATTGATACGCATGCCGACCGCACGGGTGTCGCCCTGTGACCGCCACAACGCCACAGCAACGACTCGCCCGGCTCATTGATCTAGTTGATCGCGAGGACGAGCACCTGCTCGCCGTGCGCGAACGCCTGCTGGAAGGCGATTGCACAGTCGATCCCGAACGCGTTCAGGGCATCCTTGCCACGGACACCGGGGTCGATCGCCTGGAGTCCTTCGGCGCGAAGTTCGGCCGCATGCAAGACACCATCATGGACAAGCTCGTCCCCACGTTTCTTGCCTGCGCCGGGGAAAACACGGGCCCGGCCATCGACAACCTGTCACGTCTGGAGAAGCTCGCCCTCATCCAGGACGCCGACGCCTGGCTACAAATGCGCCAGCTGCGCAACCGCCTGGTCCATGAATACATGGAGAGGCCCGCCGATCTGGCCCCGGCCCTCCAACGCGCCTGCCGCTTCACCGACCAGATGCACGCCGACTACCACGCGCTGCGCACCTACGCGCAGGACCACCTGAAGATCGGACCTGCCAGCCTTTAAGGTCTCAAAGCCGCTGGCTATCCCTCGCATCATCCCGACCGCCCCGACTCTAGCCCGGCCGCGCCGCTCCCCGCCATCCCAGCCACAACGCTTGCCTCCTCGTCATCCCGGCCGCAGCGCAGCGGAGAGCCGGGATCTCCCCACGCGGGAACACCCCGACGTCTGCGCCACCTCCAACGACGGAGATCCCGGATAACCGCTGCGCGGTTTCCGGGATGACGGGGTTGGGTGGTCGTTCCTGGGTTGGGTGGTCATTCCGAACGTGCGTGCATCCATCCAGCCCGCATCCCCTGGCCTTTGTCCCGGCGGGCTACTCCCTCGCCATCACCCCGGCCGCAGCGCTCCCCTCCCCGTCATCCCGGCCGTAGCGGAGCGGAGAGCCGGGATCTCCACACGTGCGAACACCCCGACG
Source organism: Thioalkalivibrio versutus (assembly GCF_001020955.1). Taxonomy (NCBI): domain Bacteria; kingdom Pseudomonadati; phylum Pseudomonadota; class Gammaproteobacteria; order Chromatiales; family Ectothiorhodospiraceae; genus Thioalkalivibrio; species Thioalkalivibrio versutus. The sequence continues at coordinate 1,524,037 of NZ_CP011367.1, forward strand.
CTTGTGCCGGCTCCAACGACGGAGATCCCGGATAACCGCTGCGCGGTTTCCGGGATGACGGGGGGGTGGTCGTTCCTGCGTTGGGTGGTCATTCCGAACGTGCGTGCATTCATCCAGCCCGCATCCCCTGGCCTTTGTCCCGGCGGGCTACACCCTCGCCGTCACCCCGGCCGCAGCGCTCCCCTCCCCGTCATCCCGGCCGTAGCGGAGCGGAGAGCCGGGATCTCCACACGCGGGAACACCCCGACGTATGCGCCACCCCCAACGGCGGAGATCCCGGATAACCGCTGCGCGGCTTCCGGGATGACGGTGTGTGTGGGGGGCGACTGCTGCGATAGTCACGGGCGCCGGTCACCACGGCTGGCGCGGACTAGAGCAGCCAGGTGGTGCCGATGCGGTGCTCGGGTATAGCGCCGGGGATCAGGTCCATCAGGAGCCAGCCGAAGATCAGGGTGATGAAGGCGCCGCAGAAGATCGTGGCCACGAACAAGCCGATGCGGTTGCCGCGGCGCAGGCCGATGATCTCGCGCAGCGACCAGTAGAGCAGCCAGAGGGAATACAGGATCAGCAACAAGGCGATGCCGTTGCCCCAGGGCCAGGGGAACGCCGCGACGACCTTGCCGACCCAGGCGGGCAGCAGCCCGACGGAAACCGCCAGCATCGCCCGGTCCGGGTGCGAGTAGCCCTGGAACAGGTCGGTCAGGTAGTGCGCGGACCAGGCCATCCCCAGCACCCCGATGCTCATCGCCAGCACGCTGTAGACGCCAAAGCCCCAGGCACCGGGCATCGCCTCCGGCGGAAGGCCCGTCGGAATCACCTGGTAAAGCCACTGACTGGCGATCACGCTCGCCAGAAGCACCGGCAGCGCCAGCCCCAGGAACGTCTGCCACCACGGCGGGGCCGGCTCGATTGCACGCGCATCGCGCACCGCCCTCAGGGGGTTCACGAACGCGCGCAGGGTCATGCGGGCCGGATTAAGTCTCGCGGGAACGGTCATCACCCAAGTATGTGGCAATTACGTGACCATTCGATGACAGATTTTGCTAGCTTCAGGCATGCATCATCTGGTCCTGAACGCGGAAACGCTGCATTGGCTCGATTGACGATCCGTTTGCCGGACGACAAGCACGAACAGCTGAAGGCGGCGGCGCGCGAGCGTAAGACCCGCATGAACCGCCTTGTCGACGAGATGGCCACGTTGATGATTGCGGAACACGATGCGGAGACCCGGTTCCGGGTGCGCGCCCAGCGTGGTCAGGGCCGGGAGCAGGAAGGTCTGGCGCTGCTGGACAAGGCGATGGGGAACACCTCGCCTCATTGAGCGGCGACTCCCTAATGCAGGGCGAGCACGAGCGCCATGACGGTAATCGCCATCACTTCCACCAGTTCCAGGGCGGCGCCTGCGGTGTCTCCGGTGAAGCCGCCGAGCCAGTGGCGCAGGAAGGCGGCAATGGCGAATACCAACGCCAGCGCCACGGCCAGGCCCAGGATCAGGCCCCAGAGGCCGGTGACCAGCGCCAGTAGCAGGATCAACACACCGGTGGCCACCAGCACCATCTGGGCGGGGCTGCGCGGCAGGTGTGCGGCCATCTCGGCGCCTAGCCCCTGCTCCCGCACATAGGGCACCAGAAGAAACAGCCCGGTGAGCGCCGCCCGCCCCAGCACGATGGCGACCAGCAATGCGATCCAGGCACCCGTCTCCACCACGGTTACCAGGGCTGCGAACTTGAGCAGCAGCACCAGAACCAGCGCTGCCACTGCCATCGGGCCGCTGGTCGGGTCCTTCATGATGGCCTGGGCGCGTTCCGGGTCCTGATGGCTGCCGACCCAGGCATCCACCGTGTCCGCCAGGCCGTCCAGGTGCAGCGCACCCGTCAGACCGACCCATAACGCGAGCACCAGTGCCGCGACCAAGAGCGGCGGCGTGCCGGGTATGGCCGCCAGCGCGATACCGACCAGAACCACGAGCAGGCCCAGGATCAGACCGACCAGTGGATAAGCCAGCACCGAACGGCCCAGGTCGGCCGGCTGCGGGTCTAGCGCGGGGGTGGGCAGGCGGGTGAGGAACTGGAGGGCCAGCCAGAAGGGTTTAAGCACGGCGCTCATTTGGGTGCCCAGTCGGACTTTGACGGGAGGTATTCGCGGCCAGGGCCGCTCCCGCAGGGGGCTAGGCCACCGAAGGTCCTCGACATAGTTGTGGGAGCGGCCTTGGCCGCGAAAGCCCTGCCCGCGCCAGACTTTGGCAGGGGCTTCGCGTGCAAGCACGCTCCCACAAGAGCCCTCACAAGGCCACCCACAGGGTCTTGGCGCATCGGGGGCGGGAGATTCATCGATAGGGCTGCCATGGCTCGACAATATGCAGGGAGGCGAGCGGGACGTCGATGCCGAGCAGCTTCTCCAATGGCCAGCCCTCGCGCAGGGCGCGGAGCAGGCGGATGACGCCGCCGTGCGCGATCACGAGCACGCGCTCGCCTTCGTCGGGCGCCAGGTCATTCCAGCCGGCGACAACGCGTTCGCGAAACTCCAGGAGCGACTCGCCTTTGGGGGGCGGGTGATTCACCGGGTCCTGCCAGAAACGGCCGAGTGCATCGGCGTCCGTCTCCATCAGCGCCGCCGCCGTGCGGCCTTCCCAGTCGCCGAAGTCGAGTTCGGCCAGGCGGTCGTCGACGGCGAGCGGTACACCGGCCTCTTCCGCAAACGCCTGCGCCGGGGCAAGGCAACGCATCAGCGGCGAGCAGACAATGCGACCCCAGACAGTATCTCCGGCCAGCGCATCGCGCATCGCGGTCCACCCGGCCTCGGTCAGCGGAACATCGCTGCCTCGGCCGCAGAAGCCGTTCCCAGTCGTTTCTCCGTGGCGCAGCAGGCCGATTTGGGCGTGGCGGATAGTCAACTGGCCTCTCCGCTGACACCCGCCTCGGCGAAGGTGGCCATGCCCGAGTGCAGCTCGCAGGCCAGGCGCAGCAGGGGCACGGCCGTGGCGGCCCCGCTCCCCTCGCCCAGGCGCATGCCAAGATCGAGCAGCGGCTCGGCCTCCAGCGCCGCCAACAGGCGCTGATGACCCGGCTCCGCCGAGGTGTGTGCATAGAAGAACCAGTCCGCCGTGCCCGGACACAGGCGCTCGGCCACCAGCGCCGCCGAGGTGCTGATGAAGCCGTCCACCAGCACCGGCAGGCCGATCTGTGCTGCGGCGATATACGCCCCGGCCAGCCCCGCAATCTCGAAGCCGCCTAGGCAACGCAGGCTGCCGAGGGCGTCGCCCCGCACGGCCGCATGGGTCTGCAGCGCCTGCTCGATGACCTCGGCCTTGTGCCGCACCCCATTCGCGTCCAGCCCCGTGCCGGGCCCGGCCAGATCGGCGGGCGCCAGATCCAGCAGGGAACAGGCCAGAGCAGCGGCGGAGGTCGTGTTGCCGATCCCCATCTCGCCGCCGACGAACACTTGGGCGCCGCTACGCCGGGCGCGTTCCGCGCACTGGCGGCCGGCGTTCAGGGCGCGTTCCAGCTGCGCCGGAGTCATCGCCGGCTCGCGAGCCAGGTTCGCGGTGCCGGGGCCCAGGTTCAGTTGCTGCACACCGCTAACAGCGGGCGGCTCCGCGACCGTGCCCAGGTTGATCACTTCGATGGAGGCGCCCAGGTACCGCGCGAGCACCGAGATCGCCGCCCCGCCCGTGGCGAAGTTCGCGACCATCTGCGCCGTCACCGCTTGCGGAAAGCGCGAGATCCCCTCGGCCACCACGCCATGATCGCCAGCGAACACCGCGATGTGGACGTTCTCCAGGCTGGGCTTTTCCTGGCCCTGCATGCCGGCCAGGCGTTCCGCGATAGCCTCCAGTTGCCCGAGCGACCCGGGCGGCTTGGTCAGCTGGGCCTGCCGTTCAGCCGCGGCCTGCCGGGCGGCGGCGTCGAGGGTCGCCGGCGGCACCTGCAGCCAGTCACAGTCTTCGGTCACTTGTTGGTCCTCGTTGGTCTCTCGTGCGTGCTCAGCCACTTTCCTTCATCCCGGCCCATGACTCCTCGCCATCCCGGCCGGCTACTTCCCGTCATCCCGGCCGCAGCGAAGCGAAGAGCCGGGATCTCTCCACGCCGAGGACACCCCGGCATCTGTGCCACCTCCAGCGACGAAGATCCCGGATAACCGCTACGCGGTTTCCGGGATGACGACGTTGGGGGAGCATTCCGAATGTCTGGAACAGGAATCCTGGCCACCCGCCCAACTGTCATGCCGGCCCATTGCTTTTCGTGATCCCGGCCATCCATTGCCCGTCTTCGCCAACCACTTCCCATCATCCCGGCCGTAGCGAAGCGGAGAGCCGGGATCTCCCACGCGGGAACACCCCGACGTCTGCGCCATCTCTCACGACGAAGATCCCGGATAACCGCTGCGCGGTTTCCGGGATGACGACGTTGGGGGAGCATCCGAATGTCTGGAACTGGAATCCTGGCCGCCCGCCCATCTGTCATGCCGGCCCATTGCTTTTCGTGATCCCGGCCATCCATTGCCCGTCTTCGCCAACCACTTCCCGTCATCCCGGCCGTAGCGAAGCGGAGAGCCGGGATCTCCCCACGCCAGGGATACCCCCTGACGTCCGTGCCACCTGCCAACGGTGGAGATCCCGGATAACTGCTGCGCAGTTTCCGGGATGACGAGGGTGGGGTGGCAGGGGTGACGGTTGGGGTCGGGATGCTGCGGTGGTGCCGGCCTGCCAGCGTGCTTGTCTATGTGCGTGGCGGGTGGAATGCATGTATGCCGATTTGTCACAGCGGGTCCCCCTTCAGGACGTGCGGGAGGCCGGCGACGGTGAGGACGACGCGGTCCATCGCGGGGGCCAGGCGCTGGTGGAGCCAGCCGGCCTCGTCGGCGAAGCGGCGGGACAGTGCGTCCATGGGCGTGATCCCCATGCCGGTTTCATTGGAGACGAACACCAACGTGCCCGGCAGGCGCGGAACCGTCTCGATCAGGGCCTCGCGTTCACGCTCGATCCGGCCCTCGTCATCGGTGCACAGTAGCTGGGTGAGCCACAGGGTCAGGCAGTCCACTAGCAGGCACTGCTCGGGTCCCGCGGCCTGCTCCAGCGCCCGAGCCAGGCCCGTGCCCGCCTCGACGAGACCCCAGTCGCCGGGGCGGTCGGCGCGGTGGCGCTCGATCCGGCGCGCCATCTCGGCGTCGTCGGCGCGCGCCGTCGCCACGTAGGTCACGGGCAGGCCGCTGGCGGCCGCCAGTTGTTCTGCCAGCCGACTCTTGCCCGAGCGCACGCCACCCAGTACCAGGGTCTTCATGCGACTGGCTCCTTCGGTTCGGCTTGCAGAAGGGTCAGTATGCAATTCATATCTAGGTGTTCTTCCAGAGAATCGGCCAGGCGCTCCAGGCCGCGCTCCCGCGCCGTTGCCAGGTCTTCCCCTTTCTCCATCCCGCTACGCATTCCCGCCCATTGCAGCAAGGCCTCGGCGGCGTCCGATGTATCGAACACGCCGTGGACATAGGTGCCGGCCACCGCGTCATCCGCATTACGCGCGCCATCCGCACCGTGTTCCAGCTGCAGCAGGGGCCGCCCCAGGCCCGGCCCGGTCGTCACGCCCGCATGGATCTCGTAGCCCTCCACACGGGCCTCCCGATCCAGCACGCGGTCGCCGCGAACCCGCTCCAGGTGCTTCTCGGGTGCGAGCCGGGTCTCGATATCCAGCCAGCCCAGCCCCGGCGTGGAGCCCGACTGGCCTTCGACGCCATCGGGATCGTACACGGCGTGACCCAGCATCTGGAATCCGCCGCAAATCCCCAGCACCTTGCCGCCATAGCGCACATGCCGCTGCAGCGCTTCTTCCCAGCCCTGCTCGCGCAGCCAGGCGAGATCGGCGCGCACGGACTTCGAGCCCGGTAGGACGACCAAATCGGCGGGCTGCAACGCCTCGCCCGGTCCGACAAAGCGCAGGTCCACCGCCGGGTGCAGCCGCAGCGGATCGAAATCCGTATGGTTGGAGATGCGCGGCAGTGCCGGCACGACCACCTTCAGCGCGTCCGCGGGCGTCGAAGGCATCGCCTCGCGCGGCAGGGCATCCTCGGCATCCAGGTAGAGCCCGTGCAGGTACGGAATCACGCCGAGCACCGGCTTGCCGGTCTCCTGTTCCAGCCAGTCCAGCCCGGGTTGCAGCAAGCCGATATCGCCGCGAAAGCGGTTGATCACGAAGCCCTGCACCCGCGTGCGCTCCGTCTCGCTCAAAAGCGCCAGCGTGCCCACCAAGTGCGCGAACACCCCGCCCCGGTCGATATCCGCGACCAGGATCACCGGACAGTCCACCGCCTCGGCAAAGCCCATGTTGGCGATGTCGCCCGCGCGCAGGTTGATCTCCGCCGGCGACCCGGCGCCTTCCACCAGCACATGGGCGTACTGCGCCGTCAGGCGCCGATGCGAGGCCAGCACCGCCTCAAGCGCCACCGGCTTGTAGTCGTGGTAGGCCCGGGCATCCAGCTCCGCCGCCGGCCGGCCGTGGATGATGACCTGCGCCCCCTGATCCGAGCTGGGCTTCAGCAGTACCGGGTTCATGTCCGTATGCGGGTCCAGGCCACAGGCCGCGGCCTGCAGGGCCTGGGCGCGCCCGATCTCGCCACCATCGGCCGTGACCGCGCTGTTCAGCGCCATGTTCTGCGGCTTGAACGGCACCACCGACAGCCCCCGCCGATGCAGCACGCGCGCCAGCCCCGCGACCAGCACGCTCTTGCCAGCATCCGAGGTCGTGCCCTGCACCATCAGCGTCGTACCCATCAGGACGCCCCCAGCGCCTGTTCCAGGCGCTTCCATTCGTATTCCTGCCCCGGCAGGCCAAAACGAAGGCTGCCCGGCTCATCAAACCGCCGCACGAGGATGCCCTGCGCGCCCAGGTGATCCTGCCAGCCTGCGGGATCGTCCACGCGGCACCACTGAAACAGCGCGGTGCCGCCGGCGGGTTCCAGCCCCTGGTCGCGCAGCAAGTCCGCCAGGCGCTGACCACGTGCCTGGAGCATGCCGCGTGTCTCGGCCTGCCAGGCCCGGTCCGACAGCGCCTGGGTGGCGATCCAGCGGGACGGTCCGGCAAGACCCCACGGGCCCATCCGGGCGGCCAGTCGCGTGCGCAGCGTGTCCTCCGCGATGACAAATCCCACGCGCGCCCCGGCCAGGCCAAAGAACTTGCCCAGCGAGCGCAGTACCACCAGACCCTCGCGCGGCGCGTCCGTCGCCAGGCTCGCCTCGGGTGTCACGTCCATGAACGCCTCGTCCACGATCAGCCAGCCGCCGCGCGCGGCCAGGGTCGCATGCCACGCCAGCAGGTCCGCGCGGTCAAACCGCTGTCCGGTCGGGTTATTGGGGTTGACCAGCACCAGCACGTCCAGGCCGGGCAATGCGGCCTCAATCGAATCCCCATCCAGCGGGACGACGTCATGCCCGGCCCCGTGCCAGGCCCGGGCGTGTTCGTTGTAGCTGGGCTCGAGGATGCCCACGCGCGAAGGGCCTTCCCGTAGCGCGGGCAGCAGCTGGATCGCGGCCTGGGAACCGGGCACCGGCAACAGCGCCCCGGTCCCGTAATAGGCGGCGGCTGCGGCCTCCAGACCGTCGTCCGGTTCCGGCAGGCGTGCCCAGGCCCCTGGCGGAAGCTCGCCCGCGGGGTAGCCATGCGGGTTGATGCCCGTGGAGAGATCCAGCCAGTCGGCCTCGGGGATCCCGTAGCGCGCAGCCGCCTGACGGATACCGCCCCCGTGCACCTGGATCAGTACCTGCGGCTCCGGCGTCTGCATCGATTGGGCCTCAGAACAGGACAACGACAATCACCCCGGCCACAATGAAGGCCATCCAGATGGCCAGCGCACGATCCAGCAGCTCAACCGCCTGGCGAATGCCTGCCGCGTCGGGCATGCGGCCCATCCCCAGGCGGGGTCGCCACTCGCGCTGCCCGCCATAGGGTGCCGCTCCCCCCAGGACCACACCCAGCGCACCCGCCCCCGCCGCCATCACCGGACCCGCATTCGGGCTCTTCCAGCCGGCGGCCTGCTCGCGCCAGCACTGCAGCGCGTCCCGGCCGCGCCCGGCCAGGGCATAGCCCAGCGCCGTCAGGCGGGCCGGGATCAGGTTCATCGCATCGTCCAGGCGCGCGGCAGCCCAGCCAAACGAGCGAAAACGGTCATTGCGATAGCCCCACATCGCGTCCAGCGTGTTCACCAGCCGATAGGCCACCACGCCCGGCGCGCCAGCCACCAGAAACCAGAAGATCGTGGCGAACAGCGCGTCGTTGCCGTTCTCCAGCACCGACTCGATGGTCGCGCCGCTCACCCCGCGCGCGTCCAGGGCCGCCGTGTCGCGACTGACCAGCATGCCGACACCGGTGCGCGCCCCAGACAGGTCATCCTTTTCCAGGGCCTCGGCCACCACCTCCGCATGCTCGTCCAGGCTGCGCCAGCCAATTGCCAGCGTGAGGATCGCCAGCGTCAGAACCCAGCCCCAGGCCAGCGAGGCGCCCAGTGCGGCCAGCGCCACCCAGGGCAGGACCAGCGCCGCGAGAAGGAGCGCTCCGCGTACACGACTGGGCGCATGCCAGCGGGATTCGGCCCAGGCCGCGAGCTGGCCGAATCCGGCCAGCGGATGGAACCGCCGTGGGTCGCCAAACAGTCGGTCCAGGATCAGGGCGCCGATCAAGATCAGAAAGGTACTCATGTGTCGCCACCCCCGGATGGCCCATCCGGACGCGCGGCGGATTCCCGCACAACCGTGGGCAAGGCCAGTTCGCACGGCGCACCCCAGCGATCCTGGAAGACCAGGTCTTCCAGGGGGCGCCGGGTATCCCAACCCGCCGTCTCCAGCATCGGCCGGTCATAGAAGCGCTCCACATGCCCCAGGCACAGCACCGCGATCGGGTACCCGCCTTCGGGCATGTCCAGCCGATTGGCCAGCCAGTCCGGATCGAACAGGGAGACCCAGCCCATGCCCAGGCCCTCGGCGCGGGCGGCCAGCCACAGGTTCTGGATCGCACACGCGGCCGAACAGAGGTCCATCTCGGGGAGCGTCCGCCGGCCCAGCACGTAGCGTTCGCGGCCATCGGTCAGGGCCACGACCAGTAACTCGCCCGCCTCGCGGATGCCCTCCAGCTTCAAGCGATGCACCTCCGCCGCGCGCTCGCCACAGGCCTCGGCGGTGCGCGCCTGTTCATCCGCCGCGTGGGCGTGGAGCGCCTCGCGCACCGCCGGGTCGGTAATGCGCAGGAAGCGCCAGGGCTGCATGTAGCCGACGCTCGGCGCGCGATGCGCCGCCTCCAGCAGCCGCCGCAACACCGCTGGATCGACCGGGTCCGGCCGAAAATGGCGCATATCCCGGCGTTCCGCGATCACGCGATAGACGGCCGCAAGCTCATCTTGGGCAAATCCCGAACCCTGGGCATCAGCGGCCGGGCAGGAAGGGTTCTCATTGGCGGGCAACTCGGACTGCATCGGCTTACCGTCAGGGGGACACGACGCGGATGCAGAGGGATCGGGGTGCGGCCACAGGGGGCCCGCACCTACCGACCCTCGCCCACCGCGCGGTCGCAGAAACATCGTCCAGGCCGGTCTCCGGGCTCGCGAGGCCCCGGCAACCCGGGGCGGCAAGTCGCCTTCCCGGGCCGCGTTCGGCCCAGTGGCTTTCGACTTGTCGAGGTCCGAGCGGCCTGCGGAAGCACCCCTCGAACCCACTCGCTTACCGTTGCGGGGGCAGCGTCGGAATGGGGCTGCGGAGGATCTCGCGCCTGCACCGACTTCCCGTTTAACCCGCGCGATCAGTCGCCCGGGCACCTGGTAGCAAGCCGCCAATCATACGCGGCAAGCCCACTGCCGACCAATTGACGCTCCGAGGCGCCCCAGGCTTGCTGCTATGATGCCCCGCTAGTCCAGCGCCAGGTGGCGGCTCTCCAGCCGGCTCGAAGGCGCTTGAACAACCAATCCAATGCGACTGTAAAATCATGCAATTTTGGACTTCCCGAACCCCACTGCTCGCTTGCCTCCTGGGCGTGCTCTCAACCCCGCTGATCGCAATGGCGGACTCAATCACGGTCACCGACGACGATGGCCGCGAGGTCCATCTGGAGCAGCCTGCCGAGCGCATCGTCAGCCTGGCGCCGCACATCACCGAGGTGCTGTTCGCCGTCGGTGCGGGGGACCGCATCGTGGGCGCAACGCAGTACAGCGATTATCCGCCCGAGGCGGAGGCCATCCCGCGGATTGGCGGCTACAGCCGGATTGACCTGGAACGGGTACTGGAAAGGGACCCCGATCTGGTGATCGCGTGGAAGAGCGGCAACTCCGCCTCCCAGGTCGAACGCCTGCGCGAACTGGGACTGCCGGTGTATGAATCGGAACCGCGCAGCTTCGAGGGTGTGGCCTCGAGCATGCGGCGCATGGCCACGCTCGCCGGCACGCATGACCAGGGCGAGGCCGCGGCAGAGGACTTCCTGGGCCGAATGGACGCGCTCCGCGCCACGTACGGCGACCGGGACCCGATTCGCGTGTTCTATCAGGTGTGGGAGCAACCGTTGATGACGGTCAATGACGACCACCTGATCGCCGAGGCCATTGCCGTCTGTGGCGGCGTGAACGTGTTCGGCGATCTCGACCGCCTGGTGCCACGCATTGGCCGCGAAGCCGTACTGGATGCCGACCCCGAGGTCATCATCGGCGGCGGCATGGGCGAGGATCGCCCCGACTGGGTGGTCGCCTGGGGCCAATGGGAGGACATGACCGCGGTCCAGCGCGACAATCTGTTCTTCATTCCCCCTTCGCTCCTGCAACGCCATACCGGACGCATCGCGGAAGGCACCGCCCTGATGTGCGAAGAACTCGAACGCGCCCGCGCACGCCGTCCCGCCCCATGACCATGACGATCCGCCTCGCAGTCTCTCGGAAAGGATATCGCGGGACACCAATGAAGGAGCGTTGTACGTGCGCTGAAGGCAGCGCTCCCGCCGTTCCGGCAACCTACCGCTTCGCCCGCCTGGAGCGGAGGGCTACCGCTTGACCCGTTCGTTCCTCCTGGCCCTGGGCGTGCTGTTGCCCGCGTCTGTGCTCTCCGTCCTGGTGGCACTGGCCTACGGCAGCGTGCAGATTCCCTTCCCTGACCTGCTGAGTGTCTTCTTCGGCGAGGCCTCGCGACTGCACAGCACCCTGGTACTGGATCTGCGCCTGCCGCGCGCGCTGGCCGCGTTCGCCGCCGGCGGGCTGCTGGGCCTGGCCGGAGCGCTGATGCAGGTCCTGCTACGCAATCCACTGGCCGATCCCTACGTGCTGGGGCTCTCCGGCGGTGCCTCGGTGGGCGCCTTGCTGGCGATGCTCGCGGGGCTGTCCATGTTCTCGGTCTCGGCCGCGGCCTTCGTGGGCGCCCTGCTGTCCACCATTCTGGTGTTCGGCCTGGCCCATGGCACGGGCAGCTGGACCCCGACCCGCCTGCTGCTGACCGGTGTCGTGGTGGCCGCCGGCTGGGGCGCGATGATCAGTTTCATCCTCGCGGTCAGCCCCACCGCGGAGCTCCCGGGCATGCTGTACTGGCTGATGGGCGACGTCTCCCATGCCCGCAACCCCTACCCGGCCTGGGGCGTACTCGTGGTCGTGGCCCTGCTCGCCCTGCCATTTGGCCGCACCCTGAACGTCCTGGCGCGCGGGCCCATGCAGGCCGCGGCCCTCGGAGTGGCCGTACGCCCGGTGGAATGGACGATCTATGTGGTGGCGGCCCTGATCACCGCGACTGCGGTCACCCAGGTCGGCGCGGTCGGCTTTGTCGGGCTGATCGTGCCGCACATGCTGCGTCTGATCTTTGGCAACGACCAGCGCGTGATCCTGCCGGCCTCGGCCCTGGGCGGGGGCATCCTCCTCACCCTGGCCGACACCCTGGCCCGGACGATCATTGCCCCGGAACAATTGCCGGTGGGCGTCATCACCGCAATGCTGGGTGTCCCGGTGTTCCTGTTCCTGCTCTACCGGAGCCGCTGATGCCGCGTACACATCCCCCAGTCCCCGCGGCGACCCAGCCACACGACACGCCGGGCCTGGGCGCGCGCAGCGTCCACCAGGAACCGGGGCCCAAGACCCTCCTCGCGACGCATGACCTCGTCATCGACGTGCCAGAGCGGCCGCCCGGTTCGCCGCTGGACCTGACGGTGGATCCAGGCCAGTGCTGGGGCATCCTGGGCCCGAATGGGGCCGGCAAGAGCACCCTCCTGCAGACCCTCGCCGGCCTGCGGGCCGCGCGTGCCGGAACCATCAAGGTCAAGGGACAATCCATTGCGACCCTCGCCCGCGCAGAACTGGCCCGTCGCCTGGGTCTGGTCTTCCAGACCCACCACGACGGCTTTCCCGCCACGGTGCTGGAGACGGCCCTGATCGGGCGCCACCCGTATCTGCGGCCCTGGGATATCGAGTCTTCCGAGGACTACGCCCGCGCCCGGGCGGCACTCGCGGCGATGGATCTCGCCGACCTCGAGGACCGCATGGTGGACACCTTGTCCGGCGGGGAACGCCAGCGCCTGGCGATCGCGACCGTGCTGACGCAGGACCCCAGCCTGCTCCTGCTGGACGAGCCCACCAGCCAGCTGGACCTGCATCATCAGGTGGCCGTGCTCAACCGCGTGCAGGCCATCGTCGGTCAGGAAAACCGAGGCGCGGTGTTGGTCCTGCACGACGTCAACCTCGCGGCGCGCTACTGCGATCACTTGCTACTGCTATTCCCTGACGGACAGGCGTGCTGGGGCCCCACGGCCACCATGCTGGTGCCCAGCGCACTGGAGCGCCTGTACAACCAACGCCTGAGCGTGGGTGAGGTGGACGGCCTGCCCGTCTTCCTGCCGCGCAACGAGTAGTGCCCATGGAATTCTTCCGCGCCCTGCATTCCGACCTGGATGCCGAAAGCCTGCAGCGAAGCCTCACCGTGCCCGCATTACCCGACGCCAGCGGCGCGATCGATACGCTGATCGCCGACGAGGGCCCCGATGCCGGCGTCGTGTACTGCCTGTGGGGCGAGTTTCGCGTCCATCGGGAAATCATCAACGGTGGCGTTCGCTTTTCCCTGCCGGAATGCCCGAATGGCCTCGCCTGGACGTTGACCACGGGTCATCCGCCCGCCGCGCATGCCGTCATCCTGCACCTGACCATCAATCGCCAGGAGCACGACCCGGACTTCGTCGAGAGCCTCGAGGCGTTTGCCGATTCCTGGGAGCTCCCCGTGCCCTGACAGAACGCTCCATGAAGGGAAACGATGCAATTTTCTTTTCCTTTCATGGTCGGTATGGTGCAGATCTGTTGCGAAGGAGAACGCCATGAACCCGACACCGCCGGACAGCGTGAAGACCTCTCATCCCACCCAGGACGGGGCCGGGGTGAAGATTCGGCGCATCCATGATTTCCGCGGCGGCCTAGATCCCTTCCTGATGCTGGACGAACTGAAGGCCAGCGCGCGCGAGGACTACATCGGCGGCTTCCCCTCGCACCCGCACCGCGGTTTCGAGACGCTGACCTATCTGGTCCACGGCGGCCTGATTCACGAGGACTCCATGGGCAATCAGGGCCGCGTCGAGGCCGGCGAGGCCCAGTGGATGAGCGCCGGGCGCGGCGTAATCCACTCCGAGATGCCGCTTTTGGACGCGGACGGCCTGCACGGCTTCCAGCTTTGGGTAAACCTGCCCGCCGCGCGCAAGATGGACCCGCCGCGTTACCGCGACGTGCGCGCCGACGCGATGCGCCACCTGCCGGAAGACGACGATTCGCTGCGCTTCAAGGCCATTGCCGGCTCCTGGCAGACCAGCGCCGGGGACACCGAAGGCGCGCTGCCGCAGATCGGCGAAGGCGCCGCCATGGCCGATCTCACGCTACCGGCCGGCTACCGCCTGTCGCTTGCGGTGCAACTGGAAGATCGCGTGCTGGCCTACGTGTTCGACGGCGAGCTGACCGGCCTCGGCACGGGCCAACTGGGCGTCTGGCATGGCCACACCCAGGTCCACCTGATCGCGCAGCAGGATGCCCGGGTACTGCTGTTCAAGGGGCGGCCGCTGGGCGAACCGATCGCCCACTACGGCCCGTTCGTGATGAACACCTCCGACGAGATCGAACAGGCCATCAGCGACTACCAGTCCGGCCAGCTCGCCGCCGAACCGGCCAGCATGGACTGAGCTCGAGCCGTCCAACCATCCCGCAAGTTCCTCGCGCGAGCCCCCCTCTCCGTCATCCCGGAAACCGCGCAGCGGTTATCCGGGATCTCCCCCCCGTGGCCCAAACCCCCAACCTGCTGCCTGGCACCCGCGCCAGAGATCCCGGCTCTTCGCTCCGCTGCGGCCGGGATGACGCCGAGGAAGATCACCACACCGGTGATCCTTGCTCCCTCGACACCTACCGCTTTCGTCATCCCGGAAACCGCGCAGCGGTTATCCGGGATCTCACTGCGTGGAACGAGCCCCGACCCGCTGTCTCGCACCCACGCACACGCAGATGACCCCGTCTCTTCGGTTCGCTACGGCTGCGGTGACGGGGCGTTGGGAACCCGGATCGCAATGGGCATCACGGGCCACCCAGCTAGGCTTGGGGCTGGATCCGGTGATCCCACGATCCGTTCCGTGGCGAAGGATGGCCCGGCAACGGGTGCAGGGGCGCTGGTTCGTGGCCGGCCCCCGGGTCCGGGATCAGACGCCTTCCTCGATCAGCTCGATGGTGTTGCCATCGGGATCGCGAACGAATGCAGCCGGGCGTCCGGAACGACTGCGCTCCACGGCAATCCCCGCCCCTTCCAGACGCGCTGCCAGCACCTCCAGGCCACGGACGCGCAACGCCAGATGACGGTCCTGACCGCAGCGCACGCCGCGCTCGGTCGGATCGGGGTTCGGCACCTGCAACAGATGCAGAGCCTGTCCGCTCCCCAGGTCATACCACAGACCGGGAAAGTCGAGATCCGGGCGTTCCAGTGGCACCAGGCCGAGCTGCTCCCCGTAAAAGGCCGCCGCCACCCGTGCGTCCGCAATCACCAGGCTTGCGTGATGCAGACGCAGGATGCCGGGTTCTACCCGCTTCGCCGAAGTCATACCCGCATCACCCCCGAGGCCGGTTCGAGCAACACAATAGCCTGGGCCGCCACCCCTTCCTTGCGCCCGGTGAAGCCGAGGTGCTCGGTGGTGGTCGCCTTCACGCTGACATCGGCAATATTCAGTGCGGTATCGGCTGCCAGGTTTTCGCGCATCGCGCGCACATGCGGTGCAAGCTTGGGCGCCTGCGCGATCACCGTGGTGTCGATGTTGACCGGGCGCCAGCCGGCGCCGGCCACTCGTTCGAGCGTCTCCCTTAGCAGGACGCGGCTGTCCGCCCCTCGAAACGCCGGATCGGTATCCGGAAAGTGCAGGCCAATATCCCCCAGCGCCGCGGCGCCCAGCAGGGCGTCACACACCGCGTGGATCAGCACGTCCCCATCCGAATGGGCCACGAATCCACGCTCGAACGGGATGCGAACGCCACCGAGTACCAAGTGGTCGCCTTCGCCGAAGGCGTGTACGTCGAAGCCCTGGCCAATCCGCAAGCCGCTCATGCGCGAAACCCGCCTTCCAGGCGTCCCTGCTGCATCAGATACAGGCGAGCAAGCTCAAGGTCTTCGCTGCGGGTGATCTTGATGTTCATCGGGGAGCCCTCGATCAGCCGGGGTGCCTGGCCCAGGAACTCGATGGCGCTGGCCTCGTCCGTCACCGGATGCCCCTCGGCACGCGCCTGCGCGTTGGCCGTGCGGAGCATGCCCAGCCGGAACATCTGCGGGGTCAGGGCCCGCCAGACCCGTTCGCGATCCAGCGTCCGTTCGACCTTCCCGGCACCATCGCTCCACTTGATGGTATCGGTGCTGGGACTGGCGAGCAGCCCACCCACCGGATCGTCACGCAACTCGTGCAGCAGCCGGTCCACATCCGCTAGCGGCAGACAGGGTCGTGCCGCGTCATGCACCAGTACCCAGTCGTCCTCGTGCGCCCGTTCTGCAAGGAAGTCGAGCCCGTTCTGGACCGAATCCGCGCGCTCCGCCCCTCCGGCCGCACGGAACAGCCGCCCGCCGGCCAGCGGCAGGTCCAGGGCATCCGGGTCGACGTCCGGACCGAGTACCAGAACCACCCCGCGAATCCGCGGGTGTTCGAGAAAGATCGACAGGGTGTGGGACAGGATCGTGTGCGAGCCGAGTGTCAGGTACTGCTTCGGACGGTTGGATCCCATGCGTCGACCGATGCCAGCCGCCGGGATCAACGCCCAGAACGCTGGCTCCCGAGTCGGCACGTGTTCCGCGTCAGCCATCAAAGGGGTCCTCGGGTGGCAGGGTGTCGGTGGCGGGCTCCGCATCCTCCGGGACTTGCGCGTCCGGGCCCGGATCGGTCTCTCCGGCCGGGCCTGGTAGCGGCTCGACCTGCAGCCTCGCGGGCTCGTCCTCGCCCACCACGAAGAAGAAGATCTCGTCCCCGCGGATCATCCCCAGATCGCGACGCGCGCGCTCCTCGACCGCCGCGGTACCGCCGCGCAAATCGCGCACCTCGGCCTCCAGGGCCTGGTTGCGTTGTTCCAGCTCGGCATTTGCGGCTTGCTGTTGCGCAACCTGCTCGCGCAGATCCCGCACATCGCGCCAACTCCCCTCGCCCAGCCACAGGGGCCATTGCAGGGCCAGCAGCACGAGGGCCAGACCGATCAACAGGCCGCGCATCACCCGCACTCCGTATGGTTGAACAGAGAAAGCCCTCGCCCGCGCACCGCGACAGACGCGACAACGTGGAGACGAGGGCTTTCGCAAGTGGCCGGCATGCCCGGCATTCTACGAGCCCCGGACAACCGGGGACAGGAACCGCGCCGCAGGCTGAGGACTGCGTGGTGACCAAGGCCGTCCCGGGTCTCGATCAGCGCCCGAAGGTGAACGCCGACATGCCCGGATAGGTCGCCCGCGAACCCAGGTGTTCCTCGATCCGGATCAGCTGGTTGTACTTGGCGACCCGATCGGAACGCGACAGCGAACCGGTCTTGATCTGGCCGGCGCGCGTGGCCACGGCCAGGTCCGCGATGGTCACGTCTTCGGTCTCGCCCGAGCGATGCGAGATCACTGCAGTGTAATTGGCCTTGCGCGCCATCTCGATGGCTTCCAGCGTCTCGGTCACGGTGCCGATCTGGTTGAGCTTGATCAGGATGGAATTCGCAACGCCCTTGTCGATGCCTTCCTGCAGGATCTGGGTATTGGTCACGAACAGGTCGTCACCCACCAGCTGCACGCGATTGCCCAGGCGCTCGGTCAGCGTCTTCCAGCCGTCCCAGTCATCTTCGGCCATCCCGTCCTCGATGGTCAGGATCGGGTACTGGTCCACCCAGTGGGCGAGATACTCGGAGAACTCGTCGGCAGAGAAGGCCTTGCCTTCGGAATCGAGGTGATAGCGCCCATCCCGGTAGAACTCGGAGCTGGCGCAGTCGAGGCCGATCCAGATGTCCTCGCCCGCCTTGAAGCCGGCGTTGTGAACCGCTTCCAGGATCACCTCGATCGCGGCGGAGTTGGACGGCAGGTCGGGCGCAAAGCCGCCCTCGTCGCCCACCGCCGTCGCCAGCCCGCGCTTGGACAGCACCTTTTTCAGCGCGTGGAAGACCTCGGCGCCGTAGCGCACGGCCTCACGCACCGAATCCGCCCCCACTGGCAGGATCATGAACTCCTGCATGTCCACACTGTTATCGGCGTGGGCACCACCATTGATGATGTTCATCATCGGTACCGGCAGCAGCGTGGCGTCGTCGCCGCCCAGGGTCTCGAACAGTGGCTGTTCGCGATCCGCGGCCAGGGCATGTGAAGTGGCCATGGAGACGGCCAGCAGGGCATTGGCGCCCAGGCGTGCCTTGTTGTCGGTCCCGTCCAGTTCCAGCATGCGGCGATCGACCGCGGTCTGATCCAGCTCCATACCTCGCAGGGCGTCGCGGATCTCGCCGTTCACGTGGCTGACGGCCTTCAGTACGCCCTTGCCGCTGTAACGCTTTTCGTCGTCGCGCAGTTCCAGGGCCTCGCGGGCCCCTGTGGAGGCACCGGAGGGCACCGCCGCTCGCCCCATGGCGCCGGAATCCAGGACAACATCGGCCTCGACCGTCGGGTTGCCCCGAGAATCGATGATCTCGCGGGCGTGAATCTCCGCAATCTTGGACATGCTCTCTCCTTGAAAATACCCGCCCGGACGGGCCCGTCCGGGACGTTTTATCGATTCTTTCGGTCGTTAACCGAGACCGTACTCCGCTTCCGCAAACGGCTGCGCCTTGGCGGCGGCGTCCAGCGCCTTGAGCGTCTGCAACAGCTCGGCCATCTTCGGCAGCGGCCAGGCATTGGGACCGTCGGAAAGGGCCTTCTCGGGATCCGGATGGGTCTCCATGAACAGGCCGGATACGCCAGCGGCCACCGCCGCCCGTGCCAGCACCGGCACGAATTCGCGCTGCCCACCGGAGCAGGCGCCCTGCCCGCCCGGTTGCTGCACCGAGTGCGTCGCATCGAAGACCACGGGGCAGCCGGTCTGACGCATCTGGGCCAGGCCGCGCATATCGGAGATCAGCGTGTTGTAGCCAAACGAGACCCCGCGCTCGCAAACCATGATCTGATCGTTACCGACCTCGCGGGCCTTGTCCACGACATTGCCCATGTCCCAGGGTGCGAGGAACTGGCCCTTCTTGATGTTCACCGGCCGGCCCTGACGCGCAACGTTCTGGATGAAGTTGGTCTGCCGACAGAGGAAGGCCGGGGTCTGCAGCACATCAACAACACTGGCGACTTCGTCCAGCGCAGTGTCCTCGTGGACATCCGTCAGGATCGGCACGCCGATCTCCGACTTCACTTTGTCCAGGATGCGCAGGCCCTCTTCCATGCCCAGCCCGCGGAAGCTCTTCGTCGACGACCGGTTGGCCTTGTCGAACGAGGACTTGTAGATGAACGGAATGCCGAGATCGTCCGCCATCGTCTTCAGCGCGCCAGCCGTCTCCAGGGCCATGGCCTCGGATTCGATGACGCAGGGGCCGGCAATCAGAAAAAAGGGCCGATCAAGGCCGACTTCAAAACCGCAAAGCTGCATGCTCTGTCCTGTCTGGTGGCCGCCACCCTCCGGGTGCGGCCACAAAAAAGCGAACGGGCGCCTATTCCGTCAGCGCCGTGGTGGTTTCCGGTTCGCGGGCATCCTGGTAATCCCGGGCGGCACACACAAACGCGGTGAACAGCGGGTGGCCATCCCTTGGCGTCGAGGTAAATTCCGGATGGAACTGGCAGCCCACAAACCACGGATGGTCGGCCAGCTCCACAGCCTCTACCAGTTCGCCGGATTCCGAGACCCCGGAGAGTCGAAGACCTGCGGCCTCCAGGCGTTCACGATAGGCGTTGTTGAATTCGAAGCGATGACGATGGCGTTCTCCCACCACTTCGCGACCATAGGCCTCGGCAATGCGTGACCCCGGGGTCAGGCGCGCGCTCTGGGCGCCGAGACGCATGGTGCCACCAAGGTCACTGTCGGCATCGCGCCGCTCGATGCGGCCTTCCTTGTCCTGCCACTCGGTAATCAGCGCGATGACGGGATGCGGCGTGTCGGGGGCGAACTCGGTACTGTGCGCACCTTCCAGCCCCACCACATCCCGCGCAAACTCGATGACCGCCACCTGCATACCCAGGCAGATTCCAAGATAGGGCACATCGTTCTCGCGGGCGTAGCGCACCGCGGCAATCTTGCCCTCCACGCCGCGTTCACCGAAGCCACCCGGAACGAGGATGGCATCCAGGCCCTCGAGTTCGCGAACGGCCTCGTTCTCGGCCCCTTCCAGCTTTTCCGAATCGAGATAGCGAATCCGGACCCGGGTACCCGCCTGGATGCCCGCGTGGGTCAGGGCTTCGTTCACCGACTTGTACGACTCGGTCAGATCGACGTACTTGCCGATCATGCCGACCGTCACCTCGGACTCCGGGAACTCCATGGCATTGACCACGTGCTTCCAGTCCGAAAGGTCGGCTTGCGGGACCTCGATATGGAGTTTGCGCAGCACGATCTCGTCGAGCTTCTGCGAATGCAGCCACAGCGGGATCTTGTAGATGTTGTCCACGTCCACTGCAGAGATGACCGCCTTCTCCTCGACGTTGGTGAACAGCGCGATCTTGCGCCGTTCACCCTCGGGGATCGCCTGGGTGGAGCGGCACAGCAGGATATCCGGCTGGATACCGATGGAGCGCAGTTCCTTGACCGAGTGCTGGGTCGGTTTGGTCTTGATCTCGCCGGCCGCCTCGATATAGGGCACCAGCGTCAGATGCATGAACAGGGCGTTGTCGTGCCCCAGCTCCACGCCCATCTGACGGATCGCCTCGAGAAACGGCAGGGATTCGATGTCACCGACCGTGCCGCCGATCTCGATCAGGGCGATGTCGGCGTCGCCGGCCCCCTCGTGGATCGAGCGCTTGATCTCGTCGGTGATGTGCGGGATGACCTGCACCGTGCCGCCGAGATAATCCCCGCGACGCTCCTTGCGGATCACGTTCTCGTAGATCTGCCCGGCGGTGAAATTGTTGCGGCGCGAGGTGCGAATGCGCACGAAGCGCTCGTAGTGCCCGAGATCCAGGTCCGTTTCGGCGCCGTCATCGGTGACGAACACCTCGCCATGCTGAAACGGGCTCATGGTGCCGGGATCCACGTTGATGTACGGGTCCAGCTTGAGCAGCGTCACCTTGAGGCCACGCGCCTCCAGGATCGCCCCCAGCGAGGCGGATGCAATACCTTTGCCCAGAGACGAGACCACGCCTCCGGTAATGAAAACAAAACGCGTCATGCGGGAAACCTGGCTGGGAGCTGACAAGCACCCTGCCCCGGTTCGCACACGCAATCCGGGGCAGGCGGAAAACCCCTGAGAGAGTACCAGAGCACCCGCCCCCGCTCAATCGGAAGGTGGGGGCAGTGCCTCGTTTCCAGCCCGGGATGACAACGGCCGGAAGGCCACCAGGGTCATATCGTCACGCCGCGGCTCGCCGTCGCGATAATCTTCCAGCACCCGGACCACGGCATCGATCTTGGCCGACAGATCGCGGCCACTCTTGTCCGTCAGCACCTGGCGCAACCGCCGCCGACCAAACAATCGCGGCGGCTCTCCGCCGACATGATCGTGCACGCCATCGGTGATCAGGAAGAATTCGGTGCCCGGCTCCACGTCGACCTCGTGGTCAACGGGCTGGGCCGGTTCCAGGCTGCGGTAGCCAAGGCCGCCGCGTACGCCCCGGATCTCCTCGACCTCGCCGCCGCGGTCGATCAGCAACGGCAGCCCGACCCCGGCAAAGGCCAGCTTGCGGTCCTCCGGACGATACACGCAGACCGCGGCCTCCAGCCCGTCGTCCGAGTCGGAGTCATAGCCATCCTGACGCAACCGCGAGCGTACCAGTCGGTCCATCTCGCGCAGGATGGCCGAGGGCTCCAGCAAGCGGTGTTCGTGCAGGATGCGATCCAGCGCCGAGGCCACCACCAGGGTAATGAATGCACCCGGTACACCGTGGCCGGTGCAGTCCGCCACCACCAGGATGCTGTGTCCGTCGATGGCCTCGACCCAGAAGTAGTCGCCACCCACCAGGTGCAGAGGCTCCCAGTAGATCTGCACCTCGTCCATGTGACCATCGAGGGAATGCTTGTCCGGCAGCATGGCGGTCTGGATGCGGCGAGCATAGCGGATGCTCTCCACCACCAGGCGATTACTGCGTTCAAGCTCACGGTTGGCCTCGTCCACCTTGGCCAGTGCCCGTTCCGTCTCGGATTTCTCGGCCTCCAACTGCCGGGTGCGGTCCTCGACGCGCCGCTCGAGGTCCGCATTCAGGGCCTTGAGCTCGCCCCGGGCCCCGTCGCGCGCGTCCAGCCCCGCCTGAAAGGCCCGCAGCAAACGATCCAGCGAACGCCCCAGCGCCCCCAGCTCGTCGTTTTCGTGATGGCCCAGGCGCGGCATCGGCCAGTGCGCGGGCTGCTCCGGATCGGTGTCCGCCACCGCACGCGAAATCTTCAACATCGGACGGAGCATCAGCAGATAGAACAGTACAACCACCACCAGAGAGACGATCACCGCCTGGGTCACACTGGTAACGACCCCGGTCTGCAGCCGGTTGACGAAGGCCCGCCCCAGCACGCCGGGGTCCAGTTCCACGCGCAGGACGCCCACGCCCTGGATATTTCCGCGGGTACCAGGGTGGCGCAGCTCACGCTCATGGGTTTGCAGATCACCGAAGAGCCAGTGCGCCCATTCGCCACCGGTCTGGGTGCGTTCCTGGGCATCCTCCGCAAGGGTGTTGCCAAAGTCGTCGAGGATCTCGACCCGCCGGATCTTATCGAATACCAGCAGGCCCTGGACCAGGGAATCGGCCTGGGCGGCGCTCAACTGGAAGGCCGCCTCGGCGGCGGGTGGTTCTACCAGGCGTTGCAGACGGTCGATCTGTTCCCCGGTCTCGGCCCGGAAGGCATGCCAGTCCGAGGCAATGACATAGGCGCTGCTGAGAAGGCTCAGCGCCAGCGCCGCCAGCAGCGTGGCGACGGCCAGCTTGGCGACAAGGCTACGATTCCGGCGGGTGCCGCCCGCCATCACCCGCGTTCGCCGTGCATTTGCACGATGACACGGTTGCGTCCCTCGTTCTTGGCCCGATAGAGCAGGTCATCGGCCAGAGCCACCAGCTCGCCCGCGTCCGGCCACGGGTTCGTGGTGATAACCAGACCAATGGAAACCGCCAGCGCGAGCGGTTCGTCCTTCCAGTGCAGCGATGCATTCTCCACCGACGAGCGAATGCGCTCGGCCAGCGCGACTGCCGCTTCGGAATCCAGATCCGCCGCCACTACCAGGAATTCTTCCCCACCCATGCGCCCAGCGTACTGTTCCGCCCCCAGCTCGCCCCGCAGGATGTCGGCAAAGCTCTCGAGGGCGAAATCGCCGGCGGCATGGCCGTGGGTGTCGTTCAACGCCTTGAAGTCGTCGAGATCCAGCATCATCACGGTGAGCGAACGCGATTCCTCACCGACGCTATCCGCCATGCCCTCCACGCAGTCAATCACCCGGCGACGCGAGAACAGGCCGGTCAGGGCATCCTCCAGCGCCAGGCGCTCCAGCTCGGCCGTCAGGCGCTCGCGCTCGCGCACCTCGTCGGACAATGCATTGTTGAGCTGTGCCAGGTGCTCCGCCTGCTCGCGCAACTGGCGGTTGGCCTCCTGCAGATCCGCCTGCATGCGGTCGCTCATGCGCATCATGCGACGCTGCGCCCGATAGCTCTCGGAATAGGCCTTGGCGAGCACCTTCACGCCATCGCCTACCGCATCCAGCGCCTCGAGCATCTGCTCGGAGCGCTGCATGACGGACTTTTCCTGCTCGAACAGGGAGAAGTCCGCGAGCCTCTCCATTTCCTGGCCCTCCCGTGGCCGGGTAGCAGGATTCATCGGGTCCTCTCGGGAGGGGGCCTTCATGTCAGCGGACACATTCGATAGTCAGCGTGTTCGAAATCCTCGGAGAAGTCCTCGCCGAACTCCTCCATGGTCTCGTCGTCATCGTGGTAACACCAGTTGATCCGCACCTTCAGACCCGACTCGGCGCCCTCTTCCAGGATCTGGAACATGTTCATCAATGCCTTCGCAGTCGAACTGTTGAAGTAGATCATTTCCACGGTGAACTCCACCTCGTCGCTGGCCCGGTCCTCGATCGCCTGCCGCAACCCCTGAGTCAGCGGGCCGTAGAAGTTCGCGGCATCTTCCGGATACGACTCGCCGGACAGCCGGTACTGCCCCGCCGCGAAATCGAAAACGACGGCCGGGGTGCGGTCGGTTGCCTTGTGTTCAATGGTCTCGACGACTGCCATCAGATATAGGCCTTCAGGACAAAATAGGATTGCGCATCGGAGAGATGCTGAAAGTCGAACTGGATTGGCTCGCTTGCCCGGCGTGCGATCTCGATCAGGCCGATGCTGCCGCCCTTGCTGCCTTCGTCCGGTGGTTCCCGCAGCTTTTCCTTGTAAAAGCGGCGCAACTCATCGCTGTCCATGCCCGCGAGCTCACGCAGGCGCACGGCCAGGGTGTCGGCATCCTTGCGCCCGATCACGTTGCCGCAAATGACGAAGAAGCGGCCGTTTTCCGACCCGACGGTAATCATCCCGGAGCTCAGCTCGACGGGGGGCTCCGCGTCGTGCTCGATACGCTCCGCCGAATAGCGAATCACGTTCTGCACCTGTTCCACGAATACCGAAAAGACGCGGTTCACGGTCTTCGTATCGGTGGACTCCAGTCGGATTTTCTGCCGCAGTGCATCCCCCAGGGCCTTCAGGATGCCCTCGGAAATGTAGCCAGTGAACGAAAAGATGATCCCGCGCCGCGTCATGTTGCGCTGAAAGCCCAGCACCTCCTCGGCGATCAGGGCCGACGATTCCGTCCGGGCCTCGGCTGCGTCAGTCATTGCGCTCTCCATTGCTGTCCAGGACATCCTCCACGATGGCCGCATAGCGCCCGTCCGCACGCATCGCATCCAGTTCCTCCTGCATGCGATCCAGCGGGGCTCGCGCGGTTTCCGGGTGGCAGGCCAGGGACATCACGGTATCGTTGAAGGCGAACAGGGACCGGAGTTCACCGATCCCCTCCTGACGGGCATACCACGGGGCCAGATGTTCACCGCTGACCCATACATCGATCCGGTTGGCCGCAAGCTTGCGCGCATTCAGCCGGTCATTCGGTGCGGTATCCACGGGGATGCCCCGGCCCTCAACGAAGAGCGCCACGGCATCGTCTCGATAGCCCCCGACGCGGTAGCGTTCCAGATCCTCCAGAGACTGCGCGTCCACATCGGACCCCTCCAGCACGAACGCATGCCACTGGTTTTCCACGAGAGGACCGACCCAGGTGAACAGGTCTTCACGTTCGGAGGTGCGCGTGGTGGAAAAGACGCAGGTACCAGGGTCCGACTGAGCCTCGGCGTAGGCCCGACTCCACGGCAGCAGGCGGATCTCGGCGTCCACCTGGGCGACATCCAGCAGGGCATCCATCACCCGGATGGAGATCCCGTCCAGCTCGCCGGTTTCCGTCTCGAAATTGAACGGGGGGTAGCTCTCGGTCGTGAGCATCAGCGAGTCCGCGGCCAGAGGCGCGGCCAGCAACATCCCGGCCGCCAGCACCCCCATGCCCGTACGTCGTCCGCATTGTGCCGCGAAACCTGTCACGTACCGCTCACCCGCACCCCTGAATACGACCCAAGAATTGTCCGATTTGGACAGGCGCGTCAACTCCCAGCGTGAACCAACCCGGGCCAGAGCACCGCCACAATCGCTCCATCCAGCTGACACAAAAGCGGAACCCGGTTGCGTTCCCAGGGGGCGATCCCGCGCTCCTGCATCAGCTTTTTCAGGGATCGGCGCCCGGCGGGGGTGGCGACCACCTCGCCCCCGCTTCGATAGCTAACGGTGAGGGCGGCCTCGCGGTCAACGCCGAGCCGCGGCAGCATCTCCCGGGTCAGGCGGCGCCCGTCTGCCAGAATCAGTTCCGGCTGACCGGCCGGCCAGGGCTGTTCGGGCGGCGGACCCGCAGCCTCCTCCTTCGGCCCGGCGTGCAGCTGATCGCGATAACGCCGCATCCATCCGCCATCCCATTCCACGGCGGGGGAGGCCTCGGGGTTGTCCACGAGGACCTGGCGCAGGAATTCACCCAGGCGGTCGTGGCCGGGCGGCCGAAGGCCCTGCTCGCGCAGCCAGTACCGTAGCAGGCCACGCTGGTTATCCGCGTCGAGCCCGCGCAAACCCTGAAGGTCCAGGCTGCCGGTCAGCCGATCCCGCACTTCTTCCAGAAGCTCGCCGAAATGCTGACGGAGCTGGCCGACCGCCTCCTGCTGCCAGGCAGCAGCGCGCGCCAGCCCGGCCGCGCCATCAAATCGCTCCCGCAACAAGGGCAGCACCGACTGGCGCAGGAAATTGCGGTCGAATCGGGGATCTTGATTGCTGGGATCGTCATACCAGTCGAGGCCCTCCTGCTCCGCCAACGCGGCCAGTGCCTCGCGGGGCAGGCCCAGCAAGGGTCGCCCCAGCCAGGTCTCGCCCTCGCGGCGCAGCGGCCGCATCGCCTGCAGCCCTTCGGGCCCGCTGCCGCGCAGGGCGGCCAGCAGGAACGTTTCTGCCTGATCGTCCGCATGCTGCGCGGCCAGGATGATGCCCGTAGCGTCCAGCCCTTCGCGCAGCATCGCATAGCGTGCCTCGCGCGCCGCGGCCTCCACGCCGGAGCCACGGGTGTCGAGTGAGCCGAGGGTACGGAGCCGGAACGGGCAGTTCAGTGCCTGTGCAAAGGCGCGGCAGTGCTCGACCTGCTCGCCGGAGTCCGGACGCAGGCGATGATCCACGTGCATGGCCTCGAGGTTGGGGATACCCAGGCGCACCGCGGCGTGGAGCAGCACGGTCGAGTCGAGACCGCCGCTGAAGGCGATGCGCACCTGGCGATAGCCGGGATGCGCCTGGAGGAAGTCCCGCAGCGCCGCGGCTACAGGATCGAGCGCCCCGGCACCGGGATCAGGAAGCGGCTTCCTGGAAGGCACCGTAATCCATCAGCCGGCGATAGCGCCGCTCCAGGCGCTTGCCCGGGTCCAGCCCTTCCAGGCCGTCCAGGGTTTCCAGAAGCGCGGCGCGCAGACTGGAGGACATGGTGTCGGGGTCGCGGTGGGCACCGCCCAGGGGTTCCGGCACGATGCGGTCCACCAGCCCCAGCTCGCGCAGCCGTTCCGATGTGATGCCCAGGGCCTCCGCGGCCTCCGAGGCCTTTTCGGCGCTCTTCCAGAGGATGGAGGCACAGCCCTCCGGCGAAATCACCGAGTAGGTCGAGTACTGCAACATCAGGGTGGCGTCGCCCACCCCGATCGCGAGGGCCCCACCGGAGCCGCCTTCGCCGATCACCGTGGCGATGATCGGCGTGTCGAGGCGCGCCATCACTCGCAGGTTGCGCGCGATCGCCTCGCTCTGGCCACGTTCTTCCGCCCCGACCCCCGGGTAGGCACCCGGCGTGTCGATGAAGGTGAGCACGGGCATGCGAAAGCGCTCGGCCATCTCCATCAAGCGCAGGGCCTTGCGGTAGCCCTCCGGACGCGGCATGCCAAAGTTGCGGTAGACCTTGTCGCGGGTCTGGCGTCCCTTCTGGTGCCCGATCAGCATCACCGGCCGTCCGTCCAGGCGCGCCACGCCGCCCACGATCGCCGGGTCGTCGCCAAACGCCCGGTCGCCATGCAGTTCCTCGAACTCGTCGAACAAGTCGGGAATGTAATCAAGGGTGTAGGGTCGCCGCGGATGCCGCGACATCTGCGAGACCTGCCACGGGGTCAGCTTGGCGAAGATGCTCTCGGTCAACGACCGGCACTTGCCTTCCAGGCGCTGGATCTCTTCCTGGATGTTGACCTCGGCATCGTCGCCGACATAGCGCAGATCGCGGATCTTCGCTTCCAGTTCGGCAATGGGCTGTTCGAAGTCGAGAAAGTCCGGATTCATGCAGGGTCCCGAAGACTTGGTTGTGGATACCGACGAAGGACGCGAATTGTAACCAATTGCGGCGATCCCCGCTCCCGGACCGGTGATGCCTTGCTCCACCTACCGGCCGTAGAGCACCTCGGCCTCGCAACCCGGACCCAACGACTGCTGAATGCCGCGCAACAGCCGCTCGTCCGGGCGGATGGTCCATCCCTCCGGCAGGCTGATATCCGCCTCCAGCCCGTCACGGCGATAGCACAGGTGCACGCGGCAAGGCCCCTCACGATGCGGCTCCATCAGCCCGCGCAAATGGGCCACCTGCTCGGGAACCACCCCTTCCAGGCACAGGTGCAGCGCGCGGGCCCACTGGACCCGCGCTTCGTCCAGGCTGTACACGGTACGGGCCCGCATACGGATCCCGCCGGCATAGTCGTCAAGCGTGACCGTACCCTCCGCGACCAGCAGGGCATCCGGCTCCAGGCGGTCCTTGTAGGTAGTGAAGTCGTCGTTGAACAACACTACCTCGGCCCGCCCGCTGCGGTCGTCCAGGGTGACGATGCCCATGCGCCCGCTCTGCGTGTTGCGCACTCGCACCCCGACGATCAGACCGGCGATGCGCACGGTTTCCTGCTTGCCCCGCCATTTCTGGCCCTGGGGCTCGTCCGGGCGATCCTCCAGCTTGGCCTCCAGCGCCTGCAGCGTGGTGCCGGTCAGGCGCAGCATCTCGGCGCGGTAGCGCTCCACCGGGTGGCCGGTCAGATAAAGCCCCAGGGTGTCCTTCTCGCCGCGCAGACGATCGTCGTCCTCCATCTCGGCCAGGGTCGCACTATCCGGGATCACGGCCGCAGCCGGATCCCCGAACAGGTCCACCACACCCAGATTGGCATTGCGCTCGCTCTGTTCGGCTGCCGCGACCGCCATCGGGATGTCGTTCAGCAGCGTCGCACGGTTGGCGCCGATCCGATCCATCGCGCCGGCGCGCACCAGCGTCTCCAGCACACGCTTGTTCAGCTTGCCGAGATCCACCCGCTGGCACAGGTCCACCAGCCCGTGGAATTCACCGCCCTCGCCGCGCGCCTTGAGCAGGGTGTCGATGGCCGACTCCCCAACGCCCTTGATCGCGCCCAGGCCGTAGACCACTGTCTGCGCGTCGTGGCAGGTAAAGCGGTAGTCCGACTGATTGACGTCCGGCGGCAGGACCTCCAGGCCCATGTTGCGGCATTCCTCGATCAGCCCCACCACCTTGTCGGTGTTGTCCATGTCCGCGGACAGCACCGCCGCCATGAACGGCGCCGGATAATGCGCCTTGAGCCAGGCGGTCTGGTAGGCAACCAGGGCATAGGCCGCGGAGTGCGACTTGTTGAAGCCGTAGCCCGCGAATTTCTCCATCAGGTCGAAGATGTAGGTCGCAACCCCTTCATCCACACCGCGCCCCAGTGCACCCTCGAGGAAGATCTCGCGTTGCTTGGCCATCTCCTCGGGCTTCTTCTTGCCCATCGCGCGGCGCAACAGATCCGCACCACCCAGCGTGTAATTGCCCAGCACCTGGGCGATCTGCATCACCTGCTCCTGGTACAGGATCACGCCGTAGGTGGGCTGGAGAATGGGTTCCAGATCCGGATGCGGGTATTCCACTTGGGCACGACCGTGCTTGCGGTCGATGAAGTCGTCCACCATGCCCGACTGCAGCGGGCCCGGGCGGTAGAGCGCCACCAGCGCGATGATCTCCTCGAAGCTGTCCGGCTGCAGGCGGCGGATCAGGTCCTTCATGCCTCCGGATTCCAGCTGGAACACGGCGGTGGTCTGGTAGTCCTTCAGCAGGCGGAAGGTCTCGGCGTCATCCAGCGGGATGGCGTCGAGATCGACCTGTACCGCGGCATCCATCTTGCGGACGTTGTCCACCGCCCAGTCGATGATGGTGAGCGTGCGCAGGCCGAGGAAGTCGAACTTCACCAGACCGACCGCCTCGACGTCATCCTTGTCGAAGTGGGTCACCAGCGAGCCGCCATCGTCCTCGCAGTACAGCGGCGAGAAATCGGTCAGCGCCGACGGCGCAATCACCACCCCGCCGGCATGCTTGCCCGCGTTCCGGGTGAGGCCCTCGAGTTTCTGCGCGAGATCGATGATCGCGCGCACCTCCTCGTCTTCGTCGTACTGCGTCTTGAGGTCCGCGCTCTCGGTCAGGGCCTTTTGCAGGGTCATGCCCAGCTCGAACGGGATCAGCTTGGCAATGCGGTCGACGAAACCGTAGCCATGGCCCAGCACACGCCCGACGTCGCGCACCACCGCCTTGGCGGCCATGGTGCCGTGGGTGATGATCTGCGAGACCTTGTCGCGCCCGTAGCGCTCGGCGACGTAGTCGATCACGTCGTCGCGTCGCTCCATGCAGAAGTCGACATCGAAGTCGGGCATGGAGACACGTTCAGGGTTGAGAAATCGCTCGAACAGAAGATCGTAACGCAATGGATCCAGGTCGGTAATGCCCAGCGCATAGGCCACCAGAGAACCCGCACCGGAGCCACGACCCGGGCCCACGGGGATGCCATTGTCCTTGGCCCACTGGATGAAGTCCGCCACGATCAGGAAGTACCCGGGGAAACCCATCTGGCAGATCACGTCCAGCTCGCGCTGCAAGCGCGCCTCGTAATCCGCCGCCGGCGCGAAGCAGAAGCGCTCCAGGCGCCCCGCCAACCCCTGCGCCGAGGTCTCGCGCAGGTGGTCTTCGACCGTATAGCCCTCGGGAACCGGGAAGTCCGGCAGGACCGACTCGCCCAGGGTCAGGCTCACCGAACAGCGCCGCGCGATCGCCACACTGTTGGCCAGGGCCTCGGGGATATCCGCGAACCGCTCCGCCATCTCCTCGGGTGTACGCAGATACTGCGCCTCCGAGTAACGGCGCGGGCGTCGCGGGTCGTCCAGGGTCACGCCGTCATGGATGCAGACGCGCGCCTCGTGGGCCTCGAAGTCCTCGGGCCGCAGGAAGCGAACATCATTGGTGGCCACCACCGGCAGATCGAAGGCCTCGGCCGCGGCCAGCGCCTGTTCGATCCAGGCCTCTTCGCCCGGGCGGTCGCTACGCACCAGTTCCAGATAGAAGCGACCCGGGAAGCGCTGCATCCACGGCTCGAGATCCTCGGCCAACAGCGCGCGCGCAGCCCCCGAACCGTTCACGAATAACCCGTCGATCCCGCCAGACAATGCGATCAGGCCCTCGGCGGCCGCATCCAGCCAGGCGCAGTCCACCCGCGGAATGCCCTTTTCCTGGCCTTCCTGCCAGGCGCGCGAGATCAGCCGGGTCAGATTGCGGTAACCCGGATCGTTCTGCGCCAGCAGGGTCATGCGCGCCAGGCTGCCGTCGGCGCGGGCATCGCGCACCAGAACGTCCGCACCGATGATGGGCTGCACACCCTTTGCGATCGCGGCACGGTAGAACTTCACCAGCCCGAACAGGTTGCAGTGATCGGTCACTGCGACGGCCGGCATCCCGCCCTCGGCCACCGCGTTCACCAGTGGCTTCAGGCGGACCAGCCCGTCGATCAGGGAATACTCCGAATGCACCCGCAGGTGTACGAAACCGGGATGGCCTTCGCTCATGCCCCCATCTCCTGTTCACGGGCCGCCAGCGCACGCGCTACCGGGCCGAAACTACGGCGGTGTTGCGGGCACGGCCCCAACCGTTCCAGGGCCTCGCGATGCGCCACCGTGGGGTAGCCGGAATGGCGATCGAAGCCGTAATCGGGGTAGTCGTGATGCAGATCGCGCAACCAGCCGTCGCGCGCCACCTTCGCGACGATGGAGGCGGCGCTGATCGCAGCCACCGAGCCATCCCCGCCGACGATCGCCTCGGCAGTCCAGGGACCCTGCGGTGTGAAGCGCCCGTCCACCAGCAGATGTGCCGGCGCGATGGCGAGCCCGGCCGCCGCTCGCTGCATGGCGAGCAGCGTCGCATGATGGATGTTCAGTTCATCGATCTCCGCCGCCTCGGCCCGGCCCAGCGACCATGCCAGCGCGTCGGCACGGATCTGCACGTCCAGCGTCTCGCGGCGTTTCGCGCTGAGCTTCTTGGAGTCGGTCAAGCCGGGGCAGGTGTAGCCTTCCGGCAGGATGACGGCGGCCGCCACGACCGGCCCGGCCAGCGGCCCGCGCCCCACTTCGTCCACGCCGGCGACGTAGCGCTGCGCTGCCTCTAAATCGGACATGGAGTCTCCACCACGGTGAACTGCGGGCAATCGCCCGAACGCGAACATGCGCCGCGCCGGGGATCCGTTACAATAGCGCCGAAAATCCTAGCACACCCCCTCCGGATCCGAGCCTACTCATGTCCCAATCTCCGTTACGCTGCGCCGCTATCGGCGTGGGCCATCTTGGCAAATGGCATGCCGCCAAATACGCCGCGCTGCCGGACACCGAACTGGTTGCCGTGGTCGATGCCGATTCCGAAACCGCCAGCCGCGTCGCGGCGGAGCACGGCTGCCGCGCGGAGACCGACCATCGCGCCCTGATCCGTCAGGTCGATGCGGTCTCCATCGCCGCGCCGACCACCCTGCACTTCGACATCGCCCGGGACTTCCTCGAGGCCGGTTGTCATGTCCTGGTCGAGAAGCCGATTACCGCCACCCTGGAGCAGGCCGAGACGCTGAACCAGATCGCCGAGCAACAGGGCGTCGTCCTCCAGGTCGGGCACCTGGAACGCTTCAATGCCGCGCTACGCCGACTGACCGAGACCCCGTTGCACCCGCGGTTTATCGAGTCGCACCGCCTGGCGCCCTACAAGCCGCGCGCCACCGACGTGTCGGTCGTGCTCGATCTGATGATCCACGACATCGACATCATCCTGTCGCTGGTGGATGCCCCGCTGACCGACATTCGCGCCTCCGGCGCCCGCGTGCTGACCGGCGACATCGACATCGCCAATGCCCGACTGGAATTCGCGGACGGCTGCGTAGCCAACGTGACATCCAGTCGCATCAGCACCAAGTCCGAGCGCCGCATGCGCATCTTCCAGTCACATGCCTACGCCTCGGTGG
Source organism: Thioalkalivibrio versutus (assembly GCF_001020955.1). Classification (NCBI taxonomy): domain Bacteria; kingdom Pseudomonadati; phylum Pseudomonadota; class Gammaproteobacteria; order Chromatiales; family Ectothiorhodospiraceae; genus Thioalkalivibrio; species Thioalkalivibrio versutus. The sequence continues at coordinate 1,556,524 of NZ_CP011367.1, forward strand.
ACTTCCAGAACCGCATCCTGTCGCTGAACCACATTGGCGAACCCGATCCGGAGACGGGAGCCCCTGCGATTCACCGCACGGAGAGTGTCTTCGACGAGGCGGATGCCCTGCTGGCCGAGATCCAGGCCTTTGTCGCCGCCGTGCGCGGTCAGGGACCGGTCGTGGTCAGCGGCCGTGACGGCCAGCGGGCCCTGGAAACGGCAAGCCGCATCACCGACCTGGTCTACGAAAACCTGAACATCATGAGCCGGGCCGACGGTCCGCACAGCCACCTCGAAGGAGTCAAGCCGTGATCCCGATGGTCGACCTGCAGCGCCAGTACCAGACCCTGCGCCCCGAAATCGATGCCGCGCTACAGGACGTGCTGGCCGGTGCGCGGTTTATCCTCGGCCCCAACGTCCAGACCCTGGAGCAGGAGCTCGCCGAGTACCTGGGCGTGGAACACGCGATCACCTGTGCCTCCGGCACGGATGCCCTGCATCTGGCGCTGGCCGCGGCCGGCATCGGCCCGGGCGACGAGGTCATCACCACCCCGTTTACCTTCATTGCCACCGCCGAGGCGATCCGTTATGTCGGGGCCGACCCGGTATTCGTGGACATCGACCCGCGGACCTTCAACATCGACCCGGACCAGGTCGAGGCGGCCATCACCGAGCGCACCCGCGCGATCCTGCCGGTCCACCTGTTCGGCCAGCCGGCCGACATGCCGCGCCTGCAGGCCATCGCCGAGAAACACAAGGTGATGATCGTCGAGGATTGCGCACAGTCCTTCGGCGCGACGGTCGATGGCGTACAGACCGGCGCCGCCACCGCCTTCGGCTGTTTTTCGTTCTTCCCCAGCAAGAACCTCGGGGCCTTCGGCGACGGGGGTCTGGTGACCACCAACTGCCCGTCTGCCGCCGATACCCTGCGCCGATTGCGCAACCACGGTTCCAGCGTGCGCTACTACCACGACGAGATCGGCTACAACAGCCGCCTGGACGAGATGCAGGCGGCGATCCTGCGGGTGAAGCTGCCGCATATCGACACCTACAACGCAGAACGCCGCCGGGTGGCGGCACGTTATCGCGACGGCCTGGCCGGGCTGCCGGTCGAGGTTCCGTTCGAGGACGGCATCGGGGTCCACGTCTACCACCAGTACACGCTGCTGACCGATCATCGCGACGCGATCATGGAGGCCCTCAAGGCCGCGGACGTGGCCTGCGCGATCTACTACCCGGTACCCCTGCATCAGCAAAAGGCCTTCGCCGATCTCCCGAACCGGCCGGAATCGCTGCCCGTCACCGAAGACGTCGCCGCGCGCTGTCTGTCCCTGCCGGTGTTCCCGGAACTCGAGGATGCGACCATCGACATGATCTGCGGGAAGATCCGCGCCGCCCTCGCGTGACGCCACGCGACATCGCTTCCACAGGGGGCCTCAATCGGTCATGACGCAGCATGTCGTGATCTGCGCCGGCGAAAGCTCCGGTGACGCACTCGGGGCGGGGCTGGTCCACGAACTCTCGGGGCTGGAGCCCGGTCTCCGCTACACGGGCATGGGCGGGACGCAGATGCGCGCCGCCGGGGTCGACACCCTGATCGACGTCTCCGAACTGGCCGTGGTGGGCCTGGTTGATGTGCTGGTCAACTACCCGCGCCTGCGCCGCCTGTTCCGGCGCATGTGCCAGCACCTGGAGACCCAACGCCCGGACCTGCTGGTCCTGGTGGACTATGTGGAGTTCAACCTGCGCCTGGCTGCCCACGCCCGCCGCCTCGGTATCCGCGTGCTGTTCTATGTCAGCCCGCAGCTGTGGGCGTGGCGTTCGGGCCGGATCAAGCGCATCCAGCGCAGCGTGGACGCGATGGCGGTACTTTTTCCCTTCGAGACCGACGTCTACGAGAAGGCCGGGGTGCCAGTACGCTATGTCGGAAACCCGCTTGTGGATCGGGTGCAGCCGCCCCAACAGCCGATTCGCGAACAGCTTGGCCTCGCGGCCAACACGCGCCTGGTCGGGCTTCTCCCCGGCAGCCGCAACGGCGAACTGAAGCGCCACTGGCCCATGCTCGTGGACACCGCCCGCCGCCTCCACGGATCGCACCCGGACATCCAGTTCGTGGCCTCCATGGCGCCGGGGGTCACCACGGAACACTTGGGGGCCCTCGCCACCTGTGACGATCTCCCCGTCCATTTCGTGGGCGGCGACACCGCCACCCACTCCCTGATGGCGGGGGCGGATCTATTGCTGATCGCCTCGGGCACGGCAACCCTGGAGGCCGGTCTGCTCCAGGCCCCGATGCTGGTGTTCTACCGCATGGGCACCCTAAGCCACGCCGTCTTCTCGCGTCTCGTGCGGGTCGAGAACATCGCCCTGGTCAACATCGTGGGCGGCGAACGCCTGGTGCCCGAGTACCTGCAACAGCAGGCCACCGCCGAGCGCCTGGCCAGCGACGCCGCGGATCTGCTCGACCGCCCCGCGGCCCTGGAAGCGATGCGCGATCGCCTGGCGCAGGTGCGCGATCGCCTGGGCAATGGTGGAGCCGACCGCCGCGTGGCCGAAATGGCGCAGGAACTCCTGCACCACGGCCAACTAAGGGACAGCGAGAAGCCGATCTAAGGGCGACGGTTCGTTTGGGAAGCAACCCCTTGGGCAGCACGCAGGGTTCTGTCCCGCGGCGACCGCGTCAGTGCGGACGACCGCCGCGCAGAATGCCGCGACGACTGCCGCGCACGAAACCGATCAGATTGCGCACTTCGGGCACCTCGGTCTCCTCGAACATGGCGTCCAGATGACTCTCGCGCCCGGCACGTCCACGCATTCCCTGGATGAATACCCGGTGCAGCGCCTGAATGGCGTCATTGGAGAAACCGTTGCGCTTGAGGCCAACCTTGTTGATCCCGATCAGCCGCGCATAGTTGCCGCTCGCCAGGCAATACGGCGGGAGGTCACGGTTCAGCGCCGCACCCATGCTGGTGAAGGCGTAGGTGCCGACGCGACAGAACTGATGCACCAGGGTGAACCCACCCAGCGTTGCGTGATCCTGGATCTCCACGTGCCCGGCAAGCGAAGTGGCATTGGAGAAGATGATGCCGTTCCCGATGGTGCAGTCGTGCGCGATGTGGACATACGCCATGATCAGGTTGTCGTGCCCGATGACCGTCTCACCCAGGCCCTTCTCGGTTCCGCGGTGCAGCGTTACCGACTCCCGAATCACATTGCGATCGCCGATGATCAGCCGCGTGGGTTCACCCCGATAGCTGGTGTCCTGTGGCTCCTCCCCGATCGAGGAGAACTGAAAGATTCGGTTTTCCCGCCCGATCTCGGTCGGTCCATTGATCACCACATGCGGGCCCACCCAGGTATCCGCGCCGATCTTCACATTGGCACCGATGACCGAGAACGGCCCGATCGTCACCGAGCTGTCGATCTCGGCGCTCGGGTGGACGTCCGCGCGCGGATCGATCACGCCGGGATTTCCTGACCGGAACACATGAGCTGCGCCGTGGCGCACACGTCGTCGCCCACCTTCGCGACCGCGTCGAAGCGCCAGATGCCCCGCACCGTACGCTTCAGATCGACCCGCAGGTGGAGTTGATCCCCGGGTACCACCTGGCGCCGAAAGCGCGCCTCGTCGATCCCGACAAACAGGTATAGCTGCTGCTTGTCCTGGTTCTCGTTACGCGCCTCTTCGGTCTTGAACGCGAGCAGGCCGGTGGCCTGTGCCAGGGCCTCGAGGATCAGAACCCCGGGCATCACCGGCTTGATCGGGAAGTGCCCCTGGAAATACGGTTCGTTGATGCTGACGTTCTTGATCCCCGTCAGATAGCTGCCCGCCTCCCACTCCAGCACCCGATCCACCATCAGGAACGGGTAACGATGCGGCAGGTAGCGCATGATCTCCTGGACATTAAAGTCATCCACGCCGGTGTCCTTTCTCTTGATCTTGTTGTGCCGCATCCGGACCGCTGCGCGGGACGTGCAATACGACGTTCGACTTGGCCTCCCCACACGCGGCAAGGCCAGTTACTACCAGGGCCGATTGATCGCCCCTCGATTGCCTAACGCGCCAGACGGCGCAGTCGGGCCAGCATGCGATTCCACAACCGGGCCTCTTGATGCGGGACTCCAGAGGCGTAGTGACCCGGACGCGTAATGGAGCGCGTGACCAGGGTCATCGCGTGAATGGTCACGTGATCCACGATCGACAGGTGGCCAAGGATCCCGGCGCCGCCCCCGATTGCGCAATGCGCGCCGATCCGGGCACTGCCCGCAATCCCCACACAGCCGGCGATGGCTGTATGGTCGCCAATCTCGACGTTATGGGCAACATGAACCAGGTTGTCGATCTTCACACCCCTCCCGATCCGCGTTGCGCGCAACGCCCCGCGATCGATGGTCGTGTTCGCTCCAATTTCCACATCGGAACCGATCACGACATGGCCTAGCTGTTCGATCTTCTCCCAACCCTGTTCACCCGCAGGCGCGAATCCGAAGCCATCGGCCCCGATCACGCAACCACTGTGCAGGATGCAGCGATCCCCCACCGCAACGCCTTCAAGCAGGGTCACACGGGGGTGCAGGAAGGTATCGGCCCCCACCATCACCCCCTCGCCCACCACGCAGTGCGCCCCCACGACACTCTGGGGTCCCACCGTAGCCCCCGCGCCGATCACCGCCCCAGGCCCCACGAATGCGTCGGGAGCAACCGAGGACTCGGGATCCACAAACGCACCCGGATGGACACCCGCAGCTCGGGCGCGACGTGGCCTGCCCAGCCACTGACTCGCTCGGGCATAGCCCAGGTAGACATCATCCAGGTGGATCAGGGTTCGGGAAGCCGTCGATTTCAGCCCCGCGGCCTCCGGTACCAGGATGACACCCGCGGCACTCGCTGCCAGGGCCTCGGCATGACGCCCGACGTCCGTCACAAAACTCAGATCGCAGGGGCCTGCGGTGGCCAGCGGGCGCAACCCGGTGAAGCGGCGTTGGTCATCGCCCGTGAGCTGCCCGCCCAGCGCCTCCGCCAGCTCGCGGGCCGAATACCCGCCGTCAGTCTCGCTGCATTGTGGCAAGGATGTCGTCCGTGATGTCGATCCGGTCACTGGCATACAGCACGTTGCGCTCGGTTAGGATCAGATCAATGTCGCGTTCCCGGGCGAGATCGACGATGGCATCGTTGATCCGTCGCTGCAGTTTGGCCAGCTCTTCGTTGCGGCGTACGTTCAGGTCTTCGCTGAAGCTCTCCTGCGCCCGCCGGAATTCGCGCGAACGTTGCGAGAACTCCCGCTCCAGATCCGCCCGTTCCGATGGGTTCATCAGGTCCCCGTCACGTTCCAGCCGGTCACGCAGCCGCTGCAGCTCCTCACGTTCCGCCACCAGCTCCGAATCGCGCGGCGAAAACTCGCGCTCCAGTTCACGCATGGCATCTTCGGCCTGCGGCGAATCCTCGAGAATCCGGTTCATCGTCACGAATGCGACGTTCTGCGCCCCGGCGACAGCGGGTACCACCAGCCATCCGCTGGCGACGAGAATCACCGCTGCGAACCAGGCCATCCCGGATCTCATGACGCCTCCCGATGCGCTTGCATCGATCATCCTCAGAAACTGGCACCCAGCAGGAACTGGAAGCGCTGCAGCTCGTCACCCGGCTGATTGTTGAACGGCTCGGCCACGCTGAAGCTCAGCGGCCCGACCGGCGAGAACCAGGTCACCGCCACACCCGCCGATGCCCGCAACTCGCTGGTATCAAAGTCCGAGACATCATGGAACACATTCCCCGCGTCCACAAAGGTACTCATGCGGACTCCATCGTTGTCGGCCGCAAACGGCATCGGGAAGAACAATTCCGCGGACAGCGTAGTCCGGAAACGCCCACCGTAGGGATCATCATTGGAATCGCGCGTCGCCACCTGACCATCGCGGATCGGTCGCAGATCGCCCAGCTGATTGTCCTCGTAGCCGCGGACCGAGCGAATGCCCCCGGCAAACAGCCGTTCGTAGAACGGGACGTCATCCCCTCCGTAGCCATCCGCGTACGCGAGCCCGGCGGAGAGGCTGAAGGAGTACCGATCGGACAGCCGGAAGATCTCCTGACCCGAATAGGTGAGCTTGTAGAACTCGCGGTCACTGCCCGGCACCGTGACCTCCAGGCCGACCCGATGACGACGGCCTTGCGAAGCGAAGGTCGTGCTGTCCCGAGTGTCGTGAATATAGCTTGTCTCCAACTTGTACAGGTTCGCGGAATCACCAAATTCGTCCAGCTCGTCGATGATCTCGTCCGGGGTTCCGATACGCGTGTCGGAGCGTTCGACTGTCTCGATTTCGATGTTCTCGAAACCCGGGCGCACCTGAATCCGGTCGAACTCCGACAGCGGAATCCCGTAGGTCACGTCGAAACCAAAGCGGTTGGATGAATACCGCGAGATGTTGGCCTCCTCGGCATCGATCTTGCGATAGAACACGGAGAACCCGCGACTCGCACCGGAGGGGGTGAAGTGCGGATTGGTGACGCTCATCCGGAACAGCTGGTTGACCTTGCTGGTACTCACCTCGGTGGAGAAGCGATTGCCGGTCCCAAGGAAGTTGTCCTGTGTCAGGCTCGCGGTCAGCAGCAGCCCCTGGTTCTGCGAGAAACCGGCGCCCAGCGACAAGGCCCCGGACTGCTGCTCGGTCACGGTGATATTCAGGTCCACTTCGTCATCGGTGCCGGCGACCCGCTCGGTCTCCACGTTCACGCTCTGGACGAACGGCAGCCGCTGGACACGCACCCGGGAACGTTCGACCAATGCCCCGTTGTACCAGGCGCTCTCCATCTGCCGCATCTCGCGGCGATACACCCGTTCCTCGGTGTTCTGATTGCCGGTGATCCGGATGTTCCGAACGTAGACACGCGGGCCCGGGTCGACGAAGAACGTGATCGCGACTTCGCGGTTGTCCTCGTCCACGTCGGGCACCGGGTTCACGTTGGCGAACGCGAAACCCTCCCGGGTCAGGCGTTCGCTGATCCGTTCGGCGGACTCGGTCACCTGACTGCGCGAAAACGGCGCATCGATGTCCACGTCAATCAGGCTTTCCAGCTCCTCTCGCGGGATCACGAAATCCCCGGCGAGATCCACACCCGTCACCGTATAGCGATCGCCCTCGTCGACGTTGATGGTGATAAACAAATCCCGCCGGTCCGGCGTCAGCGTCACCTGAGTGGAGTCGATATCGAACTCCAGGAAACCCTGATCCAGATAATGCGAACGGAGCTGTTCCAGATCCCCGGAGAGCTTCTCGCGCGAGTAATTGTCCCGCCGACTGAAAAAGGCCCACCAGCGTGGCACGCCGGACTCGAAACGCCGGGTCAGTTCACGACCCGAGTAGCTCTCGTTGCCCACCACATTGACCTGGCGGATTTTGGCCACCGGCCCTTCGGTAATGTCGATCTCGATGTCCACGCGGTTACGCGGCAGTTCCACGATCTCCACATCGACCTGCACGTTGTAGCGCCCGCGCGCGAAATACTGCTGGCGCAGCTCGCTCTCGATGCGGTCCAGCATCGTGCGGTTGAATACCCGCCCGGAACGCAGGCCGGCCGAATCCAGCGCCTCGCGCAAGCCCTCGTCGGGGATATCCCGGTTACCGGAAAAGTTGATCTCGTTGATCGCGGGTCGTTCCGAGACAATCACAACGAGGACGTCCCCGCGCCGGGCGATCTCCACATCGTCGAAGAAGCCGGTCTGGAACAGCTCGCGGATCACCTCCGGACTTCGATTGTCGTCGAAGGTATCCCCAACCTGCACGGGCAGATAACTGAGCGCGGTACCGGCGGTGATCCGTTCCAGCCCCTCGATTTCGATATCCTCGATCTCGTAGGCCTGGCCCCAGGCCGTCCCCGCCAGGCCCAGCAAACCGACCAGGGCCATTCCTCTCAAGCTGTTTCGCGCCATGCTCTCCGCCAAAAAATAGGCCGTTCGGTGGGCTGATCGAGGCACCCGGGATGGGCTCCAGTGTGCCTTCGCCTAACCGAACAGTCGTGTCAAATCATTGTACAGGGCCAGTATCATCAGCCCCGCGATCGCCAGCAGACCCACCTGCTGACCGATTATCTGGGTGCGCTCCGACACCGGGCTGCCCTTCACCGCCTCGGCGGCGTAGTACAGCAAATGGCCGCCATCCAGCATCGGGATCGGCAGCAGATTGATGATCCCGAGCGACACGCTCACCAGCCCGAGAAATCCCAGGAACGCCGAAATCCCGATCAATGCCGAGACCCCCGCAAACTCGGCTATGGTAACCGGTCCGCTGATATTTTTAACCGACGCATCCCCGGTGATCATTCGCCACAGGATGCCCAGTGTCAGTACGGTCACATCCCACGTCCGCTCCGCCCCCGAGACAAATGCCGATCCCGGACCCTGGCGCACCAGTACGGCCATGTCCCGTGCCGCCGATTGATCCGTATCCACGCCCGCGCCGATACGGCCAATGGCCACCCCCTCGTGATCCGTCGCCTCCGGCGTCATCCGTAGTTCCAGGGTGCGCCCGTCGCGCTCCACGGTGACCCGCAGATCGGCTTCTGGATGCGCACGCACCACCTCGACCCAGCGATTCCAGTCCGCGACCGGCTCGCCGTCCACTGCCAGCACACGATCCCCGACCTCCAGTCCGGCCGCCGCCGCCGGGCTCCCACCCTCGACGGCACCGATCCGCGGTTCCAGCATCGGCCGATAGGGCTGCAACCCCAGCTTGTCGAGGAACTGCCCCTCTGCCAGCAACGCCTGGCGATCCCGCAGATCCACCTCCCGCTCGATCTCTCGACCGTCCGTGCCCCGCAGCAGCAGGGTGACCGCCTCGCCGCGAACCGCATGGTCCAGCAGTCGCAGGTTGGCCTGCTCCCAGTCCGCCACTTCACGATCGCCCACCCGCAGAATCTCCTGCCCCCGCTCGAGGCCCGCCTCGGCGGCCGGCGTATCCGGCGCTACCTCGCCGAGAATGGGCTTGATCCCGCCCACACCCACCATGAACATCACGGCGTATACCAGGATCGCCAGCAGGAAATTCGCCGCCGGACCGGCCGACACCACGAACGTACGGGCCCCAAGACCTTTCTGGTTGAAAGCCCGCGTGACCTCTTCCTGAGCCACCGGACCCTCGCGCTCGTCGAGCATCTTCACGTAGCCACCCAGCGGCAATGCGGCAATCACGAATTCCGTCCGGTCCCGCCCAAAGTAGCGCTTGAAAATCGGCCGGCCGAAACCCACCGAGAAGCGCAGCACCTTCACCCCCACAAGACGGGCGGCGAGGTAGTGCCCATATTCGTGCACGGTCACCAGTACGCCAATGGCTACCGCAAACGCCAGCAGGCTCGTCAGGAACGTCATGACAGGACGGGTCGTGCGTTCGCGACATACTCGCTCGCGACCTCGCGAGCTCGCCGGTCCGCACCCAGGACGCGCTCCAGCGAATCGGCCGCCTCGGCCTCGATCGCCTCCAGGGTCGTGGCGATCACCGCCGGGATCTCGCTGAAGGCCAGGCGCTCTCCCAGGAAGGCATCCACCGCCACTTCATTGGCCGCGTTGAGAACCGCGGTGGCCGTCCCTCCACGCTCCAGTGCCGCGTAGGCGAGACCGAGCGCCGGGAAACGCGCCGCTTCCGGCTCGGAGAATTCCAGCTTGCCCATCGTGAGCAGATCCAGCGGTTCAACGCCCGACTCCATACGCTCGGGCCAGGCCAGCGCATGGGCGATCGGTGTGCGCATGTCGGGGTTGCCGAGTTGCGCGAGCACCGACCCGTCATCGTAGGCCACCATCGAATGCACGATGCTCTGCGGGTGAAGTACCACCTGAATCGTCGAGGGCGCCACGGCAAACAGCCAGCAGGCCTCGATCACCTCGAGCCCCTTGTTCATCATGGTCGCCGAGTCCACCGAGATCTTGCGCCCCATATCCCAATTGGGGTGGGCGCAGGCCTCGTCCGGCGTAATCCCGGCAAAGCTGTCCAGCGGACGGTCGCGAAACGGCCCCCCCGATGCGGTGAGCCAGATCCGGCGTGCCCCGTGCGGTGTCACCGACTCGGCACAGACGTAGCCATTGGGAAGGCACTGAAAGATCGCGTTGTGCTCGGAATCGATCGGCAACAGACAGGCACCGGAGCGGCGCACGGCATCCATCAGCAAGGCCCCGGACATGACCAGCGCCTCCTTGTTGGCGAGCAGCACCCGTTTGCCCGCCTCGGCCGCGGCCAGCGTCGGCAACAGCCCGGCTGCGCCCACGATCGCCGCCATCACCGCGTCGACCCGGGGCTCCCGGGCGACCTCCGCCAGGGCCTCCGCACCCGCCCGCACCTCGGTACGCGAGCCGACCGCCGCCAAAGCCGCGCGCAGGGCCTCGGCGGCGTCGGGATCGACCATCACGGCCACTTCCGGGTGGTGGGCCAGGCACTGCGCGCGCATGCGCTCCACATTGCAATGCGCCGTCAGGGCATAAACGCGGAAGCGTTCCGGCTGACGCGCCACGACATCGAGCGTACTCAACCCGATGCTGCCGGTTGATCCGAGAATGGTGATCTGCGTCGTCTTCATGGGTACCTGCGTCCGTTCGCGCTATGCCGCCACCGGCGGGGCCGGAATCAGCGCCAGCCACAACAACCCGGCCAGGAAAACCGGAGCCGCCGCGACCATGCTGTCGAACCGGTCCAGAATACCCCCGTGGCCCGGCAGCAAGGAACCACTGTCCTTCTCGCCAGCCTGTCGCTTCAGGATGCTCTCGAACAGGTCCCCCACAACCGAGACCAGCCCGATCAGCACCGACAGCAGCAGGAATACCATCGCGTCCATCGGCTCGAGGCCCCAAACGGCCGCCACCACGATCGCGAAGGCCAGCACCGTCAGTAGCCCGCCAAGCAAGCCCTCGCGGGTCTTCCCCGGACTGATATGCGGCGCCAGCGGGTTGCGCCCGAACGCCTTCCCGGCGAAATACGCCCCGGTGTCGGCCAGGCCAACCAGCACCACCAGATAGACCACCAGCAAAGGCGCCAGGGCATGCAGCCACACCAGGCCCATTCCCGCCGGCACCAACGTCATGATCGCGGCCACCGCAAAGAGGGTCCGACTGGATGCCGGTGCGGCCGTCTCGCGTTCGCGATAAAACGGCAACAGCAACAGGATCACCAGCCACCACAGCAACACCAGACCCAGGATCAGGTAGTGCAACCCCGCAACCGGCGCCAGACCAAGCGCAACCACGGGAACCACCACGGCCGCCACCAGCGCACCGCGTGCCAACGGGTTTTCGAGCCTGGCCAGTCCACCCCACTCCCAGGTCGCCAACCCGAGGACCAGCGCGACCAGCGCCAGCACCGCCCAGTTCGGGCCCCAGGCCACCAGAGCCAGCGCCGGCAAACCCAGCGCCGCGGCGGTCAGAATCCGTTGTTTAAGCACTCGGCACCTCCCGCGCACTTGCCTCGGCGGCTCCGGTCACGCAGCCGAAACGCCGCTGGCGACTCGCATACCACGCCAGCCCCTGTCGCAGATCATCGGCTGTGATGTCCGGCCAGAACGTCTCGATGAAGAGCAACTCGGCATACGCCGCCTGCCACAGGAGGAAGTTGCTGATGCGGCGTTCGCCGCCGGTGCGGATCAACAGATCGACGTCCGGCATCCCGGCCGTGCTCAAATAGCCGGCGAAAGAAGTCTCGGGATTCGCCCCTTCATCGCCGGCGGCTACCCAGCGGCGGGCCGCCTGCAGGATGTCCCAGCGGCCACCGTATCCCAGTGCCACGACAACCCGCATACCCTCGTTGGCGACAGAGGCCTGCTCGGCTTCCGCTATCCGCGTCTGCAGATCCGACGGGAAGCTTGCGCGATCGCCAATAAAGGTGAGCGCGATGCCGCGCTCGATCAGTTCCGGGAGTTCCGCCTCGATGGCGGACACAAACAGATCGAACAGTGCCTCGACCTCTTCGCGCGGGCGGCCCCAGTTCTCGCTGCTAAAGGCGAACAGCGTCAGGGTGCCCACGCCTTGTTCGGCGAAAAACCGCACGGCATGCCGCGTCGCCTCCAGCCCCGCCCGGTGGCCTTCGGAACGACTCAGACCTCGGGCCTCGGCCCAACGCCCGTTGCCGTCCATCACGATGGCCACGTGCGCCGGGAGCGCCTCGCTGGGTGAAGTAGTAACCGGCATCGCCTGCGCCGGTCAGACTTCCATCAACTCGGCTTCCTTGTCCGCAAGCATCGCGTCGACCTTGGTGATGTGGTCGTCGGTCAGCTTCTGGATCTGATCCTGCGCCTTGTGCTCGTCGTCTTCGGACATCTCCTTGTCCTTGACCAGCTGCTTGAAGGCGTTGTTGGCATCCCGCCGGATATTGCGCACGGCCACCCGCGCGTGCTCGGCTTCGGCCCGGACGACCTTGACCAGGTCACGCCGACGCTCTTCGGTCAGCGCCGGCAGCGGCACACGGATCGTCGTCCCCATGCTCGCCGGATTGAGTCCCAGATCCGAAGTCATGATGGCCTTCTCGATCTTGCCGACCATGTCCTTCTCGTACGGGACCACGGAGAGCGTGCGTGCGTCCTCGGCATTGATGTTCGCGACCTGGTTGATCGGCACATCCATGCCGTAGTACTCCACATGCACATGTTCGAGCAGCGTGGGGTGCGCACGGCCGGTTCGAATCTTCGATAGCTCGTTGCGCAACGCTTCCAGGCTCTTGTCCATGCGTTCGCGCGCATCTTTCAGGGTGGCGTCACTCATTACGGGCTCCCTCGACCAAGGTGCCGACCGCCTCGCCCATCACGAGCCGTTGCAGGTCGCCCTTGGCAAACATGTTCATTACACGGATCGGCAGGCCATTGTCTCGGCACATCACCAGGGCCGTGGTATCCATTACGCCCAGACGCTGTTCCAGCGCATCGTCGAACGTCAGCCGCTCGTAGCGTCGGGCATCCTTGGTGGTCATCGGATCGGCATCGTAGACCCCGTCGACCTTGGTCGCCTTGATCATGATGTCCGCGTTGATCTCGATCGCTCGCAGGCTCGCCGCGGAATCCGTGGTGAAGAACGGATTCCCGGTTCCGGCGGCAAACACCACGATGCGCCCCTTTTCCAGGTGGCGTACCGCACGCCGGCGGATGTAGTCCTCGCACACTTGGTTGATGCGGATCGCCGACATCACCCGCGAAAAACGCCCGGCGCGCTCGATCGCATCCTGCAGCGCCAACGCATTGATCACCGTTGCCAGCATGCCCATGTGGTCGCCGGTCACCCGGTCCATGCCGCCTTGTGCCAGACCCGCACCGCGGAAGATGTTGCCGCCACCGATCACGATGCCGACCTCGACCCCCATGCGGGAGAGCTCCGAGACCTCTTCGGCCACCTGCGCCAGGACATCCGGGTCAACCCCGTAGGATTGCTGACCCATCAGGGCCTCCCCACTCAACTTCAGAAGGATGCGCCGGAACGCGGGCTGGCTGTCCTGACTCATGGGGTTCCTTATCTCGGGCTCGGTTGTTCTCGCTTGCCAGTTTTTTCTGGCCCTTTTAGCCGGAAGCGGCCGCATCAAGCGGCCGCCCCGGAGTCCTTCTGGATCAGGCGCCGCGCGCCTGAGCCATTACCTCTTCGGCAAAGTTCTCGGTCTTCTTCTCGATCCCCTCGCCCACCTCGAAACGGATGAAGCCGGAGACCGAAGCACCCTTGCTTTCCAGCAGCTGTGCGACCGTCTGATCGGGATCTTTCACGAACGGCTGGCCCACCAGGGTGATCTCGCCCAGATACTTGCGGATACGCCCCTCGATCATCTTCTCGATGATGTTCTCCGGCTTGCCCGATTCCTCGGCCTGGGCCTTGAAGATCGCACGTTCCTTGTCGAGCATCTCGGTCGGCACCTGACTCTCGTCGATGCACACCGGATGGCTCGCCGCGATATGCATCGCGATATCCTTGGCCAGCTGCTCGTCACCACCATTCAGGCCAACCAGCACGCCAATCCGGGCACCATGCTGATAGAAACCCAGCGCACCTTCCGCCGTCATGCGTTCGAAACGGCGGACCTGGACGTTCTCGCCGACCTTGGCGATCAGCTGCGTACGCTGCTCTTCCAGGGTCTGACCATCGACGGTCTCGGTCATCAGGCCTTCCACCGAATCGGCGGCGGTGTTCAGCGCCACATTGGCGCAGGCGCTGGTGAAGGCACGGAAGTTGTCGTCATTGCCGACGAAGTCCGTCTCGCAGTTGATCTCGACGATCACCGCGCGCGAACCGTCGCTGGCAATCTCGACGCGACCTTCGGCCGCGACACGATCCGCCTTCTTGTCGGCCTTGGCCATGCCGGACTTGCGCATTGCCTCGACCGCCGCTTCCAGATCGCCGCCGGTTTCAGTCAGGGCCTTCTTGCATTCCATCATGCCGGCGCCAGTGCGCTCGCGCAGTTCTTTTACTTGTGCAGCAGTAATCTGCATCGTTGCTTGCTCCTGAATCATGCTCGAGCCGGCCGCCAGCGTGGCGACCGGCTCCTGTTATCAAGCGGGGTTGGCGGGCGACGCGGTGTCGGGAGCGTCAGTCGTTGCAGCGGCCGGCTCGGCGGCTTCTGCTTCGCCCATGCCACCCGTGGTCACCGCACCCTTGGCCTCGATGATGGTATCGGCGATCGCAGCCACATAGAGCTGAATCGCACGCATCGCGTCATCGTTGCCCGGGATCACGTAATCCACGCCTTCCGGGGAATGGTTGGAATCCACCACGGCGACGACCGGAATGCCGCGCTTCTTCGCCTCGGCCACCGCAATCTTCTCGTAGCCGACGTCGATCACGAACATCGCATCGGGCATGCGGTTCATGTCCTTGATACCGCCCAGGCTGCGATCCAGCTTGTCCTTTTCGCGGCGACGGCTCAGGGCCTCGCGCTTGTTCAGGACCTGGAAGCTGCCATCGGCGTCCATCGTCTCGAGGTCCTTCAGGCGCTTGATCGACTGCTTGACGGTGTTGAAGTTGGTCAGCATGCCGCCCAGCCAGCGGTGGCTCACGTGCGGCATGCCGCAACGGTTTGCCTCTTCGGCCACCACGTCGCGGGCCGAGCGCTTGGTGCCGACGAACATGATCTGGCCACCGTCGGCAGCGATCTTGCCGAGGAAGTTCAACGCATCGTTGAACATCGGCAGGGACTTCTCGAGGTTGATGATATGAATCTTGTTGCGTTCCCCGAAGATGTACGGGGCCATCTTGGGATGCCAGTAACGCGTCTGGTGGCCGAAGTGCACACCGGCCTCCAGCATCTGTCGCATAGTCACGAGGGACATGAGTTTTCTCCTGTAACGGGTTGAGCCTCCACGCATCCCGATCTGAAACCCGAACCGAATCTTCTTCGAGGGCGGGCACCCGACAGATCGTGCCGATGCGTGTGTGGATTAAGGTTTCGGGAGTCGCCCCGCAAAAGGCGGCTTCCGGCCCCGCCGAATTGCCAGCGAGGCGCGCGCTTTATAGCATAGGACACTTACCCGAACCAAACGCCGAGCCCCTCCGGGCGCCGCGGCGGGAGCCCCCATGTCCGTTTCCATCAAGACCCCCGAAGAGATCGAACACATGCGCGTCGCCGGCCGCCTGGCCGCCGAAGTCCTCGAGATGATCGAGCCCCACGTGCAAGCCGGCGTGACGACCGGGGAACTGGACCGGATCTGTCACGACTACATCGTGAACACCCAGGACGCGATCCCGGCCCCACTCAACTATCGCGGCTTCCCAAGGTCGATCTGTACCTCGGTGAACCATCAGGTCTGCCACGGCATCCCGGGGGATCGCAAGCTGAAGAACGGCGATATCCTCAATATCGATATCACCGTGATCAAGGACGGCTTCCACGGCGACACCAGCCGCATGTTCGTGATCGGCAAGGCCGGTATCCAGGCCCAGCGGGTGATCGACGTGGCACGCACCAGCATGTACCTCGGCATCCAGCAGGTTCGCCCGGGCGCAACGCTGGGCGATATCGGCCACGCGATTCAGGTGTACGCCGAGGCACAACGCTGCTCCGTGGTGCGCGAGTTCTGCGGCCACGGGATCGGGCGCGGCTTCCACGAGGATCCGCAGGTCCTGCACTATGGCAAGCCTGGCACCGGCATGACCCTGAGAGAAGGCATGTGCTTTACCATCGAGCCGATGATCAATGCCGGCCGCCGCCACACCCGCATCCTGGCGGATGGCTGGACCGCCGTGACGAAGGATCACAGTCCGTCGGCGCAGTGGGAACACACACTACTGGTCACCGCCGACGGATACGAGATCCTGACCCTGCGCAAGGACGAAACCCCACCTCAGGAGATCGCGGCCTGACCGAAGGCCATCACGCCTGTTCCCCGCTGATTCGAACCGCCCAACCTACGGAGCTCCAATGAATCCTGCGGGCAGCACCCCCGGCGAACTCGATACCCCCGCGTTCACCCCGGACTGGGGCGAGGACTATCAGCGCCTCAGCCGCAACCCGGGGAACATCGCCCTGTTCCGGGACCGCCGGCGCGCCATCCTGGAACAGCAATACCAGGGCTTTCGCGACGGCATGCCGATCGCCGAGCTGATCCATGGCCACGCCCGGCGCATCGACGAGCTGCTCAAGCTGATCTGGGCCCAGAAGGGCCTCGCGGATGACGACCAGCTATGCCTGATCGCGGTCGGTGGCTATGGCCGCGGCGAACTGCACCCGGCCTCCGATATCGACATCCAGATCATCCTCGAGGGCGAACATGACCCCGCCCTCTTCGACCGGATCAGCGACTTCGTCACGTTCCTCTGGGACATCGGCATCGAGGTCGGGCACAGCGTGCGCAGTATCGACGACTGCACCCGCGAGGCGCGCGACGACATCACCGTCGCGACCAACCTGATCGAGGCCCGCTACCTGGCCGGCCATCTCAGCCTGTTCAACGACTTCCGTGGCGCCATCGAGCCCGACCGCATCTGGGACTCGCGCAGTTTCTATGCCGCCAAGCTGGCCGAACAACAAGCCCGCCATCGACGTTTTGGCGAGACCGCCTACCGCCTCGAGCCGAACGTCAAGGAAGGCCCCGGCGGCCTGCGCGACATCCAGATGATCGGCTGGGTCACCAAGCGTCATTATGGCGCCGAGCGCATCGAGGAGCTGGTATCACTGGGCTTCCTGCGCGAGGGTGAGTTCCGCGAGATGATGGAGGGCCAGAACTTCCTCTGGCGGGTACGCTTTGCCCTGCACATGCTCGCGGGCCGCCGCGAGGACCGCCTGCTTTTCGATCTGCAGCGCCAGCTGGCCAACACCTTCGGCTTTGTCGACCAGAACCACAACCGGGCGGTCGAGCAGTTCATGCAGCGCTACTTCCGCACCATCAACGATCTCGAGCGGCTGAACGAACTGCTGCTGCAGCACTTCAACGAGGCCATCCTCGACGATCCGGAAGCCCTGCAGGACCCCGTACGCATCCACCAACGTTTCCAGGTCCGGGGCGGCTACCTCGAGGCGGCGCACGATCAGGTCTTCATGATCTATCCGCCGGCGCTGCTGGAGGTCTTCCGCCTGCTCCAGGAACACCCGGAGATCCAGGGCATCCGCGCCTCCACCATCCGCCTGATCCGGGCCCACCGCCACCTGATCGATGGGCACTTCCGCCGCAATCCGGTGTGCCGCGAGCTCTTCATGGACATCCTGCGCGCCCCGCGCGGGATCACCAGCCAGCTGCGCCGCATGAACCGCTACGGCGTGCTGGGCAATTACCTGCCGGCCTTCGGGCGCATCATCGGACGCATGCAGTACGACCTGTTCCACGCCTACACCGTGGACGAGCACACCCTGAACGTGGTGCGCAACGCGCGGCGCCTGGCGCTGCCCGAGTTCGCGCACGAACAGCCACTGGCGCACCAGATCTACTCCGGACTGGTGCGCCCCGAACGCCTGGTGCTGGCCGCCCTGTTTCACGACATCGCCAAGGGCCGCGGGGGTGATCATTCCGAGCTGGGGGCCCACGATGCCCTGCATTTCTGCCAGCATCACGGCCTGTCGGACGCGGATGCCGGCCTGGTCGCCTGGCTGGTGCGTTCCCACCTGCTGATGTCGCTGACCGCCCAGCGCAAGGACATCTCCGACCCCGAGGTCGTCATGGGCTTCGCCCGCGAGGTGGTCACCCGCGAACGCCTGGACTTTCTCTATCTGCTGACCATTGCCGATATCCGCGGAACCAATCCGGAGCTGTGGAACAGCTGGAAGGATTCCCTGCTCCAAACCCTTTATCACGCCACCCGCAATGTCCTGGACCGGGGCCTGGATACCCCGCCGGACATGGACGAACAGATCCGGCAAACCCGCACCGAGGCACTCGCGTTAATCGAACAACAAGGCTTCGATACCGATCAGGCCCGGAAGCTGTGGGACGAACTGGACGACGAATACTTCCTGCGCCATTCCGCTGACGAGATCGCCTGGCACGGCCGGGCCCTGCTGCCACTCCCCCCGGACGCCCTCCCCCTGATCCTGGTGCGCCCGAAGACCTCGCGCGGGAGCACGGAGATCTTCGTCTACGCCAGCGACCATCCCCGGATCTTCGCGCGCATCACCAGCGCCCTGACCCAGTTGGGACTGGACATCGTGGACGCACGGATCATCACGACCGCGGGCGGCCGCACGCTGGATACCTTTCTGGTTCTCGAAAGCGGCGGGGGCCAGACCGTGGATGCCGGTTATCGCTCCGAAGAGATCCGCCAGAGCCTCGAACGCGAACTCGAACGCGAAGGGACCATCCCCAACCCGGCCTCACGCCAGCTTCCACGCCGCCTCAAGCACTTCGACGTGGATACGCAGATCGAATTCGAACCCGCTGCGGGCGGCCAGGCAACGCGCATGCGGCTGCGCGCTTTGGATCGACCCGGCCTGCTGTCGACCATCGGGCATGTCCTTGCCGAGCAGGGAATCGACGTGCGGACTGCACGCATCGCCACGGCCGGGGAACAGGTCGAGGACAGTTTCCTCCTCAGCCGTCCCGGGTCGGCTGCTCTCGACGACGAGGATCAGGCGGGCCTGCGCAAGGCCCTGCTCGGCGCCATCTGACGGCAGCCGGGTCAGCGCCCGCGCGCCTCCAGAGGTCGGGGCCCTGCCTCGTCGGACGCCGCCCCCGCGCCCAGCAGGCGCGCCTCGAAATCGGTCAGGACACTGAACTCGACTCGGCGGGATGCCCGACGATCCTCCTCGCCGCGCTCGTCCAGCACCCGGCGTGAAGAGGACAACCCCACGGCCGCGACCCGCGAGCGGAACCAGTCCGCCTCCTGCAAGGGCTCCAGCTGATAGGCATATTCCAGCACCGCGCGCGTGCGGCGCTGGCTAAGATCCATGTTTCCGAAATAGGCCTCCAGCGCATCGTCGCTGCCGGCCCACTCGCTGGAGGTGTGGCCCTCGATCCGCACCTCCCGAATGACCTCGGCGAACGGACGCAACTGTTCCGCGTAGCGCGGCATGAAGTCCTCGAGAATCGCCTCGAAGCGCGGCCGGATGCGTGCCGAACTGCGCTCGAACAGGACCTCCGGCTCGCGAAAGCGCAAGGTCAGGCTATCGCGGTCCAGTTCCGCATTCCAGCGCGGCAAATCCTCGCGAAACTCCTCCTCCAGAACCGAATAAATCGCCGCGCGCAAGGCGGCCGCCTCGTTGCGAACCTCGGTATGCACCGCACTCTCGCGCTCCACCTGAACCATGTGCAGCAGCGCGAGGAACAGGAAGATCATCATCAGCGCGGCCATCAGGTCCGCCACCGCCAGCCAGTGCGAACCCTGGTCGGCCTCGTTTCCCGCGGCCATACCTTGTCGCCGACGGCGGCGCGCCAACCAGGAAAACATCAATTACGCCCGCCCGCGGAGGCGATGGCGGCGGAGCGTTCCCCACCCCAGCGCGTCTCCGCCGCGAGCCCTGCCTGGACGGCATTCTCGATACTCTCAAGCATCGCCTCCAGCCGTGCGTCCATCGCCGGGAAGGCCTCGGTGGCACGATCCCGCAGGGCCGCGATGCTCCCCAGCAGGGCCTCCAGTTCCACCGTCTCGCGCCGCAGACTGGAGAGCGTCGATTCCTGATCCTCCACGTGCCGGGTGATCTGCAAGGCCTGCCCGGTCATGCGCTCCAGGGTCTGCTCGGTCTGCTCGACCCCGGCACGGGCCTGGTCGAAGGCCCGATGCAGGGTGTCCATCTGCTCGCGATACTGATCCTGCCACTCCACCAGGCGAGCGACCGAGTCATCCAGACGCCGGAAGTTCTCGCCAAACTGTTCACCCAGGCGATCGTTGAAATCGTGGATCACCCGCTCCAGGGCTTCTACCAGGTGCCCGCTGCTCATCTCGGTGATGCGCTCGGCCATGCCATCGAGCGCGCCGGTCAATTCGCGGTGTTGTTGCTCCAGCCGGGCATCCAGGCGCTGATCGAGGGCCCGCACCGCCTCCACTACGGCCAGCGAGGCATCCCGTTGTTGTGCCGCCAGGTGCGCATTATCCAATGGTGCATCCGACGCACCCTCCGCAGACGGTTCGGGGGACGCCGTCGGTGCGGGTACCATCACCTGAACCATCCGCAACACCGCCGCCAGCAAGATGCCCACGATACTGGTCACGAAGGCCAGCTTGAGCCCTTCCAGCAAGGCCGGGATACTGGCCTCCACCCGTCCAGCATCAAAATCCAGCAGTCCGATGGCGACCCCGAGGAAGGTGCCGAGAATCCCCACGGTGGTCAGCAGCGCGGGCGCCGCTCCCTGCAAGGACTCGGCGCGGCGCAATGCCGTCGCCGTCAACGCCGCCAGGAACAGCCCAAACAGCAACAGCGCGAACAAGCCAATCACGCTTAATGGACTGAGCCCCTGCAACGTGGCCAACAGCGCCTCGGCGACCCGATCGAAAATTCCGGTCATGTGCTTCCTCCGTCCCGCGGCGTCGGTAGCGCCCGCGCGGTCGTGCGATTCGTAAGAACCGGATGCAAGCAAAAACAACGCCAGACCCACCAAAGACCGGTGGAACGGGGCTTTCAGGCACGATCGGCCCGGGCGCGCCACAAGGTTTCGACGGATTCCCGACGCCCACGCGCCAGGAAGCGAACCGCAACCAGAGCCTAATCGTCCATTCTTTGACGCCCCGAATGGGACGAAATCGCCCGCCTGATCCGTCTTACCCAGTGAAGCCCAATAGACGGTGGCTCCATGCCAGCGACAGTCACGCCTGCTGCGAACGTGTCATGCAAGCCCATCGGCCCGCCCCGGCGGCGGCCGGCGCTCGTCTGGCTGGCACTCGCCAGCCTGCTCTGGTTGCTGAGTACCCCGGCTCAGGCACAAGCCCCATTCACCTTCGGGATTCAGCCATTTGCCAGCCCACCCGCGCTGTTCACACGCTACGCACCCCTGCGCGACTGGCTGGGAACCGAACTTGGCCAGCCCGTTCAGCTGGAGTCTGCACGCGACCTGCCGACACTGCTCGAACGCAGTCGGGAGGGCCGCTACGACTTGGTCCTCGTGGCACCGCAGGTAGTGCCACTCCTCACGGAAAACGGGCCCTACCGCTTACTGGCCCGCAGCGAGGAAGAGCTGGCGATGGTCCTCCTGGTGCGTCCCGGGGGTGACATCAGTTCGCTTGCAGGCCTCGCAGGCCGATCCCTCGCAGTCCCGTACAAGGAAAGCCGCGCCGCGACCCTCGCACGCAGCCTGACTGACGCCGAGGACTGGCCCGACCCACCCGGCCCGCCCCGCTACCTGCACTATCACCACAACAACGCCGCAGTGGCCGCATTCCAACGCGGAATCGCCGATGCCCTGGTCATGATCATCGAAGGCAACGTATTGCCGGTGCGACCGGATATGGAGGGCGACCGCGAACGCCACATGTCGCTGGGCGACGGAAGCCTGGTACGTATCCTCGCCCAATCCGACCGGTTCCCGGGACTTACCCTTCTGGTCCACAAACGTCTGGATAGCGACACCCCGCGGTTGCACCATCGCCTGATCACGCTGCAGCAGAGCCCGTCCGGCACGGCACTCCTGAGGCATATCGGACACCGCGGATTCATCGCGGCGCATGCCGGCGAGTACGCGGCCTTCCAGGGTGCGCTGGATGAGTTGGAAGCCAAATTCGATCTCCGGACCCCCATCCCGGCCGGGAACCCGACCCCGTAAGTTCAGCCCGCAGCATCCATCACGCCCACGCACGGGCGCGGACCGCACCTGGGATTTCGGCTTCTCCCCCGCTACCTCGCCATCCACCCACCCCAACGATCGCCACCGCCCCCCGTGGCCTTCCCCACATTTCAAATGCGGGACGGGCATCCTTCGTCCAGTACCGCTAAAATGGGCGCGATAAATCCATGGCCGCACCACGCGGTGACTCTGGCGCGCACGCAACCCGGATTCCGTCGATGCCCCTTCCCGGCCCGGCTCCAACCAGCTCTGGCCCCACCCCTGCCGGCATCGCCCCACAGGCGTCGGCGCCCCCCCCATGCGCCTGAATTTCGCCTGGCAGATCATTATCGGCACCGTCGCGATCCAGGTCGCGATGGTGGCAGCACTGATGATCAGCGGCATCTCCCAGGTGCAGCAGAACCAGTCGCAGATGCTGGAACGCTTCGCCGAACAGCAGGGCCGCCTCCTTTCCAGCGCGCTGACCCCCGGCCTGGCCTACGCGGATCCGGCGATGCTGCAGGACCTGCTCGAACTCGTCGCGGACGACTCCAATGTCCTCTATGCCGTGGTACTCGATGCCCAGGACCAGCCGATGGCGTCGGTGGGCATCTCGCCCGACACCATCCCGGAACGCGCAGACGGCACGCGCACCACGCCCGGGCAGATCGAGATCCTGCGCGACATTGAGCTGGCCGGGCAGCCACTCGGGACTCTGGCGGTGGGCTATTCCACCGATGCGATCGACGCCCTGTCCGCCACCCTCCTGCAGCGCAACGTCCTGCTGGCGCTGGGCGTGCTCGTGTTGTCCATGCTGGCCGCGGTGGTCTTCAGCCTGGTTATTACTCGCCGCCTGCGCCTGCTGAACCAGGGCGGCAAGGCGTTGCAGGGCGGTCGGCTGGACCACCGCATCCCGGTGCGCTCGCACGACGAATTCGGCGACCTCGCGCGCACCTTCAACGATGTCGCCGCCCATCTGGGGTCCACCCAGACCACCCTGGAACAACAGAACCAGCAACTGAACCGCTCGGTCGCACGCCTGGAGTCCATGCTCGGCGGTGCCAACGCGATCTTGTGGGAGGCTGATCCGCGCACCCACGAATGGGAGTTCGTGTCCGGCGACACCCGTCGTCTGCTGGGCTTCCCGGCCCACAACCTGGGCCGGGGCGAGCTGCGCGCCCGGCATATCCACCCGGCCGACCTGCCGCGCGTGCAGAACGCCGCCCGCGAGAGCCGGACCAGCCCGCGCACGGTGGACTACCGCTTCGCCCATCGCGACGGCCAGTGGCTGTGGCTGCGAGACATCCTCTCCTGGGCCCGTGACGCGGACGGCCGGGAGAGCCTGCGCGGCCTGACCCTGGATATCACCACCCACCGACGCACCACCGATGCTCTGGCGGAAAGCGAGAACCGCTACCGCGACGTGGTGGACCACATCTCCGAGGTCATCTTCCGCACCGATGCCGAAGGCCACTGGACCCTGCTGAATCCAGCCTGGGAGGCCCTGACGGGGTTCAGCGTGGAAGAGACTCTCGGCCGCCCGCTGTGCGACTTTGTAGCCCCCGAGGACCACGACGACGCCCATAGCTTCTGTGCCACCCTCCTCGAAGGCGGCTCCCATTCCCAATCCGAGGAGATCCGTCTGCGCACCCGCGACGGTGACATCCGCTGGGTCAGCATCTACGCCAGTGCCCGCTTCGATGACCACGAGCAGGTGATGGCGACCTTCGGCACGATGACCGACATCTCCGATCGCAAGGAGGCCGAAGACGAGATCCGGCGTCTCGCCTTCTTCGACGGGCTGACCCAACTGCCCAATCGCACCCTGCTGCACGACCGGCTGGGTCAGAGTCTCGCCAATACCGAACGCACCCGCCTGCATGGCGCCTTGCTGTTCATCGATCTCGACAACTTCAAGGACATCAACGACACCCTCGGCCATGCGGTTGGCGACGACCTGCTACGCCAGGTCGCCGAGCGCATGCTGAACTCCGTGCGCGAGGCGGACACCCTCGCCCGCCTCGGGGGCGACGAGTTCGTTATCATCCTCAACGATCTGCACCCGGACCAGGCACGCGCGGCGACCCAGGCCGAGGCCGTGGGTCGCAAGCTCATCGAGATTCTGCGCGATCCTTTCAAGCTGGCGGGACAGAGGCGGCACGTAACGCCCAGTATCGGTGCCACGCTGTTCAGCGGCCGCAATCTGAGCGTGGAGGAGATCCTCAAGCAGGCGGACCTCGCCATGTACCGGGCCAAGAACGCCGGGCGCAACACCGTGCGCTTCTACGACCCCGAGCTGCACCGTGCCGTCGAGGCCCGATTCGAGCTGGAGAGCGAGCTTCGCCACGCCCTGGATCAAGATGCCTTCAGCGTGCACTACCAGCCACAGGTGGACACGTCGGGCGCGGTCATCGGGGCCGAGATCCTGCTGCGCTGGAAGCACGCCAGCCGCGGGATGATCTCGCCCGCCGAGTTCATCCCCGTGGCAGAACAGACCGGTCTGATCGTCCCGATTGGCCGCAAGGTGCTGCGCGCGGCCTGTGAGCAGCTGGCCGCCTGGAAACACCAGCCCGCCTTTCGGGACCTCACCCTGTCGGTCAACGTCAGCGCGCGCCAATTCCGGCACAAGTACTTCGTGCGCGATCTCGCCCAGACGCTCGAGGCTACCGGCGCCCCGGGGCACCGCCTGAAGCTGGAGCTGACCGAGAGCATGCTGCTCGAAAACGTGGAGACCGTCATTGCCCACATCGAGGAACTTCGGAGCTTCGGCATCGAGTTCTCTCTGGACGACTTCGGGACCGGCTACTCCTCTCTCGCCTACCTCAAGCGACTGCCCCTCGCTCAGCTGAAGATCGATCAATCCTTCGTCCGCGACGTCCTGGACGATCCCAACGATGCCGCGATCGCCCAGATGGTGGTCAACCTGGCTCACACCCTCGACCTGGACGTCATCGCCGAAGGTGTGGAGAACGACCAGCAGCGGGCCTTCCTGTTCGGCCTCGGCTGTCGCCACTTTCAGGGCTACCTGTACGGCCATCCCGACACGCTGGCAGAACTTGAGGCCCTGGTACTGCGCCAGAACGACAACGGAAATCCCGCAGCCCACCCCTGACTGTTCGCATTCTTCGAATGGTTGGAGGCGTTTTTCGCCATTTTCATTCGTATAAATCGGATCTAAGGTGACGGGTATTGCAACCTAGTCAACCGGAGGCGAATCGCCATGAGCACCAAGGTCCTGATCCTGTACTACTCCACCTGGGGCCACATCGAGCAGATGGCCGAAGCTGTGGCCCGCGGCGCCCGCGAGGTACCGGATACCGAAGTCACGATCAAGCGCGTCCCCGAACTGATGCCGGATGACGTGGCGCGCAATGCCGGGGCCAAGCTCGACCAGGCCGCCCCCATCGCCAAGCCCGAAGAACTGGCGGACTACGACGCGATCATCATCGGCACCCCTACCCGCTTCGGCCGGATGGCCGCACAGATGGCCAACTTCCTCGATCAGACCGGTGCCCTGTGGTTTGGCGACAAGCTGGTCGGCAAGGTTGGGAGCGTGTTCAGTTCCACCGCCTCGCAGCACGGCGGCCAGGAGACCACCCTGATCTCGACCATCGTGAACCTGCTGCACTACGGCATGACCGTGGTTGGTCTACCCTACACCGAGAAGCGCCTGCTCGATGTCAGCGAGGTCTGCGGCGGCACACCCTACGGGGCGACCACGCTGGCCGACGGCGACGGCTCGCGCCAGCCGAGCGAGAACGAACTGGGCATGGCCGCCTCGCAGGGGCGCCACGTCGCAGAGGTCGCACGGGCCCAGCGTCTGGGGCGCGACGCCGGCTGACCTGCCACAGGCACATCCGAAAGGGGCCGCATGCACTGACCGGATGTTGCCTGGGCGCAAACCCGGTCGGGCACAGGCCCGGCCGCACCGACTGGGGACATCGATCCGCAGCATTACAAGGAGAGGATGGAAATGGACAACACGCTAGACGACAGTGGCAAGCTCGTACTCCGCCTGGCCCTCGGGATCATGATCCTGCTGCACGGCATCGCCAAACTGACCGGCGGGATCAGCGGCATCGAAGGCATGGTTACCAACGCGGGACTCCCGGCGATCCTCGCCTATGGCGTCTACATCGGCGAGATCCTCGCCCCGATCCTCGTCATCATCGGGCTGTATTCGCGCATCGGCGCGGTGATTATCGCCATCAACATGGTCTTCGCCATCGCGCTCGCCCATGCTCATGAGGTCTTCCTGCTCACCAGCACCGGCGGCTGGGCCCTCGAGCTGCAGGGGATGTTCCTGTTCGCGGCGATCGCCCTGGCCCTGACCGGTCCGGGCCGGTTCGCGATCAACCGCCTGTAGTCCTCACGGCATCTTGGGGCGGCGCAATGCCGCCCCTTTCAGGTACCATGCGCGACCCTGATCCCCGCGCAGACCGTCCGCCATGAGCAATGCCCAGACGCTGATCCTCGCTGCCCCACAGATCCTCCCGGTAGTCCCCCGCGACACCCTTCTGCAAGACCACGCCCTGATCATCCGCGACGGAACGATCCACGCGATCGAACCGCAAGCCACCGCGCGCGCCAACCATCCCGAGGCGGAATACCGCGATCACCCCGGCCAGATCCTGATCCCCGGCCTGGTGAACGCCCACACCCACTCCGGCATGAGCCTGCTGCGTGGCATCGGCAGCGACCGCCCGCTGATGGAATGGCTCAAGGGCTACATCTGGCCGGCCGAGGGCAAGCTGCTCTCCCCCGAATTCGTACGCGCAGGCAGCCGCCTCTCCATAGCCGAGATGCTGCGCGGGGGCACGACATGCTTCAGTGACATGTACCTGTTCGTGGACGATGCGGCCCGGGTGGTCGACGAGACCGGGATCCGTGCCTCGCTGGGTCTCACCGTGTTCGACTTCCCCACGCCCTGGGCCAGCACGGCAGACGAGTACTTCCAGCGCGGTGCGGACGTCGTCGCGAACTGGGGGCACCATGACCGGATCGCCTTCAATGTCGCCCCGCACGCGCCATACACCGTGGGGGATACAAGCCTGGAGCGCGTGGCGGCCCGTGCCCGCGAACTGAACGTGCCCATCCACATGCATGTCCACGAGACGGCCAGCGAGGTCGCCGACGCCCTGCGCGACCAGGGCGAACGGCCATTGGCCCGCCTCGCACGCCTTGGCATGCTGGACCAGCCCTTCATCGCGGTGCACATGACCCAGATCGACGATGCCGACCTGAACCTGCTGCGGGGCCGCCCGGTATCCATCGCCCACTGCCCGGAGTCGAACCTGAAACTGGCCTCCGGCTTCTGTCCGGTCACACGCTTGCAGGACGCTGGCCTCAACATCGCCCTCGGGACCGACGGCACCGCCTCCAACAACGATCTCGACATGATCGGCGAGATGCGCACCGCCGCACTGCTGGCCAAGGGCATCAGTGGCGATGCCGCCGCCCTGCCCGCCACCGCCGCGCTGGAAATGGCGACGCTGGGGAGTGCCAAAGCCCTGGGACTCGCGGATCGGATCGGCTCCCTGGAGCCCGGCAAGCAGGCCGATGTGGTCGCAGTAGACCTGCAGGCGCTGGAACTGCAACCGGCGCACGACCCCAGTGCACAGATCGTTTACGCCGCCACCCGCGATGCCGTGCGCGATGTCTACGTGGCCGGACGGCCGTTGCTCCGCAACCGCGAACTGCTTACGCTGGACTCTCAGGACCTCCGCGCCGAAGCCGAGTACTGGCGCGTCCGGGTGCTGGAAACCCAGCAGCCCACTGCCTGAGGGAAACACTGATCAATGTACACGCTCGCGTTGGTACCCCAGGTTTTCCAAGACAAGGCGCGGTGCGCAGCCGATAGTTGTTCTACCGGCAAGGGCCGCAACGCAGGATCGGGGAACCTGGGGTGCCAACCCCGAGGGGCTCGGCCGCTCTTGCGCGCGCACGGCGTTGCGGCTCCCTTGTGCAGAATGACTGCACGGCAGTCACCGCGCCTTGTTCGCACGCAACAGCGACTCGAGCGCGAACGTGTACATTAATCAGTGTTTCCCTGAGCGAGACAGACGCCATGAGCCCCGAACCCCTCTCCCAAACTTCTGCGCACGCAAACGTCGATAGCGCCGAGATCCACAAATTCACCCATCGGGCCCACGAATGGTGGGACCCGAAGGGCCCCTTCGCCACGTTGCACGCGATCAACCCGTTGCGCCTCGAATGGATCGACGGCCAGGCCGATCTCGCCGGCAAGAAGGTGCTGGATGTAGGCTGCGGTGCCGGCATCCTCTCCGAGGCAATGGCGGTTCGCGGCGCTCAGGTCACCGCGCTGGACGCCGGCGCCGAACACCTGGAGGTGGCGCGGGAACACGCCGTGGAAGCAGGACTGGAGATCCACTACCTGCACACCACCGCCGAGGCGCACGCCGAACGTCACGCCGGCGACTACGATGTGGTGACCTGCCTGGAGATGCTGGAGCACGTGCCCGATCCGGACGCCGTGATCGACGCCCTTGCAACGCTCGTGCGCCCCGGCGGCTGGCTGTTCCTGTCCACCATCAACCGAACTCCGCGCGCCTTTGCCGAGGCCATCGTGGGGGCCGAATACGTATTGCACATGCTGCCCACCGGCACCCATGAGTACGGACGCTTCATTCGCCCCTCCGAACTGGGCACCGCCCTGCGCCGCCACGGGTTCGAGGTCACCGCGATGACCGGCCTGACCTATTCACCCCTGAGCGGGCGTTATCGTCTGGTCGCCCGCACCGACGTGAACTACCTGATGGCCGCCCGCCGCGACGAAGCCGGCACCGACGAATGACCCGCGAACTCGGATCGGTCCTGTTCGACCTCGACGGGACCCTGCTGGACACCGCTCCCGACATGCATGCGGCCCTGGTCACCCTGATGGCCGAACACGACCGTGCGCCGCTGGCGTTCGAGGTCGTGCGTAACTTTGTCTCCCACGGGTCCCGGGCCCTGGTGGATCTCGCCTTCCCGGACGCCGATCCCGCCTTCGCCGAGCATCTCAAGAAGCGCTACCTGGAGATCTACGCCCGCGACCTGTGCCGGACCACCGCCCTGTTTCCCGGACTCGCGGACCTGCTGGACACCTGCGAGGCCCGCGGCTGGCCCGTCGGCGTGGTGACCAACAAGCCGGGCTGGCTGACCGATCCGCTGCTGGAGGCCCTCGGGCTGCATTCGCGCATGGCAGCCGTCGTCAGCGGCGATACCCTGCCCCAGCGCAAACCCGCCCCGGAACCCATGTGGCTGGCCGCCCGGCAGACCGGCCTGCCGCCGGAACGCCACTGCTACTGGGGCGATGCAGAACGCGACATCGCGGCCGGACGGGCCGCCGGCATGCCCACCCTGATCGCCAACTGGGGCTACATCGACGCCAACCAGCGTCCGGATCAATGGGGCGCCGATGCCGCCCTGGAACAGCCGAACGACTTCTGGGCCTGGTACGCCGACGGAGCCGCCACGGAGCCCGGACTTGCGAGCTGAATCCGCCCACCTCGGCGCCCTGCACGCCGGAAACAGGGCCTGAGCACCCATGTCGCCCCGTATCCGTTCGGCCTACCGCCACTGTCGCCAGCGTGCCAAGGCGCATTACGAGAACTTCCCCGTGGCCTCCTGGCTGCTGCCCAGCCGCCTGCGCGGCCCCGTGGCGGCGATCTACTGCTTCGCCCGCGACGCCGACGACCTGGCCGACGAGGACCCGCGCCCGGTTGCCGAGCGGCGCCAGGCACTGCTGGCGATGCAGGAACGCGTGCAGATCCTGGAAGACCCCGCCGCCGAGCACGAACCCGAATGGATTGCCCTGGCGGACGCCCGCGCCCGCTTCGACCTGCCGGCCGCGCCGTTTTCCGACCTGATCGACGCCTTCCTGCAGGATCTGGAACAGCCCCGCTATGCGACCTTCGGCGAGGTCATGGACTACTGCCGCCGCTCGGCCAACCCGGTGGGCCGGCTCATGCTGCACCTGAACGGCAACCCAACCGACGAGATGCTGGGGTACTCGGACGCCATCTGCTCGGCGCTGCAACTGATCAACTTCTATCAGGACCTGCAGCAGGACCTGCGGGAGAACAACCGCATCTACCTGCCGCAGGAAGAGATGGACCAGTACGGCGTGACCGAAGCGATGCTGGCCACCGGGCAGACCACCTTCCAGCTACGCAACTTGATGCAGTTTCAATACGCCCGCGCCGACCGGCTGCTGCGCGCCGGGGCGCCGCTGGGCGGCCTGCTGCGCGGGCGCATGGGGCTGGAGGTCCGGGCCATCATCAACGGCGGGGCACGCATCCTCTGGCGGCTGCGCCAGCAGGACGACGTCTTTGCCCGACCGCGCCTGCGCACCCGCGACGCCTGGATCATCCTGAGCCACAGCCTTCGACCGCGCCGCCGAAGACCGTAGGGATCGAGACGCCGAGAACCCCTGGTTAAGCTGAGGGCTTAAAAGGCATCAAGCGGCAATGCCCTCGACCGTAAGGTGCTGGAGGTCAGTTCGTTCGCTTGCGTGCTCAAAGGTAATGGCGCAAACACCACCACTGGCATCGACATCCAGGGTAGTGTTCTCGTCAAGCGAGCGGGTTTCGGCCACGCTATCGCCTCGGAATTCGATATAAAGCGTATCCGTATCCCCGAAGTACTGGAGTTTCATGGCTGGAACCCTCGATCGAAAAAGGCGTTGTGAACGGTTTCTCCATCCGGCAGCAGAACAACGCGAAGGTAGCGTCCTTCAGCCTCCTCGACACGAGCCCATCTGCGGATACGCCCATCGCCTTGGACTTCTTCGCACAACGGTTGGTCGATTGCACTACTGATCCAGTGATCCCGGATCATTCGCCGATCCGGCCTCTCGCGTACAGTCTCGAAGTAACGTGTCGTCTTCACCGGAACGTCCCTGTTACCGGTTGCTATTGTTCAAAGCTTCCGCCGAGAACGGATCGCCGTCAAGCCGCTCACACTACCTTGCTGTAGCGCGGCGCGCTCTCCGTCTTCAGGTAGGCGTCGAAGGCCATGGCGACGTTGCGCAGCAGCAACCGCCCGCGCGGCAGGATCTCCAGGCGCTCCGCGCCGATGCGTACCAGTCCATCGGCCTCCATGCCCTGAAGCCGCTCCAGTGCATCCCCGAAGACCTCTCCGAACACGATCCCGTGGCGCGCCTCGATCGCGGCGAAATCGATGCGCGAATGGCACATGAGCTCGGTAATCACGTCCCGGCGCAACCGATCGTCGGCATTCAGTTCGAGTCCGCGAAACACCGGCAGGCGCCCGGCATCCAGCCGCGCGTAATAGGCATCCAGCTCGCGCAGGTTCTGGCTGTAGCTGGCGCCCACCTTGCCGATGGCCGTCGGACCCAGTGCCACCAGGTCGTACTCCGCCCGTGTGGAGTAGCCCTGGAAATTGCGCTGCAACGTCCCGGCGCGCTGGGCCGTGGCCAGTTCGTCGTCCGGCAGGGCAAAGTGGTCCATGCCGATGTAGACATAGCCGGCATCGGTCAGGCGAGCGATGGTGGTCTCGAGGATCGCCAGCTTCTCCGCGGCGTCCGGCAGGTCGGCCTCGCGGATCTGGCGCTGAGTCTTGAACATCTGCGGCAGGTGCGCGTAGTTGTAGATCGCCAGGCGCTCCGGGCGCAGCTCCAGCGCGCGTTCCAGCGTGGCGGTATAGGTCTCCACCGTCTGCAGGGGAAGGCCGTAGATCAGGTCCAGGTTGGTGGATTCGAAGCCGTTGGCCCGCGCCTGCTCCACCGCCCGCGCGGTCACCTCGAACGGCTGGATGCGGTTCACCGCCCGCTGCACGTTCGGGTCGAAATCCTGAACCCCGAGGCTGATCCGGTTAAAACCCAGCTCGCCCAGCAGCGGGATGGTCCCGGGCCGCACCGCGCGCGGATCAATCTCGATGGAAAACTCGCGGGCATCACTTTCGTCCAGGCGGAAGTGCCTCGCCAGCGTCGCCATCACCCGGCGCAGATCGTCATCGCCAAGATAAGTCGGAGTGCCGCCGCCGAAGTGCAGCTGGCCGACAGTGCGTTCCCGGTCGAACAGCTCGCCCTGCAGTTCGGCCTCGCGCTCCAGATACTGCAGGTAGCGCTGAGCGCGCTGGTAATTTCCGGTGATGACCTTGTTGCAGGCGCAGTAGAAGCACACCGTGTCGCAGAACGGCACATGCACATACAGGGACAGCGGCCGCGCCGGGTCCGCCCCGTTGGTGGCCTGCGCCGCCTCGGCATAGGCCCGGTCGTCAAAGCCCTCGTGAAACTGTGGCGCGGTGGGATACGACGTGTACCGCGGCCCGCTCACGTCGTAGCGGCGCAGGATTTCGGGGTCAAACACTAGGCGTTGTTCCATTCGGGGCTCCACAGCCGTGCGCCGCGCACTCGCGACCTTGGTTCTGCAGACTACGGCCGCAGGCCGGACCCGAGCTTGATACAGGTCAACAATCCACCTTCAGGGCGCCCTCTCCCGCCCCCTGTGCTGCCTGTGCTAGCCTTCTCCTCCCTGTTCGACACCCGCCACGCGAGAGCGCATGTCCCCCGACGAGTATTGCGAGGAGAAGGCCGCGCAAAGCGGCTCCAGCTTCTACTACGCGTTCCGCTTTCTGGAACCGGATCGCCGTCGCGCCATCACGGCGCTGTACGCCTTCTGCCGGGAAGTCGACGACATCGTCGACGAGGTCAGCGAGGAGAGCATTGCGCGCACCAAGCTCGACTGGTGGCGCCAGGAGATCGAGCGCCTGTTCGCCGGCGAACCCCGCCACCCCATCACCCAGGCACTGCAGCCGCATATCGCCGCCTTTGACCTCGGGCGCGAGTACTTCGACGAGATCATCGACGGCATGCAGATGGATCTCGACTACGACAGCTATCCGGACTTCACCACGCTGTCGCTGTACTGCTACCGCGCGGCCAGCGTCGTGGGCATCCTGTCCGCTCACATCTTCGGCTACACCGATCGGCGCACTCTCAAGTACGCCCACGACCTCGGCATGGCGTTGCAGCTCACCAACATCCTGCGCGACGTGCACGAGGACGCCATGCGCGGCCGCGTGTACATCCCCATGGACGAGCTCAGCAAGCACGGGGTCAAGCCGGAGGAATTCCAGATCAACATCACCGACGACCGCCACCGCGCCCTGTTCGCGGAGCAGGCGGAACGGGCGCGACGCTACTACGAACGCGCCGAGGAACACCTCCCGGACGCCGACCGCTACGCCCAGCGCCCGGGCCTGATCATGGCAGCCATCTACCGCACCCTGCTCGACGAGATCGCGGACGATGGCTATCGCGTGCTGGAACACCGCGTACGCCTGACCCCGATCCGCAAGCTGTGGATCGCGTGGCGCACCGCGCGCCGCCTGAAGCGCGAACAACGCCGCCGCGCGGCCTGATGCCATGACCTCCAGCTCCCCCCCGGCCCCGGCGGTCGTGGTCGGCGCGGGCTGGGCCGGCCTGACCGCCGCGCTGGCGCTTGCACGTGCCGGGCACCCCGTGCACCTGATCGAGGCCGGCAAGGCCCCCGGTGGCCGTGCTCGCAGCCTCGACCTGGACGGCACCCCGCTCGACAACGGCCAGCACATCCTGGTCGGGGCCTGCCAGCAGACCCTGCAGCAGATCCGTTCGGTCGGCATCAACCCCGAGCAGGCGTTTCAGGCCCTGCCCTTCGGCCTGCGCATGTTCGGGCCCACGGGCCGGCCGCAGGCCCCGGCGTTCCTGCTGGAACCGCGTTCGCCCCGGTTGCCCGCCCTGGCCGCCGCGCTTTACCGGGCGCTTGCGAAGCACTCCCTTGGTACACGCCTGCGTGCACTGTCCGGCGCCGCCGCCATGTTGCACCGGCCCCTGCGCGACGATCTCCCCGTCCTCGACTGGCTGCGCCAGCGCCGTCAGCCCGACGCCCTCATTCGGAGCCTGTGGGACCCGTTGTGCCTGGCGGTGATGAACACCCCGACCCGAACCGCCTCGGCCCGCATCTTCCAGAACGTCCTGCGCCTGGCGCTCAACCATGGCCCGGAGGCCGCGCGCCTTCTCGTCCCCGCGCGGCCACTCGGCGAGCTGTTCCCGGAACCGGCTGTCCAGGAACTCCGGGAGCGTGGCGCCAGAGTGGATCTGGGCCGCCGCATCACCGCCATTGAGCGCAGCACGACTCACGACGCCGCCCCCTACCGCCTGCGCGACCGCCAGGGCGTGGCGAGCCCGGCGCGCGGCGTGATCCTGGCGACCCCTCCAGCCGCCGCCGCTGCCCTGCTGCCACACGAAACCGGCTGGGAGGCCACGCACCAGGGCCTGAATGCCATGGGCGCCCGCAGCATCTGCACCGTCTACCTGCGCTATGCGCGGCGCCTTGATGATCTTCCGCCACTACAGGGGCTGCTGGACCAGCATGGCCAATGGCTAATCGCGCGGAATGTCGCCGGGGCGCCACACTGGCTGGCGGTCGTGATCTCCGCGGCCGACGACCTCGAACCGTTGACGGCGGATGCACGATGGCGCACCGTCGCCCGCTCCCTGGCCCAAACCTTCCCCAAACTGGGCGAACCCGAGACCGGCCACAGTATTTGCGAACGCCGCGCGACGCTGGACGCGCAAGCCGGTCTGGATGCACGTCGCCCGCCGGCCCGCACGCCCTGGCCGGGGTGTTATCTGGCCGGGGATTACCTGACGCCTGCACTGCCGTCCACGCTCGAAGCGGCCGTACAATCTGGACTAGAATCGGCGCACCTGTATCTGGAGGACCATCCTTGACCGATCTCGATATTCCCCGCCTGCTCGCCTACCGCCCGGAACCCGGCGCCTTCGATGAACGCGTGATCCTGGTCACCGGGGCCGCCGACGGCATCGGCCGCGCGGTTGCCGAGGCCTGTGCCGCGGCCGGCGCGATCGTGGTGCTGCTGGACAAGGACCTGAAGGGCCTCGAAGCGGTCTATGACCGGATCGAACAGGCCGGTCACCCGCAGCCCGCGATCTACCCACTGAATCTCGAAGGCGCGACGGTCAAGGACTATGGTGACCTGGCGGAGAACATCCGCGACTCCCTCGGCCGCCTCGACGGGTTGGTACTGAACGCGGGCTGGGCCGGCGCCCTGATGCCGATGAAGAACTACGACCCGGAGCTGTGGTTCAAGGTCATCAACAGTAACCTGCACGGCCCGTTCTTCCTCACGCAGGCCGTCCTGCCGCTGCTGGAGGCCAGTCCCACCGGGAGCCTGGTCGTGTCCACCCAGAACGCGCGCAAGGCCTTCTGGGGCGCCTTCGGCATGGCCAAGGCGGCCCAGGACGGCCTGATCGACATCCTGTCGCACGAGCATCGCAACGAACCGCGCTTCCTGCACGTGAACGGTATCGACACCGGCCCCGTGCGCACCCGCTTCCGCGCCGGGCATTATCCCGGGGAAAACCCCGACCTACTGCCCGAGCCCGAGGCCGTGGTTGGCCCCTATCTGTACTTCCTGGACCCCGGCGACCGCACCACCACCGGTCTGAACATCAGCCTGGAAGGCCAGGTCCCGGTCCCCCACGCGGCGTCCTGAACCGCAGGGGCGTCAGGCGCGCGGTCGTTTTCCGGCCGGGCGCCCTTTGCGCACCTTCCCACCACCCGCGCGCGGCTTGCCGCCCTTGGGCGCGGCAGAGCGTGCCCCGGCCTTGCCCGCTGGCGCTGGCTTGCCACCGGGACGCGCCGCAGCCTCGACGCCGTTGTGCTGCGTCTGGAAGGTCTGGCCGCGCTTTTTCAGCGCCTTGCCGCCTCGGGTGATGCGCCCGCCGGTGGACGGACGTGCCGCACCCTGACCGGTCCCGGCCGGCTGCCAGGTCGGCACCAGGTGATGCTTGCCATTGCCGATCAGGTCCGCACGCCCCATGCGTTGCAGGGCATCGCGCAATAGCGGCCAGTTGTTCGGATCGTGATAGCGCAGGAACGCCTTGTGCAGACGCCGCGCGCGCACCCCGCGAGGCACCGGGACGCGTTCGCTGGTCGTGCGCCGGATGCCGCGCAGCGGGTCGCGCCCGGAATGCCACATGGCGGTGGCCAGGGCCATGGGGCTCGGCAGGAACGCCTGCACCTGGTCGGCGCGGAAGTCGTTGCGCTTCAGCCAGAGCGCGAGCTGCAGCATGTCCTGGTCGGTGGTGCCGGGATGCGCGGCGATGAAATACGGGATCAGGTACTGCTCCTTCCCGGCCGCCTTCGAGTATTTCTCGAACATGGCCTTGAACCGGTCATAGGTCCCCATGCCCGGCTTCATCATGCGGGAAAGCGGTCCGGTTTCCGTATGTTCCGGCGCAATCTTCAGGTAACCCCCCACGTGATGGGTCACCAGTTCCTTCACATACTCCGGTGACTCGATCGCCAGGTCGTAGCGCAGCCCGGAGGCGATCAGTATCTTCTTGATGCCCGGCAGCGCCCGTGCCTTGCGGTACAGGCGAATGAGCGGCGCGTGGTCGGTGTCCAGGTTGCTGCAGATGCCCGGGTACACGCAGGACAGTCGCCGGCAGCTCTGCTCGATCTTCGGGTCCTTGCAGGCCAGGCGGTACATGTTGGCGGTCGGGCCGCCCAGATCCGAGATCACGCCGGTGAACCCGTCCACCTTGTCGCGGATCTCCTCGATCTCGCGCAGCACGCTGTCCTCGGAGCGGCTCTGGATGATCCGCCCTTCGTGTTCTGTGATGGAACAGAACGTACAGCCGCCGAAACAGCCGCGCATGATATTCACCGAGAAGCGGATCATCTCCCAGGCGGGGATGCGCGCATCCCCGTAGGACGGATGCGGGGCCCGCGCATAGGGCAGATCGAACACCGCGTCCATTTCGGGCGTCGACAACGGGATCGGTGGCGGGTTGAGCCAGACCTCCTTGTCCCCGTGGCGCTGCACGATCGCGCGGGCATTCCCCGGGTTGGTCTCCAGGTGCAGCACCCGCGAGGCATGCGCGTAGAGCACCGCGTCGCCCTTCACCTGCTCGAAGGCCGGAATACGGATCACCGTTTGCTCGCGCGGGGTGCCGCGCGGGATATCCCGGTGAAAACGCACGACCTTCGCGCCCGCCTCCGCTTCTGTCGCCTGCGCATCCTGTGCCTCGGCATCGGCGCAGGTCTCGGGCGAGACCATGGCGTAGGGGTCGGGGTTGGCATCCACCGGTCCGGGGGTATCAACCTCGCTGGAATCCAGCTCGACGTAGCCGGCGGGCACGGCATCCCGCAGCAGGGCCGTCCCGCGCAGGTCCGTGATCTCGCGCGGGTCCTCGCCCGCCGCGACGCGATGGGCGAGTTCCACCAGGGCACGCTCGGCATTGCCGAACAGCAGAATGTCGGCGCGCGAATCCAGCAAGACGGAGCGGCGCACCTTGTCCTGCCAGTAGTCGTAGTGCGCGATACGCCGCAGGCTGGCCTCGATCCCGCCGGCCACGACCGGCACGTCCTTGTAGGCCTCGCGGGCGCGCTGGGCGTAGACGATCACCGCGCGGTCCGGGCGTTTGCCGTGCACGTCCCCCGGGGTATAGGCATCGTTGGAGCGGATCTTCCGCTCCGCGGTGTAGTGGTTGACCATCGAGTCCATGTTCCCGGCGGTTACGCCAAAGAACAGGTTGGGTCGCCCCAGGGCCCGGAACGGCTCGGCCGAGGTCCAGTCCGGTTGCGCCAGAATGCCCACGCGAAACCCCTGCGCCTCCAGCAACCGACCGATGATCGCCATCCCGAAGCTTGGGTGGTCCACATAGGCATCACCGGTCACCAGTACGATGTCGCAGCTATCCCAGCCGAGATCGTCCATCTCTTCGCGCGTGGTCGGCAGAAACGGTGCCGTGCCAAAGCGCTGGGCCCAGTAGGGCTTGCGGGCGAACAGGGAATCGGGTGCTGCGGACATGACCAGGCTTCTTCCGGCGGACGCCGGCAACAGGAAATGCGCGCATTACACGCCGGGGGCGCCCCAAGATCAACAGGGCACGCCCGCGGGCGGGACTTCGCAGTGGTTGACCGGGCCGCCGGAAACGGCCCGGCGCGCGTCAGTAGCGCTCGATGAACAGATCGATCGCCGGACTCAGCGCGCCGCGCCAGCGCTGCGCCAGGGACTCCTCCCAGCGCGGATCCACCTCGCGGGCCGTCTCCACCATGCAGTTCAGCCACACCCCGTAGAGTTCCGGTGCCACCGGTACGCGGCCATGACGGCTATGCACCTCGGCCATCTTCTCCATGGTCGGGGCCACGAAGCTCTCGCCCTCGGCGTAACTGATCGCAGTGGAGATTGCCTGCCCGAGGGCCCGCTTCTGCTGCGACCAGTTGGTGGTCGTGAACGCCTGCGCCACCCGCTCGTCGGCGGCGAGAAAGCGTTCGTAGAAGCGATCCACGAAGTTGCCGGCCCGTCGACAACGCCCGTAGCTCTGATGGACATCGGAATAACTCATCACCATCCCTTCTGAAGATAAACGCATAGGCTACCGGGATCACTCCAACGACATTCTGATCCAGGTCAAGCGGGGAATGTGTCCCGCGTGGTCCGCGCTGCCAGACATCGCCCTCAGGCGCTCAGGTACAGCTCCACGAACATGTCCACCGCCGGCATCAGCTGGGCTCGCCAGCGTCTTTCCAAGGCGTCGCTCCAGTGCGGATCGGTTTCGCGAACGGCCTGTATCAGCGACTCCAGCCATACCGGGTACAGGGCCGGCGGAACCGGCACCCGCCCCTGCCGCCCATGCACATGAATCATCTCGCTGACCCTCGATGCGCCCTGCGGGTCGCCAGAGGAAAAATCCAGTGCGGCCCGGATCGAGGCGTCCAGCATCACTTCCTGCTGTCGGGCACTCAACGGATCGAAGATTCCGGAGACCTGCCCATCGGCTGCACGCAGTGCCAAGCGGAAACGCGCAAGAAACGACGCGTCAGCACAACAACGTCGATAACTGCTTTCCACATTCGGGGGCGTCATTTCCTATCCGCGGCGAGAAACGGGCAGCAATCGTGTCATCAACCCGCCCGGGGCGTCGGAAAACCTACCTGCCCGATATGACAATGACGGCTCGGGATCGAACGGGCGATTGGATCCGTGTTTCCCTAGCGGTCTTCCAGGACCCCAGCGTATTGGAGCCCCGCAAGACGCGCCAGATCGCGGTCGAAGGTGGTCAGATCATTCGGTCCAAAGTCCTCAAGGTGCGCGTGTCCGCAGGCCCGCGCCAGGACCTGCATGAGCTCCGTTGAACCGCTCAGGAACCGCGCCAGGCGTTCGCCCCCCTCCTGCGGGTCCAGCCGGCTGCGCAGTTTCGGATCCTGGGTCGCGACACCACTGGGGCACTGATTGGTATGGCACATCCGCGCACTCACACAGCCCACGGCCTGGATCGCCGAATTGGCGAGCGCAATCCCGTCCGCACCGAGGGCCAGGGCCTTCACGAAGTCCGCGGGCGTACGCAGCCCACCGGTGACCAGCAGCGTCACCCGTCCAGTGGCCCCATTGGCATCGAGAAAGCGCCGCGCCCGTGCCAGCGCCGGGATGGTAGGCACGCTGATGTGATCGCGCAGCAGGGCCGGCGCGGCGCCCGTACCACCGCCTCGGCCATCCAGGATCAGGTAGTCGGCGCCAGCCTCCAGGGCAAAGGCCAGGTCCGCCTCGATGTGGTTGGCCGACAGCTTGAATCCGATCGGCACACCCCCGGTCTTCTCGCGTACCGCGTCGGCAAACCGGCGAAAATCGTCCGGGCTTTGCAAATCGGCATGGGCAGCGGGTGAATGGGCATCCTGC
This sequence comes from Thioalkalivibrio versutus, assembly GCF_001020955.1. Lineage (NCBI taxonomy): Bacteria > Pseudomonadati > Pseudomonadota > Gammaproteobacteria > Chromatiales > Ectothiorhodospiraceae > Thioalkalivibrio > Thioalkalivibrio versutus. The sequence continues at coordinate 1,596,340 of NZ_CP011367.1, forward strand.
CCCGCCTCGATCCCACGCACCCGCGCAATCTCGTCACTTACCTTGCTGCCCGGAAGAACCCCGCCCAGCCCGGTCTTCGCGGCCTGGCCGGCCTTGAAGTGAAACGCCTGAATCTTGTCCAGAACCTCGTCCGAATAGCCAAACTGCGCCGGCCCCAACTCGAACAGGTAGCGCGAATTCTCTGCCTGCTCGGCGTCCAGCATGCCCCCCTCGCCGGAGCAGATACCGGTCCCGGCCCGCTCTGCCCCGCGCGCCAGGGCGATCTTCGCCTCGCGCGAAAGCGCACCAAAGCTCATGTCCGACACCAGCAACGGGATGTTCAGCTCCAGTGGGCGCTTCGCCTCGGGCCCGATCACCAGCGAGGTGCCCACATCGACATCCTCGTCGAGCGGGCGCGTGGCCAGTTGCGCCGCCAGGAGCTGCAGCCCGTCCCAGGCGGGCAGCCGATCGCGCGGCACGCCCATGGCCACCGTTGTGCCATGGCGTCCCACCCCCTCCAGCCCGTCGCGGGCCAGGGCGTGAATCCACTCGACATGCGGTTCAACCTCGCTGTTACGGGGGCTCGGGGCCTGATCGCCCTGATCCGATGCCTCGGAATCCCCTTCCGCCGCGCTCGCGGGCTGACCCACCGCGTCCTGATCGAATTGCGCATGCGTCCCGTCGCAGTACGGCAGATTGCCGGACTGCTTGCACTGACACAGGTACGCCTCGCCGTCTTCTTCCGCCGTGAAGATCAGCGGCTCGATGCCGGAGCCCTCGTGCGACCCATCGCAGAAAGGCTGATCCTTCGAGCGCCCGCAGCGACAGAACGCATACTCCTCGCCCTTTGTCAGTTCCACTCCCCGGGGTTCCACTGCGGCGATAATCGGTTCAGCCATCGGATGCTCCTTGCGCTCGGTTTGAATCGTCGTCATCTGTGACAGTGAAAGTCGCACAAATTTCCGAATCCTCGCCGGCGCCGTATGATGACGTCGTCGCATCCAGTCCCGGGGAACATCATGAGCACCGCCGACCACCGCCATACCCGCCGCGATTACACCCGCGCCGAACTTCGCCGCGGCGACCTGCACGAAAACCCGCTCAGCCTGCTGAATGAGTGGCTGGAGGCCGCCCGCGAAGCCGGCAACCCGGACCCCACCGCCATGATCCTGGCCACCGCCGACGCCGACGGCCAGCCCTCCGCTCGCACCGTTCTGCTCAAGCACGTCGATCCCGAGGGCCTGGCCTGGTACACCGACTCGCGCAGCCGCAAGGGCCAGGACCTGAGCGAAAACCCGCGCGCCGCCCTGTTGTTCTACTGGCCCGAGACCGAGCGCCAGATCCGGGTCGAAGGCCCGGTCACCGCCCTCCCGGGCGACCTGGCCGATACCTACTTCCATCAGCGCCCGCGCGGCAGCCAGATTGCCGCGGCGGCCTCGACCCAAAGCCACCCGGTCGCCGGCCGCGACGAACTCGAGCAGCGCGTACGTTCGCTGGAGCAGCAATACCCGGAGGGCGACATTCCGCGCGACCCCGCCTGGATCGGCTACCGCCTGCAGCCCGAACTGTTCGAATTCTGGCAGGGCCGCCCCAATCGGCTGCACGACCGGTTCCAATACCACCGTGCGGGCAGCGACTGGGAAATCACCCGCCTGATGCCTTAGTAGAGACGCTGATTCGCGCTTCCCCGGCCCGGCTACCGCTCGGCCAACCGAATCTGCTAGGATTCGCTCCGTCGTGGCGGTTCGACCCCGCATGACAAGAAGATTCGGAGAGGTGCCGGAGTGGTCGAACGGGGCGGTCTCGAAAACCGTTGTACTCTCGCGAGTACCGAGGGTTCGAATCCCTCCCTCTCCGCCAGATTCAAGCAAAGGGGCCCGAGTGGCCCCTTTTGCATGGTTAGCCCAGACGCGCGGGGATTCGAACCCGAGGAATAAAGAAATTCAGGTTCGACTGGCGCCACATAGTGGCGCCAGAGCGTCGCCGCAGGCGACGACCCGAAGGCGAGGCGCGAAGTGCCGAGTAATCCCTCCCTCTCCGCCAAACAACAGCAAAGGGGCCCGAGCGGCCCCTTTCGCATGTCTGGCCTCTGCGGTTTCAGGATTCGAACCCGAGGAATCGAAAATGCCGGTTCGACTGGCAGCGCGCAGCGATGCCAGAGCGTCGCCGCAGGCGACGACCCGAAGGGCGAGGCGCGAAGTGCCGAGTAATCCCTCCCTCTCCGCCAGATTCAAGCAAAGGGGCCCGAGTGGCCCCTTTTGCATGTCTGGCCTCTGCAGTTTCGGGGTTCGAACCCGAGGAATCGAAAATGACGGTTCAACTGGCAGCGCGCGGCGATACCAGCACGTCGCCGCAGGCGACAACCTGGTCACATGCGACCGTCTCACAGGCACAAAAAAAGCGGCCCGGTTTCCCGAGGCCGCTTTCTTGTTATCCAAAGCTGGTGGGCGGTACTAGGTTCGAACTAGTGACCCCTGCCGTGTGAAGGCAGTGCTCTACCGCTGAGCTAACCGCCCGGAGCGCGGACAAGATTAGGGTTCAAGCGAGCGAACGTCAAGCGTTGCATGCCGAATATCCCGCTCCCATCGCCCCCTTCGCCGGGAGGCCTGGCACCGCCCCCGGTTGCCAGCCCGTCCCCCTTGCCAGACAATGCCCAGCCCCGGGGAGGTGGCAGAGTGGTCGATTGCACCGGTCTTGAAAACCGGCAGGGGTGAAAGCCCCTCGAGGGTTCGACAAGGCGGCGCAGCCGCCGCAGGACGTTGCCGCCAGGCAACGCCCGAAGGGTGAGGACCGCAGGTCCGAATCTATCCCTCCCTCTCGTGGCCGCCAGGCCACGCGGGCCACCCCCGGTTGCCAGCCCGCCCTCCTTGCCAGACAATGCCCAGCCCCGGAGAGGTGGCAGAGTGGTCGATTGCACCGGTCTTGAAAACCGGCAGGGGTGAAAACCCCTCGAGGGTTCGACAAGGCGGCACAGCCGCCGCAGGACGTTGCCGCCAGGCAACGCCCGAAGGGTGAGGACCGCAGGTCCGAATCTATCCCTCCCTCTCGTGGCCGCCAGGCCACGCGGGCCACCCCCGGTTGCCAGCCCGTCCCCCTTGCCAGACAATGCCCAGCCTCGGAGAGGTGGCAGAGTGGTCGATTGCACCGGTCTTGAAAACCGGCAGGGGTGAAAGCCCCTCGAGGGTTCGAATCCCTCCCTCTCCGCCATTACCAGCCTCCCGGCCGCAGTCATCTCCCGCCCCCGCCAGACGAATCCCCTTCGCAGCTTGCTCGCAATACATAGCCGATATGGTATGTGTCATATAGAACAAGTTAGATAGAAGAAAATGGACTGACCGCCTATAATCTGGCGCTACTTTCGCGACTGCGCCCGTGCATCCGACCGGGCCCAGCACCGGCTGCCAGTAGTGTGACGACGGCCCTGGCAAGCCCCGGCCCGGACTGCCCTTGGGCCCATTGCATCGGTTCCGGCCGTCGTCAACCCTCACGAACTGGCCAAGCGAGCGACCCGATGAATTCGATTCTGCTGCGAGTGTTCCCCTTCCTCAGCTGGCGCCCGACGAAGCAAACCCTCAATGCGGACCTCATCGCCGGGATCTCGGTCGCCCTGGTCCTGATCCCGCAGTCCATGGCCTACGCCCAGCTGGCCGGGCTGCCGCCGGTGTACGGACTTTATGCCTCCCTGCTGCCCGTCATGGTCGCAGCGCTGTGGGGTTCATCAAACCAGCTCGCCACCGGCCCGGTCGCGGTCGTGTCGCTTCTCACCGCCTCGGCGCTGATACCGCTGGCCGCCGAGGGCTCTTCCGAATTTGTCATGCTGGCCATTGCCCTGGCATTCATCGTGGGCCTGGTCCAGTTGATGCTGGGGTTGTTCAAGCTTGGCGCGCTGGTCAGCTTTATCTCGCATCCGGTCATCGTCGGCTTCACCAATGCCGCGGCCATCATCATCGCCCTGTCGCAGCTGAACAAGATCCTCGGCGTCCCGATTGATACCAGCGGCCACTTCATGCTGGGTCTCTGGGGCGTGATGACGGAACTGGGCAGCGTCCACTGGCCCACGCTGGCGTTCGGCGTCGGCGCCATTGGCCTGATGGTGCTGATGAAACGGTTCGTGCCGAAGATCCCGGGGGTACTTGTCGCCGTGGTCGTGGCGATCCTAGTGAGCTGGGCAATCGGCTACGAGCAGAAGGCCGAGACGTCCCTTCAGCAGATCGCCCCGGCCCAGGTTCTGACTCTCGCGCAGTCCATCGAGAGCGATGGCAGGCGCCTCGCCGATCTCGACGAGCAGATCCGTCGTCTGGAAGCAGAGCTTCAGGAACAGGAGGGCGCCGAGGCCGTGCGCCTGCGCCACGAGGCCGACCAGCTGCGTCTGCAGCGCGATGAACTGCGCCCCGAACTTGCCGGCATGCGCGAGGAGATCCGCGACATCACGCTGCGTCGCGTCCCCGGCGAGAACGATCAGCCGGCGCGATTCATTGCAGACGATCACCTGACCGATGCCGAACGTGCACGCGCTGATCGCGCCGCATGGCGTATCGAACGGGTCGGTGCAGATACCGTGCATCTGAATGGCGGCGGCGCCGTAGTGGGCAATGTGCCCCAGGGCCTCCCCGGGTTCTCGATCCCGGATATCACCTTCGGCACCTTCACCACGCTGCTGACCACCGCCTTCGTCATCGCGCTGGTGGGCTTCACCGAGGCCATCGCGATCGCCAAGGCCATGGCGGCACGGACCGGCCAGCGCCTGGACCCCAGCAAGGAGTTGATGGGTCAGGGTCTGGCGAACATCGCCGGCGGCTTCACCCAGGGCTACCCGGTCAGCGGCTCGTTCTCGCGATCAGCGGTCAACCTGAATTCCGGCGCCAAGACCGGCCTTTCCTCGGTCTTTACTGCGGTACTCATCGGCCTGGCCCTGCTGTTCCTGACGCCGCTGATCTATCACCTGCCACAGGCGGTCCTCGCTGCGATCATCATGATGGCGGTTGCCGGGCTCGTGAACTTCAAGGCCATCAAGCACGCATGGGTGGCCAACAAGCACGATGGCGCTGCCGCGGTCGTGACCTTCGTTGCGACCCTCGCAATGGCTCCGAACCTGGACTACGGCATCCTCACCGGTGCCGGTCTGGCCATCGTGCTGTATCTGTACCGCACCATGAAGCCGCGTGTCTCGGAACTGGCACGCTACGAGGACGGCACCCTGCGCGAGGCCCAGCGCTACGGCCTGGAGACCAACGAGAAGGTCGGCATCATGCGCTTCGATGGGTCGTTGTACTTCGCCAACGTGCCCTACTTCGAAGATGCCGTACTGGACCTGCTGGCCCGCCACCCGCAATCCAAATATCTGATCGTCGTCGGCAAGGGCATCAACGAGATCGACGCCTCCGGCGAAGAGGTCATCCATCAACTGGTGCACCGCCTCAAGGCGCGCGGCATCACGCTCGTGTTCGCCGGCGTCAAGGCCCAGATCATGGAGGTCATGCAGCGCACGGGGCTGGACGACATCATCGGCAAGGACAACATCTTCAAGTCCACCGACCATGCGGTGAAGACCGTCTCGGAAAAGGTCGGCGAGCCGATCAAATAACCCGCGCCGGGCCGATCACCGCGTGATCGGCCCGCATGCCCTGAAACCGCAAGGGAAACGCTGCAACCGGGAACGCTTGTCGCTACACTGTGCTTGTTTCGAATCCAATGAGGAGTTGACCCGTGTCCCGAGACCAGATCGTCCGCTCGAGTCGCAATCCGTCCAGCACTGGTTCCATCAGCGAGACCATCTCCACCAACAAGGTGATCCGGCAGACCTACATGCTGCTGTCGCTCACCCTGGCGTTCAGCGCGATCACCGCGTTCATCGCCATGGCGGTCAACGCGCCGCCGGTGCACTGGATCATCATGCTGGGGGTGCTGATCGGCGGCCCGTTCGCCATCCACGCCGCGCGCAACTCGGCGCTGGGCATCGTGCTGACCTTCGCCTTCACCGGCGTGCTGGGCTTCTTCCTCGGCCCGATCCTGAGCATGTACCTGGGTCTGCCGAACGGGCCCCAGATCGTCGGCAACGCCTTCGCCGCCACTGCGGTCGCATTTGTCACGCTTTCCGGCTACGCCCTGGCCACCAAGAAGGACTTCAGCTTCCTCGGCGGCTTCCTGGTCGTCGGCCTGATCGTCGCCCTGCTGGCCATCGTCGCCAACCTGTTCCTGGCGATCCCGGCCCTGTCGCTGGCCATCTCGGCCGCGGTTGTCCTGCTGCTGTCGGCCGCCATCCTGTTCGACACCAGCCGGATGATTCACGACCCCGAGGCCAACTACATCGTGATGACGGTCTCGCTGTACGCGAACCTCTATGTGATGTTCCTGCACCTGCTGAACCTGTTCCACGCCTTCATGGGCGACAACTAGGGTTCCGCGCTGCACAGCACGGCAGGAATGCGTTCCAGGGCCCCGCACGGCGGGGCCCTTTTCATTGGACACCATCTTCATTGAATACGGATACACGCCGATCATGAGCCACCTTCAACGCGGCGTCTTTCTCGATCTCGCCACGGTCGACCGCGACGATCTTGACCTGACCGAACTCCGGGCCAGCCTTCCCGTGTGGTCCTTCCACGAGCACACCGAGCCGGATCAGCGGCTGGGCCGGATCGGCGATGCCGAGGTGATCGTCACCAACAAGGTCGAGCTGAATGCGGAGGTACTGACCGCCGCACCCCGCCTGCGACTCGTCTGCGCCGCCGCCACCGGCACCAACAATATCGACGTGGAGGCAGCCCGCCGCCTGGGTATCGTCGTCAGCAATGCGCGCGACTACGCCACCGACTCCGTGGTGCAGCACGTCTTCGCCCTGCTGCTGACGCTGGTCACCCAACTGGACGCCTACCGCGCGGACATTCGCGCCGGTCGCTGGAGCGCCTCCGATCAGTTCTGTCTCCTCGACCACCCCATCGGCACGGTGGCCGGAATGCGCCTCGGCATCATCGGCTGGGGCGTACTGGGCCGGGCCACCGCGCGCGTCGCCGAGGCCTTTGGCATGGAGGTGCTGGTGGCCGAGAGTCTGAATCCGGACCGCGCAGCACAAGAGGATCGCGTGCCGCTGGAACGGTTACTGGGACAATGCGACGTCATCAGCCTGCACTGCCCCCTGACCGCGACGACCCGGCACCTCATCGATGATGCCGCCCTGCGCCAGATGCGTCCGGGGGCCCTGCTGCTGAACACCGCCCGGGGTGGCCTGGTCGATCCCGAGGCCCTGGCCAGGTACCTGCGCAGCGGGCATCTCGGCGGCGCCGGCATCGACGTACTGGAACCGGAACCCCCACCGGCGGATCACCCCCTGCTGGCCGACGATATCCCCAACCTCATCCTCACGCCCCACACCGCCTGGGCCGCGCGAACCGCCCGGCAGCGGGTGATCGACGAGGTTACGGCCAATATCCACGGCTACGCGAGCGACCAGCCGCGCAACGTGGTGGAGTAACCCGCATGGATTCGGAAGCCCTGCAAAAGCGCATCGAGGATCTGGAGATCCGCCTGGCCCATCAGGAATACACCCAGGAAGAGCAGGCCCGCGTGCAACTGGAGCTGCAACAGGCCAATACCGAGCTGCGCCAGCAGGTCCAGTGGCTGCGCGATCGCATGCGCGACCTCGAGGAGCACGGCGGCGGGCCGGAGGGCGCCGAACCACCCCCGCCGCACTACTGACGCCCATGCCACTCACCGTACGCGCGGCCCCCGGCCACGAGTCCGCCGCCAACGCACTGCGCCAGGCCTTGGCGGCGCGCGGCTACGCCCATGCCGGGGAAGCCACGCTCGTGCTGGAGACGGGAGACCGCGGGCTCGAACTGGTCCGCGAGGACGTACACCCGCCGCTGCGACTGCAGCTGGACTTTGCCGCCGGGCGCCAGGGCTATCGCCTCGCCCATGCCGGTCACCAGCGCGAGGGCCTGATCCGCGCCTTCGGCAGACTCCCGCGTGACGGCCATGTGCTGGATGCCTCCGCCGGCCTGGGCCGCGACACCCTCCTGCTGGCCGCGCACGGCTTCCGGGTCACGGCCTGGGAGCGGCATCCCGTGGTGTACCACCTGCTCGCCGACGCGCTGGAACGCGCGGCGGCCAGCCCGGAACTCGCGCCCATCATCGGGCGCATCACCCTGCACGAGGGGAAGGCCGATCCAGCGCATCTCGCCGTCCCGGCAATGGCCGCGGTCTTCGATCCCATGTTCCCGGAACGGGCCAAGCGGGCCGCGGTGAAAAAGGACATGCAGCTGATGCAGGCGCTGATGCCCGAGGCGGCCGACCCCGACGCAGAGCAAACCCTGGCCACCCTGCGCCAGAACGTGGAACGTCGCGTCATCGTCAAGCGCCCGCTGCATGCGCCCGCCCTCGGTCCCGACTCGCCCCAGGCGAGCATCAAGGGCAAGAGCGTGCGGTTTGACCTCTACCCTGCCATCACCCTCGCGAAGGTGGGGGATGGCTGACTCAGACCGTCCAGGCCGGACACGGGTTTCCGCGTCCGCAGAGGCACCCGCATAGCGAGTTGGCGCCTGCCGGAACCACGTCACCCCTGGGGCCCGGTGAAAGAGCCGGGGCCGCTTGGGAGGTCACCTTCACGGTCTGCCCAGGATCAGTTGGTCATCCCCAGCGAAGCGATAGTCGGGGATGGGCAGGTTGCGCCGGGCCGATTGATCCGCATATACGCGGCCGGCGCCGTCGTAACGTCCGCCCCGGCAGCGGTCGACAAAGCCACCGCTCCAGCCGTCGGCCTCGTCCGGGTGGACCAGGTCCAGCTCGCAACCCAGATCCGCACTTTCGCCGATCACCACCAGCCACTCGGGCCGGAAGCTGCGCAATGGCCGATCCAGCCCGTCCGGTTGCTGGCCGCGGCGGGCCTCCGGGTCGACCAGCTCGTCATCACCGGCCAGGGCGGCCTGCCACGCAGCATCGCGATGGACCACAAGCACGTGGCGGCTACCGTGAATCACACGCAGGGCCTCGCCCGGGGCAATCTCGGCAAGATCCACCCGCAGCGTCTCGCCACGGGTATCGCCCGGTCCGGAAAAGGCGTACCGGAGCATCACCCCAACCAGCAGCAGGGCGGCCCCGAGAACCATCAGTTTGATCAGGGCGCGGATGCGTACCCGAGTCAGCGAGTCGTTTGTTGCGTGCACCTGGTATCCCCGTTCGCGTCCGGAACCCCCCGGAACCCGCGTCGAAATCGCTTTGCCTGAGACGGACGCACGCCGAGGGAAATACTCATGAATGTACACCCTCGCGCTCGAGTCGCTTTTGCGTGCGAACAAGGCGCGGTGAGCGAAGTGTAGCCGAGCTACATAAGCGAGCCGCAACGCTGGGCGCACGCAAAAGCGCCCGAGCCCCTGCATTCCACGGTTTATGGGGTTGGCACCCCAGGTTTCCCGAGACAAGGCGCGCCGTGCAGCGGGTAGTGGTTCTACCCGCAAGCGGCGCAACGCAGGATCGGGGAACCTGGGGTGCCAACGCGAGTGTGTACATTCATCAGTATTTCCCTAGACTATGCAGCATGAATGAACCCAAACGCTCCAGTCGCACCTACGTCGGCCTGTACAACGACATGTACGCCGGCATGACCCCCATCGGCAATTTCATCCGCGATGCCTGGGTATTCGGCATCCTCCCGGAGGACGAAACCTGCGATGGCTGGGATGTCTCGCGCATCCAGATGCTGCATGACCAGGTCAACGCCGAGTGGGACAAATACAGCCTGCGCATCAGCAACCTCCCGCCCGAGCTGCGCGAGCGCCATGAGCGCATCCATAACGAAGCCATCGAGCGCGCCCGCGAGCACGGCTGGGTCGCCGGCCAGGACATCGACAGCGAGATGGGCGACGACGCCTGATGGGGGCCAGCGAACCGCTGATTCGCCCCCTTGTTGTCATCGCTGCCCTGCTGGGAGGGACTGCCGTCGTCCTCGGCGCCTTCGGCGCCCACGCCCTGCAGGAACGCCTGACGGAACAGGCCCTCGCGACCTGGCATACCGGCGTCCAGTATCACTTCATCCATGCCCTGGCCCTGCTGCTGGTCGCGGCGTTGTGGGCCCACCTGGCCAACGGCTGGGCCGCTGCCAGTGCTGTGGCGTTCGTGATCGGCATCCTGCTGTTCTCTGGGAGCCTGTATGCCCTGGCGCTCGGCGCACCCCGTATCCTCGGCGCGATTGCACCGCTGGGCGGCACCGCGTTTATCCTCGGCTGGGCCGGGTTGGCCATTGCCGCCTGGCGCAGCTGACCTATAATCACGGCGCAGCCACCCCCCTCTTCCCGACCGTATCGAGATCCCCATGAGCCAGACCTCCTTCGCCGTATTCGCCGAAAACACCCTGGACGACATCCAGACCCGCCTCACCGAGCAAAGCGCGCTGGACGACCTGGACATTGACCTGATCGACGGCGTGATGACGATCGAATTCGACGATGGCGCCCAGTTGATCCTGAACCGCCAGGAGGCCGCACAGCAGATCTGGCTCTCCTCGCCCGAAGGACCGGCTCATTTCGGCTATTCCGAGGAGGAAGGCACCTGGATCGACGATCGCAATGGCGAAGAGCTGCACGCGACCCTGGTGCGGGTCATCGAGCAGAAACTGGGCGTACCCGTCGAGCTCTGATCCGGCGACCACAGGTCGCTGTCAGTCGCCCTTGCCGGCGCCCTTCTTCGAATCGCCCGGGCCCGCGGCCTCGCGTTCCTCCTGCGTTGCGGGCGCCTCTTCCAGCGCCCGCAGATGCGCCTCGACCTCGGCCAGTACCGGGTGGGGCTTGTCCTGTTCCAGCGCCATATCGATCGCCTTGAGCGCCTCCACCGCCCCCGCATCGCCGCGCAGCGGCATGCGCGCGACTCCCAGCGCCAGCATGCGGAACTGGCGGAACACCAGATAGCTGAGCGTCGCCACCACCAGGGCGGCCCACACGTTGTCCTGGAACCAGAGCCATACCGCTGCCCCGTAGCCCCCGAAGGTCAGCGCGAAGATTCCCAGCGCTACGCGGTGGGAACGGGCAACGATGCCTTCCAGCACTTCACGGTTGCGGATTACGAAGTCACGGTCGAAATGCAAAGGGATGATTCCTTGAGTCAGCGGCGTGGTCAGGGGCGCGGCGGCTGCTGGGCACGCCAGCGTTCGAAGGTCGGATAATCCTCGTACCCACGGGTCAGGACGAAGTCCAGCACGTTCCGCAGCCGATTCTGGTGGACGACCGAATCGATGCGGATAATCTCTTCGCCGCGCTCGTCGAAGAAAATGAGCGTGGGCGCCCAGTGCACACCCAGTTCCGCGGCCCAGTCTTTTGCGTTGGTGCGGTCGCCACCCGGCGTCAGCACCGGCGTATCGGCATCGTCGGCATCCAGCTGCACCGCATCCATCAGGCCGATGCGCTCCAGCACCTCGTCCTGCTGCAGCGGCTCGGAGTGCATGATATCGCAGGCATGGCAGGCCTCGCGCTCAAAGAACACCACCAGTGGGCGTTCGGCGGGGATTCGGCTCCGATCCAGCGCATACGGCTGGTTGATGAAGAACTCCCGCTGGTTGATGTCGTCGAGATCGAACTTTGGCGGTGGGTCGGCGCGCTCCAGATAGTCGCGAAAACTCTCCTCGCGGTCATGCCGGTCAATCACGTATTCCAGCAGCGCGCGGAACCGGTATGGTGGGTAGTAACCGCGCATCTGATGGATGCGCTCGCCGTCCTCGTCGTAAAAGGCAATCGAGGGGGTAAAGTTCAGCCGTTGTTCGGCGGCGTAGCGCCGTTCGAGCCAGGTCTCGCCGTCCAGGTCCGTGACTTCACGTGTGCCCAGCGCGTCGATGGCCACCACGTTGAAGTGTGACGCCAGGTACTCGCGGATATCGTCCTGTGCGAAGTTCTTGTCAAACAGCGCCTCGCAATAGGGGCAGTCATCCATGCCGAAGTAGACAGCCAGCCCCATCTTTCCCTGCTCCACCGCATCTTCCAGGTCCTCGCGCAGATCGAGGAAGCTCAGCTCGAACCAGTCGGGCGTATGCAGCCCAATCGGGCGCGGGGTGTCATCGAACACGATCCCCTCGTCGGATTCGACGGATTCGTCCGCCACAGAGGCGGTCGCGAACAACATCACCATGCCTACCAGCGAGACGCTCGCCAGCCAACCAAACCAACTCTTCCTGCCAAGGGCGTTATTCACGTCAAGCCGACTCCCGGTGGACCTCCTATTCGGACGGCGGCTCCATCACCGAGGTTCCCCCGAGATACGGGCGCAGTTTTTCCGGGATGTGGATCGAGCCGTCTGCCTGCTGGTGATTCTCCAGCAGCGCGACCAGGGCCCGGCCCACCGCAACCCCGGACCCGTTGATGGTGTGCACCAGCTCCGGGCGTTCGCCCGCCTTCGGTCGGAAGCGCGCCTGCATGCGGCGCGCCTGGAAGGCCTGGAAGTTGGAGCAAGAGGAGATCTCGCGGTAGGCATCCTGGGCCGGCAGCCAGACTTCCAGGTCATAGGTGCGCGCCGCGGCAAAGCCCATGTCCCCGGCGCTCAGGAGCATCACGCGGTAGGGCAGTTCCAACGCCTGCAAGACCCGCTCGGCATGGCCCAGGAGTTCCTCCAGTGCGGCATCCGAGCTCTCCGGCTGCACGATCTGCACCAGTTCCACCTTCTCGAACTGGTGCTGCCGGATCAGGCCGCGCACATCGCGCCCATAGCTGCCCGCCTCGGAACGAAAACACGGGGTGTGGGCCACCATCTTCAGCGGCAAGGCCTCGGCATCGAGGATCTGCTCGCGCACCAGGTTGGTCAGGGTGACCTCGGCGGTGGGGATCAGACGGTAGCGCTGGTCACAGTCGACCGAGAACAGGTCATCGTCGAACTTCGGCAACTGCCCGGTCCCCTCCAGCGATTCGGGATTCGCCAGGTAGGGGACGTAGGTCTCCTGGTAGCCGTGTTCGCCGGTGTGCAGATCCAGCATGAACTGGGTCAGTGCCCGGTGAAGGCGCGCCATCTGACCGCGCATCACCACGAAACGCGAACCGGCCACCCGCACCGCGGCCTCGAAGTCCAGCCAGCCACCGGGCAGGCCCAGGTCCACGTGATCGCGCGGCGTGAAATCAAAGGTCCGCGGGGTTCCCTCGCGGCGGACCTCGACGTTGTCTTTTTCGTCCAGTCCGTCGGGCACGTCCGCCTGCGGCAGATTCGGGATCTGCATCAGCATCGCATCCAGCTCCTGCTGGACCCCGTGCAGATCGGTCTCGCACTGCTTGAGCTCGTCGCCCAGGCGCCCGACCTCGGCCTTCAGCGGCTCGATGTCCTCGCCCCGCGCCTTCGCCTGCCCGATACCCTTGGAGCGAGTGTTGCGGTCGGCCTGCAGCTCCTGGGTGCGCATCTGCAACGCCTTGCGGCGGGCCTCCAGGGCCTTGAAGCGTTCGCGGTCCAAGGTATAGCCACGGCGTTCCAGAGCGGTGGCAGTCGCATCCAGGTCCTGGCGCAGGCTGTGGATATCAAGCATGACGGATTTCCGGCAAGGGGTGGAAAGAACGACGGGGAAGTCTACGGTTGCCGCCCCGTGGCGTCCACGGTCGCGGCCAATGCCCTCACGAGGCGACCGGCCCGACCCCCAGCAGGAATCGAGTTCCGTGGAGCCCCGCTGCCGCAGCCAGCACGCAGACCAGCAGGCTCGCGAGCATGTAGCCCAGTGCACGCGCCCAGGCGCCTACATCCACCATGTGAACGACTTCCAGGGAGAAGGTTGAAAACGTCGTGAACCCCCCGAGCATCCCCACTATCAGCAACAAGCGCCAGGCCGGGTGCAGTTCCAGGCGCTCCACCAGCACCACGGCCAGTACCCCGATCAGGAACGAGCCGAGGATGTTGATGCTCAACGTACCCCAGGGGAAGGCACGCCCGAAGTGCGCCACCATCCACTCCTGCATCCCCAGCCGCAGTGCCGAGCCCAGCGCACCGCCTGCCGCCACTGCCAGATACGAGCCCAGCCCAATGCCCATCATCACGTCCCGCTTGCGGAAAAGACCCACAGTTTATGCGATCACCTCGCACGGACCCAGCAGACCCCTACCATCGAGGCCATGAGCGCCCATCCCGCCACACCGCCGACCGAGGCCGCCGCACAGGCGCTGGCCGCGGTCATTGAGGGTCTGACCACCGAGCTGCCCTCGGACGCCCTGGTGGTCGAGGCCGCGGAACGCCGAGCCTACGAGTGCGACGGCCTCTCCGCCTACCGCCAGATCCCCGGGGCCGTGGCCCTGCCACGAACCCACGAGGAACTGCTGACCTGCCTGCGGCTCTGCCGCGAGCACGGGGTCCCGATCGTGCCGCGCGGGGCTGGCACCGGGCTGTCCGGCGGCGCCCTGCCCAGCGAGACTGGGCTGCTGCTATCCCTGGCGCGCTTCAATCGCATCCTGGAGATCGATGCCGACAACCGCTGCGCGGTCGTCCAGCCCGGCGTGCGCAACCTCGCGATCTCCGAGGCGGCGGCCCCGCAGGGGCTCTACTACGCACCCGACCCGTCCTCGCAGATCGCGTGTTCCATCGGCGGCAACGTGGCCGAGAACGCGGGAGGCGTGCATTGCCTGAAGTACGGACTCACCGTGCACAACGTGATCGGGCTGGAGCTGGTCACCCTGGATGGCGAGATCATCCGCCTCGGCGGCAAGACGCTGGATAGTGCCGGGCTGGACCTGCTTGCCTTCATGGTTGGCTCGGAGGGCATGCTGGGCATCGTCACCGAAGTCACCGTGCGCCTGCTGCCCCGCCCCGAGCGCACCCAGGTCCTGCTGGCCAGCTTTGACCAGGCCGAGGCCGCCGGACGCGCAGTGGCAGGCATCATCGCCGCCGGACTGATTCCCGCCGGGCTGGAAATGATGGACAACGCTGCCATCCGCGCTGCGGAGGACTTCGTCCACGCCGGCTACCCGGTAGAGGCGGCCGCGATCCTCTTGTGCGAGCTCGACGGCACCAACGCCGAGGTCTCCGAGGACGTCATGGTGGTACGCCAGAAGCTCCTGGATCTGGGCGCCACCGAGGTGCACACCGCCCGCGACGACGCCGAGCGCGCATTGTTCTGGGCCGGGCGCAAGGCCGCGTTCCCTGCCGCCGGCCGTATCTCGCCGGACTACTACTGCATGGACGGGACCATCCCGCGCCACCAGATCGGGACGGTGCTGGAACGAATCAACACCCTGTCGCGCGAGGCTGGCCTCGGCGTGTGCAACGTGTTCCACGCCGGTGACGGCAATCTGCATCCACTGATCCTCTACGACGCCAACCAGCCCGGGCAACTGGAAACCGCGGAGGCCTTCGGCCAGCAGATCCTCGAACTCTGCGTCGAGGTCGGTGGCACCGTCACCGGGGAACACGGCGTAGGCGTGGAAAAGCTGGACGGCATGTGCGTGCAGTTCGCCGCGCCGGAACTGGAGCAGTTTCACCACCTGCGCCGCGCGTTCGACCCGCTGGGGCTGCTCAACCCCGGCAAGGCCATCCCCACGCTCGCCCGCTGCGCCGAGTTCGGGCGCCAGCACGTCCACGGTGGGCAGCTGTCGCACCCGGAACTCCCGCGCCTGTAGGATGACAGGCTCGACCCAACCGAGCTGAGCCTCCGATGCCCAGGGCCACCCTTGCAACCGCGCTGGCCGACGACTTCTCCGGAGCCGTCGACGCCACGCTGAGCGCCCTGCAGGCGTTGATCCCTCTGGACATGTGGATGCTCACGCGGGTCGAGTCCGATGACTGGGTGGTATTGCACACCCACGGCCACGCACCGCGCATCCGCCCCGGGGCCGCATTCAGCTGGCAGCACTCCTACTGCGTACACATGAACGCCGGAGATGGACCGAACATCGCCGCGGACGCACGCTCGGTTCCAGCCTATGCCAGTGCCCCGATCAATGAGGTCGCAACGATTGGCTGCTACATCGGATTCCCGCTGTACGATGCCGATGGCGAACTCTTCGGCACGCTTTGCGGATTGCATCCCGAACCCATGGACTCCGCCATCGAACACCATGAGCCGGTCGTGCGTGCCCTGGCAGGATCGCTGGGGCACCTGCTGCGTCTCAGCCAGCGCGCCGAGGGGCTGGACCGGCTGCGCCAGCACGCGGCCCTGGCCGCCCACGGTGATCCCCTGAACGGCGTGCTCAACCGCCACGGCTGGGAGCTCGCGCTGGACGCCGAGGAGACCCGCTGCCAACAGAGCGGCCAACCCGCCGGCATCATCCTGTTCGATCTCTTCCCCGGGGACTCGAGCGTGGACAGCACGGGCATTCAGGATGACACCGAACTGGTTCGCGCGATCCTCGCCCTGCAGGGCCTGGCAGGCCCCACCGACCTGATCGGTCGACTCGGTGGCACCCGCTTCGGCCTGCTCGCGATCGACCTGAGGGCGCAACCCCTGGCGGCGCGGGCGCAACACATCCGCCAGGCCCTGTCCGCAAAGGCCATCCCCGCGGGCATTGGCCACGCCATGCGCGAACCCGGTGCCGGAAGCCTGGAACACGCCCTGAAGCGCGCGGAACGCGAACTGCGACCGGCAGCGCGACCCGCGATCTCCTAGACTTTTTCCATCCTGCGCGGCGAACCGCCGCCCCACCGTCTCGACGGATTGTCCCATGGCCCGAATCTTCGACCTCCCCGATACCGCGCCCTCGCCGTTCAACCTCGGGGTCGATCACGTCCTGAAACTGCTCCACCGGATCGCCCCCCTGGACGTCTGGATGCTGACCCGCATCGAGGACAACGAGCAGATCGTCGTGCGCGCCGACGACCACGGCTACGGCATTCAGGCCGGCACGGCCTTTGACTGGGGCAACTCCTTCTGCATCCGCATGCTCGCCGAACGCGGCCCGCGAATCGCCCCGGACGTACAACAGGTTCCCGCCTACCAGGAGGCGCTTGCCGCACAACCCGAACCCCCCGCCATCGGCAGCTACATCGGGTTTCCGGTACAGGACCGTGAGTACGAGATGTACGGCGTGCTTTGCGCGATGAACCCGGAACCCATATCGGCCGACATCGAGGCGCAATCGGAACAGATCCAGGCCGCCGTCACCGTCATCGAGTCACTGATCCGCCAACGCCGCCAGATCGACGAACTTGAACGCGAGCGCGAGGCCCTGCGACTGGAGGCCTACAACGACGCCCTTACCGGCACCTACAACCGGCGCGGCTGGCTACTCGCGTTGAGCGCCGAGGAACAACGCTGTCAGGATCACAGCCTCCCGGCGGGTCTCGTCGCCATCGACCTCGACAACCTGAAGACGGTCAACGACCAGGAAGGCCATGACGCCGGCGACCGATTGATCAAGGCGGCTGGCCAGGCCCTGCGGGATGCCAGTCGCGAAATCGACATCGTTGCCCGCCTGGGTGGAGACGAGTTTGGCGTGCTGCTGCCGGAGACGCCGGCCGACCACCTCCCCGGGATCGCGAACCGGTTGCGTGCGGCGCTGCAAGAGGCCGGTGTGTCGGCCTCCATCGGTTACGCCTGCCGCACCGTCAGCGGGTCCCTGCCCGAGGCCCAGACCAGCGCCGATGCCGCGATGTACGCCGACAAGCGCCAGCGCCGCGGAACCCCCGGGCCCTGACGCCCTCGCGCTGCAAGCACGATCGCCCTTTTCCTCCGGGCCCAACACACTTCACGCACCCCTCTGCCGCGGGCCGGTCGATGGTTTACCATTCACCTAATCCGCATCCGGACGTCCCCTTCGCTACGAGGCCGTTTCATGAGCAAAACCGTCACGCTGACCGACAACACCACCGGCAAGAGCATCGAACTGCCGATCCAGGAGGGCTCGCACGGCCCGAACTGCCTGGATGTCCGCACCCTGTACAAGGAGCTCGGCTACTTCACCTATGACCCGGGGTTCATGTCCACGGCCAGCTGTCGTTCGGACGTCACCTTCATCGACGGCGACGAGGGCACCCTGCTCTACCGCGGCTACCCCATAGAACAGTTGGCGGAAGAGAGCACCTATCTCGAGGTCTGCTATCTGCTGCTGAACGGCGACCTGCCTGCCGCCGACGACCTGCACGACTTCTCGCGCATCATCAAGGAGCACTCGATGCTGCACGAGGCCGTGCGCCGCTTCTTCGACGGCTTCCGCCACGACGCGCATCCAATGGCAATCATGGTCGGTGTGGTCGGCGCGCTGTCGGCCTTCTATCACGACAACGTGGACGTGCATAACCCGGAACATCGGCGCATCGCCGCGCACCGGCTGATCTCCAAGATGCCCACCATCGCCGCCTGGTCGTACAAGTACGCCAACGGCCAGCCGTTCATGTACCCGGACAACAACCTGTCCTACACCGCCAACTTCCTGGCGATGATGTTCGGCGTGCCCAGCGAGCCCTACCAGCCGAACCCGGTGTTCGTGCGCGCGCTCGACCTGATCCTGATCCTGCACGCCGACCACGAGCAGAACGCCTCGACCTCCACCGTGCGCCTGTCCGGCTCCTCCGAGGCCAACCCGTTTGCCGCGATCTCCGCCGGCATCGCCTCGCTTTGGGGGCCACTGCATGGGGGTGCGAACGAGAAGGTCATCCGCATGCTCGAGGAGATCGTGCACTCCGACAAGAGCGTGGAGGACTTCGTGGCCCGCGCGAAGGACAAGAACGACTCCTTCCGCCTGATGGGCTTCGGCCACCGCGTGTACAAGAACTACGATCCGCGCGCCAAGATCATCCGCAAGATGTGCCACGACCTGCTAGCGGAGATGGGCGACATGGGCGCCGATAACCAGCCCCTGTTCGACGTCGCCATGGAGCTGGAACGTATCGCGATGGAGGACGACTACTTCATCGAGCGCAAGCTCTACCCCAACGTGGACTTCTACTCCGGCATCATCCTGCGCGCGATGGGCATCCCGTTGAACATGTTCACCGTGATTTTCGCCCTCGCCCGCACCGTCGGCTGGATCTCGCACTGGAACGAAATGATGCAGGACCCCGAATCCCGCATCGGCCGCCCGCGCCAGCTCTACACCGGCTACCGCTCGCGCGACTACACCTCCATCGAGGAACGCTAGAGGGACACGGATCCATGCGCAGGTCCGCGTTGGCACCCCGTGTTTTCCGCGACCCGATACGGCACGCAGACGGGTAGGCGTGCTACCGGAATGTGTCCTCTCTTTGGAGGTCGCAACGCAGATCGGGGAACGTGGGGTACCAACGCCACGACCGATTGAACGCCGGGGCTTGGCCGATTCTGCCCACCGACAGCGTTGCCGCTCGAGCGCGAACGAGTGCGTTGATCAGCCTTCCCCAGGCTGGCATTCGGACGGATGCTTGCCGAACCCCTGCGCCGGTGCTATCTACTGGGTAGTAACAAGGGAGGGAGTGCTCATGTCCACCGACCGTTTCTTCATTTTGTTTGCCGGTATTGTCGTCCTGGTCAGCGTACTGCTCACCTGGCTGGCCAGCCCCTGGTGGCTGCTACTCGCCGTCTTCATGGGCATCCACCTGATTCAGGCCTCGTTTACCGGCTTCTGCCCGCTGGTGATGATCCTGAAATCCATGGGGCTCAAGCCCGGCGAAATCTTCCCCTGAACCCGGCCCGCGCGGTGGATGGCGAGGAAACCCCATCGACTACGCGCCCCTTGTGTTCGTGACCGTCAGACTGCATATTAGACTTCGCTAATACTTAACCAGGAGACACCATCCATGAGCATTGACCGCATCGTCCTCGCCTTCGCCGGCACCGTCGTGATCATCAGCGCCATCCTCGGGTGGGTCTTCACCCCGATGTGGCTGATCCTGACCCTGTTCGTCGGCGCGAACCTGTTGCAGTCCGCCTTCACCGGCTTCTGCCCGCTGGCGATGATCCTGAAGGCGATGGGCGTGAAGCCCGGGGAAGCCTTCAACTAATCCCAAGGGGCCCCCACACCCCTTCCAAGGCCCGGGCACCGCTGGTCCCGGGCCTTTTTGTGTGCGCCACCCGCGAATGATCAACGCCTGTCTACACTTCAAGTGAGACCCACTCAGGTGGCACGCAGGCCCAATGCGATTTCGAGACCGAAAGGAAGCCGGCGAGCAACTCGCTCACGCCCTGGACCGCTATCGCGGCCAACCCGGCGTTGTGTATGCCTTGCCGCGCGGCGGAGTCCCCCTGGGGATCGCCGTCGCCCGGCGTCTGGGCATGCCCCTGGATCTCCTGATCCCGCGCAAGATCGGCCACCCGTTCCATCCCGAGTACGCGATCTGTGCCGTGCCCGAGCAGGGCGAACCGGTCTGCAATCCACGCGAGGCGGGACGCGTCGATCCAGGCTGGCTGGACCAGGCCGAGGCACGCGAACGCGCCGAAGCCCGGCGCAGGCGCCAACTGTACTGCACGACGCCTTCCCCGGACGTTGGCGGCAAGCTGGCGATCATTGTCGACGACGGGATCGCCACCGGACTCACCATGCGCGCCGCGATCCGCGACGCACGTCAGCGCCAGCCTCGCCATCTGGTCGTGGCGATCCCGGTGGCACCGGCGGAGACCGCGGCACTCCTGGAAAACGAGGTCGATGAACTGGTCACCCTGGACATCCCCGAGTACTACCGCGGCTCGGTGGGGGCGTACTACGAGGATTTCGAACAAGTCTCCGACGACGCGGTCATCGCGATGATGGCCTCCGTCCACCGTGTGGAAAACCCCGATGTCTCACGCGAATGAACAGTCCGTCGACCTGGCCCTGGACGGCCAGGTCCACCAGGGGATTCTCGGCGTACCCGAGACACCCATTGGTCTCGTCGTTTTCGCGCACGGCAGCGGTAGCAGCCGCCTGAGCCCGCGCAATCATCAAGTGGCGCGGACACTGCAGGCCAGCCGCATCGCCACCCTGATGTTCGATCTGCTCACCGAAGGGGAAGATCGCACCTACGCCAACCGCTTCGATATCGAACTCCTCGGCCGGCGGCTGGTGCAGGCCTGCCAATGGGCGGCCGCCCAGCCTCGCCTGGCACCCCTGCCGCTCGGGCTGTTTGGCGCCAGCACCGGCGCCGCGGCAGCGTTGCAGGCCGCCGCCGCAGCGCCGGAGACCATCCGGGCCGTGGTCTCGCGCGGCGGGCGCCCGGACCTGGCAGGCGCAGCCCTGCCCAGAGTCGAGAGCCCCACCCTCCTGATCGTGGGCGGTGACGACACCATGGTGATTCAACTGAATCGCCAGGCGCAGGCGCTTATGCACGCACGCTGCGAGCTCCAGATCGTACCCGGCGCCAGCCACCTGTTCGAGGAACCGGGCACGCTGGAACAGGCAGCCGAACTCGCGGCCGCCTGGTTCAGCCAGTGCTTCACTACGGCGTAATGGCGACCTTCAGTACGCCGTCGCGTTGATGCGAGAACAGGTCGTAGGCCGCCTCGATATCCGCCAGCTTGTAATGGTGCGTCACCATCGGCGTCAGGTCCACGCGCCCCGAGGCGACGACCTCCATCAACCGCCGCATGCGTTCTTTCCCGCCGGGGCACAGGGTGGTCACGATGGTGTGATCGCCCAGCCCGGCTGCAATCGCATCCAGCGGCATGGAAAGCTTGCCCGAATACACCCCGAGACTGGAAAGGGTCCCGCCCGGTTTCAGGATGCGCAGACAGGCCTCGAAGGTCTGCTGCTGCCCCAGGGCCTCGATGGCCACATCGACCCCGCGCCCGCCAGTCAGCTCCATGATCGTCTCGACCGGGTCCTGCTCGCGGAAGTTGATCGCCACATCCGCGCCCAGCTTGCGGGCGGTCTCCAGGCGCTCCGGCACCCCGTCCACCACGATGATCCGGGTGGCCCCCATGAGCTTGGCACCCGCCGTGGCACAAAGGCCGATAGGGCCCTGGGCGAACACGGCCACCGTATCGCCGATGTGGATGTGCCCATGTTCGGCGCCGCCGAAACCGGTGCTCATGATGTCCGGACACATCAGTACCTGTTCGTCGCTCAGGCCGTCCGGCACCGGGGTCAGATTCGCCTGCGCATTGGGGATGCGCACGTACTCCGCCTGACAGCCATCGATCGTGTTTCCCAGCTGCCAGCCACCCATGGCCTTGCCACCACACTGACTGGAGATGCCCTCCAGGCAGGAATGGCATTGCCCGCAGGGCGTGATCGCGCCCGCGATGACCCGCTGGCCGACCTCGTAGCCGGTCACTGCGTCCCCGAGGCGTTCGATCACCCCAACCGGTTCGTGCCCCACGATGCGGCCCGCCTCCACCGGGTATTCGCCCTTGAGGATATGCACATCGGTCCCGCAGATGGTCGTGGTCGTCACCCGCAGCAGGGCGTCCGTCGGCCCGATCTCCGGGATTGGACGCTCCTGCAACTCGATCCGCCCGGGTTCGACAAAAACTGCCGCCTTCATCGTGCTCATACCAACCTCCTTTGTAGCTTTCCTCGGAAAACCCTGAAGAACCCATCGTTCGCCATCGCGCGCGCAGCAAAGCAATCTTTGTGGCCTGGCCATCCACTGTTCATGGATTGTTTCGCCGCTGCGCTGCGCACAAGCGCGGGTCATCCAGCGTTTCCCCAGAGGCGCGACATGCCGTCATGCACACCCTGTTCATCAAACATAGCAGGCCAGCCACGCGATCTTCCCGCCCGGGCACCGATTGATCGCGACGCCCCGCTCGCCTCCCTTACAATGAGCCTACATCTGCTGTTCAGGATCGCCTGTGATCTCGCTCATTCCCCGCCTGTTTCAACGCGCCCCGGCCCTCGATCCCGAAAGCCGGGCCTGGATCCACGCCATCTTCGATTGGGCCGGGAACGAACCACACCTGGGATCGATGCTGAGCAAGGCACATCTGGTACTGCCCACGGCCGAGCACTTCCCCGGGCAAGCCGACAATCGCCAGGCCATGGCTCAACTGGTGTTCGATCGCGTGCTGGAACATGCCGGGCTCGCAGACAGCCCGTTCCGGCTCGTGCACCCTGGAAACTTGATGGACGATCCCATCCCCTGGGATGCGATGAATACGGCCCGACCCAGCCGCAACCCGGCGGAACCCCAGTCGGCGGGCGTCGGCATCCCCTACGACCCGGAGCTCGTCGCACATTCCCAGGCGCTGATTGCCCACTTCGCGCGCGAGATCGCCTTGCGCCTGCTCGCCACGGCTGGCGAGCCCCCACCCGCCCTGGAGGGTAACGAGGCCCATATCGCGGAACTCCTCGCCACCCAGATGGGCTTCGGGGTCATGCTGGCCAATACTGCCTTCCAGGTCCGCGTGAATCAGTGCGGTGCCTGCAAGGGGCCGAGCGCCGAACGCGAAACCGCACTCTCGCGCGACGACCTTGCCTACGCCCTGGGGTTGTTCTGCCGGCGGCACGCCATCCCGCCGTCCCGAGCGAGGGCTCACCTGAATACCCCGTTGCGCCCGGCGCTGCGCCACGCATTGCGCGATCTCGCCCGTCGCGAGCGTGAAGCCGCGAGTGGCGCCGCCTGAACCGCCCGCGCCCGCGCCCCCTCCGCCACAGCCACATGCAGCGTTATCTAATCCGTTTTATAAACAAGCAACAGTAACTTGCGGCACCTTCGCGCGGTTCGTCGGGCGCTACTCGATCACCCTTTCGCGCGGGGTACAGACGCATTGAACAGCAGAGCCTGGGCATCTAGTTATCTGAGTGCGAAACCACAGCACTCTGGAGGCTCGTCATGACCACCCTGCGTTACTGCCTTGCTGCCCCGATCTTCTTTGCGTTTGCCGCCGCGCCCCTCCACGCCAGCGAGGGTACCTTCGACACCCCGACCCTGATCCCCGAACTTGCGGTCAAGGCCGCAGAGGCCGCAGTCGAGGCCTGCCGCGAACGCGACACCCAGATCACTGCGGCCGTGGTCGACCGACATGGCACCCCCCAGGCCCTGAAGCGCGACCGCTTTGCCGGTCCGCACACGGTGGATACCGCCATCCGCAAGGCCTGGACCGCCGTCAGCTTCCGCACCGACACCCTGGAGCTTCGCGAGATGACGGAACCGGGAGAGGCCGGCTATGGCATCCAGCACCTGCCGGGGGTCAGCACCCTGGGCGGTGGCAAACAGATCACCACCGGTGGTCGAATTGTCGGCGGTATCGGGATCTCCGGCGCCCCTAGCGGACAGGTCGATGACGAATGCGCGGCAGCCGGCATCGACGCCATCACCGAAGACCTGCTCTGAACCCACCATCTTCCGGGGCCTTCCCGCGCGAGCGGAGGAGGGCCCCGTTCATGGAATGACCACGCCAGCCGTTTCAGGCGCCGAGCAAACCGCTTCGCTGAAGCCCGTCGAAGATAAACTGCATCGCGAGCGCGCTGAGCAGCACGCCCAGGATGCGCGTGAGCACATGCGCGCCGGTCACGCCCAGCCAGTGCTGCAGACGTGACGCCACCAGCAGGCACACCAGCGCAAGCACCATAACGGCCACCAACGCCCCGAGCACCACGGCCTGGGCCACCCAGTCGCCCTCGGCCCGGCTCATCATCAGGATCGCGGCCCCCATCGCGCCGGGGCCGGCCAGCAAGGGCGTGGCCAACGGAAAGACCGACAAGTCCTTGCGGGTGCGCGCCTCCTGCGTCTCGGCCGCCGTGGCCGACACCGCGCCCGAGCTGCGGGCAAACACCATGTCGATGCCAATCAACAGCAGCAGGATCCCGCCCGCGGTGTACAGCGCCGCCAACGAGATCCCCAGCAGCGACAGCAGCGCCTCCCCGACCAGCGCAAACAGCAACAGGATGCCGCCCGCGACCACCGCCCCGCGGATGGCCATGGCACGGCGCTGGGCTGGGTCCACGCCCCGACTGAGGACCGCGAATACCACCGCGACATCCACCGGCCCGATGGTCACGAAAAAGGTGGCCAGCGCGACGATTCCCAGTTCCAGCATGGCGGATCCCTCCTCTGGCGCCTGTTCTCCAACGGCCATGACACGCCCGGAATGGGCCTGGCCATCCGGGGTTTAAGTTGCCCTTCGTGATCGACGAACCTACTTTAGCGCGTTCTGAAACGCTTATTGGGGAGCCATCGAGTCATGAAACGTCGTGTTGTCGGTCATCTGACGCTGGCCAGTCTGCTTGCATCACCCGCCCTCGCTCATGCCCAGGAGGCCGCTCAGACACTGGGCACCGTATCGGTTACGGCCACCGGATACGAGACCCTGATCGACGAGACGCCGTCCTCCGTCACCGTGATCGAGGCCAGCGAAATCCGCAACCGCGAGGCCCGCACCCTGGGCGACCTCCTGCGCGGCCAACCGGGTGTCGCCACGGCCGTGGACGGATCGGTGGGCTCCGATCCGATCATTCGTGGCCTGAAGCGCGACCAGGTGCTGGTTCTCGTGGACGGCGTGCGCATCAACGCGATGCAGCCGCCGGCCCGCGGCTCGCTGGCTTCCTATGTCAACGTCGACCTGATCGAACGCATCGAGATCGTGCGCGGCCCGGGCTCCGTGCTCTACGGCGCCGGTGCCATGGGCGGCGTGATCAACATCATCACCCGCGGCGGCGATTTCACCGACGAACCCGAGACCCGCGGCTTCTCCCGCCTGGGCGTCACCTCGGTCGACGAAGGCATCCGCGGCGCGGTCGGCGTCACCGTCTCCAACGACCGCAACGTGCTGGACCTCTCCACCGCCTACCTGAACACCGACGACTACAAGAACGGCGACGGCGACCGTCTGCGCGACTCCGGCACCGAACAGAACGCCTACCACCTGCGCTACCGCGGCAAGCTCGCACCAGGCCACGAGGTCCAGTTCCGCGCCCAGCGCGACGAGCGCAAGGACGTCTGGTACCTCGCCTCGCGTACATTCACCCCCAGCGATGGACAGCGTCCTGAAGGTGTGAACACGCACTACACCCCACGGCAAACCCGCGATCTGCTGGAATTGCGCTATAAAGGAGAATTGGCAGGTTCCTGGGGGCCCCGCATCGAAGCTTCTATCTACCGTCAGGAGCTCTCCCGCGGAAACTACGACTGGAGCGACCGCCTGCAGAAAGATTACCGGACCTCGGATACCGATTTCACGACGGACGGGCTTCGTGTGCAGACGGAACTGGTCCCCACCGACGACCAGATCCTGCTGGTCGGGGCCGAGGCCTGGCGCCTGCAAGCCAGCCCTGTTTCCTTTGTAGGTGCTCCCCCCAATTACGATCCCGTGATCCGGATGCCACTCGTCGAGAACGGCAAGATCGAGTCCGCCGGCGTGTTCATCCAGCACGAGACCTACCTCGACTGGGCCACCGTCAATATAGGAGCCCGTTACGACGAGGTGCGCGGGAGTGCTGACGCCGCCATGGGCGTTACCGGGCCACTGGACAACACCGATCGTAACCTCAGCTGGTCGGCCGGGCTCACCTGGCACCTGGACGAGGCCTTCAACCCCTACTTCAGCCTGTCAGAGGGCTACCGCTCCGCCAGCCTGCTGGAACGCTACCTGACCTACCCCTACAGCGACGGCTTCACCTGGCAGAGCAACCCGCAGCTGGATCCGGAACGCAACCGCACCTTCGAGGTAGGCGCCCGCGGCCAGATCGGCGCGACCTCGTACACCGTCTCGGCGTACGAGAGCCGAATCCGCGACTATATCGGTGGCCAGGTCACTGCACCCGGATTCAAGGAAACCATCAACCTCGACGAGGCGCGCATCCATGGCGTCGAGGCCCTGGTGGAACATACCTTCACCGACGCCATCACCGGCTACGCCACTGGCACCTGGATCCGTGGCGAGAACCGCGACAGCCGCTTTAGCGAGCCGCTGACCCAGATGCCGCCGCCTGAAGCCAGTATTGGGCTCAACCATTCGGTGGCCCAAGGCTGGCAGTGGGATGCCCGCATCCGGGCCGTGGCGAGCCAAAGCCGGACGGCCGACACCTTCACGGAGAACAGCGAACGCAACACCTCCGGTTTCGCCACCGCCGATCTCGCCGTCGGCTACCGCTTCGGGCCCAGCGCCGGCTTTCGTTCCAACGAGATCACCTTTAGCGTGACCAACATCGCCGACAAGACCTACCGCGAGCACGTCAACGAGATGACCGAGGCACGCCTGGACCCGGCCAATGGCGTACAGGACATCTGGGCCCCCGGCCGCAGCTTCGGGCTCACCTGGAACGCCGAGTTCTAGACCGGCCGCAGACATCGCCCCCAAGACAAGACAAGACAAGGACAACACCATGCGTTTACGCGTAATCGATTTCGGCCAGCAGCCCGCCGTGCGTTCCCAGGCGGTCTACCACGGCATCGCCGAAGCCATGGGCAAGGACGACGATCCGGTGCTCACCCTGGTCAACCCCGACGACCCGTATGTCTGCGTCGGGTTGCATCAGGAGATCGCCCTGGAGGCCGACGAAGACTTCTGCAAGGAACAGAACCTGCCGATCATCCGCCGCCACGTCGGTGGCGGTGCGGTGTATCTGGACCACAACCAGATGTTCTTCCACTTCATCTATCCGTCGTCCAAGGCCCCGCGGATCGTCTCCGACATCTACAAGAAGTTCATCGACCCGGTGATCAACACCTACCAGGACCTGGGCGTGAACGCGACCTTCCGCCCGGTGAACGACATCCACGTGGACGGACGCAAGATCGGTGGTACCGGTGCCGCCAGTATCGGCAACGCCACCGTGATGGTCGGCAGCTTCATGTTCGACTTCGACACCGCCACCATGGCGCGCTGCCTCAAGGTCCCGTCGGAGAAATTCCGCGACAAGCTGCGCGCCGGCATGGAGGACTACATCACCACGTTGTCACGCGAACTCGGCGAAATGCCCGCCCGCGAAACCGTGCGCGATGCCTTCCTGAAACGCGTGGCCAGCGACCTCGCCGTCGAGGTCGAGATGAGCGAACCCACCGCCGAGGAAACCGCCGCCATCGAGGAACAGATCGCCGAGCTGACCGACCCCGAATGGACCTACCGCAAGGGCCGCAAATTTGTCGAGATGGGCGTCAAGATCGCCGCCGGAACCCACCTGACCGAAGGCGCCCACAAGGCCCCCGGCGGGCTGATCCGGGCCCAGCTGATGGAAAAAGACGACCACATCGCCGACCTTCTGCTCTCCGGCGATTTCACGGTCTTCCCGGAAGACGGCATGGACCGCATCGCCGATGCCCTGCACGGCCAGCCACTGGAAGAAGAAGCCCTGCGAAGCGCCGCGGCCGCCTGCATGCAGGAGATTGGTCTCGACGCCCCGGGCATCGAAGCCAACGACATCGCGACGGCGATCCTCGCCTGCGTCCACCGCGAGCCTCACTGAACGGGCACGCTGAACGGGCACGCTGAACGGGCACGCACGAGGCTTCGCATCCAAACAGAAACGGCCGGACCACCAAGTAGGGTGGTCCGGCCGTTTGGATGTTATTGCAGCTTTCTGCGTACGACGGCCCTCAGGCCGAATCCAGGCACTCCGCACGACTGGGCGCGGTGTTGAGCCGCCCGCGATCCGTGGTATATGGCTCGGTTCGCGAGGCGGCACGATCCGCAGTCTTCAGGATCTCCGCGGCCCATTCAGGAAGTTCCGGCGAGAGCCGATAATAGATCCAGTTGCTCTCGCGCCGGGTCCGTACCACCTGATAATGGCGCAGAGCGGCCAGGTGACGCGATACCTTCGGCTGGGACATCTCCAGAGCGTGGGTCAGCTCGCAGACACACAGCTCCCCTTCCGCCTGC
This sequence comes from Thioalkalivibrio versutus, assembly GCF_001020955.1. Lineage (NCBI taxonomy): Bacteria > Pseudomonadati > Pseudomonadota > Gammaproteobacteria > Chromatiales > Ectothiorhodospiraceae > Thioalkalivibrio > Thioalkalivibrio versutus. The sequence goes on from NZ_CP011367.1 coordinate 1,624,901, forward strand.
ATCAGCAAGAGCGAGCGAAGCCGTGTCTCGTCTGCAAGGAGATTGAACAGATCGGTTGGGTTAAGCGACATATCGTATCCAGCTAAAATCCTTTTGCGAACTATATCCCGGGTACCAGGCCGCGACAACGAAGCAGCCATCGCGGCAACCTGCGGTGCCCCTGTGGCTCCAAGGGAGGAGACAAACCCCGAACCACCACTTCACCCCGACGAACGGAAAGACGCAGTTCATTGGCAGACGCCCGGGCATGTGTCGTCATTCCTTCGATCACCCGGAGCGGCGTTGAAAGAATCAGCGCCTCCCTAGTGGTGATGGCCATGGTCCCGCGAAGGAACGACCTCCAAGCCCTCGATGGAAGCACCCGCCTCCGCCAGGGTCGCCAGCACCCGACCGTAGGACGACGTGGCTTCGGCGCGGGTCCGATGGTGATCATGGGGGCCTTCATGTACGACCATCCTTGCGCCATTCGCCAAGTGTTTCTCGTGCCCGCCGTCATCCTGCTTGTGGTGGCGAGCATGCGGTATTCCGAGACGGCGCTCTTCGGCCTCTTTCGGCATCGCCTCGGCCAGGCCTTGCATATGGCGAGCGAGCGTTTTTGGCGTCGTGCCGTCAGCGCGCGCCACATTCACATTAACTCCGCGTTCGACCAGTGCATCGACCATCTCCGGATACCCATAGAGCACCGCATAGGTCAACGCAGTATTGCCCCGAGGCCCCCGCGCATCCAAATCCAGGTCGGGTTCTTCAAGCAAGCGCCGCACAATCGCCGCGTCACCTCCGTGGACCGCCTTCATCAGAACCGTCACACCCTCACGCTCGCGGGCGTTCACGTCCGCCCCCGAGCCAATCAGCAGATCCGTCAGCTCCGCAGAGACCCCGACTGCCACCAGCAGAGGCGTCAACTCCCAGGGCCGCTGAGCACGGTTCACATCCGCACCAGCCTCGATCAGGGCCTCGGCCCGCTCCGCATCATCGCCGGCCACCGCTTGATATAACTCGGACGACAGGCCGCCCCCTTCACTCGCCAACGCGCTCACAGGACCGGCCAGGCACAGCATGCCAAGCACCATGCATTTGGAGAACCATTTCATCTCACCCTCCAGAAAAAGGGCCCCGACGGCCATGCGACCGTCGGGACCGGAACATCGGGCTAAGTCAAAGTCGGGCGTGTGCGAGATCCTCGCATCAGGAGATGTTAAAGCGAGCCCGGATCGACCCGATGGGCTTTAACATTCCATCCGCAGCCCGGTAATCGAAGAAATCAATATCTACCGGGAACGACCCCGCCTGTTGGGGCTCGAAGATCAGGTCATAGCGCTCCGCCGCCGTCATCAGGATCTCCCCTCCCGCGGGAATGGTCTCGATCTGCGGCAGGGGCCGACCGTCCTCGGCCACCACCTGGATCGGGCCCAGTTCCTCCGGGAAGCGCACCCGCTGAGGGACATACCCCGCCATGATGTAACGCAGCAAAACCCGGTCCGCGCGGCTCGCATTGACTACCACCGAGGGGTCCGTCTGGCTTAGATCCGCGCCTACCCCGTTAATGCAGAAGATCTCCGGATTGAAGTCGTCCAATCCGGCATCACCGCCACACAGCGCGGCGTCCCATGGCAGGCAATGCCAGTTCATGTCGATGTCATCGACCGCCCAGATCGCCTCGACCGTATAGCTCGGGCCGCCCTCGTAGACCGTACCGGGACCACTGGGTGGATCGATGATCAGTGCACCGTACATACCCATCTCGGCGTGCAGCACCGTGTTCGTATGGCAATGGTAGAAGTAGGTCCCCGCCTGCGAGGCCCGCCACTGATAGGTGTATTCACCCAGTACATCGAAGGAGTAATGGCCAACGCCATCGTTGAAGGTATCCGGCTCGATCCCGTGATGATGCACCGTATGCGGTGCCATCATCGCCATCGCGTTCAGGTGGGTGTGGACGATCTGGCCCTGACGCACACGCATCGGCGGGGACGGCATCGCGCCTCCCATGCCACCGCCACCGCCACCGCCCATGCCGCCGCCGCCATCCATGTTGAAGCCCCAGATCGGGACCTCGACACCGTTGATGACCTGGCTGCCCTGCATGAAGGTATTCAGGAAGAACTCAACGTCCGGGGTGACCCGGTTGGGGGTGTTCGGTGCATCGATGTGCAGGCCGCAATTGCCCGTAATGCCGGCATCGCAGCCGCCACCCATGCCACCGCCTCCCATACCGCCGCCGTCTCGATTTCTGCTCATGTGGTCTTGCTCCCTTGCAATCCGTTGATCCGGACCCGTCTCAGGACAGGTCGTCCACTTTCTGGGTGAGATCCGATTCCGTCTGCGGCGCGGTACCCATCACAATCGGTGCATGGGCGCCATGCGGATACGAACCTCCGCCGGCGGTCTGCGACATCTCCGAATGGCAGTGCATCGGGAAGTGCTGAATCGTGTTCGCAGTAACGGGCGGATACGCATCCGGTGGCGCCTTGAAGGGATAGATCACATCGCGCACGTCCAGCGGAAACATCGACACGGCGTCCTTGTTCTTGAACGGCGCACTGAAACGTTCGTAGTTGATAGTGACCATCTCCACGTGATTCCCGTGGAAGTGCGGCGCGTGCACGATGCCGCCAGCGTTGAGCATGCGTACATAGGCCGCTTCATCGTAGTGGCCCATCAGCTCCGTGTTGTACTCGTGGGTGTTCTCGTAGGCGTGCCCGTTGATTGTGAAGTACCGGGGCTTGAAGCTATCCGGGGCGATGGAGTTCACCTGGTAATCTCCCAGGGTGCGCACCTGTTCCCCCCAGGATGGATCCACGTTGCTGAACATCCATTTGTACTGGCGCACAAACTGCGGCCCCCCCACGAATGGGCGATCCTTGATCCCCGCAGGCATGACCACCAGGGTCCCGTGCAGGCCCATGATCCGATTAACGCCATTGTTCTGGTCGTCGTAATAGAGATACGTGCCAGCCGGCGGCGCGGCGAACGAAAACGAGATGACACTCTGGGCGCTGGCCTGGTGGCGGATGTTGGTCGCCCCAACATGGAAAACCACCGACGTATGCAGCGTGTTCTCCAGGTTGACCGTAATCGTGTCACCCTCCTGGCAGACCAGCGTCGGACCCGGCCAACTCATTGCGTCCGTGGTGGAGAACCCGAACATCAGCGCCGACGTGCCGTCGATCATGGTGACATCGCCGCGTCGTGCCGCCAGGTCGATGCTCAGATCCGCCGCTTCGGCGCGCGGTGCCCAGGCCAGCAGGCCCATCGTTCCAGGAATGGCGAAGCCAGCGGACAATGCCATCCCGCCCTTCAGAAAATTTCTACGATGCATGCGCGTGTTTCCTCCTTGTGATCAGGCGTGCGGCCCGGAAAAATTCAGCCTGGGAGCCTCTAGGCTCTGGTCGAGAACCTTGCTCGACACAATGCCCCGGGGGCGCCATTGACCGTCGGCCCAGCCCCCGGCACGAGGTACCGCCCCCCGCCATAACGAGCGACCCCATCCCGGCCTCGCTCCCTCGCTTCCGCATTCAGGGTTCGGCCTTCCTGCATTTCACACGAATCAATTGGCCGAACCGCGGCCGAAGATAGAGGAAAAACACCGAATTACAACAAGGGTATTACCGAATACCTATATGGCGAATCGCTCATTCAACGTGGCCCCGCCACATAAACGACCCAATTTGTCGCTCGCTGCACCTTTGATTCGTGTATGATGCGGGGTTGGCAGTTGCCATCCGATTTTCGCCGGGCCTTCGTTTCCGGCCTGTGTGAGTACCCTCAATGTCTGATTCCCCCTCCTTCTCCCAGCTCGGGCTTTCCGAGTCGCTGGTTCATGCCCTGTCGAACATGGGCTTCACGACCCCGACCCCGGTCCAGGCCGCCTGCATCCCCGCGCTGCTGGAAGGCCGCGATGTTCTGGGCGAAGCCCAGACCGGCACCGGCAAGACCGGCGCCTTCGGCCTGCCGCTGATTGACCTGATGGACGCCGGCAAGCGCGCGCCCCAGGCACTGGTGCTGGCCCCTACGCGCGAGCTGGCCAACCAGGTCGCCGGCGCCCTGACTGAGTTCGCCCGCGAGTTCTCCGGCATCGATGTGCTGCCCGTCTACGGCGGCCAGCCGATGGGCGAACAGCTCCGCGCCCTGCGCAAGGGCCCGCAGATCGTGGTCGGCACGCCCGGCCGCGTGGTCGACCACATCAAGCGCGGCACCCTGAACCTGGACGCCCTGCGCGTCGTGGTGCTGGACGAAGCCGACGAAATGCTGCGCATGGGCTTTGTCGAAGAGATCGAGTGGATCCTGGAACAGACCCCCGAAGCGCGCCAGACCACCCTGTTCTCCGCCACCATGCCGGCCCCCATCCGCCGTATCGCGCACCGCCACATGCGCGAGCCGGAAGAGATCAAGATCGGTGCTGGCAACGAGGCAGGCACCGATATCGACCAGAGCTATTGCCTGGTCGATGCCCGCCACAAGGTGGAGGCCCTGACCCGCCTGATGGAGACCGAGGAAGACCTGGACGGCGCGGTCGTCTTTGCCCGCACCAAGGCCTCTACGGTCGAGATCGCCGATTCACTCGGCCAGGCCGGCATCGCCGCGTCCGCGCTGAACGGCGACATGGAACAAGGCGAACGCGAGCGTGTGGTCAGTGACCTGCGCGACGGCCGCCTGGATGTCATCGTCGCCACCGACGTCGCCGCCCGCGGCATCGATGTGCCGCGCATCAGCCACGTCTTCAACTTCGACGCCCCCGGCGATGCCGAGGTCTACGTCCACCGCATCGGCCGTACCGGTCGCGCCGGCCGCAAGGGCCGCGCCATCCTGTTCCTGGAACCGCGCAAGCGCCGCATGTTGAAGGACATCGAACGCCTCACCGGCAAGCCGGTGCGCGAACAGCCGGTGCCCGACCGCCAGGCCGTACAGGCCCGCCGCGAGACGCGCTTCGCCGAGCGCGTTCAGGCCCTCCTGGGCAGCGAACAGAACTCCGGACACGAAGCCCTGGTCGATCGCCTGCTGACTGACAGTGGCGTATCCGAGCGCGAACTCGCCACCGCCCTGGTCGCACTGGCCACCGCCGGCAGCCCGCTGGATGCCAACTCCACGAAGGGCGCCGATCCGCTGCTAGCGGCCGCCCGTGCCCCCTATTCCGAGCGCGGCGACAACCGCCGGGACAGCAAGCCCCGGGGCGAGCGTCCGTCGCGCGGCAAGGATCGCGAGCCAGAAGCCGACATGGTGCGCTACTACATGCCGGTCGGCCGCAACAACGGCGTGGCGCCGGGTGCCATCGTTGGCGCGCTGGCCAACGAGGGCGGCCTGAACGGCCGCGACATCGGCCGCATTGGCCTGCGTGACGACCACAGCCATGTGGATCTTCCGGCGTCGCTGGACGAAGCCGCGATTCGTCGCCTGGGCAACATCCATATTGCCAACCGCAAGCTGGAGCTGACCCTTCAGGCCCCGCGCCCGGGCCAGGCCGCGAACCAGGACGACGCACGCAAGCCTGCGCCGCGCAAGACCGCCAAGCCGCGCAGTGACAAGCCGGAGACCAGCGCCAGGGCCAAGCCGACCAGCAAGCCCACACCGGCCAAGCGCGGCCCGGCCCCGGGCAACGGCAAGCGCCCGGCCTACGCCGCCGCACCCGGCAAACGCCCCGTGCGCAAGGGTACCAGCGGGCCCAAGAACACCGGCTCGCGCGCGGACGGCACGCTGATGATCAAGCGCAAAGCCGCCAACGGCTAAGCGCGGCGACTCAAAGGCGCGTACCAGACAACGCCCGCGGCCTCCGAAAGGAGCCGCGGGCGTTTCATTTGGACGTTCAGAAATCTCCGGTGCGCCCCGCCTCGACGATGCTGTAGATCGTGTCGCGCACCTCGCGGGCCACGACCTCGAGATCCTCGGGGAGATCCGTCGCATGCAGCATCATGTCCATGTTGGTGGTGACGATCCAGCCCTGCCCCTCGTCATCCTCCACCACTGCGATACGACAGGGCAGAAAGCTCGCATAGATGATGTCGTGCTTCACCATCTGGTTGGCGATCAGGGCATCACAGAAAGCGAGAATACGCATGTAATTGCCCTCGCCGCCCATTGCCTGCACCTGATCCGACAGCGGCAAATCGGCGACCTCCTGGAAATTGCGCAGATTGGCCCGCAATTTCATCGACTCGATGGCCTCGTCGATGCTGACACCATCTTCGATCTTGAAAATCTCGGCACTCTGCCGAACCATCTGCTGCAACGTTTCAGGATCCAGCGCCTCGTCCCCCTCCGTCGATTCGGACGCGGTCAGCGGAAGCGGCAGCAACAACAACAACACGAGCATCCAGACTTTCATCGCGCACTCCTGATTCGGGTGGACGGGAGAGCCCGCCGGCCGAAAGCCCTTGCGGCCCTCCCTAGTGCGAATCTAGATCATGCGCATGCACTTCACCGAATCTACCGCGCCTGGACGCGGGAGATTCGCCATCGGCGCCGGGCCCTGCACCGGCCCGGCCGATACGAGCCACAGCAGCGCCTTAACGCCGGATCAAAGAGAAGAGCTGCTCGTACTTGCCATTGGTGTGGTCGGTCCGGCCCACCTCGTCCTGCCAACCCCAACGATCGGCAGGAAACAGCTGACGCATCGTTGGCACTGCGCAATGGTAGGGCGGCCCGCCCTCGCGACCGGTCTGCATGAAACACGCAAACAGTTCACCGCCTTCACGCAGCCAGCCATGCAGCTTCGCCTCGTAGGCCGACCACTGCTCGGGCGCCAGGGCACAAAGAGATGTCTGGTCGTAGATGCCGTCCACTGGCCCCTCTGGTTGCCAGGCGAGCATGTCCGCCTGCACCACCTCCGCTTCCAGCCCGGCCTGCGCCAGTTCGCGGCGCAAGTGCCCTACCGGCGTAGGCGCCACATCCAGCCCGATCACACGGAAACCCCGCGAGGCCAAAGCCGGCACCTCGTGCCCAAAACCGCAACCGGGCACCACAATCCGCGAACCGGGTCCCAGCGCGGTGACCTCCAACCACCGCTCCAGCGAAGGGCTGGGCGCGCCGCGATCCCAACGGGTCGAACCCGCCTGATAGCGCGCCTCCCAGTCGGTCTCGGCATCCAGAACTTCGGAATCAACTGGCGAACCTTCGGAAATTGGCATCACTCCCCTTCTCGGCACAGGATAGGAAATGCATAGACCCTACCAAACCACGAATAACTCCCGGAGACCTCGATGGACCGTACTCAACTGCCCTATCGCATCCACCGCCAGGAACTCGGCCCGATGGAGAACTTCGTCTATCTGATCGAGGACCGCGCCAGCCATCGTGGTGCGGTGGTCGATCCAGCCTGGGATCCGGAGGCGATCATCCGTCAGGCCCGCGAAAACGAAGTCGACATCTCCGACATCCTGCTGACGCACAGCCACCACGACCACATCAACGGGGTCGAGGCAATCCTTGAACAGTATCCAAATGCGCGACTGCACCTGCTCAAGCCCGAGGCCGAGTTCTGGGGCAAGGAGCTGGAACGTCCGGAACTGCACCACGGTGGCGACGAGATGCGTCTGGGCGACACCGAGATCCGCTTCCTGCATACCCCCGGCCACACCCCCGGCTCCGCCTGCTTCCACATGCCGGCGGGCGACGACCTGATCACCGGCGACACCCTGTTCGTCTTCGGCTGCGGCCGTTGCGACCTGGCCGGCGGCGATCCGGAACAGATGTTTCACACCCTCAACGGCCTGCGCGAGGGGCTTCCGGCCCATACCTGCATCCACCCGGGCCACAACTACGCGGAAAAGACGGAATCCACACTGGCGGAGGAGGATGCGGGCAACCCCTTCCTGCACTTTGACGACAAGGACGCCTTCGTCGATTACCGCATGCATGAACACGACCGAGTACGCAGTACGCCCTATCACCCCGTCCCAAGGGGATAAGGACGGCGGACGGGGTCAGAGAACCACAGCACACTCACCGCGATGGCTTGCTGCCTCGGGGCTCATCACGACCCACCGTGCCTCCAGTCGATGCGAGCGCAGCTGGATAGACTTCCTGGCTACGAACCAGGTGTGTGCCGCAACGTACAGACGTGGGTGACAGCGCTCCGCAACATCGTTGGTGCGTTCGCATCGCCGGGTCGAAGTGCCTGCGCGATGCACGCGCCATCGACTTCCGGATTGAATGCCGGACCATCAAGGAGCGACACCATGAAAACACTTGCCTCACTCAAACTCGCGGCGGCCACGGTCCCCATCTTCGTCTTTGGCCTGGGCGGCGTCATGACCGGCGCGATGGCCGGCGAACACGAGAAGGACTCGGACGACCACGAGATGATGGAAGAACGCGGCGCCGAAGGCCACGACCGCGACGCCATGGAACAATCACGTGCGGGTGCCCGCGACGATGCCCCCCATATCCAGCGCATGCCGGACCAGGGGCTGCACGTCTCGGATCTGATGGACCAGAAGATCCATAGCCGCGAAAGCCACGACGAGATCGGGGAGGTCCATGACCTGGTCGTCGATCGGGACGGCCGTATCGTCGCGGTCGTGATCGGCACGGGCAGCGGCGTTCTCGGCCTCGGCGGAAAGGACGTGGCAATCGCCTGGGACCGTATCGAGCGCACGTCCGAAGACGGAGAGGTCAAGCTTTACATCGACATGAATGAAGACACGCTGCAGGAAATGCCGGAATACGAACGCGAGTAACGCGTTGGTCATCCTTGCCTCGAGGGGGTCCTCCCCCCTCGGGGCCACCGACTCGCTACGGAGACAGTGGTCATCTCGCGCCCGGGTGACATGACGCTCCGCGCCTACGCAAACACAGTGCGCCCCCCAACTGCATAGTCAGTTTCCGGCCAGCAAGGTCCAGACGCCAATCACCAAACCCCGAAAACGAGCCCGGGCGGGCCAGTCCCCACCCACGGCTGGCGGTTCAGTGGTGTACCCGACTCACCTTCCTCTCGAACTCTACGAGCTGCCCTTCGGCCGCGGCCCGGCTCACGCCATACCGCTCCTGGATACAGCCCACCAACTCGTCGCGTTCCCCCGCCACCGTTTCCAGTTCATCGTCGGTCAGCTTGTCCCAACGCGCCTTGACCTTGCCCTTGAACTGCTTCCAGTGATCTTTCGCGATATTCCAGTTCATCTCGCACTCCTCCGAATGGCTGACCGGCTTGATTGCCGCCCGATCCAGAACCCTGCGGAGCCCACCCGTGCCCGTCTGTGCGGGATCGCACAAACCCGCCCGAACTTCACGCGCAGCGTCCATCCTCGCTCTTCCCATCGAGGCTTCTTCCCTTCCTGAAAAGCACTACTTGGACCCACGGTTCCGGGCAATCGAGGGGTCTGTTGATTTTCGCGAACCAGGACACAGCGCGACCGGCTGTCTGTGTGCGCCAACGTACAGATACCCCATCGCTGGAAACGTAATCTGACCCCAAGTATCGACCCGGCGCCTCCCGGGCACGCCCAGAACCCACCGAGACAACCACCCCATCCCGCCCCGGATGGGGACCAATCAGGAGAAACGTAATGACCAAGAAGCTAATCGCGCTCACGCTCTGTCTGGCCGGAACACTCCCCCTCGCCGTCCAGGCCCAGCAAGCCGGATCAACGGCAAACTTCGGACCGTCCATGGGCGATCGCGAGTTCTCGCTTTCCGGAAGCGGCAGCAGTGACCGCAAGTTCGACAGCACCAACTTTGGCGTCTCGGGCGATATGGGCTGGTATCTCCGCGATCATTTGATCCTCGGGGTCCGCCAGAGCATCAACTACGCCGACATCGAGGGCGAGAACATCACCAATGACTTCTGGAATGGCGCCACGCGCGGCTACCTCAACTTCCAGACGACGGACGGCCGTCTGCGTCCCTTTGGTGGGGGCAGCCTGGGCTTCATCTACGGCGACGGCGTCAAGGACAGTGCGTTCGCCGGCCTGGAAGGCGGCCTGAAGTATTACGTCCTGGAGAACACCTACGTCCTGGGCCGCGTCGAATACCAGTGGTTCTTCAGCCGCTCCAGCGATGCAGAAGATGCCTTCCGCGATGGTGCGTTCGCCTACACCGTAGGCCTCGGCTACAACTTCTGAGCCTTCTTGCCCGGGGTAGGGGCCATTCGAAAGAACGCCTGCTGCCCTGCCCCGAGGCACACCACGATCAGGGGGCAGCCGCCCCCCCTGCCACCATCCAATCGCGCCGCAAAGTCGCTTCATCACTGCTCGAAGAGCAGGTTGACAGAGACTTCTGTGCGTCCCCGATCAGTCGCCTTTCGTTCACTACCCAATGCACAGCGCCCTTGTCTCGGACGACATGGGGCGACACCGCGAGAACACGCAAACGCGCTTCAATCAGCGTCTCGCTGAAGATCCTTTTCAACACCTCATATCACGTATCGAAATCATCGTTACACCCCTGATATCTCTTCTTCTTTATGTCTCCCGTTAACTAAAACCCAACGCGTCCGGGGGCGAATGTGCGGCAACGTACAGATGCCCTCTCGGTTGCGACCGCAATCTGCCGTTTCGGATGCAAAGCGGGCCCTACCGGTCGCGGTCGCACTCCAAAGGCTCTGCGCCATGCCAACGCGGCGGGTAACGTTTCAGGAGGCAGGTCATGATGAAAAAGGTAGCCGCAGTCATGCTCTGCCTGGCTGGACCGTTCACCCTTTCCGTCCAGGCTCAACAAGGATCGGCCGCCAACTTTGGGCCCTCCATCGGCGACCGCGAATTCTCGCTTTCCGGAAGTGCCATCAGTGACCGGAGGTTCGACAACACCAACCTCGGCATCACGGGTGATATCGGCTGGTATCTGCGTGGTCACTTGGTCCTCGGCGTCCGCCAGAGCATCCACTACGCCGACTTCGAGGACGACTTCCTGACCAATGACTTCTGGAGCGGAGCCACTCGAGGCTATCTCAACCTTCAAGACACAGACGGCCGGATGCGTCCCTTCGCTGGCGGGAGCCTGGGCGCAGTCTACGGCGACGGGGTCAACAACAGCGGGTTCGCCGGACTGGATGGGGGCTTGAAGTACTACCTCCTGGAAGACACCTACGCCCTCGGTCGCATTGAATACCAATGGTTCTTCAGCGGCTCGAATGACGCAGAGAATGCGCTCCTCGATAGTGACTTTTCGTACACTGTCGGACTTGGCTACAACTTCTGATTCGCGTCCGGGACCGGGGCTTTTCGGGCGCACGCTCGAATCGTGAAATCCACACCGGAACAACGCCGCGCCGGCCATGCCTCCGCAGGCGTCGGCGGCATGCAGGATTTCGCCCACGACCGCATTCGTGAACGCGACGGAGTGCGAAACACGCTCTATCGCCCGATCGTGCACGGCTGGGAGAGCCCGGCAGACCAAGCCGAACGCAAAGAATACCCCGCGACGGCTTGCATCCTTCGGGACCAATCGCGATAATGCGCGCCTTCAGTCGATGCGCCCGTAGCTCAGCTGGATAGAGTACCTGGCTACGAACCAGGTGGTCGGAGGTTCGAATCCTTCCGGGCGCGCCATATTCCAAGAGAGAGGGCATCCACATCCGGGTGCCCTTTTTCGTTTCTACTGGCACAAAGGATTCGAACCTCCGTTCAACAATCGGTTCGATCCCGAGCGCAGCGAGGAATGTGGCGGCCGCAGGCCGACACCCGGAAGGGCAAGACGCGCAGCGTCGCCGCTATCCTTCCGGGCGCGCCATATTCCAGAGAAGAGGCACCCACATCCGGGTGCCTTTTTTCGTTTCTGACTAGCAACGAGCGTCAGACAGGCTCAAGGCGCGTGCGACCCCGGGTCTCCAGGTGCCTCCGACATCGTCATCCCGGAAACCGCGCAGCGGTTATCCGGGATCTCCACGGTATGAGTGACCCGTACGTTGGGGCTGGAACGGCGTGTGGAGATCCCGGCTCTCCGCTGCGCTACGGCCGGGATGACGGGGAGGGGGCGCAGCGTCGCCGCTATCCTTCCGGGCGCGCCATATTCCAGAGAGAGGGATCAGTGATTTACAGTCGCTGGTCTCTTTTTCGTTTTTGGCTTCGGAAGTCCTGTGACCAACCTGTGCCGCTACGCGCCATGGGTCCCTCGGACGAGGCAACGGGATGACTTCCTGGCGCTGTGTCCAAATTGCCACCCTACTCCGGCGCCTCACCACCCTCAGGTAAGTGCTCAAAGAGATCACCCGCCTGGCAATTGAAGTAGCTGCAGAGGGCATCTGCTCCACTCGTGTCGCCGTTTTCTGATGAGGATCGGGATCCATTCCCGATGATAGTCAATGCCGGCACCCCAGCGGCCGGCCGAGCCTCAGCTTTACTGCATAAGGGTTGGCTTGGGATACTGCCTGCATGGGATGGCGCGCAGGTTTGCGGGCGGTCGCCGGAAACTCACCCGCTGATCGAGATTGCGCTCCCCTCCCGCCAGCCATGCGTTTGTTCAAACATCCTGCCCTCTTCAGCTGCCTCCTGGTCCTGGTGACGCCCGCTGCGGCTGACCCGGGAAACCCTGGCGACCCGCACCGCGTGGTCGCGGCGGCCGACTCCGCAATTGAATCGCGCATGCGATCCGGAAGCGCGCCCCTGCGCCTGACGTTGCGCGAGACCTTGCAGGTCGCGCTTGCCCGCAATCCGTCGCTGCGCGGCGCGTACCTGGGCCGTGTGGTCGACCGGGCCAATCTGGATCTGGCCAATCAGGCCTTTCACCCCCGGAGCACCGTGACGCTTCAGGCTCGCGAGCAGCGTACAGCGGGCGCGAACGGCGTGCGGACGCGCACCGCAAGCGTCAACCCAAGTGCCAGCCTCGCGCTTCCCACCGGCGCGCAGGCGGGCCTGAACTGGCGGATTGAACGGGTACTCCAATCCGACGCGCCCGACACCGCGCCAGACAGCGCCTCCGCAGTCACGCTGGACATCACGCAACCGCTATTGCGCGGTGGGGGTCTGGAGATTGGCCGCGCGCCGGTGGAACGGGCGCACCTGAACGAGGAACAGAACGTACTGGCCCTGGAGTCACAAGTCATCAGCACCCTCGCCCAGGTAATTCAGGCCTACCGCAACCTGATCCTGGAAAACCAGCGGGTCGAACTCGCCGAGCTCGCACTGGATAGAAGTCGCCAAGAGCTGGAAAACCGGACAGAGCTGGTGGAACGCGGTCGGCTTGCGGCGGCGGATCTGGCCCCGGCGCGCGAGAGCCTTGCGCGTCAAGAGCTACAGCAGGCGCAGACCCAGGAGCGCCGGGATCAGGCCGAGCTCGATCTGATTCGACTGATTGGGCTGGAACCCGGGGTGGAGATCGAGCCGCGGGACGCGATTGATGTCCACGACATTGACGGACTCCTCACCGATGCACCCCCCCTCGAAAGCGCGATGGATACGGCACTGGATCGGAGTCCGGAATTTCGCCAATCTCTGGTCACGCAACGGCTGACCGCTCTCGATCGAACACTGGCCGAGGACGCCAACCGCTGGCAACTGGATGTGACCGCCTCGGTCGAACTGCGGGGCGATAGTCCGTCCACCACTCGTGCCATCGAGCGCGGCTTCGAAGAGTCTCCTGGCCACTCCCTGGGCCTGCGCCTCAGCATCCCCTGGGGAGACCGGCACACGCGTCAACAACGCCTTGGCGCGGCACGGGTGGAGCAGCGTCAGGCGCGCCTGCGGACCCAGGAACTCCGAACATCCATCCGCATTGAGGTCGAACGCGCCCTTGGGGCGCTGGAGAGCCGGCGGGATCAACTCCATCTGGCCGAACAAGCGCTGGATCTGGCACAACAGGCTGTGGCTATCGAGCAGGAAAAGCTCGCAGTCGGGCGTTCCTCTGGGTTCGAGGTCGAAAGCGTGGAGCGCCAGCTCCGGGAGGCGGAGCAGTCGTTGCTGGACGCCGCCATCAACTACCAGAACGCCCAGACCGACCTGGATCGCGCGATGGGCATCGTGCTCGAACGCTGGGATCTGGCGATCCCATCAAGGACAACAGACACATCCGCGTACATCGATTGAGATCCGCATCGTGGCCCGGTCATCACGGCGTAGACACGGAGGCTTCATTCCCGCCCAAAACACCTCACCTTACGCTGGACTAACGCTATATCAAGGTGTCGGCACTGCCCGTGCTAGGCTGGCGCGCATTTAACGGCGAACAAGCACGGAGGCCACGTCCAAATGATTCCTCAACCGATACGACGCGCCCTATTGCTGAGTGTGACATCGGCCCTGGTTGCCACCTCGGGATCCAGCCTGGCCTCGAGCACCAGCAGCGCCAATGTAGGTGACGAGCTGCGCGCGGGGGACCAAACCCGCATACAGGCCTTGATCGGCTCCACCGGCTGCATGGAACTGCGGGGCCTGAGCGACAGCGAAGTGCAGGGATATCAGATCATCGAGTCCTACCGTGGAGGCAATTCGACCGAGGAACGCGGTCGGGAGCGCTGGCGCGAAGGCGAGACGAAACGGTTCGACTTCCGTAACTCGGCAATCATGGTGCTCTCTGGCTCCGTGGAGATCACCGAGATCAATCGTAGCGGCGGGGGCTGCCCCGATCGCCTCGGACTGCGCGTCGGCTGATGGCCACGGCAGGGCAAACCAGCACCCCCCACCCCAACCCGGTATCCGCAATGAATCCAATTTCTCGCCTGCTCACCACTACGGTCGTGCTTTCGCTCGCCTCGGTGACCCTCTCCTCTGCGGTAGCCTCAGGGGGTGGCAGCTCCGCCAATGAAGGGGACGTCCTGCGCAGCGGCGACAGCGTACAGCTCGCCACGCAAAGCTTCGCCACCGGGTGCATCGGATTCCGCGGGCTTGCCGACAGCACCCTGCAGGGATACGCAATGGTGATGGACCCAAACTCGCACACCGAAAGTCTCACACTCGCAGCCCGCGACCGGGAACAGTGGCGCGAAGGCGAGAGCAAGCGGCTGGATTTCAGCCACCGTTCGGAGGTTCACGTAGTCTCCGGTCAGGTCGAGATCACCGAGATCAACTACAGCGGCGGCGGCTGTCCGAACCGCCTCGGCATCCGCTAATCCGCCAAGCAGCTCCGGCACACCCACCGTTGCGGCATTGGTGATACAGCGGTCCGCCCTGTCCGCACTCGCGCGTGCGGGCCTGCTGGCAGGTTCCGCGGTTCTCTTTCACCTGAGTTTCCCGGAGGGCCCCCTGCCCGGGGCCTTCGTCCTGATATCCATTGCCCTTCTGGGGCTCGCCTTGCAGGGCCTGACCATCGGCGCATCCGCTGCGGCCGGCCTTCTGGCGGGCCTGGGCTACTGGCTGCCATCGCTCGGATGGGTCGTATCCGGCACCGAAGCTTGGCTCGGCTTCCCATGGACCCTTGGCAGCCTGATGGTGCTGGGGCTGGCGGTCCTGCACGCAGTACCCTACGCGCTGTTCTCCGGTACAGTCGCCGCACTTGCGCTGCGCCTGGAACGTCCCGCTGAGGCCCTGCTCGCAGCGGGACTGCTGACGGTGGCCCTGTCCTTCTCGCCGCAGGTCGTTCCCGGACATTTTGCCTACGCCCTGCTCGCCCACCCCCTGCTGGCACAAGTCGTCGATATCGGCGGCATGCCCCTGCTGCTCTTTTTCTCGACCTCGATCGGCTTTCTCGCCGTCGGCATGCTGATCGCGGTGAGTCGCCACACGCTCACCCCAGTAGCGCCAGTACTCCTCGGCTTGCTGGTGGTGACCCTGCTGGCCTACGGGAGCCTGCGCCTGGATGCACTGGAACGGGCAGCTCCGGAACACAGCACCCGGTTGGGCCTGGTACAGCCCAATATCCCGGTACATGTGCGGCGCGACGACATGCCGATGGCCGATCGAAACAACGACATCGATACCGCCATTGCGCAGACTCGAGACTTGCACAAGACCGACCCGGATTTGGATCTGGTGATCTGGCCCGAGGCGGCCATGACACTTCAGGCGGCTCCGCAATCCTGGGGGCATCGCGCCCTTGCCGCCCTGGCCGACGAGATCGGGGTACCCATCCTGGTCAACGGGACCGAGCACCGGGATGATCCGGGCCATGGCACTCACAACGTCGCCCTACTGTTCGAGCCAGGGGCCGGCCTGTCCGGGACCTACCGCAAACGCAAGCTCGTGCCATTCGGCGAATACCTGCCGTTCGAAGCGCAACTACCCTGGCTACGCAAGCGCCTGCCACATGCCTCACGCTTCAGCCCGGGACAAGCGGAACAGTCCCTGACCGTGCCCGACGGGGTGCCCCTGGCCCCGACGATCTGTTTCGAGAGTCTGTTCGCCAACCTCGTGCGCGAGAACCTGTCGGGGCAAGCGGGGATCATCGTGAACATCAGCAATCACGCCTGGTTCGGTTCGCCGCGCGCTGCTGATGCGCACCGGGCCATCGCGCGCGCACGCAGCCTGGAGAACCGCAGTCCGTTGGTCATGCTGCACAACACCGGAGGCGGCGCTGTCTTCGACGCGGCTGGCCGAGTGGTGCCAGGTAGCGAGACGCCTCAGTGGCGTAGCACGACCCAAAGCATCGTGGTCCACACCGTGGCGGAGCGCCCTTTCTACCAACGCCATGGCGACCGCTTCCTTCAGGGCCTGGCCGTGCTGGTCCTGCTGGCCGGCCTCCATCGTGGCTGGCGCCGGCTGGGACGCTCTACTCGCTACGCAGTGCGATGATCGGATCCAGCCGCGAGGCCTGCAGGGCGGGGTAATACCCGAAGGCAATCCCCGTCAGCGTGGAGACGGAAACGCCCAGCAGTACCGCCATGGGTGCCGCCACGAACGCGTTCCCAGTGAAATGGGCAAAGGCGATGGCCACCCCGGTTCCCAACGCGGCCCCAATGACACCGCCCAGCAGACACAGCATGACCGCCTCGGCCAGGAATTGGCGACGGATGTCGGCATTGCGGGCCCCGATGGCAAGCCGAATGCCGATCTCCTTGCGTCGCTCGGTGACCGATACCAGCATGATGTTCATGATCCCTACGCCCCCCACGATGAGCGCAATACTGCCGATCGCGCCCAGCATGATCGTGAACATGCGGCTTTGCTGCTCCATGTTGGCCAGCAACTGTTCGGCGCTATTCACCTCCACGGGTAACCCCGGGGCGCGCTCCTCCACCCAGGTCTCGATGGTTCGCGCCAGTTCCTGATGGTCGGCCTGTGGATGCACACGCGCCAGGATGCCTTCCAGCTCGTCATCGGCATCGAAACGCTGCAAGGCTTCGATCGGTAGAAAGATCGTCCGGTTCGGGGAGATCGGACTCACCCCGCCGCCTCGTGGATACGGCTCCAGGATTCCGGCCACCGTCATGGTGTAGCCGCCCAGCCCCACTCGGGCACCCACTTCCAGTGCCTGGTTGGTTTGCGCGGCATAGCTGGATGCCACCTCGGAACCGACCACACCCTGGAGCTCCACCCCATCCAGCTCGGAGACCCAGCGCCCGGCGGCCAGGCGTACCCGCAAGAGCCCCTGTAACGCCTCGGTCGCCCCCGTCAGCCGGATATTCTGGGTCTCCGCGCCCGCTCGCAGTTGCGAACTCGCCCCATCAAATGGCGCGACTTGAATCAATTGCGGCAGGGCCGGCCCCAACGCCCGAGCCAGCGCAAGGTCCAGCTGGTTACGCGCGGGGTCGTCCTCATCCGTGGCGTAGCGCTGTCGGATATTGATGACATTGGTCCCCATCGCGCGAAACTGCTCCAGCACCGCGTTGTGCATGATAGACCCGACATTCAGCATCGCGATGACCGAGGCCGTGCCGATCACGATCCCCAGTAGCGCCAGCAGGGAGCGCTGCTTGGTCGCCACAATATTGCGGCTCGCCTCGCCCAGGAGCATCCGCAACCTCATGCCGGCACCTGCTCCGGGCCGGCGACCACACCGTCCCGGATGACCAGTTGCCGGGGACACTCCCGTGCGATGGCCGGGTCGTGGGTGATGATCACCACGGTCACGCCTTCGCCGTTGAGCTCGTGGAACAGATCCATGATCTCGCGGCCCACACTCGAATCCAGCGCGCCGGTGGGCTCATCCGCCAACACCACGGAAGGGTTGCCCACCAGTGCACGCGCAATCGCGACCCGCTGGCGCTGGCCGCCGGAGAGCTCGTTGGGTCGATGATCGACCCGGTCACCCATGCCGACTCGACCCAGGATCTCGCGCGCACGGCGACGCATCTCCCGCTTGCTCACGTCCTGATACAGCAGCGGCAGCCCCACGTTATCCAGGGCCGTCAGTCGCGGCAGCAAGTGAAAGGTCTGGAAGACGAAACCGATCTGCTGATTGCGGTAATGCGCCAGGGCATCGGGCGCGAGTTGCAGCACGTCCTGACCCTCGAAAAAGAAATCACCCGAAGACGGGCGTTCAAGCATCCCGATGATGTTCATCAGCGTGGACTTGCCGGAGCCGGAAGCCCCCATCAGCGAGGCCAGCTCACCCCGGTGGATCTCGAGTTGAACTCCGCGCAGGACGTGCACATCGGTGGGCCCGACTCGATAGGAGCGATGGACGTCTTGCAGGCTAACCAGCGGTTGCGCCGCGGACATCAACCTTCACCCACGGGTGGCAACAACCGGTCACCGGGTTCCAGGCCGCTCTGCACCTGGACCCCATCGTATCGGGACCGGCCGAGTTCCACGGCGACCCGCTCGGAGCCGTTGGATGTCTGCCGCAGGACCCAACGCTCCGACCCGCTCCCGCCCAGATAGGCATGGGGCACGACCACCGCATCCGGATCCTGCTGCGTGATCACATCCACGGAGGCGGACATCCCCACCCGAATCCGGTCCAGGTCCTGGGCGTCGAGGTCATCAATACGCACGATCAGACGGAACGATGGCAGACCTCGTCCGCTCCCCTCCTGCGCTTGCGAAGACACGTAGGACACCCGGGCCGGCATCGGGTCACCCGCGCCTCGCACCACGTTCACCCGGGCCGACTGGCCCGCCTGGACGTCATGGATATCCAGCTCATCAACGGTCCCTTCGATCTCCAGGGAAGACAGGTCGCCCACCGCCAGCAGGGCGGCACCACTGGACACACGCCCCCCAGCCTCTACCCGCTCGCCGTCATCCCGGTCCTCGCCGAGGGGCGCCAGAACGACGCCATCGACCGGGGCGTATACGCGGGCCCCCTCACGCTGGCGTTGTACCTGCTCATACTCCGCGCGCGCGTTCTCAACCTCGACGCGAGCCCGCGCAATCGCCCGTTCACCGCCCTGACGCGAGGTCTCCGCAAGGTCTTCTCGCGCGGCCTCGACCCGCACTCGGGATTCTTCCACTCGCTCCCGGGCCGCCCGCAACTCGCGCTCGGGAACGATGCCACGTTCGAATAGATGCTCGACATCATCGAGTTCGCGCTGATCGTTACTCAAATTGCGTTCGGCCTGCCTCAGACTGCGGCGTGAACTGGCCATCTCGCGGCCCTGCTCCCAGTCCTCCAGGTCCTCAAGCTCCGCCTCGGCATCCGCCAGGTCGCTGCGTGCACGCCGATAGCGGATATCGATCTCGGTCGAATCGAGTTCCAGCAGAAGATCACCCTCATCCACCCGCTCGCCATACTCAACGTGGCGGGCCACCACGGTGGACTCGAAAGGACTGACCAGCGTAATGACATCGCCCGGACGAAACCGCCCGGAAAAGCTCGTGGTGGTTTCCACCGCGCGCGATTGCACCTCGAACGCTCCGGGCTGAGTGGCATCGACGACCTGGGCATCGCTGGCACCAAATTCGGGCAACGCGGCGTTCGGGATCGCCCAGTACCCAGCACCCGCAAATACGGCCACAACGGCGGCCGTCATCATCAGCCGCATGCGGCCGGAACGGCGGTACGCCTGCTGCAAGGCCTCGCTGTTCGCCTCGATTTCCAGGAAGGCGTCCTGCAGTTCCTTGTGTTTGCCGCGCAGCTCATCGGAAAGGCTCTGCTCGGCCTGGCGTGCCTGCTCCAGGTCCGTCACATCCGTAAACACCGCCAGCACGGCGCGTTCGCCCCCGGCTTGCCGGGGCGCCAGATAGGAGGTGGTCAACTTCAGCGAACGCACGTGCCCGCCCAGGCTGATGGACACCATCTGGTCGGGCTGCATCACACCGGAATAGACCGCCTCGAACAATGCATCGACAAAGGCTGCGTAGCCCTCTTCTCCGATAAACACCTCGGCCAGGCTGCGTCCTTCTGCCTCATCGGCCCGCAAACCGAGAATCGCCGCCCCGGCGGGATTCAAGGTCGTGATCGCGCCAGAGGCGTCGACGACCAGCACCCCATCCGCCATCGAATCCAGGATCTGCTGACTCAACACAACTTGACTGTCGCTCATGGCATCACTCCCGCTTCAGGGAGCGACAGCCCCCAGCTATCCAGCGTGGTCCCGAGCGCCCGGTCCAGCGCAGTCTGCGCATTCAGATACGCAATCACGGCGTCCAACAAGCTCTGCTCGGCCTGCTGGAGGTTTTGTTCGGTTGCATTGACCTGGAACGACGTCGTCCGGCCCACCGCCAGCCGCTCACGCTCGATCTCCAGGCTTTCGCGCGCCAATTCCAGCGAGCGCTGCGCCAAGCCCAACTGTTGCCAGCGACTGTTCAGATCATTCAGGGAACGTTCCACTTCCAGCTCCAGCTCGACTTCTCGTTCGGAGAACTGGATTTCCGATTGCCGCAGGCGAATGCGGGATTCAAGCAGTCGAACCGGCCGCTCCGGATCCAGGGTCGGGATCTCCAGCTCCAGCCCCAATGCATATCCCGGACGTTCGTCCAGCGTCGAACCGGTGGCCTGCCGAGCGCTTCGCCCGGTCGCCCCGGCATCCAGCGAAGCGTTCAGATCGAGTCTCCAGAGGTGTTCATTCTCGGCCAGCATCTGCCCGATCGATTCGATCTCGCGCGCGATCCGCAGGCGTAAATAATCCGGACGGTTGTCACGCGCAATCGATGTTGCCGCTTCCAGCGAGGGAGATCGAACGCGAAGGCTCTCAAGCGCCTCCAGCTCGACTGTGTCTCGCAGACGAAGACGCGTGTCACGCCCCAGGTTGAGCAGGCGCAGGAGCTCCAGCCGAGACTGATCCACGGCATCTTCGGCCTGGCTGACACTGAAGCGCTGATTGGCCAGACGCGACTCGGTTTGCACCAGTTCGTTGGATGCCATGCGCCCTCGCTCCACCAGCGCACGATTGCGTTCCAGCTGTTCAACGGTGCGCTCCAGGGAACCCTTCGCGATCTCCAGGCGCTGCTGCCCCTGCAACAGCGCGCGATACGCCGCAATCACACTATCGATGGTCCCGACCACCGTCTCTTCCAGCCCCAGGGCACTCGCGGTTTCCTGCAAGCGGGCAATCTCGAGGGGTGCCCGACCCACCGCCAGGCCGCCGCCACGCAGCAACGGCTGATTCAGGTCCAGCGAAAGTTGGGAGCTGCGCGAGGTTTGGATGGCGGGCTCATCCAGGCCATGGTCCTGGTCAAGATTCCAGCTGAAACCGATTCGGCCACCCGTCGGAAGTGCGGTATCCAGAGACGGCGAGAGGGTGCTCGACCGCTGCGTCTCGGCATCATCCCCGGGCGCCCGGTTCTGCTGTGCACCCAACACGATCGTACCCCGGGGCCGAAACTGCGCCTCGGCCACCGCCAGATTCAACTGATCGACGACGCGATCGAGATACGCGCTTTGCAGCTGGGTATTCCGCCGCAGGGCCAGGGCAATGGCATCGGCCAGACCCAATTCCACCTCGCTGCCCGACAGCGGGGTAGGCTCGTATTCGTGGACATTGAAACTACTTGCAGAAGCAGCGGCCGTGGGCATCACAACCCATGCGGACACTGCAAACGCCAAGCTGGCCAGCACACCTGTGACCCAGCATGCTGGCCAGCCTCGCGTGTCACCTAACACGTGCGGTTCGTTTAGATCCGAGACCTAACGTCGTTCCCGGGTGCACAGCCAACCGGTTTGGGACGAATATTCACTACTGCTGGCACCACTGCTGAGCCGGTCGGCATGCTGCTTGCGCAGGTACGACTCCAGATCCGAGTTGCGCACATTGGCAAAATACTGCCCGAAGTTCGCCCCGATTGCGTTGCTTCCACAACCACCTCCGGTACTCCCAATACCCACGCACACACAAATCGTAGAAGCGTTCGCGGTCGCGCCGAACATCACCCCACCCAACAGCATCATCGTAGCCAAACGCTTTTTCATCTTTTTCTCCTAGTTGTCGAACTCAACAGACGGCCGCTCGCCTTTCTTCTTGAATCGGCGAGGATTTCACCGGCCACACACTCGTATCATTCGATCGTGCAGACGTTTGCCTGCACGCGTACTACAGCCGCGAAACCGCCTCGATCATGGCCACCGGCAAGAGTTGGAGCACTCGACCCGGTGGCTCAGCTCGCCCTGATCGTCGTACCAGGTGATCTCGACTTCACTGGAGTAGTAGGAGGCATATCCAGGCAATGACATCAGCACCGAATTGAGTCGCCCTCCGTCCAGTTCGTACGCGTAGTTCCCATACCAGCCATCCCAGACGAACTCTTCGCTTGCACCCGGGGCAAGGCGGAACTGCCGTTGTTCATAATCCGCCGATCCGTGCAGGACCGTAATGGTCCCCTGCAGTGCCTCACTGGAGCGGTTCTCGAGTCGCAGCTCGGAAACCTGGTCGGCCGTGGCCATCCCCGCCGACATCGTGGCTATCCCAACCGCAGCCACCAACGCCCATCGTGTCAACCGTCCCATCCATCACCTCTCGTGTCGATCGGAACCGCGCAACGACCGCCCCGATGTCATGATCGCCCGTGTCCAACCAGGCGCCTTTCGGGCGGTATCAGAACACAAACCGTGATTCAGTTCAGATTTCGCCCCAATGCGACTAACGGAAAACTCACGCTTCCGGCGAGCACCCGCACCGAGACGGAGGATCAGGCGCGAGCCTGACCTCCAAGGAAACACTAATCAATGGGCCCGCATCCGGCCCATTGGCCACCGACGCATTTTGGGAAGGACATTGGGGCCACAGCGGCGTGTTCCCCCCCCCTGTAACCGCCGTTTTTGGCGGTTACAAGGGCGATTTCCGGTCCTGCGGACATCGGTGCTCTTAAGAGCACATCTTGGGAAGGCGGGCGCGCCATACGTTCCGCTTGAAACCTGTCAGCGCCCGGGGTGCCGAGCATTGGCGAGACGGAGGATGCCCTCGCAACACGGAAAACTGCCAGCAGGCGGGATCAGGGGTCCGTTCGGAACAGCGAAAACGAAGCATATCGCCGTAGCGCGTGGGAGAGATCGGCATCATCACAGAGTTCGGATTTCACCCGACAACCCCCACGCGCATGTGTCGGCGACCCGAGTGTTATACCCTGCGCCTGTAAAGGTAAGCGCCGCGTCCGAGAAGGCTACGCGGGCTCCGGCGATCTTTTGGGTACAAATGCGAGCAAGCGGAGGCCAGTGACGGCGTGCGGTGCAGTCTCGATATTGGTAACGAACTGACGGAGATCCCTCGACTCGCTGGTGAAGTCGAGGCGTTCTGCGAGCGCGCCGGCATGGAAGCCAACACCGTGAATCTCGCGCTCGATGAATGGATTACCAATCTCGTGTCCTACGCCTTCGATGACGGCGGCGAGCACCGGATTGGTGTGGAACTCGAGGCGGACACCGAAGGCCTGACGGTCGTGGTGACCGATGATGGCCACTCCTTTCATCCGCTAGAGGACGCACCGAAGGTCTCCCTGGAGGGAGGCGTCGAGGACCGCGCGATCGGAGGCCTGGGGCTGTATTTCATCCGAACGCTGATGGACGACATTCAGTACGACAGTGCCGACGGAGTGAATCGCCTTCGACTGCGACGTCTCAAGCGCAAGTGACAACGAACTGAACAACAAGGCCCGATTACGTAATGGAATTGAATAAAGAGACGGTGGACGGCGTATGCGTGGTGAGCCCCGAGGGGCGCCTGGACAGTAATACGTCGCCGGCTTTCGAGGCGAAACTGCTCGCCCTTCTGGACGATTCGCCCACCCTGGTGATCCGGTTTGCCGACCTGGAATACATCTCCAGTGCCGGGCTGCGGGTCATGCTCATGGCGGCGAAGAAGGTTCGGCAGCTGAATGGTCAGCTGGTGCTGTGCGAGATTCATGAGCCGATCCGGGAGGTCTTCGAGATCAGCGGCTTCCTGTCGATCCTGGACGTCTGCGATGATCGGGCGGTGGCCGTGGCACGCGCCCGCGGTGAGGCCTGAAGCCCGGTACTGATTACAGTGTCCGGGCCTCAGGTGCGTCCGCCCGCCGGCCCGACAAAGTGCAGTGCCAGCACGGTGACGTCATCCGCCTGATCGGCCTCGCCGGCAAACTCCTCTACCGCCTTCATGACGGCCGCAGTCTGCTCCCCAACCGCTCGGCCCTTGAGCTCGCCGTACAGGCGGATCAGGCGGTCCTCGCCGAACAGGTCCTGGGCTGGATTCGCCGCCTCGGTCACGCCGTCGGTGTACAGCAGCAGCTCTTCGCCCGGCGCCAGATGCAGATGCTGCGTCGCGTACGGCATATCTTCCATCGCCCCAAGCACCAGTCCAGGTGCCAGCTTTAACCACTCTGCGGTGCCATCCACCCGCCGGATCAACGGCGGGTTGTGGCCCGCATTCGCCATCACCAGCTCCCCGCTGTCCAGGTCGAGAATCCCGCACAGATAGGTCACGAACATCCCGCTGTCGTTGTTCAGGCACAGCTCGTTGTTGACCCGTTCGAGGATGCGCCCGGGATCGGGCTCCTGTTCCGCAATGCCCTTGACCAGGGTCTTGGTGACGGCCATGAACAGTGCGGCCGGGACGCCCTTATCGGAGACGTCACCTACGGCAAAGAACAAGCGGCGGTCGCCCTGCATCGTAAAGAAGTCATAGAGATCGCCCCCAACCTGGCGTGCCGGGAGCAGATCCGCATGCAGATCGACATCCGCCTGCATCCGAGAGAGCTCCAGCCGCCGCGGCAGAAAGCTCATCTGAATGTTGCGGGCGATCTTCAGTTCGGACTCGATCCGCTCCTTGGCCGCTGTGGTTGCGGTCAGGTCGTTGATGTAGTCCTTCAGGGACAGGCGCATATCATTGAAGGATCGAGCCAATTCACCGATCTCGTCCTGAGAGCGAATGGGGGGCATAGGCTGATCGAGATTGCCCCGGGCGATCTCGCCGGCACTGGTAACCAGCCCCTTCAGGGGGCGCGTGATACCCCGGGAGATCGCGATAATGGCCCCCAGAAGAATCAGGAACCCGACACTTCCGATGATCAGCACCAGGTGCATCACCCGCAGCACATCGCCGAACAGTTCCCGCTCCGGGATGACCACCCCCACCACCCAGTCAGGATCCGGGAGGCGGACGTGGTAGAGCCGCGCAGGTTCGTCTAGCAGCGCCTTCGGCAACCGGCTGAACCCCTCCTCCTGACGCTGCAGCATGCGCCCGAGTTCGCGCAGTTCCGGTTCATCCAGCGTCTGGGCCAGACTGAACAGGCTCTCGCGCATAATCCAGTCGCTGTTCGGCCAGGAGATAAAGCGCGTCTGCCCGCTCAATAAAAAGCCGAAGCCACTGTCCAGCACCTCAACCGCATCGACGGTCTCGGTCAGACGTCGCAACTCGACGTCGAGGGTCACGATCCCACCGAGTTCCTCCGTGCCGTCCGCCACGCCATTGGCCATCGAAAAGGGCGTGGAGAAGGTGGTGATCAGGCGATCGGGATCGGCCGCCGATGCAAACGGATCCGCCCAGAATGCTTCGCCGGTGAGCGCGGGGATCTGATACCAGTCGCGGGTGAAATAGTCGAAGTCGTCCCCGCCGAGGTTTATGTACTCCAGTTCCCCATCGGGTCCCTCGTAAACGAAGGGCCCGTGGTATCGCTGTCCGGGGATTGCCGCTTCAGGTTCCCAGGTGATGGCGGCACCCTGGGCGGCCGCCGTATTGGTCGTAATCGACTCCAATAGAGGCCGCATGGCCTCGGGGTCATGCCCGCCCTGAGTCAACGAGGCGGCCAGGGTCCGCCCCGAGCCCGCGACTTCGTTGAGTGAGGCCTCGATGCGCCCGGCCGTGGCGCGGGACAGCTCGCGGGCCTGGTGCTCCGCATGGTCCAGCATGATGTCGCGGACCATGTAGTACAGCAGCCCCGACGTCGTGAAGAAGATGGTCGCCACCGTCACCACGGTGACCAGCGCCAGACGTACCGCCAGGCTCTTACTCGGGGCGTGCATCAATCACCGGGCGGTGGAAGGTGTCGTAGTCGACAGGTTCACGCTCGAGGCTGACCAGGTTATTCATCAGGTTGTGGGCCATTAGATAGTCATTGGGGTCGAGTACCGGGGCCGGCAGGCGGCCGTCCGAGTCGAAGTAAAGCGAGCGAAGCACCTTGAGCATTAAGCTCTGGTGGGCGCGGTTCGTGGGCTCACCGTGCTGCTGGACCCGCTCCATAACCGCATCCACCGCGTGCTCCGGATGCTCGAAGGCGTGCTGCCAACCGCGTAGCGATGCAGCCACGAAGGCCTTCACGGCTTCGGGGCGCTCCTCGAGCGTGGATTCGAGAACGTAAATCCCGTCCTCGGCCAGGCCAGTGCCGTGTTCCTCCAGCCCGATCGTGGAAAGCTCCTCCGGCTCGAATCCCGAAAGATAGAGCTCCACCATCTCGTTGAACCGAGTGGCCATGGCCGCATCGACCGCACCCGAGCGAAGGGCCGTTACACCCGATCCCTGATCGATAATCTCCGGCTCCACGCCGTAGGCGCGAAACAGCGCTTCGGGTTGCATGCGAAAGCTCTGCCAGCGGGCCACACGGCGCCCATCGAGATCCTCGGGCGCGAGGATGTCGCGATCAGCAAAGGACACGATCACCAGCGACGAGTCGTGCAGCAGTTGTGCTACGTTGACGACCTCCACACCGGCGTCGCGAAGCTCCAGCGCCTGCACCAGATACAACAAGGCGATATCGGCCTCGCCACGAGCCAGCGCCTCGGATGCCGGATAATCCGGGCCGTGCGGAAGGATGTCCACGTCCAGGCCGGCATCGCGGTACCAGCCCTGGTCGGCGGCGACATAAAAACCGGCAAACTGCGACTGCGGGACCCAGTGCGGCTGTACACGCAAGGGTTCCGCGAATGCCGAACCCGCCGCCAGGACCAGACTCAGGGCCAGCAACCGGCCGACCCACCGGGTTGGGTTCCAGGGAAGACCCGGTGATGGAAGTCGCATGGACGAACTCGGCATCGGCTGAAGACCACCGGGAGGATGGATGAAAACGACGGACAGCATACCGGTCAGGACGGCCTCGCGCATCCGGGGACGGCTGCAGGATCTGTTCGTAGTTTTATTGTTGATGGGGGCCGGACTGGTAACGGTTCCCGTGGCCGCTGCCGACCCGATCGCCCCCCTCGCCGCGCCGCTTCCGGTCGCAACGGAGGGCCCACCGGAGACGCTGCGTTCCGGCTGGTTTGAGCGGCCGCCTTACCAATATGCCGATCCGGATGGCGTATCCGGAGCCGCGACGGGGCTGGATCTGCGTGTCGCCCGCGAGGCGGCCGAGGCCACGGACCACACCGTACGCTTTCGCTCCATGCCTTGGTCCGACCAACTGGCGGGGCTGAAGCAAGGCACTCTCGATCTGGTCGTCGGGACGTACTATGAACCCGCGCGCCTGAGTTACGTCCACTACTCGCGGCCCTATCGCGAGGAACGCAACGCACTCTACCTGCGCGATGACGGCGACATCCGCCTGACCAACCGCGACGAGTTCCTGGAGGCGGTGGAAGCCGGCGCGTTTCGCCTGGGCATCACACGGGGTTACGCCTTCGCCGATCCCGAGGTCGCGCGCCTCGTGCGGGACCCAGGCGATGCAGCCCAAATCCTGGAGACTGACAGCGATGCGGCGAACGTAGCCGCCCTGGTGGAGGGCCGTATCGACGGGTTTATCGCCGACCCGGTGATCCTCGACCTGTTCCTGGCACAAAGCGGACAGACCAACGAGGTCCGCCGCGCCCGCCTCGATCTCGGCTCGGTAGGCGTACGGGTCATGTTCAGCCGCGCGACCGTTCCACGCGAATTCGTCGAGGCCTTCGATGCCGAGCTGCAGGCTCTGGGGGACAGCCGCCGGATCGCCAACCTCGAAGTAGAACACCTGCTACCCGCGTTTCTGGCCATGACCACCAGCGAAGGCTGGTTCAACGTACTGACACTGATGGGCATCCTCGCCTTCTCCGCCTCCGGCGTGATGCTGGCGCGCCGCGAGCGCTACAACCTGTTCGGCGCCCTGAT
Organism: Thioalkalivibrio versutus; assembly: GCF_001020955.1. NCBI lineage: Bacteria > Pseudomonadati > Pseudomonadota > Gammaproteobacteria > Chromatiales > Ectothiorhodospiraceae > Thioalkalivibrio > Thioalkalivibrio versutus. The sequence continues at coordinate 1,653,060 of NZ_CP011367.1, forward strand.
ACTGGCCACGCTTCCAGCCATCGGCGGCGGTGTGCTTCGTGACCTGCTGCTGGGACGCGATCCGATATACATCTTCGAAACGCCCGAATTCCTGTTACTGCCACTGGCGGTGGTGCTGGGCGGCTTCGCGCTCTACAAGCTGCATGACCACTGGCTCGTGCATCTCGCCCCCGCACAGCGACTGTTGGCGCGTCAGCGCGCGGGCCTCGGCGGGCGCATGGTCGGCAATGTGCAGCACGGCCTGGATGCCTGGGCGGTGGCCGCGTTCACCGTGATCGGCGTGGGCGTGGCCGTAGAAGCCCACGCCAGCCCGCTATGGCTCTGGGGCCCGGTGATGGCCGTGGTCACGGCATCCTTCGGCGTGATCATGCGCGACGTGGTTCGCTCGGACTTCAACATCGACATGCTCAAGCGCGACTCCTTCGCCGAGATCGCGATCGTCGGCGGCATTGCTTACTCGCTCCTGCTCCTCTGGCCGCCCGTGGAACTCTCGATGTTCTACATCCTGATGGTCACCAACGGCGTCATCGTGAGCCTGTTCGTGGCGCGGCTTCTGGTGTTGTGGTCCGGCTGGGTAAACCCATTACAGATGGGCGACCCGCATACCCTGCCGGAACGTCGTCTGGATGCCCTGGAAGCGGCGGAACCTGCCCTGTGGCAGCGCCTGTCGACCTACCTGGAAGAAAGCGAGACCGGCCGTGCCCGCGGTGTCGACCCGAGACGCCTGGAATCCCTGCACAAGGACTTCGGCTATGCCCTGGAGCCCTGGCAGACAGAGTTCACCGCTCTGGCCGGAGAACCGCTGTTCGAGTCCACGGTCATGCGCTATCAAAACCTCCGCGCCCGGTTCGAGACACTGCGCGCGCTGGAGCAGCAACTCTATGACCACCTGCGTATGCCGATCGCCGACGCTCTACCGGATGCGGAAGAGGCCGGCGAACTGGAGACCCGAGTATCCGAGGGCCTGCGCAGCCTGCTGGACACCGTCAGCATGGCGGTGGAAAGCGGCGAACGGGAAGACTTCGAATGGTTGCAGGAACTCTCGCGCAACCAACGGGCACGTTTCGACGACCTCCGAGCCCGGTATCTCCAGGCCGATCCAGCGCCCGGCGGCGCCCTGGACCAGGTGCTACAACGCACCCACCGGGTCGAACGGATGATGTGGATGCTCGCCGACTACGTGGACCAGCGTCTGTCACCAGGCGGCGTGGCCGCCGTCAGCGACCGCCGCCAACGGCAGATGATGATGCAGACCGGGGCCCACTAGGGAGACGCTGATTTAATCGCGCGTTCGCGCTCGAGTCGCTTTTGCGTGCGAACAAGGCGCGGTGACTGCCGTGCAGTCATTCTGCACAAGGGAACCGCAACGCCGTACGCGCGCCCGTTTTTGATCAATAACGGGCGGCCGAGCCCGCTCTTTCAATCACTTGTCGCGTTGGTGCCCCCTGTTCCCCGATCCTGCGTTGCGCCACTTGCGGGTAGAACCACTACCCGCTGCGCGACGCGCCTTGGCTCGGGAAACAGGGGGCACCAACGCGAACGCGCGATTAAATCAGCGTCTCCCTAGAACGGAAGGACGGCCTGCTGCCACTCCTCCATCGCCCCCTGCCGCGTGTCCAGGGCCCGCTTGCCGATCCGCACCCTCAGCAAGCGCATGGGGCGATCCAGCGGAGTACGGCGCAGGCAGTCGCGGGTGGCCGCCAGGATCTGCTCGGGATCGGCCGTCCAGGCCTCAAGCGTCAGATCGCGCGTGGCCGTACGGAAATCGTCATACCGGATCTTGATACCAACCGTCCGCCCCAGGTAACCCTTGGTCCACAGATGCGGCACGATCCTTGGGCCTGGCAGACTCTCGTTGCTAATCACGTTTTCGTTTGCGCTGGCACAAACGATTCGAACCTCCGTTCAACAACCCGGTTCGGTCCCGAGCGCAGCGAGGAACGTGTCGGCCCCAGGCCGACACCCGGAAGGGCAAGGCGCGCAGCGTCGCCGCTATCCTTCCGGGCACTCCACACTCCAGAGAAAGGGCACCCCATCCGGGTGCCCTTTCTCGTTCCGGGCTCCAGGGCGTTGGTGACCCCTCTTACCAGTCACGGCAGGCCCCCGTCGTACAAACCATCCAGCAGACCTCTGACGCTAGGCCCCCACCCTCGCGCAAACACCCTCGAACAACCCCGATCTGGCAATTGAAGCGCGCCGGCACTGGGAGTCCGTTTGGCGCTTATCCGGACCGTGTTTCTCTGACTAGTCCTGAGGCCTCCCCCTTGTCGCTGCATCACATCTGCGTGAACCCCACCGTGCGCTGGCGAACATACGGCACTGACCCAAGGTGCAAGACTGAAATCGTTGCCTACGACGGGGTAGGCCAGCCCGGCCCTGACCCACCTGCGTCCGGACAAGGAGAAGGTCATCGACATCAAGGCGTTCGGATCTTCCTCGCGTACGCGCGAGGCGCTTCGCCACGACCGCGACACCGAGTTGCTGCGTTCGGAGCTTCTGAGCGTCGAGCAGCTCAAACGGCATGCGGTCACGCTGGCCGAGCAGCATCGTATCGATCCGCGCCCCGGACCGGACCGGCTGCTGCCGCGCCTGGCGGACAATGAACGGGTCCTGATCGCGGCCTACGACGTCGTCACCGCCACCCGTACCGAAGTACCGGGCCAGCGAATCGTGCCGGACGAGGCGTGGCTGCTCGACAACTTCTACCTGATCGAGCAGCAGATCGCGATGGCACGCCGCCATCTGCCGGACGGCTACAGCCGGCAGTTGCCGCACCTGGCCGATGGCCCCTCGGCGGGCTTCCCGCGCATCTACGACCTGGCGCTGGGCCTGATCTCGCACATGGATGGGCGGGTCGATCGCGACAACGCGACCGAAATGGTCGCCGCCTATCAAACCGTCGAGCCCCTGAAACTGGGTGAGCTGTGGGCATTCCCGATCATGCTCCAGCTGGCCTTGCTGGAGAACCTGCGCCGCGTCGGGGTACGCATCGCCCAGCGCCGCGTGGAGCGTGACGCGGCCATCACCTGGGCGGACCGTATGCTCGCGGCCGCCGAACGCGAACCCGCGCAGCTGATCCAGTTGCTGGCCGAGTTTGCCAGTGCCGATGTGCCGCTGACGGCGCCGTTCGTGGAGGAGTTCTACGGCCGGCTCCAGGCGCAGGGGCCGGCCATGGCCTTCGTGCAGACCTGGGTCGAGCAACGGTTGCAGGAACAGGGGGTCACCACGAGCGGACTGTCCGAGGCGTATGGACGCACGGCGGCAGCCAACCAGATTTCCATCGCCAACTGCATCGGTAGCCTGCGGTTCATCTCCTCGATGGACTGGAAGCAGTATGTCGAGTCACTCAGCGTGGTGGAGCGGATTCTGAGCGAGGATCCGATGGGCAGCTACGCCGACCAGGACTTCGCGACCCGCGACCGGTACCGCCACGTCATCGAGGAAGTGGCGCGCCACAGCGGCCGCAGCGAACCGAGCGTCGCGCACGAAGCCATCGGTCTGGCGCAAGCGGCAGCCACACACCGGAACCACCGCGACCGCGGTGTGCATGTGGGCTACTACCTGGTCGACCGGGGACGTCCGGACCTGGAGCATGCAGTGGGCTATCGGCCCTCGTGGAGATCCCGCATCCGCAAGGTGTTCCGGGAACACAGCCTGCCCCTCTATCTCGGGCCCATTGGGTTGCTCACGCTCGTCATCGCAGGGGTTGCGGCATCCCCTGGAGGCTTCTTCGGCGCCGGTTCCGGGTGGAACTGGCTGCTTGCGCTGCCGCTCCTGATCGCCGCCTCGGCGCTGGCGATCGCCCTGGTGAACCTGCTGTACACGCGCGTTCTGCCACCACGGGCCTTGCCCCGCATGGATTTTTCCCACGGGATTCCCGACCGCCACCGCACCATGGTGGTCGTACCCACCCTGCTGGGCAGTCCGCAGGATGTCGATGATCTGCTCGAAGCCATGGAGATCCGCTATCTCGGGAATCGCGATCCCAACCTGTTTTTCGCCCTGCTGACGGACTTCCGCGACGCGCCCGAACAAACCATGCCCGGGGATGAGGCCCTGCTCGCCCATGCGCGCAGTGCAGTCGAACAACTCAACCAGACCTACAGCGACGACCGCCCCTGCATCTTTTACCTGTTCCACCGGCCCCGGGTGTGGAATCCGTTCGAGCAGAGTTGGATGGGCCATGAGCGCAAGCGCGGCAAGCTGGAGCAGTTCAATGCGCGGCTGCGAGGCGAAGCCCTGACCGCCTTCTCCGACCTTGTTGGCGATCCGTCCGTGCTCGCGTCGATCCAGTACGTCATCACCCTGGATACCGATACCCAGCTACCGCGCGACGCCGCCCGCGCCCTGATCGGCAATCTGGCGCATCCGCTCAACCGCCCGGTCTACGACCCCGACAAGGGCCGCGTGGTGGAAGGCTATGCGATCCTCCAGCCGCGCGCGACGATCAGCCTGACCAGCGCCGAGCAGTCGCACTTCAGCCGGTTGTTTGCCGGTGAGTCCGGCCTCGACCCGTATACCCGTGAAGTGTCGGACGTCTACCAGGACGTCTTCTGCGAAGGCTCGTTTATTGGCAAGGGCATCTACGACGTGGATGCGTTCCGCCAGGCCGTCGACGGACGCTTTCCGGAAAACCTGATCCTCAGTCACGACCTGCTCGAAAGCGGGTATGCGCGGTCGGCCCTGGTGACCGATATCGAACTGATCGAGGAACACCCGGCCAGCGTTGCCACCGAGGCCAGTCGGCGCCACCGCTGGATACGGGGCGACTGGCAACTGGCAGGCTGGCTGCGCCCGCGGGTACCGGGGCCGCCCGGCCCGGACGGATCCATGGGACCGCGCCAGCCGAACCCGCTCTCGGCCCTGTCGCGCTGGAAACTGTTCGACAACCTGCGGCGCAGCCTGGTCGCGCCCGCGCTGGTGCTCCTGCTTGCAGGGGGCTGGCTGCTGGGACCGGCGTGGCTGTGGACCCTGCTGGTCGTGGCCGTGGTGCTCCTGCCCACCCTGCTGTCCAGCATCATCGAGCTGATCGACAAGCCCACCGGACGCGACTGGGCGCCACACTTGAACCTGACCGGACGGTCGACCGGCCGGCCGCTGCTGCTCGCCCTGCTGACCCTGGCCTTCCTGCCCTACGACGCGCGGATCAGCGTGGGTGCGATCCTGCACTCGGGCATCCGCATGTTGTACACGCGCAGCGGTCTGCTGCTGTGGTACCTGCCTTCGTACGCGCGCCGCAACGCCCGCCAGACGCCGGCCGGTTTTTTCCGGGAGATGGCGAGCGCACCCGGCCTTGCCGTCGTGCTGGGCGTGCTACTGGCCCTGACCGGCAGCCCGGCGGCGGTCTGGCTTGCTGCCGCCCCGATCCTGCTGCTGTGGCTGATCGCGCCGGTGATCGGCTGGTGGATCAGCCGGCCGCTAATCGTTTCCACTCCGGACCTGAGCGCCGATCAGCGGGCCTTCCTGCGGGCCGTGGCCCGACGTACCTGGCGCTACTTCCTGGACTTCGTCGGCCCCGAAGATCACTGGCTCCCACCCGACAATTTTCAGGAATCCCCCGCCCCGGCCATCGCCACGCGGACCTCGCCGACCAACATGGGCATGGCGCTACTGGCCGATCTGGCGGCGGTCGATTTCGGCTATCTCACGACCGGGGAATGCCTGGAACGCATCGGCAATACCCTGGGCTCGATGGAGCAGCTGGAGCGCTATCGCGGGCATTTCTACAACTGGTACGACACCCGCACGCTGCAACCCCTCCAGCCGCAATACGTATCGTCGGTGGACAGCGGTAACCTGGCCGGCAGCCTGCTGACCCTGCAAGCCGGCCTGGAGGAACTGAAACACCAACCGATTCTGACTGCGAACGCGTGGCAGGGCCTACAGGACACCCTGGAGGTGCTCGCCGAACACTTGCCCCCTGCTTCTGCGCCCGAGTTGACGAAAACCGTCGGCCGGCTGCAGGAGACCCTGCGCACTCTGATACTGAACGGCCCCCCGCAGACCCTGGAGGCCGCCACCCGTGCGCTCGGCGAGCTTCACCGCCTCGGAGGCATGCTCCTCGAGGAGCCACCGCCAGGTACCGAAATCGACCCTGAACTGGAGGCCTGGACGCAGGCATTCCAGCGCCAGGCCCAAGCCCTTCAGGAAGAGTTCGCAACGCTGGTTCCCGCCACGTGGCCGGACAACGGCCTCCCGACGCTGGCGGAACTGGCCCGGGCGGATACTGGAGATGGCGGGGCCCGGGCGCAGATCGACCGCATCGATGACCTGATCGGGCGTTGCAGCGCACTGGCGACCATGGATTTCGAGTTTCTCTACGACGCGCCGCGCGACCTGCTGGCCATCGGCTATGACGTGACCGAACGGCGGCGTGACCCATCGTGCTACGACCTGCTGGCATCGGAAGCCCGCCTGGCCAGTTTCCTGCTCATCGCGCAGGGACAGGTGCCGCAGAAACACTGGTTCACGCTCGGCCGCCTGCTGACTCGCCATGGTGGCGACATCAGCCTGATCTCGTGGAGCGGCTCCATGTTCGAGTACCTGATGCCGCAGCTCATCATGCCGAGCTACGCCAATACCCTGCTGGACCAGACCGGCAAGGCGGCCGTGGCACGCCAGATCGAATACGGCCGTCAACGGGCAGTGCCCTGGGGTATATCCGAGTCCTGTTACAGCGCCACGGATCTCCATCAGGTGTACCAGTACCGCGCCTTCGGCGTTCCCGGCCTCGGGCTCAAGCGGGGGCTGGGCGATGACCTGGTGATCGCACCCTACGCCAGCGCCCTGGCCCTGACCGTGGCACCGCAGGACGCCTGCCGTAACCTCCAGAACCTGGCGGATCAGGGATTCCTCGGCGCCTACGGGTTCTACGAGGCGATCGACTATACGGCGACCCGGGTGCCGCACGGCAATCCGCATGCCGTTGTGCGCTCCTTCATGGCGCATCACCAGGGCATGAGCCTGCTCGCCTTTGCCCATGTCCTGCTCGATCAGCCAATGCAGCGCCGTTTCATGTCCGATCCGCTGGTGCGGGCGACCGAATTGCTGCTCCAGGAACGGGTGCCGAAGAAGGGCGCCACCGTGCACCCGCACGCCGCGGAGGTCAGTGCCGCCGCTCGCCCCTCCGGCGCGGACACCGGTTCGATCATGCGCATGTTCACCGACCCGGACACGCCGATGCCCGAGGTTCATCTGCTGTCGAACGGTCGTTACCACGTCGTGGCGACACATGCCGGCGGCAGCGCCAGCCGCTGGCGCGACCTCGCCGTCACCCGCTGGCGCGAGGATGCCACCACCGATGGCTGGGGCACGTTTATCTACCTGCGCGACCGCGACAGCGGCACCTACTGGTCGACAGCCCACCAGCCCACCCTGCGCCCCGCCGACCACTACGAGGCAATCTTCGTCCAGGGGCGGGCGGAATACCGCCGCCGCGACCACGCGATCGAGGCCCACACCGAGATCTGTGTATCGCCCGAGGACGATGTCGAGATCCGCCGCGTCACCCTGACCAACCAGTCGTCCAGTACCCGCCACATCGAGGTGACCAGCTACGCGGAGGTGGTCCTGGCGCCGTTGAACGCCGACCTCGCTCACCGCTCGTTCAGCAATCTGTTCGTGCAGACCGAGATCCTGCCGGAGCGCCAGGCGATCCTCTGCACGCGGCGCCCACGCACGCCGGGCGAACAAGTGCCCTGGATGTTCCACCTGATGGCAGCCCCGGGTGCGACAACCGACGAACCCTCCTACGAGACCGACCGTGCCCGCTTCATCGGCCGCGGGCGCAGCGCCGCCAACCCGCTGGTGCTCGACAAGCCGGACAGCGAAGCGACCCTTTCCAATACGGATGGGCCGGTGCTCGACCCCGTGGTCGCGATCCGCCGCACCCTGACCCTGGCGCCCGACGAGTCGGCCAGCGTGCAGATCATCTCCGGGGCCGTGGACACCCGCGAGACCGCACTGGCCCTGCTGGAAAAGTATTGCGACCGCTACTTTGTCGAGCGGGCATTCGAGATGGCCTGGTTCCAGAGCCAGGAGGTGCTGCGCCACATCAATGCCACCGAAGTCGATGCCCAGCTCTTCGGTCGCCTGGCCAGTTCCGTCGTCTACGGCAACGCCCTGCGCCGCACCGAGCCCGCCACCATCGCGCGCAACCGGCTGGGCCAGTCCGGGCTGTGGCGCTTCGGCATCTCGGGGGACCTGCCCATTGTCCTGTTGCACATCCGCAACCTGGATCGCATCGGCCTGGTCAGACAGATCCTGCAGGCCCACACCTACTGGCGTCTGAAGGGCCTGGCCGCGGACCTGGTGATCGTGAACGAGGACTTCTCCGGCTACCGCGCCCTGCTCCAGGATCAAATCATGGGGCTGATCCACGCCGGACCCGAGGCGCAGGTCGTCGACCACCCCGGCGGCGTCTTCGTACGGCGTGCCGAAGAACTGACCGAGGACGAACGGGTCCTGCTGCAGACGGTGGCGCGGATCGTCTTCAGCGACACGGCCAAGAACCTGAGCGAAGAGATGGACCGGAGGCTGTCGGCCAAGTCGCTGGATCGGCGGGTCTCGAACAAGGGACGATCGGTGGATCGGCGCCGCTCGAAGCCGGGCCGATCGGTGGACCGGCGAGTGACCGCAACGCGTGCCTCCGATCTGCTGGAACCCGCCAAGCCTGCCACCCCCGAAGCGGTTCATCCGCTGGCGTCACGCGAGCGGGTATTCAGCAACGGGCTGGGCGGCTTCACCCCCGACGGGCATGAATACGTGGTCACCCTGGAGCCCGGCCAGACGACCCCGGCGCCGTGGGTCAACGTCATCGCCAGCCCCCACATTGGCACGGTCGTCAGCGAGAGCGGCAGTGCCTACACCTGGGTCGAGAACGCGCACGAGTTCCGCCTCACCACCTGGCACAACGATCCGCTCTCCGACGCCAGCGGCGAGGCCTTCTACATCCGCGACGAGGAGACCGGGATGTTCTGGTCACCCACGCCGCTGCCAGCCCGCGGCCAATCCGGCTACGTATGCCGGCACGGGTTTGGCTACAGCGTGTTCGAGCACACCGAATCGGAGATCGCCTCGGAGCTGCATACCTACGTCGCCATGGACGCTCCGGTGAAGATCGTACGGGTCAAACTGAGCAACACATCGCAGCGGCCACGCAGCCTGTCGCTGACCGGGTATTGGGAACTGGTGCTCGGCGAGTGGCGGCACGCGAACATGATGCACATCGTCACCGAAGTCGATGCGCAAACCGGGGCGCTGCTGGCCCGCAATGCCTACGGCCGCGAATGCGCCAACCGGGTGGTGTTTGCCCATGTCGGCGGACGCGAGCGCTGGATCAGCGGGAGTCGCAACGAATTCATTGGCCGCAACCGCTCGCTGGCCAGCCCGGAGGCGATGCGCCGTAAGCGGCTGTCCGGCAAGACCGGGCCCGGCCTCGACCCGTGCGCCGCGCTCCAGACCCGGATCGAACTGGCTGCAGGAGAGGAACAAGAGATCGTGTTCGTCTTCGGTGCGGCCGCCAACGCCGACGAGGCGCGCCAGTACATCCAGCGATTCGGCGGACGCGCCGGCGCGCGCCACGCACTCGAAGCGGTCTGGGAATACTGGAATCACACGCTGGGCGCGGTGCATGTGGACACGCCCGACCCCGCCCTGAACGTGCTGGCCAACGGCTGGCTGGTGTATCAGACGATATCGTGCCGGCTGTGGGGCCGCAGCGGCTATTACCAGTCCGGCGGTGCCTACGGGTTCCGGGATCAGTTGCAGGACACCATGGCGCTCGTCCATGCCACGCCCTGGCTGGCCCGCGAACAGCTGCTTCGCTGTGCCGGACGCCAGTTCCCGCAGGGCGACGTGCAGCACTGGTGGCACCCGCCCAACGGCCAGGGCGTGCGCACCCGGTTCTCCGACGACTACCTGTGGCTGCCCTATGCCGCCTGTCGCTACGTGGCAGCCACCGGGGACAGCGGCGTGCTCGACGAGTCCATCGCGTTCCTGGAGGGCCGCGAACTCCATGCGGACGAGGAGGCCTACTACGACCAGCCGCAGACCTCGTCGGAATCGGCCAGCCTCTATGAACACTGCGTCCGCGCCCTCCGGCACGGCCTGCGTTTCGGCGTGCACCACCTGCCGCTGATGGGTTGCGGCGACTGGAACGACGGCATGAACCTGGTCGGCAACGAGGGCAAGGGCGAGAGCGTATGGCTCGCGTGGTTCCTGTTCGAGAATCTCGAGCAATTCGCCGACCTCGCGCGCAAGCACGGCGACGCGGACTTTGCCGAGTTGTGCACCGCGCAGGCCGAAGCACTTCGCGACAACATCGAAGCCGAAGCCTGGGACGGTGCCTGGTACCGACGCGCCTGGTTCGACAATGGGACTCCGCTGGGTTCGTCCAGCAACGAGGAGTGCCAGATCGATTCGATCAGCCAGAGCTGGGCGATCCTCTCCGGGGGTGGCGACCCGCTGCGCGCCCGCCAGGCCATGGCGGCGGTGGACACGCGCCTGGTGCGACGCGACGCGCGGATCATCCAGCTGCTCGACCCGCCCTTCGACCACTCCGACCTGGAACCGGGGTACATCAAGGGCTACATCCCCGGTGTGCGCGAGAACGGCGGCCAGTACACCCATGCCGCGATCTGGACCACGATGGCATTCGCCAGGATGGGCGACACGGAACGCGCCTGGGAGTTCTTCGCCATGCTCAATCCCATCCACCAGGGCAGCACCCCGGAGGCCATGGAACGCTACCGGGTCGAGCCCTACGTGATGTGCGCGGATATCTACGGCGCCCCACCGCACACCGGCCGCGGCGGCTGGACCTGGTACACCGGGGCGGCCGGCTGGATGTACCGGCTGACGGTCGAGACCCTGCTGGGCCTGCACCTGGAAGCCGACCATCTGCGCATCGCGCCCCGCATCCCTGCGGACTGGGACACCTACCGCATCCACTACCGCTACCGCGAGACGGTCTACCACATCACCATCCAGCCGACCGGGGAACCTGAAGGTCAGGCGACGCGCATGACGGTGGACGGTGTCGAGTGCCCGGATTCACGCATCCCATTGGTGGACGACCACCAGGAACATCATGTCGAACTCCATCTTGCTACAAAGGCGTGATCACGCCCCCACCCACCAGCGACCGTGGCCGCAGGGCCCACACGGCCCGGCCCATCGGCCCGGAGGGATGGCAACACCCATTGAACCGGCCGCGTGTTCGCTAGCGCACAGACCCCCCGGAGGGTCGGTGCCAGGGTTGGCCATGAGCATTCGACCCCGCGCGGACACCGCGCCGCCCTGCCATCGTCATGCGTCCGGTCGAATCGCTTGTGATGAATCTTTACACCTGGGGGTACACGCAGGCGGCCACGAGGCGTGCCGAGCATCGAATGCGACAGGGACGATACCATGAGGCTTGAGTACCAGATGAGGGATGAGTACCAGACCAAGAACGCATTGCGGCGCGCGGCGGAGGCCCGACTCGCAAGAGTCGCTTCCCGGGAGCCCCCCGAATCGACCCAGGCGCTCGTGCACGAACTCCGGGTTAACCAGATCGAGCTGGAGATGCAGAACGAGACCCTGCGTCAAGCCCAGCATGAACTGGAGGAATCGCGTAACCGCTATGTCGATCTCTTCGAATCCGCCCCGGTGGCCTATGTCATCGTTGCGCGCGATGGCCGGTTGACCGACGCCAATCAACTCGCCACCCGGCTCCTGGGCCTCACCCAGTTACAGTTGCTTGAACATTCCTTTGACCAGTTCATCGCTTCCTGCGACCGGGAGCGATGGCAGGAACGCGCCGCGGCCGTGTGGGCCGGCCGCCTCGACACACCCCAGGAGCACGAACTTCTACTCCAGAACGCGGAGGGCTCACAGTTCCCGGCCCAACTGCAATGCGGCGCGCTGGACCGCTCCCACACCGGGAACACCATGCGCATCGCGTTTTTCGACATCACTGAGCGCGCCGAGGCCGCAGCCGAGATCCACCGGCTCGCCTATTTCGATGCACTGACCGGCCTTCCCAACCGACGCCTGCTTCTGGACCGCCTGGCCCAGACGCTGGCGGCATCCGAGCGCAAGGGACTCTACGGCGCGATCGTGTTTCTCGACCTCGACGATTTCAAGGTGCTCAACGATACCCGGGGTCACGACGCCGGCGATCGACTCCTCGCCGAGGTGGGTCAGCGCCTGCGTGCCGGGCTGCGCGAAGGCGATACCGTGGCGCGCATGGGCGGAGACGAATTCGTGGTCATCCTGGACGGTCTCGGCCCAACGCGGGACAGCGCCGCCCTGCTCGCCCAGAGCATTGGCGAAAAGCTGCGTCAAAGCATTGCCGAGCCCGTCGATTTCGGCGACTTCGCGTTCCACTGCACGACCAGCATCGGCGTGCGCCTGTTCGGTCCGGGCGAAACCCAAGCAGAATTGCTTCAGCATGCCGATCTGGCCCTGTACCGGGCGAAATCGGCCGGGCGCAACCGGGTAATCTTCTTTGACCCGTCGATGCAGGCAGTGCTCGATGCCCGGGGCATCCTGGAGGACGCACTGGGCCAGGCACTCAGCAAGGGGCAACTCGAACTGCACTACCAACCCCGGTTCGATGGAACACGGCGCGTGGTGGGAGCCGAGTCGCTGCTCCGCTGGCGACATCCGAAACACGGATTGATGGCGCCTGGCGCCTTCCTCGGGATGGCCGCACAGACCGGTCTGATCCTGCCCATCGGACGCTGGGTGCTGGAGATCGCCTGTGCCCAGCTCGCGGCCTGGGCACAGGATCCCACCACCCGCGAACTTACCCTGGCGGTCAATATCAGTGCGCTGGAGTTCCGGCAGGACGATTTCGTCGATCAGGTCCGCAAGGCACTGGAGTCCACTGGCGCCAATCCGGAAAGGCTGACCCTGGAGCTGACCGAGGGCGCGACCCTCGACAGCAGTGAAGCGACTATGGCCCGGTCGCGGCAACTGAGGGAGATCGGCGTTCGCTTATCGGTGGACGACTTCGGAAGGGGTTGGTCGTCCCTGTCTCGCCTTACCCGGCTGCGGCTGCAGGAAATCAAGATCGACCCCTCGCTGGTGGCCAGCATGGGCCAACCGGGTGCCGACACCACCCTGGTTACGGCCATCCTCGCCCTGGCCAAGAGCCTTGGGCTCGCGACCGTTGCCGAAGGCGTGGAAACCGAGGCACAGCGCCGCCTCCTCGCCGACCAGGACTGCGATACCTTCCAGGGTTTCCTGTTCAGTGCGCCACTGCCACTGGACGACTTTCAGCGCCTTCTGCGCAAGGCAGGGCCGTGCCCTTAGCCGTTGCGGTGAGCAGCGCTCGTCGAGGTTCGGCTCCGCATTTTCTGCCGCAGCCGTTCCTGCCCGCTCCAGATTCTGGCAAGGGCACTCCTGGAGAAGACCGGGCCATCGCCCCCGTCTGCGCAGCTACCCGTACGGTCGAGCGCATCACCGGGGGCGTTTCCGAGCTCGTTGGCGGTCATGATCACTCCTCTCTCCGGACCGAATGCGCGTTCCATAGCGCGGACAGCCCGCCTCGTTCTGGCTTCCCCAGGCAGAAAGCCGCCAACCCGTTACCCGGGCGGACCCGGCTTGGGCAAACGCGACCGGACAAGAATGCCATGCCCCTGCGCACGACTCTGTTCGCCGCCGAACAAAGCCACCTTCCTTGCCCTGCCCTTTTGATCGGTAACCGGCTCAGGGACGGCGTACCCGGCCGTTGGTCGACAAGTTGGGGGCCCCACGCGCCGGTTGAACTCAAGCCGGCCCGCCGGCCCCGCAGTAACGCCGGATCTTTCTCGCTTGCGGGAAGACCCGCTATGTGTGCGGGATCGTACAGACAGCCCATCGGGCACACGCCAGACTTTCTCACAGGTGCTGGTCAAGAAGACCCGGCCACAAAACGGCCCACAACACTGAGGGAAACGCCATGACACTGGGAACCATTCTGCTCATCGTCCTTGTCCTGCTGTTGATCGGCGTGATCCCGACGTGGCCGCACAGCCGGAACTGGGGCTACGCCCCGGGCGGGGTAATCGGCGTGGTGCTGATCATCCTTCTCATCCTGCTACTCACCGGCCGGATCTAGTCCCCATCGTTCCTGCCGACGGACATGCAGCCACCGACACCCCGAAGCCAAGGCAGCACCAGACCGACACCGTCCACGGTGACTTGGTCCATACCCATCTGGAGAACAAGAAATGAGACAGTTGCGATATTTACCCCCGATCTTCCTGACCCTTTTGCTGGCCCTGCTCCTCGCGGGTTGCGCTGCATCGAATGAAAGACAGACTGTCGGCGAGTACGTCGACGACAGCGTGATCACCACCAAGGTGAAGGCGGCATTGTTCAACGAGCCATCCCTGAGCGGCTTCGAAGTCAGCGTCGAGACCTACGAGGGCCGCGTGCAGTTGAGCGGCTTCGTCAGTTCCCAGGAGGACATCAACAAGGCCGTCGAGATCGCACGTGGCGTCGAGGGCGTACGGTCGGTCGAAAACGACATGCAGCTCAAATAGCGGTCGGACCCCGCTACGCACGCTCGGCCACCCTGCCGAGGCCGCGATCGCGGTGGCGCGCCGCCACTCGCCCATGCTCCATGACGGCCCGCCCATTGGGGCGGGCCGTCATCGGTTTGCCCTAGGGAAACACTGATTAATGTACACGTTCGCGCTCAAGTCGCTTTTGCGTGCGAACAAGGCGCGGTGACTGCCGTGCAGTCATTCTGCACAAGGGAGCCGCAACGCCGTTCCCACGCCCGTTTTTGTCAAAACGGGCGGCCGAGCCCCTGCGCTCAATAGCTCGTGGGGTTCGCGCCCCCTGTTCCCCGATCCTGCGTTGCGCCCCTTGCGGGTAGAACCACTACCCGCTACACGACGCGCCTTGTCTCGGCAAACAGGGGGAACCAACGCGGGCGTGCGATAGATCCGCGTCTCCCTAGTCCCGCAACCCGGCTTCCAGCCTCTTGGTCTCGGTGATATCGACCATGGTGATCACCACCCCGTCGATCACGTTGTCCACCCGCCGATAGGGCATGATGCGGACCGTGAACCAGCGCCCGTCGTCGGTCGTGATCTGTTTCTCCGAGACGGCCAGGGTGCGCAGGGTATCGCGGGCATCGTCATGCAGTTCCGGGTATTCCAGGCTGGTGGTCAGATCGCTCAGCGGCCGGCCGACATCGCTCTCCCGGAGTCGGAAGACTCGGGCCGCCTGATCGGTATAACGCCGGACATCCAGATTCTGATCCAGGAACAGGATGGCGATATCGATGCTGTTGAGCACGTTCTGCATGTCGCTCTGCGCGAGTGCGAGATCGTCCAGCTTGGCCTGCAGCTCGGCATTGATCGTCTGCAGTTCCTCGTTCATGGACTGCATCTCTTCCTTCGAGCTGTTGAGCTCCTCGTTGGACGATTGCAGTTCCTCGTTGGCGGATTGCAGCTCCTCGGTCGCAGCCTGCGACTCTTCCCGGGCCGTGCGCGCCTCCTCGCGCAAGGCCTCGATCTCGGCGCGGTATTGCTGCAGCTCGGCGGCATGCGCGGCCGGCATTGCCCCCTTGCCCTTGTTCCTGCGCCCGCCCCGCCCGGCCGTGCTCGGGGCCAGATCGCGGAATACGATCATGGTCATGCCCCGCAAGGGGGATGCGTCATGAAAGGCATGCACGGTGACATCGACGCGCTGCACTCCGGCGTGCGTGGGCACCTCCAGGCTATGCAAGTGCACGGGGCGGTCGGCCTTCGCGGCCTTTTTCAACGCGCCGGCCAGAGGCCCACCCAGGCCTTCGCGCGCCATGGCGAAGATATTCCAGTTGGCCTTGCCAGCGGCCGGCTCGAGGTACTTTCCGGTATGGCCGCTGACGTAGACGATATCCCCATCGGCATTGAGCACGACCGCGGCCGGCGCGTATACCTGCAGCAGGACCTGATCGGCCTCCGTCTGCAGCGCATCGGTGGGTTGGGAGGAAACCTCGGATGGGGACACGGGACGCTCCTTGCTCGGGCCGGACAGCGGCGGGAAGGCATGCAGCAGGAAATCACGACCACCCATGTAGGTGTGATCCTGGCGCTGATAGAACCGCAGCCGCGACTCGATCGGCGTGAACAGATGGTTGAATTGCCCGACGGTCTCGGAAGTCCCCAGAAACAGTACGCCACCCGGGCGCAGGCTGTAGTGGAACAGGGGCAGCAGCTTGCGTTGCAATACCGGCCCAAAATAGATCAGCAGGTTGCGGCAGGCAATGAGGTCGAGCTTGGTGAATGGCGGGTCGAGGATCACGTCATGCTGGGAAAACAGCACCATGTCCCGAATGCCCGGTATCACCTGATAGTGGTGTTCATGGGCGGTAAAGAAACGCGCCAGTCGTTCGGGCGACACATCGTCCGCGATCGCGAGTGGGTACCGGCCCCGGCGCGCGGTCGCAATGCCGTCCGGACTCAAGTCCGACGCGAAGATCTGCAGCGTGACGGCAGGCGGCGGCTGCGATCGCTCCATGACCTCGGTGAACACCATGGCCAGCGAATAGGCCTCCTCGCCGGTCGAACAGCCAATCACCCAGGCGCGAAGCTTCTCTGCCCCCTTCTGTCGCTCCAGCAGCTCGGGCAGCACCGTATCCGCCAGATACTCCCAGGCGGCGGGATCACGGAAGAAACTGGTCACGCCGATCAGCAGTTCCTTGAACAGCAGTTCGGCTTCCTGCGCGTTGTGTTCAAGGAACGCTGCGTACTCCTCCAGCGAGGCGATGCCATGGATGGCCATGCGCCGTTCCGTCCGGCGCTGCAGCGTGCTGGGCTTGTACAGCGAAAAGTCATGGCGAATCCGCTGCTGCAACGCGGCAACGATCCGTTCCAGAGGCGTGGAGATGGCCGAGGGGAGCGCCTCGCCCGAAACGGCGCTCGCCTCGCGCACGACGGCCAGGATCCGTTCCGGCAGCTCGCTCGGCGTCGCCACGATATCGGCACACCCCGCATTGATCGCGCTTCGGGGCATCGAGTCGAACTGCGCTGATTCGGGGTCTTGCACCGCCGTCAGGCCGCCCACGGCCTTGATCGCCTCCAGGCCCGCCGTTCCGTCCGAGCCCATACCGGAGAGCACGACACCGATGGCGCGCTCGCCCTGCCCACCGGCCAGCGACGAAAACAGGATATTGACTGGCAAGCGCATGCCCCGTGGCTCTGCGGGTGCGCCCAGGTGCAGCGTCGTGCCGACCACGGTGAGTTCCGTGTTCGGCGGAATCACATACACGTGACCGGGTTCGATGCGCATGCCCTGCTCGGCCGCACGCACCGGCATGGCCGTAACCCGTTGCAGCAGTTCGGGCAGCAGCCCCTTCTGGGTGGGATCAAGATGCTGCACCACGACACAAGCGATGCCGCGATCCGGCGGTATGCGGTGCAGAAACTCCTCCAGCGCGACCAGACCGCCGGCCGATGCCCCGATTCCTATAATGCGTACCGCCTCCGGAGCATCGACAGGGGAACGGTTACCCATACTCAGCGCCTCCCGCGCAGGCTCATCGCGGCGATGATTCGCACCTCGAGACGATCAGCAATACGTCCTCGCCCCCCGGGCCCAGGCTCGCGGTGATTCGCAACGGCTCCGCGCCATTATCCCCTCGGCCGCTGGATTCAACCGAGCAGCAGACACCCCCGGCGCCTTCCCGGCACGCATCAACCACGCCCTGGATCGCCGAGTGGCTGCCCTGCGCGAACCACGACGCCAGGGGCGCGCCCTCGAGTCCATCCGGTGCCGTACCGAGCAGCTCCGCGCCGGCACGATTGCCTTCGAGGATTCTTCCATCGAGCCCGACCACCAGGTACCCCACCGGTGCAAACTCATAGAGACCCCGATAACGAGCCAGGGCCTGGTCCAGCTCCTCCTGGTCGGTTCTCAGCTGGGAGTTCTGCAGATCCAGCTCGACCTGGTGGGTCTGCAGTTCACTCAGCAGCCTGAGCGCATCCGCGGCGGTATCGGGGTCGCTTGCCAGGCGATAAAGGAGCGTCAGCGAATCCGGGCCAACCGTCCAGCCACCGTTAGGCGGAGCCGAGCCCTCTTTAAGCCGGGACTCGGCCTCATGGCGCAATTGCAACTGTCTCTCGAACTCCGGGCTCAGCTTCCGCATCGGTCCTCCAGTCAAAATCCTTCCCGAGGTCACGACCTCTGGTGCCCGCATGATAGCCCGGTGCCGGGTCGCTCTGCTTCCCGGCGCACGCACCGTGATCGCAGCCGGTGACCGGGGCCACCCGTCGGAAGTCCGGGTCAAGTGGAATCCTTGATGTCCTTCTTCAGGTCGCCATACCCCGCCTGCAGCTTACCGCCCGCCTTCTGAGCGCGCCCTTTCACTTCCAGTTCCTCGTTGCCAACGACCTTTCCGGCCGTCTGCTTTGCCTGGCCCTTCGCCTCTTCGACGCGGCCCTTGATCTGGTCCTTGTTCATGTCCCTCTCCCATTAACGATGGTCGAAAAAAGGAGTCACATCCGAGATGGCCGCCCGGCCCACCCGTCAATCACTTACGGGGGCCCGACCCGCATCTCTGCGACGGTCTCCGGCGTGTCCGAGCGACCACTCGCGTTCCCGGCGTTTCGCCAGCTTCAAGCTACGTGAGCGCCAAGCCCAGCGTCTGTCTGTTGCCGAACAAAACCCGGCAGCGGAACACAACCCGTCCTGCTTCGGCATGCGGCCATGCGGGTGTCTGTGCGTCACAAGCCAGCCATTGCAGTGACCTCGCAGCGTGCGCGGCCCGCTTGAATGAGTCCCGAAACGCCCTGTGCGGTGCCGCACCGACGGGCAATCCGGCCACGCATACGCTTGAAGGCGAATCACGGGGTTCGGACAGCCTGTTGCCGAACCCGTCCAACCAGGAAAAAGCTCATGAACCAGATCATCTACATCGTCGGCGCCATCGTTATCGTCCTGTTCATCCTGGGATTCTTCGGACTCCGATAGGACCCGCATCGTCGCCGCGGAGGGTTTGCCCGCAGCTTTGCCGGGCCGCCGAACAGTCCGCCGGTCATTCGGGGGAGCAGCCACAGGCCGCCATCTTCCAGACAGGGTGCGCCATCCGGCATGGCCGGTTGCGCGCCAGGGAGACCCTGGTCCATTCGCACGTCCGGTACCGGCGGTCGACGCACGCGTCGAGCGCCCTGCCGGAGACCCCGCTCTGTCTGTCTACGCGCGTACCGGAGGTGTCTGCGTGCTTGCGTGTTCGAAGGGGACCAGACGTTGCCGCTCCTCGTCCCACAGGGCGAGCCGGGCGCAATGGAGGCTTTGCTTCAACGTGACACGGCTGATCTTGCGAAGCTGCGGATGGTCTTCCAGCACCTCGGGCAATCGATAGAACGGAATGCGGCTGGCGAGATGGTGGACGTGGTGGATCCCGATATTCGCGGTCATCCAGCGTAGCGGGGCGGGCAGATCATAATAGGAGCTGCCGTAGAGCGCCGTTTCCTGGAAGCTCCACGCCTCGTCGTGCGCCCACCGCGTATTCTCGAACTGGTGCTGGACATAGAACAGCCAGACACCGATCGCGCCCGCCAGAACCGCGATCGGCAGGTGCACCAGGAGGAAGGTGCCCACACCCACCAGCCACATCATCCCAACGACGACCAGCGCAATGCCTGCATTGGTACCCATGGTGCTCAACCAGGGCATCCATCCCGCGCGCAGGAACCCGACGGGTAGGCGGTTGCTCAACATGAAAAGGTACACCGGACCCAGCCCGAACAGGATCAGCGGGTGCCGGTACAGCCGGTAACGCAGGCGATGCGAGGCAGACAGGGCCTGGTATTCCCGCACACTCAAGGTATCGATGCTCCCCTCGTCCGCGCGATCCAGATTGCCGGAGTGCGCATGATGGAGGGCATGCGTGTGGCGCCAGAAGTCGTAGGGCGTGAGCGTGAAGACGCCCAGCGCCCGCCCCACCCAGTCATTCGCGCGCCGGGACGGGAAGAATGACCCGTGCCCGCAGTCATGCTGGATCATGAACAGCCGCACGAGAAATCCGGCAGCGGGAATGGCCAGCACCAGGCCAACCCAGTAGCCGGCGCTCACACTGGCCCAGGTCAGAAACCAGAAAAGGCCGAACGGGATCACGGTAACGACCAGTTCAAACACGCTGCGCGCGAGAAGCGGCGTACGATATGCGGACAGTGCGCGCTGTAACGCTCGGGGATCATCGACGGGTTCGACAACCGCTGCTTGTGGCTCCATGCTGGGACTCCGTACTTGGCTCGACTCCAGCGGCCGGGTTCGCACCCCGCCGCCGGCGAGCCGGTTTCTAACACCGGGCTTTCGGTCTCGATACAGGAGCGGGTCCGAAAGCCGTACACTTCCAGCCTATAGTGGGGCCAGGCGCGCTCACTGTATGTTCGATCCCACACACTGCGCCCGCAGTACCATGGCAGTTTCGGCCCCTCCCCCCACGAACCTTGTCGTCTGTTCGCCTCCGCGAGTCCGTGCAGACACCCTGGTCACGCCAATTGGACACGCACATTGAAAGTGGAACGTCCAGACCTCTGCGGCACCCCGGTGTTGCGCGATCGGCCCGCGATTCCGTCCCGGCTCCGCACCCGCGTGGCCCGGGTCGACACGCATGCGGCTGGACGCCCCCCGAAAGAATCCTGTCAGCTTCACGTTTACGTAAATAGAGCGTTGACGCCCAGCATCCGTGAGGCTATTAAAACAACATGGCTTTGTAACGATCGAATCCATGAACACTTCAGCCAGCAGCGATGGGGCACCGTCGCGCTTGCGGCCACCGGGGGGGGCTTATGTACTGATTCAACCTTCGGGCAGGGGGGCCAGGATGCCGTACTCCGATAGACTTCGCGCGAACGAGTTGCTCGCAGGACTTCCGCTCGACGATTACGCGCATCTTTCCCCGCACATGGAGGCGGTACCCATGCCGTTGGGGGAAGTCCTCGCCGAGCCCGGACACCCGATGCGCTACGCCTACTTCCCCACCACGGCCATCGTGTCCCTCCTCAACGTGATGCAGGATGGCGCAACGACCGAAGTTGCCGTGGTTGGATACGAGGGCATGATCGGGGTCTCCTTGTTCATGGGCGGCGAGAGCACATCCAGCCGCGCTGTCGTGCATAGCGCCGGACACGGATTCCGGCTGAAGGCCCAGGTCCTGAAAGACGAGTTCACCCACGGCGGGCACATGCGGCAATTGCTGTTGCGCTATACCCAGGCGCTGCTGACCCAGATGGCACAAACGGCGGTATGCAACCGTCACCACACCCTGGACCAGCAACTAGCCCGCTGGCTGCTCCTGAATCTCGACCGTCTGCACGCGAACACCCTCGAAATGACCCAGGAACTGATCGCCCATATCCTGGGCGTGCGCCGGGAAGGCATCACCTGCGCCGCCGGAAAACTGCAAAAAGCGGGGCTGATCGAGTATCACCGCGGGCACATCACCGTGCTCGACCGGCCCGGTCTGGAGGCGTGTGCCTGTGAATGCTATGCGGCGGTGCGGGCGGAATACCATCGTCTGCTGTCGACGACGCCTGACCTGCAAACGGGAGGCCGATTAAGCGTGTCTCGCTGACAGCCCCCGCGATCGCCATGGATGCAGCGCCTGGTGCCGGGCCCATCCACCACGAACGTCGCGGGCCCGGGTGCCATTCGCATGCTCTCGCACGCCTCCCCATCGCCGCAGTTATACAAGAACCGCCGCAACCTCCAGCCAGCCCTCCTGCCGCAAACCACACGATACGATCCCGGGCGCCTCGACCCGCCGTACCCATGAATGGGTGTCTCCCTCCGCGACAGCATGCCGGTCAATCCCCCTCGACGCGGTAATGATCGTGTTTCTTGCGCCCCGGCCCGCCGCACCCTAGCGTGGCGGGCTTACTCAGGCACGGATCGACCCATGCGCCAGATGTCTCCCCGAGAACTACAGGACTACCTCGCCCAGGCGGAGCACCCGCCGTTGCTCCTGGATGTACGCGAGCCCTGGGAATACGAGCACTGCCACATCGGGGGCTCGCAACTGCTCCCGATGGGCCAGATCCCGACGGCCTATCAGGATCTGAACGCCGAGGGCGAGATCGTGGTGATCTGCCACCACGGGGTGCGCAGCCAGCAGGTCTGCGGATTCCTGGACCGGGCCGGATTCCAGCACGTGATCAACCTGACCGGCGGCGTCGATGCCTGGGCGCGCGATGTCGATCCCCACATGCCGACCTACTGACCCGCGTGTCCCGCAGACCGGCCCTGTCGATCATCATCCCGGCCTGGAACGAGGCCGAATGGCTGCCGCGCACCCTGGCGGCGGTGCAGGAAGCGCTATCCGGCATTGACCGGAACAGCGAGATCATCGTGGTCGACAACGCCTCGACCGACCGCACGCCCCAGATTGCCCAGGCCGCGGGATGCCGCGTCGTGTTCGAACCCGAGCGCCGCATCAGCCGCGCCCGCAATGCCGGCGCGGCCGTAGCCTGCGGCGATTACCTCCTGTTCGTCGATGCCGACACCTGGCCCGACCGCGCCCTGTTGCAGGCAACACTGGACGCGCTGGACAGCGGCGAGGTCTGTGGGGGTGGCGCTCGGGTGACCTTCGACCACCTCAGCCACCGGATCTATCGCTGGGGTGCCACCGCGTGGAACACCCTCTCCGCGCGCCTGGCTCTGGCGGCTGGCTGCTACGTCTTCTGCACCCGCGAGGCCTTCGCGGCGGTGGACGGCTTCAGCGAGGCCGTGTACGCGGGGGAAGAGGTATTCCTGTCCCGCGCGCTGAAACGCTGGGGCCGCGCGCACGGCCAGCGCGTCGAGATCCTGGAAACGCCCGTACTGACCTCCGGCCGCAAGGCGGACTGGTTCCATCCAGGTCGCCACATCCTCGTGGTGACGCAGGTGCTGCTGTTCCCCTGGAGCCTGCGCTCACGCCGCCTCAGCTGGTTCTGGTACAGCCGCCCACGACGGCAGTAAGGAAGAGACCGAACGCCGAAATCGGGCCCCGGTGATCAGGATGTCGACAACGTCGGCCACCGAACCATCGATCCACCGCGACCTGAATTCGTTCGGACATCGTGTTCCCCCGCCCCGAGTATCAACGCCGCCCCATCTCCCCTTCCACCACCAGGCGACGCCAGCGAAACAGGCCCTCGACGTCAATCCGGTAGGGGCCCGGACCCAGGTCCCCCGCCACATGGACCCGGATCCCTTCAATCTCGCGCTCCGTGTAGCCGTCGGCCCGGCGGGGCGCGCCGCGCTCGGCCACTGGAACCGCCGCCTGTCCGCCACAACAACCGTGGCGCGTGGACCATCGCAGCACCACCTCGCCGCCCTGCCCGGCCAGCCACTCGCGCGCGGCGTCGGTCAGGGTGATCGCGGTCATGCCGATCTCGCCTCGGTGTCCGCCGGGAACCAGTGGCGGGTGCGATTGGCGATGCGCACCAGCGCCAGCATCAGCGGCACCTCGACCAGCACGCCCACCACGGTCACCAACGCGGCACCCGACTGCAGGCCGAACATCGCGATCGCCGCGGCCACCGCCAGCTCGAAGAAGTTGCTCGCGCCGATCATCGCGCCGGGGGCCGCCACCGCGTGACGCACCCGCCACGCCTTGGCCCAGTAGTAGGCGATGTAGAACACCAGGAAGGTCTGGATGATCAGCGGAATCGCGATCAGCACGATATGCCCCGGGTTCTCCAGGATGCGCTCGCCCTGGAAGGCGAACAGCAGGACCAGCGTCACCAGCAGGCCGATCGGCGTGACCGGGCCCAGACGCTTCATGAACACGTTGTCGAACCACTCGATGCCCTTTTTGCGGATCAGCCAGATGCGCGTCAGGTAGCCGGCGACGAACGGAATGACGATGTACAGCAGCACCGACAGCGCGACCGTGTCCCAGGGCACGTGGATATTGGACACGCCCAGCAGGAGCACCACGATGGGGGCAAAGGCGAACAGCATGATGATGTCGTTCACCGCCACCTGTACCAGCGTGTAGGCGGCATCCCCGCGGGTCAGGTAGCTCCAGACGAACACCATCGCGGTACACGGCGCCGCGCCCAGCAGGATCGCCCCGGCCAGGTATTCACGCCCGAGGTCTTCCGGGATCCAGGCGGCATACACCACCATGAAGAAGAACCAGGCGATCGCGAACATGGTGAACGGCTTGATCAGCCAGTTCACCGAGGTGGTGATGGCCAGGCCCTTCGGCTCCCGGCGCACGCCGAGGATGGCGGAGAAGTCGATCTGCACCATCATCGGGTAGATCATCGCCCAGATCAGGATGGCCACCGGGATGGAGACCTGCGCGTATTCCCATTGCGACAGCGTCTCCGGAACGACGGGCAGGAGCTGCCCCAGGGCGACGCCCGCCACGATGCACAGCGCCACCCACACGCTCAGGTAGCGCTCGAAGATCCCCATGCCTTCCTTCGTCGAGATCTCCTCGACGGAGGCGTTCCGGTCGGTCATTGCTTCCTCCGTATCTCCCGGGTAACGCGTCAGCAGCAACCCTTGGCTTCATTGTCACTAGCTGGCTGGCACGAGACGGTTGATGTCCCTTCCGGTACACAGCAGTCACCGGTACCTTCATCCTGTGCGCCGAACATCGGGATGCTCCCGAGCGTGTGATAACTCTCCCACGCGATCCCGCCCGGATCGGTGGTCCAGTACTTGTCGGATTGCGCGTAGCAGCAATGCGTGCCCATCTCCTCGTGCACGTCCGCGTCGATGGCGTCCAGACGCTGGCCCAGTTCGTCGAGCTCGCCCGCCTCTTCGGCCTGGATGCCGAGGTGGTTCAGGCCCAACGGCGCACCGCGGGCCGACACCGCGAAATTGACCCGCGGGTCCTCCAGCATCCATTTCGCGTAGTCGCCCTTGACCACGCTCGGCTCGGCCGCGAACAGATGCGAATAAAAGCGGATCGCCGGTTCCAGTTCCGGCACGGAAACGTGCAGGTGCATGCGCTTCATGGATCAGACTCCTCGATTCACTCCATCTCGCGGATCGGCCCGGGGTCCCACGGGTCATCCCGGGTGGACCCGGCCCGGCTCGGTTGTTGCGGTCCCCACCCGGGCGCGTGGTCTATCGAACGTGCCGGCCCGCCACTGGCCGAGCCGCTGTGGCTTCCGTATCCCCTGCACAGTCCAGGGCCGCAGGCAACGCGCAGCTGTCGGAGTCGGCCGCACAGCAGTTTTCGGTCAGGTAGGTGACCAGCTCCTGCATCGCGTCGAGATTCACCCGATAGCGCTGATAGCGCCCTTCCTGCGTGACGGTCAGCAGGCCCGCCTGCGTCAGGGTCTTGAGGTGAAACGAGAGGTTCGTGCGCGGCAGTTCCAGGGTTTCGGCGATTTCGCCGGCGACCCGCCCATCGTGGCCATAACGCACCAGCAGGCGCACGATATCCAGGCGAATGCCGGAGGCCAGCGACTCGAACATGTGGGTGGCGGTGACCTTGTCCATGGACAAATACTTCAACCCTCCTTGTATCGTTGTCAAGTGACAGGACCCAGTCGCCGTTGCCGCGGGCGCGCACCTCTTTCTCAAGAACCGCCCGATGCCTCCCCGCTCAGCCTGCAGGGTTCGCGCCGGACCACCCGGTCGCCGCCGGTCTGTCGGGGTTTTCCCGCGGGGCATCGAGGCCCGGTATACTGCGCGGTCTTCCGTTCAACTCCGACCACGACGCCCGAGCCGCAATGAACCCGCGCCTGGACCGG
Organism: Thioalkalivibrio versutus; assembly: GCF_001020955.1. NCBI lineage: Bacteria > Pseudomonadati > Pseudomonadota > Gammaproteobacteria > Chromatiales > Ectothiorhodospiraceae > Thioalkalivibrio > Thioalkalivibrio versutus. Next base: position 1,678,724 of record NZ_CP011367.1, read on the forward strand.
CTACAGCCCTATCCGTTCGAACGCCTGCGCCGGCTGTTCGCGGACCTGCAACCGCCTGCGGACCGGGAGCCCATCGCACTGTCGATTGGCGAGCCGCGTCATGCACTGCCCGATTTCGTCGAACCCGTCCTGCGGGCCTCCCTCCAGGGCTTCAACCACTACCCGACCACACGCGGCGAACCGGCCCTGCGCGAGTCCATCGCGGCGTGGCTGCAACGGCGGTTTGACCTCGGCAATGTGGACGCGGAACGGCAGGTGCTTCCGGTCAGCGGAACGCGCGAGGCCCTGTTCGCGATTGCCCAGGCGGTCGTGGCGGAGAAGCCCGGCGCCCGCGTGCTGATGCCGAATCCGTTCTACCAGATCTACGAGGGCGCGGCGCTGCTCGCCGGGGCCGCGCCGGCCTTCTACGACCTGGCGCCGGAGAACGGCTATCTACCCGACTTCTCGGCGGTCGACGCGGCCACCTGGGAGGACGTGCAGCTCGTCTACATCTGCAACCCGGGCAACCCCGCCGGGGCCTGCATGTCCGAGGCCGCGATGCAGGATCTGATCCGCCTGGCCGAGCGCCATGACTTCATCATCGCGGCGGACGAATGCTACTCCGAGATCTACCACCCCGATGGCGAGCCGCCGGCCGGCCTGCTGGGGGCCGCGGCGCGCATGGGCAACGCCGCGTTCGACCGCTGCATCGTCTTCCACAGCCTGTCCAAGCGCTCCAACCTGCCGGGGCTACGCTCTGGTTTCGTGGCCGGCGATGCGGCCCTGCTCGACCGCTTCGCGCTGTACCGGACCTACCATGGCTGCACCCTGCCGCCGCCGACCCAGGCCGTCAGCCGCGCCGCCTGGTCAGACGAGGCCCACGTGGCCGAGAATCGTGCCCTCTATGCCGAGAAATTCGCTGCAGTGGTCCCGATCCTGGAATCGGTGATCGAGGTGCGAGCACCCGCCGCCGGCTTCTACCTGTGGCCGCGCGTGCCGGATGGTGACGACGAGGGCTTTGCCCGACGCCTCTACGGCGAGGCGGGGGTCACGGTCCTGCCGGGGCGCTACCTCTCCCGGACCGACCCGGAGACCGGGCACAATCCCGGGGCCGGACACGTGCGCATGGCGCTGGTCGCCGCGCCCGCCGCCTGCATCGAGGCGGCCGAGCGAATCACTGCGCTTTATCGTTAACGCCACTCATCAGTTTATTTTTCATTGCCTTAAAGGGAATACCTAATGTCCGATATCCAGAGCACCATCGAAGCCGCCTTTGAACGCCGCGCCGACATCAACCCGCGCAACGTGGAAACCAACGTCCGCGACGCCGTGAACGAGGCGCTGGATATGCTGGACACCGGCCGTGCCCGCGTCGCCGAGAAAAAGGACGGCGACTGGGTGGTGAACGAATGGCTCAAGAAGGCCGTGCTGCTGTCGTTCCGCATCTCCGAGAACGAGTTCATCAAGGGCGGCTTCACCAACTACTACGACAAGGTCCCGTCCAAGTACGCGGACACCTCCAGCCGCGACTTCCGCGAGGCGGGCGTGCGCGTCGTGCCCCCGGCCACCGCCCGTCGCGGGAGCTTCATTGCCCCCAACACCGTGCTGATGCCGTCCTACGTGAACATCGGCGCCTATGTCGATGAAGGCACGATGGTGGACACCTGGGCCACGGTCGGCTCCTGCGCTCAGATCGGCAAGAACGTGCACCTCTCCGGCGGCGTGGGTATCGGCGGCGTACTGGAGCCGCTGCAGGCCGCCCCGACCATCATCGAGGACAACTGCTTCATCGGCGCACGCTCCGAGGTGGTCGAGGGCGTGATCGTCGAGGAAGGCGCGGTCATCTCCATGGGCGTGTACCTGGGCCAGTCCACCCGAATCTACGACCGCGAGAACGACGAAATCCTCTACGGCCGCGTGCCGGCCGGTTCCGTGGTCGTCTCCGGCAACCTTCCGTCGAAAGACGGCAAGTACTCGCTGTACTGCGCCGTGATCGTGAAGCGCGTCGACGAGAAGACCAAGGCCAAGGTGGGCCTGAACGCCCTGCTGCGCGATGTCTGAGATCGCGCTCTACGGCATCGCCAACTGCGATACCGTCCGCAAGGCCCGTCGGTCGCTGGATGCGGCCGGCGTGGGCTATCGTTTCGTGGACGTTCGCAGGGACGGGCTGGAGGCGGATCGGCTGCGCGGCTGGGTCGACGCCGTCGGCTGGGAGACCCTGGTCAACCGGCGCGGCACGACCTGGCGCCAACTCCCGGACGATCAGCGCGAGGGACTGGATGCGGCACGCGCCATCGCGCTGATGCTCGAACACCCGGCGCTCATCAAGCGGCCCGTCATCGAACAGGACGACGCGATCACCGTCGGCTGGACCCCCGAGACTGCGGCCCGGTGGGGAGCGGCCTGAGGCACTCGCGGCCATGCTGAGGCGGGCCAGCATCCGTTGGCGGGCCTTGCGCTGGCGCGCCCACAACTGGCTGGCCCGTCATCCGCGCCTGCATTCCGGGCTGCATGCCGCCGGGAGCATGAAGAGCGGCCCGGAGGCGCTGGCCCGCGGGGTCGCGATCGGGCTGTTTATTGGCCTGACCCCCACGGTCGGCTTCCAGACCGTGTTGATGATCATTCTGTGCATTGCACTGGCGGGCAATTTTCCGACGGCGTTCGTGGCCTCGTTCGTCAGCAACCCCTTCACCGCCGCGCCGCTGTATTGGGGCTTCCACGAACTCGGCGAGGCCGTGTTCTATCATGTCCCCCTGATCTCGCACGACCCCGACGCCTGGTATCTGCAGGGCATCGGGGACGAGATCACCTATACCCTGATGGGCAGCCTGCTGATCGCCACGCCAACCGCCATTGCCGGCTACTGGGCCTCCCGCCGCCTGTCGGCCGCCTGGCAACGCCACCGCGCCCGGCGCCGTGCCGAACGCGCTGCACAGCGGGAGCGTTAGAGACCCACTACGGGACCTCGCTCCGACGCCATTCACGCCACACCGAATCGCCCGGGTCCGGGTCACCAGCAGGCGCCTCCAGCCACGCATCCAGCAGCTCCACCTCGCCACCATTGCGCTCCAGCGGAGGCACGTCCGCGTAGGGATCGGGGTTGAGGCGGCCGTCATGCCAGGCCCAGGTGAAATACCCCAGGTTCACCAACGCAAGAAACAGGATCAGCCAGCGCATTCGGCGCCCTCCCAGCGCGACAGCTCCCAGAGACCGTCCAGCACCAGGTTCGGGAAGATCGTGGACTCTGCACGCAACACCGGCGCCAGCCAGTAAGCATCGCCCCCCGTCAGCCAGCAGGCCGCGCCCGCCCGCTCCGCGGTCCGCGAGCGCGCGATCAACCCATCCAGCGCGCCGGCCAGCCCCAGGCTCCATCCGCGCTCCAGGGCCTCGGTGCTGTTCAGGCCCGGCGCGGTCTCCAGATCATCCGGCCATTGCGTGGCCTCGCGCGGCGCAATGCGATCTGTCAGACGCGTCTGCAGCGCCTCCCAGCCGAGCTGGCGCCCCGGCAACAGATAGCCTCCCGCATGGCGACCGTCCGCCTCCAGTACATCCACGGTGACGGCGGTGCCGGCATCGACCAGGATCATCGGCGCATCGCAGCGGGCCCGCGCCGCGACCAGCGCGCAGTAGCGATCCACTCCCAACTGCCCCGCCGCATAGTCGATCCGCAGGCCATGCGGGCCGTTCGCCGGCACCGTCACCGCGTGTACCGGCGCGTCGATCCCGGCAGCCGCCAGTTCGGCCGAGAACGCCGCCTCGCGCTCGCCGGGCCCGACCCGCGACAACCAGACGGCCGTGAGCGGGGCCTCGCGCGCCATCGAGGCCAGGCCACGGACACAACCGGCCGGGTCGCGATTCGCCCCGGACCCCAGCACTTCGCCCTCCGCGTTGCGCACCTGCCACTTCACACGGGTACTGCCGATATCCACCAGGGCAATGTCAGCCATGTTCGCAACTCCGTACCGAGACCTCGCCCGAATGCAGGTGCCGGATCGCACCGTCGTCGAACTGCACAACCAGGCAGCCGCTCGCCGGATCGATTCCATGCGCCTGTCCGCGGACGCCGTCATCCAGGATTTCGATCGGCCGGCCGCGCAGGCAGTCCAGCCGCACCAGCTCACGCTCCAGCGGCACAAGCCCTTCGCCCATCAACAGCGGATGCAGGCGACATTGCTCCGCGATCACCCGGGCTGCAAGCTCCAGGAGATCCGGAACCGGACCGGGGAGCTGGGTCGCGAGATCGGTCACCGCACGGTCCAGCTCCAGGGCACCGGCGCCTTGCCGGTTGAGACCAATCCCCACCACCAGCCAGCCTGGCTGGCCACCACTCGCCGCGCGCTGCTCCACCAGGATGCCGCCCAGCTTGGCGGCATCGACCATCAGATCATTGGGCCACTTGAGCCGTACACCTTCCAGACCCAGCGCTTCCAGCGCACGGATGACCCCAACGCCAACCCCGACCGGATAGGCGGGCGGCACCCGCCCCTGCATGATGGGCCATGCCAGCGACAGCGCCAGGCTCGCCCCCGGAGGCGAATGCCAGACGCGACCGCGCCGCCCGCGGCCCGCTGTCTGGGCCTGCGCCACGCAGGCGCGTGGCAGATCGCCCGTCTCGCGGCGGGTCTCCAGCAGATAGCCGTTGGTCGAGTCCACCGACTCCAGCACCTCGACCGCCGGCGCCGTCACACCCGCCCCGTCGACCAGGCGTTCGACACGCGCTTTCAGGCGTGCGCTCTCCGGCGCCATAATGCAAACTGTGAACGCGGTCTCGGTCATCGGGATCAGTACTCGGCTCGCATCCGGGCCAGGGGGAACAGGGCTTGCATACAAGGCACCATGGTAAGCATTCCGGTCGGACGGTGCTGCGCCTGCTGATACTGGTGGCGGGGCTGGCTCTGGCCGGCACCAGCGCGGCCGAGCTCTACTCCTTTCGCGATGCCTCCGGGGCTCGGGTCCTGACCGACGAGCGCCCGCAGGGCGTTCCCTACGAGACCATCCGCTCGCCCGGCGGTGCCGGCACGGTTACCTCGACACCCGGCGGTGGAAACTGGTCACCCAGTCAGATCTTCGTGTTCCAGGGCCCGGGTGGAGAGCGCCTGATCACCAACCAGCGTCAGCAGAATAGCGGCATGGAGCTGATCGCCACCTACGGCCGACCGACCGCCCGCGCACGTTGCGGTGCCCGCGCCCGCAATGCCCTGGCCACCGGCGGTGGCGACTTCGCGGACCTCATCCACAACGCCGCCCACCGCCAGGGCGTGGACCCGGCGCTGGTGCAGTCGGTGATTCACGTGGAGTCCTGCTTCGATCCGCAGGCGGTATCCCGGGTGGGCGCGCACGGCTTGATGCAGCTGATGCCCGCTACCGCCGCCGATCTCGGGGTGACCGACCGCTTTGATCCCGCCCAGAATATCGATGGCGGCACGCGCTACCTGGCCGCCATGCTCGATCGCTTCGAAGGGGATCTGGATCTCGCCCTGGCCGCCTACAATGCCGGCCCCGGCGCGGTGGAACGGCATGGCGGCGTGCCCCCGTTTCGCGAGACACAGAACTACATCCAGCGCATCCGCGCCCAGTATGGCGGCAACGGGCGGCCCGACTGACGACCCTCAGGCCTTAGGGAGACGCTGATTTAATCGCACGTTCGCGTTGGTGCCCCCTGTTTCCCGAGACCAGGCGCGTCGTGCAGCGGGTAGTGGTTCTACCCGCAAGCGGCGCAACGCAGGATCGGGGAACAGGGGGCACCAACCCGACAAATCATTGAAAGAGCGGGCTCGGCCGCCCGTCGTTGATAAAAACGGGCGCGCGCACGGCGTTGCGGTTCCCTTGTGCAGAATGACTGCACGGCAGTCACCGCGCCTTGTTCGCACGCAAAAGCGACTCGAGCGCGAACGTGCGATTAACTCAGCGTCTCCCTAGGCTTGTCCCGGCCGCAGTTCCAGCACTGGGTGAACTGCGGCTCGATCACCTCGCCGCAGCGCGGGCACTTCCAGTCGCGGCCGTCGTGTTCGGGCTCGCCCTCCAGGTATTCCAGGATGATGGCGCGCGCCTCCTCGGCCTGTTCCTCGTGCACGACCATGATGCGGGCCCAGGTCTCGGTCGGCGGGACTTCCCCGACGGCACCGTAAAGCCCAGCCTGGTTCACGTAGGCCGGGATGCCGGCCTCCTGCAGCAGGGTCTCGATGAACCCGGCCATCACCGGGTCGGCGGCAGAATAGACGGTCCTCATGATCGCGACCGTAGCACGCAGCGCGGACCCGGCGCAGCGGCGGCAGTGCCTACTGCACGGTGCCCTGGTTGGCGGCCTGGAAGTACTCCATCGCCTTCTGGATGGCGAAGAACGGGGCCTCGTCGAGGGCGATCTGCGTATGCGGCAAGTTGATGTCCGCGTAGTACTTGCGCATGGCCAGCACGTGGATCGGCAGCTCGCGCGCGAACATCGGATTTTCGAAGTTGAAGTACTGCCCGAGCCCCAGCACGAGGTCCTGGCGTTCTTCGGCCGTCAGGCTCTCCGGCGACACCACGACATCCGGCAGCTGCCCGGCCTGGCCATCGACCGAGACCACCACCTGGCGATCGCCTTCGGCCGCGGCGGGGATATCGTCCCCAGTCACGAGCTGCAGGTTCTCGGACAGGTCCAGGTAGCCCTTGGACAGGATATGGCCGTGGGGCTGAAACACCTTGCTGGACATGTTCACTGCCCACAGGTCCAGGGACTCCTTGAGGTCCTGGGCCGCCTGCACCTCGCCCAGGGCGAACAACTGCCGGGCGTAGAGGATGTCCCAGACCCAGACCTGACCGTATTCGGGCAGCTCGCCTTCGGCGACCACCGAGACCTTGTGCAGCTCCGGCTGTGCCTCGTCGCGCGCGTGCAGTGTCAGGGTAAATTCGGCCAACGGACTTCTCCTTACGGCAGCGCATTTCGCGCTGCATGATCAAGCATTCAAGTATAGCCACCAGCGCCGAGACAGCGCAGTTCAGGTACGCCGCCCGGGGACTTCCAGGACCGTTCCGGGCCGTCCCAACCGACCCCGGTTCACGGAACTGACATAATGCCGTCATAGACTCTCGGTCCCACTTCTGCCGCGAGTCGTGCATGCCGGATGCCGACGTGACCCAAACCGACCTGTTCCTCAACCGCGAACTGTCCCTGCTGGAATTCAACCGCCGGGTACTCGCCATCGCCCAGGACCCGGCCTTCCCGCTCCTGGAACGCCTGCGCTACCTCAGCATTTCCTCCACCAACCTGGACGAATTCTTCGAGGTCCGCGTGGGCTCGCTGCGCCAGCAGGTCGAACTGAACGTGCAGGCCCCGGGCCCGGATGGCCTCTCGGCCGCTGAACAGCTGCGCCAGATCGCGCCGCGCGCCCACGACCTGGTGGAACAGCAGTACAGCACCCTGAACGACGAGCTGATCCCGGCGCTCGCAGCGGAGGGGATCCACTTCGTTCGGCGCACCCACTGGGACGCGGCCCAGCGGGACTGGGTGCGGGAGTACTTCCGCCAACAACTCCAGCCGGTCCTCAGCCCGATCGGCCTGGACCCCGCCCATCCATTCCCGCGCATCCTCAACAAGAGCTTGAACTTCATCGTCACTCTCAAGGGCAAGGATGCCTTCGGGCGTGAATCCGGCCGCGCCGTGGTCCAGGCCCCGCGTTCCCTGCCGCGCCTGGTACGGCTACCGCGCGAGGTCGCCAGCGGCGACAACGACTTCGTGCTGCTGTCGTCCATCCTGCATGCGCACGTGGACGAGCTGTTCCAGGGCATGAAGGTCACGGGCTGCTACCAGTTCCGGCTGACCCGCAACTCCGACCTGTTCGTGCAGGAAGAGGAGATCGACGACCTCCTGAACGCCCTGGAGGGCGAGCTGCCCCAGCGCAACTACGGTGCCGGCGTGCGCCTCGAGGTCGCGGACAACTGCCCGCAGGAGGTCGCGGAGTTCCTGCTGCAGCAATTCCACCTGGAGCCGGACGACCTGTATCAGGTCACGGGCCTGGTCAACCTGAACCGTCTGATGGCCGTGCACGAACTGGTGGACCGGCCGGACCTGAAGTTTCCCCCGCTGGTCCCGGCCCTGCCCCGCAGTGACACGAGCGGCAGCGGCATCTTTGCCTGCATCCGCGACCAGGAGCTGCTGCTGCATCACCCCTACCAGTCGTTCATGCCGGTGGTCGACTTCCTGCGCCAGGCGGCGGCGGACCCGCGGGTGCTGGCCATCAAGCAGACGCTCTACCGCACCGGCACCCGCTCGCCGCTGGTCGAGATCCTGATCGAGGCGGCGCAGGCCGGCAAGGAGGTCACCGTCGTGATCGAGCTGCGGGCGCGCTTCGACGAGGCCGACAACATCGAACTGGCCAACCGCATGCAGGACGCGGGGGTCCATGTGACCTACGGCGTGGTCGGCTACAAGACCCACGCCAAGCTGGCGCTGGTCGTGCGCCGCGATGGCGACCGCATCACCCGCTACGCCCACCTGGGCACCGGGAACTATCACTCCGGCACTGCCAAGGCATATACCGACTTCGGCCTGCTGACGGCCGACCCCGTGCTTACCGAGGACGTCCACCGCGTGTTCCTCCAGCTCACCGGCCTGGGCAAGGTGACCCGGCTGCGCCAGCTGCTCCAGGCGCCGTTCCGCCTGCACGCCGCGATGCTCGAGAAGATCCAGCGCGAGATCGACAACCACCAAGCCGGGAAGCCCGCCCGCATCGTCGCGCGCATGAACTCGCTCAACGAGGCGAAGATCATCCAGGCCCTCTACAAGGCTTCGCAGGCGGGCGTCCCTATCCAGCTGGTCGTGCGCGGCATCTGCAGCCTGCGCCCCGGGGTGCCCGGCATCTCGGAAACCATCGAGGTGCGCTCGGTCCTGGGCCGGTTCCTGGAACACTCCCGCGTGTTTTATTTCGAGAACGGCGGCGACCCCGAGGTGTTCCTGTCGAGCGCCGACTGGATGCCGCGCAACTTCTTCCGCCGCGTCGAAGTGGCCTTCCCCGTACGCGACCCGGAACTGCGCGACCGCGTCGCCGAGGAATCCCTGTTCAACTATCTGCAGGACAACGCCACCGCCTGGGCACTGCAGCCCGACGGCAGCTACCAACGCATCCGGCCAACCGCGGGCGAGATCCCCTATTCCGCCCAGGAATCCCTGACCGCCCAACTGTCGGGTGCCACCACGGGCTGAGCGACCCTCTGTCTCGCCGACTGCAGAATCCCTTATTGGCAACGAGCTTCAGCCAATTGCAGGGAACGTTCTCCCAGGCGTTGGCTCCCTTCCGCCGCGGTAGGGTGCCGTTGAGCGCAGCGAAACGCACCATTTCCCGCGTCATGCCAATCCCTTGATGGGATTCGCTGCGCTCATCCCATCCTGCGACCCGGCGACTGGCTGAACGTCATGGCTGGTCAGGTCAGGATTTGTCGTGGTCCCGGTCCGCTGAAGCGGTGCCGGAACGCGGGACATCGTGCATCCCGCCCAGCAAGCTGACCTCGGCGTCGCGGTGCCGCAGCAGGTCCTGCAGCAGGACCACGATCCCGGCCACGCAGAGGAATAGCCCGAAATTCAGGCCGATCGACTGCACATGGCGGAGCAGGAAGGGCAGTGCCAGCAACCGGTTGTGTCGCATCAACCGAAACCCGGTCGCCGACCACCAGATGCCGATCCACAGCGGCACCGCGAGTACTTAGAGATCCAGACCACCAATGTCAGCATCCTGCGTTCCTTGTGTCCGGTTCGGAATAGGGGCTCACTCGAACTCCAGTTCCAGCTTGTGGCGCGCCCAATCTTCGCGTTCCGCATCCAGATCGGCGCGCGTTAGCGGGTGGGTATCCAGCCAGTCGGGCGCGAAGGTCAGCGTCAGACCCTCATGCGTCGCCTCGATGCGCTCCAGCGGCACCGGATCCGGCGCACGCGAACGATGCAGCAACACGGCCAGACGCAACAGGGCCGCCATGAACAGCAGCGGCCGCGCGCGATCCTCTCGCACCCCGGACAACAACTTGGGCTTCAGCCCGCCCCGGTGCAGGCGCACCAGCCACGCCAACTCGGCCTGTTCGGGCTGCGAGAAACCCGGCAGGTCGGCCCAGGTGAGGATGTACTCCCCATGTTTGTGGTATTTGCTGTGGGCTAGTGCCAGGCCGATCTCGTGCAGTTCGGCCGCCCAATCCAGGCGTTCCGCGTCGTCCTCGCCAAGCTCCCAGGCAGCGCGAACGGCGGTCACCAGGCGCGCCACCGTCGCCTGCACCCGCTCCGCCTGGGACGCATCGACCGCGAACCGCCGGCGCAGATGGTGAATGGTGCTGCCACGCACGTCCTCGTGCCGAAAACGTCCCAGAAGGTCGTGAATCACGCCCTCGCGCAGGGCCCCGTCCGAGGGGTGCAGCCGTTCGATCCCCAACGCCTCGAAGGCACCCAGAAGCACCGCAAGGCCACCGGCAATCACGGGCGCCCGGTCCTCGGCCAGACCAGGCCATTTCAGCCGCTTGATGGCCCCCTGCTCGATCAGCGCATCGCGCAGCCGCTCCAGGTTCTCGCGGCTTACACCCGGCGCCTCGTCCAATTCCCCCTCATGCACCATGCGGTCCAGCGCCAGGATCGTACCCGACGCCCCCAGCGCCTGCTCCCAGCCGGCCGCGCGGTAGGCACTCGCGATCGGTTGCAGCTCCCGCTGCGCCTGCAGTTGCGCGGCTGCGAAGGCCTTGCGCGTCAGTTTGCCATCGGCGAAGAAGCGCTGGGTGAACGTCACGCAGCCCATCTCCAGGCTCTCGGCCAGGACCGGCTCGAAGCGCTCTCCAATAATGAATTCGGTACTGCCGCCACCGATATCCATCACCAGCCGGCGGCCGCTATCGTCCGCCAGCGCATGCGCCACACCCAGGTAGATCAGCCGCGCTTCCTCGCGCCCGGCAATGATCTCAACCGGATGCCCCAGAGCCTCTTCCGCCGCGCGCAGGAAGGCGCGGCTGTCGTCCATCTGGCGCAAGGTGTTGGTGCCGACCACGCGCACGCAGCCGCGCGGCAGCTGGCGCAGTCGCTGGCCGAAGCGATCCAGACAAGCCAGGGCACGCTGCCCCACCTCCGGATCCAGCTGTCCATCGGGATCCAGACCGCTGGCAAGACGCACCGTCTCCTTGATGCGGTCGACCTTCAGGACCTCGCCGTCCTGGCGCCGTGCCACGATCATGTGAAAGCTGTTGGAACCCAGATCAACGGCCGCAACCGTCTCGGCATCGTTCTCCGTGTGCATGTTCAATCCGCCTCACCGCCGGCCAGCCGTTCGAGGATACGTCGGGGCAGGTGCCAGGCGAGCTGCATGGGGCCCGGCAGCGCGCCCGTCAATCCGCAGGCATCGCCCTTGCCCATATGAACCAGACTCCGCCCGCCCGTCGTGCCCAGCAGACAGCTTACGAGCAGCGACAGGTCCGGCTCGTGTCCCACGATCACCAGTCCACCATCCGCCGGGAGATTGCGGGCCAGGGCCTCGACCTCCAGCCCCGTGGGTTGTCCGGGCGCCAGCCATTTCTTCTGCCGCACCGGGACATCCAGCGCCTGGGACAGGGGGATCGCCGTCTGGCGGGCCCGCAGATAGGGGCTGCAAAGGAGCTCGACCGATCCCGGCAGCAGATCCCCGAGCGCCTGCGCCATGCGTACCGCACTCACCTGGCCCTTGTCGGTCAGCGGCCGGTCACGATCCGCCCCGTCCCAGTCGCCGGGATTTCCGGCCTGGGCGTGCCGCACCAGCACCAGCCGCGGTGCGCGCATCCCGCTCAGTCCGCCCCCGGCCGCAGCAGAAACAGGGAGTACCACTCCTCGGGCGCCGACCACTGTGCCGCATGTTCGAGCCCGGCCGCCGTCAGCAGACGGTCGATGGCCTCGCGGCTGAACTTGCGCGAGATCTCGGTCCGGATCACCTCGCCTTCGGCGATCTCCAGAACCGCCTCCGGCTCCGACACGCGCACCGTCTGCTGTCGCCGCGACACCAGGTGCATCTCGATCCGCGAGAGGTCTTCGACGAACGGAGCGCGATGCTCGAAACCCTCCGGATCGAAGTCCGCCCCCAACTCGGTATTCAACACCGACAGCAGGTTCAGGTTGAATGCCGCGGTTACCCCCGCCGCATCGTTGTAGGCCGCCTCCAGGACCGGGCGCGGCTTGACCCGGTCCAGCCCCAGCAGCAGCCGGTCTTCGGGGTTCATGGTGTCGCGGATTCGTCGCAGCAGTGCAGCCGCCTCGGCGTCCTCGAAATTCCCCAGACTGCTGCCGAGAAAGGCAAACAGGCGCGGACCGTCGGCTTGCGCACCGGAAACATCGGCCAGATGGGTCAACGCCGCCGCATAGTCCCCGCACAGGCTGTCCACGCGCATCTGATCGAAGCGCTGCAGGAGTCGCGCGCCGGCCTCGTCGAGGATCTCGCCACAGACATCGTTCGCGACGTAATGGGGCGCGGAGACGCGGGCTTCCAGCGCCGCCAGCAGGTACTCGGTCTTGCGCGACGTCCCACTGCCGAGTTCAAACAGCGTGCGCGCCCCGGATGCCTCCAGGATCGCTTCGGCATGCCGCTCCAGCAGGTCGGCCTCCAGGCGCGTGGGGTAATACTCCGGGGTATCGCAGATCGCATCGAACAGCTGCGATCCGCGCGCATCGTAGAAATACTTCGGCGGCAGGGACCGGGGCGGCTCGAGCATCCCCGCGCGGAAATCGGCCAGCAAGTCGGCGTGGGCGTCGCGTTCCTCCACCACCTGGCGGCTGTAACGAGGGGAAATAGAGACAGCACTGGGTTCGGCGGACATCCGGGCTTCCGTATCGGGGTGGTTTGCGGCACGCTAGCACGAAACCCCGGACGCCCCAACTGACCCTAGCCATGTGCCGACACCTCGCCTATCTGGGTCCTCCGATCACGCTACGCAGCCTGATCCTGGATCCGCCACACAACCTGATCGAGCAAGCCATGGCCCCGCAGGAGCTGGTGTATGCCCGCGTCAACGCCGACGGCTTCGGCTTCGGGTGGTTTGGCGAGGGGGGCGTTGCGCGCCACTACCGGCGCGCCGATCCGCTCTGGCAGGATCCCAACCTGGTGGATCTGGCCAGCGACATGACCCAGCCCCTGTGGGTTGCCGCCATCCGCAGCGCAACCCCCGGCTTCGGCGGCGACACCGTCAACGCCCAGCCATTCGCCCGCGACGGCCTGCTGTACAGCCACAACGGCCTGATCAGCCGCTTCCGTCCCGACATCCGGCGCCAGATCCAGAACATCCTCAGCCAGGAGGTCGAATCGAGCATCGAGGGAACCACCGATTCCGAATACCTCTTCGCCCTGGTCCGGCAATACCTGGCCGATGACGACAACGCGACGCTGGAGGGCGCCCTCGGCGAGGCGTTCTCCACCGTGGAGACCTGGCTGGGGGCCGACACCGCCCTGCTGAACGTGATCCTGTCCGACGGCCGCCGCATCATCGCCAGCCGCCATGCGGTCAATGCGCCCTGTCCCAGCCTCTACTACACCACCGATGACGAGACGTTCCCCAACGACAGCGTGGTCGTGGCCTCCGAACCCCTCACCGACCGCGAACGCTGGCGCCCGGTCCCGCCCGGCCATCTTTTGATCCTCGATCCCGACGAACCGCCGGAACTCCTGGCGCTGTAACACGCTCCACCGGATATGAATGCCGCCCATCCGCAGCCAAGTGCAAGCCCGCACCCATCCGACCTCCTGGACTGCCTGGCGACCCAGCACGACCGCCTGAACACGGCACTGGAGTCGACACCGGGGAACGAATGGCGCAATCAGTATCACCCGGACCTGAGTCCCATCGGGTGGCACTACGCCCATTGCCATTTCATCGAGGCGGTATGGCTACACGAACGCATCCTGGGTGAACCTCCGCCCGACCGGCGCGACTGGCACGATCTCTACTTCCCGGAACAGAGCCCGAAGTGGCGCCGCGGCGGAAGACTCCCGACGCGCGCATCCCTGCTGGAATGGGGCCAGGCCAGCCAGCAACATCACCTGGACTTGTTGCACAACCATCCGGCGGTGCGGCGCCATCCCCTGCTCGAGCGGGACTACCTGACCGGTTTTCTCGCGCAGCACCACGCCATGCACCTGGAAAGCCTGGAGCAGGTGCGCTGGTTCGCCCGCCTGCATCGCCCCGCCCCACCCCGAACGCAGGAGCCAAAACCCGCACTGGCGGCCGGCGGCGACTGGATCGAGTGCCCGGGCGGCGAACATGTCAGCGGTAGCGACGCGGCGACCGCCTTCGACAACGAGCGGGGCCTCCACCCGGTCCGGCTCGCGCCCCACACGATCCGCTCCCATCCGGTCTCCAATGCCGAGATCGCCGCGTTTATCGAGGCCGGAGGCTACCGCCCGGGCCCCCACTGGGACCCGCCGGGTCGAACCTGGCTGGAACAAACAGGCATCGCGGCACCTCTGGGATGGTGGAAGCTACCCGACGGGACCCGGGTACAAACCCTCCCCCACGGCACCCAGGCACTCGATCCGCATGCACCCGCCGTCGGACTCTCCTGGTTCGAGGCCTCGGCCTACGCCCGCTGGGTGGGTGCCCGCCTCCCCCACGAACACGAATGGGAACACGCCGCCCAGGCCGGGCGGTTGCGCGCCACGGGCCAGGTATGGGAATGGTGCGGCAACACCTTTCAGCCCTACCCGGGCTTCCAGCCCTTTCCGTACAAGGAATACTCCCTGCCCTGGTTCGACGGCGAACACTACGTTCTACGCGGCGGAAGCGCCTGGAGCGATCCATTGCTCACGCGCTCTACAATGCGCAACTTCTTCACCCCCGAAAAACGTCACGTGTTCGCCGGCCTCCGGCTTGCGCGCAATCTGTAGAGGTTCATGAACATGCCACCGAAGAACACCCCCCTCGCGTCCCGCCCGTCCTGGCTCGTCGCCGGGCTCGCCGCCCTGGTCCTGGCGTTTCCGGCTACGGCCATCGCAAGCGACGGCGGAACCACGCTGGCCCTGACCGGCAAGGCCGAGCGCCAGGTCGCCAACGACCACATGACCGTGCTGATGACGACTGAGGCCCGCGCCCCGGAGGCCGCCACGGCCGCTGCCACCGTCAACCGCAACATGCAGGCCGCACTGGAACGCGCCGGCGAACAGGATGGGATTGACGCCCGCACCATCGGCTATTCCACCCGCGCCATTCACGACTCCGACGACCGCAGCCGCATCAATGCCTGGCTGGTCCAGCAGAACCTGGAACTGACCGGAGCTGATTTCGATCGGTTGACCGAACTGGTCGGCGCGCTCCAGCAGCGGGACCTCAACGTCAGCCAGATCCGATTCTCCCTCAGCCCCGAGGCGCGCCAGGAACATCGCGAGGCGATGATCGAAGAGGCGATGGAAGACCTGAAGGAACAAGCGCGCGTCATCGCCCGCTCGCTGGGGGCCACGCACCTGCGCACACTGGAAGTGGAATTGCCGGACGATCACTACGATCGGCCACAGCCCATGATGGCCATGCGCGCCATGGACGAGTCAGCCAGCCAGCCGTCGCTGGAGGCCGGGCATTCCACCCTGACCCTCAGCGTACGTGGACGCCTGCAGGCCCTGGGCGCCGAGACCCTGCGCGTCACCCCGCGTTAGCACCTACCTCACCGTAGGGTGCTGTGAGGTGCCAGCCGAACCGCACCGTTCCCATGCAGGCCCCGGTCCCCGAGCGCCCCGCGCCACGATCGGTGCAATTCGCTGCGCTCATTGGCACCCTACGTCGTTCATGATCAGGGATAGCCCTCGGATATGTAGAGTCCGTAAACCGCCCCTCGGCGGGCTACCAACGGGCGCCTCAAGGCCGTACGCAGCCCAAGCCGACGCCCGCAGCAAACAGCCCCCAATCCTCATCCCGGCCACAGCGCTCCCATTCTCGTCATCCCGGCCGTAGCGCTCCCCTCCCCGTCATCCCGGCCGGAGCGAAGCGAAGAGCCGGGATCTCCTCACGCACGAACACCCGGACATCTGTGCCACCTCCAACGATGGAGATCCCGGATAACCGTTACGCGGTTTCCGGGATGACGGGGGTTGGGTGGTCATTCCGAGCGTTAGACGGTCATTCCGAACGTGGGTGCATCCATCCAGCCCCAATCTCCCGGCCGTTATCCCGGCGGGACCCTGCTTTCCCATCATCCCGGCCGCAGCGCCCCCCTCCTCGTCATCCCGGCCGTAGCGCTCCCCTCCCCGTCATCCCGGCCGTAGCGCAGCGAAGAGCCGGGATCTCCCCGCGCACAAACACCCCGACATCTGTGCCACCTCCAACGATGGAGACCCCGGATAACCGCTGCGCGGTTTCCGGGATGACGGGCTCACGGTGAGGATCCGGGCGGCCGATGGGCTTGGGACTCCATGCCATCGCCGTTTATGCGTTGCGTCTCCCTGAGGATCGAAACGCATCAGGGGCACCGCAACCGCCCCGCGCTCCTCCGCGCCTAGTAGAGGCACTGACGGAAAGATGAACGCGTGCGGGAAACGGTGTGATTCGCAGACGGACTCGAGCGGCTTTAGCGGGCGAGTTCCAGCACCAGTTCGCCGTCGCGGACCTCGATGGACTCGATGCCCGCGCGCAGTTGCTGGAAGGGCTCCAGCGCCAGCAGGTCTTCGTCCTTCAGCCCGCCCAGCCAGGCATCCGGCAGCGGGATTCCGGCGACGCTCACGCCGACCAGGCGCGCATGCACCCGCCCATCTTCGGTCTCGAAGCGCACCCCCGAGCGTACATTCAGGACACGACCTCCCAGCAGCGGGATATCCGCCGGAACATCGATGCGCACCCGAGTGCTGACCTGCCCCGGCGTAAGACGCATCGCCACGCGTCCGGCCAGGTCCGGGTCCTGGGCGATCAGGGCATTCAGTTCGCGCTCGCTGAAGCGCACGCTGCGCGCCTCGGCGCGTTCCTCGTAGAGTTCCGGGACCAGCGGCTCGGCCTCGGCATCGAGGTCGATGATGGGGTCGGCGGGTGCCTGATCCGGGCGGGGCTCGGCATCGCGCGGCCCCAGCGCCTGCAATTTGGCCTCCAGCTCGGCCTGCTCCTCGACATCCAGCGTCACCGCCTCGGGCTCGCCCGACTGCAGGTGGATCACACCCCAGAAACCGGCCCACAACGCAGCCAGGATCAGCAGGACAATCAGGTAACGCGGGGGACGCCCAGTGGAACGGTACTGGATGGGCGCGGAGGGTTCGTTGTTCTTGGCCATGCCGGACTCTCGCAGATCACAATGGCGACATGGTCGCACAAAGGCACGACCATGATCCGCCCGACGGGGGATTGATCAGAGGAAGTCAAACAGCGACAGGCGGTTCACCTGGGTATAGGTCTGCTGCGCGGCCTGCAGGGCCACCTGCTGCTGGTTGAAGCGGCTAATCGCCTCGGCGTAGTCCAGGTCGCGAATCTCGGAGACCGCACTGTTCAGGTCCACCAGCCGGTCCTCGTTCAGATCCTTTTGCTGATCAAAGGTCTTCAGGCGCGACCCCACCTCGGCGCGGATGTCGCTGAAGTTGCCCAGCACGGTGTCCAGGTCGGCCAGGGCCGTGTTGGTCGCGGTGGCCAGGTTGGCCCGGCTGGTGCCACTGGCGCCGCCCTCTTCCAGCGCCGCGATGATCGCGTCCAGCGTCTCGAACACATTCTTGTTTTCGGCGGCGCGGGACAAGACCTGATCCCCAGCATGGGGTGTGCCACTCAGGGTGATACTCCGCCCCTCAAAAAGGACCGCCTCACCGGCCACAAAAGGCCGATCTTCCATCGAATTCCCGGAATTATCTTCGGCGAACTGGGTATCTTCATTCTCATCTACATAGGTGATGGAAAACTGGACGTTCCCGTCGGCGTCTTCGGAGAATTCAATCGTGTAGTCGCGCTCATCCAGTCCACCAACGTCGCTTACACCGGTTTGCTCCACAACAAGGCTACTGCCCGGCTCGCGATTAACCACTTCGGCCCCGACACGCCCGTCATTCTCGGGGATATCCATGAACACGCGCGCGCCCGTGTCGCCCACCGGGATCTTCCGGTTGGCCGAGATTGCCACCTCGCGCACACTCCCGGTTCCCTCGGCCCCTTCGTAACGCACCGCACCACTGCCGTCCTGCTGGAAGGGCTGCTGCAACGACTTGGTTCCGGCAAAGAGATATTCGCCGTTCGGGTCCTTGGTGTTGGCGATGTCGAACATCCCTTCGCGCAGCTGGCGCAGCTCGCCGGCGAGGTAGCTACGGGTCTCGTTGGTCTGGCTGTCGTTGTTCCCGGCCACGACCAGTTCGCGCGCGCGCTGCAGCAGGTCGGTTCCGCTTTGCAGGGCCGATTCCTCCTGCTGCAGGCGCGGCTGGGTGTTGTCGATGTTGCGCTGGTACTGTTTGGTGGCCTGGATGATGCGTTCGAACTGATTGACCTGGGTCGCACCGCTCGGGTCATCGGACGGCGACAGGATGCGCTCGCCCCGTCCCATCTGCAGCGAGGTCCGGTTGAGCTCGGTCTGGCCGCGCTGGATCTGGTCGATCCCGGTCTGGAAAATCTGGGTGGTCGAAATGCGCATGCTCGTGTCTCCCGGTGGGCGCTAGCGGCGGACCGCGCCGAGCAATGTATCGAACAGCGAATTGCTGACCGAGATGACCTGGGCCGCCGCCTGATAGGCTTGCTGATAGCGGATCAGGTCCGCCGCCTCTTCGTCCAGATTGACGCCGGACACCGCCTCGCGCTGCGCCCGGGCCTGCTCCAGCTGCGCATCGGCCGATTCCTGCGCGACCTGGGCCTGGCGGGTGCGCGTGCCGACGTTCGCCAGCAGGCTGTTGTAGCCATCCCCGAAGGTCCGGTCACCACCCACCAGCCGCTCGTCCGACAGGTCATTCATCGCAAGCATATTGCGGTTATCACCCGGACGATCGCGATCCAATTCGACAACGAAAGAGTCACCTGCATCTGGGTTCCCACTTAGCGTCAGGGTCCACCCATCCAGTTCGATCTCGGTACCGGCTGGATCAACCGCAAACTCGGATCCATTCACCTCATAAGAGAGGCCGCCGTTATCCACCACGTTGACGGTTACCGGATTCTCCAACACCCCCGGATCAAAGCCTTCCTCGGTGATCTCCACCCCATCAACGGTCGCCATGCCGGTGTTGTTCTCATCGGCTGAGGCCTGCAGAGATGGACCGGCCGCGGCGATCCTGCCAGGGTCGGTCATCTCCACCGACAGATCGCGCGACCCGTAGCGTGTCGGCTGAATCAGCCATTGGTCACCTTCCTCCGCCCCGAGATCATCGACATCGATAACCAGCCCATCGACAGGCTCTGCCACTGTTCCGCCGTTGAAGTCCAGCGTTGTGGTCTCGCCATCCGACAGGCGTGTGAGCTGGTATTCCGCTCCATCGAAACTCAGACGGTAATCGGACGTGGTCAGGTCCCGCACATCGCCAAACTCAACATCCGGGACATCCTCTGAATTATTGCCAGGGACTCCACGTACCGACGGATCGCCGATCCCGAAGATATCGCCCCCTTGCTGGCCGCCCAGATCCAGCCCCAGGTTGTTCTGCTGGTTGTACTCCGCCCCGATGCTGATCGCGAGCCGACCCAGGGTGTTCTGGGCCTCGTCGATGATCCCGGTCCGGGTCTCCAGCAGTGCACCCAGCTCGCCGCCCTGGATGAAGCGGGAGATGTTGACCGGATCGCCGCTGGTGGCCAGTCCGATATCCGGCGAACGCGGATCCCCGGTCAGCGACTGGGCGACCAGTTCGCGGTTGTTACCGCCCAGCACCAGCGCCTGGCCGTTGCCGACGAACACATTGACCGCGCCGTCGTCCTGCTCGGTGATGCGGACGTTCACTTTCTCCGCCAGCTGGTTCAGCACGCGGTCGCGCTGGTCCAGCAGATCGTTCGGGGTGCCTTGGGTGGACTTGGACACGATCTCGCGGTTGAGCCCCGCGACCGCCTCGGTCAGCGAGTTGATCTCGTCGACGTTGGTACGGATCTGGCCGTTGATGATGTCGCGCTGCTCCTCGATGCGCCGGTCGATCGAGGCGAAGCGCTCGGCCAACGATTCCGCCTCGGTCAGGAAGACCGTGCGCGCGGCGCTGGAGGTGGGGTCGTTGGCCAGATCCTGGCCGGCGCCGAAGAAGTCCTGCAGCACCGGCGTCAGCCCGGAACTGGAGCTGCCCAGCAGGTCGTCGATGCGCCCGGCCAGCGAGGCCTTCAGCTCGGCGTTCGACTGATCGGAGATCGAGTTGCGCAGCTGGGTATTCACGAAGTCGTCGGAGATACGGCGGATCGTGTCCACCTGCACGCCCTGGCCCTGGAAGCTGCCCCCCAGGAACTGCGGCGTCAGGTTGGACAGCTCGGTGCGCTGGCGGCTGTAGCCTTCGGTGGCCGAGTTCGCGATGTTGTTGCTGGTGGTGCCGATCGCGCGCTGGAACGCCAGCAGCGCGGAGGTGCCGATGCCGGACGCGCTCATGCCCGTGCCTCCCGCGACAACGCCTGTTCAATCACCGGACTGGGCCATTTCTTCTTCATGCTCTACCCCTTGGTACGGGTAACGGCGGCATCCGCCGCGACTTGAGTCGATCCACTGTCACGATGCGCGGCCATCTGGTCGCGCACCCGCAGGACCTTGTCCGCGTAAGCCGGGTCGGTGGCATAGCCGGCGTCCTGCAGCTCGCGGATGTACTGCGCGTCATCGCCGGCCTGCAGGGCCCGGTGGTAACGCGGATTGTTGCGAATGAAATCGACGTAATCGGAGAACGACTCGGACGGATCGGCATAGGCCCGGAAGCGGGCCTGTTCGCGCTGGGCGACGCCCTCGCGGAACTCCAGCGTGCCCACGGAGACGCGATCGCCATCCCAGCGGCTGTCGGCCTTGATCCCGAACAGGTTGAAACTCGGCTGGCCGTCGGCCCGCGACGGCACGTGCTGCCCCCAGCCGGTCTCCAGCGCGCTCTGCGCCAGCAGGATGCCGGGCTCGACGCCCAGCTCCGCCGCGGCCTCCCGCGCCAGGGGTTCCAGGGTCTGCACAAAGTCCGCGGCATCCCGCGGCGGCCAGGCGATGGGGGCCGGTTGCGGCGCCGCCTTGCGAGCCGCCTCCGGCGACACAGCTTCCGGGCGTTGCGGGCCCACCGGGCGCAACTCGAATTCCGCCTCGCCCTGCAACGCCCGCAGGGTATCCAGCTCCGACCGTCGACGCGGCATTTCCAGAGCCGCCTGGCGATCCGGATCATTCAGTGTCTCGGGATCGACAGGCTGCTGGGCGGAGAGCTGGCGCATCAGGGCATCACGCAGGCCGATGCCGTCACCCTGGCTCATGGCCTTGGCGAACTCCTGGTCCTGCATCTCCAGGTACATCTCGCTCTGGTCGTTGTCGAACAGGCCGTCGCCCAGAGAGGCCTCACGCATCTGCTTGAGCATCTGGCCGATCAGCATGGCCTCGAACTCGCGGGCCACGGCCTCCAGACCCTTCTGATCGCCCGAACGCGCGCCCCGGGCCAGGTCCTGCAGACCACTGGGGTCCGAGGCCATGGCCGCGCGGGCCTGCATCTGGGTATCGACGCCCGAGCCGATCATCAGATGACCACCAGCTCCGCGCGCAGGGCACCGGCCTCGCGCAGGGCCTCCAGGATCGCGACCAGATCGCCCGGGGCCGCGCCCACGTTGTTCACGGCGCGGACAATCTCGTCCAGCGAGGTGCCCGGGTCGAACAGGAACATGGTGTTGTCGCCCTCCTCGATCGCGATGTCGGTATCCGGCTGGATGGCGGTCTCGCCCTCGCCAAAGGGCGCAGGCTGGACCACTTGCGGGGCCTCGCTGATGGTGACGGTCAGGCTGCCGTGGGAGACGGCCGCAGGCGTCACCTGCACACTGGAGCCGATCACGACGGTCCCGGTGCGCGAGTTCACGATCACGCGCGCTGGCGGTGTGCCGCGTTCGATCGGCAGGTTCTCCAGCTCGGCCACGAAACCGACCCGGTGATCCGGGTTCGCCGGCGCCCGCACCCGCACGGACGAGCCGTCGAGGGCATGGGCCACGCCATGGCCGAAGGTATCGTTCACCGTCTGCACCAGGCGATTGGCGGTGGTGAAATCCGGTCGGTTGAGGTTCAAGGTGACGTGATCGCCCTGGGCGAACGCGGTTGGGACCTCGCGCTCCACGGTTGCGCCGTTGGGGATACGGCCGACGCTGGGCACGTTCACGGTGATGCGCGAGCCATCGGTGCCCTCGGCACCGAAACCGCCCACGATCAGATTGCCCTGGGCGATGCTGTAGGTCTGACCATCCGCCCCCTTGAGCGGTGTCATCAGCAGCGTGCCGCCGCGCAGGCTGGTCGCGTTGCCCATGGACGACACGGTGATATCGATCCGCTGACCCGCCTTGGCGAACGGTGGCAGTTCAGCCGTGACCATCACCGCGGCCACGTTGCGCAGCTGCGGGTTGCCCGCATCCGGCGTCAGCCCCAGCTGGCCCAGCATGTTGTTCAGGCTCTGCACGGTGAACGGGGTCTGGGTGGTCTGGTCCCCGGTACCATCGAGGCCGACCACCAGGCCATAACCGATCAGCTGGTTATCCCGCACGCCGGAGACACTGGCCACATCCTTGACCCGCTCCATATAGCTGCGCTCCTGCATGGCCACCTGCTGCTGCATCGCGGTCTGCGCCGAGACCGCGGCACTCCCGAGCCCCGCCACCAGCAGCGCCGCCAGGAGCAGTAGCCCCAGCCGGCGCCAGTCGCCGAACGGCGCAGCCGGTAAGCCTGAGGCGCGTTGTGTCGTGCGTGTGGAATCCATGTCGTACCTCGCCACGGTCATGCCGGGTCAGAAGGGCCAGATCGGGCTGTTGAAGAAGCGCGTGATCCACCCGGGTGTGTTGCTGTCCGCCAGTACGCCGGAACCGCCGTAGTACACGCGGGCATTGGCCACCTGGGTGGAAAGCACGGTGTTGTTGGTAGTCACATCCACTGGGCGCACGATGCCGCGAAAGCGCACGTACTCCTCGCCCTGGTTGATGCCCAGCCATTTCTCGCCCTGCACGACCAGGTTGCCGTTCGCGAGTACCTCGGCCACGGTCACGGTGATCTCGCCGTCGAGCTGGTTGCTCTGCGAGGAGTCCCCGGACCCGTCGAAGTCCCGCGAACTCGAGTTGCTCGCCCCAAACAACGGGCGACCGTTGAACGTGGCATCGCGGCCGAAGGCCGAGAGATTGCCCAGCTCCAGGTTGGAATCCTTGCCGGTGGAAGTCGACGCCGACTTCTGCGCGTTGGTGCTCTCCGCCAGGATGACCGTCAGGATGTCGCCGACATTGCGCGCCTTGTAGTCCTCGAACAGCCCCTGGGAGTGGGCGGCCTGGTAGATGCCGCCATTGTTCTGCGACTGCGGGACCGGCTGCGCCGGCATCACCGGCTGGTACTCCGGGTTGTCGTCCGGCTTGGTCGTCTGAGTGGCGGCGCAGGCGGACAGCAACAATGCGGCGGTCACGGCCAGGGCCAGGCGGAGAACGGTTCCGAGGCGCGTCATCAGATCACCCGATCGTCTGGTTAACGAACTGCAGCGACTGGTCGGCCGCGGAGATCGCCTTGGAGTTGACCTCGTAGGCGCGCTGGGTCTCGATCATGTTCACCAGCTCCTCGGCAATGTTCACGTTCGAGGTCTCCAGCGAGCCCTGCACCACGGTGCCGGTGCCGTTCAGGCCCGGCAGGGACTGCTGCGCCACGCCCGAGGCCGCAGACTCGCGGAACAGGTTCTCACCCACCGCCTGCAGACCGGCCGGGTTCACGAAGTCCGCCAGCTGGATATTGCCCAGCTCCACCGGTGCGGCCTGCCCCGGGATCTGCGCGGTCACCGTGCCGTCCTTGCCGATCGAGAGGGACTGGGTGTCCTCCGGCACAAACAGACCCGGCTGCAGCGGGTAGCCATTGGACATCACGACCTGGCCATCCGAATTCAACTGGAAGCTGCCGTCCCGGGTGTAACCCACATTTCCGTCCGGCAGCAGGATCTGGAAGAACCCGCGGCCCTCGATGGCCATGTCCAGCGAATTGTCCGTCTGCTGCAGGTTGCCCTGCTGGAACATCTTCTCGGTGGAGACGGCGCGCACCCCGGTACCGATCTGCAGGCCCGAGGGCAGCTGCTGATCCTGAGTGGCCTGGGCGCCTGGCTGGCGCACGGTCTGATAGATCAGATCCTCGAACACCGCCCGGTCCTTCTTGAAGCCGGTGGTGTTCACGTTGGCCAGGTTGTTCGAGACCGTCGACATGCGCGTGTGCTGCGCGTCGAGGCCGGTCTTGGCGATCCACAGTGCCTGGTTCATGGTGTTCTCCTGTTTTCTCTCAAGTGCCGCGCGAGTCCCGGGAAATTACCCGAGGCCCAGCAGGCGGTTGCTGCTTTGTTCCAGCGTGTTGGCGCTGTCCATCATCTTCACTTGCATCTCGAAGTGGCGGGACAACTCGATCATCCGGGTCAGCGCCTCCACCGTGTTCACGTTGCTGCCCTCCAGCATCCCGGAGACCACGCGCACCTCGGCATCCGCCGGCGCCTCGCCCCCTTCCGCCAGGCGGAACAGGCCATCATCCCCACGCTGGAGCTCGTCGGTGTCCGGGTTGACCAGGCGGATGCGTTCCACCGCCGCCAGGGCCTCCGGGCCCACTCCCAGGGGGCGCACGCTGATGGTGCCGTCGGTGCCGATCTCGATCTGCTCCGCCGGCGGGATGGCAATCGGGCCGCCATCCCCCAGTACCTGGTGACCCTGCGCGGTGCGCAGCAGCCCAAAGGCATCCACATGCAGCGAGCCGGCGCGGGTGTAGCCTTCCTCCCCGTCCGGGCCCTGGACCGCGATAAAGCCTTCGCCCTCGATGGCGATGTCCATATCGCGCCCGGTGCTCTGCATCTTGCCCTTGCTGAAATCCACCGCATCGTTGCCGATCTGGGTGTAATCACGCGAGGCATGGCCCGGCCCGCGCACCGGCAAGGTGTCCGCCGTAGCCAGGGCCTGGCGGAAGCCGTCGGTATTGGCGTTGGCCAGGTTGTGGTTATTGATGGCCTGTGCGTGCATCGTCTCCTTCGCACCGGACATCGCGATGTACAGAAATCGATCCATGCTCAAGCCCTCTTCAGCGTCTCATCCGCGACTTAACGGATGTTGATGATCGTCTGGGTGACCTGATCGGCCGTCGAGATGGTCTGCGCATTCGCCTGGAAGTTGCGCTGCGCAGTGATCAGATTCACCAGCTCCTGCGCGATATCCACGTTGGAGGCCTCAAGTGCACCGGCCTGTACGGAACCTAGGTTGCTCGACCCTGGACGATCCAGTCGCACGTCACCCGCCGCGAAGGTTTCGGCCCAGTTGTTGTCACCTAGCTGTTCCAGACCCTGCGGGTTGGGGAAATTCGCCAGCGCCAGCTGGCCGAGAACCGAGGACTGACCATTGGTGAAGCGCGCGAACACTACACCGGTCTGGTCGATATCGATGCCGGTCAGCTGGCCGGAGGCGAAACCGTCCTGATTCAGGTCGTTCACCGAGAAATCACCACCGAACTGCGTGGTCCCGTCGAAGTTGATATCGAAGACCAAGTCATCCGCGCCGTCCAAGCTACCGCCCGGGACGGTGAGGCCTTCCGCGGGCGGATCTACACCCACCAGCTGGCCATTGACATCGAACTCCAGACCCAACGGCCCTGAATCACCACCCCCATAGTTAGCGAGCTCCTCCAAGTTTCCATCGTCTCGCCGCACCGCAACATGGGCATTCCACTCGTTCTGGGCAGTCTTCACGAAGTAGAGGTTGGCGTCCCGCGCAATACCTAGGGAGTCATACATGGTGAGCGAGGTGGAGAAGTTGTAGGTCTCCGGGTCATCGAGAACGAAATCGTCCGGATCGTCACTCAATGTCGCCGCATCCGAACGCAAGTTAATCAGTGCCTCAAGGTTTGAGGTGGCCTGGGGAGCGGCCGTATCGGTTTGCAGACGCAGATCTCCGAGATTGGTCCCACCAGCCTCGTCATAGCCACGCAGACGTAGCCCCTGGTTGTTCACCAGGTAGCCGTCGCGATCGACCTGGAAGGCTCCCGCCCGGCTGTACACCGTGCTGCCCTGGTCGTTCAGGACGAAGAAGCCCTCGCCGTTGATGGCCAGGTCCAGGCCGTTCTCGGTGAACTCGGTCCGGCCCTGCGAGAACTGCTGGGTCACCGCCTGCAGGCGTGTGCCGGAGCCGATGGCCGTCTGGCTAATGCCACCGAAGCTCTGGGCAAACACGTCACCGAATTCCGCCCGCGAGCGCTTGAAGCCAGTGGTCCCCGAGTTGGAGACGTTGTTGCCGGTGGTCTGCAGGTCGGCCTGGGCCGCGTTCAGTCCGCTCAATCCGATATTGAAGGGCATGGGGTGTTTCCTCCGTCAGGGTTCTTGTTGCGGGGCGTTAGCCGCCAATCCGCCGTACATCCGAAAAGCTGATCTCGCCCAGGCCTTGCACGGTCAGTGCCAGCCCGGAATCGTTGCCCACCGCGACGCTCTCCACACGGGCATCCAGGAAGGTATCCACGGCCTCGGACTGAGTCCCGGAGCGGGCCGTGGCCTTGAACTCGTAGACGCCCGGGGGTGCGAAGGTCCCGTCGTCGCGCATGCCGTTCCAGCTGAACTCCTGCAGTCCGCTGCCGGCGGCCCCAAGGTTCATGCGGCGGATGCGCTCGCCGTTCGGGCTGTACACGTCGATCTGCAGCTCCTCCGTGGAGCGATCCAGGTCCACCGCACCCTTGACCATGCCGTCCGGACCCAGCTCGCCGAATTCGACGGGAACCAGCACGTCCTTGCCTACCAGTGAGGCGGCCTGCAGCGTCTGGTTCTGCCCCAGCGACTGCGCCAGCTGCTGGAAGGACTTGGACAGCTCCTCGATGCCGGTCACGGTCGAAAACTGCGCCATCTGGCCCAGGAAGTCGCCGTTGTCCATCGGTTCCATCGGGTCCTGATTCTCCAGCTGGGTCGTCATCAGCTTGAGGAAGTCGGACTGGCCCAGGCGGTCCATGTCCTTGTCCTGTTTCTGCTCGGGGCGCGAGAGGCCCAGGCGATCCAGCAATTCGGGGGATATCTGTGTCATCGATGGCTCCCTAGCCTTGACCGATCTGCAATGTGCGCTGGAGCAGCTGACGCGAGGTCTCCATCACCTCCACGTTGGCTTCGTAATTGCGCGAGGCGGACATCATGTTGGCCATCTCCTCCACCACGCTGATGGCCGGACGGAAGATGTAGCCCTCCTCGTTGGCCTGCGGGTGATGGGGTTCGTAATGCGCATGCGGCGCCGCCTGCGACTCGGTCACGCCGGCCACCCGAACGGCCGTCGACGAACCGTTCGGGTTGGCCTGGTTCATCACGCTCTGGAACAGCACCTGCTTGGCGCGATAGGCCTCGTCGGGGTTGGTCGCGGCGGTGTTCGCGTTGGCCAGGTTCGAGGCCACGGTGTTCAGGCGCACCGACTGCGCCGACAGCGCCGAGGCGGAGGTATTGAACAGGCTGAAAAGGTTGCTCACGACATCGATCTCCCGATCAGGTCCGCGTTAGCGGTCGCCCCGCAGGGCTTCGCGGATGCCGGAGACCCGGCGATTGAGGAATTCCAGGCTGCTCTGGTATTGAACGGCGTTCTCGGCAAAGGCGGCCCGCTCCATCTGCGGGTCCACCGTGTTGCCATCCAGCGACGCCTGCGAGGGGACGCGGTAAAGGGCCTCGACCTGCCCGTTCATCACGCCGGCGTTGGGGTCGAGATGCGCCGCCTGGCTGCGCGCCATGGGCAAGCTATTGCCGCCGCCGGCCGCGGATTCGAGCACCGCACGAAAATCGATATCCCGCGCCTTGTAGTTCGGGGTATCCGCGTTGGCGATGTTGGAGGCCAACAGCTCCATGCGCTGCGCCCGCACATTCACCGCCTGCGGAGAAATACCCATCGCCTTGTCGAGAGAGAGACTCATCGCTTCCGTCCTGTCCGCCCGTGGCGGACCCTCGCTTGGAGAACGGGGCGCACCGATTGCGACCCTTCGCAGGGGAACTGAAGCAATCGTTATGCCATTCTCGAGCGGCGTGCCTTAGGGGCGCAGGCACAGCGTGCAGCCAGGGGAAGGGATGGAACGACTCGCCGCCCGCATTGCACGGGCGTTCCCGGGAATCAGCCCCGGGGCTGGATTACGTCAGGACTTCAGACGAAGTACCGAGCCGTACTCGGTTCGTACGGTCTCGAAAGCCTGGGTATAGGGCCCTGCGGTCTCGGAAGCGCCAAGAAACAGATACCCGCCCGGATTCATCTGCCGGGCGATAGCGTCAAGAACCTGTCGCTTGGTGTCGCCCGAAAAATAGATCAGCACGTTGCGGCAGAACACCAGGTCGAACTTGCCCAGCGCCGCATAGCTGTCGATCAGGTTGAGCTTCTGAAAGCGACAGCGACGCTGCACATCCGGGATCACCTTGTGGCCATCCGCGACGGTCTCGAAGAAGCGCGCGCGCCGGCTCTCGCTGAGCCCGCGCACGATGCTCAGGCCGTCGTACACGGCCCGCCGCGCATCGTCCAGGATCTTCTCTGACAGGTCCGTGCCCAGAATGGAAACCGGTACCTTCCGGGCCGGCCGCGACTCCTCCCATTCCGAGACCACCATCGAGATCGTATAGGCCTCCTGCCCACTGGAGCAGCCCGCGGACCAGACCTTGATGCTGCCTCCCTTCGCGGCCAGTTCCGGCAACAGCACGTGGCGCAGGATCTCGAACGGAAAGCCATCGCGGAACCAGGACGTCTCGTTGGTCGTCATCGCATCGATCACGCGGGTGCGCAGGCGCGGATTCGGGGCCTGCCGCATGGCATGCAGCAGTTCCGGGACGCTCTTGAAGTCGAACTCGTCGAGCAGCCGCGACAGACGACTGGAAACCAGGTACTGGCGGCTGTCGCCCAGCACCAGACCGCAGCAGTCCTGCAGGAAGCGGGAGAACTCCTCGTAGTCGCGGGAATCGATCACCAAGTCATCCCTGAGCGCTGTCCATCGTGATTAGGCATCCTGATGACGAATCCTTGGCCGGGGCCTCTTGGCCGGAAAACCGGGGTGATCCCGAAGATCGGGTCGAGTATACGGCGTCGCGCGCATGGCACCATACAGCCCGAGTGGCGGCCACCCGTCGCCGCTCCGGGCTTGCCGAGCGGCAACGCGGTTCCGCCCGACCGGTCATTCGGCCTGCTGATCCGGGCGCCCGGTCTGGTCCAGCACCGCATTCGCCAGCTCGTCGGGATTGAACTTGGACAAAAAGGCATCGGCCCCGGCGCGCTTGACCATATCCGTGTTGAATTCCCCACTCAGTGAGGAGTGCAGCAGCACCCGCAAATTCTGCAGCGCGGGATTGTCCCGGATGCGCGCGGTCAGGGTGTAGCCGTCCATGCGTGGCATCTCGATATCCGAGATCACCAGTTCGACCTGGTCGCCTACCGGCCCTTCCGCGGCCTTCTGCTCAAGGAAGTCCAGTGCCTCCTGGCCATCCTTGAAGACATCGTATTCGAAACCGAGCCCCTTGATCGCCCCCTCGATCTGCTTGCGCGCCACCACCGAGTCATCGACGATCACAACCTTGCGCCCGCTGGCCTCGCGGGCATTCTCGCGGATGGATGGCGATATCTCGCTGGGCAGCGGGTTCACGATGGAGAGCACCCGTTCGACATCGATAATCTCGACCAGCTTGTTGTCGATCTCCGTGACGGCCACCAGGAAGGATTCGCGCCCGGTTCCGCGCGGGGGCGACTTCACGTCCTGCCAGTTCACGTTGACGATACGGTCCACGGCCGACACCCAGAAGCCCTGCACCGAACGATTGAACTCGGTGACCACCACCTTCTGCTCCCCGTTGTCGACCGCCCCGACGGCGCCACGCAGGCCCATCGCTCGCGCCAGGTCAATGATTGGCACGGTACCGCCACGCAACGTCGCCACCCCGCGTACCACGCTCATGGAGCCGGGAATCTGACGCAGCGGCGGCGACGGAATCACCTCGCGGACCTTGAAGACATTGATCCCGAAGGTCTGCGACCCGCCCAGATGGAACAGCAGAAGCTCCATGCGGTTCTGCCCCACCAACTGGGTTCGCTGATTCACATCGTCAATGAATTGACTCATCGTGCCGCTCTCCTTGCCCCGATTGCTCTTAGCACCGGACAGGCCTCAAAGGCCAAGTGTGCACCGCGCAACCCCGGCCTGTCATTTGCATTTGCGTGCATGCGCCTTCTGACGCCGCCTCATGGCCATAACGGCCGCCCGCGACGGGCCTTGAATGTGCGCGTGGCGCGGGATGCCCATTCATTGGCACGACATCTGCATGTTTTTGCGTACTGAAACCGCTCGCGACTCGCTCGACATCGACGCAAGATCCGCCAAATCCGAGCCATTCGCGCACAGTCCGACGCCCGCACCGAACTGGCTGCGCAGGACAGGACCAAACAGGACCGCGACATGAACCAGCGCCGACCCATTTCAGAATTTTCTTCCGCTGCCAGGAAGACGCTGATCCGTTCGCTCATTCGCGTTGGGGCCTCATTCGTTCCAGGAAAAGGCGGGCCCTCCGGTGCCTCGCCAGCGAGCGTGATCGACTCGAGCGCAAACGTGCGAGCCATTCCGCGTCTCCTTGCCGGAGTCACCCTCTTGTTCACCCTGGTACTGCTGTCTACCAGCGCCCGGGCCGAAGTCCACCCGGTTGACGACATCCGTCTCGCCGCCGAGCAGTTCCTGATTCAGGAACTGGGCGTTACCGATACCGAGAAGGATGTTTCCATCGAGATTGGTCAGCTCGACAAGCGTCTGCGCCTCGTCCCCTGCACGGACGGCCTGGAAGCGCGTTTCCCACCCGGCGGGCGGCGTGACGGCAACACCGCTGTCCATATCCAGTGTGCCGGCCCGGTGACCTGGCAGTTATACGTGCCGGCGACGGTCGAACGTTACGCCGAAGTGCTGGTTGCGAACCGCACCCTGCCGCGCCAGCACACCCTCTCGGCGGGCGACCTGCGTTTCCAGCGAATCGAGACCTCGCGCCATGCCGGCAGTTATCATGAGGAAAAGAATGCCCTGATCGGCCAACAGACCCGGCGCAGCATCCGCCCGGGTCAGATCATCGGAACCCAGCACGTGAGCCCGCGCGAGATCATCAGTCGCGGCCAACGGGTTACCATCCTGGCAGAGAACGGCTCAATCGCCATCCGCATGCAGGGCGAAGCGCTGGAGAACGGGACGCTGGGCGAACGAATCCGCGTCAAGAACGCATCCTCCGGGCGCGTCGTCGAAGGCGAAATCCAGGCCTCCGGCCACATCCGGGTAGCGCTTTGAGGTCTCGCCCCACCAGGCACGCCAACGATCTTCGAGGCGGACTGTGAAGCCCGTTACACTTTTCCGCCCCCGAGGCCTACAGTTTCAGCAACGCTGGCCGTAAACAATTGCAGCACAGTTACAACGACAGGAAGGCATCATGGATATCAAGGGCCTCAATACGAACAGCCTGCGCCCCGACAGCCAGAACCCCGGGGTAAAGGGTCGCGACGAGTCCGGCAACACGGCAAGCCGTGCCCCGGCCTCCGGTAACGCATCGACGGCAAACAATGATTCGGTCACGCTCACCGGGGCCGCCCAGGCAATGAATGCCGCGGCCGGCGCGGGTGACACCGCCCCCTTCGACGCCGCCCGCGTTGCCGAACTGCGCGAGGCGATCTCCAGCGGCAACTATCCAGTGGACAACCAGCAGCTGGCCGATCGCATGATCGACCTCGAAAGCCTGCTGCGCTAACCCGGTCTATCGCCCATGAATGCCGACGCGCACCATAAACTGCAACGCTCGCTCGAGACCTCAATCCGGCTGGCTCATCAGCTGGAAGAAAGTCTGCTAAAGGAGACGCGCGCGGTCGAAGCGCGCCAACCCGATACGCTGCAGGACGTGGTGACCGGCAAGCAGACCCTGCTGCATGAACTGGAAACCGAGACCCGCAACCAGCAAGGCCTGGTCGAGGCCGCCGGCGAGGCCTTCAGCCCCGAGGGCGTCGCGCGCCTGTTCTCGAAGATGGACGATGGCGTCGTACTGAACGACCTGTGGCAAGCCCTGCGCCAGTCCATCGAACGCTGCGACACTCTGAATCAGGGCAATGCGCGCCTGATCGACCGTGACCGCCAGCGCGTGGAACTCTCCATGCAGATCCTTCGCGGCGAGGAAACCGGCCCCGCGGCTACCTACGACCCGTATGGCCGCGCCCGGCCCGGAAACCGCGGCGGACGCCAGATCACCCAGGCCTGAGAGGCCGATGCTGGTGGAGGCTGGCTTTTCGCGGCATCCACCAGTACCTTGCGTCCTCACACCTTCCTAACACTTCGGACGCATGGACGACACGGACTATACCGTCGATAAGCCGGACCGGATTGCCGGCATCCTCAAGGACCTCGACCACAAGCTCACCGTCGTGAGCGTTCGCGTGGATACCGACGGCCCCCTGTACACCTCGGCCCTGGTCCGTCTGGACCCAGCCGCCAAGGAACTCTTTCTCGACGAGCTGACCCCGCCTCGCGCGCACCAGCAGGTTCAGGCCGGCATGGACTTGCGCGTCTTCGCGGCGCTGCGCGGGGTTGCAGTGCGATTCGGCACGCATGTGACACGCATCGAGCAGGAGCAAAAAGGCGCGCTCTACGTCTGCACCTATCCGGAAACTCTGTACTACCTGCAACGCCGCGAAACGTTCCGCGTGCACATCCCGATGGCCCAGCGGCCTCAGATCGAACTCCATGCAAAGGCCTGGAAGGATCCCGTGATTGGCGAGGTTGCCGACCTCTCTGCCCAGGGCATGTGCATCGAGTTGTCCACCACCCTTCTGGATGCGCTTGAGGACCAGGCGAACCTGGCCTTCGAGAACCTCCTGCTCCCCGATGTCAGTGAACGCCTTTCCGGGGACCTGCGGCTGGCCAACCGTCGCCGCAGCACGCGTGATGGCTTTGAGTTTGCAGGCTTCGAGATCGTCGGAATGACCCAGTGGATGGAACGCCAGACCAACATCGCCCTGCTCCATTACCAGCGCGAGGCACGCCGCCGCTCGATGGATTGAGCCCAGGCGACGCCGCCACCTGCAACTCCGAACACAAAAAAGGCCGCTTCAAGCGGCCTTTTTTGATCATTCCTGTTTGGTCGGGACGGCAGGATTTGAACCTGCGACCCTCTGCACCCCATGCAGATGCGCTACCAGACTGCGCCACGCCCCGAAGCCGCGAACTATATCCGATTCCCCGCCTTCACGAAAGCATCGGCCACCCCATTGCTGCGAGATCCGTGCGGACCATTCGTGCCACGTACACCGAGAGTGGCGTATTGATGCGATTCGCTACGCTCATCGCATCCTACAGAGTGGGAATTTCGAATTGGAGTTGGGTTCAGACGGACACCGTAGGATGCGACGAGCGTAGCGAATCGCATCAACACAACGCCCGGAAGCCACCCCCGCAGGGTCGGAGCCTCAGGCGCGCAACACGCGCAGAACCGACTCGAGCTCGGAGATGGTGTCCTGGATGATCTGCTGGGCCTGCTGACGATCACCCTTGGCTTCGTCGCCGGAGAGCTTCTGACGGGCACCATTGATGGTGTAGCCCTCTTCGTACAGCAATGCGCGAATCTGACGAATCAGGATCACGTCCTGACGCTGGTAGTAGCGGCGGTTGCCGCGCCGCTTGACCGGCTCCAGCATCGGGAATTCCTGCTCCCAGTACCGCAGCACATGCGGCTTGACCTGGCACAGCTCCGCGACTTCGCCGATGGTGAAGTAGCGCTTGCCCGGGATGGCGGGCAGTTCCTGGTGGTTACTCGCCTCCAGCATAGCTCTCTACCCGCTCGCGCAGTTTCTGTCCCGGCCGGAAGGTCACCACACGACGCGCGGAGACCGGAATCTCTTCGCCCGTCTTCGGATTGCGCCCTGGCCGCTGGTTCTTGTCGCGCAGGATGAAATTCCCGAACCCGGAAAGCTTCACGCCCTCGCCGGTCTCCAGCGACTGCCGCATCTCCTCGAAGAACATCTCGACGAATTCCTTGGCCTCGCGCTTGTTGAGACCCAGTTCCTCGTTTAGCGCGGCGGCGAGATCCGCCTTGGTTACAGCTGCCATCGGCTATTGTCTCAAGGTTGCGTTGAACCGGGCCTGGAGATGCTGCACCACCGCGTCGGTGACGCCAGCCACGTCCTGTTCGCCTAGGGTGCGATCAAAAGCCCGTAAAATCAAGCCCAAAGCCAGGCTTTTTTCGTCCGGATTCAAGCCTTTGCCCTGGTACACATCGAACAGGCGAACGTCCTGAAGGATCTCCAGGCCAAGCTCGTCAATGGCCGCCAGCACATCGCCCGCCGCCACCGACTCGGCCACCACCAGCGCCAGATCCCGACGGATGGACGGGTACGGCGACAACGGCGAGAACTGCGCCACCGGGGCGTGCACCACGGCGGTCGCGTCCAGATCGAACAGGTAGACCGGCTCCACGTCGAAGCGCTCGCACAGCGCCGGGTGCAGGCGCCCGACCCAACCGATCGGCTGCCCGTCCACCAGTACCCGTGCGGATTGCCCGTCATGCAGCGCCGGATGCCGTTCCGCGCGAAAGCCGAGCGGACCGGTGACGCGTGCGCACAGGCCTTCCACGGTGCCCTTGGCGTCGAAGAAATCGACCTTCTTCGCCTCGCCTTCCCAGGCCTCCGGAGCCACCCTCCCGCCAAGCAGGCCGGCCAGTCGCGGCTCCTGCCGCAGACCGGACGCATCCGGAACAAAGCGCAGGCCATGCTCGAACAGGCGCAGGTCCGATTGCTGGCGCGCCTGGTTGTAGGCCGCAGTGGTCACCAACCCGGGCCACAACCCCGGGCGCATCACCGCCAGGTCGGACGAAATGGGATTCGCCAGCGCCAGGGGCTCCACGTCCGGGTAGAACGCACTGGCGGCCTCGCGAGCGATAAAACTGAAGCTGATCACCTCATGGAAGCCCTGGCGGGCAAGCCCGTTGCGCAGTGACGGCAGACCCGACTCCGGCGTCACCGGCGCAACCGGCTTCGGGAGTGTCTGCGGCAGGGCGTCATAACCGTGCACCCGGGCCAGCTCTTCGATCAGATCCTCCTCGCGTTCGAGGTCGAATCGGGCCCGCGGGGCACGTACCGACCAGCCGCTCGCGCTCGTTTCGATGCGGCAGTCCAGTGCCTCCAGGAT
Source organism: Thioalkalivibrio versutus (assembly GCF_001020955.1). Lineage (NCBI taxonomy): Bacteria > Pseudomonadati > Pseudomonadota > Gammaproteobacteria > Chromatiales > Ectothiorhodospiraceae > Thioalkalivibrio > Thioalkalivibrio versutus. The sequence goes on from NZ_CP011367.1 coordinate 1,713,882, forward strand.
CCGCTCGACCTCGGAAGCCTCTAGGGTCACCCCAAGCAAGCGCTGGACACGATCCGGGCGCAGGACGATCGCCTGTTCCGCATGGGACGCCGGCGTCGCGCCCACTTGCTCGACCGGGCCACACTGCCCGCCGCAGAGTTCCAGCAGAAGCTGGGTCGCGCGTTCCACCGCCTGCGGGACCAGGGTCGGGTCGACACCCCGCTCGAAACGGTGGGAGGCATCGGTATGCAGGCCGTGGGCCCGCGCCCGACCGGCCAGGGCGCGCGGTGCGAAATGCGCACATTCGAGGATCACGCGGGTGGTGCTGCTGGCATCGACCGCGCTGGCGGCGCCGCCCATCACTCCGGCCAGCGCCAGGGGGCCGTCATCACCCGCAATGACCAGATCCTGCGGCGACAATTTCACCGTCTGGTCGCCTCCGAGCAGCGTCAGAGTTTCCCCCTGTTTGCCCTGGCGCACCTGGATCGGGGCGCCCGTGCGATCGGCATCAAAGGCATGCAGTGGCTGGCCCAGTTCCAGCATCACGTAGTTCGTCACATCCACGATCGCGCTCAGCGGGCGCACCCCGGCACGGCGCAGGCGTTCGGTCATCCACAGCGGCGTCGCGGCCTTGGCGTCCAGACCCTCCAGCACCCGTGCGGCATACAAGGGGCAGGCCTCCGGATTCTCGATGATCACGCTCACCCGGGCATCGCTGGCGACGTCCACGGCCGGCATCGCCGGGGCATGCAGCGGCCGGTCCAGCAATGCCGAGCACTCCCGCGCAATCCCGCGCATGCCCAGGCAATCGGCCCGGTTCGGCGTCAGGTCCACTTCCAGGATGGTGTCGTCCAGCCCCAGCGCCTCACGCAGGTCCTGGCCGGCCTCCAGCGTCGCCGGCAGCGACATCAGGCCTTCGGCATCGTCTGCCAGGCCAAGCTCGCGAGCGGAGCAGAGCATGCCCTCGGAAGCCACGCCGCGCAGCTTGGAGCGCTTGATACGGAAATCGCCGGGCAATACCGCACCGATCACCGCCACCGGCGCCCGCATGCCTTCATGCACGTTGGGCGCGCCACAGACGATGGTCAGCGGCTCCGCCTCGCCCGCTTCGACCCGGCACACGCGCAGGCGGTCCGCATCCGGGTGCGGATCGACTGCCACCACGTGGCCCACCCGCACCCCACTGAACGCGGGCGCCGCCGCTTCCATCGCATCCAGTTCCAGACCCGCCATGGTCAGGCGATGGCCCAGTTGTTCCGGGGTCTCGTCGATCTGCAGCCATTCCTGCAGCCACTGCACACTGATACGCATTAGCCTGTCTGCCCGAATTGCCCGATGAAGCGGATATCGTTGTCGAAGAACAGCCGGAGGTCGTTCACGCCATGCCGCAGCATCGCCATGCGTTCGACGCCCAGGCCAAAGGCAAAGCCGGTGTACTGCTCGGCGTCGATCCCCACGTGACCCAGCACGTTGGGGTGCACCATCCCGCAGCCCATCACCTCCAGCCAGCCGGTGTGGCTGCAAACGCGGCAGCCGTCACCGCCGCAGTGCACGCACTGGATGTCGACCTCGGCCGACGGCTCGGTGAACGGGAAGTACGACGGCCGAAAGCGCGTGGCCAGATCGTCCCGATCAAAGAAGGCCTGCAGAAATGCACTCAACACGCCGCGCAGATCCGCGAACGTGATGTCCGTATCCACGCAAAGCCCTTCCACCTGGTGGAACATCGGGCTATGCGTCAGATCCGAATCGCAGCGATACACGCGCCCTGGCGCGATCACGCGCAGCGGCGGGCGCTCCTGTTCCATGGTGCGGATCTGCACCGGCGAGGTATGCGTGCGCAGCACGCGGTGGGCATCAAAGTAGAAGGTGTCGTGCATCGCCCGCGCCGGGTGATGCTCGGGGATGTTCAGGGCCTCGAAGTTGTGGAAGTCATCTTCCACCTCGGGGCCCTCGGCCACGCGAAAGCCCAACCCGGCAAAGAAGGTCTCGATGCGTTCCAGGGTTTGTGTAATGGGGTGCAGCGCGCCATCGGCCTGACGCCGCCCCGGCAGGGTCACGTCGACCTGTTCGCCCGCCAGCTGTTCCGCCAGTGCGCTCTGCGCCAGGGCCTCCTTGCGCGACTCGATCAGGCCGGCGACCTCGGTCTTGGCCTCGTTCACTTTCTGCCCCGCCGCCGGCCGTTCCTCCGCCGGTAGCTTGCCCAGCTCCTTGAGCTGTGCCGTGAGTGCGCCCTTCTTGCCGAGATAGTGCACCCGGACCTCGTCCAGCGCCTTCAGGTCCGTGGCCCCTTCGACGCGCTCGCGCGCCTCGGCGACCAGCTGTTGCAGTTGTTCCACGACTTCCCCCGACTGGTACGGGCCTCCCCGGCCCCCTATTCGCCTGCAAGGCAGCGGCCCCCGAGTGCGGGCCGCTGCCTTGCAGGCGCCTCGTTTCCTGTTCCCGAAACAAAAAAGGGAGGGCATCGACCCTCCCTTCTCGGGACCCGCCGGCACACCGCCGACGGGCAGTCCTTCAGGCCCTGCGGCTCAGGCCGGCAGTGCAGCCTTGGCCTTCTCCGCGATCTTGCCGAACGCGGTCAGGTCGTGCACGGCCAGATCGGCCAGGGTCTTGCGGTCGATATCAATCTCCGCCTTGTTCAAACCGTTCATCAAACGGCTGTAGGAGAGATCGAACTGACGGGCCGCCGCATTGATGCGGACGATCCACAGCGACCGGAACTGACGCTTCTTCTGGCGACGGTCACGGTAGGCATACTGACCAGCCTTGATGACGGCCTGGTTGGCAACACGGAAGACGTTCTTCCGGGCGCCGTAGTAGCCCTTGGCTTGCTTCAGGACTTTCTTGTGACGGGCGTGAGCGGTTACACCGCGCTTGACTCGTGGCATGTCTCGATTCCTCGGTCAGTTCAACGGTACGGCAGCAGCTTGCGCACGGCCGGGGCATCCGACTCGTGCACCATCGCCGGACTGCGCAGGTGACGCTTACGCTTGGTAGGCTTCTTGGTCAGGATGTGGCTGCGGTGCGACTGGAACCGCTTGAACTTCCCCGACCCGGTACGGGTGAAGCGCTTGGCCGCACCCCGATTGGTCTTGATCTTCGGCATTACTCTCTCCGGCATTTTGGGCCGTACCCACTGCGGGCCGACCGTTTATGAAAAAGCGATGCGGGTATGCGGAAACCCGATCGCCCTTGTCGTCTGACGGACTTACTTCTTCTTGCCCGTCAGCACCATGATCATCTGGCGTCCTTCCATCTTCGGCCGCTGTTCCACGATCGCGATGTCGGCCATGTCTTTCTCGACCTTGTCGAGCAGCTCGCCACCCAGTTCCTGGTGGCGCATCTCGCGCCCGCGGAAGCGGATGGTCACCTTGCCCTTGTCACCGGCCTCGATGAAGCGGCGCAGGTTGCGAAGCTTGACGTTGTAGTCGCCCTCGTCCGTACCCGGACGAAACTTCACTTCCTTGATCTGGATCTGCTTCTGCTTCTTCTTGGCTTCCTGCGCCTTCTTCGCCTGCTCGAACTTGAACTTCCCGTAATCCATGATCCGGGCCACGGGCGGCTCGGCATTCGGCGAGATCTCGACCAGGTCCAGACCACCTTCCTGGGCCATTTCCAGGGCCTCTGCAGTGCTGCAGACACCGCGATTCTCGCCTTCGGCGTCGATCAGTCGGATCTGCGGACTCGTGATCTGATCGTTCAGGCGGACCGTTTTCGCTGCGCTAATAGCCTTCTCTCCAGTTCAGGGTTCAGTGTTGGCGACTGCCGACCTCCTCCCGGAGGCGTTCGCCGAAGTCCTCAAGGCGCATCACGCCGAGGTCTTCCCCGCTCCGCGTACGCACCGCCACCTGCCCATTTTCCATCTCCTTGTCTCCAAGGACCAGCAGGTACGGCACGCGCTTGAGCGTGTGCTCGCGAATCTTAAAGCCGATCTTCTCGTTTCTCAAGTCGGCCTCGACCCGGAACCCCATCGCGCGCAGTGTCTTCGTGACCTCGCGGGCGTATTCGTCCTGCCTTTCGGTAATGGTCAGCACCTCGGCCTGCACCGGGGCCAGCCACGCCGGGAAGTGTCCGGCATAGTGTTCGATCAGCACGCCGAAGAAGCGTTCCACCGAGCCTAGCAGCGCGCGGTGGATCATGATCGGACGGCGTCGCTCGTTGTCCTCGGCGACGTATTCCATGTCGAAACGCTCGGGCAGATTGAAGTCCAGCTGCACCGTGGAGCATTGCCATTCGCGGCCGATCGCGTCATGGATCTTGATATCGATCTTCGGACCGTAGAAGGCACCGCCGCCCTCGTCCACCGAGTATTCCAGGCCCTTCTTCTCGATCGCCGAGCGCAGCGAAGCGGTCGCGTGTTCCCAGATTTCATCCGACCCGACCGCATCCTCGGGCTTGGTCGACAGGTTCACGTCGAACTTCTCGAAGCCGAAGGTCTGCAGAACCTCGAGGGTCAGGTCGATCACGCCCATGACCTCGGCCTCGATCTGGTCCTCGCGGCAGAAGATGTGGGCATCGTCCTGGGTAAACCCGCGCACGCGCATCAGCCCGTGCAGCGCACCGGACATCTCGCGGCGGTACACCGTGCCCATCTCCGCCCAGCGCAGCGGCAGGTCGCGGTAGGAATGCAGCCGGTCCTTGTACATCAGCACGTGGAACGGGCAATTCATCGGCTTGAGCTGGAAGGACTGGTGCTCGTCCTCCATCGGCTCGTACATGGACTCGGCGTAGAAATCCGCGTGGCCGGAGGTCTTCCACAGCTCCAGGTTCGCGATATGCGGCGAGACCACGAAGTCGTAACCGGCCTTCTCGTGCATGTCGTACCAGTACTTCTCGATCTCGCGGCGGATGCGGGCGCCCTTCGGGTGCCAGAACACCAGGCCACCACCGGCCTCGTCCTGGATCGAGAACAGATCCAGCTCCTGACCGATCTTGCGATGATCGCGGCGCTCGGCTTCCTTCAGCCGATCCAGATGCTCCTTCAGCTGGTCCTTGTTCGGCCAGGCGGTACCGTAGATACGCGTCAGCATCTCGTTGTCGGAGTCGCCGCGCCAGTAGGCGCCGGCCACCTTGGTCAGCTTGAAGGCCTTCAGCTTGCCGGTGGACGGGATATGCGGGCCCCGGCAGAGATCGACAAAGTCGCCCTGCTTGTACAGCGAGATGTTCTCCCCCTGCGGGATGCTCGCGATGATCTCGGCCTTGTACGCCTCGCCCATGTCGCGGAAGTACTTCACCGCCTCGTCGCGATCCATCAGCGAGCGCTCCACCGGCAGGTCCTGCTTGGCCAGTTCCTTCATGCGCTTCTCGATCTTCTCCAGATCCTCCGGCGTAAAGCCGCGGTCATAGGCGAAGTCGTAGTAGAAGCCGTTCTCGATGGTCGGGCCGATGGTCACCTGCGCGTCGGGAAACAGCTGCTTGACCGCCTGCGCCATCAGGTGCGCGGTCGAATGCCGGATGATCTCCACCCCTTCCGGGTCGCGGTCGGTCACGATCGCCAGCGCGGCGTCCGTGTCGATCTCGTGGCGGGCATCGACCAGTTCGCCATCGACCTTGCCGGCCAGGGTGGCCTTGGCCAGGCCGGGACCGATGTCCTTCGCCACGTCCAGCACGGTGACCGGGTGATCGAACTCGCGGCGGCTGCCGTCGGGGAGGGTTATTGCGGGCATTGCGAGGCTCCTTCGCCGACCCATACGCGGGGTCGAACGTCGCGTATCAGAAATTTGGAGTTGCCGGAAACGACAACGGCGCGAAGCATACCATGTGCCCCGCGCCGTCGGCAGATCTCCCGGGCTGTGACCGGGATTACCGTGCGGTTGTTACATGTTGCCTTCGATGAACAGGTAGGTCCGGTTCACGTTCGGGCGGTGCCAGTCATCGTAGTGGCGCAGGTGCTTGAACTGTTCCAGATCCGCCAGGCGGTCGACCACCTCGCCCAGCGATTCCCAGTCCTCGATGCCTGCCGTCACCTCGCGCACCAGGAGTTCCAGGTAATCACCCGTATCCTGGCGTGCCTCGGCCATATCGGTCGCGCGGCCGTGCCCCGGCACGACGATATCCGGATCGATGGATTCCAGGTGCCGGAAGGCCTCGAGCTTCTCCACTGGATTGCTGAAGGGATGGATGCCCAGCATGCGCTCGGTGTAGACGATGTCACCGGTAAAGACGACGTCCTCGCCCGGAAGGTGAACCATGATGTCGCCCGGGAAGTGGGCATCCCCGGCATAGATCAGCTCGAAGTCCACACCGCCGACGGTCAGCGTGTATTCATCGGCATCGATGGGGTTCGGTGCAGGAACCGGCTGGGTGCCCTCCATCGCCTCTTCGCCCACGGAGTTAGCCAGCGAGGCGATCTGCCCCTCCCCACGATCGGCCTGGGTGCTCGCGGTCCGCTGCAGCGCAACCAGCTCCGCCCCCTGCTCGTGGAAGTAGCCGTTGCCCAGCCAGCGGTGGTCCTGGCTGCCCACCGAGATCACGTGCGTGATTGGCTTGTCGGTGACCCCGGCAATCGCCTTCTCCATGCGCTGGGCGACCTGGTAGCTCGGCCCCGAATCGATCAACACCACGCCTTCGTCGGTCACCACGAAGCCGGTGTTATTGGTGAAACCGAGATTGGTCGGCGTGCGGTTCTCGAGCGAGCCGTAGAAGTAATGAACCCGGTCGGTCAGCTGAATCGGCTCCAGCACCTTCTCGATCGGACGATCCAGCGACGCTTCCTCCGCCTGCACGGCGGCCATGCCGAAGCCGATCAGGCCCAGCGCGAGGAAGGCCACCTGACCCTGGCGCAACAAAACATTCAATGTCATGGAAAACTCCTTGTGTCGTTCGCGCCCCGAGTCGGACAGCGCACGCAATATGTGACGGGATCGTTCGTTGAAACTCGAGATTGTGTCCGGCGGTGCGCGCTCCACGGCCGCCTCCCAACGGTAAACCCTATTATATACGCGATGGCAGATACTGCGTGCGTCTTAGTCCGTGTCCGGGTTCTCCAATCGACCCCGCCTGCGGCGCACGGCATTCACCAGCCACCGCGCCAGGAGCGGAAAAAGCCCCGTGGCAACCAGGGACAGGACCAGCACCGGCGAGAGAATGCCCTCGATGCCATCAAGCCGCCCCAACTGCGTCCCGGCATTCGCGAACACCGCCGTGGCCGGCAGCATCCCCACGAGTGATACCCAGAAATATGTCCAGATCCGGATCGGCAACAGGCCCATCCCGGCGTTGATCAACAGGAACGGGAACACCGGAATCATCCGCAGCGCGAACAGGTAGAACGCGCCCTCGCGCTCAAAGCCGGCATTGATGCGCCTAAGTTGGTGCTTGTAACGACGCTGAACAGCATCGCGCGCCAGCGCCCGCGCCACCACAAAGGTCAGGGTCGCCCCCAGCGTCGAAGCCAGCGACGACAGCACGGTGCCCCAGACCACGCCAAACAGGGCACCGCCGGCCAGGGTCATCACCACGATCCCCGGCACCGAAAAGGCGGCCACCACCATGTACAACAGGAAGAACACCCAGGCCGTGACGAACGGGTGCGCGACCCGCCAGTCCTCCACCTGCAGGCGCGCGACCTGCAGGGTCTTCAGATCCAGACCCGGCCCCATCGCAACCACCAGCCAGACGGCGACGAGACCCACCAGGGCGACAACCAACCCCCAGTAATAGCGATTCAAGCGCGACTCCTCGCGGTCACTTTGCCGGAACGATGCGCGGCAAACCCGTACACTGCAAGCATGCATGCACATCCCTACGACGAACTGAAACCCGGTGTCATCCTCGACGCGGTGGAAACAACCGGTCTGCGCTGCGACGGGCGCCTGTTGGCCCTCAACAGCTACGAGAACCGCGTCTACCAGGTCGGCATCGAGGACACCACACCGGTCATCGCCAAGTTCTATCGTCCGCAACGCTGGACACCCGCCGCCATCCGCGAGGAACACGGCTTCAGCCAGGAACTTGCAAGCCGCGAGATCCCGGTAGTCGCCCCTCTGGCCGATCCTGAAGGCGAAACCCTGCACGATCACGCCGGGTTCATGTTCGCCGTCTACCCGCGCTGCGGCGGTCGCGCACCGGATCTGGAACAGCGCGACACCCTGGTCCGCATCGGCCGCTTCATCGCCCGCATCCACGAGGTCGGACGTGCCGCCCGCTTTCACGAGCGGCCCGTGCTCGATCCCGTCCCGCGTGGCGAGGAGGCACGCCAGGCCGTGCTCGACTCCGGCTATCTGCCCCTGGAGCTGGAATCCGTGTACCGCGATCTCAGCGCCGACCTCCTGGGGCGGATCCAGCGGGACCTCGACACGATCGGCCCGGTCCCACAGCTGCGCCTGCACGGCGACACCCACCCCGGCAACATCCTGTGGACCGACGACGGCCCGCACTTTGTCGACCTGGACGACGCCTGTACCGGCCCCGCCATGCAGGACCTGTGGATGTTCCTGTCCGGCGAACCGCCCGAGATGGCCTGGCAGATGCAGGCCCTGTTGGAGGGCTACGAGACCTTCGTACCGCTGGATCGCCGCCAGCTCGGGCTGATCGCCCCGCTACGCACCCTGCGCATCCTGCGCCACGCCGCCTGGCTGGCCCGGCGCGCCGACGACCCGGCCTTTGTCGACGGCTTCCCGATCTTCTACACGCCGCGCTTCTGGGAGGATCACATCCTCACCCTGCGCGAGCAGGCCGCCGCCCTCGACGAACCCGCCCTCGACCTGGGTTACTGAGGCCCCGTCTCACCGCAGGTTCCGGATCCGCTCCAGCACCGAGTCACGGGTGTCATCGAGGCACGAGAGCGCCATCAGCAAAGAGACAATGGCACCGCTGTACCGAGGCAACTGCGCCCATATCCGGTGGCGCCTGGGGGACAGCGACTTCCTGCTTCCCTTGCGGCTGCCCTGGACGTTCGTTGCCCATGCCCGGGCGTCCGGGTCTGCGACGCGCGCGTCCGGTCCCTCCGCCTCAGGCGGATGCGCGGTCAGTCCGGGTCCCCAAAATGGCACCCAGCCCGCGGTAGTGCTCCAGCAACCGGCGCCCACTTGCCACCAGCTCGTCCGACCGTTCCAGCCCGAAATCGCCGGCCACCCGGCGGATCTGTTCATCGCCGGTCGCCGGTGTCTCGATCACCCGCCACAGCAGCCGGGCGCCGAGCGGGTTCAGCTCGGCAAACCGCACCCGCTCCTCCCCGGTGCGGTACGCCAGCAGGTAGGTGGGCACCTCTCCCGGTTGATCCGGCTGGAAGTCGGCCCCGATCCGATGCACCGGGTACTCGTAGGCCAGCAGCCGCGCGGCCTGGGAAAACACCGGAACCTGAATCATCAGGTCGCCATCCGGCTCGACTTCCGGAGGCGGCGTGGCATCCGCATAGACCAGTTCGGTCTCCACCCGCTCGTAGTGGGCCAGCTCGGCCAGGAAGGGCAGATCGCCGGGCTGCGCCGGGCGTTCCTCCGCCAGGTAGCGCACGAACTCCGCCGCCAGCTGCGGAAAGTACGGCGTTTCGCTGCCATGATCGCGATAGAAGTCGCGTACCAGCTGTTCCCAGGCGGCCGCCTCCAGCAGTCCCCGCAGGACCGGGAACCCCCTGGCCAGCAGGTTCGCCACGTTGTTGAAGAACAGACGCCGGTAGATCGCCAGGCGCCGGCTCTCGATCCCCTCCGGGGGCGGATAGCGCTCCGGGTCACGCAAGTGCCGCGCGAATGCCTCCTGCACCTGCTGGAAATCCGCCTCAGGCATGCAGGAGCGGCTCTTCCTGGCCGGCGCGCGCGCGCAACTGCAGATCCCGAATCCGGTCGGTCTCCGCCAGCAGTTCCTCCACCGGCGGAAAGTTGAAGTCGCGCTCGAGCAGGGTCGGCACGGGCCCGATGCGCGCATAGGTGGCCTCCAGCAGCGCCCAGACATCGGAGCAGATCGGCTGGCCATGGGTGTCGACCCGCAGGTCCGGGGCCTCCTCCTCGTGCCCGGCAATGTGCAGGTAGCGCACCCGTTCCAGCGGCATTGCATCCAGGAACTCGGTCGGTTCGTAGCCGTGATTGATGCTGTTGACAACGATGTTGTTCACGTCGAGCAGGAGGTCGCAGTCGGCCTCCTCCAGCACGGCCCGGACGAAGGTGATCTCGTCCAGTTCGGCGCCCACCGGGGTGTAATAGGACACATTCTCCAGCGCCATCCGGCGCCCGAGGATGTCCTGCACCTGGCGCACCCGATCGGCAACATAGCGTACTGCCTCCTCGGTAAACGGGATCGGCATCAGGTCGTACAGATGCCCCTGGCCGTCGCCACAGGCGGAGAGGTGCTCGCTGTAATCCTCGATACCGTGGGTATCCAGGAAGGAACGCAGGTCCTGCAGGAAGGTCTTGTCCAGCGGGCGCGGCCCGCCGATGTCGAGAGACAGCCCGTGGCAGACGAAGGGCTGGGCCTCGGTGTATTCGCGAAAGATGCGGCCCAGGCGTCCGCCCAGGTGCATCCAGTTTTCCGGTGCCGCCTCGAAGAACCCCAGGCGTTCCGTCGCCTCCGGGGCCTCGGCCAGCGGGCCCAGCAGGGCCCGCCGCAAGCCGAGCCCGGCACCACTAACGCGGGCCGGGTTGGCAGGGTGGACGACCTTAGCCGCCACAGGTCCCCTCACCACAGGCGCCTTCGGAATCCTTCTCGTCGCCGTCCGAGCCCCCATCGGCGCCTTCGCCACAGCTGCCTTCACTGTCCTTGGTATCGCTCGCGTCACCACAAGTGCCTTCGCCACAGGAACCCTCGGCCAGCATCAGCGGCGACTGGCCGCCCTGCTGATAGCCTTGGTTCAGGTCAGCCGATGCGAACACCGGGCTGGTGGACATGGCCACGCCGATCGCCGCCGTGCCGACGGCACCGGCCAGGGTCTTGGTGGAAAACAGTTCGTTCTTCATGGTCGTACTCCTCGTGTTGCGATGATGGATCCGCTGGACCCGTTGTGTAATGGCTGCTGAAACAGCTCTTGGACTCATCCCCTGCTCATCATCCTCCGACGGATGTAATAGTCGATGCTGACATAACGTCCCGCTCCCCAGAAGAACAGGACCAGCAGCATCACGAAGAAGGTCGCGGCCATCTCGATCCCGTTGTTCACAATCGCGAAGTTTCCGGTCTCGGTCAGCCAATTGTAGTTGCCGTGCTCCTGCAAAATGGACTTGGCGCGATCCAGGCGCATCTGTGCCTCCTCGATCCCGGAACAGTTGAACAGGCACATCATCGGGTCGGAGATCCGCTGCCACCCGTGTTCCAGATGCACGGTCACGGCCGCCACCACCATCGTGATCATCAGCGGGATCGAGAACCAGCGCGTCGCCAGTCCGAGCAGCAACGCGAGCGCACCCAGCACCTCGGCATACGCCGACAGCATCACCATCAGATAGGGGAAGGGCATGCCCAGCCCCCAGTCCGCGTTGCCGTACCACATCACCACGTTCTCTTTCGGCAGGATCCCGTCCAGCTTGTTGGTCCCCGCCATCCAGAACACCGGGGCGAGGTAGAGCCGCAACAGCAGGGGCGCCAGGAAGTCCGCGCCTCGCGTCCAGTCCAGCCAACCCTGCAAGCGCACTGCCAAGGTTCCAGTCGCAGCCATCGTCCTGATCTCCTTTTCCCCTCCTACTGGGTATAAAGCCTAGACCTCGGGCTCACGCTGTACGCGGGGTGATCCGCCGGCTTTTATGTCCGATCGTCCGGGACCACGGGGAGAGGCCCGTGGCGCCCGGCAACCGGGCGCCCAAAGGTCTAAGGTGAAGAACCAACAGGAACAGGCAAAAGGAAGGTTTGATGGACATCAGCCCCCACGAAGACGTGCTGTCGACGGTTCTGGCCGCCTACAACCTGCGTGCCCGCATCGACACCAACCCGCGCCTGTGCGGGGAGTGGCAGCTCAGCACGTCGGGCTCGGGGAATGCCAGCTTTCACCTGGTGGGGGAAGGCGGATGCTATCTGCACATGGAGGCGATGGCCCCCGTCTGGATGGAGGCCGGCGATCTTCTCTTGCTGCCGCATGATGACTGGCACCTGATGTCCAGCCGCGACACCGTACCCGACCGCGACAACCATCTGACGCTGGTGGAAGGCGAGGATCCGCCGGATATCCCGGTCACCCAGCTCCTGTGCGGCCACTTCGAGTTCGATTCAGGCCGCCGCAACCCGATCCTGGCCGCGCTCCCCGATCACATCATCATCCGCCGCCGCGAATCCGGCGACCGGCTGTCACACCTGGCGGACCTGATGAACATCGAACTCGCGGAGCGCTCCTCCGGCTATCGGCCGGTGCTGGACCGCCTGGCGGACACCCTGTTCGTGATGGCCGTGCGCCATCACATCTGCTCGCAACGCGAACACTCGGAGGGATCGCTGATCGCCGCCCTGGCCGACGACCGCATCCGGCGGGCACTGGATGCCCTGCACGCCCAGCCGGAGGCGGCCTGGACCCTGGAGGGGCTGGCCAGCGAGGCGGCCATGTCGCGCAGCAGCTTCGCGGAGCGCTTTCATGCGCTGGTCGGCCAGACGCCCATCGACTACCTGACCCAGTGGCGGATGGTCCTGGCGGAACGCCTGCTACGTGACGGGCGGGAGTCAGTCGCGGGCGTGATGGACGCGGTGGGCTATACCTCGGAGGCGGCCTTTCGCAAGGCCTTCAAGCGGGTGCACGGTTTCGGGCCGGGGCGCATCCGGCAGCTACTGCGCCGGCTCGGTGCCGGCCAGGCTTGACTGCCAAAACTCGGATTCAGAAGGTGTTGGCGACGCTGGCCACGCCCGGCGCACGCGACCGGACCAGGCGTTCGACCACATTCTTGAGGTCCAGCGTGGAGCGCGGACAGCCCACACAGGCCCCCTTGAGTCGGACCCGCACGGTGCGCCCATCGAGCTCCACGAATTCGATATCGCCACCGTCCTGCATCATGATCCGCCGCGCCTCCTCGATCGCGGCGCGCACCGCGTCGACGTCGATCGGGCCATCGGCCGGCACGTCCGCCGCCTCGCGCTCGGCGAAGGTCTGGGCCCGGTCCAGGCGCAGCGCAAGCTCCGGATCGAGTTCCTCGATCGCGTCCAGTTCATCCTCGCTGTACACGTGATCGGGCTCGTCGCTCAGCAGATGCGACACGTCCACCATCACCTGCGCATTGTCGGGTCCAGCCATGTTCGGGCCTCCGGGTACTCGGCTTTTCGCCAGTATAGCAACGCCCCGCTCCACCCCCGCGCGAAGCCGCACCCGCCAGCCGGGATCCACCACCTCGCGCGCGGGCGACCAGCGCAACCGCACGCGCAGACGGCGCAGGTCCTCCGGATGCATGCGCCCGGCGTGCAGCCACAGGCGCCATACCCGGCCGGTCGCGGGCACCCGAACGACGAGGATGACGACCCGACGCAACACCCGTGTATCGGGCAGCACCTCCACCCAGTCCACCTGCTCCTGGCGCAGGCCCTCGGCGGTGGCCAGCCAGGTTGCACCCTCGGGCGTCTGCCCCAGCCAGTCCCAGGCCGGCGGTTGCGAGCGCCCTTGCCACCACCACCCGGCGATGGCCAGCCCGAAGACCGGGGCCAGCGTCCACAACGGGCTGTACACCAGCACATAGGCGGCCACAGCCAGGAGCAGGAGGATCTGGCCCGCGAGCGCGAGCCGGGGAAGAACCGGGTCAGGCCGGAGCCGAAGCCTGAGTGGCGGCGCGGATCGCCGGGACAAGACGGGCTATCCCCTCGTCCACCGTGGTCTGGCGACCCATGACCACGTCCAGCAGCACGTTGTCGGGGTAATCGAGCAGGCGCTCGAAGGCATCGCGACCCTCCTGGTCCAGTTGCGCATATCCCTGCGCGAGAAAGTGGCCGAGCAGCCAGTCGTTCTCCAGCATGCCGCGGCGGCAGCGCCAGCGTGTCCGGTTATCGGGTTCCATCACCCAAACACCAGTCCAGGCCCCCTGTGGGAGCCTGCTTGCAGGCGAATGCCCCTGCCAAAGCAGGACGCGGGCAGGGGCTTCGCCTGCAAGCAGGCTCCTACCGGGGTGGAACAACCGTTGGGGGTCGCGCCGATCACAGCGACTTCTTCAGCATGGTGCGGCGGATGTCGCTGATCGCGCGGCTCGGGTTCAGGCCCTTCGGGCACACCTGGGTGCAGTTCATGATGGTGTGGCAGCGGTAAAGCTTCCAGGCATCATCCAGCTGTTCGAGACGGTGCTCGGTGGCCTCGTCGCGGCTGTCGTGGATGAAGCGCGCGGCCTGCAAAAGCGCCGCCGGCCCCAGGAACTTGTCCGGGTTCCACCAGTAGGATGGGCAGGCAGCGGAGCAGCAGCCGCACAGGATGCACTCGTAGAGCCCGTCCAGTTGTTCGCGGTCTTCGGGGCTTTGCTTGCGCTCCACCTCGGGTTCCGGGCTGTCATTGACCAGCCAGGGCTCGGCCTTGCGGTATTGCTCCCAGAAGTTGTCCATGTCCACGATCAGGTCGCGGATCACCGGCATGCCCGGGAACGGGCGCAGGGTCACGGGTGAGTCCAGCTCCGCCAGCGGCGTGATGCACGCCAGGCCATTGGTGCCGTTGATGTTCATGCCGTCGGAGCCACACACCCCGTGCTGACAGGAGCGGCGAAAGCCCAGGGAGTCGTCCTGTTCCTTCAGCAGAAGCAGGGCATCCAGCAGCATCATCCCGGGCTCGACCTGGTCATCGGGCAGGCTGAAGCGCTGCATCTTCGGCAGCGTGTCCGTCTCCGGGTTGAAGCGGTAGATCGAGAACTCCATCGGTATCTCCTGTCGGTGACCGCGGCCACCGTTGTCACACGCTGCGGTAAGCCCCAATCAATCCTGTTCCTGCGCCTCGGCACAGGCAATGCATCGCTCGGCCGACGGGTCGATCTCCAGCCGCGAGCGGGCAATCGGCTCCAGGCAGTCGATGCACAGTCCGCCCTCGCCCTCCTCCAGCCGCTTCAACGCCCGGCGGGCGCGAACGCGCTGGGCCTCGCGCCGCTGCTGGCTCGCCTTGGCCATGGCCTGGCCCTGCAGCGCGTCCATCCGCGAGAGCCGTCCGGTGCGCTGCTGGTCCAGCTCCACGGTCGCGCCGCTGTCGGCGGCGCCCGCGAGCGCGGCATCCAGCTCCGTCAGCAGCACCTCGAGCTGCTCGTGCAGCCACGCCTCGGGTACCGGTTCGGTGGGGTTGCTCATGGTTCGTCTCCCATTGGGCGCGTTGCCCATGGTTGAACGCGCGGGCTGCCATGCCCCCTGATGCGATTCGGTTCGCTCATCCGCATCCTACGGTCGAGTCGACCCATCAATAGACGCGTTCCTTCGGCGGGAACGAGGCGACGGTATTCGGCTGCGTCCGCACCGGCTTGTAGTCCAGGCTGTCATCCGCCAGCGAGTACAGGCTGTGCTTGAGCCAGTGCTGATCGTCGCGCTCGGGGAAATCGATCCGCGAGTGAGCGCCGCGGCTTTCCTCGCGCCCCAGCGCGGAGCGGATGGTCGCGATCGCGCAGTCCATCAGGTTCTCCAGCTCCATCGCCTCCACCCGCGCGGTATTGAACGTGCTGGAGTGATCCGCGATCACCGCATGGTTCAGGCGCTCGCGCAACGCACGGACCTTCTCCACCCCCTCGCGCATCACCTCGTCGGTGCGGAATACCGAGCAGTGGTCTTCCATCACCTTGCGCAGTTCGCGCTTGAGCGGCTCGACCTGCTCGGCGGAGCCATCGCCCGGGTCCTTGCGATCCCAGCGCGTGAGCCGCGCCATCGCCTGTTCCACGGCCGATTCGTCCAGCGCACGGTGGTAACGATTCTCGGCCAGGTACTCGAGGATGTGATTGGCCGCCGCGCGGCCGAACACCAGGATGTCGAGCAGTGAATTGCCGCCCAGGCGGTTGGCCCCGTGCACCGAGACACAGGCCGTCTCGCCGGCCGCGTACAGCCCGGGGACCGGGTCCTCCGGTGTGTCCTTCTCCGGCGCCACCACCTGCCCGAAGCGATTGGTCGGGATGCCGCCCATGCTGTAGTGACAGGTCGGGAAGATCGGGATCGGCGCCTCGATCGGATCGACCCCGAGAAAGGTCATGCTCGTCTCGCGAATCCCCGGCAGGCGCTGCATGATCGTATCGGCGCCCAAATGGCGCAGGTCCAGCAATACGTGATCCGCATTGCGCCCGCAGCCGCGTCCCTCGCGCACCTCGGTGGCAATGGAGCGGCTCACCACGTCGCGCGAGGCCAGGTCCTTCGCCCGCGGGGCGTAGCGCTCCATGAAGCGCTCGCCCTCGGAGTTGATCAGGAACCCGCCCTCGCCGCGGGCACCCTCGGTAATCAGCATCCCGCGCCCGGCGATGCCGGTCGGGTGGAACTGCACGAACTCCATGTCCTCCAGCGGCACCCCGGCGCGCAGGGCCATCGCCATGCCGTCACCGGTGTTGATCAGCGCGTTGGTCGTGGTGCGGAACAGCTGTCCCGCCCCGCCGGTCGCGATCAACGTGGTCTTGGCCTCGATCACGATCGGCTCGCCGGTCAGGATCTCGAACGCCAGCACGCCCAGCACGTAGCCCTGCGCGTCGCGCAGCAGGTCCACCGCGAAGTACTCGTCGAAGAAGTGGGTGCGCGCGCGCAGGTTCTGCTGGTACAGCGAGTGCAGGATCGCGTGCCCGGTGCGGTCCGCCGCGGCGCAGGTGCGCGCCGCCTGGTCCTGACCGAAGTTCTGGCTCTGCCCGCCAAAGGCGCGCTGGTAGATGGTGCCGTTGTCCAGGCGCGAGAACGGCACGCCGAAGTGGTCCAGCTCGTAGACCACCTTGGGCGCGGCGCGACACATGTATTCGATCGCGTCCTGGTCGCCCAGATAGTCCGAGCCCTTCACCGTGTCGAACATGTGCCAGTGCCAGGAGTCCGGCAGGACGTTGGCCAGGGCGGCGTTCACCCCGCCCTGCGCCGCCACCGTGTGCGAGCGCGTGGGAAACACCTTGGAGACCACCGCGACCTTGGCATCGCCATTGGACAGCTGCAGCGCCGCGCGCAGGCCGGCCCCGCCGGCCCCGATGATCAGGGCGTCGAACTTGCGTCGCGCCACGTTCATGCCAGTCCCTTCATGCCAGTCCCGCCCGAATCAGAATGAAAAATGCCCACAGCCCCGTCAGGATCAACCCGCCGGCGGCCAGCACGAACACCAGGAGCCGCGTGCCGGGTGCATGCACGTAGTCCATCACCACGTCACGCAGCCCGATCCACGCATGCAGCAGCAACAGCAGCACGAACACCGCCGTCAGCAACCCCACCACCGGGTGCCCGACCACACCCAGCCATGCGGCATGATCCGCCGGCGCGGCCAGCACGAAGAATCCGAGGGCCAGGATCACGTACACGCCCACGTACACCGCCGTGATGCGTTGCAGCAGCCAGGCGCGCTGTCCGCTCAGGAGCCTCACAGGACCAGCCCCAGCCACACCAGAACGGTGCCGAGGATGCCTGCGTACAGGGCATCGCGCGCCGTGCGCAGCGAGCCCGCGCGATCCTCGCCAATGCCGAATTCCATCAGCAGGTAGCGAATCCCGGCAAACAGGTGATGCAGCAGCCACCAAAGCCCCAGTGCCAGCGCCACCAGGCCGATCGGGTGATAAATGATCGCCACGACCTGGGCGAAGCCCTCGGGGCTGGCCAGCGAGCGGTCCAGCAGCCAAAGCAGCACGGGAATCGACAGAATCAGGAAGACACCGGTGATCCGGTGCAGAATGGAGACCACGGCATTCAGCGGCAGTCGGATCTTGCGCAAATCCAGAAAGACGGGACGTCCCTGCCGAGTCATGCCACCCCCTTGAACGGGAAGATAAAGAAACCAGGGCTGACACCCTGCAAATGGTTCGTCTACTATCGAGCCGCTTGGTTCAGCTTACCACCTCAAACCCTGGCCGTGCGCCCCGGATACCGATAGCCAATCGAGCCCGACGGCGGACGACAGCGAGCGCTTCCACGGGAGATTTCCGATGCGCGAAGACTGGAAAAACCACTTGATCGATGCCGGCGCCGAGTTCGAGGAGGACGACCTCCTGCACTACGGCAACCCGGAACGTGAACGCCGCATGGCCATCAACGGCGAGGTGATCTGCGACCTCTCCCATCGCGGCCTGCTGGAGGTTCGCGGGGACGACGCCACCGACTTCCTGCAGGGCCAGTTCGGCAACGACATCCGCGCGGTGGACGGGCAACACAGCCAGCTGTCCAGCTACTCCAGTCCCAAGGGCCGCGCCTACGCCGTGTTCCGCGTGCTGCGTACCCGCGACGGCTACCTGCTGGAGATGCCCGCAGACCGGATCGAGCCGGTGGCCAAGCGCCTGCAGATGTTCGTGCTGCGCGCGAACGTGATCATCGAACAGGCCGGCGACTCCCGCATCCACTTCGGCTGCTCCGGACCGGATGCCGAGAAGGAGCTGCAAAGCGCGCTGGGTGTCTGTCCCGCCGAGGTCGAGGAGGTCGTCGAGAAAAACGGCGTCACCGTGGTCCGGGTACCCGGGGTGCACCCGCGCTTCGAGCTGTTCGGCGAGATCGACGCCATGCGCAAGGCGTGGGACGGCCTGAACGTCCACGCGGCCCCGGTGGGCCCGCGCGACTGGGCACTGCTGGACATCCTGGCCGGGGTCCCCACCGTGGTGGAGGAAACCAGCGAGAAGTTCGTGCCGCAGATGCTCAACCTGCATGCCCTGGGCGCGGTCAGCTTCGAAAAGGGCTGTTATCCGGGCCAGGAGGTCGTGGCACGCATGCACTACCTGGGCAAGCTCAAGCGGCGCATGTTCCGCCTGGCTATCCATACCCAGACTCCACCCCAACCCGGCTCGCCTGTGTTCCAGGCCGGCGGCAACCCGGACCAGTCGGACGGCGAGATCGTCGCAGCCGAATTGCACCCGGACGGGCTGTACTCCGCCCTGGCGGTACTGCAGGTCGCGGCCGCCAAGGGCGAACTGCGCTGGGACGCACCCGACGGCGCCAAGGCCGAGGTCGTCGAACTGCCCTACGCAGTCCCCGAAGGAGCCTGACGCATGCGCTTTTTGTTCTTCTTTTTCGTCCTGATCCTGCTGGCGCTGTGGGCGGCCTTCTTCAGCCGCCCCGACAACCCCACGCTATCCAACTGGCTCTACGCCCTGGCCGGGGTATTGGCAGTACTGTTCCTGATCGGCTATTTGCGCCTCGACGGGGTCATATGACCCGAATCCTCTGATCCGCATCGCCGCCCCCCGCGGGCCCGGCACCGGCCGGGCCACGCGGCTCAGGACGCCAGCCGGGTCCGGGTATCCGCCACTGGCTCGCCCAGGCGCGTCTCCAGGTCCCGCGCCTGGCGTGCATGGCAACCCGACAAGGCAAACCCCTCGAGCCGTGCATCGGCGTGATACTCCAGGTGACGCCCTTCGCCGTCGCCCGAGATCTCCACCCATTCGCCCCCGTCCGTCTGCGGCGGGCAGACGTTCAACGGCAGGCTCCCGGTCTTGACCTGCACGATCCCGGCATCCGGCCGGTACACCGTCGGCTCGCCGGACAGCGTTCGCGCCAGCGCAGCTGCTTGCCCGCGCAGGGTCTCCACGTAGGGGCGTAACTGGCCGTCGAACTCGCAACCATCGCCCAGGGCGAAGACCGCCGGGTCGGTCGTGCGCAAGAGTGCGTCCACCTCGATCCCCGCGTGGCAGGCCAGACCGATCCGCTCGGCCAGCTCGCGGTTGGGCACCAGCCCGAGCGCGCTGATGACCACCTCGGCCTCTACCGATTCGCCGCTGGCAAGGACGAGACGGGTCGTTCCCTCCGCCACCGGTTCGATGCGCTCGACGGTCGCCTCGGTGTGCCACTGCACGCCGCGGTCGGCCAGCGCCTTCTCCAGATCGCCGCTCAGCGACTCGGGCAGCAGATTCGGCAGCGGCCGCGACGCACACTCGATCAAAGAGACCGGATAACCACCGGCCGCCAGGTCGTCCGCCAGCTCGCAGCCCACCAGGCCGGCGCCGATGATCGCCACACGGGTATGGGCCGGTGACCCGGCTTGCGCCTCGAGGGCCGCGCGCAGCGCACGGTAGTCCTCCAGCGTGTTCACCGACAGCGGCGCCCCGGCCCCACCCGGGAACGCCATTTGCCGCGGACGCGCCCCGGTGGCCAGCACCAGCTGGCCGTACGGCACGCCGCCACGGGCGGTGATGATTTTTTGCTGCGCCCGCTGGACATCCAGCACACGGACAAACGGCATCAGGTCAATGCCGAGCCGGGCCGCCCGCGCCACGCCAGTCTCCTCCACCAGATCCGCGATCGCGACGCCCCGGGCAAAGGCATTGGAGATCCGCGGCTTGGTGTAGTAATCACCGGAATCGGCGGTCAGCAGGCGGATCGTGCGCCGCGGATCCCGCTCGCGCAGGGCCTCGGCCAGGGCCCAGCCCGCCATGCCGCCGCCGACGATCACCACCGCATCCGGATCGGCCGCGCCGGCCCCGGCACTCCAGGCCATCGCGGCAGCACCGGCGTCCGCGGTCTCGGCCCGCGGCTCCAGGGCGGTGAAATCCGCCTTGGTCACATTACAGTCGGGGCAATACCAGTCGTCGGGGATATCCTCGAAGCGGGTCCCAGGGGCCAGACCGGAATCCGGGTCGCCCTTGGCCTCGTCGTAGATATACCCGCAGACCTTGCAGATATAGCGCTTGAACTCGTCGGTTTCGGTGCTCATCACGCGGCCTCCACGGCATCGAGAATGGCCTTCAGCTTGGGGTCCAGTTCGGACCCGATGGCGTCCAGATCGGGGTTGGCCCATGGCGCGAACACGTCCCGTGCGGAGCGCGTGCTCACACGCAGCATCTCGCCATCGCCGGAGACGTGGATGCGCAACGGGATGTCGATGCCGGCCGGCTTGCAGGCCTCCCAGACACGCACCGCATAGCTCGGGTGGAAGATCTCCAGGATCTGGTCGGTCGGGACCTCGACCCCGATCTTCGCGGCATTGGCCTGGCCATTGATGTGCGAGACCAGCTTCAGCCCCTGGGCGTCAATCGCCTCCTTCAGGGTCGCGACCGCGGTCTCGGGGTCCAGTCGGGTAGTGGTTTCCAGCATGACGATTCCTTCGTTCGGTGCGGGGCCCCGGTAGGCCCCGACCGTGGGTGGTGGACTAGTGCGCGTGGATCCGCGCCAGCTCCTTGCGCAGGTGCTTGATCGCCGGGGTGACGATGGCCACGAAGTACGACTCGCGCAGCTTGCGCTGGGCGGCGGCATTCGCCAGATACCCCCGGGCCCCGGCATGCAGCAATGCCGACTGCGACGCGCGCAGCGACAGCTCGGAACCGGTCAGGCGCATCTGCAGGACATCGGCAAAGAAGCGCTCGGATTCATCAAAGGGGGTCTCCGACAAGGCATAACAGGCCGAACGACCATCCTCCAGTGCCTCTTCCAGCTCGCCCACCTGGTCATCCAGATAGCCATTCACATGGGCCAGCGTCTCGTTGGCCTCGCGCATGGTCTGGATGCAGCCATCGATCAGCCCCAGCCCCATGCCCATCTGCAGCAGCACGAACCCCGGTCGGATCCGGCGGATGTACTCGGGCAGGGCGTCGGCCAGCACGTGCTCATCGGGCACGAACACGCGATCGAAATGGCAGCCGAACGTGCGCGAACCCTCAAGGGCCGTGAACTCGGGACAGGGGGTCAGGCTGAAGCCGGGGTCGGAGCAGTTGATCAGTGCCATCACCGGCCGCGGGTTCGTGCCGGTGGTGCGGAAAATCGCCCCGAAGTAGTGGTCCTCGCCCAGGTTGGATACCCAGGGCAGCGCACCGGAGACCACATAACCGCCGTCCACACGTTCGGCGGAGAGCTTGAGGTCCTCGATATTGGCAAACCACTTCATCGGGTTGGACAGCGCGGTGGCACCCAGTGCCTCGGCATTTGCCAGCCTCGGCAGGGCCTCGCGCTTCAGGGTGTCCGAGGCACTGTTCTCCACGTACCAGGCACAGGCGTTCTGGCACCAGGCAACAAAGCCGGTGGTCATGCACTCGGCCGAGATCACCTCGGTCGCGCGGATGGCACTGGCAATATCCGTGGTGCCGCTGGCGTTCTGGCTGGCCAGGTGGCGGTTGAAGGCGCCGAGGCGACCGGCCTCGCGCAGGAAGTCTTCGGGGTACAGGCCTTCGCGGTCGATACGGGCGGTCAGCGGAGCCAGATCGCGCTCCACCAGCGCCTGCAGCGCGGCATCGGCATCCGCCGGCCCTGCGGCCGGCGACACCCCCGTCACGTCGTGAGTGCGGGTTTCAAGCATTGGGGTTTACTCCCGTTGGGCAGCAGGACCGGAATCAGGCCAGCTCTACACTGAGCTTGACCGGGTTGCGCATGGTGTTGGCCACCGGCGACCAGAAGTCGGCATGGGCGACCAGCTCCTTCAGCTGTTCCTCGCTGGCATCCCCTTCCAGGTTCGCCTTCACCCGGATATCGGAGAAGCCGAGGTGCTTGTGCACGTCGGTATCCCCGACGCCCCATACGGCGGTCACGTTGATGTCGCCCTCCAGGGTCAACTCGAGCTTGGTCAGGGTGATACCGCGATCGATGGCGTTGGCGTGCATCCCCACGGACAGGCAGGCACCCAAGCTGGCCAGCGCGGCCTCGGAGGGGTTCGGCGCGGTGTCGTCGCCCAGCAGGTGCGGCGGCTCGTCGATCACGTGGGCCTCGAGGTCGCGCACGAAGGTCAGGTTGCGGAACTTGCCTTCGCAGACCGTGGTGGCCTTCAGCGTCACGATGTTCTCGGGGTTGGCCTTGCCCTTGGCGGCTAGGTTATTGAGGCCATCCTGGTCGATCGGCTCCAGGGCGTTGATGGACAGGGAGGTAGTGGCTTCGGCTGCAGACATGGTGGTGCTCCTGATAGTTGGGATTCGTGGATCCCCGGCATTCGACCGGGTCGTCCATCCCGGTGCAGAAGCCGTGCCAAAACCGTGCGGACCGCACCACAAAGCCATTTCCAGCCGGGCCACCCGAATCCAACCCATCCCCCCGTCGGACAATCCGTCCGCTTTGTCCACTCGAACTGGTCCGCATTGTCCGGATTGTCCACTTCTCGCCCCCCACGCCGGATCCCCCCGCTTCTGCGATGCCTCGTTCGCCGCTCCCTGTATTGCGCACCAGCGCGCCGTTTCGCCCCCGGTCCGGACGAAATTCCCGGGCAACACGACGGGTTTGGCACGCCCCTTGTAAGGAACCCCCTTGAACGCGCCGCCGATCCGATCCATCCGGCGGCTCATGAACGAAGGTCAAGAGGGAAACGCCATGGGCGCCGCCATCTCCATCGACTACATCACCCACCACTATCCCGGGCAGGAAGCCCCCACGCTCAAGGACATCCAGGTCACCGTCGCACCGGGCGAGACCGTCGCCCTGATCGGCCAGAGTGGCTGCGGCAAGTCCACCCTGCTGCACATGCTCGCGGGCCTGCTGCTGCCCAGCGAAGGCTGTGTACGCATCAACGGCCACCAGGTCATCAAGCCGAGCCCGCGCTGGAACATGATGTTCCAGAAGCCCTCGCTCTACCCCTGGATGACGGTGCGCAAGAACGCCTCGCTGGGCCTGATCTTCCAGGGCCGCAAGACCGACATGCGCGAACGCATCGACCAGCTGCTGGAGACCGTGGGTCTGAGCGAGAAGGCCGAGGTCAACGTGCAGTCGCTCTCCGGCGGCCAGCAACAGCGCGTCGCCCTGGCCCGCAGCCTGGCCACCGACCCCGAACTGCTGCTGCTGGACGAACCGTTCTCGGCCCTGGACGCCTTTACCCGCGTCGCCCTGCAGGACGAAGTCACCCGCCTGGCCCGGGAACGCGGGATCTCGGTGGTGTTCGTCACCCACGACATCGAAGAGGCCGTCGCCATGGCCGACCGCGTGCTGGTCATGGGCTCCAACCCGGGGACCATCACCGCCGAACTGCCGATCGACATTGCCCACCCGCGCGATCGCAACAGCCAGGCCTTCGTCGACCGCAAGGCCGAACTGATGGGCTACTTCGGCGCCACCCGCACCCCGGCCACTGACAAGGGTTCAGCGGAGGCCGAAGCCCCGACGCCGGATACCGAAAGCGAACAAGACGAGTCTTCTTCATCCGAATCCCGGGCGCGCGTACGCGCCGCCTGATCCATCTCCACCACTGCCCCGAACCCGAGCGAGGAACCGCCACCATGTGCAACTGCGACAACCACCACGACATCGACAGCGAACTGGACCGGCTGCTGGATCGCAGCTTCTCCCGTCGCAACTTCCTGCGTACCGCCGCCGTCGGCGGCCTGGCCGGGAGCGGGCTTGCCCTGCCCGGTTCCCTGTTCGGGGCCGAACCCGGGAGCCTCGAAGAGCCCGAAGGCGTCGTCAGCGACTTCGACGGCGTCGTGCGCATCGGCTACATCCCGATCACCGACGCGGCCGCCCTGCTGGTCGCCCACTCCGAGGGCTATTTCGAGGACGAAGGACTGGAGGTCGCCGATCCCCAGCTGATCCGCGGCTGGTCGCCGCTGATCGAGTCCTTTGCCGCCAACCGATTCAACCTGGTACACCTGCTGAAGCCGATCCCGCTGTGGATGCGCTACCAGAATGACTTCCCGGTGAAAATCATGTCCTGGGCCCACACCAACGGCTCGGCCGTGGTGACCGGCCGCCATGTCGACGTGCAGAGCTTCGCCGACCTCGGCGGCAAGAGCGTGGCCGTGCCTTACTGGTATTCCATGCACAACGTAGTCATGCAGATGGCCCTGCGCGATGCCGGCCTGACGCCGGTGATCCGCGATCAGGGCGACGCCCTGGAGGCGCACGAGGTCAACCTGATGCTCATGCCGCCGCCGGACATGCCGCCGGCCCTGGCCGCGCGCTCCATTGATGCCTACATCGTCGCCGAGCCGTTCAACGCCGCCGGCGAACTGCTGGCGCGCGGCAACGTGCTGCGCTTCACCGGCGATATCTGGAAGAACCACCCCTGTTGCGTGGTGTGCATGAACGAGCGCCTGACCGACCGCGAGCCGGAGTGGACCCAGAAGGTGATGAACGCCGTGGTCCGCGCCCAGGGCACGATCCAGGAAGACAAGAAGAGTGTCGCCACCATGCTCTCGCGCGATGGCAAGGGGTATCTCCCGATGCCCGCCAACGTGGTGGAACGCGCGATGACGAACTACCACGACGACAGCACCTACGCCGACAGCGGCGCGATCCGTCACCCCGAATGGGAGAACGGCCGCATCGACTTCTCGCCCTGGCCCTACCCGTCCGCGACCAAGATGCTGGTCGGCGCCATGAACGAGACCCTGGTCGGCGGCGACACCACCTTCCTCGAAGGCCTGGACCCGGACTTCGTCACCGACGACCTGGTCAACTACGACTTCGTGCGCAAGGCGATGGAGACGCACACCGCCTGGCAGGGCGCCCCGGGCGTGGACATGGATTCGCCCTATGCCCGCGAGGAGGTGGTGGTGCTATGAATCGCGAAGCCACTCTCTCCGTCGACACCGCGACCGCGGAGCGGCTCATGCCGCTGCTGCGGCTCGCGGACCGCGCACGCCGGGCGCTGCAGTACCCGGCGCTGGGTATCGCCGGCCTGTTCGCCCTGTGGTACTGGGGCGGCTGGGCCATCGGTAACAACGAGGACACGATGGCCTTCGCCAGCTTCGCCCCCGGGCCCACGCTGGCGGCCTTCTGGGACATCGTCAGCTCCGGGGCCGTGTGGTCGCCGATCGAGTCCAGCCTGTACCGCGTGGGCTGGGGCCTGGCCTACGCCATTGCCATCGGCGTGCCGCTCGGCGTCATGATCGGCTACTTCCTGACGCTGAAGCAGGTCACCCACGTCCCGTTCCAGTTCCTGCGGATGATCTCGCCGCTGGCTTGGATGCCGGTCGCGGTACTGGCCTTCGCCACCTGGGATGCGGCCATCATCTTCCTGATTGCCATCGCGGCCGTCTGGCCCATTACCTACGCCACCGCGCACGGGGTGCAACGGATCGATCCAATGTGGCTCAAGGTGGGCAACAACCTGGGCGCCAATCCGTACCACACCCTGCGCTACATCGTGATGCCCGCGATCGCCCAGGATGTGTTCGCCGGGATCCGCCTGGCGGTGGGTGTGGCCTGGATCGTACTGGTGCCGGCCGAGTACCTGGGCGTCACCTCGGGGCTGGGCTACGCCATCAACGATGCCCGCGACACCCTGGAGTACGACAAATTGGCCGCATTTGTCCTGGTCATCGGCATTATCGGCTACATGCTCGACGCCATCTGCGTACGCCTGATCAAGCGCAGCAGCTATCACGCGGAGGGCTGATCCCCTCGGGCAATACCCGGGCCCGGCCATTCATGGCCGGGCCTTTTTGTGCGCCCGCAAAGCGGGCAAGCGCAACCCAACAGTGCAAGGCCCTGCCCCGCCTCGAGGCAACCGCGTCATCCCGACCCGGCCAGACGCCCCCGAACGCCCACCAATACGTCGTTTCCGCACTGGCAGGCTTTCTGCATAGCCCACGGCATGGCACTCCACCGCATATCCGATTCGACCCCACCGGACCTGGCCACCCGGGAGCAGGAGATCACCCTGCTGCTGGAGGTTGCCAAGCTCATGGGCCGCTCCGGCGACCCGGATGCCGCGATCTACCGCATCCTCGGGATGATGTCCCAGCTACTGGGGCTCAACCGCGGCCGCGTCCTGTTGCCGGATCCGAACAGCGGCCAGCTGCGCATCCGCCACGCCTACGGCCTGACCGATGCCGAGCGCGACCGCGGCAGCTACAGCCTCGGCGAGGGTGTCACCGGGCGCGTCATGAAGACCGGCCAGATCGCCCTGATCCAGGACATCGACAACGAGCCCGAATACCTCGCGCGCGCCATTGACCGTTCCACCCTGCCGCAGGAGACCGTCGCCTACATCGCCGTGCCCATCGTCCAGGACGAACACGCCATCGGCGTGCTGGGTGTGCACCGGCTGCGACGCCGCTCGCGCCAGTTCCAGGACGACCTGAACCTGCTGCGGGTGATCGCGAGCATGATCGGCCAGGTGCTGCGCATCCACCAGCTGATCGCCGAGCGCACCGCCGAGCTGGTCTCGGAGAACCGCTACCTCAAGAGCGCCCTGGATACCCAGGGCGGGCAGTACGGCATCCTCGGCGAAAGCCCGGCCCTGCGGCACGTCCTCAAGCAGGTCCACCGCATTGCGGATACCCAGGCCACCGTCCTGATCACCGGGGCCTCCGGGACTGGCAAGGAGAAGATCGCGCGCATGGTCCACCGGATCAGCCAGCGCAATGCAAAGCCGTTCATCTCCATCAACTGCGCCGCCATCCCGGCCGACCTGCTGGAATCCGAACTGTTTGGCCACGAAAAGGGGGCCTTCACCGGCGCGTCCAGCGCCAAGACCGGCAAGATCGCCCTGGCCGACGGCGGCACGCTGTTTCTGGACGAGATCGGCGACATGCCGGAGGCTCTCCAGTCCAAAATCCTGCGTGTGCTGCAGGAACGGGTGGTCCAGCCCATTGGCGGCAACCGCGATCTCCCGGTGGACGTACGCATCATCGCCGCAACCCACCAGAACCTGCAGGCCGCGGTGAACGCCGGGAACTTCCGGCTCGACCTGTTCTACCGCCTGAACGTGATCCCGCTGCACATGCCGGCCCTGCGCGACCGTGCCAGCGACATCCGCCTGCTCACCCGCCACTTCCTCGACCGCTACACCCACCTGCACGGCTGGAACGTGGTCGTCGACGAAGGCGTGCTGGAACGCCTGGAGGCCTTCGACTGGCCCGGCAACATCCGCCAGCTGGAGAACGTGCTGGAGCGCGCCGTGCTGCTATCCACGGATGGCCGCATCGGCACGCCGCTGATCGACGAGATCCTGCACGAGGAATCCCGCATCAGCCCGTTCGAGGGCGAGCGGCACGGCCTCCGCGACGAGCATGCACCGGCACCATCGCGGCACAACGAGCCCCGAACCCTGCCCTCTTCCGGCGCGTCCTGCACCAGCGCGGTGCGCCCATATCAGCGCGTGCACGCCACCGAGGCGGAGCGCCTGAAGCGCGCGATCGAGCAAACCGGGGGCAACAAGACCCGCGCCGCGATGGACCTGGGCCTGACCCCGCGGCAATTGCGCTATCGCCTGAAAAAGCTCGGCATAGAAACCACTTAGGCCCACCGCTCAGACACCAGCGGACCTTTTGTCCCCTTCGTCGACAATGTCGACGAAGGGTCCGATCTCCCGGCACTCGCGCGCCGCCCTGGCGGCCCATTCCCCACGCTTGGCATGGCACCTGCAATGACCCTCGACATGCGCGGCAAAGATGCCCGCATCGATTCGACCCACGAGGAGAGCCGACCATGCCGACCAAGAGTCTTCACGATCCCTTTGACGCCAACGCCGACCTGCGCCACGGCTCCAGCTGCCGCCACGGGCACACCGGTCCCGGCAGCTGCAGCTGCTTCGACACCGCGTCCCCGGACCTGGAAGAGAAACTGGAACGACACGCCACCCATGAGCCCGTACAGGCCGATGCCCACGCCACCGGCGAGGACCTGAGCGACGAGGCCATGGTCGATCGCGCGGTGGAGAGCGCCATCGTCCGCGGCATGTTCGGCCACAACGAGATCAACCGCCGCCGCTTCCTGCAGATGATCGGGGGCGGCACGGTGGCCGCCGCCCTGGGCTCCATCCTGCCGCTGGACAAGGTCAAGGCCGCAATCAAGGACGGCGGGCCGCTGGAAAAGACCAAGCTGCGCGTCGGCTTCGTCCCGATCACCTGCGCCACGCCGATCATCATGGCCCACCCCATGGGCTTCTACGAGCGCCACGGCCTGGATGTCGACGTGATCAAGACCGCCGGCTGGGCGGTGGCCCGCGACATGTCGCTGTCCGGTGAGTACGACGCCTCGCACATGCTCTCGCCGATGCCGCTGTCGATGACCCTGGGCTCCGGCTCCTCGCGCGAGCACTACATCATGCCGGCGGTTGAGAACATCAACGGCCAGGCCATCACCCTGCACAACAAGCACAAGGACAAGCGCGATCCCAAGGACTGGAAGGGCTTCACCTTCGCCGTGCCCTTCGAGTACTCCATGCACAACTTCCTGCTGCGTTACTACGTCGCGGAGCACGGGCTGGATCCCGATCGCGACATCAGCATCCGCGTCGTGCCGCCGCCGGAGATGGTCGCCAACCTGCGTGCCGAGAACGTCGATGGCTACCTGGCCCCCGACCCCTTCAACCAGCGTGCGGTCTGGGACGGCATCGGTTTCATTCACATGCTGACCAAGGAGATCTGGGACGGCCACCCGTGCTGCGCCTTCGCCTGTTCGGCCGCCTTCGCCGACGAGCACCCGAACACCTTCGGCGCCCTGTTCCGCGCGTTGATCGAGGCCACCCAGTACAGCTCGGATATCAACAACCGCGCCGAGATCGCCGAGGCCATCTCCCCGCGTGCCTATCTCAACCAGCCGCAATCGGTGGTCGAGCAGGTGCTGACCGGGCGCTATGCCGACGGCCTGGGCGAGGTCAAGAACGACCCGCACCGGATCGACTTCGACCCCTTCCCCTGGCACTCGATGGCCACCTGGATCCTCACCCAGATGAAGCGCTGGGGCTATGTGGATCGAGACTTCGACTACAACCGCCTCGCGGAAGACGTCTTCCTCGCCAGCGAGTGTGCCGAGGTCATGACCGAGCTGGGCTACGAAGCGCCGAGCGACACCTACAAGAACTTCGAGATCATGGGGAAGGTGTTCGACTACACCGACCCGGAAGGCTATCTCGACAGCTTCGACATCCGCAGGAGCTAAGCCATGTTGAGCAATCTCAACTTCCGGGCGACCGTTCTCTCGCTGGTGATGCTCGTGGTCTTCCTGGGCGTGTGGCAGCTCGCCACCGCCCCGGAGGTCCTCGCGCCGCAGCAGGGCGAGCTGAGCGAATACGAACAACTGATGGGGGGCGGGACCGATCGCAGTTCCAGCAGCGGCATCCCGGCCCCCATCCAGGTGTTCAGCCACGCCTTCAGCGAACTGAGCAACCCGTTCTACGACGCGGGCCCGAACGACAAGGGCATCGGCATCCAGCTGGCCTACTCGATCTACCGGGTCCTGCTGGGCTTTGCCCTGGCCGCGCTGATCGCGATCCCGCTCGGCTTCGTGATCGGCATGTCGCCGCTGCTGAACAAGGCGTTCGATCCGTACATCCAGATCCTCAAGCCGATCTCGCCCCTGGCCTGGATGCCGCTCGCCCTGTTCGTGATCCGCGACTCGAACATGTCGGCGATCTTCGTGATCTTCATCTGCTCGATCTGGCCGATGCTCGTGAACACCGCCTACGGCGTCGCCTCGGTGCGCAATGACTGGCTGAACGTGGCCAAGACCCACCAACTGTCGAACCTGCGCACCGCGTTCACCGTGATCCTGCCTGCCGCGGCCCCGACCATCCTCACCGGCATGCGCATCTCCATCGGCATCGCCTGGCTGGTCATCGTCGCCGCGGAGATGCTCGTGGGCGGCACCGGCATCGGCTACTACATCTGGAACGAGTGGAACAACCTCGATCTCGCCAGCGTGATCTTCGCGATCATCATGATCGGCATCGTCGGCTTCCTGCTGGATGCCTCCCTCGCCCAGGCCACCAAATTCGTGCGCTACGCCGACTGAGTCGGCGCAGCCCAACCAGGAGACCTATCATGAGCAAGGGATTCCTCGAAATCGAGAACCTGAGCCAGCGCTTCCCGCAGCCCGACTCCAGCGAACTGATGACCGTGTTCGAGGGCGTCGACGTGACCATCAACAAGGGCGAGTTCGTCTGCCTGATCGGTCACTCCGGCTGCGGCAAGTCCACCATCCTGAACGTGCTCGCCGGTCTGGCCACACCGACCGACGGCAACGTGATCATGGACAACAAGGAGATTACCGGCCCCAGCCTCGACCAGGGCGTGATCTTCCAGAACCACAGCCTGCTGCCGTGGCTGTCGGCGCGCGACAACGTGATGTTCGCGGTGCGCGCCCGCTGGCCGAACTGGAGCAAGGCGAAACGCCTGGAACACGCCGAGCGCTACCTGCACATGGTGGGCCTGGACCACGCCATGGACCGCAAGCCCGCGCAGCTCTCCGGCGGCATGCGCCAGCGCGTCGGCATCGCCCGGGCCTTCGCCATCGAACCCAAGCTGCTGCTGATGGACGAGCCGTTCGGAGCCCTGGACGCCCTGACCCGCGGGGTCATCCAGGAGGAGCTGCTGAAGATCTGGTCGGAGACCCACCAGACCGTGTTCATGATCACCCACGACGTGGACGAGGCGATCCTGCTTGCCGACCGCGTGCTGCTGATGACCAACGGGCCGCATGCCCAGGTCGCCGAGTCGGTGAAGATCGACATCCCCCGGCCGCGGGAGCGCGCCAGTCTGCATCAGCAGGAGGCCTACTACCCGATCCGCAACCACCTGGTCGACTTCCTCGTGAACGGCGCCAAGGAGATGTCGGCCAAGGCCCAGGCGGGCGCCGCCCGCGGTGACAACCCGCGCCACAGCCCGCGCATCGTCAACCCGGCCAAGCCCGAGGCCAACCCGGAACCCGGTCCGCGCATGGTTCGCGCGGTCTGACCCCCAGTCCATCCATCGCATTCAAGGAGCACATGATGAGTCTCAGCAAGAGCGCCATGACCACCACCATCCTCGAGGCCAAGGAGAACCGCGGAACCACCTGGGCCGCGATCGCCGAGGCCACCGGGCTGCACGAGGTCTACGTGACCTCCGCCTGCTACGGCATGAACCACCTGGAGGGCGACCAGGCCGACAAGCTGGCGACCTTCCTCGGTCTCGGCCCCGAGGTCTCGCAGGCGCTGCAGGCCTTCCCGCACAAGACCTGGGACAAGACCATCCCCACCGACCCGGTGATCTATCGCTTCTACGAGGCGATCAACGTCTACGGCGACACCATGAAGGCGCTGATCCACGAGAAGTTCGGTGACGGCATCATGAGCGCCATCGACTTCACCATGGACATCGACAAGGTCGAGGACCCGAAGGGCGACCGTGTGAAGATCACCTGGAACGGCAAATTCCTGCCCTACAAGAGCTGGTAGCGTGTCCCATCGGTCACGCGGCGGCCAGACGCGCCGCGTGACCGCCCCTTCCCGCGAGCCGGTAGCCCAGCGCCCGTTCGCGCCCCAACGTGTACGGCAAGTCCCTTCGCATAGTAGGCTCTTGCCGATGCGCCATCCATCCACCCTGCCCCGTCTGCTGATCCTGCTGATCAGCCTGTCTGTTGCCGCGCCCGCAATGGCGGCAAATAGTGACGGCGCCAGCGTATACACCATCGGCGTGCTGGCCTTTCGCGATGCCGAAGAGACCACGGCCCAGTGGCAACCCACAGCCGACTACCTGAGCACGCAGGTCGACGCGGCCGAATTTCGCATTCAGGCACTTAACTATCCGGACCTGGAGCAGGCCGTCGCCACCGGGGACGTCGATTTCGTCCTCACCAACACCGGCCATTACGTGCGCCTGGAGGCGCAACAAGGCATCACCCGCCTGGCCACCCTCATCGCCGAGGAGCAAGGCCAGCCCATTCGTCAGTTCGGCGGGACGATCCTGGTCCTCGACGAACGCAATGACCTCCAGTCACTGGACGACCTTCGCGGGCAGCGGTTGCTGGCGGTGGAAGAAGACTCTCTGGGCGGTTGGCTGGCCGGTTACGGGGCCCTGCGCGACGCTGGGGTGGAGCCATTCGAGGACCTGGCGTCCGTTCACTACACGGGCATGCCTCACTACCGGGTGCTCGAGGGCGTGCTAACCGGCGAGGCCGACGCCGGCATGGTGCGCACCGGTGTGCTGGAGGAACGGCTGCAATCGGGCGAGCTGCCCGCCGACACCCTGCGTGTACTGGCGCCCCGCAAAACGGCGGGCTTCCCGTTTGCCCACTCCACCCGGCTTTACCCCGAATGGCCGTTCTCGCGCCTTGGGCACACCCCTGACCAACTGGCCGAAGCCGTCACGATCGCCCTGCTGAGCCTGCCCGCGGATCACCCCGCGGCGCGCGAAGGCGGGTACCACGGCTGGTCGGCCCCGTTGTCCTACGCGGCGGTACACGAACTCCTGGAAGAACTCGGCCGCCCGCCCTACGACCGCACCGTGGCAATCACCCTGCGCGCCTACTGGGAGGCTCGGCCGGACGTCCTGCTCGGCTTCATGGCGGGGCTATTGCTGCTAAGCGGATTGGCTGCGCTCTACTACCGCCGTCTGACCCGGCGGCTTTCACTGGAGGTCGAGCAACGCCGCGCGGCGGAGGGCCGCCTGCGCGCACACGAAGCTCGCCTGGCGTACCAGGCGGGGCATGACCCGCTGACCGGACTGCCCAACCGCACGCTGCTGCAGGAGCACCTTGACGAGGCCATGCAACAGGCTAGCCAGCGGGAAGGCCTGGTGGCCATCCTGTTCGTGGATCTGGACCGCTTCAAGAACATCAACGACAGCCTCGGCCACCGCGTCGGCGATGACCTCCTGCAAATCCTGGGCGAGCGCCTGAAGACGCGTTTCAAGGCTCGCACCGTGGCCCGGATTGGGGGCGACGAATTCATCGCGGTAATCGACGACGCCGCAGAACATCAAGAGCTGGAGGCCCGCGCCCGCCAGCTTCTGGAGCTCATAGCCGAACCCTTTGCCGTCGGCGGCTGGACCAACTTGCAGGTAGGCGCCAGCATCGGTATTGCATTGTTCCCGGAGGACGCCACCGAAGCCGGTGAGCTTCTCACCCAGGCGGATGCGGCGATGTACGAGGCCAAGGACGCCGGGCGCAACACCTTCCGCTTTTACCGGACCGCACTCACCGATGCCGCCAACCAGCGTCTCGAGATCGAGAACCGGCTGCGGCACGCCCTGGTCCAGAACGAACTGGAGGTGTTCTACCAGCCTCAGGTACACATGACGTCCGGGAAGATCACCGGGATCGAGGCCCTGGTGCGCTGGCGGGACCCCGAGCGCGGCCTGATCGCGCCGGACGTGTTCATACCGCTGGCCGAGGAAACGGGCCTGATCACCGCCATCGGGGATTTTGTCCTGCGCGAGGCCTGCCGCCAGGTCGTGGAATGGGATCGTCAGGGCCTGCCGCCGCTGGAGGTCTCGGTCAACCTGTCGGCCCGCCAGGTCGCCGCACCGGGCCTGCTCCATCAGCTCCGCCAGGTGCTGCACGAATCCGGACTCCCCGCACAACGCCTGACCCTGGAGCTCACCGAAAGCACCCTGATGGAACAGGCCGACACGACCCGTGGCACCCTGCAGCAGATCAAGGGCCTGGGCATCGCGCTGGCCATCGACGACTTCGGCACCGGGTATTCGTCGCTGGCCTACCTGAAGGAATTCGCGATCGACATCCTGAAGATCGACCAGACCTTCGTGCGCGACCTGCCGGAGGACCGCAACGATGCCGAGCTGGCCATGACCATCATCGACATGGCCCACAACCTGGGGCTGGATGTGCTCGCCGAGGGAGTTGAAACCCAGGCGCAACGCGCGTTTCTGGCCGCGCAGGGCTGCGATGCCTGGCAGGGCTACTTGTGCAGCCGCCCGCTTCCCGCCGCATCCCTGGCCCGGCTCGTGAACGACCACGAACCCGAGCCGTTCGCGCGCCGGACCCCGGTAAAGGCCGCCATGGCCCCACGACGCCACCTGCGCAGCTAACCCTGAAAAAGGAAAAGGCCTGCGAAAGCAGGCCTTTTCCTTGGTGTTTGGTGGAGCGGAGGACCACCGCCCCGGTGTTTCAACAGGTCTCACAGAACCCCTCTATCTCTCTGGTTCTTCGGCCCTATTCCGGAATTCCCGGTCTCTCCTTGTTGAACTTCGTCTCAACCTGTAGCATCCAAGAACATCTTTTTTGGGTATACAGGAGGCACTACACAAAAAGCCTCCACATAACTCTGTGAGGGACGACGTGCCGAAGAAGGCGAAGGAGCTAACCGCCATTGAGGTCAAACGGATCGACCGTCCAGGCTTCCATGCGGTGGGCGGCGTGTCCGGCCTAACGCTGCGGGTGACGGACACCGGATCGAGGCAATGGGTGTTACGCGCGCGCGTGGCCGGGAAGCGCCGCAACTTCGGCCTTGGCGGGTTCCCCGACGTGATGCTTGGACAAGCCCGTGAGCGGGCGCGGGAGCTAAAGGATCAACTGTGGCGGGGAATCGATCCAGTAGCCGAACGCAGGGCCGCAGAGGACGCCAGGCGCGCCGAGGAAGCCAAGCAGCTCACCTTCGCCGAGGCCGCCCACCAATGCCATGCCGCGAAGCAAGACGAGTTCCGCAACCTGAAGCACCGCAAGGATTGGATTCGCTCCCTGGAGCACTACGCCTTCCCAACGATGGGCAAACTTCCGGTCTCCGCTATCGAGTTGGGGCACGTCAAAGCCGTATTGGACCCCATCTGGAAAGAAAAGACCGAGACGGCCAGCCGGATACGCCAGCGCATTGAATCGGTCCTCAGCTGGGCCACCGTGAGTGGTTATCGCGAAGGCGACAACCCGGCCCGCTGGAAAGGGAACCTGGAGGTTGCGTTGCCTGCCCCGCGCAAGATCCGCAAGCGCGACCATTACCGCGCCCTGCCCTGGAACGATGTCCCAGCATTCATGGAGGCGCTGCGCCAACGGCCCGGCATGGGCGCACGGGCGCTGGAATTCGCCATCCTGACGACCGCCCGATCGGGTGAAGTGCGCGGCGCAACGTGGGATGAAATCGATCTGGACGTCCGAACATGGACAGTGCCTGCTGAACGGATCAAAGCAGGCAAACAGCACAGGGTTCCGTTGTCCGATGAAGCCGTGGCCCTGCTGGAAGCCCTGCCCCGCTTCGCGAACTCCGATTTGGTATTCACCGCACCCCGAGGCGGTGCGCTGTCCGATATGAGTATCAGCGCCGTCTGCAAACGCATGCAGGTGGACGCGGCACCGCACGGATTTCGATCGACGTTCAAGGACTGGGCCCGCTCCTGCACCACCTACGCCGATGAGGTGAGCGAATTAGCGCTGGCGCACGTCAACAGCGACGCCACCCGAGCGGCCTATGCCCGCGATGAGTTGTTACCTCAGCGGGCGCGACTAATGGCGGATTGGGCGCGGTTTCTCCGCAAAGGGACGCCAGACGCGGCCACCGTTACCAGCATCGAGGATGCTCGGGTCTGAAGACCGGTTCAAAGAGAATCGTCGTCAAAACCACGGAACGTCAATATCCCCTCAGACATCCCGGCCCAGCTCACACCGCCCGACCATCGGTCAGGAAGAACAGTGCCCTACCGACCACCCGGATCTTTGGACTCTTTCCCGTCCAGAAGCCATAAACCGTCCTGGGTGATAACTTTGTAGCCCACAGCGAACTACTGAACGAAGGCTGGCGCCAATCGCTTGACCGTACCGCCAGCAACCGACCGCATCGACGCTGGCCCAATGGCCTCCATGAGTCGCGTGCAAAAATCCGTTTGCGTCAGAGGGGCATACCGAGCTTTTCGGCCTTCGCCTGCATCACGATCATGTCCTGGCCCTCCAGGACCACGTAACTGACCAAAGCACCCGGATTATCTCAGACACACAGCTCGGGCCATGTTTTCCGATTCAGCCCGCTCGTCGAATGTTCTCTTTTATCAACGCAATGGCGTCATCTGCCGCCGCCTTGAGGTCAACAAGATCCAAGCGCTTCGCCTTCGAAAGGTTGACGTATTCTTTCTTCAGACCCCTGGCAGTCCGACGCTCCGAGTCGTAGTGTTTGACTTCCCACTTGTCCCCTAGACTCCAATCATTGCTGGAATAACTGTCTCCGGTCTCTCTGAGCCACATAAAGAGCCTCAAAAACGGCCCGTCCAGCCAGCAACCAATCAATGCTTCTTCTGGCCCCACTGATATCTCGTCTGGGCGTACGAGTGAGCGGTACAGACTCTGCTCCTCCCATGCATATTGAGCTGAATTCTCCCGTTCGTAGTATGTTGTGCTGCACTCCTTGAGAGAACCACCAAAGTCTGGTAACTCTTTCCCCCATATAAGGCGATTGGCCTCCAATAAAAACTTCCAGTTATCATAGCGTGTAATCTCGGCGCTGAGATAGCTTTGATAAAATAGATCCAAGCTATCCCAATCGAATTCGGCTTCGGCCATGCCCTTCTTTACAATGACCAAGTCGATCGCAGAACGATGTATTCTACTTCCATGATAGCGTTGAAGGGACTCGGGGACTTCGAGTTCGTTCATGGAATTTCTCACTCCTTCTGTTTTTCCCAGATAATCGATTTGACGAGACGCAAGGAAGGACAACTCTCCAACGACAGCTCCTCCCATTTCCGCATCAGCGAAAACCAGCTCACATTACGCCAGTCGGCGTGGCGGTTTCGCGCCTTACGGCCGCCATCGACAGAGAGGATCACACGGTCCACATTGCCACCGCTAGCCCAATTTCTCTCGATCCAGCGAGCGTAGTTTTCCAACTGACCCTCGGTGACCTGGTGGCCGAACTTGGCCTCGATCACGACCATGGGCGTGGAATCGTTTCGTTTTGGCCCCCACAAAACCAGATCCAGTGCACCCTTCTTCAGCCGCCCATCAGTACCGCCCTCTATATCATGGCGGGTCTCTTGCTCGGCCACTATTCGCGGATACTGCGCCGCCAGCTCGCAAAATAGGCCTTCCTGAACCACTTGGGGGGTACCCAGCGCCGTGAGAAAATTCAAAATGCGCTCACGGCGCTGTTCTGGATCTTTAGGTGCATCGAGGGCCGCAGCCAGCGCCTTAGTAACCTGTGGCTCGGTCGGACTTTGCAAGTAGGCGGCACCCTGAAAAAGCAGACCATGAGTGTCCTTCCCGATCGAGCCGGGTCGCATTCCGATGAGAGATGTCAAACTCTCAGGGTGCCAACCGCACTCACGCGGAACGGGATTTTCACTCACTACGCCAACAGCCTCCCCCAGCATCTTCACGCCACCAAAAAGATCTAGAAACTTGGCTGCTTTGTCTTGGTTGATTAGATGCGTTAATCGGTCCATTTGTCTGCCAGCGCGTTCAAACGGATTA
Organism: Thioalkalivibrio versutus; assembly: GCF_001020955.1. Taxonomy (NCBI): domain Bacteria; kingdom Pseudomonadati; phylum Pseudomonadota; class Gammaproteobacteria; order Chromatiales; family Ectothiorhodospiraceae; genus Thioalkalivibrio; species Thioalkalivibrio versutus. The sequence goes on from NZ_CP011367.1 coordinate 1,751,814, forward strand.
CCGCCGTCCTGACCCTCCTCTCCGGTCATCCGGGACACAGGATCAGAACCGGTTACCCCTCTCGACGGGTAGCTGCTCATAAGGAACCTCCTGATCCATGTTTCCGGTTTTCTTTCGACATCAACATCCAAAACGCCTCCCGGAGGGTATACATCGACAGGCTGTCCCTTCTTTGAACAAGTAAACAATAACCATCCTAAGCCACTACCCTGCCCCCCTCATCCGCAGCCAGCGGAGGTTCGTGCAACTGACCCCCCCCCTCTCTCCAATTCGAGTAGCGGGCCGGCCTGGGACCAGACCTAGTTTGTTGTTTGACTTCAATCCAACTCATAGGGGAAAGGCACAGGCGAGCACTATGTGCGCCTCGAACCGCGACCTTTCGTCCAGACTCAAAGATTCTTCGTCAGCACGTACTTCACACCTAGATTATGCACACCCAGTTTGGCTTTCCATCCCTTTATAAACGGGTAAATGGAAAGGCTTGGCCCCGGAGATCCGTTCGTTGAAGACGCATTGGTCAAAATTCCCCTAATAACTCGCCTCGAATAAACGAGCCGACGAGGCCAATCGCCTCGTTACTGTTAAGCCCATGAGAGCCGCCGGATAGATGAGGAACGATCACAGCAGGAGCGTGTGTTGGTAGTTCTCCGTAGTAGACGGCCTTTTTGTAACCATTGACGGAGAAAGTCGCGACTTTCAAGTCTGCGATTCCGAAAGCGTCAATGTACTCCGGAATAGCAGTAACGCCGGCGCAAACGAGCAACCGTGGACGATGCTTCTTAACCCATTCTCGAAGAATCGGAAATCTGGTGCTTCGACACCATTTTTGATAATCGGATTTCGAACTAAATCCGGTATTTCGGGAGGTATCGGCGTCCCACGCCGCCATATTATTGAAAGGGATAGGGTATAAATTTCCTTTAAAATATCCTTGGCTATTCCTCTCAAAGATTCTTCTCTCCTTCGCAAACTCTCGATAGCCGGATGTAGGGAATCCATCAATGCTCGATAACAGCTTGAAAGCGTTGCGATTGAAAGGCCACCCCAGCTGTAGGTCGACCTCGTAATTTGCAAACCGAGTATCCTCGTGATTGGCTTCGTCATACTCCTCTTCATCTCGCACGGACCAACCGGGCTCTAATCCGAATACCCAAACGGAAGGCCGGTTTTGGGATCCTGGATCACCCCCGTCGCAGCCCGGAAAAGGGTTCTCTGGACTGGGCTTCATTTGGTTTTCGAATACTGGTTTCGGATTTACCATAAGTCGCTGTCCAATGTGGTCACTAAGAACTTTTGGGGCAGTTCATCTCGCCTCAAACCCTGGCTACTACTGGACCGAACTCGGAGGGCGGCGCCCGGTCTGGATCCCGCCGGCTCTCATTCACCCCAGCGTGCCTTAAGCTGGGAAAACTTTCCCCCTATCGCCCTTGGACGGGTCCAAAGTGCGCTAACCCGGAAGTCTCAGGTCCGATCACCCGTTCGGAATCACCATTGGCACCCTCAGATCGGGAGGAACGTTCTGCATCAACTGGATCAGGCGCGCTACCGGAATCTGATACTGGCCGTTACTCGGTCTCGGCTTTCCCTCGAATTCACGCCAGACGAATTTGCCCGGCCCGTTGTAGGTTTCCGCGAAGCCGCCTTCTCGGTCCAGCTTTAGCACTAGCAAATGCTCCGGACCACTTCGAAGGGCTACTCTTGTTCCTTGGGTCGCCTTGATCTCGATCTCTCGCCCATCCTTAACGGCGTCCACGCCCGGTGAAGATGCCCGGAGGAGATCAAGCCCGTAATGATAGGCCGCGAGGCACTCACCCAGACTGCCCACGAGGTGACCATCCGGCGTGAAATGCCTTCCGGGAAACATCGCCTCTAACGCCCCCACAACGCGATACAACTCGCCTACCAGTTTCGGCAGATGCTCCTTATCCATTTGCAATGCCTCTCAGCTCTGTCGAAATCCGGTGACGAACGTTACGTCGCGGGAGGCAGTAGGGAAATCTGCCAGTCCTCTGGCGCGTCTTCCGGCAGGGCGTGATCGAGGTACGCGATCAGGTCTTCCTGGCGCGGTTGGCCGAACACCATGCGGTAGAGCGCCAACTGGCGTTTCATGTTCTTGAGGCGGCCGACATCCCGGCTCAGCGGCAGAAGCAAAACCCGTCGCTGAATGCGTGCATCACCCGCCTCGTAGATCCACCAGGGGGCAAGATCGGACTCCTGCCCGGAATCGGTACCTTCCGCGCGCTCAAAGAGATATGTCCACGGATCCCCTTCACCACCCCACCCCGCGAGCGCATGCAAACCGATATCCTGCGCCACGTTTCGGCGCACGGCATGCCCCTTGTAACGGTGGACGCGGCCCTCCCGCTGCTCCATGTCCACTGGGTTCGACGGCAGGTTCCAGTGAACGACGGAATGGCACCAGGTGTGAAAATCCAGCCCCTCCTGCCCCACCGATGTGCTGGCCAGAACGAAGGGACGAAACGGTGAATTGAAAGCGGCCCGTACGGAGTCGGCGCGCGCAATGGCACCGCCGGCATCGTCTCGCATGTCACCAAAGCGCAGGGCAAAACGGCACCGGATCATGACGTCGTCGACGGCGAGGCGGCGCTGCTTCACGCGAACGTCATCCACCTTGAGCTGCGCCGAGCGCATGGACAGCGATTCCGCTACAGCCCTGGCGACGCGATCGATGCGGTCGGCGGATGGTGCACCCGCAAGGCCAAGCTGCTCCGGCAGCACATGCACCTGCTCGTCCAGCACGGCCTGAAGGTTCCCCTCGACCGCGTACTCCAGCGCCTGGCGCCAGTACGGGAGCTCATCCCGATTCTGGATCAGAACGATACTCTCAGGGAGGTTGAACAGGGTCCGAAAGCCATTCGCGATCCGCGCCGCTCCAGACAGCAGCGCTGCCGCATTCCATTCGACATCCGGGGCCACGCGCCGCAGCGCACGCACGGAGCAAGCACCCGGGCCTCCCAGCGCGAAAAGGGCCAGCACCTCGGCCAAGTCGGGTGGCCGCCGCCCCAGATCCAGCCCATCGCGCATGGTCTCGACCATGTGATCGACGTGAGCCTGGAACTGATCACTACTCTCGCGCTCGGGGATCGCCTCGGACCAACCAGAAGCCGCCTGCATCCAGGTCATCAGGGCCGGGTTAGCCTCCAGCATCGCGATTGCCGCCCAATACCAACGTTCGTCGATGCGGCCGGCCACATCGCCGGGTGGCAGCTCCGCCAAGAGAGCTGAACATCGCCGTGTTGCTTCTCCCAGCACCACATCAAGCGAAGGGGGCGTGCCATCGCCCAATTCAACAACGATGCGAAGCGGATCCACCTCCCGAGCGAGGCGAGGTGCCGGCATGATGCGCATCAACGCGGGCATCCCGGTCAGCCGGCCGGCAGCATCCGTTTGAAACCGCAGCAGGGGCCGCACACGCTCGTAGGTATTGCTGTACGTGACGTTCCCGTCCGCTCCGGCAAACGCCCTGGCTTGAGCCTCATAAGAGCATATCGTCGCAATGGCATCCGGCACCGCATTCCAGGCCGAAAACACCAGTTGCTTGGTCACATCACCCACCTCGGCCCAGTGACCGGCGGGCTCGCTGTACGGTAGCGAGGGAGGTAGCCAAAGCAGCTTCCACAAGCCCTTATCCACGGTCTCGTCGACGAAGCCACGCATCCGCGCATGCGGCATTTCCAGCGACCGATAATCCTCGATCCTTCGAGGATCGATGGTACTCAGGCCCCGCCCGTCTCCGATGGTCTGCCTCAACTCGGCAGAGGGCGTGTCGCCCAGCGCATCAAGCTCCCTGCGGATCTGATAATCACGCATGTAACTCAGCATGTACGGGATCGACTTCCAGTACTCGATCACATCCGGCAGACCCGCCGCCCGAGCGGTAGCGTCGACGACCCGGGCATACTCGAGATCGTCTGGCTTGAGGCGAACCTCACGTTCATCGCCCTCCAGCATCGCATCGCGCCGGCGAGTCAGACCGACCCGCTCCGTGCGGCACATCACCTTCATCAAGCGCGCCTGCAGGCGCTCCCGCGCCTCGTGGATCGTGCCTTGATCCCCGTCGGCCAACAGCCGGCAGCCCTGGCGATAGGCCTCGAGATCCCCGCGGAGCTGTGCCACTTCACCGGGTTCGTCATACAGAAACCCAACCGTCGCGAGGAAGTTCTCGTGGTGATCCTCATCGGCCTCGCCATGCATACTCAGCATCCGGTACGGCGTCGCCGACAACAGCAGCAGCCGGGAGCCATCCAGCGAGAACAGGTCCTTAGCAAGTTCTGCCTCTTCGGTATCACCCCCGAGCAGATCGGAGAAGCGCTGAAACTCGTCCAGAATCACCAAAGAGGGCCGCAGCGCCTCGAGGCAGATTCGAGCCAGCCGCCGGCGCAACAGCCCGACCACCAGATTCCGCTCGGCATTGGCCCCATCGCCCCGTTCATTCTCCGGACGTTCGAACGTTTCGCACAGGTGTCGCAGCCGTTCACGTAGCTCGGGATCCAGACGAACGTCCTCGAAGAACGAAGCCGCCAAATCCGCATCCATCTCAGGTGGCCCTTCCTCCAGCATCTGGTGCCAACGCTCGCCCACGCTGCACTGCAATCCATTGCGCAGTCCGATCCGACTCAACCCCTCCATGCCATTCAGCATATGGAACAGCAGGATCCGTTCCCCCGCGATACCGGTAGTTGAACGCAGGTTGAAGGTCGTGCCCGGCGTCAGGCTGATGAAATTGACAGGGTTCTGGTTAAGCTTATGGACCTTCTCCGGCAGCAGGGTCAGACGAGTCGGCAGGGCAAAATCCTTATTCTCCAGGACATTCATCCGTCGAACGTTCTGTTGCGCAATCGCCGCGTTCGAGCACACGTAGATGATGTCAACTCGACCCTGTTGCCCGCTCAGCGCCTCCAGGGTCCGCGCGATCACACCGCGCGCAACCAGGGTCTTGCCCAACCCCACCTCATCCGCCACCAGAAAACGGCCGCTCCCGTCCGCAGCGAACAGCCGCTCGAATGCGTAGTCGACCGTCCGTCGTTGGAACGGCTTGAGCGAGGCGAGCACCGGAGCCGCATTGAATCCTTCGAGCTCACTCACCGCGTCGCTCCATCGCTTGTTGGTACGTCTGCCACAGTTGCTCGAACTCCGGCGGCACGAGGTCCGACGTGCCCGTGCGCCCTTGCAGGCGCTCGATCATCCCGGCGATATCCTGAAGCCGCTCCGGCTCGCGGCTGTAGCACCGGGTCATTTCTTCCAGCAACGGCAATTCGTCCAGTGCCGCCTTGTGCCAACGCCCGTGCCCGCTCCCTGCCGTCGGCATGAAGGCCGCCGCGGAGGCTTCGTCGCCGGCCAGCAACAACATCAGGTACCGTAGAAAACCGTCCCGGTTCTTTACCACCGCACGCAGGATAGCCGCCTCCCGTTCCTCCGCCGGCAGGCCCTCGATCGGCAGGTTCAATGCAAAGCGCAGCGGCTGCTCCGCCGCCGGATCCGACAGTTCGAAGGCGATGAGACCGGTAAGGTAGGCCGCCCCGGAATGAGCAAGCTCGATCCGCCCCGCCTCTTCACCTGCCCCGAACATCAATGCGTCGCCCGGCGGGCGGCTTACCGGCCAAACATGACAGACGACCGACTCCGGCAGCTCGACTCGCCCGAGCAACCACAACCGCCACATGCCCTCCGTAGCCCCGGGTTCGCATTCGACCGCTAGTTCACTCCGGGCAAGCGCTTTACGCGCGCGTTCCAGCCGCTCCTGCGCCGCTCTGGCCAGCTCATCCGTTTCTGTGGCCGCGCCCACCCCTGGCTCCCAGCGCTGTAACACGCTCCCGAGTCCCTTCTCGCCGAGGAGGTCATCAATACCCCCGATCTCACGGCGCGGGCCCCGCAGGGTCGCAATCACTTCAACGTTGTTCTGCCCGCCCAGGGCGGCATCGGTAACGTTTGCGGAACCGATGGTCATGACCGTTTGTGGCCCCTGCTCCGCAATCCAGACCTTCGCATGGAGCCCGTGCGTGTCGTGATCAATCTCGCCCTCGTTGTCCTCGCTCTCCGCCGCCTCGTGCAGCGCGTAACAACCCCCGAAGGCAGTGAAAGACGCCGAGGACAGAGACTCCAGCTCATCCGGTCGAGAAATCAACGCCACCGGCTGGGCGCTGACGCTGGCCAGTTGCCTCAATGCTTCGTCTTTCACGAACGGAGAGATCACGGCGAGTCGGTCGCTCGGCTCCGCGCGCCACCGACTCGTCGGCCAGCCGAGAACCGCGAATTCGATCGAATCAGCGCCGGCGGGCAGCTGGAACTCGCAGTCCATCACGTCTCGCGCCAGTGCTTGCGCCTGCTCACGCCGATCTGGATCGATCGCCCGGGTGGCAAGCCCGGGCAATGCCTCCACCAATCGAGCCAGCGGCCGGTTCACTTCGGAAGGGCCGGTACCCAGCCACCCATCAAGCTGCAGCGAAAGATCCCAGGAGCGATCATCGGTCACATTGCGCGACAGAATTGCGACCCGCAGCAGCGGTGGATCACTCACCCCGTCGTCCGGCATAAACCGCAACACCCAGATCTTGGGATGAAAGACCCCGCTGCCGGGCGGTTCCACCTCCACCATGCAGGGCTCCAGCAATCCGAACAGGTGGTTTTCCTTCTGCGGCGCGCGCATTTGGCCACGCTGGAGATAGAGCGTCACCCGGTCCATCGTCCGCCGGACCGACTCATACACCGCGATGCCGTCATCCCGCCGCTCTGCACCCAGCAGCGACAAATGCACGGGAATCGTCAGCAGCGTCGGGATATCCAGCGAGAACGTCGTGCCCAGTGCCTGGTCCAGCGAGTATCCGGGGGGTGGCGTGAGCAGATGGGTGTAGAGGTTCCGGCCGTTGGGATCGAGCATCAGCCGCCATCCCGCTGAAACGCCGCGTACAGGTCCCGATGGAACCGACTCACCGTCGCCCAGCGATAGTTGTAGCGATCCGCACCCGATTTACCGCTCCATTGCGTGAGCGCCTGCGGGTTGTTGAACCGGGAGCGCGACTTCTTGAGGAGCGATTCGCGCAGTCGGATCAACTCACGCGCCCCCTCATCCGCACGAAGCCGCCCACCATCGCTCCCACACTCGAGCACCTTCGCAAGCCACTCCCGAAGAAACGTACGCGCGCCCTCCGATACCCGCAGAGAACCCGCCCTCGTCCACCCGAACAGCTCATCCAGACTCCATTCCGCGAACGGCAACTCCTGGGCAGATGCAGACCAGTCATCCAACCGATGTTCGTAATGTTCCACCCAGTCCTCGCGTTCCCTTCGTTCGGAAAGCGCCAGGTTGTAGAGAAGAAACGACCCATGCGCGAGCACCGCGAGCTTCTCCGCATGGTCCAGTAATTCCTGCTGGCTATCACTGAAGCCCGAGCGATCCGGATGTTCCCAGGGATAATCCACGCCTGCGGGCAAACAGCCTTCGAACAGATGGGCCAACAGGCTCGACGGGTGGCATTCGCGCACCCGATCCAGAATGAAGGCCGCCTCTTCGCTCGTGAGCGAAAGCGAGATGCCGGCCGGGAATCGCTCAGGCGCCTCCGGTAACCCCGCGTGCCAGGTCCGATACCCCAAACCGCCGGCATCCCCATCCACCTCCAACCGCAGGGACTGGGCCGCCTGTCGCCGTCCCACCAGCCCCGCCACACTTCGCACGTAGCGATCCTGTGACAGCGAAACCTCCCGAATACCCCACGACTCAAGCCCGGCCCAGTACACCGAGCTCGGCAGGCGTTTCAGGGTACGCCCCGACCCCACCCCAAACACCCCAGCCTGATCGTCCGAATCCAGCAACGCATCCACGATCCGGAATTCCAGATCCGAGGCCCTCGCCGGCACACGATCCGCCTCCAATGCTCCGCGAGCCAACTCCGACTCAACCTGCTGGTACACCCAGGGCACGAAGAACATGTAGCGCAACCGCGTCTGAATCGTACTCGTACCCGGAAACAGCAAGTCGGCCAGATTGTCCCGAATAGAGCCCAGCCCCAGCTCATCCCGGGTATCGCGCTCACCGAACATGGCCAGCACACGAATGCTTCGTTCGCGCGCCTCCGCATCGTGATCAAGCCAGGCTATTCTCGACTGGAGCATTCGCTTTCCCTCCCCATTCCGCCAGGGCCGCCTCATACGCCCGAGCCAATCCGCCAGACCATCATTTTCGCCCCAAAACCACCCTTCTAAGATTCCTAGAGCCGCCTTCACCTCTTTTAACGCATTCGTTTACAGCAACCTACCGAGGTCCGACCCCGAGATGTGGTGCGCATGTGACACAATTTGTTGGGCGCCGCTCTTACTACATCCACCAAACCAGTTCCTTTGGCGTATACTCCGCCCCCATTTTATGATCTGGAGCCAAGGCTTCGAAGATTTCTTCCAATTGCCTTAGATCTTGATTGGCCACACCATTCGCAACCAAGACCTTCGGCGGAAACCCATGAGGAATACTGTACTGCAAAGGGTTTACCAAACCATCGGCAAGTTGTTCATCACGACACGCCCGCACAATTTGGTGCAGTTGCCTAATCAACACCACGGCACCTACTGAAGGAAAGACAATTGGCTTGCCATCAGCATCTTTGCAAAAGCTATTCTCAGTGAGCAAACCGGAACCAGGGTGCAGCAAGGATGATAGTGGTTCGTAAATGAAGTCATCCCAAACAATTACTAGCACTCCGACGAAATTTTTCTTTACCTGAAATTGCTCGAATTTCGACTCGGAACTAATCAGGAAATCCTTGATGGGATTGTCCCTTGGAAGGGTTACCTTCTCTGGATTAGCGAGCAGTTGCTTGATTTGGTCTTGAGATCCAAACCTTGCAGCAACTTGCTCAGGATTGGCCGCGCGATCCTCCTGGTGAGAGAAAAGGGCTGGCGCTTTGACTTCTACAGCAAGGGTGATGCGCTCATTCTGAACCAATATTTCTGGGTTCTTTCCCCGCTTTTCAACGGAAGGTTCCGACTCAAATGTAGTGGAGTCTTCCCACTTGCGCCCCAAAACGTGACTAACAACCAAAAGCTCCGCGAGGACTTGAAGCAATTGCTCCCAATCTGGCAAATGCTTTTCCCTTCCGCCAATGCTGGAAATAATGGAAATCGTTCGCTTAGCGTAGCCGGGGATGCAGTTTTCGCAAACAAGGCAAGCATCGACAATTGAATCTGCTAGCAGGTTCGGCACACCTTTCAATGTGTGGTTAAAGTGCCAACTGAACCAATGCCAGTGCTGAAATATTCGGGATTCCTCGATAATCTCAATGAGATCGTCTCTAGTCATCAGGCTAGCTCCAAGGCGCCCAACGTTTGGGTTAACCGGCGCCGACACCGAACTCGACCGCCTTCGCCGCCCGCAAGCTCACCGGCGTCCGGTTGAACCCTTCGCTAGAGTCCGCCTTCAATTCCACGTATACCTAATCGGATTCCCAGTGCCGAACCTATATTCATCGGGTATTCGCCGGCCGACATAGGCATTTTGGATCTCGGGTGGTGCCTCTCGACCGACGAAGCCTAGTCTACTAGGCGTGTCTGGGCGGCCAGGGAAATTCTCTGCCGTTGCTTCCAACCACTTTTCAGGGATAAACACACCTCGGATAATCCCCTTCTCTGAGGCCAGGACCAGTTCTGCTTCGTTGGCGCGCTTTTGACTGAGATTCCAAGCAAATCGTGTCGCTTCGTAAAGCGGCTGCTCTAAGGCGCTTCTATTCACACTGATCAATAACGCCCGATGCCGAATCGCCGCGGGTTCAGCCAGATACTCACGAACTATCTCGTCCGCGTGCATTGCACCGCGATCGCCGCTACCCTCTCCTCCCATGAAATTTGTAAGCCCTGGATATGCATCGATCAATGCAGCCTCGACTTCACTTGCTACGCTGGGCTCCATTCCGTGCCGATGCACCACATGGGAAACCTCGAAACCCGCAAGACGTATTGCTCTTATCCTTTTCAGCTTGTCGCCCACCTCGTCGGAATCACTACCTAGTTCGTCATGAATATGGGAATACAGCCTATTTCCAACACCGCGTCCCACGTAAAACGTTTCGCCATTACGCGGGTCGATTAGTCGGTAAACGTAGTTTTTCAGATTCTCAATTACTTCGGGTGGAAATCTATCCAAGGTGAATATTCCTCTGTTCTCTAAACTATAGCTTTAACGCCGACGTTCAGCGGCAGTCTTGGCAGACCGAAGCGGCGACAAGGCTGTCCGGTGGAGGGCCGCAAGGCCCGGAACGAACTGGAACTATTGGTTAGGGGTCAACCTACCGCAGATTCCCCGTGCTAGCCGTATAAACTCGTAAGCTTCACCCGTAGAAATTCCACCAAAAGCGTTCCAACGCTCATGGATAGCAACGTTTCGAAGCCGCTGCATCCCGTGCAGTAACTCTAACGTGCGCTTGTCTAAAATGTTGCTATCGGCCAGGAATTTCATATTCCGGCTAGGTGAAAATCTACGATGTTGATCAGAACCGGCGTGGGACTCGGCTGCTTCAATTAAAGCACTTTCAACCGCGGACCATGCCACTGCGACTGCTGGCTCTGGAAATTCCTCAGCTAGCTGTTCGGCTTCATCAAGCAACTCAGCCGGCTCTTTTGGGCCGCCGCGACTCTTTCGCGTTTGCTCAGTGACCAAGTGGGCCTCTTCTGCTTGTTGGCCAAGCTCCCTGAGTTCACGTCCAAAATCCAACTCTAGGTCTTTGTAACGTAACTTGGTGAGTGCCCGTAAAATTGAAGCAAGGGGTTTTCTCAGCAAGAAAACCGCTGCGAGCACTACTGCGGGCCACGCGGTTGCTTCAATAACTCCAAGAATGAATTCAAGGGGTTGCATATATTCCTAACGCCTAGCTCACCCGACGAAAACCGCATAGCGGTTTTTGGTCGAGTGGAGCGTTGTGTTATAAGCAATCATGCCAACATCCTACGAAATTTCGGATGGACGTGATGAATAGAAATATTGCCCCCGAGGAACTTCGTGGCACTAATTAGCCCATTGGATTCGAACACGTCCAGAATGTGTTCAATTAGCCGAAGCTTAGCCCCTGTTCTATCTGCTAATGTTTTGTTGTCCTTCACGTCTTCATTGACGATTAGGCCTGCGCACTGTTCCTTCAGATGATCGTACCCATCAATCTCGGAGCCGCAATATTTCTCGAAACCATAGCCAGTAACTCGAATATGGCATCCGTACCGATCTGGCCCTCCGCCGAAGTAATGCGATAACTCGAAGTAGCCATCCGCCCCCAAAATCTCGATGGACTCCTTTACCTGACCTTTTGTTAGCCCAAGGGCGTCAAGGTCTCGAAAAATTTCCTCGGGCTCGAAAATGTGTGCGTTGTTCTCCAAATCGAATGCGACAGCCCGCTTCAACACGAGCGTATCTATTGTTGGAAGTCCCGCAATGTCGCTAGTGGTCTTCTGAACAAAATCGGGGGGTTCTCCTACAGGTGGCCTTTCGCGGACATCGTAAATTGCCGCCACAATTCTCTTAAGTAGCGTTTCAAAGTTCCCTGTATCTTCGACTCGCTCCCACAAGGTTGACTTTAGCACTTCAGGAACACTGCAATCATCAATTACAATGGGGATGATCTTGGTACCCTTTGAGATGCGCGAGACCATGCTCGCGTTAAGCTCCTCTGTCACCCAAGGTTTCGAAACGCTGAACTTGGAAAGGACAATGATTACAGCATGGGCCTCCTTCAGGCCTTCTTCGAAGATCTTGTCGACAAGACTATCGCCTGGGAGCATTTCCCAGCGATCTAGCCATGCATCAACGCCGTTTTCCCTGAGCTTCGTCGCGAAGTTGGTGACGAATCGGTCTTTGTCTTCACTGGCATGACTGATAAAAACACTAGGGCTCATGTGGTGACCTCTTGCTTATAACAGTGTATTAGACAGAATCTGGGATATTGGCGCTATAAAGATTCTGTATAACACCCACTTGGCCGTGAAATCCCGCGAGCAAAGCGCTCCATACCGTTCGGTTGCCAACGCGCGGATGGGAGCACGCTTGGCGAACGGAATGGCGGGATTGCGGCGTGGTGCCGTTCGGCCCCCGGGCTGCCGAAGCGAGCGCCAATGCCCTGAGGCGCTTGTTCATTGAGCGGGTCTCTTGGGCGTCGGGTGTTGGTCGCCTGCCCCGGCGGTCAGCAGGCGCAGGATCAGTAGGGCGAAGTCGCGCTGCCGTTCGGGGTCGTCCAGGACCTGCATGGAGAGTTTTTCGTGGTCGGTCATGGCGTCGAGGACGGTGTCGGTGACGCGTTTGGGGAACAGGCCATGCATCACCTGGTCGGGGCTGTGGTTCTCGACCTGCGCCATTACGGCGTCGTCGCGGCGGATGCGGTCGGCGATGCCGTTGGCGAACTGGAGTTTGTCTTCGTCGCTCACCTCGGCGCCGAAGAGGTCGTTGAGATGGTCGATGATCTCGGAGAGGCGCTTCTTTTCCGGGTCGTGGGGCTTGCCAGAGCCGACGTCGGAGAGGGGTTTGAGGCCGTTGTAGTCCTCACCCTCTTCGCCTAGGTTCAGTTGGTGTTCGGCGCGCTTGTTCAGGCGGTAGTGGGTCAGTTCCAGTTCGGAGACGTCGATCGTGTCTTCTTCCAGGTTTTGGGTGCTCAGCATCGGGTGCAGGCCGCGGGCGTATACGCATAGCTGCTCCAGCTCGCGGTCTTCGAAGTCGACGATCTGGGAGAGGAACTCGTAGCTGCGTACGAAGCTCTGGAGGTTCTTGCGGAACAGGTCGAGTTCGTCGCGAGTGGTGTGCGCGTCCTTCAGCTCCTGCTCGGCCCGGTGCAGGCCGGTCTTGTCGCCATTGCGCTCGGCTTCGGCGTACGCGGCCTTCCAGGTCTGGATCTGCTCGATCACGGCCTTGTAGCGGGTGGTGTAGCGTTCCCGGGCGGGCTGGCAGTAGTAGCTGAGCTGGCTTGCGTTGACCTTGGGATCGAAGAATGCGCGGGCGAAGTTCTCGACCTCGTCCCAGTGGTAGATGCCTGAGGCGTCCAGGCTGTGCTGCAGGTCGTAGACCACGTTCGGGTCGGAGACGTCGGCGAGCTCGGCCTTGTTGTAGTAGGGGCGGAAGGCTTCGAGGATGTCCTCGGCGTCGTTGAAGAAGTCGAGGACGAACGTGTCCTCCTTGCCCGGGAAGGTGCGGTTCAGACGGGAGAGCGTCTGTACGCACTCCACGCCCTGCAGCTTCTTGTCCACGTACATGGCGCAGAGCTTGGGCTGGTCGAACCCGGTCTGGAACTTGTTGGCCACGATCATCACGTTGTATTCGGCGGTCTTGAACGCGTCGGCCAGGTCGCGCCCCTTCAGGCCCGGGTTCAGCAGCGAGCTGTGCTCGGTCACCTCCTCGGGGATCACCTCGTCCGGCAGTACGGAACCGGAGAAGGCCACCAGTGCGTGCACGTCGCCATAGCCCTTGTCCTGGGTGTACTCGCGCATCGCCAGCGCGTAGCGCACCGCCTCCTGCCGACTGCCCGTCACCACCATCGCCTTGGCCTGGCCGTCCAGCAGGTGGCGCACGTTGGCGCGGAAGTGCTCGACGATCACCTCGACCTTCTGGCTGATGTTGTGGGGATGCAGCCGCACCCAGCGGGCGATCTTGGTCGAGGCCTTGCGCGACTCCACCTCTTCGTCATCGCCATGCGGGTGAGCCAGCTTCCAGGCGGTCGAGTAGGTCGTGTAGTTCTTCAGCACATCGAGGATGAAGCCTTCCTCGATCGCCTGGCGCATGGAGTACAGGTGGAACGGCTCCGGCTTGTTGTCGGCCGAAGCCGGCAGATCCGGATCCGGCGGGCGGCCGAACAGCTCCAGGGTCTTCGCCTTGGGCGTGGCGGTGAAGGCGTAGTAGCTGATGCGCTCGGTCGGCTTGCGTGAGGCGACGGCCGCATCCATCAGCTCTTCGGCGCTGATCTCCTCATCCTCCGGCTTGTCGGTGCCCAGGATGGCCTTGAGCTTGGTGGCGGAGGACCCGGTCTGCGAGGAATGCGCCTCGTCGGCGATCACTGCGTAGCGCCCGGCGGCCAGCTCCGGGCGCTTATCCATTGCGTCAAACAGCGCCGGGAAGGTCTGGATGGTCACGATGATGATGCGCGTCTGCTCGGCCAGCGCCTCGGCCAGTTGCTCCGACTTGCTCTGGTTACCAACGTCGCGGGTGATCGGCCGCACCACACCGTGCGCGTGTTCGAACTGGTAGATGGTGTCCTGGAGCTGGCTGTCCAGCACCGTGCGGTCGGTGACCACCACCACGGAGTTGAACAGCTTGCCGCCCGCCTCGTCGTACAGCGAGGCGAGCTGGTGCGCGATCCAGGCGATCGAGTTGGACTTGCCGGAACCCGCGCTGTGCTGGATCAGGTAACGCTGGCCGGCACCTTCCTCCCGCGTGGCCCCGATCAGGCGGTTCACCACCTCCCACTGATGGAAGCGCGGAAAAACCAGCAACTCTTTCTTGCGCCGTTTTCCGTGAAAGTCTTCCTCCGGTTTGTCCTCCAGGTGCAGGAAGCGGCCGATGATCTTGAGCCAGGCATCCGGCTGGAACACGCGCTGCCAAAGGTAGCCGGTGGCGTAGCAGTCCGGGTTCGGGGGCGCGGGGTTGCCGGCGCCGCCGTCCTCCGTGCCCTGGTTGAAGGGCAGGAAGACGGTGTCCTTGCCGTTCAGGCGCGTGGCCATCGCCACCTGGTCCTGGCTGACCGCAAAGTGCACCAGCGCCCCGCGCTTGAAGGTCAAAAGCGGCTCGGGCTTGCGGGTGACCGGGTCCTTCAGCGGGCGGTCGCGCCGGTACTGGCGCTTGGCGTTCTCGACCGACTGCTTGAACTCACTCTTCAGCTCCAGCGTGGCGGTGGGGATACCGTTGACGAACAGCACCAGATCCAGCCGCGGGTTGTACTCCCCGCTGCGAGCATGCGGCGAGTACGAGACCTCCGGCACCACGCGCAGGCGGTTGGCACGGTAGCGGGCCAGGGACTCGGGGTTCATGCCGTGGTCGGGCTTGAAGCTGCACAGATCCAGCTTCGAGCCCCGGTCCTTGACCCCATGGCGGAGCACATCCAACGTCCCGCGGCGATCCAGCTCGCGGGTCACCGCACGCACCAGGGCCCGTTGCGGGTCCTGTGCATTCTTCGCGGCGAACTTTTCCCAATGCTCCGGCCAGGCCTCTTGCAGATAGCCGACCAGATCCTCGGTATAGAGCGCGTTCGCGGCGTCATACCCGCTGGCCGGACCGGTGAGCCAGCCGTCGGCGGTCATCGCGTCGATGATGTCCTGCTGAAACTGCGCTTCCCTGCTGTCCGCCATTCCGTTTCTCGTTCTTAGGGTTCTTCGGGGGTTACATCCGCCGCTTCGGCGACCAATTGTTCCTGCCATTCGCCGTAGGCCTGGCCGGTGTCCTCGCGTTGCCATTCCTTGCGGCCATTTGCGGTTCTTCCGACCACCATAGCAGCGGCCGCACTGGGGCTGGAAAATGCGTAGTCGCGTAAAAACCGCATGGGGCCATTGCCATCCGGCACTAGCACCCCTTCCTCCACCAGTTGCTCGAACAGGCGCTGATAGCCGTGGGGCGTAGGGCCCACCCACGCCTCGCGAGCCTGTGATCCTTCCAGGACGAAGAACTCGCCGTCCAGCTCCTGTCCGTAGGCGGTGATGCCGTTCTTGGGCAGCACCATGCGGAAGCGGGGTGAGGCATCGTCTGAAGTGGGTGCAGGGGTGACGCTGGCTGCCATTTCCCTGACTGGGGGCCGGCTGGAGTCGCGCAGGAACTCGAAACCGAGCACGGGCAGTACGGTTCGGATCTGTTCCAGGAAGAAGGCCATGTCGGCCTGGTCGGCCTCGGGCAGGCCGATGTAGTCGTGGCGGGTGCCGTTGACCAGGCTGCAGCGGCCCACGCGCTGGGCCTGCTGGATCAGCAGGCTCTCCAGGACCTTCACGTGGGCCTTGGTCAGGTTCTGGTCCTTGCTGGTGATCAGGCAGACCTTCTCCCAGAAGTCCTTGCCGCCCTGCTCCTCGGTGCGGTTGTGCTGCTTCAGCCGTTTGCCGACATCATCCGACTCGCCGATATACACCTGCGGGCGCACGCTGTTCTCCGCATCCGGCCCCACCAGAAAGTAGACGCCGGTGCGACCGCACTCCGGCCGCTGCACCAGCTCGCTCAGCTTGCCGCGCGGCCCGGTCAGCACATGGCCGGTCCAGTTCATGATCTCCGCCGTCAGCAACCCGTGCGGCGTTCCATCGACCAAGAACAGTCGGATGCTGCGGCCCTGGGTCATGCGGCACCGCCTTGCCCCGAATACCCGGCCGGCTCCTCGGCGACCATCGCCAGCTCCGGCTCATCCGACTCGACTCCGGCCTGCCAGCCGCGTACGTCGATCTTGCCTGTGACGGCGGAGGAGATCAGAGCCGAGCGCCGCTCCTGAAAAAGTGATATCGCGCTCTGTGCCTCCTCTATCAGAGCATCCATGCCCGCCAAGTTCTGATGCAGAAACTGCGCGATAGACTGCTGTTCTTGCCTGGATGGAGCAGCGACACGAAGTGCTGCAATAGTCTCTTGATTTATATTCGGCTGCCCGCCCCCTGAAGCATACAGCCGAATGACCACATCCTTAAAAGCAAGAAACCAATAGAACGCGAAAGCCGGTTCAACTGCCTCCGGCCTCGAAAGGACACAACACGCTTGATTGGTCGTCGCGGCGACATTCAGAAATCCAAGCCTTCCAATTGTCGCCCCGTACATAGCTATTACTAGTGAGCCCGGTGGATGCATTTGTAGCGATGAAAACTCACTCAGGGCTCGTTCGGTAATTCGTTTTTTCGTGTCAACGATAGAGGATTCACGCAGTTCACTGGTCGTAACCCACGGGACTGTTCCTTCTTCATACCATTGAGGCTGATTACTGGGCGGGGTAGTCCCGCTCCCGATCCCTCTGAATGCATGTGACACCTTCCAGAGCTCCCAGTGTACCGGCACCTCGCCCAGCCACTCGACGCCGGAGTCCTTCATGGGCACGTTGGGGTCGAGGCCCTTGGTGACGGCGTGGGAAATCACCGCCTGCCGCTTCTCCTTCAGCAGCTCGATCAGCCGCCGCTGCTCCTCGATCAGCGCATCGATCTTCCCGGTCTCGTGGTCGAGAAAGGCCGCGATCGCATCTTGCTCTTTCTTGCTTGGTAGGGGGAACCTGACAGACCCCAAGAAACTTCGGCTTACACGTTCTCGCGTTCCTCCGCGGGAAACCGACTTCATAAACGCTAGATATGGCGAGGAGGAGAAAAAATAGACAACGTATCGTGAATCGACACCGCGTCTTATCTTGAGGATGCAAACATCTACTGATGTGATCATCCGAGCGCCGAGGTTCGGTGCCGAGCAAGCTCGGCCAACCGGATCGGCTAGCCGGCAGATCAAAATATCGCCAGGCGAAACCTCGGTACAACGGAGGAGGTGGAAGGTCTGTTCAGAGACATACCTGAAACCCTTTTCGCGATATTCCCCGACGCCGATATTTCCCGTCTGTATCAGCCGAACGCCTTCGTCGGCGATGTACGGCGACTCAATCCAGTCACCGTCGGTGAAAGTATCAAGGCCGGCCCGTGCCAAACCCCGAACTGGAACCATGCTCCAATGCTCCGGAACCTCGCCGAGCCACTCGACGCCGGAGTCCTTGTACTTGGGGTATTTCGGGAAGCTCACGCCGAAAGCTCCTCGATCATCTGCTTGATGCGGGTTGTGACGGCCTTGAGATCGGCGTCGATCTCCTCCAGCGGGCGTGGGGGCTGGAACACGTAGAAGAGGCGGTTGAACGGGATCTCGAAGCCGACGATGCCGATCTCGCCGTCCTGCTCGTCGCGCTTGGCTTCGCCGATCCAGGCGTCGGGGACGTGCGGTTTCACCTCGCGCTCGAAGTACTGGAACACGTCCTCGCCCAGCGGGACGTTCTCGGTATCGCGCAGGTCGCTGTCGGACTCCAGGTTGCCCTTGTTGTCGGTGCAGATGTCCGCTTCCGGGTCGCGCTCGCTCAGTGCGTTCCAGATGGACTTGAGGGCCGGCGCGCCCAGCTTGATGCCGAGGTCCTTCAGCGTGGCCTTCAGGTCTTTCAGGAAGGCCTCGCGGTTGGTGTAGACGCGGTCGGCGTCCAGCCGCTCGCAGGCGGCCTGCACGCCGAGTCGGGTGGTGTCGTCTAGCTTCTGGATCGGCTTCTCGGCCAGCATTCGTTCGATGCGCGCGGGGCTGGCCTGGAAGTTCAGGCGCAGCGGGCGCTCGACGGTGATGCGGCGGTAGCCGAAGGCCTCGTTGGGGAAGAACTTGCTCTTGTCGCTCTCCTCCAGGCTGCCGTAGGTGCGCACAATCGCGTCGATGTTGGCGTCGTCGATGTACTGGCGCTTGGAGCCCAGCGACTTGCGCATCTTGGCGTAGCGGTCGGTGGCGTCTATGAGCTGCACCCGGCCGCGGCGCTCGGCCGGCTTGTTGTTGTTCAGCACCCAGATGTAGGTGGCGATGCCGGTGTTGTAGAACATGTCGGTGGGCAGGCCGATGATGGCCTCCACCATGTCGTGCTGCAGCAGGTAGCGGCGGATCTCGGACTCGCCGCTGCCGGCCCCGCCGGTGAACAGCGGCGAGCCGTTGAGGATGATGCCGATGCGCGAGCCACCCTTGCGCGGGTCGCGCATCTTGCTGACCAGGTGCAGCAGGAACAGCAGCGAGCCATCGGACACGCGCGGCAGGCCGGGGCCGAAGCGGCCGTTGAAGCCCTTGTGGTTGTGCTCGTCGGTCACCTGCTTCTGGACCTTCTTCCACTCCACGCCGAACGGCGGATTGGCGAGCATGAAGTCGGCCTGCAGCTCGTCGAGCTGGTCGTCGGAGAGCGTGTTGCCGAGCTTGATGTTCTCGACGTTCTGCCCCTTCACCAGCATGTCCGCCTTGCAGATGGCGTAGGACTCGGGGTTCAGCTCCTGCCCGTGGAGGGACACGGTCACGTCCTGACTGATCTGCTGGACGTATTCGTCGCTCTCGGACAGGAAGCCCCCGGTCCCGCAGGTGGGGTCGTACACGGTGACGATACTGTGCGGCTTGAGCTTGTGCTCCTGCCCGGTGAGCACGAGCGAGGTGGTCAGGTGCACGATGTCGCGCGGGGTGAAGTGCTCCCCCGCCGTCTCGTTGGAGCTCTCCGCGAACTTGCGGATCAGCTCCTCGAAGATCAGGCCCATGCCGAAGTTGGTGATTCGCGCCGGGCGCAGGTCGATCGCGGCGAAGCGCTGCACCACCTGGTACAGCAGGTTGTTGGCCGCGAGCTGCTGGACGAAATCCTCGAAGTGGAAGTGATCGAAGATCTCGCGGGCATGGGTGCTGAAGGACTCGATGTAGCTCATCAGGTCCTCGGCCGTCTGCGTATCCGACAGACTGCCCAGCGATAGCGGCGAGGTGTTGAAGAACGGCTGCTCCGCCTTGCGCAGCAGAAGCTGCTCGCGAACGGTCTCCGATTTGTTCTCGTGCTCCTTCGCGGCGGCCAGGACGCCGTCCTTAGTCGGCTCCAGCACGCACTCCAGCCGCCGCAGCAGCGTGAACGGCAGGATCACCCGCCCGTACTGCGACTGCTTGAAGTCCCCCCGCAGCAGATCCGCCACCGACCAGATCCACGCCGCCGTCTCCGAATGATTCTCCGTGTTCAAGCCCTGCTCCCCTGCTCTTTATTCACTCTGCCCAAGGCCGGGCACCCGATGGTGCCGGCATTGTTGCAGCAAACCTTCACGCCGCGCGAACACGTCCGATGGCGCTATTGCTCGCGCCCAACCCCCAGCCTGCCAGCTTCAGGCGACAATTGCCGCCGCCTGAGTCCCGAGGCCCACGAGGCTGGAATGAGCCGCCCTCGAGCACCTGTTTCAGCTCGTCAATACGCAGGGGTTGCTCCCGTAGGTTGCCTCACAGGATCAGTTGCAGACGAGGTCAGCAATCTCGAAATCACTCTCGCCGAAACAAACGCTGCCCGATTGGATCTCACCAAAATGGATGCGGCCCGGCGTAGTCACTCGAGCGCGCTCCCCCTCTCGCCTCGCACCATTCGAAAAAACCGCGACGAAATTCGACGCCAACTCGCGCATGTACCGGCTGTTATTGATCCGGCCACCGTGGCCCTTTATGAGAAACTGAACGTTCACACATCGATTTTTTCTCACCTGACCTCCGCTTACGGTTCCGGAAACGAAACCGCCGGGATCCACGGTGCCATCCACGAATCCGCCGACTACCGTTTCCCGATCAAACGTCGAATAATGATGGATCTCCATTGATGAGCACTCGTGCTCCATCGTGGGTCCCGTTGGGACGCGCTGAGTCACCGCCTGGCGCTCCCGCTCTTCCAGCCTTTGGCGCGACTCTCGCTCAGCCCGAAAACGTCGATCACCGGATCCATCGAGCACATTTGCATCTGGATTCAGCCGGAGCGTCCCGCTAGGCGTCCCTGCGCAAGGCCTATCGGACAACGTTGTACCGCCATCCGCATCGATGCAACGGTAAACATCGCGCGCTTCGGCCGTAGATACGATCATCAACAACAAGATGACCGCGGGAACGAGCTTCGTAATTCCTTTCATATCACCACCTTGATCCGCTCAGCGCGCCACAGGACCAGGAATATTTGGCTAGAGGGCGAAGCCGCGCGGGCTCACCGCCCTACCCATCCATTACCCCCCGGACGAAATGCAGACTCGATACTCTCGAAGAGGAACGAGAAAATCGGTCAGATCCGAGAAACCGACCCGATTTGCAACCGCCCATTAGTCCACCAGATGCAGTACGCGCTCGCGGTACTCGTCTTCCGTAATCACACCGCGGTCTCGAAGCCGTCGGAGCGCCTCGATATCCGCCTCCAACTCACTTGATACCTGAGCCTCGGCGGGGCCGTGGGCGATGGCCTGGTGCAGACGCTCGTCGTCCAGGGCCTCGCCGATGGTCTCCCACAGGGTCCGCGTCAGGATCTCTTCCAGCTTCTCGATGGATGCGAAGACGCCGCCCCCGGCACCGCCCTCGACATTGCTTGAGCGAACCGAATTCTCGTAGGCGATCGTGCGCGAGCCCTGTTCGATCAGGGTGACATCAAGCCTCGAATGCGCCTCACGCCGCATCACTTGGTTCGAATCCAGTTGCTCGATATCGACCTCTAGGATGAAATCCCCCTCTCCTTCCTGCGCCAGCATGCCGCGCTGTTCCAGCCCCGTGATGAACTGTCCGCGAACCACCTCGGATACCGGCTCCTCGGTCTCGAGCGTCTGCAATGGATTCCCGAAACCACCCCGAATGGCCCCCAGCCAGTTCGAGCCGTGTTGCCGGCTGTCCGTAACGGAACCCATCTCGACATTCGCCGAACCGACGCCAACCGTGTCACTGCCCTGCGCAGGATCCAGGCTGACAGGCGTCGTGGTGCACCCGACCAGCAACATCCCGCCCAACATCACCCCTGCCAGTTTTCCGCTGATCACTATCTCTGCCCCTCTTGGGTTCAGGCCCTAGCCTGTTGCCTGCGACTTGATGGCGAGGCCGAGTGTCGACTCGCTCGTCCCCCGAAATAAAACTCGGTCGCGTGCGCCTCGCTGAACAGGTCATGCCCTCGCACACACCGGGTCTGCGTCGTCCAGACGGTGAAGGCTCCGTCCTGGGTTTTGTCGCCGCACACCTCTTCCAGGCACGTCACGACGTCGTCGCATCGCACACAGCGAAGTTCTCCCGCGATCGCCGAAACCATTTGCGTGAACCGGCCGCGCAGTTCGGACCGAAACGCGTCCGGGAGATCGGTGATGGCATCGACACGATCGTCCGCGGCCTGCAGCCATAACCGAAAGGCCCGACGAGGCCCGTCCGGTCTTGCCGCGACCACAGGCGGGTCACGTTCTTCCAGCCAGTGCTCCAGGTCGCGGGCGGAAACAATCCATTCACAGCCGACGCCTGACTGCCCCTGCTGGGGTGACAGAAGCCGAACTCGGCGGGTGCACCGCGGAAGCTCCAGCAACAGATTGCCCACGGTCCATGCCCGAATGTCCTCGCGCGTTGCCAGGCGCCTGCGACCGGACAAGCACGCCCAGCTGTTGCGCAAGGCACGGAAGGCTCTCATGCGGGATCCTTCGTGCGGTAGGCCAGACGGGCGGATTCCAATTCCTGGGCAACGGCGTCGCGCAGTGACGGGGGTCCAACGACCTCGACGCCTGCACCCAGCCCCAGCAGCCACCACTTGAGCCGGGCGGTGTCGCGCACGGTGGCCGTCACACGCGAGGTACCGTCGGGACCCCGCTCAATGAGCTGGTCTTCCGCCAGGCGGGCCTCGTGGAGGTGGTAGGCAAGGTCCGCATTTACCCGGAGTTCCAGGGGGATGGCATCACCCTCGGGATAGTCGAAGGCGCCGTTGCGGATGATCTGGTCGAGGTCGAATCCGCCCTCGGGATCGCGGGCGGGCTGATCGGTCAGGGCCGCGGCCTCGATACGGTGGGCCGCCAGATGCACGACATCCTGATGCGGTTCCATCGTGGCCAGCAAGTAGGTAACCGGTTCGCGGAACACGAGTGCCAGCGGATGGATCCGGTGATCCTTCACCTGCCCCTTCGAACGGGAACGGTAGGTGATATCGAGGCAGCGGCGTTCCAGCAGGCCCTGCTGCAGGACCAGGAACACGCCGTCCGGCATCTCGGGCGGAGTGAGCGGCGGACCGTTGGAAAGGATGCGAACCCGCTCGGGCCACAGGCTCAGACCGGAGGCCTCGCCGGTGGAGTCCAGGACTTCCCGCGCGCGGGCAGCCTGCGGCTTGAGTCGCGCCCGGGCCGAAGGCGGTAGCAGTTGTGCGGAATGCGCGTCCAGGATCTGGAGGGTCAGGGCCGTTTCCGGATCCATCGCCGGCACGTCCTGCAACGGCGCCTCGGACAGCCAGTACCAGCCGTACGGGCGGTCCCGTTCATCCCGACCCAGCGGAAGGAACCCAGACAGGGCCTCCAGATCCCGTTCGATGGTACGCAGCGTGGTGGAGAGCCCGCGTGTCTGGAGGCGTCCGACAAGATCCGGTGCGCTAACTCGACGGGGCTGCCGCGGGATCATCCCCAGCAATAACATCCGGCGCTGCAGCGTGGCGCGCATTCCCTGCCCTTCCGGCATCCCTTCTCTCCTGTCGCCCGGTCCGTTAAATGCCGGTGCATTTGCCGCCACCTTATCCCACACCGCCCTCATGGCAAACCGGACCCCTGCCGTGCCGTTTCCTCCCAGTACATCGCATCGGGGCGTCAGGTCATGTCGCACAAAAGCGCCAGACTGTCCGAATCATCACCGGATCAGGAGATCGCCATGAGATGGATCGTGATCGGAATCGCATGCCTGTTGGCAGGGTGCGCCGCGACGGTGCCTGCCGGATTCGGGAAGCCCTCCATCTATGACGCCGACGGGAACCGCAAGGGCTACATCACCGAAGGCGCCTTGGGTCAGAAGCAGGTCCGCGATACTCGAGGCGTGCTGCTCTACGAGATCCGCGACTGATGGGGCAACACGCATTCGCCAAGGAGTACGAGGCCCGTCCCTTTAGAGGGACGAGGACGGTCCTTCCGAATCTGTCATGCGTCAAACTCTGTCGCCTCCCTGGATGAAGCTGGGGCCTCACTAGATCCAGGAGTGCTCCATGCCCTTGAACCTTCGTCGTCGCCTACGCAGGCACCGCATGCGATCCAGCCGTCCATCCCCCTCGAACGACGTACGAAACATGAGAACGCTGTGGAGCCTGCGAATCCTTGCAACGGCCCTGCCGCGGGATGCGAGCGACAATCTGACTTCCTGGGCAAATAGAGGCGAGCTAAAGGGACTCGGCATACACCTCGACGAAGAAGACGAGGATGACCATCTCGCCTTGGAGCAAGCCGTTCAGGACCGCCTTCAGATATTCGAGGCCGATGAATCGCGGCTCCAGGACCGCGCGATCGCGCGGAATGTCCGGATCCTTGCTGAACCATTGGGCCTGAACGACACCGAATGCGAAATCCTGGAGTTTCTCACCATCTATGCGTCCCACTACAGCTTTGAAAAGCTGTTATCCGAAGTTCGCGAATCCTGCGACCTGGCCTCGGCAGAAATCGTCGCGCTCGCCCTGAACCGCACCACAGGGGAGATCCAGAACGCCCTCTCGCACGGCGAAACCCTGGTCCGTTCTGGCCTTGTCACGGTGTCGTCGTACAACAGCCGCGATCTCGGGTTCGATTTGCTGGACAGCCTCGCCTCCCAACTGCTCGGAACGCTGAATTCCCCCGACCGCATCTTCGCGGGGTTCTTCCGTGACGCGCCCGTTCCCGAGGAGAATCAACTTGCCCTGTCACACCTCGAACCCGATATCGAACGAGTCAAGGCGCTGCTCCTGCAGGCGGCCGGGGATGGCGTTCAGGGCGTCAACATCCTGCTGTATGGACCCCCAGGCACGGGGAAGACGCAGATCGCGCGCCGCGTCGCCTACGAAGCCGAGCTACACGCACGGGAGGTGAACCACGAAGATGACAACGGTAGCCCGATGGAACCGCACCGTCGGCAACGCGCCTACCAGCTCTGCCAATACCTGCTGCGCCGCACCAAGGATGCATTGATCGTCTTCGACGAAATCGAGGATGTGTTCGACGCCAGTTCAGACGCGGCGCAGTTTGGCGGCCACCATCGCTCGAAAAACCGCGGGAAGGCCTGGACCAACCAGATGCTGGAGGAAAATCCCGTTCCGGCGATTTGGATCACCAACCATTGGGATCAACTGGACCCAGCGTACCTGCGCCGTTTCGACTACGCGCTCGAGGTAGGGCACCCACCACGCTCGGTCCGACGCGCACTGCTGGCGCGTGCCTGTGAAGGCCTCGGCGTGACCGAGGGCTGGCTCGATTACACGGCCGGGAGAGACGCCCTGACCCCCGCCGAGATCAGCCGCGCCGCCCGGGTGGCACGGCTTCTACGTAATGGCCCGGATGCGCCGGAATTGGTTATGGCGAATCACCTTGACCAGCAAGCAGAACTTCAGGGGCGCCCA
Source organism: Thioalkalivibrio versutus (assembly GCF_001020955.1). NCBI lineage: Bacteria > Pseudomonadati > Pseudomonadota > Gammaproteobacteria > Chromatiales > Ectothiorhodospiraceae > Thioalkalivibrio > Thioalkalivibrio versutus. The sequence goes on from NZ_CP011367.1 coordinate 1,776,848, forward strand.
CCAATGATCACGCCCCGTGGGCTGGATGCACTGGATTACGGCCTCGAATATCTCAATACCGACACGCCGGTCGAGGCCGTCATCCAGGACCTGGTCGCTGGTGGGCAAGGCACCCTGCTGGCGTATGGCCCACCCGGCACCGGCAAGACAGCGCTGGCTCATCATCTTGCCGAACACGCCGACCGTCCGCTGCGCAAGCGCACCGCCTCGGAACTGATCTCGCCATACGTGGGGGTGACCGAGAAGAACCTGGCCCAGGCTTTTCGGGAAACGCGGAAGGAAGGGGCCGTTCTGTTACTCGACGAGGCGGATAGCTTCCTCACGGCTCGGTCCCGGGCCCGCCAGACCTGGGAGATGACGCAAACCAATGAACTGCTGGTCCAGATCGAGGCATTCGACGGCATCCTCATCTGCGCCACCAACTGCCTCGAAGCCCTGGACCCGGCCGCCCTGCGCCGCTTCGACCACAAGCTGGAATTGCGCCCACTGGATCACCAGCAACGCGCGCAACTCTTCGACCAACTTGTCTCGCGACTCCAGCCGAGCGATGCAGACGATCGTGCCGCGCTCGATACCGCTCACGCCATCGTACGCCAGCTCGACGGGCTCACTCCTGGCGACTTCGCGACGGTGGTGCGAAGCCAATCGCTCCGGGGCACGCCAAGCGCGGGCCTCACCTTGCAGGCACTTGCCAACGCCCTGGTCGCCGAGCATCGCATCAAGCCCGGTGCGGGCGCGCGACGGGCCGGCTTCGCCTGACCCAAAACCGCCAACACGTAGCAGCACGGATTGCAGAGGCCAAGGGACGCCACATGGATGACATTCAAGAGTCGACACAAGCTGCCACCATTGCCGCCCTGAAGGCGGAAAGGGATCAACTCCTCACGCTCCTGAAAGCCTTACCCGACATCTCCTTCGTGCTGGACGCGGAAGGGCGGTACGTGAAGGTCATCGGCGGGGCCAATGAGGCCATGTATGCGAGCGGCAAGTCTCTGGAAGGCTATACGCTCGCGGATGCTCTTCCGCCAGCGGTCGCCGAGGCATGCTTGACCCACGTGAAGCAAGCCCTCCACACCGGAGAGATGCAAACGCTGGAGTATCAACTATGCGTTGCCGATGTGGCGCTGCTTCCTCCGTCCGTCCGGGACAACGATCACCACCAGGCCGAGCAGTGGTTCGAGGGCCGGGCCCTTCCGCTGCCCAGCTACGATCATTCAAAGCCGGTGGTCCTCTGGGTCGCGGTCAACATCACGCCCCGCAAACAAGTCGAACAGTACTGGCGCGAGGCGGCCTACACCGACCCCCTGACCGGCATCGCCAACCGGCGGGCCCTCTTCGAGCAGGCCGAGCATGAAATCCAACGTGCTCACCGCCACCACCGTCCCCTTTCGCTACTCGTCCTCGACATCGATCACTTCAAGACGATCAACACCCAGTACGGTCACGCCCAAGGGGATGAGGCCCTGCGCCAGTTCACACAGTGCTGTGCCCGCCTGTTGCGCGATACCGATTTCATGGGGCGCATCGGCGGCGAAGAGTTCGTGATGCTCCTGCCGGAAACCGATCAGTTGGGCGCTGAACAGCTCGGTGCGCGCATCGTCGAGGCAATACCAACCCTCGACGTGCCGGGGATGAACAACGAGCACAGGATGACCGTATCGATCGGAGCCGCGACGCGGCTCGAAGGCGAGGGGTTCGAGCACCTCCTCGTTCGGGCCGACGACGCATTATCAACAGCGAAACGTTCAGGTCGAAACCGACTACGAGTGGATCAAGCGGCGACCAGGTAGAACCCATTCTCAGATGCGACTTCTCAATATCGGCTTTCACCCCGGACTCGCTTGCTCATTCGTCCTCCGCCTTCCGTATCGTTCCACTCAGATGCTGAACTCCGAACGGACGACCTCACAATCCCGCTATGCGATCACGAACGGCTAGCCGCCGAGGGGTTCCAATTTTTCGTGAAGACGGATGCGCCAGAACCCTTTCACTCCACCCTCCTCCCAGTATCCTTCCAGCAGCTTGCTGTTCGGAAATCGGTGCAATGTTGCTCCTCCAGTTTCTTCAGGTCTATTCGCCAAAGCCAATATGAAGTGACCAGGAGCATCAGCCGTTCCGGTATACTGATAGTTCTCCCCTTCAAGATCATATGAGACGCTAATCTGATCGCGCCCAATCGTAACCTTGCATGGGGCGCGCAACGTTGCTTCATCACTGGTGTAGTAGACCGTATCCATGGATCCATCCCAGATCTCTTTCATTTAAATTTTCCCTGAAAGTAAATCGCCAAAACTCTCATTGCCCACCCGCACTACCACCCGACTCAAAAACTGACCATCTCACTCTGAACTCTCTTCCACGCTCATCCGCGCCCGCCGGACGGAAGCCGGACAGCGCCTCCCTATCCCAATCGGTGGGCACAAGGTGTTCGACAATCCGTGCATTTGCAGGTGTTCGACCAGTTCCGGTGCGCTCAAACGGCGGGACTGCCGCTGTAGCGTGGCACGCATTCCGTTGCCCTGACTCATCTCCGGCTCCCTGTTCATCCGGCGTAGGCTCCAGCCCCCTGTTCAGACTGACAGGCGACCTGCCCCAACGCAAAACCGGGAGATGGCAACGACGCCACCTCCCGGTATCGGATACCGCTCGGCACGGTCATCCCACATGCGCACGAAGGCGCGATTCGATCCGTCAAAACCGGTAGCCAAGCCCGAACTGCACTCGGGTCGCACCGGGGTCGATCTCCAGGTCGCCATACGACTCGCTGCTGTAGGCGGTGTAGGACACCTCGCCCCGCATGAACCATCCGGTATCGCGCTGCACTTCCACGCCCGCCCCAATCCTCGGACCGTTGATGCGGTCGGTATCAGAGCCGTTCACGAAGCCCGGACCGCGCACGCTGCTGCGGACTTCCGTTTGCTGGTAACCCAAAAGCCCGTAGACGAGCACGTTGTCGCTCACCAGCCCGCCTATACGTCCGGTGACTCCGTAGCTGTGACGGGCCTCGACACCCGCAGTGCCTTCGCCGTCGATCGACACCGTAGCATCCGCATCCTCGATCTGGGCGTCGATCTCCACGCCACCGTAGACACCGCCGCTGGAGACGCCACCGTACCCCGCAAACAGGCCTCCGACGGCCCCGGTTCCGCTGAGACCGGACAGGCTGCCCAGCCCGCTCAACGAGGCATCGATGTCGTAGGACGCCCCGCCCACCTGACCGCCAATGTAGCCACCGTCAAAACCGGAGGCCTGAGCGGTCGTGGCGCCGAGCCCCAGAATGGCGATGAGGCCGGCGGTCGTGATGATCCGTTTCTGCATGTCGATCTCCTTAGTCTGGATGAATCACCCGTATGCGGGCGGGATTCAGAGACTGAAGGAGAAAGGCGACCATCCCTGACGCCTGGAAATAGAGCCCTGACATCGGACTACGAACCGCACGCGAATGCCGCTATTCCCCAAAGAGACAAATCGTCATCGGTTCTCCACCTGTTATCGACAGCGGTGCGGCCAGAACCAGGTCGGATCCTTCGGAAAGGTTTCGGGTTACGGATTGCGCAACCCTATCCACCGTTGCCGGCGTCATGGTGGCATCGACCGGAAGCACCACCAGAGCCGAGGACACCGGACCACACCGGCTCATCTGTGTGGCGAGATACCTTTCGACGTCCTCCATATCGCGTTGTGCTCTGGGGGCCGGATACTCGGCCAGTACACCCACCCCACGAGACGCCGGCAGCACCGAGAACACATCGGCCGCATCGATACCCATCATCCCCGGAGAGAGCGCGCGCTGGAAAAATCCGGCGACCTCCGAGGAATGGGCGCGCGGGAACCGAATGCGCTTGGCGCGTGGCTCATGCCCGCCAACATGGACCTCGGCAATGGACCCACCAAGACCGTCACGGTCGTCCTCCAGGCGGAGACTCAAGGCGGCGGGTCCACATCGCGCTAAACCTCGCCCGTTTGCCGAGGTACCGGGATGGCTCTCAAGAACAGCGAGTGGGCCGCTTCCCGGTTGCTGGACCCATAGTGTCCAACCGCCATCGCCATGCTCTACAACGCGGCTCTCGAAATCTTCCACTTCATCCCCCTTGAATCCATTCCAACCACCCGGAAGCCATGCGAGAACCCACTGCTTGGTTCACAGGCGGCCGCGTACATGGGGGCGCTACCCCGCCCCACTGCCGAATCAGGGACCGTTCGTGGGTTCAGGCATTTGCCACCTGCCCACCCTAATCAGTCGATCTGGCGCAGGATTCGACCATCCGTTCCGCGAACATAAGTCAGTGCCGAGCCCGGTCCCTCTTCTACCGTCCCCAGGATCCGCCCGTCCGGGGCACGAATGTATGTCGGCCCGAACCGCTTCTCGTCGACGTATCCCGTGATCCGGCCATCCGCGTCGCGGATCAGGGGCTAGCCCACGTGGTGGCTATTCCCCGAGGGGAGCGTCGGAGTCGTGCAGCCTGCAAGCAAGGCCAGCACAAGCGGGGCAATACCCCGGGCTAGGCGCTTCCCCTTCATTGGCCTCGTGCTCCGGCTGAATGCGTTCCCAGCATCTCACCCCAGTGCGTCGTTTTCTGTCGCCCAGGTTTTGTATCGTGTCGTATCGGGTGGAACGGAATTCATTCCCCGGTCCCGCGACCGCCCTTCAAAATCGGCCTCGTGGGTCACTGGAAAGACCGCCTTATCGACGGTTGACGCAAGACCAGGAGCATCGCCATGAACGCACAGCATTACCCTGTCCGCATCGAGCGCGACGCCGCTGGACGGTACCTCGCCACCTGCCGTGACGTACCGGAGGCGCTCACCGACGGCGCTGAACGTGATGAAGCCAAGACCGAGATGGCCGATGCGCTGATGGTCGCTCTGGAGGGCTATCGGCTTGATGGGCGCCCGCTGCCCTCGGCTTCGCGCCCGGAACCGGGCGAAGTGCTGATCCGCGTGAAGGCGGATTGATTGTCCAAACCCGGCCTAGTCGCGGATGGCCGTGATGATACCGTCCTCGACCCATACGAACGCCGCGCCCTGTCCCTGCCGATACTCCCATCGCTCTTCGGCACCGCGAACGGTCGCCAGCCGCCGCACCCTGCGTGGCGTACCACAAAGTTCGGCGAGGTCCGACGCCTTGTCGCCAGGCTCAAAGGATCGGGAGGGACGAAAGCAGGCGGCAAAGCGCTGCTGCTCGGCACGCCTTTGTTCTTGCTCGTCGTGGTTCGGAAAGTCGCGGCGCTGGGCGTCACCGGCACAGGGGGCATCGGCGTACTCGACCCCCTGCGGCGTTTCGCACTTGAAGTAGCCGTCGGCGGGTGCGGGTGAGCTGGCCACCCACAGTGCACACCCGAGCCAAACCACCCACGCACGGCTCATCCACCAAGCTCCCCTGGGAGTGTCTCGTCGATCCTGCTCGCGTACTGCCCCACCGCTACCCGCTCAAGATAGCGCTCCTGCGCATGGGACTCGATGGCACCGGGTCGGGCCTGGCGCACCTTTTCGATGGCAGCCACTGGGGGCATGCCCCGATCAATCAGGAGCCGGGTCGCCAAGGTGCCGGCTCGGCCCAGACCGCCTTTGCAATGCACCACCACGCGCCCACCCACATACAGCGAGCGGTGGATTTCCGGCGCCAGGGCCTGCCACCGATCATCCCACCGCGCATCGGGATGCCGCCATGTCGGGGATGGGAAGGTGGTACCAGGTCAGCCCGGCGTCACTGACGCAATCGCCCAATCCCGGAACACTCAACTCGACCAATTCGTCGATTGTGGTGAGGGTCACCACGGCGGCCGCACCCCAGGTCTTTATCCGCGTCACATCGGCCTGAAGATCCCGGGCCCAGGGGCCGGTCATCGCCTGCATTTGTTGCTTGCCGGGGCAGAAGGTCACGCCGATGACGCCACCCTCCGCGAGCGGGATCTCGGCTATTTGCAGCGGATGGCTAGCACTGGTCCGTTTGGGGGTCATTCAGATGCCCTCCGTAGATCGGGCATCGCTCACCCCCGCAGGGGCCACATCCGCGAGCTGTAACAATGCATCTCCGAGTTCGGCCAGACGATCGTGCTGGCTGAGCCGGGCGCGCCATTCCTCGGGGATGCCCGCCTCCCCGTAGAAGACCCCGGCCAACTGGCCGAAGATCGCGGCGGTGGTGTCGGCGTCATCGCCCAGGTTGGCCGCCATCAGGGCCCCTTCCCGGAAATCGCGGCTTCGGGAAAAGGCCCATAGTGCGGCCTCAAGACTATCGGCCACATAGCCCGTGCCGCGGATGCGGGGCGGATCGTTCTGCCGGAATGACCCCTGCGCAATCGCCTCGACCCGAGGCGCCAGCGCGTCCTGCGCCTCGAAGCCCGGCAGCCCGCGCCAGGGACGTTCCAGGATCTCTTCCCGGCCCCAGCCCTCGAGAGCGGCCAACGTATAGGCCGTGCACAAACGACAGGCATCCAGGCACTCACGTGCACCATGCGTCGTTCCCGAACTCGCCTGCGCCGCAACGTGTGCCTGAACCGGTGTGCGCCGATAGGACAGGGGGATCGGCACCAGCCGCATCAAAGATCCATTGCCGGCGGTTTGTGGGTCTTCCGAGCCGCTCATGGGGTCGCCGGAATCCTCATAGCGATGGAGTGCCGCGCGCACCGTGTTCCCGATATCGAAACACCGTCCCGTACTGCTCGCGTACCCCTCCCGCCACCACCGCACGTACCGATCCATCTGGTCGTGTGCATCGAACCCGTGGCAGTGGACCAGGCTCTCGGCCAGGCAGATCGCCATCGAGGTATCGTCCGTCCATTGCCCCGGCTGCAGACCAAACGGTCCACCTCCGACCATATCGGTAATGGGTGTGAAACGGCCGGGACGCTGGAACTCCAGGGTGGTACCGAGTGCGTCGCCGCATGCCAGTCCCAGCATAGCGCCCCGGTAACGGTCTTCGAGTGTCGGCATGCCCCGCCTTCTTCTTGCTGGTTTGATGGAACCCGGACGATACACGCGCGTGATTGCGGCCGGTCAACGGCGTCTTCGCTTTGTTGATAGCACACGCAGGCGTCATCCCCTGACGCGTCACCGTGCACTCGACCATGTCAGTATCGTGGTCCGGCCACCGGTCATCACTGCGGCGCAATCCGGCGTCCCATGACCCTCAAGGTCAAAGGCGCCCCCAATCGCCACATCCAACGACCGGCCGTTAGCATGCATGCCATGGGGTGAAGAACGCCCCCAAACAAATACGAAACGCCACCGCCACGAATCAAGGCATGGAGCGCAACATGGACGATGAAGAGCAGGAGCGGGACAAGGAGCTGGAAGAGCAGGAACGCCAACAGCGCCTGGAGAATATGCAGCGGCGCAGCGACGGCCAGATGGGCGTCGGGTTCGATGTGCTGTATGAACCGAACCAAGACGCAGGCGAAAAGAAGGACGGCGAGTGAAATCCGAATGCAAGGCTGAGCGCTTGAGGCATGCAAGCCTGGATGGTTGCCCGACCCCGAGCTGACGGGAACCGACCGTGACGATGCTCAAGGTTGGAGAAAAGGACCGCGACGGGCGCCAGAAGCGCATCGAGCACAGCGGAAAGTATCTCCGCGCCAGCCGGACCGGCGGGCTCTCGCTCCGGGCGCAGACCCGAGCGGCCGGCGTGAATCTCACCGGGAACACCCGCCACGGCGTTCGCGTCTCGACCCGCCTGGCGAAGAACACCCAGGTCGCTTTGCAGAATGGGCGTTTCATCCTGCGCGGGCGCTACGGCTCGGATGCGGCGAAGTTCAACCTCTCCAAATCCGGCGTCACGGTCTCCACCAAGACGCCGATCGGGTCGTTCAACTGGATCCGGCCGGGGCGCTCCTCGGCGAAGATCGCGGGGATTCAATTGCGCGGGCACAATGCCGCGGCCATCCAGGGGCTGTATGGGCTATTCGCGGCTGCCTCCTGGTTCGTGGGTGCCCTGCTACGGATGGTTACCGGTCTGTTGGGCGGCCTTCACCGCCTGGGAACGGCCGCCGTCGCGCGGCGCCGCCTGGCCGAGGAGGAAGCCGCCCGGCCCGACGTGGCTCTGGCTGATGTAAAGCCGCTCGGGCAACGCGTCCTCGACGAACAAGCCGTGTCGATCGCCGACTGGCCTTCGCGGGATCAGCTCGCCGCCCTCGCCTTCGCGTTGCTGGTACTGGGGCGCGGTTCCACCCATCCGCCCCAACCTGGTGCCGATAACTCCAGTACATCGGTGGCCGAGGCGGCCCTTCTTGAGGACATCGCCGAGGCCGGGCGTCAGTGGGACACCTGGCTGGGACCGTTGCCACCCGACGACATCGAGCCAGTCTTCGGGGTGCTGGTGTCGATCGCGGGCGCCTATGCGCGGGACAACGCCCCCTACCGGGTCGCCGAGACCCTGCTCGCCCTGGATGATGCCTGTCTGCTGGATGGCCCAAAAACGCTGCTGCAGGAAACGATGATCGATCTCACGGCCGAAGCGATGGGCGTGGAGCTGGTGTTCGAGGGGGAGGCATGAGCGATCCCCGCCCCGGCTCCCTCGATGCCCTGGTGCAGATCCATCAGACCCTGATCCGGAATCCTGACCCGCGGGAGGCCTGCGCGGCGTGGCGCGCGTACTGCCGTGAACAGACCTGCGGTTTTGTGGTGACCTTCGATGACCCTGCTTATCCGGAAACGGATTCCCGTTCTCTGGGCCTCGACGGACACGACCACTTCCACGACATCCCGGAATCCGATCTGGACGAAGCGATCATGCGGGTAGTGGATACCGAAGGCCCCGTCCACCTTCGAGTGCTGACTCAGCGATTACTCGATGCTGCGGGGTTCAGTCGGGCCGGCTCGCGGATCCAGGCGCGTATCCATGAACGGCGTGCAACATTGGGGGCCACCGGACAGATCCGGCTTGATGGAGACTTCAGCGGCCGCCCGGAGCAGTTTCTGGTTCCGTGTCTTCGGGACTGGAGCGGCTTGCCGGACAACCTGCGCCAGCTCGATCACGTCCACGACGCCGAGCTGATGCTCTCACTCGTACGCACGGTGGTGGAGGCCGGCTCGCTCGCGGTCGATACAGCCCTGAACGACGCCCTTTACCGCATGGGCTTCATCCGTCTGACCGAGAACGCACGGGAGCGCTTGCAGACGCCGCTGGACCAGGCGCTAAAGGAAGGATTGCTGGTTCGGGGAAAAGAGGGGTTGGAGCCCGGCCGAAAATCCTTTGAGCGGCCTCGACCGAGCGCCTGATCAATGCGCCGAGATCGGCGCCACGCCATCAGAAGCGATAGCCGAGACCCAGATTGACCCGGGTCGCACCCAGGTCGACCTCAAGATCGCCATAGGACTCGCTGCTGTACGCGGTATAGGTCACTTCGCCGCGCATGAACCAGCCGCTGTCGCCCTGGATCTCGACACCGGCACCGACGCGCGGGCCGCTCGCATCGTCCGTATCCGAAACATTGTTGACACCCGCCCCACGGATACGTCCCCGGAACTCGGTGTGCTGATAGCCAAGCGAGCCGTACAACAGGACGTTGTCGCTGACGAGACCGCCCACGCGGAGACTGCCCCCGATGCTGTGGCGGGCCTCCACCGAGGCAGTGCCCTCGCCTTCAATGCGGGCTGCAGCATCGGCGTTCTCACCGATCACATCGAGTTCGAACCCCGTGTAGACGCCCGACGCCGAGGCGACACCGTAGCCCCCGAAAAAGCCGGCGGAGAACCCCGTGGCACTCAGGCCCGACAGGCTGGCGACGCCGTCCAGGTCCACATCCGCATCGTACGAGGCCCCACCGATCTGACCACCCACATAACCGCCATCAAAACCACTCGCGTGGGCCACTGAACCGGCCCCTACCAACAGCACTCCGCCCAGTAGGGCCGACGCCCCTCGTCCCTTCCAATGCACCATGTACCGCTCCTCTTCATAGCCGTGGATACGCGCTCTGCAACGCGCCAGAAAAACGGCCCAGAGCAACCTTGTGCGGGTTGCCCTGGAGTCGAGGCCACGAAGCTACACGGGACATGCGACGGTAGGTGTCGCCCTGATATGGATCATCAGGTTCAGATGTAGGCTGTCCAAGTGACCGAAGGAGAAGGGAACATGCCTTCAATGATGCCCAAGCGATCTCCAAACGAGCGCCGCGCACTCGCCCGAATGGTGACCACGCTGTTCAACCACTGGGCGCTGGATGAAGACGAATCGCTCGCCATGCTGGGGATGACGAAAGCCTCTCGCCACTGGCTGACGCGTTATCGCAAAGGCGAGCCGCTGTCCGCGAACCGGGACATGCTGGACCGGGCCGGGCACCTGCTGGCCATACACAAGACCTTACGTCTGATGTTCCCGCACGAACGCGATCTGGCGTACCGGTGGATCCGCACCCGAAACCGCGCTTTCGATCAGCTCACGCCGGCCGAGATAATCGTCGAGTACGGATTTCCGGGCTTGCTGATGGTGCGTACGTACCTAGATCGGACACGAACCCACTAACCGACGACCCGCCAAAGGCGCGGCCTGCTTCACTCGCGCCGTCGAGCCAATGACGATAGGTACCCGTTTTTCCGCAGGGGCAAGTCTGTCCGGGTGCCATGCTCAAACGAGAGAACATGTTCCGTGGGGATGGCCGCGCAGCGGCCGATAAATCGTCCGCGAAACTCCCGCCCCAAAATTACGTCCGGGGACTAGGCAGGATCTACAGGGTCAAGCACGGACCGATCGTCATTCGCCGGACGATTCACTCGGGTGGAAACTGGATACGCCCGCAAAGCGGAGGGCGGCATACGGCGAGTGATATGGCGGACCTGCTCACGCTCGGTGATCTCGGGATCTAGCCAATCCCATCGGCATTCCGCGTCGAGCGCGAGTGGCTGTCGGTCGTGGATATGCGCCAGGTGTTCGGACGCAGGCTCGGTGATGATCGCGCAGCAGGCCCCTCCGTCCGCGGTCGGCGCCCAGATGCCCGCCAGGAACAGCACGTCCTGCGCCGCATCGTCGGTCAACGTGATGAAATGCGCCTGCTTGCCCTGTCCGGTCTTCTGCCACTCGAACCAGCCATCCGCCGGGACGATGCAGCGCCGATCCGCGAAGGCACTGCGGAAGTACGGGCTGGTGGCGACCTTCTCGGCGCGAGCGTTGATGGGCTGCGGCCCATCCATTACCCGTTTGGGCCGGAACCCCCAATGCATCGGCTGAAACGCGGCCGGCGTTTCCTCCCCCGCCCGAAAGGCCTCGATATCGGTGCCCGGGGCAACGTTGTACCGAGGGGCATCGAATCCCTCGTCCACCGGCACCTGGAAGTACCGCATGGCCAGCTCGCTGGTCGCGCTGTAGCGCGCAAATCGTCCGCACATTCGGTATCGCCTTACCGGGTAGCCGCCTCATGTCGCATTCGAAGTCTTTCTAGACGCCCATCGGCGCGAGGTCCAGGTTCCAGTTGCTCGGCGTACCGGAGCGCCCGCTCCCAGTCCCGACGCTGGTGTTCGTGGTACTTGGCCAGCGCCTCCAGTGCCTCCTGAACGCCCCGCTCGGCCAGCGATTCCCAAACAGGCACCGCCTGGTCGTATCGCCCCTCTCGCCGCCATTCGCGCGCGAGCCATAGCAGGCCCGGCGCCGACAGGCTCTTTTGGTGGCCTTCCAGCAGCCGACGAGCCGCCGCGGGGCCATCGAGGCGCTCCATCAGGCGTGCTGCGCCCTCGACCGACGCCTCATGGGCGACGGGCTGCGCCAGGACGCTGGCCAGCGCCGGTCCCAGCAGCGTGAGGGAGAGGATGTCATCGGTGTTGTGCTGGACCACGCGCTCGAGATCCTCACTGCGCCCGAAGCTGAGATAGGCCTTCCAGGCCCACGGGGCCTCGGACCCCGGCAAGTCGTCCTGCCGGTCGAGCCCGAGCAGGCGTTCCTCGACGGTGCGCAGGCGACAGTCCGGCCAGGCGTGCCCGTACAGGCTACGCACCGGGTGAAGGAAATCGGTGTGCGCGGTCTCGGGGGCATCGGGTCGGCGCTGCATGCGGCGGCGATCCCGCAATAACGGCAGATCGAAGGTCTTGCCGTTGTAGCTGACCAGATGGTCACAGTCGCAAAGGGCCGCGTCCACGGCGGCCAGCAGCGCCCCCTCCCCCGCGAACGCGGTCATCAACCACTGGCGCAGGCGGACCTGGCCTCCCTCTAGCGTCGCCAATCCCACCATGAAGGCGACGGTGCCGGCACCGCCGGCGAGACCCGTGGTCTCGGTGTCGATGAAACCGACCCGCTGGTCAGATGACCAGAAAGGGCTCGCCGGTTCGCGGGCGAGTTCGAGCGTGTGGCGTCCATGGGCGTGGCTCGCCGCGATGATGCGATCAACCCGGACCAGATGCTCGTCGATGAGCTCGCCGTTCAGGCGCTTCGCCAGTTCATCGGGGCGAACGACGGCACTGGAGGGTGGCGGGTTTGCGCGGGTACGCCCCGTTCCCGCGACGCCCATCCGGTCCAGTCGCGCCCGGATCTCGTCCAGCACGTTGCCGGATGCCGGTTCGGACGCCGGGGCGTGCGCCTCGGCTGAAGTTCGGCCGGGCGCCGGCGGATCACTGCCCGCCTGGCGGCGCAGGGTATTCAGTCGATCATGCAGCCCCATGGGATTCCAGGCCTTCGAGGACCGTGATCGCGGCCTGTTTCGGCGAAAACCCGCGTACCTCGTCGCTCGCCAGGATCGGACCGATGCAACCCGGACAACCGTGAGCGCAGTCGCACTGCCGGATCAGGCTCAGTGCATCGCGAATGACCCGGCCCCGGTTGTCGAACAGCGGTGCCGACAGCCCGACGCCGCCGGGATAGTGGTCGTACAGGAACACGGCCGGGCGGAACCGGCCTTCCTGCTCCGGATCGCACTCGCCCCCATCGAGGGTGCGCAACTGGCCGCGGCCGTTCGATCCCACGGTCGCAAACCAGCGCGCATCGCCATCGCCGACCGCCCGGCCCAGATCCTGCGGCTCGGACATCACCACCAGCGCCGCCACGTGATGCATGGCGTAAGCCGCACCGAGAAACCCATCCAGGGCCTCGTGGCGGGATGCGAAGCGCTGCTCCAGGGCCTCGGGGGCCATCTGCCACCAGACGGCGGTGGTGTGCATCTCCTGGTCCGGCAGGTGGATGTTGCCGTACCCGATGTTCTCGTGGGTGTAGTAGCGGATCTTCTTGTAGCCCGGGATGCGCCGGACGATGTGGACCTCGCCACGGGCCGCCTCGCCCTGGCCGGCGGGCGCGCGCTCGAAGTCGTCGAGGATCTTGAGACGCGTGTAGTCGATGGCGTCGGTGTAGTAGTCGGCGCGGGTGCGCGTGACGAACGCCTTGCGCCCGGTCCAGTCGAGGCGTTCGACCTGATAGGGCACGGCCTGCACCAGGTAGATCGCGCCCTCGTAGAGGGTCTCGGCCGCGCTGGAGAAGTCCACCTCGGCGATGATCTGCTGCTGGCCTTCGGTCGTATCCACCACCACGAAGTTGCCCTCGGCGACGGAACGCAGGCTGACGCTCTGGGCGGGATAGCTGTCCTCGGTCCAGTGCCAGGTGTCGGACTCGCGGTGCAGCACGCCCTGCTCCTCCAGATACGCCAACAACGCCTCCAGATCCTCGCCACCGAAGGTCTCGCCCTTGCGAAAGGGCAGCTCGAAGGCGGCGCAGCGCACATGGTCCAGCAGGATCAGGAGCTGATCCGGCGCGATCCGGGCCTGCTCCGGCGACTGGCCCAGAAAGAACTCCGGGTTGCGGATGATGTACTGATCCAGCGGATCGGAACTGGCGACCAGCACCCCCAGCGACGGGCGGTTGCGCCGGCCCGCGCGGCCCAGGCGCTGCCAGGTGCTGGCGATGGTTCCGGGGTACCCGGTCAGCAGGCAGACATCCAGGCTGCCGATGTCCACGCCCAGCTCCAGCGCGGAGGTGGCGATCACGCAGTCCACGTTGCCGCTGCGCAGGGCCTTCTCCGTCTGGCGCCGCTCGTTGGGCAGATAGCCGCCCCGATACGCGGCGACCCGCGAGGCCTTGCGCGGGTCGTTGTCGAACACGTCCTTCATGTAGCGGGTAATCACCTCGACCATCAGCCGCGTGCGCGCAAAGATGATGGTGGTGAGCTTGCCGCGCAGGGCCATGCGCGCGATCCGCGTGACCTGGGATCGGGCCGAGGCGCGGATGCCGAGATCCGCGTTGACCACCGGCGGGTTCCACAGCAGAAGATGGCGCTCCCCCGCCGGCGCCCCGCTCTCGGTGATCGCCGTGACCGGTTCCCCGATCAGGCCCGAGGCCAGTTCCTCCGGGTTGGCGATGGTCGCCGAGCTCATGATGAACACCGGGTCCGCGCCATAGAAGCGACAGATCCGGCGCAGCCGCCGCATGACGTTCGCCACGTGCGATCCGAACACGCCCCGATAGGTGTGGGTCTCGTCGATCACCACGTACTGCAGGCTCTCGAAAAACTGGGCCCACTTGGTGTGGTGCGGCAGGACGCCCTGGTGGAGCATGTCCGGGTTGGTGACGACGATATCGCCACGGGTGCGCACCGCCTTGCGGGCATCCCCCGGGGTATCACCGTCGAACGTGTAGGCGCGGACTCCCAGGTCCCCGGCCTCGTTGAGCTCCATAAGCTCTGCCACCTGGTCCTGCGACAGCGCCTTCGTGGGAAACAGGTACAACGCCTTGGCCTTGTTCTCGCGGGCCGCCTGGAGAACCGGAAGGTTGTAACAAAGCGTCTTGCCGGACGCGGTCGGGGTCACGACCACCGTGTGTTGTCCGGCGCGGATCTGGTCCCAGGCGGCGCGCTGATGGCTGTAGAGCTGCTCGACGCCCCGGGATCGGAGCGCGCCGGCAATGGCCGGGTCAAGATCGGCGGGCAGATCGGCGTACTGGGCGGGGCGCGCCGGCAGGACCAGCTCACCGGTGATGCGCTTGGCGTAACGTTCCTTGATGCGCTCAACCAGGCGCCGCGCACCCCCTTCTGTGACCGGGCGTTCCGTGCGCAGCTCGGGTTCGGGGACTTCGGGGAGGACGCGCGCCGGTTCGGTCATGGCAATCTTCTCGCGGGAGCCGTACAGTGGCGATCATAGCTCGGAGAACAAACGGAGAACATTGTTCTCTGCCCTGTGCGATGACGATCCTGGAGAACGGATGCCATGGAGGCACTGACCCCGCACCAGCGTCGGGTGCTCGAGGCCCTGCAGCGCTTCGCGGCCGAGGGGCACGCGCCAAGTCTGGACGAGTTGGCCGAGACCCTGGGTCTCCGCTCACGCGGGTCCCTGCACAAGCACATTCGCGCCCTGGAGGCCGCGGGCTACGTAAAGCCCGCCCAGGGACGCCATCGAGGCATCCGGTTGGCCGATGACGTACTGGATTCGCCTGTCGACGAAGGCACGACGGGACCCGGCTCATGGGGCTCCGGCACCCTGCCTCTTCTGGGCCGCATCGCAGCGGGCCAGCCGATCGAGGCGCTGGCGAACCCCGAACCCGTGGAGGTACCGCCGGCCCTCCGCGCGCGTGGCGAGTGCTATGTCCTCGAGGTAAAGGGCGACTCCATGCAGGACGCCGGCATCCTCGACGGCGACTGGGTGGTGATCGAGTCGCGCAGCCATGCCCGCAACGGCGAGATCGTCGTCACCCTGATCGATGGCGAAGAAGCCACCCTAAAGCGCATCGAGCAAACGCCAGAACAGGTCCTGCTGCACGCAGCGAACCCAGCGTATCCTCCGCTCACCCTCGTCCCTGAACAGCTGCAAATCCAAGGGGTACTCGTCGGACTAATGCGGCGTTACTCGGCCTAATTTGTTCCCTGCCTGCGTCTGAGTTTCGCGGCCGCGAAACTGGTCGGATCCCACACCAAAATTGGTTGCGAGGCATCTGTTTCGCGGCCGCGAAACGCGATCCGGGCATAGGGCTTGCGACGCCCGGAAGAGTCCGTTTCGCGGCCGCGAAACAGGCTTGTCAATGATTCTCACTTAAGGGGCAGAGCTTCCATGTTTCCACTTAGCGCTAAATGGAATGATGAAAGTTCTGCCCCTTGGATGAGCTGGTCTAATTTCCATGGACACCTCGTTAGGTGGGACGATACCCCCTGGACGAGGAGAACAACCATGGCACGCAAGCGCCGAAGTTTTTCAAGCGAATACAAGGAGCGCGTGGCCCGGATGGTGGTCGATGACGGCCTGAAGGTCTCGGTCGTATGCCGGGATCAGGATCTAGGCGAGACGGCCGTTCGCCGCTGGGTCGATCAACTCAAGGCGGAGCGCACGGGACAACCGGGCGAGGGTCGGCCGCTCACGGCGGAACAGCAACGGATCCGCCAGCTCGAGGAGGAGAACCGGCGGTTGAAGGAGGACAAGGAGCTTCTAAAAAAAGCGTCGGCCTTCTTCGCCCGGGAACTGAAGTGATGCATCGCTGCATCACGCGGTTGAGCGGAGAAGGCCCTGTCCATCGTCTTTGTCGGCTGCTGGGAGTGAGCCGGGCCGGCTATTACGCGGCGCGGGCGCGGGCCGAACATCCAAGCGTGCCCTGCGCCGCTGGCGCTCACCTCGAGCGCGTGTTCGCGGCTTCCGGGCGAACCTACGGCAGCCGGCGTCTGGCAAAAGCCTTACAGGCGGATGGCACCGTCGTGGGCCGTTACCGGGTGCGGACGCTGATGCGCGAGCGCGGCCTGCGGCCCGTCTGGCGGCGGCGCTTCGTGACCACCACGCAACGCGACGACAGGGCCCCTGTCGCCGAAAACCATCTCAACCGCGAGTTCACCCCGGCCGGACCGAACCAGGCGTGGGCGTCCGACATCACCTATATCCCAACCGCCACCGGCTGGAGCTACCTGGCGGTCATCCTCGACCTGTACTCGCGCAAGGTCATCGGTTGGGCCCTCGATCGGCAGATGCCGGCGAGCCTGACCTGCGAGGCCCTGCGCATGGCGCTGGAGCAGCGCCAACCGGAGCGGGGACTGCTGCTGCACTCCGACCAGGGCTGCCAATACACCAGCGCCGCCTGGCGGCGGTTGCTGGCCCGGCACCAGATCCAGGCGAGCATGAGTCGCCGGGGTAACTGCTGGGACAATGCCGTCGTCGAACGCTTCTTCCTGAGCCTCAAGACGGAACGCGTCTGGCAGCGCCGCTACTCGAACCACGGCGAGGCGCGGCGGGATATCGCGGACTACATCGCTCGGTTCTACAACACCGTTCGCATCCACTCGACGCTGGGCTACCTGCCTCCCAGCGTCTACGAGCAACCAACGGCAGCCAATCCACCTAACGCGGTGTCCGAAATCACTTGACCACCACAGGATGCGATCGAGTAGCATGGAAATGACACAGCGATCATCATTCCACTTAGCGCTAAATGGAATGATGATCGCTCCTCCCCTTGCGGATTCCCGGGCGGATAGAAATGACACAGCGGTCATCATTCCACTTAACCCTAAGTGGAATGATGACCGCTGTGTCATAGCAGAGATGGGGAAGTTGAGACAAGGGAAAAACCTTCCAACATTCCATTTAGCGCTAAGTGGAATGTTGGAAGTTGAGCACATTCGGGGTGGCTAGGCTACGGATGGTCCGCCGAATCCCTAAGGTGAATGATGGGTCATCATTCCAAATAGTTAATACAGTGGACAGAACCCGGGGTCAGTTCCCTTGCCCGAAATACCCAATCCGAGGCCTTAGACCTCAGCGGGGCTGTCAGCGAAAAGAAGTCGACGGTGGAGCGCAACGAAGCCATAGGCCAATGGCATCGCGTGGATTCCGCGGCCCAATTCGTATTCCGCTAACCACATCGCCCGATCGATCGTGTCCCGCGGCACATCTGGTCGGCTCCATCGTGTGGCAGCCCGCCATAGACATCGCCGCATATCCTCTATCCTTGGTTCCTTCGAGTACCGATACCACTCATACCCACTCGGAGTCATCACCGCTATGGCGTGTATCACTCGTCCGTCGTAGTCGATCCCCACCGCGGTGGACGCTTCGAGCGACCCCAATATCCATTCCGCCTCATGCCATTGCATCGATTAGCTCCTGCTGCGCCCGGACGTAATCGGCAGCAACCGACGACATAGCATCGCGGAGCACCCAATCCCCGGTCACAGCAGAGTGCACCGCAGCGGCTAGATCTCCACTGGGGCTCCCTTCCCACTCGCGCGCCACCGAGCGCAGACATACCACCAGCGCGGATTCCAGTATCTCCTTAGCTTCCGCATCAGGCATGCGGAAGCTGGTAATCTCCTGGCCGATCTCGTGGAGGGCCCGCTCCACGTACACTTCTGCTATAACCGCCGCTAACCCCCAAAGTGCGTAGGTCTCGCCGGAAACCAAGGTCGGATCAATCTCGCTGACAACGAGATCGACCCTTTGCTCGATTACTGAAGCCTCTATCAGCATCGAGGCTGACCCCGAACCCAATTTCCGCACCGTGCAACTGCAGGGCCGATAGTCCAGCCCAAGGAGTGCGCATATCCGTTGCGCGAAGATGTCAGAACTCACCCCACTGGATAGGTCATAGAGCATGTGATCGTGACTCGATGAGGCGTTGATGAAAATCGACCGGCCATCGCTCAACGCCACTCTATAGCTGCGCCACCAGCCGGCGGATGGCCCCATCCCAATAGTCGCTGGAGCTGTTTGGAACCTATATGTCTTCATATCGCTATCCCTCGTGATTGTTGGTCTCGTCCATGCCAGACGGGCAGGACGAGACCAACGTATCCGAGTAATCCTGACTGTCCATTTCTTGTCAGGTCTAGAACCCCAAGGAGACGAAAAGACTGAAGGCTCTCAGAGACCACTGTGCGCGTCAGCCGCACTACGTGAAAAACGACCTGTGCAGAATTAATCGAAATCGGGCACGGTAGTACGCGTATCAACGGTCAGCCCTAGATCCAGGGAGAAGCCGAGAAAGCCAAGGAAAGCCCAAAGATACGAAAAGGAAAGCGAAAATGGATACGAAACAAATCGACACGCTAATCACCATCCGCGACGTATGCGACATGACACGCCTGTCGCGAGCGTCGATCTATCGATTGCTCCAGCGCGATGCCTTTCCGGCTCCCCGTCGAATCAGCGCTCGGTGCGTCAGATGGCGCCTCTCCAGCATTGAACGCTGGATCGATAAGCTGCCTGCCAACCAAGATGCAGAGTGATCAGGGCACTAAAGTGTTGGGGCACGCGTGGTTGCAAACGGCGTGGGCAGGCATCACGGCGAGCACGCGTCATTCGGACGCGTGAGGCGCGCCAGAGATGCTGGGAGAGGGGCGTGAAGCTCCATCCACGTAAGCGACCCCAACTGGCTCGCTGTCCCTGGATGGCTTGGTGTTCGTGGCGTGTGAGTTGGTACCCGGTGGGCGGCCCTGGCCGACTACTCGCCCCGACAGGGCGTGGGCACACTGCGAGCCCTGCGGGGGACGTAGCCCGAGGAGGCCGCGGAGACGACGCACGAGCCGTTTCGGCAATTTATCCCAGGCTTTGCACCTGGGCCTCAGACACATACCCCAGATGGCCGACCATCGTCCGGCTATCAGTGCATCGCCATCCACCGCGCCAGTCGCTTGGTCTATCTGGCGCTCCAGAGGGCTCGCAGAGTGCCGAGGCCGCGACAGGCATTCCGAAAAAGCGGCTGTGCAACGCTCCTTGCCATATGAGCCATGCCTTGAACGAGGACCGAAAGAAATCTACTGGTCGCTTTGGCGCCGCCCGAGAGCGGAAGCCGGCGGGGAGCATCCCTGCGACCGGCTGTGTGCCGAGAACGACATCGACCGCCGTCTGATCCGCCCCCAAGGGGCCCCAGACCAACGGTATGGTCGTAAGCTTCAACCGCCGCATCACCGACCTGCTGCTGACGCGCCCCTTTCACTTGGGTCAGTGCTTCAGGGGTGAAAGAGGAAGCCCCGGCCACGCAGGACTTAGAACCGCTATCCGATAGCGCGGAGCAGAGTCACTACGACTGCTTGGATCTGGTGACAACTACGCTGACCGATAGGAACCTGCGGGAAAGGGCAAAGAGGCATTGCGAATACAGGGCGGCCGTGGATCTGCCCGCAGCCCGGTCGAGCACGTACCCCCCGTTTGGCGCCACGGGTATGCCTCTTGCGCTCGGCCGACCCCGGTTTCGTATATGGCCAGGGTCTGTTTTGTCTATGTGTCCAGCACTTCGGCCGTGTCGTCTGCGAGGTGGTCCAGCAGAATCTACAAGTCGGACGGGGCGTCTATGCCGATTTTTACCTGTTGGCCCTGTTTTCGTGCCTCGGGAAGCGTAGGGCCCAAAAAAGAAAGCCCCGCCAGTAATTTACCGGCGGGGCCTACCGTTCCTAAGAATGGCACACAGGATGGTATATACGGCGTTTTTTGCCCTATAACTTCCTGATTTTCTGGGGTGTTTGGTGGAGCGGAGGAGGATCGAACTCCCGACCTTCGCATTGCGAACGCGACGCTCTCCCAGCTGAGCTACCGCCCCAAACAGGACGCGCATTCTAGCAACTCCACCGGGTGGCGGGAAGCCCCGCCCGCACAAGATTCGCGAGACGCCCCGCCGTGCCTCGGGATCACCTTTTCGCGCCGCACGTCACGGAACTTGGGCCTGGACCCGGTCTAGCATTAGGGCATGTCCGTCACCCACCTCCAACGACCCGGGGCGACCGACCCCAGCCTCTGGCTCGCGGGTCTGGCCACACGACGGCCCGCTGCTCGCTCGATATACTGTCCGACATGAGTTTGTCCGTTCGCATCCTTGGCGCCAGTGGCGGGATTGGCCCGGGCCGGCGTACCACATCCATCCTCATCGATAACGACATCCTTATCGACGCGGGCAGTGGCGTGGGCGATCTGACCCTGGAGGAGCTGCGGCGCATTCGCCATGTCTTCCTGACCCACTCGCACCTGGACCATATCGCCTTCCTCCCGATGCTGGCGGACATGGTCTACAGCCCGGATGCCCCGCCCGTCCACGTTCACGGCCTCCCGGCAACACTCAAGGCCCTGTGCGATCACGTCTTCAACTGGGTGATCTGGCCGGACTTCACCCGTCTGCCACGGCCCGATCAGCCCTTGATCCGCCTGGAGTCGCTGCAACCCGGTCACAGCATCGCGGTGGAACATCGCGAGATCCAGGTGCTGCCCGCCCGCCATACCGTGCCCGCGGTCGGCTACAGCGTCACCAACAGCGACGGGGCCGCCTTCGCCTTCAGCGGCGACACCACCTCCTCGCACCTGCTCTGGCCCGCGCTGAACGCCCTGCCCCACCTCGATCTGCTGATGATCGAGACCGGCCTCCCAGACGAGATGGAGGGCATGGCGGACCTGGCCAAGCACTACACCCCGCAGCACCTGGGCGAGGACCTGGCGCAACTGCAGCACCGCCCGCGCATTGCCATTACCCATCTCAAGCCCGGCCACGAACAGGCCATCCGCCAGCAGCTCGCCCGCTCGCCGCACCACGACGGCATGATTTTCCTGCACGGCGACGAACGCTTCGAACTCGGCGCCCACCCTTAGCGGCTACTCATCGCTCGTCATCCACGGCGATCGGTCGCGAGCCGCCCGAACACGCCACAGGCTGGTTGCCACCGCACCACCTCCCGTTCACACGCCTGTAACATCCCTGTTATCTAATGCGGACCAGGTAATCACGAGACGGGGCCATGGCCACTCGAATTCTGCTGGTGGAAGATGATGCAGCGATCCGCGAGATGCTGCAGGTGCCGTTCCAGAAGGCGGGCTACGAGGTCCGCGAGGCGGGAGATGTCCGCTCGGCAAAATCCCTCCTGCTGGAAGACCCGCCGGATCTGATCCTGCTGGACTGGATGCTGCCGGACATCAGCGGCATCGACTGGGCGCGTACGCTCAAGACCAGCCCCGTCACCAAGGACATCCCGCTGATCATGCTGACTGCCCGCGGCGAGGAAGAAGACCGCGTGCGCGGCCTGGATGTCGGCGCCGACGACTACGTAACCAAACCGTTCTCGCCGCGCGAGCTGGTCGCGCGCATGAAGGCCGTGCTGCGCCGCACCTCGCCCACCACCAGCGAGGAACCGATCGAGATCGAGGGCCTGCGTCTGGATCCCGTCTCGCATCGCATCACCGGCAACGGCGCGGCCATCAGCATGGGCCCGACCGAGTACAACTTGCTGCACTTCTTCATGACCCATCAGGATCGGGTGTTCAGCCGCGAACAGCTGCTGGACAAGGTCTGGGGCACCAACGTCTATGTGGAGGAACGCACGGTGGATGTTCACATCCGCCGCCTGCGCAAGGCGCTGGCCGACACCGGGCATGACCACCTGGTGCAAACCGTGCGTGGTTCAGGGTACCGTTTCTCGCAACTTCCCTGACCTTCGGCGGTCCCCGTGCAGCCCCGCAAGACCTGGCCCGACATCCTCATTACCAGCCTGCTGATCGCGCTGCCGCTCCTGGCGCTTGGCTGGGCCACCGGCCAGTTCTGGCCCACCCTGGCGTTTCTGCTTGGGGCTGCACTGGCCTGGAACATCGCCAACCTGCTGTGGCTGGAGACCTGGCTGCGCCGGGGCGGCCGTGCCGACCCACCGGACGTGCGCGGCCTGTGGGGCGTGATCTTCGACCACCTCTACCGCCGCCGCAGACGCCACGAGAACCGCGTGCATCGGTTGCGCCAGCTGCTGGAGCGCTACCGGGACTCGGCGAAGGCCATGCCCGACGCGGTAGTGGTCCTGAACGATGACCTGCGCATCGAGTGGCTGAACGACATGTCCTGCCAGCTGCTCGGGCTCCACTGGCCGCGCGACGAGGGCCAGCGCATTACCCATCTCCTGCGCCACCCGGAGTTCCTGACGTTCATGGAACGTGCCCGCGAGTCCCTCGCGCGGGTGACCGTGCCCTCCCCCCTGGACAGCGAACGCCAACTGGAGATGCGCATGCTCCCCTATGGCGACGCGCAGTACCTGCTGCTGGCCCGGGACACCACCCACCTGCACCGCCTGGAGGTCATGCGCCGCGACTTCATCGCCAACGTCTCGCACGAGCTGCGCACGCCGCTGACCGTACTCTACGGCGTCACCGAGAGCCTGGAAGACGAACTGGAGGACCAACCTCAGCTCGCGCGTTCGGTCCAGATGCTGCGCGAACAGTCCGAGCGCATGAAACTGCTGGTGGACGACCTGCTGCTGCTCTCACGCCTGGAGACCGGTGAAACCACCGGCCCGCAGGACTGGTTCAACCCGTTCCCACTATTCCAGAAGCTGACGGACGAGGCACGCATCCTTTCCGGCACGGAAGCGCACGCGATCGTGCTGGACGCCGACCCCAAACTGGAGTTCCAGGGCAACCCGGACGAACTGCGCTCGGCCTGCGCCAACCTGCTGTTCAATGCCGTGAAGTACACCCCTGGCGGGACCACCATCACCCTGCGCTGGCGGGTCGACGACGACGGCGCACGCCTGAGCGTCGAGGACACCGGGCCCGGCATCGCCAGCCATCACCTCGGGCGCCTGACCGAACGTTTCTATCGCGTGGATGCCGGACGCACCCAGTCGCGCGGCGGGACAGGCCTGGGCCTGGCCATCGTCAAGCACGTCCTCGCCCGCCACGAAGGCCACCTCGCCATCGAGAGCCAGGTCGGCCGCGGCAGCCGCTTCACCTGCCTGTTCCCCCTGGCCCGTATCCGCCGCGCCGAACCATCCGGCCCCTCCAACTAACGTCATTGCGAGGGCCCGCAGGGCCCGTGGCAATCGTCCGCAAACGCCCCGAACCCATGGGCCTTTCGGACCGATTTTCGCGTCGCTTCGCTCCTCGCAATGACCTATACCAATACCCGTCATTGCAAACGCAACGAAGTAATCACCCCCCACGAACCCGGCCCCATCCCTACCGGGCCAGATGTCACGCGGCTGTCACATGCGCGTCACGCAACTGCAAGCACCGCTCCCGATAATTCGTCATCAAGGACCGAGCCACTCGGCCTTGAAAACCTCAAGCAAGCCCAAGGGAGTACACCCATGTTGTTGAAGCGAAGCATCCTCGCGCTGGCCACGGCCACAGCCCTCGCCATCGCCCCGCTGACCGCCGCGGCTGAAGTCGATGCCGACATCCCGGCCTACGAGACGGTCTCCGGCATCTCCGGCAACCTGTCGAGCATCGGTTCCGACACCCTGAACAACCTCATGACCCTGTGGGCGGAAGAATTCCAGGGCTTCTACCCGAACGTGAACGTCCAGATCCAGGGTGCCGGCACCTCCACCGCCCCGCCCGCCCTGACCGAAGGCACAGCCGACTTCGGCCCGATGTCGCGCATGCCGCGTGACAGCGAACATGCCGAGTTCGAACAGCGCCACGGCTACGAGATGACCGCCGTGCCGGTCGCCATCGACACCATCGCCGTGTTCGTGAACCGCGACAACCCGATCGAAGGCATGAGCATCGATCAGGTCGACGCGGTCTTCTCCTCCACCCGCCGCTGCGGCGGTGCCGAGGACATCACCCGCTGGGGCCAGCTCGGGCTGGAAGGCTCGTGGGCCAACCGTGACATCACCCTGTACAGCCGTAACGCCGTCTCCGGCACCTACGGCTACTTCCGCCAGCACGCCCTGTGCGATGGTGACTTCAAGAACGCCATCAACGAACAGCCGGGTTCCGCCTCGGTGGTTCAGGGCGTCTCCGAGTCCCTGAACGGCATCGGGTACTCCGGCATCGGATACTCCACCTCGGGTGTGCGCGCCATCCCGCTGGGCACCGAAGAAGGCAACTACTTCGAGCCGAACGGCGAGAACGCCGCCTCCGGTGACTACCCGCTGGCCCGCTTCCTCTACGTGATGGTCAACAAGCACCCGGAAGACGGCCTGACCCCGCGCGCCGCCGAGTTCCTGAAGATGGTGCTGTCGAAGGAAGGCCAGGAAGTCGTGGTGCGTGATGGCTTCATCCCGCTGCCGGCCACGGTCGCCGAGCGCGAGCGCAAGAACCTCGGTCTGGAATAAACCGGGCGCAGTACCCGCGCCCAGGGAATGGGTGCAAAGGCCGGGACCCAAGGGTTCCGGCCTTTTTTGTGTGTTGCGCGCAGGCCTTCCTCGCCCACCGGTCAACCAGCCGTCACATGGATGTCACGTCCCTGTCACATAGCGGCCGTAGCATCACGCCCCGACATCCAATGGTTTTGCACGCCCTTCGCGGCGGCTCTCAGGGGAACTTCATGTCCACCGCCACCATCGCCCCGCGTCTCGCCGGTTTCCAGCGCTGGCGCCGCACCAAGGATCGCTCCGCGCGCTACATGATCGGGTTTTTCGGGATCGCCGTGGTCGGTGCCCTCACCCTCATGTTCGTCTACCTCCTGAGCGAAACCCTGCCGATGTTCCAGGGCGCCAAGCTCGACCCCCTGACCGAGTACGACGCCCCCGGCGGCGCCGATACCCGCACCGTGCACCTGGCGGTGAATCGCCACCGCGAAATGGCCGTGCGCATCACCGACGACCGGCGTGCCGTGTTCTTCCGCCCGAATACCGGCGAAATCGTGCGCGAACAGACCTTGCCGATTCCCGATGACGTCCGGGTCACCAGTTTCACCGCGGCCGAGCCGCGCACCCGCCTGGTGGCGCTTGGCCTCGACAACGGGCAGGTCCTCGCCATCGAGTACGAATACAACGAGCGCTTCACCCCCGAGGGCCGCGAATATGACCCACGCGTGGTCTACCCGCTGGGTGACGAAGACTCCGCACTGCTGGATATCGACGGCGATGGCCCCGCCATCAGCGTGGTCGGGATCCAGCGCGGTTCCAGTGGCATTCGTGTCGCCGCCACCACGGAAGACGGCCGCATCCGCCTGGTCCAGTTCGAGGAGACCACCTCGATGATGACCGGCGAAACCCAGGTGCGCCGCAGTGCCTACGACATGCCCGCCCTGCCGGAAGGCAGCACGGCCACCCGCATCCTCCTCGACATCACCGGCCGCATCATGCTCGTGGGCGACGACCAGGGGCGCCTGCACTCTTACGACATCCGTCGTCCGGCCAGCGCGACCCTGGAAGACAGCAAGCGCGTCATTCGCGGAGACGAGGCCGAAGTCACCTCGCTCGAATACCTCCTGGGCACGGTGTCGATCGTCGTGGGCGGATCGGACGGATCGGTCACCCAGTACATGCTGGTGCGCGACGCCGACAACGTGAACCGCATCACCCGCGTGCGCGAATTCCCCGCGCACGCCGGGCCGGTCACCAACATCCAGCCCGAATACATCCGCAAGGGCTTCCTGACCGCCGACGAAACCGGCCAGATCAAGATCCACTACCCCACCTCGCAGCGCACCCTGGTGGAACGCCAGATTACCGATCAGGCGCTGCATCGAGTGTACGTGGACCCGCGCAACCGCCTGCTGATCGCGATCGACGAGGCCGAGAACTGGCACCTGCAGCGCCTGGAGAACCGTCATCCGGAGGTCTCCTTCCACGTGCTGTGGCAGAAGGTCTGGTACGAGGGGCGCTCGGGTGGCGACTACGTCTGGCAGTCCTCCTCGGCCACCGACGAGTTCGAACCCAAGTTCTCGCTGATCCCCCTGACCATCGGCACCATCAAGGCCGCCTTCTACGCCATGCTGTTCGCCACCCCGCTGGCGATCATGGGGGCGATCTACAGCGCCTACTTCATGTCGGCGCGCATGCGCACGCTCACCAAGCCGTCGATCGAGCTGATGGAGGCGCTGCCCACGGTCATCCTCGGCTTCCTCGCGGGGCTGTGGCTGGCTCCGTTCATCGAGGCGAACCTGCCCGCCGTCGCGAGCATCCTGATTCTGCTGCCGCTGTCCATGCTGCTGATGGCCTTCGTCTGGACCCGTGTGCTCCCCGAGCAGGTCCGCGCATTCATACCGGCGGGCTGGGAGGCCGCAATCCTGATCCCGGTGATCCTGCTGGTGGGCTGGTTCGCGGTGACGCTGAGCCCCCTGATCGAGATCTGGATGTTCGGCGGCGACGCGCGCCAGTGGCTGACCGACAACGGCATCACCTACGACCAGCGCAACGCCCTCGTGATCGGCATCGCCATGGGCTTCGCGGTGATCCCGACCATCTACTCGATTTCCGAGGATGCCGTGTTCAACGTGCCCAAGCACCTGACCCAGGGCTCGCTGGCGCTGGGGGCCACCCCGTGGCAGACGGTGGTACGCGTCGTCCTGCTGACCGCCAGCCCCGGCATCTTCTCGGCCGTCATGATCGGCTTCGGGCGCGCCGTCGGCGAGACCATGATCGTGCTGATGGCGACCGGGAACTCGCCGGTGGTCAATTTCAACATCTTCGAGGGCATGCGCACGCTCTCCGCCAACATCGCGGTCGAGATGCCCGAGGCCGCGGTCGGCGGCAGCCACTTCCGCATCCTGTTCCTCGCCGCACTGGTGCTGTTCGCGCTCACGTTCTTCGTGAACACGGTCGCCGAGATCGTGCGCCAGCGCCTGCGCAACAAGTACGCCTCCCTTTAAAACGCATTCCAGACAGGTCTCGATCCGATGAATAAATGGTTCAAATCCGGCACCCCCTGGATCTGGCTGAATGCGGGCGCGGTGGCCACCTCGCTGGTGATGGTCTTCGGGCTGATCCTGATGATTGCGGTCAACGGCCTGTCGTTCTTCTGGCCGTCCAACGTGGCCCAGTTCGAATACCAGACGGCGCAGCAAAGCGAGCCTACCCAGGTCATGGGCGAGTTCCAGCGCTCCGAGACAATGACCGCCCAGGCCATGCGCGACGCCGGCTTCGACGTGCCCGAAGGCCAGGAAATCGTGGTGCGGCACCTGGTCAAGCGCGGCAATCGTGACCTCGACTCGCGAGACTTCCGCTGGTATCTGGACGACTTCATGGGCGAGCGCGAGATGCCTCGCGATGCGGTGGTGCTGGAACGCCTGCAGTGGGGCAACTTCTACGGCTTTGTTCGCGAGTTCCGCGTCGACGGCGAGGCCGTGGCCACCGGCAACGAGGCCCGCGTGCGTTTCGAGGCGGTTATCCCCGAGACCCGCGGCCTGGTCCGCCAGATCGAACGCATCGAACGCGTGGACATCGGCGCGATCAATTTCCAGATCGAGCAGATTCGCATTGCCCTGCGCGGTATCGAGCGTGCCACCGAGCTGTCGATCGAGGAGCGCGCCGAGCGCGAGGCCGAACTGCAGGCCGAACGCGCGGAACTCGAGGAGCAGTACGCGGAGCTGGAAAACGAGCGTAACGAGCTGCGCAACGAACTGCGCCGCTACGCCATCCTGATGGAGACCGCCGACGGCGCCGAATCCGTGATCGCACTGGCGGATGTCGTGAACGCCTGGTGGCCGAACGACATGAGCATCCCGCAGAAGCTCGGGCACTACGTGCACACCTTCTGGGAGTTCATAACCGGCTATCCGCGCGAGGCCAACACCGAAGGCGGCATCCTGCCGGCGATCTTCGGGACCGTGCTGATGGTCCTGATCATGTCGATCGTCGTAACCCCGTTCGGCGTGCTGGCCGCGATCTACCTGCGCGAGTACGCGAAGCAGGGCCCGCTGGTGCGCATCATCCGCATCTCGGTGAACAACCTCGCGGGCGTCCCCTCCATCGTGTTCGGTGTATTCGGCCTCGGGTTCTTCGTCTACCTGGTCGGCGGCAACATCGACCAGATGTTCTTCCGCGACGCCCTGCCCTCGCCCACCTTCGGCTCGCCGGCGATCATCTGGGCCTCGCTCACGCTCGCGCTGTTGACCCTGCCGGTGGTAATCGTCTCCACCGAGGAAGGCCTGACCCGCATCGGCGCCAGCATCCGCCACGGCTCGCTGGCCCTGGGCGCGACCAAGGCCGAGACCCTGTGGCGCCTGATCGTGCCGCTTTCGGCGCCGGCGATGATGACCGGGCTGATCCTGGCCGTCGCGCGCGCGGCCGGCGAGGTGGCCCCGCTGATGCTGGTCGGGGTGGTCAAACTGGCCCCCAGCCTGCCGGTGGACGGCAACTTCCCGTACCTGCACCTGGATCGCGCCTTCATGCACCTGGGCTTCCACATCTACGACGTCGGCTTTCAGAGCCCGAACGTCGAGGCCGGCCGGCCGCTGGTCTACGCGACCGCCCTGATCCTGGTGATGCTGATCATCGTGCTCAACCTGACCGCGATCTCGATCCGCAACTACCTGCGCGAGAAGTACCGCGCCGACAGTGACTGAGATACGACATGCACAACGTCTCTCGCATACATCGTCATTGCGAGGCCCCGCAGGGGCCATGGCAATCGGCTTCCGGTACCCCACACGCCGGAGGCACCCAAACCGATTGCCACGTCGCTGCGCGCCTCGCAATGACGGTGCTTTTCCGCCCCCTCGCGGTGCCGGGATGCGTCGAACCCCATTCCCCATGGAGTACCCGAAATGAGTGACACCCAGACCCACGCCGTCAACGTGGCCCAGAACAACCAGGCACCGCGCGGCCTGAGCCTCGACCGCGAGGACATCTGCCTCACCGCGGAAGACCTCAAGCTCTATTACGGCGAGGACCAGGCGCTCAAGGGCATCGACATCCGCATCCCGAAGAACCGCATCACCGCGTTCATCGGACCGTCCGGTTGCGGCAAGTCCACGTTCCTGCGCTGTTTCAACCGCATGAACGACCTGATCGATTCCGTACGCATCGAGGGCACCATCCGCCTGGACGGCGCGGACATCAACGACAAGTCCGTGGATGTCCCCGAGTTGCGCCGCCGAGTGGGCATGGTGTTCCAGAAGCCGAACCCGTTCCCCAAGTCGATCTACGAGAACGTGGCCTACGGGCTGCGCCTGCAGGGCGTGAAGAACCGCCGCAAGCTGGACGAGGTGGTGGAGAAGTCGCTCAAGCGCGCCGCGCTGTGGGATGAGGTGAAAGACCGCCTGCACGAGAACGCCTTCGGCCTGTCCGGCGGCCAGCAGCAGCGCCTGGTCATCGCCCGCGCCATCGCGATCGACCCCGAAGTCCTGCTGCTGGACGAGCCCTGCTCGGCGCTGGATCCGCTGGCCACGCTGAAGATCGAGGAGTTGATGATCGAGCTGAAGAAGGACTACACGCTGGTCATCGTCACCCACAACATGCAGCAGGCCGCGCGCGTCTCCGACTACACCGCCTTCATGTACATGGGCGAGCTGATCGAATACGCGGATACCGACACCCTGTTCACCTCGCCTGCCAAGAAGCAGACCGAGGACTACATCACCGGCCGCTTCGGCTAGGGAGACACTGATGAATCCACACCTCCGCGTTGGTGCCCCATTTTGTGCGAGAGCAAGCGCTACAAACAGGCCGACAAGGCCCTTGCCGGTACCAACACTCTGGAAATGGGGCAACAACCCCGTATGTCCTCACTTAGAGGTCGGGGCTCGGCCGCTTTTGCCCGCTGCCAGCGTTGCGGCTCCCTTGTGCAGAGTCACTGCACGGCAGTCACCGCGCCTTGTCAGCGGGCAAAACCGACTCGAGCGCGGACGCGTACATTCATCAGTGTCTCCCTAGGAAAACACCATGGACAAGAGCTTCTTCAAACAACACATCTCGCAGCAGTTCAACGCCGAGCTGGAAGACATCATCAAGCAGGTGATGGCCATGGGCGGCCTGGTCGAGCAGCAGCTCGCCGATGCCGTCCACGCGATGGTCGAGGGCGATGCCGAACTCGCCGAGAAGGTCATGACCTCCGACTACGAGGTCAACGCCAAGGAGGTCGAGATCGACGAGGAGTGCACCCACATCCTCGCCCGGCGCCAGCCGACCGCCTCCGACCTGCGGCTGGTGATCGCGGTCATCAAGACCATCACCGACCTGGAACGCATGGGCGACGAGGCCGAGCGGGTCGGCCGCATGGGCCTGCACCTGCTGGATGAAGACCGCAACAGCGCCCCGATGTCGGATATCGCCAGCATGGGCGAACATGTCCGCGAGATGACCCGCGGGGCCCTGGATGCCTTCGCCCGTATGGACGTGGAACAGGCCGTGCGCGTCGCCCAGCTCGATATCCAGATCGACAGCCTGTACGAAACCGTCACCCACAAACTGATGCGGCAGATGACCGCCGCCCCGGACTCCGTCCCGCGCCTGATGGACATCGTCTGGGCCACCCGCTCCCTGGAACGTATCGGCGACCGCGCGCGCAACATCTGCGAATACGTCGTCTATTTCGTCAAGGGCAAGGACGTGCGCCACACCAGCTACGAGCAAATGGCCGAGCAGGCCACCGGGGACCGCCACTGACCCCGGCGACTCGACTCTGCCCGCGCGCGGGAGCCCCGATTCTGCTGCCCCCGTGCGCGGGTGTTTGCGTGGTTCGGCGATCCCCGCTTGAATGGGGCCATGTGGATTACCCGCTCACGCCCTCGACCATTTCCGCTTCCCGCCTGGCTGTTCGTGGGCGGCCTCATTGTCATGCTGGCCATGCCCAGCCTGCACGCGGGACCCGTGACCTCCCCTGCCCCGCTGCCCCCGGGCGAACCCTCCGCGGCCGTCCTCGAACTCCTGGAACGCGACAAGCTTCCCGAAGGCGTGGTCTTCGAGATCATCGAGAACGACCGCGCAGCGCTATCCGCGCTTCTTCCCGAGATTCGGGCCAGTGTCGCCCGCCTGCGCGAACGCGACCCCGACTACCCCGTGGCCGTCGTCTCCCACGGTGCGGAACAATTCACCCTGACGCGCCGCGAGGCGACGCAGCACCCCAGCCTGCACGACGAGGTGGAGGCCCTGGTCCGCGAAGAAGGTGTGAACGTGGCAGTCTGCGGCACCTTTGCCGGCTGGCGCGGCCTGGACGCGGAGGTATTTGCCGACTTCGTCGAGGTCGCCGACCGCGCCCCGGACCGCCTCGATGACTATCGCGAACTGGGCTTCGAAGTGATCCGCCTGCGCCCGTCACTACTCGACGCGCCCCCGGAAGACCCTTGGGAGTTCGACTTCGGCACCCCCTGAGCTTGCCGATTCACAAAGATACGCGTCACGAAGACGCAAAGACGGTCGAGAGCCTGTAACCATGGAGGTCACGGCCGGACACCGACAACGGCAGGATGGTTAACGGGATCGGAGCTTTGATGCGGGCTGAGCAGCACGGATCGGTGCGCCAATACCCTTTTCTGCGCACCCTTGGACCCCTTCACGCCGCGCCCTCTGTATACGCCGTGGTAAGACCGCCCTTGACCTTCTTCGTGCCTTCATGCGGTTTGTGGAAAAGCGCTCTCCTGATTAGCAACGAGCGTCCGCCAGGCTCAAGGCCCGTGCGGGCCCGGGTCTCCAGGCGCCTCCTACATCGTCATCCGGGAAACCGCGCAGCGGTTATCCGGGATCTCCACGGTATGAGTGACGCGTACGTTGGGGCTGGAACGGCGTGAGGAGATCCCGGCTCTCCGCTGCGCTACGGCCGGGATGACGGGGAGGGGGCACTACGACCGGGATCACAATCAGGGTGAGCTCCGCCCGGGATGACAGGGCAGGGGTAAGGGCCCCGGGAGGGTGACACTCCCAGGAAGGCCTGGATCAAAGTGGCCCGGGGTGGGCCATGCACGTCCCCAAATGGGTCCCGCCACTGGCTGACGATCGTTGCTAATCAGGAGCGCTCTTGGGTTTGAGGGTGGAACTAACGCCTCCATCGCTCGAGATGCTGTAACGGTGTCGGGCTCCTGTGGCATCCTTTCGCCATGAGATTCCTGATTCGCACCTTCTTCCGTGGCGTCCGCCTGATTCTGACCCCGTTCATGCTGATCGGTGAGCGCGTCTCGCGCCCACGCGGCATCGAACGGGACCCGGCCGACCAAGCCCGAATCGACGAACAGACGCAACGCCTTGCCCTGTATCACTTCCCGGCGTGCCCGTTCTGCATCAAGGCCCGCCGCGCGATGCAGCGCCTGTCGCTGGATATCGAACTGCGCAACGCCCAGGCCACCGGCCCCTGGCGCGAGGAACTGCAGAACGAGGGCGGCCGCCTGCAGGTGCCCTGCCTGCGAATCGAGGAAGAAGACGGCTCGGTGCGCTGGCTATACGAATCCGATGCCATCATCCGCTACCTGCGCGAGCGCTTCGATCCGGCACAGACGACCGATCCGACCCCTGCGCCCAACAGTCCGCCGCGTTCCTGATGTCGAATTGGCTTCCGAAGGGTCTGTCCATGCACCATCGCCTCCACCGTTCCCTGCTCGGCGCCACGCTCGGGCTGGCCCTGCCCTTCACGGTCGCCAGCGCCGAGCCGCCGATCTTCGATGCCCACCTGCACTATCGCCCGGCGGTGGCCGAAATCTTTGGCATCAGCGACGTGGGCCGCACCCTGGCCTCCAATGACGTGCGCAGCGCCATCGTCATGTCGACCGAAGGCGGCTTGATTCGTCGCCTGCAAGCGGGCTCGGATACCCGCATCGTGCCGTTTCTGGAAGTCTCCCACCGCCTGGGCAAGAAGATGGACTGGATGCACGTCGAGGACCTGGGCGCCCGCATTGCCGACATGCTGGACGAATCCGACGTGGCCTGGCGCGGGCTGGGCGAGTTTCACATCCTGGCAGACGACCGCTTCGGACCCGGCTTCGAACAGTTGCTGGACCTGGCCGTCGCCCGCGATCTGACCATCATGATCCACGGCGACCCGGCCGTGATCGATCATGCCTACGCCACCCACCCCGAGGTGCGCATCCTCTGGGCCCACGCCGGCAGCTACGCCTACCCGCCCCTGGTGCAGGACTACCTCGAGCGCCACCCGCGCATGAACATGGACCTGTCCATGCGCAACCCGCGCATCAACCCCGGTGGTCAGATCGACGACGACTGGTTCGAGCTGTTCCTCACCCATCCGGATCGCTTCATGATCGGCGTGGACACCTTCACCACCACGCGCTGGGAACAGTACACCCACCTGAAAGACGAGACCCGCGCCTGGCTCGACCAGCTGCCCGACAACGTCGCCCGCGCCATTGCCTTCGAAAACGGCGAACGCCTCTTTCCCGCTCAGTAAGGGCCTTTAGTCACCACGAAGGCCACAAGGCACGAAGACGGGCAAAAGCCCTGAACCACAGAGGTCACAGATAACGGCAAGGACAGTGACGAAGGATCACGATCGAACTGTGGTCTGACGTCGCACGGCCATCATCCGACCTGATCCTTCCCAGCCCTTCCCCCAGTCCTCTGTGTCCTCCGTGGTCCAATCGCCCTCCTGATTAGCAACGATCGTCAGCCAGTGGCGGGGCCCATTTGGGGAGGTGCATGGCCCTCCCCGGGCCACTTTGATCCAGGCCTTCCTGGGAGTGTCACCCTCCCGGGGCGCTTACCCCTGCCCTGTCATCCCGGGCGGAGCTCACCCTGATTGTGATGCCAGTCGTCGTCATCCCGGCCGTAGCGCAGCGCAGAGCCGGGAACTCCACACGCCGTTCTAGCCCCAACGTACGGGTCACTCATACCGTGGAGATCCCGGATAACCGCTGCGCGGTTTCCGGGAGGACGATGTAGGAGGCGCCTGGAGACCCGGGCCCGCACGGGCCTTGAGCCTGGCTGACGCTCGGTGCTAATCAGGATCGCCCTTGACCTGGCTTCCTCGTCTGCCCTTTTCCCCACACGCATGAAAAAGCCCGCGCTCCCCGAACAGGGAGGCGGGCTCGATACCATCGGGTCGAGTATCAGACCTTGAACTGACCCACGCGCTCCTGCTGCTGGGAGGCGAGCTTGGACAGCTCCTCCGAGGCATTGCGGATCTGCTCGGAGCCCGCCGCGGTCTGGTCCAGCACCTCGGTGATGTTGGCCACGTTGCGGTTGATCTCCTCGGCCACGGTGGACTGCTCCTCGGCGGCGCTGGCGATCTGCGTGTTCATGTCGCTGATGCGGGTCACCGACTGGGTAATCGCGTTCAGCGATTCGCCGGCGAGGTTCACCTGCTCGACACTCTCGTGGGCCTTGGAACGCCCATCTTCCATCGCCTGCACCGCCTCGCGCGTACCGCTCTGGACCCGCTCGATCATCTGCTGGATCTCGTGCGTCGAATCCTGCGTCCGGCTGGCCAGGGTACGCACCTCGTCGGCCACCACGGCGAAGCCGCGGCCCTGCTCGCCAGCGCGGGCCGCCTCGATCGCGGCATTCAGCGCCAGCAGGTTGGTCTGGTCGGCAATATCGCCGATCACCTCGAGGACCTTGTTGATCTGCTCGGCATCCTGCGACAGGCGGGTGACGACCTCGGCCGCATTGTCGACCTGCCTGGACAGGCCGTTGATCGCGGTGACCGTCTTCTGCACCACCTGCTGACCGGCCACGGCGTCCTGGTCCGTGGCCTGGGCGGCCGCCGCCGCATCCGCGGCATTGCGGGCGACTTACTGCACGGTGGCGGTCATCTCGTTCATCGCGGTGGCGACCTGGTCGGTCTCCGCCTTCTGGCGGCGCACCTGCTCGTTGGTCTCCTCGCTGGTCGCGGACAGCTCGTTGGACGCGGCAGCGACCTGATCGGAACCCGCCGCCACTTGCTGAATCAACACGCGAATCTTCTCGACAAAGCGGTTGAACACCACCGCCAGATCGCCCAGCTCGTTCCGGCCGGACACCTCCAGCTGACGCGTCAGGTCACCCTCGCCACTGGCGATGTCGTCCAGACGCTCCACCGTCTGGCACAGCGGGCGCACGATGCTGCGGGTCAGGAACCAGGCCAGCAGCACGCCCAGAACCACCGCAATCACGCCGACCATGACCACCGTGCCGGTGGCGTTGCGGGTCATGGTCACGTAGGCGCTGCGGTCCACCATCAGTTCCAGCACACCCACCGCATCGCCGGAGAAATCACGCACCGGCCGGGCGATCACCGCCATCGGCTCGCCCTGGTAGGTCACGTTGCGCACCAGGCGCTCGCCCTGGAGCACTTCGCGCATCTCGGCCGCATTGAAGGTCGCTTCGCCTTCGATGGTCCCGCCAAAGCGGTTGAACCGTCCCTCATCGCGCAGGTAGAGCGCGACCGGTGCACCCAGTTCCTCGGTGAACTGCTCGAAGAAGGGGTCGCCGAAGGACAGCCCGAACTCCACCGAACCCACGTGCTCTCCGTTGTGAGCGATGGGGACCACGCCGCGGATACCCAGGCCGGCCACGCCCTCTTCCAGGCCCGAGATCGGGGCGCGGCGGTCGTTGGTGTCGACGACCGTCTGGCGAAAACCGGACAGGTCATCGCCATAACGATCCGGGCGATGCACGCGCAGGAAGGAGGTCGCCGGCGGCGTGTGGAACTGATACTGGCGCACGCCGTAATCGGCGCTCAGGGACTCGAAGCTCGGCACCGTCAGTGCGGCCAACCGATCGCGATCCCCATTGGCCATGGCCTCCTGCACATCCGGGATGCGGGCCACGGTCTCCGCCATCGCGGTCGCGCGCGCCGACTCCTGGTCCAGCCGATCCAGCAACTGGCCAGCCAAGTCGTTCAGCTCCCGCTGCTCCGCCCTGTCCGCCATCGTACCCAGGGCATTCATCACCACGACCAGGGTCAGCACCACGGCGAGGACCACCACGCCGATGATGCCCACCATGAGCCGTACGCCAATTCGAATATTGTTGAACATGTCGGTGCGTCCTTCGGTCTGCCGGTCAGCGCCAGCTCGCAAAATAATGGGCCGTTCGTCCTCCCTAGCGGCGGCGAATCCTAGAACTTGAGCATGGAAGGCTTTTCATCCCCACAAGAACGTCGGGGACACGGCACTCACAGAACGAATCCGCGCCGCGGCTACACCAGCAGGGCCTCGGCGAAGACGTAGACCGCCAGGCTGATCAGCACCAGCGCCACCACGGAAAGCAGTGCCCCGCCCCGCACCATGTCCAGCACCTGCAGGCGGTTGCTGGCGAACACGATGGCATTCGGCGGGGTCGCCACCGGTAGCATGAAGGCCACGGAAGCGGCAAAGGCGACGGGGAGTGCCAGCATCAGGACCGGCACGTCCATGCTCAGCGCAAACGCGGTGACCAGGGGTAGCAGCGTCGCGGCCGTGGCCGTATTGCTGGTTACGTGGCTCAGCGTCATGGTCAGCAACACCACCCCGGCCATGATCAGGATCAGCGGCCAGGTCTGCGCGATCACCAGGGCATCGGCCGCCAGCTCCGCCAGACCACTGGACTCGATGGCCGCCCCCAGGCTCAGGCCGCCTCCGACCAGCAGCAGCACGCCCCAGGGCAGTTCGCGGGTGTTGTCCCAGGCCAACAACCTGCGCTGCTCCATGGAACCCGAGGGGATCAGGAACAACAAGCCGGCGCCCAGGATCGCAATGCCCGCATCGGTCAGCGAGATGGGCAGCCACCCCTCCAGCAGCGGTCGTGTCAGCCAGGCGAGCGCGACCAGCAAGAACACCGCCGCCACGCGCTTCTCTGCGGTCGACCAGCGCCCGACCGTGGCGCGCTGCTCGTCCAGCAGGGCGCGCAGGCCGTTCAGTTCGACCCGGTGCACCGGGAACACCCAGCGCGTCAGCAGCCACCACGCGAGGACCAGGAGGATCGCCGCCAGCGGCAGGCCCAGGGTCATCCACTCCAGAAACCCGATCTCCATCCCGTGGCGATCCCCGAGATAGGCCGCGGTCAGGGCGTTCGGCGGCGAGCCGATAATGGTCGCCATGCCCCCGATGTTTGCGGCAAAGGCGATCCCCAGCAACAACGCCAGGGCCGGGCGCCGCGACTCCGCACTCGCCCCCGGACCCTGTGGCGATGCACCACGTTCAATCAGGCCCAGCACCGACAGTGCGATCGGCAGCATCAGCGCCGCGGTCGCGGTATTGCTGACCCACATGGACAACCCGGCCGTGGCCAGCATGAAGGCCCCGACCAGGGCGTGCAGACGATTCCCGGAACGGGCCACGATCGCCAGCGCCATGCGCCGGTGCAAATCCCAGCGCTGCACCGCCAAGGCGATCGCAAAGCCACCCATGAACAGGAAGATGATCGGGTTCGCGTAGGGCGCGGTCGCGTTCTCCATCGAGGTAATGTCGAGGACCGGGAGGATCGCGATCGGCAGCAGCGCCGTGACCGGCAGCGGCAACGCCTCGCTGATCCACCAGGTCGCCATGAACAGCGTCAGCCCCAGCACCCACCAAGCCGCCGGATCGAACCCCGTCGGCGCCGGCACCAGCAGGAACAGCACAAAGATCGCCGGGCCCAGCATCAGGCCGATCCGGGCGCGCCAGTCCACCGTCGAGCCCTTCGCCACCGCCGCTTCGCCTTCCTGCCCCGTCTCGTCGGTATCCGCCATGCGCCTCGTCTTGTGGGAAATCCGCCGGAGTGAAAACCAACCGGTGTCATCGGAAATTGCATCGCCCGGGCAACGTGACTATCGTTGACCCGTTATGCGTCGCTCCCGGTTCGGGTGCGCCGCCGCCTCAGTTTCTCACGACACCGTACAAGGAGTCTTTCATGGCCTACGAACTGCCCGATCTGCCCTACGCCAAGAACGCGCTGGAGCCGCACATCTCCGCCGAGACGCTGGAATACCATCACGACAAGCACCACGCGACCTACGTGACCAAGCTGAACGGCCTGTTGCCGGGTTCCGAGTTCGAAAATGCCTCGCTGGAAGACATCATCAAGAAGGCCCCGGCCGGCGGCATCTTCAACAACGGCGCCCAGGTCTGGAACCACACCTTCTACTTCAACTGCATGGCCCCGAACGCCGGCGGCGAACCTTCCGGCAAGCTCGCGGACGCGATCAACAGCGCCTTCGGTTCGTTCGATGCCTTCAAGGAGAAGTTCAACGAATCCGCCGTCGGCAACTTCGGTTCCGGCTGGACCTGGCTGGTGCAGAACAGTGATGGCTCGGTGGAGATCGTCAACACCTCCAACGCCGCCAACCCGCTGCGCGACGGCAAGACCCCGCTGCTGACCTGCGATGTCTGGGAGCACGCCTACTACATCGACTATCGCAACGCGCGCCCGAAGTACCTCGAGAACTTCTGGGCCGTGGTCAACTGGGACTTTGCTGCCCAGCAGATGAAGTAAACCCCAAAGGGTTTATATACTAGGCGCCTTTGGCCGCATGATGCGGCTGCGCCTTTCATCGAGCCGGCGGTCCTCCGCCGGCTCTTTGGTTTCGGAGAACCCAATGAACGACGCCCTGCAGAACACCTACAAGCGCCTGCCCGTCGCCTTTGAACGCGGCGAAGGCGCCTGGCTGTGGGACACCGACGGCAAGCGCTATCTGGATGCCTTGTCCGGCATTGCCGTGTGCGGTCTCGGACATGCCCACCCCAAGGTGGCACAAGCCATCTGCGACCAGGCCAGCACGCTGGTGCATACCTCCAACCTGTACCGCATCCCGCTGCAGGAACAGCTGGCCCGGCGTCTGTGCAAGCTGGCCGGCATGGACCGCGCGTTCTTCTGCAACTCCGGAGCCGAGGCCAACGAAGCGGCGATCAAGCTCGCCCGCCTGCACGGCCGCGCCCGGGGCATCGCCGAGCCCAAGATCGTGGTGATGGAGGGCAGCTTCCACGGCCGCACCCTGGCCACGCTGTCCGCCACCGGAAACCCCAAGGTGCGGGCCGGGTTCGAACCGCTGGTCTCGGGCTTCGTGCATGTCCCGCACGGCGACTTCGATGCGGTGGAGGCCCTGGCCGAAGACCCCGACGTGGTCGCAATCCTGGTCGAGCCGGTCACCGGCGAAGGCGGGATCCATGTCCCGCCCCCTGGCTACCTGCGGCGCCTGCGCGAGCTGGCCGACCGCAAGGACTGGCTGCTGATGCTGGACGAGATCCAGGCGGGCATCGGACGCACCGGATACTGGTTCGCCTTCCAGCATGAAGGCATCACGCCGGACGTGGTCAGCCTGGCCAAGGGTCTCGGCAACGGCATCCCCATTGGCGCCAATCTGGTCGCCGGTGCGGCGCGCGAGCTGTTCAGTCCCGGCATGCATGGCACCACCTTCGGGGGCAACCCGCTGGTGTGCCGGGCGGCGCTGGCCGTGCTCGACGTCATGCAGGACGAGGCCCTGTGCGAACAGGCCGCCCGCCAGGGCGAATTCCTTCTGGGTCGCCTGCGCGACCGCCTGAGCGACCACCCGGGCGTGGTCGCCGTGCGCGGCCGCGGCCTGATGATCGGCGTCGAGCTGGACCGCCCGGCGGGCGAGCTGGTGATGGCCGCCCTGGAACGCGGCCTGATCCTGAACGTGACGGCGGACCGCGTGATCCGCCTGCTGCCGCCGCTGATCATCGACGATGAGCAGGTGGAACAGATCGCCGCCACCGTAGCCGACCTGGTGGATGCCTTCCTGTCATCCTCTGTCCCAAAGGAGGTCTCTGCATGAACCCTCGCCATTACCTCTCGTTCCTCGATCTCTCCGGGGATGAAACCCGTGCCCTGCTTCAACGGGCGATCGAGCTCAAGCAGCAGCTGAAGTCGGGCGGACACCACGACGACCTGCTGCGCGGCAAGACCCTGGGCATGATCTTCGAGAAGTCCTCCACCCGCACCCGGGTCTCGTTCGAGGTGGGCATGCAGCAGCTGGGCGGCAACGCCCTGTTCCTGTCCCCGCGCGACACCCAGCTGGGCCGCGGCGAGCCGATCGAAGACACCGCCCGCGTACTCTCGCGCATGGTCGACTGCGTGATGATCCGCACCTACGAGCACGAGAAGATCGAACTGTTCGCCAAGCACTCCTCGGTCCCGGTGATCAACGGCCTGACCGATCTGGAGCACCCGGCGCAGCTGCTCGCCGACCTGCAGACCTACGTCGAGCACCGCGGCGACATCCGCGGCAAGCGCGTGGCCTGGATCGGCGACGGCAACAACATGTGCCACAGCTACATGTACGCCGCCCGCCAGCTGGATTTCCAGCTGGTCGCCGCCTGCCCGGAAGGCTACGACCCGGAGCCCAGCGTGGTCGAAACCACGCAGGAACACTTCGAGCTGACGCGCGACGCACGTGCCGCGGCCGAGGGTGCGGATCTGGTCGTCACCGATGTCTGGGCGAGCATGGGCCAGGAGCAGGAAAAGAGCGCGCGGCGCCGGGCCTTCTCCGGCTTCTTCGTCGATGCCGACCTGATGCGGCTCGCCAACGACGACGCCCTGTTCATGCACTGCCTGCCGGCGCACCGCGAGGAAGAGGTCTCCACGGATGTCCTGGAAGGCCCGCAAAGTGTGGTCTGGGACGAGGCCGAGAACCGCCTGCACGCCCAGAAGGCCCTGCTCGAATTCCTGATCACCCTCAACGCCAGCTAGCGTTCTTCGCGTCCCCTTTTATCCATCACGAAGCACACGAAGATCCGAAGGGCACAGAGGACACAGAGGACACAGAGCAGATCCAGGGTAGAAAAATCGCCTGATTGGCGACGAGAGTCAGCCAGTCACGGGGATCGTCCGGGGACGTAAATGGCCCGTCGCAGGTCGCTCTAATCCGGGCCGTTTGGGAATGTCACCCTCCCCGGCCCTTGCCCCTGCACTGTCATCCCGGCCGGAGCGAAGCGAAGAGCCGGGATCTTCCCCGTTGGGGCAACCCCAGCCGCCGAGATCCCGGATAACCGCTACGCGGTTTCCGGGATGACGAAAAAGGCGGCGCGGGGAGTCCTGGAGCGCGTACCGCTGCGCTCCAGGGCCACCTTCGGCCGCCGGGTGCGGTACACACCCGGGCCCGCACGATCCCTGGACCTGGCTGACCCATGTGGCGAATCAGGAAACCTCGAGAAGCAGTGGAATCCGGTGTCCGCGCGCCAAGCCTGTTGTCCGCATCCCATCAGCTTTCCTGCCCTTCTCTGTGAACTCTGTGGTTCCAGGCTATTGGCCTCCTTCGTGCGCTTCTTGGTTGGCGTAACGGCGGCGGGATCAGGCGCTAACGCCGCGGGCATGGATACGGCGGCGGGATTGCCAGCGGTAGAGCACGCGCCAGCCGAGAAGGAAGGCGAGGATGGCCGCGTACAGGGCGACCTCCACGTAGTCGGCGCGTGCCAGCCACAGGAAGTGGAGCACCGCCAGCACGCCGGCCAGGTACACCCCACGGTGCAGCCAGACCCACTTCTTCTTGAGCCAGCGCTGGGCGGCGTTGGTGGAGGTCAGCGTCAACGCCAGCAGGATCAGCCAGGCGGCGAAGCCAACCATCACGAACGGGCGCTCGGTCAGGTCGTAGAGCACCAGTTCCCAGTCAAAGAACAGATCCACCCCCAGCCAGATCAGGGCGTGCGCGGTCACGTAACCGAACGCCACCAGCCCCAGCATTCGCCGCAGCCGCACGATCCAGGACAGCCCTGTCATCTGCCGCAGCGGTGTGACCGCCAGCGCGATCAGCAGCGCGATCATTGCGTGGGTGCCGGAGAGTTCCAACAACTTCTCGATCGGGTTCACGCCCAGCCCGTCGAACCAGCCCAGCGTACGCAGGCCAATCCAGGCCGCCGGGACCAGCGAGGCCAGCAGCACCGCCCACCAGACGCCACGCGGTGGACGGGCGCGCGCCCGGCGCGTTGAGGCCGTCATGCCGTCACCGCGTCAGATGTACCGCGTCAGGTCCATCCCCTCGTACAGCGAGGCGACTTCATCGGCATAGCCGTTGAACATCTCCGTGCGCCGGCGGCGGAACTCGCCGATCCGGCGCTCGGTGCGCTGTGACCAGCGCGGATGGTCCACGTCCGGATTCACGTTGCTGTAGAAACCGTACTCGTCGGACTGCGCCTGATTCCACAGGGTCGGCGGCTGGTCCTCGACAAAACGGATGTGCTGGATCGACTTGATGCTCTTGAAGCCGTACTTCCACGGCACCACCACGCGGATCGGCGCCCCGTTTTGATTCGGCAGCACTTCGTCGTACAACCCCACGGCCAGAATCGTCAGCGGATGCATCGCCTCGTCCAGGCGCAGCCCCTCGGTATAGGGCCACTCGAGCCCGCCACTACTGCCGCGGCGGCGGCGCTGGCCGCGCAGGTTGTCCGGATCGTAGATGCTCTCGAAGGCGACATAGCGGGCACCGCCGCGCGGCTGTGCCTTTTCGATGATGCGATTCAGCTCGAAGCCGATCCACGGGATCACCATGGACCAGCCCTCGACACAGCGCATGCGATAGATCCGCTCCTCCAGTGACCAGGGGCTGATGAAATCCTCGACCGCATACTCGCCGGGGTTCTCGCACAGCCCGTCCACGGTGATGGTCCAGGGGTCGGTCTTCAGCTGGTCGGCGTAGGTCTTGGGGTCACTCTTGCCCGGCCCCATCTCGAAGAAATTGTTGTAGCTGGTGATCTCGTCATACGCGGTCTTCGACTCGTCCGTGGAGTAATCACTGCCCTCGAACTCGAGCGGGTAGCCGCGCAGCGCGGCCGAGGCCGGCAACGCCATGCCCAGCCCCCCCAGGGCAAGACCGGCGCCCAACCCGACCCCGGCACGCAGGAACTCGCGCCGCCGCGCGTAGACCTCCGGCGGGGTGATCTCGCTATGGGAACACTCGGAACGACGTCGGTTGCGGATCAGCATGGCCTGCCCTCGCGACTGGTTGGGGTGACAGTGAGAAGCGCTGCCACTCGTGCACGATGGACCAGAAGCAGCGTCCCGAGTTCGGCGCGCCATGCCCATAAGACAATCCGCCGAACAATAAGAATTTTCTGCTTGCGCAGCGCCGGGAACGATATATAAGGCTTTTCTGATACCGCAGTCCGGGGTGGCCCGGCCGGCTTGTCAGGAGACCCGACAATGGATCCGACGATCGACGACGTGGCCGATGGTGCCGACGAAATCGCCAGCCTGTTCGACAACCAGCTCGTCAATGACCGCGGCCCGGCACGCCACGCCGCTCGCCGCGCCCTGGAACGCCTGATGGAAGAACGCGCCCTGCGCGCCCACCTCGAGGACGACTTCGACCTGGCCCCCGCCCACGAAGCCCTGGAGTGGTAACCCCCGGGGTGGCGCGCACCGCCACCCCATTTCCGAAACGCCCCACATCATCGATGCAATTCGCTCCGCTGATCACATCCTACGAACCCATTTCTCCCCTCGTAGGATGTGATGAGCCCCGCGAATCGCATCACTCGGATACATCAACCACCCCGGGCCTCCCCCACAACCAAGCCATCCGATTCCGGCACGCCACCCCAATCCACCGGATACACACCTGCCCGCACAAACCGGTGAAAACTGGAGTACGGCCACTCGGCCACACAACGTGCCCAGCCATGCTTCACCGGGTTGTAATGGATATAATCGACATGGCGGACCCAATCATCCTCATCGCGGATGCAATGCTCCCAGAACCGGCGTTGCCAGAGCCCTCGCTCACCGCGTCTTGCCCGGCTACGCGTGCGCGCTTCGCCAGCACACACCAACCGCGAGAACCGCGCCTTGATCAACCGCCATCGGCGGCTGAAATCGGCATCATCGTCCGGCAGGCGCCAGATACAATGGAGATGCTCGGGCAACACCACCATCGCGTCGATCACGAACGGATGACGATGCCGCACCTCGCGAAACGCGTCTCTCAACGCGTCAATGTGATCCGTAAATAGGGTGTTTCCTACCCGAACGGCCGCATTCACAGTGAAAAAATACGTGCCACCCGGCACGCGCACACGGCGATAATCCGTCATCCGTCGCCTCCCTTCCCTGGGATTGGTTCGAACCGATGTTTGTGCTGCTCCGACGCGATGCGATTCGCTCCGCTCATCGCATCCTACAAGGGCGGGTAGAATTTTCGTAGGATGCGATGAGCGAAGCGAATCGCATCAACCCCTCAGGCAGAGGCCCCCAACCCAAGGCCTTCACCCGTCCTCATACCCCGTCAACTCCACGAAGCCCCGGCCGACCGGCTCGCCATCCGCGTCGAGGATATCCACGGCCCCTTCCCAATAGCGGACCACCGTGTCCATCTCCTGCTCGTCGCGCACCGCGACCACGGTCCACTCGCGCACAGGCCCGCCACCCGGAGGCTCGATGCGCATCGACCATTCCACCGGATAGCGATTGCCGGACGGCTGGGTGGCGTAGCGGGTGGGTTCGAGCTGCACCTGCTCCGGCTCCAGCAGGGCGTCCTGGGCATTCGCCGGCATCCAGCGACCTTTCGATAACTCATGCGGCGTGCCATCGGGACGCCGCAACTGGTAATACATCACGTCCAGCCCGTCATCCAGCTGCAGCGCGAACCAGTCCCAGCCCGCCTGATCCTCGGCCAGCG
Source organism: Thioalkalivibrio versutus (assembly GCF_001020955.1). Taxonomy (NCBI): domain Bacteria; kingdom Pseudomonadati; phylum Pseudomonadota; class Gammaproteobacteria; order Chromatiales; family Ectothiorhodospiraceae; genus Thioalkalivibrio; species Thioalkalivibrio versutus. Next base: position 1,821,812 of record NZ_CP011367.1, read on the forward strand.
CACTGGTACTCCATTCGCGGTCCATCCACGCCTGCCCGGTCACGTCCAGCGTTGCCCCAGCAGCACGGCGCACCTCGCCGGCCACCGCGATACGCGGCATCGAGTAGTAATACGAGGCATCGCCCGGCTCCGGCCCCTTCTGGCTCAGGCCGGCCTCGCCCTGCAACACCGGCTCGCGCGCCGGCTCAAGGTCCAGGGACAGCACGTAGTCCTCGACCGTGAAGCGCAGCGTCCAGCGCGCCCCCTCCAGCCCGGCTAGTTCCCAATCCTCGGCCCAGACACGCCCCACAGGCTCGGTCGCCCCGGCCAGCCCGCCGCCATCGCGCACGAACCGCTCCTCGGATGCGTGAAACCCCGCGTCACGGTCCAGCACCGCCGTATGCACCATCCACAGATCGGGGCTGGCCCAGGCCGACTCGTGCCAGACCGGATCCCCAGCGAGCCCGGGCGCGAGCCCCACGCGGAAGAACGTCACGTGAAACGCGAAACGCTCGCCTTCGGGCCCGTCCAGATTCCCCGTCAGATACCACCACTCGTTGCGAAACCCCGGATGCGGCCCATGATCGCGCGGAAACTCGAACGCCCGCGGCGCATCGGCGCGGCGAAAGCCCGTGGTGTCCTCACCCCCGAGCGCCTCGCTCACCCGCAGTCCGGTCACCCCCGAATCGTCCGCCTCCGGCGGCTCCACACCCCCGCATGCGGCCAGTAATCCCACCAACAACATGACCAGAAGCCCCTGTAGGAGCGGGCTTGCCCGCGAAGCCCCCGCCCGCGCTGGATTCTGCCGCGAGCCATTCGCTGGCAAGCCCGCTCCTACAAAATCAAACCACCGCATTACGGCACCTCCCTAAGCGCCGGCACCAGCCGCATCCTCGCCATCCGCCAGGCGGGGATCACCGACGCCAGCAATGCAGCCCCCACCCCCAGCAACACGGTCTCCCCGACCTCAACCCAGGGCAGGCGCAGGTCCATGCCCCAGCCAAAGGCCTCGCGGTTGATCACCTCGATCAGCAACCAGCCCATCCCTAGCCCGAGCGGGATCGCCGCCAGGGCGGCGAATACCCCGAGCACCCCGCCCTGCAGCACCACCAGCCCGCGCACGCCGCCGGGCAACAGGCCGAGGCTGCGCAGCGTGGCGAACTCGCGCGCCCGTTCCATCTGCAACGCAATCAACGCCCCCAGGATCGCGATGAACGCGACCACCAGCGTGATCACCCGCAACAGATGCGTGATCGCAAAGGTCCGATCGAAGATCGCCATGGACTCCTGCTCGATATCCCCCGGCCGCGTCACCAGCGCCGCGTGGTCCTGCGCCGCCAGCCACGCCTCCAGGTGCTCCACCGCCTGCTCGGCGTCGGCCCCGTCCGGCAGGCGCAGCCCGAATGAGCCCACCCCGTCCGGGGGCGCTCCCCCACGCGCGAACGCCGCCTGCGTCATCAGCACCGTACCCTGCGGGTTCCCGTAGTCGCGATAGATCCCGAGGATGTCGAACGCCCGCCGCCCCCCCGCCGCGGCCAGCGAAAGCCGATCGCCCAACCCCACGTCGTGATGCGCGGCAAACGGCTCGGTCACCAACACGGCATCGTCCGCGGCCAGCCGTGCCCCCAGCGCCTCGCGGGGCACGGCCGCCTCCAGTAGCGGCAGGTAGTCCAGCCAGTCGGCATGCGGACGCACCACGTACAGGTCCACCAGTCCCCGGTCACTGACGACCTCCTGGCTGGTGCCGGAACTGACCGACACAGCACCCGACCGGGCCACCAGGTCGGCCGTCCAGTCCTCCGGCAGGCGCGCCCCACCGCGCGCCGAGGCCGGGGCCGCCGGCACTACGTACAGGTCCGAGGTCAGCGCCTGCCCCAGCCACTGCTCGACGCTGCCGCGAAAGCTCCCCACCATCACCGCCACGCCTATCGCCGCCGCCAGCGCCAGGGTCAGCGCCGAGGTGGCGGGCGCGCTGCGCGACAAGCTGCGCTCCAGGCTGCGAACCGCAATGCGCGGCAAGGCCGCCCCGCGCACCAGCACCGCCAGGCCACGCAGCGTCCACGCCAGCACCCAGGGCAGCAGCAACACGAACCCCGCAATCAGCAGGAACAGTGCGACAAACCCGCCCACCAGCGCCCCGGCACCGGTCACGATCAACCCGACACCCGCCAGCAACAGAACGATAGACGCCAGCGCCAGCCACACGGCCCAGCCACGGGCTCGCCGTTCCAGCCCCCCGCGCCCGGTGCCGGCCGGGCTGGCCACCCGCGCCGCCTCCCAGGCCGGGGCCAGTGCGGCCGCCAGCGACAGCCCCACGCCCAGCAGGAGCACCGCGGCCAGAGCCAATGGCCGCGGCGTGACCCCGGTCACCGCCACCGCGAAGAAGTGATCCGTCACCGTCTGCGCGACCTGCGCAACCAGCACCTGTGCCAGGGCCACCCCCAGCAGCGCACCCAGCAGCGTGCCGATCACGCCGACCAGCAGGGCCTCCAGCAGCACCACCCCGAAGATCGCCCGGCGCCCGACACCAACCAGGCGCAGGCTGGCAATCACCTCGCGCCGGCGCAGTACCGCAAAGGTCTGCGTGTTGTAGATCAGAAACGCCGCGATCAGCAGCGCCAGCAGGCTCATCGCGGTGAGGTTGATGCGGAACGCCTGCGCCAGCTGGCGCGCGGCCTGCCCCCGGCTCTCGACCGCCACAAGCTCCAGCTCGGCGGGCAATGCCGCGACCAGGGCCTCGACCTCGTCATCCGCCAGCCGCAGGTCGATCCGGTCCAGCCGCCCCAGCCGGTCGAGCAATACCTGCGCCGTCGCGATGTCCGTCACCCAGAGCGAGGCACCCGCATCATCACTCGGGGCCTCATCCGGTTCGTCACGCTCGGCAGCACGATCGATCAGCGTGACCTCGTGCTCGCCCCCGGCCGCCTCCAGGACCCGGCGCGCCTCATGCGCCTCCCCGCTCGCCCGAAACCAGCCCGCGGGCGGCAGGATCGTTCCCGGCTCGGTCACCAGGCGCTGCACCGGGGCATCGCCGATATCCGAGGCCGCCCCGCGAAACGGCCCCTCGGCCAGCGGATCGACGCCCAGCACGTAGATCGTCGTGCCATCCGGCAGTCGCGCCGGGCCCTCCACGATCGGGGCCGTATCCCGCCACCCGGCCATGCGCAGGTCGCGGTAAAAGGCCTCGTCGAAGCCGCTCGCCGGCCCCAGCACCTGATGCGTAGCGGCCCCGGCCACCTCGTCCATCGAGCGGTCGAAGGCCCGCTGGGCGGACTGGTTCGCCAGATCCACCGCCAGCACCACCGCCACGCCGATGATCACACCGACCAGCGTCAGCACCCGCTGCAGCGGCCGCCGACGCCAGTCGCGCAGCCACGCACGCAGAACGAGACCGCTCACGCCGGCAACCCCTCCACCGATTCCGGAGGCTGAAGGACCCCGTCGCGCATCGTCAGCACCCGATCCAGTCGCCCCGCCAGTTCATTGCTGTGGGTCACCAGCAACAAGGAACACCCGGTCGCCCGTACTTGCTCCAGCAGCAGCCCGAATATCGTCTCGCCAGTGCGCGAGTCGAGGTTCCCGGTCGGCTCGTCGGCGAGGATCAGCGCCGGCTCGTGCACCAGCGCCCGCGCGATCGCGACCCGCTGCTGCTCGCCACCCGACAGCGCCTCCGGATACCGCTCACCCTTGTCCCCCAGCCCTACCGCCGTCAGCTGGCGTCCGGCGCGCTCGCGGCGGGCGGCCGCATCGGCCTGCGTTGCCAGCTCCAGCGGCAGCATCACGTTCTCCAGCACCGTCAGCGTCGGAATCAGATGGAACGACTGGAACACGATCCCCACGCGGGCCCGGCGCAGCCGCGTGCGTGCCGCCTCGTCCAGCCCCGCGAGCGCCTCGCCCGCCAGATGCACCTCGCCGCGATCCGCCGCCTCCAGCCCGGCCGCCAGATGCAGCAGGGTGGACTTGCCACTCCCGCTCTCGCCCACGATCGCCACGCGCTCGCCGGGGGCCAGCTCGAAGTCCACACCGTGCAGCACCTCGCCCTCGCCGGGGTAGGCAAACGCCACATCGGTCAGAGACAGCACCACGCCTTCTACCGAGCCTTGTTGCTCCATCGCAGACACCTTTTCAATCACACGAATCTTCGCCTGCGAGCAGGCTCCTACACGGCAGGAAAAGCCCACCGTAGGAGCCTGCTCGCAGGCGAACAGCGCTCACCGAACGCCCCACACGTTCCAGCCCATCACAGACCATTAAGACTAGATGAATGTTTCAAAATGCCACACAAGCGGTTGATTGAGGCCCGGCATCCGTTAGAATAAGCGCCATCTCCACACACGGGAACGCGCCTTGACACGCCGATCAAGCAGCCGATCACGCAGCCGATCTATCTGCGCCTAGCGGCAAGCGTCCGTTCCCTAACCGGTCGCTTCCCGTCAGGCCTCTTTGATCAAAGAGCCGGGAACGGCCGGGCCCCGCCCGACCCGAACCTGCACCATTCACCGCATTCGTGCGGCGCCGCGATGGCCTGTGCCCGTGCACAGTCCGCGCGCTGCCCCGATGCCGCCGGGAGAAGGGCATGGAGCTTCACCTCGAGCAGTCCATCATCGAGCTGAAGGAGCTGTTGCGTCTGGACGACCGCGACGGGCTCCACGAACTGCTCGACTACATGCGCGTGCAGGATATCGCCCACGCGCTGATGGAGCTGGGCGAGGAAGACCTTATCGCCGTCTTCAACCTGCTGCCTCCCGGCCGCAAGGCGGACGTCTTTGCCTACCTCGACACCGGGCACCAGATCCGCCTGCTGGAGGCCTCCCCGCGCGAGGACGCCCGCTTCATCCTCTCCGAGATGGAGGCGGACGACCTCACCGCCCTGCTGCAGACCCTGGACCCGGACACCCTCCGCGGCTACCTGCGCCTGCTGCCGTTCCGCGCGATCCGCCGCGCGCTCAAGCAGCTCAACTACCCGGAGGACTCGGTCGGCCGCGTGATGTCGCCGGACGTCGTCGCGGTCGATCCCGACTGGACGCTCAAACGCGCCCTGGCCTTCATCCGCCGCAACGCGGACGAGCACTCCAACAACGTGATCTTCGTGGTCGATCAGGACCGCGTGCTGCTGGCCGCCATCCCCATCCGCCACTTCCTGCGCGCCAGCGCCGACAGCCCGGTGCGCGAACTGCTGGGCGAAGCCGACCCGATCACCATCGCCGTCTCCGAACACGCGGTGGAGGCCGCCCGCCGCATCCAGCACTACGACCTGGAGAGCCTGCCGGTGGTCGGCGAGATCGGCGAACTGCTGGGCGTGGTCACAGTGGACGACGTGATGGACCTGATCGAGGCCGAGTCCACCGAGGACTTCCACAAGCTGGGCTCGGTGGGCACCCTGCCGCTGTCCCCGCAGGAGGCCAGCCCGTTCCTGCTCTATCGCAAGCGCATCGGCTGGCTGCTCGGTCTGGTCGCCTTCAACACCATCGGCGCGCTGATGATCTCCCAGTACGAGGACATCATCGAGGCGGTGGTGGTGCTGGTGTTCTTCCTGCCGCTGCTGATCGCCTCCGGCGGGAACGCGGGCGCGCAGAGCTCCACGCTGATGGTGCGCGCCATGGCCACCGGCGAGGTCACCGCGCGCGACTGGCTCCGGCTTTGGGCCAAGGAGATGGGCGTGTCCCTGACCCTCGGACTCAGCATGGGTGTGGCGGTGTCGCTGGTCGGGCTGTGGCGCGGCGGGCCGGAGATCGCGCTGCTGGTCGCGCTGTCGATGACCATCATCGTTACCGTAGCCAGCATCCTCGGCATGCTGCTGCCGGTGGTCCTGAACAAGTTCCGCCTCGATCCGGCGACCGCCAGCGTACCGCTGGTCACCTCGCTCGCCGACATCGGCGGTATCCTCATCTACTTCACGCTGGCCACGGCCCTGCTCGGCCTGGCAATCCCATAGGACCTCCCGGATGAGCCCGACCGAACCGGATCTCGACACCCTGCCCCAGGCCCTGCAGACCGCGCTGACCGCGCCCACCGCCGAGGCCCTGCAGAGCCTGTGCGCCGAGCACGCGGCGCCGGATCTCTCCGACGCGCTGGAGGCCCTGCCGGCCCAACAGATGGAGGCCTTCTTCCAGCGCCTGGATGTCGAGTGCACCGCGGATATCTACGCCCACCTGGAATCGGATCATCAGTCCCGCGTGTTTCAGGCGCTGGACGACGAGCACGCCAGCCGCCTGGTCGCGGCCCTGTCCTACGACGACGCGGTCTCGGTGATCGACGGGCTGGAGGACGAACAGGCCGAGTCCCTGCTCGAGACCCTCCCGGACGAAGACCAGGAGGCCCTGGAGACCCTGCTCGGCTACCCGGAGGAGAGCGCCGGGCGCCTGATGACGCCCGAGTTCGCCACGGTCCAGCCCGACTGGTCGGTGGCCGAGGCCATGGACCACCTGCGCGAACAGAGCGACCTGGCCGAGACCATCAACACCATCTTCGTGGTCACGCCCACCGGCGAACTGCTCGGCTGGGTGCGCCTGAAGGGGCTGCTGCTGTCGCGCCCCACCACCAGCGTGCGCGAGCGCATGAACACCGATGTCGTCAGCATCAGTGCGGAGGAAGACCGCGAAGAGGCCGCCCACCGCATCAGCCACTACGACCTGGACGTCCTCCCGGTGGTCGACGACAACGGCCACCTGCTGGGCATCATCACCGTCGACGACGTAATGGACGTACTGCGCGCCGAGACCACCGAGGACTTCCACCGCATGGCCGCGGTGGGCGACGTCGTGCTCTCGCTGCGCGATGCCAGCATGCAACTGCTCTACCGCAAGCGCATCGGCTGGCTGGTGATCCTGGTCGCCGTGAACATCCTCTCCGGCCTGGCCATCGCCCACTTCGAGGCCGCCATCGAGACCGTCGTCGCACTGATCTTCTTCCTGCCGATGGTCATCGCCTCCGGCGGCAACGCCGGCGCGCAGGCCTCCACCCTGGTCGTGCGTTCGCTCGCCACCAACGACATCAAGCCCCAGGACTGGTGGCGCCTGGGCGGCAAGGAGATCCTGGTCGCCTCCGCCCTGGGCGCCACCCTGGCCGGTGCCATCTGGCTCTCCGGCTACTGGCTGGGCAGCCTCGAGGTCGCCAACGCCATCGCGCTCGGCATGTTCCTAGTCGTCCTGTTCGGCTCCCTGTTCGGCCTGCTGCTGCCGTTCACCCTCACCCGCCTGGGCGTCGACCCCGCCGTCGCCAGCGCCCCGCTCATCACCTCCGTCGTCGACGTCGTCGGCATCACCATCTACTTCGCCACCGCCGTCGCCATCCTCGGCCTCTAGCTCCCAGCCCCCGCCCCCAACCTTCCCTGTAGGAGCGTGCTCGCACGCGAAGCCCCCGCCCAAAGCCGAACCCGGAAAACGCCGCGAACCTTGCCCCCACATCACCCGGCCGACAGACCTCATCATCCCGGCCCCAGTCACGCCCCCTGGTCATCCCGACCACAGCACCAGCCCCCCGTCATCCCGGCCGTAGCGCAGCGAAGAGCCGGGATCTCCACCGTTCGAACCCCCAAGATCAAGACCCCCGGCCATGACAACCAGAGGCACCCCAGCCCCCAGAGTGACAACGTGCGTCACTTCACATGCCCATTTTTGTCACGTGACACACCCGGGAAGCGTGTGGGCGTGACCCATGCCACAGACCACACCGCGTCCGGGCGCCGTTTTCACGCATTCCCGCGCTCTTGGCACGCCCAATGCATCTCCTCAGACAGCTACCCACGGGGTGGCCGGGCCGAAGGCCCAGCTTTCATCACATCAAGGGAGTATCACCATGCATCAAGCCATGCGTACTGGACTCAGCAAGCCGAAGGCCCAGCAGGGCTTCACTCTTATCGAACTGATGATCGTGGTTGCGATCATTGGTATTTTGGCTGCTATTGCGATTCCAGCCTATCAGGACTACGTCGCTCGCAGTCAAGCTGCTAGCGGCCTCGCAGAAATCACTTCAGCTCGTACAGCCTTTGAAGAAACTTTCCTGCGCGGTGAAGAGCCCACCCTCGAGCCAGACGATGTCGGGTATATCGGTCTCGAGTCTGACACGAGCGCCTATGGGACGATAAGTCTTGCATACAGTACGGAAGAGGACGGTGACAATTTCATCAGGATCGTACTAGACCAAAACGTGGCCCCCGCATTAACGGCGATCGAATTACTCTGAATCGTGATGACGATGGTCGGTGGACCTGTGAAACCGACCTCGACGCCAAATTTCGGCCTGGTAACTGCGTAGCAGAGTAACCCCAGATCGAATAGGATGAGGTAACGGGTAAGCACACCCACTCAGAGGGTAAGGACACCCACTCAGTACTAAAGCCCCGGCCATCGTGCCGGGGCTTTTTCGTTGCGACTTTGTGGTGGTCAAGTGATTTCGGACACCGCGTTAGGTGGGTTGGCTGCCGTTGGTTGCTCGTAGACGCTGGGAGGCAGGTAGCCCAGCGTCGAGTGGATGCGAACGGTGTTGTAGAACCAGCCTCTGGGACACCCACTTCGTTGACATACTCTGGGACACCCATTTTGTTGTCATAAGCCGGATTCGCCGAAGCAATCGGCCGCAAGCCCCGCGTCTGCAACCCGTCCCCCGAACCTCGGACAAACCCACCTTGCTCGCCCCGCTCTAACGGAACCCTGGAACGCGGTTTCGCTACGCCCTGAAAAACTCCAAGGCATTCACTATCCTAACGACAGGAACGTAACGAACCTGCGTTGCTGCAAGACCTACTCCACGGAAGGAGCCCATCATGACCCAACCCCGCTCGACCCTCGTCTCTCTGGATGACACGCCCTGGTACCACGTCGTTTCCCGCTGCGTCCGCCGCGCGTTTCTGTGCGGGCACGATGCCCACTCCGGGCGATCCTTTGAGCATCGCCGCGGCTGGATCGCCGATCGTCTGAAACAGCTTGCGTCTGTGTTCGCCGTCGATATCGCGGCCTATGCCGTGATGAGCAACCACTTCCATATCGTTGTGCGGGTGGACGAGGCGCGCGTCGAGCGCCTGGAGCGCGACGAGATCCTGCGTCGCTGGACGCAGCTCTTCTCGGGGCCGGTGATGGTGCAGCGGTATCTGGCCGATCCACAGCGGCTCGGTGCGGCCGAGATGAAGATCGTGGATGCCTGGGTGGAGACGTACCGCTCCCGACTCGCTGACCTGTCGTGGTTCATGCGCGTGCTGAACGAGTCGATCGCCCGCCAGGCGAACGCCGAGGACGGCGTGACGGGACGTTTCTGGGAGGGGCGCTTCAAGAGCCAGGCCCTGCTCGACGAGCAAGCGGTTCTGACGGCCATGGCGTACGTGGACCTGAACCCGATCCGGGCCGGGATGGCCCCCACGCCGGAGGCCTCCGAGTACACCTCGGTCGCGGAACGGCTTGCCGTGCTGCGCGCGACGTCCGGGGATAGAACAACGGTAGCCGAACGCGCCGCCGCCGATCCTGCGGTTCCAGGCGACAGCACTGCGCCGGGACACACCAACGCTACGAGATTCGACACACGAGCGAACCGGTCACGATCCGTTCCGCACCAAACAGAATCCTTGCAGCCGGAGACGGTCCTGGACCACCTGGTCAGCGCCCCGCTACTTCCATTCGACGCCACTGGCCGCGCGGAGTGCGCCGTGCCCTTCGGCTTCGAGGACTATCTGGAGCTCGTGGAGGCGACGGGGCGCGTCATCCGCGAGGACAAGCGCGGCTTCATCCACGATGGCACCCCGCCCCTGCTGGCACGTCTGGGCATTGATCCCGATCAGTTCATCCGTGCGGCCAGCCGCATGTTGCAGCAATTCGGCAGCGCCATCGGAACACCGACCCATCTCACGGCCCGGTGCGATGCCCGCCAAACACGCTATCTGCGAGGCATGGCGACCGCCCGGCAGCTCTTCCCTCGGTTGGCAGCCTGATCCCGCCCCCCGGAACCAAGACCAGCCATTGGCCCAGCAATGATTTTGTACATACAATAATCAAATGGCGATTGAGTTCGACGCGGACAAGGATGCCGCGAATCAGGCCAAGCACGGGGTCTCACTCGCGCTGGCCGCGAGCCTGGAGTGGGAGACCCTTCTGGCCATGGAGGATCGTCGAAAGGACTACGGCGAATGTCGCATGCTGGGATACGCCCTGATGGGTGATCGCTTGTACTGCGTCATCTTCACGGACCGAGAGAATGTTCGAAGAATCATCAGCCTGCGCAAGGCGAATAACCGAGAGATCAGTCGTTATGTCCAGATCGTTGACGCTACGTAATGGCCGTCGGGTCTTGCTGAACAACCCGGAAGAGGAAACGGCGATTGAGGCCGGCATCGAAGCGGACCCGGAGACACGCGCGCCCGACGAGGAAGAAGCGCGGGCACTGCGGCGCCCCGGCCGCCCCCCAATGGATGTCACCAAGGAACGGATCACGATTCGCCTATCGCCGGAGGTTGTGGAGGCCTTCCGCGCGACCGGAAAGGGCTGGCAAACCCGCATGGATGGTGCCCTGAAAGAATGGCTCCGGGAGCATCATCCAACGACGAAGTCCTGAATTGCCGACGCATCGCAGGACGCCAGGTGTTGGACCCTTGATCACTCCCCTCGGATCCGCCCCCTGCACAGCCTTAAAGCCCGACGCGCTATCGAGTGAAACCGACCCGCGAAGTCACACTCGCACCCCGTACTGTTCGATCTCCGAACGCAACGTCTCGCTTGCCGCGCTGATATCCACCAGGTCAAAGCTGTACAGCGCCGGAAGCTCCTCGGTGCGCTCACGAAGTCGGCCCCAATACTGGCTTGTTGCCTTCCCCGAAGGGATCACAGCTAGGTCGATATCGGAATGCGGCCGGGCGGTTCCCTTGGCTCATGAACCGAACCAAATCACTTCAGACGCCCCCCCCCAAAGCTCTTCCCTCTCAATCTCCGCCGCCTCGGATGCCAAACCCGTGACGCGGTTCAGGGCCAACTGCGCATCCTGATCATGGGCTGCCGTCACGCGGAAAGTCATCCATCGACCAATCACTCAACTGGGTACGAATATAGCATCCGTCCGGGCTTCACTCGCCGCCTACTCCAGGCGCTCACGCCTGGCTAGATCACCTCGCCGCTCAGAAACTCCCTCACCACACGATTAGCGAAACAAATCAGCGGCTGGCGCCGGGCGGTGGAGCAGGAAGCCCTGGCCGATGGCGCAGCCTTCCTGCAGCAGGAAGGCGCGCTGGGGCTCTTCTTCGACACCCTCGGCGATGAGGTCCAGCTCCAGGGCGGCGGCCAGCGCGATGATCGCGCGGATGATCGACTCGTTGTGGCGGGAATGGCCGATGTCGCGCACCAGCGACTGGTCGACCTTGAGGCGGTGCAGCGGCAGGCGGCGCAGGTGCGCGAGATTGGAGTAGCCGGAGCCGAAGTCGTCCATGGCCAGACGCACCCCGAGGCTGTCCAGCCGACGCAGGACCGCCAGGGCGCGCTCGGGGTACTCCATGATCATGGTTTCGGTCAGCTCGACCTCCAGGCGTTCGGGCGCGATGGCGAAGCGCCCCAGGGTCTCGCGTACGGTGGTGACGAGTTGCTCGTCGTGCAGCTCGCGCGCCGACAAGTTTACGGCGATCAACGGGACGTTCCGGCCCGCCTCGTCCCAGGCTGCGAGCTGGCGGCAGGCCGCCTCCAGAACCCAGCGATCGATCGCCTGGATCAGACCGGTCTCCTCGGCCAGCGGGATGAACTCCGCGGGGGATACCATGCCCCGGTGCGGATGGTTCCAACGCACCAGGCTCTCGACCCCCACGCACTCGCCACTGGCCAGGTTGAATTGTTGCTGGAAGTGGAGCACGAACTCGTGGTTGACGATGGCCTGCCGCAAGTCGTTTTCCAGGAACAGCCGATGCTCGGTCAGGGTGCCCATCTCGGCGTCGTAGGCGCACCAGCTGTCTCCTCCCCGGCGCCGCGCATCCTGCATCGCCAGCTCGGCGGCGGTCAGGAGCTCTTCGCGCGTCTGGCCGTCGCCGGGGAAACGTGCCACACCGACACTCGCCGTGAGCACCAGCGCGCGCCCCGCGATCTCGAAGGGGGCCCGCAGGGTATCGATCAGTGACTGCACGAAGGTGCCCAGGGCTTCCACGGGCGGGCTCTCGATGATCAGGCAGAACTCGTCGGCACCGATGCGGGCTACCGTGTCCTCGGGCGACAGGGCCTGGCTCAGGCGCTGTGCGATGCCCTGCAGCACGGTATCCCCCGCCGCGGTCCCCAGGGTCTCGTTGACGTTGCGGAAGCGGTCCAGATCCATCAGCACAACCCAGCGCGCCTCGCCGTCCGCCATGGCGCGTTCCACCGTGTGTCCCAGGCGATCCTGCAACAGGGCGCGATTGGGCAAGCCGGTACGCACATCGTAGTGCGTCATCTGCCGGAGCTGTTCCTTCTGCTCCATGCTGGCGGTCAGGTCGGTCCAGCTGCCGACGATTTCCTGCCCGCCGCGCACGTTATCGCTCGCCACCACGCGTATGTCGTCACGCACGTGGCGCAGCTTGCCCCAGCCGTCGAACAGGCGAAACTCGCGCACGATCTCGCCATCCTCAAGGAGGCGTTGATTCTCGCGCAGCGCATTCGCTCGGTCCTCGGGGTGCAACTGGTGTTCCCACCAACCAGGACGCATCGCGTTCGCAGGTTCAATCCCGAACAGGCGCTGCAGATTGGGGCTAACCCACAAGGGCTCGAAGGTACGGGCGTCGAGCTGGTAGGTCACCGCAGGTCCGCTGTCCAGCACGTGCTCGAGACGCTGGTTGACCGCCCTTAGCTCACTGGTACGCAGACGCACCTGCCAGCGCAGGAACACGCCCATCACCGCCAATAGCATTACCAGAGCCAGCGCTGCGAGCAGAGTCCACATCACCCAGCCCGGTAGCCCCGGTTCGCCCTGCGCGAGCAGCGTGGCCTCAAGGGCCTCCTGGTAGGGCGAGCCCGCCAGGGGCTTCCAGCGCTCCAGATAGGCGTCGATCAGTGCCAGACGCTCCGCCTGCGCCCCCGGCGCGGCCGCGTAGTGCAGACCCACCTGGCCGAAGGTGATCGGCGTCTCCACCAGCCCGTAGGCGCGGGCGTGCTGGCGTCCGTAGAAGTTATTGCTGACGGCGGCATCGGCTTCGCCGGCCGGCACCGAGGCCAGCACCGCTGGGAGATCGCTGTAGGGAACCAGTTGGTACTCGAGACCCGGGTCGCCGATTTGTTGCCGGCGCAGGTGGCTTTCCTGCACCGAACCCTCCAGCACGGCAATGCGCCGCGGACCCAAGGACTCCAGACTGCTGAACCCCGACTGCGGGAACGCGTATATCTGGCTCCAGCCCTGGACGACCGGAATCTGGTGAAACCCGAAGAACGCCTCGCGCGTGTCGGTCCGGGCCACATCGGGCATCAGATCCAACCGGCCTTCGCGCAGATCGGCAAGGCATTGCGACCATTGGCATGGGACATACTCGATCTGCCAGTGCTCCCGACGGGCGATCGAGTCCAACAGGCGGACGAACAGGCCGTCGGCCTCCCCGTGCTCGTCCACGCTGACCTTGGGCGCGTTGTCGTACACGCCCACGCGCAAATCCGGCGCGGAGGCCGCGGAGGACGGCGCCCAGGAGGCAAGCAGCAGGCCAACAAACGAGAGGCTGAGGAATACGCGCAGGTCCCTCGATCGCCTCCGGAGGGGCCGCCGCGTTCGAGGCGATTGGGAGCAATCCGTTGCGCGCACGACACTCTCTTGGAAAGACCGACATCCGCATAGTGCCATGCTCGGCCCATTGATGCGCGTCGGATACCACGCCTTCTTGGCTCCGCACCCCAATAGCTGGATCCAGGCGCGCGGCGTCATCCAAGAAGGACCCGATTGCGCCCCTCCTCCTTGGCGCGGTACATCATCTTGTCGGCACGTTTCAGGACCGCATCCAGGCTGTCCTGCGGGCCGAAGCTGGTTACACCGAACGAGGCCGTGACGCGAACCCCGGCGATCGGTTCGCGGGCAATCGCTTCCCGACAGCGCTCGGCAAGTTGCAGGGCGCCCTCGCGGCCGATCTCCGGCGCCACAATGAGGAACTCCTCCCCTCCCCAGCGAGCGACGGAATCCGGCTCGCGCACCGAAGATCGCAGGATTCGTGCAATGCCGGCGATCACGGCATCGCCGATCGCATGACCATGGGTATCGTTTACCGCCTTGAAGTGATCGATATCCATTCCGATCACAGCGACCGGCACGCCGTAGCGCCGGACCGAGGCGGCATGCCGCTGCAGCACGGACTCGGCCGCCCGCCGGTTGGCCAGACCGGTCAGGGGATCGGTCTGCGCCGCCTGTTCCAGCGCCTCGCTGCGCACCAGAGCGTCTTTGACGGTATCGCGCATGGAGGTCGCGACACTGGCCAGGGCCAACAAGACAGCCAGAAACAGATGCACCCGCACCAGATAGACGCCCGCATCGCGCGAAAGCTCGCCACGCAGCCACTCCCCTGCGGCACCGGAGGCGGCAATCAGGGTGGCAACCACGAGGATGGCCACTCCGGCCCGAAACCCCCGGCGATGCTCAAGCATCACGAACGCGGCCAGGATCACGATTCCAACCGCCCAGTAATGCCCGCCGGCCAGCACCAGAAGGTGCTCGTCCAGGGGGCCGCCCGCGTGGAAATGCCATGCGAGACGACTGAGAATCATCATAGCCACCATCGCCAGCATCCAGGCTTCCAGCCGCGGCAAGGCCTTTGGTGCCCGCCACACCGCTACGAACAGCGCGGCCAGGACGAACGCAAACAACGGATAGAGATACGCGAGGTAGACATCCCCCGGTGTGCGAACGGCCCAACTGAGCAGGAAGATCGCGATACCGGCGGGCAATACGACGAGATATACCCCCCGCTTGCGGGCCTCCACCCGTTCCGCCTCCGCTCGTGCGCTGCCGATCGCTTCGTCCTGCATTCCACCTTTCCTCCTTCAGGCGTCACGAAGATACCCATGATGGGCCCCAGCCTGGCATCCACGCGCCGCCCCGAGGACAACGCTCCCAAAACGCGACTTGATTAGCAACGATCGTCAGCCAGTGGCGGGGCCCATTTGGGGACGTGCATGGCCCGCCCCGGGCCACTTTGATCTAGGCCTCCCCGGGAACATCACCCTCCCGAGCTCCGTTACCCCTGCCCTGTCATCCCGGTCGGAGCGCACCCCGATTGTGATCCCGGCAGTGGCGCCCCTCCCCGTCATCCCGGCCGTAGCGCAGCGGAGAGCCGGGATCTCCACACGCCGTTCTAGCCCCAACGTACGGGTCACTCATACCGTGGAGATCCCGGATAACCGCTGCACGGTTTCCGGGATGACGATGTAGGAGGCGCCTGGAGACCCGGGCCCGCACGGGCCTTGAGCCTGGCTGACGCTCGTTGCTGATCAGGAAACGCGAAAGGCCGCCTCGAGGGGCGGCCTTTCGCGGGTGCTGCAGTGATGGAGGCTGGGGTCGGAATCGAACCGGCGTACACGGATTTGCAATCCGCTGCATAACCACTCTGCCACCCAGCCTGTATCGGGTGGGTTTCGGCCCCACAGATGCTGGCGCACCTCCAGAGGCCGAAACAGAAAACCCCGGCGAACCGGGGTTTCAAAAATCTGTTGGAGCGGGAAACGAGATTCGAACTCGCGACCCCAACCTTGGCAAGGTTGTGCTCTACCAGCTGAGCTATTCCCGCTCTTCGTTATCGGCGCGTATTCTACCGCAGATTGCTCGCAGGTCAATACCCACGGTAGCCAATTGCCTCGGCGCCGTGCACCGCCCGGTCGAATACGACCACCTGGTTGCGCCCGGCGTTCTTGGCCACGTACATCGCCGCATCCGCCGCGCGCGACAAGGCGGGCCCGTCCGTCGCGTCCAGCGGAAACAAGGCGACCCCGATACTGCAGGAGATGTGCACCTCGGTCCCGTCGCAGTTGAACGGGTCCGCCAGCAGGGCTCGGATCTTCTCGCCGATCGCCGCGGCATGCGCCCGGCTCTCCTCCACCGACTGGAAGCGAGGCAGCATCACCACGAACTCGTCGCCCGCAATGCGCGCGGCCACATCACTGTCGCGCAAGGCACCCGACAGGCGCTGCGCCACCAGGCGGAGCAGCATGTCGCCCACCGCATGCCCGTGCTGGTCGTTGACCGGCTTGAATTCGTCCAGGTCCACGAACATCAGCGCAACCTGCTGACCCATTCGGCGAGCCCCCGTGAGTTCGTGATCGAGAATCTGAAAGAACAGGGTCCGATTGGGCAGGTCGGTCAACGGATCGTAATGCGCCAGGCGCTGCATATGCGCCTCGGTCTCCTTGCGCTCGGTGATGTCCCGAGCGATGCCGAGGAACGCCGTCACCCGGCCCGCGTCGTCGAGCACGGGCGAGACATTGCTGGTGTGCCAGCGGTAATGCCCGTCCTGGTGGCGGATGCGGTACTCGATGCCGCTTTCCTTCTTCCCGCTGTCCGCAATCCGTTGCAGGAACGCGTAACACGCGGGCAGATCCTCCGGGGCTACGTATTCGTCGATCGAGTGATCGATCGCCGCGCTGACCGGATGGCCGAGGTTCTCCGTCCAGTTGGGCGAGACGTAGGTGAGCACGCCGTCCGGGCGCAGCGAATAGATCACGTCGCTGGCAGTCTCGACGAAGGCACGGAACTGCGCCTCGCTCTGGCGCAGTTCCGCCTCGAGCTCCTTGCGCGTGGTGATATCGGTGGCGAAGCCGGTCCAGATGATCGTGCCATCCGCCAGCCGCCGCGCGGTGTCATAGGCCGACAGCCAGATCACTGTGCCATCGCGGGACTGCATGCGGAACTCCTGAAGCCAGGGCTCCGAGTGCTCGGCCGATTCCATTGAGCTGCGCATCACCGCTTCACGATCCTCGGGATGGATACAGTCCAGCAACGGCGCGGCATCCTTCTTGAGGGCCGCACGATCCACACCGAACCAGCCCTCCACCACTTCACCCACATAGGGAAAGTCGAAGTGCCCATCGGGCGTCCTGCGCAATTGATAGACAAAACCCGGCAGCAGCCCCTGAAGGGCCTCCAGGGTCTGCATGTTGTCAAGATCAAGATCAGAATCGGGCATGGGCAATCCACGCGCAGCACCGGGCAGGTGTCCGCAGTGTAGCCCCAAAGCCCCGGCCGACAAACACGCCGCCCCCTTACTGCGAGCGCGCGGCCGCCAGCATGTACTGGATCATGGAGACCAGGGTCAGGGCGGCGGCCAGGTACAGCAGCCACTCGCCGATCAGGAAGGTGGGCAAGCCAACAATGGGCTCGGCCCACAACAGCAGGAAGATCGCCACCATCTGCGCGGTGGTCTTCACCTTGCCCACCCACGACACCGCCACCTTGGCGCTGCCGCCGACCTCGGCCATCCACTCGCGCAGCGCGGAGATCGCGATCTCGCGCCCGATGATGACGATCGCGGCCAGCGCAATGCCGAGTTCGGGGTTGTGGTCCACCACCAGCACCAGGGCCGCGGCGACAATCAGCTTGTCCGCCACTGGATCGAGGAATGCCCCGAACCGACTGGTCACCTCCCAGCGCCGGGCCAGATAGCCGTCCAGCCAGTCGGTCACGCCCGCCAGGGCGAAGATGATGGCCGCCACGATTCCGCCCTGCGGCATGGACAGGCCGTAGAACGCGAGCACCAGTAACGGGATCATCACGATCCGCGACCAGGTCAGCCAGGTGGGCAATTGGGGAAACATGGCAGTGGCTCAACTCTCGTGAAACTGGTCGTAAATCGCCTGCGCGAGCCGGCGGTGAATCCCCGGCACCTTGGTCAGCTCCTCGACCCCGGCCCGGCTGACCCCGCGCAGGCCACCAAAGTGCTTCAGCAGTGCGCTGCGACGCTTCGGCCCCAACCCCGGGATCGCCTCCAGGGTGGACTCCTTGCGCGCCTTGGCACGGCGGGCGCGGTGCCCGGTGATCGCAAAGCGGTGGGCCTCGTCGCGGATCTGCTGGATCCAATGCAGCGCACCCGAATGCGCGGGGAGTATAGAGGGCGCCTCTACCCCGCTCAATATCAGGGTTTCCATGCCCGCCTTGCGCTCCTCGCCCTTGGCTACGCCCACGACCTTGATGTGGTCCAGCCCGAGGTCGGCCAGCACGTTCAGCGCCTGGGTCACCTGGCCCTTGCCGCCATCGATGAACAGGAGATCCGGTTCCTGCCCCTCGCCCTTCTTGAGCCGTGCAAAGCGCCGGCTGAGCGCCTGATGCATGGCCGCGTAGTCATCGCCCGGTTCGATCCCCTCGATGTTGAAGCGCCGATAATCCGACTTGATCGGCCCTTCGGGCCCGAACACGACGCAGGAGGCCACCGTGCCCTCGCCGCCGGTGTGCGAGATGTCGAAGCACTCCATGCGCTTGGGCGTCTCCTCCAGGCCCAACTCGCTGGTCAGCGCATCCAGGCGCGCCGTCTGTCCCGCCTGGCTGGCAATGCGGGTCTTCAGGGCCAGTTCGGCATTGCGCCGCGCCATGTCCAGCCAGCGTGCGCGGTCGCCGCGCAGCGACCAGGCCAGCCCGACCTTGCCGCCCCGCCGCTCGGCCAGGTAAGCCTCCAGTGTCTTGGCACCCTGCGGCTCGTGCGACAGCAGGATGCGCGCCGGCGGCTCGCGTTCCGCGTAGTACTGCGCCAGCACCGCGGCCATGATCTCGTCGGTCTCGGTCGCCTCCGGCACGTTCGGGAACAGCTCGCTGTTGCCCAGGTTCTGGCCGTTGCGCACGAAGAAGATCTCCACCGCGCAGGTCCCCGCCTCCTGCGCCAGGGCGAATACGTCGGCATCCCCCTCGCCGCCGGAGACGAACTGCTGTTCGGAGATCTGGCGCAGCCGTGCGATCTGGTCACGCAGGCGCGCGGCATGCTCGAAATCCAGACGCGTCGAGGCCGCCTCCATGCGCTCCATCAGCTCCTCGATCACCGCCTCGCTCTTGCCTTCGAGGAACTTGACCGATGCCTCGACGTCGCGCGCGTAGTCCTCCGGCGAGATGTAGCCGACACAGGGCGCGGTGCAACGCCCGATCTGGTACTGCAGGCAGGGGCGCGAGCGATGCGCGAACACGCTGTCCTCGCACTGGCGCACCTGGAAGAGCTTCTGCAGCAGCGCCAGGCTTTCGCGCACCGCGCCGGCCGAGGGGTACGGCCCGAAGTAGCGCATGCCCTTCTTGCGCGCGCCGCGATGGAACCCCAGGCGCGGGTACTCCTGGTTCGAGACGTAGATGTAGGGGTAGCTCTTGTCGTCGCGCAGCAGCACGTTGTAGCGCGGCCGGTGACGCTTGATCAGGTTGGCCTCCAGCAGCAGCGCCTCGGCCTCGGTATGCGTCACCGCAACGCGGATATCCGCGATCTGCCGCACCATCGAGCGGATGCGCGGGCCGCGGTCGTCGCTCCCACGGAAATAGCTGGGCACCCGGCTCTTCAGGTTGCGCGCCTTGCCGACGTACAGCACGTTCCCGGCCGCATCCAGCATCTGGTAGACGCCGGGCGACTGCGTCAGCGTCTGCACAAAGCGCTTGTGATCGAATCCGGTTTCGGAGGTACTCATGATCGTTTCAGGATACCCGAACTCCCCCGCCGCCCGGCATAGCCCGCGTGCGAGCCCGGCGATGTTCGGGCTATCCTGATACTCAGTTTGTCTCTTGCCTCCCGCCCCGGAGGCCAACGTCTCGAGAGGGTCGAACCATGGACATCGCCGAACAGATCTATCAGGAGGCCAAGCGCCTGCCGGAGCCCCTCTCGCGCGAGGTGCTCGATTTCATTGGTTATCTGGAGGCCAAGCACGGTTTGAGTGACACCCCGATCGAAGACCTCAAGAAGGCGCAGGAGACGACACTGGGACCGATTTGGGACACCCCCGAGGACGAGGTCTGGGATGACCGCTGAGCCGGGGGCCATCGTTGCAATCCCATTCCCCTTTTCGGACCTGACGACCCGCAAACGCCGCCCCGTTTTGGTCCTTTCCGAGGTCGATCGCTTCGGAGATTTTGCTGCTCTCGCGGTCACGTCGGCACCGACCCGCACTCATGCGGTCGAAATCACCTCCGAGGTGCTGACAGAGGGTTCTCTTCCCAAAACGAGTTGGGTCCGCTACGACAAGATCTTCACCCTCAGTAGCCGACTGATCACCCATCAGTACGCAAAACTGGGAGAACCAACCTTTGCAGATATCCGCGCCCACTTTTGCCGCCACTTCGGGTGCTGATCGCATAAGTAGTTGACCGCCTCGCCGGCCCCGCCGATTGCCACGGCGCCTTAAGCGCCTCGCAATGACTGGAAGATTTGACCTCCGACGCGAATATCTACGCGAGGTAAGTGCGAATGCGGGCGAAGAGTTCGGCGAACATGGCGGGAGTCAGGCGGCGGGTTTGGGTGTTGTAGCGCGAGCAGTGGTACGAGTCGATCAGACGGGTGTGTGCGTCCAGCTCGTGTTCGGCGCCGTGGCCAAAGCGCAGACTCGACAGCGGCAGGCCCTTCGCGCGCAGGATGGCGTCGTGGGCGATCTTGCCCAGTGCCAGGATCACCCGTGGCTGCATGGCCGTCATCTCGGCGGCCAGAAACCCGTTGCAGGTGCGGATCTCTTCGGTCGTCGGCTTGTTCTGCGGCGGGAGGCATTTGACCGCGTTGGTGATGCGGCAGTCGATTAGCTCCAGATCGTCGTCCGCGCGCACGCTCTCCGGTGCACTGGCGAAGCCGTGTTCGTGCAGGGTCTGATACAGGAGCACACCGGCATAGTCGCCGGTGAAAGGGCGCCCGGTGGCGTTGGCCCCGTGCATACCCGGTGCCAGGCCAACGATCAGCAGCCGCGCATCCAGCGGGCCGAAGGACGGCACGGGCGCGGCGTGATACTCGGGGTGCTTCGCCCGCACATCCTCCAGAAAGCCCGCCAGGCGCGGGCAGGCGCGGCAGTCCGCGGCGAAGATCTCGCTAGGAGGCATCCGGCCACTCGCGATAGGGATTCCGGGCGAGTTCGGTGTTGTAGTAGCGCGGGTCGTGCGAGACCTCCTCGCCCAGCCAGTCCGGACGCGGGAATTCGGCGTCGCTGCTCGGCAACTCCAGCTCGGCCACGATCAGGCCTGCATTGGCGCCCTCGAACACGTCGACCTCGTATTCCCAGCCCTCGACATCCACCCAGTGGCGGGTCTTTTCGACCTGCGGGCCGGCCAGCGTGTCCAGCAGGCGGTGGGCCTCGTCCACGGGGATGTCGTACTGGTATTCGTCGCGTTCCACGCCGAGGGTCGCGCTCTTGATGTTGAGGTTGGCACCGCCCTCGTCCACCCGCACGCGGATGGAGGCACGGTCGTTGCCGCACAGGTAGCCCTGCCGCATGCGCTGCGCACGCACGACACGGTCACGCCAGGCATCACTGGCCAGCAGGAATTTGCGTTCGATCTCGCGGCCCATGCCGAATGCTCCTTGTGTTTCCCCAGGACGCCGAGGACCCTCCCGGTCGATCGCCACGGCGCTGCGCGCCTCGCGATGACGCGTCCGCGGACCCCGGTTACATCCGGATGAGCGCGGAGCCCCAGGTGAATCCGCCGCCAAAGGCCTCGGTCAGGATCAGGTCACCCTTCTTGATGCGACCGTCGCGCACGGCGGTATCCAGCGCCAGCGGGATGGACGCGGCCGAGGTGTTGCCGTGGCGATCCACCGTGACCACGACGTTGTCCATGGACATGTTCAGCTTCTTCGCGGTCGCCTGGATGATACGGATGTTCGCCTGGTGCGGCACCAGCCAGTCCAGCTCGGATTTGTCGATCCCGTTGTACTCGAGGGTCTCGTCGACGATCTGGTCCAGGGTATTCACTGCCACGCGGAAGACGGCTCGGCCTTCCATGCGAATGAAGTCGAGATCCGGGTTGCTGTCCGGCTGCGACACGCCACCCGGAACCTCCAGCAGGCTCTTGTGGTGGCCGTCGGCATGCAGGTGCGTGGAAATGATGCCCGGGTCCGGCGAACGCGACAGGATCACGGCACCCGCGCCGTCGCCCCACAGGATGCAGTTGCCACGGTCGGTGTAGTCGGTAATGCGCGAGAGCGTCTCCGCCCCCACGACCAGCACGTGCCGGATCTCGTCGCTCTGCATGAAGCGGTCGGCAGTGGCCAGGGCGTACACGAACCCACTGCACACCGCCTGGATATCGAAGGCCGGACAGCCCCCCACGCCCAGCTTGGCCTGCAGGATGCACGCGGTGCTGGGGAAGATCTGATCGGGGGTGGTGGTTGCGACCAGGATCAGGTCGAGGTCGGCGGCGCGGATGCCGGCGGCGTCCATTGCACGCTCGGCGGCCTTCAGCGCGAGATCCGAGGTCACCTCGTTCTCGGCGACGATATGCCGCTCGCGGATTCCGGTGCGGTCGCGGATCCAGGCATCCGAGGTATCGACCATCGCCTCCAGCTCGGCGTTGGTCAGGATGCGCTCGGGCAGGTAGCTCCCGGTCCCGCTGATGCGTGCATGCTTCACTCGCTTGTCTCCTGGCCCAGGAGCTGGCCAAGCTGCTTGTCGATCCGACTCGAGATGTTCGCCTCGGCCTCGATGCGGGCAATGCGGATCGCGTGCTCGAAGGCCAGCTCGTCGGCGCTGCCGTGGCTCTTGATCACCACGCCCTGCAGGCCCAGCAGCGAAGCGCCGTTGTAGCGGCGGTGGTCGAACCGATGACGGATCCGGCGCAGTACCGGCAGTGCGAACAGGCCGGACAATCGAGAAAACACCGATGCATCGAACTCCGCCTTCATTTTGGAGGAGATCATCTTGGCCACGCCTTCGCTGATCTTCAGCGCGACGTTGCCGACAAAGCCGTCACAGACCACCACGTCCACGTCGCCACAGTAGACATCGTTCCCCTCGACGAAGCCGATGTAGTTGAGGCTGGATTCTTCCAGCATGCGGCCGGCCTCGCGCACGCGGTCATTGCCCTTGATCGCCTCGGAGCCGATGTTCAGCAGGCCGACCCGCGGGGCCTCCAGGCCGTCCACCGCATTCGCCAGCACCGATCCCATCACCGCGAACTGATACAGATGCGCGGCCTCGACATCCACATTGGCGCCCAAGTCGAGCATGTGGGTATGCCCGTTCATCGACGGCAGGGCCGTGGCGATGGCCGGACGATCAATGCCGGGGAGGGTCTTCAGGACGTACCGCGCAGTGGCCATCAGACCACCCGTATTGCCGGCGGAGACGCAGGCCTGGGCCGCCCCGTTCTTCACCTGGTCAATGGCGACCCGCATGGAGGAGTCGCGCTTGGTACGCAGGGCCACGGCCGGCAGCTCGTCCATGCCGACCACCTGGCTGGCATGCACCATCTCGACCCGCTCGCGTTCGCTCGCGGACCAGCCGGATATCCCGGACTCGATGGTCTCCTGGTCACCGACCAGCAGCAGGCGGAAATCGTCTGCGACCTTCAGTGAACGGCGCGCAGCCGGAAGGATGACGGACGCACCGTGGTCGCCGCCCATCACGTCCAGTGCGATGGTAAAACTGGCAGTCATGCTCGGGCCCGACGGACGACCGCACAGCGGCCGTATTCAAACGCGGAAAGGCCACGGCGCAAACGCAGCCGTGGCCCCGGGACGGTCATTCCCTGGACCTTAATCTTCGTCTTCGTCGACTTCGACGGCCTGCTGGATCACCTGACGACCGCGGTAGAAACCATCCGGAGTCATGTGGTGACGACGATGGATCTCGCCGGTGGTCGGGTCGGTCGACAGAGTAGCGCCCGTCAGACTGTCGTGGGAGCGGCGCATATCGCGCTTGGAACGAGTCTTGCGGCGTTGCTGAACAGCCATGATGCATCTCCAGATTGATCAAAATCCCGTGGCGACGGGAGTGAGCCCGGTATCAAATCGGGCGCAAGTATAACGGTTCGGCCCGGACAATGCCCCGGCCGGCGCTCACGTCATGAGCCGCCCCGGTCCGGGCCGCCCTTCTTGAGTTGTTCGAGCACCGCGAACGGATTCTCGGCGCCCTCGCCTTCCTCGAATTCGGCCCCGGCGGCGGGTTCGCAGTCCGCATGGCGCGGCACCAGTGGCCACGCCAGCAGGATCTCTTCCTCGACCCATGCTGCGGGGCGCAACAGGCCATCCGCTTCGAGAGCGACAAAGTCATCGCCCTCGCTCATGCCGGCCGGAGTGCCTTCCGGTGGCAGCAGCACGGCATCCGGTTCGAGGCGGAATTCCCATGCCATCGGCTGCAGGCAGCGCTGACAGGTCTGCCACAGCTCGCCGGTAATCGTCCCGCTCAGCCGTATCTCGTCCAGCGCCCCGCGTTCCAGCTGGAATTGCGCGTGCACCCGCAACGGGTGTCCCGGCAGGGCATCGGCACGCAACCGCGGCAGCTCTTCCGCACGCAGGTCACCCTCGAATTCCAGGTGCCGCGCACGTGGTTGCCACGGGTCAAGAGAAACGGGGATGCGACTCATAAACGGCTCGGTTGCAAGGGCGCGGAATATACGCGCGCGAGGGCGATCTGTCAAAGCGAAACAGAAACTTGCAGCCGCCCCAAACGACGTCGATACTCGGGTTGTCATCGACCTGCCCGGGGCCTTCCGTTTGATTCGCAAGCTGCTCATTGCCAACCGGGGCGAAATCGCCGTGCGCCTGATCCGGGCATGCAGCGAACTGGGGATCATCTCGGTCGCCGTCTATACCGATGCCGACCGCCACGCCCTGCACGTGAAGAAGGCCGACGAGGCCTACGCCATCGGCCCGGACTCCATGGGCGGGTACCTCAGCATCCATCGCCTGATCAGCGTCGCGCGCGCCGCCGGCTGTGACGCGGTGCACCCGGGCTACGGCTTCCTTTCCGAAAACCCCGACTTTGCCGCGGCCTGCGCCGCCCGCAATCTGATCTGGGTCGGCCCGGATGCGTCGGTGATCCGCCGCATGGGCGACAAGGTGGCCGCGCGCCGGGCGATGATCGAGGCCGGGGTGCCGGTCACACCCGGCTCGGAGGGCAACCTGGAGGGCGTCACCGCAGCGCTGGAGGTGGCCGACTGCATCGGCTACCCGGTGATGCTCAAGGCCACCAATGGCGGCGGCGGACGCGGCATTCGCCTGTGCGAGGATGCCGCCGCTCTGGAACACAACTTCGAGCGCGTGCGCTCCGAGGCCACCCGTGCCTTCGGCAGCACCGAGATCTTCCTCGAGAAGGCCGTGGTCAATCCGCGACACATCGAGGTGCAGATCCTCGGCGATGCCCACGGCCATGCGATCCACCTGTTCGAACGCGACTGCTCGGTGCAGCGCCGCCACCAAAAGCTGGTGGAGATCGCCCCTTCGCCACAACTGGACGAGGCGCAGCGCCAGTATCTGGGCGAGTTGGCGGTGCGCGCCGCGCTCGCCGTCGGCTACCAGAACGCCGGCACCGTCGAGTTCCTGATGGACGCGGATGATTCGTTCTATTTCATGGAAATGAACACACGACTTCAGGTAGAACATCCAGTTACCGAGATGATCACCGGGGTCGACATCGTGCAGGAACAGCTGCGCATCGCCGCCGGCGAGCCGCTGCGCTACGAACAGTCGCAGATCACCCGCCGCGGCTATGCGATGGAGTTCCGCATCAACGCGGAAGACCCGAAGAACGACTTCCTGCCGAGCTTCGGCCGCATCACCCGCTACTTCGCCCCGGGCGGCCCGGGCGTTCGCACCGACGGGGCCATCTACACCGGCTACACCATCCCGCCGCATTACGACTCGATGTGCGCCAAGCTGATCTGCTGGGCCCTGGAGTGGGACGACCTGCTGGCCCGCGCCAATCGTGCCCTGCGGGACATGGGCGTGTTCGGGGTCAAGACCACCATCCCGTTCCACCTGGCCATCGTTGACCACCCGACCTTCCGCAGCGGGCACTTCGATACCGGGTTCGTCGCGGCCCACCCGGAGCTGACGCACTTCCCCGGCAAGCGCTCGGACCGCCAACTGGCGGTGGCCGTTGCCGCAGCCCTCGCCGCCCACCACGGGTTATAACCCCGGCCACCGGACTGACCATGGATCGAGTTCACATCACCGATGTCACCCTGCGCGACGGCCATCAGAGCCTGATCGCCACGCGCATGCGCACCGAGGACATGCTGCCAATCTGCGAGCAGATGGACGCCATCGGCTTTCACTCGCTCGAGGTCTGGGGTGGTGCCACCTTCGATGCCTGCGTGCGGTTTCTCAAGGAGGACCCCTGGGAGCGGCTGCACCAGCTGAAGGCCGCGCTGCCGAACACCCCCCTGCAGATGCTGCTGCGCGGACAGAACCTGCTCGGCTATCGCCACTACGCCGACGACGTGGTGCGCGCCTTTATCGAGCGCTCGATCGCCGGTGGCATCGACATCATCCGCATCTTCGACGCGATGAACGACGCGCGAAACCTGCGCACCGCGATCGAGACCACCCGCGAGGCCGACGCCCATGCCCAGGGCACGCTCTGCTACACCACCGGACCGGTGCATTCGGCCGCCGAATTCGTCGCCCTGGGACGCGAGCTAGTCGCGATGGGCGCACAGAGCATCGCGATCAAGGACATGGCCGGGCTGCTCACCCCGAGCGCCACCCGCGAGCTGGTCACCGAGCTGGTGGATGCCCTGGACGTGCCGATCCACCTGCACGCCCACGCCACATCGGGGCTGTCCGAGCTGTGCCACTGGCAGGCCATCGAGGCCGGCTGCCGGCATATCGAGACCGCGATCTCGGCATTCGCCGGGGGCACCAGCCACCCGCCAACGGAGAGCCTGGTCGCCGCCCTCGCCGGCACCGAGCACGACACGGGCCTGGATCTGGTCGCGCTGCAGAAGATCGGGCTGTACTTCCACGAGGTGCGCAAGAAGTACCAGCGCTTCGAGAGTGAGTACACCGGCGTCGACACCCGCGTGCAGATCAACCAGGTGCCCGGCGGGATGATCTCCAACCTGGCGAACCAGCTGCGTGACCAGAACGCGCTGGATCACTTTGATGCGGTGCTGGAAGAGATCCCACGGGTCCGCGAGGACCTGGGCTACCCGCCGCTGGTCACCCCCACCTCGCAGATCGTCGGCACCCAGGCGGTGATGAACGTCCTCGCCGGGGAGCGCTACAAGACCATCACCAACGAGGTGAAGCAATACCTGACCGGGCACTACGGCCGCGCGCCCGGCCCGATCAACAGCGTCGTGCGGCAACAGGCCATCGGCAATGCCGATGTCATCGATTGCCGCCCGGCCGACCTGCTGAAACCGGAGATGGCCACCCTGACTGACGAGATCGGAGACCTCGCCCGGGGCCCGGAGGATGTCCTGACCTTCGCCCTGTTCCCCGAGGTAGGACGGCAATTCCTGGAGCAGCGCCGCGACGGCACGCTCAGCCCAGAACCGCTCAACCTGCCGGAGAACACCCAGGCCGGCTGCCCGGCCCCGGTGGAGTTCAACGTCACCTTCCACGGCGAGACCTACCACATCCAGGTCAATGGCTCCGGCCACCACCGGGAGGACACCCGCCCGATGTACGTGACGGTCGACGGGATGCCGGAAGAGGTCCAGATCGAGACCCTGGACAGCATCGAGACCGCCGGAAACGGCGGCGCCGAACGCAGCCGCGGGGCCAGCGGAGGCAAGAAGTCGCGCCGTGCGACCCGGCCGGGCGACGTCACCACCTCCATGCCCGGCACCATCATCGACGTGCTGGTGGCCGAGGGTGACAAGGTCGAAGCCGGGCAGCCAGTGCTGGTGCTGGAGGCGATGAAGATGGAATCCGAGATCGCCGCACCCGTATCCGGCACGGTCACCGCAGTGAACATCACCAAAGGGGCCGCCGCCAATCCGGACGACGCTCTGATCGAGATCGACGGCGACGATGGCTGATACCGCACGAAGACTGGTCCTCGCCTCCACCTCGCGCTATCGCGCCGAACTGCTGGAGCGGCTGCATCTGCCATTCGAGACCGCGCGCCCAGCGGTGGACGAGACCCCTCTGGCGCATGAATTGCCCGAGGCGATGGTGGCACGCCTGGCCGAGGCCAAGGCCCGGGCGGTCGCCGATGTCTATCCCGACCATCTGGTCATCGGCTCCGACCAGAACGCCAGCCACGCCGGGCACATCCTCGGCAAGCCCGGCGACAGCGTCCGCGCCGAGGCGCAACTCGCGGCGCTGTCCGGGGAAACGGTTACGTTCCACACCGGCCTGTGCCTGCTGGACACGGCCACCGGGAAGGTGCGGACAGGCCAGGTCCCGTTCACCGTGACCTTCCGCGAGCTGAGCGCCGAGGAGATCCGGCGCTACGTTGCACTGGACCAGCCGCTGGACTGTGCCGGCAGCTTCAAGTCCGAGGGGCTGGGCATCAGCCTGTTCGCGCGCATGAGCGGCGACGACCCGACCGCGCTGGTGGGGCTACCACTGATCACCCTGGGAAACTGGTTGCGCGAAGCGGGTGTGGCCGTCCCGCCCGCAGCGGCCTGAACACCGGCCCGGCAACCTCCAAGAACGGGCGCGCGCACGGCGTTGCGGCTCCCTTGTGCAGGATGACTGCACGGCAATCACCGCGCCTTGTTCGCACGCAAAAGCGACTCGAGCGCGTACATTAATCAGTGTTTCCCTAGCCCCAGTCGTTCCGCGGCTTGTGCGCCAGGACCTGCACCACCGCACCGCGCCCGGTGTGGAAACGCCCCTCGATCACGTCGCGTTCGCGTTCCACGGCCTCTTCGAACTCCAGCCCTTCCAGTTCTTCGGTCAGCGCCTCCCGCTTCATCATCAATTCCGCAGTGGGCGGACCTCCCGTGCCCCATTCGAGTTGCGCCGGCGTATAGGCCTCGAGGATGAACACCCCGCCCGGGCGCAGGCCCGCGACCACCTCAGCGTGCAGGCGGCGCCGAACGTCCGGTGGCAAATGGCAAAAAATCGATACGATCAGATCCCAGGAGTCCGGCTCGATCGCGTAATCGGCGAGATCCGCCACCAGGGTCTCGATCTGTACCTCCCGGTCCTCGGCCAGGCGCTGGGCCTTCTGCAGGCCGACCGCGGAGCTGTCCACCGCCAGCACGTCGAAACCCTGCTGCGCCAGGAACACCGCGTTGCGGCCCTCCCCCTCGGCCAGGCACAGGGCCCGCCCGCGCGGCACGTTGGCCACTGCCGCGCGCAGAAAATCATTCGGTTCAGTGCCGTAGACGTAGTCGTCCTCGGCGTAACGTTCATCCCACATCCCTGCTCTCCTTCCGTTCCCGGGAATCTGTCCATTCGTGCCGTCTGCCAGGCACTCCTGACGTGGCGCGTGCTTGCGCTCGCGCGATTGCCGGAACCCCGGCTTTACCCTACTCTTGCGCGTCCCCAAGGACTCCAACGATCTTCGACACCATGAGCGAAACTCCCACGCTGCGCGCACGCCTGGAACACTTTATCGAGGCCCGGCTGACCCAGCGCTTCATCATTGGCCTGATCCTGCTGAACGCCCTGACCCTGGGGCTCGAGACCTCGGACACCGTAATGGGCTGGATCGGCCCGGTGATCCTGAGTGCGGACGCCATCATCCTGTCGATCTTCACCGCCGAAGTGCTGGCCAAGCTGTTCGTCTACCGCCTGCGGTTCTGGCGCAACCCGTGGAACGTGTTCGATTTCTTCGTGGTGGGGATCGCACTGATCCCGGCCTCGGGGCCATTTTCGGTGCTGCGCGTGCTGCGTCTGTTGCGCCTGGTCTCCATGGTGCCGAAGCTGCGCTTCATCGTGGAGGCGCTGCTGCGGGCGATCCCCGGCATCATCTCCATCATGGGATTGCTGGTGCTGATCTTCTACGTGTTCGCGATCATCGCTACCGGCCTGTTTGGTGAATCCTTCCCGCAGAAGTTCGGCACGCTCGGCGCCACCATGTACAGCCTGTTCCAGGTGATGACGCTGGAGGGCTGGTCCGAGGACATCGCCCGCCCGGTGATGGAAATCTACCCCTGGGCCTGGGCGTTCTTCGTGCCCTTCATCCTGATCGCCACCTTCACCGTGCTGAACCTGTTCATCGCCATCATCGTGGACGCCATGCAGCGCATGCACGACCGCTCGATGGAGATCGAGCAGCAGATGATCCACGACAGCGTGCACGAAGAGAACCAGGCCCTGCACGCGGAGATCCACGAGATACAGCAGGAAACCCTCAAGCTCCAGGAACGCCTGACCCGCATGCAAACCATGCTGGAGAAACGCGTACGTTAACCCCCTTTACTACTCACTCGGCCCCGTCATTGCCGAACACACGGCGGTGTGCTTCAATATCGAAAAATGAAGCACACTTAGGGAGGCGCCATGAAAGAGCTCAACGTCCGCGAAATGCGAGCCTCCATTGGGCATCTGGACGAAATCGTCCAGGCGTCCGGGGAAATCACCATCACCCGTCACGGAAAGCCCATTGCACGGGTCCTGCCCGTTCGTCGCGGGCGCCAGCGCCCCGACCACCACGAACTTCGCCAGCGCACCGGACCACTGGTTCCCTCGGAAACCCTCCTGAGGGAAGAGCGTGACGAGCGCGGATGAACGGAGCTACCTCGACACCAGTGCTCTGGCCAAGTGGTATTTGAACGAACCGGGATCCGAGGCCTTCGTCGACTATCTGCAGCGCGTCGACGTCGCGATCATCAGCCGCCTGGTAGCGACCGAACTGCGGTCCCTGCTCGCACGACGCCGACGCATAGGGGAGCTGCCGCAGGAACTGGAAACGATCATCTTCGCCACCTTCCAGGACGACATCTCCAGCGCCTCGTTACAACTCTATCCCTTCGACGACTCACTGTTCGACGAAGCGACCAACCTGATCACCCGCTATCCCGAACATCCATTGCGGACGCTGGACGCGCTGCACATCGCAACCGCGCGCCACCATGAGATTCCGGTGATCGCCACCGCAGACAACGTCCTCGCGGATGCGGCTTCATCGATGGGGCTGACCGTTCGTCGATTCTGACGCCTCGGGCACCCAACCTATCCGTAGGTAGGATGCCGATGAGCGCAGCGAATCGCATCGCGACCCAAACGCCTGGGTGACGGTGCGTTTCGCTTTGCTCTACGCACCCTACGGTAGACCGCAGACTGGCAGGGGCGGGGCCCCGCCGAAATCAGGCGTTAACGGCGGCCGGCTCGGCAGCGCGTTCGCCCAGACGGCGGCCGGTGGCGTTCAGGACGGCCTGCAGCGTCGCGGCAGTGGTGTCCTCGCCCAGGGCGACGCCCACGGAGCGTTCGCCATCGACCTGCACGTCCACGGCGGCCATGGCGCGCGCCTCGGTGCCGGACTCCATCGCGTGCTCGTCGAAGTGGGTGATCTTCACCTGCACGCCACGCTCGGCCTCCATGGCGGAGGTCAGCGCCGCGACCGCGCCGTGGCCCTCGCCCCGCAGGCGGGATTCACGCCCGGGCGGGCCCATGGTCGCATCCAGCCGCACCACAGGACCGTCCTTCTCGATCTCGTAACGCACCAGATCCCAGCCGGTAACCGGCGTCAGGTAATGCTTTTCGAACAGCTCGTGGATGCGCTTCGAGGAGACCTCGATCTGCGAGGTCTCGGCATCCTTCTGCACGATGCGGGCGAACTCGATCGCCAGCCAGCGCGGCAATTCGATGCCGTAGTCGCGCTCCAGCACATGCGTGACCCCACCCTTGCCGGACTGGCTGTTGATGCGCACGACCTCCTCGTAACGCCGGCCCAGATCGCTCGGGTCGATCGGCAGGTAGGGCACGTTCCAGTGGCCGCCCTTCTCCTTGTAATGCGCCAGGCCCTTGCGGATCGCGTCCTGGTGGCTGCCGGAGAAGGCGGTGTAGACCAGCTCGCCCGCCCACGGGTGGCGCGGGTTGATGGGCATGTCGGTGCACTCCTTGTACACGTCCATCAGCCGCTCCATGTCGGACAGGTCAATGGTCGGGTCAATGCCCTGCGAGTACAGGTTCATGCCGACGGTGACCAGATCCATGTTGCCGGTGCGCTCGCCATTGCCGAACAGCGTGCCTTCCAGGCGGTCGGCCCCGGCCAGCAGCCCCAGCTCGGCCGCGGCCACGCCGGTGCCCCGGTCGTTGTGCGTATGCAGCGACACGCAGAAATGCTCGCGGTACTGCACGTGGTCGCAGAACCACTCGACCTGGTCGGCAAAGACGTTCGGCGTGGCGGACTCGACCGTGGCCGGCAGGTTGATCACGACCTTCTGGCCCTGGTCCGGGCGCCAGATCGCATTCACCGCATCGACCACCTCGACCGCGAAGTCCAGCTCGGTGGTGGAGAAGCTCTCCGGCGAGTACTGGAAGATCCAGTCGGTCTGCGGGTACTTCGCCGCATGGTCACGCACCCAGCGCGCACCGTTTTCGGCAATGCCGCGCACGCCGTCGCGATCCATGCGGAAGACCTGCTCGCGCTGCGCCGGGTTGGTGGAGTTGTACACGTGCACCACCGCGCGCGGGGCGCCCTCCAGCGCCGCGAAGGTCTTCTGGATCAGGTCCTCGCGCGCCTGGGTCAGCACCTGGATGTACACGCCCTCGGGGATCCGGTCTTCATCGATCAGGCGGCGGGTAAAGTCGTAGTCGATCTGCGAGGCGGACGGGAAGCCGATCTCGATCTCGGTCAGACCGATCCCCACCAGCACCTCGAAGAAGCGCATCTTCTGCTCCACGCTCATCGGGTGCACCAGCGCCTGGTTGCCGTCGCGCAGGTCCACCGCGCAGAAACGCGGGGCGGCCGTGGTGCGCTGCGCCGGCCAGCGGCGATCGGACTTGTCGATCGGCGGGAACGGGGCGTACTTGGTGTGATCGAAGGCCATCGTGTTCGTCTCCTGTAAGGGGCGCGGCCTCGCCGTGTGGTCGGGTGCCGCGCTCCGGATTTCTGTCTGTGCATTATCCTAACGCATTGTCCCCGGCATAACCTTGCGTTTTTCCCTAAGAACGCAATAGTTGCGCACTATCCTTGCGCAATAAAGCCACTGTAGAGCAATATTCAACCATGAAATCCGAACCACACCGACTCGACCGCTATGACCGCCGCATCCTCGAGATCCTGCAGGAGGATGCGAGCCTGTCCAATCAGGCCCTGGCCGATCGCGTGGGGCTCAGCCCCTCCCCCTGTCTGCGTCGGGTGCGTGCGCTGGAACAAGCCGGCGTCCTGTTGAGCCGCGTAGCCCTGCTGGATCGGCGCAGCCTGGGGTTGGAGCTGACCGCCCTGATCCATATCGGCATGGACCGCCACACCCCGGAGCGCTTCGCCCACTTCGAGGAGACCGTGGCGAGCTACGCCGAGGTCCAGCACTGCTACCTGATCACCGGCCAGTCGGCGGACTACATGCTGCAGGTGGTCGTCCCCGACATGGATGCCTACCAGGAATTCCTGCTGCGCCGCATCACCCGACTGGAGGGCGTGGACAGCGTCCATTCCAGCTTCGTGCTGCGCCGCGTGGTCGACCGCACTGCCCTGCCACTGGACTACACCCCCACCTGAGCACGAGCGCCTTAAGGTCAAGGGCGGTTGCACCACAGAGGGCACAGAGATCACAGAGAAAATCACGGGGCTTTCAGAGGGGTAGGATGCTGTTGAGCGAAGCGAAACGCATCAATCCGGGAGCGTCGCTGCCACGGGGATAACTACACGATGCGATTCGCTCCGCTCATCACATCCTACCGGCCCTGAAAATCCTTCCGATCTTCCAACCTTCCTGTGAATCGCCCTTGCCCTTCTCCGTGCCCTCCGTGTCCTCTGTGGTGCATCCGCCCTTGTCCTCGCGCCAGCCACCCCTGTACTGTATATATAGACAGTTACTGGAGGGCGCCTTGTGTCGCTTACTGAACGCCAGCAAGCCATCTTCGACTACATCGCCGAGACCATCGCTACCCAGGGCACGGCACCGACCCGCAGCGAGATCGCCCGGGCCTTCGGCTTCCGCTCGCCCTACGCGGCCGAGTGCCATCTGAAGGCCCTGGAGAAGAAAGGCGCGATCGAACTGCTGGGCGGCACCTCCCGCGGCATACGCCTGCCGGGCGCCGCCCGTGGCGCACCGGCCGAACTCCCTCTGGTCGGGCGCGTCGCCGCCGGCTCGCCGATCCTTGCCACCGAGCATATCGAGCGCCACTACCGGGTCGACGACGCCCTGTTCCGCGGCCGCCCGGACTATCTCCTGCGCGTACACGGCGAGAGCATGCGCGACGCCGGCATCCTCGACGGCGACCTGCTGGCCGTGCGCCAGACCCCGGAGGCCCGGCCCGGCCAGATCGTGGTCGCCCGCATCGAGGACGAGGTCACCGTCAAGCGCTTCGCGCAGGACGGCCCGAAGGTGCGCCTGCTCCCGGAGAACCCCGACTTCGCCCCCATCGAGATCGACCTCGAGCGCCAGGACCTGGCCATCGAGGGCATCGGCGTGGGCGTATTGCGCGATCTCGAACCCCAGACCTAAGCCATGGGCGCGCTGGATACCCTGCTCGACCACCCGGCGCTCTGGCGCGGGCGCAGTGCCGTCCCGGCCCCGAATGCCCCGGTCTGGCCCAGCGGCCATGCGGAACTGGACCGGGCCCTGGGCGGGGGCTGGCCACGCGGCCAGCTGATCGAACTGCTGGGGGCCCCGTTCGGCTGTGGCGAGACCCGGCTGCTGGTCCCCATGCTCGCCGCCTGCGGCCGCGACGGCTACTGGATCGCGATGATCGCGCCCCCGGCCACGCCCTGGCTGCCCGGCTGGCAGACACTCGGCATCCCGCCAGAGCGGGTCCTGCTGATCCATACCGAGCACGACCGCGACACCCTGTGGGCCGGCGAGCAGTGCCTGCGTGACCCCGCCTTTGGCGTCCTGCTCACCTGGCTGCGCGGCCCCGTGGAGACGGCCCTGCTGCGCCGACTGCGTCTGGCCGCCAGCGAGAGCCGGGCCTGCGCGATCCTGTACCGGCCACCAAACGCCGCGGCACAGCCTTCGCCGGCCCACCAGCGCCTGCGCTGGCAGCCCGCGGCCTCCGGCCTGGAACTGCACTGCCTGAAGGGGGCCGGCCACTGGGCCCGCTCCGGCCACCCCCTGCAGGTTCCCGAACCACCGGAGGCCTGAGATGGGCCAGCCTGCCCGTCCCTCGCGTGCGACCACACACCCGGAGCCGGTCCGACAACAACTGAGCCTGCTTCCGGCCGCAGCCCTGCCCGTCACCGCACCCCGGCCACCGGAGACGCATACCGCCAACCGCGCCGCCCGGCAACGGCAGGAACACTGGATGGCAATCGACCTGCCGCACCTTGCGCTGGACGCGCTGGCCCGGACGGAGCCGGACCCCGGGCGGCTTCAGCGCCCCCTGCTGGTGGTGGAATCCGACCCTGCCCCCCGGGTGCACGCCGCCAACCGCGCCGCCCGCCAGGCGGGTGCCCGCCCCGGCATGGCGCTGGGGGATGCCCTGGCGGTGCTGGATACCCCGGAACTGGTCGAGCATGCCCCGGACACCCTGCAGACCCAACTGGAGATGCTGGCCGGCGTACTGCTGCGGTTCTCCGATCACGTGCACCCGGAGCCGGAGGCACAGCGCATCCTGGTGGAGGTCGGGCGCAGCCGCCGCCTGTTCGGCGGCCTCGAGACCCTGCGCGACCAGGCGCGGGACACCCTGACCGAACTGGGCTTCCATCCCCGTATCGGACTGGCCCGCAGCCCCGCCGCCGCGCGCCTGCTGGCCCGCCTGCGCAACCCCGCGATCGCGGAAGACCCCGAGGCCCTGCGCCGCATCCTGTCCCCGGTTCCGCTGGAGGCCCTGCCACTGGCCGCCGCGACCCGCGAGGGCCTGCGCGCCGTGGGCCTGCGCCAATTGGGCGATCTGCTGCGCCTGTCGCGCCCCGAACTGGCCCGCCGCCACGGACCGGAGTTGCTGGACCTGCTGGACCGACTGCTGGCGCGGCGCGCGGAGACCCTGCCCCGCTTTGCGCCACCCCCGGTGCTGGATCTGTCCCTGCGCCTGGAGCACGAGATCCACGCCACGGCGACCCTGGCCTTCCCGCTCAAGCGGCTGCTGCGCCAGGCCGAGGCGCAGTTGCGCGGCCTGAACCGCAGCCTGCAGGGGATGACACTGGAACTGGCCCACCGCGAGGCGTATACCCGCATCTCACTGGAGCGCGGGCAGCCGGGCATTCGCACCGACGAGTGGCTGCCCCTGTGGCAGACCCGACTGGATCGCGAGACCCTGCCGGCGGCGGTGATCGGCCTGCGCCTGCAGGCACCCCGCTTGCTGGACCCACCGGCCCGGGGCGACAGTCTGCTCGCCGCAGACCCGGCGAGCAGACCACCGGCCGATCAGCTACCCGCCGTGCTGGCTCGCCTGCGCGCCCGGCTGGGCGAGCAGGCCGTCGCCCGTCTGATCAACCGCCGCACACCGAGACCGGAGGATGCCCAGCGGCCGCGACACGATCTCGCCACCACTCCGGCCCCCACCGCTCCAACCCCGGGCCAACGGGCCTGCGGAACTGCCCTCTGGCTACAGGGCCCCGAGCCCGCCGCGCCCCCCGACCAGCCCCAATGGCTGGGACGACTGGAAGACGGCTGGTGGGATCACGGCCAGGACGCGCGCCGCGACTACGCTTGCAGCCGCGACCGTCAGGGCCGCCGGCTCTGGCTGTACCGCTGCCTGCGCAGCGGCCAGTGGTATCGCCAGGGTTACTGGGGCTGAGGGGGGGACGCCGCGTCAGCGATGGTATTCGCCCGCGCGCTCCGGCTGGTACTCGACCTCCTCGATGCGCACGTGCATCTGCCCCCCGCCCGGGCGCGGCCACTCGATCTCGTCGCCCTCGGACAGGCCCAGCAGCGCACTGCCCACCGGCGCCAGGATCGACAGCGTGCCGCCACTCTCGTCCACATCACGTGGGTACACCAGTGTCATCGAAAACTCGTCGCCGGACTCGATCACCCGGAACCGGACCTTCGAGTTCATCGTCACCACCGAACCCGGAACCTCGTGCGAATCCACGACATCCGCGCGATCCAGTTCGGACTCGAGATCGGCCTTGCCGGGGAAACTGCCATCCGGAAGCGACTCCAGCAGCTTGTCCAGGCGCTCCATGTCCGTGGTGGAGACAATGATCTTCGGCTTGTTCACTTTCTTACTCCAGAATGCAGAACGCGCCTCCGGGGAGACGCGCCAGGCAAATAATATTCAGGGAATTTCCGGAAACCGGGAAACTTACTCGGGAGACTAGCCAAGACCCGGCAAAAAAGCTATAGCGCCCATCACCGTGCTCGTAAGCGGGAGCCGCACATAGGGAGACGCTGATTAATTCGCACGTCCGCGCTCGATCGATTTTGCTCGCTGACAAGGCGCGGTGAGCGAAGTGTAGCCGAGCTACATAAGCAAGCCGCAACGCGGTCAGCGGGCCCATTTTCGTCAACAACGGGCGGCCGAGCCCTCAAGGGGTTGGCGCCCCATTTTCCCCGATCCTGCGTTGCGGCGTTTGACCGTAGAGTGACTACGGCGCTGCGCACCGCGCCTTGTCTCGGAAAAAATGGGGCACCAACGCGGACGTGCGAATTAATCAGCGTCTCCCTAGCCTTTGCCTTGCGCCCTCACCGAGGCCAGGTCTCCCGCCACGCCGCGTAGCCCCCGCGCAGCACATGCGCATTGATACCCATCGTGCGCAGGCTGTCGGCCACGAGCTGGGACCGGCCGCGACCGCCACAGAACACCACGACGGGCTGGTCCGCATCCGCCATATGAGACTCGATACCGGCCTCTAGCTTGGGCCGCGGGATGTTGATCGCGCCCTCGATCGTCCCCTCGGCCGCCTCCTCGGGCTGGCGCACATCCACCAGCAGAAACGGTTTCTCTTCCTCGAGCCAGCGCGCCACCTCCCCTGGTTCCAGATGCGGCAGGCTTTGTTCCAGCTCGCGAATACGCTTCTCGAAAAGACTCACAGGAGGACTCCGTTGGCTGCGTGAACCGCAAGTTTAGCGCGCGCCCGGGTCACAACGACGGACGTACCAGCAGTGGGACCACCCGAAGGGTGAACAGGACCAGCCCGACCAGCGCCGCCACCGCACCCACCGCCGTTAACATCGCAACGCCCAGGATCCAGCCGAGCCCCATGCCCAGCACGGCCAGATGCACCAGGACCTGCGGCGTCCAGGCCCACAGCCAGCCACTGGCGATCGGGTGGCCGGTAAAGCGCGGCAGCATGTGCTCGCCAAGCCCCATGATCAGCAACAGAAGAAAACCCAGGGTAAAGCCATGCAGCGCGGCCGGACGCGCCGCACCCTCGAGGAAGAACCCGCCCAGTGGCAACGCGGCACCCGCGATCAGCAGCCAAATCATCGCGCCCAGCACCGAGGCCCGGCTGGAGGCCGACAACCCCAGCCCGACATGGCGCGCGGCCTTCTGTGTGCGTTCCGGGGCCTCCGCCACCAGTGCGGTCGCGGCGGTGCGATCCAGCAGCCCGATGTGCTTGAGCTCGCCATCCACCACCACGGCCGGGATCGACCGGATGCGCAGCCGGGTCGCCAGTTCGCGCCCTTCGGGCTGGCCCATGTCGACCACCGCGAAGTCGATCTGTTTGTTTTCCGCCACCTCGCGCCAGATGCGCTCGGCATCGTGGCAGGAGGCGCACCATTCGGACACCAGCAGTTCCACTTTCATGATCCCGCCCTCAGTCCGCGCAGCGCATGCAGTGGATGTCGTAGCGATCGACCCATTGTTTCAGACCGGCAATCGCCTCGGCCCCCGTATGTAGCCGCTCCAGCGCCGCTTCCGGATCGTCCGGGCGCATCACCACGACCCAGGCATCGGTATAGGGGGCCACGTTCACCAGCCCCGGATCGGCCTCCACGGCCGGATTGATGCGCTCAATGGTGCCGTCGAACGGCGTAGGGATGCCCCCCGCCCACTTGCCGGACTCCAGCCGCGCCACCGGCTTGCCCGCGGCGCGGTGCGAACCCGGCTTGCGAAAGCGGAAGTACTGCACCCGCCCCGCCATGGTCTGGGCGGGATCGGTAATCCCGAGGGTAAAGGTGCCGTCGTCCTCCGGACGGACCCAGACATAATCCAGGTCATAGAACAGGTCGTCCGGCAGCTCGCAGCCGTTGTATTCCGTATGACTCATTACGCCCCCTTCGGACCGTAGTGACGCACGGTGAGTGCAATGTTCAGTGCGAACAGGATCATCGCCCCCCAGGCCATCGCCCCGCCGACCGCGACGGTCGGGTTATGAAAGGCCAGCCAGCCCGCGATCATCACCAGGAGCCCGAGATTGGCCAGCAGGAACTGCACATGGCCCAGGCGCTCGGAGAACAGCGAACGTCCGGAAAAGCGCGGCAACACATGCAGACCCACGCCATAGATCATCATGGTCACGAACCCCAGCAGCATCAGGTGGCCATGGATGCGCGGCACATTGCCGGGGATCAGGCCGGGATGGGCCAGCCAGAGGATGCCGAGCAGCCCGCCCAGCAGGGCATAGGCGAGGGCCGCGAGGATGAACATCCGGTTCCGAGGGTGCATCAAAAGCTCCAGGCCAGGTTTCGCACAGCATACTTTAAGCTATATTCAATTTACATTGATCGAGATCAAGACGGGGCGCGAGCGCTTCGGCGAAAGTCGCCTGCTTGTTGACCACTCTGCGAAGGTCCGATACCCCATGCACGCGCAACTCCACGAAAGTGTTCCCGGATTCCAGCAGCCCATCGAGTTGCTGCGGGCGTGCCATCGCCGAATCCTCAACTCTCTGGACATCCTCGAGCGCCTGCCCGCTCATTTGGCCGACAACGGCGCCGACGAAGAGGCCCGAGGCGCCGCGCAACGGGTCCTGAACTACTTTCACGAGGCAGCGCCCAACCACCACGCGGACGAGGACCAGGACCTGTTCCCCGTGCTGCGCCAGCACTGTGGCCACCCCGAGAGTCATCCGCAATTGTGCGAATGGCTGGACCGCCTGACCGCCGAACATGACGAGATCGAGGCCGGCTGGGATCGACTGGAGCCGGCCCTGCAACGCATCGCCGCGGGCCAGCCGGCGGACCTCGACGGGGCCGACGCCTGGATACGCCAATACCGCATCCACCTCGATCTGGAAGAGCGCGCCGTACTCCCCTTTGCCGAGCACCTGCTAGGCCCGGAAGACCGCCGCGCCATCGGTGCCGCCATGGCCGCACGCCGGGGCATCGCGAGCGCAGACCGTGGCTGATTTCGTACTCGACCTCCGCGGCCTGGCCGAGCATGCCCACACCCGCGCGTACTACACCCTGCGCGAACTGCGCAGCGGTCAGGTCTTCGAGGTCTGGCTGGATCAGGAACCGAAGATGCTGATGGACGCGGTCAGCCTGCAGCTGCGTCAGGCCATCCACTGGCGGGTGCTCGAAGACGGCCCGCCCTTGTGGAAGCTCGCGGTACAACGCCGCGAGGACGTCGCCCCGGTGGACCTGGTCGACCTGCTGGAACGCGATCACCTGCGCATCGACCGCCTGTTCGCCAGCGCCCTGCACAAGGTCAACGCCGGCGACCTCGAAGGCGCAGCGCCGGATTTCCACGCCTATGTCGACGGCCTGCGTCGCCACGTGGAGGTGGAAAACGAACTGATCGTCCCCCTGCTGGACCTGCCCCGCAGCCCGAACGGCCAGGATCCCACCTCGATCATGCTGCGCGAGCACGACGAGATCCTGGAACAGACCGCGATGCTGGAACACGAATTCAGCGAAGGCGTGGACGAGGCCTGGGCCGTGGCCCCGTTCTTCGCCCTGATCTCCGGCGCGCTGGCCAAGCACGAAGGCCGCGAGGAACAGAACCTGTTCCCGCACTGGAGCCGCGCCCTGCGCGAACAGCCCGATGCCGCCGCCGAGTTGCTTGAACGCGCCCAGACCCTGCTAACGGCACCCGACCCGGCACCCCACAGCAACTGAGCGCCCCGCATGGCTGCGCGGCCGCACTCGAGTCAATCCACGGCTTCCCGGGCGCGATGCGGCGCCGACAGGCGCGCCAGCGCCCAAAGCCCCAGCAACGGGCCGGGCAGCAACAGCCACAGGACCCAAACCCCGCCATCCGCCCATAACCAGCCGGTCAGCCAGATGCCCGGCAAGGTCAGCGCAAAGCCGATTGCATTCATCACGCTCAACGCGGAACCCACGGCATCCTCCGGCGCGCTGTCCGCGGCCAGCGCGGAGAATTGGGGCGAGTCCGCGATCACCGTGAGCCCCCACAGCGCCAGGAGGCCGAACAGCAACCAGGGCGACTGCCCCGCAAGCAGCGGGTACAGCAGACAGGCCAGGCCCGAGGTTGCCAGTGCCACCCGCGCCACACGCAGGCTTCCCAGGCCCCGACTCAGGCGCCCACCCCAGACACAGCCCGCCAGACCCAGCGCGATCACGCCAAAGGCCAGCCACGGAATCAGGGCCGCATCGGCCTCCATCCGTGCGAGCTCACGGGCTACCAGCAGAGGCACCAGCGTCCAGAACGCATACAGTTCCCAGCAGTGCCCGAAGTAGCCCCCGGCCACGGCGCGAAAATCCCGCCGTGCCAGGGCATGGAAGCCCTTCCCGAGCCCCGGCGTGCTCCCCGGTGGCGGCAGATGCGGGCCATCCCCCAGACGCAGGATCATCAGCGCGGCCAGCAGGGCCAGGCCCGAGGCCAGAAGCACGGGCACCGCCCACGGGAAATCGAGCGTGGC
Source organism: Thioalkalivibrio versutus (assembly GCF_001020955.1). NCBI lineage: Bacteria > Pseudomonadati > Pseudomonadota > Gammaproteobacteria > Chromatiales > Ectothiorhodospiraceae > Thioalkalivibrio > Thioalkalivibrio versutus. Next base: position 1,863,343 of record NZ_CP011367.1, read on the forward strand.
GCCACGCAGCAGATGAGGGAGCGCGGTCCCCAGGGTCAGCATTCCGAGCAGCCAGGACAGCGCCCAGCCCTTGTACTGCGGGGTCCAGCCGATCACCAGCTTCATGCCCAGCGGATAAACCCCGGCCAACGCCAGCCCGACCAGAAAGCGCGTCAGCAGGGCCAGCTCCCAGACGCCGGCGAGCAGAATGAAGACGGCATTGAGCCCGGCCCCGAAAAGCGCCGAGATGGCGAACACACGACTAGCACGAAAGCGATCCGCCAGCCCCGTGGCGGCGACCGCCAGCGTCCCGGTGATGAAACCGAGCTGGGTGGCCATCGTCAGCCAGCCGATCTCGGCGGGCGACCACCCCAGTGCCTGCTGCAGCGACAGCCCGACCCCGTTGACCGAAAACCACAGTGACGTCCCGAACAGCTGCGCCACCACGATCACCGCCAGCGGATGGCGGCGGATCATGTCAGCCATCGAGGGATGCCGCCCCGAAGGACACCACGCGGCTCAACGACTGGCGCCGCGTATCCAGCGCTTCAGCAACGCGACCAGGGCACCCCCGGAGACCAGGCCCAGCAGGTAGATTCCGACAATCAGCAGCGCCAGTGGCAGGGTTACGTACAGGGTGAGGAAGTTGAGCGTTACGAGACGCAGGTTCTGGATCGCAAAGATCGCAACCACCGCGACGAACACGATAATCAACAGGGTGTACAGGTAACGCATGGGACCTCCCTGGTCAGTCGGACATGCCTCTCAGGTTCCGGCGCCCCGCCGCGGGCGTCAACCGGCCGGGCGGTGGGTTTCAGGCCTCGGCGTGGGTGCAGTGCCGCCGCACCGGACAGGCATCACAGCGCGGCCGTGGCCGGCAGCGCTCCTTGCCATGTTCCACGATCAGCGCATGCAGGTCGTTCAGCGCCGCCACATCCGGCCCCAGTGCCACCTCGACGTGCTCGCGCAGCGCATCGTACGGAGCCCGTGCCTGCGGCAGGTCCAGACGCTCGAACAACCGGCGGGTATAGGCATCCACCACGAACACCGGGCGCTCGAAGGCGTACAGCACGATATCGTCGGCGGTCTCCGGCCCGACACCCTTGACCCCCAGCAGCGCCGCGCGCAGCGCGTCGGTGTCCAGCGCCGCCAGCCCCTCGATCCCGCCGGACGCCTCCAGGAAGGCCAGCAGGTGGCGCAAGCGATCCGCCTTCACGTTGAAATAGCCACTGGGACGAATGTGTTCGGCCAACTCTTCCCGGCTCAGGGCCATCAAGCCCTCCGGCGACAGCGCGTCGATACCGCGCAAGTTGGCCAGCGCCTTCTCGACGTTGGTCCAGCTGGTGTTCTGCGTCAGCACCGCGCCGACCATCACCTCGAACGCCGTCTCCGCCGGCCACCACTGCAGGTCGCCGTACTCCGCGCGCAGGGCCTCCAGGAGCTCGGGGATCCGCACAGGAGCTACCGCTGACGGCTACCGCCCGGTTTGCCACCGCCGCCCGAGCGGCCGCCGGGTCGACCTCCCGCAGGCTTCGCGCCCCGGGAGCCGCCGCGCCCCGCGGGGGACGAAGACTTGCCCGGCTTCTTCGGCGGCGACGAACTCCAGCCGTCCTCGCGCGCCGCCCGGCTGGTGCGGGCCTTGCCCGCCGGCGCCGCCTTGCCGGGGCGTTGATCCCGCGGTTTGCCGCGCGGATCGCGTCGCGGGCCGCCGCGACCGCGCGTGCGCACGGAGTCCGGCACGGGCAGGTCCGCCGCCTCGTACAACCCGGCCACCTCGCGGGTCTCCAGATCCCGCACCGCACCGGTCTTCAGCCCGTGCCCGAGGACCACCGGCCCGTAGCGCACCCGGATCAGGCGGCTGACCGTGACCCCGACCGCATCCCACAGGCGGCGCACCAGCCGGTTGCGGCCTTCGCTGACCACCACATGAAACCAGTGATTGGCGCCTTCCCCACCCTGCTCTTCCAGACTGTCGAAACGGGCCGCGCCATCCTCCAGTTCCACGCCTTCGCGCAGCATGTCCTGGGTCGCCGGCGGCACCTCGCCCAGCACGCGCACCGCGTACTCGCGTTCCAGGGCCATGCTCGGGTGCATCAGCCGGTTGGCCAGTTCGCCATCGGTGGTGAACAGCAGCAGGCCCGAGGTATTCAGATCCAGCCGGCCCACGGCCACCCAGCGCTGCCCCTTCAACCGCGGCAGGCTGGCAAACACCGGCCGCCGCCCCTCGGGGTCCGAGCGGCTGCAGATCTCGCCCACCGGCTTGTGATACACGATCCACCGATGCGGATGCTCCGGGCGCCGCACGATGCGCCCGCGCACGCGGATCACGTCGTGCTCGTCGACCTGGTCGCCCAGCTTCACGGTGCGGTTGTTCACCTGCACCTCGCCGCGCTCGATCCAGCCCTCGATCTCGCGCCGCGAACCCAGCCCGCGCGCCGCCAGGACCTTCTGTACCCGCTCCGACATTCCCGGAACTCCAGCAACTCATTAAGATGGACGCCACGATACACCAACAGGACGTTGCCATGACCGATTCCGCGCCGGAAACCACGCCCGTCAAGACACCGCTGAACATCGCCGTGCTCACCGTCTCCGACAGCCGCGAACTCGCGGAGGACCGTTCCGGCGACGCCCTGGTGGAACGCCTTGAAAGCGCCGGTCACCGGCTGGCCGAGCGCAAGATCGTGAAGGACGACATCTATGCCATCCGCGCCGAACTCTCGCGCTGGATCGCCGATCCCGCTATCGACGCGGTGCTGACCACCGGCGGCACCGGCATTACCGGCCGCGACGGCACCCCCGAGGCCGCCTCGGTCCTGCTGGACAAGACCATCGAGGGCTTCGGCGAGCTGTTCCGCATGCTCTCCTTCGATGAGATTGGCACCTCCAGCCTGCAGTCACGGGCCCTGTCCGGCGTTGCCAACGGCACCTACCTCTTCGTCCTGCCCGGCTCCACCGGCGCCTGCCGCACCGCCTGGGACCGCATCATCCAGGCCCAGCTCGACGACCGCACCATGCCCTGCAACCTCACCATGCTGATGCCGCGCCTGAAGGAAGTTTGACGAAACACGATCAATCCGGGGCCGGCCCGGACTCGTCGGGCGCGAAGCATACCGGCGAGGCGCGCTCGCCCGTTGGTTCCTCCTCGGCCCGTTCGGCGTCGAGGAGAGCGCGCAGCACCGCCACATGGCTGTGCTCGGCGTCCCGGGTGGCCGTCAGCAGCGTCAGGCGGCCGCGACGGGCATACCCCAGCAAGCGGCCCCAAGCCTCGGGAGCCGCTCCCAGTTCCGCCCGGTACCGGCGACAGAACTCGCGCCAGCGCTCCACATCGTGGCCGAACCAGCGTCGCAGGTCGGTGGACGGAGCGAGCGACTTTTCCCAGGCGGCCAGCAGGAGCGCCGACTTTTTCACCCCGCGCGGCCACAGGCGGTCGATCAGCACACGCGTCCCATCCCCGGGATCGACCGGGTCGTAGACGCGCCGGATCCGCACCTGTTCCATACGGCGATTACCGGTCCACGTGGGTCTGCAACCAGTACTCCAGCAGGGCGGCGTGCCAGAGCTTGGAGCCCTGGATGCGGGTGAAGTACTGATCAGGCGCGTCCAGCAGCTTGTCGATGTAGGCCGGCTGATAAAGGCCCCGCTCGCGCGAGGCGCGCGAGGTGAGGATGTCGCGCATGAACTCGAGGAAATCGCCGCGCACGTACTTCAGTGCCGGCACCGGGAAGTAGCCCTTGGGCCGGTCCAGCACCGCGTCCGGTAGCCGGCCACGAGCGATGCGGCGCAGCACGTCCTTGCCGCCATCGCCCAGCTTCAGATGCGGCGGCATCGCGGCGGCGGTCTCGACCAGCTCGTGGTCCAGGAACGGCACCCGCGCCTCCAGGCCGAAGGCCATGGTCATGTTGTCCACGCGCTTGACCGGGTCGTCCACGATCAGCGTGGTCACGTCCAGCGCCAGCACGGCGTCGATGAAGGAATCCGCGCGGTCGGTCTCCAGTTCGGCGAACTGCTCGCGCAGCCAGTCACCAGTGACGTCGTTCGCCGGCGGGTGGCGCAACATCTCGGCCATCTCCGGATGATCGCGGTCGAAGTAGTGGCGCCGGAAGCGTTCCACCCAGTCGCCATGGCGATCCTCCGCCATCTGCGGATACCAGAAGTAGCCGCCGAACACCTCATCGGCGCCCTGACCGGACTGCACGACCTTCACATGCTGCGAGACCTGCTCGGACAGCAGGTAGAACGCGACCGCATCCTGGCCGAACATCGGCTCGGCCATGGCACCCACCGCCTCCGGCAACCGGGCCAGCACCTGGTCGTTGGGGATCAGCGTGGCCTGATGGTCGGTCGCATAGCGCTCCGCGACGGGGTCGGAATACTCGAACTCGGAGCCCTTCTCCTCCGGCTGGTCTTCGAAGCCGACGGTAAAGGTGCGCAGATCCTGCGCACCCTCCTCCATCGCCAGCGCGACCAGCAGGGAGGAATCCAGCCCACCGGAGAGCAGCACGCCGACGGGCACATCGGCCACCTCCAGCCGCTTGCGCACCGCCTGGCGCAGCGAATGCTCGATGCGTTCCTGCCACTCGCCGTCCGATACCGGCTCGGCCGGGCGGTGTGCATGCAGCGTCCAGTAGCGCTGCAACCGCTCCTGGCCCCGCGCGTCGATGCTCAGGTAGTGCCCCGGCTCCAACTTGCGGATGCCGCGCAGCACGGTGCGCGGCGCGGGCACCACCGCGTGCAGCGAGAACAGCATGTGCAGGGCCTCCGCATCCAGCTCGGTGTCCACGTCGCCGGCCGCCAGCAGCGCCTGGGTGTTGGAGGCGAAGCGGATGCCCTCACCGACGCGGGCCAGGTACAGCGGCTTGATGCCCATGCGGTCGCGCGCCAGCAACAGACGCTGGGCGTTGCCATCGAACAGTGCGAACGCGAACATCCCATGCAGTCGGGCGACGATGCCCTCGCCCCACTCGGCGTAGCCGCGCAGGATGACCTCGGTGTCGCCGGTGGAGAAGAAGCGGTGGCCGCGTCCTTCCAGTTCGCTGCGCAGCGCACGGAAGTTGTAGATCGCGCCGTTGAACACCAGCGCAAGCCCGGTCTCCGGATCGAACATCGGCTGGTGCGCGCGCTGCGACAGGTCCAGGATCGACAGCCGCCGGTGGCCAAGGGCGACCCGACCAGAAGCCCACAGGCCGTCGGCATCCGGCCCGCGCCGTTCCAGACAGGGCAGCATGCGCGCGACCGCCTCGCCGCTCGCGCGCCGTTCACCCCAGACGAATTCTCCTGCGATCCCGCACATGATTGGTTCCTTGCTGGTTGGGACTTCTTGGGTTGTGCTTCGTGGCCATCGTCCGACGCGGGCGGGGCTTCGCGGGCAAACCCGCTCCCCCAAGCGGCGATCAGGACGACTGCTCGGTTCGAAACGCCTGCTCCAGTGCGTCCATCAGGGACTGGCTGGCCGCGCCGGCTCGGTCGCGATCGGCATGCGTAATGTAGAACGGCACCGCATGACGCGCCCCGGCCTCCAGATTCAGTTCGACCAGGCCTCCCGCGGCAAGATCCTCGGCGATCCGGTCCTCCGGCATCCAGGCGAAGCCGATCCCGGAGCGCAGGATCTCGCAGGCCGTACCCATGTGCGACACCGTCCAGCGCTGGTCCGCCTCCACCCAGCCGCCCTCACCGGAGGCCTGGGCACCCGAGTCCCGCACCACGACCTGGCGGTGCGGCTGCAGATCGCGCCGGGTCAGCGGCGCTTCACCCTGCGCCAGGGGATGCGAAGGGTGCGCCACGCACACCATCGACAACTCGCCCAGGCAGGTCCCGAGGTAGCCGGATGGCAGTTCCGGACCCAGCAGGATGTCCACCGCCGCTTCGCGCAGCAGATCCGGCCCACCGCTCAGCACCACCTCGTGCAGCTGGATGCGAGTGGCCGGGTAGGCCCGTGAAAACCCCTCCAGGGCCCCGATCACTGGCGCCCGCGGAAGGAGCTGATCCACTGCCAACCGGATTTCGGATTCCACCCCGGCGGCCAGCGCACCGGCCAGGGTCTCGATCTCCGCCGCCTCTTCCAGCAGGTGGCCGGCCCGGCGCAACAGCGCCGCGCCGGCCGCGGTAAGCACCGCCTTGCGGCCCTTGATCTCGAAGACGTCGACGCCCAGCTGTTCTTCCAGCTTTTGCACCGCGTGGTTGATGCTCGACGGACTCTTGTGCACCCGTTCCGCAGCACGCGCAAAGCCCCCGGCGTCCACCACCGCCTGCAACATGCGCCACTGTTCGAGAGTGACGCGGATCAATCTACCCGCTCGCGCTGGTGCCCCGGGTTTCCCGGGACCTGGCGCGGCGCGCCACCGAGCGTGATGCTACCGGCCGGTTTTTGTCTGTCTCGGGTCGCAACACAGGGTCGGGAAACCTGGGGCATCAACCCCACACACCATTGCATGACGCGCCGCGGCCGCGTTTGCCTTCTACTAACGTTGGGCCCGCTGACGGCGTTGCGGCTCCCTTGTGCAGAGCGAGGGCATGGCAGTCGCTCTGCCGGGTCCGCGAGCACAATCGACTCGAGCACGAACGGGACCATTGATGCGCGCACCCCTAGTGTTCCTCGGGGCAGCCGCAGCCCGGATTGTGGGTCCGCGCATGCCATTCCTCGCGCATGCGGGCATAGGCCGCGCCGGTCAGCAGGACCAGGTGTACGGTGGAGGGGTAAATCCGCCCGTCCAGACGCAGGGTCTCGGTGAGTTCGGGGTCGCGACCTTCCGGGATGTAGAAGAAGTCCACGCCCTCGCGCAGCTGATGCTTGCGCGCCTTGAACAGACGGAAGGCCGTGCCCTTGGGCACGCCGTTCCATGCATCGACCTGGCGCAGACTCAGGGTCGCATACCCGGCATGGATGATCGGCTCCGGCGTCGGCCCGGCCGCGGAACCTTCCTGGCCGTGAAACCGTCCCGCGCTACGAGGGTCTTCAACTGTATCGGTATCCATGCTGGCATTATGCCTGCGCGGACATCCCGGCTCATCAAGGACACCCAATGGAATTTCTTCAGGAATACGGACTTTTCGTCGCCAAGGCCGCCACGGCCGTCATCGCCGGGCTCATTGTGTTGAGTGCGATCGCCGGCCTGGTCGGCCGGTCGCGCGAGGGCAAGCCGGACCGGTTGAACGTCAAACGCCTGAACGATCGTTTCGAGCGGATGGAGAAGACCGTGCGCCGGGCGGTGGAGCGCCGCCGCGGGCGGGTGGAACGCCTGCGCCACTGGGCCGCACGCAAGCTGCCGCGCAAGGGGATGGGGGACTCGACCGCCACAACCGAAACCGAACAGACCGACAAGCTCGGTGGCACCCGTTCCGACCGCGAGGCGGATGCCGAACGCCCGCGCGTGTACGTCCTGCGCTTCGACGGTGATATCCGCGCCTCCAGCGTCGAGAGCCTGCGCGAGGAGGTCACCGCCATCCTCACCATGGCGCGACCGGAACAGGACCGCGCCATCGTCTGCCTGGAGAGCCCCGGCGGGCTGGTGCCCTCCTACGGGCTCGCGGCCGCCCAGCTGGCACGCCTGCGCGAAGCCGGGCTGGACCTGACCGTGGCGGTGGACCGCGTCGCCGCCAGCGGCGGCTACATGATGGCGGCGGTCGGTCACCGCATTGTCGCCGCGCCATTCGCGGTGCTCGGCTCGATTGGCGTGGTCGCCCAGATCCCCAACTTTCACCGCTGGTTGTCGCGCAACGATATCGACATCGAACTGCTGACCGCAGGCGAATACAAGCGCACCCTGACCATGCTTGGCGAGAACACCGACGAGGGCCGGAAGAAATTCCGCGAACAACTGGAAGAGGCCCACGAGCTATTCAAGACCTTTCTCGCCCGCTACCGCCCGCAACTGGACCTGGACCAGGTCGCCACCGGCGAACACTGGTACGGCGAACAGGCCCGCGAGATGGGGCTGGCCGACGAACTGCGCACCAGCGACGATCTGCTGCTGGAGCTGACCCGCGAGGCGGACGTCTTCGAACTGACCTATCACCGCCCGCAGACCCTGGGCCGGCGCATCACCTTTGCGATGGAATCCATCCTCGAGCGCGTTTTGCGCAGCCAGGGGCCGGAAACCCGGATGTAAAGTCCACCTGCCGGGGAACGCTTTGGCGGGCGAGACCGTCAACCTCACACGATCTACTGCAACAATCGGAGTCCCCCATGAAACGAAACAACCACCCACTGACCCGTCTTCTGCTGATCCTGCTGGCCGCCGCCAGTCTCATGGCCACGCCGCTTGTGGCCGGCGCGGACGACAACCTGCCCTGGGGCTCGGCCGAAAAGATGGACCGGCAGTACGAACCCCGCAAGGTGGTCTACGACGTGTATACCAGCAGCCCCAGCGAGCTGGAGGGCGTACTGGACCGCGTGAGCATGCTGAACAACGTCTACGAGGCGGACCCGTTCGAATCGCACATCGTCCTGGTGCTGCACGGTGCCGAGGTCCCGTATTTCACTCGCGACGAGTTTGGCGAGCACGAGGAACTGATGCGTCGCGCGCGCTCGCTCACCCAGTCCGGCAATATCGAGTTCCGCATGTGCGAGGCCTCGGCGCGCCTGCGCGGCATCGACGTGGAAGACGTGCATGGCTTCGTGAACGTCGTACCGATGGCCGATGCCGAGATCATCGAACTGCAGCACGAAGGCTATCTGCTGATGCAGTAATCCTCGAACGGTGTTCGGCCACCCAGGGCCGAACACCGTGCACGGGCGTTGTCCCACGACCCGATCACGCTTCCGTAGACCGGTCGCTGAAAATTCTGCATGGGTCGTCTACCTTTTCCGGACGTGATGACGAAACCACCCGGTCGATCGTCGCCACTCGCTCGACGCACCCATTACTGCACAAGGACTTTGTCATGAAGAAGACGCTACTGACCGCGCTGTTGCCCCTGGCCCTGATCGCGGCCCCGGCGCTGGCCGCCGACGTACCCGGGATGATCGCCAAGGCCAGCCCGCATTCCGCCTCCGAGACCCTGGATCGGCTGGAGAATGCCCTGGAAGCCAACGATATCGGCGTCGCCCTGCGCTGGGACCACGCCGCCAAGGCGGACGGCGTGGATATCGAACTCGGCCCGACCGAACTCCTGATGTTCGGCAACCCGGCGCTCGGCAGCCACTTGTTCACCAGCCAGCAGACCGCCGGCATCGACCTGCCGATGAAGGCGCTGGCGTGGACCGATGCAGACGGCCAGACCTGGCTCGCCTACAACGATCCGGAATGGGTGGCCGAACGCCACGGCATCGACGACCGCGATGACATCCTCGATACCATGAGCAACGCGCTGGACAACCTGACCAACGCGGCCATCGCCGAGGACTGAGCACCTGCTCGATCCCCGCCGCACGGGCGCAGCCCTGCTGAGGTTCACTCGCGCCGGGCGGGCGATTGGTTATAGTGAGGCTTCCATCCTTTCCGGGAGCCGACGTGGATCGCCCGTCCCCTTCCAGCCAGACCTCACCCGACATCCGCGACCGGCCCATCCTCGGCTGGCGCGAATGGGTCGGCCTGCCCGACCTCGGCATCCCCGCGATCAAGTGCAAGGTCGATACCGGAGCCCGCAGTTCCGCGCTGCATACCTTCCAGATCGAACCCTTCACGCGTGATGACCACGAGTGGGTGCGCTTCGGCATCCACCCCCACCAGCATGATAGCGAGACCGAAATGTGGTGCGAGGCGCCGGTGCTGGACGTCCGCAAGGTGACGGATTCCGGCGGGCACACCGGGGAGCGCTACTTCATCGCCACCCGGGTGCAACTCGGTGCCGTAGTACTGCCAGTTGAACTCTCCCTGACCAGCCGCGATACCATGCTCTTTCGCATGCTGCTCGGCCGCGAGGCCATGCGCGGTCGCTTTCTTGTCGACCCCCAGGCCTCGTTTGTCGCCAGCCACCGACCGCAAATCCCTACAGCCCAGCAGGCGCCTGAATGAAACTCGGCATCCTTTCGCGCAACAGCAAACTCTATTCCACCCGACGCCTGGTCGAGGCGGCCGAACAGCGCGGCCACGAGGTCCGCGTGGTGGATCCGTTGCGCTGCTACATGAACATCACCGCGCACAGCCCGCAGATCCACTACAAGGGCGACATCCTCGACCAGTTCAACGCGGTCATCCCGCGGATCGGGGCATCGATCACCTTCTATGGCACCGCGATCCTGCGCCAGTTCGAGATGATGAACGTCTACCCGCTGAACGAGTCGGTGGCCATCTCGCGTTCGCGCGACAAACTGCGCAGCCTGCAGCTGCTCTCGCGCCGCGGCATCGGCCTGCCGGTGACCGGGTTTGCCCACTCGCCGGACGACATCGATGACCTGCTGGCGACCGTGGGCGGCGCGCCCTGCGTGATCAAGCTGCTGGAAGGTACGCAGGGGCTGGGCGTGGTGCTCGCCGAGACCAAGCAGGCGGCCGAGAGCGTGATCCAGGCCTTCATGGGCCTGAAGCAGCACATCCTGGTGCAGGAATACATCCAGGAGGCCAAGGGCTCGGATATCCGCTGCTTCGTGATCGGCGACAAGGTCGTCGCGGCGATGAAGCGCCAGGCCAAGGACGGCGAGTTCCGCTCCAACCTGCACCGCGGCGGCAGCGCCTCCCTGTGCCGCATCACCCCGGAAGAACGTGCCACCGCGGTACGCGCGGCCAAGGTCATGGGCCTGAACGTCTGTGGCGTGGATCTGCTGCGCTCCAACCATGGCGCGGTGGTGATGGAGGTGAACTCCTCGCCCGGCCTGGAGGGCATCGAGAATGCCTCGGGCAAGGATGTGGCGGGCATGATCATCGAGTTCATCGAGAAGAACGCCAAGCCCAACCGGACGAAGACCAAAGGGAGCGGCTAGTGTCCTTGAGTCGCAAGGCTACACTTCACTCGCAGCGGGTGGACCGCACGCAAGAGCGACCCGCGCGGGCGTATGCACATTGTTCGGTGGCTCCCTGATGCCCGGCATACCCCAGTCACTGCGCAACAAGCCGATCACCATTGGTGGCACCACCGTCCGCCCCGGCGAGCGGCGCACGGTGGAGCTGGAACTGGGAGCGCTGTACACCCACACCCCGACCAACATGCCGGTACAGGTGCTGTGCGGTCGGCGCAAGGGGCCCGTGCTGTTTGTCAGCGCCGCCATCCACGGCGACGAGATCAACGGCGTCGAGATCATCCGCCGCCTGCTGAAAGTCCCCGCCCTGCGGCGCATGAAGGGAACCCTGATTGCCATCCCTGTGGTCAACATGCACGGCTTCATCAACCAGAGCCGCTACCTGCCCGACCGGCGTGACCTGAACCGCTGTTTCCCCGGCTCGCAGAAAGGCTCACTGGGGGCTCGCGTTGCGCGCCTGTTCATGCGCGAAATCGTGCAGAACAGTACCCATGGCATCGACCTGCACACCGGCGCCATCCACCGCTCCAACCTGCCGCAGATCCGCGCCAACCTCGATCACGCCGAGACCCTCGATCTGGCGCGCGCCTTCGGGGCCCCGGTGATTCTCAACTCGGCCCTGCGCGACGGCTCCCTGCGCGAGGCCGCCGCGGAACGGGAAGTCCCCATCCTGCTGTACGAGGCCGGCGAGGCCCTGCGCTTCGACGAGCTCTCCATCCGCGGCGGGGTGCACGGCATCATCGAGGTGATGCGCCATCTGGGCATGCTGCCGGCCGTACGCCGGCGCCCGCGCAAGGAACCCATCATGGCGCGCACCAGCGGCTGGGTCCGCGCGCCCCAAAGCGGCATCCTGCGCACCTTCGTGCGCCACGGCGACCGCGTGGTCCGCGACCAGACCCGCCTGGCGATCATCTCCGACCCGTTTGGCGAAACCGAGACCGAGATCCTCGCCCCGGCCTCCGGCATCATCATTGGTCAGCTCAACCTGCCGCTGATCAACGAAGGGGATGCACTGTTCCACATCGCCCAGTTCAACCGTACGGACCTCGCCGTGGAACGCCTGGAGACCTTTCAGGAAAACCTGGAGGCCAGCGACTACCCCTACGCCGATCAGCAGCGGCTCGAGACACCCTGAAGGAGACGCCGAGGGACACGCCGGGCACGGCCCTTGCGCCGGCCATCCGGCTCAGTGGCCGATGTCCTCGTGCCACAGCTCGGGGTGCGTCTCGATAAACGCACGCATCAGTTCGCGGCAGCCCGGGTCCTGGACCACGTCCACCTGGATGCCGTGACCGCGCAACCACGCCTCCTCCCCCAGGAACGACTCGTTCTCCCCGATCACCACTCGCGCAATGCCGTAGAGGACGATCGCGCCGCTACACATCGCGCAGGGCGAGAGCGTGGTGTAGAGCGTGCATTCGCGATACACCTGCGCCGGCTGCCGGCCGGCGTTCTCCAGCGCATCCATCTCTGCATGCAGGATCGCGCTGCCCTGCTGCACCCGCCGGTTGTGCCCGCGCCCAATCACCTCGCCCCGGTGCACCAGCACCGACCCGATCGGGATCCCCGCCTCGCCCAGCCCCGTACGCGCTTCGTCGAGCGCCATTTCCAGAAACGGATCCATCGTCGTCACCCAGTTGTCGCAACGAATTCAGGCTGACGGTAGCCGATGCGGCATTGCAAGATCGAGTCCGCCCCACGCGTGAGACGCCGATGGAGCGGGCGTCAGATGTGGGCGCTGAACTGGCCCCGCCGCGGCAGGCCGAGCAGATGGAGGAAATCTGTTTCGCGCAGCCGGACGAGCGACTCGTGATCGCCAGCCTCGAAATACACGTTGCGCTGTTCCAGCACGCTGTCATCAAGCAGGGTTTCCAGCCCGTAAGCGGCGCCCAGAGCGGGGATTGCGCCGCGTTCGCAGTCAGCAAAGACGCGGGCCACCTCGTCCTCGGTAGCCAGGCCCACGTGCTCGCCCAACAACCGGTGCAACTGCCCCAGTTTTACGCGGCGCGTGGCCGGTACGACGGCCAATCGGTACTGTCCATCCTCCTCGACCAGCAACACCGCCTTGGCCACGGCGTCGCCCGGCACATGGGCCGCCTCGGCCGTGCGGCTGGCCGAATTCGAATGCGGATGGGGCACCAGCTGGTAGGCCACCGCATGTTCGGCCAGAAAGTTGTTCAGGGTCCCGGGGATACTCATGGCGCACGCTCCGCAGTGTCTTCCTTCGACTATAGACCCCACCGGGATCGCCTACGTCTGCACGGATCCAGCAGGTCGGTACAATCAAGCATATGACTGCCTTTTCCGTACTCGACCTGGCCCCGATCACCGCTGACGGGGACGCCACCCACGCCTTGCACAACACCCTCGATCTTGCGCAACACGCCGAGGCCCTCGGCTTCCAGCGCTACTGGCTGGCGGAACACCACAACATGCCCGGCATCGCCAGCGCAGCCACGGCGGTGGTGATCGGCCAGGTGGCAGCCGCCACACAGCGCATTCGGGTGGGTGCCGGGGGCATCATGCTGCCCAACCACGCCCCGCTGGTGGTCGCCGAACAGTTCGGCACCCTGAACGCGCTGTACCCGGGCCGCATCGACCTCGGGCTGGGGCGCGCACCCGGCACCGACCCGACCACCGCGCGCGCCCTGCGCCGGGCCCCGGATATCGACCCCGACCAGTTCCCGCGTGACGTCGCCGAGGTGCTGGGCTATTTCGACGACCCCCAGCCGGACCAGGTGATCCGCGCCATCCCCGGCGCCGGCCAGCACGTGCCCGTCTGGATCCTCGGTTCCAGCCTGTTCGGTGCCCAGCTGGCCGCCCAGATGGGCCTGCCGTATGCGTTTGCCTCGCACTTCGCGCCCGGGCATCTGATGAACGCACTGGAGCTGTACCGCAGCCAGTTCCGGCCGTCCGCATGGCTGGATCGCCCCTACGCCATGCTCGGCTACAACGTGTATGCCGCCGACACCGACGCCGCGGCGCGAACCCTGGCCAGCTCCATGGAACAGGCCTTTGTCAGCCTGCGGCGGGGTCGCCCCGAACCGATCCAGCCGCCGATCGAGGGCTACCGCGAACGCCTCGACCGCGCCGAACGCGCGATCGTCGAACAGACGATGGCCTGTTCCGCGATTGGCGCGCCGGACACGGTGGAAACCGAGATCCGCCAGTTTCTCGACCAGACTGGCGCCGACGAATTGATCGTAACCACCTCCACCTTTGACCATGCGGCGCGCCGGCGCTCGCTGGAACTAACGGCGGAGGTGCGCGACCGAATCACCATGTGAAAACCGGACCACCTGTTCACCCGACCGAACTGGGGCCCTATGCTTGAGGCGACGGCCGGAGTGGCCGAGCCCATTCAGAAACAGGGGGACACATGCGCGTCAAGGTCCACGGCATCACCATCGAATGCATCACCGGCAATATCGCCGCCCAGCGCGACATGGACGCGGTCGTCAATGCCGCCAACGCCTGGCTGCGGCCCGGCGGCGGCGTGGCCGGGGCCATCCACCACGCCGCGGGGCCCGGTCTGGAGCGTGAATGCCAGCCCCTGGCTCCGATTGAACCCGGCCAGGCCGTACTGACCGGTGCCCACAACCTGCCCAATCGCTTCGTAATCCACTGCCTGGGACCGGTCTACGGGCACGACGAACCGGCCAGCCGGTTGCTGGCTGCCTGCTATCGCAACGCCCTCACCCGCGCCGAAGAAGCCGGGGCCTACAGCGTCGCATTTCCCGCGCTGTCCACCGGGGCCTTCGGCTATCCCGTCGAGGAAGCCGCCCGCATCGCCCTGGAAACCGTGATCGCCGCCACGCCCCGGCTGGATGCCGTCGGCCATGTCCGCTTCGTTCTGCATACCGAGGGCGATCTGGAGACCCATACCCGCATCCTTGGCGAACTGGCGGCATGATCACCGCCGTTCCCACGGCTTCACACCTCCACGAGCTCCACGCATGAACCCGCCGCGCAAGATGCCCGTGCAGTTGATCCCGGTCGAGGAGGTGGTCCACCGCGCCGACGACCTGGCACGCCAGATACGGGCCAGCGACTTTCGGCCGGACACGATCGTGGCCATCACCCGCGGCGGGTTCATGCCCGCGCGATTCTTGTGCGACTTCCTCCGAGTGCACAAGCTGCTCAGCCTCAAGGTCGAGCACTACACCTCGGGCGCGCGCGAAAAGCAGCGAGCGGCCGTTACCATCCCGCTGGCCGGGGATGTGCGCGGCGAACGGGTCCTGCTGGTCGACGACGTCAACGACTCCGGCGACACCCTGGTGGCCGCCCGCCCCCATCTGGAGGGCTTCCAACCGGCCGCCGTGCGCACCGCCGTGCTGCATGAAAAGGCCAGCACCCAGTGCCCCGCCGATTTCCACAGTCAGGCCGTGCAGGAATGGCGCTGGATCCTCTACCCCTGGGCCGTCATCGAAGATGTCGGCCAGTTCGCCCGCGAAATGGACCCGCCCCCGACCACCGCCACCGAGCTGCGCACGCGTCTGCAGCAGGACTACGGCCTCGAACTCGACGCGGCCCAGTTGGACCGCGTAATCCGCTACAACGACCTGCCCTTTTCCGCGTAGGACGACGCGGACCGGGATCCGCCCGGGTTGGCAATCGGGTTCGGGGAACGGATGATATGGACCCGGCCCGGTCACCCCGGGTCACGAAACCCGATCCAACCCAACGGGCCCTTCCACCCGGCCCACCAACCTGGCATCGAGACTGCCCATGTCGTATCTCAAGGATTTTCCCAACCCGGAAGGCTACTTCGGCGAATTCGGCGGCGCCTTCCTGCCGCCGGAACTGGAACCGCATTTCGCCGAGATCAACCACGCCTATCGGACCCTGGCGCGCTCCGGCGATTTCCTGAACGAACTGCGCTACATCCGCAAGCACTATCAGGGGCGCCCGACGCCGGTGTACTACGCCCATAACCTGAGCCGTTCGGTGGGCGCGCATATCTATCTCAAGCGCGAAGACCTGAACCACTCCGGCGCGCACAAGCTGAACCACTGCATGGGCGAGGCGTTGCTGGCCAAGCACATGGGCAAACGCAAGCTGATCGCCGAGACCGGGGCCGGCCAGCACGGCGTGGCGCTGGCCACTGCGGCGGCCTACTTCGGCATGGAATGCGAGATCCACATGGGCGAGATCGACATCGCCAAGGAAGCACCCAACGTGACCCGCATGAAGCTGATGGGGGCCCAGGTGGTGCCCGTCTCCTTTGGCGGTCGCTCGCTGAAGGAGGCCGTGGATTCCGCCTTCCAGTCCTATCTCTCACAAGCGGACGAGGCCCTGTTCGCGATCGGTTCCGTGGTCGGGCCGCATCCGTTCCCGCTGATGGTGCGCAACTTCCAGTCGGTGGTCGGCATCGAGGCCCGCGAGCAGTACCTGGAGATGAGCGGTGGCGAGCTGCCGGATCACGTGGTCGCCTGCATCGGCGGTGGGTCCAACGCCATGGGCATGTTCGCCGGCTTCATCGAGGACGCCCAGGTGCAACTCAACGGCGTGGAGCCGCTGGGACGCGGTACCAAGCTCGGCGAGCACTCCGCCACCATGACCTACGGCAAGCCGGGCATGATCCACGGCTTCAAGTGCATGCTGCTGGCCGACGCGGAAGGCAATCCGGCCCCGGTCCACTCCATCGCCTCCGGGCTGGACTATCCCGGCGTCGGCCCGGAGCACTCCTACCTCAAGACCACCGAGCGCGTCGCCTACCACGCCATCAACGACGACGCGGCCCTGGATGCCTTCTACCAGCTCTCGCGCACCGAGGGGATCATCCCGGCCCTGGAAAGCGCCCATGCCGTCGCCTGGGCCATGAAGCACGGCCGCGAGAACCCGGGCACGACGATCCTGGCCAACCTCTCCGGTCGTGGCGACAAGGACATCGACTACGTCGCCCGCGAGTTCGGACACGGGTAGCCCGCCTCGCCAATACGGCTCGAAGGCGGCGCTACGGGAACTTCAGGCCAGGTTGCGCCGGTCTCAGTCTTGTTGACCACGGGCGGAGGCCTCGCGATGGCAGGCGGATGGGCAAAAGACGGTGCGGAGCAGGAGCAGATCGACAACACGGTCGAGGACGCCCTGCAACGGGTGCGCAGCCAGATTCCCACCGGGGAAGGTCTGAAAGAGTGCGAGGAATGCGGGGCGCCGATTCCCGAAGGCCGGCGCCAGGCCCTGCCGGGCGTGCGCCTGTGCGTGGGCTGCCAGGAGGCGGAGGACGCGGCGCAGCAGGCCACCAGCCCCTACAACCGGCGGGCCTCCAAGGACAGCCAGCTGCGTTGATCTCGCCCCAGGGAAACACTGATTAATGTACACGCTCGCGTTGGCAGCCCAGGTTTTCCGAGACCAGGCGCGTCGTGCAGCGGGTAGTGGTTCTACCCGCCCGTTTTTGATGTCTTCAGGGCGCAACGCAGGATCGGGGAACCCGGGGTGCCAATCCCACAAGCTATTGAAAGACGGGGCTCGGCCGCCCGTTGTTGATGAAAACGGGCGCGGGAACGGCGTTGCGGCTCCCTTGTGCAGAATGACTGCACGGCAGTCACCGCGCCTTGTTCGCACGCAAAAGCGACTCGCGCGCGAGCGTGTACATCAATCAGTGTTCCCCTAGAGATACTTCATCCGGCCCCGGATGGACTCCAGTTCGGACGCGACGTCCTTAAGGGTCGCGCCATCATCGTCACTGCCAACCACCAGCCCCTTGCCGGAAACCGGGATCACGCTGTCGATCTGAAAACGCCCGGTGGTTCCGCGCAGGAAGCACTCTTCGTCGAAGAACAGGCGATCACCATCCGGCCCGATCTCGTCGGACTCGAGCGTGTCGTACCCGATCAGCCGGGCAATGTCGTCACGCCCTTGGACGTCCACGGCTTCGATCGTCTGCTGCTCCGGATCAATCAACAAGGCCTTCATTCGGTTCCCCTCTGCACATGGGTTCATCGTCGCTACTACGGTAACGGTGCGTGGACCACGGGGCCACTGCGAGCAGGCCCTGTGTGCACCTGCCGCCTCCGGGAGACGCGGATCCGCGCCCCCATAACGCCCGTGCAACCAATCGGCCAAAGGGCTTTGCAATTTGCCGATTGCCCGTCTTTACTCAACGAGGTCGCCGCGCGCCGAGGCTGACGCAGGCACCCGATAAAAACAAGAAGCGAGGAGGAGACGGTGAACGAGAATCCGCACGATCTCGAAGAGCAGAAAAAGGAACTGGAAGCGGAATACGACACCGAGCACGAGATCGGGGATCAGAACATCAACCCGCTTGGGCTGGACCTGCATAACCCGGTCTTCGTCACCAGTGCCCTGCTGATTGTCGTATTTGTCATCCTGTCCCTGGTCTTTCCGGAACAGGCCAACGAGCACCTCGACAACACGCGTCAGTGGATCGGGCGCACCTTCGACTGGCTGTTCCTGTCGGCCGGCAACATCTTTGTCCTGTTCTGCCTGGCCCTGATCGTCCTGCCCATCGGGCGCATCCGCATCGGCGGCCAGGACGCCAAGCCGGAATTCTCGGTCATTTCCTGGTTCTCGATGCTGTTCGCCGCGGGCATGGGCATCGGCCTGATGTTCTGGAGCGTCGCCGAACCGGTGGGCTACTTCACCGAATGGTTCGGCACACCGCTGGGGATCGAAGGCGGGACCGAAGAATCCCGGCAGGCGGCGCTGGGGGCCACCATGTATCACTGGGGCCTGCACCCCTGGGCGATCTACGCGGTCGTCGGCCTGGCGCTGGCGTTCTTCGCCTACAACAAGGGCATGCCGCTAACCGTCCGCTCGGCGTTCTATCCCATCCTCGGGGAGCGCATCTGGGGCCCGATCGGCCACGTGATCGACATCCTGGCCGTGCTGGCGACCATGTTCGGCCTCGCCACCTCCCTCGGCCTGGGTGCGCAGCAGGCCGCTTCGGGCATCGGATTCCTGTTCGACATCGATACCGGCCTGAACACCCAGATCGCCATCATCATCGGCGTGACCATCATTGCCCTGCTGTCGGTCATGCGCGGCATCCATGGCGGGGTGAAGCTCCTCAGCAACATCAACCTGGTGTTCGCCGCAGTGTTGTTGCTGTTCGTGATGGTCGCCGGGGGCATCATCGCATTCCTCTCCAGCATCGGCACCACGGTCACCGGCTACGTGCAGTACATCATCCCGCTCAGCAACCCGGTCGGACGCGACGACGAGACCTTCTACCACGCCTGGACCATCTTCTTCTGGGCCTGGTGGATCTCCTGGTCGCCGTTTGTCGGCATGTTCATCGCCCGCGTCTCGCGCGGGCGCACGGTGCGCCAGTTCGTCACCGCGGTGCTGCTGGTGCCGACCCTGGTCACCGTGGTCTGGATGAGTGCCTTCGGCGGTTCCGGGCTGACCCAGTCCCGCGATGGCGTTGGCGCCCTGGCAGACGGCATCTCCGATTCCTCCCTGGCCCTGTTCCAGATGCTCGAACACCTGCCCTTCACCGCCATCACCTCGTTCCTGGCGATTGCCCTGGTGCTGGTGTTCTTCATCACCTCGTCGGACTCCGGCTCGCTGGTGATCGACGCCATCACTTCCGGCGGCAAGACCGACGCCCCGCAGTCCCAGCGCCTGTTCTGGGCCACAACCGAAGGCGTGGTCGCCGGTGTCTTGCTGGCAGTTGGCGGAGCCGCGGCCCTCAATGCCCTGCAGGCCGGGGCGGTGAGCACCGGACTGCCGTTCGTCATCGTGCTGCTGGTAATGTGTGTCAGCCTGATGAAGGGGCTGTTCCACGAGCTGGCCCTGATCCGCATCGAGGAAGCCAAGACCTGACGCAGTGCGCCCCTCGATGGCCCGGCAAGGGCCGTCCGGATTTGCATCCCGAGCATCCCCGCGCCCGCTCCGGCGGCGCGGGGATTTTCTTGTCCGGGACAGCAGGGCGCGGAATCGGGCATCCTCGCGCGTGATGCATATCCGTTTTCCATTGACGCGACTGTGAGCCGGCGCCACAGCATCGCCCGACACCCGCTGCTGGCCGGCATCGCCTTCCAGGCGGCGCTGATCCCGCTGGCCCTGATCCTGGCCCGAGTTGCGGATATCTCGCTGGGCGAGCAGATCGACTGGAACCTCGACGCCGTCGCCCTCGGTGCACTGGCGGTGCTGCCCATGCTGGTGCTCCTGGGGGCGCTCGCGTCCAGCGGCTGGGGACCCTACCGTGCATTGGCCGATCAGGTGCGGGATTTCGTGCGGCAACTCTTTCGTCACGCGCTCCCCGGCGCGGTGTTGCTGATCTCGCTCCTCGCCGGCATCGGCGAGGAGCTCCTGGTGCGCGGCGTGCTGCAGGGCTGGCTGACCGAACGCTGGTCACCCGAGTGGGCGATCGTCGCCGCGGCGATCGTGTTTGGACTCGCCCATTCGATCAGCCGCCTGTACTTTGTGTTCGCCACCGTCATCGGGCTCTACCTCGGGGTGCTCTATCACCTGACCGGCAACCTGCTGGTGGTGATCGTCACCCATGCCCTGTACGACTGGATCGTCATCCACTGGTACCTGCGTTCCCGCGATGCCGGCAGGGGCGGCGCATGATCGTCCAGCAGTTATCCAGGGGGAACGGGCCCGCCAAACCCCGCCTTGCCCCTGCTGGATGACCATCCACGGGCGGGGGGTCGACGTCACCGACTGCCTGCCCCGGGAGCACGCGTCATGCTTCCAGACTGCGGGATCGGTGCGCTGGCGCGCCGCAACGAGGACCGGTTGGGCGGGTTCAGCACGCGCCCGGGTCACGGCCCGCGCGCGTCTGTTCCATGAATTGCGCCAGGCGCGCCGGCCGGCCGAGATAAAAACCCTGCACCAGATCACAGCCCAGAGCGCGCAGGCGGTCGAGGGTTTCCTGATCTTCCACGCCCTCGGCCACCACGCTCAGGCCCATCTTCTGGCCGAGCCCGATCATGGATTCCACGATGCGCTGGTGCGGCCGGCTGGACACCAGTTCGTGGACAAAGGTCATGTCGATCTTGAGCTCGTCGAGCGGCATGCGCAGCAGCCGCTCCATCGACGAATAGCCAATACCGAAGTCATCCATGGACACCCGCAAGCCCAGGTCCTTCATCCCGTGCAGGGCCGCACGCGCCTCGGCGTCGTGACTCTCCATCACCGCCGTTTCGGTCAGCTCCACCGTGACGCTCTCCGCCGGCACCTGCCAGACCTCCAGTGACTGCGCCACCAGATCCACCACCTCCCGTTCCTGCAGGTCGTCGGCAGAAAAGTTCACGGAGATCCCCGCATCCAGTCCGGCCTGGCGGTACTCGGCACACTGGCGCAGGGCCGTGTTGAAGACCCAGTGCGTCAGCCGGGGCATCAGGTCCGTTCCCTCCGCCGCCCGCACCATGGTGTCCGGACGGATCGAGCCATACTGCGGGTGATCCCAGCGCAACAGGGCTTCCACCGATTGCACGCAGCCCGATGCCAGCGCGACCTGTGGCTGATACTCGAGGTGGAGGCTTCCCTCCTCGATGGCCTGCCCCAGCTGGGACCACAGATCCACGCCCTCCAGCATGGTCGCCGCCGCCTCCGGGGCATACAGGCGCAGGCGCGCCCGAGCCCGTCGCGCCTGCCGAACTGCGGCATAGGCATGAGCCAGCAAATCCTGCGGGCGCACCACCCGGGGGCCCGCCAGCGCCAGCCCGGCACGCGGCCAAAGCAGCACCTGCCGCTCACCACAGGCAAACGGTTCACTCAACACCCGCAGCATCTTGTGGGCCGCCAGTTCGGCGAACCCACTCCCGGCCACGGCCGGCTGCGCACAGGTGATCTGATGGCGTCCGGTGATCCCGACCAGGCCATCGCTCAGGGCGCTCGCCAGCGCCTGACCCGCGTTCCGGATCAGTTCGTCTCCCGCGGCGTACCCCAGGGCCGCGTCCACGTCCCTTAGCCCCTCCAGTTCGATGACGGTCACGGCTGCTTGCGCCCCGGCCCCCTGCGGGCGCGGGGAAATCCCGCCCAGGGCACGGAGAAAATCGTGATATTCAAACAGCTTCGACATCGACAGAAGTCCGGCGGCTACGCCCATGTGGCGAAATCAGTAGATGCGGTCCCCCATACGGAAGCGCATCTACTCAAAGATAATAGGTTCATCGAGCATTACCGGGGAAGGCTGCGCGGATTTTGAGGAAGAAGTATTCCTGGTCGCGATAGCCATAGGCCCGACGCTTGATGACCTTGATCGTGTTGTTAATGCCCTCGACGACGCTGGTGTTCAGCCGGTGGCGGCAGCGCGAGACGATGCCGGGCAGGTAGGGCTCCAGCAGGCGTGCGAAGCGCTGCAGGGCCTGGATTCCACTCTCGTGCGCTTGCTGCACCCATTGCCGCCACGCCTGGTGCGTCCGCTCGGGGCTGCGCTGGAACCACAGTCTCTTGAGTTCGTCGCGTAAGAGGTAGACCGTCAGTAACGCTTGGTTGGCCTGCAGCAGCTCGTCCAGGTGCACCGCCTGGCCGGCGTTCAACGATGCCCGGTTGCGCAACAGCAGCCAGCGGCTGGACTTGATCACTCGTCGAGCCTGTCGGTCGTCGCCCAGGCGCTTCGCCTCGTCGACACGCACCCGGTCGATCACCTCGCGGCCGTACTTGGCGACCACATGGAACAGGTCATAGACGATCTCGGCGCGCGGGCACTGCGCCCGGATCTCGAGCTCAAAGGCCGTGGTCATGTCGATCGCCACCGCCTCGATGCGCTCGCGCACGCCTTCGGGGAGCTGCTCGAAGAAGGCCCGCGCGGTCTCGCGCGAGCGGCCTTCACCGACCCACAACACCTGGCGCCGGATCGGCTCGATCACCACGGTCGCGTAGCGGTGCCCCTTGTGCAGGGCGAACTCGTCCATCGCCAGATAGCGGATCGACGCCCAGTCCGGCTCCGGCAGCGCAGCCGCCAGTCGATGCCGGTCCACCGTCTTCACCGTGTGCCAGCCCAGGCCATAGAACACGGCCACGGCCTGGATACTGGCCGAACGCAACAACTGACTGCAGGCATCCGCCAACCGGTTGGTCAGCCGCTGATAGCGCCCCAGCCAGCTCAGCCGCTCCAACTGGGGACCGCCGCAGTGCTCGCACCACACGCGGCGACGCGGCACCACCAGCACCACCCGGTACTCGAACAGGGGAAGATCCCGGACCCGCCGCAGCGTCGTCTCGTGCACCTGCCGGGTCCGATGACCGCAGCGTTCGCAGTGCATCCACTGCCGCGTCGGCTTCAGGTGCAACTCCAGCGTGCCGCCGGCCTCCTCCGGCCAAACCGCACGCTCCAGCCGATAGCCTTCCCAGCCGCCCAGCTTCTGCAACGTCTTCTTGTCCAGCATCGCTCCCTCCCGTGTCCTTCCTGGCTCCACGCGAGACTACGATGCCCTTCAGCGGTCGAACACCTCCCCGGTATCCTTCGATGAACCAGATAATAGCGCGCCGGATCGACCCCGTAGGCACCCGCCGGAAGGTCGCGCAGGATCTGCCGCCGCGCCCCCTCGGAATCCGGCGCAGGCGAGCCCAGATCCAGCTCCCACGGGTCGGGATACGGCATATGGGACGGATCGAGGATGCGCATCACCCGGGGCATGAAGCGCTGCGTGCGGCGGTGACTCAGCACGATCGCGACCTCGCCGTTGTCCAGCTCCACCAGGCTGCCCACGGGAAACAGCCCCACGCAGTGGGTGAACTGATCCACGAGCGCCGAATTCAGCCCCCAGCGCGCGTTCTCCCGCAGTTCCTTCAGGGCCTCGAAGGGGGTCCGGGCCAGGCCGCCCTCCGTCAGCATCTCCTCGTAGGAATCCACGATAGCCGCCATGCGCGCATAGGCACAGATCTGGTTGGCTACCAGACCCCGTGGGTAGCCACGCCCGTCCTCGCGTTCGTGGTGCTGGGCGACAATGTCGCGCACGCCCTCCGGGATCCCGTGGGAGCGCTGCAGGATCGCCTCGCCATATTCCACGTGGCGCTGAATCTCGCGCCGCTGATCCGGGGACAGCCGCGTGCGGCGCCCCAGGAGCGTCCGTGGCATCTGCATCTTGCCGATGTCCATCAGCAGACCACCCAGCCCGAGGATCGACAACTCGGCTCGATCCAGCCCCATGTGCCGGCCCAGCGCCAGAAGATGGATCGCGACATTGAGCGAGTGGGCGTACAGCACATCGTCCGAGTGGCTCAGCCTGGCCAGCAGCAGCAGGGCGTCCGGGTTGCGTTCCACGCTCTCGCGCAACGCCTCGGACGCCTCGCGGGCCGCCGCCAGACGCACCCCGGGGTTGCGCTCCATGCCGGCACGGATCTGCTCCAGCACACGCCCGGCAATCGCCTGAGCCTCCCTGGCCGCAGGGAGCTCCTGCTCCACCGAGCAGTGATCGCGATACACCGTCATGCCGCGGAACTGGGCGGCCTCGGCCGGGCTCGAGGCCGTCACGGTAGTCCGCGCGGACGCCGCGGCCGATGGCAGCCGGCTCAGCGACGCCGGCGCGCTCTTCTCCAGATCAACGAACACATGCACACAATGGCGAGCGAGCTCGTCGATATCGTCCTGCGAGCGAATCCGCACCCCCTCGACCAGATAGGGCGTCTCCAGCCACGGACGATCGAGCCGGCTGACGTACATACCAACCTGCAGATCGGAAACCGGAATCTCCTGCTGTAACAGTCCCCAGGGCATACCACTGTTGTCCAACTGTCGCATCTGGCCGCCATAATGTTCGACCAGCTTTGCATCATCTCCACCTTAGCGCCACTTATCGAGGGGCAACAGCGATTGAGTGCAGAATCCGTTAGTCGTTCGCAAAAGCCGGCATCCGCCGGCCCCATCCGGCGGACTGAGGGGGAGCGATCGACACTGTGCAGACCGCCCCCACCCGTGCGCGTCCGCGGGTGGGGGCGACGTCAATCGCGCGCCTGCCGAATGGCCAGAGCCATCTGATTGCGAACGGCCTTCAGGGCCCGCAGGACCGTCGGTTCCACGGCTGCGCCGGCCGGCAATTCCAGATACAGCAGCCCGATACAACGATCGCGCACCGCCAGCGGCAGCAGGAGAAAACTGCGCGCATCCAGGGCCTGGCGGAACTCGTCGGGGATATAGCGACTGATCGAGGCCTCGTGGCTGTCGGTGATGACCAGGTCCTTCTTCTGTTCCAGGGCCAGCGACAGGATGTCGCCCTTGCCCGCGAGCGCGAGTCGCAGCCGTCCGGACAGCGTCTCGGCATCCTTTCCGAAGGCGGTATGCGCCACCAGCACCCGATGCTCGCGATCGGCGAGCATCAGCATTACCCGCCGCAGACCGAGGGTCTGGTACAGGGTCTCGAGCGTTGTCTGCATCAATGTGTTCAGCTCGAATCCGCCCACCATGCTGTCCAGCATGTCGGTGAGGGTCTCCATCAGTGCCGCGGCCTGGGCGGCGGGATCGGCGGTTGCGGCTGCCGCCGCTTCGCCGCTCCCCTCCGCGGCTTCGATATCCGCCGCGTCGCTGTCATCGATCTGCACACCCAGATTCGCCTTCAGCCGGTTCAACGGCTCGCGGCCCTCCGGCGGCAGCTTGACCACCGTCAGGAAGTGATCCATATGCTCGCGCCCGGACTTGATGGCCCGCTGCATGCCGCGGGCATCCACGCCCAGGGCACGTTCGTAGCGCCTGCGCAGATCGGTCAGCAGAGCGCCCTGCTGGTCGCGGTCCGCCTGGGTAATGCATTGCCCCATCTCCGACGCCAGGGTGACGATGCGATGCAGGCGCTGGTCGGCATCCCGCGCGGCCGGCAGCGTGCCCGAGGGAGCCCGTTCCACCGACGTAACGATCTCGCGCGGGAAGTTCCAGTCCTCCAGCACGCTGCGCGCCAGGGCCTCGTAGGAGATCCCCAGGACCTGACGGGCGGCACTGCCCTCACCCGTACCCTGACCCACACGAATGCGGATTTCGTCCGCCTCCTCCGGCAGGTAGTACAACACCAGCATGCGACCGATATCGTGGAACAGCGCGCAGACGAACGCCCGCTCGCTCTCCACCCCGCCGACCTGCTCCGCCAGATCACGCGCCAGCATGGCGCTGAACAGGGTGCCGACCAGCGCCTCCATCAGGCGTCCGGAATGACGCCCGCCCTTGAGGTTCTCGAACAGCACCAGCCCGAGCGCCGCCGTGCGCACCTGTTCGAAGCCCAGCAGCACGATCGCGCGCGAAACGGTGCGGATATTGCCGCCAAAGTTGCTGTAAAAGGGGGAGTTCGCCAGCCGAAGCAGCTTCTGCGTGGTGGCGTAGTCCTTCAGCACGGCATTCGACAGCTCGGCCACCGAGCGCTTCATCGTGTCGTCGGAACACTGGGTGATCTCGCGGATGTGGCTGGAGATACCGGGGAAATCAGGCTTGCGCCGGATCCGCCGCAGGATGAAGTCCTGCGATCCATCGCCCGTCTGGCCTTCGCCCTCGACGGCCACCACCAGCGCCTCGCGAAACTCGCGGGCCGATGCGAAACGCTCGGCGGGATCCGGGCGGGTGGCCCGGAGTACCAGGGCGTCGAAGCGTTCGTCGCCATTGCCGGTGCGACCGGAGGGTGGCTCCAGCGCCCCCGCCTGCATCGCCTGCCGGATCGCCGCGGGGCTATCACCGGCAAACGCGCGCTCGCCCGTCAGCATCTCGAAGAACAAGGCCCCCAGGGAGAACACGTCGGACCCTTCGGTCGCGGCCTCGTTCGCCAGCCGTTCCGGCGCCAGATAGTAGGGTGTATCCGGCAGGTGGCTCTCGCCGCGCGCGGCCACGTCGGGCAGCGCCATGCCCAGCCCGGTGATGCGCGCATGTCCCTCGGGATTCACGGTCACGTTCGCCGGCTGCAAGGCCCCGTGCAGAATGCCCTGCTCGTGCGCCGCCGCTGCCGCATCCAGCAGCTCGCGCATCAGGGCCAGGGCGCGATCGATCGGCAAGGGTCCGCGCGCCAGGATCTGCTCCAGGGTCTCGCCCTCGACGTACTCGAACACCAGGTAGACGCCCTCGGCGTAGTCCCCCGCCTCGAAGATGGGAGCGATGTTCGGGTGCCGAAAGCGGCTTAACCGGCGGGCATCTTCAAGCAATGCCTGGCGGGTCGAAGCGTCCGCCGCGACGTTGGTCAGCGTTCGAATCGCGACCTGCCGATCCAGCAGCGGGTCGTGCGCGACATAGAGCCCGTCGCGGGCACTCGTACCCAGCGTCCGCGTGATCCGGAAGCGTTCGATCTCGGGCACGGCCTTGCGGTCAACCATCGGCCACCCCCCGATTTCCCATGCCCACGTTATCGACCCGAACGATTGTCAGCCCCACCATGTACGGATCCATCCGTCTTCTCCCTGTATTCAACGGGGCCCACCCCGACCCCCCACCGACCCTCCGAGGAGGGCCTCCATCTCAATCAGCTGGGTCGCGCGCGTGTTCCTTGAGGATGTCCAGCGGGATCACCGCCAGGGTCTCCTCGTGCGTCGCGCGCAGGAAGACCCCGGGCGCCGCCCCCGCCCGGTAGGCCTCCAGCCAGCGCGCGGCGCACAGGCACCAGCGATCCCCGGCCTCCAGGCCGGGGAAGCCGAATTCCGGAACCGGCGTGATCAGATCATTCCCCCGTGCCAGGGAGAAATCGAGAAACTCGCGGGTGAGCTCGGCGCACACGGTATGCATGCCCTGGTCGTCGTAGCCGGTGGCACAACGGCCGTCGCGATAAAAACCGGTGACCGGCCCGCGACTACAGGGCTCCAGGGCCCCGCCAAACACGTTCTTCGAGGGAAATGGCTGCATTGAGGGAATCTCCGTCTGCTATTCCTACAGGATAACGGAGACCCGGCCTCCCAACGCGAGCGTTTACTCCATCCGGGGGAATTCAGTCGGCGTCCGGCCAGCCCCATTCGTCCAGAAACGCGCGCAGGTTCTCGGGCTGGTAGTCGACATCCTTCCGGTAGCGTTCCAGGGCACTTGGATGCACCTCGGTCGGGTGACCCGACTGGTACAACGGACGCCGATAGCGCCGTCGCAGGCGATAGATGTGCCGCCGCGAGCGGTGCAGCGACGCCAGCGGGTCGGGGCGCAGGTTATCCGGCAGATACCCCTCCACTTGCAGTCCGGCCATCCGGGCTTGCTCGATCATCCACGCCAGCGGGGCCTCTGACGCGAGACGCCCCTCGGCATCCGGGGCGTAGCCGCCGCCCACGTCGGCATGCACGCCACTGAACCACAGCTGTTTCAGGTCCAGCCCCGGGCGCGGATCCCACAGGGTGGGCTCAAAGTCGGCTCGTGTCTCGTCGATCGCCATGGCATGGCGGGCGATGCGCACGTTGGACCCCAGCTTGGTGTCGTAGAACTCGTCCGTACGATCGAACATTCCCAGCAGAGAGAACGGGATTCCCAACGCGCCGACCGTATCCCAGACACCAACAAAGCGGATCTCCCGCGAGGGATGCGCATGTTTCGCGCGAAAGGTACGCGAGGCTTCGCCCTCGGGCGCATGGCTGGCGCCGGTGTTCTTGTAGTGCCGAAAGGCCTGCTCGATCAACCGTGCATCCGGGCGCTTCAGGACCCCGCAGTTGTTGATCAAGCCGCACAGGCTGCGAACGGTGTACGCCCCGCGGCTGAAACCGAACAGGAATATCTCGCTGCCGGGGGCGTAGTTCTGCACGATGTAGCGATAGGCATCCTGGATGTTCTTGTGGATGCCACGCCCGGTCACGCCACCCGAGATCTTTGCGTAGTACGCCCCCACGCCCCAGTCGTAGTAGACCTGCTGCGGGTCGCCCATGGCATCGACGGGCGCAATGGCCCGCGCCAGGCGCAGGACATTGGTCGGCACGTCCGACTCGACGTCCTCCTCCGGGCGATTCCAGGTTCCGTCCGCACAGATCACGATCCGTCGTGTCATTCGCTGGTCTCACATCCTTGGCGTCGGGCGGTCCCGGCGATCATTCAGCGCACGGCAGGCCGCCGTGTGATGCCCCCCCCTCAGGAGCCGATCTCGATCCGGCGCACGCCCGGCCGGGCGTCATCCTTGCGCCGGGGGATATCGATCTTCAGAACACCGTTCTTGAACCGCGCCTGGATGGCATCGATATCGGCGTCCCCGGGCAGGCTGAGGATACGGCGAAACTGTCCGTAGGCCCGCTCCACACGATGATAGCCCGCGTCATCTTCCTCGGTCTCCTAGGGAAACACTGATTCATGTACACGCTCGCGCTCGAGTCGCTTTTGCGTGCGAACAAGGCGCGGTGACTGCCGTGCAGCATTCTGCACAAGGGAGCCGCAACGCCGTGCGCGCGCCCGTTTTTGATCAACAACGGGCGGCCGAGCCCCTTCGGGGTTGGTACCCCAGGTTCCCCGATCCTGCGTTGCGCCGCTTACAGGTAGAACCACTACCTGTTGCACGACGCGCCTTGTCTCGGAAAACCTGGGGTGCCAACGCGAGCGTGTGCATGAAACAGTGTTTCCCTAGCGCTTCTCGCCGGAGATAATCAGGTCGTCGCCATCCACCGTCAGGTCGATCGCGTCCTCGTCGATCCCCGGCACCTCCACCGTGATCCGGTAGGCCTTGCGGGTCTCGGCGATATCCACACTGGGCTTGAGCAGCAGCGAGGCGGCGGCATCACCCCCGCGCATCCCGAGGGCCGAGCCAAAGAAGTCCTCGAACATCCGGTCCATCTCGCGGTGCATGCGCATCAAGGGGTCGGCGCCCTCGCGCCGAGCCGGCACGACCTCCGGACTCGCGGTCTCCTCGCGCTTGAACCAGTTCCACGGCTTGAGCTTTTGCAGGTCCATGGTGATCACCTCCGTTGCAGATCCTGTCTACCGAGTTAACTAGGTCGCGGAGAGGGCCTTTTCAAGCCCTGCGAATCAGCCCCCCGAAAATCGGCTAACCGCACCGGCTGACGCCGGGCGCCCCAGTTGCCGGGGCGCGCCTCGAACACCCCGGGCACCGATGCCCCGCAGGCGTTGCAACAGCCATCGGCGGTCAGGTTCCAGTCCGACAGCTCATACCCGTCGCGGCCAATCACGCGTTGCCCGCACCCCGCGCACCAGGTGCTCTGGCCCTCCGTGTCATGCACATTGCCGGTGTACACGTGATGCAGACCCTGCTCGCGAGCGATGCGCCGCGCCCGCTGCAGCGTCTCGATCGGCGTGCGCGGGTGTTCGGTCATCTTGAAATCCGGATGGAAGGCGGTGAAATGCAGCGGCACATCCGGCCCCAGATGCTCCCGGACCCATTGCGCCATGGAGGTGATCTCCACATCGCTGTCGTTCTCTCCCGGGATCAGCAGCGTGGTGATCTCGACCCAGGTATCGGTCTCGTGCACCAGCCATTCCAGGGTGTCGAGTACCGGCTGCAGATGGGCCCCGGTCAGCTTGTGATAGAAGCGCTCGGTAAATGCCTTCAGGTCCACGTTCGCCGCATCCATGGCGGCAAAGAATTCGCCGCGCGCCTGCTCGGTGATGTAACCGGCCGTCACGGCCACCGTGCGGATATCCCGCGCGCGGCAGGCCGCCGCCACGTCGATGGCGTACTCGTGGAAGATCACCGGGTCGTTGTAGGTAAAGGCCACCGCGCGACAGTCCAGCGCCTCGGCGGCACGTGCAATGGTCTCGGGATCGGCGCGATCGGCCAGCGTGTCGATCTCGCGCGACTTGCTGATGTCCCAGTTCTGGCAGAACTTGCAGGCCAGGTTGCAGCCGGCCGTGCCGAACGACAGCACCGGACTGCCCGGGAGGAAGTGATTGAGCGGCTTCTTCTCGATCGGATCCACGCAGTAGCCGGAGGAACGCCCATAGCTGGTCAGCACCACCGCGTCGTCGAGATTGGCGCGCACAAAGCATGCGCCGCGCTGTCCGGGCTTCAGCTTGCAGTAGCGCGGGCACAGATCGCACTGTACGCGGCCATCCTCCAGGGCATGCCAGTAGCGCGTGGCGACGGTGAATGCGTCGTGTTCGGGGATGTCGTTCATATCCAGTCCAGACCGTGATTCATGGTCTTGAATATGAGGGCACAACCCCAATATTCAACAACATAATGCTTGATGGAGCCCCTCAATGACGGCACAGCCCCGCATCCGCGAGCCCGCCATCGCGGGCCAGTTCTACCCGGCCGAGCCCGAGGAGCTGCGCGCCACGGTCACCCGCTTGCTCGATGCCGCCCCGCTCGTAGCGGACGCGGCGCCGCCCAAGGCCCTGATCGCGCCGCATGCCGGCTACCCATACTCCGGCCCGGTGGCGGCCTCGGTCTATGCGCACATCCGCCCCCTGGCGGGAAAGATCCGGCGCGTCATCCTCTTGGGTCCATCGCATCGCGTGCCCTTTCGCGGCATCGCGACCACTACGGCAACGGCCTACCGCAGCCCGCTGGGAGACATCCCCGTGGACCACGAAGCCCTGGACGCCATCGCGGACCTGCCCGGCGTCCAGTTACTGGACATCGCCCACGGACCGGAACACAGCCTGGAGGCCCACCTGCCGTTCCTGCAGGTGGCACTGGGGGAATTCGAACTCGTCCCGCTGGTGGTCGGGGATGCCTCGTCCGAGCAGGTCGCGAGCGTGCTGGAACGGCTGTGGGGCGGCCCGGAAACCCTGATCGTCGTGAGTTCGGATCTCTCCCACTTCCACGACTATGCCACCGCATGCCGCCTGGACACGGCCACCACCCGTGCCATCGAACAGCTGGACGAACACGCGCTGGGGCCGGAACAGGCCTGCGGCTGCCGGCCGCTGGCGGGCTTGTTGCGGCTCGCGCGACAGCGCGGTCTCACCATCACCACACTGGACCAGCGCAACTCCGGCGACACCGCCGGCCCGCGCCGGCGCGCGAGCGCCTGCTGGAACTGGCCGCGGATGCCATCCGGCGGGCCGCGCACCATGCCCCCGCCCGCCCCATTGCACTGGAACAGGAGCCCGACCCGCTACCCGATCCCGGCGCCAGCTTCGTCACCCTGAAGCAAGGGGAAACCCTGCGCGGCTGCATCGGCACGCTGGAGGCCCACCGGCCCCTGGCCGCGGACGTCCTGCACAACGCTCGCGCGGCGGCGCTCAATGACCCGCGCTTTCCACCGCTGCGCACGTCGGAACTGGCCGGTCTCGCCTATTCGGTCACGTTGCTGACCGCTTCGCGACCCATGGAGGCCGCGCAGCGCAAGGGCCTGCTGGATCAGCTACAACCGGGCCGGGACGGCCTGGTCCTTCAGGCCGGAGCGCGCCGCGCCACCTTCCTCCCTGCGGTCTGGGAACAACTGCCCGACCCCGAGACCTTCCTCGATGCCCTGCTGCAAAAGGCCGGGCTGGCGCCGGGCAGCTGGCCCGACGGCCTGCAGGCCTGGCGCTACGGGTCCCTGGAGGTTGCCGGTGAACTTTGAACCGAGTGTGACGCTGTACCTGATCGTCGCCACCGTCGCGGTCTCCCTGCTCGCATGGCAGAACCCGCGCTGGTTGCAGGCGATGATCCATCACCCGCCATCGGTGCAGCGCGGCGAATACTGGCGCCTGGTGACCCACGGCTTCATCCATGCCGATGGCACCCATCTCGCGTTCAACATGATCACGCTGTTTTTCTTCGGCATGGCCATGGAGCGCGTGCTGGTGCCCGCGATCGGCATGGGCGGCTTCGTGCTGTTCTATCTGGCCGCCATCGTCCTCGCCAGTCTGCCAAGCCACCTGAGCCATCTGCGTGACCCGGGCTACCGCTCGCTGGGCGCTTCCGGCGCGGTCTCCGCGGTGCTGTTCGCCTACATCCTGCTGCAGCCGTGGTCGCTGTTGTTCGTGTTCTTTATCCCGGTCCCGGCCATCGTGTTTGCGGCGGTCTATGTCGGCTATTCGCTCTATGCCCAGCGCCAGAACCGCGGCAACATCAACCACAGCGCCCACCTGTGGGGCGGCGCCTGGGGCATCGCCTTCATGCTGTGGCTGGAACCCAGCCTGCTGGCGCGGTTCTTCCAGGAACTGCTCTCGCCCCTCGGGTGACCCCGGTTACTTGTCGGGCGCCCCGGGCAGTTCTAGCCTCTGCGCACTTTCCTCCCCGACACCGCAGGATCCCGCCATGCAAGACGCCATCGCCACGCTCCCCAAGGTCGAGCTGCACCTGCACATCGAGGGCTCCCTGGAACCCGAGCTGATGTTCGCCCTGGCCGAGCGCAACGATGTCGATCTCCCGTATGCCTCGGTCGAGGAGGTTCGGGCCGCCTACCAGTTTCACGACCTGCAATCCTTCCTCGATATCTACTACGCGGGCGCCTGCGTCCTGCTGACCGAGCAGGATTTCTACGACCTGACCTGGGCGTACCTCGAACGCTGCCGGGACGACCACGTCCGCCACACCGAGATCTTCTTCGACCCGCAGACCCACACCGAACGCGGCGTGCCCTTCGCCACGGTCATCGACGGCATCCACCGCGCGCTGGCCGACGGCGAACGGGAACTCGGCATCACCAGCCGCCTGATTCTCTGTTTCCTGCGCCACCTGAGCGCCGAGGCCGCGATGGAGACCCTGGAGACCGCCCTGCCCTGGCGCGAGCACATCCACGCAGTCGGGCTGGACTCCGCGGAGCTGGGCAACCCGCCGGAGAAATTCCAGGCCGTGTTCGAGCGCGCGCGGGCCGAGGGATTCCCCGCCGTCGCGCATGCCGGCGAGGAGGGACCACCGGACTACATCTGGCAGGCACTGGACCTGCTCAAAGTCGCGCGCATCGACCACGGCGTCCAGGCCGAGCAGGACCCCGACCTGATGCAGCGCCTGGCGCGGGAGCAGATCCCGCTGACCGTCTGCCCGCTGTCCAACATCAAGCTGTGCGTGTTCGAGCGCCTGGAACAACACAACCTGAAGCGCCTGATGGACGCGGGGCTGTGCGTCACTATCAGCTCGGATGACCCGGCCTATTTCGGCGGCTACGTGGGGGAAAACTTCCGCGCCACGGCCGCGGCCCTGCAGCTGGACCTGGATGACCTGGAAAAACTGGCACGCAACGCCGTCGACGCCGCGTTCCTGGAAGCCAGCGCAAAACAGCGCCTGCACGACGAGATCGGCGACTGGCGGGCCCGGCACGCCGCCTGAAACGCAAGTGCGGGTCCGGGATTCCTACCCGGAGAAGCGCGTCGGGCGGGCCGGAAGACGCCCCTTCGCCACCAGGCGCTCGATGCGGGTGAACACCTCTCCGCGGCCGAAGGGTTTCTTCATGAAGTCGTCGGAGCCGATGCGATCGAGGAAGAACTGCTCGACCGCGTCCTCGTTGCCGCTGATCATGATCACCGGCACCTTCGCGGTGGCGGGGTCCCGGCGCAGTTGACGCAGCATGGCAAACCCGGTCATCCCGGGCAGGAGGATATCCAGGAAGATCAGGTCCGGTGGATTCTCGCGCGCCAAAGCCAGCGCCTCCTCGGCATCGCCGACGCCAATCGGCTCCAGCTCGTTCTGCTTGAGCATGCTGGTGAGCAGCGCGACCACCGTGCGCGAATCATCCACCACCAGCACCCGCAGCCCGCGAGCGGCCTCCTGGCGTGCCTTTGTACGCCGCTCGCCGGCCTTGCCGAACCGCAGCAGACTCCCCATTCGCTGCATGTAGCTCATGCCGGACTCCTTTCCCCTGGCCGTAGTGTTTTGTCGCACGCCAGATGACCGCATTGTTCCCGTGCCCGCACGCCCTGTCCAGCGCGCCTTGACGGCCCGTTTGAAGCCCGGCGCGAAGACGCGCATTATCCGGATTTGCCTGCGGATCACTGAATGGAGTCAGGACCCAGCATGACGGCAGACACGCTCCGACCGCCGGTCACGACCGCGCCCCGGCGAGACCGCCCAATGGACGGCCGGCCATGAAGATCCTGGTCGTCGACCACTCCCGTGTGTTCCGGGCGCTATGGAGCCGCATGGTCCTGGCCGCCGGCCACAAGCCGATCATGGCCGCAAGTGGTGCGGAGGGCCTCGCCCGCATCGAGGAAAACGACCTCGAGCTGGTCTGCGCCTCCATTACCCTGCCCGACATGAGCGGGATCGAGTTCTGCCGCCAGGCACGCGCCAAACCCGCCGGCCATGATCTGCCACTGATCCTGCTGACCACCAAGCAGGACCACGACATACGCCGCGCGGCATTCGAGGCCGGCGCCACCGATCTCCACGACAAGACCAACATCCGTGACCTGTTCCACCAGGCCGCACGCTACGGCCGGCCGGTGGAACACGCCCACGAGGGGCATGTGCTGTATGTCGAGGACAGCCCCACCGTCGCCCGGGTGATGACTCGCATCCTCGAGGGCATGGGTCTGGAAGTAGCGCACTTTCGCAGCGCCTCCGCCGCCCTGACTGCCTTCGACGAGGGCACCTGGGATCTGGTCCTGAGCGATATCCTGGTCGAGGGCGACATCAGCGGCATGGGGTTGGTCAGCCGCCTGCGCCACCGCTTCCCCGACAAGACCAGCCTGCCGATCGTCGCGATGTCCGGCCTCGACGACCCGAACCGACGCGCCGAGCTCTTCCGCCTGGGGGTCAACGACTTCGTGACCAAGCCGGTGCTGGAAGACGAGGTCCGCGCCCGCATCGGCAACCTCCTGGCGAACAAGCGCCTGCTCGAGGAAGTCCAGAGCCAGCGCCAGAAACTCTACGACATGGCGATGATCGATCCCCTCACCGGCCTGCGCAATCGCAATGTCCTGGCCGAATGCGCCGCACGCTTCTTCACCGAAGCCAACCAGAAGGACATGGCCCTCAGCCTGATCCTGCTGGATATCGACCATTTCAAGCAGATCAACGACAGCCACGGCCATCTGGTGGGCGACGAGGTCCTGGTTGGCATCGGCGAACTACTGCGCACCACCGGGCGCGAGGTCGATGTCGCCCTGCGCTTCGGCGGCGAGGAATTCCTGCTGGTCCTGCCCGAGTGCGACCTGTTCGATGCCCATACCCGTGCCGAGGAGCTGCGCCAGCAACTGCGCGAACTCCAGCCCGCCGGACTGACCATTACCGCCAGCTTCGGCGTGACCAGTCGTCCCTGCGGTCGCGAGATCGACATGAACGACCTCTTCCGGGTCGCCGACCAGGCCGTCTACCAGGCGAAGAGCGAGGGGCGTGACTGCGTCGTCTCGCGCACCCTGGATGCTGGAGCCGAATCCGACTTCCAGGACACCCGTACCGCCGACGACTCGCCCGGGCCGGGGCAACCGACCCCGGAACCGTCTGTCTGAGACGCGGACCAGGCCCGCCACTCAGCCCTGGATACGCCAGCTGCCGTCCGGCTGCCGACAGGCGGTCCCGTACACCTGCTCGGTCTGGCCTCCGATCACCGCGTCGATGGTGTACTCGCGGCACGGGCCGGCGGTGGTCTCGTAGGTCCGCGTCGGCACCACGGTGTACTGGTTGCCACTGTCGGGATTGACCCACCGCGAGGGCACACCCGTCCGCACACTCTCCAGGGTCTGGGCCGTCTTCAACCGGTCGACCTCGTCCATGGACTGGCCCACCGAGCCACCGATCGCCGCGCCCGCGAGGGTGCCGGCGATGATCGCCGCGGTCCGGCCACGCCCGGAGCCGACCTGCGAGCCAAGCACGCCCCCCAGCACGCCGCCGATCACCATCCCGGCCTGTTCCTGCGACCCCTGATAGGTCGCACAGCCGCCGAGACCCAGGACCGCCGCCAGGACAATCGCGAAAGAAACATTGCGCCACATGAGCATTCCTCCACCGGCGACCCGTATCCGAACCCGTGGGGGACCGGGACCCGTACCGGCTCTGGCGTCCCCCTGACCGGAGTATAGGCCACCCGGAGCCCACGCTCCGGCGCCCGGAAAACCAGGCCCGGCGGTCAGCCGGGCGGCTTCGGCGGGCCGGATGCGGCGCCCTTCGACTCCGGCTTCGACGCATTGATCGCGCGCTGGAAGACCCAGCTCTTGATCTCGCGGATCTGCTCCACCATGGTCCGCGACAGCGGTACCGTGTTGATCACGTTGCGGATCACGTCGCGCTGGTTGAACACCCGCCCCTCCTGGTAGGCGTCGATCCGCGCCGACTTCACCGCCTGCTCGATCTCGGCCCCGCTCCAGTCCTCGGTGCTGGCCGCCATGTAGTTCAGGTTGAAGTCCTCCAGGTTGCCGCCGTGACGCTCGACGTGGATGCGCAGGATCTCCTTGCGCTCCTCCACGTTCGGCAGGTCAAGGAAGAACAGCTGGTCAAAGCGCCCCTTGCGCATCAGCTCGGCCGGGAGCTGCTGGATGCGGTTCGCGGTCGCCGCCACGAACACCCGCGGCGACTTCTCCTGCAGCCAGGTGAGAAAGCTGGAGAAGATGTTTACATTGCCGGCGCTGCCCGCGGCGTGACTGTCGAAACCGAAGGCGTTCTCCAGCTCGTCGACCCACAGCACCATCGGCGCGATCTCCTCGGCGATCCGGGTGGCCCGGGCAAAGGCGTATTCCGGGGTACCGAAACTGCCGGACAGCACCAGGCTCATGTCCAGCCGCACCAGCGGCAGCCCCCAGGCGGTGGCGATGGCCTTGGCGGCCATGCTCTTGCCGCAGCCGCTCACCCCCATGAACAGCACCCCGGCCGGCAGCGGGACGTTGTCGTTCCAGGCCTTCTCGGTGAACAGGTCGGCGCGTGTGCGCACCCATTCCTTGAGGTTCTCCAGACCGCCGATATCCTCCAGCGAGCGCTGTGGCGGATAGAACTCGAGACAGCTCTCCTTGCGCAGGATCTGGCCCTTCTCCTCCTGGATCTCGGCCAGCATGTCGGCCTCGGGCAGCGGCTTGCCACGGAACAGCCGCGCACTCAGGTGCCCGACCTCGTTGAGCGACAGGCCGCGCATTCCCGCCGCCACCCGGAACAACTGCTCGCGCGGGACCGCCTCGGCGCCGCGGGTGTGTTCGAGCTGCTCCAGCACCTCGGCCTCGGACGGCAGCTCCACCTCGACCAGGAAGACCTCTTTTTTCAGGATCTCCGGCAGCTTCAGCAACGGGCAGCTGAGGAACACCACGTTGCGCCCCTTCTTCAGCTGGTAGTACAGGTCGCGCACTCCGCGCACCAGCGCCGGGTTGTCATCGAACCACATGGGCAGATCCTTCAGCAGGACCATTCGCGGGGCATCCGTCTCGCCGGCCGCCACCCGCGCCACTGCCGCTACCGGGTCCGTCGTCGGTGCATTCGGGTCGTCGTGCTCGCCAAACCCGTGACTCGCCGACCAGACCTCCAGGTGGCCGTCTTCGCCGTAGAACGAGCGTGCGACCGAACGCAGCAGCCGCTCCATGCGATCTTCGTCCCAGCCGAGAAGGTAGAACACCGGATAGTGCGACTTGAGCCCGCGCAGGATCTTGTGTGCCGTCTGATTCTCCAGCTTCTTGCTCAATGCGCGTCTCCTCCCCGGGTACCTGAGCCGAGTGTACCGATCCGCGGCGCCGATGCGACCTGCCACCGAACCTTGGGATTGCGCATCCGCTACTCTGACCGCATCACGCCGGACGCTCCCCGGAGGCCCCGCTCAATGACGCACCCCCGCCCCCGACCCAACGGGTTTTCCCGCGCCAACATCGGGCGCGGCCTGCTGGTGCTGCTGATCGCGCTGGGCATCGGCATCGCGCTGTGGATCGGCGATCCGGTCCGCCTGCTGGCCTGGGGCGATGCCGTCGCGGGCGGCCCCTGGGCCACGGCAGGGCTGGTGCTCCTGATGGCCCTGATGCTGACCTTTGCTCTGCCCGGCACGCTCATCCTCTGGTTGATCGCCCCGTTCCATCCGCCCCTGTTAGCCATCGGTCTGCTCCTCGCAGGTAGCGTCAGTGGTGCCTGGGGTGCGTACCGCGTGTCCGCCCGCCTGGCGCGCCATCCCGATCACGAACGCCGCGAAGACGCCTGGCTAGCCGATTTCCTGCACCGCCACAGTGGCCTCGCCACGCAGATCGCGCTGCGCGTGCTCCCCGGCTTTCCCCATTCGATGGTCAACTACGCCGGCGGCGCGCTGGGCCTTCCACTTGGCCGTTTCCTGCTGGCAGCCGTGCTCGGGCTCGCCGTCAAGTGGGGCGTGTACGCCACCGCCATCCACGGGACCACCGACGCCCTCGCGAGCGGCGAGGCCCTGCAACCGCAAACCCTCCTGCCCCTGTTTGCGCTGGCGGTGCTGTTGTTGCTGGGCGCCGCGCTGCGCCACCGGATTCAGCGCCGTCACTCACGGCGCCTTGAGACCGACGAATGACACAGCGGATGGCGCTGACCCGCCCGCCAAACCGAGAACGGCTTCCCGGAGTCTACCCAGCCAGCCTGTGACCACCCGTCAGGTTGGTTACACTGTTGCGCACCATTCAAGCCCGGCCACCGCGTGACCCACGATACTGCCCCGCAGCAACATTCGGACATCGGCGACGTCAACCAGCGCTTCTACGATGGCTTGTGGGCGGACACGCGTCTGGTGCACCCGGAGCGCTTCAACACCTGGAGCCTGGTATCCAGCCTGGCCGAATCGCATACCCGCCGGCTCGAAGTCGGGCCCGGCATGCGCCCGCGCCTGCCGATCGCCGGCACCCACTTTGTCGATATCAGCCCACCGGCCCTGGCGGCACTGGAAAGCGCGGGCGGCATCACCCACACCGCCCCCATCTCCGCCCTGCCCTACGCCGACCAGAGTTTCGACCTGGTGTGCGCGCTGGACATCGTCGAGCACGTGGAAGACGACGAGGCGGCCCTGGCCGAGCTCTCGCGGGTGGCGGCACCCGGGGCGCGGGTACTGCTCTCCACCCCACTACACCCGGAATACTGGACGCCGTTCGACGACATCGTCGGCCACTACCGGCGCTATGAACCGGCCAAGCTGACGCAACTGCTGGAACGCCACCACCTGCAGATCGAGCAAAGCGCAATCTTCGGCATGAAGCCCAAATCCTCGCGTCTCAATGACCTCGGCATGTGGTTCCTGCAACGTCATCGGCCGGTCGCGATGAAGGTCTACAACCGCTTCCTGATGCCCCTGGGACTGCGCCTGCAAAAGCCCCTCGAATTGACCCCCGGCATGGTCGCCACCGACGGCGTCGAAGAGGTCTTTCTGGTCTGCCGCCGCGCATCCTGAAGCAACACGCCCCCGGCTGCCCCTGACACGACCCGGGTCGGTGGCAACTCAAAGCCCCGCTCCGCACCGGGCCTGCTTGATGGAAACCCTCGTCCGGGCGTACTGTCTATGCAGGCAAGACTCCCGAGAGACCATCCAATGCTCGACCTGCTGCGTTCACGTTCCACCTACAGCGATCAGCGCTTCCAGTTTTCCCTGCTGGTGCTGGCCACCGGCTTCGTGCTGACCCTGCAAAACCCGCAGGCGCAGGAATCCGCTGCGGAACTGTTTTCCAAGGTGGAGTTCCCGAATTTC
Source organism: Thioalkalivibrio versutus (assembly GCF_001020955.1). Lineage (NCBI taxonomy): Bacteria > Pseudomonadati > Pseudomonadota > Gammaproteobacteria > Chromatiales > Ectothiorhodospiraceae > Thioalkalivibrio > Thioalkalivibrio versutus. The sequence goes on from NZ_CP011367.1 coordinate 1,903,481, forward strand.
GCCCAGGTCCAGGACATGCGTCCGCAGCTGCCGCCACCGTGGATGGAAGGCGATCAGCTGGTGAACGAAGACAGCGAGTCGGTCCCGGTCGTCACCCTGCTTGAGCGCGAAGATGCCCGCTCCGCCGATCCGCGCGAACGCCCGACGCGCGCCGCCGGCGCAGAATAACCCCGGCGGGGGTAATCAGAGCCCCGCCGCGCAGACCCGGTTGCGTCCCTCGCGCTTGGCGCGATAAAGCTGCCGGTCCGCCTCCCCCAGAAGATCCTCCGGCGCCACGGATCGTCCCCCGTCGACCGCGGATACCCCGATACTGACCGTCACCGCATCCTTCACATTATCCGGGTGGCCCAGCTGCAACGATTCGACCTTGCGGCGCACCCGCTCGGCGACCGCCCGCGCACCCTCCAGCGTGGTGTCCGGAAGGATGCAGGCAAACTCCTCGCCGCCATAACGCGCCACCAGATCAGTGGGCCGGTGTGCCGCGGCGCGCAATACCTCCGCGACCTGGCGCAGGCAGTCATCCCCACGCTGGTGGCCAAAGCGGTCGTTGTACGGCTTGAAGTGGTCAATATCGATCATCAACAGCGCCAGGTTCACCTCGCGCCGCGAACCGCACTCGCGCTCCAGCACGGCATCGAATTCGCGCCGGTTGGCGAGGCCGGTCAGGCCATCTACCCGCGCCTGGCGTGCCAGCTCCGCCTCCACCTCCTTGCGCGCGAAGGTGCCGGCGATGATATCGGCTACCACCTGCAGCACGGCGATCTGTTCGGGGCTCCACTCGTAGTGCCGGGCCACCGAATCAAGGCCCAAGAGCCCGAAGGCCTTCTGATCACTGATCAACGGGATGAGCAACAGGGACTCGATATCCTGGCGCCGGAACTCGGCCTGCTCCACCACCGCAGCCTCGGGGAGCGCACCCACATCGGGGACGTGCACCGGGTGTCCCTGCCGAATCTGGCGGGTCACCCAGCCATGCGCCTCCATGGGTATCCCTTGCATCTCGTCGAGGAAGGGGGCGACCCCCGGCGCGCACCACTCGCTCACCAGGTCCATCGTCTCATGGTCCGGGCGAAAGCAGATCACGTAGGCTCGCCCCATCCGGAAGAACTCGCCCAGACGTTGCAGGGCCTGCACAACGGCCGCGTCCACCGCGTCCGCCGACAGGTCCGCAAACTGCGCGGAGATCGCCGAGACCACCTCCTGCAACCGGTACTGGTGCTGTGCCCTGAGTTCCAGTTGCTTGCGCTCGGTGATGTCCTCGCCCATCACGCTGGCCCCAAGCAGCGTGCCCTCGGCATCGAAGAACCGCTGGGCATACCAGGACAGCGTGCGCTGTTCACCACTACGGGTGCGGATGATGGACTCCAGGCCCGCGATCTCGCGGCCTTCGTGAATGATGGCCTGCCCCTCGGCGAAGACCGCCGCGCGATAGTCCGAGTCGGGGAAAAGCCATTCCCAGATACTCGCGTGTCCCACCACTTCCTCGCGGCTATAGCCACTGATCCGTTCCGCCGCCCGATTCCACAGCGTCACCCGCCCCTCGGGATCCAGGGTATTCACCCAGACCGGGGCGTATTCAATGATCTGTGAATGGAAACACCCGGAGGGGTCTGCCGCCATGATGATCCTCGCAACGGGAAACAATCGGCGCGTGGCGCAACGCCGCCCGGCGAACACGCGCAATCCCGTTCGCCCATCCCAATGAGGTTAGCAACATTCCCCGCGCTTCGCGCCAGAAAAGACGGCCGTTTGTTAGGCTGCCGTTGCATTCCCTGACGAGACGCTCATTCGCATGACCGAATCCTTCAAGGCCCTGCTCCTTGAACCGCAGCCCGACGGCCCGGTGGCCACGATCCGGACACTCACCCTCGACGACCTGCCCGCGGGCGAGGTCCTGCTCCAGGTTCACTATTCGGGGCTCAACTACAAGGACGGCATGATCCTGCAGGGGCGGGGCAACCTGGTGCGGGATTATCCCCACGTGCCGGGCATCGACCTGGCCGGGACCGTGCTCGAATCGGCGGACCCGCGCTACCGCCCGGGCGATCCCGTCGTGCTGACCGGCTATCGTGTCGGCGAGGCCCACTGGGGCGGTTACGCCCAGCGCGCGCGCGTCCGCGGCGACTGGCTGATCGCTCAGCCGCCCGGCTACAGCGCGCGCCAGGCGATGGCCGCGGGCACCGCCGGCTTTACCGCCATGCTAGCGGTGCAGGCCCTGGAAGACCACGGATTGCAACCGAGCACCGGCGAGGTTCTGGTCACCGGTGCCTCCGGCGGCGTGGGCAGCATCGCCGTGCGGCTCCTGGCACGCCTGGGCTACACGGTCACCGCCGTGACCGGACGCCCGGAGAACGCCAACTACCTGCACCAACTGGGCGCCAGCACCATCTTGGATCGCGAGGCGCTGGCCGACACGCCGGCCAAGCCGCTGCTGGGCGAACGCTGGGCCGGCTGTGTGGACACGGTCGGCGGCGACATGCTGGCCCATGTACTCGCCGGGATGGCGTACGGACGTTCGGTGGCCGCCTGTGGCCTGGCCGGCGGCGCGCAGCTCCAGACCACGGTCCTGCCGTTCCTGCTGCGCGGCATCAACCTGCTGGGGATCGACTCGGTCCTGTGCCCCGCCGAGCGGCGGCGGGGCACCTGGGAGCGCCTGGCGGCGCTGCTCCCCGGGGCCGATCTCGACGCCATCACCAGCGAGATCGGCCTGGAAGACCTGCCGGACTGCGGCGAATCGATCCTGAAGGGCCAGATCCGCGGCCGTACAGTAGTCCGGCTGGATTAACCCCCGTCGAACGCGAACCGACTATGCTGGGCATACCACCCTGGAGGCGCCCGTGACCGAACTCGAAACCCGTCTAAAGCACATCCGTGACCGTCTGGCCGAGCTGGAGGCCATGGCCCGCGAGGACACCACAGAGGCCGCCCACCGGGTCACGGCCGAGTTGACCCGGGAGCTCAATCAGGCAATCGAGGACGCCGCCGACAGGACCGAAGGCACCGACACGCCTGCGGCCAGCGAGCCACGTGCGCCCCGCGACCCGGTCGAAAAATGCCCGCGCTGCACCCTGCGCAGCTTCACCTTCCAGGACGGTACGATCCGGGAACGTGCGAACCAGCCAGGGCATTTCGAGGCGCAATACCACTGCATGAGCTGCGGCCACGAGGCCTGGCGCGAACTGGGCAACCGCTGATTGATTACCGTCGGCATCCTACGATGCTGACGACCGCGACGAAGCCACCTTTGCCCGGCTAAACCTGGCTCTGGGTCCAGCGCACGATATCCGCCGCCCCCATCGCGCCCGCCTGGCGCGCCACTTCGCGTCCGCCGCGGAACAGCGCCAGGGTCGGGATACTGCGGATCGCAAACCGCCGGCCCAGCGCCGGCTCCGCCTCGGTATTCACCTTCGCCAGCCGCACGGTCGGCTCGAGGTCCGCCGCGGCCTGGCGGAACTGCGGGGCCATCATCTTGCAGGGGCCGCACCACGGCGCCCAGAAGTCCACCAACAGCGGGATATCGTTGCGCTCGAGGTGGCGGAGGAAGTTCGTGGCGGTCAGTTCCAGCGGATCCTGACCGAACAACGACCGATGACACTGGCCACACTTCGGGCCGGCACCCAGCCGTGTCGCAGGGATTCGATTCACCGCGTCACAATGCGGACAGACCACGTGCAGGGCTTCACTCACGGCAGCACCTCGTTCCAGGCAGAAGAAGAAAAGGCCAGCCCCCGGATCTTACTCCGCGAGCGCGTGCCTGGATCCATCAGGCCGCGGGATGCCGGGCGAGAAAGTGTTCGGTGCGTTCCACCGCGCGACGTTCGTTGCGGTCGTTCCAGGATTGCCCGACCAGTTTGCGCATGGTGCCCTCGATGGTCCGCGTCACCAGCAGGTTGCTCAGCATCCGCGCGACATTCGGCAGGTCACGCGGAAACGCCCGCAGTGCCATGGAAAAGCCGATGTCGTCATACAGCACGTAGTGCCAGAACCCCGGCGGGATATAGAGCACATCCCCGTGGTGCAATTCGGCCAGGTGCCCCCGCACATGCCGCAGAGCCGGATGGCGCTGGTAGTCGGGATCCTCGAAGTCCACCGCGGCCAGTGCACTGAACGAGAAAGGCACGTGATACATGTACGGCGTGTACTCGGGAGCGACCAGCAGTACGCGTTTCGGCCCGCCAAAGTGGCACAACAGGATATCCGGGCGGTCGATGTCGAAGTGCATCTGCACGCGCGCGTCCTTGCCGCCCATGAACAGCACGGGCAGCTTGCGGAACAGTCGCAAACCGATGTCGGGAAACTCGAAGTCGCGCGCCAGCGTCGGCCGGGCGGCAAACAGGTTGAAGAAGAACAGGCGCAGATCGCGCTCGCCCCCTTCCAGAAGGTCCAGATACTCCGCCAGCGGCATGTGCAGGGACGCGGCGTGCTGATGCTCGTTGTCGCGCGCGGGCCGGCTGTCGTACAGCGGCACCACGGCATCCCCGGCGACCTCGCGAAAATAGTCGGGTGTCCAGCGCTCCCGTGCCGGCCACTCTCGGGTCAGCTCCTCCAGGATCACCGGTTGCGCGACCGCCTTGTACTGCCGCAGGAACGTGTCCGGTTCGACAAGCCCGACCCGCTCTACCGGCGTAGTCTCGATCATTTCCGCTCCCGTTTCCTCGCTCGGGGAAGCCCGTCAGCCTACCAAGCCCGCCCGCAGCGCGCGATGCTGCGCTGCGGCAACAGCCAGGCAGACAGCAGATGCGTGAGCCACCACACCCCGGAACATACCGCCATGACCACCGCCAGCCATGCCACAGGGTGCATCCACTCCTGCACCTGCCCACCCGGACCCAGCACCCAGTTCACGTTGTTGTCGGCATCCGCGAGCGCGAAGGTCAGCAACAGGATGACCCAGCCCAGCCCCACCATGTAACGCCAGGCACGGGGGTCATACCCGAGACGCCAGACCATCCAGATCAGCACGAACGGAAGCGGCAGGTGGTAAAGCGACAGCAGGCGCACGAACAGCGGGATCTCGGGGTTGAACATGTAGTGCACAACCCCCAGCGGGGCCCAGCCCCAGACCGCCATGCTCAGCAGGAAATCCAGCACCCAGCCCAGCTCCAGAAGCACGACGGCCACCAGCATCATGCTCGCGATCCGGCGACTCTCCAGCCAGGCCGCCAGCAGCCCGCCCAGTAACGCCACGTTGGAAAACCAGAGGAAATTGAACCAGCCATGGACCACGGCATACACCGAAACCAGCACCAGAACGAAGGCGAGATAGCTCCACTTGAAGCCACGCGGGACCCTCTCGCCACTCCCTGTTGTGACCCGCATGCGCGACCCTCTTCTTGCCCGTCCGTGCATTCGGGCTCAGGGTAGCAGCATGACACCCACACGCCCCGGAAACGCATCGCCCCATGAGACGGCTGTCGTTCCTTTTCCTCGCCCTGTTCCTGGCCACCGCCCCGGTCGCACTGGCTGCGGACACCGCTGAACCGCCCACCCCCACCATTGGCCTGGCGCTGGGCTCGGGCGGGGCCGGGGGGCTGGCGCATATCGCCATGCTGCAGGTGTTCGACGACCGGGGGGTCCTGCCCGACCGCATCACCGGCACCAGCATCGGCGCCGTGATCGGCGGCCTGTACGCCGCGGGGCTCGATGCCGACGAGATCTTCGACCTGTTCGACGACTTTTCCGGATCCGAGCTTGATGCCCTGACCGGGCTGGCGCGCTCCGAGATCAAGCTGCTGGACCTGGTCCCCCTGCGACTGGGCCGCAATGCCCTGTTCGATTCGGGCGAGTTCCTGCGTTTCCTCGCCGAGCACACCGAGGCGCGCGACTTCGACGACCTGCGCATCCCCTTCGCCGTGGTCGCCACCGACTTTCGCACCGGCGAGAGCGTGGTGATCGACCAGGGCGACCTGTTCCTGGCGATCGAGGCAAGCATGGCAGTGCCCGGCCTGTTCGAACCGGTCCGGCACGACGACGGCCAGACCCTGATCGACGGCGGGGCCTCCAATCCACTGCCCTATGATCTGCTGCAGGGCGAATACGACTACGTGATCGCCGTGGACGTGTCCGGCAATGGCTCGCCGAACGCCACCGAGGACATCGGCATCACCGACCTGCTGTTCAAGAGCTTCAGCATCATGCAGGGCTCCATCATCCGCCACATGACCCGCCTCGACCCGCCGGATCTCTACCTGGTACCGGATACCGGTGGCATCCGTTTGCTGCACTTCAACCGGATCGACGAGATCCTGGAGAAGGCGGAGCCCGCCGCCGGGGAACTCCGCGACCAGCTCGATACCTGGGGCATCCAGCCCCCGGCCCCCAGCCGGTAATCCGTGCCCAGAAGCCCTGTTCCATGCCCTATACTCGCGGCATCCACCGTAACGGACGCGGTGCCAAGGGAAGCCAGCAAGAACCGTGACCAGCGATAACCCCGATCCCCGGCCAGACGCAAAAGATCCGCCCCCGGGAACCGGCGACGGACGCCATGAGCTGTGGTTTACCCGACGCGATGATCAGGTCTGCGGGCCCTACCCTCAGCGCTCGATCGGGCGCTTCCTGATCCTCGGCCGGCTGCGCCCGGATGACCAGGTCAGCCTCGACCGCGAGACCTGGTGGCGCATCGACCAGCGCCCTCACCTGATCCCCGAAGAGTTGCAGAACGCCCACACCCCGGAGGGCCGCGAACGCCTGAACCAGGCCCGCCTGCGCGAGGACGAACGCCGGCGGGAACGGCGCGACGACAACCCGCCCGCCGAGATCCGCGAACGCCGCAAGGGGGACCGCCGTTGTCCCGAATCGCCCGCGACGATCTCCCATCGCCAACAATGGGCCGAGATCCTGGAACGGCCGGCGCCGCCCTGGAGTGAGTGGGTCCGCGGGCCGCGGCCCTGGATCGCGGGTGGCCTTGCAGTCACCCTGGCCATCGGCCTGCTGCTCGCCTTCGGGATTGCCTTCGAGCGTGACTCCGGGCCCGACTGCGAACAGGCCGCGGGGCCCGGGGTCAACTGGAACTACTGTGACAAGGCCGGCGCCGACCTGCGCGGTGCCGACCTGACGGGCGCGTCACTCCACAGCACCCGCCTGGCCGGCGCGCGCCTGCATGGTGCACGGCTGACCGACGCGGATCTGCGTTTCGCGGACCTCGCCCTGGCCGGACTGGAGGGCGCGAATCTGGCTGGCGCCAACCTGACCGGCGCAGACCTGATCCAGGCTCGCCTGGTCGACGCCAACCTCGAGAACGCCAATCTCGCCCACGCCAACCTGACCGGCGCCGAACTCTCCGGTGCCCGGCTGGACGCTGCTTACCTAAGCCGCAGCATCTGGACCGACGGCCGCATCTGCGCCCGTGACTCAGTCGGGAGCTGCGACTGACCCGCGGCGCGCCCTCCACGTGCCACGCCCGGATCCGAATCAATTCCCAGCTCCTCCGCCACCTCCGCCCAGTACGGCTCGGCCTCGCAGGAACAGCAGTCGCACCAATCGGTTACACCGTCATGCATGCTGATCCGGCTGCGCACGGCCTGCGGCATTCGCGTTCCGGATGTTTCGTGCGACATCGTCGTGCCCCCATCTCCGCCCTCTTCCCGACCCTGGTTCATGGCAACACCTCCCGACACGGACTCCTCATTCTGACCATAGACGGTGCCGAATCTCCCTGACATTACGGGTACCGGCCTGAGGTCCGCCCCGTGCTACTCTCGATCCGTTCGATTCCAGCCCCTGGTGAATATGATCACCCGACGCGACAAGGTCCTGCTCTCGGTCTCCGCCGCGACCCTGCTCGGCATCCTGCTGCCGCTCGCCGCCCTGGGCTGGTTCCTGTGGCAGGAATCCGTGGTCGCCGAGGAGAAACGCCTGGCCGAACTCTCCCAGCGCCTGGGCGAACAGACCGAAGCCGCGCTGGTAGACGCCCGCGAACTGCTGGACAGCCTCAACCAGCTGGACCTGGAACCCTGCTCCCCGGAGCACCTGGAACGCCTTCAGGACGCGGCCATCGCACGGCCTCATGTGCGTGCCATCGGGTACTGGCGCGCGGCCGAACGCCAGTGCGGTGCGGGGTTTGTCCAGGGCGAGGCCCTCACGCCACCGCGTGCCAGCCGCATCTACGACACCGGCGTGGTCGCCTGGTGGCCGAGCGCGGACACCGCCGTGGGCGGTGTGGAGCTGTTCCTGATGCGCTTCGGCCAGCATGATGTCGCGATCGACCCACGCCTGTTGATCAGTCCGGGCCTGCTGGACAAGCAGCGGGTCGGCCTGTGGGTCGAAGGCCTTCCCATGAGCCGCTATCCCGCTGACGCCGACCTGCCATCACCCGACACCACCCCCATTGGCCTGAGCGTCGACCGCGCCCAGGGGCGCATCGTCAGCCGCTTCTCGCTGGACACGATCTTCCCGGTCGACATCATTGCCGCGCAGCCGCTGGCGGCCTTCTGGGATCGCTACCTTTCCACCCTGATCGTGGCGGGCATCTTCGGGCTGCTCTTGGTGACCCTCTGGCTACTCCTGGTCCTGCATTACCTGCGCCGCCACCTGAGCCTGGCCAGCGAGCTGCGCGAGGCCATTGCCAACGAGCGCCTGAGTGTCGAGTACCAGCCCATCGTCGACCTCGCGGACGGCCGTTGCCGGGGTGCCGAGGCCCTGGCCCGCTGGCATCGCGAGGGCGACGAGACCATCCGCCCGGATGTCTTTGTGCCGCTCGCCGAGGACACCGGGCAGGCCACCGATCTGACCCTGGCCATCCTGCGCGCGATCCTCCGCGATCTGGGCGACAACCTGCGGGCGCATCCCGAGCAGGCCATCAACCTCAACATTACCGGCCACGACCTAGCCTCCGACCGCTTCGGGGATGCGCTGCGCAAGGCCCTGCGCGAGGCAGGTGTCGCACCCTCCGCGATCAAGCTGGAGCTGACCGAACGCTCCCTGCTCAACGAAGACGCCATCCGCGCCCGCCTGCGGGAACTGCGCCGGCGCGGCCACCACATCGCCATCGACGACTTTGGCACAGGATATTCGAGCCTTTCCTACCTGGAACGTTTCGAACTCGATACACTAAAAATCGACAAGACCTTTGCCGATGCCATCGCCCACGAAGCGGTGACCAGCAATGTCATCGGCCACATCATCGAGATGGCCCGCTCGCTCAATCTGCAGATCGTCGCCGAGGGCATCGAATCGGCCCACCAGGTGGAATGGTTGCGCGCGCAGGGCGTGGAAGGCGGACAGGGCTACCACTTCAGTCGGCCCTTGTCCGCCGAGGCCTTCCTCGACTGGTGCCGCCAACACTGAGGAGACCATGTTCCAATCTTCGAACACCCGTCGCTCGGGCCGAATCCTGGCGCTCCCCCTGTTACTGTCCGCGATGGCCTCGGGCTGTGCCCTGTTGCCGGTGGAGCAGGATGCACCGGCTCCCACTGGCGACCGCCCCGCCTCCGAACCCGCCGCGCCGGAAACCGATACGGCGCCACCCGCAGGCACCGATAGCCAGCCCGAAACGGATACGGACACGGACACGGCCGCAGGTACGGATACGGATACCGAGACGGAGACGGAAACCCGCTCGACGGAACCCACCGAACCGTCGCTGGGCCTGCACATCGCCCGCTCGTCCAGTGCCGAAAGCGAACGACGCGTCTTCCTGAGGGAACAGGGTCACGAAACCCTGGACCCCGGCCGCCTGGGCTACTACATGGACGTCCTAGGGGCCCGCCTGCGCCAGGAGTTGTCCGGACAACCCAGCGCGATCGATCATCAGGATTCGGGTATCCGCGTGACCCTGCCGGAAGGTGCCGACCAGGCCCGCGCCCTGGATACCATCGGCCGGCTGCTTGACGAGTTTGGTGCCAGCCTGGTGACCGTCATCGCGCATGGACACGGCATGGACGCATCCGACACCTCGTCGGAGGGCACGGAGGACGATGCGATGGCGGCGGGCCGCCGCCTGGAGAACGCCGGGGTCGCCCCCGAACGCCTGGTCCTGCGCGTCTTCGGCACCACCACTCCGGCCGGGAACCTCGGCAGCGAGGCGTTCTCCCCGCAGATCGAGCTGCTGATCCAGCCCCTCGCCGCCAGCTGATCAATCCAACCACCACGCAATACCGCCTGCGCCCCAAAGAAGGACTTGATTCGCCATGAACGCGACCGCAGCCGACCAGCCGGAGAACACAGGGACGGCCCCGGGACCGGGCATCGAATCGCCCACCACGCACCCCGAGATGGAACCGGACAGCACCGTCTATCGCACGCTGCTGGAATCCACCCGCGCCATCCCGTGGAGGATCGACTGGGCCACCATGCGCTTCACCTACATCGGCCCGCAGATCGAGGCGTTGCTGGGCTGGACGCCGGAGAGCTGGGTCAGCATCGACGACTGGGTGGAGCGCATGCACCCGGACGATCGCGAATCGGTCGTCAACTTCTGCGTCACCCAGTCGCAGTCCGGGGTCGACCACGAGGCGGACTACCGCGCCCTGACACGGGACGGGCACTACATCTGGATCCGCGATGTGGTCCACGTGGTGCGCAGGGACGGCGAAGTCGAGGCCCAAGGGCAACACTGACCAATGTACACGCTCGCGTTGGCACCCCAGGTTTTCCGAGACCAGGCGCGTCGTGCAACAGGTAGTGGTTCTACCTGTAAGCGGCGCAACGCAGGATCGGGGAACCTGGGGTGCCAACCCCGAAGGGGCTCGGCCGCTTTTGCGCGCGCACAGCGTTGCGGTTCCCTTGTGCAGAATGACTGCACGGCAGTCACCGCGCCTTGTTCGCACGCAAAAGCGACTCGAGCGCGAGCGTGTACATTGGTCAGTGTTGCCCTCCTCGGTTTCATGTTCGACATCAGCGAGCGCAAGCAACAGGAAGAAGAACTACTGCGCCTGAAGTCCGAACTGGAGGCCCTGTCCTACCGCGATTCGCTCACCGGCATCGCCAACCGTCGGCAGTTCGACCTCGTACTCGAACGCGAGTGGGCCCACGCCCGGCGCGACCAGCGCCCGCTCTCCGCCATCATGCTCGATATCGACCACTTCAAGGAATACAACGACCGCTACGGCCACCCGGCCGGCGACGGCTGCCTGCAGCGGATCGCCACCTGCCTCGCCGGCGTCGTCGGCCGCGAACAGGACCTGCTGGCACGCCTGGGCGGGGAGGAGTTCGTACTGATCCTGCCGGACACCGATATCGACGCGGCCCACGCGCTGGCCGAGCGCTGCCTGCAGCGCATCCGCGAGGAGGCGATCCCGCACGCGAGTTCCCGCGTGGCCCCCACACTGACCGCCAGCGCCGGGGTCGGCTGCCTCACCCCCAACGAGACCCGCCACGCCACGCAGGTGGTCGAGGCCGCGGACCGCGCCCTGTACCAGGCCAAGCGCGGCGGGCGCGACCGGGTCGCCATTGCCGCGGCCGACACCGCCAAACCCAGGCCCTGAACCATCCCCATCGCCGGTGATCTGAACGGATAGCAACCGGACCGCGCCCGTGCAGGGACCGGAACGCAGTCCATCCGCGGCCGGGCCGAGCGCCAGGGCCGTGGTCCACGTCCAGTCCTCGCGCAGCGGTCGCCGGGCCACGTGGAAAACATCCCGGATTCGGACCAGACTCCGGGGAAAGCGGCACCCCGGAGAGAGGGATCGACATGACCAGCCTGCATCAACCCGCGCGGGAACCTGCGCTCTACCGTTTTCTCGGCATCGTGTTGCCACCGGTGGCGGCGTACCGCTACGGCGCCGCCGCCCACAGCTGCGCCGCGCCGATCGCCATTGCCTGGGCGGCCGCCCTTGTGTCGATCGCCTATGCCCTGCTGACCGGCCTGGCCGGCATCTCCGGCTACGGCGGCTTCCCGCTGGCAATCGGTCTGTTCCTGTGGGTGTTTGCGACGGTATGGACCTTCCTGGTCGTGCGAAACGTGCAGGCGGATCCCTCCCTTACCGACCCCCGGACACACGAACAACGCGTCCGCCAGCGCGAGGACGCCCACGACCCGCTGGATGAACTCGATTCCGGCGAACGCCCGCGCTGACATCTCCGCCCGTACCGGCGCCCCACTGAACGGCGCCGCGTTGACGCCGCTTGACCGCCCCTGAAATCTACCTCTTGAATACGGTTTGCGCCTTCAGAATTCCCCTGACAAACTCGGGACAACGCGTTCGGATGGAAGGAGCCAGCAGGACGCGTCCGACAGGGGAAATACATGAGCGATTCGTCCGGGGTGATGGTCCAGTACGAGGACCTGGTGGAAAACCACCCCTTCATCATCATCTGTTATCGACCCGACACCACCATCTTCTATGCCAACCGGGCGGCCCACGAATACTTCGCGGCGCCCGCCGGCAGCCTGCTCGGGCACCGCTGGATCCATGACCTCCCCGAAGAGCGGCAGCCCGAGAACCGCGCCGACCTGCTGCGCTATACCCCCGACGCGCCCGTGCGCACCATCGAGAACCCGGTGCGCCGCGGCGACGGGGCCGACCGCTGGATCCGCTGGACCAGCCGCGCCTTTTTCAACGAGGCCGGCGAGATCACCCATTTTCAGACCCTCGGAATCGACGTCACGGACCGCAAGCAGGGCGAACTCCTGCGCGAGAACCTGCTGGGGAGCCTGGCCGAGGGCGTCTTCGGCATCGACGCCGATGGCAACTACACCTTTCTCAACCCCGCGGCCTGCGAACTGCTCGGGTTCGCCAGCGAACACGAGGCCCTGAGCCACAATTCGCACGAACTGTCGCACCACAGCCGGCCCGACGGCCAAGCCTTCCCCGCCACGGAATGCCCGGTCTACCGGGTCTTGCACACCGGCGAGCCGTTGCAGGCCTGCGAGGAGTATTTCTGGAGCCGCGCGGGACACGGGTTCCCGGTACTGATCAACGCCGCCCCGCTGTTCGATGCCCGCAACCGTGTTACCGGCGCCGTGGTCTCGTTCCAGGACATCACCGAGCGTCGCGCGGCGCGCGAGGCGCTGGAACGGCGCGAGGCGGAACTGCAGGAGGCGCAGCAGATCGCCCATCTGGGCAACTGGATCTCGGACTTCGACGCCGGGGGCATCCGCTGGTCCAGCGAGGTGTTCCGCATCTTCGGCCTCGAATACGACCAATGGGGTGCGACCCACGAGGCGTTCATGCAGGCCGTGCACCCGGACGACCGCGAGCGCGTGCAGCGCGCGGTCGACGACGCCCTCACCCCCGGAGGACCGGAATACGACATCGAGCACCGCATCGTCCGCCCCGATGGCTCCGTCCGCATCGTCTACCAGCGCGGGAGCGTGGACTTCGATGCCCAGGGTCGGCCCCAACGCATGGCCGGCGTGGTGCACGACATCACCGAACGGCGCGAGGCGGAGCGCCACCTCCATTTCATCACCTACCACGACGCCCTCACCGGCCTGCCCAACCGCACCCGCTTTGCCGAACGCGCCGACCAGGCCGTCGCCGATGCCGAGCGCCTGGGGCGTCCGCTGGTGCTGGCCCACATCGGCCTGGATCGCTTCAAGAGCGTCAACGAAGGCATGGGCCAGGCCACCGGCGACGAGGTCCTGCAACATGTGGCCCGGCGCCTGGAAAACCGTCTGCCGGTCGGTGGCGTACTGGCACGCCTGGGCGGCGACGAGTTCGGCGCCCTGCTCCCGGTGGAGTCTCCCGGCTCGGTCGCCGGCGCCGTCACCCGCCTGCTGGAGCCGCTGCGCCAGATCATCAAGGCTGGCGAGCACGAGCTCTATGTGCCCGGTTCCGTCGGGGTCGCCGTGTATCCCCACGACACCCAGGATGCGTCCGACCTGATGCGCCGCGCCGAATCCGCGATGCACCAGGCCAAGCGCACCGAGGGCAATGCCATCCAGTTCTGTTCCGGCGAGCTCAACAACGACGTGCGGACACGCGTCTCGCTGGAGGGCCAACTGCGGCGCGCGGTCGATCACCAGGAAGGTTTCTTTCTCCATTACCAGCCGCGGGTGGCGGCCGGCGATGGCCGGATCGTAGGCGTCGAGGCCCTGCTGCGCTGGGAGGATGGCGCCGGCACGGTGCATTCGCCGGGCGCCTTCATCCCGATCCTCGAAGAGACCGGGCTGATCGTCGAACTGGGCCAGTGGATACTGACCGAGGCCTGCCGTCAGTGTCGGGACTGGCATCAGGCCGGGCTGCCACCGGTCCGCGTGTCCGTCAATCTGGCCGCCCCCCAGTTTCGGGATCGCCAGATGGCGCACAGCATCGACCGGGTATTGGAACACACCCAGCTGAGTGCGGACGCCCTGGAGCTGGAGGTCACCGAGAGCATGCTGATGGCCGATACCGACCAGGTCATCCGCACCTTGGGGCAGTTTCGCGAGCGCGGGGTGCGCGTGGCCCTGGACGACTTCGGCACCGGGTATTCATCGCTGGCCTATCTGCGCCGTTTTCCGCTGGATGTGCTGAAGATCGATCGCTGCTTCACCGCGGACCTGGAGACCGAGTCGAGCGCGGGCGCCATCGTGCGCACCATCCTCAGCCTCGCGGATAACCTGGGCCTCGAATCCGTCGCCGAGGGCGTGGAAACCGAGGCGCAGCAAGCCTTCCTGCAGGAGGCCGGTTGCCAGACCCTGCAGGGCTTCCTGTTTGCCCGCCCGCAGCCAGCCGCCGACTGCCAACGGATGCTCGCCGAGCCCGCTTCGTCCGCCGCCACGCAGCCTGGCCGCAGCGCCTGAATCAGCCCGGCCCACGCGGCCCGCACGGTCGGAACACCCTCGGGAAACACTGATTAATGTACACGCTCGCGCTCGAGTCGCTTTTGCGTGCGAACAAGGCGGGTGACTGCCGTGCAGTCATTCTGCACAAGGGAGCCGCAACGCCGTGCGCGCGCCCGTTTTTATCAACAACGGGCGGCCGAGCCCCTACTTTCAATGATCTGTGGGGTTGGTACCCCAGGTTCCTGGATCCTGCGTTGCGGCCCTTGCCGGTAGAACCACTACCGGCTGCGCACCGCGCCTTGTCTCGGAAAACCTGGGGTACCAACGCGAGCGTGTACATTAATCAGTGTTTCCCTCGGTAACACAGGGCCACATGCAGTACCGACCGGCCGAACGCTACGATAATCCATCATCAACCGGAGACCACCGCGTGCGCCTAGCAATCGTACTGGCAGGAATCATGCTGATCGCCGGCTGCAGCGCGCTGCCGCGGGGCGATGATGCCCCGCGCGAGGTGGCCTACATCTGCGCCTACGGCCCCGAACTCACCGCCACCTTCGAGGGCGAGCAGGCCGTGCTGGCCTTCAACGGGGCCCGCGCCCGACTACAAGCCACCGAGACGGCCTACGGCGGGCGCTACGCCAATCCCACCGACGACATCGTGTTCTGGACCCGCGACGACGCCGCCATGCTCGAGATGCTGGGCGTGTTCTGGAGCTGTCGCGCCCTGCCCGACCGCGGATGACCGACGCAGCGACCCGTTTCGTCCTGCAGGCCACCGGTGCCCGCACGGCGGTGCGCGGCCCGGTCATCCAGACCCTCTGGAGCGGCTACGGCGAGATCGTGCGCTACCTTCTTGAAGGCGGCGACTCCCCCACAGTCATCCTCAAGCACATCGTGTTCCCCGACGAGCTGGACCATCCGCGCGGCTGGAGCAACAACCGCTCGCATCAGCGCAAGGTCCGCTCCTATCAGGTGGAAATGGCCTGGTACCGCGACTGGGCCAACCAATGCGACGCCACCAGCCGTGTGCCCCGCTGTCTGGATACCGCGACCATCGGCGACGAGCACCTGATCGTGCTGGAGGACCTCGACGCTGCCGGTTTCCCGCAGCGCAGGGACCACCTGACCCGCGCCGAGGCGCGGCTCTGCCTGCGCTGGCTCGCCCGCTTCCACGCGCGTTTCATGGGGCGGGAGCCCACCGGCCTGTGGCCCGAGGGCAGCTACTGGCATCTGGCCACCCGCCCGGACGAGTGGGCCGCCATCGAGGACCCGGCGATTCGCGAGACGGCAGCGGCCCTCGACGACGCCCTGACCGGCGCCCGCTACCGCAGCTTGGTCCACGGCGATGCCAAGGTCGCCAACTTCTGCTTTGCGCCAGAGGGCGACGCCGTTGCCGCCGTGGATTTCCAGTATGTCGGGGGCGGCTGCGGCATGCGCGATGTGGCCTATTTCCTCGGGAGCTGCCTGGACGAACGGGAACAGGAGAACTGGGAGGCCGACCTGCTGGATGCCTATTTCGCGGCATTGCGCGAGGCCCTGAACGAACGGGGCAAGGGCACGGAAGCCGGCGCCATCGAGCACGAGTGGCGTGCGCTGTTCCCCATTGCCCAGGCCGACTTCTACCGCTTCCTGGTCGGCTGGATGCCGGATCACTGGAAGATCCACGACTACAGCCGCCGCACGGCACTGGCCGTAGTCCGGCGCCTTCAGGAAGGTGGCTTGTCCGCCATCCCATCGGGGTCGGATTCGAGCGCTTCCGCAATCTCCAGCCAGTAGGGCCCGACCGCACAGCGACCCCACAAGCAATCTGCAACCGCCGGCGCAGCCGGAACCGCGGGGGCATTCGGAGGCGGCAGATCGGCCCTGGGTCGGCTCACGTCGTTCATGGCGGGCCGATGACGGCACACCCGAACATATCCCCTTACGGTGCGGCAGTGTCCGCCGCGGGGGGCGCCGCCGCCCCCGAGAAACCGGGCCCACGGACATCCGCAGGCGCCCAGTCGCGTCCGCTGTCCCGACCGGTCACCCACCACTCGTGCACGAACAGCCGCAGCGGCCCGCGCACCCGCTCCTCGAAGCGCGTAGGCAGGGTGTACCCCTCGATCTCCGCGTACTCCAGGAAGGTCGTATCCACGTGGGCACCCTGGGTGGGGCCAAAGCCGTTCAGGGTGACATGCACGCGATAAAGCAGGTCGGTTTCGGGGTGGATCCACATCACCACTCGGTCTTCGTCCGCCTCGCCGAACCCGGGCTCAATGGTGGCCAGTACCCGGCGGTAGTTCACACCGCCCTCGCGCTGGTCCGCCAGCCGTTCCATGTCGGTCGCCCGGTGTTTGACGAAGCTCGGACCGTAGTGGAACAGCTCGCCGGCGTCCGTGGTCATCGCGCTGGCGCGAATCCGGTCGCGGTCCGAACTGCGCTCGCCATCGTAGTACAAGCGGAATTCGTCACCGTGGCGGAAGACGCTCTTGGTGCCCTCGGGACCGGTGTAGTGGACCGCATACAGATCATCGGCGGGGCGATAACGCTCTTCGCCCTGGCCGCGGTACTCGCCGTCCGCCACCAGCGGCTGCAAACGCTGGATCACGCGCCCCCACTCGCCATCGGTCGCCTGATTCAGATCACCCGGGTATTCGCGCAGGTCCCCGCCGTGGGCCGCAAGCGTTCGCTGAAACAGGGCCTGCGCACTCAGTCCGTCGTCGAATCCCGGATCCGGACCGGGCTGCGGGAAGGTGCCCCCACACCCGGCCAGCAGGACCGCGACTCCCAGCCAGAGGGCGGCGGCTGGCACCCTGATTCTTGTCCAATCAACCATGCATCGCTCCTAACAGGAAACATCTGTACTTTTCTTGTACATTACCTGTACATTGTTTTCAACGGCCTCTACGCACCTGGTCACAAGGAGCTCGCCATGTTCTTCAACCCCGCCGTTTCGCCGACGGCCCATCCTGCTACGGGAACCACCGACGCGGCCGTGCTCGACGCGATTCGGGAGGCCGTCGCCTACATCGAGTTCACCCCGCGCGGCCAGATCCTCGATACCAACGAGCTCTTCCTGAAGACCATAGGCCACCCGCGCGAGGACGTCATCGGCCAGCACCACCGGATGTTCTGCAGCCCCGAGTACGCACGCTCTTTGCAGTACCGCGACTTCTGGCGCCGCCTGGCGGCCGGGGAATCGCATACCGGAACCTTCCCCCGAGTGACGCGCACGGGCGAAACCATCTGGCTGGAAGCCACCTACTTCCCCGTGCGCGACACCCAGGGCCAGGTGGAGAAGATCGCGAAGCTCGCCTACGACGTCACCGAAAAGCAGGAACAGCTGCGCGACCAGGCAGCCGTCTTCACCGCCCTGGACCGCTCCATGGCGGTGATCGAGTTCACCCCGGAAGGCGAGATCCTCAAGGCCAACGAGAACTTCCTCCAAGCGGTCGGGTACAACCTCGACGACATACGCGGCCAGCATCATCGTATCTTCTGCGACGAGACCTTCTATCGCGATCATCCCGATTTCTGGGAGCGCCTGGCGCAGGGCCAGCTCATGAGCGGGAAGTTCCGGCGGCTGAAGGCCAACGGCCAGGAGCTGTGGCTGGAAGCCACCTACAATCCGATTCTCGACCAACAAGGCCGGGTGGAGAAGGTCATCAAGTTCGCCACCGACATCACCGTCAGCGTACATACGGCGCAGCGCACCCGCGAGGCCTCGGCCGTCGCCCACGACATGGCCCGCAAGACTGCCGATCACGCCCGCAGCGGCGAGGACTCACTGCGGCTCAACGCACAGCACACCGTGCAGATTCGTGCCGAGGTGACCAGCACCCAGGAGGCAGTCGAACGTCTCAACGCCGAGGCACGCAACATCGAGTCCATCATAGAGACGATCCGCACCGTGGCCGAGACCACCCGGATGCTGTCCCTGAACGCCGCCATCGAGGCCGCTCGCGCCGGCGAACAGGGCCGCGGCTTTGCCGTGGTTGCCCAGGAGGTGCGCAAGCTCGCCGCCAGCACCAGCGAAGCAACCACCCGAATCGCCGAGGTCATCAACAGCAACCTGGAACGCACACGCGAAATCGCCGATCGCATCGACACGGTCCGTGAGGTCGCCGAGCAGGCCGACGCCCAGGTCCAGACCGTCCAGGGCATCGTCGACGAGATCCGCGACGGCGCCAATCTGGTCGTGGAATCCATCTCTTCCATCCCGCGCGATCACCCGTAGGGACTGCTCCGGGAGTCCGCATCTCCCGGGGCGGGCACCATCCGCGCGGGTACGGGTCTCACCAATGGCCCACGCATCTTGGGGAGGCATCATGTCCTTCACTCGCACACTCTGGCTCGGCGCCCTACTCCTGTTCTTGGCGCCGGCCCTGACCCAGGCCGACGAGCCCGAACAGGCGGTGCTGGCCGGCGGTTGCTTCTGGTCCATGCAAGCACCCTTCGACGCGCTGGAAGGCGTGCTTGAAACCGAGCTTGGCTATACCGGGGGGCATACCCTTGATCCCGGGTACTGGCAGGTAGTCACCGGGCGCACCGGCCACGTCGAGGCCGTGCGTATCCTCTTCGACCCCGGGAGCATCGACTTCAGCGAGATCCTGGAGGCCTTCTGGCGCAGTATTGACCCGCTGGATCCCCACGGGCAGTTCTGTGATCGCGGGTCCCACTATCGAACCGCCATCTTTCCGCAGGATGCCGCCCAGCGCGCCATCGCCGAAGCCTCACGGGCCGAGCTGAACCGCTCGGGCCGCTTCGACCAACCGGTGGTGACGCGCATACGGGACGCTGCACCTTTCTATCGGGCCGAGGACGAACACCAGAACTACTACCGCAACCACCCGGAACGCTACGCCGACTACGTGACCCATTGCGGCCGGGAGGAGCGCCTGCAAGCGCTATGGGGCGTACCGAACAAGTTGGGGCCACCATGGAAATGATTGGGTTTCCCGGGCCTAAAGTTCGGTTCAAGACCGCCGTTAACGCACTGTAGCCGCGAAACTTCGGCTGCATGATCCCGGCGGCATGGCACCGGGTACCGACAGGCCCGGTGACGGGCCATGAGACCCGACAACATGGCCCAGGTGATCAACACGAATCTCCTGTCGCTCAACGCCCAGCGCAACCTGCGGCTTTCCCAGGGCGCACTGCAGGTGGCCCTGCAACGCCTGGCCTCCGGGCGCCGCATCAACTCGGCGCGCGACGATGCCGCCGGAATGGCCATCAGCGAACGCTTCACGACCCAGATTCGTGGCCTGAACCAGGCCATGCGCAATGCGCAGGACGGCATCGGGCTGGCCCGCACCGCCGAGGGCGGACTGGGCTCCATGAGCGGCAACATCCAGCGCATCCGCGAGCTGGCCCTGCAGGCGGCCAACGGCACCCTGTCCGCCTCCGACCGCCAGGCCCTGAACCGCGAGGCCCGGCAGTTGCTGGCCGAGACCGACCGGGTGGTTACCCAGACCACCTTCAATGGACGGACCCTGCTCGATGGCAGCGCCCCCACCGCGCTCTTTCAGGTTGGTGCCAACGCCGGGCAGACCCTCGCCGTGGACCTCGGCGACGGCATGGGCACGCGCCAGCTCGGCGCGATCGCGACCAGCCGGTCGGGGGATCTGACGGCGCTGTTCGCCAGCGGTCCATTCACGGTGGCGGGCGACTTCCGCATCCGCATCGGCGAGCGGCCGGCGATCGACGTCCCGGACGGGGACTATGACTCGGTCGCGGCCCTGGCCACCGCCATCAACCGCGAGCTCGGAGACCCAAGCCGCGCCTCCGCCAGCTTCGATGGGCGCCTCGACATCACCGCACGCGAGACCATCACCATCAGCGGCGACGCCGGTCTCAATGCCCTGGACATGCCCGCCACCCGCGCGGTCGAGGGCCACCTCGCCGGGATCGATCTGGGCACCGCACAGGGCGCCAGCGACGCCCTCGCCCGACTCGACCAGGCCCTGGACCAGATCAGCGCCCGGCGCAGTCGTCTGGGCGCGGTGCAGAATCGCCTGGAGTCCACCATCGACAACCTGGGCATCGGCAGCGAGAACCTCCAGGCCGCGCGCAGCCGCATCCTGGATGCCGACTACGCCGCCGAGGTCGCGGCACTCATCCGTGCCCAGATCCTCCAGCAGGCCGGAATCGCCATCCTCGCCCAGGCCAACCTGGCACCCCGGCTCGTCCTGCGCCTGCTCGCCTGAATCGCGTCCACCGTGCGCCCGCGATCTATCGACGGTCTGCCGGGAGCCCGGACCAAAGTTCATCAAGGTCCGCGAATGGCCAGACGGAAGGATCCTCGCGCCCGGCAATCGCTTCCTTGTTATGGACAGCGGAGAGATCCACCACCCTGGGTGGAATCCGGCAACCCGAACTCGTCGAATAGAATATCTTCACGACCGGCTTGAGCAGCGAACCGGCGGACTGGTCGACGACTACAGCAAGGCGTCCGGATTCCAGGCGCACCAGGGACCCCACGGGGTAAATCCCCAGGCTCTTCACGAACGCCTGGAAGACGGTCGGATCGAAATGGCCGTTCGCCCATTCCGCCATCCTGCGGATGGAGTCGCCCGGGTCCCAGCCCGCCTTGTAAGGGCGATTCGACGTAATCGCGTCATAGACATCGCAGACCGCGCCCATCTTCGCGTACAGGGTAATCTGATCCCCTGTCAGCCCCTCGGGATATCCCGAACCATCCATCTTTTCGTGGTGATGCAGGCAAACATCCAGGGTGATCGGATCGAGGTCATCTTCAGCGGCCTGAAGGATACGGCGCCCCTCCTCCGGATGGCGCTTCATCACAGCAAACTCCTCATCGGTCAGCTTGCCGGGCTTGTTGAGCACCTCCAGAGGCATGGCGGCCTTGCCAATGTCGTGCATTAACCCCGCCTCGCCAGCCGCCAGGACCGCCTCGTCCGCGAGCCCCAGCTCGCGCGCCAACGCCACCATCAGCGCGCATACCGCCACCGAATGCATGTAGGTGTAGTCGTCGGCGTTCTTCAGCCGCGCCAGGCTAACCAGGGCGCGGGAATTACGGGTCACGGACTCCGTGATTTCCTCGACTACCTTGCGCGCCAGCTCGGTGTCCACGGTACGGCCCATGCGCGCCTCGCCGAAAATCGAAGTCATCGCCTGCCGCGACTTCCTGCAGATCGTAACGGCTCGCTGCAGTTCCTCCGCAGTAGAAACGGGTTCCTGGTGACCTTCCACAGCGCAAGCGGCCTGCAGCGAGTCCTGCATCTCGGCCTCCCGCGTTGCCTGTATTACGGCCTCCCCCGCACCCTCCAGGTCCCGTCCCTTGGCGGTGTCGATCCAGACCTCGCGGATGCGGCTTTTCCGCAGTGTCGCGAGGTCCTTCGGGTCGTCCAGGAGAAAGCGTGTGCGCCAGAAGGGATGCTCCATCCACGAGCCACAAAGTTCCCGGATGTACATTCCCTCAACGACATGTTCCAACTTGATCTTCTTCAGCATTCGGGGCCCAGGCTTGCAATTGCTGGCCGGGGCTGTGCCCCGGGCGGCGGATTATCATCCCGATCTCGATTGCCCACAACTCAGACCTAACACCGCCTAACGAGAGTCCTTTCTTGCCACCCGGGCATCGCGAGGAGGGGGCATGAAAAGCCAGATCATCGAAGGCGAGGGCCCGCCTTTTATATGCATCAGGAACGACCCCGCAGCGTTCCTGGGGGTACCGATTTTCCAGATCCGCGCTGCCGATCTGCAGAACGGTGTTCTGACTCACATGTACTACACTCGTGATACAGGTGGTCGCTTGGACGACTGGACATGCCACCCTGAAGCCGTGCCGCCTTGTCGCACAGCCGAAGGTGTAATAACCGGCCCGGGATTGGCCAAAGGAAGAGCGCGATGTCCAGGTTTCCCTCGGCCCTGCCCTCCACCGGTGGCATCCGCTACACCGACTACCTCGCGCGCACCACACTCCGTGCCTGGGTGGGCATGTCATTCGTGGGCGCTAGTCTGCTGATCCTCGGCGGGCTCGCCCTGTCCTGGCTGATCGTCTACACCGCGGGTGGCGCCGACAGTATCGTCCCGCACTTTTATTACGTGCCCATCCTGTTCGCCGCGGCGCGCTTCGGCGCGGGCGCCGCCCTGGTCGTGGCCCTGGTGGCCGGCGTGCTGGCCGGACCCATGACGCCGGTGGATGTCACCGCCGGCATCGCGCAGGAGACCGAACGCTGGCTAACCCGTACCGGATTCTTCGTCGGCATCGGCCAGCTGATGGCCTGGCTGGTCATCCCCGCGCTGCACCCGGTCACCGAGGAACTGCGGCGCATGCGCCAGGAATTCGATATCCGGCGCGGGCTGCGGCACAACGAGTTTTTCCTGCGCTACCAACCGATTTACTCCCTGGCGCAGGAGCGCCATGTCGGCGTCGAGGCGCTGATCCGCTGGCAACACCCCATCCGCGGAGAACTATCCCCGGCGGAGTTTCTGGACGTGGCGGAGGATTCCACGTTAATCCATGACATCTGCGATCTGGCCCTGGACGAAGGCTGCCGCCAGGCGGCCGCGTGGAAGGCCCTGGCCGCCGAACACGGCCGCCCCGCATGGTACGTGGCAATCAACCTCTCGGCGCACGACATCGTCCGCCCCGAAATGGCGGCCCATGTCGCGGCCGCGCTGGATCGCCATCGGCTACCGCCGGAGTTGCTGCACATCGAACTGACCGAAACGGTACTGGCGATGGACGCGGCCACCGATGCCCTGAAGCAGCTCAAGTCACTCGGCATCCAGCTCGCCATCGACGACTTCGGCACGGGTTATTCCTCGCTGGCTTACCTCAACCGCTTCCCCATCGACATCCTCAAGATCGACCGCCAGCTGATCTCCGGACTCGGGATCGATCCATCCGCCCACGACCTCTCGCGCGGCATGGTCCTGCTGGCCGAGTCACTGGGCCTGCGGACCATTGCCGAGGGCGTGGAGACGAAGGAACAACTGGCAATCGGCCGCGAACTGAAATTCGATTGCATCCAGGGCTACTACTTCGCCCGTCCGTTACGGGCCGAAGAGATCCCATCCCTGCTGCTTTCCGACACGCCGCGCATCGGCCATCTGCACGCAGTGCGCTACTGACCGAAATAGTCGCGCAGGAGCTGGGTCGTGCGGGCGGCCGGATCCTCGCGGATGCGGCGCTCCTCGTCCGCGAGGATGGTAAACAGGCCATCCAGGGCGTGATCGGTCACGTAGCGATCCAGATCGACGTCCAGCCCCGACAGGCCCGGAATGCGGCCCGCCGCGTCGCGCAGCGGCTGGTACACCCGATAGACGTCGGCCCGCTCCATCTGCTCCTGCACAATCGGCATGTAGCGCTCGCGCAGGGTGGATTCCGACGCATCGCGCAGATACTGCGTGGCGGCATCATCGGCCCCGCGCAGCACCCCATACACGTCCTCCGGCCGCATCCCGCGGATGGCGCTGACAAACACCGAAACGGCCTCCTGCGCTGCGGACTCCGCCGCACGATTCATCCGCCGCTCCAGATCGTCCACCTGGCTGGCAAACCCGACGCGCCGCAGCGTATCGCCGGCCTGCTCCAGCTCCGGCGGAAGACCGATGCGGATCAACGCGTTGCCCCAGTAGCCATCCTCGCGGCCGGTCCGCTCCACCGTGCGCTCGGTGCCCACCCGCAGGGCCTCACGGATCGCCTCCTCGGCACGATCACCACCACCCCCGTCGAGGCCGAAGTCGCGGACATCCAGCCCGGCGCACGCGGTCAGCAAGAGGGGGACCAGAAGCCAGGGGAGCAGGTACGCGCGTCGCATGTCGAAACTTCCGTGAGGGACTTCCCGCCATGATACACAGGGCATCCAATCGCCCGTGCCGGGCCCCTACTTGCCGTAGCGCTCGGCTTGTCCGATGGTGATCGTCCATGAATGCCAGCCGTCCCGATTCGAACCGGCGCCGCCGGCGCCTCGGCGCCTTCCTGATCCTGGTGGGCGTGCCCCTGCTCGCCCTGGCCATCTGGGTCGGCTGGGCCGAGCAGAACCCGGAACAGGAGCGCGAGCTGCGCGTCGAAGTCCAGGACCGCCTGCACGAATGGTTCCCCGAGAGCATGGAGCTGCCCGACGATCTGCAGGGCTTCCTGCCGCGTTCGGACCGGTTCGATGACGAGCGCCCGCCGGACGTCCTGCTGCTGCACGGACTGGACGAGCCCGGCGATATCTGGGACGCCCTGGCGCCCGCGCTGGACGACGCCGGAAGCAATGGCTGGGAATTCCGCTATCCCAACGACCAGGCCATCGACCACAGTGCGGACCTGCTGGCGGAACACTGGGCGCAGCTCGAAGGCGACGACCCGCTGATCCTGATTGGCCACAGCATGGGGGGTCTGGTGATCCGCGATTTCGTGACGCGCTACCGGCATCCGGAGGATGCGACCCCGCGTGTCGGGTGGCGACCCGTCGCCGGCGTGATCCTGGTGGCCACCCCCAATCATGGCTCCGAGTGGGCCCGGCTGCGGGTCTGGCTGGAGGTACGCGAGTGGCTGGCCGACATCCAGCAGCAGCGCTTCTCGCTGTTTGCCGGCCTGCGCGACGGCACCGGCGCGGCCAAGATCGACCTGCGCCCGGGCAGCCACTTCCTGGCCGAACTCAACGCACGCCCCTGGCCGGACGACATACCGGTCCGCATCATCGGCGGCAAACTGCCCGAACCCACCCCCGCCATGCGCGAGAGTCTGGCCGCGCTGGACGAACAGATCGACCTCGAGGCGGTGGCCGGGCGCATCAGCGAATGGTGGGAGCAGACCGACGACGAACTGGGCGACGGCGTGGTGCCGGTCGAATCCCTGCACCTGGACGGTCATCCGGACCCGCTGATCCTCGAGGCCTCGCATCGTGGGCTGCTGGTACCCGGCCCGCTGACGGACGATCCGCCCGCCATCGACCCTATCCTCGACATCCTCGAACGCTGGAACGCCGCGCCGGGAGACTGAACACCCGGCTCGGGTCCGGCCCGCGCCGCTATCCGCCGCGCTCGACCAGCTCCACACGGCGGTTCTGGGCTCGCCCTGCCTCCGTGCGGTTGGTAGTGACCGGCGCCATCATCCCGGCCCCTGCGGCCTGGAGCCGGCTGCCTGCGATACCGTGCCCGTCGCGCAGCCAGTTCACCACGGACTGCGCGCGCTCCAGGGACAGCGACACGTTGTAGTCAAAGTCACCGGTGTTGTCGGTATGCCCGACCACCAGCAGCTCCATGGATGACTGCTCGTTCATCAGGTCCGCGATCGTCGCCAGCGCCTCGGCGGATGCCGGCAGGATCGCCGCGCTGTTCACCTCGAACAGGATGTCCTGCACCGCCACGCGGCCGTCCTCGATCAGGCCGGTCTCCATCTCGCCGGCGGTCAGCGGCTGGTGATCCATGGTCGTATCCATGTCCTCCGCGGTCACGATCGCTTTGGAGACCGCCGGCCCGTCGACCCGACGGGCGTTAAACACGGCAATCCCCGCCAGCACATCCCCGGCCTCGGAGCGCGCCGCGATGTAGCGCACCTGACGATCCCGGTTGGCTACCCGGCAGCAATCGCGCGCCCCGCGCTCGAACAGGCCGGATTCCCGGAAAAAGGTCCGTCCCGCCCCGCCCGAGAGCTCCTCCTCGGAGCCGGTGAACAGGATCTCGAAACCGCGTGCCTCCAACGCCTGCAGGTAGCTGCGCTTCACCCGCAGCGTGGTTACGCTGGGGTCCTCGAAGTTGTAGCTCAGCCGCAGGACCTCGCCCTCCAGCCGTTCGACCGACTCGAACCCATCCCCGTCCCACGGCCCGGTGGGCACCGCGAGCCGGTCAAAGTCGCTCTGGTCCTGGTACACGATGTACGAACCCGCCACCCGCGGCACATCCGGGTGATCCCCAGCCCCGTCGATGTCGGCCGCGCCCGCGCTGCCCACCCCCATCAGCCCCGCGACGACCCAGCCCGCAACCGCCGTGTTCGCACGCTTCCCCATGTAATCCCCCTGTCCATACCCAAGATACGGCCCTACGGATACCCCAGCCGCAAGGCACCCTGCAACCCCGAAGCCGTCGCCCCGACCGACCGCCGCGGAACATCGACGGGAATCCCGGCTCTCAAGGGCATGGACATCCCCCTGCTCGTCATCGGCGCCCTGCTGGTCGCCAGCCTGACCGCCTTCTTCTCCGGCGTGCTGCCCTATCCCATTGGCTGGATCATCCTGGGTATCGCCTTTATCGCCCGCCTGCTGTATCTGCGCGGGCGCTGAACGAGCCGCCGTCACCCGGACGCGGACTTGTTGTATCGTCGAGACTCCGCGCCAGCCCGGGAGTGCCCCTGCATGACCACCACCCGACTCATCGGCATCTACACCGGCCGCGTAACCGCGGACTACGCCAGGGGCCGCGCCAGCGCCATCGACAAGCAGCCTGTGGAAGGCCCAGTCGTGCTGGGCCCCCTCGGCCTGGCCGGTGACGAACAGGCGGACCCGGAAAACCACGGCGGCGCGGAGCGCGCCCTGCTCCACTACAGCCTCGATCGGTACGCCGGGTGGCAGGAGCAGTACCCGGATCGCGCCACCCGCTTCGTGCCCCCCGGCTTTGGCGAAAACCTGGCCAGCCACGGCATGGATGAACACAGCGTGCACATCGGCGACATCTATCGCATCGGCACCGCCCGGGTACAGGTCAGCCAGCCCCGCACCCCGTGCTGGAAGCTCGACGCCCGCTTCGACGTCCCGGGCCTCGCGCGCGACGTCCAGGAAACCGGGCGCTGCGGCTGGTTCTACCGCGTACTGGAACCAGGCACCCTCACCGCGGGCGACATGATCGAACGGCTCGAACGCCAGCCCGAAAGCCTCAGCATCGCTGCCGCAATGGCCGCGGTCTATCGGCGCCGGAATCACCAGCACCTGCAGCAACTCGCTGATTGCGAGACCCTGGCTCCCAACTGGCGCGAGAAGGCCCGGAGAAAGCTGCGCCGCGCCCCCGATGCCAGCAGCCAGCAGCGCCTCACCGGTGAACCTCCCTCCGAATAACGCGTACCAAGCACGGGCCCCCGATGGCTCCTCCCATTATCCCCCTGGAGCTACCACCATCAGCCCATGACCAGGTTCACCAGGGGGAACAGCCCGAACCAGAGCACATAGCCCAGGGATGCCGCCATCAATCCGTCAATGCGGCCCCTGGGGCCTTCGCGGTGCAGCGCACGCCACAGGAGCCAGACCAGCCAGGCGGCATACGGGACCACCACATACCCGATCCCG
The DNA here is from genome assembly GCF_001020955.1 of Thioalkalivibrio versutus. Taxonomy (NCBI): domain Bacteria; kingdom Pseudomonadati; phylum Pseudomonadota; class Gammaproteobacteria; order Chromatiales; family Ectothiorhodospiraceae; genus Thioalkalivibrio; species Thioalkalivibrio versutus. Next base: position 1,931,345 of record NZ_CP011367.1, read on the forward strand.
GCATAGGCCCCCTGCGCCCATCCCAGCGCATCGAACGACGCGCCGCTGGCGGCCGCCAGGATGGTGAACGACAACGCCACCCAAAGCGCACCGTCGTTCCCCAGGCGCACGGCCAGGGTGCCCTTGCCCACCGCGGCGTCCGCCTCGCGGTCGGGAATCCCGGATAGCGTGATCGACGGCACAATCGCCAGGAACAGCGGCAGGCTCAACAGCCAGGGCAAGGACGCGGTCCAGTCGCCCGCCAGGAACACATAGCCGCACAGCAGCACGCCCAGGCTGTGCGTAAGCGCGACATCGAGCTCGCCCAGCCCCCGATAGCTAAGCTTCAGCGGCGCCGCCGTGTAGCCGATTGCCAGAATCGCGAGGACGGCCATCACCGTCAGGATCGGCCCCGAATCTCCGGGTGCGGTCGCCAGCAATGCAACAAACGCGAGGGCGAAGCCCACCAGCGCGACGGCAATCCCCACGCCCAGCTCGCGCGCGGACAACAGCCCCTCCACCAGCACACGCGACCCACCGGTAAAGGGACCATAGAACCGGTTTTGCCGGTCCGAGCCAAAGTCCACGCGTTCGTTCACCAGCACCGTGGCCACTTCCAATAGAAACAGGCACAGGTACCCGAGCCAGAACACCGGATTGCCGAACACCCCACCCGCCGGGGCGGCCACCAGCGCCCCCACCGCGTAGGCCACAAAGGTCATCGGATAGAACTGCAAGCGCAACGCCTGGAGCCAGGCACCGGCCTTGTGCGCAAGCCACTCACCCGCACTTTCGCGCCCCTTGGCCAGACGCAGCCCTTCCTGGCGTGCGCGCTGCAACCAGGCTTTGCGCTGGGCCTCGTCGCTATGGCGCACCGAACCGAACATCAACGAGCGCACCGGCCGGACCCCACAGAACCCCAGCGTGGCGCGCGCCATCGCATTGGCACCTGGCTGGCGATAAACCAGCCGGTGGATCAGCGGCGGCGTATCCATGGTCGTGATCAGTTGCGCCGATCGGCCCTGCAGCAACCCTTCGTACCCGGTACCGCCCTCGCAGGAGCGAAAGGCGAATTCCGGCGTCATGATCCGGTCCAGAAACCCCTTGAGCAGCGCCGGCATGGTGCCCCACCAGGTGGGATAGACAAACACCAGATGATCAGCCCACTCGACGAGGCCGCGTGCGGCCTCCAGATCCTTTTCGAGTGGCTGCTGATTGGGCGAAGGGGTGTGGACGTGCGGATCAAACTCCAGGCTCGCCAGATTCAGGGACTGCACCTCGGTCCCGGCCGCGCGCGCCCCTTCGCTGTAGGCTTCGGCCAGCGCCCCGCACAGGCTATCGGTGCGCGGGTGGCCGAGGATGACGAGCACCTTCAAGCGGGGTCACTCCGTGCGGTGGTCATACCTTCGTCCCCCAGCCCGCCACGGTAACAACCACCGACGTCATGGGTACCGCAAGCCAGGCCCTGCCCGCGAATCGGATTCCACCCTGCCGACGACGTATCCCTGCATGACGAAACCCTCCGCACCGCGCTAATCATTCATACCCACGACCCCACACAAGTCCTCCGTCCGCGCCGACCGGCCGTTTTAGCGCCGATCCCGCGAGTCGAGGAATTCGTCCACCACAGCGGCTCCACCCAGAACATAGCCCGCGCCGGAGAGGCTTGCTACCGATCCGTCATACGCAGAAGCGCCGTTCCGTTAAAGAGTTCACAAGAAGCGGTCGCGGCGACCTGCGTCTGCGGGTGGCTCAGCGACGCGGGTTACGGATTCCGAGCGCATCGGTATCCCGTTGCGGTTCGGACGGCCGGCGCAGTTCCGCGACGATCATCCGGAGCGATACGGCAAACAGAACCGCCCCCAGCACCAGCATGCCGTCGACCAGCCAGCCATTCGCCAGAAACGGAAAGATCGGACCGTCATTATCCCCGAGCTTCTCGGCCAGTCCCAATCCCAGCAGGAGCGCCCCCGGCGTCTGCACCATCGCCGCACGGCGGAAGGGGTGCATCCGCGCAGTCGACCGCTGTGCCGCGGCCACCACGGACTCCTGGACGGCATCCGGCGCGGCCGACCTGACCGCTTCCGGCGCCGGTGAGCCCGGCGCGATGCCCCTCTCAGCAGGGTCCTCGGAGACCCCTGCAGGGTGGCGATAGGCAAACACCCACCACATCAACAACGGGCTGCCAAGGAACGCGAACAGCACCAGCCCGAAAGCCCCCGCCCCGGATGCCTCGCCACCGTTCAGCGCATGCGCGAGCAATACCGTGGCAAAGGGCAGCGCCAAGGTCGCGAAGGCATACAATACCCGCACGCCAAGCGCGGCGCGCCGTCGCGACAACAGCATCACCAATGCGGCCAGTACCGCGAAACTGTATACAACCAGAAGAATCATGAACGCCTCCCTGCGTCATGTGATTGGAACGGTCCGTCGCTGCGGGGCCTGGCGACCCCGCCTGCCGATCCTACCGTCCTGGACCATCCGTTGCTCGTGCCCCCCCCTGCGCCTTGCCAGCCTGACCGCCAGCCTTCGCAGGCGTACTGTCCTGTCTGACCGAGCCGATCAGCCCGCGTCGTCCAGGCCTGGAAACTCGAGTTCGTAGCGCAGCTCTTCCTCTGGCTGCCGGATGAAGTTCCCCTGAACCAGGTCGATCTGGGCCTGCCACAACAAGGCCAGACCATCGGCATCCTCCACATAGCTGGCCATGGTGTAAGCACCGACCTCCTTGGCCTGACCCAGGAGGCCGTTGAGCCGTAACGAAGGCGTGGCGGAGTGATGCAGCCCCACGGTGAGTTCCCGCGCGATCTTGACGTAGTCGGGCCGCATTTCGGCAAGCATCCGGCGCGTATCGGCATCGGTACTGGCGCCAAAGTGTTCCAGGGCGATGCGGATCTCCAAATCCCGAAGCGCATCGCCAAAGGCCGAGAGCTGATCCATCCGGCCCAGCACATCGCCCTCGCGGAGTTGCAGAACCAGGCTTCCCGGCCATACCGGGTGCACGGCAAGTTGTTTGCCCAGCCAGGGCAAAAAGCTCGAATCGCCGAGCGAGCCGCGGGACATCTTCACAAACAGCCGCGACTGCGGATGGCTCACGGTTCGGGCATTGAGGATGCCAAGGGCATTACTGATAACCCAGCGATCGAGATGCCGGTCGAGCTCGAGCCGTTCCGCCATCTCGACGAACTGTCCCGGCAACAGGATCTTGCCATTCGGCTCGCGGATTCTCAGCAGCACCTCGTGACGCTCGATCTGATCGGACCCACTGATATTCGCGATCGGCTGAAACACCGGGAACAGTCGCTTTTCCTTGATGGCATGGGCAATGGTGCGCCGCCAGTGATTGCGCTCTTCGACCTCCAGATCCGGCGTCAGCAACTCCGGATCAAGTCGCACCCGGTTGCCGCCGCTGTCGCGGGCCTCGCTACAAAGCGCGATGGCACGGTCCAGAGCCTTGAGTGGACGTTCCCACATCACCTGTCCGACACCGATGCTGGCCGCAACGGTTCCACCCGGGAGACCGGACACAGCGGCACCGGCAGTCTGCTCATGCACGCGTTGCGCGAGTTCGACGATCTCCTTCACGTCCTTGCGTTGGGCAATCGCAATCAAGCCCGCCTCACCATGGCTCACCACCAGATCACCCGGGGCCATGGCCTCGCGAACCCGGCGCACGAACTGGTTGCGAGTCTGCTGGTAGTCGATCGGACCGAGGCGGGCGAGGAGTGCCCCCGGGTCATCGAACGCCCACTGCAGGACCACCGCGGCCCCCTGCGCAGGATCAAGGCCGTCGAGATGGCATAACACGAGACGCTCGAACTCCAGGGGATGCACCAGTGTCGGCGAGCGATCACGCACGGCCTGGCCGTGCGCGCGCGACCGGATACGGCGGTGCCATGCAGCCCGCGCACGAACCCGGCAGACAATGTCCGCATCGGTACTGGCGGGCGGCAGGTAGTCGAGCATCCCGTTGCCGGGCGAGCCATCCGGTGCCCCCGGCACACCCAAAGCCAACAGGGGGATGTCCAGAGACATGTCGTGGGGCAACAGCAGGCGGCCGATCTCCTCCGCGGTGACCCCCGGCAAAGACCCGGCGATCACGACCGCCTCTGGCCGACCATCCACCACTCGATCAACCACCTCCAGGGGGTCCACGCTGATACCTACCTCCAGCCCGGCCTGCCGCAACATGGACGCCGGCTCCTCGACAGACCCGGCGTCCGCGCCGAGCATCAGCACCCGGTAAGGGGTCAGGAAGTCGTCCTGCACCAACCCACGTATGGCCCCCACCAAGTTCAGGTCCGTTACGGGCCGCTTCAACAGGGCATCGGCACCGGCGCGGAGCACATGCAGCTCGGCCTGTCCTGCTGCTCCTCCGCTGACTGGCGCCAGGATGACCAGCGGCACGCCCGGCAGCGAACCGTCACGCAGATGGACAAGCCGCGACAGTTCGGCGTCATCCATCGCCGCCAGTTCGGCGATCATCACGTCGGGTGGGGTCGTGTCGCCCGGATGCGGCAGGGCTGCCTCGTCGGCGCACGCAATAACCGCATAGCCGTGTATTCCCAGCAGCAAGGCGGTCTCGCTCTCCGGCGAAGCATCCGCCCCGAACAGGCATACCAGAGGCCGCTGGAGCGTCGGGGCCGGCGCGGCCGTCTCGGCGTCGTACGCGGCGAACGGCACTTCGCCCCGCACACTTTCGCGCAGCCGCAGAACCAGGGCTCCAATGGTCTCGAGATCGGCCGGGTTGGGACGCACCGTGGTGGACGTATACTGCGCCAGACGCTCATCAATCCGGCGAGCGGTGGTGAAGGAGTCATCCATTGCCGAGCCGGTCAGGCCACTCACCAAAGCCCGCGTTATGCCCCGGACATCCATCACGTCCTGTGGCCGGAACCCGCGCTGGCGCACGATGTACCAGCGGTCCCGGAGGTCATCGACCACCTTCGGAAGTTTCTTCAAGAAGTCCGTATCAAGGGCATCCGAGGCGCCCCCGGATGACTGGGTTTCGGAGTTATGCATCATGTAGACCCGGACGTGACCAGTTCAGCCTCACTATAGACAAGTATCCACGGCCCATGGGGCCGAGCGTCCGGCCCTGACCTCCAGGACGCTGCCCGACCCAGCGAGCTCTTCGGGGGGCATAACGCCGAGGGGCCTTGTGGCAGCCTGATTCGGTTATTCCCGAACCGAGCCCCGGGTTAGGATGACGCCTTGCGCATAACGGGAGAGGGATCGTGCTGTTCTGGCTCACGTTGGTGCCGTTCGTGTTGCTGTTCGTGTGGCTGGTGCCGTTGCGGCGGCCGGCCTTTGAAGCGGCGCCCATCGCCTATCTCGCCACCCTGGTGCTGGCCGTTCTGGTCTGGCAGATATCGGGCACGGTGCTGGTAGCGAGTCTGCTGGATGCTGCCATCGTTTTCGTGGAGGTCCTGCTGATCATCCTGATGGCACTGCTGGTGCTGAACGTGATGATCGGGACCGGGCACATGAGTGCAATCCAGTCAGTCATCGCCAGCGTCTCGCGCGACCACCGGGTGCTGGCCATGCTGCTGGGGTGGGGGCTGGTCGGTTTCGTAGAGGGCATCGCCGGCTTCGGCACCCCCGCGGTACTGGCGGCACCGCTGTTGGTGTATTTCGGCATGCGGCCCCTGAAGGCGGTCGCCATCGCCCTGATCGGCAACAGCACCGCCGTCCCCTTCGGTGCGGCCGGAACGCCCGTGATCATCGGCTTCGCCGGCCTCGGCCTGGATGCGGAGACCACCCGCTCGGCCGTGTTGCAGACGGCGGTCATCCACACCGTCCTCGCACCGTTCATTACGCTGTTCATGGTCTGGGTGGCGACCCTCGGCGAGGAACGCGGGCGCTTCCGCGAGTTCGTGCCCTTCGCCGTGCTGTCGGCGCTGGCGTTCGGCATCCCCTATCTGCTGGTTGCCTGGCTGGTGGGGCCGGAACTGCCCGCGATCATCGGCGGCGTGGTGGCAATGGCGGTGATTGCCCTGGCGGCCCATCGCGGCTTCCTGCTACCTGGGCACGAACAGCACCCAGAGGTCGAGCGGGCCCCAGTCGGGCGGGTGCTGCTGGCGTTTGTGCCATTCGCGGTGATGGCCGTCGCGCTGATCGCCTCGCGCACCATCATGCCGCTGCGCGAGGCCCTGCAGTCCGTGCGTTGGTCGCCGGGCGAGTTCCACGGCATCGAGCTGGGGCAGAGCCTGGCCCCGCTGTACACACCCTATTTCTACTTTGGCCTGGCCCTGCTCACCGCGCTGATCCTGTTCCGCGTGAGCCGCGCCACGCTGGGTCAGGCGGTGGCCGCCACCTGGGGCAAGCTGCGCGTGGCGGCCATCGTGCTGGCATTCATCATCGCCCTCACCCAGCTCCTGCTGAGCTCCGGCTCCAACGCCGCAGGCCTGCCGTCGATGCCACAGGTGCTGGGGCAGGGCCTGGCGGAATCACTGGGCGGGACCTTCGTGATGTTCAGTGCCTTCCTCGGTGCCCTGGGCTCGTTCATGACCGGAAGCGCGACCGTCTCCAACCTGCTGTTTGCACAGCTCCAGGCGGACACCGCCGATGCCCTGGGCATGGCGCTCCCGACCGTACTCGCCCTGCAACTGATCGGCGCCGGGGTGGGCAACATGATCTCGCTGCACAACATCGCCATGGCGGCCGGAGCCGCCGGTCTGCAGGCGCGCGAGGGTCAGGTGATCCGCGAGACCATCATCCCGGTCATCGTGGTCTGCCTCGGGGCCGGCTTGCTGGCACTCGCCTGGTAGCCAGGGGCGGCGTCGGCCCGCGCTACGGGTTACCGCAAGGCGACACTGGGGCGCCTTTCCGTGGCCTCGGCTACCACCGATAACAACTGGCCTCCTTGCCCATAATTTGCATCCCGATACGCTCCGCCGCGGGGCCACCCGCCACTCCGTAGCAGACATGCAGCGGCAACAAGTGCTCCGCCCGCGGATGGCAGAACCGGGCGCCCGGCGCGGCATCCCAGTGCACGAGCTTGGCCGCCCGTGCATCTTCCGCGTCCGCGCGCCCGCAGCAAACGGCCTCCAACCAGGCCTCGAACGACTGGTTGAGCTGCCGGGCCTCCTGCGTATCGGGCGTGAAAAAGGCGCGCAGGTTGTGGAACGAGAAGCCAGACCCCACCACCCACACACCGGATTCATGCAGCCCTGCCAGAGCCCGTCCAATCTCGATATGCTGCGCCGGGTCCAGCGTCTCCACCAGGGAAAGCTGAACGCATGGGACCTGCGCCTCGGGATACATGATCTTCAGCGGCACGAAGAGCCCGTGATCGAACCCTCGCGCCGGGTCCAGGTGCGCATCGATGCCCGCCTCCTGCAGCCGTCGATGAACCTCCGCGGCCAGTGCCGGCTCGCCCGGGCAGGGATACTCGATGGTGTACGACTCCGGGAGAAACCCGTGGTAGTCGTAGATCAGCCCCGGATTCGCCCCGGACGTGATGGTCGGCACCGACGCCTCCCAGTGCGCACTCACCACCACCAGCGCATCGGGCACCCGCACGCGCCCGGCCAGACCCTCCAGATTCTCCACCATGGCCGTGTGCCCTGGGTCCCCCAGCAGTGGCAGCGGCCCGCCGCCATGGGACAAAAACAACGCCTGCGTCTTGTCCATCATTCGCTCCCGCCGTTGCATCCCGGTCGTCCGGTCACCCACACAAGCCCGCTGCCTACCTGCGCCCGTGTCCATCAACGCTGAGACCTGCACCCCTGGGACCCACAAGCGCCCGCAGTCACTGCCAGACCAACGACCGCCCTGCACTGATCGTCCGGTTCAGGACTGGGCCCGTCACCCCAACCGTCAGTCTCGTCGTGCAACCCGCTTCCCGCAACTGGCGTGCATCCAGCTTTTCGTGTACACCGGAAACGTGTGTCACCCCCAACATCCGGAGGCTGCATGTCCAGGAAATGGTTTCTACTAGCCGCTTTGCCATTGGCCGCATTGACGTCGGCCCATGCGTGGGCAGACCCGGGCGAGATCCAGCGCATCCTCGAGGCAAAAGAGGCCGCATGGGACGCCGGCGACGGCGAGGCCTGGGCACGCGATTATCAGGAAGATGCGGGGCTCGTGAACCTGTTCGGGACGCGTTTCAATGATCGCGCGACCAATGCCAAACGGCATACCGAAGTCCTGCAGGGCCCCTTTGCCGGAACGTCGCTCAGCGTGGACGTTCAGGACATCACCATGCTGAGCGATGACACGGCCTTCGCCGAGGCCCTGTTGCGGGTCTCGAACATCGCGTCCATGCCTGCGGGCCTCCCGGACCGGGGGGACGGCGTCCTGCACACACGCATGAGCTTCCTGCTCGAACACGATGGTCATCACGGCTGGCAGATTCGGTTCGGGCAAAACACCGCCGTGCATCGGTAGGCGCGCGGAACCGGCATACCGGCACCGCGGCGAACTAGATCATGGAGACCCTCTGGCTTCGTCTCCACCGGCAATGACGCGGTAGCGTTCAGGTGGTGACGCCTGGGTCTCGCCATGTCCGCCCCGCGCCCACTCCGATGGATGCGAGACCACTCCCGCCCGCACCATGTTCCACCCCGCATACACCCGGCTGCGCGCCAGCGGTGCTCTCGTCTCCACCGCCATCACGTGGCCATCGGCCCCCTCGGAAGGCGGCCTTTGCATCCCCTGCGCTGCTGAAAACCGGACTATCCCGGGCCGCGATCAACGGCATGGCATCCGCAATCTCGCCCTGAGATTCAGGGAGATGCCGGTCAGCGACCCTCGAAATCGTCGACTTTTCGACGCTACCCGCAGCCAACCCCCACCAAAAGGCCAACTTTCCGTCAAGAAATTGACCTATATCAGATTATCTGGATTTTCTTCTTTTACGATGCAAGCCGCTAGGTACTGGCGGGCCCAAAACCCCGCCCTCCAGCAGGCGGGGCCCCGAATGCCCCGAGACATTTGGTCTTGTTTAAGTGGTTGTTAACTTGAGGAGGTATTGCCATGAACAAGCTGGCCAAAGCTCTTTCTACCGCGGCGCTGATCGGCGCCTTTGCGATCCCGATGCAGGCCTCGGCCCAGTGGTGGGGTCCCGGCTATCACGCCCCGAATTATGGCCCCTACTACGGTCCCGGCTACGGGTACGGTCCCGGCTGGGGTCGTGGCGTAGGTGACTGGTTCGGCCTCGGCGACATGTTCGGCGACTTCGACTTCAGCATGCGCGGTCGCGGCCATGGATACGGCAGCGGGCATGGATACGGCGACTACTACGGCCGTCACTACGGGAACTACTACCCGCGTTATGGCTATGCCCCGTATTACCACCCCGCCCCCTACCAGGGTGCAGCCTGGGCTCCGCAACAGATGGCCGCGGATCAGGCTGAAGGTCAGGACAACTGATCGCGATCGCGCCTTCCGGCCGATAACCAACCGGCCCGGTCTGCCCATGGCAGGCCGGGCCGGTCACGTTTTCTCACCCCGAGTTCCGCCGGCCCTCGCTCCCAAAAGATCATGGCTGTCCTCTGCTGATCCCTGCGCAGAGCCATCTCGCGAGAGACAACGCGCAAGGTTCGACTCCATACGAATGGCCTGCCTCAACCGGAGTGCGGAACGATCCCGGAGTGGGTATCTTGTTGGCGCGGGACAAGGCAATCCCGCTGCCGGGTCCTCTATCGCGTGGCCCGGATGAGTCAACACAGGGAGAGAACATGCCAGGGAAACTGATTGTGGGCGGCCTCGTGGTCGCCGCCGCAGGGGTCGGGTATTACCACTACGAGGTCCGGCAGGTCGAGCAGAAGCTCGACGACATGGTGGAGATGCTCCAGCCGCTCGGCACGCTGCACTACTCCGACGTCGGCATCGGCCTCGGGGGCGAACTGCACGTCAACGGGCTGCTGTTTGAACCCAACAACACGGCCATCGGCCGCATGCGGGCGGACCGCATCACCCTGGAAGCCGGAAACCTGTGGCGTCTCGCCCGGCTTCGGCACACGCTGGATGCCCGACGCCTGCCGCGGCAGCTCGGGTTTTCCGTGCACGGGCTGACCCTGCCGGCCGGCATCGCCGCAGGCGCGCAGGGCGACACGCCTGCGCTGTGGCTCGACACCGCCGGCTGCGGGGCCTATCAGGCCGCCCCGCCGGATGCGCTGATGGCCGAACTCGGCTATCGCGACATCCCGCTGGACTTCGGCGCCCACTACCACCTCGAAGAGGACCGCAACAGTTTGACCGTGCACAGCACGTTCGGCATGGGCCCACTGGGCCAGGGCACCTCCACCGGACGCTTCGACATCCAGGCCGCCTCGAACCGGGCCCGCGATCTCGCTCCGGCGCTAATGACCGCCTCGCTACAATCCTTGACCGTGGGGTACGCGGACCGCGGGTACTACCCTGCACTGATGGAGTTCTGCGCAAACGAGATGGAGATGGCTCTCGAGGACTATACCGAGCACCACAAAGGCGCCTGGGTCGAGGCCTGGCGCCCCTTCGGCGTGCAGCCCGGGCCCGCCATGGTCGATGCCTACGGACGCTTCATCGAGGATCCCAAGGACGTTTCGCTGCGTATCGGCCCGATCGACAACCCGGCGCTGCTCTGGGCCAACGTCGACACCCCGACCCACCTGCTACGTCGGGTCGAGTCCAGCCTGACCGTGGCCGGAAAACACTACGGTCGCGTCGATCTGCGCCCCGTCACCCCGGGCCCCGCCAGACCGACGACGACCGAGAATACGAACTTGAACACGGGCCCGGCCGCCTCGGCCACGGCACCCGATTTATCGCCTGTCCCGAACATCGCACTGAATGCACTGGGCGACCACATCGGCCGCAATCTCCGCATCCAGCTCGCCGACGGGCGCGCCCGCGATGGCGAACTGCTCGGAATCGAGGAGGAGCACATCCGTGTGCGCCGACGCTTCGGCAGCGGCTACATGGTCGTGCCAATCGCGCTGTCCGACATTGCCGAGGTGCGCCCACTCCGCTGAGGCCTGCGCGGCCGCCATTGCAGAAAACTGCTGGAGCACAACATGGCATTGCACCACGCTACACCCGGAGAGATCGTGGACGTCCGCCCCCTGGGGAAAGAACTGCGCGGATCAAAAAGTGCAACGCTGCTGCGTTCGGAACACTTGCAAGTCTTCCGCGTCGTGCTCCCCAAAGGCGAAGAGTTCAGTGATCACGCCGTACCCGGAGAGATCACGGTCCAATGCCTGGAAGGCTCGGTCGATTTCCGCATCGGGGAAGACCGACCCCAGCGGCTCACCGCCGGCGCCCTGATCTACCTGAATGGGGGTCAGCCCCATGCCCTCACGGCGCTGGAAGACGCGTCAGTCCTGGTGACCATCTATCACCCGCGATAGCCTGATCCACCGGGCCGGGTTCCCGGCCCAGGCGCCACTCGGCACCTGGTTGAGAAGGAACCGCCTGCTTCTGCGGGCTCGAGCAGAGCCCCCCCGGGCCCAACTCCGCGGATCCGACCGAGCCCATTGCTGTCGCCCGTACGACGCCTCGTCTCGCGCGCGGCAAACGCCGCAACCGGAACGCACGCCGCCCCTGGCCGCAAGGCGTGCCACCTCATAGAACCTTTACGAAATAATCCGCAAATTCAATCTTAAGGCGATTTGCCGCATCCGCCGCCACCCGGCATTCCTCGTTAAATTCGTCGCTGAACGCACTCTTGGCTCGATGCAGCTTGCGCACACCCGCCGCCCCGATCCAGGCACCATCGCGTTCCAGACCGGCCTCCTCGTAGTACATACTTCCGCACTCGTTATATTGATCTCTAAGCTCGGATCGATTGCCTAAATAATGTTCGACCCTCGCCTGAACCCGCGCGCTCTGCTCCTGATCGATTCTTAGACTAATCACCTTCCCAACCTCACAGAGAAGATCATCGTGGCTCAGCCCACTGCAATACTTTTCCTTGTAGGCATCGATTTCGCCGTCCTCGGTCGATGCTCTTTCGATCTCGATTAGTGCCTCGTAAGCCAACCGACAGTCTTCCGAGTCTTCGCGAGCCTGATGGCATTCAGAAGACCGATCATAGGCGGCCTCTCGGTCCTTGTAGGGTTCGGCGGAACCACCACAGCCTGCCAACAGGGCTGGAAGCATGATCAAAATGAGCCTGGGTTTCATCGTGCATCCTCGAACAATCATGCGTTTACCGACCAACAGGCCGTCTGGAAGAGGCGGGAGAGAGGTGCGGTGCGGACCCCGCACCATGACCAGCCCGGGTTGCCCCGGGACCATGGTCGGATCTTGGTAGCGCTTAGAGCGACGAGGTCGCGTCCAAGCGCTAGTCAGCGCGTGGCTGGGGCGGAACCGATTGCTTCTGCGAGCTGGAATAGACGCTCAGGGCGGTCACGGTCAGCAGGATCAATCCCATGCCAAAGACCTGGAGTGCGCCCAGGGTCTCGCTCAGGAACACCACGCCGAACAGCGACGCAGTCACCGGCTCGACCATCGCCACGATGGACGCGACGGCGGGTGCCGTGTGGTTCAGGCCGATGATGTAGAAAATGAACGACAATCCGGCGCCCAGCACGCCCAGTATCACGAACAACGGCCAGCTCGGCGTGCTCAGCACAGCCACGGTCTGGTCGGGATCGCCCAGCCCGAACAGGATGACGACCAGTACCGCGAACGCAATCACCAGAATCGCCTGCGGGCTGCCGTGGGGTGCCGCGAACTTGAAGCCGAAGATAAAGACCGCGTAGGACAGCCCGGAAGCCAGACCGGCCCCGGCGGCGATCGGCGTCACGTCACCGGCACCGATATCGTAAATACCCGTCAGCAGCACCACACCCAGCATGACCATCGCGATCGCGACCCACTTGAACAGGGTGGGTTTTTCGAGCCCAAGTGCAAAAGAGACGAGATAAACGAATACCGGCGCGCAGTACATCAGTGTCGCAGCCACCGCGACACTGCCCTCGGCGATGCTCAGGAAGTAGAAGGTGAAGTTGCCCGCAACCCCCAGGCCGGCGATCGCCGACCAGAACCACATGCGGCCACTGGCCAATCCGCTGCCATGCGGGCGAATCGCAAGCCAGGCGAGCACGAACAGCAGCCCGATCGCGCCCCGGTAGAACGACACCACCACCGGATCCCAACCCTGGCCCGTGAGAATGCCCCCAATCCCGCCGGACAGCCCCCAGGAAAACGCCGCCAGGGCGACGAACAGCGTGCTCAGACCCACCACTTTTTCGGATGAAAGCGACCTCAGCGGGGTCGGTGCGCCCTGTGCCATTCAGCCAGTCCCTATCGTGGGTCGTGAGTGAGTCCCGACCCGTCGATCTGCTGGTCGGCGACATGTTTCGCGTTGACCCCGCGATGGGTCAGCGAAACGCCGCACAATATAACAGCGCCGCGCGTCGTGATGTTGGGAGACATCAACGAGCGCGGGACATTGGAGAAGCCCTTGCCCCTGGGATGGAGGCGCGGCTCGAAAGGACGGCCTGAGCCCTTGCCGCCCTCGCAGCTCCCCTGCAAATCAGTCGTGGACGATGATGCGCGCGCCGGCGGGGTCGATATCGACGCGGGAACTCGAATACTCGCAGGCGTCCGCGATTTCCTTCAGCTCTGGCATATTGTTGAGCTCCGCCAGTTTCCGCAACAGGCCGCCTTCGCAGTCGCATTGCATCCCTCGGTCGGGATCGGCTGTGCACTTGAACTCACCCCCGTCCACCGACCAGTCCATGCCCGATGGCATCTGCAGGATGACGGGCTCCTCGCGCATTACCTGCATCTTCACCCGATCCGTGTTCTCGCCTCGCTCCCAATCCACGGTCGGCAAATTGTCTCTGGCCATCATGTCACTCCTTCCATCCGAATATCCCGCGTAGTGGCACGCGATCCATGCCCAGCATACGAGGCGCCTTCCGGCCCTTGCTTTGATGCCAGGCCCCTTCCACTTTCCGCCAAAATGGGCTGATGTCAGGCTGCAGTCCGTACGGTGTCAAACATAACGAAGATCGTTGGTGTCCTTTGTTGCTCGCACATCCTTTGCGCCACTCAAGCCGACGCGGCGGGGCCGATTTGTGCGGGAAGGCGCCGCGGCTGCTCCTCTGGCGACGCCGGCCTGCCAAATCCGAAGTAGACCCCATAGCGCGGGCTCACTGGCACTCAGGCCGACACTCCTGTACACAAGGAGCGCCTGTCACAAACACCATCCGGAGCTTGCATGTCCATGAAACCGTTCCTACTGATCGCCTTGCCCCTGGCCGCACTCATGGCGGCCCCTGCTGCTTGGGCCGACGACGGCGAGATCCAGCGCATCCTGGAGGCCAAGGGGGCCGCATGGGAAGCCGGCGATGGCGAGGCCTGGGCACGCGACTATGCGGAGAATGCCGGGGTGATCAATCTGGTCGGCACACGCCTCGAGGACCGTTCGAGCAATGCACAACGGCATACGGACTTGCTGCAGGGCCCCTTTGCCGGAACCTCGCTAAGCGTCGACGTACAGGACATCATCCTGCTCGGCGACGACACCGCCTTCGCAGAAGTCATGTTTCGGGTTTCGGGCATTGAATCCATGCCGGACGGTCTGCCGGACCGCGGCGACGGCGAGCTGCACACGCGTATGAGCTTCCTGTTCGAACGCCACGATCACCACGGCTGGCAGATCCAGTTCGGACAAAACACCGCCGTGCACCCATAGCAGCCGTCGGGATCAGACCTGGCCTTTCGTCCCCGCCGGAACCCTCCAGGGGCAAACGGCAAGCTCTGACCCCATAGATATTCAACTCTTAGCGTGGTCCGGCGCCGCTATTTCTCTGGCCGATTCAGCCCTTCAGGGTCGCGATGGCCTGCACCGTGTTCTCCTTCACCGGGCGCGGCCGCTCCGGCTTGAAGTTCCGGATGTACTCGACCACCTCGGGGCCGGTGAGCACGGGTACCGACAGGTCGGACGAACGCCCCAGCGAGACATCCGGGTGGGTGAACAGCACGATCGGCTGGATCCAGCGCTTCGCCTTGCGGCTCTTCAGATATTCACTCAGCAACCACACCTGCTTCTTCACCTGCCTGATGGGATTGCGCATCTCCTTGCCATAGCGGTTTCCGCGACGCCCCGTCTTGCTCACGGTCCATTGCGACCGGCTCTCGTCACAGTCGATCGCCCCGTTGTTGTGCTTCACCTCGATCACGAACACCGCCTCCGGTCCGGTCACCACCAGGTCGGCCTCCACCATCCCGGTGCGGGACTGTTCGCTGGGCAGATCCACCTGATTGAAGATCGCAAATGAATCCGGGAGCTTCGAAAGCCAGTCCAGGGCCGCATCCTCGCCGCGCGCTCCCGCCTCGATCACCGCACTGCCACCGATGCTGCCATACAGGGCCGCCACGCCCGCAAGCGCTACGAGCCCTACGAGCGGATGAATGAAGAAGGCCGCAACCGCGACCGGAAGGCCCAGGATCAGGACCAGATTCCGCCCCTTCGCCTGAATCGCCTTCGACTCCTCAGTCAATCGATTCGCGGTCACATACCGAGTATTCGCCATGGCCCCTTCCTTTTCATTTCCGGAACGAATCGAACGCCTCCACGATGCCAGATTGAGCCCGACTACTGGACCGGCTTCGTTCCGCGGCAGCCGGGATACTGCGTACACCCCCAGAACTCCTGGCCGACCCTGGAGCCGCGACGTGCCTTCCGCTTCATCATCGCCTCGCCGCATTTCGGACAGGCCGGCCCCGCCGGGGCCTCATGCCGTTCGCGTAGCTGCTGCACGTGGGCCCGGTGCGTATGCCGAGAAGGCTCCAGCCGGCGACCGTTCAGCTGGTCCACCAGGGCCTGCACCTCGTCATCGCTCCACACCTTCGTGCGGAACGAACGGATGTAGCCCAGCAGCCCCAGGCCCCGGACCACGTTCTCGGGCATCGGCGTCTTGAAACGACTGCTGCCGACAAAGACCACCACCGAATGGATCGTCTCGGGCTCGACCTGCAGCGCATCGGAAATCGCCCGTTCATGCCGGTAGTTCTGGCGCAGCGGATTCTGGAAGCGAAACGACCGGCGGTAGAAACGTTGCGTCCATTGAGCCTGCCGCGCATCGCCAAAGATCCACCCGCGCATATTCTTCGTCTCGATGACGAAAATGCCGAAGCGGGACACCAGCACATGGTCCACCTGCGTCGTGCCGTCGCCCGTCTCCAGCGTGACATCGTGAAGCGCGTGCCCCGCCTTGCCGTCCAGCCCAACCGACAGAATCAGGCGAACCACAAGCTCACCCACCCAGCCCTTTACCATCGGCAGCCGACCGATGGCGAACAGTCCGACCAGGATCCAGGCCCACCAGAATCGCAGCATCCCCTCCAGAAATGCCCCGCCCAGATTGATATCCATCACATCCCCTTCTTGGCTCTCCGGGCTAGTAAAGCTGGACACAGCGTCGGCCCCCACGAAGATCAGGTTGCCGTCTTCTTGGGAAGCCACTCATTCGTGCGCCAGATCCAGGCACAGTTGGAGATCCGCGCCATCGATCGCTCCGTTCACACCGACCCCGACGCTTCATACCTCGCCGAAGACCCCGCCCCTTACAGCCTCACTCATGGCCGAAAATGGCCACTCCAAGGCCAAGGACCATCCCTGCTCAGGCGCCAACTGGTTGATCGGAAGCTACTCTTGGAGATCCGATCTCGTCATGCGTTTCCCGTCATGGCACCGTCATGTCCGCAGAAAGGCGGAGCTCAGACCTTGCCTTTTGCTCTTACAAGCATTAATAAAATGGTAGTTCCGTCCGGAATCTGGCTGTTGTCGCCACCCTTAACGGCGGTCCTGGCGGAACCCCCGGAAATGATGGGCTGGTGAAATCTCTATCGCTGTTCTTCTTTGTCAAACCGAAGGGATATATACATGAAAACCGCTGCTTTCATTGCAGTTCTGTCTGCCGGCCTTCTTACTGGCCCTGTATCTGCGCAGTGGAACAACCCGTCTGCCCAGTGGGGTGGCTACAATGCGCCCGCCGCCCCTATGCCCAGCCCCTCAAGCTCTTGGCCCAACAGCTCTTCCAGGTCGGACTGGCGGTGCAGTAGCTATACGGCCTCTGCCTGGGATCGCCAGCTCGCCGGCTGTGACCGCTACAACACGATCCCGGGTCTTGACCCGAATACTGGCAACTCGAGCATCATGCGCCGGAACTCTCGCGGCGAAACCTACACCCGGGGTAGTGACGGCGAATGGAAGCGTAACCGCGCATACGACTAGATGGGGTTGCCATTTTTTCTGGGGCTTGTCCACCACCGATACCAGCGCACGGAACTTCGGGGCCAGACTATACTTTTTGCCCTTCACTAAAAGCCTGAAGGGAAAAGGCATGGTCTGGCCCCGTGGTCGCTACCCTTTTAGTACGTCCCGTCGACGGCCTCCGGATCCCCGGAGTCGCCCTCTAACACGACCCTGTAGCGCAATAGGTTGTCCTTAATCGAAAACTCCACCGGCCAGGCGCTCAGCCTCTCGAAGATCGGTACCCCCTTTTCGATATCGAGAAGCTGCAAGGCCTCACCATGCACGCCGCGACGCCAGACCAGCGCGGCCCGCAGCGCCCGATGTTCCCCATGCTCGAAGACCTGGGCACGCTCGATCCCTGATGTAACCGCGCCGCGCGACTCCGCGTACCGCAGCGCTCCATCCCGGAAGACGCATACATGGTCCATCCCCCGTCGGTAATGGGCGAAGATTTCTACCGCCCCCTCACGAACAGGCACATCTAGCGAAAACACCTCCATCTGCCGAGTGTCCGCACCGTACCAAGAACGCTCCGCCTCTCTTGGATCTCTGCCTTCAACACGCAGTCTGCGATTCCACGCCCTGTCACAACGACAGGCTTGCGCCTCAGCGTCGGCCGCAATCATGCTGACCACCGGCTGCTCAACCTCTAACGCACCACCCTCAAGCATCCCGAGCAACACATCGGTGTACCGGCAAGCCCATTCCTCCTCGTTCGACCCCTGCAGCAAAGCGTGGGCGACCTGGAAATGCACCCCGACCGGCCCGGGCGCCGCCAGGCACGCTGCCAGAGTTGAAGAAGCCTTATCAGCATCCGCTGCCCGCAAGGCTCGCTCCAGCACATCATCACAGGGGCCGCCAGACCAAACCGGCGCCGGCGCCGGCGCCCCAATAAGAACCCCCAAAACAAACCCACCCACAGCCTTTCGGCTAATCGACTTCAACGCATCGATCCCCGGTTGACACTGCGTCGCATCATCGCCCAAAACATTTCCGGCGTCCTCCTTTCAGTTCGTCTGCCTCACCCCGCAAGCGGCCACCCGGCACATACCTTGCCCTTTACCCGACGACAAAAGTCTGCATGGGCAAAGCAGGAGCACAAAAACGGGCACCACATCAGAGTCACGCCGGGGTCAGACCTTGCCTTTTCCGTGCGTTACCGCGGTCCGACCCCGTTATAAGATCCCGATCCGGCAGCAACCTCTTGATTGCAACCTACTGCTGGGGGTCCGACCCGGTCACTCCGGATATAGACTTAGGGTACCGACGGGAGTGATACCGCTCATCTGACAGGAGAGTAGTCGCATGCTTCGCATCGCTGCTGTGTTGCTGGGTCTCCTGATCCTTACCGGCTGCATTAGCACCCAGAGCTGGGAGGCAACGCGCGTGCTGCAGGACATCGAGGCCGGCGCGGGACCGAGCACGCTGAAGGCCCGCACACCCGAGCCCATGCGCCAAACGCTCACGCTCGAGACGGGCGAAGGTGACATCGCGGCCGACCTCTATCATCCCCAGCAGGATGTGGGGGCCCGCATCGTCCTCGTGCCGGGCTTCACGCCACAGGGCAAGGACGACCGCCGGCTGGTGCAACTCGCCACTACGCTGGCGCGGGCACGCTTCCTGGTGCTGGTGCCCGACCTGCAGGGTACGAAAGACCTCAGTGTGCGCCCCGAGGATGCCGCTGCCATCGGTGATGCCGCGGCCCTACTGGCCCGTCTGGAGGTGGACCGCGCCACCGATGAACAAGAGGTGGGGGTCGCGGCGATCTCTTATGCCGTGGGCCTTGCAGTCCTGGCGACGCTGACGCCGGAGGGGGAGGAGGCCATCGACTTCCTGGTCGCGATCGGCGGCTACTACGACACGAAGAACGTGATCACCTTCTCCACCACAGGGGCGTTCCGGGAGCCCGGATCGGCCCACTGGCAGACGCGCACGCCTGACCCGCAGGCGAAGTGGATCTCCCTGCGCGGCAATCTGCACATGCTGAATGACCGCGAAGACCGCGCGATTCTCGAAGAAATCGCGCGGCGGCGCATGGGCGACTCCGAGGCCCCCATCGACGACGTGGCCGATGATCTCGGCGATGAGGGGCGAAGCCTATTGGCGTTAATCCTGAACGATGACCAGGAGCGCGTCCCGGCGCTCCTGGACGATCTGCCGGCCAGCGCGCAGGCGGCCATCGAGATGCTGTCCCTGACCAACCGCGACCTCTCGCATCTTTCCAACGGTGCCATCCTGATCCACGGTCGAGCCGACACGATGATCCCGCACACCGAAAGCGAGCGCCTCGCCCGTGCAATCGGCGACGCCGACCTGCACCTGATCGATGGCTTCTCCCACATCGATTCGCAAGGCGTGGGATTCATCGGCCAGTGGCAGCTTATCCGCGCAGTGACGGACCTGATCGCGCGGCGATCGGATTGACCCTGTGGATGGATCCTCGCCACACAAACACGCGCGGCGAACACAGCGACAAATGCAGCGGTAATTACGGCGTCGCCTCGACCGAGACGAGCCCCTTCCTGGCTCGCGTCATCAGGACCCTCCTTGGCCCATGGCCTCACCCGAAACCCGAGCCCGACCGCCTCAGACCGTCAAGCAGATCATGGGTGTCCTCTTCTTCTCTCAGCGGAAACTGAAATCCCCACAAACACCGCTCATCTGTGCGCCATCCAACAGATGAATCGTTTCCACGTGTAGTAGTTTCCTCGTGTAGAAAGAAGATCCTGCGCGCTCGACACGCAATGGCCGTCCGGGATCGGCAGGGGCGATTGCCTCCGCATGAACCTCCATCAAAGCCGGCCGACATACGCTGGGATCTCCAATTGATCATTAGAGGACTCACGAGCACCCGCACTGAACACCCGCTTACAACCGCTGCACCCGGCTGGCGGCGGCGCACCCCAGATTCCGGATAAGGGACTCATCGCAACCCAACATTCCGCCGGCGACCGCATCAAGCCCCTCGCGATCCCAATTCGTAGCCATCACCGGACGGTCGGTGGGCCTGAAAGATCGCCCTAATACCTGGAACATTCGCCCACCCACTTGCCCGCCGAATCCCCCTTACCTACGTAATCTCTCGATGGACGCCATGGCGCACGATCTGTTCCAACAGGTACTCAGCCTTCTTCAGACCTATCCGTATCTGTTCATTTTTATCGGCATGCTCGTCGCGGGCGAAGTCGTGCTCTTGCCGGCGATATACCTGGCGGCGACCGGGCGCCTTGATCTTGCTGCAGTCATCTCGCTGGCAATACTGGCCACCGTCTTGTCGGACCTCTTCTGGTACGGGCTGGGAAGAAAATTCCCCGCTTCGGCACTCGACCGCATCCCTGGACACCACAGCAACAACGCCGTTCGTGGTCTGGAACGCCTGTTCAATCGCAAGGGCGTGCAGATCCTGTTTCTATCCAAGTTTGTATATGGCACACGGACGGCGGCCCAAGTGCTTGCGGGAGTACACGATATGCGTTTTCAAACCTATCTCATCGTCAATTTCCTCGCCGTCCTAACGTTGTTCGCCGTCTTCGTTTCTCTCGCCTATTCGGTCGTCGGCACGACGCGCCAACTTGGCGACCTGATTGAGGATATCGAGATCGCCTTCCTGATATTCATCGTCATTGCGGTGTCCGCCAATTATATCGCGAGCCGGGTGTTGAGGAACCGATGGTCTCGGTAGTGATACCAGCCTTCAATGAGGTCGGAACCATCGCCGATGTCATTGCGTGTGCACGCCAGCATCCTTGGGTTGGGGAAATCCTCGTGGTCGATGATGGCTCTACGGATGCGACGGCCCAGGTCGCAGAGGCCGCGGGTGCCCGCGTCATCCGCCTGGCTCGAAACACGGGCAAGACGACCGCATTGGATGCAGGCGTGCGTTCGGCGAAATCTAACGTCCTGTTATTTCTCGACGCTGACGTGACTGGCCACACACAGCAGACCTTGTCCCGGATCATGCAGCCTGTCATCGAGGGACGCGTCGAGATGAATGTTGGCTTGCGCGCTCGATCGACGCTGATACTCAACCAGGCGCTGCGATTCTTCCCAATTATCGGCGGAGATCGGGCATTGACCCGCCGGCTCTGGGAGGCCGTACCGACGAGTTCCGTGCAGGGTTTCCAGATCGAGATCGCCTTGAACTACACCTCCAAGCAATTCGAGAAGGGGATGGCGTTCGAACTCGTGCATGGTACGTTCCACCACATTAAAGAAAGGAAATATGGGGTCGTGTGTGGCGCTACCCAACGCGCGATGATGATCCGACAAATCCTGTCGATATCATTCCGGCTTTACATACTTGGCTGGATCAAGGAGAGGGCTGTACGTATCAGGAAGAGGAACAAGGTCGATAGCGGAATTGATTTCTAGCTAATGTCTGATTCCCGCCGCCAAGGAGGCTCTAATCGTCAAGAAGATCATGGGTGTCCTCTTCTTTCGTCCTCCGCACATGACGAACTGCAGCACAAGCTGCGTCAGGAACGTGATTTCAGCGACGCCGTGATCGACGGCCTGCCCGCCGTGTTCTGTGTGCTGGATGACACCGGTCGTTTCATCCGCTGGAACCACAACTTCAAGCGGGTGACCGGCCTGGAGGGCAACGAACTGACCCGCATCAATGCCGTGGATCTCTTCGCCGGCGAGGATCAGCCTCGTGTGGCCCAGGCGATCAGTCGCGTCTTCGAAACCGGCTCGGCCGACGTCGAGGCAGCCATGCGCGGTGCGTCCGGGGCGTACATCCCCTACTACTTCACCGGTCTGCGGGTAGAGCTCAACGGACAACCCTGTCTGACCGGGACCGGATTCGACATCTCTGCCCGCAAACAGATCGAAGCCGAGCTGCATCATCAGGCCCACCATGACAGCCTGACCGGCCTCATGAGCTGGGGGGCATTCGATGAATTGCTGCCGCTCGAAGTCCAACGCGCCCGCCGTTACGGGTCGCCGTTGAGCTTGATCATGTGTGATATCGACCACTTCAAGTCGGTTAACGACCGTCATGGTCATGCAACCGGTGACCTAATCCTGTGCCAGGTAGCGGACACGCTGGAAGCCAATCTGCGCGGCAGCGACGTGCTGATACGCTGGGGCGGCGAAGAGTTTCTTGCACTCCTGCCGGAGACCAAAGCAGAGGACGCCGGGGCCTTGGCCGAGACCCTGCGTGCCCTGTTGGCCCGGACTCGATTCCCGATACACGAGCAGGTCACGGCAAGCCTCGGAGTCACGGAGTACCGTCCCGATGAATCGCCCCGCAGTCTGCTCAAGCGCGTCGACGATGCGCTGTACAGCGTCAAAGAATCCGGCGGCAACCGGGTCGCCTTGCTATAAAGACCGCACGGCGAAAAGGCGAGCGGTTTATTTTCCGGCGACCGAGCTGCGGCGTCGACTCCCGGGTTTCAGACCTTGCCTCTGGCTGTTGGCCGTACATGGCAGGCAGGGGCCCAGGTCTGGCCTGCGGCATACGCCGCCCCGCGTGCGCGGATTGTCAAAATGAACGGCTTATCCCTCGAAACCGCGCCCCATAGCCGAGACGCCCGCCGATTCGACCTTTCGCGTGCAACTG
This sequence comes from Thioalkalivibrio versutus, assembly GCF_001020955.1. Taxonomy (NCBI): domain Bacteria; kingdom Pseudomonadati; phylum Pseudomonadota; class Gammaproteobacteria; order Chromatiales; family Ectothiorhodospiraceae; genus Thioalkalivibrio; species Thioalkalivibrio versutus. The sequence continues at coordinate 1,954,081 of NZ_CP011367.1, forward strand.
CGCCATCTGCGCATGGGTGTCCTTTCCTGCTTTGCGGGAGCGTTGCGTGGGCCAGACGCGGGTACCACTTGAGCGGGACCGAAATCCGTCGACCGTCCATCAGGCCGACCACCAGGTCATGCTCGGTGAAATCCACGGATGCCACACGCTCATCCGCTGTCGTCGCCGTTAGCCCTTTTTGCGGGCTTCGTCCACGTCGTCCGCCAGCCACGCCTTGATCAGGGATTGGTAGGGCATGTCACGCTTGTTGGCTTCGATCTTGATGCGGTCGAGGAGCGACTCCGGCAAGCGCAGGGAGATCGTCCGGGTAGAAGGCTTGAGATTCGGGAGCTCGACCGCCGCGGCGCGGTTCCAATCGACGTACTCACTCGAATCATGGCTCTCCCAGAACGCCCGCTCTTCTGCCTCGTCCTTGAACTCAGGAATCTTCTTGATATTGCTCATAGATGGCTCGCTCTTTGCGGTGCATATCCCGGGCCGAAATCACACGGATTCTCGTGCTTCGCTCGCGCAGCGTGAACGTAATGTGCAGCCGGCGACCTTCATGAGTGACACCCAACGCGTGGTGGCGAGGCTCCCTCCGACTGTGTACCTCGTCTGCCAGGACCAGCAAGGGGGCATTGAAGAACACCTGCTCCGCCTCTGACTGGCCCACACCGTGTTTGTCCACGCTCTTCCGGGCATTTCCCTCGTCCCAGTCGAACCCGGTAATGTCCTTCCACTGGATCATTTTTGTATATTACCAACATATACAGACTGCCTCCAGAGACAGTCCGCTTTTCCGTGTATGCATGTCAGTCTGCAAGGGTGCCAACCAGCGCGGAACAAAACAGCGGCTTAAGGCGTACATGCCCGTCCGACCGGACCTGCAAAGAGGCCAGACGCCGGGGTCAAACCTTGCCTTTTGCCTTCCGCCGGAAACTTCCAGAGGCAAAAGGAGAGCTCTGAGCCCATAGCTCAGCAGCTGGCGTGACCCAAACCAACGAGTCTCCGGGAAACCCGGGGCGGTTCACCCTTCCCGGCAGGTGATGGCGATTCGCCCGCGGCATGACTTCCCTCCCTGGAATGCCCATTTGATGGCCGAAATCACCGCTTCAAGCCCGACTCGCGCCCTTTCTAGACCGGTTTCCTTCGGTTTTTCCGTACGTTACCGAGGTCCGACCCCGTTATCCCCCCATCTCTCTTCTCCCTTCTCCCCGACTGCCCCCCCGCCTCGCAATCAATGCCTCGCACTGCGGATCACGGTTTATGGCTCTCAAACCACTCGAGGATGAGTTCCAGGCGTTTGACCAGATTCACCGGAGTGCCGTCCCGGGACAGGTTGTGGCCTTCGCCATCGAATACCGCCAGCTCGCTCTCTACGTCGTTATTAAGCAGCGCGTAGAACCACTCCTGGCCCTGCCCGATCGGGGTCACCCGGTCATCGGTAGAGTGGATGATCAGCGTCGGCGTACTCACCTGGTCGGCGTACTTGAGCGGTGAGCGTCCCCAGTAATAGTCGTAGTTCGTCCAGATCGTGCCGCCAAACTCGGCATTCATCCTTGTCGGCACGTAGTCCTGGGTGCCGGCCTCAGAGATCCAGTTGGAGACACTGCGCTGGGTGACCGCCGCGCGGAAGCGATCGGTCTGCGTGGTGATCCAGTTGGTCAGAAAGCCGCCATGGCTGCCACCGGTCAGAAACTGGCGCTCCTCGTCGATCCAGTGGTAGCGCTCCAACGCCGCGTCCAGGGCCTGCATATTGTCGCGGTAGTCCACCCCACCGTAGTCCTGGTACACCGAGGCCTGGAACTCGTAACCGTAGCCGGTCGAACCCCGATAGTTGGTGAACAGCATCGCGTAGCCCGCGCCCGCGATCATCTGAAACTCGTGGAACCAGCGATGGCCCCACATATGCGCCGGACCGCCACGAATGTTCAACACCAGCGGCCAGTCATCGCCGGCGTCGAACCCTTTGGGCCGTAGCAGGAACGCATCCACCGTGCGGCCATCCTCGACCTCGTAGCTGAAGCGTTCGAGCTCGGTCCGGTAACGTGATTCCAACAGAGTGTCGTTGAAGCCCGTCAGGCGTCGCGACTCGAACCCGTCACTGTCGGCGACGTGCACCTCCGGCATCCGGGTTTCGTCTTCGACCAGCAAGGCCAGGGACTCGCCGTCGGCGGCAAAGTCGAGATCGCTGAGAGCGGCTTCATCACCGAGGACCACCTCGCTGTCACCATCGGGGTGCAAGCGAATCAGTGGACGGCTGCCGCGGAAGTCCGCCAATACCAGGGGGCGATCGAACCCCTCGGGCCACCAGGCCTGCGTAACGGAGAAGTCCATGCCATCGTGCAGTACCTTGTGGTCGTCGTTGTCGATCCCGATGCGGTGCAGTTCCACGGGACGATAACGGTCGGACTGATAGAGAAAGGCGACCTGGCGCCCGTCGGGCGAGAACAGTGGGTCGGTGACACGCCCATCGGGCGCGGACAGCTTGCGTTCCTCACGGCTTTCGAGATCGAGCAGGTAGATGTCCTGATTGAAGCTGCCGTCGTACTCGCGGCCGCTGCGGTCGACATTGAACGCCAGGAAGCGGCCATCGGGCGAAACCGTCGGGTTGTTGTGGTTCCACTCGGCGTCCCCTGCCAAACGCTCGAGTTCGCCGCTTGCCGAATCCAGCAACCACAAGGTGCGGCGGCTCTCATCCAGCCAACCCTGCGACTCACGACGGCTGAGCGGCCGCGAATAGACCTTCACATCCGCCTGCGGTGCGTCATCCCCCTGCTCCTCCTGCGCGGGATCCTCGACGGCCGGGTCGATGGTCAGGGTAACGATCAGGTGTTGACCATCAGGCAGCCAGGCAAAGTGAGAAAGATCGCCCTGTTCAATCTCGGTGATGGCATGGGCTTCACCACCGTCAATGGGTATCAGATGAATCTGGGCGTCCTCGTCGACGGTCCTCAAGAAGGCCACTTGCCGCCCATCGGGAGAAAAACGGGGATGACGATCGGACTCACCCTGGGTGAACTGGCTTGCCGATTCCGAGCCATCAGCCGGCACCATCCAGATGCTCGATTCCCGATTGCGGCGTTCATCGTCCACGCGACTGCGCACGAAGACGACATGGCCAGCATCCGGCGAAAGCCTCGGCTCGGTCGCGAACACGAAGTCGTAATAGTCGGCGGGCACCATCGGCTCCGGCGGCTCCGCCCATACCGACGGCGTGTAGAAGATGACGATCAGCAACAGTGTTCGGGTCATGGAGTCCTCGAGGGAAAGGAAATGCCCCGAGTTTGCCGCAACGAGATCATGGGTGTCCTTTTCTCGCCCATGGCCGAAATCACCGCTTCAAGCCCGACTCGCGCCCTTTCTAGACCGGTTTCCTTCGGTTTTTCCGTACGTTACCGAGGTCCGAGCCCTTACTTCCCTCTTCCTTTGAGGTCATGAATGCCCCTTACCCCTTTTCCGCTTCACCCGGTACATTTCGCCATCCGCACGGCTCAGCAAGGTATCGGCGTCCTCTCCGTCAGCGGGATAGCAGGCCACGCCAATGCTACAAGACGGTATGATCCCGCCGAACTCGGCGCCTAGGGGCTCGTCCATGGCCGATTGAATGTGCTCGACCTTTCTGGAAACGGCACCCTCCACCTGGATATCCGTCAGCAGGACAATAAACTCATCCCCGCCCATCCGCGCCACCGTGTCCGTCTCCCGCACGCAGCCCTCCAGCCGCCGGGCGATCGTACAAAGCACACGGTCCCCCACCGCGTGTCCATGGACATCATTGATCACCTTGAAGTCGTTGATATCCAGAAACAGCAAGGCCAGGTGGTTCTGGTAGCGATGGGCCGAATGTATCGCCAGATCCAGGCGGTCATAGAACAGCGATCGGTTGGTCAGTCCTGTCAGCGGATCATGATGGGCGAGGAAGCGCAGTTCCTCCTCGGCCTCCCGCAGGGCCGTCACGTCCCGCGCAACCCCAATCCGCACACCCTCCTCCTCGACCCAGTGGGCCGACCAAAGGATGTACACGACACCGCCATCTTTGCGGATATAGCGGTTACGGAAATCGACGTGAGGCTTGCCCTCCATGACCCGAACAATGGAGGCCAGTGAGGCCGCCAGGTCTTCCGGATGCATATAGTCGGTGATCGTGGTTCCGATCAGCTCCTCCGCGCGATAACCAAGCAGATCCTCACAGGCATCAGTCACGAAGACGATCTGATTGTCCCGATCGACCACAAAGACCGTGTCGAGGATCAGATGGATCAGCCTGGCCGAGAGCGCTTGAAGGTCAACGGGCATTGGTCAAGGATATCTGGTCCACGGACTCACACTCTAGGGAAACACTGATTAATCTGCGCACTCGCGCTCGAGTCGCTTTTGCGTGCGAACAAGGCGCGGTGACTGCCGTGCAGTCATTCTGCACTAGGGAGCCGCAACCGTTCGGCGACGGTTCGGCGACGGGGTCGGACCACGACAACCTACTGACTTCATGGATTTATATCGCGCCAAACCCCCTTTCTAGAGGCTTATCCGCCCCATTTCGCCGTCAAAACCGTTGATCAACCCCATAACTCGCCCCATCGTCGCGCACCCATGCGGTATCCCCCGTCTGTTCAACGTGGCGCCCCGGCGACCGCACCCCCAGCGCCCGGTGCACTTCGTCCACATACGACCGGTCCCCTACCGCTACGGCCGTCGTCCACCACTCATCCCGACTGGCGCGATCCGAGGCCAGCGCCTCCTCCACCCACAAACGATGACACTCTCTCAGCTCAGCTACGGAACCGATCTCCAGCGTATCCAGCAGGGCCTGCTCATCAATGACTCGGTAACGGTCCGGTGGTGCCTGGATCTCCCGATATCCGCTGGCTTCCCACTCCGAAGGATGCTTCACCACCCCCGCCCGGACCATGTTCAGGTCGATGTACACCAGGCAGCGCGCGAGGTGGGCCCCGGTCTGCACGGCAGTGGCATGGTAGCGGTCTTCCCAGACAGCGCCCTTGCGCGCCTTGCGCCGGTTGTATGACTGGCCAACCCGGCCCGCGATCAACTGCATGGAACGCGCAATCTCGCCTCCGCCCCCATCGCGCACCAGCAGGTGTACATGGTTAGAGGTCACTATGTAGTTGAGCACACAGAGTCCGTAACGTTGGCGCGCCTGGTACAGCCAGTAGCGCCAGAGCCTCCGGTCGCGGGCGAACTTCAGCAGAAACTCCTGCTTGTGACAACGATGGGTAACGTGCCAGACATGGCCCGGCAGATGATGGCGATTCGCCCGTGGCATGGCTTCCCTCCCTGGAACGCCCTTTTGATGGCCGAAATGACCGCTTTAAGCTCGAATCGCGCCCTTTATAGACCAGTTTACCGCTGTTTTTCCGTAGGTTACCGAGGTCCGACCCCGTTATTGCTTGCCCAACCCGGCCCGCGATCAACTGCATGGAACGCGCAATCTCGGCTCCGCCCCCATCGCGCACCAGCAGGTGTACATGGTTGGAGTTCACTATGTAGTTGAGCACACAGAATCCGTAACGCTGGCGCGCCTGGTACAGCCAGTAGCGCCAGAGCCTCCGGTCCCGGGCAAACTTCAGCAGAAACTCCTGCTTGTGACAACGATGCGTAACGTGCCAGACATGGCCCGACAGATGATGGCGATTCGCCCGTGGCATGGCTTCCCTCCCTGGAACGCCCATTTGATGGCCGAAATGACCGCTTTAAGCTCGAATCGCGACCTTTCTAGACCGGTTTACCGCTGTTTTTCCGTAGGTTACCGAGGTCCGACCCCGTCATTCCAAAGGCCGACCCCGTTCTTGCTTGATCTTCCAACAAGGCTCGAGACGCGCTCGTCGACCACAGCGCTTCTACAAATACAATCGACAAAACCAAAAATAAGACGAAAACCGAGAAAATAAGCCCGATCACATCATCGCCGTAGCCCTCTCGTGCCACTTCTAGCAGCGCAATAATCGACACACACGAAATAAGCAAACAACAAAACGCCAGAACAGCATACAATGCATCCAAAAACCGAAGCCACCTAAGATCGATCTTAGATATGAAATACCCCGTTTTGTGATTGTACTCTAAATATCGCCGCCCTTTTTTAAAAAGGACAATCTTTTTCAACGGATTGCCGGATGAAACCAACGACAAAATGCATATAGCTGAAAGCCGAAATCCAAAAAGCGCCCGGAAGTACACCTCAATTCCGATGTCTGCATACTGATCCGCCGACGCGTCCAGCGCCCGCTTAAACTCACAGAACTTCTGGCGATCTACTTTAAATCGGCTATACCTTGCTAGCGACCAATGATGGTATGCCACCAGCGCCAAAATCGCCAACGCCAACAGCCCAATACCATAGCCCAAAAGATCATTTAGATCCCGATTGGTAAAAAGCGCTTGAACAACCTCCAGCATCCGAACGCCTGAATCCATACCCGCCTCCCTGGCTTACACACAAAACACATCCGCACCAACACGGTGAGCGAACTGCGTTGGTGATACTAGCGCCGCGCCAATTCGAAACCCTCGCCACACCGGAGCGCGCGGCGAATACAACGACAGTTACAGTGGTAACACGGCGTCGTCTCGGCCGATACGAGCTCCTTCATGGCTCGAGTCATCAGGACCCTCCTTGGCCTGCAATCATCCCGAAACCTAGCCCGACCGCCTCAGTCCGTCAAGAAGATCATGGGTGTCCTCTTCTCTTTGTTTTTTCCTCACCAACTTGCGATTCCTAGCCCGACCGAGAATAAGACAATGCCAATCACCCCCGTTTTATCCCCCTGATTCTTATCTGTCTGGTGTTGCTTTATCGCAACCCCAAACACAATTACGCCAAGCACGATCAAAAGCAGTGCAAAAGTGCTCATGAGTTACGCCCCCATTTCTGTGACATAAGTCCCCGTAGGCCTACGCCAAGTTTACCTGCACCGCTGGCAGACCCTGCCCTGCCGTGCAGCTACTTACCAGCTTGCCACCACACCACGAAGACTGCCCCGACTAGCCACACCTGTAAAGCCCCTAAAATCCTGGACACTCACTAACACTGATTTCACGCCGTAATGGCCAGTGCGGGCCGGTGCGCCTCACGCACCTCGGCGGAGAAATCAATAAGAGACCATGGGTGTCCTCTTCTTGCCCCACTTCCCGGCAGATGATGGCGATTCGCCCACGGGATTGCTTCCGTACCTGGAAGTCCCATTTGATGGACGAAATGATCGCTTGAAGCTCTATTCGCGCCCTTTCTAGACCGTTTTCCTTCGGTGTTTCCGTAGGTTACCGAGGTCCGACCCCGTTATCTGAGCTCAGGCGTCTTCCTCTAGTCACGAGTCTTCTTTCAGCCTCATCCTTTTCCGCCCAGAATGCTAGACAGTTCCGCCAAAAACGTTTTCGTATCCAAGAAGTAATTTGGGTATGCCTTCCGCAAGGAATCAAGAGAGTCCGCAGCCACCAAAACCGCATCTGCTCCCTCAATATTCGAAACGCTCTTTTCAGCCTCTAGGTAAGCTTCGGTTGCCTGAGCAAGCTCGTTTTTTCTGTATCCGACAATATCGAGCGTTTCTTCCGCTGGCTTGAGAACCATGAGGTAGTATTTCGAACCCCGAATTCCAGCATCTTCCAGCGTCCGCAAGGCCTCACCGAAAGCAGTTAAACGGTCCGCGACTTTAAGGCGGTCCTCTTGACTCCGAATTTCTTCCAAAATCACATCGTAATCAGTCGGCGTTCCCGGCACCACCTTGCACCCCTCGCGAATTGCGAAAGCTGAACTAACGAGCGCGAAGAAGTGCAACCATTCGGTTGAGCCTTCGCTGGACTTTAGCGCTTGCCGAAGAAACGTGCCCATTGTTTCAACCGCAGTTGCCCATGCGTGTTGGAGTCCAGAACGAATTTGCACTTCTATGAGATGCCCATTGTATGTCTCGTTCCGGTCACTTCGATATCGGTAAACTAAATGAACACCCCTGTAGCCGGACGCTTTTGGCTCGGCTATGTAGTCCTTCTGATTAACTAGGACATGACGGATTTCACTGTTTAGATAAGAATTGCACAAGGCAAATACAACGTCCACGCTCCCAACTACTGCCCTGCACCCACCAATATCTTGCATACGGGACAACTTCATGCCATCGAAGCGGCGGAGCTTAGCGACGATGGATGGAACCCGCTTCAGTCTCTGCGCCACCAGCGCTTCGTTGTCAATCCGTCTAGCTCTTTGGCGCAGGTTTACCTGGAAGGTATTCATCGGAAAACTGTGTGATGAACGCCAGTTGTTGATAACCTGCAATGCCTCGTTTTGTTGATGCGTGGGCAGACGGCCTTCGGCTAACGCTCGACCAGCTTTATCAACTTGTCGCTTACTGTTCTTGGGTACACTCCATGCCACGGGTTGTTTCCTCAGGTTTTTCGCTCTTAAACCACTTGACTCGATTGACTGGGGGGCTAGCTGCGTTGAGGAGCCAGCCAGCGCCACTGGGGTCAAACCTTGTCTGTTGACCCTCGTGCCCGAAGCGCCCGCACAAAAAAGGGCGCCGTCCTGCGGCGCCCTCTTCTGTTGCTGCGTCGCCATCTCCCTGGCTCCGTTCTGTTGGGTCTCCGCCTCGCCGGGTTAATCCCAGCTCAACGCCCCACCCGTCTGATACTCCGTAACCCGCGTCTCAAAGAAGTTCTTTTCCTTCTTCAGATCCAGCACTTCGCTCATCCACGGGAACGGGTTGTCGGCACCCGGGTACATCTCGGCCAGGCCGATCTGCGCGCAGCGGCGGTTGGCGATGAAGTGCAGGTACTCCTCGAACATCTGGGCGTTCATGCCGAGCACGCCGCGGGGCATGGTGTCGCGGGCGTACTGCGCCTCCAGCTCGACCGCGTCCCGGATCAGGGTACGCATCTCGTCCTTGAAGTCTTCGGTCCACAGGTGCGGGTTCTCGACCTTGATCTGGTTGATCACGTCGATGCCAAAGTTCATGTGCATGGACTCGTCACGCAGGATGTACTGGAACTGCTCGGCCACGCCGGTCATCTTGTTGCGCCGGCCCATGGAGAGGATCTGCACGAAGCCGACGTAGAAGAAGATGCCCTCGAACACGACGTAGAAGGCGATCAGTTCGCGCAGCAGCTTCTGGTCCGCCTCCGGCGTGCCGGTGCGGAAGTTCGGGTCCGCCAGGTGCTTGGTGAACGGCAGGGCCCATTCGGCCTTGACGGCGACGGAGGGCACCTCGCGGTACATGTTGAAGATCTCGCCCTCGTCCAACCCCAAGGACTCCACGCAGTACTGGTAGGCGTGGGTGTGCACGGCCTCCTCGAAGGCCTGGCGCAGCAGGTACTGGCGGCACTCGGGGTTGGTGATGTGGCGGTACACGGCCAGCACCAGGTTGTTCGCCACCAGCGAGTCAGCGGTGGAGAAGAAGCCCAGGTTGCGCTTGACGATGGTGCGCTCGTCCTCGGTCAGACCATTCGGGTCCTTCCACAGGGCGATGTCCGCGTTCATGTTGATTTCCTGCGGCATCCAGTGGTTGGCGCAGCCGTCCAGGTACTTCTGCCAGGCCCACTTGTACTTGAAGGGCACGAGCTGGTTGAGGTCCGCGTGGCAGTTGATGATCTTCTTGTCATCCACGCGGATGCGCTCGGCGCCCATCTCGATGTCTTCCAGGCCGGTGCCGGTCAGGGCCTCCTCGTTGGGCTCGGCCAGCGGCTGGCCGGCGTTTTCCGGTTCCGGCGGGACGCTGGGCGCTGCGCCGGCGGTGCTCATCAGGGCTTCGTTCTCCTGAAAGCCCATGCCCGGGCGTACGGCGGGTTGTTTCTGGCCTTCGCCTTTTACGGCGGCAATCGGATCGTCCCAGGAAAGCATAGTGTCCCTCTTCTTTCGGTGGCGGCCCGGCGCGGTGGCCGGGCCTTTGTTCAGTTTGCTTGGTCGTACGTATTCGGTGCCCGCTTGCGGGCGGGCCTTACTGGCAGGCCTCGCAGTCCGGATCGAGGATGGAGCACGCCTTGGGCGCCTCCGGCTCGGACGCCTGCTGCCCGCCGGAGACGGCGTTCAGCTTGTTGGCGCGCGAGGAGTCGGCCACGGTGCTCTTCTCCACGTGGGTCGCACCCATGGAGCGCAGGTAGTAGGTCGTCTTCAGCCCGCGCACCCAGGCCAGCTTGTACAGGGCGTCCAGCTTGGGCCCGGAGGGCTCGGCCATGTACAGGTTCAGGCTCTGCGCCTGGTCGATCCACTTCTGCCGGCGCGAGGCGGCCTCGACCAGCCAGCGGGTGTCCAGCTCGAACGCGGTGGCGTACAGGGCCTTGAGGTCCTCCGGCACGCGGTCCAGCGGCTGCACGGAGCCGTCGTAGTACTTGAGGTCGTTGACCATGACCTCGTCCCACAGCTCGCGGTCCTTCAGATCGCGCACCAGGTACGGGTTGATCACGGTGAACTCGCCCGACAGGTTCGATTTGACGAACAGGTTCTGGTAGGTCGGCTCGATCGACTGCGACACGCCACAGATGTTGGAGATGGTCGCGGTCGGCGCGATCGCCATGGTGTTGGAGTTGCGCATGCCGACCTTCTTCACCCGCTTGCGCAGCTTGTCCCACTCCAGGCGCTGGGTGCTGTCCATCTGCAGGTAGTCGCCGCGGGTCTCGGCCAGCTTTTCGACCGAGTCGATCGGCAGGATGCCCTGGCTCCACAGGCTGCCGGGGAAGCTCTCGTAGCGCCCGCGCTCCTCGGCCAGATCGGTCGAGGCCTTGATGGTGTAGTAGGACACCGCCTCCATGGAGGCATCGGCGAACTCCACGGCGGCCTCGGAGGCATACGGCAGGCGCAGCTTGTACAGCGCATCCTGGAAACCCATGATCCCCAGGCCCACCGGGCGGTGGCGCATGTTGGAGCGACGCGCCTGCGGCACCGAGTAGTAGTTGTAGTCGATCACGTTGTCGAGCATGCGCATGGCGGTGTTCACGGTGCGCTCGAGCTTGGCCTGATCCAGCTCGCCGTTGTCGCCTATGTGCGCGGCCAGGTTGATCGAGCCCAGGTTGCACACCGCGATCTCGTCGTCCGAGGTGTTCAGGGTGATCTCGGTGCACAGGTTGGAGCTGTGAACCACGCCGGTGTGCTGCTGCGGGCTGCGCAGGTTGCACGGGTCCTTGAAGGTGACCCACGGGTGGCCGGTCTCGAACAGCATGCCGAGCATCTTCCGCCACAGGTCGACGGCCTTCATGGTCTTGTACACGCGCATCTCGCCGCGCGCGGCCTTCTCTTCGTACTCGCTGTAGCGCTTCTCGAAGTCGGCGCCGATCAGGTCGTGCAGGTCCGGCGCCTCGTTCGGGGAGAACAGGGTCCAGTCGCCGTCCTCGGCCACACGCTTCATGAACAGGTCCGGGATCCAGTTGGCGCTGTTCATGTCGTGGGTGCGGCGGCGGTCGTCGCCGGTATTCTTGCGCAGCTCGATGAACTCCTCGATATCGATATGCCAGGTCTCGAGGTAGGCGCACACCGCACCCTTGCGCTTGCCGCCCTGGTTCACCGCCACCGCGGTGTCGTTGGCCACCTTGAGGAACGGGACCACGCCCTGCGACTTGCCGTTGGTACCCTTGATGTGGGCGCCCATGCCGCGCACGCGGGTCCAGTCGTTGCCCAGCCCGCCGGCAAACTTGGACAGCAGCGCGTTGTCGCGGATGGCGCTGTAGATGCCGTCGAGGTCGTCCGGGACGCTGGTCAGGTAGCAGCTGGAGAGCTGCGGACGCAGGGTGCCGGAGTTGAACAGGGTCGGCGTGGAGCTCATGAAGTCGAACGAGCTCAGCAGGTTGTAGAACTCGATCGCGCGCGCCTCGCGGTCGATCTCGTTGATCGCCAGGCCCATGGCCACGCGCATGAAGAACGCCTGCGGCAGCTCGAAGCGCGTGCCATCGCTGTGGATGAAGTAGCGGTCAAACAGGGTCTGCAGGCCCAGATAGGTGAACTGCAGGTCGCGCTCGGGCTTGAGCGCGGCACCCAGGCGTTCGAGGTCGTAGCGGGTCAGCTCGCTGTCGACCAGCTCCAGCTCGGCAGCCCGCTTGATGTAGGCACCGAAGTAATCGGCATAGCGCTCGGCCAGCTGGGCCTGGGTGGCCTCTTCCGGGCGGCCGTGCACGAAGCTCAGGGCCTCGCGGCGCAGCGCGTCCATCAGCAACCGCGCGGTGACCTCGGAGTAGTTCGGCTCCTTCTCGATCATCACCCGCGCGGCCATCACCAGCGCGGTGGAGACATCCTTCTCGGCCACGCCGTCGAACAGGTTGCGGCGGGCCTCGGTCAGGATCTTCTCGCCATCCACCTGCTCGATGCCGGCGCAGGCCTCGGCGACCACCGCCTGCAGGCGGTCCTCGTCCAGCGGGGCCAGGGTGCCGTCGGCCCGGGTCACGTTCAGCGTGGCGGCCTCGGCTTGTTCGTCCGCACCCTGCTCGGCGGCCTCGGCGGCGCGCTTCTGCGACTGCTGCTCGCGGTAGATCACGTAGGCCCGCGCGACCTTGTGGTGGCCGCTGCGCATCAGCGCCAGCTCCACGTGGTCCTGGATATCCTCGATGTGGACCGTCATGCCCTGGGTCCCGGCGCGGCGGAACAGGCTGTCCACCACCTGCCCGGCCACTTCCTTCGACACCTCGTGGATGCGACGGCTGGCCGCGGCATTGCCGCCCTCCACCGCGAGGAAGGCCTTGGTCACCGCGACCTCGATCTTGGAGGCATCGAAGCCGGTCACTTTGCCATTGCGGCGAATCACCTGGTGCTGGCCCGGGCTGGTCGCCAGGACCTCGGCCGACGGTTCGGCTTGCGGCGGGTACTGGGTGCCCTGCTGGGCTGTGGCAGTATGGGAATCGCTGTGCATGACGGGCCTCGCGCTGGTGTTGGATCGAACGTGAGATACTATAGATCGGGGATCGAGAACTGCATAGCCACTAGATATAGTGGCTCCCGGAAGAACAAACCGCGCACAAGCCGTGGGCAAGCTGTGGATAAAAACGCCCATTCCCCGTCCTGTCGCCATTCCTGGCGAGGCACCCCGGTTATCCACCAAACGCCGATGTAGTGACTCCCCGCCGGGTGCCCGCGGCCCACGCGAACATGAAAATGTTTTATGGCCCGCGATTACCGAATCGGTATCGCGCGCGGGGACCGCTTTGGGGCATCCACGTCCGGCGTGGCGATGTTGGACAAAGACCCGCCGCGTCCCAATAATCCCCGCCTTATCGAACCCGTATTTTTCGCGTTGCCGGCCACCCTGGCAGCGCCAGCCGTATTCATCGTATCGACAGGGAGTACCGCATGAGCGACGCCAAGGACCCATCCGACAAGAAGAGCAAGCAGGCCGGCAAGAAGGACGCCCCCAAGGCCGCCGTCGCCACGGGTGCCATGCAGGCAGCCGCCGGCGCCGTCTCGCTCTCCTCCGGTAGCGACACCGCGACCCAGCCGAAAAAGGGCGGCAGCGAGAAGGCGCCGCGTCACTGCCCGCTGCTGATCCTGGGCTCCGGCCCGGCCGGCTGGACCGCCGCCGTCTACGCCGCGCGCGCCAACCTGAACCCGGTGGTGATCACCGGCCTGGAACAGGGTGGCCAGCTGATGACCACCACCGACGTGGACAACTGGCCCGGCGACAACGACGGCGTGCAGGGCCCCGAACTGATGGAACGGATGAAGAAGCACGCCGAGCGCTTCGACACCGAGGTGATCTTCGACCACATCCACACGGTGCAGCTGAAGGACAAGCCCTACCGCCTGATCGGCGACTCCGGCGAGTACACCTGTGATGCGTTGATCATCTGCACAGGCGCCTCCGCCCAGTACCTGGGGCTGGAGTCCGAGACCACCTTCGCCGGCAAGGGCGTGTCCGCCTGCGCCACCTGTGACGGCTTCTTCTACCGTGGCCAGAAAGTGGCGGTGATCGGTGGCGGCAACACCGCGGTCGAGGAGGCGCTGTACCTGTCGAACATCGCCTCCGAGGTCACCCTGGTGCACCGGCGCGATTCGCTGCGCTCGGAGAAGATCCTGCAGGACAAGCTGTTCGAGAAGGAAAAGAACGGCAACGTCACCATCGAGTGGAACCACACCCTGGAAGAGATCCTCGGCGACGAGACCGGCGTGACCGGTGCGCGACTCAAGAGCACCGAGTCCGGAGAGACCAAGGATCTCGAGCTGATGGGCGTGTTCATCGCCATCGGCCACAAGCCGAACACCGACATCTTCCAGGGCCAGCTGGATATGGCGGGCGGCTACATCAAGGTACAAAGCGGGCTGGAAGGCAACGCCACGGCCACCTCCGTGCCGGGCGTGTTCGCCGCCGGCGACGTGATGGATCACGTTTATCGCCAGGCGGTCACCTCCGCCGGCACCGGCTGCATGGCCGCACTGGACGCGGAGAAGTACCTGGACAAGCTCGGTTGATCGCGTGAGCGCCGAGGGCGACACCCAGGCACCGGACCCGTCGGAGGACGCCACGGGCCACACGGCGGAGCGCGTCGAGCTGCGTGACGGCCTGGCCGCGGTGGACCCGGCCGCCTGGGACGCCCTGACCGGCGGCACCGAGCCGTTCCTGCGCCACGCCTTTCTGGAAGGCCTGGAGCGCCACGAGTGCCTGGGCCGGCAGTTCGGCTGGTTCCCGCAGCATGTGCTGATCTTCCGCGAGGGCCAGCTGGTCGCGGCGGCCCCGGCCTATGCCAAGACCAACAACTACGGCGAGTTCGTGTTCGACTTCGCCTGGGAAGGCGCGTGGAACCGCCACGGGCTGAACTACTACCCCAAGCTGGTCGTCTCCGTGCCCTACACCCCGGCCACCGGCCCGCGCCTGCTGGTGCACCCGGAGGCGCCGGACTTCGATCACCTGCGCACCCTGCTGGTGCGCGCACTGGTCACCCGCGGGCGCGAGCTGAACGCCTCCGGCGTGAACATCCTGTTCCCCAATCAGGACGATCTGGACGTGACCCGCGAGCTGGGCCTGGCCGAGCGCATGGGCTGCCAGTACCACTGGACCAACGCCCCTGACGGGGGGTACGCGGACTTCGACGCCTTCCTGGGCGCGCTCAGCTCGAAAAAGCGCAAGAACATCAAGCGCGAACGTCGCCGCGTGCAGGAGGCCGGGATCGTCTTTCGCACCCTGACCGGCGCCACCGGGCAGGCGGAGGACTGGGCGCGCTTTCACCGCTTCTACGTGGATACCTTCGAGAAGCACATGGGCATCCCGACGCTGTCGGAGGCCTTCTTTGTCGAGACCGCGGCCGAACTGGGCGATCAGGTGGTGCTGTTCGAGGCCCGGCGCCCCAGCGCGGCGGATCCGGATGCGACCGAACCGGACGCGAAGGCAGACGGCGAGACCATCGCCGCGGCGCTTTGCTATCGCAGCCACGACACCCTGTACGGGCGCTTCTGGGGCTGCACCGAGGAGCTGGCCGACCTGCACTTCGAGACCTGCTACTACCAGGGCATCGAATTCTGCATCCGCGAGGGGCTGGCCCGCTTCGAGCCGGGCGCCCAGGGCGAGCACAAGATCCCGCGCGGCTTCCTGCCCACACCCACGTACTCCGCGCACATGATCCTGACCGAGGGCTTCGAGCAGCCCGTGCGCGACTTCTGCGAGCGCGAGGCCCAGATGATGCGCGCCCAGTGCGAACGCCTGCACGAACACTCGCCCTATCGCCAGGCCCATTCCGATGATGTGCCCGACCGCTAACCCGAGCCCGGCTCGCTGCGGCCGTCATCCCGGCCACAGCGCCCCACCTCGTCATTCCGGCCGTAGCGCAGCGAAGAGCCGGGATCTCCCGACCCAGGAAACAGGCTCGCCAACTGGACCTTCTCCGCACTCCGGGATCCCGGATCGCCCTGTGGGAACGGGCTTGCCCACGAAGCCCCTGCCCGCGCTGGACACCCCCACACCCCATTCGCCTGCAAGCAGGCTCCTACAATGCCGCCGGCACACCGACACCCATCATCCCGGCCGCAGTACCCCACCTCGTCATCCCGGCCGTAGCGCAGCGAAGAGCCGGGATCTCCCGACCCAGGCAACCGGCTCGCCGACTGGATCTTCTCCGCACTCGGGGATCCCGGATCGCCCTGTGGGAGCGGGCTTGCCCGCGAAGCCCCTGCCCGCGCTGGAATCTGGCCGATGGGGGCCGCGCCAACGCCCGATCGCGCAGGGGGCTGCGCTCCTACAGGGCTCCGGACGCCCACCCCCACCTGTAGGAGACCAGCCCTCTGGCCGTTGGGGGCACGCCCCATGACATCCGGCCCCCAGATCACCCTGCCCTGGCTCGATCCGGAGCATCCGGAGGCGCCGTTTCCGGACCCGGCGCAGGCGTTGCCCGAGCCCAACGGGCTGCTGGCCGCCGGGGGCGATCTCTCCGTGCCGCGTCTGCTAAATGCCTATCGCTCCGGCGTATTCCCCTGGTTCGAGGCCGGGCAGCCAATCCTCTGGTGGAGCCCGGACCCGCGCGCGGTCCTGGAGCCGGGCCACTTCCGCCTGCATCGCAGCCTCAAGAAGGCGATCCGCAATCGCGGTTACACGGTGAGCTTCGATCGCGCCTTCGAGGCCGTCATCGAGGCCTGCGCCGGCCCCCGTGACTACGCCGATGGCACCTGGATCACCACCAGCATGCAGCAGGCCTATATCGCACTGCACCGCTCGGGCCACGCGCATTCGGTGGAGGTGTGGGACGGCCCGCGCCTGATCGGCGGGCTTTATGGCGTCGCGGTCGGGCGGCTGTTCTGCGGCGAGTCGATGTTCTCGCGCGAGCGGGATGGCTCCAAGATGGCGCTGGCCTGGTTGTGCCGCCACCTGGTCGCCTGGGGCTGGCCGCTGGTCGACGTACAAATGGAGACCGCCCACCTGCGCAACCTCGGGGCCATCACCCTGCCCCGCCAGGCGTTCATCGACCGCATCCGCGAAATCGCCCGCGAGCCGGTCGAGCCAGGCCCATGGCGGACCGACCCGGCCCTGAGCCCCCTCGACCCCGACTGGAACACCCCCCGATAGGAGCCTGCTCGCAGGCGAAGCCCCTGCCATTGTCGGACGCGGGCAGGGGCGTTCGCCTGCAAGCAGGCTCCTACCGGGAGATCCGCTCTCGGGCAGGGCCACTCCCACACAGACGGCCGGACTCGATGAACCCTGACACCGCGCACGACGCCGATTCGGGTGGCCCCGGACGGAGATCGCCGCGGCGCTGCACGCCTCGCGATGACGGGCATGTGGGGCACCTCCCCGCTCCCGTCACAGCGAGGAGGCGCAGCCGAAGTGGCAGTCTTTTGGGGGCCACCCCGGCCCGGGGACCGCGTCGGGAGATCGCTTACAGCCGCTCGCGATGGCGAGTGACGCGACCCTGTCGTTGCGCAGCCCCGCAGGGGCCGAGGCCAGCTCCGGAAGCAGGCTCGGCGCACGGGGCACCCATTGCCCTCGTCGCGAGTGCTTTATACTCGCGGGCCATTGGGGAACCGGGCGGGAGATTCGGGTGGACAAGGCAGAATCAAGGAAGACGCGGCGGGCGGTCGTCGCCATTTTGCGGGCCGGGCTGCTGCTGGCGCTGGCAGCCATCACCGCTGGGTGCTCCATGCTGTCGCCCTCCCCGCCCGATGACCAGAGCAACATCTGCGAGATCTTCCGCGAGCAGCCGCGCTGGTACGATCATGCGCGGGATTCCGAGCGGGAATGGGGCACGCCGATCGCGACCCAGATGTCGTTCATCCAGCAGGAGTCCTCCTTCCGCAGCCACGTGCGCCCGGACCGCGAGCGTCTGCTCGGCTTCATCCCGTGGAGCCGCCCCTCCTCCGCCCGGGGCTATGCCCAGGCCCAGGACCCGGTCTGGGGCGAGTACCAGGACGATGCCGGAAGCCGCTTCGCGCGACGTTCGCACATGAAGCACGCGACCGACTTCATCGGCTGGTACAACGCCCGCACCCAGCGCATGACCGGCGTGTCGTTGTACAACTCGGAACACCTCTACCTCGCCTACCATGAGGGCCAGGGCGGCTATAACCGCGGCAGCTACCAGAGCAAGCCGCAGGTCCGGGCCGCGGCCCGCCAGGTGGCGCAGCGCGCCGACCGCTACGAGTCCCAGCTACAGAGCTGCGAATCCGAGTTCCGCTGCCGACGCTTCTACCAGGTCTGGCCGTTCTGCCGGCAGTAGCCGAACCGACGAACGCCATGCCTGCCCCGGGAGATCCCGGATAACCGCTGCGCGGTTTCCGGGATGACGGTGCTTTTGGACGCGGGCACGCGCCCCAAGCCCAGCATCCCGTCATCGCGAGCGCCGCGAAGCGAGCACCCCACGCGTCCCCGGCGCCGGGGTAACCCCGACAGACTGCCACGTCGGCTACGCCTCCTCGCAGTGACGGACAATGAACTGGCCGGGCGCGTCACAAATCCCGTCATCGCGAGGCGCGCAGCGCCGTGGCGATCTCCCGACGCAGCCACCGGCGCCGGGGCACTCCCGGAAGCCAGCGACGCTACCTGCGCGACTCGCGGTGGCGGAGCCCCTCGCTCCGAGCGCAACGCGTGACGGCCGCACTTGAGGGAACCTCGCCGCCTGTGTTCCAGTCTTCCGGGACACCCCCTTTGGCCGAGACAAGGACGCACCATGAGCGACAATCCCACCGCAGGCTTTCGCTTCAACCACACCATGCTGCGCGTGAAGGACCCGCAGAAGGCGCTGGACTTCTACCAGCGCGTGTTCGGCATGGAGCTGGTGAAGACCCTGGACTTCCCGGAGTTCGAGTTCACGCTCTACTTCCTCGCGCAGCTTGGCGAGGACGAACCGCAGCCGCCGAAGGACGCCGGCGAGGCCACCCGCTGGATGTTCAGCCAGCGCGGCATCCTTGAGCTGACCTACAACTACGGCACCGAGAACGACGCGGACTTCCACTACCACGACGGCAACGAGGAACCGCAGGGCTTCGGCCACATCTGCTTCTCGGTCCCGGACCTGGACGCCGCCGTGCGCTGGTTCGACCAGAACAACGTCGAGTTCGTGAAGCGCCCCGACGAAGGCGGCCTGAAGGACATCGCCTTCGTGAAGGACCTCGACGGCTACTGGATCGAGATCCTCGAACCCGCCCGCCTGACCGGCCTGGGGAACTGATCGAGGGCCCAGACACGCGCCCCAACCCAAGCGCATTGGGAGCTACACCGGAGCTCAAGGTCGCTCGTCTCGCGTGGCGTCCGGGATGCCCTGTGATTACAGCCACCTCCGCATCCTCGTCATCCCGGCCGTCGCACAATGAAGGGCCGGGGGCTCCTGACGGACGGCTGCCCCAGCGCCGGGGCAGCCCCGACAGACTGCCGCGTCGGCTGCACCTCCCCGCAGTGACGGGATCCCACCCGCTCGGCCACGAACACCACCCCGTCACCCCAGCCAGACCGTCACACTCCGTCATCCCGGCCGTAGCGCAGCGAAGAGCCGGGATCTCGCAAGTCGAAGCCATCCATCCGGCCAGATCCCGGCTCACCGCTTCGCGGTGTCCGGGATGACGGAGGAAATCGGAAATGCCGGGCGGACATGTCAGGGGCCAGACGTGCGAAAGGGGCCACTCGGGCCCCTTTGCAGGATTTGGCGGAGAGTGAAGATTACGCCCGGCTGCGCCGGTCGCCCTTCGGGCCGCCTTCGCTACGCTGCGGCGTTCCGGTGTCGCTACGCGCCACCGGTCGAACCATCGTTCTTGTATCTCGGGTTCGAATCCCGGAAATCTCGGGGGCCAGACATGCGAAAGGGGCCACTCGGGCCCCTTCGCAGGATTTGGCGGAGAGTGAGGGATTCGAACCCTCGATGGGCTTTTGACCCATACTCCCTTAGCAGGGGAGCGCCTTCGACCACTCGGCCAACTCTCCGGAAACGCGGCACAGGATAAGGCCTTGGGCCTTCAAATGAAAGGCCCGGAAGGCTGATCGCAGCCTCCGGGCCTTTCGCTTTCCTTACGGGAGGTTCAGTCGTCGCGTGCGCCTGCCGCGGCACCACCCGCCCCAGTACCACCGCCACTGGAGTTCTCGCCGCCGCCCTCACCACTGGCGACGTTCGCTTCACGCTGAATGCGCTGAAAGATTTCCTCGCGATGGACCGCGACGTCCTGGGGTGCGTTGATGCCGATGCGGACTTGATTGCCCTTGACCCCCAGGACGGTGACGGACACATCATCGCCGATCATGAGGGTCTCGCCCACACGCCGAGTCAAAATGAGCATGCTCTTCTCCGCAGTGCCTGTGTCGGACGGAGTCGGTCGTCCGGTAACCGTTTTACGGTCTGTCATCCTTAACCGTCCTCCTGTTGACCGACTGGGGTCTGTTCGAGTTCAAACGCATCGTGCAATGCACGCACTGCAAGTTCGAGGTACTTCTCATCTACGACCACGGAGATCTTGATCTCCGAGGTGGAGATCATCCGGATGTTGATGGTTTCGCGCGACAGGGCCTCGAACATCTTGCTGGCGATGCCCGCGTGCGAACGCATACCGACCCCGACCACCGAGATCTTCACGATGTGCGTATCCCCGGACACCTCGCGGGCGCCCAGCGCTTTCGCGGCCGCCTGCAGGATCTCCAGGGCCTTGTCGTAGTCATTGCGATGGACGGTGAACGTGAAGTCGGTGGAATTATCCGCCCCGACGTTCTGCACGATCATGTCCACCTCGATATTGGCGTCCGCGATCGGGCCGAGGATGCGATGCGCGACCCCCGGCTGATCGGGGACGCCCTGAACCGTCAGCTGGGCCTCGTTCTGATTGAACGCGATACCCGCAACCAGCGCCTGTTCCACTTGCGCATCCTCCTCCGTGGTAATCAGGGTTCCCGGGCCTTCCTCGAACGAGGACAGCACTCGTAAAGGGACGTTGTACTTGCCGGCAAATTCCACCGCGCGGATCTGCAGCACCTTGGAGCCCAGGCTGGCCATCTCCAGCATCTCCTCGAAGGTGATGCTATGCAGGCGGCGGGCCGTCGGCACCAACCGCGGATCGGTGGTGTAGACGCCGTCGACATCAGTATAGATGCGGCATTCGTCGGCCTTCAGCGCCGCGGCCAGCGCCACCGCGGTGGTATCCGATCCGCCCCGGCCCAGGGTGGTGATCGCACCCTCCTCGTCCACACCCTGGAAACCGGCCACGACCACGACGCGCCCGGCCTCGAGATCGCCGCGCACCCGGGCATCGTCGATGCTGCGGATACGGGCCTTGTTGTGCGCACTATCCGTACGGATGGTCACCTGCGCCCCGGTGTAGGACCGCGCATCACAGCCCCGCGCCTCCAGCGCCATCGCCAGCAACGCGATGGTGACCTGCTCCCCGGTGGACAGCAGCACATCCAGTTCGCGACCGTCCGCGCGCGGATTCAGTGCGTGCGCCAGGCCCAGCAGGCGATCGGTCTCGCCGCTCATCGCGGAGACCACGATCACCAGCTGATGGCCTTCCTCGCGCAGCTTCAGCGCGCGTTCCGCCACCGCCTGGATGCGTTCGGGCGAGCCCACCGAGGTGCCGCCAAATTTGAGTACCAGCAACGCCATTTCAAGATTCCGTTCCGTGCCCGGTCCTTGCGACCGTCCGGACAGGGCGCACCCCATCCATTAGCGTTTACTTAAGAAGCGGGCATTAAACACCAACTGGCCGCCGCATTAAAGCCCACCGCCCCGGCGAACCCCGCGCAGGGCCCCGTCATTGCGAGGCCCCGACGGGGCCGTGGCAGCCTCCGTCCAAAACCACCGGATCGCGCCGAACCCTCCGGCACCGGGGCTGCCCTCGGAGATCGCCGCGGCGCTACGCGCCTCGCGATGACGGGGATGGACGATCGATCAGGCGCGTTCGCGCACCCAGGCCTCCACCGAGGCCAGGGCCGCGTCCAGCTTGTCCGGGCTCTGGCCGCCGGCCATCGCCATGTCCGGACGGCCGCCGCCCTTGCCGTCGACCTGCGTAGCGACATGGCCCACCAGATCCCC
The DNA here is from genome assembly GCF_001020955.1 of Thioalkalivibrio versutus. NCBI lineage: Bacteria > Pseudomonadati > Pseudomonadota > Gammaproteobacteria > Chromatiales > Ectothiorhodospiraceae > Thioalkalivibrio > Thioalkalivibrio versutus. The sequence goes on from NZ_CP011367.1 coordinate 1,975,972, forward strand.
AGCCTTGAACTGGCCGGTCTCGGCCTTGGTCACACCTGCCACCAGGCTGACCTTGCCCTCGCCTGTCGCGGTGCCCAGCACCACCACAGCCTTGCCGAGCTTCTGCTTGAGCTGGTCGACCATGTCGCGCAGGGCCTTGGGCTCCACGCCCTCGACCTTGGCGGCCAGCACCTGGATGCCGTCGACATCCTTGGCCTGCGAGCCGAGGTCGTCGCCGGCCTGGCTCGCCAGCTTGCCCTTCAGCTGCGTGACCTGCTTCTCCAGCTCGCGGGTGCGCTCCTGCAGCTGGGCAACCTTGTCGGCCGCCTCGCCGGGCCCGGCGCGCAGGCGATCGGCGATCGCGTCCAGGTGGCCGATCTGCTCGTCCACCCAGCGCAGGGCGACCTCGCCGGCAACCGCCTCGATACGCCGGATGCCCGCGGCCACCCCGCCCTCGGAGGTAATGCGGAACAACCCGATGTCGCCGGTGCGATCCACGTGCGTGCCACCGCACAGCTCCACCGAGGTGCCGATCTTCAGCACGCGTACGCGATCACCGTACTTCTCGCCGAACAGCGCGACCGCGCCGGACTCCATCGCGGAGTCGATGTCCATGACGTTGGTATCGGTGGCCTCGTTGGCCAGGATCTCGGCGTTCACCTGGGCCTCGATGGAGCGCAGCTGTTCTTCGGTCAGCGGTTCCATATGGGTGAAGTCGAAGCGCAAACGATCCGGGTCCACCAGCGATCCCTTCTGTTGCACGTGGTCGCCCAGCTGATCGCGCAGCGCCTTGTGCAGGAGATGAGTGGCCGAGTGGTGGCGGCGGATGTTCTCGCGGCGGGGGCCTTCCACCGCGGCCTGCAGGGTCTGGCCGCGCTCCAGTGTGCCGGCGCGGACCTGGCCTACGTGGATGTGCGCCGCACCCTGCTTGCGGGTGTCGGAGACCTGGAAGCGCACGCCGGAACCGCTGAGCGTACCGACATCGCCCACCTGGCCGCCGGACTCGCCATAGAACGGCGTGCGGTCCAGTACCACCAGCCCCTCGGCACCGACTTCCAGGCGATCGACGGCCTCGCCATTCTGGTACAGCGCCAGCACGCGGCCCTCGTCGTCCACCGTCTCGTAGCCGGAGAATTCGGTCGCGACATCGACCTGCGGCAGGCCGCCGTCGTCCATCGAGAAGTGGCTGGCCGCACGGGCCCGTGCACGCTGGCCGGCCATGGCGGACTCGAAGCCCTCCATGTCCAGCTCCAGGTCGCGCTCGCGCGCAATGTCGCCGGTCAGGTCCACCGGAAAGCCGTAGGTGTCGTAGAGCAGGAAGATGGTCTCGCCGGGGATCACCTTGCCCTCGAGATCGCGCAGGTCCTCTTCCAGGATCTTCATACCCTTGTCCAGGGTCTCCAGGAACTTGCGCTCCTCCTTCTCCAGGGCCTTCTCGACCTGGGACTGCGCCTCGGCCAGTTCCGGGAAGGCCTCGCCCATCACGCGCACCAGGTCGCCCACCGTCTGGTAGAGGAAGGCATCCTGCGCACCCACCTTGAAGCCGTGGCGCGCGGCGCGGCGGATAATGCGACGCAGCACGTAGCCACGCCCCTCGTTCGACGGCAGCACGCCGTCAGTGATCAGAAAGGCGATGGAGCGGATGTGGTCCGCGATCACGCGCAGCGAGGCGGAATCCTTTTCCGTCGCCCCGGTTACGCGCGCCGCGGCCGCAATCAGTTCCTGGAACAGATCGATCTCGTAGTTGGAGTGAACGCCCTGCAGCACGGCGGCCAGACGCTCCAGGCCCATGCCGGTATCCACCGACGGGCGCGGTAGCGGGTTCAGCGTGCCGTCCGCATCGCGGTCGTACTGCATGAACACCAGGTTCCAGATCTCGATGTAGCGATCGCCGTCCTCGTCCGGCGAACCGGGCGGGCCACCCGCGACCTCCGGCCCGTGGTCGTAGAAGACCTCGGTGCAGGGGCCGCAGGGGCCGGTTTCGCCCATCTGCCAGAAGTTGTCGGAACCGCCGTCAGGGTCGTCGCCGATGCGGATGATGCGTTCGGCCGGGACCTTGATCTCGTCGGCCCAGACCTTGTAGGCATCATCGTCGGTCTCGTAGACCGTGACCCACAGCTTTTCCGGCGGCAGGCCGATGGTGTCGGTCAGGAACTGCCAGCAGTAGTGGATCGCGTCGCGCTTGAAGTAGTCACCGAAACTGAAATTGCCCAGCATCTCGAAGAAGGTGTGGTGCCGCGCGGTGTAGCCGACATTCTCGAGATCGTTGTGCTTGCCGCCGGCGCGCACGCAGCGCTGGCTGGACACGGCCCGGGTGTACGGGCGCTTCTCGCGCCCGAGAAACACATCCTTGAACTGCACCATGCCCGCGTTGGTGAACAGCAACGTGGGGTCGTTGCCGGGCACTAGCGGGCTGGACGGCACGATCGTGTGTCCGTGCCCTTCAAAGAATTCGAGGAAACTCCGGCGAATGTCGGCGCTTTTCATGCGGTTCCGATAGCAATGGGGTCAAACCCGGAATGCTATCACGCAAGCGCCCCACCCGCGTATTGCCGGGCCCGTCTTCCGGCCATCTTCCTCGTCATTGCGAGGCCCCCAAAAGGGGCCGGAGCGATCGTTTGGGACATGCCCCGCCGCCGGATCCGGTGGCCATGGACACGGATTGCTTCGTCGCGATGCTCCTCGCAATGACGGGGCTCGAGAAACGTCATTGCGAAGGCCCGAAGGGACCGTGGCGATCGCTGACGGTTCGCGCGACGTCTGAATCGGGTGGCTCTGGACGCAGATTGCTTCGTCGCAGAGCTCCTCGCAATGACGGGGCAAGAACAACGTCATTGCGAGGAGCGCAGCGACGAAGCAATCTCCATCGGGACCCAACCGATGCAAGAACCACGACTCCGGTCGCCTATCGCCGGGTCCCGTAGGACCCGGGAGCCCTCCAACGCCTGACCGATACTCAACCCACAATATCGTCGAACAGGTCGCGCCACTCGGGGTTCGTCTGCTCGATCAGAGCGACCTTCCTGCGCCGCGGACCCGCTTTCAGCTGCTTCTCGCGCTCGATCGCGGAGGTCATTTCCTCACAGGATTCGAACCAGACGAGCCGATGCAGACCGTAGCGACGGGTGAACCCGGACGCCTCGCCCGAGCGATGCTGCCAGACCCGCTGCACCAGGTTGCTGGTCACCCCGACATAAAGCGCCCCGTCACGGCGGTTGCTCATGATGTAGACACAGGGCTGTTTCATCGCTCCCTCCCTGGGCGACAGGGCATGGGCACTCACCGGCCGAGAATCCTTTCGGCCGTTTACTACGGGGACGCTAGCACGCCCCCAACACCAGCACGTCATTGCGAGGCCCCGAAGGAGCCGTGGCAGTCACTGGCGGTTTGTTCGACGCCTGGATCCGGTGGCTCTGGACGCAGATTGCTTCGTCGCAGAGCTCCTCGCAATGACGGGGCTCGAGAAACGTCATTGCGAGGGCCCGAAGGGACCGTGGCAATCGCTGACGATTCGCGCGGCGGCTGGATCCGGTAGCTCTGGACGCAGATTGCTTCGTCGCGGAGCTCCTCGCAATGACGGGGCTCGAGAAACGTCATTGCGAGGCCCTGAAGGGACCGTGGCAATCGCTGACGGTTCGCGCGGCGGCTGAATCGGGTGGCTCTGGACGCAGATTGCTTCGTCGCGGAGCTCCTCGCAATGACACTGGGTCTCAGGGCTCGCCCTTCCAGGCGGCGAGGGCCTGGTGGGCGACACCGCCGGGGAATCCGCGACCCGCGAGGTGGCGAAGATAGCGGGCCTCGTCCTCGCGGGTCTCGGGCGGGTGGCGGAAGTGGCGTTCGAGCTGGCCACGGGCCTGGTCGATCCAGTCGATCTCCAGGGCATCGATGGCGGCGTTCACGGTGTCGTTGCCGATGCCGTTGTGGGCCAGTTCGGCGCGGATGCGCTGTTCGCCGTAACCGTGCTCGGTACGGTGGCGGGCCATGAAGTCCGCGTAACGGGTATCGCTCAGATAGTCGAGCTCGCGCGCACGCTCCAGCGCGGCGTCCACGGCATCCCGTTCGAAGCCGCGCTCACCGAGCTTGCGCGCCAGCTCCAGACCGGAGTGTTCACGCCGAACCAGCAACCGCAGGCCCACCTCAAGCGCAGCCTCGGGGTCGGCCGGGTCAGCCTTGCTCCTCGACCGGGGCATCGACCGGCACGTCCTCTACCGTGGCCTTGTTGCGCTTGGGCAGCAGGCGTTCGCGCAGCGTCTTTTCGACTTCCTCGGCGATATGCGGATTGTCCTTCAGGTACTGGCGGGCGTTTTCCTTGCCCTGGCCGATGCGCTCGCCGTTGTAGCTGTACCAGGCGCCGGCCTTGTCGATCAGGCCTTCCTTCACGCCCATCTCGATGATCTCGCCAACGCGGGAGATGCCCTCGCCGTAGAGGATCTCGAAATAGGCCTCGCGGAATGGGGGCGCCATCTTGTTCTTCACGACCTTCACACGGGTCTCGTTGCCGATGACCTCGTCGCCCTTCTTGATCGCGCCGATGCGGCGGATGTCCATGCGCACGGAGGAGTAGAACTTGAGCGCGTTGCCGCCGGTGGTGGTCTCGGGGCTGCCGAACATCACGCCGATCTTCATGCGGATCTGGTTGATGAAGATGACCAGCGTGTTGGAACGCTTGATGTTGGCGGTCAGCTTGCGCAGGGCCTGCGACATCAGCCGCGCCTGCAGGCCGACGTGGGAGTCGCCCATCTCGCCCTCGATCTCGGCCTTGGGCGTGAGCGCAGCCACGGAGTCGACGACCACGACGTCGATCGCGCCGGAACGCACCAGCATGTCGGAGATCTCCAGGGCCTGCTCGCCGGTATCCGGCTGCGAGACCAGCAGGTCGTCCACGTTCACACCCAGCTTTTCGGCGTAGGTCGGGTCCAGTGCGTGTTCGGCGTCGACAAACGCAGCCGTACCGCCGGCCTTTTGCGCCTCGGCGATCACCTGCAGTGTCAGGGTCGTCTTGCCCGAGGACTCCGGCCCGTAGATCTCGACCACACGCCCGCGCGGCACACCGCCGATGCCAAGCGCGATATCCAGTGCCAGGGAGCCCGTAGAGATCGCGGGGACGTCCACCGCCTCCTGATCGCCCATGCGCATGACCGCGCCCTTGCCGAATTGGCGTTCGATCTGCCCGAGTGCGGCGGTCAGGGCCTTCTTGCGATTGTCGTCCACGGTATGCCTCCCGATACTTGCTGCGATGGTTTCCGACCCGTTGCCCAAGACGGGGCGGATACGGGGCCGCAGTATCCCACAGGGCGGGGAGTGACCCAACCCGTGATCGTGCAGGGACAAAGGACTTGCCCAAGACACACGCGGCGCGGGAGGCAAGCCGCCTGGTCTGCGGGCGGGACGCTTGGGTTGGCCCGGGTCACGGCCCCGGGCCAACGAATCGGGCACCCGTCACCGATCCATGGGGTTTCCGGGCTCGTAGGGACCCGCAGCGGGGGGCACGGCACGACGCCTCCGGGTTTCGTCGTCGTGCAGGTGAACGTCCATCTGCGGAAAAGCGATCTCGATCCCCTGTTCGCGGAAGCGCTTGATGATCGCGGTGTGGAGCCCGCTCAGCGTGACCAGCCGGTCCGCCATCTGGCAGACGAACACTCGCAGTTCGAAATTCAGCGCGTTATCGCCAAACCGGAGGAAATACACTACCGATTCGGGATCCTCCAGGACGTGCGGGTCTTCGTGGGCCACCTCCAGCAGGGTCTCCCGGACAAGATCGACATCGGACGCATAGCTGACCCCCACCGGGATCACCAGCCGCGTGGTGGTGTCGCTCAGAGTCCAGTTGATCAGATGGTCGGAGATGAACGTCTTGTTGGGAACGACGATCTCCCGGTTGTCCCAGTCAACGATCGTGGTAGCACGACCCCGGATCTTCGATACCGTCCCGCTGTATTCGCCAACGGTGATGGTATCGCCCACCCGGACCGGGCGCTCCAGCAACACGATCAGCCCGGCAACGAAGTTGGCCACGACCTCCTGCAGACCAAAACCCAGACCGACGGTCAGCGCCGCCACCAGCCACTGGATCTCGCTCCAGCGCAGGCCCAGCAGCGAAAACACCACGATAACCGCCACCACGGCCAGCAGATAGCGCAGGAGCATGGTGAACGTGTAGCGCCCGGGCGCATCCATCTGCGTGCTGCGCGACAGCAGGATCTCCACCAGCCCCGGCAAGTTGCGCGCGGACAACAGAAACAGCAGCCCCAGAAACCCGGCCAGCAACAGATCCTGGAGGGACACGCTGGTGAGGATCTCGCTCTCGCCGATCTCGATCGTGCGCGACCACAGTGTGATCCCGTCCAGCCAGGCCAGGGCCGGCAGGATGTCCGACCACACCCACAACAGCCCCACTACCGTGCCGCCCAGCGCCGCCACCCGCAGCAGCGTGCGGCTTTGCAGATTGACGTCCTCCATGCTCAGCTGCGGCTCGGGGACGTCCAGCCCAGTTTCGCCGCCGCTGCCGCCCTCGGTGACTGCCTCCTGCTCGCGCCGCTCGCGGTTCCGGAGCAGCGCGAGCCGCATCTCTCCCAGGACGAGCCACCGGGCCGCCAGGCTGTAACCAAGACCGACAACAATCAGCACCAGCACCGTCCCGATCAGATGCCGCAGAAGCTCGGCCACGGTGTACAGATAACCGGCCAGGGCAAGGGCCGCCAGGCCCACCACCATCACGATCACGAGCCCCCGCAGCAATAACCGGCGGCGCTCGTCCAGCGAGCCGCCTTTCGAACCGTCCGGGACCGGCGCCAGAAGCAGCCAGGCCACCATCGCAAAATTCACGATGACCGCCAGGAGTGCCAGACGGCCATAAAGATCGAATACCTCGTCGCTCGGGTGCCCGAAGGCCAGGGCCACGAACAGGAACAGCAGGGTCTGCACCGGAAGAAACCAGTGCAGGTGACGATACAGACGCGTCAGCAATGGCTCGGGCCAGCCGAAATGCACGGTCCCGACCCCATGGCGGCTGATGAAGAGCAGCAGGAGGTGGCCCGCCATCCACCACACCGAAACCGTGATCAGTGCCAGGGACAGGACCTCCACTGCAAAACCCGGCTCCGGGACCGCGTGCAACTGGAATGAGAGAGTCAGCAGCAGAAACGGCACGGGTAAAACGCGCAGCAGACTCCACCCCAGGGCCCGGACGGTGACCGCAATACTGTCCGTGTAGCGGTGACGGGTCGTTTCGGCGAGACGCTCCAGATGCCGGTGGACATTGCGCCCGGCGAGATACATCAACCCCGCCACCAGCAGAATGAACCCGATGAACCATGGCCGGTGCAGCGTCTGGCGCAGGAATGTCTCCCGCAACTCCGCCCAGGCGGCGGGGTCCACCAGCGCCAGGGTCGCGGCCGGCGCCCGCTCGAACCACGCGACCCCGACCGGGGAATGGCTTGGCCACCAGAGCAACGCTTCTTGCAGGATCCGGTCGAGCTCCGCCACCAGATCGACGACCGCACGCAGCCGCAGGTCGGCCTGGCGCAGTTGTTCGGTCCGCGCCTCCTCGGCATGCAGCTCCGCATTCAGGGTCTGGCGGCGCAGCTCGCGCAAGGCCGCACGGGCCGCGGGTTCCCATTCCGCCACCGGGTCCGCCGGAAGCACAGCCAGACGCTCGCGCAAGCTGATGGTCCGTAACTGCGACTGCGCCAGCTCCCGCTCCAGATCACGTAGCTGGAAACGGACCTGGTCAAGATCGCGCAGGCGTCGCTGCTCCTCCAGGAAGACCCCACCCAGCGCCTCGGTCAGACCACTGATCTCCAGACGCTCGTGGACATGGGACAGGGATTGCGCCAGTTCCCGCTCGACCCGGACCAGCCGGTCACGCTCATACTGCAGGGTGCGGGTCTGTGCCTGGGCCTCCGCGATGCGGTCGAACGCCGCATGCAGTTCCTCGATTTCCTCCGTATGGTGCAGCTGCGCTTCCGGCTGACGCTCCAGCAGGGTACGCAGCTCCGCCCGCAGTTCCTGCAGTTCCTCGCTGGACAGTTCGGTCAACCGGACCTCCAGCCGACTCTGAAGGACACTCTGCCAGCGCGCCTCCAACTCCAGACCGCGGATCAGCAGGCCCCGCGCCTGCATCCGCGGCGGCAGCGAAACGGCATCCAGCTGCGCCGCAAGCAGGCGAGCATCCGCCTGTCGCGCCCGGGCCTCCTGCACGGCTGCGTGAGCCTCCGTCCATTCGACCTCCTCGGGCAGCGGCTGTGGCCCGTCCTCCAGCTCCTGACGCTCCCGGCGCAGGCGTTCCAGGGTCTCCGCCTGAACCTCCGCCTGCTCTTCCAGTTGCGCGTGCAGGATGCGCTGGTCATCGAGTTCCGCTTCCAGTCGCTCGCGGTCGCGCCCCACCCGTTCCAGCTCATCCTCGATGCGGCGGATCGAGACCTCTTCGCCCAGCCCGGCCGGGAATGCCCCGACCCCGTCCAGACCCTGTTCCAACTCGCCCAGACGCTCCGGCACCTCCCGGGCGGTGGTCGCACGGTCCAGCGCTCCCCGCACTCGCTCCACGGCCGCCTGCTCGTACTCGCGGGCCTCCTCCCACAGTGCCCGTTCCGCTTCCGCCCGGTCCTCGTCAGCGCTGCGCGCCTCGAGCTCGTCCAGCGGACTGGCCTCCAGCCACTCCTCCGCCGGCTGGGTATCCACGGCTTCCAGAAGCTCGGGGAGACGGTCGCGGAAAACGGCCAGATCGGCCTCCAGGGCCGCCACTTCCGCCGGGCTGACCACAACCGGCGAGGATGACTCCGGATCCGCGTCCGCCCCCGCCAGTGGACCGGCCACCAACCACAACAACAGGGCGATCCCAAGAAACGCGAGCCGCCACGTCCGGCGGCACTTGTTGCATCCGTCGATCCTTCTCATGATCTACCTGTCCGCGAACCCGCCCGCCGTCGACTTGCGATCCCGCCCCGCCCGGCATACTCCGCGCGTTCCGGGGCATACGACCTCCGTATGCACAACATATACCGTATACCGCGTTGCCCCGGTTCGCCTGCCCGGTTCTGTGACTGCGTTAATCCCGCAGCGGTATCCGCGACCGCGATCCCGGCGGCCATGCAACCCCGACGCCGCGGAACGGACGCCGGCACACACCCGCGCAATCGGGCCCCCGCCCCGAACGCGGCCCACACAGGCGTGACCCCGCACACGTTCCGGCGCGGGGTTCAGGGCGAAATTCGGGGTCTGTGAGCCAGTTGGCTTGCGAGGATCAAAGGGGGCGAATAGCGTTTCCTGCGAGCACCCCTCCCCCCCCTGTGTGCTCGACGCCCCGTGCCTCCAGAGGCCGGGGCGTTTTCATTGGCGGGGCCCGTTTGCCCAGGAGACTCCAGGTGCGGCGCGTGCAGGCGTTACGACTCCCTTGTGCCGGGTGACTGCACGGCGGTCACCGCGCCTTGTTCGCACGCAAGACCGACTCGCGCGCGAACGGGTCCCTTGATCAGGGTTTCCCTAGTGCGCCAGCAGTTCGCTCAGGGCATGCAACATGGACTGCAGGCGGACCTCGTGGCGTTCGCCATCGAAATGGCAGGTCTCGACACGGGCATCCTGGCCTCGCTGTTGCCAACCGAAGCAGACCGTACCGACCGGCTTGGCGTCGGTCCCGCCCCCGGGTCCGGCGATTCCGGTGACCGAGAGCGCGTGATTCGCCCCGCTGCGGGCCAGCCCACCCTCGACCATTGCACGGGCCACCGCCTCGCTGACGGCGCCGTGTTCCTCGATCAACTCGGGCGGCACGCCAACCATCGTGGTCTTGGCGGCGTTCGAGTACGCCACCCAGCCGCATTCGAACCACTGCGAGCTACCCGGAATATCCGTCATCGCCTGCGCGATGCCGCCGCCGGTGCAGGATTCCACGGTGCACAGGCGTTCGCCCTTCGCCATCAGGCGCTCGCTCAGGTCATAAACCAAAGCCGACAGGCTCGGGGCGTCGGACTCGCGGAGGGTCAGGAGGGTGGTGCTCGATTCTGCCGTCATGGCGCGATCATCCCTCCGGATCGAAGGCGACCGCAACCCGCCAGCCGTTGCCGGATGCGCCCTCGACGGGGGCGCAGCGCACCACGCGGCCGTGACGCTCAAGCCCTTCCAGGCGACCGTCCGGGCTTGGCACCGAGACCGTAATCCCCACACCGGCATCGGTCTCGCGCTGCGCCACAAAGGCGCAACCCATGGCGGAAAGGTCCTCCAACTGCACGCTGATGGACTCGCCACTGGAGCGCCAGGTCACGCGCGCCGCCGTGCTGACCTGCATCCGCCGGTGATCGCGCCGATCCTCTTCCCCGATCATGCTCGCCTCCTCCCTGACATCGCGTCGCTTGCGCTGTCCCGAGTGTGGCACAACTCCCGCACCTGACCCAGCTGCCATGCCGGGCACCGCATCCGTATACTGCGCGTCTGCCCGGATCGAGCGCCGGAGGACCGATGAGCGCCGCCGCCCATACGCTTAGCCGGGCCAATCGCGGGCAGACTACGCCACAGGGCCATGCCAGCCGCGCGAGCGCCGGCCCCCTGCTTGAGGGCGTTACAGGCAGGGGTATGGAGCGTTAGTTGGCCTGCTTGCGGTCCGCATGGGCGCGGGATAGCGTGACTGAAGAGCACCGCCCCCCTGTGTGCTCGGCGCCCCGTGCCTCCCCCCTGAGGCCGGGGCGTTTCTCGTTGGGGTACGGAGCCCGCACGCGAGCACGGGGGATTGCCAACCGATGCATCCGCGCGCGTGATACCGTGCGCGGCGAACCGCCGAGTATTGGACAAATGTCTGATTGCGAATCCCGATTTTCTGGACAGCCGCTAACAAGTGACTGACAAGACGCCACTTTCCGCACACACCCCGATGATGCAGCAGTACCTCGGTATCAAGGCCGAGTACCCGGATACGCTGCTGCTCTACCGCATGGGTGATTTCTACGAGCTGTTCCATGATGACGCCGAGCGCGCCGCGGGACTGCTTGATATTACCCTGACCCGGCGTGGCGAATCGGCCGGACAGCCGATCCCCATGGCCGGGATCCCGGTGCACACGCTGGAGAGCTATCTCGCGCGCCTGCTGAAGCTGGGCGAGAGCGTGGCCATCTGCGAGCAAACCGGCGCCGTCGGGGAACAGAAGGGCCCGGTCAAGCGCGAGGTCGTACGCATTGTCACCCCCGGCACGGTCACCGAGGAGGCCCTGCTGGAGGCCCGCAGCATCAACCGGATGGTCGCGGTGTGCCCCGCCGGCTCGGCCGCGATCAAGGGCCGCAAGGAGGGCTACGGGATTGCCAGCCTGGAGTTCGCCTCCGGCCAGTTCCGCCTGCTGGAGGTGCGCGACGCGACCGAACTGGCCGCCGAGCTGGCACGGCTGGACCCGGTGGAATGCCTGATCCCCGACCAGGCCGCGCCCATCCCCGGGATCGAGGGCTTCGCCCCGCAGCGCCACGCCGACTGGCATTTCGACGGTGTCTCCGCCCGCCGGGTCCTGACCACGCACTTTGGCACCCGGGATCTCTCCGGCTTTGGCTGTGATGGCCTGGATCTCGGCATCGCCGCGGCCGGCGCCCTGCTTGCCTACGTGCAGAACCGCCATCGCGGGGATCTCGCGCACATCACCGGCCTGGCGCACGAACTGCGCAGCCAGATGCTGGTGCTGGACCCGGCCACCCGCCGCAACCTGGAGCTGACCCGCACCCTGGGCGGCGAACGCCACGGATCCCTGCTGGCCCTGCTGGACACCACCCGCTCGGCGATGGGTTCGCGCCGACTACTGCAGTGGCTGCACCAGCCACTGCGCGACCGCGCCATCATCCGCGAGCGCCAGACCGCGATTACCGGACTTCTGGAGGCGGGGGCCACCGCGCCCCTGCGCGAGGCCCTGGCCGGCAGCGCGGATGTCGAACGCATCCTGTCGCGCATCGTCCTCGGCAGCGCCCGGCCGCGCGACCTGACCGCCCTGCTCGCGAGTCTCGAACGCCTGCCGCCCCTGCACCAGGCCCTGACCCCACTGGCCGCCAGCGCGGCCTCCCTGCAGGCGCTGTACGAGGCCCTGGCGCCGGAAGACGAGCTGAGCGCGACCCTGGCCGCCGCGCTGGTCGAGGAGCCACCACTGCGCGTCACCGACGGCGGCATGATCCGCGCCGGCTTCGATGCCGAACTGGATCGCCTGCGCGCACTGGAGAACGATGCCGACTCGTTCCTGCGCGAGATCGAGGCGCGCGAGCGCGAGGCCACCGGCATCCCCACGCTCAAGGTCGCCTACAACCGGGTGCACGGCTACTACATCGAGGTCTCGCGCACGCGCTCGGCGGAGCTGCCCGGGCGCTTCATGCGCCGCCAGACGCTGAAGAACGCCGAGCGCTACACCACCGAGGAACTCAAGCGCTTCGAGGACGAGATCCTCTCCGCCCGCGAGCAGGCCATGGCCCGCGAGCGCGCCCTGTTCGACGGCCTGATCGCCGAGCTCCAGGGTCGCGCCCCGGGTCTGCGCGTGATTGCGGACGCGCTGGCCGAACTGGATGCCCTGGCCTGCCTGGCCGAGCGGGCCAGGCGCCTGGACTGGCACTGCCCGGAACTGGTCGACACGCCCGGCATCCGCATCGAACAGGGCCGCCACCCAGTAGTGGAGGCCGGCCTGGATGCGCCCTTCGTCGCCAACGACACCGAGCTGGACCCCGAAGAGCGCAGGCTGCTGGTCATCACCGGCCCCAACATGGGCGGCAAGTCCACCTACATGCGCCAGACCGCGCTGATCGTGCTGCTGGCCTGCATGGGCAGCTTCGTGCCAGCCGCGCGCGCGCAGATCGGGCCGGTGGACCGGATCTTCACCCGCATCGGGGCCTCCGACGACCTGACCTCCGGGCGCTCCACCTTCATGGTGGAGATGACCGAGGCCGCCAACATCCTGCACAACGCGGGCCCCGAGAGCCTGGTGCTGATGGACGAGATCGGCCGCGGCACCAGCACCTTCGACGGCCTCGCCCTGGCGCTCGCCTGCGCCGAACGCCTGACGCGCCACAATCGCGCCCTGACCCTGTTCGCCACGCACTACTTCGAGCTGACGGCGCTGGCCGAACGCGAACCGGCGGTCGCCAACGTGCACACGGATGCCATGGAACACGAGCACAGCATCGTGTTCCTGCACCAGGTCCGCGAGGGGCCGGCCAATCAGAGTTACGGCCTGCAGGTAGCGCAACTGGCCGGGGTACCGGCCGATGTCCTGAAGCTCGCGCGCCAGCACCTGCGCGAGCTCGAGGACCGCGCCGCCGAGAGCGACTCGCCGCAACTGGGGCTGTTCACGCCCAAACCCGACCCGGCCAACGTGGCCGCACCCGAACCCGAGCCGTACGAAGCGGAGGCACGCGCCCTGAAGGCCCTGTTCGACACGCTGGATCCGGACGACATGTCCCCGCGCGAGGCCCTGGATGCCCTCTATCGGATGAAAGACGCCCTGCGCGAAAAGTAGCCGCTGCGTCGGAGGTCAGTCGTCCGGATCCGCGGGCGTGACCGCCTCTTCCTTGGCATCGTCCGGATCGCCATCTTCCAGCACATCCGAGGGGATCGCCGCGCTGTCCCAGCCGCCACCCAGCGCACGGAATAGCGTCGCGGTGGCCGCCAGCCGATCGCGCGAGGCCTCGGTCAGGGTCAGGCTCGCATCCAGCAGGGCGCGACGCGCGTCCAGCACCTCCAGATAGCCCACGAAGCCGCCGAGATAGCGCCGCTCCGCCAGGTCAAGGACCTCGATCCGGGCACGCATCTCGCGCTGGCGTGCCTCCACCCGCTCGTGGGCCGCGTTCAGGACGCTCCAGGCATTGCCCACCTCGACCAGGGCCTCCTGGATCGCCAGGCGATACTCCAGCTCCGCGATCGCATATTCGGCCTCCACCTCGTCAATGGTCGCCTGACGCCGCCCAAAATCGAGGAGCGGAACCGTGGACCCGACCAGCAACTCCCAGATCGCCGAATCACCGGAGGCCAACTGGCTCACCCCGCTCGCCTCCTGCCCGAACAGGGCCGCCAGATTCAGGCTCGGCAACCATTCGGCCCGCGCCACCCCGATATCCGCGTTGGCCGCGATCAGTCGGGTTTCCGCCGCGCGAATATCAGGCCGCCGGGTGATGAGATCCGATGGCACCGAGTGCGGCAGGCCGGAGAGCGTCTCCGGGAGGGCTTCCAGGCCCTCGTCGCCGAGGCCGTCGAGCCCGTCGATCACCGCCCCGATCTCTCCGACCAGCACCGCCAGGGCGCGCCGCTGTTGGTCTGCATCCGCTTGCAACCCGGGCAGGCTCGCCCGGCTGGTCTCCAGCTCGGCCTGTGCCTGACGCACCGTCAGGTCGGTGGTCGCGCCACTCTCGCGGCGTGACCGCTCGAGTTCGAGGGCCTCGGTCTGCGACTGGATGGTGGCCTCGGTGGTCTCGATTTGTTCGCGCGTCGCGCGGTAGTCGAAATACGTGCTGACCACGTCACTGACCACCGCCAGACGCAGGGCATCCCGGGTGAAGGCCGCGTTCAGCAGACGGGCTCGCGCCGCCTGGTTCGCCCTCGCAAGCCGCCCCCACAGGTCGACCTCGTAGCTCAACACCGCGGCAATCGTGATCTCGGTCTCGGGATCGTCCCCGCGCCCCGGATTCTCGCGCAAGACCTCGGCCTCGCCATCCAGACGGGGAAATTGCTCGGCGCGGCTGAGCCCCAGCACGGCCCGCGCCTGCACCACGCGGGCCGCGGCGATCTCGGCGTCGAGGTTGTTCTCCAGGGCCTCGCGCACCAGACGGTCGAGCAACGGGTCCTCGAACATCTCCCACCAAAACTCGGCATCGGAGTAGTCCTTGTCCATCTGCTCGCCAATCGCCTCGGGCCACGCCTCCGGGAGGGTGACTTCCGGACGCTCGTAGTCCGGCCCCACCGCGCAGCCCACCAGCGCAAGGGCCAGGGCCGCGCCCGTCAGGGCCCTTGGCAGGATGCTACGCATGCGTTCCAGTCTCCCCCGCAGGCTCCGTTCCGCGCAGGCGGCGGTTCAGGCGCTCCATGCCACTGCTGATGACGTAGTAGAACAACGGCACGAACAGGAGCGCGAGGAAGGTCGCGCCCAGCATGCCGCCGATGATGCCGATGCCAATCGCGTGCTGACTGTTCGCACCCGCGCCCGTGGCCAGTGCCAACGGCACCGCACCCAGGATGAACGACATGGCGGTCATCATGATCGGCCGGAAGCGCAGACGTGCCGCCTCCGCGGCCGCATCGAACAGATCCAGCCCCTCGTCGCGCTTGAGCTGGGCGAACTCGACGATCAGGATCGCATTCTTGGCCGCCAGCGAAACCAGCACCAGCAAGCCAATCTGGAAGTAGATCCCGTTCTCCTGCCCAGTGAGCCAGATCGCGACCAACGCCCCGAAGATCGCGAAGGGCACGGCCAGCAACACGGCCAGCGGCAAGCTCCAGCGTTCGTATTGCGCCGCCAGGATCAACACCACGAACACCACGCCCAGCACGAACGCCAGCATCGAGGTCCCGGCCGCCTGCTGCTCCAGGTATTCGGCCCCGGTCCAACTCAGGAGGTAGTCGTCCGAAAGGGTCTCGTCGACCACTTCGTTCAACGCACGGATCGCCTCGCCCGAGCTGTAGCCCGGTGCCGGCTCGCCCATGATCCGCGCGGCCGGAAACACGTTGAAGCGCTCGACCTCGTCCGGTCCCTGCACGCGCTCGACCGTGAGCAGGCTGGACAGCGGCACCAGCGTGCCGGTATCGGAACGGACGAACACCTTGTCGAGATCATCGGGCCGCTGGCGATATTCGGCCTCGGCCTGCATATGGACCCGCATCACCCGCCCGAACAGCGAGAAGTCGTTCAGATACACGGCTCCGAACGTGCTCTGCATGGCATCGAAGACATCCCCCAGCGGCACCTCGGCGGCAAAGGCACGTTCGCGATCAATCTCAACGTCGTACCGCGGCACCTCGACATTGAGGGCCGTACGCACGTCGGCCAGTTCCGGCCGCTCGCGCGCCGCCTCGATGACCTCGTCGGCGCGTTCGCGCATGGTCTTGAAATCATCCCCAACCCGGCTTTGCAGATAGGCATCAAAGCCCCCGGTGGTGGAGATCCCGGTAATCGGCGGCGGATTGAATGCGCGGATGTTCGCCTCCGGCTGGCGCTCGCCCTGTGCGACCAGCCGGTCGATCACCGCGTCGCTGCCCTGATCGGCATCGCGGCGCTCGGACCAGTCCTTCAGGGTCACGTAGGCCACGCCCGCGTAGGTCTTCATGCCACCGGACAGGAGATCCATCCCGGAAAAGGCGACGACGTCCGCCGTATCCGGGTCCGCCAGTGCCTCCTCCGCCAGCTGGTCCATCACGGACTCGGTACGGTGCAGCGAGGCGGCGGCGGGCAGTTCGGCCGCGGCAAAGACATAGCCTTGATCCTCGTCCGGCACCAGCCCGCCCGGGACGATGCGGAACAGGACCACGATGGCCACCAGCAGCAATGCGAACAGACCCATGCCCAGGACATTGCGCCGCAGCAGGAAGCGTACGCCGACCATGTAGACAGCGGTAAAGCGTTCGAACGCAGCGTTGAACCAGCGAAACGGAAAGGCCGGACGGCGCGGCTTGTCGGACAGCAAGCGGGCGCACATCGCCGGGCTCAGCGTCAGTGCGACGA
Organism: Thioalkalivibrio versutus; assembly: GCF_001020955.1. Lineage (NCBI taxonomy): Bacteria > Pseudomonadati > Pseudomonadota > Gammaproteobacteria > Chromatiales > Ectothiorhodospiraceae > Thioalkalivibrio > Thioalkalivibrio versutus. The sequence continues at coordinate 1,992,602 of NZ_CP011367.1, forward strand.
CGCCGGAGATCCCCACCGAGACGGCGATCGTGATTGCGAACTGCTGGTACATCTGCCCGCTGAAGCCCCCGATAAAGGCCACCGGCACGAACACGGCAATGGTCACCAGGGTCATGGCGATAATCGGCGTGGCGACTTCATCGACCGTCTGGTAGGCCGCATCCACTGCCTTCATGCCTTGCTCGCGCATCAACCGCTCGGTGTTCTCCAGCACGATGATCGCGTTGTCCACGACGATCCCGATCGCCAGCACCAGGCCAAACAGCGTCAGCATGTTGGCGGAGAAGCCCAGCAGGTACATGCCGGCGAGCGTGCCAATCAAAGAGACCGGAACCGCCACGATGGGAACCGCGGTGGCGCGGACCGTCTGCAGGAACAGGTACACCACGGCCACCACCAGGATCAGCGCCTGCACCAGGGTCAGCAGGACGCGCTGCACCGACTGGTCGATGAAGGTCGTGGTGTCGAACGGAATGTGGTACTCGAGACTGTCGGGGAAACGCGGCTCAAGCTCTTCCAGGATTGCGCGCACCCCGCGCGCCGTCTCCAGCGCGTTGGCCCCGGGCTGGAGATAGATGCCGACCGGCACGGCGACCTCGCCGTTGTGTCGCGCGCCGAAGTTGTACAGATGCGCGCCCAGTTCCACCCGCGCCACATCACCCAGACGCAGCGCAGACCCGTCCGGGGTACTGCGCAGGATCACCTGCTCGAATTCCTCCACCTCGGAGAAGCGCTCGGGGGTCGTCACGGCGTAGGTGAAATCGACCGTTTCGTCCATCGGCTCGGCGCCGAACTGTCCGGCCGCGTACTGCTCGTTTTGTTCCTGCACCGCGGTCCGGATATCACTCGCGGTCAGGTCGAACTCGGCCATCTGGTCCGGCTGCAGCCAGATCCGCATGGAATAGATCTGCGCCCCGAAGAACGTCTGGTCCCCAACCCCCGGCGCCCGCCGCAGCTCGGCATACACGTTGCGCCAGACGTAGTCACTGATCGCACGCGGGTCCAGACTGCCATCGGAGGAGGTGAAGGTAATCATCTGCAGCATGGACGGGGCGCGCTTCTCCACCGCGATGCCGGAGCTGACCACGGTATCCGGCAGCCGCCCCATCGCCCCCTCGACCTCGTTGCTCACATTGATCGCGGCGATGTCGGGATCCGTGCCCACCTCGAAGGTGATGATCAACTCCATGTCACCTTCGTCGCTGGCCTTCGAGCGCATGTAGGCCATGTTGTCCACGCCATCGACCGTCGCCTCGATCGGCGCCGCGACGGTCTCCGCCACCGCCTCCGCACTGGCACCGGGATAGCTGGCGGTCACGACCACCTTGGGCGGCAGGATGTCCGGGTACTGGTCAACGGGCAGGAACAGTGCCGAGGACAGCCCGGCGAGGACGAACAGGATGGAGATGACCGAGGCCAGCACTGGCCGGCCAATGAAAAAACGCAACATCAGTCGCTTGCCCGGTCGCGGTCAGGGCCGTTCCCGATCCCGTCCAGGATGTCGTCCACCGCGTCCTGCTCGGTCGCCGGATCCATGACCTCATCCAGCAGGTCGGTCGATACCTCGGGCAGCAAGCCCGGGGCCACCGGTTCCTCGGCCGCGCGCGGCGAATCCAGGGGACGGATGCCAATACCCTCCTCGATCCCGGCCACGCCCCCGATCACGATCCTGTCGCCGTCACTCAGCCCCCCGGTAACGAGAAAGTCCTCCCCCAGATCCATGCCGATCTGAATGGGCCGCATGTGCGGGACATCGTCATCATCAACGACAAAGACCGCCGTCCCCTCGGGGCCCTCGACCACCGCGGCATGGGGCACGCGCTTGCCATGTCCGGCGATCAGCCCACTCAACGTGACCCGCACGAACTGGCCGGGCAGCAACTGCACATCTCGGTTCGGGAACAGGGCACGCACCTCGACCATGCCGGTTGCCTCGTCCACCGACACCTCGGTTACATCGATCTGACCCTGATGGGGGTACAGGGCATCATCCGGCAGGGCGAGCAGCACCGTGAGGCCAACACCGGAACGAATCTGCGGCCCGTAGGTGGCCAAGTGGGCCTCGGGTATCGCGAAATCGGCACGGATCGGGTCCAGCTGGGTCACCGTGGCGAGCAGATCACCGGCCTCCAGCAGGCTGCCCTCCGGGCGTTCCTCCAGCCCCCCGACCCCATCCAGGGGCGAGACGACCGAGGTGTAATCGAGATCAAGACGGGCCTCGGCCAATGCCGCCTCGGCGGCGGCCACCTCGGCCTCGGCCAGCTCCAGTTGCGAGCGGGCCTCGTCACGCTCGCGGCCACTGGCCGCGTTGTCCTCGTACAGTCCCAGCACGCGTTCCCACTCGCGCTCGGCCTGACGCCTCTCCGCCGCGGCCCGTTCGAGGCTCGCTTCGCCACTGCGTACACGGACGGCGTAGGGCGACGGATCGATACGGAACATTTCGGCGCCGCGCTCGATCTGCTCGCCCTCTTCATAGCGGCGGCTTTCGAGCACACCCGAAACCCGCGCACGCACTTCCACTTCGCGCGGACTGCGGGTACGCGCAGTATAGGTACGGGAGATCGAGACGAGTTCGTTTTCCAGCGAGCGCACCGGGACTTCCACGACCTCGGGAGCCGCCTCATCCTCTTCTTCGGATTCCGCCGCGCAACCCGGCAGCAGGACAAGCAACAGCCAGCCGAGGATCAGAGCGGTCACGGGGGTGGCCGAACGCAAGTGATGCATAGATCGTTCTCCCACTACTCCGGGCGCACCCGGTTCCCGCCCCGCTCGTTATCCGGGGCACAGATTGTCGGGGCCCGGCCCACCAACAGGGACACGTAGGGGCCAATGGCACCGGGCGCAGGCGGAAAACCGGCCCCGGCGGTGCAGCAAACGCTTCTGGTCTCCACCCTAGCGCGACGCCTCGGCGCGCGTAAACCAACGCCTGCGTCTTTTGCGGTCGCCCCAAAGTCCCCGTAGCCGCAGGCCATTTCGCCAACGCCATTAAGGGTGGCGGCCCAACGCATGCTGAATGACGCCGACCTGTGCCCGGGATTCACGACTCCCGCGATGGAGGCGTTACAATGCCGCAATAACCCGTCGGCAAGGCCAGGGACACGTGCCGCCGCGACCATGACCGGGCCTCAAAAACCCCGGTCAACTGACTGAATTCAAAGGGAGAAAAGCATGGCTTTCATCGTTCTCGATAACTGCATCAAGTGCAAGTACACCGATTGCGTCGAGGTCTGCCCGGTCGACTGCTTCCATGAAGGACCGAACTTCCTGGCCATCGACCCCGACGAATGCATCGACTGCACCCTGTGCGAGCCGGAATGCCCGGCCGAAGCCATCGTGCCGGAGGACGACGTCCCCGAAGACCAGCTCCAGTTCATCGAACTGAACGCCGAACTCGCCCGCACCTGGCCGGTCATCACCGCGCGCAAGGACCCGCCGGCCGACGCCGAAGATTGGGACGGCGTGGAAGGCAAACTCCAGTACCTGGAACGCTAACCCCGGCAAGACCGGTCCCAGCCAGCCGCCAGCCTGGGCGCAGCTCACAGTCAGGAGCTGCGCCACCACCCGGGGAGCGGCTCCTCCGCTGGCCCCGCGCAACGCCCACCCGCCCTGCTACGCACCCGCGCCAGGAAGTGCTCGATGCGCAGCCGCCTCCGCTGACGGCAGCATCCTCCCGCAGGCTGCCCGGCAGGCCATTGATGATCGACCCAGTACGGGAAGACCCGACGACGATCCAGGGCTCGGAAGCGCCGCCTCAGGCAGCAGGGCGATCAGGGAACAAGCGGCCTGGAATCCACCACAAGTACACGGCCATGCCGACCAGCTCGACCAGGGACTGGAACACCACCACGACCACGGCGAGTTCCAGCCCCTGCGGCAGGGCGAGCGCGATGGGCAGGACCACGAAGGAGTTGCGCGACCCGAGGCTGAAGGCGAGCACTCGCCCTTCGGCTATCGGCAGGCCGAACACCTGGGCCAGGGCCCGCGCCAGCAGGGCCGCGACCACCAGGAAACCGGCAAAGATCAGCAGCAGCGGGAACAGCACACCGACTCCGTCGAGCACCGTGTTGACCTGCGAGGCCGCAATAATGAACACCACCACGGCCAGCAACGGGACCGGCAGCCAGGCCAGACCCGAGATCAGGTGTCCGCGGCCGGGGTCGTCGTTGGCCCAGCGTTCGGTGAGATAGGCAAGGATCAGCGGGACCAGGATCAACCCCGCGAAGGCCTTCAGCACGTCCTCGCCAGCCAGCGCCAGGGTGAACTCACCGCCAAAGAACAGCCACAGATACAGCGGCAGCAGGGCCAGCTGCAGCAGGAGCGAAATGGGTGAGAACGCGATGGCCCGGCGGGTATCGCCGCCGCCGAGATGGGTAAAGGTGATGAACCAGTCGGTGCAGGGCACCAGCAGCACCAGGGCGATCCCCAGCAGGATCGCCGGATCGCCCGGCGCCACCTGAAGGATCGCCCAGACCAGCGGCGGGATCACCACGAAGTTGCCGATCACCGCTGCCAGCAGCAAACGCGGCTCGCGGAACGCCTCGCTCAGGTGGAGCAGCGGCGTCTGCGTGAAGGTGGCGTACAGCAGCACCCCGAGTACGGGCCAGAGCACCACCTCCAGCCACTCGCTGGCCCCTGGCGCGGCCACCCCCAGGAAAAGCCCCAGGGCGATCGTCACCAGGTAGATCAGTACCTGATACTGCTCCAGCCGCTCACGCATCCGCGAACGCGGCTCGGGCACGACACAAGGCGTTTACCAGAGCCAGGTTTCAGGTTGCTCGATAGCACGGTTGTCGTTGTTGGCCAGCAGGCCCTTGATGCAGCGCACCAGCAGCCAGATCACCAGGGCGAGGAAGATCACGAAGCCGATGCCGATCGGCGTCGTGATGACCCCGAGCACGGCAAACAACAGCCCGATCCAGAACGTGCGGATCTGGTAGGTGAAGTGGGAGACGCTGACGGTATCGGCCTCGCCGCGCTTGATATAGGCGATGATCAGACCGGCGATGGCGGTCAGCGCGGTCAGGAAACTCACCAGATACAGCACGTAGACCACGGTCACCATGGTGACGTCCTTGCGCGGCCCGGCCGCGGGCTCGCTCACCTCACTGCGCACGACTTCCGGTTTTGGATCTTCCGACACCTGGCACCTCCTGTGGATTGGCTCACGCGGCCAACTTAGCAGACTTGTCCGCTGACTACCCGGGCCCGCCCAGCACGATGAGCACGATGCCCCCCAGGGCAAAGACGAAGCCGGTCAGCTGCACCCAAGACATGCGCTCGGCCTGAAAGAAACGCGCCATCAATGCGGTCGGGGCCGGCGACAGCGCGCCGGCCACCGCAATGATCGACAAAAGCCCCATGCGCACGGCCACCACGAAAGCGACCGTCGCCGCCGCCTGGAACAGCCCGGCCAGCGACAGCAACACCAGCGTGGACCGGCTCATCCCCGTCTGCGGGCGGCGGATCAGCATCACCACCAGCAGTGCCAGCGCACCCACGGCGGACGTCGCGACCACCGGCCACAGCGGCGAGCCGGCCTCGGCCTCGTTGAGGAACACGAAGACCAGGCCGAAGCAGACCCCGGCGATGGTTGCGTCCACCAGCCCGCGCACCGGGTGCTCGCCCCGGGCCAGCGCCATCAGGCCGCGCACGGGTTCGTCCAGGCGTCGCGGGCTGGCCTTGCGGGACCCGCCCGAGATCATCCCGATCGCCACCACGATGGCCGCGATCCCGGCCAGCGCCAGCGGTCCCGGTTGCTCGCCCATCACCAGCCCGACCAGCAGCGGCACCAGGGCCGAGATCACACCGGTCACGGCGGCCACCAGGCCCATCGAGCCCTCGGCCAGGCCGTGGTAGTAGGCCAGCAGCCCCAGGGCCAGTGCGAGCCCCGAGGCACCCCCCCAGAGCAGGGCCTGGGTGCCGGGCAGCCCCGCCAGCGGGAGGGCAATCACCAGCAGCGCGATGGTCGCAAGGATCTGCGAATAGCAGGCGACCACCAGCGCCGGAATGCGGCGCGAGGCCAGGCCGCCGAAAAAGTCCCCGGCGCCGAATCCAAGGGCTGTCAGCAGCCCGAGGAAGAAGGCCATGTCAGGTCCGTGCCCGACGGGGGCCCGTCACGCGCAGCGCCTAGTCGCGGGCATTGTCGAGCATCTCCTGCAGGGCCTCTTCGCTACCGGCGTGACTGACGCCAGTCACCACGCCCTCGTCATCCAGCAGGATCACGGTCACCTGCTCGCGCTGATGCGGGAGGAAACCGGCATCGGCCTTGCTGGAGGTCACCACGATGGAATAGTCCCGCGCCTGCATGCGCGGCAGCACCACGTTCTGCATCGGTTGCGGCGGCATCTCGTGGATATCGGCGATGTAGACGATGCCCTCGCGTTCTTCGGCGGTCATGCCACTCAGAACCGCATTGGCGATACCGGCCGGCGCGGCCTCCACGGTCTTCAGGATCACGCGGGCATTGCCCGGCAGCTCCACCGCATCGCCGTGCTGGTCATTCAGGGTGCGCTCGGGAAAGGGCTGGCCTTCGGCGAACTCGGGCTCCGGGCCACCGCCGGACATGCAACCGGCGACAAGCCCGGCCGCGGCCAGCAGGACGGCGGGCAGGAAGGATCGGGCGATACGGGACATGAAAGTTCTCCTGCGAGTCAAAACATGGAATCGAGCGCGCAGCACGGGCGCGCTTTAGCGCCGCCGATGGTAACGCATCGAGTGCGTCAGTAGACTGCAACGACCTTCACGACCGACGCCTGCATGCTGTATTCGCTGATCAAACTGCTGCGCCCGCACCAGTACATCAAGAACGGGTTCGTGTTCCTCGGTGTGGTGTTCGCGCACGAGTGGGGCGAACCCGGCACGGTGCTGGCGGCCAGTCTCGCCTTCCTCGCCTTCTGCGCGATCGCCAGCGCGGTGTACGTGCTGAACGACATCGTCGATGTCGAGGCCGACCGCCAGCATCCGACCAAGCGCGACCGCCCCATCGCCAGCGGTGCGATCAGCGTCCCCACCGCCTGGGCGATCTTCGCAACGGCGGCGGTCCTCGCGCTGGTCCTCGCGGCGATGGTCAGTACCTGGGTCATCGCGCTGATCCTGACCTACCTGGTGCTGAACGTGGCCTATTCCTGGTCGCTGAAGCACATCGTGATCCTTGATGTATTCAGCATCGCGGCCGGCTTCATGCTGCGCATCCTCGCCGGCACCCTGGGCCTGGGCATCGAGCCCTCGCAGTGGCTGCTGCTGTGCGGCCTGATGCTGACGCTGTTTCTTGGCTTCGCCAAGCGCCGCGCGGAGCTGGCCGACGACACCATCGAACGCCGCGGCAACGCCGATCGGCCGCGGCGCGTACTCGACGACTACAGCCTCAGCCTGCTCGATCAGTTCACCTCCATCAGCGCCGCCTGCACGGTACTCGCCTATGGCCTGTACACCGTCAGCGCGGAGACCATGGCCCTGCACGGCACCGACGGGCTGATCTACACCCTGCCGTTCGTGATCTACGGCATCTTCCGCTACCTGTTCCTGCTGCACGCCCGCGGCGGCGGCAACGACACCTCGCGCGACCTGGTCACCGACCCCCACCTGCTGGCCACTGTTGCGGTGTGGCTGGGGGTCACCATCGCCGTGCTCGCATGAGCACGGTACGGCTCTCCGGCTGGCGCCTGCGCGCGGTGATGTTCTCGGTCATCGTGGCCGTCGCCCTGTATCTCGGGGTCGCCCTGTGGGCCGGTGCGGACGAGGTCTGGCGCGCCCTCAAGCTGGTGGGCTTCGGCGGACTGCTGCTGGCCCTGGCGCTGTCACTGGTGAACTACAGCCTGCGTTTCACCCGCTGGCAGCTGTACCTGCGCACCCTGGGCCATGCCGTCCCGACCCGCGCCAGCCTGCACATCTACGTGGCCGGCTTTGCCCTGACCACCACCCCCGGAAAGGCCGGGGAAGCCCTGCGCGGGGTGCTGCTGAAACGCCGCCACGTACCCTACCCCGACAGCTTCGCGGCATTCGTCTCCGAACGCCTGTCCGACCTGATCGCGGTGGTGCTGCTGTCCATGCTGGGACTGACCCTGGTCGCCCAGGGCACCTGGCTGATCCTGATCGGTGCCGCCTGCATCCTGGCCGCGCTGGTGGTGCTCGCCTGGCGCCGGCCGCTGGCGTGGCTGCAAACCGTGAGCGACCGCCCGGGGCAGCGCCTGTGGCGCACCCTGCACCATCTGGTTACCGTCCTGCTGCAGGCGCGGCGCTGCCACCGGCCCGCCCTGGTGGCCGGCGCCACCGTGCTCAGCGTGATCGCCTGGAGCGCGGAGGCCCTGGCCTTCTGGTGGATCCTCAACGCCATGGGCTTCGAGGCCACGTTCGCCTTTGCCGCGTTCGTGTTCGCCCTGGCCATGCTGGCGGGCGCATTGAGCTTCCTGCCGGGGGGGCTCGGCGGCACCGAGGCGGTGATGATCGCCCTGCTGCTATGGGCCGACATGCCACCGGCCGATGCGGTCGCGGCGACCATGCTGATCCGCTTCACCACGCTGTGGTTCGCGGTGATCCTCGGCCTGATCGCGCTGGGCACCAACCCCGAGGCCCGCGGCCGCGAATTCCCGGACCCGCACCATGGCTAGGCTCGCCGCGCCAATCCCGTCATTGCGAGGCCCCGCAGGGGCCGCGGCAATCTCCCGAAGCTGTTCCGGGCGTTGGGGGCAGGAGACGGCGATAACTCGCTGCGCTCGCCCGTCGGGCCGGCCTGCGGTCGTTCAACGCGCTACGCGCCTTTGTGCCGCGGCCGCGCAGCGGCCTCGCAATGACGGGGACATTGGGCGCGCGGAGGCCATGGCATGACCGCCAGCTGGAACCGCATCCCTCGGGTGGAACACGCGGCCGAGGTCGCGCTCGGTCGCCGCGGGCGGGCATTGCCCGACGTGCCACGCCCCCTGCTCGCCCACGGGCTGGGGCGCAGCTATGGGGACGTCTGCCTGAATCCCCTGGCCTCGCTGCTGCACACGCCGGGGCTGGATCGCTTCGTGGCCTTCGACGCCGCCACTGGAGAGCTCACGGCCGAGGCCGGGGTATCGCTGGATGCGCTGCTGCGCTTTGCCGTGCCACGCGGCTGGTTTCCGCCGGTGGTGCCCGGCACGCGCTTCGTTACCCTGGGGGGTGCGGTCGCCAATGACGTGCACGGCAAGAACCACCACCAGGCCGGCAGCTTCGGCGACCATGTACGCGCCCTGACCCTGCGTCGTTCCGATGGCCAGGTGCTGGAGGTCACCCCCGAGAACACACCCGACTGGTTCGCCGCGACCGTCGGCGGCCTGGGCCTGACCGGCCTGATCGAGACCGTGACCCTGCAACTGGCCCCGATCCGCAGGGCCTGGATGCGCGCCTGGTCGCAGCGCTTCGACTCGCTGGACGCATTCTGGGAGCTGAACGCCCAGTCCGAGCGCGAGTGGCCCTACACCGTGGCCTGGATCGACTGCCTGAACCCGGGAGCCGGCGGCCGGGTCGGTCGCGGCATCTACAGCGGCGGGCGCCATGCCACCACCGCGCCGCGCAAGGACGCCTGGCACGAACACCGCCGCAGCATCCCGCTGGACCCGCCGGTGTCGCTGGTCAACCGCCTGACCCTGCGCGCGTTCAACCACCTCTACTACCGCCAGCCGGTGCACGCGACCCCGCGCGCGGTCCATCACCTGCCCTGGCTGTTCCCGCTGGACGCGATCCGGCACTGGAACCGGATCTACGGTCACAACGGGTTCTACCAGTACCAGTGCGTGCTGCCGCCGGCGGCTTCAAAGGACGGCGTGCAGGCCCTGCTGGATGCCATCGCCGCCAGTGGCCAGGGCTCGTTCCTCGCGGTGCTCAAGACCTTCGGCGACCGCGCCGCCCCGGGCCTGCTGTCCTTCCCGCGCCCGGGTGCCACGCTCGCGCTGGACTTCCCGGAAAAGGGCCGCGACACCGAACGCCTGTTCGCGCGCCTGGACGCGATCGTGCAGGAGGCCGGCGGTGCCCTGTACCCTGCGAAGGACGCACGCATGCCGGCCGACGTCTTCCGCCAGGGGTTCCCCCGCTGGGAGGCCTTCGCCGAGTATGTGGACCCCGAATTCTCCTCCGGCTTCTGGCGCAGGGTGACTGCATGAACCCAATGAAGAACGTTGTCCTCTTTGGTGCCACCTCGGCCATTGCCTCCGCGGCGGCGCGGGAGTGGGTGGACACCGGCGCACGGTTGTTCTGTGTGGCCCGCGACGGCGAGGCGCTGGAGGCCCTGCTGGCCGACCTGCGGGTGCGTGGCGACGACCCGGACGGCACCCGCATCCTCGGCGCCACGGCGGATCTCGCCGACATCGACGGCCACGCGGCCATCTGGCAACAGGCGCAGGAGGCCCTGGGCGAGGTGGACAGCGTGCTGCTGGCCTGGGGCACCCTGCCCGACCAGGCCACCTGCAACGCCTCGGTGGACGAGACCCTCGAGGCGATCCACGTCAACGGCACCAGCGCCATCGCCCTGCTCGCCCGCATCGCGCCGGACTTCGAGGCCCGCGGCCGGGGCGTGATCGCCGCCATCGGCTCGGTCGCCGGCGACCGCGGGCGCCAGAGCAACTACGCCTATGGCACGGCGAAGGGCATGCTCGCGATCTACCTGCAGGGCCTGCGCAACCGGCTGTTCTTCAGCGGTGTGGACGTGGTCACGCTCAAGCCCGGCTTCGTGCGCACCCCGATGACCGAGGGCTTCAACCGCGCCGGCGCCCTGTGGGCCGAACCGGAAACGGTCGCCCGGGGCATCGTCCGCGCCATGCACCGTGGCCGCGACGTGGCCTACCTGCCCGGCAAGTGGTGGGTCATCATGACCATCATCCGCCTGATCCCCGAATACCTGTTCAAGCGCCTCAAGCTCTAGGGAAACACTGATCCATGTACACACTCGCGTTGGAACCCCAGGTTTGCCGAGACCAGGCGCGGTGCGCAGCCGGTAGTGGTTCTACCGGCAAGGGCCGCAACGCAGGATCGGGGAACCTGGGGTGCCAACCCCACAAGCGATTGAATGCAGGGGCTCGGCCGCTTTTGCGTGGGAACGGCGTTGCGGTTCCCTTGTGCAGAATGACTGCACGGCAGTCACCGCGCCTTGTTCGCACGCAAAAGCGACTCGAGCGCGAGCGTGTACATGGATCAGTGTTTCCCTAGCCATGTCCGCCCCCACCCGGCCCGGCCCCGCGCGGCAGATCGTGCTGTTCGATTTTGATGGCACCCTGACCCGGCGCGACAGCCTGTTCCCCTTCCTGCGCCACGCACTGGGGACAGTGGAATTCCTGCGACGCCTGCCGGACTGCCTCCCCGCCCTGACCGGCCTGGCGCTGAAGCGCCTCTCCAACCAGGACGCGAAGGAGGCCGTGCTAACCCGCATGCTGGCCGGCGAGACCCTCGCCCACCTGCAGGCAAAGGGCCGCGAGTTCGCCGAGGGCCGCCTGGACCGTCTGCTGCGCCCGGCGGGCATGCGCGCGCTCCAGGCCCACCAGGCCACGGGCCATGACTGCGTGCTGGTGTCCGCCTCGCTGGATCTCTGGCTGCAGCCCTGGGCCGAGCGCCACGGCCTTGCCGGCGTAGTCAGCTCGCGCCTGGCGGTCGATGACAGCGAACGCGTGACCGGGCGCCTCGACGGTACCAACTGCCGGGGCGCGGCCAAGCCGGCCGCCATCGCCGCCTGGCTGGCGACCCTGCCCCCGGAGGAGCCGGTGGACCTGGTCGCGGCCTACGGCGACAGCGACGCCGACCAGCCAATGCTGGAGCTGGCCCGCAGCGGCTACCGGCTGCGTCGGGGCCGCTTCCGGCGCGTCCACGGACCCGCCCTGGAGGGTGCCCCCGAGTGAGACCGACACCCACCTCGTGGCCGTGGCTCGCGCGCCACTACGGCGCGATCCTGCTGGCCGTCCTGCTGGTCAAGATCGGCATGGCATGGGCGCTGCCGATCACCGGCGACGAGGCCTATTTCCTCATCTGGGGCCATAACCCGGATCTGGGCTATTACGACCACCCGCCGATGATCGGCTGGTGGCTCGGCGCCATCCTGCCCCTGTCGGACCATCCGCTGGCGATCCGCGCCCTGGGCATCTTCGCCTCCATGGCCCCGGCGCTTGCGGTCTTTCTCTGGTGGCGACATACCGATCCGGTCCGGGCGCGCCTGGTCTCGCTGCTGGCGCTGTTCATGCCGCTGTTCTTCATCGCGGTCATCACCGCGACGGACACCCCGCTGATCCTGTTCGCCCTGCTCGCCACCGGCCTCGCCTGGCTGGCGCTGCGCACCGGGCGCGCGGCCTATTTCCTGCTCGCCGGGCTGGCCCTGGGGCTGGCGTTCCTGTCCAAGTACTTCGCGGTGCTCCTGGGCATCGCGCTGGGGCTGCACATCCTGCTGTTCGCGCGGCAGCACTGGCGCGGCCTCTTGCTGATCATCCTCGGCGTGGTGCCGGCGGTCGCCCTCAATCTGTACTGGAACTGGGACAACTGCTGGTACAACGTGATGTTCAACGTCGTGAACCGGCATGGCGACGGCGGCTTCGACCCGGGCAACTGGCTCACCTACGCGATCCTGCTCGTCTATCTGTTCACGCCCTGGCTGCTGTGGCTCTACGCCCGCCAGTGGCGCGCCCTGGCCGCCGGCATCCGCGACCACCAGCTGGGCGTGTTCCTCTCCGCCGGGCTGATCCCGCTGATCCTGTTTGCCCTGCTCGCCCCGTTCAAGAGCATCGGGCTGCACTGGCTCGCCGCCTTCGCGCCCTTCCTGCTGCTGCCCGCGCTGTTCCTGGCCCGACGCTCTCTGACGCTCGGCGTCTGGCTCTCCGGGGCCCTCGCGGTGCTGCACGCCGTCGCGATCCTGACCCTCGCGCTGATGCCAGTGGAATGGCTGAAGGGCCAGGACCGCTACGCCGACGCCGTGTTCTACCTGGCCCCGGAATCGGTGGCCGAGGTGGTGGGCGAATACGACGCGGACTGGCACGTCTTCACCCGCAGCTACTCGCGCTCGGCGGTACTGGGCTACTACGCCGGCCGCGAGGTCGGGGTGTTCGGCGCCGGCTCGCACTATGGCCGCCAGGACGACCTGCTTACCGACTTCCGCGCCCTTGACGGCGCCAACCTGCTCTACGTCCCCACCCGCGGCGAGCTGGATCCGGCGCATGTGGAGCCCTTCTTCGACGAGGTGCGCATACGCGAAGTCACCATCCGCGGCGTCGCCTGGACCCTCGCCGAGGGCCGCGGCTTCGACTACGCCGCCTACCACGACCAGGTCCTGCAGCCAGTCCTCGATCGCTACTACGACCTCCCGGACTGGCTGCCCGAGGGCCGCTGCGACTTCGTCGAGCGCTACACCCGCTGACCCACGGACGGGAGGGAAATGCGCCTACCGCGTCCCCGAAACCGAAGCCGGTTCGAGGCACCGACTTGTGCGGCGCGCTAGAGTAGGGGCGTCATTTCAATACCGGAGATACCTCGACTCATGCATACGGCCATCCAGTGTGTTCGCCGCGTCCGCCGCGGTCCCTCCATCGCCCTGCTTGCCTTGCTGGTCACGGGCCTCGCCGCCCCGGGGGCGGCGCAGGACATGGGACAACCCGGCCAACCGCAGCAGCCCGTGCAGCAGGAGCCGGAAACCACCGTCTACCAGGACTGGGAGGTCGCCTGCATCGACACCCCGAACGGCGAGCGCTGCCAGATGCAGCAGACCCTGCAGATTCAGGACGAACAGGCGCAGGGACTGTTTCTGCAGGCCACCATCCGCCGCGAGGGTGACCAGCATGTGATCGAGGTGCTGGTGCCGCTGGGCGTGGATCTGCGACCCGGTATCCGCATGCAGGTCGATGACGCGGGCGAGGAAATGGACGCCGGCTACGTGACCTGCGTGCAGCAGGGCTGTGTCGCCGGACGCGAACTGAACAGCCAGCAGATGAGCGCGCTCCGAGGCGGGCAGGCCCTGACCGTGGCCTTCCGCGCCCTGCACCAGGAGCAACCGTTCGTCTTTGACGTGTCCTTGATGGGGTTCACCGACGCCAGCAACGAGCTGAGATAAGAGCGCCAGGATCACCTCGGCACCTCCGCCAGTTAGCGACTCGATGACGCCCGCGTCTCGCTCCTCGCAACCGAACCCCGGCTTCCCCGGCCGCGCGCGGTCACGTGGCAGGCGGGCGATCGGGACTGCGGCCGCGGCCGCGCTGCTGTGGTGGGTGCTCGCGGGCCACGAGGCCCTGCTGGAACCGCTGGCCCTGCTGGCGATCGTTCTGGCCGGTAGCGCCAGCCTGCTGCTGCCGACCGGCCGGCCGCTCCCGTTACGCCTGCGCGCCCTGCCCGACCTGCTGGGCTTTTTTCTTCGCAACTCGTTTCTGGGCGGCCTGGATGTCGCGCGCCGCGCCCTGGATCCGCGCCTGCCAATCCAGCCGGCGTTCGTGACCTACCGAACCGAACTGGCCCATGGGCCGCCGCTGACCCTGTTCATGGCGGTCATTAGCCTGTTGCCCGGCACGCTCAGCATTCGGCTGGAGGGCCGGTTGTTGACCCTGCATGTGCTGGATCGCGACGCCGACACCCGGGCGGCGCTGATCGCTCTGGAACGACGCATCCGGGCCGCCTTCCGCGACCCGCGTGACCACCGCGACAAACGCAACGGGAAAACCTCGTGAGCGTCTTCTACCTGGCCACGGCGCTGTTCCTGCTGGGCACCATCCTGCTGGGTCTCGTTCGGGTACTGCGCGGGCCGGGTTCCGGGGACCGGATGCTGGCCGCGCAACTATTCGGCACCACCGGGGTGACGATCCTGCTGCTGCTGTCGCTGGTACTGGAGGAATCCGCCCTGGTGGATGTGGCGCTGGTCTTTGCGCTGCTGGCGGTGGTCGCCGCCGTGGCCTTCGTCCGCCAGCACGGCCTGCCGGAACCACCGGATACCCCAATCCACCGCCAGCACGCGGAATCCGCCGAGCCGGAGGAGCCGAACGATGATCGCTAATACCCTGACCGTGGTCCTAATCCTGGCGGGGCTCGTGTTCTTCGCCGCCGGCACCGCCGGGCTGCTGCGCTTTCCCGACGTCTACTCGCGCCTGCATGCGTTGACCAAGGCCGACAACGTCGGGCTCGGGCTGGTGGTACTCGGACTGATGTTCCAGGCCAGCGGTCCGGCGGACATCCTCAAGCTGCTGCTGATCTGGCTTCTGGTCCTGGCCGCGGGGACCACCGCCGCGCACATGGTGGCGCAACGAACCTGGACCCACGGGGAGTTCGAGTCGGATCGATGAACGGGCTGCTGGTCCTCTTCGATCTGATCCTGCTGGCCGGCATCGTCGGGGTGGCCTGGCGCTGCCTGGCGAGTACCGACCTGTTCCGGGCCGTGGTGCTGTTCATTACATTCGGATTGCTGCTGGCGCTGGCCTGGGTGCGGCTGGAGGCCCCGGACATCGCGCTCGCCGAGGCCGCGATCGGCGCGGGCATCACCGGTGCCCTGCTTCTGGTCACGCTGGAACGCCTGCGCAGCATCATGGCGGAACGTCGCAGTGGCCGCCCGCATACGCCCCCGCCCGACCCCACCGGGCCGCATGCCCTGCTGCGGGCGCTGCACGACCCGCCGCCCGAACGCCGGACCTTCCTGCCCGCTTTGACCTTTGCCCTGGTGGTCGGCGGCCTGCTGGTCACCGCGCTGTGGCACCAGCCGCAGTCCACCGGGCTGGAGCCGGTAGTGGATGCGCACATGGACGTCTCGGGCGTCGATCACCCGATCACCGCGGTGCTGCTGAACTTCCGCGCCTACGACACCTTCCTCGAGCTGGCGATTGTCCTGATCGCACTGCTGGGCGCGTGGTCGCTGGGGCGACATGACCTGATCCCGGCGCGTCCGGCCCCGGGCCCGATCCTGCCCGGCACCCTGCGCCTGCTGGTCCCGGTCGCGATCGTCACCGGGGTGTACGTGCTGTGGGCCGGGAGCCACGCCCCCGGCGGGGCCTTCCAGGCCGGGGCCATCCTCGGCGCGGCCGGGATCCTGCTGGTCCTGGCGCGACCGCACCAGCTGCCAATGGCGCCGGGGGTGCCACTGCGCCTGGGCCTGACCGCCGGCGTCGCCCTGTTCCTGCTGGTGGGGCTGTACGGCCTCGTGGCCGGACACGGCTTTCTCGGCTATGCGGACGCCTGGGCCTACCCGCTAATCCTCCTGATCGAGATCGCGGCGACGCTGTCCATCGCACTGGCCCTGGTGGCCCTGTTCGTGGCCGGGCGCCCGGCCGGGGACGACGCATGAACGGCCTGGCCGAAACACTGGCCCACACGCTGGCACCGGGCCTGTTGTACCCCACCGCTGGGGCGATCCTGTTCGCCCTGGGGCTGTACGGGCTGATCCGCCGGCACCATCTGGTCCTGCGCATCCTGGCCCTGAACATCATGGGCTCGGGCGTGTTCATGGTGCTGCTGGGTGTGGCCGCCCGCGGCGAGGGCCCGCCGGACCCGGTGGCACAGGCCCTGACCCTGACCGGCATCGTGGTCGCGGTCAGCGCGACCGCCTTCGCCCTGGCTTTGGTGGTGCACCTGACGCGGCTGACGGGCCATGCAGTGATACTCCCCGGGCCACCGGACGACGACGCCCCGGTGGAAGACATCTCGCGCGGCGAACATCACGCCGACGGCGGCCCCGCCGCCTCGGACGAGGATCGGCCCTCGTGACCCCGGCAAATGCCGAGTGGCTCCCGGCGGCGATCGCCGGGCTGGTCGCGCTGTCGCTGGTAGTGGCCGTATTGGCGACGGCCTGGCCGCGCCAGGCCCATCGCGTCGGCCTGCTGGGGGCGCTCGCCATCACAGCCTGGGTGCTCGGTCTGAGTGCGCTGTTCCTGAACGCCGGACCGGATCCGGAGGCCGCGGCCACACGGGTGGCACTGGGGGGCTGGGAGGCGCCACTGGGCCTGATGCTGCATCTGGACGGGCTGTCCATGACCCTGCTGGTGCTGACGGCCGTCGTGGGGCTTGCGACCAGCCTCTACAGCCTGGGCTATGTGCATGATCGCATCGAGCGGCGCCAGTTCTGGCCCTTGTGGCTCTGGCTGTGGGCCGGCCTGAACATGCTGTTTCTCTCCGGCGATGCCTTCAACCTGTACATCACGCTGGAGGTGGTCTCGCTGTCCGCGGTGGCGCTGGTCGCCTTCACCGGAACGGCCGCCGCGGTCTCCGGCGCAGTGCGCTATCTGCTGGTCAACATCCTCGGCTCGCTCAGCTTCCTGATGGGGGTGGTGCTGCTGTTCGGAGAGCACGGGGTCCTCGACCTGCTGCTGCTGGAGACGCGCACCGAGGCGGGCCCCACAGAACGCATGGCGGCCGTACTGATGACCGCCGGGCTCATGCTCAAGGCTGCGCTGTTCCCACTGCATGTCTGGCTGGCGCCGGCCCACGGTTCGGCCCCGGCGCCGGTCAGCGCGGTGCTCTCAGGGCTGGTGGTCACCGGGTCGTTCTATCTGATCCTGCGTCTGTGGATGGGCGTGTTCGCCCCGCTGGCCACCCCGGCCTTCGGCATCCTCGTCGGGATGCTGGGCGTGGCGGCGCTGGTCTGGGGCTCGCTGCAGGCCCTGCGCGCCGGGCGCCTCAAATCGATCGTGGCCTATTCCACCGTCGCCCAGTTCGGTTATCTGCTGATCGCCTTCCCGCTGATGCTGGTGGACCCGGGCGCCTGGCGGGTGGTGGTGTTCTTCGCGGTCGTCCACGCGCTGGCCAAGGCCTCGGTCTTCCTCGCGGCGGGCACGCTGCAGCACGCCGCCGGGCATGATCGGCTAGCCGACCTGGGCGATGTACTGCGGGCGCGGCCGCGCACGGTCTTCGCCCTGGGGCTGGCCGGCGTCAGCCTGATGGGGCTGCCGTTCACTGGCGGCTTCATCGCCAAGTACCTGCTGCTGGAGGCCGGTCTGGGCACAGTACTGGCCGGCAGCGTGATCGGCGTGCTGTGGGTGCTGGCGATCGCCGGCGGCGGCCTGCTCGCGGCGGCCTACATATTGCGGATGGTGGCCCCGGCCTTTCACCGCGGGCACGAAGATGCCGGCGAGGCGGTCTCGCCGTGGATGGACTGGGTGCCACTGGGCCTGGCGACCGTCGCGGCGCTCGCCGGGCTGTCCGGGACGCTGACCCTCAATACGCTCGCGCTGACGCCGGGGGCCCCCTGATGGACGGCGGCTGGCTGCTGCTCGCGATCCTGTTCAGCTCCCTCGGGCCGGGGATCGCGATCTTTTTCCTGCCCGAGCATCGCCAGGGCCTGCGTACCGCGCTGAACCTGGGTGGCGCCGGCACCAAGCTGGCACTGGTCGGAGTCCTGCTGGCCGGGGTGCTGCGCGGCGACGAATACCGCTTCAGCCTGCCGCTGATGCCGGGCATCGACCTGGTCCTGGCCGCGGACGCGTTGTCTCTGCTGTTCGCCAGTCTTTCGGCCGTGCTGTGGTTCGTGACCACCGTCTACGCGATCGGCTACCTGGAGGGTTCGCCCCGGCGCAGCCGCTTCTTCGGGTTTTTCTCCTTGTGCGTCAGTGCGACGGTCGGCATTGCCCTGTCCGGCAACCTGATCACCTTCCTGATTTTCTACGAGATCCTGACGCTGGCGACCTGGCCGCTGGTGGTCCATCGCGGTACGTCGGCGGCGCTGCGGGCCGGACGGCTCTATCTCGCCTACACGCTGACCAGCGGACTGGTGCTGTTCACGGCGATTGTCTGGCTCACGCTCCTGGCCGGAGCCGAGGGCTTCACCCCGGGCGGGTACCTGGACGGTCTCGCGGAGACGCACGCGACCACCCTCCAGATCCTGTTCGTGCTGCTGATGATCGGCTTCGGGGTAAAGGCGGCGCTGGTGCCGCTGCATTCGTGGCTGCCCATCGCGATGGTCGCGCCGGCGCCGGTGAGCGCGCTGCTGCACGCCGTGGCCGTGGTCAAGGCCGGCGCCTTCGGCATCATCCGCGTCGTCAACGACGTCTATGGAACCGAGCTGGCCATCGAACTGGGCCTGACCGCCGGGCTTTTGGTGGTGGCGGCGATCACCATTGTCTACGGTTCCATCCAGGCCCTGCGCACGGACGACCTGAAGCAGCGCCTGGCCTTCTCCACCATCAGCCAGGTCTCCTACATCATCCTCGGCGTGGCGCTGGCCGGGCCGCTGGGGATCATCGGCGGACTGGTGCACCTGGTGCACCAGGGCATCACCAAGATCACCCTGTTCTTCTGCGCCGGCAACTTCGCCGAGACCCTCGGCATCCACCGCATCAGCGAGCTCGACGGGGTCGGCCGGCGCATGCCGCTGACCATGCTTGCCTTCACCCTCGGGGCGCTGGGCATGATCGGCCTGCCACCGCTGGCGGGATTCGTGACCAAGTGGCACCTCGGGCTGGGGGCGCTGGAGGCCGGCACGCCCTGGGTGCTGGGCGTGCTGGTCCTCAGCAGCCTGCTGAACGCCGCCTATTTCCTGCCGCCGGTGATCCGTGGCTGGCTCGGTGAGCGCCGCGAGCCGTGGCACGAACCGCTGCAGGCGCATGCCGGGCCGACCCGCTTCGAGACCCACTGGATGCTGCTGTTTCCGGTGGTCTTCACCGCTGCCCTGGGCCTCCTGGTGGGAC
Source organism: Thioalkalivibrio versutus (assembly GCF_001020955.1). Taxonomy (NCBI): domain Bacteria; kingdom Pseudomonadati; phylum Pseudomonadota; class Gammaproteobacteria; order Chromatiales; family Ectothiorhodospiraceae; genus Thioalkalivibrio; species Thioalkalivibrio versutus. Next base: position 2,012,179 of record NZ_CP011367.1, read on the forward strand.
TCTTCGCCGGGCTGGGGCTGAGCCCGCTGGGCTGGGTCAGCCTGATCGTGCGGCGCGACTATTCGCTGCCGGAGTTCGGGCTGTGAGCAGCATCCTCCTGCTCGCCGTCCCACTGCTGCCGTTACTGCTGGCGGTATTTATCGGCCTGCGCCCGGGGCAGGCGGGGCTGAACCGCCTGGTCCCCTGGGCCGCGCTCCCCGGGCTGCTGCTCGCCGCCCTGGCCCCGACCGGGCTGGAGGCGACCTTCGATAGCCTGCTGATGGGGACCCACCTGGCCGTCGACCCAACCGGGCGGGCGTTTCTGGCCCTGACTGCAGGCCTTTGGCTGGCAGCCGGACTATTCGCCCTGGGCGAGCGGCGTGACGACGCCCGGCGCGAGCGCTTTTACGTGTTCTGGCTGCTGGCCCTGGCCGGGAATCTGGGCCTGGTCCTCGCGCAGGACGCGGCATCGTTCTACCTGTTTTTCTCCCTGATGAGCCTCTCCGCCTACGGGCTGGTGGTCCACTCCGGAAAGCCGGAGGCGTGGCGCGCCGGGCGGGTGTACCTGATCCTCGCGGTACTGGGCGAGGTCCTGCTACTCGCGGGCCTGCTCCTGGCCGTCCACGCCGCAGGGCAATCCAGCCTGGCGGCGGTGGCAGCCGCCCGCCCCGAGGGCTGGGCGCTCGCACTGCTGGTCGTAGGCCTGGGGATCAAGGCCGGCATGCTGCCGCTGCACTTCTGGCTGCCTCTGGCCCACCCGGCGGCCCCCGTACCGGCCAGCGCCGTGTTGTCCGGGGCGATGATCAAGGCCGGGCTGCTGGGCTGGATGCGGTTGCTGCCGCTAGACGCCACCGGGCATGCAGTGCTGGGCGAGACCCTGGTCCTGCTGGGCCTGGCAGCGGCCTTCCTCGGGGTCCTGGTGGGCGTCCTGCAGGTACGACCGAAGACCATCCTCGCCTACTCCAGCATCTCGCAGATGGGGCTGATGACGGTCGGCATTGGCCTGGCCCTGTTGCTGCCGGAGGCGCGCGGCTGGCTGCTGGCCGCCGTCACGCTGTACGCCGTTCACCACGGCCTGGCGAAGGGCGCGCTGTTCCTGACTGCCGGGATGCAGAACCAGTGGCCGGGTACGCCCCTGGCCCGGGCCGCGTTTGCCCTGTTCACCCTGTTGCCGGCCCTGGCCCTGGCCGGCCTGCCGTTCACCAGCGGCGCGCTGGCCAAGAACACACTAAAGGGCCCGCTGGCCCCCGACGCCCTGCCCGGCTGGCTGGCCCATACGGAGTTGCTGCTGACCCTCGCCGCGGCAGGCACCACCGTGCTGCTGCTGCGTTTCCTGTGGTGCTGGCAGACCGGGCTGCAGGCACCCGCCAACGGACTTGACCGGCAACGATGGTGGGCCTGGGGCGCGCTTGCACTGATTGGGTTGCTGCTCCCGCTCGGGGTCCTGGTCGTCGGGCCCGGCGGCCTGCCCGTCGAGCCGCGGGACCTCTATGGCCTGGCCCTGCTGTGGCCGATCGCCCTCGGGCTCGTCCTCGCCGGCATCGCCTACCGGCTGATCCGTGACCGCGAGACCCCGCGCGTGCCGGAGGGCGATCTGGCCGCCCTGGCCGAGGCCGCCTGGAGCGGCGCCCGGCGTACCCACCGAAACCTGGCCCTGCCACCACCCCGGCCGCGCCGGATGCCGGCACGCCTGCGGCTACTGCGCCTGAAACTGCGCCAGCGCCTGGAAGACGCCGAACGCGTCCTGACCCGATGGGAGACCATCGGGTTGCTGTTCTCCGCCGCGATGCTCGGGCTCTACCTGACGCTGCTGGTCGGATAGCCCCTAACACGGGCACGAAAAAGGCCGGCCCGGGGAATTCCCGGGCCGGCCTTGCACTAGCGCCGACTTGTTCTTGAGGGCTTACCGATCAGTTCTGATCGATGAAGTCCGCGGTGAAATCGGCCACGTCATCCGCGAAGAAGTCGCGGAAGAAGTGATCGGCACCGTCCACGGTCATCAGGGTGATGTCGCCGCTGTCCTTCACCGCCTCGACCTTCTGCGGCAGGTCCGGCACCACGTCGTCCTCGGAGCCGACGATCACCAGCGTCGGAATCTGCATGCCGCGGATCACCGAAGGGGTATCGTTCTGGCGGGTCGGTTCGTAGTAGCCAAGGAAGGCGCGCGGGGTCACGTCCAGCTCCTCGCAATAGAGGAAGCGAACGTCCTCCATCAGGGTCTCTTCCTGGTTCATGCGCTGCAGTTCGCGGGCACGATCCAGCATCACCTGCAGCGGCAGGCCGCTTTGCTCCTCGAACTCCGCCGCAGCCTCATCCTCGTCAAAGGTGGAAGCCGCCACCAGCACCAGGGCGCGGATGCCGTCCGGGTCGTGCTCGGTCAGGTAGCGGGCGACCTGATTGGCGCCACGGGAGTGTCCGAACAGGGTGACTGGACCGTAGCCTTCGTCCTGCAGCCATTCGTGCCACAGGCTGACCTCCTGCAGGTGATCGTCGACCCCGTGACGCACCGGGGCGTCACACTCGAACATCCCTTCACGTGCATCGATCCCGTAGCTCAGGTTGATCGACAGGGAGTTCAGTCCGTGCTCGGCCAGCAGGTCCTGGACCCCCGCCATCACCTCCATGCGCCCATGCGCCAGGGTACCGTGCAGCATCAGCACCACACCGTCAGAGGGGCTCGCCCCCATGCCTTCCTTCATATGCCCGACCAGGGTCAAATCATCGTGTTCCAGCGTGACCTTCTCCGCGGCCAGCGCGGCCGGGGCCACAAACAATGCTGCGGCCGCAAGGGCGGCCGTGGCGATCCAACGGGTCATGGGGAACCTCCTGGGTGGTTAGCGTGATCCAATAGACTCAGTAGCGGTGGGAAAATTCCGCCCGAACGCGTGGGCGTAGTCCTGACAGCGCGGCCTGCGCAGCGCATGATAGGCAAATCCGGCACGGCGCCGCCGCCCCCATTGATGGTAGACGCATGAGCAATCGTGACCCTTCCCTCGACTGGCACGCCCTGAAGACCGACGAGGTCCTCAAGCGCCTGGAGGTGGACGAGCACGGGCTCAAGTCTCCGGATGCCGAACAAAGGCTGCAGGACGTCGGCCCCAATCGCCTGCCGGAAACCGCACGCACCGGACCCATCCGGCGTTTCCTGCTGCAGTTTCACAACGTGCTGATCTACGTTCTGATCGCCGCGGCCATCGGCACCGCTTTCCTCGGGCACTGGCTGGATACCGGCGTGATCCTGGGGGTGGTACTGATCAACGCGATCATCGGCCACATCCAGGAGGGCAAGGCGGAAAAGGCGCTGGATGCGATCCGCCAGATGCTCTCGCCGAAGGCGCAGGTGCTGCGCGACGGCCAGCGCCGGAGTATCCCTGCGGAAGAGCTGGTCCCCGGCGACATCGTCTACCTGCAGGCGGGAGACCGCGTCCCGGCGGACCTGCGCCTGACCGGGGCGCACAACATGCGCATCGACGAGGCCGCGCTGACCGGCGAATCGGTCGCCAGCGAGAAGCAGACCGCCCCGGTGGAGCCAGAGGCCGACCTCGGCGACCGCGTCTCGATGGCGTATTCCGGCACACTCATCGCCTTCGGCCAGGGGCGCGGCGTGGTGATCGGCACCGGGGCCGATACCGAGATCGGGCGCATCTCCACCATGATCGGCGAGGTGGAGACCCTGACGACGCCGCTGCTGCGCCAGATCGCGCAGTTCGGCCGCTGGCTGTCGGTGGCGATCGGCATACTGGCCGCGGCCACCTTCGCCTTTGGCTTCTGGGTGCGCGACTACGACCTGGTGGAGACCTTCCTCGCGGCGGTCAGCCTCGCGGTCGCGGCCATCCCCGAGGGCCTGCCGGCGATCATGACCATCACCCTGGCGATCGGGGTACAGCGCATGGCCGCCCGCCACGCGATCATCCGCCGCCTGCCGGCGGTGGAGACCCTCGGCTCGGTCACCACCATCTGCTCGGACAAGACCGGCACCCTGACCCGCAACGAGATGACGGTGAAGAGCATCGTCACCACGGGCGCGGAGTACGAGCTGACCGGGGTGGGCTACGAGCCGCACGGTGGGATTACCCGCGACGGCCAGGAGGCCGACCCGGAATCCGACCCGCTGCTCGCGGAGATCCTGCGCGGCATCCTGCTGTGCAACGATGCCGAGGTCTACCCGAAGGACGACGCCTGGACCATGGAGGGGGACCCCACCGAGGGGGCGCTGATCACTGCGGCGATGAAGGGCGGACTGGACCCGAAGGAGGTCAACGAACGCTATGCTCGCGATGACGTGATCCCCTTCGAGTCGTCCTACAAGTTCATGGCGACCCTGCATCACGATCACGAAGGCGGGGCATTCGTCTTCCTGAAGGGCGCGCCGGAACGCGTGCTGGCCGTCTGCAGCCACCAGCGCACCGCCGACGGCGAAGAACCCCTGGACGCCGAACACTGGCAGCAGTGGATGGACGGCGTCGCCGCGCGCGGCCAGCGTCTGCTCGCCCTGGCCACGCGGCGCATGGAGGATCATCGCCGGGAGCTGGAGTTTGCCGACATCGAGGACGGCGGTCTCACCCTGGTCGCCGTCTGCGGCATCATCGACCCGCCCCGCGAAGAGGCCATCAAGGCAGTGGCCCACTGCCAAGAAGCCGGCATCCGCGTAAAGATGATCACCGGCGATCACGGCGTCACTGCGCGCGCCATCGCCGACGAGCTGGGCATCCGCACCGAGGGCGGCGTGGTGGTGGGCCACGAGCTGGAGAACGCCACCGACGAAGAGCTGAAGGAGCAGGTCCGCCACGTGGACGTGTTCGCCCGCGCCACGCCCGAGCACAAGCTGCGCCTGGTGCGCGCCATCCAGAGCCATCACGAGGTGGTGGCGATGACCGGCGACGGCGTCAACGACGCCCCGGCGCTCAAGCGCGCGGATGTCGGGATCGCCATGGGCATCAAGGGGACCGAGGCCGCGCGCGAGGCCTCCGAGATGGTGCTGGCCGACGACAACTTCGCCTCCATCGCCAACGCGGTGGAAGAAGGCCGCACGGTCTACGACAACCTGAAGAAGGCCATCCTGTTTCTGCTGCCCACCAACGGCGGCCAGGCCTTCACCATCGTCGCCGCCATCCTGCTCGGCCTGACGCTGCCGCTGACCCCGGTGCAGGTGCTGTGGGTGAACATGGTCACCGCCGTAACCCTGGCGCTGGCGCTGGCCTTCGAACCGACCGAACCCGGCGTGATGCAGCGCCCTCCACGCCCGCCGCGCACCCCCCTGCTGTCCGGGTTCCTGATCTGGCGCGTGGGGTTCGTCTCGGCGCTATTGGTCGCCGGCACCTTCGGCCACTTCCTGTGGCTGGAACAGCAGGGCGTGACCGACGAATTCGCCCGCACCGTGGCCATCAACACCCTGGTCATGGGCCAGTTGTTCTTCCTGTTCAACAGCCGCTACATCCTGGAACCGTCCTGCAATCGCGAGGGCCTGTTCGGCAGCCGCCCCGTGCTGATCGCCGTCGGCGCCCTGATCCTGCTACAGGGCCTGTTTACCTACGCCCCACCGCTGCAGTTCCTGTTCGGCACCACCGCCATCGGTCTGGAGGAATGGGGCCGCATCCTCGTGTTCGGGATCGTCCTGTTCACCTTCGTCGAGCTGGAAAAGGCCTTCCTGCGCCGCCGCGGCTTCAACCCGCACCGGTAGGTCCCTCTTCGCAGGACCGCCACGGAACTAACGGCAACAGACCTCCTCAAGCTGGCCATCTGCGCCCCAATCTCGGCACAAGACCTTCATGCTAGCCTCCACCCCCTCGGAAAGGCGAACCCTACAAGAGCCTCATCATGCTGAATGTATTGTTTCTAGTTCTCGGCATAGCCTTGCTCACCGCTGGTGGCGAAGCATTGATTCGGGGATCACTGGCCGCAGCCAAACGGCTCAGCGTATCGCCGTTACTCAGTGGCCTTGTGATCGTCGGTTTCGGCACATCCGCACCCGAGCTCGTCGTTTCTATTGATGCGGCCGTCAACGGACAGCCCGATATCGCCATTGGCAACGTCGTTGGCAGCAACATTGGGAACGTTCTTTTGATTCTTGGCATATGTGCCTTGATCACCCCCCTCGCAGTCCGCCCCCTGGCATTACGCAGGGATGCGGTCACCGTGGTCGGTGCAAGCATACTTTTTCTGGCCTTGGTCGGTGGGAGTGCGCTTGACCAGACCGACGCGTACATTTTCTTGTTTGCGTTACTCTCCTATTTAGCATGGGCTTACTATACGGAACGTTCGAACTCCGCACCGTCAGTCGAACTTCACAAGGCCGAAGCAGAAGAGCTTTCCGCAATACCTCGAAAAGGACTGTGGATTGTAGCCGCTGTTCTGACGGGGCTGGTTCTTCTAATTGTCGGATCGCAAGTATTGCTGAAGGGGGCCGTGGGGATTGCGACTCATTTTGGGGTCTCCGAAGCGGTGATTGGTTTAACCCTGGTCGCTGTCGGTACATCACTTCCAGAACTGTCAATATCGATTATCGCTGCAATTCGTCGGCATGCCGATGTCGCGGTCGGAAATATACTTGGAAGCAACATATTTAATCTATTGGGGATACTGGGAGTATCCGCGTTTCTGCAACCGCTCCCGATTCACGATCGAATCCTTCAATTCGATCAGTGGGTCATGCTCGGTTCGGCTCTTCTCCTCATGATTTTCTTGTACACGGGGCGTCGCCTGAGCCGGATAGAAGGCGGAGTACTGTTACTGTTTTACGGCATATACGTAACACTAAGTTTCACCGTATATGCTGGCTGATCGAGATCGCCACTCCCGACCTGCGGGCAAAAACGGGTCCAATCGATTTTCTATTTGCGATGAAAAAACGGCCCGCCAAACCGGTAGTGGCTCGATCGGACAGCCCTGCATTCGCCCGATCCATCTCCGAATTGGGCCAATGCTGGGCCGGAAACAGCGTCGCGCGCATTGCGTCAGTGCGGGTTTTCTATACGAGAAGGCCTGCGTATCAAGTTTGGCGGATGACGGCCGCTCGTTCTGCCCCGTAACCGGCCAGGTCGAAGGTAAGGCGGCTCGACGTCAATTCAACGGATCCCGCCACCGAGACGCCAGCGGCAAATGGACCATACGCAATCACCCCTGCCAGGTACCTTTCACGCACATTCCGGGTTCAGCTCGATGCGCCGAGTGGTGTGGCATAAGCCGCCATACCACCCGCCACATGCCAGGCACACATTTCGCGCTAACCACCACCTCCCTCCGGCGGATGATCATGCTGCCCTGAGATTCAATACGTGAGATTCAGTCGACGCTGACTTCGACCCGGTTGCGCCCGCCCTCCTTGGCGGCATACAGACCCAGATCAGCGCGCTTGACGATGTCGCGGCGCTGATCTCCCTCCCGGTATACCGCCACGCCGAAACTGGCGGTCACACTGCCGTAGTCACGGACCTCCAGGCCCGCGATCGCCGCGCGCAGCCGTTCTGCCAGGCGGGTTGCACCCTCGAGACCGGTGTTGGCGGCCAGTACGATGAACTCTTCACCCCCCCAGCGACCCGCAAGATCGGCATCGCGCATGAAGGTCGAGACGGTCCGCGCCACCGTCACCAGCACTTCGTCACCGGCATCGTGACCCCAGGTATCGTTGAAGCGCTTGAAATGGTCGATATCGAACATGACCAGTGCGCAAGGCCGGCCGTAGCGTTCCGCCACGGCAACCTCCTGGTCAATCGCTTCCTCCATGCGGTAGCGGTTCCACAGGCCGGTCAGATGGTCACGGGTAGCCAGACGCTCGAGACGCTGATTGAGCTGACTGATCTCGCCGGCTGCGATCAGCACGGCCAGATCGCTGGCCAGGTCGGTCGCCGCACGCAGTTCGACCGAAAGCCAGCGGGCACTTTGTCCGCGCACGGTTTCCTTCCAGGAAGCGAAACTCTCGCGCGGTGACAATCGGCCGGTTTGCCGGTCGATGGTCTTTTCCGGGTTGCCGGCCCAGATACGGGTTTCGGCCTTCTCCGACCGGAAGAACAGCAGCCAGGCGTGACGTGCATTCCGAATCGGCAACGGTACCGCCAGCAAGCCCGCGGCCCGGGCGGGCTGACAGAACGCCCCCAGCCCGGTCCGGCCGAGTTCGCTTGACGACCAGGCCAGCTCGCCGGTGCGATGCTTGTTCAACCAGGCAACAATGCCATTGATCGACTCGGCATCCGGCACAGTGCCCACGCCGGCGCTCTGATCGCCGGCGGCCAGCACCGCACCACTCGCCCGGAACACCTGGAGCCAGTCCTTGCCGTGCCGCTCCAGCAGTTCTTCCGGCTCGGGAAACTCGCCCCGCTCGTCGACCAGGACGTCGCGGCTTTCATTGGCGCGCTGAATCAGCACGGCGTCGTCGCGGGCCTGTATCAGTTCCAGCTGGAAACAGGCCGTCTGCACCATGGCGCGCAGGGCATCACGTAGCGCCGGCGACAGGATGTTGGGCGAAGCCGCGTGGCAGGCCAGCAGTCCCCACAGCCGACCATCCAGATGCAGTGCAATCGACATCGAGGCGACCACGCCCATGTTGGCCAGATAGGTGACATGGATCGGCGCGACCGCGCGCAGGATGCCGCGCGACAGGTCCAGGGCGGAATCATCGGCCGGGTCGCTTTCGGGGACGAGCGGCACGGCGGCGGCCGATGCATCCGGGATGTCGCGCACGTGCTTGATGCTGTAGAGCTGACGCACCTGGGCCGGTATGTCGCTGGCGGGAAAGTGGTGGCCGAGGTAGCTGTCGGCCCCGGCGGACAGACTTTCGGCGACAACGCTGCCGTTCCAGTCCTCGTCGAACCGATAGATCATCACCCGATCGTAGCCGGCCAGTTCGCGCACCAGGGCGGTGAGCGCCCGCAGCAGCCCGTCGCGGGTCGTATGACCGGACAGCTCCGTCTGCCAGTCGGCCATGGCGCCAAACAGCCAGCGCTCGGGATTGCCGGAAATCGGTTCGAGTTCGGCCACCACTCGCGCACCGCTGCGATACGAGAGCAGACGAAACCGCTGTGACCGGCCGCGGATCCGCAGCGACACGATCATCGCACCGTAACGGTTCGGCGACTCAAGCTGGGTGCGGATCTGATCGAGCCAGCGGCGCGTGAACAGCCGCTCGGGTGTCATGGCCAACGCATCCGCCACCCGCACACCGAGGATGGATTCGAGGTTGGCGCTAACCTGGCGAACCTCCTGGAGCTGCTCGTCCATGGCAATCAGCGCACCATGCGGCTGAATCGCTCCCGGGATATGCACCGGCTCGCGCTCGCAAGCCTCGAGCGCGGCATCCAGTTCCGGCTCGTCCATATCCTTCATCTCCTTCGCGGAGTGACAGCGGGCAATGAATTTATCGCATTTCGACAGCGCGTTCCCTGCTGTCGAAAGCATCCAGCTCGGCCTGGTAGTCGGCGAACGCCTCTCGGGCGCCCGCTACAGCCTGCTCGAGAGCATCATCGACTTCCAGCTCGCGCTCGAGCGTCGCCAGCAAGCGACCAAAGTCGTCGGGCACGATGGTCTCGCCGAAAAAACGGCAAGGCACCGTATCGCCCAGGCTGGAATGGATGCACCGGGCAATCACCGCACTGCCCTGACGCGATCCCTCCAGCACGTAAACCCGGCCCCACCAGGCTGCACGTCCATCCGAAAGGTCCGGCGGCGTCTGCGAGACCGGAGGGACGGGCTGGCCCAACTCGACCAGGTCCGCTTCCAGTCGCGCGAGACGTGGTGACAGCTCGAATCCCGACTCCGCATGATGGCGGCTTGCATGAACCCGCCACTCCAGTCGGGCATGCGGTCGGTGCATGGCCGCAAGCGATTCCGCGTACTGCTCGCGGGTAAGCTCGCGACCGGTCAGCTGCTGCATCAACCGGTGCTGATCCAGCGCCTTGTGCGCGGGCGCCGTGCCCCTGCGCAAGGCCTGGTGCGCGCGCCCCCGTTGACACCTTCTCATTGCATGAATGGTAGCAGCTTGCGCCGAGCCTGTGCGGTCCAGCATTCCGAGTACTGGGGCTTTCGCGCCGATATTCCTCGAGCCCCGGCTTGATGCCTCCGGGTCCAGTCCCGGATGGCAGAAAGGAGACGCAGTCGCATGGGGCACCGTCGCAGGGCCGCTGCGCTCCCCGATTCATGGGACGACCCGAGTTTCCAGGGCGTGCCAGACCCCCACCCGCTCGTTGAACGGCTTGATCGCTTCATTCGACACACACCTACCCGGATCGCGGAGTTGCGGGGACCGCCCGCGGTGGAACCCTGGCAGTCCACGAGACACGCCCCTGACCCCCTTGGGATGGTAAAGTGCCGACCCAGCGCGGGCCACGAGTGGCCGGCCCCCTCATCCAAACCGAATTCGTCGCAGGAGCACCATGGCGCAGTACATCTTCACCATGAACGGCGTGGGCAAGATCGTCCCGCCGAAGAAGTACATCCTCAAGGACATCAACCTGAATTTCTTCCCGGGCGCCAAGATTGGCGTGCTGGGCTACAACGGCGCGGGCAAATCCACCCTGCTGCGCATCATGGCAGGCGTGGATACCGACATTGTCGGCGAGGCGCGCCCGCAGCCGGGCATCAACATCGGCTATCTGTCGCAGGAGCCGCAGCTCGACGAGAACAAGGATGTCCGCGGCAACGTGGAAGAGGCCGTGGCCCCGGTCAAGGAGGCCCTGGCCGAGCTGGATCAGGTGTATGCCGCCTATGCCGAGCCGGAGGCCGACTTCGACGCCCTGGCCGCCAAGCAGGGCGAGCTGGAGGCGAAGATCGAGGCCGCCGACGGCCACAACCTGGAACGCAAGCTGGAAGTGGCCGCCGACGCCCTGCGCCTGCCGCCATGGGATGCCGACGTGAAGAACCTCTCCGGGGGGGAACGCCGCCGTGTGGCGCTGTGCCGGCTGTTGCTGTCCAACCCGGACATGCTGATCCTCGATGAGCCGACCAACCACCTGGACGCGGAGTCCGTGGCCTGGCTGGAGCGCTTCCTGCAGGAGTTCCAGGGCACCGTGGTTGCGGTGACCCATGACCGCTACTTCCTCGACAATGTGGCCGGCTGGATCCTCGAGCTGGACCGTGGCCAGGGCATCCCGTTCCAGGGCAACTACTCGCAGTGGCTGGAACAGAAGGAAAAGCGCCTGAAGCAGGAAGAAAAGTCCGAGGCGGCCCGCGTGAAGGCGATGGAGTCCGAACTGGAGTGGGTGCGCTCCAACCCGAAGGGCCGTGGCGCCAAGAGCAAGGCCCGCCTGAAGCGCTTCGAGGAGATCGCCTCCACCGACTACCAGAAGCGCTCCGAGACCAAGGAGATCTACATCCCGCCGGGCCCGCGTCTGGGCGACAAGGTGCTGGAGGTGGACAACCTGTCCAAGCACTTCGGCGATCGCGTGCTCTACCAGGGCCTGTCTCTCTCCGTTCCGCGCGGTGCGCTGATCGGCGTGATCGGCCCGAACGGCGTGGGCAAGACCACCCTGTTCCGCATGATCGCCGGCCAGGAACAACCGGACGAAGGGACCATCGAGCTGGGCGAAACCGTGCAGCTGGCGTATGTCGACCAGAGCCGCGATGCCCTGCAGGACGAGAAGACCGTCTGGGAGGAGATCTCCAACGGCCAGGACATCATCCAGGTCGGCAACTTCCAGATGCCGTCACGTGCCTACGTCGGCCGCTTCAACTTCAAGGGCACCGACCAGCAAAAGCGCATGAAGGACCTCTCCGGTGGGGAGCGCAACCGCGTGCACCTGGCCAAGCTGCTGCAAAGCGGCGGCAACTTCCTGCTGCTCGACGAACCGACCAACGACCTGGACGTGGAGACCCTGCGCGCGCTGGAAGAGGCACTGCTGGACTTCCCCGGCTCCGTGATCGTGATCTCGCATGATCGCTGGTTCCTCGACCGCATCGCCACGCATATCCTCGCGTTCGAGGAAGACGGCAACGTGGTGTTCTTCGACGGCAACTACCAGGAGTACGAGGAGGACCGCCACAAGCGCCTGGGCGCCGCGGCCGACCAGCCGCACCGGGTCAAGTACAAGCGACTCGCCTCCTGATCCACCCCGAAGGCCCGGCACCCGCCGGGCCTTCGCCTTTCCGCGCCCCGACACGCCACGATCCGTTCACAGGCAATACCCGTTTCATCTGGCGCCCTGCGCGGCTGGAGACTACGGGCCCCGCGGCCGGGTCTTCTCCACGAATTCCGTGGTAAACCCTTCCAGCTCTGCATCTTCGATCAGCCCGTCATGACGCATACACCTGAACTGATCCAGGGCCTTCGAGCGGGCATGGCGATCGAAGATGAACGCAAGGCGCTCGTTCGCTTCGTTCAACTGCTGATAGAGATCCAGAAAGCGTTCGTGATTCGACCGGTCTTCCTGTTCCATTGTCGCCCGGCAATCGGCCAGCGCTCGCTCGCAGTAACGATCCAGCGCGGTCTCCTTCAGCCGGCTGAACCGCTTCCAGTCCGACTCCTTGATCATTCCGGCCGCCTCCTGAAACTCGACACGTCAGGTGGTCAGGCGAGTGCGCGCCCAACAGACCGAAAATAATGCAACGGCAGCGATGGGCCCGCCAACCCTACCGGCGATCGCAGGTCGCGGTCAGGCGCCCGTCCACCGGCTCCGCCGTCATCTCCATATCCACGAATCGGCCGTCGGCCTGCAGTTCGCTTCCGTCGATCTGGACCAGCGGCTCGGCAGCACCTCCGGCGGCACTAATCCACTGCTGGCCCATACGGGTCCGATTGGCCTCCAGCACCTCGCCCCCCGCACGAAAGTCCCCAAACTGCAGCGACACCGATGCACAACTCGACGCACACAACCAAAATGGTGCGAGAACGGCGTTGCGGCTCATCGATGGCAGCATGACTGTACGGCGACCACCGCACCTTGTTCGCACGCAAAATGGGCGCGAGCGCGCAGAGTGAGCCCCGTATGCCTAGAATTTGGCCCGCAGAGGCAGGCTATCCACCCGCCATATCTCCGGCAATGCTGATGCCGGCTCGACAATCACCGGGACTGCGCTCTCGCCGCCACCCAGCCCCGACCGAAAGGCCGCCGGCAGCCGATCGGCCGCCCCAACGGTAGCGGTCACCGTAGCCCTTCGCTGCTCGCCGTCCGGAAGAATCAGGCTGACCTCGCGCCCGGGTTCCAGCCGCCGCTCCAGATGACGGGGCTCCACATACGCCACCACCCGGAGGCGTGTCCCGCTATACCGCAGCAGGGGCGTACCGACGGCCACGAACTGCCCCGGCTCTACCAGGATCTCCGTCACCACGCCATCCAGATCGGCCGCCTTGACCAGCTGGCGGCTTTCCTGCCGCACCTCCGCTCGCTCGCCAAGGAGGTCGTCATGTCGCAACTGGAGACTGTCTGGCCACGACTCCACCGCATCGCCCCGCGGGACACGCGCCAGGTTGCCTTCTAGCTCGGCGAGGCGTTCCTCCACGCGTGCCCGCTCCGCGCGGACCGGAAGGAGTTCGCCACGACCCGCAGCCCCCCTGTCGATCAGGCGCTCCAGACGGCGTTCCTGCACCCGGAATTCGTCCAGGCTTTGCCGTAACAATTCGATGCGGCGCTCGAGATCCGCTCCCTGTTCCTGCCCGGAAAGCTCCGCCCGTTGGCGCAGCCGCTCGAGGTCCTGTTCGATCTGCCGACCGCGCCGCTCCAACTGCGGACTGTGCTGCCGCACAACCTCATCTCCCCGGGATACACGGTCCCAGGGCTCGACGGCGATCGATTCCACGAAACCCGGAACCTCGGCCAACAATTGATGCTGGGGGTACCAGACCAGAGCCGGGACTTCGGTCGATATGGCGTCGTTGACCAGCGCGTACAGGAAATACAACACCGGACTGGCCACCAGCAAAAGGATCAGGTACCAGCGCAGCCGGAACGCGACCCGGCGCGCGGGCCCGTAGCGCACCTTCATGCCTCCATCCTGATCAGACCGCCGCCGGCCGTTGGCATCAAAGCGAATCTTCATGGGCCCACATTTTCCTCAAGTACGAGTAACTCTGGATGGCCACCGGAAGACGGGGGTGATCCAGCTGCTCCGTCGCAGTGTCGAGAGTGCGCAGCATCGCGCCCCAGCCCTGATGGAACCAGCTGTTTTGCGGCGAGAGGATTGACTCCACACTCTGCGCCAGGGTGATCGTGAGCCCGGGCTCCTGCGCCAGCACGGGCTCCAGCCGGTGGACCATCCCATCGGCATGCGTCACGTAGGTCATCAGGGCAAGCTCCGTCACCCCTACCTCGGCAAACTCGCAAGCCAGGCAACGATCCGGGCCACCAAAGTCGCGCGGATGGGCGCTCAACCCCACCGGCCACGGGGACACCGCTACTGCGGCAGCGACCGTCTCCAGCCATTGATCAAGGAGCTCTTCACGCTCGTAGCGAAGAACGTCGAGCTGGTCGATCTCGATGTCCAGGTGCAGGTCGGCGAAGTCGATCCCTTCCAGGCGCTGGATGATCCGGACCAGGTCATCCCGCGCTTCGGGCAACGCCCAGGTGGGTTCGCCGAGCAGCAGGCCCACATCCACCTGCCGCTGCCGCGCCTGATGCAAGAACTCCCGAAGCACGCCGGGATGCTCGCTATGTCGATCGATCTGTTCGCCATCCAGAGACAGCCATACATGCTCCACGCCGGCGCGGCGCAGCAATGTCCAGAACTCCGGATCCTCGCCCCGGATGACGGGTTCGCTGTCCCACAGGTAAATCCGCCCTGCATAGGGCAAGCTGGCGTCCGTTGCCGGATCGTCGCCCAGGGTAGCTCGAGCGTGCCGGATAGGTTCCATTGGCTGGGGACGGTCGCTGGCCAATCGGTCGCAGCCGATCTGTGCGCGCCAGACCTCCAGCGCGCTGTCGAGCCAGCCTCGCGCGGCCTGATAATATGCCTGCCGAGCGGGCATCTCCTCTTCCCAGGGAACGCTCACACGATTCTCCGCACGTTCCTGTACCACCGCCAGCGCATGCGCCGCCGATTCCATCTCCCGCAATCGGGAGTCCAGCCGACGCGAATGAACTTCCAGGCGCTGCCGCGCCAGATCCCTGCGCTGTTCCACGGCTTGGGTAGCCGATGCACGCTGGTGCCGAAGTTGCCGCTGTTCGGCCCTCAGCTCTCGCTGCAGGGCATTGTCCCCGCCCAGCGCCCGTAAGGGAACGGAGACGGACCAGACAACCTCCAGGCCACTCCCCAGGCGACTTACATCGTCTTCGTAACTCGAGCTGTAACGCAGTTGCAGGTTCGACCGCACCGCGTGGAACCGGGTCAGGGCCTCGCGCTCCTTTACTGCGCGCAACTCCTCCTCCACGGCCAGAACCTCCGGGGTGGGGTCCATCCCGGGAGTACCGCAGGTCGCTAGGTGCGGGTCAAACCATGCGGAGGTTGACTCCAGACGCACCGGTCGCCCCAGCAGGTTTTCCAGTTCCATCCGGGCCTCGTGCTCGTCCACCCGCGCCTCGTCCGCGTCCAGGCGCGCTCCATCTAAGCTGCGCCGAAGACTGGCCGCCTCGTCCTCGCGAATCAGCCGTTCGTCCCGACGTTCTGCAAGGATCCGCTCGAGATCCGGCTCGACCCTCAGCATCGCCTGGCTCAAGGACTGGAGCTGACGAGCATGCCAGACCCGAGCGTAGGACTCGGCCACATCACGGCTCAGGGTCTGCAATGCTTCCTGATACCGGTACCACGCGGCACCGGCCTCGCCACGGGCCTGCCATTCCGCCCTCCGCTGCTGTTCATCGGTGCCTAGCAGCGGATGCTGTATCCCGATCGACCCGCTTGTGCCGCGATACCGCCGATTGAGCCCCTCGACCACCGGCTCGCGGTAAACCCCGGCGCCGGCGCTCCCGAAGAGTTCCCAGCCACCCTCCTGGTACCGACGTGCCCGCGAGGCGTCCGCTTGCTCGAACGCCGCTTGCTCGGCCAGCAGGGAGGGTGCCTCTTCGACCGCGTCGAGCAGTCGGGGCAGGCTCTCCGCCCCGGTGACGGCCGGCACCCACGCCATCAGCATACAACCGAGCAGTATCCGTCCTCGCATCGCCATTACCGCTTGCTCTTGCGCAGTACCCACCAGGGGGCCATTGACGACTCCTGGCTCGAGTGACGCCACCACTCGTTAATGATGGCAACCAATGACCACACCCGCATGCCCATTGCGAAAAAAGGAAACACGGGAATCAGCCAGGCCAGGCGGAGATCACGCCCGCGGCGTTCCGAAATGAACACCAGCGCGGTGATGTACATCAGGGCCGTCAGGATCGCGTAGAGCACCATAATCAGGATGAACGTGGCCAGCACGATCCCCGGATCGGCCACCACCACCAGCCACAGGGTGTACAACACGATCAGCACCGGCATCACCATCTGGAACAACATCCCGTACCAGACACCCATGATCACGTTCCACCATCCCATCTGGCGCGGCGAGAAGGCATTGCGATGCTTTCGCACATACATGAAGAACAGGTCTCCGTCCCAGCGCAGACGCTGTTTCAGAAACCCCAAAAGGGTGTACGGGACATCGGTGTGGCCCATGGCACGGGGTTCGAATGGAATGTAGAACCCCGGGTGACGGCCGAAATACTGCTTCAGCCTCAGGGTCAGGTCGAGATCCTCGGCCGAGCCGGTCGTCCACCCACCCACCTTGCGGACAAGGTTGGTCCGGAACACCCCGAAGGCACCTGAAATATTGTTGATGCCGCGGAACTCACCCAGACCAACCTTGGCCAAGTGGATGGTGATCATGTACTCCAGCGCTTGCAGGCGGGTCATCAGGTTTTGATGCCAATTGCGCACGCGCAATGAACCGGCCACGGCGATCACATTGGGGTCGCGGAAATGTCCGGCTGCATGCAGAGCCATGCTGTTGTCGAACGAAGTATCGCCATCCACTGCCATCACGATTTCCCCGCGCGCCAGCTGCAGCCCCGCGTTCAGCGACGAAACCCGGCCGCCCCGGGGCACTTTGGGCAGGATCATCAGTCGCCGGCTGGCGTAAAGCTCTACCTCGGGCTGGATATCGCGCAGGGCCTGCAGGGTGTCCGCATTCTGATCGGCTCCATCCACGACCGCGACGATCTCGATCTGCCCGGGATACACCTGCTCCAGCAGCGTTCGAATGGTGCCCTGCACTGACTGGCCCTCGGCGTAGCACGTCACGATGCAGGTGATCCGCGGCGTGTACGGGTACTGGGTGGGAATGGCATAGATGCGCCGAGTGTAGTAACGAAGCACGCCCATCCAGATCATCAGGTTCAACGGCAATTCCAGAAACACCACGAACGGGATGAACATGTACGCCAACTTCAGCGCATCCGACTCCAGAAACAAACTGGCCAGAATGGCTCCAGCCTCGGTCGGAAACGCAAGCACCTCGTTCATTGCGAGCGCGACACCAGCCGCGCCATGACCGCGGATGCGTCCTCGGCTTCCGCCATGCCCAGGGAGGATTCGTGATACACGCTGCCGAGGCGCGCCACATCCGCCTGCGACACGACATCCTCCAGTAACTCGTCGAGCCTCCTGGCCAGCACGTCGACGCCGCTCGCGGTCGTTTGCGGCAGGAACAGCCAGATGCGGTCATCACCGGTGCGGGTCATCAGGTCCGTGGACCGCACCAGGGCCTTGACCCGTTCGGCAAAGGTATCCACCAACGCCACCCCGTGCCCGTGACCCAGTGCATCAATGACCCGTGCCATGCCGTTCAGATGCAGCAGAATCAGGCCGAATCCGATCTCTTCGTGACGCTGTCGCAGCTTCAGCGACCAGTCCACGAAGAACTCGAAGTGTTCTGGCGCGACATGGTTGATCTCGTCAAAGGCTCCATAGAGATCCCGAAGTTCCCCCGTGCGGGCCAGCAACCGGCCGGCCTCCGACAATCGGTAGCGGTAAATCCCCATGGGCTCCAGCTCGTCGGGATCATGGGCCTGGCCGCACCCCATACAGCGGGCCAGTACGCGGCCCTCCATGAACATGTGCTGGCAACTGCCGCAAACGTGATTCTCCAGTGGCCGATCATAGTCCTCGCCAATATGACGCAGGATCGCCGAACAGTTCGGGCACCGCAGCATGCCGCCATCCTGGAACAAACGCTGCGGCCCCACATGCCCACAGGCGAAACAATGCAAACCAGGCTCGGTGCGTATGTCGAGCGAGTCGCATTCAGGGCACACATCAACAAAACTCAGATGCCCTTGCCGACATCCAGGGCAAAGACGCACGCGGTCGACCAGTTCCACACCTTCGAGAAAACGGCGCTGGCGCATGCCCCGCAGCCAGAACTCTGGCGTATCCTCTTCTATCAACGCATCCAGCAGCGGATAGCGATACAGCTGCTGGGCATGCCAGTCCCGCACCGGCCCCAGGTGCAGCCCCGGATGACTCCACAGCAACGCCAGAAGCACTTCATCCTGACTTCGGGGCGCGCGCCCGCCATTGGCGGTTTCCAGACGTGCCGCACAATCCGCGATTCGCTGCCAGGGTTCATCTACGGAGTTAAAGGGCCCGTCGGACAGCGCCCGCGTCTCGGCATCGGCGTCGCCATGCAGCCAGAGCAGCCGCATTCGGTGCTGTGGATGATGCCGCACAGCTCGCGCAACGACAGCGGCGTCGGGCAACGAATCTGCATCGATCAAGAAGGCCGTCATGCCGGCCCCGTCGATCCCGCTGGCTTCGTAATCCGCCACGGTTCCTACGGCTGTACACGCAAGCCCCGCTGTAAGCCGTTCGGCCAGTCCCGGCTGCCGAGTAAAAACCACCAAATGGGGTGAAGTACTTTCGCGTTGTGCCGACCCGTTTGTCATACGTCCCGCCAGTCATGCCCTGATTGAGCGCCGCCCCCTGCCGTACGCCCAAGCGCCACGACGAAAACGGGGCCACCCGATCGCGCGGTGTTTGCGCAGAAACGTGACGATTATCACACACTGTGGGTGCAGGACTACAGCCGGCCTCCTCGCAGAATGCGCTGGTGGGTGCAGATGGTCGTCTTCCCTTGCGAGCAGGAAGTCTGACGCACGGGTCCGCTTGTGTGCCGCCAAAAAAAACCGGGCGGGGTCTCCCCCGCCCGGTTCTTCAGCATCCTTCGGATGCGTCCCGTGGACAATCTATTGAGAGATCACACCTAGCTGGTCGGCATCATCGAGGAGTGGTGATGGACGATCTTCCATCCCCCGTCACGGTTCTCGTAGACGAAGGTGTAGCGCGCGGGGACTTCCTTGGTCTCACCGCCATCCGTCACGCGAAAGGTGTAGGTGCCGGCATCGGTAAGCTTGTTGCAGCCAAGCTTCACGTTGCGGGTGTTGATCGTCCCAAAGGGCTTCTTCTCCAGGAAGTGCTCGAAGTAGTCCTGGATCTCCGCGTGCGTGGTGCGCGGGACGTTGGAGACGGTCGGGAGCAGAACAGCGTCCTCGGCATAGCGCTCGGCGACCTTGCGCGCGTCACCCGTCTGAAGGGCCGCGTTCCAGCCCTCGAACAGTTCCTCGGCCAGTCGGCGGGTCGCCGGCGCACAGACCACGCAGCTCTCGTTGGCCGGGGTATCGATCGCGCCGAACCGGGGGTCACCGCCGGTCCCGGTCACCGGATGGTGTTGATCGCGGTGCGAGGCACTCAGGCTCAGGCGCGCGCGCGGCGCCTGGTCGGCGTTGATGAACTGGGTGCCGCTGATACGCGGTCGGCTGCTCGTGGTCACTGACTGATCTCCGAGTTCGGCCGTTAGCGGCCGGGTAATCCGTGAATTGTAAGGTACGCTCCCGGGCCTGTCATTCCGGGCCCGCCCCGAATGACTCCGCTGTCAGCGCCCCCCTGCAGATTGGGCCGCTGCGCTTGCAATGGCCGTTTGTGGTCAGCTCGCCTGGGCCTTGAAGGCCGCAAGGAGATCCTCGACCTGGCCGCGCACGCGCGCCTCGTCCTGGATCGCGAAGTCGAGAAAGGTCTGCGCGACCACCGACAGGACCTTCTGCCTGGGGTGAACGATGTGCCACTGGCGGTGAATCGGGAAGTGCTCCACATCCAGCAGTGCTACCGGCCCGCCCGCCCCCTCCGCGCTGAGGGTGTGCAACGACAACACCGCAATCCCCAAGCCGCCGATTACCGCCTGCTTGATCGCCTCGTTGGAGCCGAGCTCCATGCGCACCGTCGGGCTGATCCCGTGCTCCTGGAACAGCTTGAGCGTTGCCTCGCGGATCCCGGAACCCGGCTCGCGCATCAGGAACGTCTCCTGTTCCAGGCGTTCGATCGGGATGTTGCGCTGTCCGACGAGCGGGTGATCGCGGCTGGCCATCACCACCAGCGGGTTCGGCGCGAACGGATACACCGCGATGTCGGTCAGCCGCTCGGGCACGTGTCCAATGATGTACAGATCGTCATCGTTGTTGGCCAGGCGCTGCAGCACACGGTCGAAGTTGCTGACCTCCAGCGACAGTTCAATGTCCGGATAGCGCTTGGCGAACTGCCCGAGGATCGTCGGCGCGAAGTACTGCGCGGTGGTAATCACCGCCAGGCGCAGCCTCCCCCTCTTGAGCCCGTGCATTTCCGCGAGCTTCATCTCCAGGTTGGTCAGCGCGCCGAGCATCTCGCGGCAGGTGTCGTACAGCAACAGCCCGACCTCGGTGGGGAAGGCCTTGCGCCCAACGTACTCGAACAGCGGCAGGCCGAGGGCGCCGGAGAGCTTCTTGATCTGGATGGAGACGGTGGGCTGGGTCAGGTAAAGCTCTTCCGCCGCACGGGTAAAGCTACCCAGGCGCACGATCGCTTCGAACACCTGCAGCTGGCGCAGGGTGGCGTGCCGGATCAGGTGCGCCGGCAGTTCGGATTTCAGCATCACCTGCGGAAGGCCGGACTCCTTCTGCGGTGTCGTGCCGGTCCCTTTCCTGGCCATGTTAGTGCCCGTGCCCCCTACCGGGTGAGACCGGCGTACAGCATCGGCAGCTTTTCCGGGAGCCGTTCGATACGATCCAGCACCATGAAGTGCTGTGCCCCGAAGATCCGTTCGACGTACTCGTCGGCGTTCGGGTCCAGGCTGATACAGAAGCTGTAGACGCCGTTCTTGCCCACCTCTTCCACCGCACGCTTCGCGTCCTGACGCAGGTACTGCGGGTCGCGCACATCGGTATCCGCCGGCTCGCCGTCGGTCACGATCAGCAACAGCTTCTTCTGCGTCCCCTGTTGCTGCAGCAGATGCCCGGCATGCCGAACGGCCGCGCCCATGCGAGTGGAGAGCTGTCCCTTCATCCCGGCCAGTCGTGCCCGGGCGTGATCGTCGTAGGGGGCGCCGAAGTCCTTGAAGCGGTAGTACTCGACATCGTGGCGACCATCCGAGGCAAAGCCGTGGATGGCGAAGGGGTCGCCAATCTTGGAGATTGCCCCGCCCAGCAGAGCGGTAGCCTCGCGCGCCAGCTGTACCACACTGGTGTCCGTACCCTGGACCATCTCGTTGGTGGACTCGGACAGATCCAGCAGCACCAGCACCGACAGATCGCGCACCTGGCGGATATTGCGCACGTAGATGCGCTCGTCCGGCTGCCGCCGCATGCGCAGATCGATCTGCGCATCGACCAGCGCGTTCAAGTCCAGCTCGTCGCCCTCGGCCTGCTTGCGCAGACGCTGGACGCCCTGCGGTTGCATCGCCTCGATCAGGAACTTCAGGCGCGAGATCAGCGGCTTGTGCTTTTCGTTAATCGCGTCGATCTCGGCCACGTCGCCCTTCTGCGGACGCCGCTCCAGCAGGGTGACCCAGTGCGGCCGTTCCAGCTGCATCTGGTAATCCCACTCATGGTAGTGATACGGCAGCGAGATCGGCTCCTTGCCCTCCTGCTGGTTGATGCTTTCCTCTTCGCCGTCCCGGAACCATTCGGTCGCCAGCACCATGATCATCTGGGCATCGTCCCCAGCGCCAGGGACATCGAGGGTGTTGATCATCTCCATGGGGGTCACGTAGACGCGTTCCTGGTTCGAACCGCTGGCCATCAGCGTCTCGAAGTCGTCTTCCTCGCGCCCGAACGCCCACATGTAGCGATTGTCGTCACGGTAGAGCACATCCGGCGCGACCTGCCGCGGGTTCATGTAGCCCTGCTCCGGAAATTCCGGCGCCAGGGCCTCGGCCAGGGCGCGCGCCAGGCCGGGGGCCTCGAGATCCTCGGTCCGTTCGGCCAGCGCCGCACGGGCCCTGGTCACGAACGGATGGTCGTCGCGGTAGTCCGGGTCCAGCAGGGCCCGTGCGGTGCGGGCCAGCAGGGCCTGCGGCGCTTCACCGTCGTCCGGGGTCGCGGTATGCAGGGGTGTCCAGAGGTTGCGCAAACCCGGGAAACCCTGGCTTGCCAGGGCCTCCACGCGGGCATCCTCGAACAACTCGGTCAACACGCCGGTCACGCCGCGCGGCGCCTCCTCTGGCTGCATCTCCCGCGTGTAGACCACATGGGCCGCGGCATGGGCCGCCGCCGCACGGTAGAGATCGAGCCCGGTCAGGCCTTCCCAGTCGTCGAAGGCATCCGGCAGGAAGATCGTGAAGCCCTCGATGTAGGGCTTGTAACCCTCGCGGGACTCAAAGTCGCCACTCGTCGGCCGCATGAAGAAATCGCGCGCCCAGAGCGAACGCAGGTAGAGGTTGATGCGCCGCTGCACATCCACGAACAGCGTGCCGCGTCGCTCCTTCTGGAATACCGAACGGGACTCGGGCGATTCCAGACCAAAATAGGCGATCTGTTCCTCGAGGTCGGTACGGTGGGCCTGCGCGCCCCAGGTCGCCCAACGGCGCAACCCACCCAGCGTCAGTTGCGATAGCAACTCGTCGAGGTGTTCAAGCATCGGCCGAACGCCGCGTGGCGCCTGCCCCAGCAAGTTGTCGACCAGGCGCAGATATCCACCGAACAGGCGCAGGTCACCCAGGCGTCGTGCCGCAATCGGGCTGGTGGAGATCAGCAGGGTAATGACCGCCCCACTCGTCTTGGAGTACATCTTGATCGCCGAGCTCACCAGCTCGCCGACCGCATCCTCGCCCAGTTCCTGCGCCAGATCCGGCGCCTCCTGGACGAAGGCCACGACCATCTCCGAACCTCGCCCCAGAGAGTGCAGGCTGCGTGCGCCTTCCAGGTAGTAGCGCTTCAGACCACCTGTACTGAAGGCCCTCGTCGCTTCCTGCCACGAGGCCTCGAGGACCTCGGCGGCCTGCCCCCCGAGGTCCTCGAGGAGGTCCTGGTATTCCTCCAGATGGATGCTCATCGTGTCCGGCGCACGCGCCTAGAAGAACGTCGTGACGGCAGAGTCGAGCGCGTCGCGCATATCGGGGTCGTCCGTGATCGGACGCACCAGGGCCATACGGCACGCGGCGAGCGGCGCGACGCCCTTGGCAATCAGCGACGCGGCGTACACCAGCATGCGGGTCGAGATCCCCTCGTCCAGCCCGTGGCCCTTCAGATTGCGCGCGCGCTCCGCGACGCTGACCAGCTTGCTGGCCATATCCTCGTTGACCCCGCCTTCGTGGACCACAATCCGCGTTTCGGTTGCGTGATCCGGGTAGTTGAAGTCCAGCGCGCCGAAGCGCTGCTTGGTCGACTCTTTCAGGTCCTTCATCAGGCTCTGGTAGCCCGGGTTGTACGAGATCACCACCTGAAAATCCGGATGCGCCTCGACCATCTCGCCCTTCTTCTCCAGCGGCAGCATGCGACGATTGTCGGTCAGCGGGTGGATCACGACGGTCGTATCCTGGCGCGCCTCGACGATCTCGTCGAGGTAGCAGATCGCCCCGTGGCGTGCCGCCTGGGTCAGCGGGCCGTCCTGCCAGCGCGTGCCGTTGGCATCCAGCAGATAGCGCCCCACCAGATCCGAGGCGGTCATGTCCTCGTTACACGAGACGGTAATCAGCGGCTTGCGCAGCTTCCAGGCCATGTGCTCGACAAAGCGCGTCTTGCCGCAACCCGTGGGGCCCTTGAGCATCATCGGCATGCGCACCGAATAGGCAGCCTCGTACAGCTCCACCTCATCCGCCGTGGACTGATAGTAAGGCTCCTCGGTGATCAGGTGATCGCGTAGTTCGTCCTGCATGTTTCGACTCCTCAATCAGAAAGGCCGGGGCCCAGGCCCCGGCCACCGGCACGCATCGGCCTCAGTCAGGCCAGACCCGATCCGGATGCAACGCGCTGCCGCCCTTGTTCGCCTTCGGCTCCTTCTTTGCAGCCGGCTTTTTCCGGGCCGGAGTTGCCTTGGCCTGGGTCGACTGGGCGGTCGTCCCCGTCTTCCTCGTCGTTGCCGGCTTCTTGCGCGCCGTGGCCGCCTTGCGGGCCGGAGCCTTGCGGGTCGTGGTCGCCGCCTTCTTGGTGGCGGCCGCCTTGGTACTCGCGGCAGCCCGGGGGCTACTGCTCGCCGGCTCCTGGCTCGTGTCCTTCTGTGCCGCGACCGGCGCGTCGGCCTTGGCCGTGCTGTCCGGGGTCTTGTCCTGGTCCTCGCGCGCGCTGCGCACGCCGGCTGCCAGCTTGTCTTGCAGATTGCTCATTGCGACACCTCCTCGATGATAGCTTCGATCTCCGCCGCCGCCGCCTCGCCCGGCTTGCCCAGATCAAAGACGGAACAGCCTTCCAGCGCAGAACGCCGATATATGGCCCGCCGGCGCAGTGACTGCTCCAGGGCGGGGATGTCGATCTCCATCAGTGCATGCTTCATCGCACGCGACAGCGCACTGCGGACTTCGAGCTGATTAATCACGATGTAGGGGCGCAGGGCGGGATTCTTGAGCTTGGCCTCTTCGAGCCCGCGCCCCATACGGACGCTACCCCACAGATCCACCGGCGACGGAAGCACCGGGATCAGCACCTCGTCCGCGGCCGCCAGGGCACCGGTGACGGCCCCGCCCTCGAGCGTCGGCGGGCAATCCACCACGATGTGGTCATAGTCCTTGCGCAGGGCCTTCAACTCGCGATCGAGGGGGCCGGCAACCGCGAAAACCGACGCCGCGAACGGACGATCCTCGGAGGCCATGCGGGCCCATTGACCGGCCGAACCCTGAGGGTCAGCGTCGACCACCAGCGTGCGGCCCCGCCGGGCCAGCCCAGCGGCCAGGTTCATGGTCAGGGTGGTCTTGCCAGTGCCGCCCTTCTGATTGACTACCGCGATTACCCTCGAACCCACGCAACAGCCTCCTGCGGAAGGGGACCGGGCTCAACCCGGCCCATCAAGAATCCCCCGGCTCAGCCGGTGGTGGCATCGGCCAGGCGGTCGACTTCAAGGGCAAAGGCCTTGTCGCCTTCCCCAAGCTGTTCGCCATCACGGGCGTCGATCGTGATGTTCACGTAGGTCGTGCCGAAGCTGATGTTCGGATGATAACCATCCTGCTCCGACAGCTCGGCCACGTGGTCTAGAAACTTCCGCGTGATGCCGTAGCGGTCGAACGTGAACTGTTTGCTCATGGACGCCGAGGTCCCCTTGCCGGGTTCCCACCCGGCCGGAACCACGAGATCGGTATCCGCCATTGCCTACTCCGCTTGTGTTGCCGCGTCCACGCTTGTCACGCGGTGCTGCCCTGGGCATCGATCTCGCGCACGTGTTCCAGTTCATCCTCGAGGATGCTCTCGAACAGCGCCGCATCATCCACCGCACCGACGCGCCGGCAATAGACGGCTGCTTCGTCGTACAGACGAATCGCCTCCATCTCCAGCTCGCGCGAGCGCGCCAAAAGTTCGGCCATGGAGCGGCCAAGCCGCACCGGCGCCAGCTGGCTGCCGTTCGGCGCCACCCCATAGTGAAACATGCGAGTCATGAAGCGATCCGCATGATCCAGCTCTTCCTGGGCGTCCCGACGCAGGCAGTCGCTTACGTCGGTCATTCCCCACATCGCGGTCAAGCGCGCCTGGGCCAGGTACTGCTGGACCGCCGACAGCTCATGTGCCACCGCCCGGTTCAGGTACCCCACGATCCGTGGATCGGACATGGATGTTGCCTCAGCTGGCCGAACCGCTGGCGGTCGGGGCCGTCGGCAGGATGCCTTCCACTTCCGAATGCACGCGCGCAATGATGTGCGCGGCCACCAGGCCGTCACCCACACGCTCGCAAGAATCCGCGCCCGCACGCACCGCCGCGTTCACGGCACCGGTTTCGCCACGGACCAGCACGGTGACATAGCCGCCACCGACGAACTGGCGACCGATCAGACGCACTTCGGAGGCCTTGGTCATCGCATCCGCGGCTTCGATCGCCGGGACCAGACCGCGGGTCTCGATCATGCCAAGGGCCACACCAGAAATTTCGTTAGCCATCATCTACCTCTTCTTGAAAAAGCCGTCGGGCCCGTTACGGACCCGACGGCGTTCGACTACCGTGAGTTACGGCTTTTCCGGGAGGATGTTCTCCACCTCGGAATGGACGCGAGCAATGATGTGGGCAGCCACGAGGCCGTCACCGACACGCTCGCAGGAATCCGCACCGGCACGCACAGCGGCGTTCACGGCACCGGTTTCGCCACGGACCAGCACGGTCACGTAGCCACCACCCACGAACTGACGCCCGATCAGACGCACCTCGGAAGCCTTGGTCATTGCGTCCGCGGCTTCGATCGCCGGGACCAGACCGCGGGTCTCGATCATGCCGAGGGCCACACCAAAGTTTTCGCTAGCCATTACTCAACTCCTATCAAGCGTTACTGATGATTTACTTTTCAACCTGCTCGGGCAGGATGCTTTCCACTTCGGAATGCACACGGGCGATGATGTGCGCGGCCACCAGGCCGTCACCCACACGCTCGCAGGAATCCGCACCGGCACGCACAGCGGCGTTCACGGCACCGGTTTCGCCACGGACCAGCACGGTCACGTAGCCGCCACCAACGAACTGGCGACCGATCAGACGCACTTCGGAGGCCTTGGTCATTGCATCGGCCGCTTCAATCGCCGGTACCAGACCACGGGTCTCGATCATGCCCAGCGCCACACCAAAACGTTCAGTTGCCATTGTCTTCTCTCCTGGATTTACGGTTTTTTAAAACAAAAATGACGCTCACGCCGCCTTGCGGGAACCAGCAGAGCGCTGTGCATCGGTCTGGTCTTGTCCTGCCTCGTCCTTCGACCCTTCCGTCTTCTTACCACCATCGTCCCAGTGGTCGATGATGCCGCCGATCGTGAGATCGGTCTGGATAGTGTTGTCGTCCAGCGCAAGCCGCGCGGCTGACCCGCTGATAGTGAACACCCAGTTGCCCGGATGCGCCCCGACCGGATCCACGGCCACACTCAGCGCGCCCTTCTGGTCGACCAGCACGCGCAGCGAAATGGTGCTCAGCCCGTCGACGCGACGGGTCACCACCAGTTCATCCTGCACCTGCATGATTTCCATGGAGCTACTGCTCCTCCCAGTAATCGATGATCCCGACGATCGTCGCGTCACTGGGGTAGGACTTGTCACCGGCCGCTTCACGCGCCGCCGAGCTGCCCACCACGATGACCCAGTCCCCGGGCACGCAGCCGACCGCATCGACCGCCACGGTGCGCGGCCCGCCCGCCTTTTCCTGAACCACCAGCAACGGCCGGTGCCCCAGATCGCGGATGCGGTTGGTCGAAACCAGCGTCTTCTCAACCTTGCAGATCTTCATTCCCGTTCCCGTGTGCGTCAGGCGGCCAGTGGTTCCAGACGGCTACCGCTGCGTTTGTCGCGGATCACCATGTGGCAGCCGATCAGGCCCTTTTCAGCCAGGTCGCGATAGCGATCCATGATCGTGTTGCGAATCCGGCGACAACGCGCCTCGACCCGCTCCCGCGATCCCGGCACCTTGCGGTCGTAGCGATAATGCACCACGACCGGAACCGGCAGGCCGCGCTCGACATTCAGCTTCCGAAAAATCTTGTTCACGCCGACATCCATCCCCTCGGCGCCCTCTTCCATCGTCTCCAGGTGGGCGAAGTACGCGAAGTTGCGAACCTGCATCTCCTCGATCTCCTGGCCCACGATGATCACGCGCTCGCGGTGGCCGACATCGGCGTAGTGGCCGCCGTGATAGCGCGCCACATAATCCAGCTGCGAAATGTTGCTCAACAGCAGCCGCGAGATCAGTCGCAGCATCCCTTCATGCGGCGCGCCGTTACCGCGTCCCCAGCCCTGCTGGTGAATCGCATCCTGGATCGCCTGATACACCCGCAGCGATGCGGTCTGTTCGTCCAGCCCCTGCGTCGCCCGGTACAACTCCGCGCTTTCCACGAAGCGATACAGGCTCATCCGTGTGTCCGCGTCCGGGATGTGAATCTTGATCGCATCCGTATCGGTATCCACCCCGATCAGCAGCGTGTCGACCGAGGCCCCACAGCAGTAGGTGTTCTCGATGGCCTGACGAAACGCGCGCAGCTGGTGCAAGGCACCGTCCGCCGCATCGCGCTCGCTGTTGCCGTGCGCCGCGCAGCCCTGGTGCAACGGATCCGCGCCACTGTAGTGGTAAGCCGCAATCTTCAGATAGCGACTGGGGACATCGGCCGTGGTCGGCCGGCCCTCACGAAAGCGCAGCAGTTCGCGCTTGGTCCAGTGACGCACATCTTCCTCGATGTCGAACTGCGCCCCGGCGTAGCTCTTCACCCGTACCGCGAGATCGGGCAGGCGCAGGATGAAGCGCCGCAGGCCCAGCAGGCGCCCGTCCGAGCAGGGCGAGATGTCCACTTCGTGGAAGTCGCAGTCGAGGAAATACGCAATCGCGCTATCCGCTTCGGCCACCAGGTCATCCCGTCCCGCCCAGTATTCGTTGACCACCTGATCGAACAGCTCGAACGTCCCGTGCAGATACAGTTCGCGCGTATCCAGATCGTTGATCCAGGCATCCTCCAGCGCCTTCTGCGGCAGCTGGTACCCCAGGCGCTCCTCGACGATCGCCTGCGCCCGCGCCTCGAAGTCGCGCTCGTGCTGCAGCGCATGCACTTCCTTGAGCACCGGAACCAGCTGCGCAAAGCGCTCGCGGAACCCCTGCTCGAAGGCGTGCAGCCGTTCGTTCATCGGGACATCCGCCAACGCATGCCCCGCGGTCAGTTCACGCGTCATGTCCGGAGACGACGAGCCGCAGGCCGGCACCGCGGACACCGGGCCCGCAGTGCTCGGCGCCGCTGCGCGCGCAGCCGCAATCCGGGACTTCGCGAAGCGCGAGCCCATGGAGCTATTTTTGCGGCGACCACGCACCATGACGTTCTTCAGAGTCCTCGCCTGTCCTTAACCGCGCGCCCCGCCGGACAGCGTCACCAGAGAACCGGCGTCGCTGTTCCCGGAGGAACCCGTGATCCTGCTCGGGGGCACTTCCTTGCGCTCGAGTTCCCGATTGATATACGCGCTGCGGCCTTCACCACGCGGATTGCCCTTCTGCGTCTGGTTGCGGCGCGTCGAGAGGCCCTCGGTCCCGGTCACGTGGTCACCGCGCCCCCAGTCGTCGCCGGTAATGGAGACGCCATTGCTGCTGCCATTCACGGTCACCCGGTTGGCGCCGACCTTCTCGCCTTCTTCCACCGGCTCGACGGCCGCTGCTTGCTTGCTGGCGCCATACCGGAACTCTTCGGTGCCGGACACCAGACCCATCGCCTTGTTGATGGAACCGGTCACGCTCCCGCTACTACCGTAGGCGGTCCCCGTCACGCGCTCCCGACGCTCTGCGGCGACCCGCGCCGGGGTCTCCACGCTGAAGCCGGCGTTGGGCATCGGCCGAGAAGCGGCTTGCGCCACTGGCTGGGCCGGCGCGGCCTGCATGCCCATCCCTTCCGGGCGCAGACGCGGATGGAGACTGCTCGCGGCACTGGCGCAGCTCTTGGCAAATTCGTTACCGCCCACATACGGGGAACCGGACACGTCCTGACAGGCGCCCCGTTCGGTACCGGTGACGCGCTTGTCGTAACCCGGCTGGCTGCCGGACACCGAATGCCCCGGCGTGGAATGACGTTCGGCCACCCGCGTACCGGCCGCGCTCGAATCCTGCGTGTCGCAGAACTGGTCGTACTGATCCGGACCGATATAGGCCGTGCCGCTAACCGGCTTGCAGGCACCATATTCGTCACCGGTGACGCGCGAGGAACGCCCGATCGCCGAGCCGGACACAATTTGCTGATTCCAGGTACGGCCCACAGTCACTTTCTCCGGGCTGGCTTCCGGGCGATGACCGCCACAAAAGGCGTCATAGTGCTCGGAGCCGGCATATTCCGTGCCGGTGATCGGCTTGCAACCACCATATTCGTCACCCGTAACGTGGATCGAATGATCCACCTGGGTACCGGAAACCTCGCGGCCCCGCAGCGTGTGCATTACGCCCACCTTGGGGACGCCCCCGGCATCCGGCCGCTCGCACAGATCGCCGAAGTCGGACTTGTTGTAATACGGCGTACCGGTCAGGGAGGCACAGGACCCGCGCTCGTCACCGGTTACATGCCGGCTACGCCCCACGGCCACACCGGTCACGCTCTGGTCTTCCATGGTGTGCGACTCCTGAACCTTGGCCGCAGCGGGTTCCGGGCGGGTGCCGCAAAAGCCCTGGAACTGCTCGGTGCCGAGATATTCGGTTCCGGTCACCGGTTTGCAGCTGCCATATTCGTTGCCGGTTACGTTCACGGAGCGTCCGACTTCGGACCCGGTCAGTTCACGACCGCGAAGCGTGTGCATTACGCCAACCTTGGCCGGCGCCCCGTTCGACTTTCCCGTGTTGCAGGGAACCTCGCTGTTCGCGGTGTTCAGGTATTCGGTACCGGTCACATCGCGGCAGGCGCCGGCTTCGTCGCCGGTCACGCTCGGGCTGCGCCCGACCGAAGTGCCCGACACGCCTTCACCGTGACGGGTGACCATAACGCTCGTACGGGCCGGACCGGCCTGCGGACGCGTGCCGCAGAAGCCTTCGTATTGTTCGGTACTGAGATATTCGGTGCCGGTGATCGTCTCGCAGGACCCACGCTCGTCGCCGGTCACACGGTTCGACCGCCCAACTTCGGTGCCACTGACCGACTGACCGTGCGCGGTGTGCGACGTGCCAACCTTCGGCGGATTGCCGGCCGGGCGCGCACCACAGTAACGCTCGTAGTGCTCCACCCCGAGGTACTCGGTGCCGGTGATCGAAGAGCAGCTGCCTGCCTCCGTGCCGGTGACGCCCGAGGTACGCTCGACCTGCGTGCCACTTACATGGCTGCCAGCCAGCGTAGTGCCCTCTTCAACCTTCGGCGGCGCATCGCCCTCGACGGGCCGCGGCCGGCCACAGGGACGCCCCGGCTCGGCCGAGCCACGGCCCAGCTTGCACAGTTCTTCACGGCGCTGCCGAGCGACTTCGCGGGCGGACATCCCTTGGCGCTTGGCGGCCTTCCAGGCGCCTTCCTGCGGCATGGTGCCGCGAGCCTGACCGCCGTTAAAACGCCGACGCTGGGCCTTCTTGCCGGTCTGCGCCATGGCATCCCGGCGCGCCATGCAGATCGCGCGAACCTCCGAGATCATCGGATGCGGGCCAGCGGCCTCACCCCCGGATTCGACCTTGTCGCACAGCTGGTCCAGGCCGCTTTCGACCATCGCGGCGTCGCGGCTCGGGGCGGTGTTGACCGACGCATCGCGCTCTGCCTTCTCGCCCTTGCAGCCGCAACCACAGTCCTTCTTGGATTCCTGGGCGGGCGCAGCCACCGGCTCCGATCCCTTGATGCGATCCCCACGGCGCGGTTCCGGCGCAACGGCCTTCTTGCCTTCCGTGGAGAGCGCCTGACGCCGCAGGCGGCAGATCTCGCGACCGCTCATGTTCGAGCAATCGACCTCGACGTTCTGCGACTGGGCCAGGGCTTCCAGCTGGCGCGAACGCTCGGCGCCGGCGGGGGCCATGCCACCCGCGGCCTGGGCACGCGTATTGGTTCGGCCCACAGCCTTCTTGCCCTGGCGCGCCATCTTCTGGCGCCGCTCAAGGGCGGCCTGGCGCCCTTTCGAGACACCCGTGTGCGCGCCCGGTTCCGGGCGGCGCTCGGGCGTGGTGTCGCGGGTCTCGACGGAGACCGGCGACGAGGATTCACTGGAGTGCATCTCCGGCTCCCGCGCCTGGGGTGCCGGGGCAGGGTCCGCCTTCGCCTGGCGCGCATCTCGCGCAGCCCCAGCGGAGCGGCTGCTCCCTTTGGTTTGGTCGGTCGACTTCACGGCAGCCTTGCCATTGCGAGACATGGCTTTGCGCCGTTCCAGGGCACGTTCACGCCCCGAGAGACCTTCAGACGCAGATGTCGGATTACTCATGGCACTTCCTTACAGTTGGCGGCAGCAACGGTAAATAACGCTTTACTGAACTGCCGGGCCCGAAGGCGGACCCGGCAGGTACGGGCCCTAATTAGCGACCGCGATCGACCACGAAGGCCGTGCCCTGGCTCTGGGCATAGTTATCGTAGGCGAGGAAGCGAACCATCATGCCGGGGTTGGCACGGCGGCACTGCTCGATCTCGCTCAGCACGGCCTCGACAGACTGCTCGCCGAACATCGGGAGCTTCCACATGTACCAGTAGTTGGACATGGCGTGTTCTTTTTCGCTGTACTCGACCGCCGGGTTCCAGCCCTGGGCAATCGTGTACTCGATCTGACGGCGAACCTGATCGGCGTTCATCTCGGGCAGGTAAGAGAAGGTCTCGTACTTCTGCACCGGCTTGAAGTTCTGAATATCGGACATGTCGTTAATCCTATGCGCTTGTTCTCTGAAGGTGCGGGCAGCCACTCAGGCCGCCCGCACACGGACGATCACTTGTGTTGGACGTCCAGCTTGTCGGTGGTGTCGAACTCGAACTTGATTTCCTTCCACGTTTCCATGGCGATCTTCAGTTCGGGACTGTGCTGGGCGGCCTGGGTCAGGATCTCCTTGCCTTCCTTCTCGATCTCGCGACCCTCGTTGCGCGCCTGGACGCAGGCCTCGACGGCCACGCGGTTGGCGGTCGCGCCCGGAGCATTGCCCCACGGGTGGCCCAGGGTGCCGCCACCGAACTGCAGCACGGAGTCGTCACCGAAGATCGCGACCAGGGCCGGCATGTGCCAGACGTGGATACCACCGGAGGCCACGGCGAACACACCCGGCATGGAACCCCAGTCCTGATCGAAGAAGATGCCGCGCGAGCGGTCTTCCGGGATGAAGGATTCACGCAGCAGGTCAATCCAGCCGAGCGTCGCCGCGCGGTCGCCTTCCAGCTTGCCGACCACGGTGCCGGTGTGGAGGTGGTCGCCACCGGACAGGCGCAGGATCTTGGCGAGCACACGGAAGTGGATACCGTGCTTCGGATGACGGTCGATGACCGCATGCATGGCACGGTGGATGTGCAGCAGCATGCCGTTGTCGCGGCACCAGTTGGCCAGGCCCGTGTTGGCACAGAAACCGCCGGTGATGTAGTCGTGCATGATGATCGGCGCGCCAATTTCCTTGGCGTACTCGGCACGCTTGTACATCTCTTCCGGGGTCGGCGCGGTGACGTTCAGGTAGTGACCCTTGCGCTCGCCGGTTTCTGCTTCGGCCTTTTCGGTCGCTTCCTGGACGAAATCGAAGCGGTCACGCCAGCGCATGAACGGCTGGGAGTTGATGTTCTCGTCGTCCTTGGTGAAGTCGAGACCGCCACGCAGGCACTCGTACACGGCACGGCCGTAGTTCTTCGCGGACAGACCCAGCTTCGGCTTGATGGTGCAACCCAGCATCGGGCGGCCGTACTTGTTCAGGCGATCACGCTCGACCTGGATACCCATGGGCGGACCACCACAGGTCTTCACGTAGGCGATCGGGAAGCGCACGTCTTCCAGGCGCAGCATGCGTATGGCCTTGAAGCCGAACACGTTACCGACCAGGGAGGTGAACACGTTCACCATGGAGCCTTCTTCGAACAGGTCGATCGGGTAGGCGATGAACGCGTAGAAGGACTCGTCGTCACCCGGGACGTCCTCGATCATGTACGCCCGACCCTTGTAGTAATCCATGTCGGTCAGGAGGTCGGTCCACACCGTGGTCCAGGTACCGGTGGAGGACTCGGCTGCCACAGCGGCGGCAGCTTCTTCGCGGTCGATACCGGGCTGCGGGGTAATCTTGAAACACGCCAGCAGGTCAGTATCCAGCGGCGTGTATTCGGGCATCCAGTATGTTTCGCGGTAATCCTTGACGCCCGCGGAGTACTTCTTGGCGGCAGACATGTGGCCTTCTCCTACGCGTTGGTTAATCGTGATGGTCGCCTAGATTAGGGAGGGCAATCACTAATAACAAATAAATAATCTAGATGCGACCGATAGACAATCGTTTATATAAAAGCCGGACAGCGGGAGGGCCACTGACCGGCAGGGGTTCGGGTTCGCAATGGTGCAGCCAGGCATCGAAACACCGACCGCGACGGATTGCGGAGGTCGATTGTAGTCGAAGACCGTAGCCTGTGCATGCCTTTGGCGCGACCCGCCGCACAGGGCCTGTGACGGGCCGCTGGGAACGCCCCGTCACACAGCCCACGACCCCGGGTATCAGGACGTGGCGGCAGTGGCGGGCGCTCCGTCACCGGCGGCATGGTGATCCCGCGCTAGGTAGAGGTAGATGGCGGGCACCACGAACAGGGTGAACAGGGTCCCGATCGCCATGCCGCTCGCGATCACCAGGCCCATCGCGAAACGCGAGCCGGCGCCGGCCCCGGCGGCCATCAGCAAGGGCACCATCGCCACCACGGTCGCGGTGGTGGTCATCAGGATCGGCCGCAGGCGCAGGGCCGACGCCTCCTCGATCGCCTCGCGCAGCGTCCGCCCCTGGCGCTGCAGCTGGTTGGCGAACTCCACGATCAGGATGCCGTGCTTGGCGATCAGGCCGATCAGGGTCAGCAGCCCCACCTGGGTATAGATATTCAGCGAAGTCAGCCCAAGGCTGATGAAGATCAGTGCCCCGGCGATCGACATCGGCACCGTGGTCAGAATGATCAACGGGTCGCGGAAGGACTCGAACTGAGCAGCCAGGACCAGGAAGATCACCAACAGGGCAAAGAAGAAGGTGACCACCAGCTCACTGCCCTCGGCCTTCAGCTGACGCGACTGTCCGGCATAGTCGACACTGACATCCGGGGGGAGCACGTCGGCGGCAATCTCGTCGACGATGTCCAGCGCCTCGCCCAGGGTCACCCCCGGCCGCGGCACGCCCGACAGGGTCACGGCATTGAGCTGCTGGAAGCGCTTGAGCGAGCGCGGGGTCACCGTTTCTTCCAGTGTCACGATGCTGGATAACGGGATCGGCTCGCCGTCACGGGTACGCGTGAACAACTCTTCCAGCTGCTCCGGATTCAGGCGCTCGCTGCGCTGCACCTGAGGAATCACGCGATAGCTGCGGTTCTCCATCGCGAAGCGCCCGGCAAACCCGCCAGACAGCATGGTCGCCAGATCGGCATTGAGCGTGGCCATGTCGATCCCGAGCTGGGCGGCGCGTTCGCGGTCGATCTTGAGATCCACCTGCGGCTGATCGAAGTCGAGATCGGAGTCCATGAAGATGAAGCGCCCGGTCGCCATCGCCCGCTGCATGATCTCGCTGGCGAACTGCTCCAGCTCCTCGAACGAACCGGTGGAGCCAAGGACCACACTCACCGGTGCACCGTCGCCCGGGGTGGGCAGCTGGGGCGGCTGGATCGCGAACACCTCCAGCGCCGGGATGCGGTCCAGGCGTGGCTGCAGCTCCTCCTGCAGGATGGTCTCGGTATCCCGATCACGCTGATCCCAGGGTGCGAGGACGAAACCGCCCAGGGCCTGGTTGCCGGCACCGGCGATGCCCGGGCCGCCGCCAAAACCGTTCACGATAAAGATGTTATCGAGCTCCGGGATTTCGTCGAAGAAGCGGTCGGTCAACTCGGTGTTGCGTTCCAGCCAGTCCAGGCCCATGTAGGCATCGCCCTCCATGATGGAGAACGCGAAGCCCTGGTCCTCCGGCGGCTCCAGCTCGCTCTGCGAGGTGACGAACAGGAAGTAGCAGGACACCAGCACGATGGCACCGAACACCGCGATGGTGAAGCGGTCATTCAGCGCCCCATGCAGGCGCCGACGATAGCGTTGCTGGAGGGAGTCGAAGCGTGCATCCAGCCAGCCTTCGATCCGTCCGCGCTTCTCGGTGGCGCCATCGCGCAGGATCTTCGAGCACATCATCGGCGACAACGTGATCGCTACAATCCCCGAGATCACGACGGTCGCCGCCAGGGTGAACGCGAATTCGATGAACAGCGTCCCGGTCAGCCCGCCGATGAAGCCCAGCGGCAGGAACACCGCCACCAGCGTGGTCGACATCGCCACGATCGGCCAGGCGAGTTCGCGCGCCCCCTGGATCGCCGCGTCCATGCGCGACATCCCCTCCTCAATGTGACGGGAGATGTTCTCCAGCATGATGATGGCGTCATCCACCACGATGCCGATCGCTAGCACCATCGCCAGCAGGGTCAGCAGGTTCAGCGAGAACCCCATCAGCAGCATCAGCATGAAGGTGCCCACCAGCGACAGCGGCACCGCCACGGCCGGGATGATCACGCTGCGCAACGAGCCGAGGAACAGGTAGATCACCACCAGCACGATCCCCAGCGCCAGGCCGATGGTCACCAGCACCTCGTCGATCGCACTCTGGATGTAGTCCGTGGAGTCGTAGACGATCTCGCCTTCCAGCCCCGAGGGCAGGCGCGGCAGGATGCGCTCGTCGAATACGTCGCGGACCTCGGCGATCACGTCCAGGGCATTGGCATCCGGCGCCATCTCGATACCGACGAAGGTGGCCGCCTCGCCATTGAAGCGCACCGAGGTGTCGTAATTCTCCGAGCCCAGCTCCACCTCGGCCACGTCGCCCAGGCGCACCAGGTCGCCGTCGGTCTCGAACAGGATCAACTGCTCGAATTCCTCCGGACGACTCAGATCGGTATCCGCCGTCAGGTCCAGCCCAACCATGGAACCCCGCGTCTGGCCCACGGCGGACAGCACATTGTTGCGCTCCAGGGCCTCGCGTACGTCGCGCCCGGTCACACCGAAGGCGGCCATGCGATCGGCATCCAGCCAGGCGCGCATCGCAAAGCTCTGGGCACCCAGGATCTCGGCTCGCTGCACGCCATTGATGGTCGCCAGTTCCGGCTGCACCTCGCGGATCAGGTAATCGGTGGTCTGGTTGTTGGACAGCCGTTCGGAGTAGAACGACATGTACATTGCGGCCACGTCCTGCCCCACGGACAGATCCACGACCGAGTCCTCGGCCTCCGCCGGCAGGTCGCTGCGAATCTTGTCCACCTGGGCCGCGATCTGCGTCAGGGCCACGTTGGGATCGTAGTCCAGCTCCAGATGGGCCTCGACGATGCTGATCCCCGCGCGGCTGGTGGAGACGAGGTAATCGATCCCCTCGGCCTCGGCCACCTCGCGCTCCATCGGCGTGGTGATGAAGCCCTGCACCAGATCGGCATCCGCGCCGATATACGCGGTGCTGACGGTCACCACCGCGTTCTGCACCTCGGGGAACTGGCGCACGTTCAGGTCAAATACCGCGCGCACCCCGAACAACAGGATGAACAGACTCACCACCGTGGCGAGCACCGGCTTCTGGATGAAGATATCGGTAAAGCGCATGCCGGCGACCCCGCTCTAGCGGTTCGCCGGGCGCGGGTCGCGCTCGGCATCGGGCTGGGCATCCTCGGTGATCTCGACCGGGGAGTCGTTTTGCAGCTTGAGCAGGCCACTGGCCGCGATACGCTCACCCGGCTCCAGCCCGTCAAGGACCTGCACCAGATCACCGCGGCGCGCGCCGGTCTCGATCAGGCGCTGTTCCACCCGCAGCTGGCCTTCGTCGTCCTCCGCGATCACGAATACCGATTGCCCCCAGGGCGCAAACCGGATCGCGGTCTGCGGCGCGACCACCGCCTCCTCGGACTCCCCGCGATCCAGCGTCACCCGGGCGAACTGCCCCGCACGCAGGCGGCCCTGTTCGTTTTCCAGCAGGGCCTGCACGCGGAACATGCGCGAGGCCGCGCGGACGCGCGGCTCGATGGCCGTGACCTCGCCGGTGAACTCTTCACCAAAGGCATCCACCTCGACACGGATGTCCTGACCCAGGGCGATCTCGCCCAGGCGGCGCTCCGGCAGGGTGAAATTCACATACAGCGGCTGCAACGCCTCCAGCACCACGATCGGATCCCCGGGCCCGACGAACTGCCCGACGCTCACCTCGCGGATACCCAGTTCGCCCGCAAACGGCGCGCGCAGGCTCTTCTGCTGGATGCGCGCCTCCTGCGCCTTCACCGAGGCCTGGGCCTGCTCGGCCTCGGCGACCCGGCGCTGAAATTCCGAATCCGAGATGTCGTTGCGCTCGATCAGGCCCCTGGCACGCTCCAGCTCGCGGCGCGCCAGGCGCTCGCCGGCCCGCAGGTTGTCGAGCTCGGCCTCGTCCAGGGTGGTATCCAGGTCGACCAGCGGATCGCCGGCCTCGACCCGTGCACCGTTCTCGAAGTGGATGGTCTTGACGATTCCCTGCGCCTCGAAGCTCAGGGTCGCGCCCTGCACGGCCTCCAGGCTACCGATCGCACGCACCTGCGGAGTCCAGGAGTCCGTCGTGACCTCGGCGGCGTTGATGGTCACCACCGGCTCCGGCATATCTTCGAAGTACTCCGCAATCTCCTGATCGACGAAGGCCTTGAAGCCGAAAATACCGCCGAGCACGATGGCCACCGCCACCAGCATAAGGATGAAACGCTTCATTCAGGATCTCCCGGATCCGGCGGATTCAATGCCGCCTGCATCTTGAGTTGTAGTCGAAGTGCTAGCCGGCGGGTGGTGCGTCGCCCGCACCGATGCCCGCATCGTGCAGCGCCGCACGCACGCGCTCGGTCTCCGCGCGCACCACCGTGGGCTCGTCCGGGTCCAGACGCGGTTCCCAGCGCCAGCCGGTCATCAGAGCGTGGAAATGCCGAATCAGATGATCATAAGGGCGGTGGATGTCGTAGGCATCCAGCAGGCCCCGCGCACTGGCAAGGCTCTGCATCCCCACGTTCAGCGCCCACGGCCCCAGTCCCATCTCGTCTTCGGAGATCTCGCGCGCCGGGGGCAGATCACTGCGTTCGCGCGCCTCGGCCACCACCGCATGCACCGCCTCGCTGATCGGCTTCCCGGCCTCCAGCAATGCCATGCGGCGCGGAACCGACACATTCGCCCAGACCACCTCGGTCACCAGGTACTGGGTCAGGCGGTAGTAGTCGGGGTTCTGCGCGGCGAAATCGATGTCGGTCAGCACGATCGCCAGCATGCGCGAGCGCGTACCCAGGGAGAGCTCGGGGATGGCCCGGAAAAGCGCCGCCCGTTGCAGCGTCGTGCGTGCCGCCACCGCCGCCAGCAGGTCCTCTTTCGACTCGAAGTGCTGGTACAGCGTACCGGTCGCGTACTCGCAGTCCGCCGCCAGCTTCGACATTTGCAGAGCCAGCAGGCCGTCCTCGCGGATGCGCTCGTGCGCCCGCTCGATGAACAGCGCCTCGCGCGTCTCGCGCTCGCGGCGTTTGCGATCCCCGGTAGTCATGGCGCTCAGCATATCGAACCCACGACGATTTTTGAACCCGGTTCAAAACAGATTCCAAAAAAGGCCGGGGCAGCATGCCCCGGCCCCCGGTTCGCGTATTCAGTCCGTCTCGCGCAACAGCCGCACGATCGCGTCGGCGACACTCTTGCTGGACTGCGGGTTTTGCCCGGTCACCAGCTTGCCGTCCACCACCACGTGATCGGCCCAGTCGTCGGCGGTATCCACCTCGCCGCCGAGCTCCTGCAGCTTGTCCTGCAGCAGGAACGGCATCGCGGTGTCCAGCTGGACCGCCTTCTCCTCGCTGTTGGTGAAGGCCGCCACCTTGCGCCCCTTCACCGCGGAACTGCCATCCGCCAGCATCGCACCGACCAGACAGGCCGGCCCGTGACAGACGGCGCCAACCACCTTGTCGTTGTCCATGAATTCCGCGACCAGGCGCTGGACATGCGGATTGTCCGGCAGGTCGAACATGGTGCCGTGGCCGCCGGGGAAAAAGATCGCGGCATAGGCGCCGTGGTTCGTGTGCTCATTCAGCGCGATGGTGTCATCCAGGGCCTCCTGAGCGGCCACCGCCGCGGAGCCCGCATGACTGGCCTCCAGGCTTTTCGGATCAAGCGGCACGGGGCCGCCCTTCGGACTGGCCACCTTGACCTCGAATCCCGCCTTGCGGAAGCGATCATAAGGCTCGGCGAACTCGTCGAACCATACGCCCGTCGCCTGGCCTGGAGCGATCTCGCCGTGACTGGTTACTACCATCAGAATCGTCTGGCTCATCCCTTGTCTCCTGGCATCCATGTCTCCGGTGGACTCGCCGGCCGGCTACAGGTTCCTGGTGTGCAAGGCCTGGGTGAACGAGCAGCGAGTCAGACGGCGAACAACAGACGCGGAAGGATCAAGCAAACGAGAAAGCCGAAGGACCGCGCGGCCGGATAGCCGCGGGCTGGGAATCAGACACGGTAGTAGTCGCGATACCACTCGACGAAGCGGGCGATGCCGTCTTCCACCGCGGTCGCGGGGGCATAGCCCACGTCCTGACGCAGGGCCTCGACATCCGCATAGGTGTCCGGGACATCCCCCGGCTGCAACGGCAGGAGGTTCTTCTCGGCCTTCTTGCCCAGGCAGTCCTCGAGCACCTCGATGTAGCGCATCAGCTCCACCGGCTCGTGGTTGCCGATGTTGTAGAGCCGGTAGGGGGCTGCGCTGGTGGCCGAGTCGGGCTCGGCCCCGTTCCAGTCGGGGTTGCGCGGGGCCACGTGATCCAGGGTGCGGATCACGCCCTCAACGATGTCGTCGATATAGGTGAAGTCGCGCCGGTGGTGGCCGTAGTTGAAGACGTCGATCGGCTCGCCTGCCAGGATCTTCTTGGTGAACATGAACAGCGCCATGTCCGGGCGGCCCCAGGGGCCGTAGACGGTGAAGAAGCGCAGTCCGGTCACCGGCAGGTCGTAGAGATTACTGTAGGTATGCGCCATCAGCTCGTTGGCCTTCTTGCTGGCGGCGTACAGGCTCAGCGGGTGATCGACGTTGTCGTGCACCGAGAACGGCATGGTGGTGTTGGCGCCGTAGACCGAGCTCGAGCTGGCATAGACCAGGTGCTCGACGCCGTTATGGCGGCAGCCCTCCAGGATGTTGCCGAAACCGACCAGGTTGGTGTCGACATAGGCCGCCGGGTTCTCCAGCGAATAGCGCACGCCGGCCTGGGCCGCCAGGTTGACCACCCGCTCCGGGCGGTGTTCGCGGAACACCCGCTCCATCGCGACGCGATCGGCGATGTCCTCGCGCACCTCGGTGAAGTTCGGGTGGTCCTGGGTGCGCGCCAGGCGCGCTTCCTTCAGCGAGACGTCGTAGTAGTCGTTCAGATTGTCGACGCCGACCACCTGGTCGCCACGCTCCAGCAGGCGCAGGCTCAGGGCGCTGCCGATGAAACCGGCCGAGCCGGTCACAAGAACTTTCATCGCGTTAGTCCTGGTCGTCCGGCAGGGTAATGTTCAGCTCGAGGACCTCGCAGTCCCCTTCGCGGTCCACGTTCATCTGCACGGCCTCGTCGTCCACCTGAACGTATTTGCGGATCACCTGCAGCAGCTCCTGCTGCATGGCCGGGAGGTAGTCGGGCCCGGAGCGCGCCGCACGCTCGCGCGCCACGATGATCTGCAGACGCTCCTTGGCAACGCTGGCGCTCTTCTGCCGCGGCTGACGGAAGTAATCGAAAATCCCCATGATCAACCCTTGAACAGGCGCCCGAAGAAGCCCTTCTTCGGTACATCGACAAAGCGCAGCGGGCGTTCCTCGCCCAGGAACCGGTCCACCGCGTCCTGGTAGGCCTGCCCGGCGTCGGATTCCTCGTCCAGCACCACCGGCTGTCCGGCGTTCGAGGCATTCAGCACCGCCTGGGATTCCGGGATCACGCCCAGGAGTTCGATCGCCAGGATCTCGCCGACGTCCTCGATGCTCAGCATCTCGCCGCGTTCGGCGCGCTCGGCGGAGTAACGCGTCAGCAGCAGCTTGCCCTCGATCGGCTCACCGCCTTGCTCCACCTTGCGCGTCTTGCTCGCCAGGATGCCGAGGATGCGGTCGGAGTCGCGCACCGAGGAAACCTCGGGGTTGGTCACCACGATCGCCTCGTCGGCAAAGTACGCGGCCATCAGTGCGCCACGCTCGATCCCCGCCGGGCTGTCGCAGACGATAAAGTCAAAGTCATCGGACAACTCGTTCAGCACGCGCTCCACGCCATCCTGGCTCAGGGCGTCCTTGTCGCGGGTCTGCGAGGCGGGAAGGATGTAGAGGTTGTCCACACGCTTGTCGCGGATCAGGGCCTGCTTCAGGTTCGCATCGCCGTTGATCACGTTGACGAAGTCGTACACCACGCGCCGCTCGCAGCCCATGATCAGGTCGAGGTTGCGCAGACCGACGTCGAAATCGATCACGACGGTCTTGTGACCGCGCTGGGCCAGG
Organism: Thioalkalivibrio versutus; assembly: GCF_001020955.1. Lineage (NCBI taxonomy): Bacteria > Pseudomonadati > Pseudomonadota > Gammaproteobacteria > Chromatiales > Ectothiorhodospiraceae > Thioalkalivibrio > Thioalkalivibrio versutus. The sequence goes on from NZ_CP011367.1 coordinate 2,054,531, forward strand.
CCAGTGGCAATCGCGGCCGAGGTGGTGGTCTTGCCCACCCCGCCCTTGCCGGAGGTAATCACTACGATACGTGCCATGTTGGCGGTAGCTCCTTGTCGTCTTGCACGCGCCCGGCCTTCCCGGGGCGTGCGGACGGGTTCCTGTCATTCGTGACCGGCAGGTGGCCGGTCAGATCTCCGCGATCTTGAGGCTTTCGTCGTCCAGTGTCACCAGCCGATTCTCGCCGCGTTCGGCTTCCGTGATGTCTTCGGCGATCCGGTAGTGTCCGGCAATGGACAACAGCTCGGCGTCCAGGCGCCGACAAAAGATACGCGCGGTCACCAGACCGCGCACCCCGGCCAGCGCACGCCCACGTAACGGACCCAGCACATGGATATGCCCGTCCGCCAGCAGTTCGGCGCCCGGCGAGACTGCGCCGGTCACGATCAGGTCCCCTCCGCGGGCGTAGATCTGCTGCCCGGAACGCACCGGTTGATCGACGATGCGAGTCGCGCTGTGGACCGCCGCGACGGCGGCCGGCGGGCGTTCCTGCTCGGGCTCGACGGCCTTGTCCTGCACCGGGGGCTCGTCTTCCAGTGGCACCTCGCCGGAGGGTGCGCCGCCACGCCCGCCCAGTTGCAGCACCGGCAGGACGTCGAACAGTTCGGCATAGCTCTGCAGGCGCTCGGCGGCGGCACCTGCCTGCAGGCCGATCAGCTTAAAGCCCTCGGCGCGCACGCGCTCGATGGTTGCCTGCAGGTCCGACTCCGGGCTCTCGGCCACTGCCTCCAGATCGAGCACGATGGGCATGTCGCGCATCAGATCCGGAGCCTGGTCGCGCCGCGCGGCCAGCACCTCGCCCAGAACCTGCGGATCGGTCTGGTACACGCGCAGCACCGAGACCAGCATCATGCGGCCTTTCAATTCAATGGCCTGGACAGAACTCGGGGACGCGCTCATCGGATCGGCTGGCTCGCTGGCGGTGACGTGCACAAAACAGGGGCGGCGTCCGGCATCTGGAGCGCCGGACAGGACGTGCGCTTTATAGCGCGGACAGGGAAAGCGCAGCAAGGGTGCGGGATCACTCCCGCCGCCGCATCAGCTGCGCGGCGGGCCCGGGATCAGCGTGTTGGTGCGGCGCACGTAGTCGGCATAACCGGGGCGGGATTCATGCAGACGACTTTCCAGCAACGTGACGCCGGACACACGCAGGATCAGCAGGATCATCAGCACCGCCGAGGGCACGGCCCACCAGCCGCCCGCAGCCAGGGCCAGCAGGCCGAACCCGACCCAGACCACAATCTCGCCAAAATAGTTGGGATGACGGCTGTAGCGCCACAGGCCGCGATCCATCACCTGCCCGCGATTGCCCGGATCGGCGCGAAAACGTGCCATCTGCGCATCCGCCAGCGTCTCGAAAAAAAGCCCCACCGCCCAGAACAGCAACCCGGCGACGGCCAGCGGCCACCACACCGCCTCGACCCGCACCACGGCCAGCATGGGCAGGCCGATCACCGCCACCAGTGCGCCCTGCAGCCAGAAGATCGTGACCAGACTGCGCGCGGCAAAGGCACCCTCGCTTCGGCCCGCACGCATGTCCGTGTAACGCCCGTCCTCGCCGTGGTCCCAATTGCGCCAGGTAATAAAGGCGGACAGCCGCAGCCCCCACAACAGCACCGGGATCACGATCCACAGCCCCAGCACGGGCCACCCGGCCAGCCCCCACCACACCAGCGTGACCAGGACGAAACCCAGACCCCAGTAGCGGTCCACCAGGCTCGCGTCGCGTCGCAACACGCTCGCCGCCCAGACCCCCGTCATCAGGGCCAGCGCTGCGCCGAACCCGACCAGGAACATCACCCAACCGGCCATCCGCTAGGCCTCGGGCCGGCGAAACAGGATATGCGACACGAACCACTCGTTCCCGCCGCGATAATCGAACAACTCGGCGCAGGCCATGTAGAACATGCGCCAGCGCTGGAACCACAGCGCGGCATCCTGCGCGCCGTAGGTCTGTTCGAACAATGGCATCAGCTCGTCCCGCGCGGCGTCCTGGCGCGCCAGCCAGGCGTTCAGGGTGCGCGCGTAGTGGTGGCCGTTCACTCGCCACTGGCGCACCACGCGCAGATCCTCCTGAAAATGCCGCGCCAGATCATCCGATGGCATCAACCCGTCGCGGAAGAAGTACTGCCCCATCCAGTCGTGTTCGCCCTCGCTCTCGAAGAAGTAGGCGAACTCGCGATGGGCGAAGACATGCATGAACAACTGCCCGCCCGGACGCAGCCAGGTCGCCACGCGCCGCAGCAGCTCGGGCCAGTTGCGCATGTGCTCGAACATCTCCACCGAGACCACCCGGTCGAACCCGGTCTGGTCCGGGGCAAAGGTGTTCATGTCTGCGGTGACGATCGTGAGGTTCTCCAGGCCGCGCGCGTCCCGGCGGGCCTCGATCGAGGCTCTCTGAGTCGCCGAGTTGGACACCGAGACGATGCGCGACTTCGGGTATTGCTCCGCCATCCAGAGCGACAGCGAACCCCAGCCGCAGCCCAGCTCCAGGACCTGCTGCCCATTCTCGAGGCCTGCTCGTTCGCAGGTCAGCTGCAGCATGGCCGCCTCCGCCCCGCGCAGGTCATCCACGCCCTCCGGCCACCAGGCACAGGAGTATTTCAGCCACGGCCCGAGGCAACGCTCGAAATATTCGGTCGGCACCTCGTAGTGCTGCTCGTTCGCCACCTCGGTGGACAACGCCACGGGCGCGGCGCGCATCGCCTCGATCAACGCATAGCGCCGCTCCATCGCCTCCTCGGCCGGGGCCCCGCTCTCGCGCAACCGCTCCGCCAGCAGCCGCCGAATGCCGGCCCGCACGAGCGTATCCGGCAACCGTCCCTGTTCCGCCCACTCGATCATTCGCTGCATGCCGTGCGTCCCCGCGTTGAGATGTTTCGTTGACCCGGCGAGAGGCATGCGGTTCCCCGGTGGCCGCGCACGTACAAAACCGGATCGCTGACACACAGGCCCGCAGGGGTGCTAGATTGTGCCCTTAACCAGCTGCATACCGCTCATGGCGCAACGTCACCGGATTCCGGCCCGAACCCTGCATCGCGTCTGGGCGCCCTTCTCCAAGGGCGTTCAGGAGCGTCTCGAAACCTTCCTGGGCGAGCTCGACGACCGCCTGATGGATGCCTCCGAGCGCGCGATCGATTCCCAGCGCGCGGCCCAGAATCTTGCCCTTTCGCGCCAGATTCGCATGGCGAGTGGCGCCATCCTCCAGCGTTTTCGTGACCGACTTCACAATGCGATCCTGCCCGAAGAGCCGGAACACGCGCTCCCTGCCACGGGCGAACACGAGCTGAGCCTGATGGACGCCGCCGATACCGAGCGCGAGGTGGCCCTGCGCAAGCTGGTCACGGGCGCGCGTTCCGTAATGTCGGCCGAAATCGATGCCCTGGAAACGGTCACCCGGGACTACCACCTGGTCCCCACACCCGAGGACGCCCCCTGGCACCCGCATGCCCTGGGCGAGGCCTTCCTGGAGGCACTGGAGGCCGTGCCCCTGCCACCGGAAGACTGTCTGGTGCTGCTGCACTGGTTCGATCGCGACGTGATGCGCGAACTGCAGCCGGAGATGCAGGCGCTGATGCAGGCCTTCCGTGACGCCGGCTTCGCGGTGCCCGAGGCACACGCCAGGGCACGCACCCGGCCGGGCGCTACTGCTCCGGCCTCTTCTTCCGCGCCTCAGGCTCCAGCCGGGGGCAGCGGGCCACCCCCTTCCGGCCCGTCCGGCGCAACGGGCAATTGGGCGCAATTCGGTTATCAGGTGCCCGTCTCGGGACAGGTCGTCGCCAACACCGGTGTGGCACCCGGGACCGGTGCCGGCTACGGCTCGGCGGCAGAGGCGGTAACAACCGTCCTTAACAGCGCTCCGCCCAGCACGCTGGAACCCTTCGTGATGGACCTGCTGCAGGGCCTGTTCGACATGATCCTGAAGCGCGACGACCTCAACCCCGCTTTGCGCGAACCCCTGTCCGATCTGCAGCTCCCGCTGGTGCGCATCGCCATGCGCGAGACGCATTTTTTCCGTGACCGAACGCACCCGGCCCGGCAGATGACCGGCCTGCTGCTGAACATCGCACTGCGCATTGATCCCGACCTGCCGCTGGAAGAAGCCCGGGGCCTGCCGCTCAGCCGGCTGGTCTTCGAGAACGTCGAACGCGTGCGCAACGCAGGCCTTGGCGACAGTGAGGCCTTCAACGAGGCACTGACGCGCCTGCAGGACGATCTCGCCGAGGTCGAGGAGAAGATCGCCCATCAGGCGGCCGATGAACAGGCCGAGGCACAGCAGGAAGAGCGCACCCTGGAGATCACCTACAACGTGGAGTCCACGGTGGAGCGCACCGTGATCTCCATGGGCCAGGACATCCCCGACGAGGCCCGCGAGCAACTGATGGATGCCTGGGTTCCGTTAATGACCGCGCAGAAGACTGCCGAGGCACGGAGCGGTGATGCGGACGACACAACCGCAGCGGCCACCCCCGGGAGCGAAGCCACCAACGACAACGACGGCATGGCCCTGCTTCACGAACTGCTGGCTCTGATGCAGGCGGAACCGGATTTTCAGGCCTCGGCGCCATTGCTGGCGCGCATCCGCGCGTTTCTCGATCGAGCCCCTTTGACGAAAGAAGAACGTGCCCGCATCAAACAGGACCTGGTCAGCGCTCACCTGGTCGCCGCCGGAAAACGGCGCTCGGCACCGGCCGAACCTCCCTCGCCCGAGACAGGCCCCTCCACGACGTCGACGGACACGGCCGGTTCCGCGGAAGAGCGCATGCAAAAGGCCCGGAAGCGGGCCGGCAGCCGGTCGAGTTCGATGTTCGATACCTCACCCCGGCATGCCGACGACGATCCGTCCCTGATGCGCGACCATGACGACGAGCATGTCGAGCATGCCGACAACCTGATCTCCGGCACCTGGATCCAGTTCACCTCCCCCGCCGGCACCCGGGTCACGCGCATGAAGCTGGTCTGGCGCGGCAGTCACGCCGGACGCCTGCTGTTCACCGATGCCGCCGGGCGCGCCAAGCGCCAGCACAGCATTCAGGGTCTCGCCCACGAATTCCGCAGCGGGCGCGCCCAGATCATTCCGGAAGAATCGCTGTTCGATCACCTGATGGACCAGCGCCTCGGCCAGACCGCCTGAATCCCGGCCGCGCCAAACGGTGGAGCCACGCGGACCTTTCCCGCGCCGCGGCGGTCCATCTTCCGGGACCATACGGAAGACACCAATGACGCGCTCAATGACGGCCCTGTTCGCGGGCCTGGTACTGGGGATTCTGATGACCGGATGCAGCAGCCCGCAGAAGATGCCGACCGTGGACCACGTCGACCTCGATCGCTACATGGGCGACTGGTACGTGATCGCGAATATCCCCACCTTCCTCGAGCGCGATGCCTACAACGCGCTGGAGCAGTACGCGCTGAACGACGACGGGACCATCGCCACCACCTTCTCGTTCAACAAGGGCGGCTTTGACGGGCCGCGCCGCGAGTACAACCCGACGGGCTTCGTGCAGAGCGAGGACAACGCCGAATGGGGCATGCGCTTCCTGTGGCCGTTCAAGGCCGAGTTCCTGATCATCTATCTCGACGAGGCGTACAGCCAGACGGTGATCGGCCGCAGCAAACGCGACTACGTCTGGATCATGGCGCGCGAGCCGGAGATGCCCGAGGACGACTACCAGGCCATCCTCGCCTACCTGGACGAGCTCGGCTACGACACCGACGAGATCCAGCGCGTACCCCAGCGCTGGGACGACTGACGCCCCCTTGGGAAACACTGATCAATGCACACGCTCGCGCTCGAGTCGCTTTTGCGTGCGAACAAGGCGCGGTGACTGCCGTGCAGTCATTCTGCACAAAGGAACCGCAACGCCGTGCGCGCGCCCGTTTTTGATCAACAACGGGCGGCCGAGCCCCTTGGGGGTTGGCACCCCAGGTTCCCCGATCCGGCGTTGCGCCGCTTGCGGGTAGAACCACTACCCGCTGCACGACGCGTCTTGTCTCGGAAAACCTGGGGTGCCAACGCGAGCGCGTACATTGATCAGTGTTTCCCTTGCTGCGGCGGGCCTAATCCCTGACGCGCCCGTAGCCGCCGCCGCCCGGAGTCCGGATCTCCACCGCATCCCCCGGCGCCACCGACTGGCAATCACAGCCTGCCATCGGCTCGCGCGTGCCATCCGCGCGCAGAATGGCATCCTCGCCCAGCGCCCCCGGCTCGCCACCGTCCAGCCCGAACGGCGGCACGCGACGCCGATTGGCCAGCAGCACCACCTCCATCGCCGCATCAAAGCCCAGCCGCCGGATCACGCCGTCACCCCCCCGGCGCTGCCCCCGGCCACCGGAGCCCCGGCGATAGCCGAACTGCTCCACCCGCACCGGGAAACGACTCTCCAGCACCTCGGGATCGGTCAGGCGCGAGTTGGTCATGTGCGTCTGCACGGCGCTGGCCCCGTCATAGCCGGGCCCGGCCCCGGCGCCGCCGGCGATGGTCTCGTAGTACTGTCGCTCGGCATCGCCGAAGGTCAGGTTGTTCATCGTGCCCTGGGCCGCAGCCTGCACCCCGAGGGCACCGAACAGCGCATCGGTCACCACCTGCGAGGTCTCGACATTGCCCGCCACCACGGCAGCGGGCGGCGTCGGGTTCAGCAGACAACCCTCCGGGATCGCCAGGTCCACCGGCGCCAGGCAGCCATCGTTCAGGGGAATCTCGTCCTCCAGCAGCGTGCGCAGCACGTACAGCACCGCCGCACGGACGATCGAGCCCGGGGCGTTGAAGTTGTCCGCGCGGGCCGGCGAGGTCCCCGCGAAATCGATCCGCAGGCGGCGCGCTGCCGGATCGGGTGTCACGGCCACCCGGATCTCGGCCCCGTTGTCCAACGCATAGGTGAACGTGCCACCCTCCAGGCCCGCGATCAGCCGTTGTACTGCCTCGGTGGCATTGTCCTGCACATGCTGCATGTAGGCCGTCACCGTGGCCGCCCCGTACTCGTCCAGCAGCCGCCCCAGTTCCTCCAGCCCCTTGCGATTGGCCGCCACCTGGGCCTCCAGGTCGGCCAGATTCTGCTCCGGGTTGCGTGCCGGCCACTCGCCCGAACCCAGTAGCGCCCGCATCGCCGGAGACGCGAAGCGCCCATCGCGCACGAGAAGGGTCGGCGGGATCAGCACGCCCTCTTCTTCCAGCCGACGGGAGAAGGCCGGCATCGAGCCCGGCGTGATGCCGCCAACATCGGCATGGTGGCCGCGCGAGGCCACGAAAAACGCCGGTTGCGCGATCCCGGCCTGCGGATCCTCCGTCACTGCATCCCCGGGGCCCACGAAGACCGGTGTGACCACGGTGATGTCCGGCAGATGGGTGCCGCCGTTGTAGGGATCGTTCAGCACCCAGGCGTCTCCGGGACGCAGATCACCCTCCGCCGCCGCGACCACCGCGCGCACACTGGCGCCCATCGAGCCCAGATGCACCGGCATGTGCGGGGCATTGGCGACCAGGTTCCCGCTGGCATCGAACAGCGCACAGGAGAAATCCAGGCGTTCCTTGATGTTCACCGAATGGGCGGTATTGCGCAGGGTGAACCCCATCTGGTCTGCGATTGCCATGAAGCGATTGTTGAAGACTTCCAGCAGGATGGGGTCGCGCGGGATTGCGTCCACATCGGTGGTTTCGGCTGCCCCCCGCCGACCGGCGCCCGCGTCGCGCTCCAGGCACAGCGTGCCCTCGTGCTCGATGCGACCCCGCCAGCCCGGCTCCAGCACCAGCGTCGCGGTGGCCTCGATTACCAGTGCCGGCCCTGCCAGCGTCATCCCGGGGCTCAGGGCCTCGCGCCGGTACAGGGGTACGTCGCGCATCTCGCCCGCCACGACCATCGCGACCGTATCCGCCTCCGGTGCGGGACGCTCGACCAGCGTTTCCGGTACCCGGTCCGGCGGCAACTCGGTCCCGGTGGCGATGGCCTCGGCCGCCGCGACCGCTACCACCAGCTCGCGATCCGGCGGGGCGAAGCCGTAGCGCCCGCGATAAGCCGCAGCGAAGGCCTCCATCAGAGCATGAGTGGGGCCGGCCGGGACCTCCAGCGCCGTATCCGAGCCGGCTAGCCGCAGATGCAGCCGCCGCTCGATGCGCATGCCCCCAGGTTCCACCCCCTGTTCCGCCAGGGCCGCGGCCGCCGCCGTGGCCTGATCGTCCAGCGCGGCCTCGATCGCTGCGACATGCTCCTCGTCCAGGGGCCACTCCAGGCTGCGCTCGCGCAGAGCCCGCAGTTCCCCCAGCCCCATCCCGTAGGCGGACAGCACGCCCCCCAGCGGATGGAACAGGATGTGGCGCATGCCCAATTGCTCCGCGACCCGGCAGGCATGCTGCCCACCCGCCCCGCCAAAGCAGACCAGGGCATAGCGCGACACGTCATGGCCCCGCTGCACCGAGATGGTCTTGATCGCCTGGGCCATGTGCTCCACCGCGATCTGCAACAACCCCTCGGCCAGCCCCTCCGGCGTCACCCGTTCAGCCGTCATCGACATGACCTGAACCGCCAGCTCATCGAACTGCTGCCGGACCGGCTCCGGGTCCAGCGGACGGTCGCGCTCGGGGCCGAACACGGCCGGGAAATACTCCGGTCGCAAGCGCCCCAGCAGCACATTGCAATCGGTCACCGTCAACGGCCCACCCTGGCCGTAACAGGCCGGGCCGGGCTGCGCGCCGGCGGACTCCGGCCCGACCCGCAAGCGGATCCCGTCGAAGCGGCAGACCGACCCACCGCCAGCGGCCACGGTATGGATATCCAGCATCGGCACGCGCAGACGCGCACCCGCCACCTCGCTCTCCTGGCGGCGTTCCAGCTCCCCGGCCAGGTGTGCGACATCGGTGGAGGTCCCGCCCATGTCGAACGTGATCAGGCGCTCGAAGCCGAGTGGCGCGGCGGTCTTCAGCGCGCCGACGATGCCGCCGGCCGGCCCGGACAGGATCGCGTCGCGGCCGCGAAAGTGTGCCGCGTCCACCAGCCCGCCATGCGACTGCATGAAGCGCAGCGGCACATCCCCCAGTTCGCCGACAACCTGATCGACATAGCGGCGCAGCACGGGCGACAGGTAGGCATCCACCACCGTGGTCTCGCCACGCGGCACCAGCTTGATCAGCGGGCTGGTCGCGTGGCTGGTCGCCACCTCGGCAAAGCCCATCTCCCGCGCGAGCGCCGCGATGGACTGCTCATGCGCCGGATAGCGATAGCCGTGGATGCAGACGATCGCCACCGAACGAATGCCGTCATCCAGCGCTGCCTGCAGGCGCGGACGCAGCTCATCAAGATCCACCGGCTGGAGGACCGCCCCGGCCGCATTCACGCGTTCGCGCACCGCGGCCACTTGCGCATAGATCGGCTGTGGCAGGCGGATGATGCGCGCAAACAGGTCGGGCCGCGCCTGGTGCCCGATCGCCAGTGCGTCCTCCAACCCTGCGGTGACGACTAGGAGGGTCGGCTCGCCCTTGCGCTCCAGTAGCGCGTTGGTCGCCACCGTGGTGCCCATGCGCAGCTCGTGGATCAACCCAGGCGGAATCGCGGCGCCGGCGGCCAGCCCGAGGAGGTCGCGGACGCCCTGCACCGCGGCGTCGGCATACGCCTGCGGGTTGTCCGACAGCAGCTTGCGGGTATGCAGGCGGCCTTCCGGGTCGCGTGCGACCAGGTCGGTGAAGGTGCCGCCGCGATCCACCCAGAACTGCCATTGGTTGTCGGTTCCGGCTTGAGTCATGTTTGCCGCTCTGGTTTGATCACGTGAACTCGGGCGCCGCGCGCCAGTCGCAAGCGCGTCACCTAAAAGGAAATGCTCCCGCATGGATCCCGTCACCCAAGCCAGCCTGGGCGCCGTTGTCGGCGGCCTGACCCTCGGATCACGCCTGGGCCGCAAGGCCATCCTGCTGGGCGCCGCCGTGGCCATCGTCCCGGACCTGGACGTGCTTATAGCCTACGGGGACGACGTCTCCGATTTCATCTATCACCGCGGCTTCAGCCACTCCCTGCTGGTCCATCTGCTGGTCGCGACGGGCGTAGCGGGCCTGCTCGCACGCATTCCGGCCACCCGCGATATCGGCTTCGGACGCTGGTGGTGGTTCCTGTTCCTGGTGCTGTCCACGCATGTGCTGCTGGACGCGCTCACCACCTACGGCACCCAGCTATTTTGGCCCTTCGCCGGGCCGGTGGGGACCGCCTCGATCTTCGTCATCGACCCGCTCTACACCCTGCCCCTGCTGGTCGCCGCGATCGGCGCGCTGTTCTACCGCTTCGCGCCGCGGCTGCTGGTGGCCGGACTGGTCCTTTCCACCGCCTATGCGGGCTCGGGCCTGGCGCTGAAGGTCTGGATCGACCACCGCATCCAGCCCGCGCTGATCGCGATGGACCTGCAGGACCAGCCCCGCATGGTGCAGCCTACCCCGTTCAACCTCCTGCTGTGGCGCATCACCGTCGTGGATGATGACCAATTCCTGGAGGCATGGGTGGGCATCTTCGACCAGCCGATCCGGCCGGACTTCGAGGCCTTCGAGCGCGGCGCGCACCTGCAGGAGGAGGCCCTGGCCCTGGAGGACGGCCAGCGTCTGCAATGGTTCGCCGGCGACTTCCTGCGCTTCCACCGCGCCGAGCACACCGACGCCCCCGACCGGCTGGTCGTCACCGACCTGCGCCTCGGCGCACCTGGCTTCTTCCCCTTCGGCTTCGAGATCGCCGAGGAACGCGACGGCGACTGGCAACCCATCACCAGCCGCCAGGTCCGCGAGACGGGCCCGCGTGAAGACGCGATCCGTGCCATCGCCACGCGCATCATTGATCCGGAGGGTGCGCCCTGCCTGATGGATCTGGCCGAACCCGATTACGCCATCACCCGGCCGCCGCCGCGCTGCCGCCTGCAGATGCCGTGATCGGATCCGACGAGCCTGAACCGGGACCCGCGGCCGCCTGCGAACTGTGTGGCCGCGAGATGGACGCGCTGACCCGCCACCACCTGATCCCGCGCAAGCAGCACCGGCGCAAGCGCATCCGCCGGCGATTCAGCCGCGCCGAGCGCGCGGCCCGCATCCTGTGGGTCTGCCGCCCCTGCCATGACCACATCCATAAACACTTCGACGAACAAACCCTGGCGGAACGCCTGAACACCCGCGAGGCGCTCCTCGCCGAACCGGTCGTCCACGACTTCGTCACCTGGATCGCCCGCCACCCACCCGGCTTCAAGCCCCGCGGCTAGACCCCGGGGGACACAGGACGGCCACTTCCCAAGCCCCGACCTCTTTTGCCTGCGCCGGCGGTGTCGGCGGCTGGTCCCGGTTCGTCCTCCGGTGTTTACGTGCCTCCGTCCGGCCGCCTGCCGTGCGCTGACTCGCCAGCGCGCCCCGAGGCACTTTCTTGCTTGCCCAAGAAAGTGCCCAAAGAAGGGCCCCCGGGTTCCGCCCGGGAACCTTGCTCCAGGGCCCTCGGGCCGGCGGCGCTGAACTCGCTGCGCCTTCGGCTCCGCTCAGACATCCAGCGCCTTCTCCCGGCCCGAGAACCCTTCCGCAAGGGGCTCCATACGGGAGGCCAAGGTCAAAACAGACGGTGTTCCGTCCCCCGGACATAACAATAGGCAATGCCGTCCGAAGGCCCCGGCGCCCGCTTTGCGGGCGCGACACGCAACGGCCAAAGGCCAAAGGCCAAAGGCCAAAGGCCGAGCGTGCCGAAGATGCTCGAAGACCTAGCCATCATCCATTACCAATATCGTCGGAACGGCCGTTGTCTTGACCTCCCTCCCCGTTGTCGTCGCGCCGAGTGGAGAGGCTTTTCGCGGGAGAAAAGGCGCTGGATGTCTGAGCGAAGCGCAGCGTAGCGAGTTCAGCGCCGCCCGCGAAATGCCTCGGAGCGAGGGAAACCCCGGCCCGCTGCGCGGGCCGGGGTCGCGGCAGTCGGGCGTGTTTCTTGGGTACTTCTTTGCACGAGCAAAGAAGTACCTCGCGGTGCGCTCGCGAGAGAGCGCCTGGCAGGCGGCGGACCGAAGCCACCGTAAACACCGGATGCCGAACCAGGACCAGCCACTAGCCGGCAAGCAGGATCCCCGAGGCCAAAAATGCAAAAGGGGCCACTCGGGCCCCTTTGCTTGAATCTGGCGGAGAGGGAGGGATTACGGCGACGTGGTCGCCGCCCTCCGGGCCGCCTCCGCTCTGCTTCGGCGTTCCGGCGTCGCTTCGCGCCACCCGTCGAACCATCACCTTGATCGATCGAGGGTTCGAATCCCCGAGCGTCGGGGGCCACACATGCAAAAGGGGCCACTCGGGCCCCTTTGCTTGAATCTGGCGGAGAGGGAGGGATTCGAACCCTCGATACGGGGTTACCGTATACACACTTTCCAGGCGTGCGCCTTCGACCGCTCGGCCACCTCTCCGTTTTCCGCAACCGCTGGACGGTCACGAAGCGCGGAATCCTAAACCAGGCGCGGCAGCGGCGCAATGGAGCGGACGAAAAACAGCAGCTTGCGGGGTCAGGAACCGCCCTTGCCCGGAAGTCCGGGAAAGGCGTGCACATTGCCCCCGGCAGTTCCCACATCGTGAATGCGCGGGGTACCCACTGCCGTGACCTCGTCGATCCGGATCAACGCGTGCATCGGCACATGGAAGCGCTCCACACCCTCGAACTCGGTGCGCAAGCGCTCCTCCGAGGGGTCCACCACCACCTGTGTGCGCTCGCCGAACAGCAGGCCCTCGATGGTGACGAAACCGTAAAGCTCGTCCTGGTAAACGTCACGGGCGTACAGCTCGTACGTTTTTCCGTTGTTCAGGAAATTGATTCGGTACCGCAGATTCTTGTCCATGGGCTCCATCATGGGGGAGCAACCGCAGATTGCAACGGGTTGGCGTTGGTCCGGAGCGCCAGAGTCGGTATGATTCCGGGCGTTATCCGCATGGGTCCCGGCACGCCAACGATGAATTCCTCCCAGGAGCTGCTCGATCATTTGAGCCGCAACAGCTCGCCGTACCAGGATCCGCTCACGCGGATTCGCTGGGATGCGCTGTCTTCGGAGGACTACTGGATCCCGGAAGAGGCCATCTCGCTGTTCGGCACGCCGGAATATTCCGCGCTGTCGGGCGAGCAGAAGCGGCGCCTATCGCAGTACGAATTTCTCTATTTCATCAGTGGCGCGCTGTGGCTGGAAGGCCTGTTCATGGAACGCATCTCGCGCATCTCCATGCACTCGACCGGCCGCCTGGACCGGCTGAACTACCGCCTGCACGAGCTGCGTGAAGAGGCCGGTCACAGCCTGATGTTCATCGAGTTCATGCGTCGCAGCGGGCTGGAGCTGCCGGAACGACGCTTTCCGAAACCCAAGCTCGCCACCCTGGTCGGCCGCTTTGCCCCCTTCGAGTCCTCGATCTTCTGGATCGCGGTGATGATCGGCGAGGAGGTCCCGGACCGGATGAACCGCCTGATCCACCAGCGCCGCGACCAGATCAGCCCCACGGTGCATGACGTCGTCTCCACCCACATGATCGACGAAGCGCGCCACATGGCACATGCCCGCGACACGCTGGAAAGCTACCTGGATACCCTGCCGACCTGGCAGAAGGCGGCCTACCGCCCGCTGATGCGTCGGGTGTTCCGCCAGTTCGTGCACGCCTTCTACTACCCCACGGCGGATATCTACCAGCTCGCGGGCCTGCCCGCGGGCCCGAACTACCGCCGTCTGGCGCACGATAACCCCCGTCGGGCCGCCTTCATCGATACCTGTGTCGACCCCGCACTGCAGGTCCTTCGCGCCCAGGGTCTGGTCCTGAACTGGCGATAGGGTCACCACCTCGCCCTGCGCCGGTCATCGCCCGGCACTGCCTGCACGGCCGATTGGGTATCATCGGTTCATGTTCCCGCACCTTCGCCTTCGTCCACCGAGCTCGACCTGGCGCCAGATCGAGCTCGGCGTGTTCATCGTGTTGCTGGTGATGATCGGCCTGCGGGTCTGGTTCCAGCCGCCCTCGGCCCTCCAGCAATTGACCTTCCGCGAGGAACTGCAGGTAGTGCTGGTCGAAGCGCCCTTGGGGCGCTCGGAGCTGGCGGCCACCAGTGGCCACGACCAACTGGAACTGGCCCTGCTGCATGGCTTCGCGAAGGAACTGGGCACGCGCATTCGCGTAACCCGCGTGGAGACCGCCGCCGAGGCCCACCGCCGTCTGCGCGAACACCGGGCGGACCTGGCCGCCGGGCTGCTGGTGGACCCCGATGAACCGACGATCGAACGCGGTCCGGAGATCCTCGCCATCCAGCAGGTTCTCGCCTTCTGGCGCGGCAACGAATCCACCGCTGCACTGCCCGCCCTCGCCAGCCTGCCCGCCGGAACCCGACTCGGACTCACCGCACAGTCGCCGCTGCCGGAACGCCTGCGGGCCCATCTGGCCCACGCCGACGCGGCGAGGCAACAGGTATCGGTCCGGGCAGGGGATCCGGAGTCCGAGACCCCGAATCCGGGCCTGTTCGAGACCCTCGGGTACGAGCCGCGAGACCCGCCGGTCGAGCTGGTACCCATCGGGACCGCCGAAGCACAACGCCAGGCATTGGCCGCGGGCCAAATCGACTATGCACTGATGAGCTCCCTGGAGTTCGGCCGGCTGCAACGCTTGCATCCCGATCTGCGTACCGCCTATGAGTTCGAGCGCGGGGTGGCCGTCACCTGGCTGTTCCCGGCCGGCTTCGACCGCAGCCTGATCGACGCGGCGGAGGCCTACATTGACCGCCTGCGAGAGAACCGCGACCTGGAACTGATGATCGACCGCTACCTGGGCCATCTGGAGACCCACGACCTGGTGGACGCCCTGACCTTCGCCCGGCGCGTGGATAACCAGCTGGATCGCTTTCGCGGCCTGTTCGAACGCGCCGGCGCCGAATACGGCCTGGACTGGCGCTTCATCGCCGCCGTGGCCTACCAGGAGTCTCACTGGAACGCGGAGGCCATCTCCCCCACCGGGGTGCGCGGGCTGATGATGCTGACCCAGAACACCGCATCCGGCCTCGGCGTCGAGGACCGCACCGATCCGGCATCCAGCGTCGACGGCGGCACCCGCTACCTGCTGGACCTGCGTGAGCGCCTACCGGAACGCATCCCGGAACCGGACCGCACCTGGATGACGCTGGCGGCCTACAACGTCGGGCTGGGACACCTGCATGACGCCCGGCGCCTGGCCGATGCCAACGGCGACGATCCGGATCGCTGGCTGGACGTAATGCAGTGGCTGCCACGGCTGGCGGAACGCGAATGGCACGAGCAAACCCGCTATGGCTACGCCCGCGGCTGGGAGCCGGTCCTCTACGTGCAGAACATTCGCAGCTATTACGACAAGTTGATCCAGCGCTTCCCCGCAAGCAGCGATCAGATCCCCAACGCACCGCAAATCTACCGTCGCGTCCCCCTGTCGCTCTGAAGCGTGGCGGGCGCGGTCAGCGCGCGCCCTCGTCTTCCCTGGACGACGCTGATGAGTCGCGTTGACCCCCGCAGATTTTTCGAGACAAGGCGCGCCGTACGTGCCTTGGCGGCCTGCGATCCGCTGCCCATCCATGAGCTCCGAGGCAGGATCGGGAACATGGGGCACCCAAACGCACGTGTACATTGATCAATGTTTCCCTAGAATCCGTACCCCACACCCTTACCCCCGGACCCAGGCCCATGAATGCTTCCACCCGCGCCTCCCTGCGCGCAGCCATCGGACCCGGGCTTCTGATGGCTGGAGCTGCGGTAGGCGTTTCGCATCTGGTCCAGGCGACCCGAGGCGGTGCCGAGTACGGGCTGTTGCTCATCCCGATCGTACTTCTGGCCTGCCTGTTCAAGTATCCATTTCTGGAGTTCGGCCCGCGCTACGCGGCCGCCACTGGACATCACCTGCTGACCGGCTACCACCGGCTCGGCAACTGGGCACTCGGGCTCTACATCGCGGTGACCGTGGGTACCCTGTTTACCATCCAGGCAGTGGTCACGCTGACCACCGCCGGGCTGGTCACACTGGTCTTTGACCTGGATCTGTCGGTCACCCTGGTCTCGGCCCTGGTGCTGGCCGCATGCATTACGTTCCTGATGATCGGCGCCTACCGCGGGCTCGATCTGGGCATGAAGATCATCATGGCGGCGCTCAGCGTCTCCACCGTGGCGGCCGTGGCACTCGCCTTCCGCGAGGCTCCGGACCTGGTCACCCTGTCCGGCGCGCAAGAGTGGTCGAGCCTCTGGACCCTGGCCGGCTTCGCCTTCGTGCTGGCCCTTCTGGGATGGATGCCGATCCCGCTCGATGTGGCCGCCTGGCATTCGATCTGGACCCAGGAGCGCGCCCGCCAGACGGGCCACGCCCCGACGGTACGCGAGGCGATCTTCGACTTCCGCCTGGGCTACCTGGGCGCGGTGGTGATTGCCCTCGCGTTCATGCTGCTGGGCGCGGTGCTGATGTATGGCAGCGGGATCGGCTTTGCCCCGGGGGCGGCCACCTTCTCCGCTCAGCTGGTAGACCTGTACGCCCATAGTCTGGGCGAATGGAGCCGCACCCTGATCGCCGTGGCCGCCCTGACCACAATGTTCTCGACCACCCTGGCCGTCACCGATGCCTACCCCCGTGTGATCGTGGCGATCATCCGCACCCTGCGCGAGGACGGCCACGCACCACAGACCATGGATCCCTCGCGCAAAGGCGAACGAGGCCTGGACTGGTGGGGCTACCGGATCGCGCTGCTGGTGGTCGCCAGCGGCGCCGTGCTGCTGATTTCGCAGGCCGGGGAACACTTCACCCGCCTGGTCGATTTCGCCACGCTGCTGTCGTTCCTGTCCGCCCCAGTACTGGCCTGGATCACCTTCAAGGTGGTGATGTCACCGGACATGCCGGAGCAACACCGACCAGGGCGCGGCATGCGCGCCCTGTCCTGGGCCGGGATCGTATTCGGCCTGGTGTTCTCGGTGCTCTACATCCTCTGGCGCCTGTTCGGCTAACCCGCGACGCCAAGAACCGCCTTTAACGCCCTTGATCGTCACGGGCGTGAAGGCAAAAACGCGCCAGGATGGCCACATCGTGATCGGCCTGCCCGGCCTCCAACGCCTCGTCCACCGCGCGTCGCACCGGCATGAGTCCGTCGAGGCTCAGCCCCACCTCCTCGCCCAGCCCGGCCACAATGCCCAGATCCTTGTGGTAGAGCCCGGTCTGGAAACCGGGCTCGAAGTCGCCATCCAGTAGCCGCTGGCCGTGTACCTCCAGGATGCGCGAACCGGCAAAGCCTCCCATTAACGCCTCGCGCATGCGTGCCGGGTCCACCCCGGTCTGTTCGGCCAACGCAAACGCCTCCCCGATCGCGACCAGGGTCTCGCCCACCACCAGCTGGTTGCAGGCCTTGGCGATCTGCCCCGCGCCGCTGTCGCCCACGTGGGTCAGGGTGGAGCCCACCACCTCGAAGATCGGTCGCAGCCTCTCGACAACATCGACCGGCCCGCCCACCATCAGGCTCAGGGTCCCGGCCCGCGCGCCCGGCTCCCCGCCCGAAACCGGGGCATCCACGAAGGTCACCTCGCGTTCGGCGGCCGCGCGGGCGATGGCGCGGGTACGCACCGGGTCGATGGTGCTGTGATCGATCACGATCAGTCCGGGACGGGCGTGCTCCAGGACCCCGTCCGGCCCCAGCATCAGCGCCTCGACATCCGGCGTATCGGAGACATTCAGCACCAGCACCCGCACGCCGCGAACCAGCTCCGGGAGGCTCGTGCATGGCTGCGCCCCATCCTGCGCGAGTGCTTCCGCCGTCTCCGGCCGTCGCGCCCAGACCTGGACGTCGGCCCCGGCGGCGAGGAGGTTACGATTCATGGGTGCCCCCATGATGCCGAGGCCAATGGCCCCGATCGGCTGCAGTTCGGGCGGGATCTGGGATGCGGACATACGGCACTCCGAAAACGGTACCCACGCACTGTAACAACCCCGCTGGAAAAGCGGCACATGGAGGGTGAACCGGATCATGCAACGCGAACACCTGCACGGCTCCCTGCTCGCCTTCACCGGCGTGATGGCGCTCAGCTTAGACGGACTGCTGGTGCGCCTGGCCAACACCCAGGGCATGGATATCGTCTTCTGGCGCGGGTTGCTGATGGCCCTCGCCCTGACCCTGCTGCTGCGGATCCTCGACGGGCGCTGGGCCTGGACCCACCTGCGACTGGGCGGGCGCAATGCCGGCTGGGTGGCGGCCGGATTCGCGGCGACCACCATCCTGTTCGTGCTCGCCATCCTGCACACCACGGTCGCCAACGTGGTGGTCATCCTGGCGGCCTCGCCGCTGTTCGCGGCCGTGTTCTCCGGACTGCTACTGCGCGAATGGGTGCCGCTGCGGACCTGGATCGCAATGCTGATCGCTATCGGCGGGATCGTCGCGGTGTTGGCCGGCTCGCTGGAGGCCGGGGGCTGGCTGGGCGACGCCCTGGCGCTGCTGGCTGCCCTGGTGGTCGGCATCAACCTGACCCTGCTGCGCCGTTCGCCCCGGATGGACCGGCTGGCCGTGATCGCGGCGGGCGGGATGCTGGCCGCGCTGATCGCCTGGCCGCTGGCGACGCCACTCGCGATCGGGCTCGACAGCCTCGCGGTCCTGGCGCTCATGGGCCTCGTCCAGCTCCCCCTGGCGCTGACTCTGATCGCTCTGTCGACCCGCTTTCTGCCGGCCGGCGAGGTGGCCCTGTTCCTGGTGCTGGAGGCGGTGTTCGGCACCCTCTGGGTCTGGCTGTTCCTGGCCGAGGCCCCCAGCACCCTCACATTATTCGCTGGTGGCCTGGTTCTGCTCACCCTGGCCGTGCATGCAACCTGGAGCATGCGCCAAACTGGCTTACCCTAATATTCTAATTTTCGATTTTATATCAAATGCTTATCTTGTATTTGATCGGAATAATCGCCAACGGTTCCCGTCTTACCCATAACCGGACACCAGAGGCATGGACGCCGCCCTGGGCCCGGTCTGCTGATTGCAGCGCGATATACGCCTCGGGCGTATCAAAGACGAACACACGGGAACAAACGCAGGAGCCCGATCATGAACAAACGCTTCATTCTTCCGCTGGCCATGGCCGCCGCCGTATTCGCCCTGCCGGGTACCGCCCTGGCCGATAGCTACTACTCCGAACAGAAAGTCGTCTATCACGTGAACCACGACAACGAACAGCGGCAGGTTGGCGCAATGCGCAACATTCAGAACCACATCAACGCCGTGGGCGCGGACCGCATGAGCATCAAGGTCGTGATGCACGGCAACGGGCTCAGCCTGCTGCAGCACGCCAAGTCGAACGAGGACCTGAAGGCCTTCGTCGACCAGCTGAAGATGCAGGACGTGGACTTCCAGGTGTGCAACAACACCGTCGTTGGCCGGAACATCGATGTCGCCAACGATCTCTACGACGCTTCCGAGGACGACATCATCCCGAGCGGCGTGGCCCACCTGTCGCACCTGCAGCAGCAGGGCTACACCTACGTGCGTCCGTAATACCCCTGCGGCAAGCACCGCGGCGACCGCCATCTCCCGATCGTCGCTTCGGGCCCGGGTCTTCCCGGGCCCTTTTCTTTGTGCCACTAGACTCCACGCGTAAACCCGCCCCGGCTCGTGCCGCACATGACCCACTTTGTGGCGCGGCAAACGGGAATAGGCGCATGGCTGATGCGTCTTATCCATACCTGTCGATCGCCTTCACCGCGAAGCCCCCGATTGCAGGGCGCCAACCCCGGCGCAAGGCCCCGTGGCGTACTCGAAACCCGCCCGGGTTCGTTGTTGTTTCAGGAGGAACCTGTGCGATGAACACAATGAAACTGATCCTGCCCGTACTGCTCGCAATGGTACTGAGCATTCCCGGCCTGGCGGCCGCGAGCGACTTCGACTATGGCACCCACAAGGTGGTTTACCACGTGAACTACGATGACGAGCGGCGTTACATGGGCGCGATGGGCAACATCCAGAACCACATCAACGCCGTTGGCGCCGAGAACATGGAGATCAAGGTGGTGATGCACGGCGACGGCCTCGGCCTGCTGCAGACCGCCAACACCAACGAGAACCTGCGCGGCCGCATCGAGAACCTGAAGATGCAGAACGTGGAGTTCCAGGTCTGTGCGAACACCCTGCGCGGGCGCAATATCGCCCTCGAAGAACTCTTCGACGCCTCCGAGGACGACGTGATCCCCAGCGGCGTGGCGCACATCTCCTGGCTGCAGCACCAGGGCTATACCTACAGCAAGCCATAGCCCCGGCTCGCAATCCATCCACGGGAAGGCCCGGATCGAGAGATCCGGGCCTTTTTCATGGTGCCGCACCGGGGCATTGGGGGCACTGCCGCGAACCGGTATGGTAGGCACTCTCCATTCGTCCCGAGTTTCGCCGTGTCCGCCATTCGCATCCAGCAGCTGTACAAGGCGTACGACGGCGTTGCCGTCGTGGACGGCGTGGATCTGGAGATTGCCCCCGGCGAGTTCTTCGGCCTGCTGGGCCCCAATGGCGCCGGCAAGACCACCACCCTCCGCATGCTGCTGGGCATGACGCCGATCGACGGCGGGCAGGTCGAGGTCCTGGGCCTGCCCATGCCGGAGGGCGAGCGCGCCGTGCGCGAACGCCTCGGCATCGTGCCCCAGTTCGACACCCTCGATCCCGACTTCACGGTGATCGAGAACATGCGCACCTACGCCGCCTATTTCGGGATGGCCGGGCCGGAGGTGGAGTCGCGCATCGACCGGCTGCTGGGGCAGGTCAACCTGAACGACAAGCGCGGCGCGCGCATCAATGCCCTGTCCGGCGGAATGAAGCGGCGCCTGACCCTGGCCCGTGCGCTGATCAACGAACCCGAGGTGGTGGTGCTGGACGAGCCCACCACCGGTCTCGACCCGCAGGCCCGGCATCATCTGTGGCGCCAGCTTCGGGCGCTGCGCGCCTCGGGCGTCACCCTCGTGCTGACCACCCACTACATGGAAGAAGCCGAGGAACTGTGCGACCGCATCGCGATCATCGACCACGGCCGCATCATCGCCTGTGATGCCCCGAGCCGGCTGATCGCGGAACACATCGAGCCCTGGGTCCTGACCGTTGGCGGCACGGACGCCGGCGAGGTCCTGCAGCGCGAGCTGGGCCCGAAGGACCGGGCCCACCAGGTAGCGGACACCTGGCTGGTCTACACCGCCGAGCCGGACCGGCTGCGCGAGCGCCTGCGCGCGCTCGGCCACGAGCCCACCCTGCGCGAGGCGGATCTCGAAGACGTCTTCCTGAAACTCACCGGCCACGAGCTGAGGGACTGAGCCCATGTCCGGCGACCACCCCATCCTGCCCCGCCCCAGCCTGCGCTTCGTCGCCGTCTGGCGGCGCAACCTGCTGGTCTGGCGCAAGCTGATCGTGCCGTCGATGCTGGGCAATTTCGGCGAGCCGATCCTGTATCTGCTGGCCTTTGGCTACGGCTTCGGCAGCCTGGTGGGCGATCTCGACGGCATGCGCTACATGGTCTTCATCGCCTCGGGCATCATCTGCTCCTCCGCGATGTTCACCGCCAGCTTCGAGGGCATGTATTCCGCCTACACCCGCATGGCGGAACAGAACACCTGGCTGGGCATGCTGGCCACCCCGCTCACGCTGGACGACATCGTCTTCGCCGAGGCCGTCTGGGCCGCGACCAAGGGCCTGATCAGCGCCATCACCATCCTGATCGTCGCCAGCGTGCTGGGGCTGGTGGCCGATGCCCGCGCGCTACTGGCGCTGCCGGTGATCTTCCTCGCCGCGTTCACCTTCGGCGCGCTGGCACTGGTCATTACCGCCCTGGCGCGCAGCTACGACTTTTTCCTCTACTACTTCACCCTGGCCGTCACGCCGATGTTGCTGCTGTCCGGGGTGTTCTTTCCGCTGACCGAACTGCCCGGCTGGGTGCAGGGCCTGGCCCTGGCACTACCACTGGCGCATGTACTGGAGATCGTGCGTCCGCTGATGACCGGCACCTGGCCCGCGGCCTGGCTGCCGCACCTGGCCGTGATCACCGCCTACGGCGGGAGCGCCATCATCCTGGCCACCTACCTGATCCGCCGGCGCCTGCTGCGCTGAACGCCGCGAGTCTCCAGTCCCGCTCCGGCACGGCACCCGGTTGTGCCAGAATGTCGGGCTTCCCAGCCAGCCCGAGCCCACGATGACCGAGTCTCCCTCCGGCGAACCGATTGCCCCCTTCGACCCGACGGCCGACCGCCGCGAGTATCTGGCCACGGCCGCCGGCGGGCTCGCCCCGCTGGTCGCTCGCGAGCTGGAGGGATTCGGTGCCCTGGACCTGCGCGAAGACCGCGCCGGCATCCACTTTCACGCGGATCTCGCCACGCTGTACCGCTGCCTGCTCGGCAGCCGCGTGGCCAGCCGCATCCTTCTGCCGCTGGTACGCTTCGACGAACCCGACGGTGATGCCTGCTACGTCGCCAGCCGGGCCCTGGACTGGCCCGCCCTGTTCGGGCTCGACGCCACCTTTGCGGTGGATGTGACCGGCAAGAGTTCGCACATCGGGCATACCCATTTCGCCGGGGTGCGCGTGAAGGATGGCATCGCCGACGCCTTCCGCGACGCCGCCGGCGAACGCCCCGACGTGGACGCCGCCGATCCGGACGTGCGCGTGCTGCTGCAACTGCAGGGCCGACAGGCCCAGATCAGCCTGGACCTCGGCAACGGTGGCCTGCACCGTCGCGGCTATCGCGGCAGCGGCGGCGACGCCCCGCTGCGCGAGAACCTCGCCGCCGCGCTACTGATGCGTGCCGGCTGGCCGGAACACCTGGAGACCCATCCCGACGCGCAGTTCCTCGACCCCTTCTGCGGCAGCGGCACCCTGGTGATCGAGGCCGCCCTGATGGCCACCCATACCGCCCCCGGCCTGCTGCGCGAGGGTTTCCGCCCCCATGGCTGGTCCGGCCACGACGCCGGGCTCTGGGCCAGCTGCGTGGCCGAGGCGCGTGACGCGGTGCGCCCCTGGCAGGGCCCGCCGCTGCTGGGCAGCGACCGCGACCGGGGCGCGGTGGCCGCCGCCCGCAAGGCGGCCCAGGCCGCCGGCGTGCGCGACTGCACGCGCTTCGAGCAGGCCGAGGCCCTGACCCTGGAGCCCCCGGCCGACCACGGCATGCTGGTCAGCAACCCGCCCTACGGCGAGCGCATCGGCAACACCCCGGAACTGATCAAGCTCTACAGCCTGCTGGGCGAGCGCCTGCGCAGCGCCTTCGGCGGCTGGCATGTCGCCCTGCTGGTGGCGGACACCACCGACTCGCAACGCCTGGGCCTGCGCGCCAGCCACAAGCACCGCTTCTACAACGGCACCCTTGCCTGCCACCTGCTGCAGTTCGAGATCCATCGGCGCGACGAGCCGACCGCGGCCCCGGCGCCGGATTTCGCCAACCGCCTGCAGAAGAACCTGCGTCACCTCGCTCGCTGGGCGCGACGCCAGGAGATCACCTGCTATCGCATCTACGACACGGATCTGGCCGAATTCCCCCTGCAGATCGACCGCTACGAGGCCGAGGACGGCACGGTTCACCTGCATGTGCAGGAGTTTGCCGCGCCCGCCAGCGTCGATCCCGCACGCGCCGAGGCGCGTCTGCGCGGCGCGCTGGCCGCGATGCTGGAGGTTACCGGCATCGAACCCGCCCACCTGCATTACAAGCAGCGCCGGGCACAGAAGGGACGCTCGCAGTACCAGCGCGCGGAGACCGCCCAACCCGCTCCGTTTCCGGTGCACGAGCACGGCTGCCGCCTGTGGGTCGACCTGGATGCCTACCTCGACAGCGGGCTGTTCCTGGACCATCGACCGATGCGCCTGCGCCTGCAACAGGAATGCCGCGGCCTGCGCCTGCTGAACCTGTTCTGCTACACCGCCGCGGTCAGCGTGCATGCCGCAGTGGGCGGTGCCCGCCAGACCGTCTCGGTGGACCTGTCCAACACCTACCTGGAGTGGGCCGAGGACAACTTCCGCGCCAACGGCCTGGAGGCCGAGATCCGCGATGGCCGCAGCCGTCGCCAGCCCGGCACCCACGCCCTGCTGCGCGAGGACGTGATCCACTGGCTGGAAGGGGCCACGGACACCCCCGGCATGGTCTTCGAGCGGATCTTCCTGGATCCGCCCACCTTCTCCAACTCCAAGCGCACCGAAGACGACTTCGAGGTGCAGCGCGACCATGCCCACCTGATCCTCCTGGCGGCGCGCCTGCTCACCCCGGACGGCGTGCTCTACTTCTCCACCAACCGCCGCCGCTTCGAGCTGGACCACGAGGCCCTGACCGGGCTCCATGCCCGCGACATCACCCGCGAGACCCTGGACGAGGACTACCGACGCCCGCCCCCGCCCCATCGTTGCTGGGCCATCACGCGCGCAGGCCGCGAATAAAGAGGCGGGGCGCCGAGGGCAACGGCGCCCCGCCTGCACAGGGCACACACAAAAAAACGCCCCGGGAAAACCCGGGGCGTTTTGTCTTCACCGTGTCACGATCAACTCGGTGGGTAGAAGGTTTCCAGGTAGTCCAGGATCTCTTCCTCCACTTCGGGGGAGAACTCCCAGAGCCCCTGGGTGTCCTGCATCCAGCGGATCTGTTCCAGCCAGATCTTGCGGGTGTACCCACGGCTGGTGAACAACCGGGCCGAGTGACATACCGTGCAATTGTTCTTGACCGTATCGAATCCCGGCGCCTTGATCAGCCCGGTTTCCGAGTCGGTCTTGTACTCCTCGGCCGCCTCGACGTGGTCGCCCGCAACTGCGGGCGCCACCCAGAGGAGGCCGAGGATGGCCGGCAACAACAGGACCATCTTCGACTTCATTGGTGCCTCCTTACGCTTTGACGCGGACATCGATGTGGTGGGCCTTGTTGTTGCCGTAGCCCCGCGGGTTCCAGCCCGGCAGCACCATCGGCTGACGATCGCCCTTGCTGTTGGTGGCCACGGCCCACACCTGATGGAAACCGGGTTCGGAGAACTCGATGTCCGCCTCCCAGGTCTGCCAGGCAAACTTGTTCACCGGACGCTTCAGATCGGCCTTCTGCCAGGTCACCCCGAAATCGGTCGAGACATGAAGCTCCTCGACATCGCCATAGCCATCCCAGGCCTTGCCCGCAACCTTCAGCGTGCTGCCGACGGAGGTCTCGGCACCGGTCTGCGGATAGGTGATCAGGGACTTCACCGGCATTTCCTCGAGGACGACCATGTCCTCGTTCGGGACGTCGGCACCCGGCTCCACCGGATGACGCGGTACGCGATAGCTGTGACCGGTCATGCCCTGACCGTCATGCTCGCGATCACGGACGAGGATCTCGGTCAGCCACTTGCCGCTGGCGGAACCCGGGAAGCCCGGGGTGATCAGGCGCAGCGGATAACCGTGCTGTTCCGGGATGTCTTCACCATTCATCGCCCAGACGATGAGGGTCTCGTCTTCCACGGCCTTGCGCATGGGGCAGCCACGCGACAGCGCGTCCAGATCATCACGGCCGCTCAGGTGCGCGTCACCGGCCTTGAAGCCAATGTACTCGGCCTTGTCGGCGTCGTAACCAACGTCTTCCAGCACGTCGCGCAGACGCACACCCGTCCAGGTCGGGCAGCCAACCGCACCCAGATCCCACTGGTTACCGCGCGGGGACGGCTCGAACGCGGCACGCCCGTTGCCACCACACTCGATCCAGATTTGCAGGGTGTGGTGCTCGAACTTCTCCTTGAGATCCGCGATGGTGTAGGACTTCTCCCCGTTCGCCGCTTCGCCGTGGACCGTCAGGGTCCATGCGGATGCGTCGATCCCGGCCTTCTCCGGAGGCACGCCGTTATTGCGGACAAACATATTGGGGAACGGCGTCACTTCGTCATGCAGCAGGTGCGGCGGCAGCTCGCCGTTGATCGGGCGGTCATTCAGCCAGATAACGCCGTCCACCTTGCCCTCCACGTGGAAGCCTTCGATGCCGGCGGCCACGGCGCTGGACAGGGTGCTGCGGTTGAACATGGTCTGCATGGCGGTTTCCGCGCCCAGACCCATCACGGCCAGGGCGGCACCGCCCTTGCCCAGGCGACCCAGGAAACCGCGACGGGCGGCGCCCGTCTCGGTCAGCTGTTCGGTCTCCCGGATTTCTTCTTCGGACTTGCGGTCCATCTCGGAACCATCGTTCTTGTGGTCAGTCATTTGCCTGCCTCCGGCTTGTTCTCGGAACAAAAATTCACGTACTGCCCCTCTCTCCCTGGGACAGCCACATGGAGTTGTAGCAAACGTCTTCAAAGCCTGCAATAAAAAATGGGGATTTTTTACAAGATCCAGAACTTTCTACATAACGCCTGTATTCGATCACTGACATGTGGTGTAGAATAGCGCCCCACTGGATATCGCAACCTGCTGATACCAATACTTTATTAACCATTTTTAATATTAACGGATGCTACATAATGAAGATCGAGTTTTGTCGTTCCGCATATTCCGGATTTATTATAGTTACAGCAGCACTGATCGGCTCGATGCTCGCAGGCGGTATTGCCAGTGCAGAGTCGGAAGCATCCATCGAGATCCACGAAATCGAAGCCGGCGAAGGGCCCGGGATCGTGCGCCATGACACGGCCATCCTGCATTACACCGGGACGCTGGAAGAAGACGGGAGCGTGTTCGATTCCAGCCGCGAGTCCGGCGCGCCATTTGCGCTCACGCTGGGGGCGGGCCAGGTGATCCCGGGCTTCGAACAGGGCGTGATGGGCATGCGCGAAGGCGGCAAGCGCGAAATCGTCATCCCGCCGGAACTCGGCTATGGCGAACGCGGGGCCGGCAACATTATCCCGTCCAACGCGACCCTGCGCTTCGAGGTCGAGATCCTCGACGTCGAACGCGCACCGTTTAGCGGGCTGGACAACGAAGGCCTGGCCGAGAAGATCCGCGAGGGCGCAACCATCGTCGACATCCGCCGTCCGGACGAATGGGCGGAGACCGGCGTGATCGAGGGCAGCCATCGCATTACCGCCTTCGACGAGAATGGCGAGCTCAACCCGACCTTTGGCGAGCAGTTCACCAATCTGGTCAAGCCCGACGAGGAAGTCGTACTGATCTGCCGCGTGGGCAACCGCACCGGTGCCCTCGCCCGCGCTTTGGCCGACGGCCTTGGCTACGCGAACGTCTATAACGTGACCGACGGCATCATGGAATGGCTGGACGACGATCGCCTGGTACAGCACGACTGCCCGGAAACCGCCGAAACGGCCCAGTGCTAATCTCAGAGTGAGTGCGTCGGGGGTGCCGGCTCCGGATCCGGATCGGCATCCCCGTCATCGAAATCGAGACGCTGGTTCGTGCCCGGACCGGCGTCTTCTTTCGCGTCCGGTGGCGACAGGCTAAGGCCCGCGTCGGAGGCCACATCCGCCAGGTCGCGGATCTGATCGAGCGGCGGCAGTTCTTCGAGGCGCTGCAGACCCAGGTCGTCGAGGAAGCTACGGGTGGTCGCGTACAGCGCGGGGCGGCCCGGCACCTCCTTGTGCCCTACCACCCGTACCCACTCGCGTTCCTGCAGCGTGCGCATGATCCCGGTGCTGACCGCCACCCCGCGCACAGCCTCGATCTCGGCGCGGGTGACCGGCTGGCGATAGGCGATGATCGCCAGCGTCTCCAGCAGGGCCCGTGACAGCCGCGCCGGGCGCTCGGGCTGGGCGGCCTGCACGGTCGCGGAGAAGCGCGAACGCACGCGGAAGCGATACCCGCCAGCGGAGCGCACCAGCTCGATCGCGCGATCGTTATAGCGTTCCTGCAGACGACCAAGCGCCCGTTCCAGCAAGGCCTGATCGATCTCGCCAAGGTCCTCGCAGGCAGCCTTCAGGTCGCGCGGCCCCACCGGTTCCGCGGCCGCGAACAGCACGGCCTCCACCGCCAGCTCGACGGCCCGCAACTGTTCGTCATCAACAGCGGCGGCAGACACCTGCACACCCGATACAGTGGTTTCGTTCACGCCGGCGTTCCCTCTTCGTCTCCCACGGGCGCCCCACGCCGGCGCAACCGGATAGGGCTGTAGGGTTCGCTCTGGCCCCACTCGATCAGGCCCGCCTTGGTCAGCTCCAGCACCGCCAGGAACGACACCACGACTCCCTGGCGCCCCTCGGTAGCCAGAAGCAGGGTCACGAAATCGGTGAAGCGTTCGGGATGCAGGCTGTCGAGGATGTTCGACATGCGTTCGCGCACCGACAGCTGCTCGGTGGAGACATGATGGTGCGCCATCAGACTGGCGCGGTGCATCACCGCCGCCAGCGCCTCCATGAGCTCGTCCAGCGTCGGCCCGGGCGGCGGTGGGCCCTCGAGCGCCTCGACGCTGGCGCCAGCGGCGAACACATCGCGATCCATGCGCGGGAGGGCATCCACTCGTTCGGCGGCGATCTTGAATTGTTCGTATTCCTGCAGCTGCCGGATCAGCGCCATGCGCGGGTCGGCATCCTCGTCTGCCTCGGCCTCCTTCGGCCGCGGCAGGAGCATGCGCGACTTGATCTCGGCCAGCAGGGCGGCCATCACCAGATATTCCCCCGCCAGCTCCAGGCGCAGGGCCTGCATTACCTCGATATAGCCCATGTACTGCCGAGTGATCTCGGCGATGGGGATCGACAGGATGTCGAGGTTCTGGCGACGGATCAGGTACAGCAACAGATCCAGCGGCCCCTCGAAGGAGTCGAGAAAGACCTCCAGGGCGTCGGGCGGGATATAGAGATCGGCCGGCAGCTCCGCCACCGGCTCGCCATGCACACGATAAAGCACCTCCCCGTGCGCGCCGGTCTCGACGGTCGCGGGGCGCTCGAGGTCGTCGCTCGAGTCAGCGTACGGGTCCATGCCTCAGACTCTGGCTCATCGCAGGTAGTCCAGGCCCATGGCCCGGCGCACCTCTTCCAGGGTCTCGCGGGCCTCTTCGCGGGCGGCCTCGGAGCCCTCGACGATGATGGAGCGCACCAGCGCCGGATCCTCGGCGTATTCCTTCGCGCGTTGCTGGATGGGTTCCAGCTCGGCCTGCACCGCCTCGATCAGCGGGCGCTTGCAGTCGAGGCAGCCGATGCCCGCCGTGGTGCAGCCGGCGTACAGCTCCTCGCGCTGGCTCGCGTCGGTGTAGACCTTGTGCAGATCCCATACCGGGCACTTTTCCGGATCCCCCGGATCGGTGCGCCGCACCCGCGCGGGATCCGTCGGCATGGTACGGATCAGGCTCTCCACCTCGGCCGGCTCGGTACGCAGGCTGATGGTATTGCCGTAGCTCTTGGACATCTTGCGCCCGTCCAGGCCCGGCATCTTCGAGGCCGGGGTCAGGCGCGGCTGCGGCTCCGGCAGGATGATCTTGCCGCCACCCTCGAGGTAGCCGAACAGGCGTTCGCGATCCCCCAGCGAGATGTTCTGCTGCGAATCGAGCATGGCCCGGGCAACCTCCAGCGACTCTTCCTCGCCCTGCTCCTGGAAGCGCTTGCGCAGGTCGCGGTAGCGCTTGGCGGCCTTCTTGCCCATCTTGTCGGCGGCCGCCTCGGCCTTCTCGGCAAAGCCGGGCTCGCGGCCGTAGAGGTGATTGAAGCGCCGCGCGATCTCGCGCGTGACCTCCAGGTGCGATACCTGGTCCTCGCCCACCGGGACCATGCCGGCGCGGTAGGCCAGCACGTCGGCGCTCTGCAGCACCGGATAGCCGAGGAATCCGTAGGTCGCCAGATCCTTCTCGCGCAGCTGCTCCTGCTGATCCTTGTAGGTCGGTACCCGCTCCAGCCAGCCGAGCGGGGTAATCATCGACAACAGCAGATGCAGCTCGGCGTGCTCCGGCACACGCGACTGCACGAACAGCGTAGCGGAACCCGGGCTCACTCCGGCCGCCAGCCAGTCGATGACCATCTCGGTCACGTGCTGCTGCAGGTCACCCGGATCCTCGTAATGGGTGGTCAGCGCATGCCAGTCGGCGACGAAGAAGAAGCACTCGTAGTTGTGCTGCAACTCGATCCAGTTCTTCAGCACACCGTGGTAGTGGCCCAGATGCAGGCGCCCGGTGGGGCGCATGCCGGAGATCACGCGCTGGTTGGTACCCTGGTTACTGCTCACGGAATCTATCCCTTCCTCTCAGAATAAAACGGGCGCGTCCACACCCGGTCTGTCGTCTCAGAACATGCCGCCGGAGAAGGCGAACAGCAAGGCCAGAAGCATTGCCGTGCGATCCACGTCGTTGATGCGCACGCGGCCGTCCGCCATCGCCAGCGTGCCGTGCCAGTAGCCGGCCTCGGCATCGCGACGGACCCAGCCATCCGCAGCCAGGGCATGCAACTGCGCGTCCAGGTCGATATCGGGATACGCGGCGTCGAATTCGGCCACCCATTCCAGCCCGAGTCGCAGATCGCTGTCCAGCCGCAGGGTCTCCAGCGGGCGGGTCGTCAGACTTTGCTGCGTGCCATGCAGGCCGAGCTCCGCGTCCAGCGCGACCTGCCGGGGCGGCTCGTCGTTCAGCGACGCCCGCAACTGGATCGCCGGCTGGTGTTCAATCATGCTGCCCAGGGCGTCGATCATCGCCGAACCGATCAGGGCATTGCGCTGCTCGCCCTCGATGCCACGCGCGTCGACCGCTTCCAGCTCGGCCAGAAACTGCAACATGCTGGGACGGTCCCAGCGCAGGATCCCCGCCTGCAGGTCCAGGGCCGTCAGCGTCAGGGCATCCCCCGCACCATCATCCACCCGGGCGTGATCGACCTGCAGCCGCAGGCGCGAATCCATGCGGTCGTTGTTCGTATGCTGGAAGGCGTCGAGGCGGGGGCGCTCCAGGTGAAGGCGGGTCGCCTCGCCCTCACGCAATTCGATCACGGCCGCCGCCAGACCGCCTTCGTAGTCCGGCAGCCGCCCGAAGACCCCGTCGGCATCGGCCTCGAAAACCGTGGCATAACGCGCCTCGCGCGCCTCCCACGAGAAGCTGGCATCGGACAATCTCGTTTCCGGCAGGTCCAGGCTCACCAGGATCTGCTCGGACGACCAGGCGAAGCGCCCCTGACCCGCCGCAAGATCCAGCCACAGCGGGCCGCCCACCGTAGCGGCGTGTTCGGCCACCTCGGGCACGCTCATCAGGTCCATGCGCAGATCGTCGAACGCAATGCGGGTGGTCACGCCACCGCCGATCCCCGAGCGCGAATGCACCTGCAGATCCAGCGAGCGCAACAGGTGGGCGAGCAGCGAGTCGTCCGGGGCGGCCAGGGTATCCAGATCCACGAAGGAATCGCCGCGCGCCCCCAGCAGGCCATGGCGCACAGCGTGTACCAGGGGGATCTCGAAGCGCCCGTCGGCATCCTCCAGGATCAGCCGACTGCGACCGCTGGCGGCCAGGTAGCCGCGCTCGTATTCGAGCATCTCGTGACGCAGATACACCTCGCCAAGCTGAGCCTCGTGTGTCTCGGCGACAGTACCCTCGACCTGTGTGCCGACCACCACCGGCCAGATGGCCGCCACTGCCAGCACCACCACCGCAAGAACCACCCACTTACGCATTGCGCCTCCCTGCGGCCGTGCCGCGCCGTGATCCCCGCCGTCGGCCGGGGCTATTCATCCAGAAATCCCACGTCGCCCAGGCCATGCCGCATCACCTCGGGCGCGTCGCCGGTCAGATCCACCACGCTGGTGGCCTCCAGGGTCCCGGCGCCGCCGTCAATCACCAGATCCACCACCTTGCCCAGGCGCTCCTCGATCTCCCAGGGCTCGCTCAACGGGTGTTCATCCCCGGGGAGTTGCAGGGTCGCGGACATCAGCGGCGACCCCAGCTCTTCCAGCAGCGCCGAGACAATCGGGCTCGCCGGCACGCGCATGCCGATCGTACGGCGCTTCGGGTGCTGCAGCCGCCGCGGGACCTCGCGGGTGGCGGGCAGAATGAACGTGTAGGCCCCCGGGGTCAGGGCCTTCATCAGGCGAAAGGCGGTGTTGTCCACCTTCGCGTACACGCCCAGTTCCGAGAGATCGCGGCACAACAGCGTCAGGTGATGGGTCTCGTCCACCTGACGGATGCGGCGAATGCGATCCGCCCCGGTCTTGTCGCCCGGCAGGCAGGCCAGCGCATAGCAGGCATCCGTCGGCAGGGCGATGACGGCCCCCTCCTGCAGCTGGTCCAGGACCTGCCGTATCAGCCGGGGCTGGGGATTATCGGGGTGGATCGAGATCATGGGACAAGTCGGTGCGGTGATCGGCCGCGCAGTGTAGCGCATCCATCGGCGCGCCCATAAGAACGAGCCCTTAAGGAGACGCTGATTGAATCGCGCGCTCGCGCTCGAGTCGCTTTTGCGTGCGAACAAGGCGCGGTGACTGCCGTGCAGTCACTCTGCACAAGGGAGCCGCAACGCTGTTCGCGCGCAAAAGCGGCCGAGCCCCTGCTTTGAATGGTTTGTGGGGTTGGTGCCCCAGGTTCCCCGATCCTGCGTTGCGCCGCTTGCGGGTAGAACCACTACCCGATGCTCGACGCGCCTTGTCTCGGAAAACAGGGGGCACCAACGCGAGCGCGCGATTCAATCAGCGTCTCCTTAACGGCATCCGGCCGCCGACATCGTTAGACTGGTGCCCTTACCGAGGAGAATGCCGATGCTGTACATGATCCAGGGCGAGGATGCCCCCGATTCGCTGGATGCGCGCCTGGCCGCGCGCCCGGAACACGTCGCCCGGCTGCAGGCCCTGCGCGACGACGGCCGGCTGATCCTGGCCGGCCCCTGCCCCGCCATCGACAGCAACGACCCGGGCCCGGCCGGCTTCACCGGCAGCCTGATCGTCGCGGAGTTCCCCTCGCTGGAGGCCGCACGGGAGTGGGCCGACGCCGACCCCTACGTGGCGGCCGGCGTGTACACCACGGTCGACGTACGCCCGTTCAAGCAGGTGTTTTGATGAAGCGGCGCATCCTGACTATAGCCCTGAGCGCCCTGGCGCTCGCCGGGCTGCTCGCCGCCTGCGACACGCAGGACCAAGCCACGCCGGAGCTCACCGGTGACGACGTCACCACGGATACCGGGGACGCCGATACCGTCGCTATCGTCAACGGTGAAGCGATCACCCGCGCCGACCTGTTGGCCTACGCCGGCATGGACGAGGATCCCGGCCCGGCCGCGAGTGACGGCACGCTGGAGGAAGTCATCAGCCTTGAGCTACTGCGTCAGGAGGCGGTCGCCCGCGGGCTGGATACCGATGCCGAGACCCGGCGCATCCTGCGCATGGTCGAGACCAACCTGCTGGCTTCGCTGCTGATGGAGCGCATCACCGCAGAGCTCGACATCACCCAGGCGGACCTCGAGGCGGAGTACGACCGCCAGATCGAGCAGATCCGCGGCACCGAATATCGCGCTCGGCACATCCTGGTGGAAGAGGCGGAACGCGCCCGCGAACTGCTCGACGAGCTGGAGGCCGACGCGGACTTTGCCGAACTGGCCGAAGCCCATTCCACCGATCCGGGCTCGGCGGCCCGTGGTGGCGAACTTGGCTGGTTCGCCCCGGAACAGATGGTCCCCGCATTCAGCGAGGCGGCCATGGCGCTGGAACCGGGCGAGACCACCGCGGCACCGGTCGAGAGCCGCTTCGGCTGGCACATCATCCGCCTGGAGGAAACCCGCGATACCCCGGTCCCGGAACTGGAAGACGTGCGCGCCGAGCTGATCGAAATCCTCGAAAGCCGTGCCATCCAGGAGTATCTGGAGGCGCTGCGCGAGGATGCCGACGTCGAGATCCCGACCCGGCCCGCCAACCAGTAAGGCCGGAACGCTGTGTACCCAACGGGTACGCCGCGTCCGTTTCAGTGCCCGTCGTGCCCGGCCCCATGGCCCATGTCGCGAGCGTCTCCGTCCATATGGTGCCCGCGGGGGTGACCCTCACCGGCACCCTCGCTCCGCTGCACCCGGGCATGGATCGCCATGGTTTCACCGTCGGCAAACTCCAGAAGAACCGGGATCCAGTCCCCCGCCGTCAGCGGCTCGTGCAGGCCGATGAACATCAGATGCAGTCCGCCCGGCTCCAGCACCAGGGTCTCGCCAGCCGGGAGTTCCAGGCCGTCGACCTGGCGCATGCGCATCACGCCATCCACATGGGCATGCTCGTGTAGCTCCACCACCTTCGCGATGGGCGCCTCCGCCGCAACGATCCGATAATCCTGATCGCCGCTATTGCGGAGCACGAAGTAACCACCCGTCATGTCGCCCGGCATCAGGCGAATCCACGGCGTCCCCTCCATCTCCAGGCCATCGCGGCACTCGCAGATCTGCGGCGCATCGGCCAGGACCGGAGCCGCAACGCCGCCCGCCAGCAAACTCGCCGCCAAAAGGCCGCCAAGAAACCACTTGGATCCCTTCATCGCCTTTATCCTCATTTAAGCGAAACGTAATATTGGCACAACAGGGACCGACCGCAAGCGCGGAGGTTCCCCCACAAACCGCGATGGTATGATGTGGCCCGCTGCGGGAACCTCCGGCCCGCGCGCGTCTCCAAGCGACGAGCCATACCCGGCTTGCCAGTACCGCGAACAAATCGAGATACCCATGCCGCGCGCCCTCCGCCGAGCCATCCTCCCTGTCCTGATCCTCGCCGTCGCGGTGGTGGGATTCATGATTCTGCGCGCGACCGGGCCCTCGGCGCCGCCGCCGGAGGCCAGCGAACGCACCTGGCCGGTGCAGGGTCTGACCGCCGAGCCCGGCACCCACCGCCCGGGCATCATGCTGAACGGACGCAGCCAGTCCGCCCGCGATGCGCTGCTGCGTGCCGCGGTCGAGGGCGAGATCGAAGACGTGCCGGCGCGCGCAGGACAGCGGGTGGCGTCGGGAGATGCCCTCGTCCGCATCGACCCGCGCGAGGCCCAGCTCCTGCTGGACCAGCGCGAGGCCGAACGCCAGGAACTGGAAGGCGCGGTCGAGAGCGAGGAACTGCGCGCCCGCTTCGACCGCGAGGCCCTGCGCCGCGAACGCGAACTGCTGGCGATCGCCGAGCGCGGCCTGGAACGGGCCCGCGACCTGCGCGGACGCAATCTCGGTTCCGAATCCGACGTCGATGCCGCGCGCGAACGCCTGCAACAGGCCAGCATCACCGTGGACAGCCGCGAGCAGGCCGTGGCCGATGCCCCGATGCGCCGGGCCCAGGCCGAGGCCCGCCTGGCGCGCGCCCGCGCCGCCGAGGCGCAGGCCGCGATCGACCTGGAACGCACCACCATCCGCGCCCCCTTCGACGCCCGCGTCGTCGAGGTCGAGGTCGCCACTGGCGAACGCGCCCGGCCCGGGGACCCGCTGTTGCGGCTGTACGCCGTGGATGATCTGGAGATTCGCGCCAGCCTTCCGGAACACCTGGTCGCCCGGGTCGAGGCCCTGCTGCAGGAGGGCACATCCCTCCCCGCGCACGCGACGGTCGGCGGCCACGAGATCGAGACCGAGCTCGCGCGCCTGGAGGGCGAGACCCGCAGCGGCGACTCCGGGATGCGCGGGGTGTTCGAGGTTCGCTCGGGCGGCCAGCGCCTACCGCTGAATCGATTCGTCGAGCTGCGCCTGCAGCTGCCCGAGGAGCCCGACAGCCTGGCCGTTCCCTTCGAGTCCCTGTTCGGGCGCGACCGCGTGTTCCGCGTGGTCGACGGCCGCCTGGAGTCGCTGCAGGTGGACCGTCTGGGTGACTTCATCGACGCGGACGGCAACACCCTCGCCCTGATCCGCAGCGACGCGATCGCCGCTGGCGACACCCTGATCGCCACCCGCCTGCCGAATGCCGTGGATGGCCTGCGGGTCGAGGTTGAAGAACAGGATTCCGGCCGATGAGCGAATCGGAGACCGGCAGCGCGCCGGAATCCGGGCAGCCCATGCCTGGTGGCGGCGCGCAGGAACACGACGGGCCTCCACGCGGCCCGATCCAGCTGTTTCTGGAGCATCGCCTCGCCGCCAACCTGCTGATTGCACTGATGCTGCTGGCCGGGGCCTTTGCCCTGACCCAGCTGAATACCCAGTTCTTCCCCAACTTCGAACTCGACTTCGTGACCGTCGAAGTGCCCTGGACGGGGGCCAGCGCGGAGGACGTCGAACGCGCCATCGTCGACCCGCTGGAGCAGGACCTGCGCACCGTCGACGGCCTGCGCAACATGACCTCCACCTCGGCACTGGGCATCGGCGTGGTCACCATGGAGTTCGAGGCCGGGACCGACATGACCCTGGCGCTGGAGCAGGTCAACGACCGTGTGAACCAGCAGCGCAACCTGCCAGAGGCCGCCGAGACCCCGGTGGTCACCCGCATCATCCGCTACGAGCCGGTGGCGCGGTTGCTGCTGACCGGCCCCGAGGACCCGCAGCAACTGCGCATCCTCGCGCGTCAGTTCGAACGCGAACTGCTGGATGCCGGCATCGCGCGCATCGAGTTCACCGGCCTGACCGAGGACGAGATGGCCATCCAGGTGCCATCCGCAACGCTCTACCGCCTGGACATGACGCTCGCGGATATCGGCGAGCAGATCCGCGCCATGGCGCAGGACCTGCCGGCCGGCTCGGTGGGTCGCGACGACACCGCACGCCAGATCCGCAGCCTGGAACAGGCGCGCGACATCGTCAGCTTCGAGCGCCTGGTACTGCGCGGCGATGGCGAGCTGGGGCGCCTGACCCTGGGCGATATCGCGACCCTGGACCTGCGCCATCGCGACGGGCAGGTACGCGTCCGCGCCAACGGCCAGCGGGCGATCGAGATGCAATTGCTGCGCTCGGAGACCGGCGACTCCCTCGCCGCCGCGCAGGTGCTGGAGGACTGGCTGGCCGAAACCCGCCCCGCCCTGCCGCCCGGGGTTGATCTACAGGTCACCGATGCCTTCTGGGAGCTCCTGTCCGAGCGCATCACCCTGCTGCTGAAAAACGGTCTGGGCGGCCTGTTGCTCGTCCTGGCAATCCTGTTCCTGTTCCTCAACCGCCACATCGCCCTGCGCGTGGCACTGGGCATCCCGATCGCGTTCACCGCCGCCTTCGTTGTGCTGTGGGTGGTCGGCGGCTCGATCAACATGATCTCGCTGTTCGGCTTCATCATGTCGCTGGGGATCATCGTCGACAACGCCATCGTGGTCTCGGAGCACGCCTACAGCCTGCACCAGCGCGGAATGTCGGCCAGCCGTGCCGCGCGCGACGGGGCCCGGCGCATGGTCGGCCCGGTGATCGCCGCCTCGCTGACCACGGTCGCCGCCTTCCTGCCGCTGATGCTGATCGGGGGGATCATCGGCAACATCCTGTTCGACATCCCGCTGGTGGTGATCTGCGTCATTGTCGCCACCTTGCTGATCGCCTTCCTGATCCTGCCTGCACACCTCAAGGGCGTGATGCACCGGCTCAAGCCGCCGCGCCCGGGCAGCCTGCGCGAGCGGTTCGACAACGGCTTCGAGGGCTTCCGCAACGGCGCCTTCCGCCGCGCGGTCACGGTCTCGGTCAATCATTCCGGCACCACTCTTGCCTTGGCCGTCGGCGCTCTGATCCTGGCCATCGGCCTGGCCGCCAGCGGGCGCATCGGCTTCACCTTCTTCCCGTCGCCGGAGGGCACCATCGTCAACGCTGGCGTCAACTTCGTCGCCGGCACCCCGCCGGAGCGGGTGGAGGCCTTCCTGATCCACGTCGAGGAGGCCCTGGCGGAGACCGAACAGGAGCTCGGCGGCGACCTGGTGCGCGCCTCGGTGACTCGGCTTGGGCGCGGGATCGACCCCGGCGACGGCAACGCCCCACGCGGCGACCAGTTCGGCAACATCCAGGTCGAACTGGCATCGCCGGAACAGCGCGAGGTGCGCAACCGCCAATTCATCCAGGCCTGGGAGGAGCGCGTGCGCCAGGCCCCGGGCATCGAGAATTTCAGCATCGACGAGCGCCAGACCGGCCCGCCAGGACGCGATCTGGAGGTCCGCCTGACCGGCGACGACCCGCATGTGCTGAAAAATGCGGCACTGGAACTGGCGGATATCTTCGACGACTTCGCCGGCACCTTCGCCACCAACGACGACACCCCGTTCGGCCGCGAACAGCTGGTGTTCCAGGTCAAGCCGGAGGGCCGCGCCCTGGGCCTGACCACCGAATCGGTCGGTGCCCAGCTGCGCGACGCCTTCGACGGCCACCTCGCCCAGCTCTACCAGGACGGGCTGGAAGAGGTCGAGGTGCGCGTGCGCCTGCCGGATCACGAACGCCATTCCAGCGAGAGCCTGGAGCGGCTGAACCTGCGCCTGCCGAGCGGCGAATTCGCCCCGCTGGGCAGCGTGGTCGATCTGCGCTCGCGCCAGGGCTTCGAGACCCTGCGCCATGCCGATACCCGCCTGGCCATCCAGGTCTCCACCGAGGTCGACCGCAGCGTAAACAACGCCGCGCGTATCCGCGCCGCGCTGGAGGACGGCCCGCTGGACGACCTCGCGGCACGCTACGGCATCGAATACTCCTTCGAGGGGCGCGCGGCCGACCAGGCCGAGACCTTCGCCGACATGCGCACGGGCCTGATCCTGGCGCTGGGGCTGATGTACCTGACCCTGGCCTGGGTGTTCGGCTCCTGGGGCTGGCCACTGATCGTGATGGCGATCATCCCGTTCGGGATCCTCGGCGCCCTGCTCGGACACTGGATCCTGAATGTGGAGCTGACCATTCTGTCGCTGTTCGGCCTGTTCGGCCTGACCGGGATCGTGGTCAACAACTCGATCATCCTGGTGAGCTTCTACCAGGGCCTGCGCGAAGCCGGATTGGCCCTGCAGGACGCGATCGTCGAGGCCGCCTGCCAGCGCCTGCGCGCGGTGATCCTGACCTCGGTCACCACCATTGCCGGCCTCACGCCACTGCTGTTCGAGCGTTCGGTGCAGGCCCAGTTCCTGATCCCGATGGCGATCTCCATCGTCTTCGGCCTGGCCATCGCCACCGTGCTGGTACTGTTCGTGATCCCCGCGCTGCTGCGCCTCTACGAAGGCCGCTTCGACCGCGGCGCCTCCACCACCCACCACGCCACCGAATAGCCCTCCCTGCCCCTCGTGGCCCTGTATTTTCACCACGAAGCGCACGAAGGCACGAAGAAGGGCCAGGTCAAGGGCGATTGCACCACGGAGGGCACGGAGGGCACGGAGGGCACGGAGGGCACGGAGAAATGCGATGGTGGGACAGGGGGCCGAAAAGCTGGGGCGAGCAGAACGGTGGGTGGTCCAGTCAGACCGTTCGCAGGACACCGACACGCTTCGCTTCGCTCAACGGCATCCCGCCCAATTCGAAACCTTCTTTGATTTTCTCTGTGTACTCCGTGTCCTCTGTGGTCCAATCGCCCTTCTTCGTGCCTTCGTGCGCTTCGTGGTGGATCAAGCAACCTGCGCCCAGCGGCACGCGCCCAGCCGGCTGGTCTATAATGAATTCGCATGTTCGAAGGGAGTTACCCGTGTCTGCATCCCTCGCGCTCGATCAGATGACCACGACCGAAAAGCTCCGTGCCATGGAAGAGCTGTGGGAAGACCTGGCGCGCAATCCCGCGGATATCTCCGTCCCGGACTGGCATCGCGAGGTACTGGAGCAGCGCCAGGCGTCCGCGGCCAGCGGCGACGCCCGATTCCATCCCTGGGGCGACGTCAAGCAACGCCTGCGCAACAGGTAACCCTCTGCCTTGCGCATGATCGAGCTCCTCGACGCGGCGGAAGAGGACCTGGCCCGAGGTGCTGCCTTCTACGCCTCCCAGTCCCCGGGGCTGGGCGAGTACTTCCTCGATGCCCTCTTTTCCGACATCGACTCCCTGCTCCTGTACGCCGGCGTGCACGAGGAACATCATGGTTTCCACCGTCTGCTTTCCCGCCGTTTCCCCTTCGCGATCTACTATCGGGCCGATGACGAGATCATCCGCGTCTACGCCATCCTCGATTGCCGCCAGGCCCCCGGCCCTCTCGCCACGCGCCTGAGCATTCCAGACGAGTAGCCCGAATTTTCACCACGAAGCGCACGAAGACACGAAGAAGGGCCAGGTCAAGGGCGATTCCACCACAGAGGGCACGGAGGGCACAGAGAAATGTGATGGCGGGCCAGGGAAGGTGCGGAACGCTGGGGCGAGAAGGACGGTGAGTGATCCAGTCAGACCAGTGGCAGGGCATTCGTGCATTTCTCTTGGCACAGACGGCTTCCTGCCCGGTTCAAAACCTTCTTGGATTTTCTCTGTGTACTCCGTGTCCTCTGTGGTCCAATCGCCCTTCTTCGTGTCTTCGTGTGCTTCGTGGTGAATCAAACAGGCTCGGTGCGGCGGCGGTCGGCGAGGCGGATGGGGATGGATGCCAGCAGCCCGGCGAGGAACAGGAACAGGCAGAACAGGATGGCGTTCTCGAGGCCCAGCCAGACCTGGAGCAGCCCGATGCCGAGCAGGCCGAAGATCGCCGCGGCCTTGGACGCCAGCCCCCAGAACCCGAACCAGCGCCCGGCCTCGCGCGCCGGGACCATCAGCGCCACCAGGGCACGCCCGGCGGACTGCGCCGAGCCGAGGCAAAGCCCCGCCAGGATGCCGACGCCGAGGAACACCATCTGCGCCTCCACCGGTCGTCCCAGCAGCACGCTCAGCCACTGGGCGATGGTCGGCGTGGCAAAGATCGCCAGCACCGCCAATGCCCAAAGCACCAGCGTGATGCGATAGATGCGCACCGGCCCCGCGCGGTCCTGCAGGAACCCGAAGCCCACGGCACCGATCACCGCGGTGATCTGGGTCACCACGAACATCAGCACGCGCGTCGGTTCGTCCCACTGGATCACCTGCGCGCCATAGATGAAGGTGAAGGCGATGATGATGTAGATCCCGGCCATCACGAAAAAGATGGACACGAACAGCGCGCGCAGGTCGCGGCGCTCGCCCAGCGTGACCAGCGAGGCCTTCACCCGCTTCCAGCCGAGCCCCAGCTGGACGTTGCGCGCCATGCGCCGACGGGTGCCGCGCTCCTTCAGGAACAGGAAGGTCGGCAGCGCCGAGACCAGGAAGAAGGCCGCGGCGAACGGCCCGACCCAGCGAATGCGCTCGAAGTTCTCCGCGCTCACCTCACCCAGCAGCCCCAGGGCAAAGGCCGTTGCCACCAACCCGCCGATATACCCGAGCCCCCAACCCAGCCCCGAGATCCAGCCGAGCTTCTCCGGCGGGCCCAGGTCGGGCAGGAAGCTGGCGATGAAGGACTCGCCGATGGCATAGCCGAAGTTCGAGGCGATGATCAGCGCCATGCCGAAGAACACCAGCCCCGGTTCGACGAAGTACAACAACGCGGTGGTGATGATCGTCAGCACCCACGAGGCGGCGAGGAAACGCTTGCGCGAGGCGGTGGCATCCATGATCGCCCCGGCAAACGGGGCGGCCACGATCACCATCGCGTAGCTAACCGCCAGGGCCACGCTCCACAACAGGTTACCGAGGCGATAGTCCGGGGCGTCGCCGACGATCACGCGCGTAAACAGGTCGCCGAAGATCACCGTGATGATCAACAAGGTGTAGGCCTGATTGGCGAAGTCGAACATCGCCCAGCCGAAAATCTCGCGCCGGGGGGCGGGCGCGTTCTCGGGATGGCGCCGAATCAGCGGCATGCAGGAATCTCGGGGGTCATGACGGGCCACATGCTAACCCACCTCCTCAGCGCTCGCGGATCACGACGGCATCGCCGTCCGTTTCGACCGCGAAGTGCTCGAGGAAACTGCGGCCCAGACGCGAGCGCGGCAGTGCATCGTCGGGCAACACGATCGCACTGACCCCCGAACGGCGTAGCGCGCCCACCTGCAACTGCTCGATCCGGACGCGCTGCCCATGCTGCGTGCCCCGGACGTCGCGGATGCGCACCGAGCGCCCCTGATCGGCGTCAACCCCGGCCTGCTCGGCATCGGTCTCACGCAGCAACACCGAGTCAGCCTGCGCATCGACGACGACGGTAACGGCCGTGCCGTTCACCCCGGCGGTCAGCGCATGCTCGCCGCGCGAATCCCGATGCACCCGCACCTCGCCACCTCCCTCCGCCGGCCCAATCGGCCGCGCCGGGGCCGCCCGTTGCTGCACCCGCAGCTCATGTTGTCGGCCGCCGTACTCCACCAGGGCCGCGCCCGGGCGCGTGCGCAGGACCCGCACCCCGCCCGGGCCGGACTCGCCGGTGGAGACCACGGCGCGCTCGTCCCCCACGGACAGCACCGCGCGATCCCCGAACACCGCATGCAGACGCAGTTCCTCCGCGGCCACAGAGGCCGGCCACCACAGCATTAGCCACACCGCCAGACCGAACACGGCCGGCGAACAGTATCGAGCGAGACGAGTCCAAGTCATGCCGCAGTTATAGCGCCTCCGGCTGAACGAAACCGGAACACCAGGCGACAACCCCGGCGCCTGCTACCATCAGGGCGTGCATATCCTCCTGGAGCCCCCGTGTCCCGTTCATCCTCGTCCACCGCGTCCAGCCCACTCCCGACCCGGCATATCGCCCTGCGCCATGCCTTTACCGTGACATTGCTGGTAATCGGGCTGTGGCTGATGCACATGAACCTGCGGGTCCTGCCCGAGGCCGGGGTGATGGCGCTGTGGATCGGTGTCACCCTGCTGATCGCCCATGGCGGCTTCCGGCGCCACCGGGTACGGCGCGCGGCCTTCCTGCGCGGCTACCTGGAGCCGCCCAGCCAATGGCCTCGCCGCCTGCGGGGCGGGCCGCTGATGGCCCTGCGTCACCTGATCATCGGCGCGCTGCTGGGCGGACTGCTGCTGATCACCCTCGCGCGCATCCCGACCCAGGAGGTCTGGGCCGCCCTGCTGGTCGCCGGCTTCGTGCTGGTGATCAGCGAGGCCCTGTTCGCCCGCCTGCTGCGCGGCCATGCCCATCCGCAGTTCGCACCGGAACTGGTCCGCCGCGGGGCCCTGCGGCTCACGGGCATGCTGCTGATCGTCGCCCTGCTGGCGCTGGCCCTGCTGGCCCGGTACCCCGACCTGACCGGCGCCTCGCTGGAACAGGCGGTCTGGTTCCTGGTCCACCAGGAGGCCGCACGCAGCCATCTGCTGGAGGCCGGATTGCAACTCGCCGCCGCCCAGGACGCCCTGCGCCTGTGGCTGGGCCAGCAGTGGTTCCCGCAGGGTGTGGAATCCCTGCCGGCCCTGCTCGGCTGGCTGCTGGTACTCGCGGAACAGGCCTTCCTGGCCCTCGGCTTCCTGCTGCTGGCCAACGGCCTGCTGCCGCTGCGCCCGACGAACGACACCCTGGGCGACCCGCGCAACGCCCCCGTCATCGAGTAGCCCGGACCCCGCCATGCCGTCGTGCATACCGCAAGCCCCAACCGGCACCCGGCCATGGCGATGACGGCGGGGTGGCATACGGCCTGGACCTGGCTGGTCCTGACCCTGCTGGCCAGCACCAGCCTTTTATGGCTGGCCAGCCAGCACGAACCCCGTAGCTGGGAAGAGGCCGCTCCGCTGACCCTGCAACTCGGCGAGCAGCGCTACCAGGTCGAGCAAGAACGCCTCACCCGCCTCGAACGCTTCACGCTCGAATGGCTGGAGGCGGGGGACGCCGAGGCCCGGGACCACTGGCAAGGCCGCGTGGATGCCGAACTCGATGCCCGCTTCGCGGAACTGCACGACCGCGTCCCCGAGGTCGCGGACTGGTACTACTCGCTGGGCGCCGAATACATGCGCCTGTGGCTGCGCGGGACCCAGTGGCTGGGCGACACCGAACCGGATGCCCCCGCGCGGATGCTGCGCGAGCGCCTGCTGCCCGAGGCGCTGTGGGATCACGCCCTGCGGGACCTGGCGACCCGCGTCGAATGGGGCGTGGACGAGCAACAACGCCAGGTTCGCGACGCCTGGCGTCTGGAGCTGGCCGAGCGCCTCGCGGACGCGCGCATCCCGGACCCACCGCCGCGCGCCGGAGGGGCCTCAGCGGCCGAGATCGAACGCGGCCACGCCCTGCACG
Source organism: Thioalkalivibrio versutus (assembly GCF_001020955.1). Classification (NCBI taxonomy): domain Bacteria; kingdom Pseudomonadati; phylum Pseudomonadota; class Gammaproteobacteria; order Chromatiales; family Ectothiorhodospiraceae; genus Thioalkalivibrio; species Thioalkalivibrio versutus. Next base: position 2,098,392 of record NZ_CP011367.1, read on the forward strand.
CGGCGCTGGATATCGACCTGGAGCGCTTCGATCAGCGTACCGGCCTGGCGGCCACGGCCGCCGCCGGCACCGGGCTCGCGACCCCGTTGATCGCGCGTGCCGTGCAGGCCCGGCTAGCCACCCGCGCCACGCAGGCGGGGCTGGCGCGCAGCCTCGGTCGCGCCGGGCGCGTGGGCGCCCTTGGTGCCGGGGTCTGCGCCTGGAGCGGTCCGTTCTCGCTGGGCTGTGGCATCACGGCCGCCGGGGCCACGATCGTCGGCGTGGACTGGCTGCTTCTGCGGCTCGACGAGACCCGCCACCGCGAAGACCTGGAGCAGGCCCTGCACGAGGCCCTGGACGCCCTGCACGCCGAGACCCGCCTGGCCTGGCAGCAGGCCATCGCCGAGCGCGTCGAGGCCCGGCACGCGGCCAGTCGCGCCGCGGTCGAGAACACCTTCCAGCCCTGGCGCCGACCAGGACCAACGTCGGGGGCTGCGTCCGGAGATGGCCACGGCCCCTCGGGGACCTCGCCATGACGGGAAAACGAGCACCGTCATCGCGAGGAGCGCAGCGACGTGGCGATCTCCGTGGGTGGCCCCGGCGTCGGCCGGGGCGGACGTCGGGGGTTTCGCCCGGAGGTCACTCGCTGCGCTCGCCCTTCGGGCCGGCCTGGGGCCGTTCAACGCGCTTCGCGCTTTTGTGCCACGGCCCCTGGCGGGGCCTCGCAATGACGGGGGCAAGGAGCACCGTCATCGCGAGCGCCGCAGGCGCGTGGCGACCTCCGTGGACACCCCGGCGCCAGCCAACGAGGACATTACGACTTGGGGCCTGCAGTTTCTCGGCAGTCGAGCAGTGCTGCGTTACACTCCGCACACCGTTACCTCGCGCCCGCGCCTACTGATGAATACGACTCCCAAGCGCCACAAGACCGTCCCCGTCCGCGTCGGCAACGTCACCGTCGGCGGCGACCACCCAGTGATGGTGCAATCGATGACCAATACCGACACCGCGGACGCCCTGCGCACCGCCGTGCAGGTGGCGGAACTCGCGCGCGCCGGCTCCGAGGTCGTGCGCATCACGGTGAACTCCGAGGCCGCGGCGAAGGCCGTACCGGAGATCCGCGAACGCCTGGATGCGATGGGACTGGACGTGCCGCTGGTCGGGGACTTCCACTTCAACGGCCACAAGCTGCTGACTCAATACCCAGAGTGCGCGCAGGCGCTGGCCAAGCTGCGCATCAACCCGGGCAACGTCGGGCGCGGCTCGAAGCGCGACAGCCAGTACGCGGCCATGATCGAGACCGCCTGCGAGCACGACAAGCCGGTGCGCATCGGCGTGAACTGGGGCAGCCTCGACCAGGCCCTGCTCGCGCGGATGATGGACGCGAACAACGAGCGCGCCGAACCCCTGTCACCGGAAGCGGTGATGCAGGAGGCCCTGATCACCTCGGCGCTGGAGAGCGCGGCCGAGGCCGAACGTATCGGCCTGCCGCATGACCGCATCATCCTGTCGGCCAAGGTCAGCGGCGTGCAGCCGCTGATCTCGGTCTATCAGGACCTGGCCGCACGCTGCGACTATCCGCTACACCTGGGTCTGACCGAGGCCGGCATGGGGGCCAAGGGCATCGTCGCCTCCACGGCCGCGCTATCGGTGCTCCTGCAACAGGGTATCGGCGACACCATCCGTATCTCGCTGACGCCGGAGCCCGGCGGCGACCGTACTAAGGAAGTCCTGGTCGCGCAGGAGATCCTGCAGAGCATGGGGCTGCGCAGTTTCCTGCCGTCAGTAGTCGCCTGCCCCGGCTGCGGACGCACCTCCAGCGAGTACTTCCAGCATCTGGCGCAGGACATCCAGACCTACATCCGCCACCAGATGCCCACCTGGAAGGAACGCTATCCGGGCGTGGAGGAGATGACCGTCGCGGTGATGGGCTGCGTGGTCAACGGCCCCGGCGAGAGCAAGCACGCCAACATCGGCATCTCCTTGCCCGGCACCGGCGAACAACCGGTCGCCCCGGTCTACGAGGACGGCGAGAAGACCGTTACCCTCAAGGGCGACCGCATCGCCGAGGAATTCCAGGCCCGCGTCGAGGCCTACATCGAACGCCGCTACCGCCAGACCGCCTGACGTTCCCGTTCACCACGAGGCGCAGAGAACATCAGGGCCTCTGCCGACACATGAACTTGCAGGATGCGGTTCGCTGCGCTCAACGCATCCTGCCCACTGCGTGCCAACGCGGTTCCGCCCGCCATCGCCACGCAGGCTCGACGCCACCGTTCCAACCCCTACCGAGTCGATAACGGCCCGATCGAGGCTCGGCTTATTTCTGTTCGAAGCGGTGGATCAGCGCCTTCAGTTCGGCGGCCTCGGCCTGCATCCGCGCGCTGGCGTCGCGGGCATGGGCGGAGACGGAACCGGTCTCGGTGGCCACATCGCGAATGGACGTCACGTTGCGGTTGATCTCCTCGGAGACCGCGCTTTGTTCCTCGACCGCGGTGGCGATCTGGGTGTTCATCTCGGTGATCTGACCAACGGCCTCGCGGATGCTGGTCAGTGAATCGCCCGCCGCCTGGGCCTTCTCCACCCCGTCGGCAGCCCGCTCCTGACTGGCACGCATCGCGGACATGGCCTCGCGCGCCCCGGACTGCAGGCTCTCGATCATATTGCGAATGGTCACCGTGGATTCGTCGGTGCGCTGCGACAGGCTGCGCACCTCGTCGGCCACCACGGCGAACCCGCGGCCGTGTTCCCCGGCGCGGGCGGCCTCGATCGCGGCATTCAGCGCCAGCAGGTTGGTCTGCTCGGCGATCTCGCGAATGACACTCAGAATCTTGTCGATCTCCACGGTGCTCGCTTCCAGCTTGCCGAGCTTCTCGGCCGTGGACTCGACCTCCGCTGCCATGCGGTTGATCACGGAAACCGTGTCGTTCACGACATCCTGACCGGCCCCGGTTTCCTTCTCGGCGTTGTTGGCGGCCTCGGCGGCGCGCGCGGAGTTGCTCGCCATCTCCTGGATGGTCGAGGTCATCTCGTTCATCGCCGTGGCAACCTGGTCGATCTCGTTTTGCTGGCGCTCCACGCCGGCGGCGGTCTGGTCCACGCTGCTGGCCATCGAGTGGGCACCGTCACTCACCGCCTCGGCCTTGTCCTCGATGCGTCCCAGCACGGTGCGCAGCTTGGCCTCGCCGAAGCGCTGCACCAGCTCCAGCGAGGCGCTGTCATCGCGGCGCCCCGTGTAGATGGCCTCCATGACCGGGTTGTCGAACTGGGCCTGGGCGCGCTTGACCGCCTGGCGCACCCCGGAGGTAAACACCAGCGACGCCACGCCGCCGACAGCGAAGATCAGCACCAGCAGGGCCGCCTGCACCACAGGCGAAGACGCCGAGAACACGACGGCGAGCGCCAGCAGGACGCCCACGATCCAGGTGCCCGCCAGGCGACAGGTCAGGCCGTGATACCAGCGCCGTGCGAAGCTCCGACCCCGGTTGATCGCGGCATACACCTTCTCGGCGCGTGCCACATGTTCGCGCTCCGGGATCGCCCGCACCGACTCGTAGCCGGTCTTGCGCCCGTTCTCGTAGGCGGGGGTGACAAAGGCGTCCACCCAGTAATGATCGCCGTTCTTGCGCCGATTCTTGACGATGCCCATCCAGGCCCCATCGTCCTTCAGGGTCGCCCACATGTTCGCGTAGGCGGCCTCCGGCATGTCCGGGTGGCGCACAATATTGTGTGCAGCCCCCTCCAACTCCGCGCAGTCGAAGCCGCTGACCGCGACGAAGTCGTCGTTCGCATAGCGAATGCGGCCTTTTTCGTCCGTGGCCGAGATCAGATCCCCATGCCGATCGAGCGAATAGGCCGCCTGGGTGACGGGAAGATTCTTGCGCATGCCGTACTTCCTTATTCTTGTATGCCGAACAGGACGTGTCCGGCAACCCAAATTCGCGCGGGCCGTTCGCTGCGACCCGCGCCCTCGAGGATGATCCCCGGCGAATATATTCGCTCTTACGAATGTATCGACCCGGATGCCCCAAACTTGAATCGCACCCGGCGGCGGCCTACCGGGGTTCAACGGGCCGCGATGCCGCCGCCAGCACACGCCGAAAGCCCTCGAAGGCGAACGGGGTCAGCTCCAGGTCACGCGAACGCCGGTCGGCGTAGACCAGGCCCAGCACGCGCTCGCCATCGCACAGGCGCGCGACGAGACAGTCGACCCCGCCGGTCAGCTTGCGCACCGCCGGAGGCATCTGCTCATGGATGCGCTTGCGGTCCCACCACTGCGGCGTGTCCTTATCCAGGACCTGCGCCAACGGTCCGAGCGCCGCACGGTTGATCACAAAGTGGCTGAACTCCGGCTCGTGCAGCGTGCCGACCAGGTGCTCGGCACGCAGCGTCTCGCCATCCCGGGACAGACGGGCAAAAACCACCCGGTTCAGGCCTACACCGAACTGCATCACCCGCAGCATCCGCCGTACGCGCAGCTCGCGGTTCTGCTCTTTCTCGAGCGCGCCAATCCCCTCTTCCAGCAGGTCGACCCGCGGCATCAGGGCCAGGCGCGGCCGATGTGGCTCGCGCAGCCAGACCCGCCCGGGTATCTGCGGATCCAGCGGTTCACGATGATAGACCGCGACATCCGCGTTGAAACGCTCGATCACCGCACTGATCCGGTCCGCGGCCTCCTTGTCCGTCAAACCCATCAACCCGGCTAGCAGCGCGAGGTCGCGGTCACCGCGCGCGGTATCCATGCCGCGAAAGACCTGCCAGGCCACGGCACTCGCGACCATCACCTCAAAGGCCCGGTGATGCGCCGCATTGACCGCCCGCAGTGTCCCCTGCACCAGTTCCGGCAGCTCCATTTGTTCCGCCATCGCACGCGAGAGATCGTCCGTTGCGTACCCCAGCGCGGTGTAACTGGCCTCGTCCGGAAGCGCATTCAGCTCGAGGATCTCCATCAGCCGGGCCAGGCGCGGCTCGCCCTCCACCAGCAGGGCGAGCAGGCCGAGCTGATTCAGCAGGGCGGCCAGGGCCAGCTCGCCCGGCTCGGTATCGTGGCGCTCGCCTGCGATTTCGGTCGCAATCATTGCCGCCAGCCGCGATTGCGCCGCCATCTCGCGATAAGCCTGCGGCTGGGTAACGACATCCTCGACGCGCGGCGCCGCAGTCGCCTCCTGATGGACGTTCTGCAACCCCAGCATGGCGATGGCGTCCCCCACCGCGTGCACTTCCTGGCGCAGGCCGCGGCGCGAACGGTTTGCACGCAGGATCAGACGCAGGCTCAGACCGGGGTCGCGTTCGGCGTAACGCGCCAGTTCGCGCAGCGAGCGCTCAACCAGGGCGTCGGGGTCGGCAAACACCGCATCGCTCGCCTCGAGGATCGGCCATTCCACGGCCGTCAGGCGGGCGGCTTCGTCCATGTAGGGCGCGTCCTTGTCCAGGGACATGCTGTACCTCGCGCAGGGGAGTCGTTATGGTTATGCCCGTCACTATAGCAACTGCGGCACTGTGAACTGGCCCGCAGAACCCCTACTCGAGCCCACATCCCGGAACCCCATCAGTGAAGTACATTCTCGGCTTTATCATCGTGCTCGGCGGCGTGTTCGGCGGCTTCATGCTGCACGGTGGCAATATCATGGTCATCTGGCAGCCGTACGAATACATGATCATCGGCGGCGCGGCCCTGGGCGCCTTCCTGATCGCCAACCCGTTGCGGGTTGTGATCACCGTCATGAAGTCCCTCCCCCAACTCCTGAAGGGGGGTGCCAAGTACTCGCGCGACGACTATCTCGACCTGCTCGCGCTGATGTACAAGCTGTTCACCAAGGCCCGCAAGGAAGGCCTGATGGGCATCGAAGGCGACGTCGAGGAGCCCGAGGAGAGTGCCCTGTTCCAGGCGCATCCCCGGGTACTCAAGGACCATCACGCGGTCGAGTTCATCACCGACTACATGCGCCTGATCATCTCCGGCTCGATGAACCCGCACGAGCTGGACGCCCTGATGGACGTGGACCTGGAGACCCACCACGAGGAATCCGAGCGCCCCAGCCATGCGGTCAACCGCGTGGCGGATGCCCTGCCCGGCTTCGGTATCGTGGCCGCTGTTCTGGGGATCGTGAACACCATGGGCGCAATCGGCGGTTCGATCGAGGAAATCGGGATGAGCGTGGCAGCGGCCCTGGTCGGCTCCTTCCTCGGCATCCTCCTGGCCTATGGCTTTGTCGGTCCAACCGCGGCCGCCCTGGAGTCGCGATCCCAGGAAGAAGCCAAGTTCCTCCAGTGCATCAAGGCCTGCATCCTCGCCAACGTTCAGGGGTACAGCCCGCAGGTGGCAGTGGAATTCGGGCGCAAGACCATGGAAAGCGAGATGCGTCCCGGCTTCGCCGAACTCGAGGAGCACGTGAAGGCGGCCTGAGGCCGTCCGGACCGAATCCATGGGCGTCGAAGACAAGACCCAGCCGATCATCGTCAAGAAGAAGGTGGTCAAGGCGGCCCACCACGGGGGCTCGTGGAAGGTCGCCTTCGCCGACTTCGCCACCGCGATGATGGCCTTCTTCCTGCTCCTGTGGCTGCTCGCGGCGATGGAGGTAGAAGAACGCGCCGGGCTGTCGGAATACTTCAAGAATCCGTCGGCCTTCGACGGCGAGGCGGCCCTGCCCGGGCAGGCCCCGGGCGACGGCACCGGCGTGGACCCGTCGATCATCGACTTCGAGGGCCTGCCCGAGATCCTCGATGACCCCGAGCGCATGGACGCCCCCGTGGGCATCGACGAGCAGACCTTCGACGACCTGGCCGAGGCGCGCGACCGTGAGGCCCTCGAGACACTGCAAAGGGCCCTGGAGGAAGCGGTCGAACAAAGCCAGGCGCTGGAGCCCTTCAAGGACCAGTTGCTCCTGGACATCACGCCCGAGGGCCTGCGCATCCAGATCATCGATCGCGAGAACCGCCCGATGTTCGACAGCGCCAGCGCGCGGCCCCTCGAGCACGCCGACGCGATCCTGCGTGAACTGGCCAGCCTGATCAACAAGGTCCCCAACCGCGTCTCGATCACCGGACACACCGACGCGCGCCCGCTGCTGCGCCCGGACTACACCAACTGGGAACTCTCGGCCGACCGTGCCAACGCGGCCCGCCGCGCGCTGATCGCCGGCGGCACCCAATCCGACCAGATTGCCCAGGTGGTGGGTCTGGCGGCCAGCGTGCCCTTCAACCGCGAAAATCCGGAAGCGGCCATCAATCGCCGCATCTCCATCATCGTCATGTCCCAGCAGGCCGACGATGCCATGCGCCAGAGCCTGGAGAGCGAGGGCGTGCGCCCCGACACCCTGGGGCCGGCAGACAACGGCACCGCCCCACCGCCCGCGCAACTGGACGACCCCAGCTAAAATGGCCCAACATCGCGACATCCCGCTGAACCTGATCACCGGCTTTCTTGGCGTCGGCAAGACCACCGCCATCCGTCACCTGCTCGCACAGCGCCCGGAAGGCGAGCACTGGGCTGTGCTGGTCAACGAGTTCGGCGAGATCGGCGTGGATGGCGGGCTGCTGGCGGATACCGGCGTGGCCCTAGAAGAGGTTCCCGGCGGGTGCCTGTGCTGCGTCTCGGCGCAGATGTTTACCGTCGGCCTGAACCGGCTGATCCGCAGCCAGAAACCCGACCGCATCCTGATCGAACCGACCGGTCTCGGGCACCCGGCGCAGATCATCCGCACCCTGACCGAACCGCCCTACGCCGGCGTCCTCGATCTGCGCGCCACCGTGACCCTGATGGATGCACGCCACCTGGCCTCGCCCCGCCATCGCGAGCACCCGACCTGGCAGGACCAGATCGCCCTGGCCGACGTGCTCCTGGCCAACAAGGCCGATCTCTACAGCGAGGATGACCGCGAGACGCTGCATGCCTACGTCGCCGCGATGCCCTCGCCGCGCCCCCTGGTGGTCGAGACGACTCAGGCCCGCATCGAGCGCGAATGGCTGGACCGGCCCCGGCTGGAGCGCGGCGGTGCCCTGTTCCCCGAGGCCCGCGCCTTCCTCGACGCCGCGACCGAATCCACGGACCATGACCATGACCATGACCATGACCATGACCACGACCATGACCATGACCACGACCATGACCACGACCACGCTGCTCCGGCGGCAGATGAATGGGTCACCATTGACACCCGTGGCGATGGCTACATCGGTCGCAGCTGGCTGATGCCCGAGGGGCAGGTCGTCGACCACGCAACGCTCGCAGGCCTGGTCGACGGCTTTACCGGCGACCGCTTGAAAGGACTGGTGGCAACCGACCAAGGCTGGCACCGCATCAACCGCGTGGACGGCCACGGTGGGCTGGAGCCAATGGCCGCCCCCAACACGCCGCTGCGCCCCCGCATCGAGGCCATCCTGCCGGAATCCGATACCGCCGCCCTGGACGCCCTCGCCCGGACACTCGACGCCGCACGCACCCCGAACCCCTGACCGGGCCCTCAACGCCAATGGCAGACGCTTCGCAGGCTGCGTTGAGCCCCGCGAAACGCATCAGGACGCACGGGTACACGGAAAGACGTCACGCCGACCGATGCGTTTCGCTTCGCTCGACGCAGCCTAGATGTCAGGCGACGCGAGCCAGGCGGGATCGAGGAAAAACAAGAGGGTAATCACCGCCCCGATCAGGGTGACGGCATGCCGATAGCCGGCCTCCGGCACGCGGCGCACCAGGGCGATACCGAGCCGCGCGCCCAGGATCGCACCGGCCCCGACAGCCAGCAACCCGGTCGCCACCACCTGCCCGCCCGCGATGTAGACCCCCACCGCCATCAGGGTCAGCACCGAGGAGAGCAGGTTCTTCACCGCATTCGCCCGTGCGAGATCCGTGATCCCCTGGCCACGCAGGATGGCCAGCAGCAGGATGCCGACGCCACCGTTGAAATAGCCGCCGTAGGCGCAGCCCAGCCCGGCCCCCAATACCCGCAGCGGCCCCGAATGCGCCCGCGCGGCCTGATGCTGTAACCAAGGGCCCAGCGCAAACAGCACCGTGGCCAGCAGCAACAGCCAGGGGATCAACGCGCGGAACCGGGCATCCCCGGTCAGCAGCAGCACGGAGGCCCCCAGGGCCCCGCCCAGCACCCCCGCCAGCAGCAGGCCCCAGGCCAGCCCTCGGCCCAGCTCCTGCCACGCCCCGCGTAACTGCCGCCGATCCGCCAGCACGCTGGCCAGATAGCCGGGCAGCAAGGCCGCGGTCCCCGTGGCATTCGCGGCCACCGGCGGCACGCCAACGCTCATCAAGGCCGGCAGCGTCAGAAAACTGCCGCCACCGGCCACCGCATTCAGCAGGCCGGCGAAGAACCCGGCGGCGAGAAGCAGCAACGCAACGCCGGAGGGCGCAAAGTCCATGCCGCGCGGTATCCCGGCTCAGACGACCTTGCGGTCACTGAACTCGGCGCGGTAGAACCACTCGTTGCCCGGCAAGGAATTGGGGTTGGGAAACACGATGAAGCCCGGCTCCGGGGCACGCACCTCGGTGCCGTCGGCACGCGTACCGATCAGCTCGCCGGCCGCCAGCGGATCGAAGCTCTTCCACTCCCGCGCAAAGCGGTCATCCGGATGGTCGCGGTCGATCACCTCGACCAGACGCAGCACCTCCGGACTGGCCTGGCCCGCGGTGGCCGGGGCCTCCAGCATGTCCAGATGCGCGAGGGTGTTGCGGATCGCGTTGTACGCCACCTCCGGCGCCTGCGGGTCGTCATGCTGGCCGCATTCCAGGGTCACGCCGTAGCCGCCCTGCGAGCGCATGTACTCGGTGGTGCCGATGCCGTAGCTGGGGTCGGTACTGAGCATCTGCGCGCGCTGGCTGGCGTTCGGGTTCTTCATCCGTCGCGCGACCCCGCGGGCGTAGGTATCCAGCCAGCCCTCGACCATGCGTTGCGGCCCCAGGCAGGCCGCCAGCGCCTGTTCCTCGGCCGCGTGCGTGAAGCCTTCCAGCTCGCCGTCGTTGTCGCGCGGGCCGAGCATGATGAACGGCTGCCCACCGGTGTGGAACGAGTGCAGATCCAGCAGCACATCATGCGCCGCCAGCAGCGGGCACAGCACGTTGGCGATGCGGTCCTCGAAGTCCTGCGGGTCGTCGGTCACGCGCAGATTGCGGTTCAGGTTGCGCTCGCCCATGCGGCTTTCCAGCTGATAGGCCAGCGGGTTGGTGCGCGGCACCAGCGTCAGTTGTCCGCGCAGCAAACGCCGCTGCCCCGACTCCAGCTCCGCGTGCAGGCGTTCGGTGGCCTGGGTGCCACAGGTCTCGTTGCCGTGCACCGCCCCCAGCACGATCAGACGCGGCCCCGGCTCCAGGCCGTGAAAGGTGATCGAACGCAAGGCAGTGGGACGGGACGGATCGGACATCGGGGCAGCTCCGGGCAAGAGACGGGCCTAAAGGCTACCGGAGCGGCCCAGGGGATGCCATGCGGGCATGCCTGACGACACACTGACCAGCGGGCCCCCTCAGGGTGTCGGCAGGCCGGCATGCTTCGTCATCCAGGCATCCAGCGCCTCGATCTCCAGCGGCCGACTGTAGAGATACCCCTGACCCAGGGCACAGCCGCGCTCCTGCAGGAAGGCCGCCTGCTCCGCCGTCTCCACGCCTTCGGCGATCACCTGCATGTTCAGGTTGCGGCCCATCGCGATGATGGTGGCGGCGATCTCGCGGTCGGCGCTCTCGCTGGCAACGCCATCCACGAAGCTGCGGTCGATCTTCAGGACATCCAGCGGATAGGTCCTCAAGGCCGCCAGCGAGGAATACCCGGTCCCGAAGTCGTCGATGGCCAGCTTCACCCCCAGCGCCTTCAGCGCCACCAACCGTGCAATCGCCTGATCGCCCTGCTGCATGATCGCGGTCTCGGTGATCTCCAGCTCCAGCTGGGCGGCCGGGAAGCCGGTCAGCGCCAGGATCTCCGCCACGCGATTGACGAAGTCGCTGCGCTGCAGCTGCACCGGGGACAGATTGACCGCCAGACCGAAATCTCCGGCGCCGCGGTCCAGCAATCGGCGCCCGGCGTCGCAGGCCTCGCGCAATACCCACTCGCCCAGCGCAACGATCAACCCGGTGTCCTCGGCGATCGGGATAAAGCGATCCGGCGGGATCATCTCCCCCTGTGCCGGCTGCCAGCGCAGCAGCGCCTCCATGCCGAAGGGTTGCCCGTCCTCCAGCCGCACCTGTGGCTGGAAATGCAGCCGCAACTCGCCGTTGTCGTCCTGCAGGGCCTGGCGCAGTCGGTTCTCCAGCTCCAGGCGCTCGTCGGCCGCACGTGTCAGGGCCTGGGTATAGACACTCCAGGTCTGGCGCCCGGATGCCTTGGCCTGGTACATCGCCGCATCCGCATGCTGGATCAGCGCGGTCACGGTGTCGCCATGATCGGGGTAGAGACTGATGCCGATGCTGCCATTCAGATAGACCGAACGCCCGTCCTCCAGCGTAAAGGGGCGCTCGAAGCTTGCCAGCAAACTGCGGGCGCAGCGCGCGACCTCGTCGTCACTATCCGGGTTCTCCGCCACAATCAGGAATTCATCGCCGCCCAGCCGACCCAGCACATGGGTTGGCCCCAGCACCCCGCGCAGACGCCGCGCGACCTCCACCAGCACCTGATCACCCGCCGGGTGCCCCATGGAATCGTTCACGTTCTTGAAGCGGTCCAGATCGAGGTTAAGCACCGCAATCCGGTACCCATGCATGCGGGCACGCTCCAGCGCCTGCCCCAGCATCACCTGCAGCTGACTGCGATTGGGCAGATCGGTCAGGGCATCGTGTTGCGCCAGGTACTGCAGTTCATCCTCCGATCGGCGCAGCTCCGACATGTCGGTCAGTACGCCGGCGTAATGCAGCGCCTGGCCCTGCTCGTCATAGACGGTATTGAGGCTCAGCCACTGCGGGGCCACCTCGCCATTGCGCCGCCGGTTCCAGATCTCGCCCTGCCAGTGCCCCTCGCGCTGGAGCCCGTCCCACATGCGCTTGAAGAACTCGGCATCGTGCCGCCCGGACTGCAGGAAACTCGGGTTGCGCCCCATCGCCTCGGCCTCGGAAAAACCGGTGATGTCGACAAAGGCCGGGTTGACCGCGACGATTCGCGGGGTCAGATCAGTGATGATGATGCCGTCCCGGGTACTCTCGAAGACCGCCGCCATGCGCCGCAGTCCCAACAAGGCCTGACGCCGCTCCAGTGCCGCCCCCAGGCTCGAGGCCACAATGCGCGCCAGGCTCTGGTCCGCATCGGTCCAGCGCTGCGCGCGCTGCACCCGGTCGAGCGCGAGAAACCCGCGGTACTCGCCCTCCACATATAGGGGCACCAGCAGCACGGCCTGGCTCTGCGAGGCCTCCAGGATCTCGCGTTCCTCATCCGGCAGCTCGCGGGTCAGCACATCCACCGCGCCGCCGCCCTGCAGGATCTCGTGCCAGCGCGGCAGGACCGATTCCAGACTCAGGTTGCGCAGCGGGGGCGGGCGGATGGTCTCCTCGGTATCCGTGCGCACCCAGTAGTAGCGGTGGATATCCAGGGCCTCGCGCACCGCGTGGTCCAGCTCGGCCACCAGCACATAGGCCCGGTCGGCGCCGGCCTCCTGTCCCAGCTCGGCCAGCAGCCGGTGGATCACGCTGGCGGGGTTGTCCTCGCGCAACAGTTCCACGGTGAGCTCGGCGGCGGTCCGCAACGCGCGCTCGCGATCGCCCAGGGCCTGCGAGACGCGCAGCTTCTGCGCCGCCAGCCCCGCGATCTGGGTGAACTCGTCGATCAGCACCCGTTCGCCGGGGTAGGGTCCGCGTGACGCGCCGAGATAAATACCCAGGGTGCCCAGCACGCCACCGTCGGCATCCCGGAAGGGGAACGACCAGCAGGCGCCAAAGCCCGCCCCACGTACGAGATCGCAGAACCCGGCCCAGTTCGGGTGCGTTCCGCAGTCCTCGATGATCATCGGTTCGCCACTCCACGCGGCCTCGCCGCAGGAGGCCATCCCCTGAGCAGCGCGGATTCGGCGGGTCGCACTGCGCAGCGGGTCCGGAAGCCGTGGAGCCGCCACGCCGTGGAGTTCCTGACTGTCGGCATCCAGCAGCATGATGCAACCGTGCAGGTCGGGGGCCAGCGACTCCAGGCCCTTGACCACATCCTCCAGCAGGCGCGGATCGCGCTCCCCCGTGGCCAGGCGTGCCAGTACGTTCCCGCGCACCTCCTGAACGCGCTGGTCCAGCACCCGCCGGGTCACGTCCACCAGACTCCCGGACAGGCCCGTGGCCTGGCCCGCGGCATCCAGATTGACCTGGCCGCGCAGCTCCAGCCAGCACAGCGAGCCATCGGCCGCGCGCAGACGAATCTCGGCCCCCAGCCGGCCGTCGTCGGCCTCCGCGGCGCGCGTCAGCAGTCGCGCCGCCACACCGCGATCCTCCAGCGGCATGAACGACAGCATCTCCTCGCCGATCGACAATTCCACCGAATGGCCGGTGATGGCCGTCCAGGCCGGATTGAGGAAACGCCAGCAACCGGCAGCATCGGTCTCGAAGACGATATCGCCGGCGCGCTCGATCACCTCGCGGTAGCGCCGCTCGGAGGCTGCCAGCGCCGTACGTTCCCGGCGCAGCCGCGCGCGCGCAAACACCTGGTCCAGCAGCAGCGGCAGGGTATTCAGATACCCGTCTTGCTTGACCGCGTAGTCCTCCACGCCCATACGCAACGAGCGCGCAGCGAGGTCCTCGGTGCCCTGGCCGGTCACCAGGATGGTCGGCAGATCCAGCCTGCGGTCCTCGCGCACGATGCGCGCCAACTCCAGCCCGTCGATTCCGGGCAACCGGTAGTCCACCAGCAACAGGTCGAAATCCAGATCCCCGGTGGCACTTTCCGGCAGGACCGCCAGGGCATCTTCCGCCGTGTGCACCGCCTCCACCTGTACATGCGGGGCCGCGCGCGCCAGAGCACGGCAGGTCAGACCCACATCGAATTCGCTGTGTTCGACATACAGCACCCGCAGCGGCTCGCGCGCCTCGCTCACGCGCAGCTCGCGCCGGGCACACGCATCCACCACCCGCCCCGGAAGGCGCTCCAGGTAGCCATCGGCCTTGGTCAGATAGTCATCGGCACCCGCGCGAAATGCCGCCACCACGGTTTCCTGTTCGCCGTGCCCGGTGAGCACCAGCACGGCCTCGCCGCGTCCCGCGGCGTGCAGCTCGCTGATCAAGTCGAGACCGCTGCCATCCGGCAAGCGCAGATCCACCACCACACAGTCGAAGGCATCCGCCCCGGTCAGCGCCGCGCGCGCCTCGGTCAGGGAACCCGCCGCGGACACGGCAGCGCCCGGCACCTGGCGTTCCAGGGCGCGGCGCTGCAGATCGGCATCTGCCGAGTGATCTTCTACGACCAGGATTCGCATGGGGTCTCGGGTTGCAAGGGGCGGCGGATTCAGACCGGCGGGTGGTTGAGCAGGCACCAGTAGAGCTCGACCTGTTCGGCAACATCCACGAACTTGGCGAAGTCCACCGGCTTGACGATGTAGGAGTTGGCGCCGCAGTCGTAGGCGGTGGCGATGTCGCGGTCCTCGCTGGAGGAGGTCAGCATCACCACGGGGATATGCCGGAAGCGCTCATGCGCGCGGATGCGCCGTAACACCTCCAGTCCGTCCACCTTGGGCAGCTTGATATCCAGCAGGATCACCGCCGGCGGCGCGAGTTCGCCGCGCTCCCAGCGATCGAGAAACTCCAGTGCCTCCACCCCATCGCGCGCGATCTCCAGCGGGTTGGAGAGGTTCCTCCGCTCGAAGGCGCGCTGCATCAGATCGATATCCACCGGGTTGTCCTCCACCACCAGGATGGAGGGCTGACGTCCGGCTTGGCTCATCGCGGGAACTCCACCTGGAAGGTGGCCCCCTCGCCCGGCATGCCCTCGGCGCGGATCTCGCCGCGCAACCGGTGGACTGCACGGCGCACCAGCGCCAGGCCGACGCCGGTCCCCGGATAGGCCTCGGCACGGTTCAGGCGCTGGAAGATATCGAAGATGCGATCTCGAAACGCCATGTCAAAACCGATCCCGTTATCCCTTACCGTGATCCCGAGTGTAGCGCTGCGGGATTCGGCCTGCACCGTTACCTGCGGGACCTCGCGCTCGGCACTGAACTTGAACGCGTTCTCCAGCAGGTTGCGCAGGATCAGGGCGACGCCATCCGGGTCGCTGACAAAGCAGAGATCGGGATCGATCTCGATACTCACCTCGGCGCGCTCACGCAGTCCCCGATCCACCGACTCCAGCACCTCCTCCACCAGCGCGCGCACGCGTACGGTGCGCTCCTCCAGCGGCCGACGCTCCATGCGCGAGTAGGCCAGAAGATCCGAAATCAGCTCGTTCATCTGCGCCACGCCATTGCGGATATTGCTGAGGAAGGTGCGACCCTCGCCCTCCAACTGCTCGCCGTAGTCCGCCTCCAGCAACTGGCTGTAGCCCTCGATTCCGCGCAGAGGGGCCTTCAGGTCGTGGGAGACGGCGTAGGAAAACGATTCCAGTTCCTGGTTGAGCGCCTGCAGGGCCGCCGTGCGTTCCGCCACCCGCTGTTCGAGTGTGGCATTCAGGTTGCGCAGTTCCAGTTCGTTGCGCTTGAGCTCGGTCACCTCCAGCACCGTCCCCTGCACGTAATGCAGGCCGTCGGCGCGCTCGATCGGCGCCTCCATGGTGAGACTGAACCAGGCCTCCTCGCGCACCTCGGGCCGGGCCTTCAGGAGCAACCGCTGGGGCCCGGGCCGGCCGCCGGCGATCAGGGTCTCCAGCGCCGCGGAGAAGCTCGCCCCGTCCGCGGACTCGAGGTCGAAGAAATTGCGGGCAAACGACTCCAGCGTCGGCTTGCCGTAGTGGGCATCACAGCCCAGCAACCCATACAACCGATCGGACCACCACAGCTCGCGGTTCTCCAGCAGGTACTCCCAGCTGCCCAGGCCGGCGTGGCGCTCGGCCTGGCTCAGGCGATCCACCTGGCGTGCCAGGGCGGCCTCCGCCTGCTTGCGCGCCTCGATATTGCGCAGCGTCACCAGCAGCAGCTTCTCTCCGGCGATCTCGGTGACCTGCAGGTTGGCCTCCACCCAGAACCCGTGGCCGTCACGGTGCCGGGCGCGCCACTCGAACACCAGCTGTTCGCCACGCCGGGCACGCTCCATCAGCGCCTTCTGGCGCTGAACGTCGAATCCGGTCTCGTCCGCGCTAAGATCGGCCACGTTGCAGGCCAGCAACTCGGCACGGCTGTAGCCGTACATCTTCTCGGCCGCAGCGTTGAGCCCGATCAGGGCCTCGGTATCCAGGTCTTGCAGCAGGATCGCCTCCTGCACGTTGTCGAAAATCGCGCGGAAGCGGGTCTCGGAATCCCGCAGGTCCTGCTCGGCGCGTCGGCGTTCGGTCACGTCCACCAGCAGGCCATTGATACGGATCACCTGCCCGGACTCGTCACGGGTCAGCCAGGTTCGGTCTTCCAGCCAGACCCAGCCGCCCGGTCCGTCCCGCAGGCGATACAACTGGGTATAACGGTCCGGGCCGCGCTCGATGTGCGCGGCGACCTCGGCCACGATGCGGTCGATATCGTCGGGGTGGATCAGGTCGGCATAGTGCACCTCGCCGCGCAGCAGGGCATCGCGGGCAATGCCCCAGCGCTCGATATTCGGGGAGACAAAGGTGACCGGCCAGCCGGGGGTGGTAGCCCACTCGATGGCAACCACCGGGGAACGTTCAACAATCCCGGTGAGCCGGCGCGCCTCGCGCGAGGCGCGGTCGCGGGCCTTCAAGGGGAAATATACCAGCAGGAACAGGACGATAGCCGTGACCACCACGTAGCCCCAGCCCTTGAGGGTCTGCAACTGCCCCAGCAGCTCCAGATCGTCGACCATCAGCAGCAGGGCACGGTCGGACAGGGCGATCCAGAGCAGCCCGACAACCAGATACAGCACGGCGATGAGTAACGCGGTGCGCCCCGCGCTGGGTCTCCACCTTCCCTTGTTGCCTCCCGCCATGCCATTCCTCCGACCGCCACGGAGACGCGGCCGGCATTCCCTGCCCGCCAGCTGTCCTGTCTCGAGCATCGACCACCCGTGGCCCAAGCGCAACCCAGGGCAGTCGGGGCTGGTTTGCGGGCTTCGGAGCGCGGTTCGAAAATGGTATTCTTCGCCGCTCCCGCAAGCGGACGCAGCGATGTTCAAGCAACTCGAAGGCGAGTCCCGTGGCGAGCGCCACCCGACCCCAGCGGTCCTGGATCGCCTGAAGCTCAATGCCGGCGGTTTGATCCCCGCCATTGCCCAGCAGCACGACACCGGCGAGGTCCTGATGCTGGCGTGGATGAACCGCGAGGCCCTGGACGAGACCCTGGCGACCGGACGCGTCTGCTACTACTCGCGCTCGCGCCAGGCGTTGTGGCGCAAGGGCGAGCAGTCCGGGCAGGTGCAGCAGCTGCATTCGCTGCACCTGGACTGCGACGGCGACACCCTGCTGCTGAAGGTCGACCAGACCGGCCCGGCCTGCCATACCGGGCGGCGCAGCTGCTTCTACCTGCAGGTCGGACAGGACACCGTCGTGGTGACCAGCGATCCCGAGATCGCCCCCGAGACGCTGTACGGCAAGGACACCGGGCAATGAGCGCGGCCCGGACCCTCACCCTGCACAACACCCTGGGCGGGCGCGACGAGCCGTTCGTGCCCCAGGACCCGGAGCGGGTGACGCTCTACGTCTGCGGCCCCACCGTGTACAACCGCGTGCACATCGGCAACGGCCGGCCGGTGGTTGTGTTCGACGTGCTGTTCCGCGTGTTGCGCGAGCTCTACGGCCCGGATCACGTGGTCTACGCCCGCAACATCACCGACGTCGACGACAAGATCAACAAGGCCGCCGCCGACAACGGCGAGCCCATCGCCGCGCTGACCGAACGCTTCACCCGGGCCTTCCACGAGGACATCGCCGAACTCGGCACGCTCAAGCCGACCCTCGAGCCGCGCGCGACCGAACACATCCAGCCGATGATCGAGCTGATCGAACGCCTGATCGAACGCGGCCATGCCTACGTGGCCGACGACCACGTGCTGTTCGACGTGACCTCCTACCCGGACTACGGCGCCCTGTCCGGGCGCTCGCTGGCGGACATGCAGGCCGGCGCCCGGGTCGAGGTCGCCGACTACAAGCGCCACCCCGGCGACTTCGTGCTGTGGAAGCCGGCCGCGGCGGGCGAGCCCGGCTGGGAGAGCCCCTGGGGCACGGGCCGCCCCGGCTGGCACCTGGAATGCACGGCAATGATCCGCAGCCACCTGGGCCCGATGATCGACATCCACGGCGGCGGCCACGACCTGGTCTTCCCGCACCACGAAAACGAGATCGCCCAGGGCTGCGCGGCCGAGGGCTGCCACGAACACGGCACCCACTACGCCCGTTACTGGGTGCACAACGGACACCTGACCATCGACGGCGAGAAGATGTCCAAGTCACTGGGCAATTTTCAGCTGCTGCACGACCTGCTGCAGCACTACCCCGGCGAGGTCCTGCGCCTGGCGCTGCTGTCGCGCCACTACCGCGCCCCGCTGAACTTCTCGGAAGAGACCCTGACCCAGTCGCGCAACAGCCTGAATGGCCTGTACCGCGTACTGCGCGATGTGGCCGACATCGAGGCCGACGACATTGCTGCCTCCAACACGGCAGTGTTCACGGCGCTGCTGGATGACCTGAACACCCCCGCCGCGATCACCGCGCTGCACCGCATGACCGACGCCCTGGCAACAGCATCCGACGATGCCGAACGGGCCCGCCGCAAGGGTGAACTGCTGGCGGGCGCCGCCCTGCTGGGTCTGCTGCAACAGGACCCAGCCACGTGGTTTCAGGGCGACGCCGGGGACGATGACCTGGCCGCCTGGGTGGAGGAGCGCATCGCCGCACGCAAGGCCGCGCGCCAGGGCCGCGACTTCGCCAAGGCGGATGCCATCCGCGACGAACTCGTCGCGCGCGGCATCGAGCTGGAAGACACGCCGGATGGCACGCGCTGGCAGCGCGCCACCTGAAGCCGATGCATCTGCGCCCCTGGCTCATGCGATTGACGCTGGTTCTGGGTCTGCTCCTGCCGGCCGGCGCGCTCGCCCACCCGCATGCGTGGATCGACCTGCGCATGGGGCTGGTCTTCGACGATGCCGGCAACCTGGCGAGCATGGAGCAATCCTGGCGCATCGACCCGACCTACAGCCACATGCTGCTGGAAGACCTGACCCGGGACCTCGACGGTGCCACCGGCATCGATGCGGCGCTGGAACACGCCGCCGAACGCATGCTCGGAAACCTGGCTGCCTATGACTACTTCACCGAACTGAACCTGGGCGACGAGCGCCTGGACGTGCCGCAGGCCCGCAACGCGCGCCTGACCCTGGAGGACCGGCGCCTGCACCTGCGTTTCGAGCTGCCGCTGGACGAACACGACATCACCGCCGGTGACGCCTTCACCTACCGCGTCTTCGATCCGGAATACTGGATCGAGATCCGGCACGATCCGGACGACATCGTCTTCGTGGAGAATCGACCCGGTTGCGAGGTCGCCGTCACCGAGCCCCGACCGGACCCGCAGCTGATCCGCTACGCCGCCACCCTGGAACGTTCGGACCGCAGCCCGGTCAACGACCTGGGCCGTCACTTCGCGGAAACCGCCACGCTGGAATGCGACTGAGCCCGGTGCTGCCGCGCGATCGGACGCCACGCACACCACACCGCAGACTGAGTGTTATACAGTAACGCCATGCGCACCGACCAAGACCTGTTCCGAGGCCCTTCCCTCAACCTGCTACTTCTGTTGCTGGCCCTGCTGTTTGGCGGCTCCGGACTCGTGCAGGCCGAGACCGGCCACCCGCTGGGCGCCCCCACCGGGGCGCCCGCCGAACGCGACGCGCCCGCCAGCGGCAATCAGGCGCCAACCCCACTGGTTGAGCCCCCGAGCCACCTGGAACGCCTGACCGGCTGGATGCTGCAGACCCAGCGGCAGTTGCACCGCAGCCTGACCGAGGGCCTGCACGCCCTGCGCGACGGTCCGACCACACAAACCGCCGGGGCGCTCATCCTGGTCAGCCTGCTCTACGGGATCTTCCACGCCGCCGGCCCCGGCCACGGCAAGGCGGTGATCAGCGCCTACCTGCTGACCCAGCCGCAGAACCTGCGGCGCGGCATCTTGCTATCCACCGCCTCCGCGCTGGCGCAGGGCGTCACCGCCATCGCCCTGGTCGGTGTGTTGATCGGCCTGTTCGGTTGGCTGGCCCGCGACACCCTGGGTCAGGTACGCACCCTGGAAATCGCCAGCTTCGCCCTTGTCGCGCTGCTCGGGCTGTGGCTGATGGTTCGTGCCCTGCGCCATGCCTGGCGGCTGCATCGCGCCCACCGCGCTCAAGCCCACGATCACGATCATGCGCACGAACACGACGCGCACTGCGGCTGCGGCACCCCGCACCACGTGGATCCCAACCAGCGTGGTACCTGGTGGGGCACAGTGCTGGCCGTCGGCATTCGCCCCTGTTCCGGCGCGGTGCTGATCATGGCGGTCTCCACCGCCCTGGGCCTGGCCTGGGCTGGCGTGGCCGCCGTGCTGGCGATGTCACTGGGCACGGCGGCGACGGTCTCGGTGCTGGCGACCCTCGCCGTCTCCGCACGTGACTGGACCCGTCGCTGGCTGGGCCCGACGCGCCTGGGCCGGCTCACCTACATTGGGCCGTCCCTGGGCCTGGCCGGGGGCGGCGTGATCGCCCTGATCGGTCTCAGCCTGGTCCTCGGCGCCATCGCCGACCAACCCGTCGCTCACCCGCTGGGGATTCGCTAGGCAGACGACGCCTCCACGGGGCCGAGCTTGCCCCGGATGGACACCTCCTCTAACGTCCGGGTCATCGGACCCCAGCGCGCGAGGCCCTCATGTCGTCGACCACCATCACCCCGGAGCAGGCCCCCACCCTGCCGGCGCTGTTCCGCACCCGGGTCTCCATGAGTCGGGATGCCCCGGCCTATCGCCACTTCAGCGCCGACGACCAGACCTGGAAGCAGACCACCTGGGGCGAAATGGCCGCGATGGTGGATCGCTGGCAGGCTGCGCTGGCGCGCGAAGGTTTCAAGCCCGGGGAACGCGTTGCGCTGATGCTCGGCAACTCGCGCGAGTGGGTCGCCCTCGACCAGGCCGCCAGCGAACTGGGGCTGATTACCGTGCCGCTGTACACCGACGACCGCCCCGACAACGTCGCCTACATCATTGGCCAGACTCAGGCCCGCCTGCTCTTGCTGGGCGAGAGCATGCACAACCGGCGCCTGTCCGAACACTTCGAAAACATGCCCTCGCTCAAGCGCATCGTGTGTCTGGGCCAATCCGAGGGTGAGCCCGATGACTCGCGGGTGATGCACCTCGACCGCTGGCTGGAACGCGGCGACCCCGACCAAGTGCGTCGCCCGGACCTGGACCCCCTGGGCCTGGCGACCATCGTGTTCACCTCCGGCACCACGGGGCGACCCAAAGGCGTGATGCTGTCGCATCGCAATATTCTCGACAATGCCCAGGCCTCTTCCACCGCCGGACCGCTGTCGGATACCGACCGCTTCCTCTCCTTCCTGCCCTTGTCCCACATGCTGGAACGTACCGGCGGCTATTACATGCCCATGCTGATCGGCGCCGAGGTCGCTTTCGCGCGCTCTATCCAGGGTCTGGGCGAGGATCTGATGTCCGTGCAGCCCACCGTGCTGATCTCGGTCCCGCGCATCTACGAACGTGTGCATGGCCGCATCCAGGCCGGCCTGAAGGAGAAATCCGCGATCGGCCGTGGCCTGTTCAAGGCCACGGTGGCCATTGGCTGGCGCCGCTTCGAATACCAGCAGGGCCGTGCATCCTGGTCCCCGGGCCTGCTGCTGTGGCCCCTGCTGGAACGAATCGTGGCGCACAAGGTGCTGAATCGCCTGGGCGGCAAGCTGCGCTTCGCCGTGTGCGGCGGCGCGCCGCTACCGCCACCGATTGCCCGCTTCTTCATCGGCCTCGGCCTCCCGGTACTGCATGGCTACGGCATGACCGAATCCAGCCCGGTGGTCAGCGTCAACACCCCGGACGACAACCTGCCCGCCTCCATCGGCAAGCCCCTTCCGGGTATCGAAGTAAAGATCGGCGAAATGGACGAGCTGCTTACCCGTTCCAGCAGCGTCATGCTTGGCTACTGGAAGAACGAAGAGGCCACCGCCTCCACGATCGACCAGGATCACTGGCTGCACAGCGGGGATCAGGCACGAATCGACGACGATGGCCGCATCTTCATCACCGGACGCCTGAAGGACATCCTCGTGCTGACCAATGGCGAGAAGGTCCCACCGGCGGACATGGAGATGGCCATCGCCCTGGACGCCCTGTTCGATCAGGTCATGGTGGTCGGCGACGGCCACTCCTTCCTGAGCGCCCTGGTCGTCCCCGAACCCGAGGCCTGGGCGACCTTCGCCGAGGACCACGACCTCGACCCCAGTGCCGCCGGACGCCTGTCGCGTGCTACCGAGCGCGCCCTGCTCCAGCGCATGCAGTACCAGCTACGCGACTTTCCCGGCTACGCCAGGATCCGCCACGTCCACGTGGTGCACGAACCCTGGTCAGTGGACAACGGCATGCTGACCCCGACCATGAAGCTCAAGCGCCCGGTCATTACCAAGCACTACGCCAAAGCCATCGAGGCCATGTACGCCGGCCACGACTGATCTTTTCTCTTTTTATCCACCACGAAGCGCCCTTTGACCCACCGGAAGCACCCCAAAAACGAAAAAGGCCCCGCAGCGCAACGCCGCGGGGCCTTGATGGGCGCGCCAGGCGCGCGGCCGGTTCAGATGAACAGGCAGATATCGGACTCGCCGGCGAACTCGAAGAACGCGGCGGCCCCGGCGTATTCCACGCCGTCGATGAATTCGCTGGTGTCCATGTCGAACAGGTCCACCGTCATCTGGCAGGCAATCATGCGTACCTCGGCCTCCAGGCACAGCTCGCGCAGGTCGCCCAGATCGGAGACGCCCTTCGCCGCCATCTTTTTCTTCATCATCACGGTCATCATCTTCTGCATGCCCGGCAGGGCCTGCAGAAGCACCGGCATCGGCATCGGCATCGGCATGCCCGGATTGCCCAGCGAGGTCACCTGCAGATCCAGTTTCTTGCGCAGCAGCTGCAGGCCGTAGAAGGTAAAGAACACCTCGCAGTCGTAGCCCAGAGCGGCCGCCGTGGAGGCGAGGATGAAGGGCGGATACCCCCAGTCCAGGCTACCCTTCGTGGCAATGATGGCCATCTTCTTTTGATCACTCATTTCTACTTTCTCCTCCAGTGGTAACAGGAATCGGATCCGCCACAGCCCCCTGCGCACGATCCGTCCCCAGTTGGTTAAAGCCCGTGGGTGTCGGGGCGGGAGAGCCTACTGCTCCGACGCCTGACGCCCCCTGCGCCAGTCTCGGATCAGTGCACACCCGGCACAAACCCCCAGCGCTGCCATGCTGGCCCATACCGAGATGGGCACCAGGATCATGGCCAGCGCGAACATAAGCCACGCCAGTATGGTCATCGTTCTCCTCCTGCACAACATTAGCGGCGGGTAACCGCGCCCGCTGGTCGTGCTGCTTGCTGCGAGCCGGCGCAGGAGGAGGCATCATGCCTGCCCCTACCCCTAGCGCCTCTCCGGCGCCTCCGGCTCGGCGTAATCGCGGGGCGCATCCGTGCCCGGCGTCGGGTCGGGGACCGGGGCTTCCGGCTCCTTCGGGTTGTAGACATCGCTGGCCGAGGCCCGCCCGCCCTGGCGCGAGACCGGACTGGCATCCACAAACTGGTTGTTCAGGCGCTGGATGTAGGCCTCGGCGCGGTCGCGCAACTGATGCAGGCGGCCGATCATCCGCCGCCCCAGACCCAGCGGTGCACGCCCCATCATCGGGCGCCAGGGACGCGTGTTCTTCTCGAAGGCCGCGCGCCAGTTACCGGCGGGGGTCTCGGTCGGCAGCGTCCGCGCGATGCGGCGCGCCAGCCAGCGGCGATTGAAGAAGTGAATCCCGCCGAGCACGATCGCCAGCACCACGATGCCAAAGACAGTCAGCAACGGGCGCTCGCCCATGGACTGCCAGACGCTGCCATCGGTCCACGGGGCCACACCACCAGTCCACTGGTAGCCAATCAGGCCCAGGATCACCGCGACCACCGCGAACATCCCGGCGTCGAACTGCACGACACGGCGGCGCCAGCGCGCGAGCGCATGTTGCAGCGCCGGCATGACGTCCATCTCGATGGATTCGGCGATCGCCTGCAGCGAGCCAAGGATCCGGTAGGAACGCGAGGAACTGATCTCCTGGATCTTGGCGTGGATCTCCTGACGGTCGCGCCGGGATTTTTCCTCGTAGCGCTCGCGCACCTGAGGATCGCCGATCTCGACCGCCGCACTCTCGTTGTACAGGCAATAGAAACGCCCGGTGGCATTGCCCTGGCGCACGACGGCGCGCTGCCAGGCGGAAACAACCTCTTCCAGGTTGTCCTCGCGCCAGGTGGTGTCGATCTGGTTAAGGATAAACACCAGCTTGGTGAAATCATTGCGTTCGGCGACGCGATTGACCAGGTGCTCCAGGGTGTCGCGCATCGCGCCCGGTTCCGGGTGGCGGGCATCGAAGAACACCAGTACCAGGTCGGACAGATCGATGATGTGGTCGGTCAGCTGCAGGATCGTCGCGCGCTGCTCGTCGGCATCGAACCCGGGAGAGTCGATGATGATGCGCCCGCGCAGATGCTCCGCGCGCGCGGTCTTCATCGCCAGGAAATGATCCACCGTACGCCCGCCGCCGTCGGTGATGCGCTCGATCTCGTCGGATACGCGATAGAACGGGAAACGCGGATCGCCGTCCAGCGCGAGCCCCGGCAGCTCCTGCACGTGCTCGCTTCCGCCGTAGCTGATCACGGTGAACTTGTCGTCCACCGCCTGCGAACCGCTGCGCTGCACGGTGGTGCCCACGTATTCGTTGATGAAGGTGGACTTGCCGGCCGAGAACGTCCCCAGCATGGCGATCATCGGCCACCAGGAGATGGTGAAGGCGTAGGAGTCTTCGGTGGGATCCAGCAGACCGGCCGCATAGCCGACCCGGTCCAGATCGCGGAAGGGGTCGACCACCCCCTTCAGGACCGGATTCTCTTCGGCAAGGCGGTCGCTGAGCAGCTTGAGCTGCTTGCGTACCCGAGGGCCAGGACGATTGAACATGCGGACTCCGTCAGTCGAAACGCGTGATCAGCGCGGGTAATACGGCCCCGGCGAACCCCGGACCGGACCGCTCTGATCGGTGAATGGGTTGAACATGTTCATCATACCCATGGGCGCCCCCACATTGCGATTCAGACTCCACATGTCCTGTTGCATGCCCGTGATCGCGCCCGCCATCACGCTGGTATCGCGCGTCATCGAGCCGATATTGGCATCCATCGAGCGCGTATTGCCCGCGATCACCGCCACTTCCTCGTTCATTACCCGCATGGTGTTGTTGATGTCCGTCATCTGGTGGTCCATCGAGGCCATGTGCCCGGCGATGGTGGACATGTCGCGATCGACCACCTGGGTCATCTGGGCGATCTCCTGGGTCAACTGGCTGACATCCCGGGTCAGGCTGGTGATCAGCCAGAACCCGTAGATGGCCAGGACCACGAAGGCCAGCAAGGCGGCGTACACAATCAGCTCCACACGCCGGGAGCGGGCATCCGCCTTGTCCGCCTCGTCGCGGACCCTGTTGAAATCACTGTTGCTCTCGTCGCTCATTGAACGCCCTTGGTCGATGCATGGAATCGGGTTCGCTACCCCCGTCAGAAGGCGCCGACGGCGGCGCGGTCAATGATTTCCTCCAGTGATTCCTTCACAAAAATGGCCTGCTCGCGCAGATCCTCGGGCAGCGGGCGCCCTCCGTGGATCATCGGCTCCAGATCCAGCGTCATCAGCCACAGATTGCCCTCGGCATCTTCCTGCAGCACGATCCGGCACGGCAGATACGCAGCCATCGCCGGGCTGTGGCGAACCATCTGCGCGGCAATCGCCACATCACAGAACATATAGATCTTCAGGAACGGAAAGTCCTCCCCGGTAACGCTTCGTACCTCCTCCCCCATCGGCAATTCGCCGACGTTGCGGATATTCAGCTCGTTGGCCACCAGGCGCAGAATATCCTCGACCTCTTCGACCGCCAGGCCCGCGTCCACCTTGCGCTTGTAGACCATGGCCTCCGCGGCGTCGCCGGTCTCCAGCACCGTGCGGGCCATCTGCGAATAGACCTTGGGCGCCTGGGAATCCAGCGAGCGGACCTGACCGAGGTAGGGCTCGAAAGCAAAAATGGCATACCCCACCCCAATCAGTGCCAGCAATCCGATCACGACCAACGCATTGCGTATGAAGCGCATGAAGCTCTCCTGCTCGGTGCCCGCCGTCCGGTGATCACCGGACGCGACACATTATTGTTTCTTGCGGCGGTTGCGCCCGAACAGGGCTACAGCCAGGGCGCCCAGCTCGGCGGCGGCCTTGCCGCGGGGCTCCAGTTCGCGCACCGAGAGCCCTTCGCTGAAGGAACGGCGAAAGGCCATGCGCTGCTTCAGCCGCGGCTTCAGCAAGCGGACCCCCTCGATCTGCTGCAGCGCCTCGTGCGTCTCGTCGGTCTCGCGCACGGCCTGGTGCGTATCGGCACGATTGATGAATGCCAGGATCTCGGGACGATCACGCGACCCGCGTTGCTCCTGAATGCGCTGAACGAAGCGATAAGTCGACCAGACGTCCGCCTGGCTGGGCGGCACCGGGATCAGCACACGGTCGGCACCCTCCACCGCAGTCATCAGGGAGGCCATGTCCGACGCACCGACATCGATCAGCACCTCGTCGTAATCGCCCGTGCGGGAGCGGACGGCATCGAGATCACTGACCCCGTCCAGCGCGGGTTCGTAGCCTTCCTCGTGGCGCACCTCCAGCACATCGCTGAGGGTTCGCTGCGGATCCAGATCCACGGTCAGGGCGCGACGACGCCCCTCCAGCAACCACAGGGCCAGGTTAAAGGCCACGGTACTCTTGCCGGTACCACCTTTCAGATTGGCGACGACGGTCTGCATGGCGTCTCCTTCGAGCATTGCGGATTGGCGGCTACGCGCAACCCACCAATCCGCACGGCTCCGAAAAAAAGGGGCCTGCCCGACACCGGGCAGGCCCGAACAGCGACGGGCTTAGTTGCCCTGGCCCTGCTGCTGCGGCATCTGACCCTGCGGGCCATAGCCCTGAGGACCGTAGCCCTGCGGGCCGTAACCCGGACCGTAGCCGTAGCCCGGGCCGTAGCCCGGGCCGTAGCCATAACCCGGGTGGCCGTACCCCTGACCCCGGCCGTAGCCATCCCCATAGCCCTGACCGTAACCGTGGCCGCGACCACGACCGCTGGCGGAGAAGTCAAAGTTACCGTCACCCATCATGTCGCCCATCATGTCGCCCATGCCGTAATTACGACCGGAGCCGTAACCGGGGCCACCGAAGAACGGCATGCTCGGGCCATAGCCATAGCCCGGGCCATAGGCGCCGGGGCCATACCCGTAGCCGGGGCCGCCCCACTGGGCGGAGGCCATCATCGGGGCGGCCAGGCCACCCAGGGAAACGGCGAGAACTGCTGCTTTGACCAACTTGTTCATGGTGCTACCTCCTGAAGGAGTCATGCCCTCAATTTGAATGCGTGCACGCGGGGAGGGCTTCTCGAATGCACGCCTTACTGGTCAGGGGAACGGGAAACCGCCCATCCCCCAGGGGAAGACCGAAGACGGCCCGCCCATGCCCGGGTAACCGGACTGCCCCGGATACCCGTATGGATAGCCCCCCGGCATCCCGCCAGGGGTGTGGAACGACGGAGCACCCGGTGCCCCATGCGGGCCGTAGGGCCCATAGCCACGGTACGGCGGAGCCTGCTGCGGACCCGGCTCCGGGGCTTCCCGCGATTCGCCCCGCCGTGACGGGTCGTAATCGCGGTCCGGAAAACGCCCGCGCGGGCGTTCCGGGGCCGACCGCTGCACCTCCGGCGTAACGGAGGCCCAGGGGTTGTGGCGATCACTCGCCGCCAGGTCGACGGCCGGCAACAGAAACCCCGTGGCCAGCAGTACCCCGAGTATCGGGGCGTATCTGACCCGCTTGCGTTTCAGCTGACCGGACTGCCTGCCCTGCATGGCGAACTGCCTCCGTCTGACTTCCACTCCGACGGGCACCAGCGCCCGTCGACATGCGATCCCCGATCCGAAGATCAGTTGCCGCCTTCTTCCTGCATGGATTCACGACGCTCCTGCATCATCTCCATGCGGCGCTCACGCTGGCGCTCCATCTCTTCCTCGTACGCCGCACGTCCGGCTTCCATCGCCTTCTGACGCGCTTCGCGCATGGCTTCCATCTCTTCCATGCGCTCCTGGCGCTCGGCGTGCTGGGCCTGGATGCGCTCACGCATCTCTTCCGGCATGTCTTCCGGCAGGTTGTCCGGATCGAACTGCTGCATCTGGCCGTAGCCCTGACGCTGCTGCATGCCATAGCCCGGCTGCATCATGCCCGGATGGCCGAAACCACCCTGCTGCGGACCAGGCCCGTAACCGGGGCCATACCCCGGGCCGTAGCCCGGACCATAGCCTTGATGGCCGCGGCCATAGCCCTGGCCGTACCCATCACCGTGGCCGCGCCCGTAGCCCTGACCCTGACTGCGCCCGGACATGCCGAAGCTGAAGTCACCGGAGCCTTCACGCTGCTGCATCATCCCGCCACCGGGATGTGCGCCCATGCCGGAGCCGTACGGGCCGTGCCCGTAGGGGCCGGGCACCGGGCCCTGCTGGCCCATCGCCGGACCCTGGCCGTAGCCCTGACCCTGGCCCTGTTCCTGGGCCTGGGCGACGCCCAGGGCCAGCACGGATGCCACGGCGGCACTGGCCAGCGTGGTACCAATCATTCGGGAATTGAAACGCTTCTTCATTGCGAACCTCCTCGAGGTCTTGCTTGCATGTTCACTTGAGTCGAATCCCACGTCGGGTGCGGCCCTTGCCGGGTGTACCCGACTTGCCGCTCCCCTTGGGGGTACTGCCGCTGTCCTTGCGGCCGGTCTTGCTGCTCGTGGTGCCGGTCTTGCTCATCCCCCCGATCTTCTTGTTGGACGCCGTCGGCGCGCGCTTGTTCGCGCCCGCGCTGCCCGTTTTCCGGGTTCCGGTGCCCTTGTTGGTGCTGCTTGCGCGTCCTTTAGTGGCGCTACCGGACACGGACGTGTCGCCGGAGGTCTTGCTCGCGGCTGCGGCCTTGTCCTTCGCGCTTACCGAGGTGCCCGCTGGCGACTTCTTCGTAGCCTTGGTCCCCGCGGTATCGCCAGCACCCCGCGTGGAGCCGGCCTTCCCGGCACGCGACCCGACCGGGGTAGTCGATGCGGTCGTCTTGCCTGCCCCGGCGCGGGACGTGGTCCTGGAGGTGTCCGCCTGTTTCGCGGACCCCGCGTCGGCCTTCTCAGCCTGAGCGCGGCTGGACGGCGCGGCACCGGCGTCCTGGGCTCCGGCATTCCCGGTGGCGGGCGTGGAGGCCGCGCGCTCTGGGGTGCCGGTCGCCTCAGGTGCCTGCGCAACAGGGCCCGGCGGCTTCGAGTCCGCCGACGGGTGTTCCGAACGGGGCTGCGGAGTCGCCGCACCCCCGCCGGAACCCGTGCCCGACGCACCACCGCTCCCCGGGGCACCGCCCGTCGGCCCGCCAGGCCCGGCGAAGGGACCGCCCGATCCGCCGCTGGGCGGCGGAGGGCCGCCATCGCCATTGCGACGGCGTTCAATGAAGGACCGGATCAGACGCCCCAGGGCGAGCGCCAGGTCGCGCAGGCCCTCGATGAAGGCCACGACCAGGCACTTGAGATAAAGCCCTGCGTATTGCACGACCTGGGTGACCGGCCCGCCCTCGCGCGGGCCGAACAGGTCATTCCCCTCGCCGGATGCCCCCGGAGACGCACCCTGGGTCGCGCTGGCCGTCACACCGGCATGCACAGCATGGCCATTGCCATTGCCACAGCCGGCCGTGGCCGCACCGTCCTCGTCCAGGCTGGTCGGGCAGAAGGCGCGGCGGCCGGAGATACAGCCCAGCGGGATCACCACCAAGGTCAGCAGGGTGGCCACCACCGTGCCGAACATCAGCGAGATCGCCATGCCCTGGAAGATCGGATCGAACAGGATCACGCTGGAGCCGGCCAGCAGGGCCAGCGCGGTAATGATGATCGGACGGGTACGCGCCTGGCAGGCCAGGATCATCGCGTCGCGCACGTCGTGGCCCTCGTCCACCGCCTGGCGACCGAAGTCCACCAGCAGGATCGAGTTGCGGACAATAATCCCCGCGAGCGCGATAAAGCCGATCATCGAGGTCGCGGTGAATTCGGCGTTCATCAGCCAGTGGCCGGGAATAATGCCGATCAGGGTCAGCGGGATCGGGGCCATGATGATGCCCGGCAACACGAAGTTTCCGAACTCCCAGACCACCAGCATGTAGATCAGGATCAGCGCGATCGCGAAGGCGATCCCCATGTCGCGGAAGGTCACGTACGTCACCGTCCACTCGCCGGCCCATTCGAAGGCGGTCGACCCATCATTGGGCGGCGGCCCCAGCCAGTGCGGCTGCACCTGGCTGCCATCCGGAAGACGGTAGTCCTCTAGCTGTTCCTGGACCTCCAGCATGCCGTACACCGGCGCGGCCAGACGCCCGACCACCTCGCCGGTCACGTACTCCACCGGACGCAGGTTCTTGTGGTAGATCGGCTCGTCCTGCGGGCGCTGGACGAATTCGCCCAGCTCGGCCAGCGGGATCGACCCGCCCTGCCGGGTGGAGATCGGCAGCATCTCCAGCTGCCGGATGTCATTGCGCGTTGCCATCGGCAGACGCATCTCGATCAAATGTGGCTCGACCAGCGACTGCGCCTTTACATCGCCCAGGATCTGCCCGCCGATCGCGGTCTCCAGGGTTCGATTGATGGTGTCCACGGTCACACCGCGGCGCAACGCCTTGTCGCGATCCACATCGAAGTGCCAGACGTTGTGTGGCGCCTGCAGGAAGCTGTCCACATCGGCCACGTGCTCGGCACCGGCGAACATGCCCTCGAGATCGCGGGCTACAGCGCGGCGGGTGGCAGCATCAGGGCCGTAGATCTCGGCGACAATCGACTGCAGCACCGGCGGACCCGGCGGCATCTCGACCACCTGGATGCGCGCGCCGGCCGCCTCGGCCAGCGGGGTCAGGCGTTCGCGCGCCTCGGTGGCAATATCGTGCGAGGTCCGGCTGCGGTCGCCCTTGTCCACCAGCTGCACCTGGATGTCCCCCTGCCAGGGTTCGTTGCGCAGGTAGTAGTGCCGCACCAGGCCGTTGAAATTGAACGGCGAGGCGGTCCCGACGTAGGACTGCAGAGCCACCACCTCGTCCATCTCGCGCAGGGCGCTGGCCATGTCGTGGCTCAGCGTCCCGGTCTCGGTCAGGGCCGTGCCCTCGGGGAAGTTCACCATCACCTGGAACTCGGGCTTGTTATCCAGGGGCAGCATCTTCACGCGGACGTCCGTGGTCATGAACAGGCTGACCATCAGGAAGAAGATCACGATGACGGCGATCAAAAAGGCGTAGCCGCGCACCCGGTTGTCGGCCAGCCCCGGGATTACCGTGCGGTAGAACCGCCCCAGCTTTTCCGCCTGGCGATGTTCCTTGTCGGTGGCCTTTTCCAGATACGCCATGCTCGGACGCAGGCGCTGGGTGAGCCACGGAGTGAATACAAACGCCGCCACCAACGAGAACAACATGGCCACGGACCCCAGCACCGGGATCGGCTGCATGTACGGGCCCATCATCCCGGAGACGAAACCCATCGGCAGCAAGGCCGCGATGACCGTGAAGGTGGCCAGGATGGTCGGGTTGCCGACCTCGCGCACCGCATCCACCGTGGTCTCGGTATCGATGCCGCGCTTCATCAGCCAGCGTCGGTAGATGTTTTCCACCACCACGATGGCGTCATCGACCAGGATGCCGATGGAGAAGATCAGCGCAAACAGGCTGACGCGATCGATGGTGTAGCCCAGCAGCCACGCGCTGAACACAGTGAACAGGATCACCACCGGGATCACGATCAGCACCACGACCGCGGCACGAACCCCCAGGAACAGGCCCACCAGGATGGTCACTGCGAAGGTGGCGATGAACAGCTTGAAGAGCAGCTCGTTGACCTTCTCGTTGGCAGACTTGCCGTAGTTACGCGAAACCGCCACCTCGACGTTGTCCGGGATCACGCTGCCCTTCAGACGCTCCAGGCGCTCGAGCACGTCGTTGGCGACGGTCACCCCGTTGCTGCCGGGCTTCTTGGCAATGGCCAGCGTGACCGCCGCGGCGCCTTCCGGTGCCGCATCCGGTTGGGGGGCTGCCGGACCGGAATAGTGGCGCACGAACCGCTCCAGCTCGCCCGGGCCGTACGTTACCTCGGCCACATCGCGCAGATAGACCGGCTGGCCGTCACTGACCGCAACCAGGAGTTGCTCGAGATCGGCGGCACCGGTGAAGAAACGCCCGGTGTACACCGCAGTACTCAGCCCCCCGCTCTCGATGCGTCCAGCCGCGCCTTCGACATTCGCCGACTGCACGGCCTGGGCGATCTCGTCCAGGCTGATGTCATAGCCCGCGAGGCGTTCCGGCAACACCTCGATGCGCAGACGCTCCTCGCGCCCACTGACCACGAAGCTCTGGCTGGTGTCGGGGACCTCGTTCAGCTGCTGCTGCGCATCCAGCGCAATCTGACGCAACAGGGCATCGTCCACCTCATGCGACCAGAAGGTCAGGTTGACCACCGGCACGTCGTCCGCACCCTTGGCCTTGACCATGGGCTCGCTGACGCCGGGCGGCATCAGGTCGCGGTTGGCAAAGAGCTTGTCGTGCACCTTGACGATGGAGGACTCCATGTCTTCGCCAACGTCGAACTGCACGGTCACCATCGCCTCGCCGCGATGCGACACGGAGTAGACGTTGTCCACCCCGGACAACTCGCTCATCAGCCGCTCCAGCGGCCGCGCCGCCAGGCTCGCTACCTGCTCCGAGGGGACGCCCGGGTAGGACACCATGATGTCCACCATCGGCACCGATATCTGCGGGTCCTCCTGGCGCGGCGTCACCATCAGGCCGAGGATGCCGATCGCGATACTGGCAATCAGCAGCAGCGACGACAGCGGCGAATGAATAAAGGCCGCCGCCATGCGCCCGGCAATGCCGGGGTCACCGTGTTTCTGCCGGAAACCGGTCTCGGATTGTTTGTCGTCTTCGGCCATCGAGCTTGAACAGTCCTGTTGTCAGTCTGGCGTCCCGAGCACCGGTTCGGCCGGCGCGTCGCCACCGGTGCACCTGCCAGGGGGCAGCAACCGGCGCTGATAGTCCCGGCCTGCAGCCGGGTATGGATCCCTACATACGGCTCCAGGGGTCCGTGACACCGTCGCGGCGTCCGACGCCCGAATCCGGGGAACCGCGCCCCACGGGCTGGCCGGAACGCACACCCGCGCCCGGTCGGGCCAGGATCTGCATGCCCGGCTCCAGCCCGGAGGTCACCACCACCTGGTCGCCGCGTCCGCCACCCAGGCGCACCATGCGCACGCGGACGTGGCCCTCGCCATCCAGCACGGCCACGCGCGGCAAGGCACCGCCCGGGATCAATGCCGAACGCGGGATCACGACCCGGTTACTGGAAAGCTCGCCCTGCGGCAGATGCACCGCCGCATGCATGCCCGGCCCACCGCGCACGCCCTGCGGCAGGTCGAACTTGACCGTGACGGTGTGGCGCTGCGGGTCAGCCAGGGGGAAGATCCGGGCGACCCGGGCCTCCACTTCGTCACCGGTATCCAGCCGCACCTGCACGTAGTCGTCTTCCTGCAGGCCGCTCACCAGCCGCACCGGCACCTGCGCCTCGACGCGCAGGAATTCGACATGGCCGAAGCTCACCAGCGGCTGACCGGGCTGGACGGTATCGCCCTCTTCCACGTGCTTGTGCATCACCAGGCCATCGAAGGGCGCCTCGGACCGGGTGTCGCGGATGGCCGCGTCCAGTTCGGTGACCCGGGCCCGGGCCTGCTCCCAGCGCGCCTGCGCCTGATCCACGCCGATGTAGCGGGAATAGAGATCCGTACGGCGATCCAGCGCGGGATCGCCCATGCCCATGACCTGGCCCATCGGCTGGGTGAACATCTGGTCGAACATCGACGGCACGCCCATGCCCGGCATCTGGCCGATGCTGCGCGACTGCGGCGAGACCATCTCGCGGCCGTACTGCATCTGGGCCTCGCGGATCGCGGCCTCCGCGGTGCGCATCTCGGCCTCGGCCGCCTGGCGCTGGGCGCGCAGCCGGTCGTCGCTGATCGCCACCAGCACCGCCCCCTGTTCGAAGCGGTCGCCCTCGGCGCCCGCCACATCCACCACGCGCCCCGCGGATTGCGCGGTCAGGGTGACTTCGCGATAGGGGACCACGGTGCCACTAACGGTCTGAGTGGCCGCCTGATCCGGCTCCACCGTGAGGACGGGACCGGCGGCGTGAGCCGCCGAGATGCCGAACAGCGGCAGGGCCAGCGCGGTACCCAGGAGGGTGCGGGCCAGGAGGCGTCGGGAAACTCGAGCAAGCATGATCGTCCTACCTCGCGCCGAATGTCGCGATGAAAGAAGGCGCCCGCACCCGGCGCACCTGCGCACACGGGAACGGGGGCAGGGAATGGACCGCACTTGACCGGACGCCGGGGACACTGGCGGCGAGGCCCGTCCGGCGACCCGGGTCAGCCGGCTGAAAACCGCAGTGGGTATCCATTAACCAGTATGTAGATGAACTCATGCCCGACTACAAGCAACGTATATGCCAATATATCGACCTTCTTATAAAACAATCACTTAATTAGGATTTACTGATATTCAAGCAATGACTGTTGCAACACCCCCGTTTCGCGCTATAACCGAGACAGGGATTGGCGAAACGGGCCATACCGGGGGTGTTGCAGGTGACCCCGGATGTTGCAACACCGCACCGTTTCCGCCGGCCCCTCCAACAAGAAAAGGAGGCGGGATGACCACAACCGAACTGGCCGAGATCTGCATCCGACACAGTCGCGACCCACACCTCATCAGCGACACCCGGGGCCGTGTCCTGTTCGCCAACCCGGCCTTTCACCAGACGCTGCAAATCCCCTCCGATGCCCGCCTCACCCTGGCGAACCTCGGACCACTGAATCTCGAACAACACCTGCAAGAGGCCGCCATTGCCGCCGGCGAGCACGATGCCGACGCCAACAGCACGCCGCACGCCCTGCACTTCTCGCTAATGGCGGAACTGGACGACGAGACCCTCCCGCTGGAGGTGATCAGCCAGCCACTGCGCCTGAACGATGACCAGCGCGCGCTGCGTCTGATCACCCTGCAACCGCAACGCCGGCGAACAACCGCGGTGGAAACCGTCAGCGAGGACGAACAGGACGGGCTCGACGACAGCCACTTCCATTCCCACGACGCCAACTGCCGGCCCACACTGCAGTTTGCACGGCGCGTGGCCGCCAGCGACGTGCGCGTGATGCTCATGGGCGAATCCGGCACCGGCAAGACGCGCCTGGCCCGGGCCATCCACCAGTCCAGCCGCCGCACCCGTGCCCCGTTCGTCGAGATCAACTGTGCGGCGATCCCCGAGGAGTTGCTGGAATCCGAACTCTTCGGCCACGCCCGCGGGGCCTTCTCCGGGGCGGTCACCGACCGGGTCGGGCGCTTCGAGGCGGCCGACGGCGGCACCTTGTTCCTCGACGAGATCGGCGAGATGAGCCCGCGCCTGCAGGCCAAGCTGCTGCGCGCAGTCCAGGATGGCGCCTTTGAACGCGTCGGCGAGAACACCACCCGGCAGGTGGATGTGCGCATCCTTTCCGCATCCAATCAGAACCTGCGCAGCCGCGTCGAGGCCGGCGCGTTCCGCACCGACCTGTTCTACCGCCTCGCGGTCGCCACGGTGGAAATCCCGCCGCTGCGCGAACGGCCCCGGGATCTGGAAGCCACCCTGCAGGCCTACGAGGTGCACCACGGCATCCGCATCGCGCCGCATCTGAAGGAACGGCTGCAGGAGCACCCCTGGCCGGGCAACTTCCGCGAGCTGGAGAACGTCTTCGAGTGTCTGACCCTGCACGCCCGCAACGGTCAGGTGGACGACTTTCCCCTGCCCCAGCCGATCCGGGTGGATGCCGATGCGGCGGACACGATCCATGCGCCGCGCACCAACCGCCATGACCCGGCCCACGTTCCCGACGGCCAACCGAACGACCGGGCGGGCCACCCGACCCGCGACGGCCAGCCCAGCGAACATCCGGAGGCCCGGCGCCTGCGCGAGGCACTGGTCGCCCATGCCGGAAACCGCTCGCAGACCGCCCGCGCCCTGGGCATGGATCGCAGCACCCTGTGGCGCAAACTGCACCGCTACCAGCTAGTCTGAACCTGCGGCAGGCAGACGACCGCCCCCACAAGAAAAGGCCCCGGAGGTGTACACCCCCGGGGCCTTTTCGGTTGCCCTGACCGCGCCTTCCGGCGGCGCGAAAAGACCTAGCGGTACTGTCGCAGGTGGCGGGCGCCATCGCGGTGGTGGCGGTCATACACCGGCGCCAGGCGCTCGATCATCGAACGCCGCTCGCTCGTCGGCAACAACCCCAGGGCGCTGTCCCAGGCCCGCATCGCGCCCGCGGCATCGTCAGCGGCATACAGGGCGTTGCCCAGCTCGCCGTAGAGGTCGGCACGCTGCGCCGAGGTGGCCGGAATGTCTTCCAGTGCCGTGCGCAGCACCTCGACCGCCTCCTCGGGTCCGCCCCGCCAGTAGGCGACACGCCCGGCCTCCAGCGCCTCCTGCACCTGCCGCGCGACCTCTTCTTCGCTCATCGGCTCGCCGGTGGCCCGGAGCTGCGCCTGTTCCTGCGGGTCCGGGATCGGGCGCTGTGCGCTGCCCTCGTCCTCACGCTCGTAGGCCTCGCCCGTCATCGGGTCCATGTCGCCCTCCGACAAACGCCCCTCACGCGGCGCCGTTTCGTCCGCTGGGGCCGGGGCATCCTCGGCCACCGCGACGGCCTCGACATCCGTGTCCTCCGGCACCGCATCGGCGCTGGGGGCCAGTACATCGCGCGCCGACCAGGCGATCAGCCACAGCACGATCACGATCAGGATCCAGTAGCGATTAACGAAACTTCTCTGCTTGTTGTCTGCCTGTTCCATGCCTCACCTTTCTCCGGTTTTCCATTGGCGGAGCGACTCGGGCAGCACGGATGAATGCATTCATCAGCGCGACTCCGGGGTCTCCGTCAAGCGTTCATTCCATTACCTATTTCTATCCTGCACCGAAACGCCTTCCAGAGCGAACAGGATAATGGACAGCACATCGGCGCCAATTCTCCCTTGTAAGGGGATGCTGATTAAAACACCCGGGCGGCGTGGGTCAGCGCAAACCGAGCACATCCTGATGCCCGACGGTCAGCTCGACCTCGCCGCGCGCGAGCGCCACGGCGCGCGCCTCGCCCCAGGCACGCAGATCCGCCGCCCGGCCCGGGTCGATCGCGCTGGCCGCGGCCACCCAGCCGTCGATCAGGGCCACACCCAGCGCCGCCCGATGCGCGTCAATCCGCCAGTCACTGGCGCAGGTTTGCACCCCGTACCCCAGCCCCTCGAGCCGCGCCGCACAGGCCGGCGCGGCGGTCGGCCCCAGGGCCGGGCCGAACCCCTTGTCCGAGCGCTGGTGCCGATTGACTGCGTCCTCCAACTCGGCATCCAGGGCATGCGGCTGCGACCAGCGAATCCGCCCGTCATAACTCAGTGCGAACAACACCGCGGCACCCTGTTCGGCGCAGGCCACAAGCAACCGGTCCAGCCAGGCCTCCGAAACCAGATCCAGCAGCGCCGAACCCGTCACCAGCGACGATCCGCCCGCGAGGGCCGCAGCCGGATCGTCGGCCAGGTCGCTCACCCACCGCTCGAGCTCGATCCCGGCGCCCGGAGCTCCGGCGCGGCCCAGCAGCCCGGTATCGTGGTCCACCAGCCGCCAGTGTTGCGGGGGCGGCAGTCGCGGCGCGAGGTAGAGCAGGTTGGAGCCGGTGCCGCTGCCCAGATCCGTCACCTGAAGTGGGGCGGCGACACGGCGCCCAGCCAGATGCGCACGCAGGGATTCGACCAGGGCCTCCGGCCGGGCGGCATGATCGGTCGCCTCGCGCAGGGCCAGCCAGTCGGCGTCGAAGGATTCCGTCATTGCAGCCACGCCTCCAGCGTCTGTTCCAGTGCGGCCACCGCACCATCCCAGTCCGAACGTTCCGCCATCGCCTCGCGCGCCATCCGTCCCATCCGGTGGCGCGCTCCATCGTCGACCAACAAGGCGTCGATGGCCTCGGCAAGCGCCCCGATATCTCCCGGCGGGACCAGCCGGCCGGCCGCCTCCGGCACGGTCGCAGGGATCGCTCCACCGGTGGTACCGATCACCGGCAGGCCGCGCGCCATTGCCTCGGCATAGGCCATGCCGAAGCCCTCGTAAGCGCTGGGAAGGACAAACAGCGAGGCCCGCCCGTACCAGCCCTCCAGCGCCGCATCATCGCATTCGCCCGCCCACTCGACCCGGTCTCCAAGCCCGGCCTCGGTGATCGCCGCCTCCACCCGCTGCACATAGGCCGCGTCCCGCACCCGCGAACCCACCAAGACCGCCCGCCAGTCCGTGGTCCGTATGCACGCCAGGGCCTGCACCAGTTCCAGCTGGCCCTTGCGCGGCACGACCGAGCCCACACAGAGCAGCAGCGGCCGCTCGCCGGGACCGGGCCCCAACGCCTGCGGCCGCGGCTCGATCCCCGGCGGTATCGCCTGGAGCCGCCCGGAAGACACCCCCCAGGTGGCCACCTGCCCGGCGGTGAAGGCACTGGTGGCCAGCACGCCCTCGACCTGACCCACGGCGGCGCGTTCACGCGCCAGCAGGTCATCGGCCCGCGCCGGTTCCAGCCCGGTCTCCAGACCCAGCGGGTGATGCAGCAGATAGATCAGATGCAGGCGCTCGGCGTGGCGGGCCAGCACCCCGGGAAAGGCACCCGCCGCCAGGCCATCCAGCAGCACGGCCCGCCTATCGGGAAAGCCCGCAAGCGCGGCGTCCAGGGCCGACTTGGCCGCCGGGTTCGGCCCGGGGAATGCCCCCTCCAGCTCGCGCACTGTCACCGTCCAGCCGTGCGCCCTCAAGCCCGCGACCATGCGCGCATCGTAGCGATACCCGCCGGTGCGCTGCTCCAGCGACCCCGGCACCACCAGGCCGAGCTCACGCATTCGGCTCAGGGTGCCGCCTCGTAGCTGGCCCAGGCCACGTGCGACTCGTTCAGGGTTACACACACCGCGTCCAGCTCGCGGGCCGATTCGCCCAGCTCGCCGGCATGGATGGCGCGCGCCACGCGCTGGTGCAGTTCATGGGCGAGGAATTCGGTGGTGGTGTTCTGGCCGCGAAAATCCTCACGTTCGTCCAGATTCTGGTAGTTCAGGTCGCCCAGGAGGGCCTTGACCACCTCGCTCGCGCGGCCGATATCCACCACCAGCCCGTCGGCATCCAGTGCCTTGCGGCGGAAGGTCACGTCGACCACGTAGGTCGCGCCGTGGAGCTTCTGGGCCGGGCCGAAGGTCTCGCCGGCAAAGCTGTGGGCGATCATGAAATGATCACGGACGTTCAGGCTGTACATCGGGCAATTCCCCGCAGGTCGAAATTGAACGGAAAAGGGGTCAGTAACGAATCCGGTGGCACAGCGTGCGTTCGGCCTCGGGCCCGGAGACACGCTGCATTGCCGTCGGCAGGTCGGCGAACGCATCCTCGCCACTGATCAGGGCATCCAGCGCCGGATCGGTCAGCAGCGACAGCGCCAGCGCCAGGCGGCGGCGATAGTCCCAGCGCGCCGCGCGCTCCGGCGGGATGCGTCCGACCTGCGAGCTGCGCAACGTCAGCCGCCGCGAGTGAAAGGCCTCGCCCAACGGCGCCGGCACCGGCTGATCGCCGTACCAGCTCATCTCCACCACCCGGGCCTCGACCCCGGCGAGCGCCAGCGCCTGCTCCAGCCCGGCCGGGTTGCCGCTGGCATGCACGACCCCGTCCAGGCCCTGCAGGTCCGAATTCGCTTGCGCCGCGTCCGGGGTGCAAAGGCTCAACCCCAGCCGGGCCGCCACGTCCTCGCGCTGGGGGTTGGGGTCGATCAACGTCACCTCGGTGCCGGGGATCGCGCGCAGCAGCCAGGCCACCAGCAGCCCGACCACCCCCGCCCCGATTACGGCGATGCGATCCCCCGGACCGGAGTGCGCATCCCAGACCGCGTTGATCGCCGTCTCCATGTTGGCCGCCAGCACCGCGCGCTCCGCGGGCACCGCATCCGGGATCGGGACCACCGCGTCCGCGGGAACGACGTAGGCGCTCTGGTGCGGATACAGACAGAACACCCGCTGCCCGAGCGGCGCATCCCCTTCGCCCACCGCCTCGACCGTACCGACACTGATGTACCCGTACTTGACCGGCCCGGGGAACTCGCCCGCCTGGAATGGCGCGCGCATCGCCTGATACTGGCTCGCGGGGACCCGGCCATGAAAGACCAGCGACTCGGTCCCGCGACTGATCGCGGAAAACTGCGTGCGCACCCGCACCTCCCCCGACACCGGCTCCGCCAGTGCCTCCGGGCGCAGTTCGCCCGTGCCGGGACGGACGACCCAGAAGGCCTGTTCGGGAGCTGGCGTGTTCACCGGAGGCACTGCAAGGTCAGGGTGCAAGGCGGCGTCATCATCCGCGCAGTGTGGGCGAAGCGCATTCCAAGCGGCAACTCCCGGCGCGCGGCGTGGTCGCAAGGCAAGGCCCCGGAGACCTCCAACGGAGGGCTACAATCCCCACATGGAATCATCCACCGCCAAACGTTGCTCCGCGGCACGGATACGGACCGGTCTCCGCGTCTGGGCGGCCGACGGGCTCGTCGCCGGCCTGCTGGGCCTGGTCGTCACGGCGGCGCTGATGCTGCACGCCGAACTGGGCCCACACGCAATCATCGGCTTTGTCGTGCTCTGGTTCATGCTCGGCGCCCTGCTCGCCACCACCACCCCCCCGGACGGACTGGCCCGGGACGGGCGTGGCCCCGGCCCGGCCAACCGGGTCACGCTGCTGCGCGCCGCCCTGACCGCACCCCTGGGGGCCCTGGTATTCGTCCCCCCTGCCACGGGTGACCCATTGCTGGCCCTCTGGGTGATTGCGCTGGCGGGTCTGGCGCTGCTGCTGGACGGGCTCGACGGGGCCGTCGCGCGGCGAACCGACAGCGCCACCGCATTCGGGGCCCGCTTCGACATGGAACTGGACGCAGCGATGATCCTGGCTTTGTCCGTGCTCGCCTGGCAGATGACCGCAGTCGGCCCCTGGGTGATCCTGATCGGGCTGATGCGCTATGCCTTCGTGCTGGCCGCCCGCCCCTGGCCCTGGCTGGCCGGGGCGCTGCCACCCAGCCGCCGCCGCCAGACCGTCTGTGTGCTGCAGACCGTAGTCCTGCTGTTGATACTGATCCCCGGCCTGCCCGCCAGCGCCGCGATCACGATTGCCCTGACCGGCCTGCTGGCCCTCGGCCTGTCCTTTGCCGTGGATATCCACTGGCTCTACCGCCACCGACCGGAGGTGTGTCA
Organism: Thioalkalivibrio versutus; assembly: GCF_001020955.1. Taxonomy (NCBI): domain Bacteria; kingdom Pseudomonadati; phylum Pseudomonadota; class Gammaproteobacteria; order Chromatiales; family Ectothiorhodospiraceae; genus Thioalkalivibrio; species Thioalkalivibrio versutus. The sequence continues at coordinate 2,140,036 of NZ_CP011367.1, forward strand.
TGACTGACGCCCGCAACCACCGCTTTTCCAGCCGCCTGCGCTCCGCGCTCCTGACCTGCCTGCTGACCGCAACCTTCGCCCTGCCCGCTGCAGCCCTGGCCGATGCCGACCGCTGGGTCATCGACCCCGACCACTTCGCAGTCGGTTTCCTGGTCGATCACGCCGGCTACGCCAAGGTCATGGGCATGTTCCTGGAGGCCGAGGGCGAGTTCACCTTCGACCCGGACTCGGGCGAGCTGGAGGGCGGCTTCTTCGTCATCAAGACCGACAGCGTGTTCACCAACCACGCCGAACGCGACGACCACCTGCGCAACGAGGACTTCCTGCACGTCGAGGAATACCCGGAGATGCGCTTCACCGCCACGCGCTACCAGCCCACCGGCGAGAACACCGGGCGCCTGAGTGGCGGCCTGGAGCTGCTGGGCGAGACCCGCACCATCCATCTCGACGTGACCATCAACAAGGTCGGGCGCTACCCGTTCCCGCTGGGTGGCCTGTTCGGCCGCCCGTACGTGCTGGGGGCGTCGATGCGTGGCAGCTTCGATCGTTCCGATTTCGGCATGACCTACGGCCTGACCCGCGACATCGTTGGCGACGAGGTCGAACTGATGATCGAGTTCGAGGCGCAGCGGCAGTAACGGACGGCCGCCTGAATGGGTTCACCACGAAGCACTCAAAGAGACGAAGGAAACACCGGGGCGTGTAACCACAGAGGGCACCCAAGGCACGGAGCATGGCAGGCTCCCGGCCTGCCGCGCAGGGCGCGACGGCTCTGGATGGAAGACCGCGTGATCGCGGGGTACGGGGGCATCCGGACACAGCGGCTCCGACACCCGGGACCAAAATACTTCCGCGTCATCCCGGCCGTAGCGCAGCGCAGAGCCGGGATCTCCACACGCCGTTCTAGCCCCAACGTACGGGTCACTCATACCGTGGAGATCCCGGATAACCGCTGCGCGGATTCCGGGAGGACGATGTAGGAGGCGCCTGGAGACCCGGGCCCGCACGGGCCTTGAGCCTGGCTGACGCTCGTTGCTAATCAGGAAACGAAAAGGCCCCGGGCAGTAACGCGCCGGGGCCTTGCAGGGCGAAAGGACTGGGGGGCGTCAGGCGGTCGTATTGATGTTGGTGCCCACGTTTGCCGGCAGACCCTGTGTGGCGGCCTGCATCTCGCCAATGTCGGGTAGTGCCTCCAGCATCGACTGAGCGGCCATCTCCTGCGACTCCATCGCCTTCTTCTGCAGGGCCACATCTTTCTGCATGGCCAGCTGCTGCTGGCTTTGCTGGGTGGCCATTGCGGCAATCGCGCTTGCGTCCATCCTGGTACTCCCGGAATCTGAATGTACAGGCCCGCCAGCGCTCAGGAAGACGGACCTGCCCCCGGTGACGGCCGCATCCCGCAAGACTTGAGCCTCCATGCACGATTTTTTCGCACGCGGGAGAATTTTCAACGCACAACTGCACGAACGACGATCAGCACCGGAACTCTCGTCGCCGATCCTTCCCCTTCTTCGCGCCTGCGTGCCCTTCGTGGTGAACAAGGCCCTCGACCTTCAATCAGTCTTCCCGGCGTTGCGCCCGGCAGGAGGATCTTCGGGCGCTCGGCAGACCCGCGCGGCAAAGCGCCGCATCACGCCACGGGCCACGCGATCCTCGGGTTCGATGCAGAACCCGGCCTGCTCCACCGCGGCCTCGGTATCGCGATTGGGATGGCAACCGCCAGTGACGCAGGTCCAGGCCGGCTGCACCCGGTCCTGGGCCCGTCCCAGCAGCGGGCGGGTGTGGCGCACATGCTCCAGCATGCGCAACGCGCCGCCGTCTGCCAGCACCCGGCGCACCTCGCCCAGGGCCCGCGGCGGGTCCTGGACGCTGCAGAAAACCAGGCCGGAGACCACGCTATCGAACACCCCATCCGCAAATGGCAGCGCCTCGGCCTTCGCCACCACCAGCGGGACCGCCGGCGCACGGCGTCGCGCCCTCCGCAGCGCGGCCAGGTCCGGATCCATGCCGATCACTTGCGTCGGATCCGCGTATAGCGGCAGATCGCGCCCGGTCCCGCACCCGACCTCCAGCACCCGGCCTTCGGCGCCCTCGACAAGACGCCGTCGCCAGCGGCGCAGCCCCAGAAGATCGGCACCGGCCATCAGGCCGTCATACAGCCAGGGGATCTGTTCAAGACCGCGCATCACGCCTCCACAAAGAACCCGAAAAATGAATGAACCTCGGCGGGATCGCCGTGCCCATCTGAAAATGTGACAGCCACCACACTCTTTCAGCCGCTGGCAGGAACCTGTTTCCACACCGCCTGTCCACTTATACAAGTTGCGGAAATCATCGGCTCGTGGCAACGGCAGCCGATGACCCGCCGTTCAGATCACAACCCTCCATCACACGGGTGTCTGAACGATCTTGGGCCCGGCCATTGCGCCGGGTCTTTTTTTGTCTGGTTGCCCGTCCCCAACGACTCGCGGGCAACGCCCAACCAAAACCTCCTGGGCTCCCGACACCACGTGGCTGTTATGATTGCGCGCTTTCGCCAACCGCGCCCAGGGGGCACCGTGGCCGAAGCTTCCCAGTCGAAGATCATCTATGAGGTGGACGATCACCCGCCTCCGGTCAAATGCACAATCAGTGCGCTGCAGAGCCTGTTGTTGGTCGCACCGGCCATCATCATCGCCCCCCTGATCCTGGCCCGCGCCATCGGTCTCGATCTGGCCGCGACCCAGTGGACCGTATTCGCCGCCCTCATCGGCAGCGCGCTTGCCACACTGATTCAGGTCCGCCGCGTCGGCCCGATCGGATCGGGCTACCTGATCTTCATGGGGACCTCGACCGCCTACCTGGCCGTGGGCATCGAGGCCGCCCTGGTCGGCGGCATGGCGCTGGTCGGCACCCTTGCAGTGCTGTCGGCCCCGGTACAGTTTCTGTTCGCGCGCTATCTCGGGCTATTCCGCCGCATCATCACGCCCACCGTCAGTGGGGTCGTGATCATGCTGGTGGTGCTCGGCGTAATCCCCACCACAGCCGACATGATGCAGGGTGAAGGAGACTACGAGGGGACCTGGCGGGCGCTGGTGGTGGCCCTGTTCACACTCGGGTTCACCATTCTCGTGGCGGTCTTCGGCGGACGCCTGCTGCGGCTGTGGGCGCCCATCATGGGACTGGGCTCCGGGATCGTGGTCGCGATGATCTTCGGCGTCACGGATTTCTCGGAGGTCACCGAGGCCGCCTGGTTCGGCCTGCCGCCGCTGGAATGGCCCGGCTTTTATTTCGAGTTCTCGCCCACCTGGTTCACGCTGCTTCTGACCTTCGCGATCGTGACCCTGGTCGGAGCGGTGGAGTCCATTGGCGATACCCAGGTCGCGCAGCGCAACTCCTACCGCACCCCGCGCAAGATCGACCACGACCGCGTGCGCGGCGGGCTGTATGCGGACGGCCTGGGCAACATGATCGCCGGCAGCCTGGGCACACTGCCCAACACGACCTATGGCATTGGCGTCTCCTCGATCGAGCTGACCGGCATGGCCGCCCGCCGGGTCGGCTACTACTTCGCCGCCTTTCTCGCGCTGATCGCGCTGATTCCCAAGCTCAACATGCTGATGATCTCGCTGCCAGGCCCCGTCTTCGGCGCGTTCCTGCTCATTTTGCTGGCCCTGTTGTTCGTCGCGGGGATCCGCCTGTGCGCCCAGGACGGCCTCAACTACCAGAGCGGGCTGATCATCGGTGTCGCCTTCTCGACGGGTTTCATCTTCCAGAACGAACTGTTTTTTCACCACCTGATCCCGGAGGCGCTGAGCCCGTTTCTGAATAACGGCGTCTCCACCGGCGGCACGGTGGCGGTGGCACTCAGCATGATCTTCAACCTGCGGCCCCGCCCGCATCGACGCGCGACCTTCGAGCCCGAGGCGGATTCCCTGCCACAGGTCCATGCCATGGCGCAGGAATTCGGCGAAAGCCTGAGCCTGCCGGAAAAGCAATCGGTCAAACTGCAGATCGCCCTGGAGGAGGTCTTCATGCATCTGTCCGAGCAGGCAGCCCGCGAGCCGGGACGCAGCCGGCCGGTCGATGTACGTCTGGAACGCGAAGGCGAGACGCTGGCGGTGGAAATGATCGATCGCACCGCCGCGGCCGAGGTCGACGAGGCCGCGCTGCGCGAGGCACGCCAGTGGACGGCCAGCGACGAACAATCGCTGCGCGAGCTGGGCCTTTACCTGCTGAACAGCCTGGCGCAGGACGTTCGCCACATGCGCATGGCCGGGGTCAACTACATCTCGTTCAGCATCCCGCTGCGCTGAACGCGCCCGACGCCGCCCGGTCGGGGTTTCAGTCGCGACTGCCGCGGATGAGGTTCAGGAACTCGCGCCGGGTTCGGCCGTCCTCGCGGAAGGCGCCCAGCATCACCGAGGTCGCCATCGAGGAGTGCTGCTTCTCCACCCCGCGCATGGTCATGCACATGTGCTTGGCATCCACCACCACGCCAACCCCCTTGGCCCCCGTCACCTGCATCAGCGCCTCGGCAATCTCGCGGGTCAGGCTCTCCTGGATCTGCAGCCGCGCGGCGAACATGTCCACGATGCGGGCAATCTTCGACAGGCCGATCACCTTGCCATCGGGCAGGTAGGCGACATGCACCTTGCCAATAATCGGCAGCAGGTGATGCTCGCACAGGGAGTACAGCTCGATATCGCGCAGCAGGACCATCTCGTCGTTATCGGACGAGAACAGCGCATCATTCACGATGGTGTCCAGGTCCTGCTGGTAGCCACGCGTCAGATACTGCATGGCCTTGGCCGCGCGCATCGGCGTGTCCCGCAGGCCCTCGCGTTGCGGATTCTCGCCGAGCCCGGCGAGAATCTCGCGGTAGTGCTCGGCGAGTTGTTCCGGGGCGGCCAGCGGCTGGCCCGAGGCAGGGGTGGCCGTCGGCTCGTCGGCCATGCGGGCATCTGCGTTCATCGATGGTTCCTTGTTCTCGTTCATTCTCGCGTTCTTCCTCTTTCCTGCTCAGGCCGCGATGGTGACCGCGAGGCCGGAGGCCAGGGCCAGCATCGCGCCCACGGTCAGCATCAGGCGCAGACCGAGATAGCCACGGGGCAACGCCCGCCGCTGCAGGCTCAGCCGGTCCACCCACCACACCCCAAGAAACAGCACTGCCAACGTCATCAAGGCCTGCGGCAGCGGCTGCAGCACCGCCAGCCAGGCCAGGACGGACGGCACCACCGCCCACACCGGCGCCGAGAGCGGACCCACCCGGTGCTGCCGATCCGCCAGATAGATGCCCCAGTGGACCGCCCCCAGGAACGACAGGATCACCGCACCATAGAGCGCCAGGGCCTCCAGCGCGAAAACCTGCCATTCGGGCTGGGCCATCCAGGCCCCGATGCCGAAGAACGCGAAGGGTAGCAGCCCGGCGTACCCGAGCACCTGCAATGCAGGTGCCGGGGTATCCGGGCGCGCGCCCTCGCCGCGCGCCTGCAAGGCCCGGTGGCCCAGGTACTCGCGCAGTTCAGGGAGGCCGCCGATCACCCCTTCGCGCGTCACAAACAGCGGCAGCACCGCGGCGCCGGTGGCCTGTTGCAACGCATGGAACTGCTCACGGTTATGGGCCGAGCCCATGCCCCACTCCAGCCGCTGCCAGCGCCCCGGGGCCGTCGCCTTCAGAAGCGCCTCGGCATCCCGGAAATCCGACAGTCCGGAGGTGATGCCCACGATCTCGTGGGTCGTCAGTGCATCGCGCACCTCTGCCGGCCACTCGGGGGCGCCCACTTGCGCCTGGTTATCTGTGTTCACGATCCGCGTCTCCCGCTGCACCTGTTTCGCGGTATACCGCCCTCCTATTGGAAGCCGGGGAACTTTTTACCGCCACCATTTACAAAGATTGTACAGTTATTGTATAAGATGTACATCGCCCTGCGGCCCGGAGATCCACCACCATGCAACGCTCGCGCATCGCCGTCATCGGCGGAGGCATCGCCGGCCTGTCCGCCGCCTGGATTCTGCAGACCCGGCACCAGGTCCAACTGTTCGAAGCGGAACCGGAGCTCGGCGGCCATGCCCATACGGTGGAGGTACCCGATCCGCAGGGCCACACGGCCATCGACACCGGCTTCGTGGTCTACAACGAGCGCAACTACCCCCTGCTCACCCGCCTGTTCACGGAACTCGACGTCCCCACCCAGGATACGGACATGTCCTTCGGCTACTCGCGCCAGCCCGCGGGCGTCGAGTATGCCGGCTCCGATCTGAACACCCTGTTCGCGCAGCGCCGCAACCTGGTGCGCCCGACCTTCCTGCGTATGGCGCGCGATATCCTGCGCTTCAACCGCCTGGGCAAGGGCCTGTTCGAGCGTGGCGAAAGCCCGGAGGGCACGCTCGGCGCGTTCCTCGCCCGACACCGACTGGGCCGCGGCTTCACCGAGGACTACCTGCTGCCGATGGCGGCCGCGATCTGGTCCTGCCCGCCCGAGGAGATCCGCGAGTTCCCGGCCGCCAGTTTCCTGCAGTTCTTCCACAACCACGGCCTGCTGGATCTGCGTGATCGCCCGCAGTGGCGCACGGTGGTCGGCGGCAGCCGCGAGTACGTCCAGCGGCTCGCGGAGCGCCTGGAACCCGGCAGCGTGATTCACCAACCGGTGCGCGCAGTGATCCCCGATGCCGACCGGTGGCGGGTCCTGACCCACGATCAGGCAGCGGGGTTCGACGCGGTCGTGTTCGCCTGCCACGCCAACACCGCGCGCTGGCTGCTGAACAAGGCCGACCCGGCGCGCGAGCGTCTGCTCGCCGCCTGCCGCTTCCAGCCCAACCGCGCGGTACTGCACAGCGACCCGGCGCTGATGCCCCGCTCGCGCCGCGTGTGGTCCTCCTGGAACTATCTCTCCGGGCGCTCCACCCAGGCGCGCGACAGCGTCTCGGTCTCCTACTGGATGAACCGCCTGCATCGCCTGGAACGGCGCCAGGACTACATCATCAGCCTGAACCCCTGGCGCGAGCCGCACCCGAACCACGTGCTCGGTGAACAGCACTGGGAACATCCCGTCATGGATACCCCGGCGGACAAGGCTCGCCAGCGCCTCGCGGCCACCCAGGGCGAGAACAACCTGTACTTCGCAGGTGCGTGGATGGGCTATGGCTTCCACGAGGACGGGCTGCGCTCGGCCGTTTCCATCGGGCGATCGCTGGGCATCGAACCGCCCTGGTCCTGCCCTGCGCACCCCCCCATGCAGACCGCCCGCCAACCGGGCTCCGCCATTCACGGCGGCGCAGCGGCACCGGCGCACGCGCCGCCTGCGCAATCCCGGAGCGCGTGAATGGACGCCGCCCTGGTCCATGGCACGGTGCTGCACCAGCGGTTCTTTCCGCAGCAATATCGCTTTCGCTACCCGGTAACCAGCGCGCTGTTCGATATCGATCGCCTGGCGGAGACCACCCGGCGCTGCCGTCTGTTCTCGCTGAATCGCTTCAACCTGTTCAGCCTGCGCACCCGGGACCACGGCCCACGCGACGGGCGCCCCTGGCGCCCGTGGATCGAGGCCCACCTGGCCGAACACGCCATCGACCTGGCCGGTGGCCCGATTCACCTACTGACCATGCCGCGCGTCCTCGGGCACGCCTTTAACCCGCTCAGTGTCTGGTACGCCCGGCATGCCGACGGCGAACTGCGCGCCATCCTGCTGGAGGTGCGCAACACCTTCGGCGAGCACCACCACTACCTGCTGCACAAGAACGGCGCCCCCATGGCCCTCCCCGTGCGCCAGGAAAAGAACAAGGCCTTCCACGTCTCACCGTTCATCGACATGCACGCGCGCTACGCCTTCACCCTGACGCCGCCACGCCTGCAGTCCGGCGCATCGCTGCGCATCGCGATCAACGAATACCAGGACCAGGAGCTGATGCTGGTCGCCACCCAACACGGCCGGCTGCGCCCGTTCAGCGACCGCGCGCTGCTGGCTGCCTTCCTGAAAAAGCCCTGGATGACCCTCAAGATCCTGCCGCTGATTCACTGGCAGGCCATCCGGATCTGGTGGCGTGGCGGGCGCTATCACCCGCGGCCCGCACCCCCCGCACAGGAGATTGACTAATGGCCCTCGACCACCTCGACACCCGCCAGGAACACACGACCCGGGCGGACTGGGCCCTGCGCCTGATTGCCCGCTCCCTGAAGGACATCGACACCGGGCAGGTCACCCTGATCGGCCCTTCGGGTGACCGCGTAACCCTGCGTGGACGCAAGGCAGGCGTCGAGGCGGTATGGCACTTCCGCCGCCCGTGGCGGGCCATCCTGCGCCTGCTGCGCCACGGCGATATCGGCTTCGCCGAGGGGTTCATCAGTGGCGACTGGATCACCCCCGACCTGCAGACCCTGCTGCGCTTCGCCACCGACAACGAACAGGCCCTGGCGCCGATGGCCGAGCGCCCGACATGGCAGCGCGCCATCGACCGCATGCGCCACTGGATGCACCGCAACAGTCGCCGCGGAAGCCGCGCCAATATTCGCTTCCACTACGATCTCGGCAACGACTTCTACAACCTGTGGCTGGACCGCACGATGAGCTATTCATCGGCACTGTTCACCCGCGGCGACGAGGCCCTGGAACAGGCCCAGGCGCAGAAGTACACGCGCCTGCTGGATCAGTTGAACGCCGAGCCCGGCGCGCACATCCTGGAGATCGGCTGCGGCTGGGGCGGCTTTGCCGAGATGGCGGCGCAGCGCGGCTACCGCGTCACCGGCGTGACCCTCTCGCAGGAGCAGCTCGACTATGCCCGCGCCCGCATCGAACGCGCCGGCCTGAGCGACCGCGTGGAGCTGCGTCTGCAGGACTATCGCGATCTGCAGGGCACCTTTGATCACGTGGTCTCGATCGAGATGTTCGAGGCCGTGGGCGAGCAGTGGTGGCCGACCTTTTTCGCCAAGGTACGCGACTGCCTGCGCCCGGGCGGGCGCGCGGCGCTGCAGGTCATCACCATCGCCGAGCACGCCTTCGAGTACTACCGCCGCAACGCCGACTTCATCCAGCTCTACATCTTCCCCGGCGGCATGCTGCCCTCGGTCCCGCGCTTCAACGCGGAGGCCGAGCGCGCCGGGCTCACGGTCGAGGACCAGGCCCTGTTCGGCGAGGACTACGCGCGCACGCTGCGCCACTGGCACCGGGAGGTCCGCCAGGCGGAGCCGGTGATCGAGGCGCTGGGCTATTCGCAGTCGTTCCTGCGCATGTGGCGCTACTACCTGGCCTATTGCGAGGTCGGCTTCGACACCGCCCGCGTGAACCTGATGCAGGCGGTTCTGCAAAGCCCCGTCCAGCCCGCCGCGCCGGGCGACGACCCCGTGACCCGATGAAGTGAACACCCTTCGCTGGCCGCGGCTGTTGGCCTACGGCGGCCTGGGCATGCCCCTGGCCGTCCTCGGCCTGCCGCTGTATGTCTTCCTGCCCGCCCACTATGCCGAGCACACCGGCCTCGGCGTTACCCTGGTCGGCGTCTTCCTGCTGCTGGCACGGCTGCTGGACGTCGTCACCGACCCGCTCATCGGGCATCTGTCCGACCGCATCCCCGGCGCCTGGCGGCGGCGCGCGGTCATGCTTGCAGGCGTCCCGTTGCTGCTGATTGCCGCGCCCTTCCTGTTCCGCCCGCCGGCGGATGCCGGCGCCTGGTATCTGCTGCTCTTCAGCACCCTGGTCTACCTCGGCTGGACACTGGTCGCCCTGCCCTATGCCGCCTGGGGAAACACTGATCAATGTGCATGTTCGCGCTCGAGTCGCTTTTGCGTGCGAACAAGGCGCGGCGACTGCCGTGCAGTCACTCTGCACAAGGGAGCCGCAACGCCGTGCGCGCGCAAAAGCGGCCGAGCCCCGTCTTTCAATGGCTTGTGGGGTTGGTGCCCCATGTTCCCCGATCCTGCGTTGCGGCCCTTGCCGGTAGAACCACTACCGGCTGCGCACCGCGCCTGGTCTCGGAAAACATGGGACACCAACGCGAACATGCACATTGATCAGTGTTTCCCCAGGGTGCCGAGCTCTCCGGCGACTACCACGAGCGCTCGCGCATCACCGCCGCGCGCGAGGGCTTTGTCGTACTGGGCACGGTGACGGCCGCCGCGCTCCCCGCGGTCCTGGGCCTGCAGGACGATGCCGGCGCGGCGCTGGCCACCCTTGCAGTCCTGCTGTGGGTACTACTGCCGATCGCCTTCGTCGTCCTGCTCTGGCGGGTGCCGGAGCGCCCGGGGCGCCTGGCGCCGGTGCCCTGGCGCTCCGGCTGGATCCTGCTGCGGTCCAACCAGCCGTTCCGCCGCCTGGTCCTCGCCTGGGTCCTGAACGGCACCGCCAACGCCATCCCGGCCACCCTGTTCCTGCTGTTCATCACCCACGTGCTGGAGGCCCCCGGCCACGCCGGCCCACTGCTGCTGGTCTACTTCGCCACCGGCATCCTCGCGCTGCCCCTGTGGCTGCGCCTCGCCCGCCGGCTGCCCAAGCACCGGGTGTGGACGCTCTCGATGCTGCTGGCATCGGCCTTCTTCATCTGGGTCCCGTTCCTCGGTTCCGGCGATGTACTCGCGTTCTACGCCATCACCGTATTGACCGTGCTCAGCCTCGGTGTGGACCTGGCGCTGCCGGCCGCGATGCAGGCCGACGTGATCGACCAGGACACCGCCGACGGCGGCGGCGAGCGCGCCGGACTGTTCTTCGGGCTGTGGGGCATGGCCACCAAGCTGGCCCTGGCCCTGGCCGTCGGCATCAGCTTCCCGTTGCTGGGGCTGGCCGGCTTCTCGGCCGACGGTGGCAACGGCCCCACCGCCCTGCTCGTGCTGGCGCTGGCCTACGCCGGCCTCCCGGTCCTGTTCAAGCTCGCGGCGATGGGCCTGATCTGGCGCTTCCCCATCGACGCCGCCGCCCAGCACGCCCTGCGCGAACGCATCCACGCGCGCGAACACGCCGCACCTTCAGCCCAACCCGGAGGAACCACCCCATGAATACCCACGCCACCCGCCGCGGGACCCTGCTCGCATCCCTGCTGCTGCTTGCACTGTTCCTGACCGTCGCACCCGCCAGCGCCACGACCGAGATCGATGGCGTCCGCTTTGCCGACTCGGTCACCATCGACGACACGACCGTCCCGCTACGCGCCGGGCGGCTCTATCGCTACACCATCTTTCGCGTCTACGTCGGCGCGTTCTACGTCCCGGAAGACGTCGCTCCGGACGATGTACTGACGGCCGACGTGCCCAAGCGCCTGGAACTGGAATACCTGCGCGCCATCAGCGCCGACGACTTCCGCAAGAGCGGGAACCGCCTGCTCGAAGACCAGCAGAGCCCGGAAGCCCTTGCGGCCCTATCCGACCGACTCGAGACCTTCAACGCCGCCTACCGCGACATGGAGTCCGGCGACCGCTACGCGCTCGAATACCGCCCGGGCCGCGGCACGCGGTTGCTGCAGAACGGCACACCCCTGGTGGAGGTGCCCGGCCGTGACTTCGCCGAGGCCTACTTCGGAATCTGGCTGCACCCGGAGGAACCCCTGTCGCAGCGCTTCCGCGATACCCTGATCGGCCAACGCTGAACTCACGCATCCCGCGCGCCCTCAACCCGGCCATCATTCACACCCCGTGCCTTAGCCCCGTCATCGCGAGGCACGAAGCGCCGCGGCGATCTCTACGGCCTGCCACCGGCCGCTCCCATGGATTGCCGCGCTACGCTCGCAATGACGGCGACGCGTTCCCCTCGATCCGGGGCAAAACACCCACGCAGACCTCGATCCGCGAAACCCTTCACAGGAACATTCCTTCAACCTGGACTAGACTCTTCCGTCCGGGACCCAGCGCCAGGAAGGCCGGCGAGCCCCTCATCAATCCGTCGCCACGCGGACGGACAGGAGCTCTCCCTCACAGTGTTCCGGAGGAGGATTGCCATGCAACATCGCATCACCTTCCGGGAGGCCACCTGGCCTGCCGACGCCGAAGCACTGTCCCTGGTTCGCTGCGAGGTTTTCGTCGAGGAGCAGGACGTGCCCGAGGCCCTGGAGTTCGACGGTCTGGACGCCGCCGCCCTGCACTGGCTGGCCATCGGGCCAGGGGACGAACCGGTCGGCACCCTGCGCATGCTCCCCTCCGGCCAGATCGGCCGCATGGCCGTGCGCAAACCCTGGCGCGGGCACGGCATCGGCTCGCGCCTGCTGGACTGCGCCCTCCTGGCCGCCGCCCGCCACGGCTGGCGCGAGGTCTGGCTGAACGCCCAGAACAGCCGCATCGGCTTCTATGCGCGCCACGACTTCTTCGTCATCAGTGACACCTTCGAGGACGCCGGCATCCCGCACCGCCGCATGCTCCACCGCATCCACAGCCCGGTCCCGCAGCCCCACCAACCGTGGAGCCGCCCGAACCCCGGTCTGTCCGCGAATCCGCTATATCCATAACCGTAGGGTGCGTTGAGCCCTGCGAAACGCACCGTTCACCTCGGGGCACATGCGCCATGATGCGTTTTGCTACGCTCATCGGCATCCTGCGAGGGATTCTGTGGGAGCGTGCTTGCCCGCGAATCGACCTGCCAAGATGCTCGCGAGGCCAGCAGGGTCCCGGAGCCACCGGCGAAACCACCCGCCTACCCACAGATGCGAACCCACCCGCACTCGCCTATCCTGAGAAGAGCACCCAGCACCCGAGCGAGGCGCCGATGACCACCCCCGAACGCGACCCGACCCTGATCGACGCCGAGGCCCTGTTGGCCGAACTCCTGGCCGCCACCCGCCGGCGCCTCTGGCTCCACGCCCGTGTGTCCCTCCTGGCCGAGATCGCGGGCACCGACCTCGGGGCCGAGATCGCGGGCATCGCCCGCCGTCATCGCCACACCGACATCCGCCTGCTGGTGGACGACGACTTCGCCCTGAAGGACCAACTCCCGAGCCTGGTCGAGAGCATCAAGCGCCTGCCCAGCGCCGTCTCGGTGCGCCGGCTGGAGGCCACGGAGGAAAGCCCGCTGACCGTCACCGCCATGGCCGACCACAGCGGCTGGATGCAACTGACCCAGGCCGGCGGGCGCCGCGTCCTGCGCGGCGACGTCGAGGACCGTCCCGGCACCCAGCGCGCGGTCCAGGACTTCGAAGCGCACTGGAGCCTGAGCGATGAGGCCGTCGAACTCCGCCGCCTCCTCGTCTGATCTGCATCTCATGGCAAACCGCCGTCAACTCCTGCGGACCGCCCTTGCGCTAGGCGCCAGCACACTGCTACCCGGCGTCGCGGCGGCACGGGAGACCCATGCCGAGGTCGCCGTCCTGCCGCTGCAGCACCGCCCGGCCCACAGTCTGCTGCCCGAACTCCAGCCCCTGTTCGGCGATACCGCCACCCTGCGCGGCGATGGCTTCCGCCTGCTGGTGCGCGCCGACGCCCGTACCCTCCAGCAGATCCGCGAGCTCGTCGCCGAACTCGATACACCGGTTCAGGACCTCATTCTCTCCGTGCGCCGCCACAGCGACGCCCCGCGTACCGAACGCGGCAGCGGTTTCGAGTTCGAGAGCGGCCCCGACGGTACCGAAGGGCGCATCACCACCCAGCGCCTGCGCACCACGCGGCGCGACGATCAGACCCAGCACCTGCGCCTGCGCGAAGGCACCGATGCCATCATCCTGGTCGGCGAGACCCGCACCGCCGGCTTCCGCATCATCCACGGCCGCGCCGGTGTCGGCGTCGAACCTCTCCTGCAGGACACCGCTCGCGGCTTCCGCGTGCGCCCCCAGGTCCAGCCCGACGGCCGGGTGCGCGTGGCCATCTCCCAGCTCCACGAACGCCCGCTCGCGCGTGGCGCCGTGGACCGCGACGCCGTCGACACCCAGCTCACTCTGGAGCCCGGCGCCTGGCATACCCTCGGCGGCGTCCACAGCGAAACCGCCACAACCGAGCGCGGCCTCGCCTCCCGCCGCACCACCCGCGACCGCGACACCCTCACCCTCGAACTCCGCGTCGATCCGGTCCGTTAGCCAACCCCCTATGATGCGATTCGCTTCGCTCATCGGCATCCTACGGCATAGGGGTTGCCGCGTAGGGTGCGTTGAGCCCCGCGAAACGCACCTTCAATTGCGGGGCATCGACCACCCAACGGGCAGGCCAACGGTCTGGCGCGCTTCCACACCGGAGTGATACAGTTGTTTAAACAATGTCTATACATTATGTGGATGCAGCCATGGCCGAGTGTGCACAGTGGGGTCAGATCTTGCCTTTTGCCCCACCAGACACAATCCAGTGTGCACAGTGGGGTCAGATCTTGCCTTTGTGCACAGTGGGGTCAGATCTTGCCTTTTGCCCCACCAGACACAATCCGGCTGATCCGCGAGTAATGCAGCCCGTGTGCACAGTGGGGTCAGATCTTGCCTTTTGCCCCACCAGACACAATCCGGCTGATCCGCGAGTAATGCAGCCCGAAGTAATCGCCAATCGCCTTCAGCGTATAGCCACCGCTCGACCATGCGAGAGTGATTGCCTCGTCCCGTGAATGCCGGTCGGCCAGATACTCCAGCCTTGGAGCTGGCGGGCGCGCGGGTCGGCCAACCACCTCGTCGAGATCTTCGGGGATTCGGTTCCGATGCCGTTCCACAAACGCCTCGGAGCCCAGAAAGAGCTGATCGCTCAGCCCTTCCCAGGGAGAACGCATGTGCACGCCCTGACGGACGAACTCCCCGTACGCGGATGCCCGCGACAGGGTATCGCCCGCACCGAATAGCGCCAGAATTTGGTCTACGGCCAGCCATCCCGGTGCCGCATCCAGGCAGCGGGTCGCGCGATAGCTGCTCCATTGCCATTCTTCGGCATCCAGGACCAAATGGGCACGGACGGGATTCAGATCAATGTAACGGCACAGTTCCAGCAGATAGGCCTCTCGCTCCACCAGAATCGCTTTATACCGCCCCTGGAACACATGCCCCACTCGACCATGTCGGCGATTGAAGTTCTGGGTATATACCCCATTCAGCCACTGCATACCGCGTGACAAATTGGCATCCGGGGTTTCTACCAGAAGATGGTAGTGGTTACCCATCAGGCAGTAGGCATACAACGTCCAGTTGTACCGTTCCACCGCCCTCCCCAGGCGTTCGAGAAACGTCCGACGATCTACGTCATCCAGCACAATCCAGCCTCGCCGATCACCCCGCGCCGTCACGTGGTACACCGCTCCTGGATACTCCAGTCGCAAAGGTCGCGCCATCCCTGCTCTCCTGTTTTCGTCCATGAAAACCATACGAAACGATTATCGCCATCCCCGGTAAAGCAATCCTATCAGCCACAGATATTCATAATAGCTGGGGAGCAAAAGGCAAGATCTGACCCCATGGCGCAAAAGGCAAGATCTGACCTCATGGCGTAGACCCCATGGCGTACACATGGCGTACACGATCCCGCCTAACGCACATCCATAACGCGCTCGGGGTCTACCTTCGGATTCAGCCGGCACCTGGAACCTGATAGCCAGACACAAAAAAAGGCGCTGGACTTGCGTCCAGCGCCTCAATGGACCCGGCAGAGCCGGATCGGTGCGATTCAGGACCGCGTCTTAGAAGTCGAAACGCGCACCAGCCGAGACCTTGATCTGGTCGTCGCCGATGTTCGAATCCAGGTCCATGTGCTGCAGACCCGCGTAGACCCGGAACGCGCTATTGAGGCGATGTACCACCGCGCCCGTAACAGTCGTCACATCCTGATCACTGGAATCGGCGTCCAGGTGGCCAAAGGACAGCACGAAGTTGTTGCGACCCATGCTGTACGTACCCACGAGATAGTGATGCTTGTGGGCATCGGTCACGGTCATGTGATTGCCAACGCCCATGGCGTGGTCAATGCGGGCGGCACCACCACCACTGCTCAGGATGCCGATGTCTTCATACTGGTAGGCGACGGAGAAGGGACCATCGGACCAACGGCCACCAACCTTCCAGTTGACGTCATCATCGTTGGGAGCGGTGCTGAACGGTTCGTCAAGCTTGGTGTAGGCCGCAATGAGCTCAAATGCGCCCAAATCAACGTGCGCGCCCAGCGCGAAGTCGCCCATCTGAAGGTCGGTGCCATCTCCCTGACGGCCAGGAGCATTATTGTCGCTGAAACCGGTCTGGGCGGTCAGGGTCACCGGACCGAGTTGCGGGCTCTTGTACTGAATACCCTTGTCGACAAAGGAGTTGGTACCGAAATTACCGCCAGCCATGCCACCCGTCCGGCGGGCTTGCAGTTCGGTGGTGACCAACGGATCCCAACCTGTACCACCATGCTGCTTGTGCACGGAATGGAAGGAGCCGATCGCAATCTGACCAAAGTCACCATCCATACCGATGTGGCTCTGGCGACGCCCCAGGCCACTGCCGCCAAGGTGCGGGGATGCGGACCACTCGAAGCGGGCGAAGGCGTTCATGCCGTTGCCCAGGTCGGTACTGGAGCGCACACCGATACGGGTACGGCCCTGATCGGTCATGTCTTCTTCATTGTCCAGGTTATCGTAATTCCAGTGCGTCAGACCGGCGTGCATCTGGCCGTACAGGGTGGTGCTGGTTTCGGCCGAGGCGAGGGCCGGGATTGCGAAGGCGCCGGCAACGGCGACTGCGAGAATCTGTTTTTTCATGTTGCGTATCTCCCAGGAGAGGTATGTGTTCGTTTTCACGCCTGCATCCACGGTCGATGCCGCGAATGACAGGTGTTTTATATACACCACGGTGTCTCTTTTCAACCCCTCGGCGAGAAAAAATTGCCACAGTAGCGTGGCAAACGTGACCCAGGGCGGCTTTCGAAAGATCAACCGCTTGCGGGAACAGGCTACAGAAAGGCGCGAGATGTATCGCAACCTTCTGAATCGGCGGGTCCATTAGCATTACCTTGCCTTTTCGGTGCCGAGCAAGGCGATGGCTGGATCAGGTTTTACTTATTTTTTCGCGATTTGCTCCATACGGGCATTTTGCATGGCCCCGCAGGCCGATGGATACTGTGTTGCGTACGTTGTTTTTTTGCAACGCGGTCGTTTTCAGCCAGTCACGTGAGGCGGATGTTGCGGAAACGCGACAGGGGAATGGGTTGCGGGAACGCCCTCGGGAGGAGGCCAGTCTGCACCGATCACGCTTTGACGGAGCTTCGTGGCCAGGGCCGTTCCTACGCTGGGCTTGCGTGTGGTTGATGCGCCGGGGTTCGTCCGGATATCCCGGCTCTTCGCTTCGCTCCGGCCGGGATGACGGGGTGGCGAACCGCGACTGGGATGACAGGGGTGGCGAAGCGCAGCCGGGATGACGATGTGCAGGAATCGTCTCGGGTTCTCTTCGAGCAAGGCGCCTCGGCCACCCGCCGCCGTCATCCCGGAAACCGCACAGCGGTTATCCGGGATCTCGCACGTTCGGGGAACCCCAATGCCTGGAGATCCCGGCTCTTCGCTGCGCTACGGCCGGGATGACCGGGTTGAATGGACCGCCGTGCGGAGAGGACTCGGCGTGCGGGCAGGATGACCGGGCGTGGTGGGGATATGGCGGTGTGCCAGAGGTCGATGAGGACGTGGCGCTGACGCCATGATGCGGTTCGCTGCGCTCAGCGCATCCTACGGTCGGACTCCCTGTCCGGCATTTGCGGGGCTTCGCGGGCAAGCCCGCTCCCACAGGGGCGGGTCCTGCTCCTTCCGTGGCGTCGATGTGATGGGCGAAGCGAATCGCATCACCCCGGGCCTGATTACGACGGATCCGGAAAGACCTAGTCGAGGCCGAAAGCCCGCAGGGCGAGGCGTCGCTTGAGGGGGGTGGCCTGATCGACCAGGCGAATGCCGAGACCGCGTAGTTCCGGGAGGCCGGCGGCGTGGGTGCCGAAGACGAGGCGGAAGCCGTCCATGGCGCGCTGCATGAAGGCGTTCTCGCTGCGGCGGTCGCGGGTGTAGGCGCGCAGGACGGTCTCCGCCCCCGGGTCGCGGCGGGCGGGGCCGTGCAGGCGCTCGACCAGGGCGCGGGCGTCGGCCAGGCCGAGGTTCAGGCCCTGCCCGGCCAGCGGGTGGATGGTGTGGGCGGCATCCCCGGCCAGGGCCACGCGGCCGGCGTGGTAGTCGCGGGCGTGGCGGGCTACCAGCGGGAAGCTGGCGCGCTTGGAGGTGGCGGTGATCGTCCCCAGGCGGTGGTCGATCACGGCCTCCAGGGCCCGGCAGAAGCCGGCGTCGTCCAGCGCCAGCGTGTCGGCGGCCTGGTGTTCGGGCTGGGACCAGACGATGGAGCTACGCCCGTCCGCCAGCGGCAGGAAGGCAATGATCTGGTCGTCGACGAAGCGCTGCCAGGCGGTGTCCTCATGCGGGCGCTCGGTGGTCACGGTCGCGACCACGCCGCGGGCGTGGTAGTCCTGCTCGCGCACCGGGATGCCCATGCGGGTGCGCAGGGGCGATTGCGCGCCATCGGCCGCGACCACCAGACGGGCGGAGGCCAGCGGCACATGTTGCGGGCCGTAGAGATCCACCCGATCCGGCCGAATATCGAGGCTCTTCCATTCCGTTTCCGGCCACAGGGCCACGCCAGCGGCCTCCAGCTCGGTCCACAGCGCGGCCTCCAGGGCGGCGTGCTCCACGGTCCAGCCCAGCGCCGGCACGCCCAGCTCGTCGGCGTCGAAGCGGATATGCCCGGGGCCGTGGCCATCCCATACGGCCATGCCGGAGAAGGCATGGGCGCGGCGCGCCTCGAGGGCGTCCTGCACCCCCAGACGGGCCAGGAACTCCATGGAGGCGATGTTGAGCGTGGCGACGCGCGTCACCGGGGTCGCGTCGCTGAAGGTGGGCGCGGCAGCGCGCTCCAGCAGCCCGACGCGCAGGCCCTGGCGGGCCGCGGCCAGCGCGATGGCACCACCAACCGCGCCGGCGCCCACCACCAGCAGGTCCAGCACGTCGCGGGAACCGGACGCGCTCATGCCCCGCCCCCTGCGTCCGGCCGGGCGAGATGGCGTGCGGTATGGCGCGGCAGCGGGCCAAGGCCCATCGCCGCCTGTGCCAGGCGGTCACGCGCCGGACGCAGGCGGTCGACGGCCATCATCCCGCTGCCCAGCGCATGCCCGCGCAGACCTGCCGCGTGCAGCATGCCGCGGGCAAGGAAGTCGGTCGCCGCCACCACGCCGTTCACGTCACCGCGCCGGGCCCGGGCATAGGCGGCAAGGGTTGCGGGTGCGCCGGGGTCGGCGACAAAGCCGGGCGCCCCGCCCTGCCCGCGCCCCTCGCGCAGCGCCCCCAGCAGGCTCGCCACGTCGCGCAGGGCGAGATTCAACCCCTGCCCGGCCACCGGGTGCACCGCATGCGCGGCATTGCCCAGCAGCAGCGCGCGGTCCGCGACCGGCTCCGGGGCATGCACCCGCTCCAGCGGGAAGCGCACCACGCGGCCCGCCGGGCGCAGCCGACCCAGGGTCCAGCCGAAGCGGGCCTGCAGCTCGCGCAGGCGTTCGACCTCGTCCAGTTCCAGGCGGCGCTCGCAGGTCTCCGGCGGGGCCACCCAGACGACGTTCATCCGGCCATCCGCCTGCGGCAGCAGCGCCAGCGGGCCCTCGTCGGTGAAGCGTTCGAAGGCCTGGCCGTTGTGCGGCCGCGCGGGCAGGACATCGAAGACCAGGGCATCCGCGGCGTATCGCAGGCGGTTCACCGGCAGGCCCAGGGCCTTGCGGGTCGGCGACTGGATGCCGTCGGCGGCCAGGATCAGGCGCGCGGCCCAGGCGCTCTCGCCTTCGGCGCCGTGGATGCGCAGTGCGCGCTGGCCGTCCGTCACCTCGCCCACGCCCGCCAGCGTCGAGTGGTGGCGCACGTCCACGCCGGCGTCACGGCAGGCCGCATCCAGCATGGGCTCCAGCGCGACGGCCGGCACCACCTGGCCGAGGGCGTGGCGGCCGTGATCGGCCGCGTTCAGGTGGACGCGCCCCAGGCCACCGCGGCGGCTGACGACAATGGAACGGATCGCGGTCGCCCGTTCGGCCAGCGGCGCCCAGTAGCCCAGATCGTCAAGGAACTGCACGGAGCCGGCCGCCAGGGCATAGCCGCGGGTGTCATTCGCGTGGGCGTCCGGCGCCGGCGGTGCGCCGCGCTCGAACAGCGTGACCGCGTAGCCCGCCCGCGCCAGGGTGCAGGCGGCGAGGCCACCCACCGGCCCGCCGCCAACGATGGCGATATCGCAGGTGTTCGTCGTCATACCACACCCCGGGCGGGTAGCCCCGACGCCGCTTTCGCGGGCAAGCCCGCCCCCACAAGACCTGCACCACCCATCGCAGGATTCCGGTGCGTAGGATGCTGATGAGCGGAGCGAATCGCATCATCGGGCGCGCGGCCCCGGGGTGAGCGGTGCGTTTCACAAAGCTCAACGGACCCTACGGTTCTGGGCGGCCGGTGGTGCGTTGTCCGCTCCCCTTTCCCATGCATGCCCGCTCCCGCAAGACCGGTACCACCCATCACGTGATGTCGATTCGTAGGATGCTGATGAGCGCAGCGAATCGCATCACGAAGTGCGTGATCCCGCGATGGCCGGTGCGTTTCGCAGAGCTCAACGCACCCTACGGTTCTGGGCAGGCCCGCTCCCACTGGGGGCTGGTCCGGCACTGGGTGATGGCGGGCGGGCATGGTCAGTTCCAGCCCGGGAGGTCGCCGCCCATGCAGGCCTCGATGTCGGCGACGGTCTTGGGGCAGTGCGCGGTCAGGACCTCGTGGCCGTCGCGGGTGACGGCCACGTCGTCCTCGATGCGCACGCCGATACCGCGCAGCTCCTTCGGTGCCTCGCTGTAGGGCCCGAAGTAGAGCCCGGGCTCCACGGTCATCACCATGCCCGGCTCGAGCTGGCGCCAGGCGTCGCCGACGCGATAGTCGCCGACGTCGTGCACGTCCAGCCCCAGCCAGTGGCCGGTGCGGTGCATGTAGAACGGGCGGTAGGCCTGGTCGCGGATCAGCTTGTCCAGGCGGCCCTTGAGCACCCCCAGCTCCTTGAGCCCGCGGGTCAACTCGCGTACGGCGGCTACATGCGGGGTGTCCCAGTCGTTGCCGGGGCGGACCTGCTCGATCGCGGCGAGCTGGGCGGCCAGCACGCACTCGTAGACCTCGCGCTGGCGCTCGCCGAAGCGCCCGGAGACCGGGAAGGTACGGGTGATATCCGAGGCGTAGCCCTGCACCTCGCAGCCGGCGTCGATCAGGAGCAGGTCGCCGTCATTCAGCGCGGCGCGGTTCTCGATGTAGTGCAGGATGCAGCCGTTTTCGCCACCGCCGACGATGGAGGGGTACGCGGTCTCGGTCCCGTAGCGGTGGAACTCGTGCAGCAGCTCCGCCTCCACCGCGAACTCGGTCAGGCCCGGCCGGCAGGCCTGCATCGCGCGCACATGCGCCTGGGTAGAGATGGCCGCGGCATGGCGCATCAGCTTCAGCTCCGGTGCCTTCTTGAACAGCCGCTGCTCGTGCAGGTGGTGCTCCACCGCAACGAACTCGTGCGGCGCGCGCACGCCGTTGCGGGCCTTGGCCCGGACCTGGTTGACCCAGCCGAACAGGCGCTGGTCCAGGGGCTCGTCGCGTCCGAACGGCGCGGCCAGCACTGCGCGGTTCTCCATCAGCCCCGGCAGGATCTCGTCGATGTCCTCGATCGGGAAGGCGCACTCGGCCCCATACGTCTCCATCGCGCCGTCCGGCCCCGCGCGCCGCCCTTGCCAGGTCTCCTGGGTGGGGTCGCGGTCGCGGCAGAACAGGATGTACTCGCCGGCCGGGCGGCCCGGCACCAGCACCGCCACTGCATCCGCCTCGGGGAAGCCGGTCAGGTAGAGGAAGTCGCTGTCCTGACGGAAGGGATATTCGACGTCCCGGTTGCGGGTGCGCTCGTGGGCGGCCGGAACGACGATAATCGAGTCCGGCCCGATCGCCCGCATCAGCCGCTGGCGGCGCCGGGCAAACTCGCCCTGCGGGATCTCCGGCATCCGGCCCGGCCGGGGGGCTTGTCGCGTTCGCGTCATTGCATCGGGATCCGTTTCGGGTCGTCCGGGGCCAGCTCGTCGGCGATCAGCAACACGCCCACGCGCACGTATTCGTTGAGTTCCTCGAAGGCCGCCGCGTTGTCCTCGTCATCGTCCGGCTCCAGCTCGATGCGAGCAATCTCGGCGAAGTCGCGCAGGATCTCGCTGGCCTCGGCCGAGGGCTTGAGCTTGGCCAAACGGGGTGTCTGCCCGAGCCCGGCGATGAAGCCGTCCACCCACTCCGACAGGGCCTGAGCCTGCGCCTCGATGGCGTCGTCCTCCGGCAACAGCGGACCGAAACCCAGCTCCACGTCGTAGAGCTGCGCCAGCAGCGCGCGGCGGATCGCCTCCACGGTCTTGTCGAAGCGCTCTCCGGCGCCTTCGGTCAGTGGCAGTGCCTCGCCCAGGCTCAGTTCCAGGGCATCCACATCCGAACCCGGATCGGCTACCAGGCATCCGGTGAACAGCCCGTGGGCCGAAGCCGGCGTCTGCGCATAGCCCATGCTGCGCAGCCCGTGTTCGAGCTGCTCGCGCAGGGCCTCGGGGTCGCGCTCCAGGCCGTCCAGGGACTTGGCGTTTCCGGTGCCCGGTGAATGCGTCATCAGAAGGACTCCAGCCGCGCTTCGTAGGGGAACAGCAGGAAGCGGTAGAGATCGTCCCCCACCTGCAGATGGGTGAACTGCGGCTCGCCCAGCTTGATCGCGCTGGAGCCGGTGGAGGACAGCATGTTGAGACCGAAACGTTTGTCCTCGATCAAGGCGTTCAACAGCTGCTCCAGCTCCGGACGCGGCACAGTGCCCGTATTGTCGACAATCCGGCACGGCTTTCCGTTATGGGCCGTACCCTCGATCACGGTAGCGTCGGGGCCGGGTTCGGGTGGCTGGGTCATGGGCGACAACACTTGATGGCTAGGGGATTGCACGTATTGTGGCCAGCGCGGGTGCCAGGCCGCAACAAACCCCGGAATGCCTGGTGCACGAACGCGTACATTGACCGGCGTCTCCCTGTGAGTCACGCAAGTTGACGCTTCGCTCGAACGCCTCCTAGACTCCAGAGATTAATCGACTCGCGGCGAAAGCCGCACCTGCCACGCGGGGCCCGAGGCCATGCAGCCGAACGACGATTCAGCGATCGACCCGACCGAACGCCTGGAGGCCGCGATCACGCGCCTTCTGGAAGAGCATGCGGCCCTGCGCGAGGAGAACCACCTGTTGCAGGAGCAGATCCGCCAGCTCAAGGGCGAACGCGCGACCTTCAAGGAACGCAACGAACAGGCCCGCCACCGGGTCGAGAACATGATCGCGCGCCTGCGCTCGATGGAGCACAGCGAATGAGCCAGTCCGAACCCGTCCGCGTCTCCATCATGGGCAAGGAGTACCAGATCGCCTGCCCACCGGAGGAACGCGCCGACCTGTTTGCCTCGGCGTCGCTGATCGACGAGCGCATGCGCGAGTTGCGCGATGGCGGGCGCATCGTGGGCGCCGAGCGCATCGCGGTGATGGTGGCGCTCAACCTGGCGCACGAGATGCTGGAGTGCCGGCAGCAGAAGGCCGGCGCGGACACCTCCGGGAGCTCGGAACGCCTGGTCGCCCTCGCCGACCGCATCGAGAAAAGCCTCGGCTCGTCGCGCTAACGCGTTTGGCGGCGTCCCGCTGCCTTCCCTCCTACGTTTCCAATGTCCCGAATCGACCTACCACCCTCTTGGCTGGTCCGGGTTCGTCATCCGGTGTTTACGTGCCTTCGGCCGGCCGCCTGCCATGCGCTCTCTCGCGAGCGCACCGCGAGGTACTTCTTTGCTCGTGCAAAGAAGTACCCAAGAAACACGCCCGACTGCCGCGACCCCGGCCCGCTGCGCGGGCCGGGGTTTCCCTCGCTCCGAGGCTTTTCGCGGGCGGCGCTGAACTCGCTACGCTGCGCTGCGCTCAGACATCCAGCGCCTTGAACCCCGCGAAAAGCCTCTCCACTCGGCGCGACGACAACGGGAAGGTAGGTCAAGACAACGGCTATCCGAAGGCCCGTGCCATTGGTCGGAGGCAGGCTATTCCGACATCTCGGGCACGCTCGGCCTGCGGCCATGGCGTGCCGCGCCCGCGAAGCGGGCGCCGGGGGGCGTAGGATGTGATGAGCGCAGCGAATCGCATCAGGGTGTCGCACGGCGTGGGGAACGGTGCGTTTCGCTGCGCTCAACCGCACCCTACGGGATACCGTCTGTTTTGACCTTCGCCTCCCGTATGGAGCCCCTTGCGGAAGGGTTCTCGGGCCGGGAGAAGGCGCTGGATGTCTGAGCGGAGCCGCAGGCGCAGCGAGTTCAGCGCCGCCGGCCCGAGGGCCCTGGAGCAAGGTTCCCGGGCGAAATCCGGGTGCCCTTCTTTGGGTACTTTCTTGGGCAAGCAAGAAAGTACCTCGCGGTGCGCTCGCGAGAGAGCGCTTGGCAGTAAGCGGACCGAGGCCACCGTAAACACCGAAGGACGAACCAGGGCCAGCCTCTACTGAGCGAAACATGCCCCAGGGCGGACGACACCTCAAACGGCAGCCAGGGAGCCGCGCGGCTTGGTGTGCGTTAGCGCTTGACGGTGGCGCGGAGGGCCAGGCGTACCAGGGTCTCCACCGAGTCCGCCTGGTCGCGTACGGCGGCGACCATCTTCTCGGCGCTGGCGCGTTGATAGCCCAACGACTCCAGCGCGGCCACGGCCTCGGCTTCCATCGCGGCGGCGGGCGTCGGTTCGCTGCCGCCCGCTCCCCCGGCGGGCGCGCCGACAAAGCCCATCTCGGCAAGGCGTTCGCCCAGTTCCAGCACGATGCGCTCGGCGGTACGCTTGCCGATACCCGGCACCTTGGCCAGGCCGGTGACATCGCCGCCGCTGATCAGGCCCGCCAGCTCGTCGCCAGCGTAGGTAGAAAGCATGGCAAGCGCCAGCTTCGCGCCGATGCCGTTCACACGGATCAGACGCCGGAACAGGTCGCGATCGCGCTTGTTCAGGAAACCGAACAGCTGGTGGGCATCCTCGCGCACGACCAGATGGGTGGCCAGCACGACGGTCTCGCCCGGCTCCGGCAGGGCCGCCAGCGTGGACAAAGGGACGTCAACCTCGTAGCCAACCCCGCCGGCGTCGATCACGACGCCGTTAACCTCGCGGCTGATCAGCCGGCCTTCCAGCCGCGCGATCATGGACGACCCCCGATCGAGCCGGAGGTGGCGGCCGCCAGGCGCGCCTCGTGCTGCTGGGTGTGGGCGTGGCAAAGCGCGACGGCCAGGGCATCGGCCGCGTCGCTGCTGGCCGGTTCGGCCAGGCGTAACAATTGCTGCATCATGTGCTGGACCTGTTCCTTGTCCGCCCCGCCGATACCGACCACGGCCAGCTTGATCGCACGCGGGGCGTATTCGTGTACCGCAAGGCCGGCCTGGGTGGCAGCGCAGATGGCCGCGCCCCGGGCATGTCCCAGCTTGATCGCGGACTGGGCATTGCGCGCGACGAACACCGATTCGATGGCCAGCACGTCGGGCTTCAGTTCATCGATCACCTCGACCACGCCGGCAAAGATCTCGCCCAGGCGCTCGGGGAAACCCTTGGCCTTGGGCCGGATCACACCGTGCCCGCAGGAGCGGCCGCGGCTGCGATCATACTCGACGACCGCGAAACCGGTGATCCGGGAACCGGGGTCGATCCCGAGGATACGCACGCCGGTCACGCGGCGGCCGGATCAGTCACCGCTGACCTCGTCGGGAAAGTCGGCATTGGTGAAGACGTTCTGCACGTCATCCAGGTCGTCGAGCATGTCGAGCAGCTTGAGGATCGACTCGGCGGTCTCCGCATCCAGGGGCGCGAGCGTCTCCGGGCGCCAGGTGACCTCGGCATCCGCCGGCTGGAGTTCGCGTTCCGCCAGCGCCGCGCGGACGTCCTGATAGGTATCGGGTTCGGTGATGACCTCGATGGAACCGTCATCCTCGACCTGGACGTCTTCGGCCCCGCCCTCCAGCGCGGCCTCCATCACCACCTCGTCGTCCAGCCCGGGGGCGAAGCGGATCACGCCCTTGTTCTGGAACAGATAGGCGACCGAGCCGTCGGTACCCAGGTTGCCGCCCATCTTGGAGAAGGCGTGGCGCACCTCGGCGACCGTGCGGTTGCGATTGTCGGTCATGCAGTCGACCAGGATGGCCGCGCCGCCCGGACCGTAGCCCTCGTAGCGGATCTCCTCGACGTTGTCGCCGTCGCTCTCGCCCGCCCCGCGCTTGGCCGCGCGCTCGATGGTGTCGCGGGTCATGTTGGCGCCCAGCGCCTTGTCGATCGCCAGACGCAGGCGCGGGTTGGTCTCCGGGTCCGAGCCGCCCTGGCGCGCAGCCACGGTGATCTCGCGGATCAGCTTGGTGAAGAGTTTGCCGCGCTTGGCGTCCTGGGCATTCTTGCGATGCTGGATGTTCGCCCACTTGCTGTGGCCTGCCATTCGGTCACGACTCCTTGGATTGGGTTCGGTTGCAGCGGCCCCGGGATTCCACCGAGCCGCAGGACCCGCACAGTCTAATCGCTGGCGCGGCGGTAATCACGGATGCCGGCGCAGCACTCACCCACACCGCCTCTTCCCTCCCCCGTCATTGCGAGGAGCGCAGCGACGAAGCACAAAAGCAGCGAAGCTGCCTTGAACGGCCGCAGGCCGGCCCGAAGAAGGACGCGCAGCGCGTCACCAACCGCACAAGCCCCGTCATTGCGAGGCCCCGAAGGGGCCGTGGCAATCTCCTCACGCTGGCAGAGCGCTGGAGTCACGATCCGGTGGTTCCGGACGGAGATTGCTTCGTCGCTGCGCTCCTCGCAATGACGGGGGCGGCGGTAGGGTCGGGCCGGCTGGGGTTATGGGAGGAACTCGCCCGTTTCCAGGAAATGGAGGGTCTCCTGGACCAGGAGACGGTTGACCAGCATGCCGAAGTGGGAGACCGGCATGGTGAGGTGGCGCGAGACCTCCGGGCCGCGCGTCTCGTCCACCGCGACCGTGCCATCGTGCGGATCCGGGAGCGGCGCGACCCAGGGCCCCGGCCCGAACGGCTTGCTGCCGGCGATCATGCCGACGTCGCGACCGCGCAGGACGGGACTGCCGCCGAGCAGGCCACGGTCCAGGGCGGCGCCCAGCCACCAGCGGCCAAGCCGGTTCTGCGCGAGGCGCGCGGCCACACGACTGCCCTGCAGCGGCGAACCCAGCATCACGATACGCCCAGGGCGCTGCACGGGCGCGACCTCAAACAGGTGGCGCACGATCACGCCGCCCAGGCTATGGGCAACCAAGTGCACGAGGTCGCCGGGGACATCCTCGAGAAACGCGGCCAGGTCTCGCGCGGCCTGCTCCGGCGTTTGCCGGCGCGAGGCATAGCGGAACCCGTGAACCTCGTGGCCGGCCGCGCGCAGACGGCGGCCCAGCAGGGCCATCTCCAGGCCCGGCATGTGCCAGCCATGGACCATGACCACACTGCTGCGCATGCCGGTCATGGCGTTCGGCCGGACAAGCGGTTACTCGGCCTGTTGCGTGGCGCTGGGACGCAGACGGATACCCAGCTCGCGCAGCTGCTTCTCGCCAACCGGGGCCGGGGCGTCGGTCAGCAGGCAGGCGGCGGTCTGGGTCTTGGGGAAGGCCATCACGTCGCGGATCGAGTGGGCGCCGCTCATCAGCATCACCAGGCGGTCGAGGCCAAAGGCCAGGCCGCCGTGCGGCGGGGCACCGAAGTTCAGGGCATCCAGCAGGAAGCCGAACTTCTCGCGCGCCTCTTCCTCACCGATGCCCAGGGCCTCGAACGCGGCCTGCTGCATCTCGGGGTTATGGATACGGATCGAGCCGCCGCCGACCTCGGTGCCGTTGAGCACCATGTCGTAGGCGCGGGACAGGGCCTCGCGGGGGTTGGCGCGCAGCGCCTCCGGGCTGTCCACCGCCGGGGCAGTGAACGGGTGATGCAGGGCGTACAGGCGCTTGTCCTGATCGTCGTACTCGAACATCGGGAAGTCGACCACCCACAGCGGCTGCCAGCCTGCCTCGACCAGCTCCAGGTCGTGGCCGATCTTCACGCGCAGGGCGCCGATCGCCTCGTTGACCACCGAGGCCTTGTCCGCGCCAAAGAAGATCAGGTCGCCGGCAGCGGCCGCGGTCTTCTCCAGGATCTGCCGGGTCACGTCCTCCGGCAGGAACTTGAGGATGGGCGACTGCAACCCGCCCGCGAGATCGGTCGGGTCGTTGACCTTGATGTAGGCCAGGCCCTTCGCGCCGTAGCGGCCGACGTACTCGGTGTAGACGTCGATCTCCTTGCGCGTGAGCTTGGCACCGCCCGGGACGCGCAGGGCGGCCACGCGACCCTCCGGGTCGTTCGCCGGGCCGTTGAAGACCTTGAACTCCACCGCCTGCATCACCTCGGTCAGCTCGGTGAACTCCAGCGGGATGCGCAGATCCGGCTTGTCGGAGCCAAAGCGGGCCATCGCCTCGGCATAGGCCATGCGCGGGAACGGATCCGGCAGCTCCACGCCCTGGACCTCGCGGAACAGGTGGCGAATCAGGCCCTCGGTCACCTCCATCACGTCCGCCTCGTCGACGAACGCCATCTCCATGTCCAGCTGGGTGAACTCCGGCTGGCGATCGGCGCGCAGGTCCTCGTCACGGAAGCAGCGGGTGATCTGGTAGTAACGATCCATGCCGGACATCATCAGCAACTGCTTGAACAGCTGCGGCGACTGCGGCAGGGCAAAGAAGCTGCCCGGATGCGTGCGGCTGGGCACCAGGTAGTCACGCGCGCCTTCCGGTGTGGCCTTGGTCAGCATCGGGGTCTCGAGGTCGAGGAACTCGCGCTCCTCGAGGAAGCGGCGCATGGCCGCGGATACCTGCGCACGCAGGCGCAGGCGCTGCTGCATCAACGGGCGGCGCAGATCCATGTAGCGGTAGCGCAGGCGGGTGTCCTCGCCGACGTCTTCGTCGTCCAGCGGGAATGGCGGGGTCTTGGCGGCGTTCAGGACCTCCAGCTCGAGCCCGAGGATCTCCACGGCGCCGGTGGGCAGGTCGGGATTCTCGGTGCCCTCGGGGCGCCGGCGCACGCGGCCGGTCATGCGGATCACGTACTCGGTACGCAGCTGCTCGGCGCGCGCGAAGACCTCCTCGCGGTCAGGGTCAAACACCACCTGGACCAGCCCCGCATGGTCGCGCAGGTCGACGAAGATCACCCCCCCGTGGTCCCGTCGGCGGTTCACCCAGCCGCAAAGGGTCACCTCCGAGTCGAGTTCGTTCTCGGTGACACGTCCACACAGATGAGTTCGCATTGCGCTGTTCCAGCCGAAGGGCACGCCCGCCAGGGGCCTGCACGGTGAGTCGGGAAAACGGGACGAACATGGCGTTCGCACCCGCGAAAAGGCCGGAAATCTTACGATTTGCCCTGCCCCTGCGCAACCGGCGCCGGCGCTTCTTCAGGGCTTCTCATCGGTGTCACGACCCCCATGGACATCACGAACTTGAGACCATCCTCCACCGTCATGTCCAGTTCGATGGCTTCCTCGCGCGGGACCATGATCACGAAGCCGGAGGTGGGATTGGGCGTGGTCGGGACGAAAACGGTGATGACGTCACGCTCGGTGCGGTCCTGCACCTCGCCGACGGCGACACCGGTCATGAACCCCACCGACCACAGGCCGCGGCGCGGATACTCGATCAACATCACCTTGCGAAACGCCTGCCCGCCGTCGGACAGCACGGTCTCGGTGACCTGTTTGACGGCGCCGTAGATCGAACTGACCAGCGGGATGCGGCGGACGATCGATTCGCCCACCGACACCAGCTTGCGCCCAACGATATTGGCCACCACCACCCCGGTCACGAACACCACCACCACCGCCAGCACGATGCCGGCACCCGGGATGGAGAAGCCGAGAATCGCCTCCGGCCGCCAGGGCGGCGGCAGAAGGAGGATGGTGAAGTCCAGCAGGTCGACCAGCAGCTTGATAATGAAGCCGGTGACGATCAGCGGCAGCCAGACCAGCAGCCCTGCAATCAGATAGCGGCGCAGGGAGACCAGCATTGATCAGGTGCCGGTCGCGGCGGTACCGGTCTTGGCGCTACCGGAAGATGCGGACTTTCCGGAGGCGTCCGACTTCGTTGAGCTACTGCCGCTGGAACTGGTGGCCGAGCTGCTGCCCTCTTTCAGGTTGCGCTTGCCGTCCTTCTTGAAGTCGGTCTCGTACCAGCCGCCGCCGGCCAGACGGAAGCCGGCCGCGGACACCTGCTTGGTCAGGGCCTCGGCACCACACTCCGGGCAAATGGTGGCCGGCGGATCGGAGATCTTCTGCAGGATCTCGGAGACCTCGCCGCAATCCTTGCACTGGTATTCGTAAATGGGCATGACTGGAATCCTCGGAATGCATCCGCGAAAACACGGGTTGAGGCGTATTATGCGGCCGTTTTCGGGGAATGAAAGGCCTTCGCTTCCGACAATCCGTTTTCATAATCCAGAACGGTATTTCCCAGGCACACGCAAGCAGCCGGCTCGCCTTGCACGCCATCAAGGGCAGCCCGGCCGAAGGTCTGCGCAGAACCGGGATCTCCAGCGTCAGACCCTTCCCGACCGGGGAGATCCCGGATCACCGCTACGCGGTGTCCGGGATGACGGCAGGGGGGACGACGCGAATGTGTCCGGAATGACGGCGGTGGGTACGGCTCGAACGCGTCCGGGATGACGACAAGGCGGGAGCCGTTCAGGGCCATGCAGCCGATATCCGCCGCCACCGGGGGCGTCTCTTGATGCTGCCCGGCCAATCCGCGCTGGGGTTTGCGCCGGGCGGCCGCAGCGCGGATCATTCACCCCCAACTCGACGATACGACCGCGCAAGGACCTGTCATGGCCGAAAAGATCGTGATCATGCTGCTGAACCTGGACCTGGACCGCCCTGGCACGCTGGGGGCGCCCTTCTTCCAGGCCACCGTCGCCGCCGCGATGGATCTCGAGGTGGAGATCTACTTCGCCGCCGGCACCACACGCCTGCTGCGTCAGGGCGTGGCGGAGACCATCTACCCCGGCGAGGCCAGGGAGAAGTCCGTCTACAGCTTCATGCAGGACGCCCACGAGGCCGGCTGCGCCTTCTACGCCTGCGCCGGAGCGATGAGCGAGAACGGCCTGACGCTGGACAACGCAGTGCCGGAACTGGACGGGATGCGCGGCGGCGGTGCCTTCATCGGCGAGGTCGTCGAGGACGGCGTCGCCACCCTGACCTACTGAGCGCGCCGCCGTGAGTGACACTGCTTCCCGCACCGTCCTGATCACCGGCTGCTCCAGCGGCATCGGGGCCTGTACCGCGCGCGTGCTGCGTGATCGCGGCTACCGCGTGTTCGCCACCGCCCGGCGCGGCGAGGATGTCGCCCGGCTGAAGAAGGACGGCTTCGAGGCCTTGCAGCTGGATCTGGACGACTCCGCCAGCATCCACAGCGCGGTCACCGAGATCCTGCACCGGACCGACGGCCATCTGTATGCCCTGTTCAACAACGGCGCCTACGGCCAGCCCGGCGCCGTGGAGGATCTGAACCGCGCCACGCTGCGCGCGCAGCTGGAGACCAACGTCCTCGGCTGGCTGGAACTGACCAACGCCGTCCTGCCCGCCATGCGCCGCGCCGGCGAAGGCCGCATCATCCAGAACAGCTCGGTCCTGGGCCTGGTCGCACTGCGCCTGCGCGGGGCCTACGTGACCTCCAAGTTCGCGATCGAGGGCATGAGCGACACCCTGCGCCAGGAACTCCACGGCACCGGCATCCATGTCGCCTTGATCGAGCCGGGACCGATCCGCAGCGCGTTCCGCGCCAACGCGCTGAAGGCCTTTCGCTACCACGTCCAGCGCGAACACGGCCCCTGGCAGGAGACCTACCGCGCCGCCGAGGCCCGCATGGCGAACGCCGAGGCCGATGCACCGTTCACGCTGGGGCCCGAGGCCGTCGCGCGCTGTGTCGTGCACGCCCTGGAGGCCCGCCGCCCGCGGGTGCGCTATCACGTGACCTTCCCCACGCGGCTGTTCGCCTTCCTCAAGTGGCTGCTACCGGCCCGCGCGATGGATGCCGTGCTGCGCGGTGTATCACGCGGGGAGAACCGCTGACCGTGGCACACTGCACCGCATGAACCTGATCTTTCTCGCGCTGATCGTGATCGCCGTGGCGACGGCCGCGATCCGCGAGATCCGCTCCACCGATCCCGACGAACAGCCGATGCAGGCCCTGTCCGAGGGCGCGATCGAGGCCGCCGGTTCCGCGGTGGAGCTGGCGCTGGGGCTGGTCGGGGTGATGGCCCTGTTCCTGGGCCTGATGAAGATCGCCGAGGCCGGTGGCCTGCTGACCGTGCTGGCGCGGCTGCTGCGGCCACTGATGGTGCGCCTGTTCCCGTCGGTGCCGCCCGAACACCCGGCGATGGGCGCAATGATCCTGAATTTCTCCGCGAACATCCTGGGTCTTGGCAACGCCGCCACGCCGTTCGGCATCCGCGCGATGCAGGAGCTGGAGAAGCTCAACCCGCACCCGGGCACCGCGACCAACGCGATGGCGCTGTTCCTGGCGATCAACACCTCCAGCATCACGCTGCTGCCCACCGGCGTGATCGCCCTGCGCGCCTCGCTGGGTTCCGAGGCCCCGGCCGCGATCCTGCCGACCACGCTGTTCGCGACCCTGTTCGCGACCATCGCCGGCATCGCCAGCGCGCTGATCCTGCAGCGCTACTTCCTGCCACCCCCGGCGACTCGCAGCATTGATCCGGACCAGACGTCCGCGGATGGCGCGAGCGAGCTGGACGACACCATGCGCGAGGCCGGCCGGGAGGCGACCGAGCCCACCCAGGACGCCGACCCGACAGCGGACACGGCCAACCAGCAACCGATGAACATCGAGGTCCCCACCGAGGGTTACCCCACCTGGGTCTCGATCCTCGTCCTGCTGGGCGTGCTCGCAATCATCCCGCTGACCATCCTCTACGGCCAGGCGATCGCGCCGTGGATCATCCCCGGGCTGGTGGTCGGCTTCCTGTCCTACGGCGTCATTCGCGGCGTACCGGTCTACGAGGTGTTCGTGGAGGGGGCGAAGGAGGGTTTCAATGTCGCGCTGCGCATCATCCCCTACCTGGTCGCGATCCTGGTCGCCGTGGGCATGCTGCGCGAGAGCGGGGCACTGGGGATGTTTGTCGGGCTGGTCGGGCCGTTGACCACGCCGTTCGGCCTGCCGGCCGAGGCGCTGCCGATGGCGCTGCTGCGCCCGCTGTCCGGCTCCGGCGCCTACGGCATCATGGCCGGCATCATGCAGGATCCGGCCACCGGGCCGGACACGCATGTCGGCATCCTGGTCTCGACCCTGCAGGGCTCGACCGAGACCACCTTCTACGTGCTCGCCGTGTACTTTGGCGCGATCGGCATCAAGCGCGTGCGCCACACCCTGGCCGCCGCGCTGACGGCGGATGCCGTCGCGGTGATCGCGGCGGTGGCAATCGTCGGCTTCCTCTTCCTGTAGGACGAAGTGCGCGACGACGGCGTGCGCGACGCACCCCCTCGCGGGGTCAGCCGTCCGGGCGACTCGCGCGACAGTGATCCAGCGCCCGCAGGAGGTCACTCGCACCGATCGGCTTGGTCAACAGGTCGTTGAAACCGGCCTGTTCGGCGCGCTGGCGCGTGGCATCCGTGGCATCGGCGGTCACCGCAATCACCGGGATCGCGGCCAGCTCCGGCTCGGCCCGCAGCGCGCGCAGCACCTGAAAGCCATCCATCACCGGCAGGTTCAGGTCCAGCAGGATCAGCTCGGGCGGATCCCGCAGGGCCATGTCGAGTCCCTCGGCGGCGGATGTCGCCATGCGGCAGTCGGCCGCGCCCTGCTGTTTCAGCATCTCGCGCATCAGACGCTGGTTGGCGTCGTGGTCCTCAATGCAGAGCACGCGGCAGCCGCCCGGCGCGCCGGAGCCGCCGGGCAGTGCCGCGTCGTCCCCGGTGCCGGACGGCATCCGGTCACGGGCCCGGGGCAGACGGAACCAGAAGGTACTGCCCTCCCCCGGCACGCTGTCGACCCCGATCTCGCCTCCCATCAGGTCCACCAGATTGCGGGTAATGGCGAGCCCGACACCGCTGCCCTCGATCCCCTGCTGGTCGGCCGCCAGTCGCTCGAACGGCTGGAACAGCCGCCGGCACTGCTCCGCGTTCAGCCCCGGCCCGCTGTCGTGGATGGCGATCCGAACCTCGGCCTCTGACGGCTCGCAGCTCACGCGTACGCTTCCGCCTGGCCGGTTGTACTTGATCGCGTTGGAGAGCAAGTTCAGGAGCACCTGCTTCAGACGCCGCGGATCGGCCTCCAGCATGACTTCGGGCAACTGATCCGGCTCCAGCTCCACCCGATACTCGCGCGCCACGGGCGCAAGCAACGACAGGCAGTCCTCCAGCACCGGACCCGGCGCCACCGGCTCCGGATCGACCTGCATGCGACCGGCCTCGATCCGGGCCAGGTCCAGGATCTCGTTGATCAGGTCCAGCAGGTGCCGGCCGGCGCGCGTGATCTCGTCCAGGTAGCCACGCTGCTGGTCCTCCAGCGCCGGATCGCTCTCCAGCAGCTGGGCAAAGCCGAGCACCGCGTTCATGGGTGTACGCAGCTCGTGGCTCATGTTGGAGAGGAAATCCGACTTGGCGCGGTTGGCTGCCTCGGCCGCCTCGCGGGCACGATGGAGCTCCGAGCGGCGACGCAACTCATCGGTGAAATCGCTGAAGATATTGAAACCGTACTGCGGCTCGCCGCGGTCGTCGCGCACCACGCCGATGTTGCTGGCCGTAATGAACACGGCCCCGCTGGCACAGCGCTGGGGCAGCTTGCCCGTCCAGGAACCGCCCTCGGTCAGGACGCGGTCGATCTCCCGCGCCTCTTTCGAGTTCTCCTCCGGGATGATGCCCAGCTCGTGGAAATCCCGACCCAGAAGCTCCTCGGCACGGTAGCCCAGCATCTCCAGCGCGGCTGCATTGGAGTAAACATAACGGCCCTCGCGATCGACCACCGATATGCCCTGTTCGGAGGATTCGAAGATGCGCTGGAACAGCGCCAGGTGCTCCTGGGCCTCGTGCAGCTCGGTGATGTCCTGCAAGCTCCCACCGACGTGTGTCAGCTGACCCCTGGCATCGAAGCTGCCGCTCGCGATCATGTGCACATGGCGGATGCGACCGCCGGGCAAGCGCACCCGATGACCGACCTCGTGGTGGCCGGGCTCGCTCAGGCCATCCAGGAACGTCGCGATCTGATCGCGGTCCTCCGGGTGCACCAGGGCCAGGTACTCGTCACGCTCGAGAGGCGCGTCTCCGGCATCCATCCCGAAGATCTCGTGGATTACCCGGGACCAGGTGATCTGCCCGCTGGTCGCATCCAGCTCCCAGTTGCCGATGCGCGCCAGGCGCTGAGACTCCAGCAACCGGGTGGACAGCTGGGACAGCGCCAACTCGGAACTCTTGCGCTTGGTGATGTCCTGCATCACACCCAGCATGTACAGGACCTCGCCATTCGGGCCCCGAACGACATCGCCGCGTTCCAGCAGCCAGTGTTCGGAACCGTCCGGCCAGATGACCCGGTGCTCCAGCTCGAGGTAGGACCCGCGGCGCAAGCTGCTGGCGATGGCGTTGCGCACCCGCGCGCGGTCATCGGGGTGCACCGCCTTCATGAAATTGGAGACGGTTGGTTCCATCCCGCCTTCGGGGTAGCCCAGAAGCGGCGGAATACGTTCCGACCAGCCCAGCGCCTCCTGGTCCGGCGTCCATTCCCAGGTTCCCATGTTGGCGAAGATCTGGCTGGAGCGCAGGCGATGCTCCTGATGCTTCACATGGGTGATTTCGGTGCGGATGGATACGTACTGATACGGCCGGCCGTTGCTTCCAAGATACGGGACTATCGTGGTCTCTACCCAGTACAGCGAGCCGTCGCGCGCGCGATTGCACATCTCGCCCTGCCAGACGCGGCCGGACGCAACGGTAGACCACAGTTCGGCGTAGAACTCCGGTGGATGCTGCCCGGACTTGAGAATGCGGTGGTTGCGCCCCATCAGCTCGGACACGGCGTAACCACTGACCCGAGAGAATCGATCGTTGGCGTAGATGATGTTGCCGGCGACATCGGCAATACTGACCAGGGCGTGTTCGTTGAGCGCGACGTGCTCGCGCTCGCGCTCGTACAGCGCATCGCGATAGGACTGACTGACCCCGTCGATCTGGCGCAACTGGCGCGCCCGAGCGGTGATCGCCGCCGCAACACGGGCCGGTTCCACCGGCTTCAGGAACACACCAGCGACCCCCGGGTGCAGGGTCATCAGGTGGTTCACCCGGCCCGGATCCTCGGTCAACAGCAGCAACGGAACCACGCCCCCGGTATCCCGGGTTCGCAGAAGCGCGACAAAGGATTCCACCGGCTCTGCCAGCCTCTGCAGATCGAGGACGACCACGTCCACTCGGGTTTCCTCCAGCTGCCGCCGGAGCGCCTCCGGGTCCGACGCGGTGGCCACGCCCAGACCGACGCCCGTCAGGTACGGCTCGAGGCCACCGTCTGTCGCATCATTCGTGACCAGCAGGACGCGATAGTCGGAGTCCACGATCAGGCCACCGATCTGCATCAGCTGCTCGATCAGGGTGTCGGTGGCCAGCGGGTGGTCGAGGCAGCGCGCCACCCCTTGGCGCACACATTCCAGACGCGCGCCGGGGCTCCAGCTGTGCGCAACGGCCAGCACGGGAAGGCCGCTGCCCAGCGCGGTCCCCAAACCGGGCAGCCCACCGCCATCCGCGGCCACGGCATCGGCGCACAGAACGACCGCGGAAAAGGGATCATCGTCGGAGGCGACATCGGAACCGGAGACATCGGCCGCGCCGCGGGTCACGCGAAAGCCCTGTTCGTCCAGCATGCGGGCGACTTCGTGACCGACCTCGCCACCGTCGTCGATCACCCGCACCCGCGATGCGGCCGCGCACCCGCCCAGCGGCTGCACGCGGGCCTGCGCCACGGGGCGCGCGCGTTGCCGATAGGCCTCGACGCTGGTGGCCAGGCGCCGGACCCCGGCGTGAATGAGGTCGCGGTCCGGACCGGCGGGGGCACGGCGGACACCGGCCACGGCCGATCGCAACGCGTCGGCCACACTGCGGATCAACCCGACATCGAAGATCTGGGCGGCCTGCGCCAGGGTCTGGGCCTCGCGGTACAGCGTGGTCAGCCGGTCGCCATCCTGGGCCGAACCGTCGAGGGCCCGGGACAACCGCTCCAGTTCCGCAACGCGCTGGGCCAGGGACTCGAGAAACTCGCCCCGCAAACGCGCCAGCCCCGGCGATGCCGGGGCCGGGTTCACGGCCGTTGGCTGTAACGAATGCAACGGGTCAGTTCGGCGGGCCGCCCGGGTTGATGTCCTTGTCTTTCACGATGAAGTAGACCCCGATGGCGGCCAGACCCATCCACATGAGCAGCGCGAACACCCCGAGGACCTCCCAGAGCGTCACGAAGAAAAACAGCATGATGGCGGCAGCACCAAGGAAGATATTGCCGATCACGAAATTGGACGGCCGGCGGGATTCATTGTCGGGCATGGACGGCTCCGGTGCAGGCGCCTGGAGCGACGCCAGTGAACGCTACTGTTTCTTGTAGGGGGTAAAGTCGAATTCCCCGGCGGTCATGTCGTCCCACAGATCGCTCTGCAGTACGGCCAGCAGCTTGAACAGCTTGCGCAGTTCGGGGTCGTCCATGAAGCGCTGGTCCTCGCTGGCTTTCAGCACCTCGACCAGGGTGGCGCACTGCTCACGGCTGATCCCGAGGACATTCAGGCCGTTCTCTCCCATCTCGACATCCATCGAGCGACTCCCATTCGGTTAGATGGCGCCGATTGTAGCCGGTCGCGCACCGATGGCGAAAACGCCGGACTCCGGCCACGTCATTGCGAGACCCCGCAGGGGCCGTAGCAACCTCCCAACGAAACCCCCGACGTCCGACCGGGCTGACGTCGGGGCCGCCCACGGAGATCGCCACGTCGCTACGCTCCTCGCGATGACGGTACCCGCTACCCCCGTCGTTTCGAGGCCCCGCAGGGGCCGTGGCACAAAAGCGCGAAGCGCGTTGAACGGCCGCAGGCCGGCCCGAAGGGCGAGCGCAGCGAGTAATCTCCGGACGAAATCCCCGACGCCCGCCCTAGCCGGCGCCGGCGCCGGCCGTGTAGATCGCCACGTCGCTACGCTCCTCGCGATGGCCGGTATGGCTTAGGCCGTCTGGGCGCGGATCAGGTCGACCCGGGTGCGCACGTACAGGTAGTACAGCACCGGGATGATCACCAGCGTCAGCAGCGTGGAGACGAACACGCCGAAGATCAGCGAGATCGCCAGGCCGGAGAAGATCGGGTCGTCGAGGATGAACCCGGCCCCGACCATCGCCGCCAGGCCGGTCAGCACGATCGGCTTGGCGCGCACCGCGCCGGCGTGCACCACCGCCTCGATCACATCCACGCCGCGGCGAATCTCCTCGTTGATGAAGTCCACCAGCAGGATGGAGTTGCGCACGATGATCCCGGCCAGCGCGATCATCCCGATCATCGAGGTTGCGGTGAACTTGGCGTCCATGAAGAAGGCATCCATGAAGGCATGCCCCGGCATCACCCCGATCACAGTCAGCGGGATCGGCGCCATGATGATCAGCGGCACCATGTACGAGCGGAACTGCGCCACCACCAGCAGGTAGATCAGGAGCAGCCCCACCGAGTAGGCGATCCCCATGTCGCGGAAGGTCTCGTAGGTCACCTGCCACTCGCCGTCCCACTTCAGCGAGAAGTTGTAGGGATTGTCCGGCTGACTGATAAACAGCTGCTCCAGCGGCTCGTCGTAGGCCATGGGCTGGTCGCGCAGGCCGAAGAACATGTCGAACATGCCGTACAGCGGGCTATCCAGCCCGCCGGCCAGGTCGCCCATCACGTAGACCACCGGCAGCAGGTTCTTGTGGTGAATCGAGTGCTCGAGACTCGAATCGACGACGTTGACGACCTCGGACAGCGGCACCAGCGTGCCGTCGCGCGAGCGCACCTTGAGCCCGAGCACCGGGTCCAGGCTGCCCTTCTCGGCCTGATCGAACTCCAGCCGCACGGGGACCGCATATTTCACGTTGGAGCCGTAGAGATACGTCACGTCCTCGCCCGACAGCGAGGTCGAGATCGCCTGCACCACCGCCTGCTGTGACACACCCAGGCGCGCAGCCCGTTCGCGGTCGACCTGCAGGATCTTCTTCTGCCCCGGATACTCGACCGAATCATCGATGTCGGTGATGTCGCCGGTGTTCTCGAAACGCTCGCGCACCTGCCGGGCGATCTCGATCTGGCCGTCGTAGTCCGGTCCGTAGATCTCGGCGACGATCGGCGACATCACCGGCGGCCCCGGCGGGACCTCGACCACCTTGACCGCCGCGCCATGCCGATCGGCGATCGCGTTGATCGCCTCGCGCACGCCGAGGGCCACCGCGTGGCTCTTGCGATCGCGCTCGTAGGAATCGACCAGGTTCACCTGAATGTCGCCGACGTGCGAGCCCTCGCGCAGGTAGTACTGACGCACCAGGCCGTTGAAGTTGATCGGCGCCGCGGTGCCCGCGTAGGTCTGCACGTTGTGCACCTCGGGGACCGTCTTCAGGTAGTCCCCCATCTCCGCCAGCACGCGGGAGGTCCGTTCCAGGCTGGTCCCTTCCGGCATGTCCAGCACCACCTGGAACTCCGACTTGTCGTCGAACGGCAGCATCTTCATGACCACCAGCTGGAAGTACGCCAGCGACACCGAGGCCAGAATCAGCACCAGGGTGCCCACCCACAGCGCCAGGCGGTTGACCTTCTTGCGTCCGCCAGTACCAAGGAAGGGCAGCAGCAGGGTGTTGAAGAGCTTCATCAGCCCGGCCGAGGCGCTCTCGCCCTCCGCGCCATGACCACCACTGGCCGGCGCGGCATGCTCATGCTTCTCGGCCTGGCGACGCAGGACCTTGTAGGTCAGCCAGGGCGTGACTACGTAGGCCACCGCCAGCGAGATGATCATCCCCATCGAGGCGTTGATCGGGATCGGGCTCATGTACGGGCCCATCAGGCCGGTCACGAAGGCCATCGGCAACAGTGCCGCAATCACCGCAAAGGTCGCGAGGATCGTCGGTCCGCCCACCTCGTCCACCGCGAGCGGAATCGCCTCGATGAACTTCTTGCCGCCCTTGGCCATGTGCCGGTGGATGTTCTCGACCACGACGATGGCGTCATCCACCAGTATCCCGATGGAGAAGATCAGCGCGAACAGCGACACCCGGTTAAGTGTGAAGCCGTAGGCCCAGGAGGCAAACAGCGTGATCGCCAGGGTGATCACCACCGCCACGCCAACGATAAACGCCTCGCGCCAGCCCAGCGCGATCCACACCAGGATGACCACCGAGGCGGTTGCCAGGATCAGCTTCTGGATCAGCGTGTTGGCCTTGTCGTCCGCGGTCTGGCCGTAATTGCGGGTAATGGTCGTCTCGATGCCGTCCGGGATGTAGGTCCCGCGCAACTGCTCCAGCCGCTCGACCAAGGCATCGGCGATATCCGGGGCATTGGTCCCCGGCTGCTTCGCGATCGCCACCGTGACCGCCGGATGGCTATCACCCAGGCGCGCGCGATCCCCCGCGGCGGCGCCATGGGCAAAGCGCACATGCTCGGTGGCATAGGCCGGACCCTGTACCACCTCGGCAACATCCGACAGGTAGACCGGGCGATCCTCGTGCATCCCGACCACCAGGCTGGCGAACGCCTCGGGCTCGGTGATGAAGTCGCCGGCCTGGATCAGGATTTCCTCGTCGTCCTGGTACAGCCGGCCAGCATCGCGCGAGAAGTTCGAGGCCTGAAGGCTGTCGCGCAGGTCGTCCACCGACAGGTTGTGGGCCGCCAGGGTCTCCGGCTTGAAGCGCACATGCACCACGTGATCCGGCCCACCGACGGTGTAGATGTCGCGGGTGCCCGGCACGCGCTTGAGCTCGGCCTCGATGCCGTGCGCCACACGCAGCAGGTCGTGCCCGCCGCGCTCGGGATCCTCGGTCCACAGGGTCACGTTGACGATCGGCACGTCGTCGATCCCCATCGGCTTGATGATCGGCTCGCCGACCCCCAGCCCCTGGGGCAACCAGTCCTGGTTGGAGAACACCTGGTTGTACAGGCGCACCAGGGCCGCGGTGCGATCCTCGCCGACCTCGAACTGGATGGTGATCTGCGCCATGTTCGGGCGCGAGGTCGAATAGATGTCGTCGATGCCCTCGATCTCCGAGAGCACCTGTTCGGCCGGCGTGGCCACCAGCTGGGCCACCTCCTGCGCGCTCGCCCCCGGGAACGGGATGAACACATCGGCCATGGTCACGTTGATCTGCGGCTCTTCCTCGCGCGGCGTGACCAGGATCGCGAACAACCCCAGCAGCAGACCGATCAGGGCCAGCAGCGGGGTGATCTGGGTAGTCAGGAAGGCCTTGGCAATGCGCCCGGAGATCCCCATGCGCTCGGACGCCCCCTCCGTGCCGGCATCGCTCATCGGTTCACCTGCTGATGTTCCTTCAGATAGATCTGCGCATGCACCGGATCCAGCGCCACGCGTTCATCGTCGTCCAGACCGCCGAGGATCTCGATCATGCCGTCATGCTGGCGCCCGACCCGCACCTGGCGGAACGCGACCCGATCGTCCTCATCGACGACGTACACGGCAATAACCTCGCTGCGATAGACCACGGCCTCCACCGGCACCAGCAGGCGTTCAACGTCCTCCACCACGAAGGCGGTCTTCACGAACATGCCGGGGAACAGGCCCAGGTCCTGCTGCTCCGGCAGGTTCACGCGAATCCGGAAGGTGGAGCTGGCCGGGTCGGCATAGGGGAAGATAGTCAGGCTCTCGGCCGCCACCCGGTCCCCGTTCAGCAGGACCTCGGCACTGCGCCGCTCGCGCACGTTGTGGATCAGGCGCTGCGGCACATCCACGGCAACGCGCAACTGATCCAGGCTGATCCCGGACAGCAGCGGTGAACCCGGGCTGACCGATTCGCCGACCTCGACATGACGCTCGGTGACGATCCCGGAATACGGCGCATACACCTCGGTGTAGCCGAGCTGCTCGCGGGCCTCCTCGACCCGACCTTCGGCCGAGCGCAGGCGG
Organism: Thioalkalivibrio versutus; assembly: GCF_001020955.1. Taxonomy (NCBI): domain Bacteria; kingdom Pseudomonadati; phylum Pseudomonadota; class Gammaproteobacteria; order Chromatiales; family Ectothiorhodospiraceae; genus Thioalkalivibrio; species Thioalkalivibrio versutus. The sequence goes on from NZ_CP011367.1 coordinate 2,182,102, forward strand.
GCACGCGCCGAACCCAGCGCGGCCTCGGCGCGGTCGAACTCGGAGCGCGAGACCACCCCCCGCTCGAACACATCCTCAATCCGGTCGAACTCCGAACGCGCCTCGTTGAAGCGGGCGCGGGCGTCGGCCAGATCGCCCTCTGCCTGGCTCACACGAGCCTGCTGCTCGGTATCGCTGACCCGAACCAGGAGCTCGTCGACCTCGACGAAGTCATCCACGTCCACGTAGATCTCGCGGATGCGCCCGGACGTCTGGGCGGAGATCGTGGACCGCTGCACCGCCTCGACGCGGCCATCCAGGATGCGTTCCTGGGCAATCGTCTGGCGTTCCGCGGTGGCCGTGTCGAACGGCAGCTCCGCCTGGGCCGCAAACGGCAACAGCAGCAGGGCCCACAGGGTGTGGCGCATCCGGATTCGTGTCATGGGGTCTTTCCTTGCTTGGTGAGGTCGCCGGGGATGGGCCGTCTCGCACTTGTCCCGGCTCCATATATTAGCTTTTTCTAATTTATTATTTCCTGATGCTGAACGCAATCCGGGCGCATCCTCCCGCGACCGGTCCGCTCCCTCGCAGCGAGTATAGCCACCCTGACAAGGGTTTCACCCACCCCGGCGACTCGCCGGGACGCTGCAGCGCACCCGCGCTCCCCGTATCATGGCGACCGATCCGGGAACCACACAAGATCTGGAGGACGCCATGCCGCTGCTGCGAGTCGAGACCAATACCGCCCTGCCGGACGATGCCACCGGCCTCAGCCAGCGCCTGTCCGCGCAGGTCGCCGACTGGCTGGGCAAGCCCGAGGGCTACGTGATGGTGGCCTGCACGCATAACCCGGCCATGTGCTTTGGCGGCAGTACCGATGCGCTCGCCTACTGCGAGCTCAAGAGCATCGGCCTGCCCGAGGGCCTGACCCGCGAGCTGTCGCGCAAGCTGTGCGACGCCCTGCAGGCTGAGCTGGGTATCGAACCCGCCCGCGTCTATATCGAATTCGCCGATGCCCCGCGCCACTTCTGGGGCACCAACGGCACCACGTTCTGAACCCTTTCCAGCCATCAACCACGGACTGCCCCCGATGCGCGTCTCGCAATTCCCGCTGAACACCCTGAAGGAAACCCCGGCCGACGCCGAGATCATCTCCCACCAGCTGATGCTGCGCGCCGGCTACATCCGCCGGCTGGCCTCCGGGCTGTACACCTGGCTGCCACTGGGGCTGCGCGTGCTGCGCCGGGTCGAGGGCATCGTGCGCGAGGAAATGAACCGCGCCGGGGCGCTGGAGGTGCTGATGCCGGCGGTGCAGCCCGCCGAGCTGTGGCAGGAATCCGGGCGCTGGGACTTCTACGGCGCCGAGCTGCTGCGCCTGAAGGACCGCCACGACCGCGACTTCTGCTTCGGCCCGACCCACGAGGAGGTCATCACGGACCTGGTACGCCGCGAGGTCCGCAGCTACCGCCAGCTGCCGATCAACTACTACCAGATCCAGACCAAGTTCCGCGACGAGCGCCGCCCGCGCTTCGGGATCATGCGCGCGCGCGAGTTCCTGATGAAGGACGCCTACTCGTTCCACATCGACGGCGACTCGCTGGCCGAGACCTACCGCCAGATGCACGCCGCCTACACCCGCATCTTCGAACGCTGCGGGCTGGACTTCCGCGCGGTGGAGGCCGACACCGGCGCCATCGGCGGCAATGCGTCGCACGAATTTCACGTCCTCGCCAGCTCCGGCGAGGACGCCATCGCCTTCTCCCCGGCCGGCTTCGCCGCCAACGTCGAACTGGCCCCCTGCCCTCAGCCGGACCCGGCCCCGGCACCCGGCACGGAGATGGCGAAGATCGCCACACCCGACGTGCACACCATCGACGAGCTGGCGGGGTTCCTGAACATCCCGACCGAGCAGACGGTAAAGACCCTGGTGGTCGCCGCCTCCGAAGAGATCGACGCCGACCTGGTCGCCATCGTGCTGCGCGGCGACCACGAACTGAACGCGGTCAAGGCCGAGAAGCACCCCTGGATCGCCGAACCGCTGCGCATGGCCGAGGCGGCCGAGATCCGCACCGCATTCGGCGCCGACCCCGGCTCGCTGGGCCCGGTGGGCAGCCCGATCCCGGTGCTGGCCGACCAGGCGATGCTGGGCATGGCCGACTTCGTGGTCGGCGCCAACGAAGACGGCCATCACCTGACCGGCGTGAACTGGGGCCGCGACCTGCCGCAACCGGAGAGCGCGGACCTGCGCAACATCACCGAGGGCGAACCGGCACCCGACGGCTCCGGTCCCATCGAGATCCGTCGCGGCATCGAGGTCGGTCACATCTTCCAGCTGGGCGACAAGTACAGCCAGGCCCTGGGCGCCCGGGTTCTGGACGAGGACGGCCGCGAACAGGTCGTGACCATGGGCTGCTATGGCATCGGCGTCTCGCGCGTCGTGGCGGCGGCCATCGAACAGAACTCCGACGAGCGCGGCATCTGCTGGCCCACCGCCATCGCGCCCTTCGATATCGCCCTGTGCCCAATCGGCGCGAAGAAATCCCAGCGCGTGCGCGAGGCGGCGGAACAACTGCACGACGAATTGCAGGCAGCCGGCTTCGAGGTCCTGCTGGACGACCGCGGACAGCGCCCCGGCGTGATGTTCGCCGACATGGAGCTGATCGGCATCCCGCACCGCATCGTCATTGGCGAACGCGGCCTGGACGCCGGCGAACTCGAATACCAGGACCGCCGCGCCCCCGAGGCCGAACACCTGCCACTCGACAACCTGATCGACGCCCTGCGCGAACGCCTGCGGGGCTAGGGTCGGCCAAAAATACGTGGGCCTTGCGGACTATTAACGCACCGCGTTAATGTCAATGCATGATCAGGAGCTACCCAGGGAGACGCTGAGCAATGTACGCGCTCGCGTTGGTGCTCCATTTTTTCCGAGGCCAGGCGCGGCGTGCAGCCCGGTAGTGGTTCTACCGGCAAGCGGCGCAACGCAGGATCGGGAAAAATGGAGCACCAACCCCACTAGCTTTTATACGACGGGGCTCGGCCGATTTTGCCCGCTGACCGCGTTGCGGTTCCCTTGTGCAGAATGACTGCACAGCAGTCACCGCGCCTTGTCAGCACGCAAAATCGACTCGAGCGCGAGTGCGTACATTGCTCAGCGTCTCCCTCGGCAAGGAAGCCGAACGCGTGGCGCAGGGCGAGTCATGTCGCCGAATACCGGCCGATATCGTACGCCGCGCGCGGATGCGGCTGGCCCGCATCCATGCCGCCACCCAACTGGACGACCTGAAGGTTCCGCCGTCGCACCACCTGGAACGGCTCAAGGGAAACCGGGCGGGCCAGTACAGCATCCGCATCAACGCGCAATGGCGGATCTGTTTTGAATGGCACGACGGTCATGCATACAACGTCGAGATCGTGGACTATCACCGATAGGCGGGACGCTGGAGGCGACCATGAATCATGAAAATTCGCATAACCCGATCCATCCAGGGGACCACTTGGCCGAATTCCTGGAAGAGACAGGGATCAGCCAATACCGCCTGGCGCTGGATATCAGCGTCCCACCCCGCCGGATCAACGAGATCGTTCGCGGCAAGCGCGCCATCACCGCCGACACAGCCCTTCGTCTGGGCCGATACTTCGGCACCTCGCCCGAGTTCTGGATGAATCTTCAGGACCACTACGAGCTGGCGTGCGCTCAACAGGCGCTGGGCAATCGGCTCGACCAGGAAGTTCGCCCGCACGTCGCCTGAGCGAAGGTAGCGGCCGCGCCATGCACTCCCATGAAACATTGAACAGGAACCGCGTCGTGCGCGGCGGTCGCTAACTGCAGTGGAAAACATAAGCTTCACGCTGGAGATGGGGATCGTGTTCGGCCTGCTGGTGCTGACGATCCTGCTGTTCGTGACCGAGGTGATCCGGATCGACCTGGCGGCGCTGAGTGTGCTGTTCCTGCTGGGGATGGTCGCGCTGGTGCCGGGGGTCGCGCCGATCGTCGAGGGCGAGGCGCTCTTCTCCGGCTTTGCCTCGAACGCGGTCATCGCGATCATCGCGGTGATGATCATCGGCACGGGGCTGGACCGCTCCGGAGTGATGAACCGCCTGGCGGACCTGATCCTGCGGTTTGGCGGGAAGACGGAACGCCGGGTGATGGCGACCACATCGGGCGCCGTGGGCATCGTGACCAGCTTCATGCAGAACATCGGCGCAGCCGCGCTGTTCATGCCGGTGATCAACCGCATTGGTGCCGCCGCCCGCATCCCGCGCTCGCGCCTGCTGATGCCGATGGGTTTTGCCGCGATCGTCGGGGGCACACTCACGCTGGTCGCCTCCAGCCCGTTGATCCTGCTCAACGACCTGCTGCCCGGGGATGTCGAGGGATTTGGCCTCTTCGACGTGACGCCCATCGGGCTGGCCCTGCTGGCCACCCTGATCCTGTACTTCGCGGTGCTCGGGAAATGGGTTCTGCCCGCTCGCGATCCGCAGACGGAAGACCCGGACGAGAGCCGGGTGCAGACCACTTCCGCCTGGTTCCGCGAGGTCTATGGCATGGACTTCGGCGTGCGCGAGGCGCGCCTGGGCGAGGACAGCTCGCTGGCCGGACGCACGGTGGGCGACTTCGAAGCGGCCTTTGGCGTACACGTCGTCGGCGTGACCAGCGATGACGAGACCCGCATCGAGCCCAACCGCGACGTGGAACTGAAGCACGGGGCGCACCTGGCCATCCTCGGACCGGTCACCACCATCGAGAAGACCTGCGACAGTACCGGGACCGTCCTCAAGGACGAGCTGGATGTGTTTGCGCGCGTGCTGTCGGCCCGCCATGGCGGGATCGCCGAGGTCATCGTGCCGCCCGGCTCGGAGCTGATCGGACAGACCGTGCGCGACAAGGGCATGCGCCGCACCTACGGCATCTCGGTCCTGCGCATCCAGCGCGGCGACGACCTGATCATCGAAGAGGTCCCGGACACCCCGCTGAAGGCCGGTGACACGCTGGTGGTGCATACCCCATGGGAGCACCTGCAGGCGCTGGAGGACAACCGCGACTTCGTGGTGGTGACCAGCCGCTATCCGCGGCGCAAGCAGGAGGCCTCGAAGACCCACCGGCCGCTGGCTGCGCTCGGGTCGCTCGCGCTGGGGCTGGGGCTCGTGCTGTTCACCGACCTGCCGCTGGCGCTGGCCCTGCTTGGCGGCGCACTGGGGATGATTTTCAGCGGCGTAATCAGCATGGACGAGGCCTATCGCGGCATCAGCTGGAAGACGGTGTTTCTGTTGGCCTCGCTGATCCCGCTGGGGCTTGCGGTCGAAAACTCCGGGGCCGGCGAGTGGATCGCGACCAACGGCATGCAGCAACTGGAAGGGATGCCGGTATGGGTGTTACAGGTCGCGGTGTTCCTGTTGACCACCTTCTTCACGCTGGTGATGTCGAATGTCGGCGCCACCGTGCTGCTGGTGCCGCTGGCAGTCAGCTTCGCGAGCGTTGCCCAGGGTATGGGCCTCGACGCCGACCCGCGGGTGTTCGCCCTGATCGTCGCGATCGCCGCGTCGAACTCCTTCATCCTGCCGACCCATCAGGTCAACGCCCTGATCATGGACCCCGGCGGCTACCGCGTGGCCGACTACCTGCGCGCCGGTTCCCTGATGACCGTGCTCTTCATGGTCGTCTCGCTGCTCGTGATCAACCTGATCTTCTGAGCCCGGTTCAGCCCCGATACAGCCTGAACGGAGAGACTGGCGGCAGCGCCCCTGCACCGGAACCCGATATGGCCGAAACCCTTCATCGAATGCTCCCCTTGGCAGCCGCATCCATGGTGCTGCTTCTGGCCGCCTGCAGCCCGCGGATCTACGGGGTAAGCGAGGAACAGTGGGACACGATGGGCGAGGCCGAGCGTGTCGAGGCCATCCGCGCCTGGGAATCGGTGCAGAAGGCGCGCGAGGCGCGCCTGCAGGCGGAGGCCGAGCAGGAGGCGGCGCTGGCGGCCGAACGGGCGGCGCAGGTCGCCGCGATCCGCAGCGGCGATGCGGGACTGCCGGGGGACCTGATCCGCGTCAGCCTGCGCGGCGGGACCCTGCGCATCGGCGGTCGCGAACGGGCGCTGGAGCCGACAAGCTTTACCCTTGCCAGTGGCGAGACCCGCAGCGTCGAGGTCCACGCCGAGCGCTATCGCAGCGAGCTCGACGTCGCCTATGAAGACGGCCTCTTGCTGATCGACCTGCCGCGCCATTCCCGCACCGGGGCCGCACGCGTCGCCTGGGACGGCGACTGGATGCAGGGCGCCGAGTCCCGCATTCGTTCGGACGGGCCACACCGGCTGCGCGACGTGCGTGCCTTCGTCCAGGTCATTCCGCCACCGGGCCGCCCGCTGCGGCGCTACTGACGCGCCATCGGGTCAACCGGTGGAGAAGTCTCCCGGCGCCGGGTCGGGCGGCGGCAACTCCTCGGCCTCAACCGCGTCGACCCGCGCCATACGCGGGCCGTCCGCCAGCCACTCCTCCAGCGCGTCCAGTGCCTTGCGCGGACCCACGGCCAGCACCTCGACGCTGCCGTCCGGTTCGTTGCGGGCATAACCGGTCAGGTGCAGGCGTTGCGCCTCGTCGCGGGTGGACGCGCGGAAGAACACGCCCTGTACCTGGCCGCTCACACGCCAGCGGCGGGCATGGTTATCATTGGTCTCCGTCATTTGTCGTCCTCCGGAGTGGATTCATGTCCGATGCCCCTACGCTGTACCACAACCCGCGCTGCAGCAAGTCGCGTGCGACCCTGGCGCTGCTGCGCGAACAGGGCGTGGAACCGCAGATCGTCGAATACCTGAAGACCCCGCCGGACGCGGCCACCCTGCGCGCGATCGTGGACAAGCTCGGCATTGCGCCACGCGACCTTCTGCGCACCGGCGAGGCGGAGTACCGCGAGCTGGGCCTGAAGGATGCCGAGATGGACGACGAGGCGCTGATCCAGACCATGGTCCAGCACCCGAAACTGATCGAGCGCCCCATCCTCGTCCACGGCGACGTCGCCCGTATCGGGCGCCCGCCGGAACAGGTCCTGGAGATCCTGTCGTGAGCGCCGCCCCCGAGATCCTCGTGCTGTACTACAGCCGTTATGGGGCGACGGCAGAACTGGCCCGCCACGTGGCCAGTGGCGTGGAGCGCGCCGGTGCGGTCGCCCGCGTGCGCACCGTACCGCCGGTGAGCACCAACATCACCGGCGACGCCCCGGCGGTCCCCGCCGACGGCCCGCCCTACGCGGAGACCCGCGACCTCGAAGAATGCGCCGGGCTGGTGATGGGGTCGCCCACTCGCTTCGGCAACATGGCCGCGCCGCTGAAACACTTCCTTGATGGCACCAGCGGTCTCTGGGCGAGCGGCGGGCTGGTGGATCGGCCGTTCGGGCTGTTCACCAGCACGGCTACCCAGCATGGCGGGCAGGAGACCACCCTGCTGACGATGGCCATGCCGCTGATCCACCAGGGGATGCTGTGGGTGGGCTTGCCCTACACCGTGCCGGAACTGAGCACCACCACGAGCGGCGGCTCGCCCTATGGCGCCAGCCACGTCGCGGGGGGGCAGGGCGAACACCCGGTCACGCGCGACGAGCAGCGCATTGCCGGCGCGCTGGGCGAACGCGTCGGCCGCATTGCCCTGCGGCTCCAGGCCGGAGACGACGCATGATCCTCGCGGCCCGCGCGCTGGCGCTGATCGCCTACTTCGGCCTGCTGGGCGTGATCCTGATCTGGACGACCTGGATCGACCCGCCGGAGATCGTGCCGATCGCCGTGGCGCTGGTCGTGCTGGTCCTGCCGCTGATGTTCCCGCTGCGCGGCATGCTGCACGGACGCCGCTACACCCACGCCTGGTCCAGCCTGCTGGCGCTGGCCTACATCACCCTCGGTATCACGCTGGCCGCCGCGGCGGACGCCCGACTCTACGGCGTGCTGATGACCACCGCCAGCCTCGCCTGGTTCGCCGGCTGCCTGCTCTACGTCAAGCTGGACGCCCGCCGCGCCCGTCAGATGGCTTCCTGACTTTTCCATCCACCACGAAGCGCACGCAGAAGGGCAAGGGCGATTCACAGGCGGAAGGGAAGGGTAGAAAAACGAAACTATTGGTTGGAGCCGATCGCCCGGAACGGCATCGCGGTGTGCAGTGCCCCGCGCCCATGCCCGTCATCCCGGACACCGCTCAGCGGTGATCCGGGATCTCCCCACGGTGGTTCTCGTGCGCTGGAGATCCCGGCTCTGCGCTGCGCTCCGGCCGGGATGACGGACAACGGAGGCGGCAGCCCTGAAGGTCCTTGCGCCCGCGGCGCCCCATCCGGAACCGCCTTATTTCCTGTGAACCGCCCTTGTCCTTCTTCGTGCCTTCGTGCGCTTCGGGGTGACGATCAGAAACGCGCGAGCTGGTCGCGGACGAAGGGGATGGTCAGGCGCCGCTGCTCGGCCAGGGCGGCGAGATCCAGGCGGTCCAGCAGCTCCAGTAGCGCCACCAGGTCGCGGCGGTAGTGGCGCAGCAGGTATTCGGCCACCGCCTCCGGCAGCTCCAGCCCGCGCAGCACCGCGCGCTGGGCGAGGATGCGTTTGAGATCCTCCTCCTCCGGCGCCTGCATGCGGAACACCGGCCCCCAGGCGAGGCGCGAGGTCAGATCCGGCAGGCGACTGCCCAGCCCGTCCGGCGCGTGCGCGGCCGCCAGCAGCACCCGGCAGCCGCCATCGCGAAGTCGATTCAGCAGCCCGAACAGGGCCTCGTCCCAATCGCCCTGCCCGACCACCGCGTCGAGATCGTCCAGCGCAACCAGGCGGGCCCGCTCCAAACCATCCAGCACCGCCAGCGGCGGCGCGGTCACCAGTTCGGCCAGCGGCAGATAGGCCACGGGTTCGCCGCGTTCGTGGCCCTGATGGCAGGCGGCCTGCAGCAGATGGGTCTTGCCCAGGCCCGCCGGGCCGTGCAACAGGATCTGTGGCTCGGTTATCCCGGTCCCGATCGAGAGGGCCTCCACCGCGTCCCGCGCGAGGCGGTTGCCGCCCGGATAGAAGCTGGCAAAGCGCGAGGCGTCGCGCAGGCGCAAATCCAGCGGGAGCTGGCGCTGCGGCGCAGCATTGCCGCCCTGCCGCCCCGTCGTCATGAGCCTCCGCCCCCTGTATCCGCATCCGCGGGCGCATCCCCCGCATTCAGCCGCCGGTAGTGCGCCAGGGTATGGCGCACACCCACGGCCAGGACCGCCGCCACCGGCAACGCCAGCAGCACGCCGAAGAACCCGAACAGCTGGCCGCCCGCCAGTACGGCAAAGATCACCGCGACCGGGTGCAGCCCGGTACGGTCCCCCACCAGCCAGGGCGTCAGGACCATGGACTCCAGCACCTGGGCAATGGCGAAGATCACCAGCACGATCAGCAGCAGGCTCCAGCCGTCGCCCTGCACCAGCGCCGCGGCGGTGGCCAGCAACACGCCAACGATCACGCCGACGTAGGGAATGAAGCTCACCAGCCCCGCGATCAGGCCGATCGCCAGCCCCATCTCCACGCCCACCACGGTCAAGGTGACGGCGTAGAACAGGCCAAGCGCCAGCATCACCAGCAACTGCCCGCGCAGGAAGGCCCCCAGGGTCTCGTCCGACTCCGCGGCGAAGGTCAGCACCGCCGGGCGCCAGGCCTGCGGCAGTAGATCCCGCAGGCCGTCCAGCAGCCGCGGCCAGTCGCGCAGCAGATAGAAGCTCACCACCGGGATCAGCACCACGTTAAGCACCCCCAGCACCAGCGCGCCGGTCGAGCTGCCGATCCATTGCAGCACGCCCCCGGCCAGCCCGCCGGCCTCGCGCCAGTGGTCGGCCACCAGCCCCTGCAGCGCGCTGGCATCCAGCGGCGGCAGGGAATCCCCGGCCAGATCCTCCAGCCGCGGGCGCACCTGATCGTCGAACCAGCCGAGGATTTGCGGCATCGCCAGCGTAAGCCGCTCGAACTGGGCGATCGCCAGCGGGATCAGGATCAGGATCAGCGCCGCCAACCCCAGCATCACCAGCAGGAAGATCACCACGGTCGCCAGGGTGCGCGAGCGCCCCGTGCGCGCAACCAGCCGGGTCACCAGCGGGTTGAACAGGTAGCCGATCAGCAGGGCTGCGACGAAGGGCGTGAGGATGGGCGCCAGCAGGTACAGCGCTCCGCCAAGGACCAGCAGCCCAACCAGGGCAGCCAGAGGGGCGGCTGAAAGCGGCCAGACATGGTCGCGGGTATCCGGATTCATGGCGTCCTCCCCGAGGTCCCTGCCGGATTCGTGTGTCCGTGCAGGTGACGCCAGGCATAAAACCCCCATTGCACGGTATAGGCCAGCCCGCTGGCCACGGTGGTGAAGGCCACGACGATCACCAGCAGTTGCACCCAGATCGGATCCAGCGCCAGCAGACCGACCTTCACGATGGCGACCAGCACCAGCGTAATCTGCAAAAAGGTGTTCACCTTGCTGATCAGTAGCGGCCGGATGGCCAGCGGGCCCACGAACACCCGGTACAGCGCGGAGCCCACGGTCAGCCAGACATCCCGCCCGACCACCAGCACCAGCAGCCACAACGGCAGTAGCCCGGACAGCGTCACCGCGACGTAGACCCCCAGCATCAGCAGCTTGTCCGCTGCCGGGTCCAGCCAGGCCCCGAGCCGCGTGTGCCAGCCGTAGCGCCGCACCAGCCAGCCATCCAGGGCATCACTCAGCCCGGCGATCGTCAGCAGCACCACCGCCACCACGTAGTACTCCAGCGCCAGCATCCACACGATCGGCGGAATCAGCGCGATCCGGCCAATGGTGACGGCGTTGGGGATCTGGTGGCGAGGGAACATTCGATGAAAGTGGGCGCGAACCGAGACCGGCGCGGATTAGCGCCGGTCCAGCCAGGCATCGGCACCGGCGGCGTCCTCGGGCGTCTCGGCCCGCGCGAAGCCGGAGCCACGCAGCAGATCGATCAGATCGTCCTGCTCGAGTCCAGTACGGACCTGCAGCACCACGCTGTCGCCGGCCAGGGAATCCAGACGCGCGGCCTCCACCGCCTGCAACCGCGTCAGCTCGGCGCGCAGGCGCTCGAAGGCCCCATAGCCCTGAACCCCGGCAAATCCCAGACGCAGCCATTCCGGCTCGGCCGCCACCCGCGCCAGGCGTTCGGCCACCTGATCCAGCCCTCGCGCCACCGCGTCGTGCGCCGCACTACCGGGATTCTCCCCGCTCGCCGCGCTGCGATACTCGCGGCCATCGTGCACGGCAATCGCCCGCGCCTCCGCCCCGCTCGTGGTCTCGCGCACATGCAGCAGCACGACGCCATCGGCGTCGTAGCGACGCGCCGCCTCCACCAGCGGCTCGGTCACGCCGCCGACGATGTCGGACGGCTGGGCCGCGCGGCGGTCCTGAAGGTCGCCCAGGGGGAACAACAGCGGCATGTCACGCGCCGCGGCCAGATCCCCCAGCGCGGAGAGAATGCCCGGACCGTCCACGGCATCCCCGAGCAGGTCGCGCTGCCCGCCCCGCTCATGGACGGCCCACACCAGCAGCCCCGGACGCTCCCCGAGCACGGATGGCACCCCGGCATCGCGCAGCGCGGTGCGCAGACGGAAGCGGTCGAACTCCAGGCGGTAGGAATCGTCCTCGACCTGCTGCCGGCGCTCCAGGGCCGCGATCCAGCCCGCGTCGTCACGCGCGTCCAGCAACGCCTCGACCAGTTCCAGTACCGGCTCCGAGCGCAGCCCGGCCAGACGCACCAGCGCCTGTTCCAGGCCCTGCTCCAGGGCCGCGGACTCGTCCTCGGCCGTGACCGTCACCACCACCGGGCCATCGACCGCGGCCGCCGGGCCCAGCACGAGGAGGAAAAGACCCAGCAGGATAGCCAGGCGCGAATGCGTTCGGGGGTGCAGTGACATGGTTGCGTTCAATTGTTCGACAAGCGCCACAAAATACCACAGCCCACCGCGCCGAAGCCCCTGAGGAAAGCGGCCCAATGCGGCCCGCGCCGGACCGTCTTCTTTGCACGCCCGCACCCGGCTCGCTACCATGCCGGGTTCTGCGAGACCGCCACGGCGCGCGGTCGTCAAACATCGGGGAACCCATGTCCGAATCCCGTTCAGGCCTGACCTACCGCGAGGCCGGTGTCGACATCGAGGCCGGCGCCGAGCTGGTCGAACGCATCAAGCCGCATGCGGCGCGCACCCGGCGTCCCGGCGTCATGGCCGGACTGGGGGGCTTCGGCGCCCTGTTCGAGCTGCCGATGGATCGCTACAAGCAGCCGGTTCTGGTCTCCGGCACCGACGGCGTCGGCACCAAGCTGCGCCTGGCCCAGGAGACCGGTCGTCACGACAGCATCGGCATCGATCTGGTCGCGATGTGCGTGAACGACATCGTGGTCCAGGGCGCCGAGCCGCTGTTCTTCCTCGACTACTACGCCACCGGCCACCTGGACGTGGACATCGCCGCCGACGTGGTCACTGGCATCGCCGAGGGCTGCGAACAGGCCGGTTGTGCGCTGATCGGCGGCGAGACGGCCGAGATGCCCGGGATGTACCAGGGCGAGGACTACGACGTGGCCGGCTTCGCGGTCGGGATCGCCGAGAAGGCCGCCCTGATCGACGGCAGCCGGGTCACCGCGGGCGATGTGGTCCTGGGCCTGGAGGCCAGCGGGCCCCACTCCAACGGCTATTCCCTGATCCGCCGCGTGCTGGAACACTCCGGCGCCAGCCTGGATGCCCCATTGCCGGGCGCCGACGGGGTCACCCTCGGCGAGGCACTGATGGCCCCCACCCGGATCTACGTACGCCCGCTGCTGGAGCTGCTGCAGCAGTTCCCGGTGCACGCGATGGCGCATATCACCGGCGGTGGTCTGACCGAGAATATTCCGCGCGTGCTGCCGGATACCCTGGGGGCGCGCATCGACCCGGACAGCTGGGCGCGCCCGCCGGTGTTCCAGTGGCTGCAGCAGGCCGGCGACATTGCCGACGAGGAGATGCTGCGCACCTTCAACTGCGGCATCGGCATGACCGTGATCCTCCCCGAGGACCGGGTCGAGGTCGCCAGCTCGCAGCTGGCCCGCGCCGGCATCCGCAGCTGGCCGATCGGCGTGATCCAGGAACGCGACGACTACCAGCCAAGCGTCTCCTACGCCGCCGCATGAGCGTCCCCGCCGGGCAATCGGCCGCGACCCCGAAGCGCCTGGTGGTGCTGATCTCCGGGCGTGGCAGCAACCTCGGCGCCCTGATCGAGGCCAGCGAGCAGGACCGCATCCCGGCGCAGGTCGTCGGCGTCATCAGCAACCGCCCGGATGCCGCCGGGCTGGGCTTTGCCGAACAGCATCACATCCCGCACCGGGTACTGAACCACCGCGACTACCCCTCGCGCGAGGCCTTTGACGCCGACCTGGCCACCGCCATCGAGGACTATGCCCCCGACCTGGTCATCCTGGCCGGCTTCATGCGCATCCTGACCCCCGGTTTTGTGGACCGCTTCACCGGCCGGATGCTGAACATTCACCCGTCGCTGCTGCCGAAGTACCGCGGTCTGGATACCCATGCCCGCGCCCTGGCCGATGGCGAGCCCGAACACGGCGCCAGCGTGCACTTTGTCACCCCGGAGCTGGACGGCGGCCCGGTCATCATGCAGGCCCGCGTGCCGGTCGACCCCAACGACACGCCCGACACCCTGGCCGCCCGCGTGCAACGGGCCGAGCACCGGCTGTACCCCGAGGCCGTGCGCCGGGTGTGTTCAGGTGAAATTCAGTGGTCCGGGCGGATCCTGCAGGCCGACGGCTCGCCGCTTGAGGCGCCGCTGCAACTCGACGAGGACACCCACGATGTTTCAGGCCCTGACGCCCGGAGCCGCCCGCCGCACCCGGTCGGCTAGAACCCCCATGTTCCGACTCGCAATTGCCCTGCTGCTGGCCCTGCTGGCCGCCCCCGCGGCTGCGGAGCGCGATCTGAGCCCGATCCCGCCGTACACCGCCAGTTACGAGGCCAACGCCATGGGCAACACGCTCAAGGCGCGCATCACGCTCAATCACGAAGACGTGCAGACCCGCATGGCGATGGATGCCCATGTCTCCGGTTTCCTGCGCATCCTCGGGCGTTTCGAGCTGAGCCGCGAGGCCCTGATGAACAGCCGAAGCGGCGATTTGCAACTGGTGCAATCGCGCAGCCAGCAGATCACCCCGCGCCGCGAGCGCAAGGTCGAGACCCGCTTCGACTGGGAGACCAACCGCGCGATCGGCACCATCAACGGCGAACGCTTCGATCTCGAGGTGCCGCCGCAGACCCTGGACTTCCTCGGCTCGCTGTATCTGATGATGCAACGCCTGGAGAGTGGGGCCCTGTCCAGCGAAGGCGACCGCGAAACCATCCAGGCCCTGGAACGCGACCGCCTGCGCGAATACCGCTTCGAATACGCCGGGCGCGAGACCATGGACTCCCCGATCGGCCGGGTCGAGACCATCCGCATCGATCGCCGCACGGACGACAGCGATGTCGCCCTGTCCGCCTGGTTCGCCCGCGAGCTGCGCCATGTGCCGGTGCGCTTCGACTACGAGGCCGACGGCCGCGTGTTCGAGCTGAACCTCACGCAGCTGGAATGGCACGACCCGATCATTGATCTGACCGACGAGTAACCACCATGAGCGAAACCTTTGACCTGGCCATCATCGGCAGTGGCCCCGGGGGCTATCGTGCCGCCGTCCTGGGCGCCCTGCGCGGACTGAACGTCGTCATCATCGAAAAGGCCGACTGGGGCGGCTGCTGCCTCAACCGCGGCTGCGTGCCCAAGAAGGACTGGTACCACACCGCACGCACGGTTGCCGCCCAGCGCCACTTCGCCGGCCGCGGCATCAGCGGCAGTCTCAGCGCCGACATGAACAAGGCCTGGGACCACCAGAAGGACGTGGTCACCGAGGTACGCAACTCCTACCTCGGCTACATGAAGCACCTCAAGATCCAGTACCGCCACGGAGCCGCGAGCTTCCGCGACGCCGAGACCCTGGAGGTCGTGACCGACGATGGCACCGAGACCGTGCAGGCCCGGCACACCATCATCGCCACCGGTGCCACGGCCAGCGTGCCCGCGCCCTTCGAGGCGGCGCCCGGCCGCGTCCTCACCACCGACATGCTGTTCGACGACAAGCCGCCGGCCGGCCAGCGCGTCGCCATCATCGGCTCCGGCGTGGTCGCCACCGAGTTCGCCTGGATCTTTCACCACCTCGGCAAGGACGTGACCTGGCTGAGCCGCTCGAAGCCGCTGTCCGGCCAGAAATTCAGCCCCCAGGCGCTGGGCACGCTGAAGGAACGCCTGGCCGAGGACGGCGTCGAGCCCACCCGCGTCAAGGGCTACGAGAAGGTCGAGATGTCCGACGACGGCGTCACCATCACCGACACTGAAGGCAACACCTTCGAGGTCGACTGGGTCCTGCTCGGCACCGGACGCACCCCGCACACCGAGGGCCTGAACCTGGATGCGATCGGGGTGAAGACTGATGGCCGCGGCTTCGTGAAGCGCCGCCCCACCCTGCAGACCGACGTCGACAACATCTACGTCATCGGCGATGTCGCCAGCGAGTGGCAGACCGCCAACCACGCCCTGGCCGACGCGACCATCGCGGTCGAGAACATCCAGAACGGCAACACCCGCGAACAGGACGAACGCTTCGTCCCGATCGCGATCTACTCCGCCGTCGAGATGGCGCGTCTGGGCATGGACGAGGATGACGCCGAGGACGAGGAACTGGAACCGGCGGTCGGCTTCGCCGCCTTCGAGACCTCCCCGCGCGCCCTGGGCCAGGACGAGCCGGAGGGCTTCGTGCGCCTGATTGGCGACATGGACACCGGGGCCCTGCTGGGCGGCGAGGTGATCGGCGCCGACGCCGGCGAGCTGATTCATATCCTGTCGCTGGCCCCCGACCGCGACACCGCTCTGGCCTGGATCGCCAAGGGCCAATGGAACCACCCGACCCGCGCCGAGGAGTTCCTCAACGCCACCGAGACCCTCGCCTCCAAGTGGAACCTCAAGTCCGAGATCTTCGGTCTCTGACCTGGCCTGAAGCCACCCGGTAGTCCTGGGCTAGCGTTCAGCCCGGGTACGCTTGGCGGCCAGGAGCTCGGTATCCGCACGCTGGACGAGGTGCTCGAGATGGGTGTCGTCGGCGAGAAAGCCGGCCGCGCCGACACTGATGGAGATGTCTGCCTGTTCCTGCACCCGCGCCTGCAGGCGCTCGGCCATCCGCCGGGCGTCTGCCAGGCGGGTGTCCGGGAGCAGGACGACGAATTCGTCCCCGCCATAGCGTCCGAGCAGGTCCGCGTCGCGCAGGGTTGCCTGCGCGGTCGCGGTGACCCGCTTCAGCATGGCGTCGCCGGCCGCGTGCCCCACTTCGTCGTTGATCCGCTTGAAACCGTCGAGATCGAACATCAACAGCGATAGGGAACTGCCGTGGCGGCGGGCGCGCTCCATCTCGCTCTCGGCCCGTGCCTGAAAGTGCCGGCGATTGCCAACCCCGGTGAGGGGGTCGCAGGACGCGAGTTTTTCCAGCCGCCGATTGGCCTCCTGAAGCTCGCGGTTGGCCCAGGGAAACACTGATGAATGTACGCGCTCGCGCTCGAGTCGATTTTGCTCGCTGACAAGACGCGGTGCCTGCCGTGCAGTCATTCTGCACAAGGGGGCCGCAACGCCGTCAGCGGGCAAAATCGGCCGAGCCCCGTCTTTCAATGGCTTGTGGGGTTGGTGCCCCATGTTCCCCGATCCTGCGTTGTGACGCTTGCCGGTAGAACCACTACCGGACTGCGCAACACGCCTTGTCTCGGAAAACATGGGGCACCAACGCGAGCGTGTACATTCATCAGTGTTTCCCTATTCAGGGCCTGCGTGCGCTCCTCGACCACGGCCTCCAGGTTGTGGCTGTAGCGCTCCAGATCCTCACGCGCCAGGCGCAACTCGGTGACATCCTGGGAGATTCCGAACAAGTGCGTGATCGCACCCTGCGTGTCATGCACGGGCAACAGCAGGGTGAGCCAGCGCCCTTCCTTTTCGACGCCATCGCCATCGCGAAAGGCCGCATGTTCCTCGTAGCGCAGGGGCGCATCCTGGCGCAGGCAGTCGCGGTAATGTGCGACCACCTGCTCTGCGACCGGCCACGGCAGGATGTCGTGCAGGCGCCGGCCGGTACAATCCTGCGCGAACAGCTGTTGCATCTTCGCGTTGGATGCCTCGACCACGAAATCCGGGCCTTCGACCCGAATCAGGAACATGTTCTCCGGAAAATGCTGCCAGATCTCCGCGAGCACGCTGGTCTGCGCCAACTCGTGCAGAAATCCTTCCCTCGCCGTTCTATCGTCCGTCATCGAATACCCTTCTGGTACGCCGGGTACACGCGGCCCCACATCCGCGGTCGCCCTCGAATCGATCTGTCGTGCTGACAAGGCGTGGTGAGCTCAGTGTAGCCGAGCTTTCGTCGCGAACGGCAGCGACGTCAGTGGGAACATTGGCCGAAGCCTGGCATTCAATGACTTGCGGGGTTGATGCCCCGCGTTCCTCGACCCGGAGTTACGCACCACGGGTGGCAACGGGCCGGCAGAACCGCGTCCACCCTGCGCCACACATGGAGCGCCGACGCGGGCATGGCCCACTAGCGCATGTACCCGTAGCCTTCCTGCTGTTGCAGGCGGATGATCTCGGCATCGGCCATCGGGACGACGCTCGCGAAGCCGTGGAAGTCCTCCGGGGCGTAGCCGCGACGAGCGGCGCCGGCCTGGCAGACACGATATTCGATCACGCCATTCAGGGTCAGCCCGCGGGCACGCGTCATCAGCTGCTCGTGCGCGGCGAAATGCTCGCGCGCGAACAGGTCCAGCGCTCCGCCATGGACCACCAGGACGATGTGGCTGTCGAAGGGGTCGTCCTCGACCATCCGGCTCAGGTAGGCCGCGTGGTCGAGCACGTTCTGCAGGGCCTCCGGTGTCCCGGCGGTCACGTCGTACACGGCCCGCAGACCCTGGTAATCCTGTTCCACCGGCGCAGCCGCGCCCCAGGGGGCTGGAGTCTCCCCTGCCTGAGCCATGACGACGGGCCCGATCGCGGCCCCCATCATCCATCCTGCGAGCAGGAGTGCCCGCCACCCGCGCTGGGTGCTTGCTGTCATTCCGTCGGTCCTCTCGGTTCGCAGTCCGCCTGGTTCGCTCGCCCGGGCCCATCGGCCACCAGGGCCTCGAAATCGGCGACCGGCATGGCGTGGTGATACAGGTAGCCCTGAAAGCGCTGGCAGCCATGGCGCACGAGGAAATCACGCTGGGCCTCGTTCTCCACACCTTCGGCAATCAGGCTCAGGCCCATGTTGTGGGCGATGGCCGCGATCGTCGCGACGATGTTGGCGTCGTCCGCGTCGTGCTCGATGTCCTGGACGAAGGAACGGTCGATCTTGAGCACATCCAGCGGGAGACGCTTGAGATAGCCAAGCGAGGAATACCCGGTCCCGAAGTCGTCCAGCGCCAGCGCCACCCCGCGCGCCCGCAGGGCCTCCAGATTGGCAATCAGCTGCGGCGAGGCATCCGCCATCACGCTCTCGGTCACCTCGATGTGCAGCCGCTGGGCAGCGGCCCCGGTCTCCTCCAGGATGCCCGTTACCTCGTCCATCAGGCGCGCCTGGCGCAAGTGATGCGGCGACAGGTTGACCGAGATCGGCAGATCCTCCAGCCCTGGCCGGCCCTGCCAGGCACGCAATGTCTGGCAGGCCTGGAGCAGCGCCAGGCGGCCGATCTCTAGGATCTGTCCGGTGTGCTCCGCCACCGGGATGAACTCGCCCGGGGAGATCCAGGTTCCGTCCAGCTGCGGCCAGCGCATCAATGCCTCGGCACCCAGGATCCGTCCCTCCGGGTCCACCTGGGGTTGCAGGTGGATCACCAGTTCCTCGCGCCCCAGCGCCTGGCGCAGGTTGCGCTCCAGCTCCGCCTCGCGCAGCAGGGTCCGCTGCATCGCCGGGTCGTAAAAGCGCACCGCGTTACGGCCCTGGTGCTTGGCCTGGTACATGGCGAAATCGGCCTGCTTGAGCAACTCCTCCGGCGTATCGTAGCCACGCGGGAACAGGGTGATCCCGATGCTGCCGGACATCACATGCTCGATGTCATCGATCCGGACCGGCTCGCGCATCGCCTTCAGCAGCTCGCCGGCGATGCGCTGGGCGTCGACCCCCGCCTGTGAACGATCGGGGCTCAGCTCCTCCAGAAGGGCCACGAACTCGTCGCCGCCCAGGCGTGCCACGATGTCCTGGTCGCGCAGTCGCGCGGTGAAGCGCTGGGCCAGGGCCTGCAGCAGGCGATCCCCGGCGGAATGGCCGCAGGTGTCGTTCAGGGTCTTGAAGTTGTCCAGGTCGATCAGCAGCAATGCGGCATGCCGACGGGTCCGGTTGACCGTATGGATGGCGTGTTCCAGGTGTTCCAGCAACAGTCGCCGGTTAGGCAGGTCGGTCAGCGCATCGCGAAACGCCAGGCGGGCGTTCTCCTCTTCGACCTCCAGGATGCGGCCGAGGCGCTGCGCCATGGTCTGCGTCACCTGCTGCAAGCGGGCGATCTCCGTCACTCGGGAGTCAACGCGCAGATCCGTGTGGAATTCTCCATGACCGATCCGGTCGAGGGTCTTCATGGCCTGCTGCATCGGCCGCAGGGTGCGCCCCAGCCAGAGGTACAACCCGCCCGCGATCAGCACGAGCACCAGGAAGGCGGCCGCATAGGTCAGCGCATTGATGAGGTTCTGGGTGGCGACCGATTCGGTCAGGTCACGCGACAGGACCACGTTGGCGGTCGGACGCTCGGCCGCGTATGGCGTTAGGGGCAAATAGACCACCTGCGAATGCCGACCATCCAGTTCCACGCGCCCGGCGGCCGCCTGCTCCTGCAGTCGCCCACTCAGCGAAAGGGACATCGAGAATGGCGCGGTGAGGGCCAGTGGCCCGCGACTATCCAGCAGCGCGGCACGACCGCCGATCGCCTCCGCCATGGACTCGAGCGCCGAGGTCGACAGATCGCGCAGTTGCACGACACTGCCGATGGGATTGCCGCCACGATAGACCGGGATGGCCAATCCGGCATAGATTCGTTCGCCGGGCACATGATGCAGCCCCTCGTGGAAGCGCCCGTCCGCCAGCGCCGCGTCCGCCAGCGGCACGCGCTCGCCACGGGTGCCGTCGGAGTCATAACGCACCGTGCCCTGGGCATCCAGGACCACGATCCGGTCCGCGATCCCGCCGGCGCGCAGGCGGTTGTACAGAGGGTCCGCGTAGGTGCTGATGCCCGCGTCGGCACGCATGGCGCCAATCAGCGCCTCGTTGCGCGTCACCGCGGTCGCCTCGGCGCGCATGCGCTGCCACTCGTTCGCCAGGGTCTGGCGCCAGGCGGCCGACTGGCCCTCCACGCCCAACCGGTCGAGGCGCTGCTCCGCCTGATTGACCGCAAGGTGCGTGCCCATCGCAAGGGTCCCGGCAAGCACGAGAAGCCCGGCGAACATGACTGCGGTCAGGACCGTCTGGAGCCGTATGCCCTTGCCGGAATGTGCGTCTGCGGCGCCCACGCGGCTATTCGAAGGGATAGCCGGAGCGGATCCACTCGGGAAAGCCGCCGGGAAAGTAGTAGAGATTGGTGAAGCCCCATCCGAGGGCGCGGCGCGTGGCCGCCTCGGTGCGCCAGCAGTCCCGTTCGTTGCAGTACATCACCACCGGGGCGTCCAGCTCGCCAATGAACTCCAGCAGGTTCTCCCGGGTAAAACGATTCCGCTCGTCATCGAGGTCGCGCATGATGGTCAGGTTGCGGGCCTCTGGCACTCGCCCCGCCTCGAAATCCGCGCGCAGCCGCGTGTCCACGAAGGGCACGCCCGCGCGGAACAGCGCCCAGGCCTCGGAGGCCTCGATGGTCTGGGTACCCGGGATCGCTGCAGGCGCGCGATAGGGGCCCTGGGCCGCAGCCACATTCCCCACGACCAGCGCCAGCAGCACCCCGAACACCGCGATCCAGCGAGGCCATGCGCGGCCGGCGCGGCGCATCCGGGCGCGGGTTTGACGATATCCAGCGATCATGCGGGAACCGTAGCACGTTGCCCGGTCTGCGCCACACAAAAAAGGTCTTCCCTGGACACGTTCTATCGTGGTTCTGCCTCGCCAAGTCCATGCGACGATGCCCGTCCCGACTTGCAGCCTGAATCGCGCACAAAAAAAGCCCCGCACAAGGCGGGGCTCTCTCAACCTGGCGCTTGCGCGCCGGGGTTGTCTTACTGAGCTTCGACGTTCGCGGCGGCCGGGCCCTTCTGGCCCTGCTCGACGTCAAACGAGACGCTCTGGCCTTCTGCCAGCGACTTGAAGCCGCTACCCTGGATGGCGCTGTGATGGACGAAGACGTCCTTGGAGCCATCAGACGGGGTAATAAAGCCAAAGCCTTTTTCGTCGCTAAACCACTTCACTGTACCTGTAGCCATTTCGGTTACCTCTGCTTGTTCATAATAGATTGGGTTTTCGAGGGGAGGAGAGACTGGAGGGCAACCGAACGACGATGGAACTTGATCGTGATTCTACGCGGCCCCAAACCAACCGGGACCGGAACTGCGAATCTTAACGCCCCTTTCGGGGTGTCGCCTGGTGCTGCATGGAGCCTGTTACCGTTACCTCGCAGCCATTGTCCTCCCAAACCGCTCTCGATTGAAAGTGTTTTTTCGGATTTTCTTGATGTGCGCCCGGAAAATCGTTTGTTATCCGCCGCTTGAGTCGGATTTTAATTTGGATTCAGGTGCTTATTTCCCACGTGGAAGCGGTTTCAAGGCATTTTCGGCCAGGACCAACGCGCCTCGAGGGACACCGGCCGCACCCTCATGCGCAGGCCGCCCGCTACGCCAAACCATCAAACACCCCCTCCGTTGCCAGCGGCAGCGGGACGTGCAGCGACGCCGCCATCACTCGCAGCAGCTCGACCTCGGCCGGCACCACCTGACCGCCATGGCTGACGGTGGTCACCATCGCCCGTATCAGCGAGTCCTTGTCGCGCATGCGCAGGGTATCCAGCTGTTCCAGCACGCGATCCAGCACATTCGCCCATGCGCGCGCACCGGCCACCCCGGTCAGGGCCTCGGGGATCTCCACCGCCAGCGGCAGCGCCCCGTCCAGGCTGCCAATCCCGGCGGTCAGCGCGGCCCGCGCCGCCGCCGGGGCGTCCGGATGGCCATGGTGGGCCAGCACCGCCAGCAGGTAATGCGCGCTCTCCTTGTGGGCGTCCAGCGTGGCAGTCCTGGGGCGGGCCGCCGCGGCAGGATCCTGCACATCCCGCAGCTGGCGGCTCAGCATGCGCCCAAGGGCATACTCGAATACCGCCACCCGGCCATCGGCATGAATCAGCCGCTCCACCAGCCCCTGCAGGCGCGCGCGCTCCTCGGCTGAAAGCCGCCGCAGCATCGGGAAGCCCAGCTCCAGAAGCGGCAGGCGCAGGTCCTCGCGCAGCGCAGGTTCCGCTGTCTGCAGACGACGAACGGCCTCTCCGCGCGCCTCCCCCAACGCCTCGGCAATCATCATCAGCTGCCGCTCGCGCACATCCGGGTCCGCATGCAACAGGAGATACAAGACCACCTCGATCGCCCGCGCATCCGAGCGCGCGGCCCACGCCAGCGGCCCCGGAATCGCAGCAAGCAACATGCCGGCACCGAGAATATGGGTCAGTGCCGGGTGGCCGCCGAGGGCATCCCCCACGGCCTCGGCGCCCGGCAGGCGCCCCTCGCGTTCGCGCTGCATGCCGTCCACGGCGCGCTCGTGCGCCCGCTGCCGCACCCGGGCATTGAGCTGGTCGCGCAGGCGCTGAAGATCCCGGGGCTCGAAATGCGGCTGCAAGGTGCGGATACGATCCAGCAGGGGTGGATGGGTCTCGAAGATCTGGCCGATCGCGTCGCTAGCGAACAGCATGTGAGTGATCTCCTCGGTATTGCCGTTCAACCCGGCATAGCGGGCCGCGACCTTCTTCAGCGCACCGGCCAGGCCGTCCGGCTCGCGGGTGAACTGCACGGCATGGGCATCCGCGAGGTATTCGCGCTGGCGCGAGATGCCGGCCCGGATCCAGCGCGCCAGCGCCAGCCCGGCATAGCCCACCACGATCAGGGTGACGCTGAGCACACCCACCCCGGTATCGGCCATATCGCCCTTGTGTCGACGCCGGCGCCGCGCCAGCCCGCCCTGCCCCAGCAGCGCCAGAATCTCGATCCCGTAGAGAATTCCGATCAGGCGCATGTTTAGGCGCATGTCCCCATTGAGGATATGCCCGAACTCGTGCGCGACCACACCCTTCAACTCGGCGCGCTCCAGGCTGTCCAGCGCACCGCGGGTCACGGCGATCACCGCATCGTTCGACGCAAAGCCGGCGGCGAAGGCGTTGATGCCCAGATCCTGCTCCAGCACGTAGATCTCGGGCACCGGCACCCCGGACGCAATGGCCATCTCCTCGACCACGTTGCGCAGCTGCCGCTGCTGCGGGTCCGCGGGATGGCCTTCAACCCGGACGCCCCCCATTTCCAGCGCGATCAGGCGGCCACCGCCATCACGCAGCCGCCAGGCGCGGTAGAGGCTCGCAAGAACGATCAGCCCCGCGGTGATCCCCATGGCCCAGGCCATGGCCGCGGTGCCGCCCCCCATGGCCCAGACGATCAAGCCCAGAGCCCCGACAATCACCAGCACGGCCAGGGCAAACAGCGCCAGCAACCAGCGGGTCCTGCGCTGCGTCTGCTCCTGCTGCGCGAAGAAGTTCACCGCTGCACTCCCACAGGGCTACGCTCCGCGCAGCCCGACGCTTGCGGCTCACCATTCCAGCAAGCGCCGCGCGACCCTCGCTCCGCCCCCCTGGATGCGCCTGAATGATCCATCCCCCTCCTGCCTGCCACGCTCTTGCTCCCTCACTGTAAGCCCGCCATTGGCCGCCGGGCGAGCCGCTCCGTGGTCGACCTTTTCTGCCGGCCAGCCCGCCGCCAGCACCCAGCACCCGGGGCTACAATGTACGCGCCGAACCCAGGTGCCCCGAGAGCGTATCCAGCAAACCATCACGCTGCGCATGCAGCTCGTCCAACCGAACAAGCGCGCGTTCCCCTTGACCCCGTTCGCGGAGTCGCACCAGCTCCCCGACCAGTTCGTGGATCTCCTGATGCCGCTGGAGCAGGGTCGCGAGGTCCGCCGGGGAAAGCAGCCCTGAATGCTCCAGGCTGTGTACCAATCCCTCCCGGTCCTCGGCGAGCGGCGGTGGTTGCGGGCTCTGGCCGCGAAGGTAGGCCTCCACCCGCATGACCCAGGCGCGATGGGCAACAGAGGCATACATCAGCGGCATGTCCTCGCGACCAATGCGGGAGAGCCCTGCCCAGTGCGTCGCTGGCCGCCAGTCGCTCACCCAGCCCGGGATCCGATCCGCCGGCATGGGACGAGCAATACCGTAGCCCTGGGCCAGGTCACAGCCGAGGTACAGCAGCATGTCGCCATGCTCAAGGGTCTCGACACCCTCGGCGATGACCCGGCGTCCGAAGGCCTCGGCCAGACTCATCACCCCGTTCAGGATGGCCAGATCCTCCGGGTCCTCCAGGATATCGCGTACGAAGCTCTGATCGACCTTGACGGTCCCCGCAGGCAGACGCTTGAGGTAGGTCAGCGAGGCGTAGCCGGTACCGAAATCGTCCAGCGACACGGCGACACCCAATGCACGGCAGCCCTCGAGACGCCGGGTCACCTCGACCATGTCGCCCAGTGCACTGGTCTCCAGGACCTCCAGCTCGAGACGCCGGGGCGCGATTTCCGGATGCGCCTCCAGGAGCAGCTGCAGGCGTTCGACAAAGTCACTCTGGCGCAGCTGGAAGGCCGCCACGTTGACACTGACCTCCAGGGCCGGGCCGTCCTCGGCCCCCCACTCTTCCATCTGTTTCAGGGCCCGCTCGATGACCCACTCCCCCAGCTCGACGGACAGGGGATGATTCTCGATTTCGGGCAGGAAGCGGGCAGGCGGCAACAGGCCATGCTCGGGGTGCTGCCAGCGGATCAGGGCCTCGACCCCGATCACCTCGCCCGTGCGCATGTTCACCTTGGGCTGATAGTGCAGCACGAACTCCTCGTCCCCCAGGGCGCGACGGATGTCCTCGATGGTCTCGTGATGGCTGCGGGCCGTCCGGTCGCGCTCGGCATCGAACACGTGAAAACGCCCCTTGCCGGCCAGCTTGGCCTGATACATTGCCTGATCGGCCTGGCGCAACAACTGGTCGGCCTCCAGGTCCTGACCGGCCTCGGGGTAGAAGGTCACCCCCAGACTGGCGGACACCTGAAGCCGGTCGTCGTCGATGCGTACCGGCTCCGAGGCTGCCCCGAGCAGACGTTTCAGCAAGGGCTCGCAGGCGTAGACACTGTCCACATCCACCAGGACCGCGACGAACTCGTCACCCCCCAGGCGTGAAAGCGTGTCCTCGGCGCGCATCACGCCCTTCATGCGCGCCGCAAGCTCCACCAGCATGCGGTCCCCGGCGGCGTGCCCATGGGTGTCGTTGATGGCCTTGAATCCGTCCAGGTCCAGGTAGACCACCGCCAGGCGCTCGCCATGGCGTTGCGAATGTGCCATGGCCTGATGCAGACGATCCGCCAGGAGTACGCGATTGGGCAGGCCGGTCAACGGATCGTAATGCGCGATCCGTTCCAGCTGTCGCTCGTGATCCTTGAGGGTGGTGATATCGGTCGAGATGCCCAGCAGCCCGACGATCCGTTCCGGATCGATCTCGTCCCGAATCGGGGCCTTGATCTCCAGGTAAACCCGGCGTTGACCGGCAGGATCGACGACTTCGACCTCCTCGGTCGTCTGCTCACCGGAGAGCACCCGGCGGTCGATCTTGTGCAACCGGCGCACGGTTTCCGGGGGAAAGAACCGGTTGTCGTCACTGCCGGGAAGATCCTCCGGGGTCACACCGAACAGCTCCAGGCCGGCGTGGTTGGCAAAGGTGTAGCGGCCCTCTGTGTCCTTCATGTAAATGTAGGAGGACACGTAATCCAGTGCGGCGCGGAAACGCTGGGATTCCGCGTGCGCGGCTCGCAGCGCCAGTTCGTCATTCTTGCGCTCGGTGATGTCGGTATCGGTACCGATCATGCGCAACGGACGCCCATCCTCGGCACGGCTGACGACGATTCCACGGTCCTGAATCCAGATCCAGCGGCCATCCTCGTGCTGCATCCGGTACTCGTTCACGTAGCGCGCCCGGCGACCCTCGAGATAGTCCCGCAATGCAGACGTCGCAGCCACACGATCATCCGGATGGACGCGTCTTTCCCACTCGTCCAGGGAGGTCCCGAGGGCGGACTCGTCCACCCCCATGATCTCCGCCCAGCGGGGGGAGAAGTACATCGTGTCCTGTGCGATGTCCCAGTCCCAGAGGCCACCGCCGGAGCCCGCGATGGCAAAGCGCCAGCGGTATTCGCTCTGGCGCAGCTGCTCTCCCTGCTCCCTGAGTTCTTCGGTCAGGCGGGCAGCAATCTGCTCCGCCCGCACGCGGGTGCCGGAGATGGACAGGATCAATCCGAACAGCAGGCCGCTCAGCAAAAGCCCCGCGCCCAGCGTCGCCCAGGCGGTGGTATAGGCCACCGCTTCCTGCGGACTCTGATGATCGAACTGCAGGGACCAGATGCGCCCGTTGAAATTGACCTCCCGGGACTGGGCAAACCGGCTGGGCGCCCCGGAGTCGATCTCGCTGTTGCTGAATAGCAAGCCCTCCGAATCCACCTCGGGGCCGTCATAGATGCGCAACCCCACGGCCTCGCCTTCCATCAACTCCCAGTCGCCGAGGATGCCGGTCATCAGATCCGTCATGCGGTAGGGACTGTAGGTCCAGCCTTTCAGGGCCTCCGCACGCTGCGCCCGCGTGCTGGTCGGCATCTCCACGCGATAGACCGGTACATACATCAGGGTTCCGGCCTGCACATCGTCCCCGGTCTCCTGCAACAACTGCACCCGACCGGACAACGCGGCGCGACCGGTGTCGCGGGCCTGAATCATCGCCTCGCGGCGCACCGACTCGGAGAACATGTCATAGCCGAAGGCCCGCTGATTACGGGCATCAAACGGTTCGAGAAACACGATGGAGGTGTAGATATCGCGCGGGCCCGGGGGATGCACGGTGTAATCCGGATACCCTTCGGCGCGAATCTCTGCGATATGGGACTCGAGCTCGTCGGGCCGCAGGAGGCGTGTAAAGCCGATCCCCAGCACCCTTTCAAGGGTGTCGGAGACGCGCAACTTGCGCACGTAATCGCGCCATTCCGTCCGCGTGACGGCGTCGGAGGCATCGAACAGCCCGGCCGCCCCGCGCAGAACCAGGGCATAGGCATCCAGGCGTTCCTCGATGCGGATCGTGACCTGATCGGCGGCGAAGGCAAACCGATCGACCGCCTCGCCATCCAGCAACTGCTTGACCTGCACCGCCGCCAGCAGCGACAGCAGCACGCCCAGCATGAGCACCAGGGCGGCGAACGAATACCGGCCGCTTGCATGGGCACGTGGATGAAATAGCGAAAGAAGCTTCAACAAGGCGCCCAGACGCGTAAGGATGCCTAGTTAATCACAAAAAAAGCGCCGATATACAGGGCCCGGTGCCAGGCCAGGGGATCCCCGCCGCACCCCCGGCGGTTGCCTGGGTCCGCAGGGCAAGCCCCGTTTGCGAAACCCACCCAGGACCCCCACCCTGCCCGGCACGGCCAGCCGGAAATGGTCCCGAGGCTGGCCTCACCACCCAGGATCAGTCGCCGGCCACCGTCATGGATTCGATCAGGATGGAGCCGGTGTGGATGTTGCCGCGGCGGTCGACATCGGTGCCCACAGCCGCCATCCGCTGGAACATGTCCTTCAGGTTGCCGGCGATGGTGATCTCCTCCACCGGATACTGCAGCTCGCCGTTTTCCACCCAGAAGCCGGCGGCCCCGCGGGAATAGTCGCCGGTCACCGGATTCACACCCTGGCCGATCAGCTCGGTGACCAGGAAACCGGTCCCCATCTCGGCCAGCAGGGCGGCGAAGTCCTTGTCGCCAGGGGCCACGGTCACGTTGCGCGCACCCCCGGCGTTGCCAGTGGCCTCGAGGCCCAGACGCCGCGCGGCGTAGCTGTCGAGGGTATAGCTCTGCAGCACGCCGTCGGCGATCAGCGGGCGGTTGCGGGTGCGCACGCCCTCCCCGTCGAACGGGGCGCTACCCAGCGCGCGCGGCGTCTGCGGGCGTTCCTCGATCTGCATCCACGCGGGGAACACGTTCTCGCCGATGGCGTTCAGCAGGAACGAGCTCTCGCGGTACTGGGACGGACCGGCGATCGCACGGGTGAAACTGCCAATCAGGGTGCGCGCCATCTCCGGGGCAAACAGCACCGGGCAGTTGCGGGTCGACAGCTTGCGCCCGCCCAGCCGGCGCACGGTGCGCTCGGCGGCCTCGCGCCCGACCTGCTCGGCGGCGGTCAGGTCCTCCGCGTGGCGTGCGACGGTATAGGCGTAGTCGCGCTGCATGCCTGCTGCGT
Source organism: Thioalkalivibrio versutus (assembly GCF_001020955.1). Taxonomy (NCBI): domain Bacteria; kingdom Pseudomonadati; phylum Pseudomonadota; class Gammaproteobacteria; order Chromatiales; family Ectothiorhodospiraceae; genus Thioalkalivibrio; species Thioalkalivibrio versutus. The sequence continues at coordinate 2,210,592 of NZ_CP011367.1, forward strand.
CGCGCGCCACCAGCGCGCAGGACAGGGAGTGCCGAGTGCTGCGATAGCCGCCCATGAACCCCTGGCTGTCGCCGAGAAACGCAATGGCCCGCCGCGTGCTGACGCTGGCACCCTCGGAGTTCTCGATCCGTTCATCCGCCGCGAAGCCGGCGGCCTCGATGGTACGGGCCAGCTCGGTCGCCTCGGCGGCGCTGCAGCCCCAGGGGTGATCCAGGTCAAGGTCGTCCCACTCGCTCGCCTTGAACGCGGGATCGGGCATCCCGGCGTACGGGTCCGGCTCGGTGTAGCGGGCGATGCGGCAGGCCGCCTCGACGGTGTCGATCAGGGCCTGGTCACTGAAATCGGTGGTAGAGGCGGCCCCCTTGGACTGGCCGAAATAGACAATCAGCGAAAGACTCTGGTCACGCTCGTGTTCCAGGGTTTCGATCTCGCCCTTGCGCACCCCCAACTCCAGCCCGACGCTGTGGCTGACCACGGCCTGGACGTCCGAGGCACCGCGCTCGCGCGCGGCCTCCAGCGTGCGCTGAACCCTCGTCTGCAGGGAGTCCGGCGAATGGGACAGGGCCTGGACCCCGTCTTCCTGGGACACGGGTTCCGGGATGGCGCGTTCGGGAGATGTACTCATGCAGGGTTCCGCTACTCGATGACTGATCTGGGGGCGATACAAGGACACCCCGGGCCGGATGGCCCGGGGAAGGGATGACTAGTCGACCCGGGCGCCGTGCTTGTGGACCGCGCCGGCGTTACCCCAGCGCTCCAGGTCGTCGACGTGCACACCGACCCAGTAGAGCATGCCGACGCTGTCACGCGTCCAGCCACCCACCAGGTCCTGGCCTTCGCTCAGCTCCACGTGGTGGGCGAACTGCTCGGCCTTGTCGCGCGCGCGAAAGACATGCCACTGGACGATCTTGTCGTGGCCATGCCCTTCCGGCAGGGAACGTTCCTGTTCGAGAAAATCGAGATTCATCTGTGCCTCCTTGGTTGCATCGGGCCCCGCAGCCCTCAGGCTGCCTGGGTACCGCCCACGGTCATGCCGTCAATACGCAGCGTGGGCTGTCCCACGCCGACCGGCACGCCCTGGCCCTCCTTGCCGCAGGTGCCGACACCGGAATCGAGCTTCATGTCGTTCCCGATCATCGACACCCGGGTCAGGACATCCGGGCCATTGCCAATCAGGGTCGCACCCTTGACCGGGTACGTCACCTTGCCCTTCTCCACCCGGTAGGCCTCCGAGGCGGAGAACACGAACTTGCCGGAGGTGATATCCACCTGCCCACCACCGAAGTTGACCGCATACAGGCCGTCGTCCACCGAGGCCAGGATCTCTTCCGGATCGGCGTCGCCGCCCAGCATGTAGGTATTGGTCATGCGCGGCATCGGCAGCCGGGCGTAGGACTCGCGGCGGCCATTGCCGGTGGACTGAGTACCCATCAGGCGGGCATTCATCTCGTCCTGCATGTAGCCGCGCAGCACGCCATCCTCGATCAGCACGGTCTGCTGAGTCGGATTGCCTTCGTCGTCCACGTTCAACGAGCCGCGGCGGCCCTCCAGGGTGCCGTCGTCGACGATGGTGATGCCCTTGGCCGCCACCTGCTCGCCGATGCGCCCGGAGAAGGCCGAGGTCCCCTTGCGGTTGAAGTCGCCCTCTAACCCATGGCCGATCGCCTCGTGCAACAGGATGCCCGGCCAACCGGGCCCGAGCACCACCTTCATGCTGCCGGCCGGCGCGTCGCGCGCATCGAGATTCACCAGGGCCTGTCGCACCGCCTCGCGGGCATAGCCGGCGGCGCGGCCATCCTCGCGGAAGTACTGGTAGCCGTGACGACCGCCGCCTCCGGAGGTGCCGGATTCGCGGCGCCCGCCCTGCTCGACGATCACCTGGACGTTCAGGCGCACCAGCGGGCGCACGTCGGTGGTCATCTCGCCGCGGGCATTCAGTACCAGCACCACCTCGTGCACCCCGGCCAGCGAACACATCACCTGGGTTACGCGGGAATCCTCGGCGCGGGCGACGGCATCCACCTCCTTCAGGAGGTCAATCTTGGCCTGCTCGCCCAGCGAATCGAGCGGATTGTCGGGGGCGTACAGCGCCGGCCGCGAGGACGCGCGCGAGGCCACCGCAATGCGCCCGCTCTGCCCGGCACTGGCAATGCTGCGCGCGGTCTTCGCGGCCTCCAGCATGGCCGGCATCGCGATGTCGTCGGAGTAGGCGAACCCGGTCTGCTCGCCACGCACCACGCGGATGCCGACGCCGCGTTCGATGTTGAAGCTGGCGGATTTCACGATGCCGTCCTCCAGCGACCAGCCCTCCTGGCTGGAGAACTGGAAGTAGCAGTCACCGCCATCGATACCGTGACCGAAGGTGGTGCCCAGAAGGGAGCTCAGCTCGCTTTCGCCGAGACCGGCGGGGTCGAGCAGGGTCTGTTGCGCAAGGCGGTCGATCATGAAGTCCTCTCGGGTTCCGTAAATCCGCTGTTCCGTGTCCGTCATGGGGGAGCAGCTGTCGGCCTTCAGTATGGAGCTTGGGGCACGCCGTTCGCTTTCAAGCGCGCGGCCGTTGCGGGTATATCGCCACCCCGGCCCGGAAAACGCGGTATCCAGGGGGTACGCTTCCTGGTCAGATGGCCCCGGGGCACGGCAGGCGGCGGTGGTCCACTGCCGGGAAGCTGCTCCGGATGCGCGCGGCCTGGGTCGGGTCCAGATTCGCCAGCAGCACCCCGGGGTTGCGCTGCAACTGACCGACCACCCGACCCCAGGGGTCCACCAGGGCGCTGTGGCCGTAGGTTTCGCGGCCGTTCACGTGGAAGCCGCCCTGGGCCGCCGACAGCATGTAGTACTGGTTCTCGATTGCGCGCGCCCGCAGCAACACGTCCCAGTGCGCCTGTCCGGTCTGGGCGGTGAAGGCCGCCGGCAGGGCGACCCATTCCGCATTCTGGTCCAGCAGGGCCCGGAACAGCTCGGGGAAGCGCAGGTCGTAGCAGATCGCCAGGCCCATGCGGCCGACCGGCGTATCGACGACCACCACCTGCTCACCCCGCTCGAAGACCTTCGACTCGGTGTAGGCCTCGGTACTGTCCGGCAGGCACACATCGAACAGGTGAATCTTGTCGTAGCGCGCCACCTGCTGCCCGCGGTCGTCAAACACCAGACAGGCCGAACGCACCCGCTCGGAGCCCGGGGTCTGCAGCGGGATGGTCCCGCCAACAATCCACAACCCCAGGCGCCGGGCCTGCTCCGCAAGGAACGCCTGCAGCGGGCCGGCACCATCGGCCACCTCCGCGATCCCGAGGATGTCGGTGTCCTGCATGCCCATGAAGGCAAAGTTCTCCGGCAAAACCGCCAGGCGGGCACCCTTGTCGGCGGCCTCCTGCAGCAGTCGCTTTGCCTCCAGAAGGTTCGCCTGGGGCTGGGGTCCGGAGGCCATCTGGATGGCCGCTACCTGAGTCATGTCGCTCCGATCATCTGGTTACCGGGGCCGGTTATGGCACCCGCAACGCCGATCTTGCCGGCGTTAGTCGTTGTCAGCCCCATCGGCTCCCGCGGCCGGTTGTACCAGCACGCGTACCTGTGGGTCGTCCCAGGGGCCCGTCACCGAGTATTCGACACGAGCCGCCTCTTCTATCTGATCCCCAATCCCCAGCACGCGTTCCGCAAGCAGCACCACGACCCCGGTCACCGGCCCGCCCACCAGCGCCCCGACAATCGGCAGCGCGGTACGCAGGCTGGGCACGACCACGATCTCGTGATCGTAGTCGCGCGCCACCAGCCCGGTGCGACCACTCAGGCGTACACGCGCCGAGGGGCCCTCCATGCGCAGCGCCGGCACGTAGAGATCACCATCGCGCAGTGTCGCCTCCGCGATCAGTTCGCTGAAGGTCAGGCCTTCGGTGAACACGTCGCGGAAATCCAGCCGCAACCGCCGCGGCAACACGTCCAGGCTCACCAGGCCGAGCAGGCGGCCGGCGCCCGGCTCGACATCCGCCAGACGTCCGTCCTCCAGGGAGAGTTCCATGGAGCCCGCCAGCTGCGCGAGGCGCGGGGCATACAAAGGGCCCGGCCAGGTCAGCGACAGCGAACCGTCACCGCTCCCCCCGACCATCGCACGCGACAACCCCGCCGACTCGAGCGCCCGGCCCCAGTCACCGCCGGAGAGGCTCACGTCCAGGCGCGTCTCCGGCAGACCGCCGGTGGTCACCCGCCAGACCCCGACGGCGTCTGCGTGCAGGTCACCTTCCGGGGTCCGCAGCTCCAGGTCCCGGACGACCAGACCGTTCGGCTGCGGCTCCAGCCCCAGCTCGATGTCCGCGAAACGGTAATCCCCCAGCGCCAGGCTGTCGAGGGTCAAGTCCACGGCCGGCCACACGCGCGGGTCCTCGAAGCCCCCGACTGCGACGGGCTTCACCCCGGGATCGGGGTCCGGCTCGCCGTCCCACTCAAGATCCTCCAGGACCAGGTGGCGCACATGCGCCTCCCAGCGGTCGTGCCCGCCCGCACCCATCGGGCGCCAGCGTGCCTCGCCCGCCAGCCAGTCGGAAGTGGCCTCCAGATCCCAGCCCGCATCCCCGCGTCGACCGAGAAAGCGCACACCGGGAAGGTCCTGCTCGCCCCAGCGGATCCGGTCGCGGATATCCAGTTCCAGGCGGGTCAACGCGACCGCTCCCGCGGTTTCCCCGGCATTCTGGCTGGCCGCGCCCAGATCCACATCGCCGCCCCAGGGGGCCTCGCTCAGGGCCTTGAGCCAAGGGTCGACCGCCAACTCCGGCAGACGCGCCCGCACCGAGACCCCCTCCCCCGGCAAGGCCAGGGCACCCACCCACGGCGCGCCGATCTCCAGCGCCATCGCCTGCAAACCGATCCCGCGCGCCGCCGTACGCGGCTCGGCACCCCGTACGGCCGGGTCCTCGGGCGCGGCCGCCGGCGACAGGCGCAGGTGCGCCCGCAACACCTGACCCAGCGTCAGGTGGCCGATGCCGGCGCCGTCATGCCCGAGCGGCAGCGCCAGCTCCAGCTCGCGGGCCGCCGCCGCGGACTTGCCGATCGGCTCCGGCCAGTCGATCGCAACCCCGACCAGGTCCGAGCGCAACTCCAGACGAACCCCGTCCACCGCCGGCCCCAAGCGCAGCTGGGCATCCCAGTGCGCCGCCCCGTCGAGATAGGGCGCAAGCTCCGGGAAATCCTCCAGCCACGGGGCCAGGGGTTGCGGACCGCGCGCCGTCAACCGCGCCGTCTCGCCATCCAGCGGCCAGTCCGCCCCCAGCGTCACCGTCTCGCCGTGAACCCGCGCGGTGACCCCGTCGGCCGTCACGCGATCCCCGGTATCGAACTCGACCCGTCCCTCCACGGCCTCGAGCATGGTCGGCCAGCCCGAGACCTCGGCGCGGATACCCCGCAGGTCCAGCTCACCGGAGACGCGGGTCTCGGCCATTCGGCCCGCCTGCAGCGGGAGGTTCAGCGACAGACCCAGCCGGGTCGGCCCGTCCAGCCGCGCCTGGTCACGGAGTTCGGCCGCCTCCTCCAGCAGCTCGGCCTGGCGCAGGTAGGCCAGAAGATCCGCCGCATCGCCCTCTGCCGTGCCTTCCAGTTCGAGGACCGCATTCTCCATGTCCTCGATCCCGATCCGGGTGTCGCGCACCTCGGTGTCCAGAATGCGCCCGCGCGCACCCTCGGCGCGGAAGCTCGCGTTGTGGAACAGGAGCCGGCCACTGAGGGCCTCCGCTCGTGGCCAGCCCTCCTGATAGTCGAGGATGCCCGCCTCGACATCCGCCCAGAGATCAAACACACCCTCGTCGCCGGCGAACGGGAAGTCTTTCCCGCGCCCGCGATAGGCCATGCCGCCGCCGGAGGACGTGCCCGTAACGATGCTGTCCACCAGCCACTGGTAGGTGTTGTCCGGCAGGTGGTAAAGCGGCAGGTAGCGCGCGGTGTGATCACCGTCGGCACGCAGAATGTCCATCGCTATATCGACCCGGGGTCCGGCCGCGTGACCATCCAGCAGCACCCGCAGGCGGCCGCGAACCGCGGCATGGGCATTGGAGGCATTCAGGCCCTCGCCCGCCAGGCGCCAGTGTCCGGCGTCATCGCGCTCGGCACGCAGCCGTCCACGCACCGTATCCAGCGGCACCGGATCGGCCAGCACACGCGGCAGGTCGATCTGCAGGTCGCGGCTGTCCAGCAGCAGTTCCACACCGCCACGGCGCCATTGCATATAGCCCGAGGCACCTTGCACCCCCAGCCCGTGATCCCCCGCGCGCCAGCCAAGGTCGTGCACGTCGGCCTCCGCCCAGACAGGCTGCAGACGGCCATCCTCGCGGCGGGCCTCCAGCCGGGCGAAGTCCAGGGTGCCGCGCGGATGCAGGTCCGCAATCCGCTCCGCCAACTCGGGCGCCGCATCTTCAAGCAGCGTGAGCAGCGGCGCGTAGGGTTCCACTTCGAGATCGCGCGCGGCCATTTCCACCGCGTCCACCACCAGCCCCTCCGGCTTGCCCTCCAGGCGATAGGCGAGTCGCAGATCGCCGGAACCGGGCTGGGTCCCGCGCCAGGACGAGCGGTGGCGATCCTCCTGCACCCGCCAGTCGAAACGATGTCCGATGGCCGGGCCGACCGGTTCCCCGGCCAGATTGAGGGTGGTTTCGTGCTCCCCGCGCAGCCAGGCCATGCGCCCGTCGTCGAGCCCGCCCCACAGACGCAGCGCGGCCGTGCCCTCGGGCGCGGGCCAGCCAAGGTAGGCCAGCCACGGCTGCCAGGCGGTCAGGTCGACCGCATCGGCCCGCAGGAAGAAGCGCGCATCCCGCAAATCCGCTGCGGGGGCCTTCAGCCCCAATTCGAAGTGCCCGCCCGCGGCCTCGCCTTCCAGCACCCCTTCGAGGTGCATCCGCAGCGACCCGTCATGCGCGGTGCGCAGGGCGGCCCGGTCCAGTCGCGCATCGGACTCCAGGCCGGCGCTGCGATCGTCCCAGACCAACCGGATGGCCTCGGCCTCGACATCCGGCCACTGCTCCACGGGGAACGTGAACAAGCGCCCCTCGCCCATGCCAAGCTCGCGGCCGTGCAGGGAAAAGCGTCCGTCGGCGTGGCGTACCAGGCGCAGCTCGACGCCCCGAACATGCACTGTGAAGGATGGATGGCGACTGCGCAGACTGGCCCCGACGCTCAGCGCGACCCCGAGGTGGTCGATGGCAACCGGCTCACCATCCGGCATCGCCACGCGGACATCGCGCGCCACCAGCGCCGGCGACCAGCCGGTCCAGCCGAACTCGATACCTGCGGCGGTGACCTCGCGCTCGAGTTGCTCGCTGGCGGTGGTCTCGACCCAGGCGTGCAGACCATCCCAGTGCGGAAGCACCAGGCGCAGCAGCACGATCACGATGGCCAGCGCCAGGAAGGCGCCCAGCGCCACCCTCAGGATTTGTGACAGGCGTCTCATTTCTCCACCGGGAAGCCGCAATCCGACCCGCCCGGCCGACCGGGACCCGTATCCGTGCTGGGTCCGCACTGGCGATTCATCTTCGCGCCTCTTCCTCCCTGATGGAGACGGGGACCGGGTGCCTGTCTACTTAATCTACTTGTAGATCAGACGAAGACCACGTCGAACTGTTCCTGGGTGTACAGCGTTTCCACCTGGAAGCGGATCGGGATGCCGACAAAGCTCTGCAGCTCGGCCAGGCTGGCGGATTCCTCGTCCAGCAACAGGTCGATCACGTTCTGCGAGGCCAGCACGCGCAGCTCGCGCGCATCGTACTGACGCACCTCGCGCAGGATCTCGCGGAACAGCTCGTAGCACACCGTCTCGGCCGACTTCAGATAGCCACGCCCGCTGCACACCTGGCAGGGCTCGCACATCTGGTGCTCCAGGCTCTCACGGGTGCGCTTGCGGGTCATCTCCACCAGGCCCAGCGGCGACACGTCGCAGGTCTGGGTCTTCACATGATCGCGTTCCAGGGCCTTTTCCAGCGCGCGGATCACCTGGCGCTTGTGCTCGTCGTCCTGCATGTCGATGAAATCGATAATGATGATCCCGCCGAGATTGCGCAGGCGCAGCTGGCGACCGATCGCCTGCGCGGCCTCCAGATTGGTCTTGAAGATGGTCTCTTCGAGCTTGCGATGGCCGACGAAACCGCCGGTGTTGATGTCCACCGTGGTCATCGCCTCGGTCTGGTCGAAGATCAGGTAGCCACCGGATTTCAGTTCCACCTTGCGCTCCAGGGCACGGTGGATCTCCTCCTCGACGTTGAACAGGTCGAAGATCGGGCGCTCGCCCGGATAGTGTTCGATCCGGCCGATCAGCTCCGGCAGGTAGCGCTCGACGAAGCCGCAGACCTTCTGATAGGTCTCGCGCGAATCGATGCGGATACGCTCGATATCGCCCCCCACCATGTCGCGCAGGATGCGCTCCACCAGCGGCAGATCGGCGTAGACCTCGGTCCCCGGCGGGGCCCCGACCGCCTGCTCCTGCAGGGTATCCCAGACCTTCTTCAGGAACGCCGTGTCGTTATACATGGCCTCGTGGTCGGCCAGCTCTGCGGCCGTGCGCACGATAAAGCCGTGCTGCGGCGCCAGCTCGTCACGCAACTGCTCGATGGATGCACGCAGCCGTGCGCGCACGCCCTCGTCCTCGATGCGCGTACTCACACCGACATTGGACTGGTTCGGCATCAGCACCAGATTGCGCGACGGCAGGGTGATATAGGTGGTAAGCCGCGCGCCCTTGGAGCCCAGCGGGTCCTTGACTGCCTGTACCAGGACCTCCTGCCCCTCGCGCAGCAGCTCGCGGATACCCTCGCGCACCACCGGGGCCGGCGTGCCGGTGCCATTGCCGCCGGCCACGGGCGCCGCAGGGGCGTCGCTGGCAGACGGGCCGTTGCCATTGAGTTCCTCGCGCTCCACCGGGGCCACGTCGGAGGCATGCAGAAAGGCCGTGCGCTCCAGCCCGATATCGACGAAGGCCGCATCCATGCCCGGCAGTACCCGCACCACCCGGCCCTTGTAGATGTTCCCCACGATCCCGCGGCGGCGGGCGCGCTCCAGGTGCAGTTCGGTCAGGACGCCATTCTCCACCAGGGCCACTCGGCTCTCCTGGGGCGTCACGTTCATCAGGATCTCGGTTCCGGTCATGCGTTCTTCTTGTTCTTGATGTCACGGGCAGACCGCCGAACCCGCACACGGGCGGGCCGGCGATCAGGGATGTCGGGCTACTTGGTGGCGGCTTCGGCCGCGGCGGCCGCTGGCTCTCCAGAGGACTCCGGCGGCGGCCGCTGGGCGCGCGGCCAGGACTTGATCACCGCATGCACCAGCGTCGCCAGCGGGATGGCAAAGAATACCCCCCAAAGCCCCCAGATGCCGCCGAACACAAACACCGCGGCGATGATCGCCACCGGGTGCAGGTTGACGACCTCCGAAAACAGCAGCGGCACCAGCACGTTGCCGTCGATGAACTGGATCACCCCGTAGGCAATCAGTACCCAGGCGAACTCGGAGCTCAGGCCGAACTGGAAGTATGCGACCGCCGCCACCGGGATGGTCACCACGGCCGCGCCGATGTATGGAATGATCACCGAGATGCCCACCATGAACGACAACAGCACGGCGTATTCCAGCCCGAACCAGTTGAAGGTCAGGAAGGTGACCGCCCAGACGATCACGATCTCGATGAATTTGCCGCGCACGTAGCTGGCGATCTTCAGATTCACCTCGGTCCAGACCTCGCTGGCCAGGTGGGTGTCCTGGGGCATGAAGCCGCGGATCCAGTTCAGGATCAGATCGCGGTCCTTCAACATGAAGAACACCATCAGCGGGACCACGATCAGGTAGATCACCACGTCCACCAGGTGCCGTGCCGAGGACAGCGAGAACGACACCACGCGTTGCCCCAGCAGGGTCGCCTCGGCGCGAATGGCCCCCATCAGCTCGAACACCTGATCGTCACTGATCAGTTGCGGGTAACGCTCGGGCAACTGCAACAGCAGGTTCTGGCCCTCGGAGATCATCCCCGGCAGCTCGCGCACCAGCTGGGTCACCTGGGCCGACATCAGCGGCACCACGCTGAACAGCGCCGCCACCGTCAGCGCCAGGAAGGCCAACAGCACAAGGGTGACCGCGAGGATGCGCGGGATGTGCAAAAAGACCAGCTTGCGCACCGCCCCCTCCAGCAGGTAGGCGATGATTAGCGAGGCCAGCAGCGGCGCCAGGATACGCCCGGCAAAGACGATGATCAGGAATCCCGCGAGCAGCAGAAACGCCAGGATCACCACCTGCGGGTCGGTGAAATGACGCTGGTACCACTGGCGCAGGATATCGATCATTGCGAGGCCCCTCCCGGCGCCTCGTCATGGTCGGCATACGTCTGTCGGGTCGGATCCTGGACGACGGCCTTCTCGTAATGAGTCCGAAAGACCACCTCCAGCTCGTCGATCACCTCCACCGCCGGGCGCCCCTGCATCACGTGCTGGCCCATCAGGGCCGAGGTCTCGTTCAGCAGCTTGGAGCGATCCAGCATGGGATAGGTCGCGGAAAGCCGGCGCATCGCCTTGATGACGGACTCGCTCTCCGGACGCGGGATCGGCTCCGGCTCGGGGACCGGTTCCGGCGCGGGGGCCGGCGACTCCTGCTCCAGAAAACGGGCGAATTTCAGCAGGCTGGCCTGATCCTCGGTCGACAGCCGCGCGGCGATCTCGGCGAGCGCCTTGGCCGGGTCCTCCCGGCCCTTCTTGCGCGCACCGCCGAGCACCGACCCGAGATCGCCCCCGGACAGGCCCCCCTCGTTGCCCATGCCCAGGGGTGGGATCATCCCTCGTCCTCGATCTTCAGGCTGAACACCGGCATCTTGCGGCGTTCCTGCATAAGGCCCAGCGTCTTCACCAGGGCCACCAGCACGTCTTCGGTCACCTTCTGCATCTCGCCCCATTCCATGCGCGCCTCGCCCAGGAGCTCGCCCATGTTCGGCGGCGGATTGTGGCGCGCCTCCATGATGATGTCCTCGAGCATCCCGGGCTTCACCTCGGGTCGGAACAGCATGCCATAGGTCAGCTCGTCCGGCCGGATCGCCAGCCAGTCGCCGTCGTCGTCCACCAGGATCGGCTGCACGTCCTCCGGCAGGTCGACGCGGCCGTTGACCAGCTGCAGCACCCGCCGGCCATCCAGGGCCTCGGCCAGTGCGTCGCCTTCCCCGGCCGCGGTCTTGTGCGCGGTCACGAAGCGGGCGCGGTACATCGGGTCCTCGTGCGCCGTGCCACCGGCCTGCTCGGCCACCAGCAGCCCGCCCATACCGACGCCCACCACCGGACGCTTCGAGCGGCGGAAGATATCGATCAGCGACAGCTCGTCCGGGACCTGCGGATTCTCCTCGTGATCCGCCGTCGGCCAGGCGCCACCCAGCAGCCACAGCCCGTCGAACTGGGCCGCGGAGCCCGGCAGGTCCTGACCCACGAACGGTCGGTAGTAGGAGAAGCCGATGTCGCGCTTCTCCAACTGCGACTCGATCAGGCCGAGAAACTCGGAATAGGTATGCTGCACCACGCAGTAGTTCTTCATGTCACGTCAATCCTGTTTGAGTTCTGATGCGGGGGCGAGCGGACGCTGACCGGTGCAGTACCCGCGCAGGAACTGCATCAGCACCTCCAGCGTGGGTACGCGGAACTTCTGCCGCGCATGCACCAGCGAGATCGGCCGTTCCAGCGGCGGCGACAGCGGCAACGCCACCAGTTCGCCAAGGGCCAGTTCCTTGGCCACCACTGCCTCGGACAGCACCGAGACCCCCATGCCGGCCACCACCGCGCCCTTGATCGCCTCCGGGCTGCCCAGTTCCATGCAGCCGCGCAGACTACTGCGGTCGTATCCGGCGCGCCCAAGGTACTCCATGATGACCTCGCGGGTCCCGGAACCCTCCTCGCGGCATATGAATGGGCGTTCGATGAAGTCGGCGACGGTCACCGTGTCGCGCCGGGCCAGCTCGTGTTCCGGCGGCACGATCAGCCGCAGCTGGTCCACCAGACAGGGCTGGACCTGCAGGCTGCGGTGGGTCACCGGGGCCTCGACGATGCCGAGATCGACACTGCCCTCCTCGACCATCACCACGACATTCTCGGTATTGCCCACCCGCAGGCGAATGCCGATATCCGGATGCTCGCGGCGGAATGCGCCCAGCAGCGCCGGCAGCATGTATTCCGCCACCGTGGTACTGGCGCCGATCACCAGCGCCCCGCCGTCCGCGCCCTTCAGTTCGCGCAGCGCGGCCTCCATCTCGCCATAGGTGTCAAAGATGCGTTCGGCATATCGTTGTACCAGCCGTCCGGCATCGGTCAGGGTGACTCGATTGTGGTTGCGGTCGAACAGTCGGGTATCCAGCTGTTCCTCCAACTGGCGCACCTGAAAGGTGACCGCGGGCTGCGTCATATGCAGCACCTCGGCGGCGCGGGTGAAGGACAGCAACCGTGCCACCGTAAGAAAGACCTGCAAACGCCGATCGGCCATGCCGCTCCGCCAAGTAGAAGGTTCCAGACAATCAGGGAAACCCTGGTCGAGGAATGCTACCAAGCCCCCGCGACCGGCAACAGCGACCACTTCTCGCGACGCGGCGATTCCGGACCGCATACACAAAACCCGACCGTAACGTCTATAAACGAGGCGGCAACCCAATGGCGCAAGCCGAAGGAACCGAAATGGCGCCGCCTCCGTTTTCCGCCTGGTCGCATGCCCGCTCACAGGGGATCCCCGGAGGCTGGCGACTCGCCGGGGCCGCTGCCGTCCCGCTCCTGATGGCGCTGGTCGCGCTGATCGTATACGAGACCGGCGGCACCTCCACTGCCTACCTCAACTTCATCCTCATCCCGGTGCTGCTGGGGGCCGCCCTGTTCGGGCTGTGGGGCGGGCTGGCCTTCGGGCTGCTGGCGGGGCTGCTCCTGGGTCCGTTCATGCCCCTGGATACCGCCACCGGGGCGGCTCAACCCGCATTGAACTGGCTCACGCGCACCGGCATCTACATCGTCCTCGGGGGATTCTCCGGCTGGCTGTTCGACACCCTGCGCCGCCACTCGGAACGGCTTCTGGAACAGGCCTACAACAATCCGGTTACCGGCCTGCCGAATCGCGAGTCGCTGGAACAATACGCCCGGCAACTGATGCACCAGGCCGACGCCCCGCAAGCCGCCGCCACCCGCGTGTTCGTCATCAGCCTGCAGATGGACAACTATCCGGACAGCATTGGCGCCCTGGGCTTCGCCGCCGAGCGTCCGCTGCTGCGATCCATTGCCGAGCGCCTGCAGGCAGTGGCCGAGCCCGCCGGGGCGACCGTGTTCCACATCCACGACGATCACTTTGCCCTGATCCTGCCGCACCGCAGCCGCAAAGAGACCCTCGCCGTCACACGCGCCGCGATCGAATGCCTGCAAACCCCTTTCGAGGTCTTCGAGATCCCGGTCTATCTCGGGGCCCACGCGGGCGTCTCCTCCTTCCCCTTTCACGAGCAGGATGAACCCACCCGGCTGCTGACCAAGGCCTGGATGGCGATGCACGAGGCCAGTCACTCGGGGCGCCGCTACCGCAGTTACAACCGCCGCAGCAACGAGCACAGCCTGTACACCGTGGAACTCCTGGGCGAGTTGCAAAGCGCACTGGACGACGGCCAGCTAAGCCTGCACTACCAGCCGAAGGTCAATCTCGCGAGCGATCAGGTGATGGGCCTGGAGGCCCTGCTACGCTGGGAACACCCAGTTCGCGGCCGCATCGCTCCCGACCAGTTCATCCCATCGGCCGAGCGCACCGGACTGATCCACAGCCTCACCGACCGGGTCCTTGATCTCGCACTGGCCGACATCGCCCGCCTGCGCGCCGAAGGCCTGGACATGCCGGTCAGCGTGAACATCTCGGCGCGCAATTTCCTCGACCCCGGATTTGCCGATCGCCTGCTGGAGAAGGTTCGCGTCTCGGGGCTTCCACCCTGCGCCCTGGAACTCGAGTTCACCGAGACCGCCCTGATGGCGGACCCGGACGAGGTGATCCGGGCCCTGCGTCGCCTGACCGAGGCCGGACTGGAACTCGCCATCGACGACTTCGGCACCGGTTATTCGTCGCTGGCCTACCTCAAACGTATGCCGGTGACGACTCTCAAGATCGATCAGGCCTTTGTACGGCAAATGCTGGAGCACCCGGTCGACGAGCAGATTACCCGCGCCAGCATCAGCCTGGCCCGGGATCTGGGCCTCAAGGTGGTCGCCGAGGGGGCCGAGGACGCGGCCACCCTGGCGCGGCTGCGCGACTACGGATGCAACGCGGCTCAGGGCTACGGTATCGCCCGCCCGATGCCGCTGGAGGCGATCATCGCCTGGGCCCACGACCGGGGCCTCGTTCCCGGCCTGTGCCCGGAGACCGATGAGCGAGCGGCCCTCAAGCGAGCAAACAACCGCTAACCGGCTCGTTCACGTTCACACTCGAACCGATTGGCCTTTCGGGGCACGGCGTCCTGCCCCAAAACCGCCGCGAATGTTCCCGAATTGATCAGCGCCTCCCTTGCACCCGCCCCGGGGCTACGCTATAGTCCGCCGTCTTTCTGGTAGACCCAAATTCCGGAGTCCCCCGATGGCCCGAGTATGTCAGGTGACCGGCAAACGCCCGGCGACCGGTAACAACGTTTCTCACGCTCACCGCAAGACGCGGCGGCGCTTCCTGCCCAATCTGCATTTCCACCGTTTCTGGGTGGAGAGCGAGAACCGCTTCGTACGCCTGCGCCTTAGCTGCAAGGGCATGCGGATTATCGACAAGCGCGGCATCGACGCGGTCCTGGCGGACTGCCGTGCCCGCGGTGAAAAGGTCTAAGGAGGCTTCACGATGGCTGCCAAGTCCGCACGCGACAAGATCCGCCTGGTGTCCTCCGCCGGCACCGGGCACTTCTACACCACGTCCAAGAACAAGCGGAATATGCCCGAGAAGATGGAGATCAAGAAGTTTGATCCCGTCGTCCGCAAGCACGTGATGTACAAGGAAGCCAAGATCAAGTAATCGCGCCTATCGGCTCGATTGCCTGACAGCAGGCGAAAAAAGGCCCGGCCCGCCTACGCGGTTCCGGGCCTTTTTGCGTTGGCGCGAGCGAGAAACCAACCGGCAAACGCATTCGCGTTAGCGCACCGTTTACCACTTGCCAATCGGCTCGCGGGGCTCGGGCACGCCTCGCTCAGCGCGCCCGGTCCGCGCTCGAGATCACCTCGAGCGCGTATGCATCCAGCCATATCCCCCGTTGATGCGGGCTCAGACCGGATCCGGCTGTCCGCCATCCCCTGGCGTCGCGGCACCCTCGGCGGCGGTTTCCGCCCAGCGCGTCATCACGCGGCCCCAGCGGTGAGCCGTCGCCGGGTCCAGTTCGATCTTGGTATAACGCCCGCCATCGCGGATAATGACCCGCAGCAGCGGGACCCCCGAGTCGTGCAGGATCTGGCGCAACTCCACGACTTCTCCAAATGGCGCATCAATCGAATCCATGGTGCTTATGTCCCTCCCGAGCCGGCCTGCCGCACGCAGTCGTGGCCGCCCATCCGTTTTTGACCAAGGGAAACACTGATTAATGTACACGCTCGCGTTGGTACCCCAGGTTTTCCGCGACCCGGCGCGTCGAGCAGCGGGGAGTGATTCCACCCGCAAGCGGCGCACCGCAGGATCGGGGAACCTGGGGCACCAACCCCGCAAGCGATTGAACACCGAGGCTGGTCCGCCCGTTGTTGACGAAAACGGGCGGACGCTCAGCCTTGCGGCCCTCTTGTGCAGAGTGACTGCACAGCCATCACCGCGCCTTGTTCGCACGCCAAAGCGACTCGAGCGCGAGCGTGTACGTTAATCAGTGTTTCCCTAGCGCAAGCATGCAACCAATTTTTGTCGGCCGGCAACCCATCTTTGACGATCAGGAGAATCTGATCGGCTTCGAGCTCCTGTTTCGCGCCGGGCACCTGGATGCCGCCTCGGTCACCGACGGCGACCTCGCCACCTCCGATCTCCTGCGCAGCGCCTTCATCGACATCGGTCTCCAACACCTGGTCGGCGAACACCTGGCCTTCGTCAATCTCACCCGCGGCTTTCTCGAACACGAGGTCATCACCAGCCTGCCTCCGGAACAGGTCGTGCTGGAGATCCTCGAAGATATCGAGATCGACGCCGAGGTCATCGCCGCGGTACGCCGACTGAAGGCCCAGGGCTTTCGCATCGCACTGGATGACTACCAGTTTCAGGAGAGCCATTCCGAACTGGTCGAACTGGCCGACCTGGTCAAGCTCGATGTGCTCGCCCTGGGCGGCCAGCGCCTGGAGCAGGAAGTCACCAACCTGGGCGCCTTCGACGTGGAACTGCTGGCCGAAAAGGTCGAAACGGCCGAGGACTATGCGCGCTGTCAGGCCCTTGGCTTCAGCCTGTTCCAGGGCTTTCACCTGTCCTTCCCCCACGTAATCGAGGGACAGCGTCTGGAGAGCCTGGAAGTGGCCCTGCTGCGCCTCCTGCGCGCGCTACAGGCGCCGGATCCGACGCCGGCCGAGCTGGAGGAACTGATCGCCGCCGAGCCCGGGCTCGCGATCCAGCTGCTGCGCATCGCCAACAGCCCGGCCTATCGCGGCTCTCGCCCGACCGATTCGCTCTACAACGCGATCCTGCGCCTGGGCCAGGGGCGCATCAAACGCCTGGCGATGCTGATGGTACTGCGAGGTACCGGCAATCCCACCCACGGGCTCGAGCAGGTCATGATCCGTGCCCGTATGGGCATGCTGATGGCGCGCGCCCTGGGCCTCCACCCCGAGGAGTGCGAGCGCTACTTCACCCTCGGCATGCTCTCCGGGATGGATCGCGTGCTGGGGGTACCGCTGCGACACATCCTGGGCGAACTCCGCCTGTCCACCGAAATGGAACAGGCCCTGATGGAAGGCACAGGACCGCTGGCACCGCTGCTGGCGACCATCGCCGCCTTCGAAGGCCCGACACCCCCGCTGGACAACACGAATGCCCCGGTCCCGGCGCCGGTCTCCAGCCGCCTTTACCTGGAGGCCGTACGCTGGACCGAAGATTTGCTCGCCTCGCTGGCGGAGAACTAGATGCCCCCCCTTACCCTGCGCAGCCAGCTCATGCCGGAAGCCGCCGCCGGCCCCGAAACGGGAATGCACATCCGGCTGCGCGAACCCGCCGGGATCGACAGCGGGCCCGGCCACCTGGAGATCCGCCCGGGCCTGCACCCCCTGGCGCCGGATCACTATGTCGAGTACTGGACCGCCAGCGGCACGCCAACGCCGATCCACGAGGGGCCCGTCCGCCTGCTGGAACACGAGGACGTCCTCTTCGCGACCTGGAGCGGGCCGGATAACGGCCTCCGGGAACAGACCGAACACGCCTACCGCGCCCTGCTGGCCGCCTGCCGAGCGCGCGGCTTCGAGCATTTGGCACGCGTATGGAACTACTTTGGCGACATCCATGCCGAGGAGGACGGGCTGGAACGCTATCAGGCCTTCTGCATGGGCCGCGCCACCGCGCTTGAGACCCTGGAGATCCCGCTGGCCAGCATGCCGGCCGCCACGGCCATCGGGAGCGACCAGCGCCAGCTGGTCATCTACCTGATCGCCACTCGCACCCCGGCCGAGTCCCTGGAGAACCCGCGTCAGGTCAGCGCCTATCATTACCCGGCGCGCTACAGCCCGAAGAGCCCGACCTTCGCCCGCGCGACCCGGCTGGAAACCGCGGACGGCCCACTCATCCTGCTCTCCGGCACCGCCAGCATCGTCGGCCACGAAAGCCGTCACCCCGATGACGTCGTCGCCCAGGCACGCGAGACCCTGGCCAACTTGCGGTCCCTGCATGACACCGCTGGCCACGAACTGCCACGCCCGGCCTGGCTGCGCGTCTACCTGCGACATCCGGAAGACCGGCCCAAGGTCGCCGCGGTCCTCGCCGAGCACTACCACGACGTCCATCCGGGGCCGATCGTCCAGTGGGTCCGCGGCGACGTCTGCCGGCGCGAGCTGCTGCTGGAAATCGAGGGCGTGCATGCCTGAACTGCCCGAGGTCGAGACCACCCGGCGCGGGCTCGCCCCCCTGCTGGCCGGGCGCCGCATCACGGCCTTCGAGGTCCGCGAGCCGCGCCTGCGCTGGCCGGTGCCGCCGGAGCTGGTGCAGCAACTGGCCGGCGCCCGGGTCCGCAGCCTGACCCGGCGCGCCAAGTACCTGTTGCTGGAGACCGATCGTACCGGCCTTCTGCTGCATCTCGGGATGTCCGGGAGCCTGCGCCACTGCACGCCCGAGACGCCGCTGCGCCGGCACGATCACCTGACCCTGCACCTGGACAACGGCTACCAGGTTCGCCTGCACGACCCGCGCCGCTTCGGCTGTTGCCTGCCGCTCCCCGAGGGCGGCTTATCCCACACCTTGCTAGCCGGCCTCGGCCCGGAACCCCTGGACCCGGAGTTCGATGGCGACTGCCTGTTCCGCCGCAGCCGCGGCCGCCGGGGCCCGGTCAAGGCCTTCATCATGGACCAGGCGATCGTGGTAGGAGTGGGCAACATCTACGCCACCGAGGCCCTGTTCCTCGCCGGCGTTCGGCCCGGGCGCGCGGCCGGACGTGTCACGCGCGCCGAATACGAGCGCCTGGCAAGCCACATCAAGGCGGTGCTGGCGGCGGCCATTAAACAGGGCGGGACCACCCTGCGCGACTTCCTGCACGAGGACGGCACCCACGGCTACTTCCGCCAGTCGCTGCGCGTCTACGGCCGCGCCGGCGAGCCTTGCCCGGTCTGCGCCGAGGTATTGCGCACGCGCCGCATCGGCCAGCGCGCCAGCAGCTACTGCCCCGCCTGCCAGAAGTAGATCGACCCGACACGGGTCAGCAGAGCGGAAAGGCCGTTCGTCCCCGCACAGGGAACGGAACACACGCAGAGAACACCAGGAAAGGATCCGCTACGGTAAGCGACCCGCAACCGCCAGACGGCGGCCGTGCACCGCGCAGCGCGGGCGGGCGGGCTTACAGATAACGCGAGACGCGCGGCACGGCATCCAGCAGGTGGCGGGTGTAGTCGGCCTGCGGATTGGCCAGCACCTCGGCGGTGGCGCCGATCTCCTCCATGCGCCCGTCGTGCATCACCAGCATGCGGTCGGAGAAGTACTCGACCACGCCCATGTCGTGGGTGATGAAGATCATCGCCAGACGTCGCTCCGCGCGTAGCCGGCCCAGGATCTGCAGCACCTCTGCCTGGACGGATACGTCCAGCGCGCTGGTCACCTCGTCGCAGATGATCACGTCCGGGTCCAGCACCAGGGCGCGCGCGATCGCGATACGCTGGCGCTGGCCACCGGAGAACTCGTGCGGATAGCGCCACAGTGTGTCCTCCGGCAACGCCACCTGATCCAGCACCTTCCCGGCCAGCGCAATCCGCTCATCCTGATTGGCGCCGATGCCGTGCACCGCCATCGGCTCGGTCAGCAGCGTCAGCACGTTCAGGCGCGGGTTCAGCGACGAGGCCGGGTCCTGGAACACCACCTGCAGATGCCGCCGCAGCCGGCGCAACGGCTTGCGTGCCATGTGGGTCAACGACTCGCCCCGGTAGCGGATCTCGCCACCGGTCGGCTCAATCAGGCGCAGGATCGCGCGGCCCAGGGTGGTCTTGCCACAGCCGGACTCCCCCACCACGGCCAGCACCTCGCCGTTCTCCAGCTCGAAACTGACGTCATCCACCGCCCGCACCACATCCACCTGGCGACGCATCAGGCCCTTCAGCACCGGGAAGTGCACCTGCAGGCCGGACACCTGCAACAGTGCTTCGCGCCCCGCGCCCGGCACCGGCGGCAGCGGTGGCAGGTTCTCCGGCAGCGCCTGGATCAGCTTGCGGGTGTAGGCGTCCTGCGGAGCGCGCAACAGCGGCAGGCACTCCCCCTGCTCCACCAGGCGCCCCTGGCGCATCACCGCCACGCGGTCGGCCACCGAGGCCACCACGCCGAAGTCGTGGGTGATCAGCAGGACCGCCATGCCGTTCTTCTCGCGCAGGTGGTCGATCAGCTTCAGGATCTCGGCCTGAATGGTGACGTCCAGCGCGGTGGTCGGCTCGTCCGCGATCAGCAGATCCGGCTCGGCGACCAGGGCCATGGCAATCATCACCCGCTGGCGCTGGCCGCCGGAGAGCTTGTGCGGGTACTCGTCGCGGCGCTGTTCGGGGTTCGGCAACTGCACCTCGCTCAAGACCTCGAGGGTGCGCGCCGCGCGCTGCTCCGGACTCATCTGCGGGCGATGCAGGCGCAGCACCTCCTCGATCTGATCGCCCACCTTCAGCACCGGGTTCAGGGAGGTCATCGGCTCCTGGAAGATCATGCCGACGCGGTCGCCGCGCACATGCTGCATCACCGCGCTGGGAAGCCCCAGCAACTCCTGGCGGCCTTCGCGTCCGGCCAGCCAGGCCTCGCCCGAAGGCCTTTCGAAGCCCGCATCCAGCAGACGCATGATGGCCAGCGCCGTGATCGACTTGCCGGAGCCCGACTCCCCGACCAGGGCAAACAGCTCGCCCTCGCGGATGGCGAAGCTCACATCCTCCACCAGCGCCGCCTCGCCGTCGCGGTGGCGGATCTGCAGATTGCGCACCTCCAGCATGGTCAGCGCACCCCGCCACTGGTGGCGCTGGTGGCACCGGCCGCCGGACGTGCACCATCATCGCGATTGGCGGTGCGCGCCGCGGAGCGGGCATGCGGGTCCACAGCGTCACGCAGGGCCTCGCCGATGAGGTTGTAGGCGAACACGGTCAGGAAGATCGCTCCCCCGGGGAAGGCCGCCATCCACCAGTTGAAGGTGGAGCTCTGTACCGCCTGGTTCAGCATCTGGCCCCAGGAGGGGTCATCCACCAGGCCGAGGCCGAGGAACGACAGGGTCGCCTCGGCGAGGATCGCGGAGGCGACGCCAAAACTGGCCGCAACCAGGATCGGCGCGATGCCGTTCGGCAGCATATGCCGGAACAGGATGGACGGCAGCGACAACCCCGAGGCGATGGCCCCCTGCACGAAGTCCTGCTGGCGCAGGCGCAGGAACTCGGCACGCACATAACGGGCGTAGCCGGACCATGAGGTCAGGCCGATGATCAGCATCATCAGGTACAGCGAACGGCCGAAGAAGGCGACGAAGGTCAACAGCAGGAACAGCGTCGGGATGGCCTCGAAGATCTCCACCAGGCGCATCCCGATCATGTCCACGATCCCCGAGAAATAGCCCATCAGCCCACCCAGGATCACCCCGATCCCCAGCGCAATCCCGGTCGCGATGAAGCCTATGGACAGCGCGATGCGCGTGGCGTGGATCATGCGCGAGAGCACGTCGGCGCCGGTATCGTCCGTACCGAACCAGTGCACCCGATCCGGGGACTCGCGCGGGGCCTCCAGCCCGGTATCGGCGTAATCGCGCAGGTAGTCGCGCGGCGAGTACGGGATCGGCGCGCGGATTACCCGCTGATACTCGCCCATCACCTCGGCCTCGCGGTACTGCTCGTGAATCACCAGCGACGGCGGCGACACCGTCTGCCAGGCCACCACGCCCAGCACCGCGCCCAGCACAGCCCAGAGACCGAAGCGCCGCCATGGCCGCCCGGGCAGACGCCAGAAGATCAGTGCCAGCACCAGCAAACCAAACAGGGTGACGTCCGCCGCCGTCAGGTAGCGCAGAAACGGCAGCGCCCACGCGCCGTCGGCGGTCTGCACCAGCAGCGGGTGGGAATTCGCCAGCACCGGCGCGAGGACCGCGACCAGGGTCAGCAGCGCGATCCAGCCAATCCCGAGGCGGGCACCCCAGCGCAGCAGGATCTCGCCCACCACGCGCCGTGCCCAGGAACGGCTGCGGCGCTCCGCCTGCTGCGTTTTGTGCGCGGTCTCAGTCATAGCTCACCCGCGGGTCGACGATGGCGTAGGCCAGATCCGCCAGCAGATAGCCCACCAGGGTCAGCACGCCGGAGATCAGCGTGATCGACAACACCAGCTCGCGGTCGCGCGTCTGCACGGCCTCCACCGCCAGCTTGCCCATGCCATCAATGGAGAAGATCGCCTCCACGATCACCGAGCCGGCCAGCAGCGAGGGCAGCAGCGTGGCCGACACGGTGATCAGGGGCAGCAGGGAATTGCGGAACACGTGACGCCACAGCACGTCGTGCTCGGCCACCCCCTTGGCGCGCGCCGTACGCGCATAATCCGAGGTCAGGTTCTCCAGCACCGCCGAACGCGAAAGCTTGGCCAGGAATGCCAACCCGCCGTAGGACAGGCACAGCACTGGCAATACCAGGTGCCAGGCCCGGTCCAGCAGGAAGCCCGGCACCATATGGCCCGGCGCCAGACCCAGCGCCAGCGCCAGCCCGGCACCCAGCCCCAGGGTGCCCAGATAAAACCCGCGCAGGACGCCCCAGTCGCTGTGCGCCATCATCCAGCCCACCCCGCCCCCGAGAAGCACGGCCACTGCGGTACTGACCATCCCGGCCGGTGCCAGATCGCGGAACATCAACCAGCCACACACGGCCCCGAGTGCCGCCCCGACTCCGCCGCGGATACGGGCGGGCAGGTAGCGCGCAAGGTAGATCCCCAGCGCCACCCCCAGAAACGGCAGGATCAGCAACAACGGCAACGCCCAGACCACCTCCACCGTGGGCAGGAAGGTCATGTCCAGCGCCGCGCGCTGGCTGAGCCCCCCGGTGGGGAACCACTGCCAGAACTGGTCGGAGGCAAAGAAGCCGATCAGCAACACGCCGGCCAGCATGGTCGGCACCGACCACAGGGCCAGCAGCACAACGCCAGACTGCGAATCGAAGGCCTGGCCATGCTGGGTGGCCGCGCGCACCCCCACCGCGACCGCGACGATGTAGATCAGCGGGATGGAGAGTACGTTCAGCAGCAACGTGATCGGCAAGCGTTCGGCCACCAGATCGATCACCGGCCGGCCATAGCGGAAACTGGTGCCCAGATTGGGGACCTTGAAGTGTGGCCAGCCGGTCAGCGAGCCATCCGCGTCCTGGGCAAATCCGATCGGCGAGATGTTGTTCAGCCAGCGCCCGAACTGCACCGGGGCCGGCTGATCCAGCCCGTAGAGCTGGTTGTAGTAGTCCTCCATCGCCTTCTGTGCCTGGGGCTCCAGGCCCTGCCCTTCGACCAGCGTCAGGGCGCTGATCCCACCGGGCGCGGCCGCCATCACCGCAAACACGACCACGGTGATCCCGAACAGGGTCGGCACCATCAGGAGCATGCGGCGCAGGATGTAGGTCAGCATCGCGTGCGGCGCTCCCCTGCCGCTTCAGCTTCCATGGGCATCGCCGGCTACTGCCCGTACCGCTGCGATTCGAACGGGACGTAGATCTCCAGCGGCACCGCCCCCAGGTTGAGCCCCAGCGCGGTCTGCTCCAGGTTCTGGATGCGCCGGTCGATGAAGGCCAGGGTCTGGCGCCGCATCAGGAAGGTATACGGCTGGTCCTCGTGCAGAATGCGCTCGGCCTCGCGCCAAAGCTCCATGCGCGCGGGCTCGTCCACCTCGCCACGCGCCGCCTCGATCACCGCATCCAGCTCGGGGTTCTGGTAGTGGATGAAGTTGTCGCCACCGGAAACCACCTGACTGGAGTGGAACATCTGGTAGATATCCACCTCCACACCGCTGGTCCAGCCCAGGGTGATGGCATCGAAATCCTGGCGGGTGATTTGTTCCAGCATCACCGACCACTCGGTCGGCGACGGGCGCATCTCGATCCCGGCCCGCGCAAAGAGGTCGCGCAGGAACAGCGCGATGCGGCGGGTGTCCTCGTTGTCCTGGAAATACGACAGCTCGAAGGAGAACGGCTCGCCGTCCTCGTTGACCAGCACGCCATCGCGATTGCGTTCGCGGAAGCCGGCCTCGGCCAGCAGTTCCAGGGCACGCTCGACATCATAGGGGATCGGATCGAGATCCGGATTGTGCTGATCGCTGCGCGGCGAAAACGGAGAGATCGCGCGCTCGGCATACCCCAGCATGACCTCCTCGATCAGCCGGTCAACGTCGGTCAGGTAGCTCATCGCCTTGCGCACCCGCGGGTCGGCGAAACGCGTCGGCTCGCCATCGCGCTGCTGGTTCCAGGCAATGTAGGAATAGCCGGCCGTGGGGCTCATGTACTCGTGGGTATCCGCGCGCTCGCGCAGGGCCTCGTCGTCGCGCAGCCGGGCATATTCGCGTGGACGCGCCCCGTACACGTCGATATCGCGATTGCGGAAGGTGGTCAGGCGCGCACTGTCATTCTGGATCACCCGCCACACCAGCCGATCCAGCGACGGCTCCACCGGTCCCCAGTAACGCGGGTTGCGCTCCAGTTCGATACGGCCGGCATCCGGGGTCCAGCCGGTCGGATCCTCCATGCGGTAGGGTCCGGACCCCAGCAGGATGCCGCGCGACTCGTTGAAGGTCTCCGGATCCTCCAGGTAGCGCCCATAGAAGTGTTCCGGCAGGACATCCAGGCCGCCCGCCACCCGCATGGCGTCGAAGTATGGCTCCTCGAACACGAACCGCACCGTGCGCGCGTCGACGGCCTCGACCGCCTCGATCTTCTCCAGGAAGGCCCTCGCCCGCGGCACCGCGATGGCGTCGGTCATCAGGAAATCGAAGGTGAAGCGGATATCCTCGGCCGTCAGCGGCTCCCCATCGGAGAACTGCAGCCCCGGGCGCAGGCGGAAGGTCAGCTCGGTACCGGTATCGTCGAACTCCCAGGATTCGGCCAGCAACCCCTGCCACTCCAGCGTCTCCGGGTCGCGCACCACCAGCGACTCCAGCACGTAGTTCTGCACCTCGGAGGCATAGGCATCAGAGGAGACATACGGCGTGATGGTCGCCAGGCCCGTGCCAAAGGCCTGTACCAGCCAGTCCCCCTCGGCGTAGTCCTCCTGCTCGGCCGCGCGCGCCGCTCGCCGGAACGCCGAGGGGACGTCGTCCGCCCGCGCGGCACGCTCGCCATCCATCCCGGCGAAGCGCCCGGAGGCCAGGTCGGATTCCAGGCCCTGCAGGCTGCGCCGCAATGCACGGAGGTCCCGGGCCTGCTCGGTCATGGTGTTCTGCATGGAGGCCATGCGTTGCCACTGGCGGTCGATCTGGACCATCACCAGCAACAGCAGGATACCCAGCACGATCAGGGTCACGATCCAACCAAAATGACGACTCACAAGGCCTCCGGGTTGCTGCGGTGGCAGTCCGGCAGGCCCGATTCCGGGACGCCGGGTGGGCGGCCCTGAAGACCGCAAGTGTTCGCACTATAGCAAGCCATTCCCTCCGGCTCATCGGATGCTGGCCGCACTTGCGGCACATCGGTATGATCCCGAAGACAGTCGCGTCCGTCCCCGGTTCCGCTCGCGGTCGGGCGCCGTCGAGACGACCCGCCCGGGTGCGTCGGCACGGATCAGAATCAAGGAGTTTTACATGGGTTTTCTCAAGGGCAAACGCGCACTGATCGTCGGCGTGGCCAGCAACCGCTCCATCGCCTACGGCATTGCCGCGGCCATGCATCGCGAGGGCGCCGAACTCGCCTTCACCTACCAGAACGAACGCCTGCGCGATCGCGTCGAGAAGCTGGTTGCGGATTTCGACTCCGACATCCTCGTGCCCTGTAACGTCGAGGACGATCGCGAGATCGAACAGGTCTTCGAGCACCTGGACAATTACTGGGACGGGGTCGACATCCTGGTGCACTCGGTCGCGTTCGCGCCCAAGGAGCAGCTGGAGGGGGACTTCCTCGACAACATGACCCGCGACGGCTTCCGCATCGCGCACGATGTCAGCTCGTACAGCCTGGCCGCGCTGGCCAAGGCCGGGCGCGGCATGATGAAGGACCGCGACGCCTCCATCCTCACCCTCAGCTATCTGGGCGCCGAGCGCTCGATGCCCAACTACAACGTGATGGGCCTGGCCAAGGCGAGCCTGGAGGCCAATGTGCGTTACCTGGCCTACACCCTGGGGCCGGAAAGCACCCGGGTGAACGCGATCTCCGCGGGTCCGATCCGCACCCTGGCGGCCTCCGGCATCGGCGACTTCAAGCGCATCCTGGATCACGTCCAGGCCAACGCGCCGCTGCGCCGCAACGTCACCACGGATCAGGTCGGCAACGCCGGCGCCTTCCTCTGCTCCGATCTTGCCTCCGGGATCACCGGCGAAGTGATGTACGTCGACTCCGGCTACAACACGGTCGGCCTGGGCGCCGCCGAGATCGGCCTCGAAAAATAAGGCGACCCTGCGGCACCCGGGCGATTCCGGGTACCAGAAAAAAGCCCGGCACCGCGCAAGCGGGCCGGGCTTTTTCGTGGTCGGGAGCGCACCAAGCGCCCCCTCGCGGTTCTGCGGCGACTAGTCGAGCGCGTCGGGGAAGCGCTTGATCTCCGCCTCCTCTTCCAGCCATGCGAGATAGGACCGGAATTCGGCACTCCCGTAGGCGTTGCCAATCTGGTCGCGCGCCTGCTGGCGCGCCGCGGCATCCACCGCATCCTCGCCCATGCGTACGGCTTCCAGCACGGTCACCGCGAAGTCACCCTCCCCGACCCGGGCGCCGGCAATCTCCACTGCGCCCTCGCCTGGCGCCGCCAGCCGGAACAGGTGGTCCTGCAACCCGGTTGGCAGATCGGCCGCCCGTTCACGGGTGATCTCGACCGACCGACTCCATTCTCCGTTCTCCCCGGCCTCGGCGGTCCAGTCATCGGCTTCGCGCAGTCGCTCGATCAGGGCCTCTCCCGCCTCACGCGCGGCATCCGCGGCGGCCTGACGCTGCAGGCGCTCGCGGATCTCGTCCTCCACTTCCGCCAGCGGGCGCACCTCGGCCGGCTCGTGCTCATCGACACGCAGGATCACGGTGGAACGGTCCTGCAGGTCGATCGCGTCGCTGTTGTTGCCGTCTTCCAGTACCCGCGGGTCAAACGCCGCATCGCGGATGGACCGATGGCGGGCGATGCCATCGCCCGAGCCGCGGGAGAACCAGTCGCTGGTCTGGACCTCCAGGCCCGTGGCGTCGGCGGCCGGCTCCAGAGTGTCCGGAAACTCGATTGCCAGTGCCATCAGGTCGTCCAGGGCGTCGATCTGCATCTGCTCGGCCGTCCGGTCGCGCAGATCCTGCTCGACCTCCTCGCGCACGTCTTCGAACGGCTGCGCCCGGGATTCCTGAATCGAGGTCACCTCAAGGATGAACCAGCCGCGATCCGTCCGTACCGGCTGGCTGATGAGATCCTTCGGCAGGGTGAAAATGACGGTCTCCAGGGTGGAATCCAGATCGCCCCGGGCGACCTCGCCCAGGCTGCCACCACGGTCGGCCGTCAGGCTGTCTTCGGAGTATTCCTCCGCCAGGTCGCCGAAGTCCTCGCCATCATCCAGGCGACTACGCAGTTCACGGATACGCGCCTCGCCGTCCTCGTCGGTATCCTGGATGCGGATCTGGCGCACCTCGCGCAGTTCCGGCTCTTCGTAGCGGCTGCGATTGACCCGGTAGTGTTCGCGCACCTGATCCTCGGTGACATCGACCCCGGCCTCGAGGCCTTCCGGGTCCAGGCGCAGATAGCTCACCCGCACCCGCTCCGTGGTCGTGAAGTCTTCCGGATTGGCGTCGTAGTAGTCGCGGATCGCGTCGTCATCCACCACATCGGGACGATCAAACTCGTCCGCGGCGAAGACCTTCCAGCTCGCAACCCGCGTCTGGTTGCGCAGGCGGCTGTAATCCGCCACCAGGGCTTCCGGCACCACGCCCGTGGCCTGGATGCCACGCTGAATTTGCGACATCACAATACTGCGGGCGATGTCCTGCTCGAAGTCGGCCGGGCTGATGCGCTGGGCATTCAACAACTGGCTGTAGCGTTCGCGGCTGAAGCGGCCCTCCTCCTGAAACACCGGCATGCCACGGATCTCGCGCAATACGCTGTCGCCCGCCGCCTTGAAGCCGGCGGAATCGGCCGCCTGGCGCAGCAGTTCCTGGCGGATCAGGGTCTCCATCGCCTGCAGGCGGATGCCCTGCTCGTCCAGGACGTCATCCGAGATCTCGCCGCCAAACATGCGCGCCATCTCGTCGCGCTGGGCGCGGGCCTCCTGGTGCACGTCGCGCACCGCGATATCCGTGCCGTTCACCTCGGCGGCGACCAGCGGGCCCGCCCCGCCGAAATACTCGCCCAGGCCCCACAGGGCAAAGGGGATGGTGATCAGGCCAATGATCACATAGGCGAGCCAGCCGCTCGCCCGGTCACGAATCGCTTGCAACATGATGGTCTCTGCTCACTCCGGCAATTGGGAGGAAAACGGGAATCAGCGGCCGATGGTAGCAGGCACGCCCGCGCGCGTCTGCGCCTGGGCGGCGGTGTCTGCCACGCAGCGCGCGCTGACAAGAAGAAGGCCCCGACCAAGATCATCTACAGGCAGAAGAGACGACTGGAAGGGGGCGCGGCGAAAACCTGAGCCCCTGGAGCGGTCTCCTCGCATGAAGCCTGGCCCACTCTCTTACCGGCGCCGAACACTGGGGGCGCACCTCTGCGCCGTCGGCCTGAAGAATCGGACTCGCATTCGATGCGCTCGCGCGATGACAGTGCCCGCCCCCGGACTCCCGAAAATGCGTCTCGGGCTTAGTTCTGCCCTTCCCACATTGCGGTCGACTGCTATGGACCCAGGTCTGGCCCAAAGGTGTGGCTTCGAGCGCTTCGTGGTAGTCAACAAAGAAAAAGGCGCCACAAGGGCGCCTTTCTCAAAGATGGCGGAGCGGACGGGACTCGAACCCGCGACCCCCGGCGTGACAGGCCGGTATTCTAACCAGCTGAACTACCGCTCCGTATTCGTGCAGCGCAACCAGGGTCAGGGTTGCACTTGGTGGGTGCTGACGGGTTCGAACCGCCGACATTCGCCGTGTAAAGGCGACGCTCTACCAACTGAGCTAAGCACCCGATAAAGCGCGCTAGTTTACTCGATCCTTGAGCGCTTTACCAGCCTTGAACGAAGGCGTTTTCGAGGCGGCAATCTGGATGCTCTGACCGGTACGCGGGTTACGGCCGGTGCGGGCTTCACGCTCGCGCACCAGGAAGGTACCAAAGCCCACGAGGGAGACCTGGTCACCCTTGGCGAGGGTATCGCCGACCACACTCACCATGGCATCCACGATCTTGCCGGCCTGGGCCTTGGGAACATCGGCTTCCGCCGCGATCGCGTCGATCAATTCGGATTTATTCATGAAGCGCTTCCTTATCTCAGTGGTGACTCAGGCTTTCTGCCGGACGGGGCCTAGCTTACACCAGCCGGGGACCTTTTCTCCATGGTCCCGCGACTGCCCTCGGCACGAAATCAGATGATGCGCATGGGGTTATAGCAAGCCCCCCGAAAAAGTGTCAAACGCCCGTCCGGCGGGGCGCTCGGCCGGGCGTGAACCCGCACACAAAAAACCGCGGGCGCCGATGAATCCAGCGCCCGCGGTTTCGCTCCAATTACAGATGCTTAGTGATGCCGGACCCGACGTCGACCGGATTCCTTGGCCGGTTTGACGACTTCCTCGACCTTCTCTGGCGTTTCCCCGGCCTTGCCTTCCGGCATGTGGGTCAGCGCGAGCTCGAGGACCTCGTCGATCCAGCGCACCGGACGAATATCCAGCTTCTGCTTGATGTTCTTCGGGATGTCGACCAGGTCCTTCTCGTTCTCTTCCGGGATCAGGACGGTGCGAATCCCTCCGCGGTGGGCGGCCAGCAACTTCTCCTTCAGGCCCCCGATCGGCAGAACCTGACCACGCAGCGTAATCTCGCCGGTCATCGCGACATCCGCCCGCACCGGGATACCGGTCAGTGCCGAGACGATCGCGGTGCACATGCCGATGCCCGCGGACGGGCCATCCTTCGGCGTCGCGCCCTCCGGCACGTGGATGTGCAGGTCCTTCTTCTCGTGGAAGTTCTCCTCCAGGCCCAGGGCCTCCGCGCGCGAGCGAACCACGGTCAGGGCGGCGTGGATGGACTCCTGCATCACGTCGCCGAGCTTGCCGGTCTGCTGGGTCTTGCCCTTGCCCGGGACCACGCTGGCCTCGATGGTCAGCAGCTCGCCGCCGACCTCGGTCCAGGCGAGGCCCGTGACCTGACCGACCTGGTCGTTTTCCTCGGCCAGGCCGAAGCGGAAGCGACGCACGCCGAGATATTTCTCCAGCGTCTTGGGTGTGACCGAGGTGGTGCGTGCCCGCTCCTTCTCGCTGGCCAGCAGACGCTGCTTGGCCACCTTGCGGCAGACCTTGGCAATCTCGCGCTCCAGCGAGCGCACGCCGGCCTCGCGGGTGTAGTAGCGCACCATGTCGCGCACCGCCGAATCGGAGATCTGGATCTCGGCCGGCTTCAGGCCGTTGGCCTTGATCTGCTTGGTCAGCAGATAGTTGTGCGCGATGTGGACCTTCTCGTCCTCGGTGTAGCCGGACAGGCGGATGACCTCCATGCGGTCCAGCAACGGCCCGGGGATGTGCATGCTGTTGGCCGTGGCCACGAACATCACGTCCGACAGGTCGAAATCGACCTCCAGGTAGTGGTCGCTAAACGTGTGGTTCTGTTCCGGATCCAGCACCTCGAGCATCGCCGAGGCCGGGTCACCCCGGAAGTCCATCGCCATCTTGTCGATTTCGTCCAGCAGGAACAGCGGGTTGCGCACACCGACCTTGGCCAGGTTCTGGATGATCTTGCCCGGCAGCGAGCCGATGTAGGTCCGGCGATGGCCGCGGATCTCGGCCTCGTCGCGCACGCCGCCCAGCGCCATGCGCATGAACTTGCGATTGGTCGCACGCGCGATGGACTGCCCCAGCGAGGTCTTGCCAACCCCGGGCGGGCCGACCAGGCACAGGATCGGGCCCTTCAGCTTGCGCACGCGGGACTGCACCGCGAGATACTCGAGGATGCGTTCCTTGACCTCTTCCAGGCCGTAGTGGTCCTCGTTGAGGATCTTCTCGGCGCGCGTCAGGTCCTTGCTGACCCGGGTCTTTTTCTTCCACGGGACGTTGACCAGCCAGTCGATGTAGCTGCGCACGACGGTGGCCTCGGCCGACATCGGGGACATCATCTTCAGCTTGTTCAGCTCGGCGGTGGCCTTCTTCTTGGCCTCCTCCGGCATCCCCGCCTTCTCGATCTTGTCGGCCAGGTCTTCCTGCTCGTTCGGCGCGTCCTCGAGATCCCCCAGTTCCTTCTGAATGGCCTTCATCTGCTCATTCAGGTAGTACTCGCGCTGGGACTTCTCCATCTGCTGCTTCACGCGGCCACGGATCTTCTTCTCGATCTGCAGCACATCCATCTCGCCCTCGATCTTGGCGACCAGGTGCTCCAGGCGCGCGCGCACATTGGCGATCTCGAGGACTTCCTGCTTTTCCTCCAGCTTCAGCGACATGTGCGCGGCAATGGTGTCGGCCAGGCGCGAGGTGTCGTCGATCCCGGCCAGCGAGGTCAGGATCTCCGGCGGGACCTTCTTGTTCAGCTTGATGTACTGCTCGAACTGATTCAGCGCGGAGCGGCCGAGGATCTCCAGCTCCTTGTCCTCGGTGTCGTATTCCTCGTCAATCAACCGGATGTCGGAGACGAAGTAGTCTTCTTCCTTCTCGACATTGCCGGTAGTGGAGATATCCATCACATGGGCGCGCTGAGCACCCTCCACCAGCACCTTGATGGTGCCGTCGGGCAGGCGCAGCAGCTGCAGGATATTGCCCAAGGTGCCGATCTGGTGCAGATCGCCGGCCTCCGGCTCGTCGACCTCCGCGCTCTTCTGCGCGACCAGCAGCACCTGCTTGTTCTCGGCCATGGCCGAATCCAGCGCCCGGATCGACTTCTCGCGACCCACGAACAGCGGGATGACCATGTGGGGATAGACCACGACATCGCGCAGCGGCAGGACCGCGACGCGCTTGACGGGGGAGTCCACCTCGTTCTGGGAGGAGTGGGTATCGGTCATGTTGCCCCCTAAGGGCTGGACGAATGTACAGGAGGAAGTGGGGGCGGCGGCGCCCGTTTCAAGGGCGCCGCAACACTTCCGCTCAGGAATCCGCGGCAGCCTGCTTCTTCGCGAACGAGTCGTTCTCGTAGACCAGGTACGGCTCGGCATCGCCACGGATCACCGCCTCGTCGATCACCACCTTGCTGACCCCCTCCATGGAAGGCAGCTCGTACATGGTGTCGAGCAGGATGTTCTCCATGATGGTGCGCAGACCGCGCGCACCGGTCTTGCGGGCCATCGCCTTGTGGGCGATCGCGGACAGGGCATCGTCGCGGAACTCGAGCTCCACGCCCTCCATCTCGAACAGGCGTGCGTACTGCTTGATCAGGGCGTTCTTCGGCTGGGTCAGGATCGTGATCAGTGCGTCCTCGTCGAGCTCGTCCAGCGTCGCCTGCACCGGCAGGCGGCCAACGAACTCGGGGATCAGGCCATAACGCACCAAGTCATCGGCCTCCAGCTGCTTCAACCACTGGCCACCGGACTTGGCCGCCTCGGTGGTGCGCAACTCGGCGCCAAAGCCGATCCCGCCCTTCTCGGCGCGCTGCTGGATCACCTTCTCCAGCCCGGAGAAGGCACCGCCACAAATGAACAGGATATTGCTGGTATCGACCTGCAGGAATTCCTGCTGCGGGTGCTTGCGCCCGCCCTGCGGCGGCACCGAAGCGGTGGTGCCCTCGATCAGCTTCAGCAGGGCCTGCTGCACGCCCTCGCCCGAGACGTCACGGGTGATGGACGGGTTGTCCGACTTGCGCGAGACCTTATCGATCTCGTCGATGTAGACAATGCCGTTCTCGGCCTTCTCGACGTCGTAGTCGCACTTCTGCAACAGCTTCTGGATGATGTTCTCGACATCCTCGCCCACGTAGCCAGCCTCGGTCAGCGTGGTGGCATCGGCGATGGTGAACGGGACATTCAGCACCCGCGCCAGGGTCTCGGCCAGCAGCGTCTTGCCGGACCCGGTGGGGCCGATCAGCATGATGTTCGACTTGGACAGCTCGACATCGTCCTTGCCGGCCCGGGCCTGCAAGCGCTTGTAGTGGTTGTACACCGCGACCGAAAGGATCTTCTTCGCGGAGTTCTGGCCGATCACGTAGTCGTCGAGGATCGCGCGGATCTCGTGCGGGGTCGGCAGGGAATCACGCTCGGCGTGCCCCGCTTCCTGCATCTCCTCGCGGATGATGTCGTTGCACAGTTCGACGCACTCGTCGCAGATGAATACGGATGGCCCGGCGATCAGCTTGCGCACCTCGTGCTGGCTCTTTCCGCAGAAAGAACAGTACAGGAGCTTGCCGTCGGCGGGGGGGGTGGTTTCGTCGCTCATCCGTTTGCCTCGGTTGCGATTTCAGTGTTCTTCAGAACATGCCCCGTTTGCCTGGCAGTTGCAAACGAGCCAAGCGGAAGTCCGGTATTGAAGCTGCGCCCCGCAGCGGTGCTCCGGGGCGCAGTTGCGAAGCACGCGGACTCAGCTCGCGGAGTCGCGGTGGGTCAGCACGTGGTCGACCAGGCCGTATTCCTTCGCCTCGGTCGCGGTCAGGAAACGGTCGCGATCGGTGTCCTCCGCGATCTTCTCCACCGGCTGGCCGGTGTGGTGGGCCAGCACATTGTTCAGTTCATCACGGATCTTCAGGATCTCGCGGGCGTGGATGTCGATATCCGAGGCCTGGCCCGAGAATCCGCCCAGCGGCTGATGGATCATCACCCGTGAATGCGGCAGGGTGTGCCGCTTGCCAGCAGCACCGCCCGCCAGCAGCACCGCGCCCATGCTCGCCGCCTGGCCGACGCACAGCGTGCTGACCTCGGGCTTGATGAACTGCATGGTGTCGTAGATCGCCATGCCAGCGGTGACCGCACCGCCCGGGGAATTGATGTACAGGCTGATTTCCTTGTCCGGATTTTCCGACTCGAGAAACAGCAGCTGGGCCACGATCACATTGGCCATGTAGTCCTCGACCGGCCCCACGCAGAAGATCACTCGATCCTTCAGCAGGCGGGAGTAGATGTCGTAGGCGCGCTCGCCGCGGGCGGTCTGCTCGACCACCATCGGTACCAGGTTCAGCCCCTGGGCGTGTTGTGCGCCCTGGTCGGCCATATCGTGGCTCATTCAGTCGACTCCTTGTTCGGATTCATCACGTCCTGGAAGCTGGTTTCCTTCTCGGTGACCTTGCCCTGCTCGAGCACCCAGTCAACGACCTGATCTTCCAGCACCAGTGACTCCAGGTTGCTCTTCGCCTGGGGATTGGAGCGGTAGTACTGCTTCACCTCTTCCGGATCCTCGTAGGTTGCGGCCATCTCCTCGAGATCGCGCTCGACCCGCTCGGCGTCCACCTCGAACCCCTTCTGTTCGATAATGGCCCGCAGCGCCAGGCCCAGGCGCACGCGACGCTTGGCTTCTTCCTCGAACAGGCTGTCCGGCAGCGGCTGGGTCTGCTGCGCGCCGCCGAAACGCTTCTCGGCCTCTTCGCGCAGGCGGTTGACCTCCGACTTCACCAGGGCCTCCGGAAGATCGAAGTCGTGCTTGTCGACCACGGCCTCCAGCACCTGTTGCTTGACCCGACCCTTCAGGGCCTGACGCAGTTCCCGCTCCATATTGGACCGCACATCGGCGCGAAGTTTCTCGACCGAGCCGTCCTCGATGCCGAATTTCTTCGCAAATTCCTCATCGACCTCCGGCAGCTTGGGGCCTTCGACCTGCTTGATGGTCAGCGCGAACTGCGCGGTCTGGCCCTTCAGGTTCTCCGCCGGGTAGTCGTCGGGGAAGGTGACATCGATGGTCGGCTCCTCGCCGGTCTTCACGCCCTTGAGCTGTTTCTCGAAGTCCTCGATCAGGCGCCCCGCACCAAGCTCGATCTGGAAGTCGTCGGCCTTGCCGCCCTCGAACTCCTCGCCGTTCAGCGAGCCGACGAAGTCCAGCGTCACCCGGTCGCCTTTCTTCGCCTTGCGTTTGACCTCGGCCCACTCCTTGTTCTGCTCGCGCAGGGAGTCGATCACGCGATCGATGTCCTCGTCCCCAACCTCGGCCACCGGGCGCTCGATCTCGACGCCGGAGAAGTCGGCCACCTGCACTTCCGGGAACACCTGGAAGCTGGCGGTGAATTCGATCGCGTCGGTGCCTTCCAGATTGGTCGGCTCGATGCTCGGGTTACCGGCCGGCTCCAGGCCCTCCTGCTGAACCGCCTCGCGGTAGCTTTCCTGCAGGACCTCGCTCAGAACCTCCTGATACACACCGGTGCCGTAGCGCTGGCGCACGACCTTCAGCGGGACCTTGCCCGGGCGGAAGCCGTCCAGCTTGACCCGCTTGGCGAGGGACTTCAGGCGATTGTCGACCTCGGTATCGATCCGCTCGGAGGGGACCTGGATGGTCATCTTGCGTTCCAGGTTGCCGGTGGCTTCAACAGAAACTTGCATGGAGGGCCTCGTCATAGTTCGGTAATCGGTCATCCCTGCCGATCGCAGTGGTAACCTTCATGGCTGGTCGGAATGCAGACAGTGGTGCGAAAGGAGAGACTCGAACTCTCACGGGTTTTACCCCACTGGGACCTAAACCCAGCGCGTCTACCAGTTCCGCCACTTTCGCAATCTTGCAGAAAACTCTTGTTGCGTTCGCGCGTTAGCCGCGCATTCTAGCGTGTTCCCCACCCACAAACACAAAGAGCCCGTATAGACGGGCCCTTGTGCCGGTGCGGGGACCGGAGAAAATGGTGGGTCGTGTAGGATTCGAACCTACGACCAATTGGTTAAAAGCCAACTGCTCTACCAACTGAGCTAACGACCCTTTTCGGTTCGGCCCGGAGCGAACATCTGAATCGCCCTGGCCGTTGCAAAGTCGAAGGCCCGGGATCGCCGGGCCTCCAGTGCCGCGTAGTTTACGGCGCGACGGGGAAAACGCAAGACGTGCCCCCGTCGCTATGCCATCAGATGGCTTCCAGCTTGCGCATGCCGCCCGGCAGCAGCTTCATGTCCACCAGCGAGGTGATCAGCGCCTTGCCGAAGCTGGCCTCGTCTTCGTAGACCATCTTGTAGTACTGGATCTTCATGGTCAGCGCAGAGCCGAACACGATGAAGGCGAAGGTGAAGAAGCCACCCAGTGCCAGCGCGGAGACCCCCGTCACCGCCTGACCTATGGTGCAGCCAAGCGCCAGGATGCCGCCAACGCCCATCAGGACGCCACCAACGAAGTGATTGGCGAAGTCGCGGAAGGACGAGAACCACTCGAAACGGAAGCTGCGCGACACCAGGGCCCAGAAGAACGAACCCAAGATAACGCCCGCCAGAGCCAACACGCCGAAGTACAGCAGGGTGCGGTCGAAGCCGCTGGACACATAGCCCACGCTCTGCCCCATCGGGTTAATGAAGGTAAACGATTGATTGGCCCAAGGCGCGGACAGCGCCGGACGCTCGCCATCATCCGCATCGGACACGAAATCCCATTCCTGGATGTATTCCTGGGTGCTGTACACGCCGCCCATGCCGTCGTCGACCTGGATGTTGCTAGTCAACCACCAGGCACCGATCACGACCAGGCCGATCACCAGACCGCCCAGAATGTTGTCAAAGCTCTTGCGGAAGTCCGCGGCCTTGAAGATCAGGGCCAGCAGCAGCACGCCGATCACCAGACCCAGCACCAGGCGCGCAGTCAGCGCGTTCTCGCCGGCGATGATGGAACCCAGATCCTGGCCGTTTTCCATCTGGACGGCGACGCTGTCCATCCAGCCGAACAGCAGCTGGAACAGGGTCTGGCCCGTGCCAAACACCGTCTCGCGGCTGGTCAGCCAGAAGGCAATCACGCCGATGATGATCATGACCATCACGGACTTGAGGTTACCGCCACCGACACGCACCAGCGTCTTGTTACCGCAGCCCGACGCATAGGTCATGCCGATCCCGAACAGGAAACCGCCCAGCACATGGCCCAGCCAGTTGAAGTTGGACCCACGGTAGGGAGGGAACGAGCCCTCGGCACTCAACACACCGAAGAATTCGAGCACCGCCACACCCAGCATGGCCACGGCAATGGCCAGCAACCAGGAGCGCATGCGCCCAGTATCACCCATGTTTACCCAGTCGGAGACCGCACCCATGGTGCAGAAGTTGGTCTTGTTCGCGACCGCACCCATGATGAAGGCGAGAATGAACGTCCCGCCGAGGAACGCCAATGCGGCGGTTGAAAAGCTGGAGAATTCCATCGCGTATCCTCTCAATGAAAGATTTCAGGGCACGCCTGCACCCATGGGGTGCGCAGCATACATCGGACGCTAGACGAGATCGAGCCCGCTTTCATTCCTGCCCGAGGCATTCCGGGGCCACGGCTCAGTCGGGGACATACCGGGTCGGGTCGGGCACACCGGCGGCCGCGAAGCCCTCGCGGCGGATGCGGCAGCTGTCGCAGCGCCCGCATGCGCGGCCGGCGGCGTCGGCCTGGTAGCAGCTGACCGTCTGGCTGTAGTCGACCCCGAGGCGGACCCCGGCCTGGATGATCTCGGCCTTGGACCAGTGCATCAGCGGCGCCCGCACCTCCCAGGGCGTGCCCTCCACCCCGCTGCGGGTCGCCACCCGGGCGAGGTCGCGGAAGGCCTCGATGAAGGCCGGACGACAATCCGGGTAGCCGGAGTAGTCCACCGCATTGGCCCCCACATACAGCAGGCGCGCGTCCAGGGTCTCGGCAAACCCCAGGGCGAGCGCCAGAAACACCGTGTTGCGTGCCGGCACGTAGGTCACGGGGATACCCTCGGTCGGTGCCGTGGGCACGGCGATCGCGGCGTCCGTCAGTGCGGACCCACCAATCGCGCTCAGATCCACCGCCACTACGCGGTGATCTGCCACGCCCTGGGCGGCGGCTACGCGCCGCGCAGCGTCCAGCTCCGTGTGATGGCGCTGACCGTAGTCGATCGACAGGGCGTAACAGTCCAGCCCCTCGGCGCGGGCCATGGCCAGGCAAGTCGCCGAGTCAAGCCCGCCCGAGAGCAGCACCACGGCCTTCTCCGCGCGCTCACTCATCTCAACGGCCCGGCTGGTCGCCCCAGAGGAGCTTGTGCAGTTGCACCTGAAAGCGAACCGGGAGGCGTTCCGCGATGATCCAGTCGGCCAGGGCCCTCGGTTCCAGTTCGTCGTACACCGGCGAGAACAGGACCTCGACCTCCGGGGCCAGCCCCAGACGCTCCAGCTCGGCTCGCGCCCAGTCAAAGTCCTCGCGCCCGGCCAGCACGAACTTCAGCTGGTCGCCGGCCTTCAGCCGGGGGATGTTTTCAGGGCGATTGCGAGCGGCCTCCTGCGAGGCCGGCGCCTTCCAGTCCATCACGATGGCCACCCGCGGATCGACACCCGCGATCTCCATCGCCCCGCTGGTCTCCAGCGAAACACTGAAACCGGCATCGCACAGACCCTCCAGCAGCGGCAGGCAGCCCGGCTGCGCGAGCGGCTCGCCACCCGTCACGCAGACATGCCGAACCCCGGCGCGCCCGACCCAGTCGAGGATCGTCGCCAGCATCAGGGCCTCGCCCCCCTCGAAGGCGTATTCGCTGTCACACCAGCGACAGCGCAGCGGGCAACCGGTCAGGCGCACGAAGGCGGTGGGCCAGCCCACCTGCGCCGCCTCCCCCTGCAGGGAGACGAACATCTCGGTGATCCTCAGCCGCACCGCGGCCGGGTCGATCACCCCGGCGCCCCGGGCATCGCGCAGCGTGTCCGTGGTCATTGGCTGTCTTCGATCCGCCGCAGGCGCTCACGGGCCAGGCGATCCAGGGTGGTCCCGCCGTAGTCGGCCCGCACCGCCTCCAGGGCCTCGCGCGCCGCGTCGAAGTTCTGCAGTTCGTAGTGGGCGTAGCCGATCTTCAGCAGGGCATCCCCACCCTTGTCGCTTTCGGGGAAATCCTCTCGCAGACGTTCGAAATCCTCCAGCGCTGCCTCGAACTCGCCGCTGGCGTATTTCGCCTCGGCCAGCCAGTACCAGGCATTGGCGGTGAAGTTGCCCTCGGGGTAGTCCTCGATGAACTGCTCGAGCTTGCGCATGGCCGTGGTGTAATCCCCGGCCATCAGGTCGTCAAACGCTGCCTGATAGGCGGCCTGCTCGTCCGCTTCCGGCAGGTCCAGTTCGACCACTTCCTCCCGCGGAGCGGCATCCGTGGCTACCGCCCCGCTCTCGAACGCGCCCACCCGCTCATCCAGATGACGGAACTGATCGCGCTGGCGGGTGCTGAGACGGTTCATCTCGTGGCGCAGGGTTTCCACCTCGCCACGCAGTTCGCGCAGGTCCCGACTCAGCGACTCCGAGACCTGCAGCAGTTCGTTCATCGCACTGGAATCCAGCACCCGCTCGACCCGCTCGAGGCGGCGTTCGAGCTGGCGGATCTGCGACTGGGTGGCGAACACCGTATCGTCCTGGGCCCCGGCCGTGCCCGGCACCAGGGCCAGCGGGGCCAGGGCAAAGGTTACGGCCAGAATGACGCCAAAAAGAAGGCCCGGACGTCCCGGGCACCGAAACAGAAATGCCCCCGAGGGGGCATTTCCGCAAGACTTGTCGAGCTTTGATTGCATCTGGCTTCCCGTCGCTTAGCGCCGGGATTCGTAGACCAGCTCGACCCGGCGATTCTTGGCCCAGGCCTCCTCGTTCTGCTGGAAGGCCACCGGCATCTCTTCACCATAACTGATGACCTCGAGCTGGTCATCCGAGGCGCCGTTCAGATTCAGCACCCGGCGCACCGACTGCGCCCGGCGTTCGCCCAGAGCCAGGTTGTACTCGCGCGTGCCGCGCTCGTCGGTATGCCCTTCCAGACGCAGGCGCGCACCCGAATTCTGCGAGAGATAGGCGGCATGCGCCTCCAGCATCGGCATGTATTCGGACTTGACCTCGTCGCGGTCGAACTCGAAATACACCAGGCGTTCGGCCAGCGGGCTTTCCGGGTCGTCCAGGGCCGCCGCGTCGAAATCGCGATCTCGACCCAGGCCGCGGGCCTCGGCGGCCTCGCGTTCGGCACGCGCCTGTTCGGCGGCCGCCTCGCGCTCGGCAGCACGTTCGGCATCCTCGGCATCGCGCGTGGGTGTGGCACAGGCAGACAGGGCCGCAATGACGACAGCCGCAAGGGCCAGGCGAAACAGGTTATTCATGGCTTTCGTTTCCTCGAAAAAGGGATAGTAAATAGGTCCGGGGACATCAGTTCAGGGGCGACCAGGCAGGTTCGCGCACCTCGCCTTCGCGGGCGGCCAACCGCTGGTGCACCTGGCCGTCGCGACTGACCGAGCCGAGCACGCCTCGCCCCCCATCCGTCATGGCATACAGGATCATGCTGCCATTGGGTGCAAAGCTTGGCGACTCTGCATCGCGCCCGTCCGTGAGGCGCGTCACACGGCGATCATCCAGATCGAGACGCGCCAGCTGAAATCCGCCGTCGCCCCCATGGACGTACACCAATGAGCGACCATCCGGGGAAATCGTGGCCGCCGCCGCGTAGCCGCTCTCGAAGGTAAGACGGCGCGCATTGCCACCGCTGGCCGGCTGGGCATAGATTTGCGGCGCGCCCGCACGATCCGAGGTGAAGTAGATGGTGTCGCCGTCGGGTGACCAGACCGGCTCGGTCTCGATCGCGCTGGAGCGCGTCAGTTGACGCAGATCGCCTGAGGCCAGATCCATCACGTAGATATTCGGCGAGCCGTCGCGCGAAAGGCTCAGCGCCAGCTGGCGGCCGTCCGGGGACCAGGCCGGGGCGCTGTTAATGCCGGTAAAACTCGCGATCCGGTTGCGCTCGCCGGTCTCCACATTCTGACGGAAGACCTCGGAGCGGCGATTCTCGAAGGAGACGTAGACCAGCTCACGACCGTCCGGCGACCAGTCCGGCGACATGATCGGATCCCGCGACCGGAACAGGGTGCGCGGATTGGCGCCGTCGGAATCGGCGACCTCCAGGCGAAACTCGCGCGAGTCGTTGCGGCGCTCGACGCTGACAAACGCGATACGCGCACTGAAGGCACCCGGGTCGCCGGTGATCTGCTCGTAGACGATATCCGACACGCGATGCGCGCCGCGGCGCAGCATATCCGCCGGCACCGGGATACGCCAGCCGCCCAGGCGCTCCTCGGCCAGCACGTCGAACACGTGGAACTCGACCATCACGTTGTCGCCGTCGGGGCGCATCGAGCCGACCACCAGATACTCCAGACCCGCCTCGGCCCAGGGCTGGGCAAGGAAGTCGGCTGGGCCCGAGGGTGCTTGGGGCAAACCGTCGCGTTCGACGTCAAACAGCCCGCTCCGGGTCAGGTTCGCGGCCAGGATCTGGTCCACATCCTCGCCCGGACGCCCGTCGCCGTCCCAGGTGAACGGAGCCACGGCCACCGGGATCGCACCCGTCACCCCCTCGGTTACCGTCACTTCCAGTACCGCCTGGGCCTGCGCCGACCAAAGCAGCGCCAACCCCAGCAGCATCGTATGAATCATTCGTTGCATGTGTTTCCTCGTGGACCGGCTTGCGCCGGCCCGGTCAGTCGGGCTCGAAGCGGATGAGCACCCCACCGCGCACGGCATCCGCATCCGGCGGGCGCGGCAGCGACGACAGGCGATCCATGGTCTGACGGACCGAGTCGCAGAAGGCGGGCCCGCCGGAGCAGCTCTCGATGTCGAAATTGATGATACGCCCGGTCTCGTTGACACGCACGAGAACGATGGCACGATCCGAGGCATCCAGCCCCGATGGCTGGCGCCAGCGTCGCTGCACCACCGACTGCACCTGCGCGCGCCATTCGTTCAGCTCTCGATCCGCCTGTGCCTGGCGTTCCGCGGCCTCGCGCCGGGCCTGCGCCTCGGCCATGCGCTCCTGCTCGCGCTCCATCGCCTCGCGGCGGCGCTGCTCTTCCAGTTCGCGCTCCTGCTCGGCGCGACGCTCGGCCTCTTCCCGTTCGCGGCGTTCGGCCGCCTCGCGCTCGCGGCGCTCCGCCTCTTCCTGCGCCTGACGCTCCGCTTCCTCGCGCTCCCGCCGTTCCGCCGCCTCACGCTCGCGCGCCTCCTCGGCCTCACGCCGGGCCTGTTCCGCAGCCTCGCGCTCCTGGCGGATACGCTCGCGTTCGGCCTCGGCCTCCTCGCGCGCCTGGCGCCGCTCCTCCTCGGCCTCGCGGCGGGCCTGCTCGGCATCCTCCAGGGCCTGCTGGCGCGCGCGCTCCTGTTCCTCGCGGCGGCGTTGCTCCTCGGCCTGGCGGCGCTCTTCCTCGCGCCGGGCCTGTTCCTCGGCGCGGCGGCGTTCCTCTTCGGCGCGTAGCTGTTCGGCGACCTGCTCCTGCTCGGCGACTTCGCGCTGGTGTTCGATGCGATCGAAGGTCTCGGCATCCACCGCGACCGCGTCGATCACCTCGATATCCTCCTGCACCGCGATCTCGACAGCGGCACGGGTGGAGGTCGGCGAGACGAGGCTGACATTTAGCAACAACGCCGCGAACAACACGCCATGCAGAAGCAGGACGAGGACCAGGCTCAAGGGATGACGGCGCAGGAGCTCGAACACGGCGGGGCGGCTCAGTCCTGGTTGTCGCGCGGCGGCTCGGTGATCAGCCCGACCCGGCCGCCTCCGGCACGCTGCAGGGCAACCATGGCATCGATCACGCGGCCGTAATCGACATTGCGGTCACCGCGCACGAAGGTCTGGGTACCCGGATTCTCGGCGAGGAACTCGCGCACGATCTCGGTCATCTCCTGCGGCGCCAGCGGCTCGTTCACATAGGGCCCCTGATTCAGGCTCATGGCGCCGCCAGCATCCACCGTGACCACCAGCGGCTCGGCCGCCTGCGGGTCCTCTTCCATGGCCTCGGCATCGGCCTCCGGGAGGTCGACCTCCACGCCCTGCTGCAGCATGGGCGCGGTGATCATGAAGATGATCAGCAGAACGAGCATCACGTCGATGAACGGCACGACGTTGATCTGCGACATGGGCCGCCGCAGGCGGCGACTGTTGCGACGCGATTCGGCCATGGCTCAGGCCGGCGCCCCGGCGGCACCCTCGGCGGGCTTGCTCGCTCCCTGGCGATTCAGCAGGGCCACGAACTCGTCGCTGAAGTTCTCCAGCCGGACCGCCACACGATCGACGTCCCCGGCAAAGCGGTTGTAGGCGATCACCGCCGGGATGGCGGCAAACAGGCCGAGCGCGGTGGCGATCAGCGCCTCGGCAATCCCGGGGGCCACCATCGCCAGCGTCGCCTGCTGCACCCCGGACAGCCCCAGAAAGGCGTGCATGATGCCCCACACCGTGCCGAACAGGCCGATGTACGGGCTGGTCGAGCCCACGGTGGCCAGAAACTGCAGGTAGCGCTCCATCTCGTCGGTCTCGCGCGCAATGGCCACGCGCATCGCGCGGTGGGCAGGCTCGCCGGCGGGCATGGCATGCTGACGGGCGCGCAGGAACTCCTTGAAGCCCGAGGAGAAGACATGCTCCATGCCGGACATATCCGACTTGCGCCGCACCCCCTCGTACAGATGTGAAAGGTCGGCGCCCGACCAGAAGCGCTCCTCGAATTCATCGCTGGCGCGGTGGGCCGCGTTCAGGGAACGCGCCTTGATAATGATCACCAGCCAGGAGAGCACCGAGGCGACCACCAGGATCACCATGACCAGCTGTACGATCAGACTCGCGTCCATGATCAGCTGGTACATCGAAAAGTCGACTGTCACTTGTCCATCTCCCGTTATGCCTTTGTTCCTTCCGCCGCACGCAGCGCGTGCGTCACTTCATCCGGGATCGCCACCGGCGCCTGCCGGGCCACGTCCACACAGGCAATACCGACCTCGCCGGTTACCAGCACCGTCGCGTCACGCTGCACCACTTGCTCGAATTCGATACTGGCGCGGCGCAGACGCTGCACCCGACAGGTCACCGTCAGGGCCTCGTTGAAATGCGCGGGGCGCTGCATCTCCACAGACAGACGCCGCACGGCGAACACAATTCCGTAGTCGGCGCGCAGCCGGTCCTGCTCGAAATCCAGCGCACGCAGCCATTCGGTGCGCGCACGCTCCATGAATTTCAGATAATTCGCGTGGTACACCACGCCACCGGCGTCGGTGTCCTCGTAATACACCCGCACCGGCCATGCGAAATCTGTTGTCATGACGGCCGAGCATCCCCGGCCGCCGGCGTCAGTAAGTCGCCCTCTTCCATGCGCGTCAGACCAAACATGGCCAGCGTA
This sequence comes from Thioalkalivibrio versutus, assembly GCF_001020955.1. Classification (NCBI taxonomy): domain Bacteria; kingdom Pseudomonadati; phylum Pseudomonadota; class Gammaproteobacteria; order Chromatiales; family Ectothiorhodospiraceae; genus Thioalkalivibrio; species Thioalkalivibrio versutus. The sequence continues at coordinate 2,254,666 of NZ_CP011367.1, forward strand.
CGCCGGGTCGCCTGGCGCCCGCGCGGGGTGCGCTGCAAATAGCCTTGCTGGATCAGAAACGGTTCGACCACATCCTCCAGCGTGCCGCGGTCCTCGTTCATCGCCGTGGCCAGGCTCTCGACCCCGACCGGGCCACCATCAAACTTCTCCACCAGCACCTCCAGCAGACGGCGGTCCTGGGCATCCAGCCCCGAGGCATCGATCGCCAGCAGGTCCAGCGCCTGCGCGGCCACATCGAGCGTCACCACGCCGTCGGCCCGCACCTGGGCGAAATCGCGCACCCGCCGCAACAGACGATTGGCCAGACGCGGCGTGCCGCGCCCGCGGCGCGCGATCTCGGTCGCGCCCTCGGCCTCGACCCCCACGCCCAGCAAGCCGGCGGCGCGATTCACGATATGCGCGAGATCGGGGACAGTGTAATGATCGAGGCGCTGGACGATACCGAACCGGTCACGTAACGGGGCCGAGAGCAGCCCGGCGCGGGTGGTGGCCCCCACCAGCGTGAACGGCGGCAGGTCCACCTTGATCGAACGCGCGGCCGGACCCTCGCCGATCACGATATCCAGCTGGCCATCCTCCAGGGCGGGATACAGGATCTCTTCCACCACCGTCGGCAGGCGGTGGATTTCGTCAACGAACAGGACATCGCGCGGCTCCAGCGCGGTGAGGATCGCCGCCAGGTCGCCGGCGCGCTCCAGCACCGGGCCGGAGGTCTGACGCAGGCCCACCCCCAGTTCGTTGGCAATGATATGCGCGAGGGTCGTCTTGCCCAGCCCGGGCGGGCCGGCGACCAGCGTATGGTCCAGGGCCTCGTCACGCCCGCGGGCGGCCTCGATGAACAGCCCCAGCTGCTCGACCACGCGCGGCTGACCGGTGTAGTCCGCGAGCCGTTTCGGGCGCAGGCTGACCTCCGCCCGCTCTTCCTCGGACCGACTCTGCATATCCACCAGACGTGATTCCATAGCCTCGCAGTATGCATCGCCACCGGCGCCGTTTACAGGGCCTTCTGCCGGGTTTTCGGACCGGGGTCCGGGCGCGGGTCCGCGTGGGTCAGGCGCTGGCGGGCAAGTCGCGGGCGTAGACCAGGAACACGCCATGCCCGCCGGCCTCGAACTCCAGCCAGATCATTGGCAGGTCCGGGAAGGCCGCCTCCACCGCGGCCTGGCTGTTGCCGACCTCCACGATCAGCGCGCCGTCCCCGGTCAGGTGCTCGCGGGCCCCGTCCAGGATGCGGCGCACGATATCCAGCCCGTCGCCCCCGGCAGCCAGTCCCAATGCCGGCTCGTGGCGGTACTCCTCCGGCAAGGCCGCCATGTCCTCGGCATCCACGTACGGCGGATTGGACACGATCAGGTCATAGCGGTCACCGGCTTGCAGCCCATCGAACACGTCGGACTGCAATGCGCGGACTTGTTCGCTCATCTGGTGGCGCTCGATGTTGATCCGAGCCACCGCCAGCGCATCCGGCGAGACATCCGCCAGGTCCACCTGCGCCTGCGGCAGGGCCAGCGCCATCGCGATACCGATGCAGCCACCCCCGGTGCAAAGATCCAGGGCCCGAGTCACCCCATCGGGATCCAGCCACGGCTCGAAGCCCGCGGCGATCAACTCCGCCAGGGGCGAGCGCGGCACCAGCACGCGCTCGTCGACATAGAACGGCAACCCGGCAAACCAGGCCTCGCGGGTCAGGTACGCCGCCGGCTTGCGGGTGGCGATGCGCTCGCGCAACACCGCCACGACCCGCGTGCGCTCGGCCTCGCTCAGGCGCGAATCCCACCACGACTCGGGTAGATCCAGCGGCAGGTGCAGGGTGTGCAGCACCAGCCAGGCCGCCTCGTCAAAGGCGTTGTCGGTGCCATGGCCGAAGGTCAGCCCGGCGCCGCGAAACTGGCTGGCGCCGAAGCGAATGAAGTCGCGCAAGGTGCGCAATCCGGTGGTTGAATCCATGCCCGGCCTTTCCGTTGCGTGCGGGGGCGGTCATCATACCGCCTCGATGTCACTGTGTACGCCCGAACGAGATCCCGCATGAGCAAGATCGACCCCTGGCTGGCGCGCCTGTCGCACCTGCTGCCGCAGCACGCCCTGTCGCGCGTGGTGCACCGTCTGGCGCGCATCGAGTCGCCGCAGCTGCAACCGCTGCTACGCGCCTTCGTGCGCCGCTTCGGCCTGAACATGGACGAGGCCGCGGAACCGGACCTGACCACCTACCCCAGCTTCAACGCGCTGTTCACCCGCGCCCTGCGCGAGGACGCACGGCCACTGGAGGGGGACGCGAATACCCTGGTCAGCCCGGCCGATTCCCGGGTCAGCGCCGCCGGGCGCATCGAGGGCGGACAGATCTTCCAGGCCAAGGGGCATCACTACACGGTCCGGGAACTGCTGGGCGGGGAGGACGAGCTCGCGGAGGCCTTCCGTCACGGGCACTTCGTGACCCTGTACCTGTCGCCGCGTCACTACCACCGACTGCACATGCCGCTGACCGGCACCCTGACCCACATGATCCATGTGCCCGGACGACTGTTCTCGGTCGCCCCGCGCATCGTGCGTCACGTGCCGCGGCTGTACGCCCGCAACGAACGCGTGGTGACCTGCTTCGACACCCCGGTGGGGCCGATGGCCATGGCCCTGATCGGCGCCCAGAACGTCGGTTCCATCGAGACCGTCTGGGCCGGCGAGGTCACCCCGCCCCATGGTCGCGAGATCAGCGTCAGCGAGTATCCGGACCGTGCCGTCACCCTGGAGCGCGGCGCGGAGATGGGTCGCTTCAACCTGGGCTCGTCGGTCGTGCTGCTACTGCCCGATCACCCGCTGAAACTCGCGGAACACCTGACGCCCGAGACCGAGGTCCGGGTGCGCTCGACGCTTGGCCAGTTCTACTGAGCCTTCACCACGAAGCCCACAAAGAGCTGCCAGTTCCTTGATGGGATTCGCTGCGCTCATCCCATCCTACGACCTACTGAGTTTTCACCACCAAGCAAGCGACCGAAGAAAGGCCAGGTCGATGGCGGATTGACCTGGCCTTTGTTCGGGCCTTCGTGTGCTTCGTGGTGACTCCTGAAGTTCAAGCGTGGGCGCGGGTCCCGGCCGGCTGATTGAAATAGGCGGCCTTCCAGCTTTCGTAGTCGGCGACGAGCCTCTCGACGTCGGCGGCATCGAACGCGCGCAGCCCACTCAGCACCAGGTGCTTGCTGCCGTCGGCAACCACGGACTGGTCGATCACCAGCTCGTAGTCCAGGCGGATCTCGCCACGCTTGCCGTTGACCGTCATCACCGCATCCTTCAGGCGCGGCTCCGGCACCCCGGCGCTGGCCGCCAGCGGCTCGGGCAGGCGAAAGCCCATGCGCTCGTACATCACCAGCGGGCGCTTCGGGTTGACCATCACGCCGTGTTCCTCCATCAGCGGCACCAGCACGTGCGGGAAGTTCTGCCCGGAAAAGCCGACATAGCTGCGGATCAGCGACTCGATCGCATTGGGCTCGTCGATCACCGGCCCGGAGCGTTCCACCTCGATCACGCTCTTGCCGCCTTCGTCGGTGATGGCGAAGGCGTCACCCGGGCTGTCCGGGAACACCAGCGGCACGTTGCCACCCACCATGCCGGTAAAACGGAAGTGCATGTTGGCACTGGCGCCGTAGGTATCCAGCACCAGGGCGAACAGCAGATCGCCCGGGACGCAGAAGCGCCGGTTGTCGGCATCGTGGATCGGATTGAAGTCGCCCGCGAGGGTCTTGGCGAAGTCGCTGCCCTGCTCCGGGGTTACGACCAGCTGACCGTCGCGAAGGCGGTAGAAATCCTCAAGGAAGCGGGTATCGGTCACGCGGTCTCCCCGAACGCATCATTTGGTGTGGTTTTTCGCACCACTATAGCCCGAAATGCCCCTCGATGGCCTTGATAAAGGCATCGCCGTAGCGTTCCAGCTTGTGCTGCCCGACCCCGGAGATCCCGGCCATCTCGTCATGGGTGCGCGGCGCGGCCGCCACCATCTCCAGCAATGTGGCATCGCTGAAGATCACGTAGGGCGGCACCCCCTGATCCCGCGCCAGCTCGGTACGCAGGCCCCTCAGCGCCTCCCAGAGGGAGCGATCCTCGGTGTCCATCGCCGCGACTGTACGGGCCGTATCACGCCGTGCCGGGCTGGCGCTACGTGTCCCCTTCTCCGGACGGGCCGCCTCCTCGCGCAGGTGAATCCCCTCCTCGCCGCGCAGAACCGGGCGGCAGGCCGGATCCAGCTTCAGTCCGCCGTAGCCCTCGTCATCCAGACGCAACAGCCCACGCGCCAGCAACTGCCGGACCACGCCGCGCCACTGCGCCTTGTCCAGTTCCTTGCCAATGCCGAAGGTGCTCAGACGATCGTGCCCCAGACGGGTCAGGCGCTCACTGGCCGAGCCGCGCAGCACGTCGATCACATGCCCGGCGCCGAAGCGCTCGCCGGTTCGATAGATGCAGGACAGGAGCTTTTGCACCGGCACGCTGGCATCCCAGGTCGCCGGCGGCTCCAGACAGTTGTCGCAGGCCCCGCAGGGTTCCGGCATGTGCTCGTCGAAATATCCCAGCAGGGCCTGGCGGCGGCAGCTGGTGATCTCGCAGAAGCCCAGCATGGCCTCCAGCTTTTGCTGTTCGACGCGCTGACGCTCGGCCCCGGCCTGCGACCCCTCCAGCATCTGGCGCAAGGTCACGACATCCTGCAACCCAAAGACCATCCAGGCATTGGCCGGCAGGCCATCGCGGCCGGCGCGGCCGGTCTCCTGATAGTAGCCCTCCAGACTCTTCGGCAGGTTCAGGTGGGCGACAAAGCGCACATTCGGCTTGTCGATGCCCATGCCGAAGGCGATGGTGGCAACCATCACCACCCCCTCCTCGCGCAGGAAGCGGGTCTGGTTCGCCGCGCGGGTCGCGGCCGGCAGGCCGGCGTGATACGGCAGGGCGGTGACACCCTGCTCCGCCAGCCATTCGGCCACGGCGTCCACCTTCTTGCGTGACAGGCAATACACGATGCCCGCCTCCCCGGCGTGTTCCTCGCGGATGAAGCGCAGCAGCCGATCACGTGCCGAGCCGCCCCGGCCGCCGTCTGCCTGGGCGATGCGGTAGCGGATATTGGGGCGGTCGAAGGAACTGACGAAGGCGCGCGCCTGATCGAGGCACAGCCGTTCGCGGATCTCCTGGCGGGTCGGGCCGTCGGCGGTCGCGGTCAGGGCCAGGCGCGGCACCTGCGGAAAGCGCTCGGCCAGCACCGCCAGTTGACTGTATTCGGGGCGGAAGTCATGCCCCCACTGCGAGACGCAGTGCGCCTCGTCAATCGCGAACAGGGCGAGGTCGATGCCTTCCAGGCGTTCCAGCATGCCCGAGGCAAACAGCCGCTCTGGCGACATGTACAGGAGATCCAGTTCGCCGGCGTGCAGGGCCGCCAGCACGGAACGCGCCTCGTCCGCCTTCTGGCCGGAGTCCAGGCTGGCCGCGGCCACGCCGTTCTGGCGCAGCGCGGCGACCTGGTCCTGCATCAGCGCGATCAGCGGCGAGATCACGATGCCGCAGCCGGATCGAGCCAGCGCCGGGATCTGGTAGCAGAGCGACTTGCCGCCGCCGGTGGGCATCAGCACCACCGCGTCGCCACCACCGGTCACGTGCTCGACGATCGCCTGCTGCTGGCCGCGAAATTCCGTATAGCCGAAGGTCTCGCGCAGGATCTCCAGTAGCGCCGCCGCCGGAGCGCTTCCCTGCGCTTCTCCAGCTGCAAGACCCGAGGGTTCCAATGGATACACTCCAAACAAGATGACAGGCGGGCAAGACTGCCGAATGCCCGGCACCGCTGCAAGCGACAGGCGTCGGAATCACCCTGCGCCGCCCGCAACCGACACTTTCAAGAAGGCGCTGATTCGGTTTTTTGCGCCTTTCCGCGATCACACCCGCCACGCTAGACTGCCAACTCAGCCCCTCTTCTCCGGAGTTCCAATGCCGACCCCCGTCCGCCTCCTGCCCGTTGTCTGTCTCGCGCTATTGACGCTCGCCGCCTGCTCCGAGGCCCCGGATTCGGACACCGGCGACGCGGCCGCGCAGGCACCCGCCAGCGAGTCGAACGCGGCCTCGGGCTCCACGGCGCAGCTCGACTACAGCCTGCCGCCGGAGGATTTCGCCGCCGACCCCGAGGCCGGCCGCTCGCTGTTCCGGTCCAACTGCATGCAGTGCCACGGGGAGGAGGCGCGCGGCACCGACCAGGGTCCACCGCTGATCCACCGGATCTACGAACCCTCGCACCACCCGGATATCACCTTCCATCGTGCCGTGGCCCTGGGCGTGCACCAGCACCACTGGGAATTTGGCGAGATGCCGCCGGTGAGCGGCGTATCCGGCGAGGACACCGCCCACATCATCGCGTGGATCCGCCAGGAGCAGCGCGCCGTCGGCATCGACTGATCTCGATGCCCTCCAACGGCAAGGCCGCCATCCGCCAGGTCGTTCACGGTTACCTCGACGCCTGGCTGCGTGAGCGCGACCTCGCACGCGTACTCGGGTGGCACGCACCACAGGTCAGTGGCTTCGGAACCGGAGGCGACGAAGCGGCCTTCACGCCCGAGGACGTGGAGCGCGTCGTCGGACGCGACATCGAACAGGTCCCGGAACCCTTCGACTACGAGATACACCGCGAAGACGTCCGCCTCGTCACGGATCAGGTCGCCCTGGTGATGCTGGTATTCGACATGCAGCTCGACACCCGCGGACAACGGGTGCGACTGAACGGACTGCGGGCCAGCCTCTTGCTGCACCGGACCGACGACGGCTGGCGCCTGGAACACCTGCACGGCTCCTTCCCCGCCAGCGTCCACGATGCCGACGAGCCGTACCCGGTCAAGGAGCTGGAGGAGCGCGCGCATGTGCTCGAACGCCTGGTCCGGGAGCGAACACACTCCCTGGAGGCGGCCCAGAGACGCCTGGAACGTCTCGCCACCACCGACCCGCTGACAGGCCTGCACAACCGCATGAAGGCGAGCGAGGTACTGGCCGACGAAATCCGGCGGGCCGAACGTCACGGGGGTGTGCTTGGCGTGATCATGATGGATCTGGACCACTTCAAGCCGATTAACGACACCCTGGGGCATGGTCGCGGCGATGCCGTGCTCACCGAGGTCGGTCGCGTGATCGCCGCACGCATCCGCGAAACCGACCGGGCCGCCCGCTGGGGCGGCGAGGAATTCCTCATCCTGTGCCCACAGGGCGATGTCATGGCCACGAGCCAGCTGGCCGAGGACCTGCGCCGCACCCTTGAGGCCACCGACTTCGACACCGGACACACGCTGACCGCCAGCTTCGGCGTGGCCCAGCTGACCCCAGGCGAGAGCGCGGAGGCCCTGGTCGATCGCGCCGACCGCGCCCTGTACGCCGCCAAGAATGCCGGGCGCAACCAGGTACAGGGCACGTGAACTCGATCCGACCCCTGTGCGTCCCGTCAGTGGATCGCAGGGACCGGCCCCATCAAACCGGCAAAAGGAGTATTGCCATGTTGACGCAAAGACTGGCCCTCGGCGCCCTTCTGGGCCTTCTGGCCCTGCCTGCCCCGGCCGACGAGGTCGATATCCTGGAGGCCCAGCTGCACGCCGCCGGCCCGAACCAATGGCGGGTGTCCGTCACCGTGGAACACCCGGATACCGGCTGGGACCACTATGCGGATGCCTGGCGCGTGCTCGACGCCGATGGCAACGTCCTCGGCGAGCGCATCCTGCACCACCCGCATGTAGACGAACAGCCGTTCACACGCAGCCTGCGCCGGCTGTCCATCCCCGAGGGGGCCCGTTTCGTGCAGATCGAGGCGCATTGCTCGCAGGACGGCTGGAGTCACCAGCGCCTGCGGATCGACCTGGAACAGGACCGGGGAGAAGGCTACCGCATCCACCGCTGACCTCCCGCGGACGCAGGGATGAGCCGCTACTGAACGCGCGCCCATGTGCGAATTCCGCCGCGCCTCTCTAAAGTAAGCGACCTACCCAGCCCCGGACTCCCCCATGCGCGGTCATTCCAGCGTGCACGATGCGCCCGACGAGGCGATCAACTGGCGCATCGTTCGCTCCCTGTTCCCCTATCTCGCGGAGTTCCGCGGGCGGCTGTTCCTCGCCCTCGGGCTGATGGGCCTGGCCAAGCTGGCGACCGTGCTGGTCCCGCTGGCACTGAAGTACATCGTCGATCACTTCGAGGATTCCGGCACCGACGCGCTGGTCACGGTCCCGGTGGCACTGGTGGTGGCCTACGGCCTGTTGCGCTTTGGCGGCACCCTGTTCGGGGAACTGCGCGACGCGGTCTTCGTGCGGGTGGCCGAGCGCGCCATGCGGCGCGCGGCCCTGCGCGTGTTCGAACATCTGCATCGGCTGGAGCTGAGCTTTCATCTGGCGCGCGAGACCGGCGGCCTGGCCCGGGACATCGAGCGCGGCACCAGCGGTATCAGCTTCCTGCTGCGCTTCATGGTGTTCAACATCCTGCCGACCATCATCGAGATCGCGATGGTCGCGGTCATCCTGCTGATCGCGGTGGGCCCGGTATTCACCCTGACGGTGATCATCGCGGTGGCGGCCTACATTGCCTGGTCGGTGTGGATTACCGAGTGGCGCACCCGCTTCGTGCGCGAGGCCAACCAGCGCGACAACGAGTCCAACACCCGCGCGATCGACAGCCTGCTGAACTACGAGACGGTCAAGTACTTCGGCAACGAGGGCTTCGAGGCCCGGCGCTACGACGAGGGCCTGGCCACCTGGGAACAGGCGCGCACCAAGAACGTGCTGTCGCTGGTGCTGCTGAACTCGGGGCAGGCCCTGATCATCGCCGGCGCGATCACCGTGATGATGCTGCTGGCCGCCAGCCGCGTGGCCTCGGGGCAGATGTCGCTGGGCGACCTGGTCATGGTCAACGCCTACATGATCCAGCTGTTCATGCCGTTGAACTTCCTCGGCTTCGTCTATCGCGAGATCCGCCAGTCGCTGGCGAACATCGAGCGCCTGTTCGGGCTGCTGGAGAAGCCCGTGCAGGTCGAGGACCGCCCGGACGCACCGGATCTCGAGGTCACCAGCGGGCAGGTGCGCTTCGAACAGGTCGCCTTCCACTACCAGCCGGAGCGCCCGATCCTCGCGGACGTCTCGCTCGAGATCCCCGCCGGGCACAAGCTCGCGGTGGTCGGGCCCAGCGGGGCCGGCAAGTCGACGCTCGCCCGGCTGCTGTTCCGCTTCTTTGACGTGACCGACGGGCGCATCACCATCGACGGACAGGACATCCGCGAGGTGACCCAGCAGAGCCTGCGCCGCGCGATCGGCGTGGTCCCGCAGGACACCGTGCTGTTCAACTCCAGCATTCGCTACAACATCGCCTACGGGGACCCGGAAGCGTCCGAAGAGGCGATCTTGCGCGCGGTCCACCTGGCGCACCTGGACGACTTCATCGAGCGCCTGCCGGACGGCCTGGACACGGTGGTCGGCGAACGCGGGCTCAAGGTCTCCGGCGGCGAGAAACAGCGCATCGCCATCGCCCGCATGCTGCTGAAGGACCCGCCGATCCTAGTGTTCGACGAGGCCACCTCGTCACTGGATTCGGGCTCAGAAAAGGCCATCCTGCAGGCCCTGAACGAGGTCTCGGCGCGGCGCACCACGCTGGTCATTGCCCACCGCCTGTCCACCGTGAAGGACGCCGAGCAGATCGTGGTGCTGGACCAGGGCCGCGTGGTCGAACGTGGCACCCATCGCGAACTCCTCGCCAGGAACGGCGCCTACGCCCGCCTGTGGCAACACCAGCAGGAACACGAACCCACCACCGCCAACGCAAGCCCGAACGCCGGGGACTAAACCCTTGTTCACCACGGAGGGGGCAGAGAAAACAGGGAAGTGGGAGTGAGATACGGGTATTGATTGCAGCCTGGGTTACTGCCGGTTAACCGCCGCTGCTTCGTGCGCTTGGCGGCACCCCGCACCCTTGACGGATCGTTCACATCAGAGCCTTTCGAATTTCTCCGTGTCCTTCGTGCTGAATACGCCCTTGAATTCCGTCATTTCTTCGTGCGCTTCGTGGTAAACCGAAAAGTGAATCAGTCCGGGTCGACGCGGCCGCGCAGGGCCTTCTTGCGGCCGCGCTGGGTCTTGCCCTCCAGGCGGCGCAGCTTGGAGGCGCGGGTCGGCCGCGTGGCCTTGCGCGCCTTGATCGGGCGGCCGGCCTCGCGCAGCAGCTCCGCCAGGCGTTCGAGCGCGTCCTCGCGATTGGCCTCCTGGGTACGGTACTGCTGCGCCTTGATGACGATCACGCCCTCCTTGCTGATGCGCTGATCGCGGCGGCGCAGCAGGCGTTCCTTGTAGACATCGGGCAGGCCGGAGGCGCGGATATCGAAGCGCAGGTGAATGGCCGAGGCGACCTTGTTGACGTTCTGGCCGCCAGCCCCCTGGGCACGGATCGGAATCAGCTCGATCTCGTGCTCGGGGACGCTCACGCTGTTGGAGATTTGCAGCATCGCGGGATCAGCGAAACTCGCCGCCACGGATACGATTTTCGTCGTCCAGATCGGCGAAGAACCGGCTGTGATCGGTGCGGTATTCCTGGGTCACGATGTCGCCGGGCAGCACCAGCATCACGTCGGGGTAGACGCGCCCGAATTCCGCGGGTGTCGGGCGGCTCTCGAGAAAATGCAGGAACGGGTTCATCTGCTCGACCGTGCCCGGACGCGGCTCGGGCCCATCACCCCGGGTCTCGGTCTTGTGCACCGAACAGGCACCAACGCCCAGCGCCAGCACTACAACCACCAGGGCCGGGGTCCATCGGAAATTCAACGCCATGCGAACCTCCTGCGCAGGCCAGATGCAACGTCATTGCGAGGCGCCGAAGGCGCCGCGGCACCCTCCAGAAGCTCGCACCCCAGCTAGATCCGATAGCCCACGGGAGATTGCTTCGTCGCTTCGCTCCGCGCAATGACGGGCCAATGTCCCGCGCGCCGAGGGAGTAGTTAGGAGTAGTCAGGAGCGCAGAGGTTACTCCGTCGGCTGGCCGTGCTCGCGGGTCGACTGGAAGCGGATCTCCGGCCACTTCTCCTGCGCCATCTGCAGGTTCACCCGGGTCGGGGCGATATAGACCAGATCGCCGCCGTGGTCGATGGCCAGGTTGGTCGCCGCCTTCTCCTTGAACTCGTCGAATTTCTTCGGATCATCGCTTTCGACCCAGCGCGCCGTCTGGACGTTCACGTTCTCGAACTGTGCCTCCACCTTGTACTCGGTGCGCAGGCGTTCGGCGACCACCTCGAACTGCAGCACGCCGACCGCCCCCAGGATCAGGTCGTTGTTGGTCAACGGGCGATAGAGCTGGGTTGCGCCCTCCTCGCACAGCTCCTGCAGCCCCTTGGCGAGCTGCTTCATCTTCAGCGGGTCCTTCAACTGCGCGCGGCGGAACAGCTCCGGGGCGAAGTTCGGCACCCCGGTGAAGGTGAGGTCCTCGCCCTGGGTGAAGGTATCCCCGATGCGGATGGTGCCGTGGTTGTGGATGCCGATGATGTCGCCGGGATAGGCGGTCTCCACATGCTCGCGGTCGGAGGCCAGGAAGGTCAGCGCGTCCGGGATCTTCACGTCGCGCCCGATGCGCACGTGGCGCAGCTTGGCGCCCTTGTCGAAGGTGCCCGAGCAGATGCGCATGAACGCGATGCGGTCGCGGTGGTTCGGGTCCATGTTCGCCTGGATCTTGAACACGAAGCCGGTGAACTTCTCCTCGGTCGGCTCTACCTTGCGCGAGTGGGTCGGGCGCGGCAGCGGGCCGGGAGCGTACTCAACGAAGTCGTCCAGCAGCTCCTCGATCCCGAAGTTGTTGATCGCCGAGCCGAAAAACACCGGGGTCTGCGCACCGCTCAGGTAGGCCTCCGGGTCAAATGCGTGCGAGGCGCCCTGCACCAGCTCCAGTTCCTCGCGCAGCTCCCCGGCCTGCGGCCCCAGCACCTCGTCCAGGCGCGGGTTGTCCAGGCCCTCGATGATCTCGCCGGTGGACTTCTTGCCACCCTCTTCGGGGTCGTAAAGATGCACCGCGTCGCGGCGGAGGTGATAGACGCCACGGAAGCGCTTTCCCGAGCCGATCGGCCAGGTGATCGGGGCGCACTGGATCTTCAGCACTTCCTCGACCTCGTCCAGCAACTCGATCGGATCGCGGCCCTCGCGGTCCATCTTGTTCACAAAGGTCATGATCGGCGTATCGCGCAGCCGGCAGACCTCCATCAGCTTGATGGTCCGTTCCTCGACACCCTTGGCGGCGTCGATCACCATCAGCGCGGAGTCCACTGCGGTCAGCGTGCGATAGGTGTCCTCGGAGAAGTCCGCGTGTCCCGGGGTGTCCAGCAGGTTCACCATGCGGCCCTTGTACGGGTACTGCATGACGGAAGAAGTGACCGAAATGCCACGCGATTTCTCCATCTCCATCCAGTCGGAGGTGGCATGGCGCGCTGACTTGCGCCCCTTGACCGTACCGGCGAGCTGGATCGCGCCGCCGTACAGCAGGAGCTTTTCGGTCATGGTGGTCTTACCGGCGTCCGGGTGCGAAATGATCGCGAAGGTCCGGCGTCGGCGGGTTTCCTCGATAAAGGACATGAATACGGGCCGCTTGAATCAGCCCGTAAGTTTAACGCGAAAGCGCGGGTCCGGTTCATCTTTCCGGGGGCCCAACATGCAAACGGCCCCGAAAAACGGGGCCGTTTGCATGGGTTCCGGCGCTGCCCGATCAGCGCGCCGAGGCCGCCTGAAGCGCGGCGTTCTGTTCCTTGAGGCGCCCCTGGGCAGTCACCAGGTCACGGTTGTTCATGCGGGTCTCCAGCGAGGCCAGGCGTTCCCGGTCGTCCGCCATGCTGTACCAGACATGCGCCTGCACCAGATCACGTTCGACCCCGCGACCGTTCTGGTGCAGGCGACCCAGCCCGATCTGGGCATGCCGGTAGCCCTGCTCCGCTGCAGCGGTATACCAGCGCGCGGCGGCGGCCGGATCACGCGTGGTGCCCCGACCATTCTCGTGCATCAGCCCCACATAATACTGCGCGGCAGGCAGTCCCTGATCTGCCGCCTTGCCCAGCCACTCGAGTGCGGCGGCCGGATCCTGCTCGCCATTGGCCAGATGGCTGCCCAGCCAGTACTGGGCATCGGCATGACCCAATTCCGCCGCGCGTGAGTAATGTTCGTGACTGCGTTCGGCGTCGGCCGAGGTGCCCTTGCCGGTCGCGAAGAGGTAACCCAGATAGTAATGCGCACTGGCGTGGTCGGCATCCGCAGCGCGAGCAAACCAGCGCAGGGCCTGATCGTAGTCCACCGCCGTGCCGCGCCCGGCGTAGTTCGCCATGCCCACGTCGAACATCGCCGCCGTATTGCCCTTCTGTGCGTTGCTTTCACGGATCTCGTACCAGACTTCCAGCAGCTCCTGCTGGCGCTCGGCCTCGTCGTAGCCGAAGGCCTGCTGGGCATGGGCAAGCCCTCCGGTAGCCAAGAGCGGCAGCGCCAGGGGGAGCGAAACAAACAATGCACGTAGGGATCGGGACATGGGTTACCTCATCCGGAGTCGGGGCCAATACCGAGTTCGATCATAGACCCGGGGGGTGACCGTCACAACGCGGAGGTCCCGGGACGAGAACCCAAGGCGGCAAAACCCGACCGGGTTACGGATTTTGCACCCGACGCTGTGACTGACTTCACACTCCGGCGCTGAACCGACGAGTCAAGACCCGGCGGGCGCGGCGCAGCGACGCGTCAGCACCCAGGCATCCTCGCGGCCGCTGGGGAGCGGGTAATAGCGCGGACGGGTGCCGATATGCTCAAAACCCTCGGAGCGGTAGAGCTGCACCGCCGCCACATTGGATGGGCGCACCTCGAGGAACAACGCCTCTGCATCCTGACTGCAGACATAGTCAAACAGGCGACGGACCATGAAACGGCCAAGCCCGTTGCCCTGCCAGCGCGGGTCCACCGTAAGGTTGAGCAGGTGGGCCTCGCCGGCGGCCACCGTCAGCACACTATGCCCCACCTGGCGACCATCCACCGCCAGCACCCAGCAGTCGTAACCCACCCGCAGGCAGTCCTCGAAGATGCGGGCGGTCCAGGGGTACACATAGGCCTCGCGCTCCACGCGCATCACGCCTTCCACATCGGCCACCTGCATGCGGCGCAACTCGGGCTGGACGCGGGGTTCGGCACTCATGACGCAGGCTTCTCCAGCAGCAGTGAAGGAAAGGACGGGGCGAGGTGTCGTTGGTTCGGAACCCGGCGACTCGGCCAAGGTTCCCAATCCCTCAATCAGTGAGCGGTTCTGACAGACAGGTCCGGGCGCGCTGCAGGTCCTGCCAGGCACGGGCCTTGTCACCCGGCTTTCGCAGCAGGTAGGCCGGATGGTAGGTCACGATCAGAGGAACGCCCTGGTAGCGCTGCTCCGTGCCACGCAGCCGACCGAGAGGCTCGTCCGTCGCCAGCAAGGCGTGGGCCGCTACACGCCCCAGCGCCACAATGACCTCCGGCTGGATCAGTTCGATCTGGCGATCGAGAAACCCGCGGCAGGCCGCGGACTCCTGGGGTTTCGGGTCACGGTTTCCGGGCGGGCGGCACTTCAGCAGATTAGCGATGAAGACATCGCGGCTCCGGTCCAGGCCCAGCGCCAGCAGCATGTTGTCCAGCAGCTGCCCCGCACGACCCACGAAGGGCTCGCCACGGCGGTCCTCTTCCGCACCCGGGGCCTCGCCGACGAACAGCCAGCGCGCGCGCGGGTCGCCCACCCCGAACACGGTCTGCGTGCGTTCGCGGGCCAGCTCGACGCAGGCATGGCAGCCACGCACCCGCGCCTCCAGGGCCTCCCAGTCCAGGGTATCGACCGCGGCGCCCGGCGCCCCGGCATCCACGACCTCGGCGTGCTCGCCCGCCACAAGGGCGGATTCCGCCGGAAGCGCCGCGGCCTCGGTCTTGTCCTCCAGCGCGATGCGCGAGCGCCACACCGGAATGCCCATGTCCGCGAGGATGCGGCGCTGGCGCACCGACAGCGACACGCGGCTACTCCCCCGACGGCGCCCGGCGACGATGCCGGCGCCAGCGCTCCAGGGTCAGCAACGGTCCGGACAGGGCATAGATGACGAAGGCCGCCAGCAGGACCTTGGGCGGATCCAGGGCCAGCAGCATCAGCGCCAGCACCACCCCGACAATCGCCAGGAAAGGCACCCGGTGCTTGAAGTCCATGTCCTTGAAGCTGAAGTAGGTCAGGTTGCTGACCATTGCCGCCCCGGCGAGCACGGTGACCACCAGGATGCCCACCAGATAGGGGTCGGCCAGCTCCGCCGGGATGCCCCAGTCCTCCAGCACCCAGACCATGCCCACCAGGATCGCGGCGCTGGCGGGGCTTGGCAGCCCCTGGAAAAAACGCTTGTCGCTGACCGCGAGCCGGCTGTTGAAGCGCGCCAGCCGTAGCGCCGCGGCCGTGGCAAAGAAGAACGCCGCCACCCAGCCGAAGTTGCCGAGGTCGTGCAGTTGCCAGAGGTAGACCACCAGCGCCGGGGCCACACCGAAGGACACCAGATCCGACAGCGAGTCGTACTGCGCGCCGAACTCGCTCTGGGTATCGGTCATGCGCGCGACGCGGCCATCCAGGGTGTCCAGCACCATGGCCACGAAAATCGCGATGGCGGCGGTGATGTATTCGCCGTTGATCGCGGAGACGATGGCGAAGAACCCGGAGAACAGCACCCCGGTGGTGAACAGGTTGGGCAGCAGATACACCCCGCGCCGGCGCCGGCGATGGGGCGGCTGGTCGTCAGCGACGGTATCCTCGCCCTCGATGTAGTCCGGCTCGGGATCCGTCCGTCGGTCGCCTTCGTCCCCTGCACTCATTGCAGCACCTCCGCCGCGCTCTCGTCGTCCCCGGTCGCCTCGGATTCGGGTAACCCGCCGAGCAAGGCCGAACCCGCCAGGACCCGCTGCCCCGGCTCGACCATCACCTGCGCGCCGACCGGCAGCCAGACCTCGAAGGTACCACCAAAGCCGGCGAAGCCCATGCGCTTGCCGCGTCCCAGGCGGTTGCCAGGGACGTTGTTCTGCATGCGCACCATGCGGGGCCAGTGATCGACGCTGAGTGCCAGGGTCAGCCGGGTGCCCTCGTCGGTCTCCAGCGCATAGGCCAGACGCCCCTCCAACTGGGCATCCGGCGCCTCGTCGGTCTCCTTGCCGGGCCAGACCCGTTCGCGAATTTCGGCCTCCTGCGGGGCGTGCACGTTGTATTCGCCCAGGCGGCGCTGACGCAGGCGGATGCAGACCGCCGGCTTTTTCGTAAACGGATCCCGGGTCTCGGTAATCGACTCGATGGTGCCATCGGCCGGGGCGATCACGCCCAGGGCCGGTGCCGGGGCCTTGCGCCGCACGTTCCGGAACAGCCCCATCAGGGCCACGGTGAGGATCACCATGAACAGGCCCAGCTCCGCCTCCCCGACCAGCAGCGTAATCACCGTCATCCACGCGGCGATGATGACGAACAGACGGCCTTCGGGAGCTAGCGGAAACAGCATCGGGTGCTCGAGAGAGAGGACGCCCTGCGACAGACCGGAATGTCCATCGCAGGGCCTCGCATCAGTTGCGGGACTTGTCGACCAGCTGGTTGGCCGTGATCCACGGCATCATGGAGCGCAGACGCTCGCCGACCTGCTCGATCTCGTGGGCGGCGTTCAGGCGTCGGTTGGCGGTCATCGACGGGTAGTTCATCGCGCCTTCCAGGATGAACTGCTTGGCGTACTCGCCGTTCTGGATGTTGCGCAGGGCCTCGCGCATGGCCCAGCGCGACTCTTCGTTGATCACCTTCGGGCCGGTCACGTACTCGCCATATTCGGCATTGTTGGAGATCGAGTAGTTCATGTTGGCGATGCCGCCCTCGTACATCAGGTCGACGATCAGCTTGAGCTCGTGCAGGCACTCGAAGTAGGCCATCTCCGGTGCATACCCCGCCTCGGTCAGGGTCTCGAAGCCCGCCTTGACCAGTTCCACGGCCCCGCCGCAGAGCACGGCCTGCTCGCCGAACAGGTCGGTTTCGGTCTCGTCCTTGAAGCTGGTCTCGATGATGCCAGTACGCCCGCCGCCGATCGCCGAGGCGT
The DNA here is from genome assembly GCF_001020955.1 of Thioalkalivibrio versutus. Classification (NCBI taxonomy): domain Bacteria; kingdom Pseudomonadati; phylum Pseudomonadota; class Gammaproteobacteria; order Chromatiales; family Ectothiorhodospiraceae; genus Thioalkalivibrio; species Thioalkalivibrio versutus. Next base: position 2,271,755 of record NZ_CP011367.1, read on the forward strand.
AGGACATCGCGATATCGCGCGCCTTGCCGGAGGCGTCCTGCTGGATGGCGATCAGATCGGGGATGCCGCCGCCACGCACGAACTCGGAACGCACGGTGTGGCCCGGGGCCTTGGGCGCGATCATGATCACGTCCAGGTCCTTGCGCGGCTCGATCTGGTTGTAGTGGATCGCGAAGCCGTGGGCGAAGGCCAGGGTCGCGCCCTGCTTCAGGTTCGGCTCCAGCACATCGCGGTACAGCGCGGCCTGGTACTCGTCCGGGGCCAGCACCATGATCAGGTCGGCGCCGGCGGTCGCGACATCGACATCGGCCACCGTCAGGCCGGCCTCTTCGGCCTTGGCGCGCGAGCTGGAGCCTTCGCGCAGGCCGACGGTCACGTCCACGCCGGAGTCCTTCAGGTTGTTCGCATGGGCGTGGCCCTGCGAACCGTAGCCGATGATGGCCACCTTCATGCCCTTGATGATGGAGAGATCGGCGTCTTTGTCGTAGTAAAGATTCATCGCAATTTCCTTGATATCAGCCCCCAGCGGGGCCCATGGCAAACAAACGGGCCCCGCCCCCGCAACGGGGGCCGGGCCCGGGGATTCAGATTTGCAGGGCGACGTCGCCCCGGGCGATGCCCATCACGCCGGAGCGCACGACCTCCAGGACAGTAAACGCGTCGAGGGCCACGAGGAAGGCGTCCAGCTTGGAGCCCTCGCCGGTGATCTCGATCACGTAGCTGTCATGGGCCACGTCGATGATCCGGCCGCGGAAGATATCCGCCAGGCGCTTGACCTCCTCGCGCTCGGCGGCCTCCGGCACACGCACCTTGACCAGCGCCATCTCGCGCTCGATGTGCGGATAGGCGGTCATGTCCAGCAGCTTGATCACGTCGATCAGCTTGTTCAGCTGCTTGGTGATCTGCTCGACGATCTCGTCGGAACCGCTGGTGACGATGGTCATGCGCGACAGCGACGGGTCGTCGGTCGGCGCGACAGTCAGTGATTCGATGTTGTAACCACGCGCGGAGAACAGTCCGGCCACCCGCGAGAGGGCACCGGATTCGTTTTCCAGCAGGACACTAATGATATGACGCATACGGCTCTTCCCTGTACCCGGCTCAGACCAGGATCATTTCGTTCTGGCCGGCACCGGCCGGGATCATCGGATACACGTTCTCGGACTGGTCGGTAATGAAGTCCATGAACACCAGGCGGTCCTTCTGCGCCAGGGCCTCCTTGATCGCACCCTCGACGTCGCCCGGCTGGGTGATCTGGATACCGACGTGGCCATAGGCCTCGGCCAGCTTCACGAAGTCCGGCAGCGCATCCATGTAGGACATGGCGTAGCGGCCCTGATAGAAGAACTCCTGCCACTGCCGGACCATGCCCAGGTAGCGGTTGTTCAGGTTCAGGATCTTCAGCGGCAGCTGGTACTGGAAGCAGGTCGACAGCTCCTGGATACACATCTGGATGCTGGCCTCGCCGGTAATGCAGCCCACCGTCGCCTCCGGATGCGCGAACTGCACGCCCATCGCAAACGGCAGACCCACGCCCATCGTGCCCAGGCCACCAGAGTTGATCCAGCGATTGGGCTTGTCGAAGCGATAGAACTGCGCCGCCCACATCTGGTGCTGACCGACATCGGAGGTCACGTAGGCATCGCCCTCGGTCAGTTCCCAGAACTTCTGCACCACGTACTGCGGCTTGATCAGCCCGGAGGTCTGGTCGTACTTCAGGCAGTCCTGCGCCTGCCATTCCGCGATCTGTTTCCACCAGGTGGCCAGGGCCTCGGCGTCCGGCTTGCCGCCGGCCTCGTTCAGGCCCTTGATCAGTTCGCGCAGCACCGGCTCCACCTCGCCGACGATCGGCACATCCACCTTCACGTTCTTGGAGATGGAGGACGGATCGACGTCCACGTGCACGATCTTCGCATGCGGACAGAACTTCTCGATATTGCCGGTCACGCGGTCATCGAAGCGCGCGCCAATGGCGATCAGCACATCCGCGTGGTGCATGGCCATGTTGGCCTCGTAGGTACCGTGCATGCCCAGCATGCCCAGGAACTGCTTGTCCGACGCCGGATAGCCACCCAGCCCCATCAGGGTGTTGGTGATCGGATAGCCCAGCTGGCGGGTGAACTCGGTCAGGGCCTCGGAGCCACGCCCCAGGATCACGCCGCCGCCGGTGTAGATCATCGGCTGCTTGGCCGACAGGATCAGGTCCACCGCCTTGCGGATCTGGCCGGTATGCCCCTTCGTGGTCGGGTTGTAGGAGCGCATGTGGATGCTCTCCGGGTACTCGAACACGCAGGTATCGGCCGTCACGTCCTTCGGGATATCGACCACCACCGGGCCGGGGCGCCCGGTGGTCGCCACGTAGAAGGCCTTCTTGATCGTGGTCGCCAGGTCCTTCACGTCCTTGACCAGGAAGTTGTGCTTCACGCAGGGACGCGTGATCCCCACGGTATCCACTTCCTGGAAGGCGTCGTTGCCGATCATGCTGGTCGGCACCTGGCCGGTGAACACCACCAGCGGAACCGAATCCATGTAGGCATCGGCAATCCCGGTAATCGCGTTGGTCGCGCCGGGGCCCGAGGTGACCAGGGCCACGCCCGGCTTGTAGGAGGACTTGGCATAGCCCTCGGCCGCGTGCACCGCACCCTGCTCGTGGCGCACCAGCACGTGGGAGACCTTGTCCTGCCGGTACAGCGCATCATAGATGTGCAATACCGCACCACCGGGATACCCGAATACGACTTCGACGCCCTCGGCCTGGAGGCTGCGACAGAAGATTTCGGCGCCGGTGATGGCGGTGGCGGAGCTTGCGGACTCGGACATGGTGGTCGACTTCCTTACCGGGGGCTTGTGCACGATCGTCGGGCGATCACGCACCACAAATCAAAATAGCCCACCATCCTAATATGAAATCGCCCCCATTTCACGCCATAAAGCGGATGGGCACGCGACAGACGTCGCGAGGAGCCAGCGATGTAGCCACCTGCAAACGGGGCTGGCTGACCCCGCCGGCCTGCCGGTCCCGCGAGATTGCCACGGCCCCTGGCGGGGCCTCGCAATGACGGGGTTGCGAGCACCGTCATTGCGAGGAGCGCAGCGACGTGGCGATCTTTTTGGGCGGCCCCGACGTCAAACCGAGCGGGCGCGGCAAGGTCAGCTGTGCTCGCCCCCGGCCTGCGCGGTGGGCAGCTCGGCAAAATGCTCGCGGGCCCGCGCCACCAGCTGCGGTGGCAGGCCGTTCTTCTCGGCGATGGTCAACCCGAAGGAGACCCCCGGCTCGCCGATCAGCAGCCGGTAGGTGGGCGACAGGGTATCCGCGTCGAACTGCATCGAGGCATTCACGATGCCCGCATGCTGCGCCGCGTAGTCCTTCAGCGGTGCCAGGTGGGTATTCACGATCCCGCGCGTACCGCGGGCGCGCAGCTCGTCCAGCATCGCCATGGCGAGGGCTGCACCTTCGTCGGGGTCGGTACCGGTACCCAGCTCGTCCAGCAGGATCAGGCTCTCGGAACCCGCATGGTCGAGGATCCGCTTGAGCACCTCCACATGTCCGGCGAAGGTCGACAGATGGTGGAACAGGCTCTGGTGATCACCGACATCGACCATGACCCGATCAAAACGACCGATGCGACAGTCCTGCTCGGCCGGGATATGCAACCCGCACCAGGCCATGGTGACCAGCAGGCCCAGGGTCTTCAGCGCGACTGTCTTGCCGCCGGTGTTCGGGCCGGTAATCAGCAACAGCGGCTGCTCGCCATCCAGGCGAATCGACAGGGGAACCGGCTGCGGGCCGTTCCCCTCGGCGAACTGCAACAGCAGCAGCGGGTGGTAGGCCTCGATCAGCTCCACGCCGGCCTCGGGCTCCAGCCTCGGGGCATGGGCATTCATCTGCGCCGAAAGCTGTGCGGCGGCCGAGGCCAGATCAATCCAGGTCAGCGCGGTCAGCATCAGGTCCAACGGCTCGCCATGCTGACGCACCCCATCGGTCAGCTCGCGCAACAGACGCTGCTGTTCGGTGTTGATCTGACTGTTGACCGTATCGAGCTGGTTGTTCAACGGGACCGCCTCGATCGGCTCCACGATCTGGTCGCGCCCACCCATCGCGGTGCCCCGACGCACACCCTTGACCGCCCCGGCCGCGTCGCCGCGCAGCACCATGACTGCGCGCTCCTGGTGCCACTGCACCTTCAGCGCATCCTCGCCCTTCTGCGCAAGATCGGAGTCCGCCAGGCGCTTTTTCACCACCGCCTCGACCTCGTCGCGCAGCCGCCCGCGCTGCCCGAAGGCCTCGACCAGCTCGGCGCTGGCGTCTTCGCGCAGCGAGCCGCCGGGGTTCAGGCAGGCGGCCAGGCGCTCTTCCAGCGCCTCGGGTGGGTACAGCTTGTTCAGGTCCGCCGGATAGATCTCCGGGGTGTCGGCCAATTGATCCGCCAGTTCACGGGCCTGGCGCATGATGACCTGGAGATTGTGCAGGGCCTGTACCGGCAGCGCCGCACCGGGGTTGGCCGCCTGGCGCAGCGCGGCACGCACGTCCGGCAGCTGGCCCAGCCGCGGCAGCGTGCCGGCATCCAGACGCTGGCGTGCGACGGTCACCGCCTTTTGCAGCGCCCGCGCCGCATCCAGGTTCGGCGCCGGTTCCAGCCCGCGCGCGGCGTCGGCGCCATAGGGCGTGGCAGTCAGGCGCTCCAGCAGACGCTGGATCGCGGGGAATTCGAGGGCCTTCAGATCAACCTGCATGGCATACCCTTGTGTATGAAATCTCCACCACCGCAGAGGCTCCGGAACCCTTGTAGGAGCCGGCTTGCCGGCGAAGCCCCTGCCAAAGTCGGACGCGGGCAGGGGCTTCGCGTGCAAGCACGCTCCTACAAGGCGTTATTCCTCCTCGGCCTTCTTGAACATACCGAGATAGGCCTTCTTGTCCATCATCGGCTCGCGCATCACCGCCAGCATGTCGTCCAGGTGTTCCGGCGTGCTCATGCCGACCAGCGAGGTGCCCAGACCCGGCGTGGAGCGGTTGAACTGCAACGCGCGCTGCGCCGGGTTGGGCAGGCTCGCCAGTTGCTGCTCGACCACCTCCACCGACTGTTTCGCCAGATGCCCCTTCAGCATGGAATGCGAGGCGATCATGTACACTTCCAGCTGGTGCGCGGCCTGCAGCGGGCTGGCCACATTGCCCTGCCCGGTCGCGGTGTTGAAGCGGGTAAAGCCTTCCAGCATCACCTGGTTGAACGGCAGCATGGCGATCTTGAAGTGGTGCCGCGCATGGTCGTCGCCGGTCACCGTCTGCGCGGCGCGTTCGGCCAGGCCCTGCATCGAGGTGAGCGACTGGAACACCGCCGCGTCGGTCTCCTCGCGGAAGCCCTCGAAGGTGGAGATGCCGTAGGTGCGGATCTTCTTTTCGAGTACCGCCCGCTCCAGCATCTCGAACACGGGCTCCAGCTTGCGGTTGGTCGGCTCCTTGCCGATCTCGTGGATGTGCACCTCGGGCTGGTCGATCAGGAACGCGTCCAGCGTCTCCACCCCCATCAGCGAGCGTGACAGCTCCATCTGGTAGTGGAGGTATTCCGGCGTCAGCAGATGCGCGCCCTTGGCCAGATCATCCTTCGTGCCCATGCCCTGGGCCTCGATCTCGCGCTGGAACCAGGCCTCCATGTCCTCCGGAGGCCCACCGCGCAGGGTCAGGAAGCCGCCCTTGGAGATCAGGAACATCGCCTCGCGCGCAACCCCGGCCTCCAGCGCGGTGCGCACACCGGCCCCCACCGCGGCCAGCGACCGGCCGTAGCGGTAGTGCGCGCCGGTATCGACCACGTTGACGCCCTCGGCCAGGCCACGCGCAACGATCGCGGAGATCTGCGCGTCGACCTCCGCGGTGGCTGCCCCGCCGAAGGTGCCGATCCCGAGGCTCGACAGGCGCATCTTCGCGCGCGAGAACTCGCTGTAATGCCCCTCGGCGGCCTTGCCCTCGGACACGAACTGCTCTGCGTAACGACGCGTCGCCTTGGCATTGGCGTATCCGGGTATCAGTTTCTGCACGGGCTGCATGCGTCTCCTCGATTGGTCGCGGGCCCCAGGTGACGGATTCCGGGATGCCCCGAACCCTCACCCACCCGATGTGGGGGAGAATCGTACGTCAGCGGACGGGATTTGCGAAAACCCGCAACGCGAGCGGGCCACTACCGGCGGCATTGTACGGCCGCACAAACACCCGCGCCCTGGCATGTGCCAGGGCGCGGGTCAGAGGCCGCCCCGAGCCGGAAGTCAGGGGGCGGCAGGGGAAACCAGCGGAGACTACAGGCCCGGGGCCGAATGCCGATAGCGGCGGAAGGCCCCCAGCATCACGAGCCCAAGCCCGATCAACCAGACCGGCCCCGGCAGCGGGACCTCAGTGGCGGTGGTGGAGAACCGACCGCTGAGATAGAGCTCCTCGAAGCCATTGTTCAGGTCGTCCATGAAGAAATCGATCCCGAACAGATAGCCCGCACCGGAGAACAGGCCGAGATCCATGGTCGGGGCAAACACGATGTAGTCCAGCTTGCCGCTTCCCTTGTTGGCATCGGCCTCGTACACCTCGCCCGATTCGCCAACCACCTGGACGTCGCCGGGCGAGAGAACCGGGCCGCCATTACCGTCGTCGAAGATCCAGCGAGCCACGCGTTCCCCGGTGACGGGGTCGTAGATGAAGACCTCGGCCTGGACGAACAGATCGGGGTTCCCCCCTGTCTGGTTGTGGTCGAAGATGAACGTGGGGATCGTGGCCCCCGGGTTGATCGCATCCAGGTACGCCAGCAGGTTGTCCACCAGCACGGGGCCATTGGCCTGGGTACCCAGTCCCCAGTTACCGGTGAAGTCGTTCGCGCCGCCACCCGGGAAGGGCATGGGATCTTCAAAATTGAAGCTACCGTCGGGCCCAACACCCTGATTGTTCTGACCACCCGCACCCGTGCCCACAATCAGGTCCAGCGTGCCGGTGCCCTGCCCGGTGTAGTTGGCCTGCGACAGGAAGCCCCACTGGTTCAGCAACGAGCCGGAGTAAGAATAGAAATCGTTGTACTGAATGGCGACCGGGATCCCGTCATAGGTCTCGTCGACGTCCGGAAGCTCGATAATGGCCGCGTTCGCCACCGAGCCTGCGAGCATTACGCCCGCTAGCACCACCACCTGCTTACTCCACCACTTGCGCATCACACTCACCTCCGGCTCCCGGCCTTTTGACCGCTCAGGGCGCCTTTCGCCCTCTCGACCAACTACGAAGCAAGACACACGCCAAAGCCGATAAGACCCTGTTTGATCGGGATTTCTTCTCAAACCCGATTCACCGCGAAGGGCCTCGTGTAAACCATACCGACATTTTTCGGGAAAACGGCCCGAAACCCCGTCGGAAAGCTTTACACCCGATGGGCGCCCCCAGGAGAGGCGAAGCCGCAATCTAGGCTTGGTATCGTCTGTGCCCGCAGTCACGGGCCGGTGATGGGTCAGCGTCTCTCCACTACCCGCGCAACAGCGGGTGTGTATGGAAAAGCCGCTCCAGGCGTTCCTCGAGTTCGGGACGCACGGGGCCGGAACGGTCGGCGTCCAGGCGGGAGACGAACAGGTTCGCGTACCACGCCTCTTCCTCGTCCATGTCCCAGTCGACCTCGCGCAGCAAGGCCTGCCCGGCCGCGGGGATCTCGGCGGGGAGTTCGCGACCGGTCAGCAGGGCCCAGACGCCGGTCCAGCAGCGGGCGAGCGCGAGGGGGTGATAGCCGCCACCGCCGAGGACCAGCAGCTTCGGCGTGCCATCCGCATGGCGCGGGCTGGTCTCGATCACGTCGTCGATGCAGGCGAGGAAACACTGGGTGGAGATGCCGAACTTGCCGAGCGGATCCGGCAGCAGGGCATCGGTGCCGGCCTGGACGACAATCACATCCGGCCGCCAGCGATCAAGCACCGCGCCCCAGACCCGGGTGAAGGCGGCGCGGAATTCGCTGTCGTTGGTCTCTTTCGGCAGCGGCACATTCACGGCGTTGCCGAGCGGACCCGTGTCCTCGATGCGGCCGCCCTCGAAGGGATAGCCGTATTCGGTATCCATGTGCAGGGAGACGGTGAGGACATCCGGGTCATCGATGAACGCGGCCTCGACGCCGTCGCCATGGTGGGCATCGATGTCGAGATAGAGCACACGCTGACCGGCCTGGCGCAGGCGCAGGATCGCGAGCGCGGGGTCGTTGAAGTAGCAGAAACCGCGCGCCTGGTCGGGGGCGGCGTGGTGCATGCCGCCGGCCGGGTTGAAGGCCATCTGCCCGCCCAGCACGACCTCGGCGCCCTGGATGGAACCGAAGGTGGCAGTGGCCGGGGTGGCGAAGAAGCCGGCGAAGAACGGGTTTTCGAAGTTGCCGATGTTGTGGCGGTCGCGGTAGCGCTGGAAGACCTTGCCCAGGGCTTCGGCGCGCTGCATCACCGAAACATACTCGCGGGTGTGGAACCACTCGAGCTCGGCCGGCTGCGCCTTGCGCGTCACGGCCATCTCCTCTGGGGTGATCGCGTCATAGGCCTCGATCAGGTCGATGGTCAGCGAGACGCGCGGGATCCCCAGTGGGTGATTGTCACCGTAGCTGTGCCCGCGATAACGCGGCGCATGCAGCAGGGTCGCGTGGCGTCGGGCCGGCGCGACGGTCGTCGCATGGTCGATGGCTTCGGGGGTGGCATTCACTGGCGCAGCCTCAGGTAGATCTCGGGCAGACGGCGCGGCAGCTCGTCCACGTGGTCGACGATGGTGTAGTGCCCGGGGCCGAAGATGGCCGGCAGGTACTCGGACCCGGATGGGTCGAGGGTGATGCAGAAGGGATGAATGCCGGCATCCACCGCCTCCTTCATCGCCATGCGGGTGTCCTCGTGCAGATAGCGCTGGTCACCGCCATCGTCGTAGTCGGCTGGGCGCCCATCGGTGAGGATCAGCAACAGGCGGCGCTGGCTGGAGTTGCGCTTGAACGCCTCCAGCGAGTGACGGATGCCCGCCCCCATGCGCGAGGCCAGGCGCCCGGACACCCCGGCGATGCGGGCGCGCACGGTGTCGTTCAAGTCCTCGTTGAAATCCTTCAACCAGTAGTAGTTGACCTGGTCACGCTGCTTGGAGGCAAAGCCGGCGAGCGCGTAGGGATCGCCGACCTTCTCGATCGCCTCGGCGAACAGCATCATCCCCTCGCGGATGCGGTCGACGATCTTGCCCTGCCCACTCGGGTGGCGCGCCATGATGGAGGTGGACATGTCCGCCAGCATCAGCACCGAGGTGTCGCGGTGCTGCACCGCGCGGCGGCGGTAGATGAAGGCCTTGGGCGAGAGCCCGGCCTTCTTGTCGGCGATGTAGTCGATCACCGCCTCGGTATCCAGCTCGTCGCCGTCCAGCTGTTTGCGCTGCGGCGCCAGGCGCATCGGGCGCTGCATCTCCAGGCCGCGGGTCAGACGCTTCAGGGTGCCCGCGTTCTCCGACAGGATGGTCGCCGCCAGCTCCGGGTTCTCGTCGTCCAGCACGCGCTCGTAGAGGTTCACCCAGTCGGAGATGTAGCGTTGTTCGCGGTAGTCCCACTCGGGATACGGGATGCCGTCCTTCCGTGGCGTGTAGGGTACGCCGCGCTTGGCCACCTGGGCCGGCTGCGGTATGCCGGTGCCGATGCGCCCGCCAGTACCGGAGGTCTCCTGCTGCGGGGTCTGGATATCCGCGTCCGGGTCCTTCTGCGCCTGTTCCGGGGCCTGCTGGGGTTGTTCTTCCTGTTTCTGGTGCTCGAGCTTGTGCTCGTCGTGCGCCTCGTGGTCGCGGAAGTCGGCCAGGCTGCCGTCGCGCTTGCGTTGTGGGTAGACCGGCAGCGACTGGTTCAGCGACAGCCCCGGCAGATAGGCCTCGGCACGCTCTTCGATCGTGATGTCCGGGAAGGAATCGTCGGCGAACAGTTCCTCGCCCACGGCCCACGCAGTGACGATATCGGCGTCCGGCTCCAGCATGCGCGCCAGGCGCGGGTCCTGGGCCTCACCGCGCAGCAGGGCCTCGTGGGCGCGCAGGGCGAAGTCGTAGTAGATGCCGGCCGCACCCTCCGGACGCTCGTGGGCGCGGGCGAGTTCCACCAGGCGCGACAGGAAGTTCGGGATGCGCGGGGCCAGGCGCGCGTTCACGCGCAGATCCTCGGCCAGGTCAAACAGCACCTGGAAGCTGAACATGCGCGCCTCGAACTGAGCGAACAACGGGCGCCAGGTGATGCGCGACTTATCGTCCAGCGGCGGATGCTCGGCGCCGGCGCGCTCGAACATGCGCTCGACGTCGGACTGCGCGTAGGTATCAAAGGCGAGATGCGCGGCCGCGTGCTGGGTGGCGACGATCGCCTCCTCGCGGGAGTCCATCACGGCCGGCATGAACAGGCGGCGCCCGTCGGTCTCGAGCATCGGGCGGCCCTCGCCCGGCTTCCAGCTGGAGTCGGCCAGCGGGATGTCGGCATCCAGCCAGGCCATCAGCACCAGGCGCAGGAAGCGCCCGTTCATCCGCGGGCGGAAGCCCGGCAGCGCCTCCAGCAGGAGCTTCAGACTCTCGTCGCTCTCCAGGCGGAAATAGGCCTCGCCGCGCGAACGCCCGGCCTTCAGCAAGTCCGCCCCGCGCCGCGCCCAGGAGAGCAGGCCCGCGTCGCCGACCAGGTTGCGGGCGATCGGGGCGCCCTCGAGGTAGGCGTCCAGGGTCAGGCCACGCTCGTCGAACAGCTTTTCGGCCGGCTCGATCAGGGCGCGCAGGCCCTCGATGCCGCGCCCGCCCGAGAGCTTGTCGAATGGGGCCTCGAAATAGGCACGGGCATCCGGCAGGCTACGTGCGCACCAGCGCAGGCCGATCTCGGCCCACTCGCGCTCGCCGGCCTCGCCCCACTCCGCGTACACCCGGTCGGCCTGCGCCATGAAGCCTTCCAGGGCGTAATTGGAGTTCACCCACTCCTGAAAGCGCGCAGCCTGCTCCAGCCACAGCTCCACCGTCTGCATGTGCTCGGCAAGTCGGGCCGAGTGGCGCATGAAGCTCTTGCCGGCCTCGCGGTCATGGAAGAACAGGTCGCGCGCGGTCTCGATCCAGCGCCGCGCGATGGTCGCCCCGAACGGACGGATCGCCGGCAGGGCCTCCTTCGTATCGCGGTGCGCGACGAAGCTGATGTCCTCCAGGTGCTGGAGGATCTCCTCGATCTCGACGAGTTCTTCCGCTTCCGGTTTCGCGCCGCCTTGAGTCGCGGGGTCACTCACGCCGCTTCGGACTCGGGGAAGTGGGCGTCGAAGATCTCCTCCAGTGCCTGGATCAGCTCGGGGTCATCGGTGATCGGGGCGATCATCGCGGCGCGGCAGGCGACACGCGGGCTCAAGCCCGCCTGCATCAGTTCGCCGGCGTAGGCCAGCGCACGGGTGGAGGTGGCCTCTTCCAGGCCGTGGTCCTTCAGCGCGCGCGCCTTGCGCCCGGCGGCGACCAGCTTCTCCACGCGATCGGCATCCAGGCCACCGGATTCCTTGGCGACGATCTCGCGCTCGACGTCCTCCTCCGGGTAGTCGAAGTGGATACCGACGAAGCGCTGCTTGGTGGAGGGCTTCAGGTCCTTCAATACGGTCTGATAGCCCGGGTTGTAGGAGATCACCAGCATGAAGTCTTCGTGCGCATCGATGATCTGCGACTTCTTGTCCAGCGGGAGCTGGCGGCGGTGGTCAGTCAGCGGGTGGATCACCACGGTGGTGTCGGTGCGCGCCTCGACGATTTCGTCGAGGTAGCAGATCGCACCCTCCTTGACCGAGCGCGTCAGCGGGCCGTCCTGCCAGACGGTTTCCTCGCCCTCCAGCAGGAAGCGGCCGACCAGGTCGGAACTGGTCAGGTCCTCGTGGCAGGACACCGTCACCAGCGGCTGGCCCAGGACGTGGGCGATGTGCTCCAGGAAGCGGGTCTTGCCGCAACCGGTCGGCCCCTTGAGCATCACCGGCAGGCGCTTCGAGTAGGCCGCCTTGAAGATCTCGATCTCGTCGCGCTGGGGCTTGTAGAACGGGGCGTCGCCCGCGTCCCCCGGTTTCTCGATGACGTCGCGTTCCACACCGCGGATGCGGTTGATCAGGTTCTTCATGGGATCTCCGATGTCGACCGCGCGGTCGGGACTGACCGCGGGGCCGGGACTGGTGTATGCGCGGGGGCGGCGTTACCCTGCTGCGCGTTGGGCGGGCCGCCAATCGTGTTCCCGCAGGCTTTGTTGTATCATTCTCTGTTTCTATTCTATCGAACCTGCGCACTTGCATGAACCAAACGCCCCACGGCTGCGGGGTTGGTCTTGCGGATGCGCCCGTCACTCGGATTCAGCGCTTCAATAGAGGACCCGGTATGAAACTTGTCAAGCTCGTCAAGCTGAACAACCTGCAGTACAACCCGAACCGCGACCCGAACTTCTACCGTCGTCCGGTCAACGAGGAATTCCGGCTGCAGGCCGTGCTGAACGGCTCCGGCAGCGCCCAGTGCTCGTTCTCCGTGGAAGGCGAGACCCTGTGCGAGGGCAGCGTGTCCCTGCCGGGCACCTTCGACTGCAAGTTCAGCTACGACACCGCCGGCACCCGCATTGGCGACCTGGTGATCGAGGGCAATGGCGAGACCTTCCACGAGAAGGTCCGCATCGACGTGCTGGAACACGCCTGGATCGGCTGATCCAGTCCGGCTAGCGCGGCCCCGCTCCATCGGGGACGGCAACAGCGAAAGGCCCCGCGGCAACCTGCCCGGGGCCTTTCGCGTTTCGGGTCCAGCCACAACCGTCCCTTGCCATCTCCTGCCACACGCCCCCGTCATCCCCGGCCGCACGCCCCTCGTCATCCCCGGCCAAATACCCCCTCGTTATCCCCGGCCTCATACCCCCTCGTCATCCCGGCCGCATACCCCCTCGTCATCCCGGCCGCAGCGAAGCGGAGAGCCGGGATCTCCCGGGCGAGCCCCCGGACGTCCGGGTGATCTCCAGCAGTGGCGATCCCGGATAACCGCTGCGCGGTTTCCGGGATGCCGAGGGAGGGGCGTCTTCATGGTGATCGGAGAATGCCGACAAGGTGTTCCGAATGACCCGTCGCCCGCCCCCTAATCGCGCTTCTGCGAACTGTTTGTGTCCTCCGCGGTGCAACCGCCTTGGCCCTTCTTCGTATCTTCGTGCGCTTCGTGGTTAACAATGGAGTCGGGGCCCCAGACGAAGAAAGCCCCGCCGGAGCGGGGCTTTCGGGCATGGCCATGGCCTGCGGTGATCAGTCGATCACGCCGGTCACCCAGTACTGCACGTACTTCGGATTGTCCTCGATAAAGCGATCCACGGCCTCCGCGTAGGAGTTTTCCTGGGCGTAGAACATCGCGTCTTCCAGGACCTCGAGATCCAGGTGCATACGCGAGATCATCATCGCCACGTCGTGGTACTCCTCGGCGAAGCCTTCACGCGCCAGGGCATGGATCCGTTCGAAGCTGCCCAGGGCCCCTTCCGGGTCTTCGAGGTAACGCAGATCATGGGCGCCGAATTTCCAGTGCGGGCTCCAGCCGGTCACCACGATCCACTCGTCACGACGGATGGCGCGTTCCAGCGCGGAGGTCATGCCCGCCCCGGAGGAGATCTGCAGGTTGTAGCCATCCAGGCCGTAGGTCTCCATGGCCTCTTCCGACAGCCGCGTCAGGCCAGCGCCCGGGTCGATCCCGGTGATGCGGCCATTCAGCTTGTCCCGCACGGAGTCCTTCTTCAGGTCCTCGATGGAACCGAGCTCGTCCTCGGGGATATAGTCCGGCACCACCCAGCCAAGGCGGGCGTTGCCGTACAGCGGCCCCAGGTTCACCACGTCCTGGCCCACGCGTTCCATGTAGTCGGCGTGGGTCCCTGGCAGCCAGGCCATCAGCATCATGTCGATGTCGCCGGAGGCCAGGCCCTGGTATTGCGGGGCGATATCGGTCTGAATCAGATCGACCGAGTAGCCCATCTCGTCCTCGATGACGCGTTCGGCCAGCCGGGTCACGAACTCGGCGTCGGACCACGCGGTCCAGCCAATCTGGATATCGTCGGCCTGGACCGTGGAGAGCCCCATGGAGGCGGCCAGCACGCCGCCCAGCAGGGTTGAAGTCAGTGTCTTGTTCATCGTGCTACTCCTTCCTTCGAGTGAAACGGATAGCGCGACGCGAGGGCCGGTCAACGGCTCGCCTTGCGCCGCAGTCCTACGCTCTGAGTGATCCGGTCGAGCAGGATGGCGAGGATCACGACCCCCAGGCCGCCCTCGAACCCCAGCCCGACATCGAGCCGCTGGATACCGGTGAGCACGGTGTTGCCAAGCCCGCCGGCACCGATCATCGACGCGATCACCACCATGGAGAGCGCCAGCATGATGGTCTGGTTGATGCCGGCCATGATCGACGGCATCGCCAGAGGCAACTGAATCTTGGTCAGGAGTTGGCGCCGATTGCAACCGAAGGCCAGCCCGGCCTCGATCTGCTCGCGATTCACCTGCCGGATGCCGAGATTGGTCAGACGCACCACCGGCGGCATGCAGAACACCACCGTGGCGATCGCGCCGGGCACCGTGCCCAGCCCGAAGAAGATTGCGGCGGGGATCAGGTAGACGAAGGGCGGCATGGTCTGCATCAGATCCAGCACCGGGCGGATGGAGGCCTCGAGCCAGTCGCTGCGCGCCATCGCGACCCCGACCGGCATACCGATCGCCAGTGCCACGGCGGTGGCCGCCAGCACCAGCGACAACGTCTTGATGGTGGGCTCCCACAGGTCCATCCCGAGGATCAGGCCCAGCGCCACGATGGCGAAGATGCCGAAGCGCCAGCTGACCCGCCACCAGCTAAGCCCCACCAGCACCAGCACCAGCAGCCAGGCGGGGATCGCGAGCAACGCCCCCTCGAAGGAATTGGTCAGCAGCCCCAGGAACCAGGCAATACCGTCCAGCGCCGGCTCCAGGTTATCGAGGATCCAGTCGACTCCGCTCTCGATCCAGTCGCCCACCGGGATATTGATGCGCCCCTCCATGTCAGTAATCTCCGTTCGCGGCGGCCGCGTTGCGGCTGCGGTCCAGGGCCTCGACCAGGCGCTGCAGGGTTACCAGGCCGCGGAACCGGCCCTCGCCATCCACCACCGGGATGGATACCGGGCTCTGCGCAGCACGCCGCGGCAGGTCGGCCAGCGCCGTATCCTCGGGGACCGGCTCCACCTCCACCGCGACCTCGCTGGCGGCGCGATCCAGGGTAAGCTCGCCCAGACGCTTGGCCTGGACGACGGACTGGAAGCGCCCGCCGGCATCGACGATCACGGCCTCGTTACCCGGCACGTGGGCAATGCGGTTGCGCGCCTCACCGGCCGTGGTATCGGCATCCAGTACCGGGATGTTCTCGCTGTCCATGATGTCGCAGGCCTGGAATACCTGGGTGATGTCCACGCCGTGGAAGAACGAGCGCACGTATTCGTTGGCCGGGTGCGTGATAATTTCCTTCGGCGTACCGACCTGCACTACCTCGCCCCCCTGCATGATGGCGATGCGATCCCCGATCCGGATCGCCTCGTCGAGATCGTGGGAGATGAACACGACCGTACGTCGGTGCTCGCGCTGCAGGTCCAGCAGGCGGTCCTGCATCTCGGTGCGGATCAACGGATCCAGCGCCGAGAAGGCCTCGTCCATCAGCATGATCGAGGGGTCGGTGGCCAGCGCACGGGCCAGGCCCACGCGCTGCTGCATCCCGCCGGAAAGTTCATCCGGATAACTGCGGGCATGGGCCTTGAGACCCACCTGGTCCAGCGCCTCCTGGGCGCGTTCACGGCGCCGGGTGCGGCCGACCCCGGCGATCTCCAGACCCAGCGCGGCGTTGTCGATCACGGTCTTGTGCGGCATCAGGGCGAAAGACTGGAACACCATCGCCAGATCCTCGCTGCGCAACCGGATCAGATCGCGCTGGCTCATACGAGTGACGTCACGCCCACGGACCTCCACGGTGCCGGCAGTGGGCTCGATCAGGCGGTTAAGCAGGCGCACCAGGGTGGACTTGCCCGATCCGGACAGCCCCATCACCACGAAGATCTCGCCCTCGGCGATATCGAGGTTGCAGTCCTTCACGCCCACCGTATTGCCGGTGCGCTCGAAGATGGTGTCCTTGTCCAGGCCGTCCTCGATCAGGCGCAGGCCTTCCTGCGGGTTCGGCCCGAAGACCTTGTACAGCCCGCGCACCCGGATGATGGGTTCCATGCCACGATCTCCCTGTAACGCTGCGTCCGACCCTCGGGCCGGACCGGGGCCCGTTACCAGTCGTACTGGCGAATGAACTCGGGAAGCTTGTCGATCATTTCGTCGCGCCCGAAGAAACGATCGGCGCGGGCCAGGCGCATCTCGTCCTGGATGTCCTGATCCCCGCCGAAGCAGAATACCGGAAGATTGATCTGGTATTCCATGCGCAGCATCCGGATCACGTCCAGCGGGTCGAAGGCCTCGATCTCGTCCAGATCCAGCAGCAGGAAGCGATACAGCAGGATCTCGTTCCACGGACCGAGCTCATCCAGGTCGGTCACACGGTGTAACTGCCAGCCCTGCGGCAGGTGGGCCTGCATGCGCTCGGTCAAGCCGTCATCCTGCGTCATCAGGATGACGCGTTTCTCCAGGCGGCGTTCGATCGTCGGTTCGGACATAGGGCATCTCCGGCGTTCGTGGGTAACGAAATGGGCGGGTCAGGCCGCCGCGATTCCGCGATAGAGCCCGTCGATGCGGGCACTGATCTCGTCGACCATGCGGGCGTCGAGCTGGCCGTTCAGGCGCGAGCGCACGCGCAAGCGCTCCGGGGACTCGCCAATCAGGTGCTCCTCGAGGATGGCGGTGGTCGCCGGGTCCTCGCACCAGACCCGTGCGATGTGCGAGCCCTCGACGTGCAGGCGCAGGCGCCCACAGGCCCCGCGGGTCTCGAACACGTGGTTGTCGCGGTTCACCCGAATCCCGTCGCGCACCGCAGGCGACCCCTGCCCGTCGGCCAGATCCTCGAGCTCCTCGCGCCCGGCCGCCAGCCACTGTTCGATGGTGTCTTGGTCCGGCTCGATCACCCGCACCGGCACGCCGAAACGGCGCTCCAGGACCGCGCGCAGGGCGGCCTCGACCTGCGCGGGCTCGGGCGGCTCCGGGCACTGACGGGCGCAATCCGTCATGCCGGTCTCCAGCGCCGGGCGCAGCCAGTCGCGGTAGCCCTCGCTAGGGGCATGGACACAGGCGAGAAAACGCTCGACCGGGAAGTGCCGCAGGAAGCTGGCCCCGAACACGCAGCCCTCGTCGAGCGTGGCCGCGCCGGTGCCCATGATCTTGCGCCCCTGGACCCAGACATCCTGACCCCGCGCCTCCACGCCCTCCAGCCCAAGCTCGCGCAGGACATCCATCGCAATGCCCAGGCCCATCGCGAACAAGTGGCGATGCCCCCGAGCGAGGACATGACGCGGCTGGATCAGGAAGAAACAGGCCTGATCGGCATCCACCCAGACCGAGCCACCGCCCAGCGGGCGCCGCACCACCGGGACGCCCTGCTCCGCACAGGCCGCAAGGTCCAGATCGGACGCAGCATCCTGGCTGGCGCCGACCGAAATATGTGGCTCGCGGGCGTGCGTCCAGAGTACGCGCGGGGGGGCGTCCGGCGAGGTCATGCTCGCCAGCCCCGCATACAGCGCGTGGAGTTCCTCGGCGGAGCGAGCCCCGGCGTCGATCCACTCCGGGGTCACCGTCGATGCGACCAAATGTCAGCCCTCGGTCTTGTCCTGGCCGGCAGCGGGATCGTCCGCCTTGTCCTCCTGGCCGGGCTGGTAGAAGTAACGGAAATAGAAGTCACTGCGTGAGAGATCCTCGTACAGCTTGGCACGCTCCTCGACCCCACTGCGCATGATCTCGACCATGGCCATGGCCTGCTCGCCATCGATGATATGGATGCCGCCGGACAGTTCCTGGTCGGTGTCGAGAAAGTGCGCGGCCAGCTCTTCCGGCTCCTGGATGTAGACCAGGAAGGACTTGCACTCGGCATCCTCCAGATCCAGCGGCTGCATCACGATCTTTCCGAGCCAGGCCAGGCGCGCGACCTGGTTGAACTGATGGATATCGAGCTTCTTGCCCTTCTTGTACTTGTTGAGTTCGTTGCGGATCTCGCCAATATTGGCGATCTTCATCGATTTCATGGATGTACATCCTGCCGCGAGTGTTGCGGGAGCATAAAACAACTGCGTGCCCGGGCCGTAAAAAAACCCCGGCAGACCGGGGTTCTTGAGTGGGGTACGCGGGAATTCCGCCACCCCTTGCGCCGTTCCTTGGCGCGAACGGATTATAGCGGGGTTACCACTCGAATCCGCTATCTTCCTGCTCCTGGTAGCCGGCGACCGCCTTCAGGGTCTCCTCCAGCGCGCCGGGCGAGCTGCGCAGACGCATGAAGCTGTTGTCCCCCAGCATCCGCAGATCCGGGAAATGCAGCGCCTTGCGGAAGCGCATGTGCAGCGCCTCCACCTCGCCCCCGCGGACCATGATCTCCAGCGGCACGGTCGCGGTATGGCGGAACTCGCCCACATCCACGATGCCGAGCTGGTGCAGGTCGGCCGAGTCCTGGTCGGCCCCGTCGGCCTCGCGCACGGCCACGCCGATCACGGTGACGTCCTGCCCCGGGATGTCCACCCGGTAGACCTCGCTGACCCCGGCGACCCGGGATGCGAGATTGCCATCCAGCTCGCTCAGCGCCGCCCGCCGGGAGCCATGACTGGCCAGCTCGTACGGGGCATCAAAGCGCTCCATGCCAAAGGTATAACGATAGCGGCCGAGATCACGTTCGCTCAGTCCGCCTTCGGAACCGTACTCGCGTTCGGCACCCAGGGTGCTGGACAGGCGGTTGGCGACACTCGTCACCGGACGATCCAGGCGATAGGCGTGACGGAAGTACTCCAGGTTGTTGTAGCTCACCTGCAGCTCGCCATCGACCGCGGTTACGGCCACGCGGATCGGGGCGATATAGCCGCCCCGCGCCTCCGAGCCGGCGACGGACAGCAGATCATCGTGGGTGACCACGACTACGTGTCGGTCATTACTGACGGGGTATTCGCCCAGGAACCGGAAATCGGCCCCCTCCAGGCGTTCCCGCACACTGGCAGCCTCGCCGGAGACATCGGTCCCCGATTCGGTGTAGGCCAGTACAAACGGGCGATAGGGTTCGGCCGCCACGGTCTGGCTCGCCGCGAACAGCGCAACCGCCGCGACCATGCCGACCGCACGGACGCTCCCGCGCAAGGCGTGGATTGCTCGCATGGCATCCTCCTTTGAATTCACTAATAGGTTCGAGCGGAATGCTCGACAGGAAGAAGGGCCCGGAACGCACCCCCAGTGCGTCACGAACCTCGGGGTCGCCCGCCCTCCCTGGCGGCTCCGGCCTTCCCCTCAAGGCCAGGCGCCCCTCCCGGGCGCACAACACCGAAGCCCGCAGCGGTCAGGCGACCGCCCCGGGCCTCCCGATCAGAACCGGTACGCGTACCCGATCTCGAGCTCGTACTGCTTCATCTCAATCTTCGCAGTGGTCCCTTGCTCATCAATGAAACCGGTGACGCTATTGGAAGGCGCGTACATGGCCGCGAAGCTCAGTTCATGCTGCGAACCAAAGCTCTTGGTGAAGCCGGCCGTGAAATGATCTTCCATCACACCCGGCGCCAGGATGTTGAACGCAACATCTCGGGACCGAATCGGATTCTGACCACGATTGTAGCCAACACGCCAGGTCCAGTCATTGCCGGTTTCAAACTGCGCACCCAGCTTGATGATGTTGATATCACGCCAGCCAAAACCTGGACCGTTCGGCGAACCCAACTGGGTCTGATTGGTACTGGGGTTGGAGATCGCATCGACGTCGGAGTAATTGATCCGAACGTAGTCGGCGCTAAGCGTCACGGCAGGCGTGACCTCCGCTGAGATACCGAGACCATAGGTAGACGGGATGTCGAAGCTTCCGCCATCCGCGAACAAACCGCTGTAGTCATCAAAATCACTGTTTCGGATCTTGGACCGATAACTACCACCCAGGGTGACGCCATCGGCGACTTCTGCCTGGAAACCAATTTGCGCCCCATAGCCCCAGGTACTGTCAGTGCCATTATCGCTGACTCGAGTCTCATCGACCGAGGCCACAGGATTCTTGAAGTCCTCCAGCCCCTTTGCCTCAAAACGCTGGTAGCTAATGATCGGGCTGAAACCGACGCTTACCCGACCATCGGCAAACTTCTGCGCATACGTGGGAATGATAGCGATCTGTTCCAGGTTGACGCCCGTGCTAGTGGCTTGGCCCGTTTCATCGAAAAGCGGGGCCGCGTAGTCTGTATTTAGGCCCCCATTCCCCATCAGAGCAATGCCCCAGGAGCGGTTCTCGTCAATCTTTTGCACATAGCCGAGCGACGGGATGAAAAAATTCTTACTATCCGAATCCACTTTCATCGAACCCATCTGGCTATCTATAGTCACCGAACGTTCGGGACGGAAGTAGGCCAGAGAACCGTCGATGCGCGTTTCCATGCCGGCAATGCCGGCCGGGTTGATCGCGGGTGCGTAGGAATCCTGGGAGATCGCCATGCCGACGCCCCCCATGCCCTTGGCCTTGGTGCCGTAGCCGTGGGCGAAGTAGCCGTTGGTGGCGTGCGCGACGCCGGCGGAGCCCATGGCCAGGCCGACCGCGATCGTCACCAAGCTGCGGCGAATGATGCGTGCTTCCATTTTGTATCTCCTTTGGTGGTCTTCTTGTTGTGTTGTGCAAACACCCCGGTTCCGCGCGGCCCCCTTGTATCGCCGCCGGTCCGGTCTTGGTGGTGTTCCCACGGCCCGCGTCCCGGTGACCGACCGTGGCGCGAGTTTTTCGGCAGGTGTGTTCAAGGGCACTCGAACGAATGGCCTTGATAACCCTGCTCGAAACCTGAATATTCAAAAAGTCTTATTGATCCCCTGACGTGCGAAAGCCCCGGGGGTTCCGGGGCTTTCGCTGGATACTACCACTATCGATTTCAGGCTGTCTTCTCGTCTTCCGCCTCGTCGGCGTCGAAGTCGAAGGTGCCGACATCCTCCCCGGCCATCTGCCGCTGGACGAAGCCGACATCGGTCGAGTTCAGCGCAAACGGGAAGGACAGGATGTCCGTCGGGCTGGAATCGCCATACGGGCGGTTGCAGGCCGAGACCTCCTCGTCCGACTTGCCGGGGCAGCCGGAGGTCTGGAACGGCTTGCCGGAGGCAATCAGTTCTTCCACCTCGGCCTGCGGCAGACCGAAGTCCACGACCTGACCGTCGGCATTGAACTTCATGTCGTCGATGCGGCCACCGGCGTAGTCGATGACGAAGCGACCCAGCTGCACGCGGCGCCACTGGTCACGCGGGACCGGGTTCCAGTCTTCCATCAGCGAGCCCTCTTCCGGGAAGAAGGCAAACATGTGGTTGTGGCCGCCCAGGTCACGGATGCGCTGGCAGACCTGCAGGATCTCTTCCTCGGTCTCGCCCATGCCGCAGATCAGGTGCGCGCCAAATTTCTCCGGCCCGAAGATCTCGGCGGCCCACTCGATGGACTGCCAGTACTTGTCCCAGCTATGCGGGCTCTCGACCGCCTTGCCGCGGGTGCGCTCGAAGATCTCCGGGGTCACCGCGTCCAGTGCGACGGTGAAGATGTCCGCACCCTTGTCGCGCAGGAGCTGGAGGTCTTCATAGCTCATGGTGGTCGGGTTGGACAGGATCGACACCGGGATATGGTTGACCTCGGCGACCCAGCGCTCCAGCAGCTCGACGGTGTCGGCATCGGAATTCGGGTGCGTGATCATGGAGATGCACATGCGCTCGAACTGGCCGCCGTCGGCGTGGTTCTTCACGCGTTCGATCACCTCGTCGTACTTGGCGGTGGGCCAGTCGACGCGGATGAAGTTGCGGTCGGCGTAATCCCGCGATTCCTCGCGGTGGCGGGCCAGGCCGCAGTAGGAACAGTTGGCACGACACCCTTCCGGGTACGTGACCAGGAGATTCAGGCAGTGCGTGCAGGACGTGCGATGCATGGTGCCCGGCACCAGGCCCAGCGTGATCGCGGCCGCGGTGGACATCTGCACGTACTCCGGCGAACGCATGTCCGGCGTCTTGATGTGATAGTCGGGCCGATAAAAGTTGATCGGCGCGACCATCTCCTCTGCACTTGCACTCATGGAATTCCTCCAGCGTTGTCTCGGGGATGTCAGGCATCCGTCGACCGGGGCCGATTACGCGGCCCGGTCACCATCGTTGAAATACTCGGAAAATGCAATCCATCCGCGGCGCTGAGTGGCATCTTCCTGCGCCCGCGGGGTTCGCCAGTGTTCGTTGAGGAAGGCGCGCCGCTCACAGGCGCGATCGAGCGCCGGCCCGTACTGGTCGCGCATGTCCTCGTCGTAGTCGGCCAGGGCCTCGGCGTCGCCTTCCAGGTGGCCGATCGCGGCCTCGCCGGCGGCCTCGCCCGAAACCACCGCGGCGGCAATACCGGCACCGGTAATCGGGTGCGTCAGGCCACCCGCGTCGCCGACGAACAGCACGTCTCCCGCGATCAGCGAGTCGCGCAGGCCGCCGACCGGGATCGCCCCGCCGGTGCGGTAGCGGATCTCCTCGCCCAGCAGACCCTGATCGACCAGCTGGGCATGCAGGGACTCCAGCGGCGCCTTGAGATCACCGGCAATGCGCTTGTCCGCGCCCAGGCCAAGATTGGCCCATTGGCCCTTGGGGAACAGCCAGGCGTAGCCGCCAGGGTAATCATCGGACAGCCAGACATCGGTGGCGGTGTAGGGCTTGTTCAGCGGCACAGTGTACTGGCGGGTCTGCACCGTCGGCAGGGCCGGCAGGCCCAGTGATTCGGCGACCGGCGAATGCGGCCCATCGGCCGCGATCAGCACGCGGTAGCCGATCTCGTGTTCGGCACCGGCGTGTTTCACCCGGGCGGTATGACGTTCCGCGTCCACCGCCACCAGCGGAGTCGAGGTCACCAGCTGCGCCCCGTTCGCCTCGGCGGCACGGATGATGGCGCGATCAAACTCGCCGCGATCCACCATCAGGCCCGGGAAGTCGGAATGTTCCACCGCGCCGGAGGGCAGGAAGCTCTGCATCGCGTCGATCCGCTGCAGCAACACGCCGTCGGGCTGCGCGTACGCGCCCATCGGGTTGGGGATGAACTCGGCGCATTGCACCGGCTCGCCGAAGGCCTTGTTACGCTCGACCGCAAGCACCGACAACCCGGCCTCGGCACACACACGCGCGGCCGAGGCCCCGCCCGGGCCCAGACCAACGACCAGCACATCCACCGCGGCGGGCAGCATTAGCGAAAACCTCGCGTTCCGTTCATCATTCCGCGACCGCTTCGACCTCGGCCTGCGCCAGCGCAGACTGGATCGCGGCGATGAAGTCATCCGCGCTCAGCTGGAGCATCTCGACGTCGCGCTCGGCGAAGAAGGCGCGCACGCGCTCCTCCATCTCCGCCTGCGGCGTATCCCGCAGGGCCGCCTCGAGATCGGCGATCGTGCGGGCCGGCTTCACAAAGACATCCCCGGTAATCCACAGCTGCTTCAGACGCTTGCGCTCCGGGTCCAGCGCCACGCCCACCCGCATCAGCCCGCCATCGGACTTGGAGATGCTCTCGAACATCGGGGCATCGGTCGCCGGACGGTTGCGCTGATACACCCACTCTTCGGTATCAATGTCGGCCAGCGCCTCGTCGAAGGCGCGGCGTTCTTCCGGGAGCAGGTCGGCGGCTTCGGTGCGCACCCCGAACTCCTCGGCGAAGGCGCGCGCAATGGCCTCCTTGACCACATCCAGTGCGGGCATCTCGTCGAGCAGCGTGGCGAGGTTCACCACCCGGTCGCGGGCGGACTCGATGGCCTTGTTGGAAAGCTTCTCCGCCGGGATGCGCAGGATGCGCAGCATGTCCTCGACATCGAACTCGATCAGCAACGTGCCCTGGTACATGATCGAATCGCCGTCAAAGGCGCCGCCGGTACCGGAGATCTTGCGACCATCCACTTCGATATCGTTGCGCGGGCGGAACTGCGCGTCCACGCCCAGCGAACGCATGCCGGCCGCCGCGGCGTTACAGATGCGCGCGGCAATCTGCCCCATGTCGGCCGAACCGAGAAAGCGTTTGTCCAGATACAATTCCCAACCGAGCTGGGTGGCATCGAAATAGATCGCACCACCGCCGGTGATGCGGCGCTGGATGGCGATGCCGTTCTCCTGGCAGTACTCGGTGTTGATCTCCTGGTCCACGTTCTGGTGGAACCCCACCAGGGCACAGGGCTGGAACTGCAAAAAGCGCAGGGTATGCGGCGATGCGCCTTCCTGATGACATTCCAGCAGGGCGCGGTTGAACGCCATGTTCTCGGCGGCCGGGCGCAGCCCGGTGTCGAGGATGCGCAGGGTCGTCTGGTCACGCTCAGGCATGACATCCACCTCCGGCTGCAACCTCGCCCCCCTCGGTGACGATGCGAATACCGCCCAGGCCCTGGCGCGCCTTGCGCTCCTGCTCGCGACGGCGGGCTTCCTCGGCCACGATGGTGTCCAGGTCCAGTTCGACGCCACTGGCGGCGCCGGCGTCTTCGGCCATCACCTCGTCCCCGACAGCGATCGAGCAACAGGCCGGAGTCACGCGCACCTTCTTGCCCAGGCGCGCGGCGAGTTCCACCACCCCTTCCGCCGGGTGAGCGATCCCGGACAGGCCCGCCATCACGGCGTAGCTGTCGATCTGGCTCTTGGCCTCGCCCGGCGGACGGGCGCAGCCCAGCAGCAGCGAGGTATCACCCAAGCGCGCGCGGGCGTCGTGGAAGAAGCGGCCCACCGCATGCACGTCCGGGGTCTCGAACGGGCGACTGGCCGGCGCGTAGAACGGCATGACCACCACCAGCACCACGGCATCCGGCAGGTGGCGCGTCAGCATCTCGAGCGCATTCCACTCGCCCAGCAGCTTGCCGTAGTGCAGGCCGATCACGATATGCGGGACCACCTTCATGTTGGTGTTCACCAGGCTCTCGAGCGTGCGCTCGAAGTCGTCCACGCTGCGCCGCAGGTGATAGACCTGCGTGATGGTGTCCTGGGCACCGATGACGTCCATCATCGCCGCATCGATTCCCGCCTGTTCCATGGACAGCGCAATGTCGTCGTCCACCAGTGCGGTATGCATGGCAATGCGGAATTCGGGGAACTCGTCCTTGATGCGCCGGATGGTGGAGTAATACGGGTCGTATTCCACCTCGTTGCGATGATTCGAGCCACCGGTCAGGAGCATGCCCTGGGCGCCGGACTCGATCACGCCATTCACCTGGCGCCAGAGATCCTCCGGGGTGCGGACGGGGATCATCGGGTCCAGGATCTTGGCCTTGCAGTGATCACAGGCCAGCTTGCAATCGCCACCGGTGATGGACATCGCAGGCCACGCACTCTTGCCACAATCGGCCAGCTCGCTGGACTGGTAGGACTTGAAGGTCGGGGTATAAAAATGCACCGAACCCGGATCCCCGGCGTGTTGCAGGCTATGCTGGAGGTCATCAACCAGCAACGGATCGACGGGGACGTCCTCGAGGGGCTCTACCCGCTGGATTACATCGTTCCAGCTTGTCATCGGCGGTCTCCGGGTCGGCGCATTTCTTGAAGGTTTTACTCGGGT
The DNA here is from genome assembly GCF_001020955.1 of Thioalkalivibrio versutus. NCBI lineage: Bacteria > Pseudomonadati > Pseudomonadota > Gammaproteobacteria > Chromatiales > Ectothiorhodospiraceae > Thioalkalivibrio > Thioalkalivibrio versutus. The sequence goes on from NZ_CP011367.1 coordinate 2,297,409, forward strand.
ATTACCGAAAAAAAGAGGCCGCCAACCGCAACGGGTCAGCGGCCCGGACCGGATCGGGGCTTAGCAGCCGCCGAAACCGTCCGCTTCCATCTTGGCTTCGAAGGCCGCATGGGCGTCGGAACCGGTCTTCAGATCGCCGATTTCGCCATCCCAGTCTTCCGGCTTCAGCTTGATCAGCCAGCCTTCGCCGTAGGGATCTTCGTTGATCAGGCCCGGGTTACCCGCAACCTTGTCGTTGGTCTCGGTGACTTCACCGGTGACCGGGGTCTTGGCCGGACCCACCCACTTGCCGGATTCGACGGTGGTGCAGGACTTGTCCTTCTTGACCGTCTTGCCGACCTTCTTCGGGGTGTAGGACACAATCGTGCCCGCCAGCGAACAGGCGTAGGACGTCAGACCGACGGTGGCGGTACCGTCGCTTTCCTTGCGCACCCAAACGTTGTTTTCAACGTTGTACATCAGATCTTCCGGAATATCACAACCCCGAACTGCACCCATGTCTTCCTCCAGGAATATTCAAATAAAGCGGGAAAATTAAAACGTTATCGTTTTATCACTGCGTAGTATCAGGTCGGCTAACTCGCTCGCCCGATTCACTTCATCGACATCGTCGATGAGATCCGAAGACGCGTCGATTCTATACCCCGGCAGAGCGGGCTGGCAAACGTGCAAGCGCACGCCTGCGCGTTTTGCGTCCTGGATAAAGTCCTTGATCAACTTGCCGTCTTCCATGGCCCGCAGATCATCCGCTACACCCTGCTCCATCAGGCGCACGCCCTCCATGGTGAAGAAGATGTGCACGTGCACATCCATCGAGGCCATGACCGCGCCGAGATAGAACGGCGTGGCGCAACGGCCGGGCGTCGACGGGCCCGAGGTCATGATGATCACGACCGTCTGCTCGTCGTTGTCCAGGTAATAATCGTCGTCGATATCAGCCATGGTCCCGCTCACCGCAGCTTGCGCTGGCACTGGATGTCATCGTCCTTGGCCCGCTTGCAGTAGCCTTCCTCGGCCTTGTCCCCGGTCAGGAACACCTCCAGCGCGGCCTCGATCCCGTTGGTGGGCTCGACTCGGGCAATCCAGGCATTGTAGGGATCTGAATTCAGCAGCACCGGGTTCTCCAGCACTTCCTCGTTCCCCTCCACAATCTTGCAGTCGATGAAGTTGGGGATCGGACCCGCCCACTTTCCACTTTCGATCGTGGCAACCGGCTTGCCCGGCGGTCGCCGCGTACCCGGCCGCCGCACCCGCACGTGGATGATCTTGCCCGCAATCGTCTGCGACAGGTCGGTCATCCCCACGGTCAGGGTGTCGTCGTCCTCGCGACGAAGCCAGATCTGGAATTCGTCGTCGTAGAACAGTTCAGGGTGAAACTCGCAGCCGTTGCAATCCATGTTTCGCCTCATTCCCGGGACCGCGGGGACCCGTGCCTCCACAAAAAAACGGGCGCCAGGCGCCCGTCTTCCAAACTCATCGATGGGCCATGCCGGGCATGGGTCCAGGGATCAAATGACCCCTTTCTCCTTCAGCAGGCCAATCGAGTCACTCACGTTCTCGTGAATGCCCAGTTTCCGCGCGGACAGGCCCATGGCCAGACCCAGCAACTGGGTGAAGTACAGCACCTTCACATCGGTCTTGATGCCGAACTCGGTCTCGGCACGAACCTGGTGCATCTCCAGACCGGAGTGACAGGTCGGGCACTCGGTGGCGATCACTTCCGCACCGGAGTCTTCCGCCGACTGCAGCAGGTTCAGCACCAGCTGGGTCGAGGTATCGGAATCGGACAACGTGTGCGCACCACCACAGCAGGACGTCTTCAACGGATATTCGACGTTCACGGCACCCGCGGCGCCCAGAAGGTCATCCATGAAGTGCGGCTGATAGCTGGAGTCGGAGCCCGGGCCATTGTCCTTCTCCGGGAAGATCTGCCGCGGACGGGTGTACATGCAGCCGTAGTAGTTCGCGACCTTGATGCCGTTCAGGCTCTTGGTCATCTTCTGCTTGATGCCTTCCGGGCCGAGTTCTTCCATCAGCCACTCGAGCAGGTGCAGGGTACGAACGTCGCCGCTGTAGACCGGATCATCCGACTGACGCGCAAGATCCTGCACGGTGTTCATCGCGTCTTCCGACGTGGCGGTTTCGAACTCGGCTTTCTTCAGGTTGTGATAGCAGCCGTTGCAGGGGGCCATCACGGTGTCCATGCCCATCTGCTCGGAGGCGATCGCCATGTTCCGTGCGGACAGGTAGGTCTGCAGCATGGGGTGAACGTTCTTCACCTCCATGGCGCCACAGCAGTTCCAGTCGCGCAGGTTCTCCATCTCGAGCCCCAGCGCCTTCACCAGCACGCGGGTGGAGCGATCGTACGGCCCACCGGAGCCCTCTAGTGCGCAACCCGGATAGTAAGCAACCTTAGCCATGAGCGGCCTCCTTCTGTTCGCGCACGTAACTCTTCAGCACGTCCCCGGTCTTGCCCCAGGACTTGGTGCGCGGCGTATGAATCGTGTTGAAGCCCATCGCCATCAGGTGCTTCACCGGGAGGTGCTTCATCATGCGGAAGACGAACACCTTCAGCCATTCCTGCAGAAGCGGCTGGCCGGTCTTCTTGAAGAAGTTCTGCATCACCTTGCCGTCTTCGATGCGGCCGGTCTTGTAGATCTGGTCGGCGAACTCTTCATCGAAGATGCTGGACGGGGTCTTTTCGGTGATCCCTTCCTCTTCCATCCAGTGCGCCAGCGCCTTCATCACGCCTTCCGGCTTCACGTCCTTCGGGCAGATGTTCGTGCATTTGTTGCAAGAAACGCACTGCCAGATGATGTCCTTGTCCTTGACCAGCTCTTCCTTCATGCCAAGCCGGGTCAGGTAGATCCAGTAGCGCGGATTGAACTGCACATTCTGCGCGTACATCGTGCAGGAGTTGGTGCAGGACCCGCACTGCCAGCAGCGGTGCACGTTCTCCGCACCCGTGTAGGTCTGGATCTTCGCCTCGAAATCGTCGTCGTAATCGCGAACCGTGCGCGGGGCAATCATGGTGTTCCAGTGACCGGAAACATCCACCCCGTCGACCACCAGCTCGTCGTGCTGCTGGAGTCGTTCGTCCTCGATCAGTGCTTTTTCATGTATTGCCATGACGTCTCTCCGAAAACCTGTCTTGCCAGGCTCAAGTTCGTTCCGTTATTCAATGCAGCGACGCATCGGTTCCTTTCAGGCGACCTTCCGGGGAATCGATCCCCAGCATCTTCACCGCCAGCTCGAGCGGATCCTGCTTGCCACCAAACTGGTTGTCGATCATCCCTAAACTCATCGACAGCGATCGGGCGTAGTCCGAATAGGCCTGGACCCAGACCAGATCCGTTACAAACGGCAGGTCACGGTAAAAGCCCTCTTCCGCCAGCGCCTCGTAAAACCAGCGCCGCGCCCCTTCGATCGCACCGACTGACTCCCCGATCGGGATTGACCGAAGCGTGTCGTTGGCGCGAATGAACTCACGCAACGACCCCGTCGTGGTCGACGTATCCCAGACCCAGCGGCAAGCCAGTGGCACAGCCTCGGGATCTGCAAAATGCAGGATCTCGGCACCGAAGTCCCAGATCGCCCGGCGCAGCTTCTTGTCATCCGCCGCCAGGTCCGCGAATGCGGCCAGGCGTTCGTTGACATCCACATCCGGGTGGACCAGGGCACGTACCCCGTCCACCAGGGCCCCTTGCCGTTCCGCCATCAGGGTGACCAGCTTCCGGCGAACCGAAAAGACCAGCCCCCCAAGGGCCCGAACATCCTCTGCATCGATCTCGTCGCCCTTGGCCACGATCGCCGCAAAGACTTCGTGCTTCGAACGCAAGGCCTCGATGAACGTCTCCAACCCATCGACCCCGCCCGCTTCGGCGATGGCCCCTTTCAGGGTGGAGAGCTTGGACGCGAGGATCTCCTTGTCAAAGGTAACCTCAAGCGGCTCCGGGGCGAGCCCCGAAGCCGCCTCGTCGCTGACGACCTCAGCCGGCTTTCTGAACCAGCGCATGCAGATCCGCAACCGCGCGGCCACCGGCGGCGGCACCCTGGGCGATCGAGTCGTCGATCGTCTCGGGACCGTAGGCCGCACCGCAGGAGTAGATTCCCTTGCGGGTGGTGCCACAGGTGTTGGTGTACTGCTCGGCCTTCTCGATGAAGCCGTGCTTCTCGAGGCCGATACCGAACACCTGGGAAAGCTCGGGGTTATCGGCGTTCGGATCCATGCCAATGGCATGCACGACAATATCGAACGGGATGATGATCGGGCGCTTTACCAGGGTATCTTCACCCTTGACCAGCAGGCGACCGTCGCCCGAGGCCGTCACTTCCGCGATACGGGCCTTGACGAACTTGGTTTTGAACTCTTCCTGGGACTTCCAGTAGAACTTGTCTTCGTACAGGCCGAAGGTCCGGATGTCCATGTAGTAGATGAACACGTCGGTTTCCGGCGAGATCTCCTTGATCTCCATCGCCAGGTTGGCGGAGACGGTGCAGCAGATCTTGGAGCACCATTCGCGACCGATCTGACGGTCACGGGAGCCCACGCACAGCAGGATGCAGACACGCTCCGGCACACGGCCGTCGGACGGGCAGGCGATCTTGCCACTGCCCACCATCTGTTCCATCTGGGTGGTGGTCAGCACGTCTTCATACGTGCCAAAGCCCCACTCCGGCTTGTTGATGGAGTCAAAATGGGTGAAGCCGGTTGCCAGGACCACGGCGCCCGCCTGGACGGATTCGCCGTTGGTCAGCGTGGCGGTGAAGTTACCCGCCTCGCCTTCCAGCTTCTCGACCTTGGCGCTCTTGTGCACGGTCGAGTTGGCGTCGTCTTCCACGCGCTTGACCATGCGACCAATGGCGTCCTTGGCCCACTCGCCGGAAGGCACCAGCTTGGCGTAACCCGACAGGATCGGGGCGCCGCCGAGGACGTCTTCCTTCTCGACCACCACGGCCTTGTAGCCGGCCGAGTTGACATTGGCGGCAGCGGCCAGACCGGCCGGCCCACCACCCACTACTAGAACGGTATCTTGCTGCATCAGACCTTGCCCCCGTAAGCGAGTTCAGGATTGTAGAGGTATTCGATATTGCCGGCTTCGACTTCCTTCAGGTATTCCTGGAAGGTCTTCTTGGCCTCGGACCAGGACATGCCCATCTTCTCGACCAGGTCCTCGCAGGGCGACGCGTGCCACTGCAGCTGGACGATCTTGAACGGGTCCGCACCGCAGGCCAGGGCCGCGAACTGGACTTCCGCCATGATCGGGATCTGGAAGTTCTGGTTATGTGCCTTGCCGATCCACTGGTTCTTGTCCATGGTCGTGACACAGCCGGTATCGTTGGCCAGCATCACGTCGGCGTTGGCTTCCTCGCGGGCCACGCGGATCTTGCGATCCATCGTGAACGAGCGAGTGAATTCGCGCTCGGAGATGATGTGGCGGAAGCCGAAGCCGCAGCAGTCGTACCACGTGGAGTAGTCGATCACCTGCGCACCCAGAGCCTGGGCGGTGGAGGTGATGATCGCGGTACGGTTGCCGCCCAGCACGGTCGGATCGTACACCGCGTCCTCGTGGACCATCTTGTAGTAATGGCAGGCCACGTGGGCGGTGGTGCGGATGTGGGAGACGTCGATGGTCTGCAGCTCGGAAGCGATACGGTTACGCATCACGTGCACCCACTCGGAGTAGTGGATGATCTCTTCCGGGATGACCAGCTTGCCGTCGACCAGGCGACCCAGCTTGCCGAGGATCTTGGTGACCTTCTCGCGCAGCTCGGCGGACTCGATCAGGTACTTGCGGATCTCCTTGTAGTTACCGAAGGAGGTGCCGCAATGCACCAGCGGGAAGAAATGACCCAGCTCGTGGCCGTGCTGCTTGCCGGAGACATAGGCTTGGTGGAAGTTGCGCAGGAACACGGCAGCGAGCGATTCGACGTTCCCGATACCGGAGCCGTGGTAGTTCCACGCGGTGCAGGAGGTCTGGTCGGTTTCGTCGAGGTAGTCCTTGCCCGGCTCGAAGTCGAACTTGTTCATGAACCACAGCAGCGAGGTCGGGTAGCCAGGGATGTTCCCGCACTGCCCACAGGACTTGTGGTGCCAAAGCTGCTTGGTCGGGATCTTCTTATCCCAGCCGAACAGGGTCTTCACCGACATCGGCTCGTGTTCATCGTTGATGCGATGAATGATGATCTGGCCGTCCTTCTCGAGCTCGTACATGTGCTCGCGGACGTCGTCCATGCGGTCGCCAAGGTCGACGGTGCGGCGGTCGACGTGCTTGCGCACCCAGTCGGTGGCCTTGACTGCGTCTTCCTTCGACAGATCGGTCGACTGGAAGAACGAACCGTGACCGGCGATGCCCTGCCCGTCGGTGTTGTGGGAACCGGGCTTCATCGTGCCGGCGCCAGCGCCTTCACCATTCTGGTTGTGATTGCCTGGGGTCTGTTCACTCATAACGCTTCTCCTGATGTCTTGGATGCGGGAATCGGTGGACGACTTACTCGTCGTCTTCCTCTTCCTGCTCCTCGAGCCAGTCTTCGTAGTCCTCGCGCTTCTCGTCGATGAAGTCTTCGATCACGTCGAAGAGATTCTCGTCCATCAGCTCGAGGGACTTCAGGACTCCGGTCATTTCCCAGATGGTGTACATCTCCACCGAGGTCTTCAGGGACACTTCCCAGGCGGTCTCGACCGTCTGCAGCGTCTTCACCGGAATCGCCTTGCGCAGGATGCGCAGATCACCTTCCACCTTCTGGATGTTGGGGCCCCAGTCAGGGAAGTGATCGGGCTGGATCATATCGGGAGACAGCTGGTTCCCCGTGGTGATCAGCTTGAGCATGACGCGGCCGAACGGACGAAGCACGTCCTTGGCGGACTGCATCTCGTGCTTGATGGCCACTTCGCGCATGATCGCGACCAGGCCACCGGGGGAGTTCTTGAACGGGCAGCGCGCCGCACAGGTCATGCACTGGGCGCAGGCCCAGATCTTTTCCTGCATCGCGTCGTAGATCTGCTCGACGTTCTCGGTCCAGAGCAGCTGCACGATCTCGCGCGGCGAGTAATCGTAGAACTGGGCGGACGGACACGTGGCCGTGCAGATGCCGCAGTTCAGGCAGCCGTTAAGCTCGTGGTCGTAGCGAAAATCTCCACGAATATCGTCGAAGATTTGCTGCATCTCAGCGTATGTCGCCATATCTCACACCTCTTCGCTTTAGGCGATGCAGGTTTCTTGTGAACCTTGCGCAGCCAGCCTAGACCTCGTCCAGGCACCAATCCAGTTACCGCATGGCAACCATCGTTATTCAGGATTCGGGGCGGCAACCCTTGCGAATTGCCGCCCCGAATCAAGCACTTGAAGCGCCTTAGCCCTTCTTGATCAGGAAGTAGAACTTGCCGCCTTCTTCCTTGTGCTCCATCAGCTCGTTACCGGTCTGCTTGGAAAACGCCTGGAAGTCCTTCACGGCGCCCGGGTCGGTCGCGATGATGTGCAGAACCTGGCCGGCGTCCATCGCGGCCAGCGCCTTCTTGGCGCGCAGGATGGGCAGCGGGCAGTTCAGGCCGGAAGCATCGAGTTCTTGGTCAAAGTTGGCCATCGTTTCTCTCCTTTGAGTGCGTTTTATCAGTCGTGTACTGCGGTCCGGTTGGGCCCTGTGCGCTGCAGCCATTACCGAACGGTAATCAACCGAATTCCCCCTTATAGGCGAATCGGCATCGGAATACAACCGAATTCTAATCCGGGCTTACCACCGGTTTTCCGGTCTGGGCCCATCCGACAATGCCGCCGCGCAGGCTGCTTGCACAGTCCACCCCCTGTTGGGCGAGAAAGGCGCAGGCCTGGGCGGAACGCGCCCCACTCTGACAGTAAATGACCACCGGCGCATCACTACCGGTGAACTCGTCCTTGCGCAGCGGCAAGGTGGCCAGCGGGACAAGCTCGGCCCCCGGGATAATGCCGCGACCGGTCTCGCCCGGCGAGCGCACATCCAGCAAACGAAAGCTCTTGCCCTCGTTGCGCCACTGTTCCAGTTCGTCCGGGGTGATCTCGGTAAATCCGTACACGCTGCGCTCCGGGTCGTTCACTTGCGGGGGATGCCGTACTCGTCGCGTGAGCTCTGACCGGCGGCCGCTCTACGCAAAGAGTGGGCGCGGAGCATAGCGAAACCGATCGGAAATGCAAACAAGACCAAGCGAGGAGAGGTGGATGGTCGCCCGGGACGAAAAGTTCTGCTATCGTCGCCCACGCTTTAGAAAACGCTGATGCAGACACATCAGCTTCATTGCTTCGCGGAGGATATCCCGGTGGACAAGAGCGAATTCCAGGTCGACGGCCACTATGCCGTCACGCTGAAAGACGAAAACGGCAAGCTGCGCCCTGCCAACATCTACGTGCACGACATGCAGGACAACTACATGATCGCGCGGCGTACCTCCGGCGGCGACGTGGGCCTGCTGTTCAAGATGGACTATGACGACGTCATCAAGCTCGTCCGCACCCACAAGGTGCTGGACCGCAAGAAGTTCATGGTGCCTGCGGCGATGCTCAAGCCGAAGCTGTGGGAAACCCGCGACAGCATGCGCACCTATTCGTCGGCCCCGGGGCTTGGCAAGTAACGACCGCCCCCGGCATGCCCACACCAGAGGGCCGGCGCCCGCCGGCCCTCGCGGCATGCCTTCTATTGTCCATTTCCTGCTCGCCGCCCTTCTGGTGGTGGCGAGCCTGGCGGTACCACCCGCCCACTCCAGTGGCGTTTCCCTGCCCGACCTGGGCGAGGCCTCCGGCGGCGTACTGACCCCGGCGGAAGAACGCGAGCTCGGCCGCTCCCTGCTGCGCGAGGTCCGCCGCAGCGCCCCCCTGGTGACCGATCCCGAGATCGTCTTTTATGTCGACTCCCTGGGACGCCAGTTGCTGGCCAACGCACCCAGCGCCGATGGGCCGTTCTACTTCCTGACCATCGACAACAGCCAGGTGAACGCCTTCGCGATGCCCGGGGGCATTATCGGCATCCATGCGGGTCTGATGCTGGAGGTCCGCGACGAGGCCGAACTGGCCGCCGTGGTCGCACACGAAATCGCCCACGTTACCCAACGTCACCTCGCGCGCATGTTCGCGCGCGGGCGCGACATCAATTTCACCACCGGCCTCGCCATCCTGGCGGGCATCCTTGCCTCGGCGGTGGATCCGACCCTGGGCTCGGCCATCATTACCGGGGGTGTGGCCGGCGGCATCCAGCAACAGATCAACTTCACCCGCGCAAACGAGGCCGAGGCGGATCGGGCCGGGATGCAGATACTGCAAGGCACCGGCTTCGACCCCAATGCGATGGCCGATTTCTTCGAACGCCTGCAAGAGCTCTCGCGCGGGGTCGGCGACCAGGTGCCGGAGTACCTGCGCACGCACCCGGTCACCCTCGACCGGATCACCGACGCCCGCAACCGCGCAAACCAGATGACTGCCAGCGACACCCGCAACCGCGGCCCCGAATTCCAGTGGATGCAGGCGCGCATGCAGGCGCTGCAGGATCCCCGGCGAACCCTGGAACGCTTCCGCGCAACGGACACCCCCTCGCCCCAGCAGCGCTACGGGGCGGCGGTCGCCTATCTCGAACGTGGAGAACCCGGCCGCGCCCGCGAACAGCTCGAACGCCTCGATGCAGCGGACGCCCCCGGACTGACCCTCGAACTCGCGTTCGCAGCACTGCTGCGCGAGGAAGGCGAACACAGCGCGGCGCTGGAACGGCTGGAGGATCTGGACGCGGTGTACCCCGGCCACCCGGTGATCCGCGAACGCCTGGCCCGGGTCCACCGCGACCTCGGGCAGCCCGACCGCGCCATTCGCATCCTGTCCGACATGATCCGCCGCGAGGCGGCCCCCAATCCGGAGCTCCTGCGCCTGCAGGCGGACATCGCGGACGCGGCCGGGTATATTGCAATCAGCCGCGAGGCCATGGCCGAATACTTCTTTCATCGCGCCCAGTACGAGGAGGCCGTGCGCCAGTTCGAGGCGGGAATGGACGCCTCGGATGCCAGCGAGCGCGACCGTCAACGCATCGAAGACAAGCGCGACACGGCCCGACAGACCGCACGCGAGGCGCGCGAGGACCGGCGATAGAAACCGCGCACGCGGGGAATGTTCCCGCAGGACCATTCGTCTACCGACAGTCATAGAACTGCCCGAAAACCCACCACCAATACACCCGGACAAGAGAGGTAGAACTCCTCATGCACATCTCACGCCGAGAATTCATGCAGTTACTGGCCGCCGCCAGCGCCGCCGGTTTCCCCCTGGGCACCGCCGCCTGCAGCAACAACAAGGGCGGCACTGCGGGTGATCCCTACGACACCCTGGATCGCTTCGGCAATGTGCACCTACTGCACTACACCGACTGCCACGCCCAGCTGAAGCCGGTGTACTTCCGCGAGCCAAACGTCAACCTCGGCGTGGCGGACATGCGTAACCGTCCGCCGCACATCGTGAGCGAGCACTTCCTCAAGCATTACGACATCGAACGCGACAGCATCTACGCCCACGCCTATACCAACCTGAACTTTATGGAAGCGGCCGAACAGTACGGTCGCGTAGGCGGCTTTGCGCATCTGAAGACGCTGATCAACAAGCTGCGTGACTCGCGACCCAACGCCCTCCTGCTGGACGGCGGCGACACCTGGGGCGGCGGCTCCGGCTCCGCGCTGTGGACCAACGCGCAGGACATGGTCGATGCACAGAAACTGCTGGGCATCGACGTCATGACCGGTCACTGGGAATTCACCTACGGCGCCGACCGCGTGGAAGAGGTCGTGAACGGCGACTTCGCCGATGCCGGCATCGACTTCGTCGCCCAGAACGTGCGCGACGTGGACTGGGGTGACCGCATCTTCAAGCCCTACGTGATCCGCGAGATGAACGGCGTGAACGTGGCGGTGGTGGGCCAGGCCTTCCCCTACACCCCGATCGCCAACCCGCGCTGGATGGTCGAGCAGTGGTCCTTCGGCATCCGTCCGGACGACATGCAGGAGACCGTCAACGACGCGCGTGCCGAAGGCGCCGAGATCGTCGTTGCCCTGTCGCACAACGGCATGGACGTGGACATCAAGATGGCCGGCATGGTCGAGGGCCTGGACGCCATCATGGGCGGCCATACCCATGACGCCGTGCCGCAGCCGATGCCAATCGAGCGCCCCGACGGCGGAACCTGCCTGGTCACCAATGCCGGCTCCAACGCCAAGTTCGTCGGCGTGCTGGACTTCGATTTCCGGGACGGCGCAATCAAGGACTGGGAATACCGCCTGGTGCCGGTGTTCGCCGAGATGCTGCCGGAAGACCCGGCAATGGCGACCTACATCCACAACATGCGCAACAGCGAGGTCACCTGGAAGGGCGAGACCTTCAACATGGAGGAGAAGCTGTCCGAGGAACTGGCCGTCACCGAGGACCTGCTGTTCCGCCGCGGCAACTTCAACGGCACCTTCGACCAGCTGATCTGCGATGGCCTGATTGAATACAACGATGCGCAGATCTCGTTCTCCCCGGGCTTCCGCTGGGGCACCACCGTGTTGCCGGGCATGCCGATCACATTCGAGCATGTGATGGACCAGACCGGTCTCACCTACCCGGAGATGACCCGCAACGCCTTTACCGGGGCCCAGATCAAGGACATCCTGGAAGACGTGGCCGACAACCTGTACAACGCCGACCCGTTCTACCAGCAGGGTGGCGACATGGTCCGTGTCGGCGGCCTGAAGTACGCCATCGACCCGAGCGCCAGTGCCGGCAACCGGATCTCCGAAATGGAACTGGACGGCAAGAAGCTGGACGCCGACAAGGAATACGTCGTCGCCGGCTGGGCCAGCGTGCAGCAGAGCGTGCCCGGCGGTGTCGGGGTCGACATCTGGGACGGCGTCGCCGACTACCTGCGCAGCCAGGACGGCAATGTGCGCATCAGCGACCTCAACGAACCGAAGGTCAAGGGCATCGGCGAGGACAACCTCGGCTACGTCCCGACCACCGAGGACATGTACCGCAGGTCCTGATCGGTTCGCGCCCCCTTCCGGGGGCAACCCCGGAACGAGAAAGCCCCGCTCATGCGGGGCTTTTTTTTATGGCCGTCTTCCGGGTGACCCGTCTCGGGACAAGTCGCCCGGGGCACTGGGGCTCTCTCTAAACATCCACCCAGCGCCCGCTGGCATCACGGCAGGCCGTGCCGTTAATCGTTTCGGGGTAGCCGTCCATGGCGGCCTGCACCTGGTACTCGCGGCAGTCCTGCCCCGAGGAGCGGTAGGTCCGGGTCGGTGTAGCGTGGTACTGATGCCCGGTATTCGGGTTGCGCCAGGTCGAGCTCTGGCGATCCGGGACCGTCTCCAGCGTACGCGACACGCGCATCCGGTCCACGTCATCCATGCTCCGTCCCACCGAACCGCCAACCGCCGCACCCGCCAGGGTCCCGGCAATAATCGCCGCAGTACGCCCGCGCCCGCCGCCGATCTGACTGCCGATGACACCGCCGGCCGCACCCCCGATCAGGGCCCCGGTCTGCTGCTTGCTCACCGTCTGGCACCCCGCCAGGAGGGCCACCAAACCCGCCAGCATCAGGATCATTAAAATTCTGCCTGTCATCTTTCCAGCCTCCCGACGGCACAAACCGCACTGATACACGAACACGCAAACAGACTACGCCCGCGCATCTGAACGGAAGGTGAAAGAACTGGAGATATGCCGCCCCATCCTTCGCCACACCGAAAACGGCAAAGGGATCCGCTACACGCCTGCGGCGCTATTTGAGATCAATCGGGAAAAGCGGGAAAGAAAATGGTGGGCCGTGTAGGAATCGAACCTACAACCAATGGATTAAGAGTCCACTGCTCTACCAATTGAGCTAACGGCCCCCGGAACAAAAAAGGGGGTGGGGTGACCGATGGGACTCGAACCCACGACAACCGGAGTCACAATCCGGGACTCTACCAACTGAGCTACGGTCACCACCGTGTCACTGTACAGCTACTTGCGCGAAGGGCGGCCCTGGCGCGCCCGGCAGGACTCGAACCCTTATATCGGGTAAGCCGGACAAAGGGCCGAAGGGTTAGTGAGTGAGTGAGTGACTAGCACCCACACCTACCCTTAGAGCGGCGCTATTACAGCACCGTTGCTGGTTGTCGTCAATCCCAGCAGCACCCCCTCGCTTTGAGCGAGACCCAATATGCACCTATTGCATATTAGGTTCTCCTGACGGAGATTTTTCAAAATCCGGAATACGCAGGCGCTGCGGACCGCCGGGAAGACCCCGATAGCGATGGTCGGCCGCCAGTGAAAAGCACCACGGTCGAAAACGGCAACAGGGACGTAGGCCACGAGCAGAATCCCGGCTCCCCTCCCTCAACCGTGGAAGGGCTGGAAAGATCCTTCCGGCGGCGCCAGGCCATATGCCCTGGCGGTAAGGTTATGGGTCAGATACAGGGACGGAGACTGAAGGTGGCGAGCGGACGTGAATTAGCCAAGACCAATGTCGACACCTTTAACCGATGGGTCGAAGAACGCCGAGCCAAGGGGGACTGGGATCAATTCGTCCGGCGGGGTCAACTGAACCGAACGGAGATGGCCAAAGCGTGCAACTTTGCCAAGAGCGTCCTACGACAGAACCCGGCCGTGAAATCCGCCCTAGAAGGACTGGAGGCAGAGTTACGGTGTGACGGTGTCCTTTCTTCCGTCGAAGCCGGAACGGCTTCGACCGTGGCCAGCCGAATCGGCTCAATCAAGAAGAGGACCGCCGGAGTCGACCGTCAAACCGAGCAGCGCATCCAGATCCTCGAGGAACAAAACGCTGCGCTCCGCGATCGTGTCCGGGATCTGAACGAACAGCTCGAGCGGTACCAGCGCATCGGTGAGCACCTGGCACAAACCGGCAGGTTGGTGCGCCCATGAGCCAAGAGACCGCTGGAAAAGAGGTGGCCGTCGAGATCACCATCTCAGCGGTGCGTAGCCGCGGCCGGCGCGGCGGGGTCATCGTATCCGGCCGGACCTCCGCAGAGAGTCTGTATGTGGCTCGGTGTAGCTGGGCATTAATCCCAGACAGCAGCTTTCCGGATGTCGGACAGATATGGGCAGTTCGCGGCACGCTGGGTGTTAACCAACAGCGTGAGTGGCAAATTGAAGCCGCTCACGCGGAGCTGGTACCGCCTTCTAGCGATAACATCGTCGCTTGGATCACGCAAAGCAGTGCCTGCCGTGGGATTGGAGTCGTCAAGGCTCAGCGACTTTTCGATCATTATGGGAACCGACTGATCGACCTGATCGCACAACGAGATCTCGGCGCACTGACTTCGGTGCTGAGCGCAGAAGCGGCTGGTCTCATCTGCTACGCCTTCGAGCAGTACCGTCTCGGCGAAAGCCTGGTTTGGCTGCGTCAGATCGGCACCCCTCCTCCAATCGCAAGAAAGGTCGTTGATATCTACCGCCATGAGGCGCGAGCAAAGGTGGAGGCCAACCCGTACTCTCTGCTCGCTTTCGAAGCCCAGTGGAAATGGGTGGATCGCTTGTCGCGGGAGCGCTTCAATATTTCGGAGGACGATCCGCGCCGGCTGGAAGCAGGCGTCGAGGAAGCACTTTACCGGGGCCTTAAGCACGGCCACACCTGCCTTCCGAGGAACGATATCAAGGCCCGCCTGAAGACACTGCTTCGTAATCCTGTACTGGTCGACGAGGCAATGAAGATCGGCAAAAGCACACAGTACTACGAGACTGGCGACCTATATCAATCCGTCGGCATGGAACTCATGGAGCGCGAGATCGCCGAACGGCTGCTGGATATCTTGGGTGGCGAGACACCGGAAGGTGGAACGTCGTCACTCCACGCAAGGCCTGACCAAGAAGCCGTTGAATCCGCCATTACCCGCCACGAGCGCGCAGAAGGATTCAGGCTATCTCCAGAACAGCGGCAAGCGGTGCTTTGCAGCGCGCAAGCTCATCTTAGTCTGCTCCGTGGCGGAACTGGCACGGGCAAGGCCACCGTTCTCAAGACCCTTTACGATGTACTGGAGACCATTCAGGAGCGACCGGTCATCCACCAGATCGCTCTTACCGGCAACGCCGCACAGCGCATGTCCGAAGCTACTGGGCGCCCGGCATCCACCATTACCGCGTTCCTAGCATCGCTTGAAAGCGCCCCCCCTCAGCCCCGGCACGGTGGTCGTCGTCAACGAGATGTCCACGGTCGACACCATTCTCTTCTATCGTCTCATACGATATATGACCCCAGGAATGCGCCTCGTCCTGGTCGGCGACCCCAGCCTCTTGCCACCCACCGGGCCGGGACTCGTGCTCCATTCGCTCGCCGACAACCCTGCCATTCCGCAATCCGAACTGACTGTGCTCCAGCAATGGTCTGAGACTAGCGGGATCCCGCGTGCCGCCTTTGCTATCGGAATGCACACAATCCCGGAGTTCTCCGAATATGCCGGCCGCGGGATAGGGGTCTCGTTCGTTGAATGCCAGGAGACCGCCCTCGACCAAACCGTCCAACGCATCTACGGTGAGTTGGGGGGAAGTGCGCAGGACTTCAGTGTGCTAATTCTGTCCACAACTCGCAGTGGCCTAGGTAGCTCCCGACACCTCAACCAACTCCTGCACGAACAGCACCGCGGACCAGGCAGAGGCGACGCTCACCCAAAGGGCTGCCGCCAAGATGCGACGCGGCTACACCGGCTGGTCGAACGACGCGTAGGGCAAAAGGGAAAGGCTCGGGAAGGGAATGGCATGAAGAAGGGCAAGGGGCTTACCCGAAAAGGGATTTCGATAAGTCGAGCCAAAGGGCACAAACGGTATAGGTTCCGAGCCGCCCTACGCCCAGCATCAGCGGCGGCGCGTAGTGCCGTCCGCTGCATGCTGTTGTTGGCCCGTATAGCTGTAGATCATCGAGCTTGCCTGATCCGTTCGAGCGTTCTCACCACCGGCGGGTCTTCAACGCCTTGAGGGATTATCGGATCGTCGTCCAACCTTATCCCCACACTGTCGGGATCGTGCGGCCCAACCTCCCACGCTTCTCTGATGACGATTCGCTTCTTTTCAATCTCGTTTTTTGCCGCCCAATGAATCTGGCCTCTGTTCAGCTTCGCCTGGCTAAGAATGTACTTTCCGGCCTTCTCGTAAGCGGCAATGAAACGCTCCAGATTCTCGCTTGAATCAGGAGTCATCGTGTGAATGCGTGACACAATCATGATGTTCTTCACCCCATCTGCGACCAAGTCGGACGCTGGATCACTCCCGATCACGATGCGATACCAGTGCGGTTTGTCTCGACGGATATTGCGAAGTATCGCTATACGTAGCCTATCACCTTCATCGACGTCGCCAAGTTCGTCGTGCCATCCCCTGAATATCTTTAGGCCGGCATCGGCGTTCTCGAATAGCAGTGCAAGGATCGGAGGCACTGAAGGATCGGGGGCGGTGGCAAACACCACTCCCCGCCATTCGGCCTCATTCCAGATCGCCTCTCGGATCAGAGATACGGTCCGAATTTCGCGGTGTGACACATGATCCAGATCACCCACTTCCGGCGGTACCTCGCTGTCGGCGGGAGCTGGCTTCAAGTCTGTCATATTCTGCTCGGGCGGACTCGCATGTCGATCCACCTTGTCCCACACTTCCGTCCGAAGCAGCGGGTAGTTCGTGGCCTTCGGATCGATCCTCTGGTCCAAGTTCGTCTTGGCGTCGTGTCCCAGCACGTTGCCCACCACGACAAAGGACGTGGTGAAGTCGAGGGCTCGTTGAGGCGCCAGATCGTCACGAAAGAGTCTGGTCAACAGCGCCTCCGCATTCTGAAGCAGAAATGCTCTGGCGAGGATATGGGCGACCACTTCGAATAGGCGGTCCTTGAGCTTCGTTTGCTCATCAATGCTTAGCTTGTGAGGCGAGAACGGACGACATCGGATTTCGACAGACGGCCGACCATCTACATCTCCAGCATTAAATGTAAATGGTGACTCGGCAAACTCCCCTGCCTTGATCTTAACCTTGACTGACGGCTCACGAGCGATGATGCGGTCACTCATGGCGGTTGCCAGCAGTGCCTCTAGGCATGCCAACAATGATTCGCCAAGCTCAATGAAGGGGGACTCGTTCCGACAGGTCACATCGATGCTGCATCCCGCAACGGAGGATTCCAATCGAATGGTCTGCGCGAGGTCAATCTTGGGTGCCGGCGGAAGATCACCCTTTGCGGGTTGGTCTCGCCACATTCTGAAAAAATTGCGTCTGTCTTCTTCGTCAGCTTCTTCTCCTATTAGCGCTGACGGCACCTCATCCTCGTGACCAAGCGCGAACAGCAATGCGACCGCAGCCATAGGAAGCCCCGTGGAGTCGAGTACTTCAGGTAGTTGAGTCAGGGCACGAAGCGTTTCCAGATTGGCCTTGAGCAGCAGCATCCCCGCAATCGGATCGAACATGTCGTCCTGTGTCACCCACTTGATCGTGCATCCGCGATCGTTCAGCACTCCGCGAATCAGGTGATCAACCTCATGCCACGCAAGCATTGGGCCCAATCGCCCAAGCCGAAGTTCCATCCACTTGATGCGGTTGTAGCAGGCCGCCTGTTGGGGTGTAAGGCTTTCGTAGGTCCAGTAGTCATTTGTGGCGATGCTTGCGGCTGCGACAGCCGTTCCTCGCGCTGCCCATAGCAATCCCACCCGTTCATAGGCATGTGAGCAGAGGTATAGCGCATGAACCGCGTCCTCTCGACTCTCGTGCTTGAACAGTTTTCCCATGACTCGCCCAAACATGCGGATGGCGTCATACGCATGCCCAGAATCCAACTGCTGCGTGCCCCGTGGCACCATCATGCGAGCTCCAGATACGTCACCTGCCCGCCGCGTGGAGGCCGCGACAGTCTCTTCGAACAATCTCTGGTATCCCGGAAGCTCGCCGAATATGGCACCAAGTTCAGTCACGATCTTCGAAAGTGGTTCAAACGGATATCCGATCAGCCCCTCTGCCTTCTCCACAACATCCGCCAGGCGGCCAAGCAGATCATCATGCTCACCCGGCTTCGCTGTGAGCAGTTGCACCAGAACAGCCAGACTCTGCGCGTGGAGGGCTGCACTGGGGCGGTCATCTTGCTGTGCAACCGTCAGAAGCGATTCAAGCAACAGCTTCGCTCGCGGCTTCGTGTCAACTTGATCTGCGAAGGCCTGCGATTGAGCGATCACGTTAAGGCACGAGAAAAGATTGGACCAGAGTTCCAACTCGTACGGGTTCTGACTCCCATGCGCTCGGCGCTCAACCTCATCGTATTGCTGAAGGAAGGAGTTGTAGTCCTCGTACCACCAGTACGATGTCCAGGCGTGCTCGTAGGCGCAGAGCAACTGCTGGTGTGCGGTGCCGTATTCATTCGCCAGACGCTCGGCTCTCGCGTACAAACCCTCGACATCTTGACGGGGTCGCTCCATGCATCTAGCCAAGTCGGCTGACAGGAGGCCATTGTCAACCAGAGCGAGTGATTGACGCCCCTCTTGGATCGCCGCGCTGATCTCCCTCTCTACCGAATCGAATTCCTGTTGGCGCTCCGTATCGCGTGGGCCCTTGCGCTCCTGTTGCCGGAGTTCAGTCTTAATCTGGAGCCGATCAATGGCAATCAACTCAAGCTTGTTATCAAAGACCTGATCCAGAATCCATGTGCGGTCGAAAATTCGGACATCGATACCATGCTCCCTCGCGAGAGCGTCTTCGACTTCGGCCCGGACTTTATCGCGAATGAACTGGTTACTTACAAAGAACGCCTTCGAGTATCCGCGTTGCGTCGCAACAACCTTGCCAATATCAGACCGAACTTTCGGCCGCCAATCCTCTTTGGCACTAAAAGCGAACGCCCAGCGTTCCGTAGACGCTTTATCAGGCTTCCCCACATACCAGGACAACGCGAGTAACGGAGCCACCGGATAGGTTTCGGAGTCAACTTTGCTGTCGCCGCCTCCACTGGGGCCTGTATGCGGCAGTAGATTTGGGCACACCGTCCTTTGGAGCAGTGCCTTGGAAAACTCTTCGAATAGCAGTTCTTCGTTACGGTTTGTCAGCGTACTGAGATGATACTCAAGCATCGCGCGGTCCAACGCTGGCACGGCGCTGGACACCGTATCTGAAAATCGCTCAGGCCGCCGCATTTTCAGGAAATGCTTAGGTGAGAACAGCAGACTGGCATTTGGGCTCTGATTTAGCGAGTCGTTCGGTGCTCCGAGATCATCCATTCATACTCTCCGTAAGTCCGCGTTCCGGCCAACACCAAGCATCACGCGACCGAAAACCGCGTAGCGGTTTTTGGGTCGCCGTGGATGCACTCGTTAGCCACCAACTCGCTCCCCCACCCATTCTACGGCTTCATTGATGTCAGCAATGATTACACATGGATAATCATTCGCCAATTGGAGATGCTTTTGCTGAAGAAGCGACCTTAACGGTTTCTCCGTCATAAAAACTCTACAGTATCCAACTGCGGCTGCCGCATGCTGAAAATCGTAGAAATCATTCGCTACCAATTTCCTCCCTTTATCCCAGCGAACCGCAGCATGACATAGAGCAGAAACATGCAGACTTGGCAATCTCAGTGCCACGGACCTCTTTGTAACTAAGTTTCCGAATACTGTATGCCATTTCTGTTCGCGCTCCTGCCTTTCATGGTCCGAGCACGCAGCCGAAACGCCCGATACCCTCTCATATTCATTTTCCGACCACATGCGGGGCACATGCATGAAAAGACTCATCGCACCGCGGATTTCGTCAAGATAGACCTGCTTGAAGTTCTTCACCTCATGTTGATGATTTCGATTTAGCTCATTCAGGTTGCCTGCCGTTTCACCGAATTTCTCTGGTGGAAAATCACCTCCGTCCTCCAGATAGGAAAGCACTTCAACCAATGGAATCTGCCACATATGGTCAAAAAATGACTTTTGAACGACGAGTTCCTCTTCCGGAGGAAAGGCTGTCTCTGAAGGGTGCACTACGCCCAACACATAGCTGAGCTTCGACCACACCAAGTCTTTGGGCTCGTGATACTGAGGACCGTTGGGTGTCGGCACGGAAATGACACCAACCAACTCCTGTGCGACCCGTTGTTCGTACGGAACCAGCGTTGTGCCTTGACTAAATTCATCAATCAGCTCTGCTGTGGCTTGCCGAGTTGTTAGATCTTGCTGTTTTAGTAACTCTAGAAACACGGCCTCACTAATCGGACAGAGAACTTTTCCGCTCCTTACAGCGCTTCTTATCTTTCCGAGCAACTCATCGACAGCCTGATTTTTTGACCGACCCATGTGGGCATCACGAAGCTGCACCCAAAAGCATTTATCGAGATATATCTTCTCCAAGCCCTGAATTGACTCAGCAAGCTCCAGTGCTTTTGCCTTGACGTATTGATCTATAGAAATCTCAGGATGTCGCCTGTGGAATTCGAATGAAGCCGCTATATCAGGAGTGGTGGGTTCTTGCATGGGTTGCACTGTGTGGCTAACGCCTCAATAACCGACGCGCGCTAGCGTGTCCGGCGCCGTAGGCGCGAAGTTAATTGACTTGTTACACGTCACCTGCCAGCTCCGCCAATAGCTGTTCATGTGGTACACCGGATTGCAACGAGTTCCAGATTTCTAGCACCTTCTCTCGATTCCGATCTAGCCAACCTGAGACGTCGCTATCGTATTTCTTAGATAAGCTTCCCTCAATTCGCTCACCTGACTCTATGGCATAGCTGGCGGCATGGTGCTGTCTTCCATAGTCAATATGGATATGTGGTAGATGATGCCCGTTTTCTTGGTAAATTTTTATCTTCATGTTTTTTCTCTCTGCCAAGAGGATTTCCATGAAGCCATTCCCAGACGACCGCCTTGGCTCAGTCAATAAATCTTTCTTAGCAAAGAGTCTTTGCAACTCGTCAAACTCTTTTTCAAAACTCATACTTCATCCAAAACGTGTAACAGTGTATTAGACAGAATCTGAGATATTGGCGCTATACAGATTCTGGATAACACCGACATGGCCGTGATATCCCGCAAGCAAGGCGCGCCATACCGTTCGGTTGCCAACGCGCGGATGGGAGCACGCTTGGCGGACCGAAAGGCCGGATTGCGGCGTGGTGCGGTTCGGCCCCCGGGGTGGCGGGGCGTGCGCCAATGCCCTGGGACGTTTCATTGAGCGGGCCTTGTGGGGGTGGGGCGTTGGTCGCCTGCCCCGGCGGTCAGCAGGCGCAGGATCAGCAGGGCGAAGTCGCGTTGGCGTTCGGGGTCGTCCAGGACCTGCATGGAGAGTTTTTCGTGGTCGGTCATGGCGTCGAGGACGGTGTCGGTGACGCGCTTGGGGAAGAGGCCGTGCATCACCTGGTCGGGGCTGTGGTTCTCGACCTGGGCCATGACGGCGTCGTCGCGGCGAATGCGGTCGGCGATGCCATTGTAGAACTGGAGCTTGTCTTCGTCGCTGACTTCGGCGCCGAAGAGGTCGTTGAGCTGGTCGATGATCTCGGAGAGGCGTTTCTTCTCCGGGTCGTGGGGCTTGCCGGAGCCGACGTCGGAGACGGGCTTGAGGCCGTCGTAGTCCTCACCCTCTTCTCCGAGGTTCAGTTGGTGTTCGGCGCGCTTGTTCAGGCGGTAGTGGGTCAACTCCAGTTCGGAGACGTCGATTGCGTCTTCTTCCAGGTTTTCGGGGCGCAGGAGTGGGTACAGTTCGTGGGCGTACACGTTGAGCTGTTCCAGCTCGCGGTCTTCGAAGTCGACGATCTGCGAGAGGAACTCGTAGCTGCGCACGAAGCTCTGGAGGTTCTTGCGGAACAGGTCCAGCTCGTCGCGGGTGGTGTGGGCGTCCTTCAGCTCCTGCTCGGCTCGGTGTAGGCCGGGCTTGTCGCCATTGCGCTCGGCTTGGGCGTAGGCGGCCTTCCAGGTCTGGATCTGTTCCAGCACGGCCTTGTAGCGGGTGGTGTAGCGTTCCTTTGCCGGCTGGCAGTAGTAGCTGAGCTGGCTTGCGTTGACCTTGGGATTGAAGAATGCGCGGGCGAAGTTCTCGACCTCGTCCCAGTGGTAGATGCCTGAGGCGTCCAGGCTATGCTGCAGGTCGTAGACCACGTTCGGGTCGGAGACGTCGGCGAGCTCGGCCTTGTTGTAGTACGGGCGGAAGGCTTCGAGGATGTCTTCGGCGTCGTTGAAGAAATCGAGGACGAACGTGTCCTCCTTGCCCGAGAAGGTGCGGTTCAGGCGGGAGAGGGTCTGCACGCATTCCACGCCCTGCAGCTTCTTGTCCACGTACATGGCGCAGAGCTTGGGCTGGTCGAACCCGGTCTGGAACTTGTTGGCCACGATCATCACGTTGTACTCGGCGGTCTTGAACGCGTCGGCCAGATCGCGCCCCTTCAGGCCCGGGTTCAGCAGCGAGCTGTGCTCGTTCACCTCCTCGGGGATCACCTCGTCCGGCAGCACGGAGCCAGAGAAGGCCACCAGTGCGTGCACGTCGTCATAGCCCTTGTCCTGGATGTACTCGCGCATCGCCAGGGCGTAGCGCACCGCCTCCTGTCGACTGCCCGTCACCACCATCGCCTTGGCCTGGCCGTCCAGCAGGTGGCGCACGTTGGCGCGGAAGTGCTCGACGATCACCTCCACCTTCTGGCTGATGTTGTACGGGTGCAGCCGCACCCAACGGGCGATCTTGGTCGAGGCCTTGCGCGACTCCACCTCTTCGTCGTCGCCATGGGGGTGAGCCAGCTTCCAGGCGGTCGAATAGGTGGTGTAGTTCTTCAGCACATCGAGGATGAAGCCTTCCTCGATCGCCTGTCGCATGGAGTACAGATGGAACGGCTCGGGCTTGTTCTCGGCCGAAGCCGGCAGGTCCGGATCCGGCGGACGGCCGAACAGCTCCAGGGTCTTCGCCTTGGGCGTGGCGGTGAAGGCGTAGTAGCTGATGCGCTCGGTCGGCTTGCGCGAGGCGACGGCCGCATCCATCAGCTCTTCGGCGCTGATCTCTTCACCCTCCGGCTTGTCGGTGCCCAGGATGGCCTTGAGCTTGGTGGCGGAGGAGCCGGTCTGTGAGGAATGCGCCTCGTCGGCGATCACCGCGTAGCGCCCGGCGGACAGCTCCGGGCGCTTATCCAGCGCGTCGAACAGCGCCGGGAAGGTCTGGATCGTCACGATGATGATGCGCGTCTGCTCGGCCAGCGCCTCGGCCAGTTGCTCCGACTTGCTCTGGTTACCAACGTCGCGGGTGATCGGCCGCACCACACCGTGCGCGTGTTCGAACTGGTAGATGGTGTCCTGGAGCTGGCTGTCCAGCACCGTGCGGTCGGTGACCACCACCACGGAGTTGAACAGCTTGCCGCCCGCCTCGTCGTACAGCGAGGCGAGCTGGTGCGCGATCCAGGCGATCGAGTTGGACTTGCCGGAACCCGCGCTGTGCTGGATCAGGTAACGCTGGCCGGCACCTTCCTCCCGCGTGGCCCCGATCAGGCGGTTCACCACCTCCCACTGATGGAAGCGCGGAAAAACCAGCAACTCTTTCTTGCGCCGTTTTCCGTGAAAGTCTTCCTCCGGTTTGTCCTCCAGGTGCAGGAAGCGGCCGATGATCTTGAGCCAGGCATCCGGCTGGAACACCTGCTGCCACAGGTAGCCGGTGGCGTAGCTGTCCGGGTTCGGGGGCGCGGGGTTGCCGGCGCCGCCGTCCTCGGTGCCCTGGTTGAAGGGCAGGAAAACCGTGTCCTTGCCGGCCAGGCGGGTCGCCATCGCCACCTCGTTCTGGCTGACCGCGAAGTGCACCAATGCACCGCGCTTGGGGGTGAGCAGCGGCTCGGGCTTGCGCGTGACTGGGTCTTTTACCGGGCGGTCGCGCCGGTACTGGCGCTTGGCATTCTCGACCGACTGCTTGAACTCGCTTTTCAGCTCCAGCGTGGCGGTGGGGATGCCGTTGACGAACAGCACCAGATCCAGCCGCGGGTTGTACTCCCCGCTGCGCGCATGCGGCGAGTACGAGACTTCCGGCACCACGCGCAGGCGGTTGGCGCCGTAGCGGGCCTGGGACTCGGGGTTCATGCCGTGGTCGGGCTTGAAGCTGCACAGATCCAGCTTCGAGCCCCGGTCCTTGACCCCATGGCGGAGCACGTCCAACGTCCCGCGGCGATCCAGCTCGCGGGTCACCGCACGCACCAGGGCCCGTTGCGGATCCTGTGCATTCTTCGCGGCGAACTTTTCCCAATGCTCCGGCCAGGCCTCTTGCAGATAGCCGACCAGATCCTCGGTATAGAGCGCGTTCGCGGCGTCATACCCGCTGGCCGGACCGGTGAGCCAGCCGTCGGCGGTCATCGCGTCGATGATGTCCTGCTGGAACTGTGCTTCCTTGCTGTCCGCCATTCATACATCCTTTACTTATATTCGCTACTGACGACGCGATACACCGTACCTGAAAGGCACGGTCGATAAGCTGCGCCCAACCCGGATACCCCAGTCCAAACCCCAATCTGCGGCTCCCATTGTGTCAGATCCGACAACGCGCTCCGTTTTTATGCCAAACGCCTACTCTCCACCAACCGCGCAGAGCTACGGAGTTTCGATCAAATAGTCGCGCGCCGGCCTATTCTCAAGCCAACCGATCAATCCTGGACCATCTGCCATGACAGACTTGAGAGCCTCTATCGCAAGCGCCCTCCAAGCCAAATCCCCTGGTTCCTGGAAACTGCGCCGTAGTTCCCTGACCGTCTTCAAGCACTCTTCTGCCCACTCCCTAAATTCGTCCAATCCCCAATACGCCACAGACCCAAGTGAATGCATCGCTCCCGGCCTCGCCTTCGTCGCAGGGGTTACAAGAACAGACTGGATAACCCGCGCGTCGGCTGCCCCAACTACGTGGTCTCGGATCCATTCCACATGGGAAGCGGCCTGACGCGCCTTCGTCGCATCAATCACGGCCGTGCTATTAGCATTCGCGTGATCTTCGAACACAATAACCACATCCCCCGCTTTCCACCACGGATCAGGGGAAGCATCACTCTCCCTCTTATCCGCCTCAAACCCAAGATGCTCACCTAGCAGTACCTGAGCCCGCTCGAACTCTTTGCCTCCCTGGAGCCCCTTTCGGATCTCCCTCTCCCTTGCTGAGAATTTCCGATTGTGAAGCGTCCCTTGTTTCTGCAAATATGCCTCTAATTGCTCTACTTGAAGCATACAAGTCGTCTTCTCTTGGTCTTCTACCGTAGGACGTTCATCACGGTTATGAGCCAGCGCAACAAGCCAAGGAATACCCGACGCGGCTTCTTTTGCTTTCATGAAGTGCTCTCGGGCCTGCCCATCCAATTCGCCATATTCTTCTACGGATGAAAGCGATGCCGCACTCCCCGCCAGGTAATGCCAAAGGGCCCGATAACCCCGCAGCTCTGAACTAGCCATACCACCCAAAACCTCTCTGGCGGCGTCAAAAGCTCTCGAATAGTCGTGAGCCCACATCGCTTTCTGCCACTCGATCTCTTGTTTCACAACCGATGCCAACTCGTCCATTGCCGGAAACGGTTCCTGCGCGGCGTTACTCCTTGCCTTTAGAATGCTCTCGTTGGCTATTTCCCAATCCGCCTCATGCTCAAGAAATATTCGGAAATTATCTAAAATCTCTTCCACATCAATCTCACTGGATTGCTCAACCCCGAACTCCAGCTCTGCTTGCAACTCAGGATGGAAATGCTTCCGCTTGCGTCGATCCGTCAGATAACCTGCCAGGTCCTCTCCGGTCACCACTACTGCCGAATAATCGTTCAGACCACGCGTACACCTCCCGACCGCCTGAAGGACCCGAGTCTGAACTCGATCATTAAACAGAAGGTTTGCCCCCATTCTACTCATAAGGAAGCGCTCTTGGAGATTCATGGCTCTCGGCAGTCCCTCAACAAACAACAGTCGACAGTCGTCGTTCGGGAAATCTATTCCGTCATAGCGATTGGCCACCACCGCAACCGCCTGCTCCTTACCAACGAAACACTCTCGACTATTCTCGAGTTCATCCGCCAGAGATACGTTAAATCCGAGCGAAGCCTCTACATCGCTTTTAATCATATCAGCGGAATTCTTGGTTGGGGTCAAAACAAGACTACGACCGGCTTTTCTCATCAGGTCCCGGCGTAACTTTACGGTATCATCTTCTTTCAAAGATCTTTCGGGGAATATGAAGAATCGGCGACCAATGCCCTGCCGGTCCCATCCTTCTGGAATCGGCAGGCGAGTGACGTTAGGGCGGCCGGTGAGACGCTCCAGATCCCCTCCTTGCCCCAAGGTGGCGGACATGAATATTCGTTGTTTCGCGTTGTCAAACGGCGAGTGCGTCCAAGTCGGAGGGATCAATGGCCGGAGCATCACCTCTAAGTTCCCAACGAAGAGCTGACACGCTGCCAAGTGCTCCGAAACCATTCTCCAAGCAAAGCGCTGATTGCTATTACCTATGTTTTCCGAGACGACAGCCTGTAGCTCCGGGGCAATGGAAGCGAGGGTCTGGCTTGGAATCTTGTCAACCCATGTCGCGTCCTCAAAACCATCCCCCTTCCCAATCAGGCGAGAATAGCTTGTGTCATTCAATATACCCCTGAGTACGCCGGCGACGGCATTGAATAGGTGCTCGTCTTCGCCAAGCTTGCAGATCCGGACTGTCCATTGGCTTGCGATATAGTTCTCTGACGCATGCGCGTCGTCGACAAGAATAACGTCGGGATTGTTAAAAAATGGATTGGAGTTAAACAAGCTGCTATAGGTAGTTACCGCGATCTTCCTCACATCCAGGTAGGCGGATTTCGAGGGGGGCGCATAAGTGCTCACCTGTCCAGTAAAAGCTTGAACAGACAACCCATATTTCTCTGCGGCTTCATCGGCAACTTGATTCACGAGCTGCTTTGTGGGGCAAAGATAAACTACGCGCTCCCCATACTTCCTGCGCCGCCATTCGGCTAGCAGGAGTCCAACAAGGGTCTTCCCACTCCCGGTTGGGAGCTGAAATGCGACGTCCGGAGCGGTCAGGGCCTTGGACGCATATGTGCGAAGGACCTGTCCTTAATGGTCATACAAGCTGGGATGCTTGCGCCGGGGCAGGTCCCCAAAGAGTCGGTCAGGACTGTCCGGGACAGGGACCTGCGCAGAAGGTTTCTTAAACGCCATACTGCCTCGTCATAAGCGGGTGCTCCAGGCGCTCCCAGAGCGGGTTTTGAGAGTGGTTAGTGCCCCGAACCATGAAGCCAAGAATAACCTCAGTGCAACGGGCGTTGGCGGTATAATAGCCACCGGCCGGGCCATTAACGTCATCTCGTCAATGATGTCATTGCTGGAACTGTGCTTCCTTGCTGTCCGCCATTCCGTTTCTCGTTCTTAGGGTTCTTCGGGGGTTACTTCCGCCGCTTCGGCGACCAATTGTTCCTGCCATTCGCCGTAGGACTGGCTGGTGTCCTCGCGTTGCCATTCCTTGCGGCCATTTGCGGTTCTTCCGACCACCATAGCAGCGGCCGCACTGGGGCTGGAAAATGCGTAGTCGCGTGAAAACCGCATGGGACCATTGCCATCCGGTACGAGTACGCCTTCCTCCACCAGTTGCTCGAACAAGCGCTGATAGCCGTGGGGCGTCGGCCCCACCCACGCCTCGCGAGCCTGTGATCCTTCCAGGACGAAAAACTCGCCGTCCATCTCCTGTCCGTAGGCCGTGATGCCGCTCTTGGACAGCACCATGCGGAAGCGGGGCGAGGCATCGTCTGAAGTGGGGGCAGGCTTGAGGCTGGTTGCGACTCCCCTAGATGGGGGCCGGCTGGAGTCGCGCAGGAACTCGAATCCGAGCACGGGCAGGACGGTGCGGATCTGCTCCAGGAAGAAGGCCATGTCGGCCTGGTCGGCCTCGGGCAGGCCGATGTAGTCGTGGCGGGTGCCGTTGATCAGGGTGCAGCGGCCCACGCGCTGGGCCTGCTGGATCAGCAGACTCTCCAGGACCTTCACGTGGGCCTTGGTCAGGTTCTGGTCCTTGCTGGTGATCAGGCAGACCTTCTCCCAGAAGTCCTTGCCGCCCTGATCCTCGGTGCGGTTGTGCTGCTTGAGCCGCTTGCCGACATCATCCGACTCGCCGATGTACACCTGCGGGCGCACGCTGTTCTCCGCATCCGGTCCCACCAGAAAGTACACCCCAGTGCGACCGCACTCCGGCCGCTGCACCAGCTCGCTCAGCTTGCCGCGCGGCCCGGTGAGCACATGCCCGGTCCAGTTCATGATCTCCGCCGTCAGCAACCCGTGCGGCGAGCCATCGACCAGGAACAGGCGGATGCTGCGGCCCTGGCTCATGCCGCACCGCCTTGCGCCGAATACCCGACCGACTCCTCGGCGACCATCGGCAACTCGTGTTCCTCCTGCCCGGTACCGGTCGCCCAGCCGCGCACGTCGATCTTGCCGGTGACTGCGGCGGAGATAAGGGCAGACCGCCGTTCGGTTAGCAAGCCAATCGATTGCTCGCCGGCCGATGTCAAAGTCGAAATTGCAGCAAGTTCTTGATCGATCCTCGATGAAATCGAATTTTGCTCCTCTACGGGTGGAAGCGGGATCAGGCAGCTCTTGATGTGGCCATGTGAAATCTTTGCCATCGACATACTCGACCCGCGAGCATCAGCTTGAAGCTGCGCTCGACCTACGTCACTCAGAAGCACGTAGCACAGGAATCTCGAGGTCACGTTTCCTGAGATTTTGAGCCTATACACGAGATCCGAAAAAATAAGCCGCGCTTCTGGCTCATTCCGCACGACACACGCATCGCCAACCAACTCTGGGGTATTGGCACGTGTAACGAGTAAGTCGCCTGCGTGGATTTCTATACCCGAATCCGGAACCACATCATCCGGCAGTTTCTTATTATTTCCTTCAACAAACTGCCCTGTTCGAATTGCGCTTAGCTTTATCACCCCCCAATCCCCCGCGAGAGCGGGAAATGCTTCGGCAGCCGGACTCCATCCTTGATCGATACCCGACAAGACCCTGGATAACGATACAACGCCCCAATGCGCCGGAACCTCGCCCAGCCACTCGACGCCGGAGTCCTTCATGGGCACGTTGGGGTCGAGGCCCTTGGTGACGGCGTGGGAGATCACCGCCTGCCGCTTCTCCTTCAGCAGCTCGATCAGCCGCCGCTGCTCCTCGATCAGCGCATCAATCTTCCCGGTCTCGTGGTCGAGGAACTGGCTTAATCTTTCTTGTTCATCCCAAGGCGGCAAAGCGATCCTGAGGTTCTTTATATCGTGCCAACCAATCGCAGCTCGATGAGCAAGAATTCCTTGCCCGAAGGACTGCGCGAGCCTTTGAAAGGTTTTCTCCTCGAACACCCTTAGCGCGTACCGAGGCAATGCAGCGCCGGGAACCGCAGTAAGAACTATATAGACCGGGCTACAAACCCCTCGATATCGTGATATGCCATAAGACCCAATCCCATAGTTCATGCTGTTAATTACAAGGTCGTCCTCTTCAACAATCTTGCATTTGGATAGATCTTCTGGCTTTTTGTTTCCGACGTCTCCTTTCTCAGCATAGGGGAGCACGCCACGACCAGCCATCAATGAAAGATAGTCACCAATACCTTGGTCATTCCTTTCATCACGTTCCTCAACAAATGCGCGGACTGGCACGACAGCCCAATGCGCCGGCACCTCGCCGAGCCACTCGACACCGGAGTCCTTGTACTCGGGATACTTCGGAAAGCTCACGCCGACAGCTCCTCGATCATCTGCTTGATGCGGGTGGTGACGGCCTTGAGGTCAGCGTCGATCTCCTCCAGCGGGCGCGGGGGCTGGAACACGTAGAAGTGGCGGTTGAAGGGGATCTCGAAGCCGACAATGCCGATCTCGCCGTCCTGCTCGTCGCGCTTGTTATCGTCGATCCAAGCGTCCGGGACGTGCGGTTTCACCTCGCGCTCGAAGTACTCGAACACGTCCTCGCCCAGCGGGACGTTCTCGGTGTCGCGTAGGTCGCTGTCGGACTCCAGGTTGCCCTTGTTGTCGGTGCAGATGTCCGCTTCGGGGTCGCGCTCGCTCAGTGCATTCCAGATGGACTTGAGGGCCGGGGTGCCCAGCTTGATGCCGAGGTCCTTCAGCTCGGCCTTCAGGTCTTTCAGGAAGGCCTCGCGGTTGGTATAGACGCGCTCGGCGTCCAGCCGCTCGCAGGCGGCCTGCACGCCGAGGCGGGTGGTCTCATCCAGCTTCTGGATCGGCTTTTCGGCCAGCATGCGTTCGATGCGCTCGGGGCTAGCCTGGAAGTTCAGGCGTAGCGGACGCTCGACCGTGATGCGGCGGTAGCCGAAGGCCTCGTTGGGGAAGAACTTGCTCTGGTCGCTCTCCTCCAGGCTGCCGTAGGTGCGCACGATCGCGTCGATGTTGGCGTCGTCAATGTACTGGCGCTTGGAGCCCAGCGACTTGCGCATCTTGGCGTAGCGGTCGGTGGCGTCGATGAGCTGCACCCGGCCGCGGCGCTCGGCCGGCTTGTTGTTGTTCAGCACCCAGATGTAGGTGGCGATGCCGGTGTTGTAGAACATGTCCGTCGGCAGGCCGATGATGGCCTCGACCATGTCGTGCTGCAGCAGGTAGCGGCGAATCTCGGACTCGCCGCTGCCGGCCCCGCCGGTGAACAGGGGCGAGCCATTGAGGATGATGCCGATACGCGAGCCACCCTCGCGCGGGTCACGCATCTTGCTGACCAGGTGCAGCAGGAACAACAGCGAGCCGTCGGACACGCGCGGCAGGCCGGGGCCGAAGCGGCCGTTGAAGCCCTGGTGGTTGTGTTCGTCGGTGACCTGCTTCTGGACCTTCTTCCACTCCACGCCGAACGGCGGATTGGCGAGCATGAAGTCGGCCTCTAGCTCGTCGAGCTGGTCGTCGGAGAGCGTGTTGCCGAGCTTGATGTTCTCGACGTTCTGGCCCTTGACCAGCATGTCCGCCTTGCAGATGGCGTAGGACTCGGGGTTCAGCTCCTGCCCGTGCAGGGACACGGTCACGTCCTGGCTGATCTGCTGGACGTATTCGTCGCTCTCGGACAGGAAGCCGCCGGTACCGCAGGTGGGGTCGTACACGGTGACGATACTGTGCGGCTTGAGCTTGTGCCCCTGCCCGGTAAGCACGAGCGAGGTGGTCAGGTGCACGATGTCGCGCGGGGTGAAGTGCTCCCCCGCCGTCTCGTTGGAGCTCTCCGCGAACTTGCGGATCAGCTCCTCGAAGATCAGGCCCATGCCGAAGTTGGAGATGCGCGCCGGGCGCAGGTCGATGGCGGCGAAGCGCTGCACCACCTGGTACAGCAGGTTGTTGGACGCGAGTTGCTCGACGAAGTCCTCGAAGTGGAAGTGATCGAAGATCTCGCGCGCATGGGCGCTGAAGGACTCGATGTAGCTCATCAGGTCCTCGGCCGTCTGCGTGTCTGACAGACTTCCCAGCGATAGCGGCGAGGTGTTGAAGAACGGCTGCTCAGCCTTACGCAGCAGAAGCTGCTCGCGAACAGTCTCCGACTTGTTCTCGTGCTCCTTCGCGGCGGCCAGCACGTCGTCCTTGGTCGGCTCCAGCACGCACTCCAGCCGCCGCAGCAGCGTGAACGGCAGGATCACCCGCCCGTACTGCGACTGCTTGAAGTCCCCCCGCAGCAGATCCGCCACCGACCAGATCCACGCCGCCGTCTCCGAATGATTCTCCGTGTTCAAGCCCTGCTCCCCTGTTCTTTTTCCCATGCCCGGGACCAAGTCCCAGTGATGGGAACATTGTTGCAGTAAACGAAGGCCGGCGGCGAACACCGGAAAGACAACCGCGTACGGCACGTGCCCCTTTGGGTCGGACACCGCACCTAGGGGGCAGCCCTGCGGATCCACGGTCCAACCTTGCTTTTTGTCTTGGGCCCGCCAGGGTGGCAAGAAGCAAGGTGTGATCCTCTGGCACACAGTACGATCCAACATCCATAGTTGGAAGACAGGCCCCGTGAACCTCCGCACCCGGTGGATTCAGTTACCACCGAAAGGCTGGATTCGCTATAGTTCCGCTGTTCCCGCTCTACCGCTGGTATCGGGCATTCGAGACTGCGTCCAAGGTCTGTCCGGCGCAGCCAAGCCAGGACACGTTCGATGAAGGACCGGCCTGGTTTGCGGCATAGCCCTCTTCGCGAGGGCTATTTTCTATCTACAGGAACAGGCTGACTTTCTTCAGGATTTATCGCCCGAGGAGGTTCGGCGCCTCTGGCGTGCCAAGGCGCGGTCCTTGCGCTCCAGATACAAAGCCAGGGCGATCACGCCAGCTACACCCACGACCACAAGCGCGAACAGGAGCCAAATCATGGCTTGACCCGCTTCGTGGCGGACACGCAGGGGTGCCAGTACGAGGATTCTGACAAGTACGCCAATGCGGTACTCCTGTAAAAGGAACCCAGACGGTTCTGCCGTACCCGGGGGGCGACGCAGGGAGATTCGACGAAACACATGCACATGCCCCGAGTGTAGCAATCCCATCACTGGCAGGACGCGATGCGCGAATTGACGGGGCGCTGCCTCTCTTCTTGGCTAAACGGAAAACCCGCACGCTTGGCTCTCAGATCGTTTGAGCCGTCTTGAGTACGTCTGATTTCCACCGGTCCGGCAGCGCCCCGGGCGTCAGCACGTCGACCTTCAACCCAAGCAGCTCCATCAGCTCCACTTGCATGGCGCCGATGTCTAAGAGCGACGTTTCCTCAGTGGTGTCTACGAGGATGTCCAGGTCGCTATGCTCCGTATCTGTTCCGTCAAGGGCAGACCCGAAAACACGGGGATTCACCCCGTGATTCCGCTCGACAATGCGTCGTATGTCCTCCCTGTGTTTTTCAAGTGCGGCTGACGGTTTCATGCGTCCAGTCTAGCGATTCCCAGAGGCCTGACGAGGCCCTCGCGTCAAGCGAGCGCTTCGATAAGCCCCGGGCCGTCCTCGGCAGTCCGGTTCGTGCGGCGGGTACTACCCCGGTTTCGGTACATGTGCTTTGTGCCTTGGGGCGCTGCTGTCCCACTTGCGCGGCCCTCAGCCGCAGGGGTATCTGGGGATCGGCTGCTCACCATTCGGTTGCACACTGATAGAAGCCGTCCTCGCCGTGTTTCAGGAACACGTCATGGAGTACGTGGCTCATCTCGGACCGAGGCAGGTCGTGGTTACGACCGAAGCCCTTCAAGTCCCAGCCTTCTGCGCGAGCACGATCCGCTGCCCGTTGGCATGCCCCGATCATGTAGTTGGCAGCGTGTTTGCGGTTCAGATTGCGCTGCGCCATCGCGTCGGTCGCGCGGGCAGCACCCATCCACAGGAGTCGGTAGCAGCGTGAAACGGAGAAGTGTCGAAGCAGATCGGTAATAAGCTCCTTCAAAGCCGTTTCCCCTGGCATGGGGAGGTTCCGCCTCTCCATGCTCATGCTACAGAACTCCCAGCCCTCGGCGTGACCGAGGGATTGACCCACATCCATCCAGTGCTGACGCCATTCTTCCGGCCAAACTTGTGACTCCGCTGTTTCGATGATCTGGCGTATGAACTGAGTGGGGGCGGGATGCAGAACTACCCAGCTCGCGTGCTCGGGCCGCCACGTGCGCTCTTTGCGGGTGCTCTCGGGAAACGCTTCGGAGTCGGGAAATGGGGCGACGAGCTGTTCGCCGAGCAAGGTATTCAGGAGATGGCGCTGGTAGTGGATCGCGGCCGGCGTCCAGGGAGCCCCAGACGCACCCCAGGGACGCACGTTCTCTTTGTCATCCCACCCGCCGCTTCGCACCAGCGCGATCAATGCCACCGCTGCCTTTAGCGATAAGTCGCCAGGCTCGATCTGGCGCCGCTCATAACTCCAATGGCGAGAGCAAAATCCCGCGATTTCGTCTTTCTCTCGCCGGGCCGCCTTGATCGCTTCGTCCGCCCTTTGACGCTCGCAGGCGGGGCAGTGGCACGGTGCCCCCTCGATGTGACCGCAGTGGGTACAGGATGCCGAAGGGTGCACGCCGGCCAAGTGCTTGGTTCGCGGCAGTCTTTCCTCCCAAAGGGGAGCACCACAGACGTGGCACGGTTGATCAAGCCGCTTGGCAGGGAACTGTCGCCAGAGTGTGTTGGTACTGCACTTGAGACCGAACCGCTCAATCAGGTCGTGGACGTGATCACCGCGGTAGTACCGAGCCATCAGTTCGGAGAGCTGATCCTCAGTCAGGTGGTTAAGAGCGTCGTTCTGTCCCATCGGGGTGCCGGTTTATAGAGCCCGGTGAGACTTTACGCAGAATACGCCCCGATTGTCACTCATAGGACGTGGCGGGCGGGTGCGTTGCTGGCTAGCGTCGCTCGGATGTCCGACAGACTGACAGCCGACGACAAAGAGCAGCTACGCCGGTTCGGCCAGCGGATCGCGGAATTGCGGGGCCAGAAAGGTTGGTCGCAGGAGCGTCTGGCGCTGGAGAGCGGACTTGCCCGAAGTTATGTCGGCGGAATCGAGAGAGGGCAGAGGAACCTCGCACTGATCAATATCCTTCGGCTTGCGCGAGCGTTGGCAGCCTCTCCAGCCGACCTGTTCGCACACTGCGAGGCCTAGTCATGGTGGTCGGGGTGCGCCGGGGCATTACGGGGATATCGCCAACACGCCCAAGAAAGTGAACGGGCTGCTCGAGCGGCTCAGCGCCCGCTACGGTAATGAACCACTGTTGTGGGTGTACGAGGCGGGCCCGCGCGGGTATGGGCAGTGCCGGCACATCGTCACCCGCGCCACGAGTGCGAGGTGTTGGCCCCTCGCTGACCCCGAAGCAGGCCGGCGATCGACGCAAGACCGACCGCCGTGTTGCATTGGATCTGGCTCGTCCGTCGCGATCCCGGGAGTTTACCGCCGTCTGGAACTCCGCCCCGGAGGCTGGCCCGAAACCGACGTTTAACCACCAACACTTCACCCGCCCCCAAAACGCACCATTTAACGATCCAAGCGCTCGGCCCCGCACATCACATCGAAATACACCTCGACCTCTTCCTGCTTGAGCAGTGGCTGTGACCGCCGTATCCCCTTACTTACCTCGAGAATGCGATTCTCATGATCCACAACGAAGAACTGCCCGAGTTGGGGGTACCGCGTGATACGGTTAATCGCGTTCGCAAGAAGACGGACCTTCTCTTTTAACTCTAAATTCTGCTCCTTCCATACATCGCCTTCGTCATTGGCTAACTGACCACCGTTTTTATTATCTTCCACCTTTTCGATGTAGCGCCGAAGCCGCGCCACTTCAGCCTTCAAATTTCTCAGCTCCAACTCATGAGAAAGGTCTTCCACCGCCTTAGACCTCGGGCCCTTCGACGTCTGTTGGACGATGCCTTTTTTTGAAAGAAACTGCAAGAGCAACGAAAGGTACTCGCCGTTTCGCATCAATGTCACTTTGCTAACCGGCCTCGGTGCGCGCGGTTTCCTCACGACCCTCCCACCGTCTGCGTCGGCCAAAGCATGGTGAGCCAACACTTTCTCATACTCAGCTCTTTCCAGCTCAGTCAGATGATAGGCGACCGTTTCTGCTAGCGCTGTAACACTATCGAACTTCGAGCGTCCCAACGCTTTAAGAATTTGTTCAATCTGGTCTTTCCGTTTCGAAACCTTTCCTACTTGATATCCCTTGAATGGGTTTTTATTCGGCGCATTCGGCATCGTCCTCCTCCAGCATCCTAAGCAAATTTTGGCCACTTTCAAGAGACCCAAGAATCTCTTCAATTGGCGCACTCAGAACCCCAACGACTTCCGGGTGCGAGAGCCCTCTTGCATCCATAAACGACTTAACCATCGATCGCAGCTCAGCCGCAGGATCAACGTCTAAAGGCATACGGCTTGCAAGCAGTTCCAAGGCCCGCCCCTCTAGCACCAATATGCGCATCTTGAGGTAATCGAATTGGGTTTGTACCTCTTGCGACGTAAAGAGCGGAAACGAAACGTCTTCCGCCAGCCGAGCCAAAAGATATTCCACCTGCTCGCTTGGAAAGGCTTCCCGGCTGAATTTCCTTTTTATAATCTCAGGTTCCATGCCGATCCAGCGTTCAGACGCTGTCATTCCCATCCCGTCTTTTCGGCGCTTATATTCACGCCACAACTCGTGTTCACTTATCGCCCAGCCCGCCAGATCTTCAGCAAGCCGATCACGCTCAGTGTTAATGGCGTCAAGGTCTCCCTCAGCGTACTTCCCTTCTTTGTTACCGAGCTGCTGCGTAAGCTTGCCGAGGCGCTCAATAATTCCCCGCATGCACGCTGTTATTGCAGGAAGATGATCAAGCGCTCTGATCGCATAAGGACATATAGCGCAACGCATCTCAATGCCCTCTCCCACTATGCTAGGGGGGCAAATATTATTGTAGGCACAAATATGTGTCTTATTGAACGCGAGCAAGGGTTGCTCAATTACCGCGTCCAGCCCCTTATCAAGCCCTTCCTCGCCCAGCGCCACACAACCCATCGCGGTGAGCGCTTTTTTTTTGTCTTCCCCAAAGGCACGAACCAGCGCGCTTGATTTCGTGTCAGCAATAGCCGTCTGCTCCGGACGCATTTCAACGATAGGCGCCATGTTACTTTGATGCGCGGCGCGGTGTGCATCCTTAAAAGCTTCATAATCATCATCGTGCAACGTCGCATAGTAATAGACGGTTTGCGACGTCTGTCCCGTAATGAACTTCCCAATGACCTCCGGCGGAAGGTAGTTGAGATAGTTTCTAACGACACTCGCGCGCGTGGAGTGAGGCGTTATGTCAGACACCATCGCCAGAGGCGTATACTCGCCGTCCCGTCCCATAACCGTCCGGATTTCTGAGGCCCTCCTCCCGCGAAGCTCGCCAACACGTCCGTTCGACGGCAGCAGATCAACCAAGCGCACGTTCCCAAACTCGTGCTCGGAGAGAAAGACCTGGAATGCCAATAGAAGTTTCCGGAATATTCGGTCATCTGTGGTTACCCTCTCTGGCTCACCCGTCTTAAGGTTCCAAGAAAACAACGGAAGCAACTTCCCAAACTTGCTGGCCGGATTATTTTGGTAGAAAACTTCACTCTCGAAACCTTTGGCAACGATTCGCCCCCTAAAATCACGCATGTAAGAGAGGAGATCTAACGTTCTAGACGAAACCTGTGGTTTCCACCCTCCGCTTTTGACTTTATCCGTAGGCACCCACAAACTCGTGATGTCTTCGCCTTCCTCGGCGAAGCGATCAAAGTCACAGCCAAGCCAACGAAGGTGCATGTGACGCAATCCAGTCTCGAGTGCCACCAAAATCATCACAAGCCGATTAGGAAAAATCAACCGCGCCCATTTTTGTGATCCTTCATAGTCAACAAAGTGCGTGAACTGAACTTGAAAGACCGAAGGCACCTTTGACACGGGATATGTCTTACCTTGCCAATCCACTGAGACAGTACCCGCTGCGGCCGTAATCTCGTCAAACTTCAGCCCAATATATGAATTATGATCATTCCAATATGACCTAGAGCCAACCGCAAGGCCGGGAACCACAATTTCGTTTCTAAGCGCCATATGGTTGATGCGCTTGACAAACTCTAGATGCGCATAAATAAACGCCACAAACAAACCGAAAAAGCGTTTCGGAATAGGTGTTTTATTCGTCCCGCTTCGCTTTGTAACAGGCGGGACATCGCCCTTTTGAGCGGGATTCAAAAATCCGTTACAGCCTTCTAACGCTTCAGAATTCTTTTCAACAAAGGAGAAGAAGTGGCTAATAAGATTGTGAATACGATAAATGTTGTTCCTGCCCTTTTCGCTTACACCGTAGTAAGTCTCAAGGAACTCGCAAAACGTTAGTGCTGCACCCGCTGGGCGCTCCGATCCAAGGCGAGACCAATGGATAGTCGCTTCAAAGTCTGCAGGATTTTCCGGAATCTTCGCCAATTCTTTATCTGATCCAACAAGATTTGAGTAAAGAGGAAGGTAACAAAAGAGGTAGGCGTTGAATAAGTGAAGCGGATTTAAAGACCTCGCGCTTTCATACCTCCGCTGCCTTGCAAACGAACGCTCCAGCTCGACCCAAGTTGTGACCCGATCAATGTCAACGAGATTGCCCTGCTGTACGGTTTCAATCAATTTATCCGGTGAGAATGCAACCTTTTTGGAGTTGAAAACAATATCAATAATCTTTTCTTCGCTTAATTCAGCGCCTGTCAAATCTATGGATATGGATGGCTGACTACCAACTCGGTCTTTCTTGAAGTCTTGTTCTCGCGACGCTTCCGCTTTTTGAGCAAAGTCTTCGCCTTGCCGGCCAAATAGGCGCCTAACAATTTCAATCAGGGCGGGAATCTGGGCATTCGCGTAAGCATAAAATAAATAGGTGGTGCACTCTTCAACACGCGAGTATTTTGAAAGCCCTTCTTTCTTTCGCAACACCCTCAGCTCACGAATTACATTGAGCGAATGATCGTCGAGTTCATGTGCCCTTATGGCAAGCAAGGTTGAAAATCCGTAGCTGACGAGGTTCTTAACCACGCCTGGGGATACCGGAATGGATTGGCCTGCCATTGTATGGTTCTGCCTAGGCGAAAGAGCGGCCTGCAACAGGGGGGGCATTTGTTCGTAGAGGAAATAGTTTAGCCCCTGTTTTCTGGACAAGGAGTACGGCGGCCTGAAGCGTCCCGGCAAGGTGAGAAGCCCACGCAGATGAAGGAGCATAAGCATAATCTTCAGGCCTTGCTCAAGTGGCCTGGCATACTGCTTACGCCAATCGCCAATCCTTTCGTCTATCTCCTTGCATTGGAAGAGCGCGGCCAAGTGAGCCCTAGAAATAGGCTTTTCGCCTGACCCAGCCCTCTGGCTTAGAATTGCCCAAACCGTATCGAGCCATTCTTTTCCAAAGGTCTTCGCTGCGCCTGGGTGGACGACCAAGAATTTTCGAAGTGCACCAGCGGCCTTCGGACTACGCGCTGTAACATCTTCATAACCGGATACCCTGATCCCAGCGCGCTGTTCGATTTCCTCACAAGCATGACGGAGAGCGCGCGACACTTCTTTATCGATAGATCCATGGCGGTGAAAGGCGAGGTGATCCGACAGGTTCATGCTTCACCTTCGAGAAGGCGATCAGGCTGTAGGGCGTTTTCCATCGACCGTAGCCTAGCGAGGTTTTTTTCAGCGATTTCGATTTTCAATTGATGACTCGACTTTCCATCCACTCCATCATAGATCGAGGCATTCGCAAACGTAATTGCGTCATGTGCGACGCCGCGATCAACAAGCGCGTATCGTTCGGTGTTTCGTAGTGTTTTGTGGCCCATGAAGAGCGAAACAATCGGGAGCTTCAACCCGTATCCACCTTCATTGTTCGGCGCATAGTTGACGAGATATGTCCCGTACATGTGGCGAAGCGAATGTGGGCTATAACTAGCGCACCCGATTTTGCCTGCATATTTCTTGAACTGCTCCCATGTGGAGCTATATCTAGCGAGAGCGAGCGGGAGCGGTTGATTCGAACGACGGGCTTTTTGAAACAGAAAAGGGGAGCAGGAGTCGACGTATTCTGAGTCCATATAAAGCTGGACGTACCGCCAGAATAGTTCGTCGAAGGGCGCAATGAGGAAAGTCCTAGACGTCTTTCTCCCTTTGTAGTGAAGCTTCTCTATTTCTTGCTGTGTGAGCCCCTTATAGAAGCCCGCCGGACGGTTCTTCGGATCCATAATCCGAACCGTTCCGGCGCTTGCATCGATGTCGGTTAGGCAAACCTGTAACGCTTCACTAATGCGCACGCCTGATGCCGCGAGGAGTGCGTATAACGCTCGATCGCGGTAGCTTTTTGGCGTGGTGATCAGATCGACAACGCGGTCGTAAGGGAAGGCCTTGTTTGGCCAGTCTTCAGGGTCAGCGGCTCGGTAGTGTCCCGAGAAGAGATGCTTCTCGATCATCTTGGGCCCGCCCGCGATACACCCGGCGAGCATTGAGTTTGCGATCAATGCCGTCCGTTGGTTTTTTGGGAGAGTCAGCCTTTGAGGGGGCGAAAATAATGCGGTTTTATCAACTTCACGGCCCAGTGCGGCGTGAAGTTGACGTTTGTGCTCAGACAGCCGCAAGAACATCTCAAGCGCCGCATAGGATTGGTTTCGGAATGACGCAGACAGCGGTTCGTAGCCCAGTCTCTCAGCAACCTTCCTCGGCAATCCTTCAGACGCCTGGGTCCCGTATTTGAGCACTGCAGGGTAGCCGGTGACGAGATCGTACAACTGGGCTCTCGATGGCGCAGACCCGAGGACTTTAGCGGCCTCGAAGAGGTAATCAATGAAGTGTGCAGCACGCTCGGAGTATGTTTTCCGCGTTCGGAACGAGAGATGCTGGCTTAGCAATGCGTTGGTGAAGGTGGTGAAAGGGGCGACTTCTTCGCCTGTATCACTAATCAGGCGCCATGATGGCGCTCCCTGGTCTGTCGCCGGTAGAAGTGAAACGTTCAGCACCCATCCCTCCTAATATGCAACTCGAAGAAGCCATATCCAGAAGTATAGGTGCTAATACGCAACTTGCAACAAAGGGGCAGTTGCGTATTAGTCGGCCCTAGAATGCGGAGCAGATAGACAGCGAAGGGAAGGGGGACGGCATCTGCGGATGAAACTGCCGCAGAAACAATTAGTTAGGTGCGCGCACGGGAGGGCTCGAACCTCCAACCTGCGGCTTAGAAGGCCGCTGCTCTATCCGGTTGAGCTACGTGCGCTTAGCAACGATCGACTGCGCCGCAGAGACTGCCTCTTAATGCGCAACTCACTCCACCAGAACTAAGAACCTGCAACCGTCGGCTTAGAAGGCCGATGCTCTATCCGGTTGAGCTACGAGCGCGTTACCGCCGAGCATTGAGGCCATGGCGCCTGATCCGAGCCTGCCGGAAAACCGTGGCCGGGAGCCATGGTCGGGGTAGAGGGATTCGAACCCCCGACATCCTGCTCCCAAAGCAGGCGCGCTACCAGACTGCGCTATACCCCGTCGAGCCGTCCCCGCTAAAGGGCCTACACAGCGAGCGCAGGATGGTAGCCCCGCGAGGGGTTCGCGGTCAACATTCATCAACAGATTCCGCCTGCAATGCCCTCCCCTCGGGCGCGGCCCCGTGCTAACGTCGGCTTGGGACGTTCGCAGGGTCGCGAGCGCGGAGGGGACGGATGCTCGACTGGGTAGCCAACACAGCCATTGTATTGGGGGCAAGCGGCCTCCTGTATGCCCAATGGACACTCGCCCGGCTGCTGCGCGAACTCCCCGAGAGCCGGGTCCGTACCGGCTGGAAGATGATGTTCTTTCTGGTCCCGGTCTTTATCCTCGGCTATTTCGGCTACATCCCGCTAAACTGGGGGCTCTACGAGGGCCTGCCCGACCTCCTGGTGCCGGCCATCTTCCTCCTCGGGGGCTGTTTCGTCTGCACCGTGGTCGGTCTGACCCACAGCTCGGTGGAGAAGATCCGCCACATTACGCGGCTGGAACACGAATCCATCACCGACCCGCTGACCGGCCTGTTCAACCGCCGGCACATGGATCGCCGGCTGGACGAGGAGGTATCCCGCGCCCGGCGCTACGGCCAGCCATTGTCCGTCGTGATGCTGGATATCGACCAGTTCAAGCCGATCAATGACCGCCTGGGCCACCTGATCGGGGACTACATCCTGACGACCCTGGCCGAACGCATGCAGCAAGTCCTGCGGCGCTCCGACCTTGCCGCGCGCTTCGGCGGGGAGGAGTTCGTCGTCGTCGCCCCGCATACCGACCTCAAGGCAGCCATGGCGCTGGGCGAGAAGCTGCGCGAAGCCATATCCGGCCACCCGATCACCCTGACCGGGCACCAGGCCGCCCCGCCCTGCGCACCGGACACCCTGACGGTCACGGTCAGCGTCGGCATCGCCAGCCTCGACGCGAACCCGAAATCCAGGGACACCGCCGAGACCCTGATTGCCCGTGCCGACGACGCGCTCTATCGCGCCAAACAGGACGGGCGCAACCGCTGCGAGGCCAGCGCGCCCGCAAGCGGCCTCTCGGCGGCCCTGTAGCCAGGCACCTCCGCTGGCCGAGGCATCCGCCTCGCCCCCATGCAGATTCCGCCCGGCAAATCGCTTGAGCCCCCGCGCCCGCCATGGGAAGATCGCGGGCGTTCCCCCGGAGGCGAGACCCCATGACGGCCCAGATCATCGATGGACGCGCGATTGGCCAGACCCACCGCGCAAGAATCGCGACCGAGATCGAATCCATGACCGCCCGCGACCTGCGTCCGCCGGGCCTCGCCGTGGTGCTGGTCGGGACCAACCCGGCCTCCGAGGTCTATGTGCGCAACAAGCGCAAGGCCTGCGAACAGGTGGGTGTGGTCTCGCACTCCTATGACCTGCCCGCGGGCACGCCGCAGACCGATCTGCTGGCGCTGATCGACCAGCTCAATGCCGACCGCACCATCGACGGCATCCTGGTCCAGCTGCCGCTGCCGGATCACATTGACCCCGAGACGGTGATCGAGCGCATCTCCCCGGCCAAGGACGTGGACGGCTTCCACCCGTACAACGTCGGCCGCCTGGTGGCGCGCGTGCCGCGCCTGCGCCCCTGCACCCCCTGGGGCGTCATCCAGCTGCTGCGGCATATCGAGGAACCGTTCAAGGGCCGCACGGCGTGCGTGATCGGCGCCTCCAATATCGTCGGCCGACCCATGGCCCTGGAACTGCTGCTGGCCGGTGCGACCCCGACCATCTGCCATCGCTTCACCCCGGATACCGCCGCCATTGCACGGCACTCCGACATCGTGGTCGCCGCGGTCGGCAAGCCCGGCCTGGTCAAGGGTGACTGGATCAAGCCCGGCGCCACCGTGATCGACATCGGCATCAACCGCCGCGACGACGGCACCCTGACCGGCGACGTGGAGTTCGACGCCGCCGCCGAGAAGGCCGCCTGGATCACGCCCGTGCCGGGCGGGGTCGGCCCGATGACCGTGGCGATGCTGCTGGACAACACCCTGCGCGCCCGCGCCTTCGGGACCCACGAAGCGGCCTGAACGATGGCGTCCAGCGCCCGCCTGCGGGCGGGCGCTTGCTTCTCGCAGGTTCAGCCCGCTGCGTGACGACGCGCGGCTTCCAGCCGCAAACGCACGCGCTCGCGCCCCAGATACTCCCAGATTCGCGGCAGCTCCGGCCCAAAGGTCTGCCCGGACAACGCCGCCCGCAACGGCATGAACAGCTTGCGCCCCTTGCGTTCGGTGGCCTGCCCCACCGCCTTGGCCAGGGCGGGAAAATCCTCGGCCGCATCCAGCGCCTCCAGCCCCGCGCTAAAGAACTCCGCGCCGGCGGCCGTCAGTTCCTCGCGCGCGGCCGCGCTGTACGGCGCCGGATCGGCGGCGAACGCCGCGACCCACAGGGGCGCCTCCTCGGCGCGGGTGATGTTGTCGCGCAGCAGCCGCGCCAACGCCGGGCGCTGCTCGGCAGCCACCGCCTCCAGCACCCCCGCCGCCTCCAGGTAGGCCTGCATCTCGGCATCCGAAAGGCTGCGCAGGGCCTCTGACTGCCAGTGATCCAGCTGCTGCGGATCATGCCGCGCCGCGCTGTGACCAATACGCTCGGGGCTGAATCCGGCCGCCAGCTCCGTGGGCGACAGCAGGGCATCGCTCTCGTAGCGATGCCCAAGACGCGCCAGGTGGTTCAGGATCGCGACCGGCAGATAGCCCTTCGTCCGCAACTCCTCGACGCTCGCGGAACCATTGCGCTTGGACAGCGGCGCCCCGTCCTGCCCCATCACCAGCGGCAGGTGGTGATACGCGGGTGCCGCGAGGCCCAGCGCCTCCAGCAGCAGCATCTGCCGCGGCGTGTTGGCGATATGGTCCTCGCCGCGGACCACGTCGGTCACGCCCATCAGGGCATCATCGATCGCGTTG
The DNA here is from genome assembly GCF_001020955.1 of Thioalkalivibrio versutus. NCBI lineage: Bacteria > Pseudomonadati > Pseudomonadota > Gammaproteobacteria > Chromatiales > Ectothiorhodospiraceae > Thioalkalivibrio > Thioalkalivibrio versutus. The sequence goes on from NZ_CP011367.1 coordinate 2,341,230, forward strand.
GAGAAGAAGAAGGCCGGCGTGCCATCGGAGCGGCGAATCACGAAATCACCGATCTCGTCGGTACGGAAGCTGACCGGCCCACGCACCCCGTCCTCGAAGCGGATGGTCCGGCCCAGTGGCACACGAAAACGCAGCGTGGGCTTTTGCCCCTCGGCCTCGCGCCGGCCGCCCTCCTCCGCACTCAGATGGGCGCAGGTCCCGGGATAGCGCGGCGGCTTGCCCTGGGCACGCATGCGCTTGCGCCCGCGCTCCAGCTCTGCGGGCGAACAGAAGCAGGGATAGGCAAGCCCCTTGTCGATCAGCTGGCTGTAATAGCCCGCATAGAGTTCGCCGCGCTCGGACTGCGCGTAGGGGCCTGCATCGCCCCCGGCACCAAAGCCTTCGTCCCAGTCCAGCCCGAGCCAGCGCAGATCGCGCTGCAGCGCGTCAACGAACTCCGGGCGCGAGCGCTCGGCGTCGGTGTCCTCGATGCGCAGCAGGAAATGCCCTCCGCGCGAACGGGCCCGCAGGGCGCTGAACAGCGCCGTGCGTACATTGCCCAGGTGCAACAGGCCGGTGGGACTGGGGGCGAATCGGGTGCGGATTATCGAGTTCGTCATCGCGCGCATGGTAGCGGAGCGTCCACCGGCTCACCAGCGCCTCGCCCTCACGCCCACACACACTTCCGGCATGCTGGCAGGCCTTGCCAGTGGCGGGTACCATTGCCGGTCTTATCTTCCGGAGGTCAGTCCAATGCAACGCATCCGCACCCGGCTCGGCGTCGTGCTGGCCACCCTGCTGATCACCCTCTTCACATCAGGAGCCCTCATGGCCGACACCCATCCGCAGGTCGCAATCGAAACCAACCACGGCCGCATCGTGCTGGAACTCAACGCCGAAGCCGCCCCGGAGACGGTCGCCAACTTCCTCTCCTACGTGGATGACGGCTTCTTCGACGGCACGATCTTTCACCGCGTGATCCCGGGCTTCATGGTCCAGGGCGGCGGTTTCGACAAGGATATGAACCAGAAGTCCGCGGGCGAGCCGATCCGCAACGAAGCGGACAACGGCCTGAAGAACGAGGTCGGTGCGATCTCCATGGCGCGTACCCAGGACCCGCATTCCGCCACCGCGCAGTTCTTCATCAACGTGAACGACAACGACTTCCTGAACCACACGGCCCCGAACGCGCAGGGCTGGGGCTATGCCGTGTTCGGCAAGGTCTCCGAGGGCATGGACGTGGTGCGCAAGATCGAGGCCCTTCCCACCGGCCGCGCCGGCATGCATCAGGACGTGCCGCAGGAGCCGGTCGTGATGGAAAGCGTCAAGCGCGTCGAGGACTAACCTCTTCGTGAGTGCCCGCGCGCCGGCCCTGGTCATCTCCGACCTGCATCTGGATCGCGAACCCGGCCCCCTGCTCGAGGCCACGCTCGCCTTCCTCGAAGGGCCGGCGCGCGCGGCCTCCTCTCTGTACATCCTCGGCGACCTGTTCGAGTACTGGGTCGGCGACGACGCCGGCTTTCCCGCTGCCGAACGGCTCGCCGCAGGCCTGAAGACCCTGGACATCCCGGTTGCCTTTATCCATGGCAATCGGGATTTTCTCGTGGGCGAGGCCTACGCCGCGCGCGCGGGGATGCAGCTGGCTCCCGACCCCCTGCATGCGGCACTGCCCTGCGGACCCGCCGTGCTCCTGCACGGTGACTCCCTGTGCACCGACGACACCGAACACATGGCGTTTCGCCAGCAGGTACGCAGTGGCGAATGGCAACGGACGTTTCTCGCCCATCCGCTGGAAGAACGCATCCGCCAGGCCGAAGCCATGCGCGCCGCCAGCCGCGACAGCGGCCAGATGAAGGCCGCCGCGATCATGGACGTCAATGCCGAGGCGGTCGCCGGCACCTTCCGTGACGCCGACGTCCCGCTGATGATCCACGGCCACACCCACCGCCCGGCGATCCATGAGCTGACCGTCGACGGCCAGCCACGCCAACGCTGCGTCCTGCCCGCCTGGGACGAACATCCGGGATACCTGGAGATCGACGCGACGGGCCCCGTCCTGCGCCAACTCGACGGCTCGCCCTACCCCGAACACCTCCTCTGCACCTGATCGAATCCGCCACAGCGAGTGTTGTGGGAGCGGGCTTGCCCGCGAACGCCCCCGCCAAGCCCTAATAGACAGGCCACAGGGTCCCGAATCGTATCCGTACGAAGATAGCCTTTTACGTCGAGGCTAGGCCTGGTTCGGCAACCGGTGTTTACGGTGGCTCCGGTCCGCCGCCTGCCAGGCGCTCTCTCGCGAGCGCACCGCGAGGTACTTCTTTGCTCGTGCAAAGAAGTACCCAAGAAACACGCCCGACTGCCGCGACCCCGGCCCGCTGCGCGGGCCGGGGTTTCCCTCGCTCCGAGGCTTTTCGCGGGCGGCGCTGAACTCGCTACGCTGCGCTTCGCTCAGACATCCAGCGCCCCGTGTCTATTTAGAATCGTCCCGCGAAAAGCCTCTCCACTCGGCGCGACGACAACGGGGAGGCAGGTCCAAACAACGGCTATCCCCGCGTGCTTGCCAGTGGATGATGGCTAGGTGTTCATACATCTTCCGCACGCTCGGCCTTCGGCCGTTGCGTGCCGCGCCCGCAGAGCGGGCGCCGGGGGGCGTAGGATGTGATGAGCGCAGCGAATCGCATCCGGGTTTCGCGCGGCGTGGGAAACGGTGCGTTTCGCTGCGCTCAACCGCACCCTACGGGGTGCGGGCTGGTTGCTGGTGTCTGGATACCGCCTGTTTTGACCTTCTTCTCCCTTATGGAGCCCCTCGCGGAGGGCGTGATGGGCCGGGAGAAGGCGCTGGATGTCTGAGCCAAGCGCAGCGCAGCGAGTTCAGCGCCGCCGGCCCAGCGCGTCCGGAGCGAGGTTCCCGGGCGAAATCCGGGTGCCCTTCTTTGGGTACTTTCTTGGGCAAGCAAGAAAGTACCTCGCGGTGCGCTGGCGAGTGAGCGCGTGGCAGGCGGCGGACCGAAGGCACCGTAAATACCGGAGGACGAACCAGGGCCAGCCTTAGTGCGCAAGAGAACGCTCGGTATTGATGCGATTCGCTGCGCTCATCGGCATCCTACAGCGAGGTCGGGGCGGCCTGGGCCTCCAGTTGCGCCATCTCGGATTCGGTGAAGCCGGCGGCGCGGCGTGCCGCGTGCGCGAATGGTGGGCGCACGCGGCCGGGCATGTATTCGGCCAGCAGGTCGAGGAACAGCGGTTCGGGATCGAGACCGCGTGCCCGGGCCAGTTCGCGGAACCAGTGCGTACCGATCGCCACGTGCGCGACCTCCTCGCGCTGGATGATCTCCAAAAGGGCCACGGTGTCGGTGTCGCCCGCCGCTTCCAGCCGCTGGATCATGCCCGGGGTTACGTCCAGCCCGCGCGCCTCCAGTACCCGCGGCACCAGCGCCATGCGCACCATCACGTCGTGGTCGGTCGCCAGCGCCGCCTCCCACAAGCCGTTGTGGGCCGCCAGATCCCCGTAGTCCGCACCCAGCTCGAGGAGACGCGCCCGCAGCAACCGGAAGTGCCGCGCCTCCTCTGCCGCGACCTGCAGCCAGTCGCTGACAAACGGCGCCGGCATGTCGCGGAAGCGGTACACGGCATCCAGCGCCAGGTTGATCGCATTGAACTCGATGTGCGCCACCGCATGCACCAGCGCGACCCGACCGGCAGTGGTATTCAGTCCACGCCGCGGCAGCTCCTTCGGATGCACCAGCACCGGCCGCTCCGGCCGCCCCGGCACCTCCATGCGTTGCGGCGCGGGGGCATCCGTTCCCTCCAGCTCATCCGCCCACCAGGCGCGCGCCAACTCCAGCACACGCTCGCACTTGGCCTCCGGGTCGCAATCGCGCAGGGCGGCCTCGGCCGCGCGGTAGACGGCCGGGTGCGGCCGCGGTCTTTCGCTCATGGCATCCCTCTGTCGCTACGCACGGTCAGGCCCGGACGCGCACGTTCACCATCATGTCGTTGTCCTCGTGCTCCAGATTATGACAGTGGAACACGTAGAGCTGATCGCCATCGTAGTGATGGGTGAAGTCGATCGCGATGCGCACCGTCTCGCCCGGCCACAGCAGGACCGTGTCCTTCCAGCCCAGGTCCGTGACGGTCAGGCCTTCATCGTTCACGGCCTGCTGGCGCACAAAGTCCGGACCGCCTGAACGTGACAGCACCTGGAACGAGAAGCCATGGATATGCATCGGATGCGGCATGCTGCGGTCCGCATTGCGGATCGTCCACACCTCCCGCGTATTGGCATCCACCTCGATCGGCACCCGGTCAGGAGCGTACGTCTCTCCGTTGATGCGCCACTGCATCGGTGCCATGTCCAGACGGATATCCCGTTCGCCGGCATCCGTCACGTCGATGGGCTCGATCCGCGACAAACGCTCGGGCACCTCGGCGGTGACCGCCTCGCCCTCGCGGACCACGAACTCGAGCAATGCGAGCGGATCGCCGTCGTGCATGCCGCCACCCATCATGCGACCCATGCCGCCGCCCATGCCACGCCCCATCATTCCGCCGCCCATGCCGCCACCGGCCATCGGGTCGAATTCCAGGCTGTGCAGCTCGACCCGGTCGCCTCCGGCAAACGCGGCGAAGTCAACCAGGACCTCCAGGCGTTCTCCCGGCGACAGGAAGGCCTCCCGGGCCTCCCGGGGCGACTCCAGCAGCCCCGCGTCCGTGCCGATGACCCGGAACGGAATGGCCTGACCCTCGGCGCGCAGGGCCAGCCGGTAGATCCGGGCGGTGGAGCCGTTCAGCAGGCGCAGGCGATGGATACGCCGCTCCACCTCGTGCGTCGCGGCCGGCGTCATGTTCACCAGCACCTCGTCGCCGAGATAGCCCATCATCCCCTGCATCGGGTTCGGCCGGTACACCAGATGGCCGAGCCGGTCGAAGCGCTTGTCCTGCAGTACCAGCGGCAGGTCGGTCGTGCCCAGCTCCAGCCCCAGCGCCTCGTTCAGCGCCTCGTTGTCGTCGTCGCTCACCAGCAGGAAGCTCGCCAGCCCCTGGTGGGCCTGGCGCGCGGTCCGGTGATGGGCATGGGTGTGATACCAGTAGGTACCGCCACGGTTGGTCACTTTGAAGCGGTATTCGTACTGCTCACCGGGGTCGACCGTATGGATCGGATGGCCGTCCACCCGGCCCGGAACATGCAGGCCATGCCAGTGGATGATCGTGCCCTCGTCGAGCTGGTTGTCCAGGGTCACGTCCAGTTCATCGCCGGTGCGCAACAAGAGGATCGGATTCTGGTATTCATGGCCGTTCATCTGCGTCCGGTACCAGAGGAACGGGGTCTCCTCGCGCCCCGGCACCGGCAGCCACCCCTGCTCCGCGACCAGGGTGAACGGCTTGTTGGGTGCGAGCACCGCAAACGGGCCGTCCGCGCCGGGCAGAAACAGGGCGTTGTCGAAACGGGGGGCGGACACTGCATGGTTGAACAGGCTCCAACCGCCGAATGTGGTGATGACGGGAAGCGCCGCGGCCAGCCCCAGAAACTGACGTCGTTTCATCATTGCTTTTCTCCAGTACGGGATGCCGGCATGCTCCGGCGCAGCAGAATGGAATTGCCGATCACCGAGAGCGAGCTGGCGGTCATCGCGACCACACCGATCATCGGGTGCAGCAGCCCGGCCGCGGCGATCGGGATCGCGGCGCTGTTGTAGCCCCAGGCCCAGAACAGGTTCTGCACGATCTTGCGGAAGGTCAGCCGCGACAGCTGGACGGCCTCGACGACCTTGGTCAGCTCCCCGCGCACCAGGGTCACGTCCGCGGCCTCGATCGCGACGTCGGCGCCGGCCCCGATCGCGATGCCGACATTGGCCTGCTGCAGGGCCGGGGCGTCGTTGATGCCGTCGCCGACCATTGCCACGTGCTCGCCGTACTCCTTTTGCAACTCGCGAATGGCCTCGACCTTGCCCTCCGGCAACACCCCGGCGCGCACCTCGTCGATCCCTACCTGAGCGGCCACGGCATTCGCGGTGCGCTCGTTGTCGCCGGTGACCATCACGCAGCGGATGCCGAGGGCATGCAGTTGTTCGATCGCGGCCTGCGACTCTTCCTTGAGCGTATCGGCGACCGCGACAACGCCAGCCGGCCGGTCGCCGATAGCCACCAGCATCGCGGTCTTGCCGGCATCCTCCAGTTCCCGCAACGGCCCAAGCAGGGCCGACGGATCCAGGCCCTGCTCCTCCAGCAGGCGCTGGCTGCCCACCAGCACCCGTTCGCCGTCCAGGCGGGCCTCCACACCGCGCGCGGTGTGTGACTGGAACTGCTCGACCTCGGCGACCTCCAGGCCCCTGTCGCGCGCCCCTTGCACGATGGCATCGGCCAGCGGGTGTGCGGAACCGGCCTCGACGGCCGCCGCCGCCCGCAGCACTCGGGACTCGTCAAAGCCTTCGGCCGGGAGGACGTCGGTCAGCGCGGGCTTCCCCCGGGTAATGGTGCCGGTCTTGTCGAGCACGATCACCGCAATGTCCTTGAGCGTCTGGATCGCGGAGCCCGAGCGGATCAACACGCCCCGCTCGGCCCCCATGCCGGACCCGACCATCAGCGCGGTGGGCGTGGCCAGCCCCAGCGCACAGGGGCAGGCAATGACCAGCACGGCGATCGCCGCCAGGATCGCCAGCACCAGCGGCGGGCGCTCGGAATCGACCCAGGGCAGGAAGCCCTCGCCCCAGACCAGGATCGGCTGCAACGCCCCGGAGAATGCCAGCCAGGCCGCGAACGACGCCAGCGCGATCACCAGCACCGCCGGCACGAAGCGCGCGGTGATGCGGTCCGCCAGTTCCTGCACCGGCACGCGCGAGCCCTGCGCCTCGTTGACCAGTCGGATTACCTGCGAAAGGAAGGTATCGGCGCCGACGCGGGTGGCGCGCACCTTCAATCGCCCCTGTTGGTTCAGGGTGGCGCCGAGGACGGTGTCGCCCTCGCCCTTGTCCACCGGGACCGACTCGCCGGTGGCAATGGACTCGTCCACGGTGCTTTCGCCGGCCACCACCTCGCCATCGGTCGGCACCTTCTCGCCCGGGCGCACGATCATCACGTCGCCCACCTGGAGCGACTTGACCGACACCTCGACCTCCTCGCCATCACGCTCGACCCGGGCGGTCTTCGCACCCAGGTCCAGCAGCTTGCGGATCGCCGAGGAGGCCTCGCCCTTCGCGCGATACTCCAGATAGCGCCCGAGCATATGGAAGGCCATGATGGTCGCCGCCATCTCGATGAACGAGGTCATCGGATAGACGAAACCAACCAGCCCGATCAGGTAGGGCGGCAGCGAGCCCATGGAGATCAGCACGTCCATGTTCAGATTGCCGCTTTTCAGCGAACGCCAGGCGGAGCGATGCGTGGCCGCGCCCCCCGCCAGGAACACCACCGGGAAGGCCAGCAACGCAATGATCAGCAGATAGCCGGGGATCGGCTGCCAGAACATGTGCGGCATCATCAGGACCATGATCGCGATGGTCGGCACCATCGCGAACCACAGACGGTTCCAGGCCTGCTTCACGTAGGCGGCGTCGATCGCCGCGTCGTCCGCCTCGCTGGCGGCGTCGTCGGTCTCCACCGCCGCCACGTCGTAGCCGGCCCCCTCCACAGCCGCGCGCAGGGCCTCGCCATCGGGCCCGTCCGCCGCCACCTCCACTGTGACCCGATGGTCGGAGATGTTGGTGCGTATGGATTCGATCCCGTCGAGCTTCTCGATCGCCGCGCGCACGATGCCGGCGCAGTGATCCGAGCCCATGCCCGGCACCACCAGCCGCACCGAACCGGAACCCCCGGCCTCGCCCTCGACCTGCGCGACGTCGTAGCCGGCGCCCTCCACCGCGGCGCGCAGCCCCTGCGGGTCCACCTGGTCGGGGTCATACCCCACCGTCACCCGGTGCCGGGCGATATTGGTTCCCACCGAGGTCACCCCCGGGGTCTTTTCCAGCGCCGCGCGCACGATGCCCCCGCAGTGGTCCGATCCCATTCCGGGGACGATGACCACCGCCTCGCGTGCGGTCGCCGGCTTCGTTTCTGACGTCGTCATCGCGTGACTCCTTACCGGCCACCGAACAGATACTTGATCAACGCGGCGATCGCGAGGATCAGCAGTACCAGGACCAGAAGGCCGATCAGGCCTCCGCCAAGACCCATACCGCCCAGCCAGCCAAAACCTTGTTCATTCATCATGATGGAGTCCTCCCAAGGACTTAAATTCAACGGGGATACGCGGTTTCGCGTATCGAGGGGGCGATCCGCAATCGCCCGGGGCCGGGCGGACGCCCGGCCAGGGAGGACTCAGAGAGGGGGACGCAGATCCGGGCCCGAACGGGCGCCGGGACCCATGGCCACGGCCCCCGGAACGGGGCGGGACAGCGATGCTGTGACCGGCTTGGTCACGGAGGAAGGCAAGGCGGAGGCCCCGCAGATACCGCAAACCGCGCACGGCATCTCGCAGCCCGAGAAGTCCGCCTGAACGGCGGGGTCCAAAGGCAGGGGTTCCGAGGGCGAGGTGGCGCCTTGATCCGGACAGTGGCCCGGCGTGGCGATTGTCGCCCCGTGATCCCCATGCATCATGCCCGCACCGGCGATCGGCGCCAGCAACAGCGCAGCGGCAATCAGCAGAGTCAGCAGATGGGACAGGGCTCGCGACACGGGCAGGCCTCGAAAAAGCATTCTTTTTACAAGTCTAGCAGCGTCGTGGACCGTTCACATGAGATAGATCAAGCAGGGAAGCACAAGAACATTACAGCACCGGCGCCAGCAGGTAGGCGGCACGCGCGGCCACCCGGCGCCAGAGTGGCAGGTCGTCCACGTCCTGCGGAGTCATCTCGCGGGAACGGGCAAAGTCGGCCTCGAACATGCGCGCCGTCTCGCGCGCGAAGGCCGGGTCCAGCACCAGTGCCGTGACCTCGAAGTTCAGCCGGAAGGAACGGTTGTCCAGGTTCACGGTACCCACGGCCGCGCCCATGTCGTCCACCACGAACGCCTTGCCGTGCAGGAAGCCTTCCTCGTAACGATAGATGCGCACGCCGGCGTCCAGCAGCGGCCCCAGGAAGGCGTAGGCCGCATGCGTGGTCAGCGGGTTGTCGGTGACCTCGGGAATCAGCACGCGCACGTCGACGCCGCTCAAGGCGGCCAGCTTGAGCATGCCCTGCACGCCCTCGTCGGGCACGAAGTACGGGCTGGCGATCCAGATGCGCCGGTCCGCCGCGTGGATCGCCTGCTGCATCATCAGGCTGGCGGTCTCGAATTCATCGGCCGGACCGGAGGGAAGGATCAGTACCGGGACCCCGTCCTCCGCCATGGTCGCCGGCTTCCATTCCAGCTCCGGGACCGCCTCGGTGGCCCAGTGCCAGTCCTCCAGGAACACCGACTGCAACGCGAGGGCGGACGGCCCCGCAATACGCAGGTGGGTGTCGCGCCAGGCACCGATTGCCGGATCGCGGCCCAGGTACTCGTCGCCCACGTTCAGCCCGCCGACCCAGGCCTGTTCGCCATCGGCGACCACGATCTTGCGATGATTGCGGAAGTTCAGCTGGAAGCGATTGCCGCGTCCGCGGGTGGAGTGAAAGTGCTGCACGTGCACACCGGCCTCGCGCAGGGTATCCAGATAGGATCCGGGCAGGCGGTAGCTCCCGATCTCGTCATACAGGAAATAGACCTCGATACCGGCCTCGGCACGCTCCACCAGCCGGCGCTGGAGTTCGCGCCCGATCGCGTCGTCACGCACGATATAGAACTGCACCAGCAGGTAGCGTTCGGCCTGCTCGATCCCCCGGAAGATGCTGTCGAAGGTCGCCTCGCCGTCCACCAGCAGCTCGACCTCGTTGCCGTGGAGAAACGGCCAGCGGGCGAGCTGCTGGACGCCGTCCAGGTGCTTGCTGGGTTCCTCTGCGAGGTACTGGTGGGACCACAGCTCCTCGGTCTTCGGCTGCAGGGCGCGGGCCAGGCTGGAGTCCTCGTCGCGGCGCGCCACGACATAGCCGCGAAACTCGCTGGCGCCGAACACCCAGTAGGCCGGGACAGCCACATACGGCACGGTGTTGAGTGAAACGATCCAGGCCACCGCGCCCTGCGATGTGCGGGTGGACATCAGCGCATCCAGCGAGGACAGGAAGCCCAGCAGGTGGAACGCAATGACCACAGTCAGCAGGACGCGCCAGCGCGGGCGCGGCCGGCGCGGCTGCGAACGGGCCTCCCCGCTGGAAGCCGACATACCCGTCTCAGCCCAGGGCGTCGAGGCCGCGCGCCAGATCGCGCTGGATGTCGGCGACGGCCTCGAGCCCGACCGCGACCCGCACCAGGGCCTCGGTAATACCCTGGGCCTCGCGCTTCTCCGGGTCCACGCGACCGTGGGTGGTGGTGGCCGGATGGGTAATGGTGGTCTTGGCATCCCCCAGGTTCGCGGTGATCGACAGGAACTGCGTGGCGTCGATCACCGACCAGGCGGCGTCGCGTCCGCCGGCGACCTCGAAGCTGAGCACCCCGCCGAAGCCACTTTGTTGCTGCTTCGCGATCGCGTGCTGCGGGTGATCTTCGAGGCCGGGGTAATGCACGGCCGTGACCGCGGGGTGGGATTGGAGCCACTGCGCCAGATTAAGTGCGTTATCGCTGTGCGCGCGCATGCGCAGGGGCAGCGTCTCCAGCCCCTTCAGGAACACCCAGGCGTTGAACGGCGACAACGTCGGACCCGCGGTGCGCAGGAAGCCGTAGACCTCCTTGCCCACCCGCTCGGCGCCGCCCACCACGGCACCGCCGAGGCAGCGGCCCTGGCCATCAAGGAACTTGGTCGCCGAGTGGATAATGATATCGGCTCCCAGATCCAGCGGGCGCTGCAGGATCGGCGTGCAGAAGCAGTTGTCCACCGCGAGCAGCACGTCGCGGCGATGGGCGATGTCGGCCAGCGCACGGATGTCCACCACCTCGCCCAGCGGGTTGGATGGCGTCTCGCAGAAGTACAGCCGCGTGTTCGACTGCGTCGCCTGTTCCCAGGACTCGAGGTTCGACAGCTCGACGTAGGTCACCTCGACGCCGAAACGCGCCAGGTAGTTGTTGAACAGCACGGTGGTGGTCCCGAACACCGAGCGCGAACAGACCACGTGATCGCCCGCCTTCAGCAGGCCCATCATGGTCGCCAGGATCGCGGACATCCCGGAGGCTGTCGCCACGCAGGCCTCGCCGCCTTCCAGCGCGGCCAGGCGGTCCTGGAAGGTGCGCACGGTGGGGTTGGTGAAGCGCGAATAGATATTGCCCGGGACCTCGCCACCGAAGCGCGCGGCGGCCTCCGCGGCCGAGCCGAACACGAAGCTCGAGGTCGGGAAGATCGCCTCGGAGTGCTCGCCCTCGGGCGTGCGCTGGTAGCCATAGCGGATGGCGACGGTCTGCGGGTCGTATTCGCTGGGATCGAAATCGGTCATTGGGGTCTCTCGGGCCACGGATTGCTGACCGGACAGTGTACCCGGCGTTTCCGTCAGTTTCCGGGCTGCAGCCGGTCCGCCACGCGCGTGAGCACGTCGTAGCTGATGGTGCCCGCCGCGCGGGCGACCCGCTCCACCGGCAGGCCCTCGCCCCACAACGTCGCCATGGCGCCGACCTGCACCTCCGGCAACCCGGACAGGTCCACCGCCAGCATGTCCATGGAGACACGCCCGATCAACGGGCAGAGCCGGTCCTGCACAAGGATCGGCGTGCCCGACGGGGCATGCCGCGGGTAGCCATCGGCATATCCCATTGCCACGATCCCGGCACGGCCCGGCGCGGCGGCGGTCCAGGTCGCGCCATAGCCCACCGTACTGCCAGGCTCGAGAGGCTGGGTGGCGATGATCGGGGCGCGCACGGTCATCGCCGGGCGCAGATCACCGTCCGGGCCCTCCGGGAGGTCCTCGACGGGGACCGAGGCCGGATGCGCGCCGTAGAGCATGATGCCGGGGCGTGCCCAGTAGTCGCCGGGCGCCGCCGACGCTCCGCCCTTGCCCCAGCCGGCGAACAGGGCCGCCGAATTGGCTACGCTACGGAGCCCCGGGAAAGCGGAAACCGTCGCGCCGAATTGTTCCAGCTGGCGGGCATTCTGCGGATGCCCGGGCTCGTCGGCGCACGCCATGTGCGTCATCCAGTGCAGGCCACCGCACCCGTGTCCAGCGGCCTGCAAACGCGTGGCGACACGCTTTGCCACCTGCGGCGCGAAACCCAGGCGATTCATGCCGGTGTTGAGTTTGACCCAGACCACGGGAAGCACCACGCCAGCGGCGTCGAGATGGTCAAGCTGCGTCGCGTCGTGCAGCACGGGCTGCAGGTCGAACTCGGTACAGGCACGCGCCTCGGAGACGTCGCGCGGGCCCTGCAACACGAGGAGTGGGCCGCCGAAGCCGGCAGCGCGCAAGGCGCGGGCCTCGCCGATCTGAGAGACCGCCAAACCATCGCTCGTCTGCGCAAGGGCCTCGGCCGCCCACAGCAGACCATGGCCGTAGCCCTCGGCCTTGATGACCGACCACATCGGAACGCCCGGCGCCAAGCGGCGCGCCACACCCAGGTTGTGTCGGAGCGCCTCGGGATGAAGGTGGATGCTGGCCGCGCGTCTCACGTCGTGCCTAGTGGCCGATCTCGCCGTAGACGTCGGGGGCGTAGTTCTCGAAACGGGTGAACTGCCCGTGGAAGGTCAGGCGCACGGTCCCGATGGGACCATTACGCTGCTTGGCGATAATGATCTCCGCCGTGCCCTTGTCGGGCGACTCGTCGTTGTAGACCTCGTCGCGATAAACGAAGGCGATGATGTCCGCATCCTGTTCAATGGCCCCGGACTCGCGCAGGTCGGACATCACCGGGCGCTTGTTCGGACGCTGTTCCAGCGAACGGTTGAGCTGCGACAACGCGATCATCGGCACACTCAGCTCCTTCGCCAGGGCCTTCAAGCCACGCGAGATATCCGAGATCTCGTTGGCGCGATTCTCGCTGCTGCCGGGGGATTGCATCAGCTGCAGGTAGTCGACCACGATCAGGCCCAGGCCCTTGTGTTCGCGCATCAACCGCCGGGTCCGTGCTCGCAGCTCGGTGGGCGAGAGCGCCGGCGTATCGTCGATGTACAGCGGGGCCTCGGACAGCATCTGCACCGCGCTGGTCAGGCGCGGCCAGTCGCCATCCTCCAAGCGTCCGGACCGCAGCTTCTGCTGGTTAATCCGCCCCATCGAGGACAGCAGGCGAATGGCCAGCTGCTCACCCGGCATCTCCATGGAGAAAATCGCGACCGGCTCGGAGTTCTTCATCGCCACATACTCGGCAATGTTCATCGCGAACGAGGTCTTCCCCATCGAAGGCCGCCCGGCCACGATCACCAGATCGCCCGGATTCAGCCCCGAGGTCAGCGCATCCAGATCCTGGTAACCGGTGGCAATCCCGGTGATCGGATTCTGGCTTTCGTAGAGATACTCGATCTGGTCCACCGCCGCCGTCAGCAGTGGCTTCATCCCGCGAAAGCCCTGAGCCCCGCGCGCACCCTGCTCGGCGATGCGGAAGACCTTCTGCTCCGCCACGTCCAGCAGTTCCTTGGAACCGCGGCCGTCCGGGGTATAGGCGGAATCGGCAATCTCGGTACCTACCGAGATCAGCGAACGCAGGATAGAGCGCTCACGGACGATATCCGCATAGGCCACGATGTTGGCCGCACTCGGCGTCTCGGCGGCCAGCCGTCCGAGATAGGCCATGCCCCCGGCCGATTCCAGCTCGGTCGTGCGATCCAGCTGCTCCGACACGGTGACCATGTCGAACGGGGCATTACGATCCGCCAACGCGGACACCGCCCGGAAGATCAGGCGGTGATCATGGCGGTAGAAGTCGTCTGCAGTGATGCGGTCCGCCACCCGGTCCCAGGCAGCGTTATCCAGCATCAGCCCTCCGAGGACCGCCTGCTCGGCCTCCTCGGAATGCGGGGGGACCCGCGGGTTCGGGATCATGGGCGAGTTCATGCGACGAACCCGCCCATGTGCCGGGTATCAGCGACCCGGTGGGGCCACCCTCCCGACATCCGGCGGATCACTCTTCGCCGATCACGACGACGCGGATGTCGACGTCCACGTCCGAGTGCAGGTGCAGGCCGATCTCGAATTCACCGGTGGTGCGCAGCGGACCTTCCGGCATGCGCACTTCGCGCTTTTCGACTTCGGTACCCTTGGCGGTCAGCGCGTCGGCGATGTCCGCCGGGCCGATGGAGCCGAACAGCTTGCCTTCGCCACCGGACTTCGCGGTGATCTCGAGCACGGTTGCGTCCAGCTTTTCCTTGCGGGCCTCGGCCGCAGCCAGGGCCTCGGCCGCCGCCTTTTCCAGTTCGGCGCGACGCGCCTCGAATTCGGCGATGTTCTCGGCGGTGGCAAACTTGGCCTTGCCCTGCGGCAGCAGGAAGTTGCGCGCAAATCCCGGACGCACGTTGACGCGGTCGCCCAGGGTGCCCAGGTTATCGATCTTTTCCAGCAGAATGACTTCCATCTTTGGTATTCCTGTAACGTTTGATCAGCCCCCGAAGGGGCGCATTCTACACCGGTCTCGGACCGGTCTCACGGATTGTTGTCACTGTCCTGCCCGCCCTGCGCGGAACCGGGGCCCAGTCGCGAGCGGATATCCGCCCAGGCGTCGATCACCCCGATGGTGGCCAGCAGCAGAAACATCTGCGGCATGGCCAGGGCCAGAAGCACGTACATCCCCACCAGCCAGAAGCTGCTCATCCCCTGCCGGAAGGTCAGCGCGTGCATCAGCGCGATCCCCTGCAGGAAGAACAGCACCGCCAGGATGAACGCCAACTCCGTGGCCACCGGGACCGGGCCCAGATGCCCGATACCGGCCAGCAACAGCGTGACGGCACTCAGCATCCGCCCGAACTGCAGCCCCCGGAACTCCTCGCCGAACGCCCCCGGGTTGTACAGCAGTGCCTGCCAGTAGCGACCCAGCAGCACGGCCAGCGTCAGGCTCAGCAGCAGGATCCCGGCCAAGAGCCCGGTCAGGTACGGCGCCGCGCGGCGCAGCCCCGCCTCCAACTCCTGTGGCCCGGTCTCGCTGCCCTCGACCAGAGGCCCCAGCAGGGCCATGCCCGCCTCGGCCCAGGTGGACTCCAGATCCGGCACCAGCAGGTGCACGGCCAGCACGCCGATCCCGGCGACCGCGGCGGCGACCTGCAGCGTCATGCGCCACGAGATCGTGCGCCGCAGCAGCTCGGCGAGCAGCGCCACTGGCGCCCACTGCACCACCCCGGCAACCACCCCCGCGAACAGCGGGGCCTCCGGGATCAGGACAAACATCGCCACCCCGAGCACCACTGCGGACAGCACCATCACCAGGAGTGCCTGGCGCAGGCCGATGCGCAGCCCCACGAGGGCGATCAGCGCACTGCTGAGTAGCGCCACCGGAGGCAGGAACAGGCCCGCCACCCCAAAGCCGGAAACCGCGCCTACGGCGCGGCTCCGGCTTTTCATCGCAAATTCGGCCAGTACGCGCATGGCGACGGCCCCGGCGAACCGGTGCGGGACTTAGTGGTTATCGCTGTACGGCAGCAGGGCCAGGAAGCGCGCACGCTTCACCGCCGTGGCCAGCTGGCGCTGATACTTCGCGCTGGTGCCGGTGACACGGCTGGGTACGATCTTGCCGGTCTCGGTCACAAAACCCTTCAACAGATTCAGGTCCTTGTAATCGATGTACTCGATGCCTTCGGCGGTGAACTTGCAATACTTGCGGCGACGCGGAAAACGGGCCATGTCAGATCTCCTTCAATGATTCGGTCAACGAACGGGCGGGATTTACTCGGCGGAAGCCGAGTCGTCGGAGGCGCCTTCGCCGCCCTCGTCGTCACGCTCGCGGCGACGGCCCTTGCCACTCTCCTCTTCCTGGCCCTTGGCCAGCGGGGAGATCTCGGTCACGGCCTCTTCCATGCGCATTGCCAGGTGGCGCAGCACGGCATCGTTGAACCGGAAGGCACTGGCGAGCTCTTCCATCGCCTCTTCCGAGGCCTCGATGTTCATGAGCACGTAGTGGGCCTTCACCAGCTTCTGGATCGGGTAGGCCAGCTGACGGCGGCCCCAGTCTTCCAGGCGGTGGATCTTGCCTTCATGACCTTCGACCAGGCCCTTGTAGCGCTCGATCATCGCCGGGACCTGCTCGCTCTGGTCCGGGTGGACCAGGAATACAACTTCGTAATGACGCATCGGGAACTCCTTGCGGGTATCAGCCTCCCGTCAAATGCGGTGAGGCAAGGGTTCGACCCAGCGGACGCAGCCGCAGGGCAGAAAGGCGCGACACGATAACCGAAGCGGGCGCCAACAACAAGCAGGGAGCCGGCGAAACAGGGGTTTGCACCGCCCCTCGGAAGGCTACCAGCTACGCAGAACCAGCCGGCGGACCTTCGCGGCGCTGACGGACCGCCTCGAACAGGGTGACGCCGGTGGCGACGGAGACGTTGAGGCTTTCCACCGCGCCCTGCATCGGCAGGGCCGCGAGGTGGTCACAGGCCTCCCGGGTCAGACGCCGCAGGCCCTCGCCCTCGGCCCCCATGACGATCGCGGTCGGCGGGCGCAGGTCCAGGTCATAGAGGCTCTCTCCCCCCTCCCCGGCCAGGCCTACGGTCCACATCCCGGCATCCTTCAGGGCTGCCAGCGTCCGCGCGAGATTGCCGACCGTCACCACCGGCACGGTCTCGGCGGCCCCGGACGCCACCTTGATGGCGGCGGGGGTCAATGCGGCGCTGTGATGGCGCGGCATGACCACCGCCCCGGCCCCGGCCGCATCCGCGGTCCGCAGGCAGGCCCCGAGATTGTGCGGGTCGGTCACCCCATCGAGCACCAGCAGCAGATCCAGGCCATCGCGCACCCGGGTGATCAGGGCCTTTTCGTCCAGCAGCGGGCGCGGCGTGCAGTGCACGACCACACCCTGGTTCTGGAACCCCGGAAGCTGTTGATCGAGCCGCTCGCGGCCTACCCGCTCGATCGAGATACCCCGCGACTGCGCCAGCGCTCGCAGGCGCTCCAGGGCGGGTTCGATGGGGTCGGGCGCCAGCTGCAGTCGCTTGACCCGCTCCGGGGCCCGCTGCAACACGGCGGCCACTGCGTGGATGCCACCAAAGGTCTCGGCGCGGCTACCCTTGCCCCCCTTGCTCATCGCGGACCTCCGCCACGGCGATCCCGCCACGGGTCAACGCCCCGGCGGACACCGTCTGAGCAGCCCCCGAGCAAGCGAGGGAACAGACGCGGGTTCACCCGGCGCCTCAGGACGAGGACGGACGTCGACGACGGCTGCGGCCACGTCCGGACCCAGAGGATTCCTTGGCCTTGGCCGGGCGATCCGCACTCGGCTCGACAATGGTATTTCCGTCCTTGTCGGCCTCGGGGCGCGGCGGCGGAACCGCCTCGTTGCCCGGTTCCGGGGCATCGCTGTTGCCTTCATCCGGCGCGTTCCGCGGGCGGCGTGCGTTGCCCCGGCCACGTCCGCTGCCCCGGGTCCGTTCATTCCCCGGGCTTGCTTCATTCCCTGGGCTCGCCTCATTCCCCGGGCTTGCTTCATTCCCCGGGCTTGCTTCATTCCCCGGGCTTGCTTCATTCCCCGGGCTCGCCTCATTCCCCGGGCTCGCCTCATTCCCTGGGCTCGGCTCTTTCTCCGAGCT
The DNA here is from genome assembly GCF_001020955.1 of Thioalkalivibrio versutus. NCBI lineage: Bacteria > Pseudomonadati > Pseudomonadota > Gammaproteobacteria > Chromatiales > Ectothiorhodospiraceae > Thioalkalivibrio > Thioalkalivibrio versutus. The sequence continues at coordinate 2,358,859 of NZ_CP011367.1, forward strand.
CGGTTCTTTCGCCGGGCTCGGCTCGGCAGCAGGGCTCGTGTCGCCACCGGCGGCCCCACGGCGGCGGCCACCACGACGGCGGCGCTTCTTCTTCGGCGCCGGGGCATCATCGTCGGCCGCGGGCGCCTCCGGCCCGGCTGCTGTGGGTTTTGCCTCAGGCTCGGGCGCTGCTGCGGTTGGTTCGGCGGCGGCCGCGACCGGCGCCGCATCGGCATCCTTGCGGCGCTTGCTACGACGGCTGTGCTTTTTCGTCGGCGGAGCGGCGGGACTCGGCTGGCCCGCTTCCTGGGCCAGGGCCAGATCGATCTTGCGATCATCCAGGCTCACCCGGGCCACCTGCACCTGGAGCTCGTCGCCGATACGGAACACCCGGCCACCGCGTTCGCCGGTCAGGCTGTGGCGTGCCGGGTCAAAGTGGTAGAAGTCGTTGTCGAGGCTGGTCACGTGCACCAGGCCCTCGATGTAGACGTCCTTGATCTCCACGAACAGACCGAACCCGGTGACTCCGGAGACCACGCCGGGGAAGGTCTCGCCGACCTTGTCCTGCATGTACTCGGCCTTCAGCCAGGCCACCGCGTCGCGGGTCGCGTCGTCGGCGCGTCGCTCGGCCATCGAGCAATGCTCACCCAACTGCTCCATGTCGCCATGCGAGTACGGAAAGGCCTTGCCACTGCCCTTGCGCAGCACATGGCGAATACCGCGATGCACCAGCAGGTCCGGATAGCGGCGGATCGGCGAGGTGAAGTGCGCGTAGTCGTCCAGCGCCAGACCAAAGTGGCCATCGAGCTCCGGGGCATACACGGCCTGGCTCAGCGAACGCAGCAGCACGGTCTGGATCAGCTGCTGGTCGGTGCGCTGGCGCGCTGCCTTCAGGACTTCGGTGTAGTCGGCGGGGCTCGGCTCGTCACCACCGCCCAGGCTCAGACCCGCGCCATTGAGGAAGTCGCGCAGGTCATCGATCTTGTCCGACGGCGGCTGATCATGGATGCGGTACAGGGCCGGCACCTTGTGCTTCTTGAGGAAGCGCGCGGCGGCCACGTTGGCCATGATCATGCACTCCTCGACCAGGCGATGCGCATCATTGCGCACCGTCGGCACGATCTTCTCGATCTTGCGGTCCTCGCCAAAGACGATCTTGGTTTCGGTGGTGTCGAAATCGATCGCGCCCCGGCGATTGCGCGCCGCGTGCAGGGCCTTGAAGGCCTGGTGCAGGGTCTCCAGGTTCGGCATCACATGCGCGTTCTGCTCGCGCTGCGCCGCGTCGCCGTCGAGCATCGCGGCCACGTCCTCGTAGATCAGGCGGGCGTGCGAACGGATCAGTCCCTCGTGGAAGCGATAGCTCTTCAGCGCCCCGCGCGCACCGATCTCCATCTCGCAGATCATGCTCAACCGGTCCACGTTCGGATTCAGCGAGCACAGACCATTGGACAGGGCCTCCGGCAACATCGGGATCACGTTGTTCGGGAAGTACACCGAGGTGCCGCGCGTGCGCGCCTCGCGATCCAGCGCGGCGTCGCGCTGGACGTAGTGCGACACGTCGGCGATCGCAACCCACAGCCGCCAGCCCTTGCCTTCCGGCTCGCAGTACAGGGCGTCGTCGAAGTCGCGGGCGTCATCGCCATCGATCGTGACGAACGGCTTCTCGCGCAGGTCCAGGCGATCCTTCTTGTCTGCCTCGGCCACCTCGGCGCCCAGCTCGTCGGCCGCCGCTGTGACCTCGTCCGGCCACTCGTGCGGCAGGGCGTGGGCGCGGATCGCGATGTCGATCTCCATACCCGGCGCCATGTGCTCGCCCAGCACTTCCTGCACGTCCCCACGCAGGCGCGCCGTGCGCGAAGCGGATTCACGGATGCGCACGACCACGATCTGGTCGTCCTCCGCCTCGCCCAGGCCGTCCGGCGGCACCAGGATGTCGTGGGTGATGCGCTTGTTGTCCGGGGTCAGGATGCCGACACCGTCCTCGATCTTCAGGCGCCCGACCACCTGGGTGGTGTTGTGCTCCAGGACCTCGACAATCCCGCCCTCGCGACGGCCGCGACGATCCACGCCCATGACCCGGGCCAGAACCCGGTCGCCATGAAATACCCCGCGCATCTGCTTCGGCGACAGGAACAGGTCATCATCCTGCTCGTCCGGCACCAGGAAACCAAAACCATCCGGGTGACCGATCACGCGACCGCGGATCAGGTCTTCCTGGTTGACCGGCAGATAGGCACCGCGACGGTTGCAAAGGGCCTGCCCATCGCGCTCCATCGCCTTCAGGCGGCGGCGCAGGGCCTCGAGGCGATCCTCGTCGTCGATCTTCAGACGTTCCGCAATCTCGTCGTAGGACAACGGATTGTCGGCTTCCTGCAGAAGCCCGAGGATGAACTCGCGACTGGGGATGGGGTTGTCGTATTTCTGCGCCTCGCGCTCGAAATTGGGATCGGCGGGGGTCTTGCGACGTTGTCTTGGCATTCAGTGAACTCTGTGGATGTTGCAATGGGCAGCCCCTCGCCGGGAATCCGGCTGGGCGCGCAAAGCGCCCATTATGAGGCATGCGGAATTTTGTTGCGCAGGGGACGCGTTTGCGCGCCCCCTGCCGACCACACCGGAGGGAAACATTCCCGCTCCGGGGCGTTGACAGCCCCCCAGCCGCGCACTATATTGCGCGCTCCTGAAGCGCAGGACACACGGTTTCCTCATTGTGTGTCGTCCCTCGTGCCGAGGTGGCGGAATTGGTAGACGCGCTAGCTTCAGGTGCTAGTGGGGGTAACCCCGTGGAGGTTCAAGTCCTCTCCTCGGCACCATTTTTCAGCTGTATTCGAATCCCTGTTATACGCGAAGCGACACCCGTGAGGGTGGCGGCTTTTTTGCGTGGCGAATCCCACCTGCTCCGCCACTCGGCTCGCCGGAGCCCGCACGGTGGTGCGCGCCCCGACGTGCCCAGGGAGACACGCAGTCAGCTGTCGAACGGGTCGCGCAACACCAGGGTCTCGTCACGATCGGGCCCCGTGGAGACCATGTCGACCGGCACCCCGACCACCTCGCTCAGACGCTCCAGATAGGCGCGGGCATTAGCCGGCAACTGGTCATACTCGCGGATCCCGACCGTGGATTCCGTCCACCCCGGCATCTCCTCGTAGATCGGCGTGCAGGCCGCATAGGCCTCGGCGCCGGACGGCGGCGCCTCGCGGGTCTCGCCATCGCAGTTGTAGCCCACGCAGATCTGCACGTTCTCCAGGCCATCCAGCACATCCAGCTTGGTCATGCACAATCCGCTGATGCTGTTCACCTTGACGGCCCGCTTCAGCGCGACGGCATCGAACCAGCCGCAGCGCCGTGCGCGCCCCGTGGTGGAACCGAACTCATTGCCCTGCCGCGCCAGGTGTTCACCCATGTTGTCGAACAGCTCGGTCGGGAACGGTCCGGCGCCCACCCGGGTCGTGTAGGCCTTGGTGATCCCCAGCACGTAGTCGAGGTCGCGCGGCCCCACACCCGACCCGGTGGACGCACCACCCGCGGTGGTATTCGACGAGGTCACGAACGGATAGGTGCCGTGGTCGATGTCCAGCAGCGTGCCCTGGGCCCCCTCGAACATGACGTCCTTGCCCTGCTCGCGCAGCTTGTGCAGGCGGCCCGCCACGTCGGTGACCATCGGCTGCAGGCGCTCGGCGTGCGCCAGGCACTGCTCCAAGACCTCTTGTTGGTCGATGGTCGGGGCCTTGAAGTAATGCTTCAGCGCGAAGTTGTGATAGTCCATCACCTCGCCCAGCTTGGCCGCCAGGCGTTCGCGGTGGAACAGGTCGTCCAGGCGCAGGCCCCGGCGCGCAACCTTGTCCTCGTAGGCAGGACCAATGCCGCGCCCGGTGGTCCCGATCGCGGCCTTGCCACGGGCCTTTTCGCGCGCCAGGTCGAGGGCTACATGGTAGGGGAGGATCAGCTGGCAGGCATCCGACAGGCGCAGACGGTCCGCCACCGGCACACCCTTGGCCTCCAGTTCTTCCATCTCGGTGATCAGAGCCTCGGGCGAGAGCACCACGCCATTACCGATCATGCATTCCACGCCCTCCCGCAGGATGCCCGACGGGATCAGGTGGAGCACGGTCTTCTCGCCATCGATCACCAGGGTATGCCCGGCATTGTGTCCGCCCTGGAAGCGCACGACGGCCGCGGCATCCTCGGTCAGACGATCGACAATCTTGCCCTTGCCCTCGTCACCCCACTGGCTGCCCAGTACGACTACAAAACGTCCCATCGCCATCAATGCTCCACTACTGTCCATTCCCCGGCGCGCTGCTCGAGCCGCGCGCCCCCGGGTACCTCGTTGTCCTGGCCTTCCAGCTCGCGCACTACGCGCACGCCGCGGGCACGGAGATCCGCAATGGCCGCTTCCAGCGCCACATCGCCGGTGGCCGGTGCCAGCACCGTCTGACGAGGCGTCATCGGCGCCCCGGCCTCGCGGCGCACGAAGGCGCGCAAATCGGTACTGAAACCGGTGGCCGCCCGTGCGCGGCCGAAGACGCGACCGATCTCGTTATAACGGCCACCGCGCGCGATCGCCTGGCCGGACCCGGGCACGAAGGCCGCGAACACCAGACCGGTGTGATAGGCATAGCCGCGCAGCTCGGCCAGGTCCAGGTGCAGGTCCAGGCCCGGCTCGCTCGCCTTAAGCCGTGCGACCACTGCCTGCAGGTGATCCAGCGCCACCGCCACCTCGGCGGGTGCACCGGCCAGGGCGCGACGGGCAGCGTCGAGTACCGTGGCATCGCCATTCAGATCCACCAGGGAGCGCAGCCGCGCACAGGCCGCCGGATCCATGCCGCCGGCCTGCCAGGCCGCGAGGGTCTGTTCGATCTCGGGCACGCTCTTGCGCTGGAGTTGATCGAAAAATTCCTGCTCCTGGCTCGCATCCAGACCCGCATCCTGCGCCAGGGCACGATAGATCCCGACGTGGCCGAGATCCATGCTAGGACGCTCCACTCCGCAGGCAGCCAGGGTCGCCAGCATCAAGCGGATAATCTCGAGATCACTATCGATCCCGTCATGACCAAACAGCTCGGCCCCGGCCTGGAGCGGACTGCGTGAACCCGACCATTCATCTGCCCGGGTACGCAGCGCACTGCCCACGTAACAAAGCCGATTCGGGCCCTGGACACGCAGACGGTGAGCATCGATCCGCGCCACTTGCGGGGTCAGGTCGGCGCGCACGCCCATCATGCGGCCAGTGAGCTGATCCGTCAGCTTGAAGGTCTGCAAATCCAGTGCGTGCCCGGCACCCGTCAACAGGGACTCCAGATACTCCGCGAGCGGCGGCATCACCAGGTCATAGCCCCAGGTGTCGAACTGGTCCAGCACGCGCCGGCGGAGGTCCTCCAGACGGCGCGCAGCATCCGGAAGGGCCTCCTCCAGCCCGTCCGGCAGCAACCAGCGGTTGATATCGGTCATCTCGTCCCTGCTCTTGTGCTGTGATCCGCCACGCCCGAGTGGCGGCCCGGCAAAAATCGGGCCCGGAATCTTCCGGGCCCGTTGCAAACGGCCACCTTCGAGGCGGCCACGGCGGACCGCCTCCGCCCCGCCTTTACCGGGTCGGCAACGGCGCCGGGCGTTCGCCACCGGGGGCGTTGAAGAACTGGAAGAACTCGGAGTTCGGTTCCAGGATGAAGGTGCTGTTCTCGCCACTCATGCTATTGCGGTAGGCGATCAGGCTTCGATAGAAGCGGAAGAACTCCTGATCCTCGCCAAACGACCGCCCGAGGGTCTCGGTGGCGATCGCATCACCGGCACCGCGGATTTCTTCCGAGTCACGATAGGCGTTCGCCAGGATGACCGTGCGTTCACGGTCGGCGCGCGAGCGGATGCGCTCGGCCTCTTCCTGACCGCGGGCGCGGAAGTCCTGGGCGACCCGCTGACGCTCGGCGCGCATGCGCTCGTATACCGACTCGGACACCTCTTCCGGCAGGTCCATGCGGCGGATGCGGACATCAACCAGGTCGATCCCCAGCTCCTGCGCGGTCTCCAACGCAGTCTGGCGCACCGCACCCATGATCGTCAGGCGTTCGCCAGCGACCACGTCCTGCAACTCGAAGCGTGCAAACTCGTTACGCATCCCGTCGCGCAGGATCTGGGCCAGGCGCTCTTCGGCCAGACGCTCGTCACCACGGGTGGCACGGTAGAACTGACCGACATCGTCGATCCGCCACTTGGCGTAGAAGTCGACAATGATGTTCTTCGCCTCGGAGGTCAGGAACCGGTCCGGCGGGATATTCAGCGTCATGATCCGGGCGTCGAACTTCTCGACGTTCTGGATCAGCGGGAACTTGAAGTGCAGCCCAGGGGCCGGGTCGACCTCCCGGATCTCCCCGAGGGCGAACTTGATCACGCGGTCACGCTCATCGACGGTGTAGGTCGACAGCGCGACCACGATCCCGAGCACGACTACGGCAATACCGACGATGCGTAACATTAGCGAACCTCCCGCGAACGCTGGGCGGCCGGGCTGCGATCGCCCAGTCGGTTCGTGCCCGTGCCACTGTTGCCGAACGTGCTGCGGCTGGTATCCAGCGGCCGCGGTGTTGGCGTGTCACCGGAATTAGTGGTGGAGCGCTGCCCCTGGAACAGTTGATCCAGCGGCAGCATCATCAGGTTGTTACTGCTGCCAACATCCAGCATGACCTTGCGGGAATCCTGCAGCACGGCCTCGACGGCCTCGAGGTACAGGCGGTCGCGGGTTACGTCCGGCGCCTGCTGGTATTCGGCCAGCAACTGATCGAAGCGCGAGGCGTCACCCTCGGCGCGCGCGATCACCTGGTCCCGGTAACCCTCGGCCTCCTCGATGATACGGGCGGCCTGACCGCGTGCCCGCGGAATCACACCGTTGGCGTAGGCCTCGGCCTCGTTGCGGAAACGCACCTCGTCCTCGCGGGCACGAATCGCGTCGGCAAAGGCCTCCTGCACCGGCTCCGGCGGCTGCGCCTGCTGCATGGACACGGCCGTCACGATAATGCCCGCGCCATAGGAATCGAGGTTTTCCTGCATCACCACTCGCGAGGAGGATGCGATCTCGCCACGCCCCTCGCCGAGAATGAAGTCCAGGTTGTTCTTGCCGATACGCTCGCGGATCGCCGACTCCATCACCTGGTTCACGGTGGTGTCGGGGTCGCGCACGTTGAACAGGTAGTCGACCAGATCGAGGACGCGGTACTGCACCGCGATGTCGACATCAATGATGTTCTCGTCACCGGTCACGATCAGCGCACGGTGGGAGAGCGTACGCACGTTGTCGACATTCTCGATCTCGACGCGCTCGATCGGGTACGGCAGGTGCCAGCCCGGCCCCGGATTCTTCACTTGCTGGAATTCGCCGAAACGCAGCACGACGCCGCGCTCGCCTTCCGAGATGATATGGAATCCGGAGGCCAGCCAGACAACCACGGCAATGATCAGGCCGAGGCTGACCAGGGCCTGCGTGCCGCGGCCCATGCCGCCGCTTCCGGAACCGCCGGAGCCGCCACTGCCGCCCCCGCCGAAGATGCCGTTCAGCTGACGCGACAGCTTGCGCATCATTTCTTCGAGATCGGGCGGCTGGTTACCGCCTCCGCCGCCACCGCTACCGCGCTGGCCGCCACCACCCCCACTCCAGGGGTCGCGGTTGTTGTTTCCCGGTTCGTTCCAGGGCATGGAGTGGACTCCGTCGCTCGCTCAGGGCTGCGCCCGACGCGGAATCCATGGAGACCGGCGGGCATAAGGGGTCACATTCTAGGGAGGCGCCTCCGGGCGGGCAACCACGTCCGGAGGGAAATGGGGGTTACTCGGTGCGCATACCGGCCGGCTCGGCCTCAATCACGACAAACGCCTGGGCGTAATCGCGCTCGTCGCTGATGCTGAGATGGATGGTCCCGGCGCCCAGACGCTCGGCCGTGGCGCGGGCACGCCCCTCCAGCACGAACTCCGGCCGACCACGGGCATCATGGGTCACGCCGGCCTCGGCCAGTGCCATATCCGCCCCGATGCCGCAGCCGAGCGCCTTGGACAGGGCCTCCTTGGCGGCGAAGCGCCGGGCGAGAAAACCGGCCGGGTGTTCGGGCGGCAGGTCCGCGCGCTCCAGCGGGTGCAGGATACGTTCCGCCAGGCGCGCACCGTGGCGCTCCCACATGCCCTGCATGCGCGCGACCTGCACCAGATCGGTGCCGATGCCCAGGATCATCCGGCGCTCAAACCGGGTACTGACCGGGCGGCAGACCCTGGCGCGCGGCATCCATCAGACCGCGCATATGGCTGACCGCCTCGGGCAGGCCGGTGAACAGGGCCCGGGCCACGATCGAATGCCCAATGTTCAGCTCGTGAAACACCGGGTTGGCAGCAATCGGCCGCACGTTGTCATAGTCCAGTCCGTGCCCCGCGTTGATGACCAGCCCCATGGCCCGGCCGGCCGCAGCGGCCTCGTTGATCCCGTCCAGCAGCCGCTCGCGCTCGGCGACATCGCGGGCATTCGCATAGGCGCCGGTGTGCAGCTCCACCACCGGGGCGCCGATGGCCACGGCGGCCTCCAGCTGGCGCGCATCCGGCTCCACGAACAGCGAGACCTCGATCCCGGCGGCGGTCAGCGGCGCGACAAACTCGCGCAGCCGCTCCAGCTGGCCCACGGCATCCAGGCCGCCCTCGGTGGTCAACTCCTCGCGCTTTTCCGGCACGATGCAGCACGCCTCCGGGAGCAGCTTCAGGGCGATCGCCTGCATCCCCTCGGTGGCTGCCATCTCCAGGTTCATCGGGACCTTCAGCCGCGGCTTCATCCCGAACACGTCGTCATCCTGAATGTGGCGCCGGTCCTCGCGCAGATGCAGGGTGATCGAATCCGCCCCGCTGGCCTCGGCCAGGCGCACGGCCTGCATCAGGTCCGGGTACGGCGTATGCCGCGCCTGGCGGATGGTGGCGATATGGTCGAGATTGACCCCGAGCTTCAGCGGAGCAGGATGCGACATGATGCGATGCCCTTGTATGGCTGCGGTCCGGGCCACTACAGCAGACCCCGGGTCCGCAGCGGCCGCCCGGCCAGATGGGTGTCGATCAGCCGCCGCATGAAGTCGCGGCTGACGCGGGCCTGATTATCCGGCACGTCGCAGGCGCTGGCCAGCGCCTGCAGCGCGACACCGGGGATCGCCTCGCTGCGACCGGCGGCCACACGCTCGACCCCCGCCTCCGGGTCGTAGCGGTACCAGGCATCGGGGTCCAGCTCGGCCGGGTCCACGTGTTCGAGCCCGGAATCGAGTGGTGCGAGCAGGGCCCATTCCGCGCGGCGCAGGACCGTATCGGCGCGCTCGCGGGCGGCCAGCCGGGCATAAGCGGATAACAGCGCCGGGAGGGCCTCCGGGATCGGTGCGTCGCGTGGGTACAGGCGCAGGATCAGTTCGTTCAGGTACAGCCCGCAGACCAGGGCCCGCCCGGTCAGCGGGAAGACCCGCTGCTGCTCGGCCACATTCAGCGTCGGCAGCTCGCCGCGCCCACGCCAGGCGAGATCCAGCAGCACGAAGGGCTGCACCGATCCGGCCTTGCCGCGCACCACTGCCGACAGGCGCCCGGCCTCGGCGGTGAGCAGGTCGAGCACCCGGCTGTTCTCGCGTAGCGGGCGGGCGTGCAGGACCACCCCCTGGGTGAGCCCGGCGGTCGCGCTCACCGCGATTCTTCGATCCCGAGGTCACGCAGGGCGCGCGGGTTGCGGGTCCAGTCGGCCTCGACACGCACGGTCAGGCGCAGCATCACCTTGCGCTCCAGCAGCGCCTCCAACTGGACGCGCGCGGCCTGGCCGATACGCTTGAGTCGCTGCCCGCCCTTGCCGATCACGATGCCCTTCTGGCTGTCGCGCTCGACCAGGATCACGGCATCGATGTGAGTGGTGCGCGGCTCGTCCGCCCATTCCTCCACGCGTACCGCCACCGAGTACGGGACTTCCTGCCCGAGATGCTCCAGCATGGACTCGCGGATCATCTCTTCGGCACGGAAGCGCTGCGGGCGATCCGAGAGCTGATCCGGGTCGTACAGGAACGGCCCCTCCGGGATATGCGCCCGAATCTCCGCGATCAGACCGTCCAGGTTGGATCCGGTCTTCGCCGAAAGCGGTACCACGCCGACATAGCCGAAGGCCGCGGCGCGGGCCTCGATGAACGGCAGGAGTTCTTCCTTCTCCCGACACTGGTCCACCTTGTTGATCACCAGGAGTGCCGGACGCCCGGAATGACGGATGGTCTCCTCGATGCGCTCGTCGCCGGGGCCGAACTCTCCAGCCTCGACGATGAAGCAGACCAGATCGGCATCCGCCAGCGCCTGGCTGGCCGTGCGATTGAGGACCCGGTTCACCAGCTGGGTACGCTCGGTATCGATCCCCGGGGTATCCATCAGTACGACCTGGTCCTGCCCCTCGGTCACGATGCCGAGGATGCGATTGCGCGTGGTATGCGGCCGGCGGGTCGTCGCCGCCAGCTTCTCCCCAACCAGGCGGTTCATCAGCGTGGTCTTGCCCACGTTCGGTCGGCCAATCAGCGCGACCAGTCCGCAGTGCGTGGTGGCGGGTTCGGGGACTACGGTTTCACTCATTGTTCCTGTACCTGTTGCAGGCGTTTCAGGGCCGCCTCGGCCGCGGCCTGTTCGGCGCGACGGCGCGAGGAGCCCTGGCCACGTTGGCCCCAGCCCTGGGTGGGCAGGTGGACCGCCACGGTGAACTGGCGCTTGTGATCGGGGCCGACCACCTCCAGCACCTCGTAGACCGGCAGATCCGCATTGCGGCCCTGCAGTTGTTCCTGCAGCCGGGTCTTGGGGTCCTTCAGCGATTCGGCCGACGGGAGATCGTTCAGGCGCTCGACATACAGCGCCAGGGTAAAGTCGCGCGCGGCCTCCATCCCGGCCTCGCGGTAGGTCACCCCGATCAGGGCCTCCACCGCATCGGCCAGGATGGAGTCGCGGCGCTGGCCGCCACTCTTGCGTTCGCCCTGCCCCAGGTTCAGCGTGCCCTCGAGGCCGGTCTCCCGAGCCAGATCCGCCAGCGACTCGCGATTGACCAGGGCCGCACGCAGGCGGGTGAGATCCCCTTCCGGGGCGTCCGGGAGCTTCTCGTACAGGGCGTCGGCGATCACCAGCCCAAGGACGGCGTCACCCAGGAACTCCAGGCGCTCATTATTGCGCCCGCCGGCGCTGCGGTGGGTCAACGCCTGGTCAATCCCGTCGCCGTCGCGCACGGACGCGGGCAGCAGACTGCGAAAATCCCGGCTCACGAACCCACCCGACAAAGCATGCAAGGAACCGACGCCGACCCCATCAGGGGGCCAGCGTCTCGCTGTTCGAGAAGCGCGCCACCACGTCCACATTGCCGAGGAATTCGCGGCGCACCTCGTACTGCAGATGCAGCTGGCGGCTGGCGCCATTCTCGGTCACGCTGAAGTCCTCCTCGCCGATCCCGTCGTATACGGAATTGATCTGGAAGCGGCGGTTGATCTCGCGCCACAGTTCGCGTTCGCTCTTCTCTGCCGCGCCGACCTGGGTGGCGACGTCCTGCATGATCGAGCGCACGGTGAGGAACTGGGTGTACTGCGTGCCCATCTTGATCACGAAGGTACCGACCAGCAGCGCCAGGAAGATCAGCGCGAGAATGGTGATCGCGCCCGCGCCCTGCATCGAGTGTCTGGAATGTTGCATGAAAACCCCGTCCCTGTTTGCCCGCCCCCGCGGGGCTACTAGCGAATCGCCTGGCCGATCCGGGAAAAGTCCCGATGGCCTTCATTGTAATCCCAATGCAGCCAGATGAAGAGCGCACGCCCAACCAGATGCTCCTCGGCGACAAAACCCCAGGACCGGCTGTCGTTGGAATTATCGCGGTTGTCACCGACCATGAAGTAGTGCCCGTCGGGCACGGTGACCGATCCATCCAGGCTGGCCTGCTGCTCGCGCATCAGGGTGTTATAGGTGCGCCCGTCCAGGGTCTCCTCGAAGATCGAGGCACCCGACATCACCTGCCCCGAGCCCTCGCCTTCGAAGGTACCGACGCGCTCGGCCGACTGCGGCTCCCCATTCACGTACAGGACGCGGTCGCGGAACGCGATGGTGTCGCCCGGCAGGCCGATCACACGCTTGATGTAGTCCTCGGCCGGGTTGCGCGGGTACTTGAACACCACCACCTCGCCCCGCTCCGGTTCCCCGGTGTCGAGAATCTTGGTGCGCGTCACCGGCAGACGAATGCCGTAGGAAAACTTGCTGACCATGATGAAGTCGCCCACCAGCAGGGTGGGCATCATCGAACCCGAGGGGATGCGAAAGGGCTCGGCCACGAACGAACGCAGGATCAGCACGATCAGCAGGACCGGGAAGAACGAGCGCGAGTAGTCGACGAACCAGGGCATTTCGCGCTGGCGCTCGGGGCTCCGACGCCGCCGCAGGATCACCCAGCCCAGCCAGATCAGGCCGGTCACGGCGGTTGCCAGCACCAGGATCAGTTCGAGATTTGCCATGCCGTGTCCTCTGTTCCCGGTCCGCCGGGGATCGCCCTGCGACCCGTCCGGGCCGCAGGCCTGGTTGTTACTTCTTGTCGTCGTCTACCGACAGCACCGCGAGGAAGGCTTCCTGCGGGACATCCACCCGGCCGATCGACTTCATGCGTTTCTTGCCGGCCTTCTGCTTTTCCAGCAGCTTGCGCTTGCGCGAGACATCCCCGCCGTAGCACTTGGCCAGCACGTTCTTGCGCATCGCCTTGACCGTGGAGCGCGCGATGATCTTCGACCCGATCGCCGCCTGGATCGCCACCTCGTACATCTGACGCGGGATGATCTTCGCCATGCGTTCGATAATCTGGCGCCCGCGCGACTCGGCGTGGTCGCGATGCACGATTGCCGACAGCGCATCCACCCGGTCGCCGTTGATCAGGATATCCACACGTACCAGCGGCGCCGCCTCGAACCGCAGCGGCTGATAGTCGAACGACGCATAGCCACGGGTCGCGGACTTCAACCGATCGAAGAAGTCCAGCATCACCTCGGACATCGGCAACTCGTAGGCCAGCTGCACCTGGCGCCCCAGGTACTGCATCTTGGTCTGCGACCCACGCTTTTCCACGCACAGCGTGATCACCGCGCCGACATACTCCTGCGGGACCAGGATATTGGCCTCGATGATCGGCTCGCGGATCTCGCCGATCTCGTTGTTCGGGGGCAGCTCCGAGGGGTTGTGCACCATGACCACCTCGCCGTCGCTTCTTTCCACCTCGTAGACCACGGTGGGCGCGGTGGTGATCAGGTCGAGGTCGTATTCACGCTCCAGGCGCTCCTGCACAATCTCCATGTGCAGCATGCCGAGGAAGCCGCAGCGAAAGCCGAAGCCCAGCGCCTGTGAGGTCTCCGGCTCGAAGGACAGCGCGGCATCGTTCAGGCGCAACTTGTCCAGGGCATCGCGCAGGTCGTTGAAGTCCTCTGCACTGACCGGGAACAGCCCGGCAAACACCCGCGGCTGAACCTCCTGGAAGCCCGGAACGGGTTCGGAGGCCGGGTTGTTGAAGTCCGTGAAGGTATCCCCGACCTTGGCCCCGGAGATGTCCTTGATGGTCGCGATCAGATAGCCGACATCGCCAACCTCCAGGGTCGTGCGATCCACCGGCTTGGGCGTGAACACCCCCACCCGGCTGACCTCGTGGGCACGCCCGACCGACATCGCCTTGATCTTCTGCCCGGCGCGGAAGCGCCCGGCCTTCACCCGCACCAGCGCGACCACGCCCAGGTAGTTGTCGTACCAGGAGTCGATCACCAGCGCCTTGGGTGCAGCCTCGGAATCGCCCTCCGGCGGCGGGATACGACGCACGATCTCTTCCAGCAGTTCGGCCATCCCCTCGCCGGTCTTCGCGGAGACTCGCAGGGCGTCGGTGGCCTCGATACCGATCACATCCTCGATCTCGGCCGCCACCCGATCCGGCTCGGCGGCCGGCAGGTCGATCTTGTTCAGGACCGGCACGACCTCCAGGCCCTGGTCGAGCGCGGTGTAGCAGTTCGCGACGCTTTGCGCCTCCACCCCCTGCGACGCATCGACCACCAGCAGTGCACCCTCGCAGGCGAACAGCGAGCGCGACACCTCGTAGGAGAAATCCACGTGCCCCGGGGTGTCGATGAGGTTCAGCTGGTAGCGCTGACCATCCTGGGCGTCATAGAACAGCGACACGCTCTGCGCCTTGATGGTGATTCCGCGCTCGCGCTCCAGATCCATCGAGTCCAGCACCTGCTCCGACATCTCGCGCTCGGTCAGGCCGTTGCAACCCTGGATCAGGCGGTCCGCCAGCGTGGACTTGCCATGGTCGATGTGCGCGATGATGGAGAAATTGCGGGTAAGGCGGGTTTCGGTCATGCAGGGGCCAGTAGGTCCAGCAGTGCCTTTCGGTCGAGGAAATGGCAGCAGAGAATGTCGTCGTCGACCGCGAGCACCGGGACCTTGACGTTGAAACGCGCCTGCAGGTCCGGGTGCTCGTCGATGTCGACGACCGTAAGCGCGAAAGTATAACGGCTTTTGAGGGCCATGATCTCGGCCAGCATGTCATGGCAGAGACCGCAGCTCTCGCGATGATAAAGGGTCAGTTCGGTCATCCAGAAACGATTGGGAGGGCTGCCGAACCCGCCGGCAGCCCTCCCGTTCTCCATTGCTGCCCCGCAGCACCCGCGCCGTTGGACCCGCGCGAGCGCAGCACGAGGCGGTTTCAGTCCCGCGGAACGCGCAGGGCGATATAGGTCGGATTGCCACCACGGTACACCAGTACCGGCACCGTGCGCCGCTCACCCACCTCTTCGATCCGCTTCTCCAGGGTCTCCACCGAGTCGACCGCATGGCCGCCAAACTGGACGATCACGTCGCCGGAGCGCACCCCGGCCGAGCGCGCCGGATTGTCGGTGACGTCCCGGACCACCAGGCCGCCATCGACGTCCAGCTCTGCGGCACGCTCGGCATCCAGCGGCTCCAGGACCATCCCCAACAGGCTTTGCGGCTCGGTCCGCTCCGGGGCCTCACGCTGCGGCCCCCCGCGCTGGGCGGAGATATCCTCCGGCAGACGCTCGATCTCGACGATGATGGTGCGAGTCTCGTCACCACGGCGCACCTCGACCTCGGCCTCGGCGCCCACCGGCGTGCGCCCGACAATCGGCGGCAGCGCGGACGAGTTCGGCACCTCGATGCCGTTGAACGACAGGATCACGTCCCCGGTTTCAAAGCCGGCCTTCTGCGCCGGACTGTCCGGCTGCACGCGCGAGACCAGCGCCCCGGCCGGCTTGTCCATGCCGAAGGAGTCGGCCAGCTCGCGGGTCACTTCCTGGATCAGCACACCCAGCCAGCCACGCGTCACCTCGCCGTGCTCGCGCAACTGCTGTACCACGTCGCCCACCATCTCGATCGGTACGGCAAAGGACAGCCCCATGAAACCGCCGGTCCGGCTGTAGATCTGCGCGTTGACGCCAATCACCTCGCCATCCAGGTTCAGCAGCGGCCCGCCGGAGTTGCCCGGGTTGATGGCCACATCGGTCTGAATGAACGGCACGTAATTCTCGCTCGGGAGGCTGCGCCCCTTGGCACTGACGATGCCGGCGGTCACCGAGTGGTCGAAGCCGAACGGTGAACCGATCGCCAGCACCCATTCGCCAACCTTCAGATCGGACGAGGAGCCCAGTTTCAGGGTGGGCAGGTTCTCGGCGTCAATCTTGAGCAGGGCCACATCACTCTGCGGGTCCTTGCCAACGATCTCGGCGTCGAACACGCGCCGGTCGGACAGGTGCACGACAACCTCCGAGGCGCCCTCCACCACATGGTTGGCGGTGATGATGTAGCCATCTTCGGTATAGATAAACCCGGAACCCAGCGAGTTGCGCTCGAAGCGCTCAGGCCCGCGCGGGCCCTCGCCACCCGGGCCGCCAAAGAAGCGCTCGAACAGGTCCTCGAAGGGCGAGCCCTCGAAGTCCGGCATCTGACTGCGATGCGGGTTCTCGCGCTCGCGGGTGGTCGCGATATTCACCACCGCCGGGCTGTGTTCCTCCGCCAGCGGCACGAAGTCCGGCAGCATGCGCGCCGAGGCCGGCAGCGACAGGGCGAGAAAGGTCAGGGCCACCAGTGCCCATTGCATCGGTTTCATCATCATCCAGCCCGCATTGGGAAGTCGTAGGTTCATGGCTCTAGAAAGCCGGCCCGGCCACAAGTTCCCGACGACCGGCGCGAAGATTCAGGGCCGGGGCGCAGCCATGGGTGCCGCAGCGCGGTGGGTTCCCGTGGCCGGATGGCGCTCCAGCAGCACCGGCGCCAGATCCGGGGCGCGCCGGCGCAGCCAGGCGCGCACGCCGAGCAGCCCGCCCGCGAACCCCAGGGCCCCGGCCAGCAAATGAAAGCCCTCCCCGAGTCCGGGCACGACCAGCATCAGCAGTGCCGGCGCCGCCACCAGGCCGGCGAGCGGCAACAGGTACATCGCCAGGGCCCCCGAAACCAGCGCCTGATCGCGAATACCCAGGGTCACGGTATCTCCCGGCTGCAGCGAGCCGGGATGGCCGATGGACACCTCCACTGCCTTGCGGCCCAGCACCTCGGACAGGACGCCGCTGCCGCAGCCCGTCCGGGCCGAACAACTGCCGCAGGTCGAACGACGCTCGATACGCACACGCGCCGCGTAGCCCTCCACCGAGAGCACGGTTCCCTGTTCGCGGATCCATTCACTCATGCTTGCGAGCCCATGTGGCGATTCAATTGCCGGGGTGATGCACCACGGCGTCCAGCACGCCCCGCACCGTCGCCTGCGGGACATCGCCCACCGCAGTGACCTGGTGCCCCGCGATCGAACGCGCGGCCCCGTGCGTGGCCCCGGCACGTGTCGTGCCCTCGAACATCTGCTCGCCGCTGGCCTTCTCGATATAGACCGAGACCGAGGCCAGACCGTCGCTCAACACGAAATGACGCAGGCTGGCCTGGTCGTCTCCGACACGGCGTTCGGACGCGGCAATCGCGGAAAAGCCATCCGGCAGTTTGGCAAAGCTCCAGCCGTCCATGCCGGTCTGCTCGTCCCAGTCGGGCTTCTTGTGCCCATGGTCGGCTCGCACCTCGACATGCTCGGCGTCCTCGCGGGTCGCCTCGAGGGCGGTTTCCGCGACCTCGTCAAGATGCTCAAGATCGGTAAAGGCCAGGCGCTCAAGCAGCGCCCCGTGACCGTCGTACAGTTCGCTGAGCAAGGGGAGCGCGGTCGCGGTGTGCAGGCAGTAGCGATGGCTGTAACGCAGCATATCGCGGGCACGCGCTAGGATCATGCGGCACTCGAGTCCGGCGACACGGTCCACGCCCATGTCTTCCAGGGCGTAGTGATCGTGATGTTCGAGCAGGAAGACTGGCGCTCCGGCCGGCCAGTGCGGGGCCCCTCCACCACCTTCGCCGGCTGCGGCCCGGGCTCCCTTCAACGCGCTCAGACGGTCGACCGACCGCAGGATCTCGCGGTGGCTTCCGGTCAGGGTTTCCAGGCGCTCGCGGTAGCCACCGTTCTCGGCGGCGTGCACCACACGAATGGCGTCCAGTCGGTCATCCCGCTGGAGCACGAAAGTTCCCTGGTAACTCTCCGAATGCAGGCTACTGGTCATCCGCTGCAGCCAGTCTGCCGGGGATTGATCCCCGGCCAGAACCGGCAACGGAACACAGCAAAGTGCAGTGGCGGCAACCAGGACGAACGGTAGGCCGCGGCGCATCACGCGTTACTCGTCACTCACCGAGTAACGAACCCGGCCCAGGGCGGTAGAACCCGGCCCGGTCAGTTCCGCGTGATTTTCGAGGTAGCGGGCAAAGCGTGGGTCCAGCGACTCGCGTCCGGCGGCCGGGGCCTCGACGTCGGAGGTACTGGCCCGCTGCACGCCATCGGCGACCTGTGCCGGGGTACGGGTCTCGCTGGCGACCGGAGCGGCCTCCTGCGTGCCCGTGTCGGGCCCCAGCATCTGCATCCCGACAAGGGTCACCATCGCGACCGCGGCGGCCACACCAGTGCCCGCAACCGGCTTCAGCCAGCGCGGCTGCGCCGGCTTGTGGGCAGCCGACAGCGGCGCCTCGTCGGCCAGGGCCGCATGGACACCGTCCATGAAGTTCGCGGGGGCCGTGCGGCGCATCCCGCCGCGCAGACTATCGCCGATCAGGTGATAGCGTTCCCACTGACCGCGGTCCTCTTCGGACTTGACCAGTTCATCCATCAGGCGACGCGTCTCGAAGTCATCCGTTTCTCCGTCCACCAGGGCCGAAAGACGTTCATTCTTTGAGACTTGCTCTGTCATGTCGCTACTCGTTCAGTTGTTGTCTAACAAAGGACGCAAGGTCCGGTCGATGGCCTCGCGGGCCCGAAAGATACGCGACCGGACCGTGCCGATCGGGCATCCCATCGTCTGCGCGATTTCCTCGTAACTCAGTCCCTCGATCTCGCGCAGTGTGATGGCCATCCGAAGGTCGTCGGGCAGTTCCTCGATGGTGCGACGCACCGCCCCTTCAATCTCTTCGGACAACAGCTCCCCCTCCGGGGTTGCACTGTCCTTCAGGGCGGAGTCACCGCCCATCTGTTCCGCGTCCTGCGCATCGATTTCGGCCTCGGGCCGCCGCCGTCCCTGGGAGACAAGGTGATTCTTGGCCGTATTGATGGCGATGCGGTAGAGCCACGTATAGAACGCACTCTCGCCGCGAAAGTTCGCCAGCCCCTTGTAGGCCTTAATAAAGGCCTCCTGAGACACGTCCAGGGCCGCTGCATGGTCATGGACATAACGCCCAACCAGGTTGACGATCTTGTGCTGGTACTTCAGCACCAGGACGTCGAAGGCCGCCTTGTCGCCCTTCTGAACTCGCTTGACCAGGGCCTCGTCGGAAGCCTTCTCGCTCATGCGGGGACTCCCGCCAACACGCCAGTCTCCGGTATTCTATGTTGCATGGACCGCCTGACTCGCATTAAGTTCGCTTTGCGCACAACACTGTTGCGCAAGGGCCACAATTCGCTCTGGCAACAAGCGCAGCACGTTACCTGACCCATGGGGACAGTACAACAACCGCGCCTGGCGGACGTCCTCGTGATTGGAAGCGGCGCGGCGGGGCTCTCCGCAGCCCTGCATCTGGCCCCGCACCGTCGCGTCACCGTGATCAGCAAGGGCCCGGTGGACGAGGGTTCTACCCGCTATGCCCAAGGCGGAATCTCGGCAGTCCTCGACCGCACCGACTCCTTCGATGCCCACATTCAGGACACCCTGGACGCGGGCGCGGGCCTGTGTGACCCGGACGCCGTGCGCCGCACCGTGGCGGCGGGCCCCGAGGCGATCCACTGGCTACTCAACCTCGGCGTGCCGTTCACCCGCGAGCCGCTCGAGGGCCGCAGCCGGCTGCACCTGACCCGCGAGGGCGGGCACAGCGCCCGGCGCGTCGCGCACGCCGCCGATGCCACCGGGCGAGCCATCGAAGAGGCCCTGGTGCGCAGCGCCTCGGGCCAGGGCAGCATCGAGGTGTTCGAACGCCACGTGGCCGTGGACCTGATCACCCAACCAGTGGACGGCACCCGCCGCGTGGTTGGCGCCTACGTGCAGGACGCCAAGACCCGTGAGGTGGAGACCATCCTCGCCCCGACCGTGATCCTTGCAACCGGCGGCGCCAGCAAGGTCTACCTCTATAGCTCCAATCCGGACGGCTCCACCGGCGACGGCATCGCGATGGCCTGGCGCGCCGGGTGCCGCATCGCCAACATGGAGTTCATGCAGTTCCACCCGACCTGCCTGTTCCATCCGCGGGCCAAGTCGTTCCTGATCTCCGAGGCGGTCCGCGGCGAGGGTGGTGTCCTGCTCCTGCCAAACGGCGAACGCTTCATGCCGCGCTTCGACGAGCGCGCCGAACTGGCCCCGCGCGACATCGTCGCCCGCGCCGTCGACCACGAGATGAAGCGCCTCGGCATCGACCACGTGAACCTCGACATCAGCCACAAGCCGGCCGAGTTCATCCGCGAGCACTTCCCCACCATTCACGAGCGCTGCCTGGAATTCGGCTTCGACATGACCCGCGAGCCGCTGCCGGTGGTGCCGGCCGCGCACTACACCTGCGGCGGCGTGATGGTGAACCACTTCGGCCAGACCGACCTGCCGGGGCTGTACGCCGCCGGCGAGGCCTCCTACACAGGTCTTCACGGCGCGAACCGTATGGCCAGCAACTCGCTCCTGGAGTGCCTGGTGTATGCCCGTGCCGCGGCCGACCACATCCTGTCGCAGACCGATTTGCCCGCCCCCGAGAATCTCCCCGTGCCGCCGGCCTGGGACGAGTCCCGAGTGACCGAGTCACAGGAGGAGGTGGTGGTCGCCCACGACTGGGACGAGCTGCGCCGGCTGATGTGGGACTACGTCGGGATCGTGCGCGCACGCGAACGCCTGCACCGCGCCGAGCGGCGCATCCGCATCCTGCAGGAAGAGATTCACGAGTATTACAGCCACTTCCGCATCTCCCCGGACCTGCTGGAACTGCGCAACCTGGCCATGGTCGCCGAGATCATCGTGAAGAGTGCCCTGTCGCGCAAGGAAAGCCGCGGGCTGCACTTCATCCGCGACTACCCGGACACCGACCCGGCCCTGGACGGCCAGCCGACCATCCTCGCCCCCGAAAACGCCCTGCGCCCGGGCGACACCCGCCGGCCGTAATCCTTCTGGGTTCGAGCACCGCGTCTGCCTTTCCCCCCTCATTGCAAGGAGCGGCAGGCGACGAAGCAACCTCCGTGCGGAACCACTGGATCGCGACAGGCTGACCACCACTCTGCAAGCTTCAGGAGGTTGCTTCGTCGCCTGCGGCTCCTCGCAATGACGCGGGCTGCGAAAAGCACCGAGCGACCGCCATTACCACCACTTCTCGTATTTCAGCTGCGCCTCGGGGATGCCCCATTCCGCCAGCAGGGTGGCCATGTCCTCGATGAACTCGCGCGAGCCACAGAAGTAAAACAGCGCATCGCGCGGCAGATCGAGCGACTCCAGCAGCCGATGGCTGATACGTCCGGTGTGGCCCAGCCAGTCCTCGGCCTCGCGGGTCACGGTCAGGCTGACGTCGATATTCGGCGCCTTGGCCATCGCCTCCAGCTCCTGCGGGAACAGCACCTCGTCCTGGTGCGCCACGCTGTACACCAGATGCGCATAGACCTCGGGCATGTCGGCATGAATCGCGCGCAGGATGCCGAACAGCGGCGTCACGCCGATGCCGGCCCCCAGCAGCACGACATTCCTTGCCATGCCGGGCTCGAAGAAGAAACTGCCCTGTCCCGGCGTGATGTACACGGTGTCGCCTTCCTGCGCGACCGCGTGCAGGTGATGCGTCGCGTGGTGGTGGTCAGCGTACTTGATGGCCAGTTGCAAGCGGCCATCCGCGCGCGGCGCGGACACGACCGAATAACCACCGACGAAGGGCTTGCCCTCGGGTTGCGGGATCACCAGATCCAGCCACTGGCCGGCCTTGCTGGTAAAGCGCTGCGGGTCCGCGGCCAGGGTGAACACCTTGATCAACGGGGTAACCTGCTCGATCGACTCGATCCGGGCCGGCAGGAAATGGTCGGGCAGTTCGACGGCGTCGCTCATCTCGGGTCCTTGGTCTCGGATTCGTCGTAAGGCTGGCGCTCGCGGCGCCGCGCCTCCTGATAAAGGGTCTCCTGGGCCGCGAAGTCCAGCGCCCCCAGGGTCTCGCCGCACGCGGCGGCCAGGGCCTCCATATGCCGGAAGCGGGCCTCGAACTTGCGCGTACTTCCGCGCAGCGCCCCCTCCGGATCCACACCCAGGTGGCGCGCCCAGTTACTGACGGCAAACAGCACGTCGCCGACCTCCTCGGCGATGCGCGCCTCGGCCTCGCCCTGATCCACGGCCTCCTGCACCTCGGCCAGCTCCTCGTGGATCTTGGCGACCACCGGCGCCGGATCGTCCCAGTCAAAACCGAGCCGGGCGGCGCGGCGCTGGCTCTTCACCGCCCGCGACAGGGCCGGCAGAGCCAGCGGGATGTCGTCCATGGCGCTGGTCTGGGCACGATCGGCACGCTCCCGGGCCTTGTCCTCCTCCCAGGCCGCCTCGCGCTCCGCATCCGAGGCATGCTCGACATCGGCAAACACGTGCGGATGCCGGCGCACCAGCTTGTCGCCGATCGCGCGCGCTACATCATCCAGATCGAAGCGCCCGGCCTCCTCGGCGATGCGCGCCTGGAACACGACCTGGAACAGCAGGTCCCCCAGCTCGTCGCGCAACTCGCGGGTATCCGCGGCCTCGCCCTGATCGCGCGCGATCACGTCGGCCAGTTCATAGGCCTCTTCCAGGGTGAACGGGACGATAGTCCCGGCCGTCTGCGCCCGGTCCCAGGCACAGCCGGATTCGGGATCACGCAGCCGCGCCATGATCGCCCGCAGGCGGTCCAGCGGACCCGGCACGTCAACGGGTGTGTGTTCGGTCATCGCGGGAGTGTACGGGGTCCGGCAGGCGGTAAAAACCGCCCACCGGATGAACATTCGGAACCGGTAGCTCCTGGCGGGGCCACCGGAAGGGGTCGAACTAGCCCTGCTGATCGGTCTCGCAGAGGCGCCTCTTCTCGTCCGGCAGGTTGTCGGGGCAGATCCCGCAACCCTCGTTGCCCGGCAGGGCCCAGTCGATCTTCTTCGGGTACGGCAGGTCCATCTCGTCCATGATCTTCACGAACTCCGCCTCCGGCTTGCCTTTGCCCAGGCGCGGGTTGCGCATCTTCTCCTGGCCGATGGTGGTGATCTGGCGCTCTTCGTAATCGTGCGCGGGATACACCAGGGTCTCGTCCGGCAGGGTGAAGAACTTTTCGTGAATCGAGTGATAGAGCGTCTTGGCATCCCCCGACTGGAAGTCGGTGCGGCCACAGGCCTCGATCAGCAGGGCGTCGCCGGAGAACAGCATTTTCAGGCCCACGTGATCCATCAGGTAGGCGTGGTGCGCATCCGTGTGTCCCGGGGTATAGAGCGGGTTGACCACCAGGTTGCCCACCTGGAAGGGCTCGCCCTCGCGCAGGCCGAAATCGCGACACGGCAGTTCGTCCATCGCCGGCCCGCCCAGCTTGCAGCCGGTCTTTTCGCGCAGCATCCGGGCGCCGGTGATGTGGTCGGCGTGGATATGGGTCTCGATGACGTAATCGAGGCTCAGGCCCATCTCCTGCAACACGCGCATGTCGCGGTCGACGGTTTCGATGACCGGGTCGATCAATGCGGTCTTACCGGTATCCGGGCAGCTCAGAAGATAGGTATAGGTGGACGACTCGTCCTCGAACAGTTGCTTGAAGATCATTGCGATTGCCTCCATGGCCCGGCGGGCCGAACGTTAGTGACCTGATGCTAGCGCAGCCAACCCGGAACAACCCAAACCAGCCCGACAATCCATGCAGGTGTTTTCCTACGAACCCGTGCCGCGGGAACGAGTTCCCCGCGTGGGGGAACTTCTGTCGGGCCCATCGCCCGGCTATCATCCGCGGCTGACCAATACGCACCAATCAGGGGACTCATCATGGATGCCAATCAAGTGGCCGAACTCATTCGCGCCGGCCTGCCGTCGGCCGAGAAGGTCGAGGTTACCGGAGGCGAGGGCAAGTTCGAGGCCCTGGTCGTCAGCCCACAGTTTGCTGGCATGAACGCGGTCAAGAAACATCAGACCGTCTACGCCACCGTACGCGAGCAGATCGACTCCGGCGAACTCCACGCCCTGTCCATCCGCGCCTTCACCCCCGAGGATGCCCCGAGCGCCTGAGGCGTTCAGCGCGCGTGCCGATGCTGTCGCCCAAGGGTCGCGAGGAGATCGAACGCCTGCTGGAGGGCGGCCTGGTACACGACTGGGGCGAGGCCGAGACCACCCTGCGCAACGTCACGCGCATGCTGCTGACCACCCGCCCCGACCTCCTGCGCCTGTATTTCACTCCCGAGGCCTGGGAGCAGATTACCGCCTGGCCGCAGAAGAAGGCCGCCAACGCGATCATCGCGGCGTTGCGCACCGGCGTGGTGGACACCCTGGGGCGGCCCGCCATCGCCAACCGCGAGCAGGCGCGGTTCTATTTGCTGTGCTTTCAGGACGACCTCACCGAGCGGGTCGACGCCTGGTGCCGCGAGCACCCCGAGGAATGCCCACGGCGCAGCCGCAAGCGCACCACGGCCCTGCCCGACGACTCCTACACATGAACAACCCCGCGATCCAGACCTGTGGCGACCCGGCCCTGCAGGACGCGCTCGTGACCCTGTTCGCCCGCTACGGCCTGCGCCTGGTCGCGCACCCGGCCCAGGCGCCGCTGCCCGGCAGCTGGTGGGGCGAACCCGAGGCCGGGATCGTCGGCCATGACGTGCATGTGCGTCCCGACACCCCCATCCACTCGGCCCTGCATGAGGCCGGACATGTCATCTGCATGGACGCAGGACGGCGCGCCGCCCTGCATACCAATGCGGGCGGCGACGACCTGGAGGAGTGCGGCGTATGTTATCTGCAGATCCTGCTGGCCGACGAGATCCCCGGCGTCGGCCGCGACCGGCTGATGCGGGACATGGACGCCTGGGGCTACAGCTTCCGCCTGGGAAATACCGCCGCCTGGTTCCGCGAGGACGCCGCCGATGCGCGGGGCTTTCTGCAAGCCCATGACCTGATCGACGCCGCCGACCGACCGCGCTTCGCCTGCCGTGGGGCGGCGTCAGCGCTTCCCGCCTCCGGATCGGATGCTACACTGGCACCAGTCGAGTAACCCGCGCAGCGGGTACGCCCCGCGGCCCGCCACGCGGCGCTGCAGCGCGGGAACGGATTGGCACAGCACGGATCGGGAACCGCCCCATGGATAGCACCAGCATTGATGCCCTGCTTCAGGACCTGGACCTGACCTCAAGCCTGTCGGAGCAAGCCCGCAGCGAACTGGCCTCGGCCTGCCTGGCCCGGGAACTGGACGCCGGGCGGCGCCTGCGCCCGCAGGAGGTCGAGGATCGCTACCTGTTCCTGGTACGCGGCCAGCTGGTCCGCGTCAGCGGCGGCAATCCGGCCCGCATCACCCTGGAGTCGACCGATCCCGACAGCCCCCTGCAGATGTTCGACCAGAACATCGGGCAGCAGGACTTCCTCATTACCGAGAAGACCTGTCAGTTGCTGGAGATCCCCACAGCGGCGCTGAAGAAGGCCCACAGTGCCTCGCTCGTAGTGCACGACACCGACCTGGACGACACCGAGGGTGCCTTCTTCGGCGAGCTCTACGACCTGATCACCAGCAATCGGCTGGAATTGCCGACCATGCCGGAGATCGCGCTGCGCATTCAGGAACTGACCAACGATCCGGATGCCGACCTGGACAAGCTCACCGAGGTCATCCAGCGCGACGGGACGATCGCCGGTGCGCTGCTGCACGCCACCAACAGCCCGCTGTTTCGCGCCGCCAAGCAGATCCAGTCCGTGCGCGACGCGGTCAACCGCCTGGGCTTTCGCAACACCCGCATGCTGGCGATGAACATGGCCCTGCGTCAGGCCTTCAAGGCCAAGCACGCCTCGACCCGCGACGCGATGGAGTCCAGCTGGAAACACGGCGCCCTGCAATCGGCCTACAGCTACCTGATCGCGGACTCGCTGAAGCAGCTGGACCGCGAGCGGGCACTGCTGGCCGGGCTGGTCGCCGGGATCGGCGCGGTCCCGATCATCCAGTTCGTGGAACTGCGCGAGGACCACCCCGACCGCGAGCGCGTGCAATCGCTGGTGCGGCGCCTGAGCAATCTCGCCGGCGTCCTGGTAATCAACTACTGGGATCTGGGCGGCGACCTGGTAACGGTCGCTGAACACGCCGGAGACTGGGGCTATCGCGCCAGCGAACCGGACTACGCCAGCATCGCCCTGGTCGCGGAATGGGCCACCCGCCGCGCCGAAGGCGAGGCCGTCCCCGAGGCCACCGATGTCGCGGCCTTCGAGGTCCTCGGGATCACCCCGCCCCCACCCGGCGAGCCGATCACGTTCCTGGAAGAGCGCGCCGAGGATCTGGCAGAACTCCGCGCCATGTTCAACGTCTGAACCGCGGTGATCGAGCAACGCCTCCCCCAACTGCAC
Source organism: Thioalkalivibrio versutus (assembly GCF_001020955.1). Taxonomy (NCBI): domain Bacteria; kingdom Pseudomonadati; phylum Pseudomonadota; class Gammaproteobacteria; order Chromatiales; family Ectothiorhodospiraceae; genus Thioalkalivibrio; species Thioalkalivibrio versutus. Next base: position 2,384,904 of record NZ_CP011367.1, read on the forward strand.
CCGTTTGCCGAGCTGAGCGACCGGGCCCGCGACAAGCTACTGCAGCACGCCCGGACCATGACGGTGGATCCGGGCTTCAAGCTGCATGCACGCGACGAATTCCGCAGCATGATCTTCCTGCTGGAAGGCCGCATGATCCTGGCCAGCGGGCGCAATTCGGTCATGTTGAAAGGCGACAGCAGCGAAGCGCTGAACCCCCTGTTCGATGCGCACGACTACCACAGCCATGCCATCGCCGCGACTCGCTCGACCCTCGCCATGCTTGATCGCAAGGTCTATGAAACCCTGATCGACGGCGGCGGCCAGGACAGCGTCGAGGTCAGCGAGATCGAGCTATCCGATCTCGAGGGCGAACTGTTCAGCAGCATCTACACCCATGCCTACTCCGGGGAACTGGCCCTGCCCCAGCTCCCCGAGGTTGCCCTGCACCTGCAGCGGGCCCTCAAGGACCCGGATGTCTCCATCGCCGAGGCCACCCGCATCATCGAGGAAGATCCGAGCGTGGCCGGCCGCCTGCTGAGTGTGGCGAACAGCCCGGCCATGGGCAGCCGCCGTGTCGTCTCGCGCCTTCAGGATGCCGTCGCCCGGCTTGGACTGGAACGCACCCGCCAGTTGGTGATGGCCCTGGCGATGCACCAGGTCTTCATCCATCGCGACAACCCCTACCATGAACTGCTGGAACGCCTGTGGCGGCGCTCCGCACGCATTGCCGCGGTCAGTTGCGTGCTGGCCGACCAGTGCGAGGCCGCCGATCCGCAGAGTGCGTTGCTCGCCGGCCTCCTGCACCGAGTCGGGGCCTTGCCGGTCATCGCCGAGGTCGCCCGCACCCATCCGGACCGAACACCCGGGGAAGTGGAACGCGTACTGTTCCGGCTGGAAGGCCTGATCGGCGAACTGGTTGCCCAGCAATGGGACCTGGCATCCGATATCATAGAGGCCATTCGCGATTCCGGCGGCCCGGAGAATCCGGAGGCTCACGCCCTGACCGACATCGTGCGAATCGCCCGCGCCGCATGCCCGCGGGATGCCGAAGACGACCTGCTCTCCGACCGCATCCCGCTCACCGACCTGCGGGCAGTGGAACGCCTCGGCTTTATCCTGGACGAGGACGGCAACCTGCCCGCCAGCGAGACGGCTAGGCAGGAAGTCGAGGCGCTGATCCGCGAGGTTGCCTGAGCACGCCCGATCGCCCCACACCGGCCGCACAACCCGGCCGCCACGAAATTCAGGGAAGGTCCATGGACACTCGAATCCGCCCCCAGCCCGGTGAAAAACAGCGCGCCGCCGACAAGGTCGCGCGCATCCCGGTCAAGATCCATCCCACCGAGAAGCCCCAGCGCAAGCCCAAGTGGATCCGCGCGCAAAGCCAGGCACGGCCCGAGGTACAGCGCATCAAGGGCATCCTGCGCGAGCAGAAACTGCACACCGTCTGCGAGGAGGCGAGCTGCCCGAACCTCGGCGAATGCTTCGCCCACGGCACCGCCACCTTCATGATCATGGGCGACATCTGCACCCGCCGCTGCCCGTTCTGCGACGTCGCCCACGGCCGCCCCGAGGCCCTGGATGCGGACGAGCCCCGTCACCTGGCCGAGACCATCCAGGCGCTTGGCCTCAAGTACGTCGTGATCACCTCGGTGGACCGCGACGACCTGCGCGACGGGGGTGCCGGGCACTTTGTCGACTGCATCCGCGAGGTGCGCTCCCTGAATCCGGGCATGAAAATCGAAATCCTCGTACCGGATTTTCGCGGTCGCATGGATCGCGCGCTCGAAATCATGCAGCAGGCCCCGCCAGACGTCTTCAACCACAACCTGGAGACGGTCCCGCGCCTGTACCGCGAGGCCCGCCCGGGCGCCGACTACGCCTGGTCGCTGGAGCTGCTCCGGCAGTTCCGGGAACAGCACCCTGGCGTGCCGACAAAGTCGGGCCTGATGCTGGGGCTCGGCGAGACCCGTGAAGAACTGCTGGAGGTCCTGCAGGACCTGCGCGACCACGGCTGCGACATGCTGACCCTGGGCCAGTACCTGCAGCCGTCGCGCCATCACCTGCCGGTGACGCGCTTCCTCTCCCCCGAGGAGTTCGACGAGCTCGGCGACCGTGCCCGCGAGATGGGCTTCAAGCAGGTGGCCAGCGGCCCGATGGTCCGCTCGTCCTACCACGCCGACCTCCAGGCCCAGGGCCTCGAAACCGCCTGACCCGTCCCGGGTGCCTTGCCGCGGCAACGCGTCCGGTGCGGCCTGGCTGCTCCGAACGTTCACGTGTCGTACCAGCGCAGCCCGTAGCTAGAGCGGCTTGAAAACCGATTGTTTACAGGGCCTCGCGCCACCGCCTGCCTGGTCGTGGCTGGCCCCGGTTCATCCTCTGGTGTTTACGGTGGCTCCGGTCCGCATACTGCCCGGCGCTGACTCGCCAGCGCGCCCCGAGGCACTTTCTTGCTTGCCCAAGAAAGTGCCCAAAGAAGGGCACCCGGATTCCGCCCGGGAACCTTGCTCCAGGGCCCTCGGGCCGGCGGCGCTGAACTCGCTGCGCCTGCGGCTTCGCTCAGACATCCAGCGCCTTCTCCCGGCCCGAGCACCCTTCCGCAAGGGGCTCCATACGGGAGGCGAAGGTCAAGACAGAAGGTGTTCCGTCCCCCGGACATAACAATAGGCAATGCCGTCCGAAGGCCCCGGCGCCCGCCGCGCGGGCGCGGCACGCAACGGCCAAAGGCCGAGCGTGCCGAAGATGTCCGAAAGCCTAGCCATCATCCACTGGCAAGAACGTTGGGATAGCCGTTGTTTTGACCTGCCTCCCCGTTGTCGTCGCGCCGAGTGGAGAGGCTTTTCGCGGGACGATTCTAATTAGACACGGGGCGCTGGATGTCTGAGCGGAGCGCAGCGTAGCGAGTTCAGCGCCGCCCGCGAAAAGCCTCGGAGCGAGGAAAACCCCGGCCCGCGTAGCGGGCCGGGGTCGCGGCAGTCGGGCGTGTTTCTTGGGTACTTCTTTGCACGAGCAAAGAAGTACCTCGCGGTGCGCTCGCGAGAGAGCGCGTGGCAGGCGGCGGACCGGAGCCACCGTAAACACCGGATGGCGAACCGGGACCAGCCACAACCCAGCCTTGGGAAGACCAGGCGACGTGTTACGGCGCCGGGCAACGCCCCAGCGCCTGCACGCGCACCAGTTCGGCGGGCAACGCCGCCTCATGCCGAAGCGCGACATCCGCCCCCTCGTACAGCTGGATGGCGAGATTCGCCAGGAGCGCGTCGCGAACGCGGTCGATTGCGACCGGACCACCAAGCTGGACCTGCATGGAGGTCGTCGGCAGGCCCGCATAGCCACAGGGGTTGATGCGCGCAAACGGCGCCAGCACCGGCGCCACGTTCAGGGCGAGGCCATGGATGCTGCGGGCGTGGCGCACGCGCAAGCCGAGGGCCGCTATCTTCGCCTGCCCGACATAAACCCCGGGCGCGTTGGCCCGACGTTCGGCCTCGATACCCCATTGGGCAAGCGTATCGATGATGGCCTGTTCCAGGCACTCGACCAGACGGCGCACGCCGATCCCGAGGCGCCTGAGATCCAGCAGGGTGTAAACGACGAGTTGGCCGGGCCCGTGATAGGTGACCTGCCCGCCGCGGTCGATCGCCACCACCGGCACGGCCCCAGGATCGAGCAGGTGCTCCGGACGGCCATTGCGTCCCTGGGTGAAGACCGGGGGATGCTGCACGCACCACAGGGCATCGGGGGCTTCGGCCGCGCGTTCGCGCCCATGCAGCTGCATCGCCTGCCAGACCGGGACGTAAGGGTGCAGCCCCAGCTCGCGCACCTCGACCGGGGCCGGTGTCACAGGATCATGCGCACCCGGTCGCAGCGGCCAAGGGAGCGGTAGAAGGCGTCCAGTTGTGCCTGGCTCGTCGCGGTAAAGGTGATGGTGATGCCGACGTAACGGCCGGCGCGCGAGGCCCGTTGCTCGATCACCGCGTCATCGGCATCCAGGTGTTCGGCCACGCAACCCTCTACGGCCTCCATCAACTCTGGATGGGCATCCCCCATCACCTTCACCGGGAACCGGCAGGGAAATTCGATCAGGGTCTCGCGGTCACTCATGCGGCACCTCCGGACTGCATTGGCTCACTCACGGGCGCACCCGGCTTAGCAGCCTGATAGGCCGCATGGAGGGCCTGCCAGACCGGACCAGGATGTCCCGCGCCCACGACCCGGTCATTAAGGCGGGTGACCGGGAGGATCTCGCGGGTCGAACTGGTCAGCCAGATCTCCTCGGCCCGTGCCAGCTCCGACTCGCTTACCGCGCACTCCTCCACCGGGTAGCCCAACTCGCGCGCCAGATCGAGAACCCGCGACCGCGTCACCCCGGGTAGCACCGAAGGCGCAAGTGGCGGCGTCACCAGACGGCCGTCGAGGACCACGAGGACGTTGCTGGCCGCACCCTCGGTGAGCTGTCCATCACGCAGCAGGATCGCCTCGACCGCACCCTGCTCGACCGCGGCCTGGCGGTTCAGGACATTGGCCAGCAACGTGGTCGCCTTGATGTCGCAGTGGCCCCAGCGGCGATCTTCGGCGGTCACGGCGGCCACACCCTCCGTGCGCACGGCCTCCGGTAGAGGACGGATCGGGCTCACCATCGCGAGGACCGTCGGCCGGGCATCCGGCGGGAAGGCATGATCGCGCGGGGCCACGCCGCGGGTCACTTGCAGGTACACCCCCAAATCCGGGGTAGCGGGATCGGCATTGCGCGCCAGCAGATCTTCCAGAAGCGCAGTCCACTGCCCCGCATCAAAGGGGCTGAGAATGCGGATGGCGGCGAGGGACCGATCCAGGCGCTCGAGATGCGCGGGGAGCATGAAGAATTCGCCCGCGTAGCTGGGAATCACTTCGTAGACCGAATCCCCGAACAGGAAACCGCGGTCCAGCGGCGAGATCCGCACCTGGTCCAGCGGCAGGTAGTCCCCGTTGAAGTAGGCAATACTCACGCGCAACCTGCGTGTCAGAACGGCCAGGCCGCCTGGATACCCAGCGCTGCCCCATCCCAAAGGCGGCGCACGAGGCCACCTTGCTCCACCGTGTGCAACGCAACCAGTGGCTGGGTACGGATCACTTCGCCATCCAGGCGCACGACCACCTCACCGACCGGGTCGCCCGCCGCCAGCGGTGCCTCCAACGGCTGGTGCACCTCCATCGAGGCGTCCAGGTCGTCCTCACGCCCCGGCGGAACCATCACCCAGAAGTCCTCGGCCAGCCCCACGGCGACCTCGGTATCCGCCCCGCGGTAGACCCGTGGCGTTCCCAGTTCGTGCGCCCCTTCGAACAGCTTGCGGGTCGCGGTGAAACGCATACCCCAGTTCACCAGCGCCTGGGATTCGTTCGCACGGCGGGTCCCGCCCTGCTGATGGTCGGCCGCCTCGATACCCATCACCGCGGCCACCAGGCGACGATCATTGCGCTTGGCCGACGACACCAGGTTGTACCCGGCGCTCGAGGTCCAGCCGGTCTTCAGCCCATCAAAGCCGGAATCGCGCCACAGGAGCATATTGCGGTTGCTCTGGGAGATGTCGTTGTACTCGAAGGACCGCTCGCTGTAGTAGCCATAGAGATCCGGGAAATCGCGAATGAGCGCCCGCGCCAGCAGCACCATGTCCTGCGCAGTGGTGTACTGCGACTCCTCGGAAGGCAGGCCATGCGGATTGGCAAAATAGGACTGGCGCATCCCCAGTTCACGAGCCTGGGAGTTCATCATGTCGACAAAGGCCCCTTCGGAGCCGGCCACATGCTCAGCCAGAGCGGTAGAGGCATCGTTCCCGGACTGGACGATCATGCCCCGCAACAAGTCCTCGACCGCGACCTCCTCGCCGACCTCGATGAACATCCGCGATGCCCCGGTCATCCCGGTGCGCCAGGCACGCTCGCTCACCGTGACCGTATCGTCCAGCGCCATGCGGCCCTCGGTGATCTCGCCGAACACCACGTAGGCAGTCATCACCTTGGTCAGGCTGGCCGGTTCGCGCTCCACTTGCGGCTCGCGACTGGCCAGCATCAGACCGGAGTCGAAGTCCATCAGCGCATAACTCACCGCCGTCACATCCGATGGCGGGCGCGGGATCCCGCTGGGGGTGATCGCCCCATCCCCGGCCACGGGCAGTTGCTGTTCCTGCGCGTGCACCGGAGCAAGCACCAGCATCGCGAGCAGGCAGGCCACCAGAAACGGCAAAAAGGGAATGCGGACGGACAGAGTCATGACAGGGAAGGACCTCCTTAAGGACCGGTCTACGATAGCAGAGTGGGGCCCGGGACGGGCCGGAAAAACAACAGCGGCAGAGCCTTTACTGGGCGTTCTCGACCACGCGGTAATCAACGTGCGCCGCACCCTGCAGGCGATCCGTGATCGCGCGGACCGCATCGCCATCCGCCAACGGGCCAATCCGCACGCGATGGAGGTCCGCACCGTCGTCCCGCCCCAGGGTGGAGATACGAACCGGGTCGAAACCCAGGGCGCGCAGATCTTCGCGCACCTGTTCCGCGGACTGGCGCTCGGAAAACGCCCCGACCTGGACAAAACGCCCGCCCCCGGCGCCCTCGCCGTTGGACCCGGCGGCGGGCATCCCGGAGTCTGCTGTCTCCGGTAGCGGTTCGGGGGCTCGCTCGCCCACCCGTTCCGGCGAGGTCACGGCAGCCACGTCGACGACGGGCCCCGCGGCCGGCGCAGCCGCAACTCGGTCGTCGGACTCGGTATCACCCGGCCCCACCGAGCGCACACGCACCCGAGCCACACCGGCATCGGTCATGTCGATGCGATGGGCCGCAGCGTAGGAAAGGTCGATGATGCGCCCATCCACAAATGGCCCGCGATCATTCACCCGCACCACCACCTGCTTGTTGTTCTCCAGGTTGGTGACTTCGACATAGCTTGGCAGCGGCAGAGACTTGTGTGCCGCCGTCATCGCATACATGTCATAGGGCTCGCCGCTGGACGTACGCCGGCCGTGGAATTTCGCGCCGTACCAGGAGGCAATGCCCTCTTCCTCGAAGCCGTCACTGGTCCGCAGGGTGCGATAACGCTGCCCGAACACCTCGTATTCCGACGGGTTGCCATAGCGACTGGGCGGCTCGTTGCGCGGCTCCGGTTCCGGGATCAGGGCGAGATCCTGCGGCACGTCGGCCGCATCGGGATAGCTGTCATAGGCGGCGTCACCCAGCGGGCGCGGGTCGCGCTCCGGGGTACCGGAACAGCCAGCCAGCGCCAGCAGGACAAACCCCAGCAGGAGCGCCCCGGGCGCAGGCCCGGAGGCCGGCCTAGTCGGCCAGTGCCTCGGCAAGTTGGTGCACGGCCATCGCATACAGCGGGCTCCGGTTGTAGCGGGTAATCACGTAGAAGTTCGGGTATCCCAGGTAGTACTCGTAACCGTCATCGCCCTCGAGACGAATGAAGGAATACTCGCCATCCTCGTCCACGGCCTCGTCGGGATAAATGCCGTGCTCGGCCAGTTCGTCGAGACCGAAGCGGGCCTGATAGTTACGGCTGATCAGGGCCTCGTGGGCATCCCCCTCGACCCGCGCCTTCGCCACCACCGGCTCGCCATGGTTCCAGTGGTGCTCGCGAAAGTAGTTGGCCACCGAGCCGATCGCGTCCGGCCAGGAGTTCAACAGGTCACGCTGACCGGAGCCGTCGAAGTCCACTGCGTAGTGGCGATAGCTGGACGAGATGAACTGACCGCGCCCCATGGCCCCGGCGTAGGATCCGCGCGTCTCGCGCGGATCCAGGCCTTCCTCGTCCACCAGGGTCAGGAATTCACCCAGCTCGCGGCGGAAGAAATCCGATCGCGGCGGGTAGTCGAAGCCCAGGGTCACCAGGGCATCGAACACGCGGAAGCCACCGGTGTTGCGGCCGTAGTAGGTCTCGACCCCGATAATGGAGGCGATGATCTTCGGCTCCACACCAAAGCGATCCTCGGCGCGCTTGAGCCAGCGGCCGTGTTCTTCCATGAAGTCGTGACCGCGCTCGATGCGCTGGTCGGTGATGAAGATCGGACGATAGTCCTTCCACGGCCGCGCCTCGGCCGGGCTGGAGATCAGGTCGAGGATGCGCTGCTGGGGGTCGGCGGCGGCAAACATCGCCTCCAGCGCCTCGCGGTCGCGGCCGGCCTCCACCTGTTCGTCGATGAACGCCTGCACCTCGTCGCGCTCGAGATACGGCGGATCGCCGGCACGGAATTCGCTTTCGGCCGCGACCGGGAGGGACACGGCCGCCAGGGACAGGACCAGCCCCGTCCGTAACAGGGTCGGGCGGACAATGCGGGCCCACACGGGGCGCAAGTTCAGGCTCATCGATTCACCAGGCGTTTCTGGGAGGCTATGCTCATGAGAATACCGAAGGCGACCATAAGGGTCACCAGCGAAGTACCCCCGTAACTGACGAGGGGCAGCGGCACGCCGACCACCGGCAACAGGCCGGTCACCATGCCGATATTGACCACCATGTAGACCGCAAAGGTCAGGCTGATACTCCCGCCCAGCAACCGGGCGTAGCGATCCTGTGCCAGCGCGGCGATCCAGAGCCCGCGCGCAACAATCGCAAAATACAGCAGCAGCAACAGCGCGACACCTATAAAGCCGAATTCCTCGGCGTAGACCGCAAAAATGAAGTCGGTGGAACGCTCGGGCAGAAACTCCAGTTGCGACTGGGTCCCGTTCAGCCAGCCCTTGCCATACAGCCCGCCGGACCCGATGGCGATCTTCGACTGGATGATGTGATAGCCGGCGCCCAGCGGATCGGACTCCGGGTTGAACAGCGTCAGCACCCGCTGGCGCTGATAATCCAGCATCTGCGACCACAGGATCGGGATGGCGGCGGCCGCCGTGAACCCTAGCCCAACGAACCAGCGCCAGCCCAGCCCCGCAAGAAAGATCACCAGGAACCCGGCGGCCCCGACCAGCATCGAGGTGCCCAGATCCGGTTGCTGCATGATCAGATAGACCGGCGCCAGGATCAGCGCCGCAGTCACCACCAGGTCTCGGAAGCGCGGACGACCATCCCGCTGGGACAGGTACCAGGCCACCATCATCGGCACCGCGAGCTTCATGATCTCCGAAGGCTGGAAGCGCATGAAGCCGAGATCCAGCCAGCGCTGCGCGCCCTTGCCAACATCCCCGACCCACATCACCGCCAGCAACAGCAGGACCCCTGCTACAAAGAGCCATGGCGAGATCGCTCGCAGGGCATGCATGGACACCTGGGCGACCAGCAGCATGGCGGCCACTCCCAGGCCGATCCGCATGACCTGTCGCTCCAGGGCGACCACGCTCTCGCCGGTGGCGCTGAACAGTACCGCCAGCCCCAGCAACAGCAGGATGGACAGCAGCACCAGCAGCACGCTGTCCAGGCGCAGGCTGCGCAGCGCCCACTGACTAACGGACATCTCGCGGCCGGTCACGCTGATCATTCGTCCTCCGGGACATCGATCGTCATGCCCGCCCCCTCCAGCAGATAGGCATCCATCACCTCGCGGGCCACCGGCGCCGCCACCCGGCCACCGGAACCGCCGTGCTCCACCAGCACCGCCACCGCGATGCGCGGATCCTCGGCCGGGGCATATCCGACGAACAGGGCATGGTCCCACAGGCGCCGTGCCAGTTCCTCCTCGTCGTATTCCTCGTCCTCGCCCAGGCTGAACACCTGCGAGGTACCGGTCTTGCCGGCGATGGTGTACTCCGGCCGGGTACTGCCGACGCTACCCCAGGCGGTGCCATGACGCGCGTTCACGGCCTCCACCAGCGAGCCATGGATGGCGTCCCAGTGTTTCTCGTCGACCGTTACCGGATCCCGCAGCATGGGCAAGCGATATTCGGGTTCGCCCACTCCGTTGTCCATGGCGCGCAGCAGGTGCGGCTGATAACGCTCGCCACGGGCCGCAAGGGCCGCAGTGAAGTCGGCCATCTGCAGGGGGGTCGACAGCATGTAGCCCTGGCCGATTGCGGTGATCAGGGTCTCGCCGGGAAACCACACCTGGTCATGCGTGGCCCGTTTCCAGTTGCGGCTGGGCAGGATGCCCGGGCGCTCCCCGGTGGAATCGATCCCGGTCCGCTGCCCGATCCCGAAGGCCCCCAGAATCGGGACCATGCGGTCGATCCCCATGGTGTGGGCCAGGTCGTAGAAATAGACGTCCGACGACACCGCGATGGCGCGCGACATGTCCACGCGACCATGCCCCTCGCGACGCCAGTCGCGATAGCGCCGCTCATGCCCCGGGAGCTGGAAATACCCGCGGGCGAACATCTCGCGCTCGGCGGTGGTCACCTCTTCGTCCAGGGCCGCCAGACCCACCAGCGGCTTGATCGTCGAACCCGGCGGGTACTGGCCACTCAGGGCGCGGTTGAACAGGGGCCGGCGATAGTCGTCACGCACCGCGGCAAAGTCGGCCTGCGAGATCCCGTGGACAAACGACTCGGGATCAAAACCGGGGGCGCTGACCAGCGCAAGCACCTCGCCATTATTCGGATCCACGGCCACGATGGCCCCGTCCCGCCCGGCCAACGCCCGATAGGCCGCCTGCTGCAGGTTGACGTCCAGGGTCAGGGTCAGGTCCGTGCCCGGTTGCGGCGGGGTCACCGAGAGTTCACGGATCACGCGCCCCTGGGCGTTCACCTCCACCTGGCGATAGCCCGGCCGCCCGTGCAGCAGATCCTCGTAGTAGCGCTCGACGCCGCTCTTTCCGATATGCGAAGTGCCGGCATAGGCACGCCCATCGACCCGCTGCAGATCCTGCTGGTTGATGCGCCCGACATAGCCGACCGCATGCGAGAACTTGGACCCCAGCGGATAGAACCGCAGCGGCCGCGCCTCGATCTCCACCCCGGGCAGCTCGTGGCGCGAAACCGCGATCCGCGCCACCGTCTCGTCGTCCAGGCCGGCCTTCAGCAACACCGGCTGGAACGGCCGCCGCTGACGCACCCCGCGCTGGAACCGCTCGACGTCCGCCTCGCTTAGCTCCACGTAACCGCGCAGGCGAGCGAGCAGGGAATCGAGATCGCCGGCCTGCTCGACCGTGACCTCCAGCTGATAGGAGGCGCGATTGCCCGCCAGAAGCACGCCATTGCGGTCGCGGATCACCCCTCGAGTGGGGGCAATCGGTTCCACCCGCAGGCGGTTGTTCTCCGAGAGTGTGGTGAAGTGCGTGTGCGCACCGACCTGCAGGCCCGAAAGCCGCCAGCCCAGTGCCAGCAGAATGACCGCCAGGATCACCAGCGCCAGCAGGATGCGCACGGCAAAGCGTTCGCGGTCCTGCTGTTCCTCGCCGTAGGCGTCGCGTTCGGCCATTTCAGGGGGTCACGGGGCCGTGACCGCCGCTGACCACCGCCCACGCAAAGACCGGACCGCCCCAGGGGGGCGGCCCGGCGCTGGCCTCGCGCTGCATGCTGCGGGTGGCGACGTCAGATCTTGCTCTTCTGGAAACGCTTGTAGCTGGCAACAATCTCCGCCTTGGCCGCCTCGGCGTCCGCCCAGCCCTCGACCTTGACCCACTTGCCCTTCTCCAGCTCCTTGTAGTGCTCGAAGAAATGCTTGATCGAGTCCAGCAGTTCCTGACCCACGTCCTCCGGTCCCTGATACTTTTCGTACTGCGGATGCAGTTTGGTCACCGGCACGGCCAGGATCTTGGCGTCCACACCCGCCTCGTCGGTCATCTGCAACACGCCGATCGGACGCGAACGCACCACCGAACCCGGCATCAGCGGCACCGGGGTGACCACCAGCACATCCACCGGATCGCCGTCTTCCGACAGGGTGTGCGGAACAAACCCGTAGTTGCACGGATAGAACATCGCGACCGTCATGAAGCGATCAACCATCAGGGCCCCGCTGTCCTTGTCGATCTCGTATTTGACGGGCTGCCCGTGGGCGGGGATCTCGATCACGACGTTGACGTCATTGGGGAGATCCTTGCCGGCTTCGATCTGGTTCATGTCCATGCTTGCTTCCCAAAAGTTGGTTTGGCTAGCCGGGCATTATACAGGGGACACGCACCTCAAGGGCACCCGGCCAGCGGCCCCAACGGTTGCGGGCAAGCACCTTCAGGCGGTATAAGACCGCGCTCGGGAAACGGTTTGCGTCTTCAGTGACCAGCCCCGTTTCGCCACCGCCATTCACCGTGCCGCCCCCGTTCCCGGCTAGTCCTGCGGTTCGGCGCGGCACCCGGCAGGAGTCAGCTATGCGTATCGTCCTGATGGGCGCCCCCGGTTCCGGCAAGGGCACCCAGGCCAAGAAGATGGTCGCCACCTTCGGCATCCCCCAGATCTCCACCGGCGACCTGCTGCGTGCCGCCGTCGCTGCCGAGACGGAACTCGGCAAGCAGGCCAAGAGCGCGATGGATGCCGGCCAGCTGGTCCCCGACGACCTGGTGCTGGGGCTGATCCGCGATCGCCTGCAGGAACCCGATGCGCAGAAGGGGTTCATCCTCGACGGCTTCCCGCGCAACGTCGCCCAGGCCGAGGCCCTGGATACCATGCTGGCCGACATCGAGTCGCCGCTCGACCGCGCGATCCAGATCGACGTCCCGTTCGAGGAACTCAAGCAGCGCCTGACCGGGCGTGTCTCCTGCGGCGACTGTGGCGCAGTGTTCAACACCCATACCTTCCCGCCACAAAAGGAAGGCGTGTGCGACCTGTGCGGCGGTGACTTGGTCCACCGCGCGGACGACAATGAAGAGACCGTGGTCAACCGCCTCAAGGTCTACGAGGAGCAGACCCAGCCGCTGATCGAGTACTACGACGGTCATGGCCTGCTCAAGCACATCAACGGCACCCGCGACATCGAGCTGATCTTCGACGAGATCCGCCAGCTGCTGTCCTGAATTCGGGATGAGCCGCCGGCCCGCCAGCTCCGCGCCTCGCCGTCACCCGATCGCGCGGCAGGTCGCGGTGAGCCTGGGCTTGGCGGCCGCCGGCCTGATCCCCGTAACCGTTCCCGCCGACGACCGCCCGTCGGGATGCGCGTTTGCCCCGGAGATCGAATGGCCCGAGCTGCGTACCCTCGAGGGCGGCCTGACCGAGATTGACGCCGATCACGTCCGCCGCGATGGCGAACGCATCTCGGCCACGGGCAACGTGCACCTGTTCGAGGCCGGGCGACGCCTGGATACCGACTTCCTCGAATACGACCGCGCCTCCGGCACTGCGCGCACCGAGGGCGACACCCGGCTGTTCGACGGCGACCTGCTGCTGCACACCGAAGGCGGCGAATATCGCCTGGACGCGGAGACCGGCGAGTTCCGCCGAATCGATTTCCTGGTGCAGTCCATCCCGGCCCGCGGTAGCGCCGAACGCGGCGTTCAGCATGCCCCGCACCTCCACGACTTCGAGGACGCCGAATACACCACCTGCCCGGTGGGCAACGACTCCTGGTGGCTGCGCACCGGCGACCTGGAGCTGGACCGCGAAAGCGGCGTCGGCGTGGCCCGCAACGCGACGATCCGTTTCAAGGGTGTGCCCATCACCTACACCCCGTACATCAACTTCCCGCTGGATGATCGCCGCAAGAGTGGCTTCCTGCTGCCCAGTGCGGGTACCGGCGGGCGCACCGGGTTCGATCTCGCGACGCCCTGGTACTGGAACATCGCGCCCAACTACGACGCGACCTTTACCCCGCGCATCATGGCCGACCGCGGGGTAATGCTGGGCACCGAGTTCCGCTATCTGCAGCCCCGGCACCATGGTGTGCTTGACGTCCGCTACCTGCCGGATGACCGCGAGACCGGCGAAGACCGCCACTTCGCCCAGTGGCGCCATCAGACCCGGATCACTTCCAATCTGAACCTGCGCCTCGATGCCGCGGATGTCTCCGACCGCGAATACTTCTTCGATTTCGGCAACTCGGACCGCTACGCCGGTTCCACCCCCTATCTGCGGCGCTCCGCCGACCTGACCTGGAACCAGCCGGCCTATCGCCTGCGCACCCGTATCGAGGACTACCAGATCGTCGACCCCGAGCTGAGTGCCGCCGGCGAGCCCTACCAGCGCCTGCCGCAGATCACGCTGGAGGCCGGGGAATACCTGGGCCACGGCCTGTCCTGGGACCTCGACACCGAACTGGTGCGCTTCGAGCGCAGTGAAGATCAGTCCGGGCGCCCGCTGGGCACCAGGATCGACCTGAACCCCGAGGTGCGCTGGCGCCATGACACCGGCGGCTTCTTCTTCGAACCCGCCTTCGGGGTCCGTCACACCCGCTACGAGCTGGACCGCCGCGGCCAGGACGACCGTCCGGAATCGATCAGCCGCACCGTGCCGCGCGCCTCCATCGACACCGGACTGATCTTCGAACGTCCGATCGCGGGCGGCCAGCGCCTGCAGACCCTGGAACCGCGCATCTTCTACGGCTACGTGCCCTACCGCGACCAGAATGACATCCCGATCTTCGATACCGGCGAGGCCGATTTCAGCTTCGATAACCTGTTCAGCCTGGACCGCTTCGTCGGCGCCGACCGGGTGGGCGACACCCATCAGGTCACCACGGCCCTGACCACCCGCATCTTCGACCAGCAGACCGGGCGCGAACGCCTGAGCCTGTCTGCCGGGCAGATCCACTATCTGGAAGACCGCGAGGTCCGGCGCAACCCCAACGCCCCGGTACTGGACGCCTCCACCTCCGACCTGGCACTGGAAGGCCGGGTCCGCATCGGCGATGCCTGGGACGGCCGCGGATCCATCCTCTACAACCAGGATGCCGGCGAGACCACCCTGGCGGCGGTCTCGGTCGGCTACAGCCCGCGCGAACGCGCCCGGATCAACGTGGGCTACCGCCAGCGCGAGGCCGGCGCCCGCTCCATCGACCAGACCGATATCTCCGTGATGTGGCCGGTCACCGAGCGCATCGACGCCATCGGGCGCTGGAACTACAGCCTGCAGGAGGAACGCGATCTCGAACTTCTGGCCGGGCTTCAGTATCGTAGTTGCTGCTATGGTATCCGCGTGGTCGCACGCCGCGCGTACTCCTTCGACGAGACCTACGACAACTCGATCTACTTCCAACTCACGCTGGACGGCCTGGCACGGTTCGATTCCGGCGTGGATTCGCTATTGCGCGAGGGTATTGCCGGATATGACGCACGTCCCTGAACAACGCCGCCGCGGCAAGGCCCGCGCCCTGCTGCCGCTGCTGGCCGCCCTGGTCTACGGCCTCGGCCTGCCGGCGATGGCCCAGACGACCGCGCCCGCGGCCGGCGACCTCTCGCAGGGCGCGGTCGAGGCCCCGGTCACCCCCGGGGCCGCCCGCGACAGCGGGGCCCCGGCCGCCCCCATCACCCCGGAGGGCGACCGCTTCACCGACCGCATCCTGGCCGTGGTGGGTGACGACGTGATCACCCAGCGCGAGCTGGTGGAACGCATGAACCTGATCGCCCAGCAGATGGTCGAGCGCGGCACCCGCCCGCCGGATCAGGACACCCTGGCGCGGCAGGTCATGGAGCGCCTGATCGTCGAGCGCGTGCAGCTGCAGGAAGCCGAGCGCGTCGGCATCAATATCGACGAGATGACCCTGAACCGCGCGATGGAAAACATCGCCCGCGAGAACCGCATGACCCTGCCGCAACTGCGCCAGGCCCTGATGCAGGACGGGGTGGACTTCAACGCCTTTCGCGAACAGATCCGCCACGAACTGACCGTGAACCAGCTGCAGCGCCGCCAGGTCGATCAGCGCATCCGCGTCTCCGACCCGGAGATCGCCGACCTGATCGCCTCCGAGAGCGGCGCGATCGACCGCGGCGTGCGCTATCGCATCGCGCAGATCATGGTCCCCCTGCCCCAGGGCGCGGATGCCAGCCAGATCGCCGAGGCACGCGAGAAGGCCGAAGCGCTGCGCCAGCGCGTGCGCGAGGGCGAGGACTTCGCCACCGTCGCGATCAGCGAGTCCCAAGGCCCTCAGGCCCTGGAAGGCGGCGACCTCGGCTGGCGCTCGGCCGGCGAGATCCCCGGCATGTTCGCCCGCGAAGCGGTGCTGATGCGCACAGGCGAGATCAGCGAGGTCCTGCGCTCGCCCGGCGGCTTCCACATCATGAAACTGCTGGACCGCGAGGGCGGCGACCAGACCCGCGTGCAGCAGACCCGCGTGCGCCATATCCTGATCAGCCCGGACCAGGTGCGCAGCGACGAGGACGCCCGCCGCCAGGCGCAGTCGCTGTACAACCGCATCCGCGAGGGGGCGAGCTTCGAGGACCTGGCACGCGCCAACTCGGACGACCCCGGCTCGGCCGCCCAGGGCGGCGCCCTCGGATGGGTCAGCCCGGGCGAACTGGTGCCCGGCTTCGAGGAGGCCATGGACGCCCTGGAACCGGGCGTCGTCAGCGAACCGGTGGAGAGCCAGTTCGGCTGGCACGTCATCGAGGTCCTGGAACGCCGCGAGGTCGACACCTCGCGCGAACAGATCCGGGCCCGTGCCCGCGAGATCCTGCAAAACCGCAAGCGCGAGGAAGAACTCGAATTGTGGCTGCGCCGCCTGCGGGACGAGGCCTATGTCGAATACCGGGTCGACGGCTTCGGCTCCTGATCCGCGCGGGGCCCACGCGGTCCCGCGCCTGGCCCTGACCGCCGGCGACCCCGCCGGCATCGGGCCCGATCTCCTGATCGCCATGGCCCGGCAGCATGGCCACGCGCAGCGCGTCGCCATCGCCGACCCGGACGTCCTCGAGGCGCGTGCCCGCGAACTCGGCGAGCCCCTGCGCCTGATTCACTTCGACCCGGAACGCCCGCGCGCGATCACCCCGGCCCACACCCTGGAGATCCTGCCCGTACCGGTGGCAACCCCGGTGGTCGCCGGCACCCTGGACCCGGCCAACGCCGAGCACGTGCTGGCGTTGCTGGCCACGGCCGCCGCCGGCTGCCTCGACGGCACCTTCGAGGCGATGGTCACCGGTCCGGTGCACAAGGGCGTAATCAACCGCGCCGGGATCGCCTTCAGTGGTCACACCGAGTGGCTGGCCGAGCGTGCCGGCGCGCCGATGCCGGTGATGCTGCTGGCCACCGAGGGCCTGCGGGTCGCGCTGGTCACCACCCACCTGCCACTGCGCGCGGTCCCCGACGCCATCAGCGCAGACCGCCTGGAGGCCGTGACCCGCGTCCTGCATCACGACCTGCAGCGCGACTTCGGTATCGCCGACCCGGTGATCGCCGTCTGCGGGCTGAACCCGCATGCCGGCGAGGATGGTGTCCTCGGACGCGAGGAGATCGAGATCATCACCCCCACCCTGGACCGCCTGCGGGAAGCCGGCATGCGTCTGCGCGGGCCACTCCCGGCCGACACCGCATTCACCCCGCGCGCCCTGCACGGCGTCGACGCCGTGCTCGCCATGTACCACGATCAAGGACTGCCGGTGCTCAAGCATGCCGGCTTCGGCAGCGCCATCAATGTCACCCTGGGCCTGCCCTTCATCCGCACCTCGGTGGACCACGGCACGGCACTGGATCTGGCCGGCACCGGGCGCGCCGAGGTCGGCAGCTTCCAGGCCGCCGAACGCCTGGCCGAAACCCTCGCGGCGCGAGCCGCCGCACGCCGGAGCACCCCCAGGGCATGACCCGAATCAAGACCTCGTCGCCGATCCGCAAGCGTTTCGGCCAGAACTTCCTCCACGATGCCGGCATCCTCGCGCGCATCGTCGCGGCGATCGCCCCGCAACCCGGCGATGCCGTGCTGGAGATCGGTCCTGGCCGTGGCGCCCTGACGGCCGCCCTGCTGGAGCGCCTGGAGCATCTGGTCGCGGTGGAGATCGACCGCGACCTGGCGGCCGGCCTGCGCGCCGGCTTCCCCCCAGAACGCCTGGACCTGCACGTGGGCGACGCCCTGCATATGCAGCTATCCGACCTCGGCGCGTTGCCCGAGCGGGGTTGGCGTGTGGTCGGCAATCTGCCCTATAACATCTCCACCCCGTTGATGTTCCACCTGCTGGATCAGGTCGGCGCCATCCGCGACATGCACTTCCTGCTGCAACGCGAGGTCGTGGAGCGCATGACTGCCGCCCCCGGCAGCAAGCGCTACGGGCGCCTGACGGTGATGCTGGCCGCCCGCGCCGAGGCGACCGCCCTGTTCACCGTGCCCCCCGGGGCCTTCCACCCCCCACCCAAGGTCTACTCCAGCGTCGTGCGCATCACGCCCCTGGCCGAACCGCGCGTCGCGCCGACGCTGTACCCAACCTTCGCGCGGGTGGTCAACCAGGCATTCTCCAGCCGCCGCAAGACCCTGCGCCGCGGTCTCTCCGGCCTGGCCGAGATCGCCGACCTCGAGGCCGCCGGCCTGGATCCGGGCGAGCGCCCGGAGAACATCGACATCACCGGCTTCGAAGCCCTGGCTCGACGCCTCCACCCCGCCACCCCCTGAACAGCCGGCGGCCGCGATCCGCTACCATGGGCCCATGGACCTGATCGTTGCCGATGTTGGCGGGACCAATACCCGCGTTGCCCGCGCCCACCGCGATGCGGACGGGTGGTCTTTGCACGAGGGCGAGCGCTACCGCAGCCGCGAACACCCCGACCTGGCCAGCATCCTCGAACGCTGGCGCACCGAGGTTGCGACAGTGGATACCTTTGCTGCGGCGGGTCTGGCGGTGGCCGGCCCCGTGCATCACGGCCGGGCGCGCGTCACGAACCTGCCCTGGCCAGCGCTGGACACCACCACGCTCGCGGATCACCTGGGGCTGCCCGTCACCCTGTTGAATGACTTTGCCGCCATCGGCGCGAGCCTCGACGCCCTGCAGCCACAGGACTACGAAACCCTGCAGGAAGGAACGCACGATCCCGCCGGCCTGCGCCTGGTCGCGGGCGCCGGTACCGGGCTCGGCACCTGTCTGGTGGGCCCGCCCGGCGCCGCCACCATCTTTCCCGGCGAGGGCGGCCACGCGCGCTTCTCGCCCAGCGGGGCGGAGGAGGCCGCACTGGGCGATTTCGTAGCCCGCGAACTGGGATACTGCACACGCGAGCATCTGCTCAGCGGTCGTGGAATCGCCCGCATCGGGCATTTCGAGCTCGACCGCCAGCCTGACCCGGAATTGGCGCAGGCCCTGGAGACCGCCGAACCCGCCGCGGCGATTGGCGAACTGGCGCTCGCCGGGCACCCCGCGGCTCAAGCCGTCATCGATCGCTTCGTCGGCATCTACGCCGGGCAACTAGCGGACATGGCCCTGACCGCACTCCCCACCGGGGGGGTCTTCCTGGCCGGTGGCATCGCCCCGCGCTGGCTCGAGGCATTCCGCGGACCACGCTTTCGTAGCACCTTCCGTAATCGCCCACCGATGACCCACTTGCTTGAGCAATTGCCCGTGGCCCTTATCATGCACCCCGAACCGGGCCTGCTCGGCGCTGCCGTTTACGCCAGCCGGTCCGTGAAACCCTGATGCCGGGCCTGCCCCGCGCACGGGCGTTTCCCGCTCACGAATCTGGAGCCGCAACCGCATGAACCAGCCCCAAGAGCACGACACCGAAGCCCACACCATCGAGATCGAGGTCTCCACTGCCTATGTGGAAGACCAGTCGGAACCCGATGACGACCGCTATGTCTTCGCCTATCACGTGGTGATCCGCAACGCGGGGGCGCTGACCGTGC
Source organism: Thioalkalivibrio versutus (assembly GCF_001020955.1). NCBI lineage: Bacteria > Pseudomonadati > Pseudomonadota > Gammaproteobacteria > Chromatiales > Ectothiorhodospiraceae > Thioalkalivibrio > Thioalkalivibrio versutus. The sequence continues at coordinate 2,404,471 of NZ_CP011367.1, forward strand.
AACTGCTCAACCGCCACTGGATCATCCGCGATGGCCGCGACCAGACGCAGGAGGTACGCGGCGAGGGCGTGATCGGGGAACAGCCCAGCATCGAGCCCGGTGACAGTTTCGAGTACACCAGTGGCACGGTGATCGAGACCCCGGTGGGCACCATGGAAGGCAGCTACGGCATGCGCGACGAACGCGGCAACACCTTCGACGCGCCAATCCCGCCGTTCACGCTATCCGTCCCGCGTACGCTGCACTAGGCCGGCCCGATGGCCCTCTACGCAGTCGGCGACCTCCAGGGCTGCCTGGCCCCGCTGGAACGCCTGCTGGAGCAGGTGCGCTTCGACCCGGCGGCCGACCATGTATGGCTGGTCGGCGACCTGGTCAACCGTGGCCCGGACTCGCTCGGCTGCCTGCGCCGGGTCCGGGCGCTGGGCGATGCCGCCACCACGGTACTGGGCAACCACGACCTGCACCTGCTGGCCACTGCGGAAGGCGTGCGCCCCCCCGGCGGCAAGGACACCCTGCGCCCGGTGCTGGACGCCCCGGACGCCGCCGACCTGCTGGACTGGCTGGCGCGGCGCCCGCTCCTGCATTCCGACGCGTCCAGCGGCTGGACCCTGGTGCATGCGGGCCTCCCGCCGGCCTGGGACCCGGGCACAGCGCAGACCGAGGCCCGGCGCGTGGAGGCCGATCTACGCGACCCCGCCCGCCGTCAGGCGCTGTTCGAGGTGATGTACGGCGATGAACCGACGCTGTGGAGCCCCGATCTCGACGGCTACGACCGCTCCCGCTACACCATCAACGCCTTCACCCGCATGCGCTACATCACCGCCGATGGGGCGCTGGAATTCGCCGGCAACGGCCCGCCGGAAGAGGCCCCATCCGGCCTCACCCCCTGGTTCCAGGTACCCGGCCGCGCGGCCGCCGGGCACCCGATCGTGTTCGGCCACTGGGCCGCCCTCGGACATCGCGTCGGGCCGGACTGGCTGGCCCTGGACAGCGGCTGCGTCTGGGGCAACCGCATGACCCTCGCCCGCCTCGACAACACCGACGGCGATCCCGCCCGCGTGACCACCTGGCAGACACCCTGCCCCACCTGACCCGGCCGCTACCGCGCAGCACCTTCCAGGCACCCGCCTACCATCCGGCCGCATATGCCATGTTGTGGCTGGCCATGGTTCATCGCTCGGTGTTTACGGTGGCTTCAGTCCGCATACTGCCGTGCGCTGTCTCGCCAGCGCGCCGCGAGGTACTTCTTTGCTCGTGCAAAGAAGTACCCAAGAAACACGCCCGACTGCCGCGACCCCGGCCCGCTGCGCGGGCCGGGGTTTCCCTCGCTCCGAGGCTTTTCGCGGGCGGCGCTGAACTCGCTACGCTCAGACATCCAGCGCCTTGAATCCCGCGAAAAGCCTCTCCACTCGGCGCGACGACAACGGGGAGATAGGCCAAGACAACGGCTATCCCAGCGTTCCTGCCAGTGGATGATGGCTAGGTCTTCGAGCATCTTCGGCACGCTCGGCCTTTGGCCGTTGCGTGCCGCACCCGCGGAGCGGGTGCCGGGCCCTTCGAGCGGCGATGCCTGTTGTCGTTCCATGGCGCCGGAATACCTGCTGTTTTGACCTTCCCCTCCCGTATGGAGCCCCTCGCGGAGGGCGTGATGGGCCGGGAGAAGGCGCTGGATGTCTGAGCGAAGCGCAGCGTAGCGAGTTCAGCGCCGCCGGCCCAGCGCGTCCGGAGCGAGGTTCCCGGGCGGAATCCTGGGGCCCTTCTTTGGGTACTTTCTTGGGCAAGCAAGAAAGTACCTCGCGGTGCGCTCGCGAAAGAGCGCCTGGCAGGCGGCCGGACGAAGGCACGTAAACACCGGAGAACGGCCCAGGGCCCGCCTAGGACATGCCACCCCCTAAGGAAACGCGCGGTCAGCGCAGGAAGAGGGAGTAGGCCGGATTCCCGGTCTCCTCGTGCCATGGATACCCGACCTCCTTCAGAAACTCGCGGAACCGCGCCCGATCCTCGGCGGGGATCTGCATGCCGACCAGCACGCGGCCATAGGCGGCACCATGGTTGCGATAGTGGAACAGGCTGATGTTCCAGGTCTGGCCCATGTGCGTCAGGAAATTCAGCAGCGCGCCGGGTCGCTCCGGAAACTCGAAGCGGTAGATCCGTTCGTTGCGGACCTCGCCACCGTGGCCGCCGACCATGTGCCGGAGGTGGAGCTTGGCCACCTCGTTCTCGGTCATGTCCAGAACGTCGTAACCCGCCTCCTCCAGGGCCGCCAGGATTTCCTGGCGCTCGGCGTCGCCCCCTTCCAGTTTGATACCGGCAAAGACCTGGGCCTTCTCGTCATCCGCGTAGCGGTAGTTGAATTCGGTGACCCCGCGCTTGCCGATGGCCTGACAGAACTGACGAAAGCTACCCGGACGCTCGGGGATAGTGACCGCAAACAGGGCCTCGCGATGCTCGCCGATCTCGGCGCGCTCGGCCACGTGGCGCAAGCGATCGAAGTTGATATTGGCCCCGCTGAGTACCGCCGCCAGGTTCGCGCCCTGCAGGCCCTCGCGCTGGATGTACTGCTTCATCCCGGCCACCGCCAGGGCCCCGGCCGGCTCGGCCACCACGCGGGTGTCATCGAAGATGTCCTTGATGGCCGCGCAAATGGAGTCGGTGTCCACGAGGAGGACCTCGTCGATCAGGTCGCGGCACAGACGGAAGGTCTCCTTGCCGACCTGACGCACGGCCGCACCGTCGGCAAAGATCCCGACCTGCTTGAGGGTGACCCGGCGGTTCTGTTGCAGCGCCTTGTACATCGAGGGCGCATCGTCCGGCTCCACGCCGATGACCTTGATCTCCGGGCGCAGGCGCTTGATGTAGGCCGCCATGCCGGCCGCCAGGCCACCGCCACCGATGCAGACAAACACCGCGTCCAGATGACCCGGGTGCTGGCGCAATAGCTCCATGGCCACCGTGCCCTGCCCGGCGATCACGTCGGGATCGTCGAACGGATGGATGAAGGTGTAGCCGTGTTTCTGTTCCAGTTCGCGGGCGTGGGCGGCCGCCTCGTCGAAGGAGTCGCCGTGCAGCACAGCCTTGCCACCGAACCGGCGCACCGCGTCGATCTTGATCGACGGCGTGGTCACTGGCATCACGATCACGGCCTTGATGCCGAGGTGACTGGCCCCCAGCGCAACCCCCTGCGCATGGTTGCCGGCGGAGGCGGCGACCACGCCCTTTGCGCGCTGCTCCGGGGTTAGCTGGGCGATCTTGTTGTAGGCGCCACGCAGCTTGAACGAGAACACCGGCTGCAGATCTTCGCGCTTGAGCCACAACGTGGAGCCAAGGCGCTCCGACAGATTCGGCATCGGGTCCAGTGGCGTCTCGCGCGCGACATCGTAGACGCGCGCCGTCAGGATCTTCTCGAGATAGGGGAATTTCATGGCCCAAACGATAGCATGCGAGGCCTTAACGCTTCCGCTTGTCCCGGGGACGGAGCAGTCGGTATCCTCAATGGGTTACGGACAGAATATTCGGGAGACGGTGATGAATCAGGACGAAATGAAAAAGGCAGTCGCCGAGGCGGCGCTGGAACGGATCGAGAGCGGCTGGATCGTGGGTGTGGGCACCGGTTCCACCGCGAACTACTTTATTGACGCCCTGGCCGGCATCAAGGGCAAGATCGATGGCGCCGTGGCCTCCAGCGAGGCCAGCGCCGAGCGCCTGCGCGGCCACGGTATCGAGGTACTGGACCTGAACTCCGCCGGTCCGCTGCCGATCTACGTCGACGGGGCCGACGAGGCGACCCGGCATCTGCACCTGACCAAGGGCGGCGGCGGCGCGCTGACCCGCGAAAAGATCGTCGCGGCGGCGTCGAAGACCTTCGTCTGCGTGGTCGACGAGACCAAGGTCGTCGACTATCTCGGCGCCTTCCCGCTACCGATCGAGGTCATCCCGATGGCGCGCAGCCACGTGGCCCGCGCCCTGTCGAAGCTGGGCGGCAACCCGGAACTGCGCGAGGGCTTCAAGACCGACAACGGCAACGTGATTCTCGACGTGCACAACCTGCGCATCATGAACCCGGTTGAGCTCGAATCCGAGCTGGACCATATCGCCGGCGTCGTGACCAACGGACTGTTCGCCCGCCGTTCGGCGGATGTCATGCTGGTGGGCTCCGCCTCGGGCGTCGAGGAGATGACCGCCGGTTAAGCGGGTCGAGTCCGCCACGGTGACCGCGACGGGCAAATGGCTGATCATCATCGGCGGGCTGATCGTCCTGATCGGTCTGCTGTGGCCGTGGCTCGGAAAAATCCCCTGGGGCCGGCTCCCGGGTGACATCGTGATCGAACGCGAAAACGCCCGCTTCTACTTCCCGCTCACCACGATGATCATCGTCAGCGTGGTGATCACGATCCTCCTGGCGCTGTTTCGTCGCTGATACCGCTCCAGAAAAAAGGGCCGGGATCATATGATCCCGGCCCTTTTTAACGTGGGCAAGCGGTGAGACCGCCAATCAGCGCGCCATCACCTCATCGTAGAATTGCTGCAGGCCGCCTTCCAGGAAGTGGTAGTTCTCGATGCCGCGTTCCTCCAGGTGATACTGCAACCAGCGCACCTGCTGACCGTTCTGGTCGAAGATCAACAGCGCATCACCATCCCTGTTGGCCTGGCCGAGGATGCGGTTAAGCGTATCGATGTTCTCCAACGGGGCCGACATCTCGCGCCCGGCAAACAGCGAGATCTCGTCACGCTCTTCGTTGCCGCGCACGTCCAGCACCACCGCATTGTCGTCGTTGCGAACACGACGGGCGAAGGTGTCGGCCTCCAGCAACCGCGCCTCGAAGGCCTCGTCCGTGATGAGTTGGGTCTCGGGGTCCTCGATCGGCTCGCCGCGGAGGATGGCCAACCCCGGGTAGCGGTCTGCCCAGTCCGCGACGCCGGCGTCATAGGCCTGGGTCGGGCCGAGCCCGGCCGCGTTGGCCCGCGCGGCAGCGCGATAGGACATGTAGCTCTCGCGCCCGTTGCAGTAGAACACCAGGGGCCCGCCATGCTGCTCTTCCAGGGCCCGTACCTGATCCTCGAAATCCGGAGCGCCCAGCGGTACATGATGGGCCCCCTCGATGTGCAGGATGTCGTATTCCAGACGCGGACGGACATCGATCACCGTGGAACGCGACAACTGGCCCCGCAGATCGAACAGGTCCACGGCATCCACGCCGAATCGCTCGTAAAGACTGCGGCCGGGAAATTCGACAAAGGCCTGGGCACTGGCCACGACGGGGGCCGCCGCCAGCCCGAAACAAAGGGCCATGACGGCGAGACGGGGACTCAAAGAGCGAAAGGTCATGCGAACTCCCTTGCATGGACGGGTGGACATGCCGCATACACTGCCGCGGCCTTGACGGGCATTGCGTACGCCCGATGGGGCGACGCGACGTGACGATCCTTTATTCCGTCGCGACCGCCCGGTGCCCCCGATTGTAGCCAACCCGGGCGGGCCATGTGCAGCACCCGCTTGTGCCGGCTCCAAGCCCTACAGCAGGACCTTCTCGATCCCACCCTCGCGGGCCCGTTCGATGAAGGCCTTCTGCCAGCCATCGCCCATCAGACGGTTGGCCATCTCCACCACGATGTAGTCGGTATCCATCCCGGTATCCTCGCGATAGCGCTCCAGGCCCTGCTGGCAAGCCGGGCAGGAGGTCAGCATCTTCACGTTGCCGTCCTTCGCCTTCTCCTCTCCGGTCAGCTCCTTGATGCCCTTGTGCAGCTCTTCCTGCTTGCGGAAGCGCACCTGGGTGGCGATATCCGGACGGCTGATCGCAAAGGTCCCGGCCTCGCCACAGCAACGGTCGGACTGCAGGACCTCCTGACCCAGCAGCTTGGCCGCGACGTCGGTCGGCTTGTGCGACTTCATCGGCGAATGGCAGGGATCGTGGTACATGTACTGCACGCCCTCGAGCCCCTCGAGATGGACGCCCTTCTCCATCAGGTACTCGTGGATGTCCAGCAACCGGCAACCCGGGAAGATCCGCTCGAACTCGTATTTCAGGAGCTGATCCATGCAAGTGCCACAGGACACCACGACGGTCTTGATGTCGAGGTAGTTGAGCGTGGTCGCGAGGCGATGGAACAGTACCCGGTTCTCGGTACTGATCTGCTGGCCCTTCTCGAAATCGCCACCGGCATTCTGCGGATACCCGCAGCACAGGTAGCCCGGCGGCAGCACGGTCTGCGCGCCGACGTCGTAGAGCATGGCGAGCGTAGCCAGGCCCACCTGACTGAACAGGCGCTCGGAACCGCAACCAGGGAAGTAGAACACCGCATCCGAATCCAGATCGGTCTTCACCGGGTCGCGCAGGATCGGCACGTAGCGCGAATCCTCCAGCCCCAGCATCTGGCGGGTGGTCTGGCTTGGCAGCCCGGCGGGCATCGGCTTTTTCACGAAGTGCACGACCTGCTCGTGCATCGGTGCCTTGCCGGTGGTCGAGCGCGGGGTCTTGCCCTCCCCGGTCAGGTTCAGCTTCTTGAATGCGAAATGCCCCAGGCGCTGGGCGGCGTAGCCCATCTGGATCGCACCCTTGCGGATACCCTTGATGGTGGCCGGGTCCTTCGCGTTGAGGAAGGCCATGGACATCATCGTCGCCGGCGTCGCCTTGCGCTTGCCCTTCTTGTTCAGGATCGAACGCATGTGCATCGTCACGTCGCCAAAGTCGATGTCGACCGGGCACGGATTCAGGCACTTGTGACAGATCGTGCAGTGATCCGCGACGTCGTTCATCTCCTCGAAGTGATTCAGCGACAGCCCGCGCCGGGTCTGCTCCTCGTAGAGGAACGCCTCGACGATCAACCCGGTCGCCAGGATCTTGTTGCGCGGCGAGTACAGCAGATTGGCGCGCGGGACGTGCGTGTTGCACACCGGCTTGCACTTGCCGCAACGCAGGCAGTCCTTGATCTCGTCGTTGAGATCGCCCAGCTCGCTTTGTTCAAGGATCAACGCCTCCTGCTTGACCAGGCGCAGCGACGGCGTATAGGCATTGGACAACCCGGAGCCCACCAGCAGCTTGCCGGCGTTGAACACGCCATTCGGGTCGACGTCCTTCTTGTACTTCGCGAACGACTCGATGCGTTCGGGCTCCAGATACTGCATCTTGGTCAGCCCGATCCCGTGCTCGCCGGAGATCACCCCATTGAGCTCGCGTGCCAGGCGCATCACTTCATCCACCAGGCGCTCGGCCTGGTGCATCATCTGGTAGTCATTGGAATTGACCGGGATGTTGGTGTGCACGTTGCCATCGCCCGCGTGCATGTGCAGGGCGATAAACAGGCGGCTGGTCAGTACCCGGTCGTGGATCGCGGTCAGCCGCTTGCGCACCGGCTCCAGCTGGTGTCCGCCAAAGATCTCGAACAGCGGGCGCTCGACCTCGGCGCGGTAGGAGATGCGCAGGCTGCGCCGCAGCAGCACATTGATGAGCTTGTCATGGTCGCGCAAGTCCGCACGAGCGGGCTCGTCCAGCAGCTCGTCACATTCCGAGGCCTGGGTGAAGAAGTTGTCCGAGATTGCCTCCCAGCGCTTCTTCACCGTCTCCAGGACTTCCACCGCACGCTCGCGCTTGGCCTCGAACCACTGCTGGCCCTCGCCACCGGTGTCGTCCAGCAACTCGCGCAGCTCCGGATGGTCACCGCGCATGCACTCCTGCATCTCGTCGACCATCCGGAGCTTGTTCGTCAGCGACTCGCGCACGTTCAGGGTCTCGATCCCCTCGGTGTACTCCGCCAGGCGCTCCAGCGGGATCACCACGTCCTCGTTGATCTTGAACGCGTTGGTGTGGTGAGCAATCGCCGCGGTGCGGGCGCGATCCGCCCAGAAGCGCTTGCGGGCCTCGGGGCTGACCGCAACGAAACCCTCGCCATTGCGGGCGTTCGCCGCGCGCACCATCCTGGCCGCCAGCTTGCCCAGGGCATCCTCGTTGTCGGAGACAATGTCGGCGACCAGGACCATCTTCGGCAGGTCACCACGGGCGCCCTTCGGGGTGTACTTCACCGCGCGCACGTAGCGCTCGTCGAGGTGCTCCAGGCCCGCCAGCAGGACTTCGTCCTCGGCGTCCACCGCATCCTTGATCTCGACGATCGCCGGCACGGCCTGGTGCAGATCGGTCCCGTAGAACTCCAGGCACACGGTGCGGATGTTGTCCGGCATCCGGTGCAGGATGAACTCGGCCGACGTAATCAGACCGTCGCAGCCTTCCTTCTGGATACCCGGCACGCCCATCAGGGTCTTGTCGGTCACGTCCTTGCCCAGCCCCAGCTTGCGGAAGCTCTGCCCCGGCATCTCCAGGATCTCGGGTTCGCCCTTCGGGGTCTTGCCGTCCGGCTGATAGCGGCTCACACGGAAGCGCACGACCTCGGCGTCGTGGATCTTGCCGAGGTTGTGGTCGAGGCGCTCGACATACATCCACTCCGCCTCGGGGGTCACCATGGTCCAGGCGGCCAGGTTGTCCAGCGCGGTACCCCACAGCACGGCCTTCTTGCCGCCGGCGTTCATCGCGACGTTGCCGCCAATGGTGGAGGCGTCCTGCGAGGTCGGATCCACCGCGAACACCAGACCGTTGCGATCGGCCAGCTCGGAGACGCGCTTGGTGACCACACCGGCCTCCACGCGCACCACCGGGACGTCACGCTCCACACCCGGCAGGGGTCGGCGCTCGACCTCGCCCAGGCCTTCCAGCTTCTCGGTGTTGATGACCGCCGAGCGCTTGGACAGCGGGACGGCACTACCGGTGTAGCCGGTGCCACCGCCACGCGGGATCACCGTCAGGCCGAGCTCGATGCAGGCCGCGACCAGCGGGCCCATCTCTTCCTCGGAATCCGGGGTGAGCACCACGAACGGGAGCTCCACACGCCAGTCGGTCGCATCGGTCACGTGGGAGACCCGCGCCAGGCCGCCGAACTGGATGTTGTCCTTGTGCGTCAGGGCCTTCATGCGCTTGCGCACCTGATCGCGCAGCGCGGCGGTATCGGTGAACTCCTGCGCAAAGGCAGACACTGCCGCCTGCGCGCGCTGGCCCAACTTGAGCGCCTTCTCGTTGCCGTCGGCCCGGGCCGTGATCTGGCCCAGACGATGCTGCATGGCATCAATCAGCGCCTTGCGGCGCTTCTTGTCCTCCAGCAGATCATCCTGGATGTACGGGTTTCGGGTGACCACCCACATGTCGCCCAGGACCTCGAACAGCATGCGCGCAGACACACCCGTCCGACGCTCCCCACGCAACTCATTGAGGAGGTCCCAGGTATCGGAACCCAGGAAACGGATAACGATTTCGCGGTCGGAGAATGAGGTGTAGTTATAGGGTATTTCTCGGACGCGTTCGGCGGTCATTGAGGCGTAGCCCCCCGATCAGAATGTGGCCAAAGAGTAACGGGTCCGCACGCCCTGCGCACGAAGTCGCACTGTTGGTCCATGCTTTTGGGCACCAAACTATCGGTGACGGGGACCTTTACGTCGCCAGGGGGGGGCGCTGATCGATTCACGCATCCGCGCTGGCGCCCCATGTGTGGTGGTCAAGTGATTTCGGACACCGCGTTAGGTGGATTGGCTGCCGTTGGTTGCTCGTAGACGCTGGGAGGCAGGTAGCCCAGCGTCGAGTGGATGCGAATGGTGTTGTAGAACCGAGCGATGTAGTCCGCGATATCCCGCCGCGCCTCGCCGTGGTTCGAGTAGCGGCGCTGCCAGACGCGTTCCGTCTTGAGGCTCAGGAAGAAGCGTTCGACGACGGCATTGTCCCAGCAGTTACCCCGGCGACTCATGCTCGCCTGGATCTGGTGCCGGGCCAGCAACCGCCGCCAGGCGGCGCTGGTGTATTGGCAGCCCTGGTCGGAGTGCAGCAGCAGTCCCCGCTCCGGTTGGCGCTGCTCCAGCGCCATGCGCAGGGCCTCGCAGGTCAGGCTCGCCGGCATCTGCCGATCGAGGGCCCAACCGATGACCTTGCGCGAGTACAGGTCGAGGATGACCGCCAGGTAGCTCCAGCCGGTGGCGGTTGGGATATAGGTGATGTCGGACGCCCACGCCTGGTTCGGTCCGGCCGGGGTGAACTCGCGGTTGAGATGGTTTTCGGCGACAGGGGCCCTGTCGTCGCGTTGCGTGGTGGTCACGAAGCGCCGCCGCCAGACGGGCCGCAGGCCGCGCTCGCGCATCAGCGTCCGCACCCGGTAACGGCCCACGGCGGTGCCATCCGCCTGTAAGGCTTTTGCCAGACGCCGGCTGCCGTAGGTTCGCCCGGAAGCCGCGAACACGCGCTCGAGGTGAGCGCCAGCGGCGCAGGGCACGCTTGGATGTTCGGCCCGCGCCCGCGCCGCGTAATAGCCGGCCCGGCTCACTCCCAGCAGCCGACAAAGACGATGGACAGGGCCTTCTCCGCTCAACCGCGTGATGCAGCGATGCATCACTTCAGTTCCCGGGCGAAGAAGGCCGACGCTTTTTTTAGAAGCTCCTTGTCCTCCTTCAACCGCCGGTTCTCCTCCTCGAGCTGGCGGATCCGTTGCTGTTCCGCCGTGAGCGGCCGACCCTCGCCCGGTTGTCCCGTGCGCTCCGCCTTGAGTTGATCGACCCAGCGGCGAACGGCCGTCTCGCCTAGATCCTGATCCCGGCATACGACCGAGACCTCCAGGCCGTCATCGACCACCATCCGGGCCACGCGCTCCTTGTATTCGCTTGAAAAACTTCGGCGCTTGCGTGCCATGGTTGTTCTCCTCGTCCAGGGGGTATCGTCCCACCTAACGAGGTGTCCATGGAAATTAGACCAGCTCAATGAGCATCTCCCTAGAAATACGCCAGCAGACCCAGCACCCCGATAACAATCAGATAGATCGCGACGATGTAGTTCAGCAGGCGGGGCCGGATCAGGATCAGGATGCCCGCCACCAGGGACAGGATGGCCATGAGCAGGCCCGGTTCAATATTCAGCGTCATTGGCGATCATTCCTTTCGCTTGTGGGATTCAGGGATACATCAAGGACCCGCAACGCACGCACCGACCGGGCTTCCCCTGGGGCCGAGCTCAAAAGAGCTTCTCTTCCATCTCCAGATAGACCGCGTTGGCGTTGCTGCGGTTGGTCTGTTCGAAGGCCGGCAGGTCTTCGTAGTCACTCCAGTCCATCGCGGAGTAGGCCTCGTCGAAGGAATCCATGTTCTCGACCGCCACGGCCATGTGCTCGCGCAGCTTCACCAGGTAGTCGCGGGTGAACCTGACCGCCCGGGCCGCCTGATCGGTCGCCTCGCCATGCCCCGGAATCAGGAACTTCAGGTCCATCTCCATCAGCTCTTCCAGGCGCTTGACCCAGTTCTCCGAATCCAGCGCATCGTCGCCCAGAAACGGGATCCGGCCATCGAACACGATGTCGCCGGCGAACACCACGCCGGTCTCCTCCACCACCATGATGATGTCGTCCGGCGAGTGTGCGGGCCCCGCGTGCACGCACCGGAAGGTCTTCCCGCCGAGACGGATGGTGTACTCGTCCTCGAAGAATTCATCCGGCGGGATGATCTGGGTGTCCTCGTCCACCCACGGGGCCAGCACGCCCCGGCGCTGCTCGAGCCGCGCCACCGCACCGGCGCCTCCCAGATAGTCTCGCGCGCGCGCCTGCCCGATGATCTTGGCATCGGTGTGGTCCGCGAACGCCTGCAGGCCATAGATGTGATCCGCGTGATAATGACCGGCAATCACGTACTTGATCGGCTGGTCGGTCACCTCGCGGATCCGGCGAATCATCTCGAAGCCAAGTGGCGGCGTCCCCAGGGCGTCATATACCACCACGCCCTCGTCGGTCACGACGAACCCCGCATTCGAGGTATGCCCCTCGTTGTCGGGATCCGGAATACCGGAGATCCCGATCATGTACCAGGTGTCCAGACCTTCGACCTCGTGGGCTGTCACATCCACGCTGACCGGCTCGTAGGGATTCTCGGGTACCGACATGGTCAATCCTCTCTTCTCTGGCATTTTGATCGATCCGACCCAGTGCGGCCGGGTTCTGCGGAATTGGACGGAAAAAGGGCGGGAGAATTCCCTGCATTTCCCGATCACTGTCGAGGGATTGTAGCGGAGTCGGGAGCGGGGTTGACGGGATGCCGGGGTCCGGGCGTTTGTGGGTACCGGGGACCGGTCGCCAAGGTCGGCGGTGGCTGGCGATTTAAAGGCAGGGAGACCGGAAGCAGGGTCGGCGTCCACAAATCAGCGGGGCAGTACCGAAACGTTCTGGCCCGAATCGCGGCCATGGCGCCGGGGATGGGGGACCAGGATGATTCGGCGGCTACGCCGCCTCACCCCTACGGGGCTGCACGCGCAAGCGCGTGCATGCTTCACTGCGCTTCGCCGAAGCTTCCAGGTTCGAACCCTGGTCCGCCCATAGAAAAGGGCCCCACGAGGGGGCCCTTTTCTATGTTTGGCTGGGGGACCAGGATTACTCGGCGCTATGCGCCTCGCCCTTCGGGCCAGCGCCGCATACGGCGCTGTTCGGCTCGGCTACGCCTCACCGTCGAACCTTGCAGGTTCTCATCCTGAAATCTTCCAGACATTCATGAAAAAAGGCCCCACAAGGGGGCCTTCTTCCATGAATGGCTGGGGGACCAGGATTCGAACCTGGGTTGGCGGAGTCAGAGTCCGCAGTCCTACCGCTAGACGATCCCCCAGTAAACCGGGTCGGGTGCAGCCCGAAACTCGACGCGAATTTTAGCGCTTCGAGTACTGGGTTGCACGACGGGCCTTGCGCAGGCCGATCTTCTTGCGCTCCACCTCGCGGGCATCGCGGGTCAGGTGACCACCACGACGCAGCGACGGGCGCATGTCTTCGTTGTACTGCACCAGGGCGCGGGCAATGCCCAGACGGATCGCGCCGGCCTGGCCGTTGCCGCCACCGCCTTCAACGGTCGCGATCACGTCGAAGTTGCCGGTCGACTCGGTCGCCTCCAGCGGCTGGCGTACCACCATGCGCGAGGTCTTGCGGCCGAAGAAGTCGTCCAGCGGCTTCTCGTTAACCGTGATGTTGCCCGTGCCGGGACGCAGGAAGACGCGCGCCGAGGCGGTCTTGCGGCGGCCGGTGCCGTAATACTGATTGATAGCCATTCGGATCGATTCCCTTGCTGATTCTGGCGGCTCAGACTTCGAGCGGCTGCGGCTGCTGGGCCGTGTGCCGGTGTTCGGTACCGGCGTAGACCTTGAGCTTCTTGAACATGGCCCGGCCAAGCGGGTTGCGCGGCAGCATGCCCTTGACGGCAAGCTCCAGCACCTTCTCCGGATGACGCTCGATCATCTGGGTGAAGTTGGCCTCCTTGATGCCACCCGGGTAACCGGAATGGTGGAAGTACTTCTTGTCCATGGCCTTGTTGCCGGAGACGCGGATCTTCTCCGCGTTGATCACGACGATGTAGTCGCCGGTATCGACATGCGGCGTGTACACGGGCTTGTGCTTCCCGCGCAGGCGATGTGCGATTTCCGTGGCGAGTCGACCGAGGGTCTTGCCGTCGGCGTCGACGAGAAACCAGTCGCGTTCGACTTCGGCCGGCTTGGCGCTAATGGTACTCATGATGTTCGATGCTCCGAGGTCGGGGCGATTCAGAAAGCGCGCAAGAATAACGCTTCCCTCTGCCCAATTCAAGCTACAGGGACAATTCCCGAGACGCGAAGGCGTCCGCCCTCGGGGGAATCACGGATCAATGTGCAGAACATTCGCGTGCATGCCCCGGACACAAACAAGGGGCCGACCCGAAGGCCGGCCCCTGCAACCCCCCGGGCGCAATGCCCGGGGCGGTTTTGCGCTGCCCGTTACAGCTGGGCTTCAGCGCGCTCCTGGACTTCCTGCATCAACTCGGGATCGTTCTGCAGGGCCATGGCCACTTCGTTGTATTCCTCGACGCTCATGCCCGAGTCTTCAACCGCGTTGACCATTTCGTCCTGTGCTTCCTGCTGCATGGACTGGGCCTCGGTTTCGTCCTCGGCACTCTGCAGGCGGTCGGCGAAGTCTTCGCGCACTTCCTGCACCGCAACGAAGGCGGTTACGAAAGTGTCGATGTCTTCTTCGCTCAGATCCACCTCGGGGGCTTCCTGCATCGGGGCGCCACCCTGGGCCGCGCCGCCCTGGGCACCACCCTGAGGCGGCTGGCCGCCCTGAGCACCGCCACCGGCACCGCCTTCCTGGGCCGGCGGCTGGCCGCCCTGGGCACCGCCCATGTCGCCCCCACCGGCACCACCTTCGGCACCGCCGTACTGGGCAGAGGCGGCTCCACCCACGGCAAACAGGGAGGTCAGGGCCATCGCGAGCATCGTCTTGCGCATATTCATCATGTTGCTCCTTTTCCTTTGGATCGTTCGGATCTCGGGGCGAAGCCGGCTACGACTCAAGGTCGATCGTCCGCCCGCCCGATTTCGTTGCAACCGTGTGAGGAGGAATGGTCCATCACTGCGGTTCCGATTCCTCGATTGCTGTCCCAGAAGGAGCAGGCATCGTGCCAAGATTGGAAAAAGACAAACAAAACACTTTGAAACAGCGACTTATGCTCTCATCACCCCGAAAGGGCCGAGGAACGCCCCAACGGTAAACCGGGTCAGAATGACACATGGGTCAGGTCGACCCGGGTCAGGATGTCACGATGGGTCGGATTCCCCGAGTTTGCGGTACAGCGTCTTGCGGCCGATGCCGAGGATCCGCGCGGCGCGTTGCTTGTTGCCGTCCACATGCTCCAGCACCCGACGAATGTAGTCGCGTTCGCGCTCCTCCAGGGTCGGCCACTGGCCGTCGTCGCCCATCCCCGGGACCGGCGTCGCCCCCTCCGCCCGGTCGCCCGTCGTTCCGCCGGGATCCTCGGCGAGCGCCTCGAATACGCGCTCCGGCAGATCACGGGTCTCGATGACCTCGCCGGCCGCCAGGGTGGCGGCACGCTCCATCAGACTCGCGAGTTCGCGGACGTTCCCCGGGAACGGATACCGCACCAGCGCGCGCAGGGCCTCCGGGCTCAGGCGACGCTCGGGCAGGTCGCGGGCCAGGGCCTGCTGACGCAGGAACTGCAGGGCCAGGCGTTCGATGTCATCGCCACGCTCGCGCAGCGGCGGGATCTCGATACGAAAGGTCTCCAGGCGATAGTAGAGATCCTCACGAAAACGACCGTCGGCAATATGCGCCTGCAGATCCTGATGTGTGGCCGCCACGATACGCACATCGGTCGCGATCTCCTCGTTGGCGCCCACCGGACGCACGCGACCATCCTGCAGAAGACGCAACAGCTTGCTCTGCATGGCCACCGGCATCTCGGCGATCTCGTCCAGGAACAGGGTGCCGCCGTCGGCCTCGGTAAACAGGCCGCGCCGAGCCCCCTTGGCCCCGCTGAACGCACCGGCCACGTGCCCCAGCAACTCCGACTCCAGCAGGGCCTCGGGGATGCCCGCGCAGTTAATCGCCACGAACGGACCACCGGCCCGCTCGCTTTCCGCATGGAGCGCGCGCGCCACCAGTTCCTTGCCGGTCCCGGACTCACCGGTGATCAGGACACTGCCGTCGGCGGCCGCGATCCGTCGAATCAGGTCGAACAACTGCAGCATGGCCGGACTGCGGCCCTGCATGCCGTGAAAGCCATCGGCCTGCGCAAGGACCTCACGATAGCGACGCACCTCGTCCTTCAAACGCCGCGCCTCGGTCACCCGGTCGGCGGCCAGGCGCAGGTGATCCAGATCCACCGGCTTGGTCAGGAAGTCATCCGCCCCCGCCTTCAGCGCGGCCACCGCCTGGTCGATGGTCCCGAAGCCCGTGAGCATGATGAACCCGGGTGCCGGCACCCGGGCGCGGGCCTCCTGGAGCACCTGGAAGCCATCCGCGCCGGGCAGGCGCAGGTCGCTCACCACCAGACTGAAGGCCTGCTGCGCAAGCACCCGCGCGGCATCCTCGGCACTGGCAACCGCCGTAACCGCGTAGCCGGCCTCGGTCAGCTCCTCGGTCAGCAGCTCGCGATGCCCGCGATCGTCCTCCACGACCAGGACCGACTCCGGGGGCGTTGCGGGGACTTGTGCCTTGCTGCTCATCGAAGCGAATCCTCCTGGGCGCCAGCGGCCACCGGCAGATGCACGACAAAACGGGTCTCCCCCGCGACACTGCGATCCAGCATCACCGTACCCCCGTGGTCCTCCAGCGCCACCTGCGCCACCGCCAGCCCGAGCCCGGTTCCCTCGCCGGTGGGCTTGGTGGTAAAGAAGGGCTCGAACAGGCGTTCGGCTTGCTCATCGTCTATCCCTCGCCCGGCCGTGGGGCCGTCGTCCGCCACCACCAGCTCGACCCGGTCGGACGAGGCATACCAGCGGACCCGGACCTCGCGGGCGGCGACCTGCGCGGCATTCTCCAGCAGATTCTCCAGGGCCTGGCCCAAGCGCAGGCGGTCCGCGGCGATGGTCAACTCGGGGCCTTCGAGCCGGAATTCCACCCCGCCGGAGGCATGCCGCTCGCGCACACGCTCGACCAGATCTCCAACCAGCTGCGCGAGATCCAGCGAGCGTTCCTGCAACGGATTGCGCCGGGCAAAGTCCAGCAGCTGGCGCACGATGGTCTCCACCCGCTCCAGCTCGGCCTTCAGCGCCTCCATCTCGGTGCGCGCCGGATCCGCCTCCGGCAGGTGCCGGATGGCGCGCTGCACGCGACCGGCGATAATCCCGAGCGGCGTCCCCAGTTCGTGTGCCACGCCGGCCGCCAGCTGCCCGATCGCCGCCAGCTTCTCCGAGTGCCGCAGCTTCTCCTCCAGCCGTCCCTGCTCAAGGCGTTGCGCCTCCAGTTCGGCCTCCGAGGCCTCGCGACGCTCCATCATGCGGTTCATCGAGACTGCCAGGCCGCGCAGCTCCGCCGGCCCCTGTTCCGGCGCCCGCATTCCACGCTGACCCTCGCCAATCGCGCGCATCGCGGCCATCAACCGAGACACATGCCGCCCCACCGCCCGGTGGTACCCGAACAGCACCACCAGCAGAAACAGCCCGCTAATCCCCAGCATCAGCAACCCACCCTGCCACTGGAGCTGCGCGACGAAGGCCCGGAACGGTGTGACGTCGCGCGTCACCTGCAACAGCCCCACGATGCGACCGGCCGGATCGGACAACGGAAGAAAGAACGAAAAGGTCTCGCGCCCCTGATGTTCGCCGAAAGCCCCGAGGCTCCCGGTTTCGCTGATGACCTGCGCCTCGCCACGGCGCTGCAGGGTCGGACTGGGCGGGCCACTGGCCGCCACCATCCGGCCGTCGGCATCGTAGACATAGACCCCGAACACCTCCTCGATCTGGAACAGGGAGTCCAGCGACTGCTGCACACCGGCCGCGTCGTCCTGCAGCATCGCACCGGCCACAGGCAGGCGGATGGAGCGCGCCACCAGCTCGATGTCCTCCTGCATCCGGTTTTCCATCTGGGTCTGAAATTCGTGCAGACCCAGCGCCACCACCGCGGCCATCAACAGCAGCAGGGGCAGCAACACGAACGACAACACCGCGGTGCGCAGACTGTTCAGGCGTCGGGTCATAAAGGGCGATTCGCAGCGTCGTCGAAGGCCACCATGGTAGACACGGCGGCCGGCATGACGCGAATTGCAGGCAAAAAAAAGCGCGGGTCGAGGCCCGCGCCAAGAAAACCACCAAAGGAGGATGGAGGAGTCCACCAACCGCTGACAGGGGGGACAGCGATTAGCGTATGCAAATCTTCTAATATGACGATATTCTTGTCAACCGGTGAATGCGCAGGGGGTTCGCAAATTCACCGCATCGTCATATCACGTACCCTTGAAGACCTGCACACCCCGTAAGACGCCCGCTCGCCAGTTCTATTCCCCGCTGCGTGCAATCCAGCGCCCCCAGCCTTCAAAATTCGAAATTGTTCACGGATTCACTGCCATGCTTCGCCATCTGAGCCACCCCGTCACCCCGCTTGCCCAGAACGCCACCCTGATCTGGTGCGACGTCACCGGGGCCGCGGCCTGGGTCGATCCCGGCGCGGATGCCGCGGCCCTGGAACGGATCGCGCGGGATCAGGGCGTCCACCTGGAAAAGATCCTGCTGACCCATGGCCACCTGGACCACGTGGGCGCAGCCGCCGAACTGGCCAAACGTACCGGCGCGCCGATTATCGGCCCGCACCGCGACGATGCCTTCTGGCTGGACCAACTCCCGGCGCAGGCGCAGATCTTCGGCTTCTCCGAGGTCCAGCCACTGGTGCCCGATCAGTGGCTGGACGATGGCGACACCATCGAGCTCGGGCAAGCCACGCTCCACGTCCTGCACTGTCCCGGCCACACCCCGGGCCACGTGGTCTTCCACGATCCGGAGGGCCGACTCGCCCTGGTCGGTGACGTCCTGTTCCATGGCGCGATCGGCCGCAGCGATTTTCCGCGCGGCAACGGGCGTGAGCTGCTGGACTCCATCACCGGGAAGCTCTGGCCGCTGGGCGACGACACCAGATTCGTCCCCGGTCATGGTCCCGAGTCGACCTTCGGCGAAGAACGCCGCAGCAACCCCTTCGTCGGCGACGACGTCATCGCCGCCCCCGGCAGCGAACCCGGACGCGGTCGCTACTACTGATCCGACCGGCCGCAGCCCCGGCACTGCAAACGAAAAAGGCCGCCCCGAAGGGCGGCCCTCTCCTGGTACACATAAAGGGTTGCGGTCAGCCGTTGGCGCGCAGCGCCGCGATGCGCTGTTCGATCGGCGGGTGGCTCATGAACAGCTTCTTCAGCCCCTGGGCCATGCCACCGCGAATACCAAAGGCGGCCATCTGGTCCGGCATATCCACCGGGCGACCGGAGGCGCGCGCCAGCGACTCCAGCGCCCCGATCATCTTCTCGCGGCTGGCGAAACGAGCCCCCGCCTCGTCGGCGCGGAACTCGCGCTGACGCGAGAACCAGAACACGATGATGGAGGCCAGGATCGCGAGGACGATCTCGGCCACGATGGCGGTGATCCAGAATGCCGGCCCGTGACCGGACTCGTTCTTGAAGATCACGCGATCGACAAAGTGACCGATCACGCGCGACAGGAAGATCACGAAGGTATTGACCACCCCCTGGATCAGCGCCAGGGTCACCATGTCGCCATTGGCCACGTGGCCCACCTCGTGCCCCAGCACGGCCTCGACCTCGCCCTGCCCCATGTTCTGCATCAACCCGGTGCTGACCGCGACCAGGGCATTGTTCTTGCTCATGCCGGTGGCGAAGGCGTTCGGGTCCGGCGAGTCGTAGATACCGACCTCCGGCATCCCGATTCCGGCCTCGCGGGCCTGACGGGTGACCGTCTCCAGCAGCCACTGCTCGGTGGCGTTGCGCGGCTTGTCGATCACGTGGACCTTCATCGTCTTCTTCGCCATCCACTTGGAGATGGCCAGCGAGATGAACGAACCACCAAAGCCAAACACGGCGGCGAAGATCAGCAACGCGGTCAGGTCGAGATTGACCCCCTGGTCGTCCAGGATGCTCTCGACCCCAAGGATGCGCAGAGTAATGCTAAGGACGATCAGGATGGCGAAGTTGGTCGCCAGAAACAGCACGATACGTTTCATGAAGCTTTCCTGTACTCCAATTAATGAACTCGACGGGATGAACCGATAGTCGGGGCGCAGCGGCCAAATTCAAGCACCGCCGCGTTCACAGACCACACAGGTACGCGCGGGTTCAGGCCGGGCGCACCTCCAGGCTGTCCGCGTTCTGATAACCGCGCGGGAGTTGACGCCCGCGACGCGCGCGCTCGCCAACGTACTCGGCCCATTCCGCCGGGGCCAGTGCCTTGAAGCGCTTGCCCGCATGCACGACCAGGGTGTCCTGCGGCGCCAGCACAGCCACCCCGAGCACCCGCTCGGAGCCATCCTTGAGCGCCGCGGACGGGATGCCGATCAGCTTGTTGCCCTTGCCGCGCGCCAGTTCCGGCAACCCCGCGGCCGGAAACACCAGCAGATAGCCGCGGGTCGTAACCACCGCGATGTGATCCTCGTGCGGGTTGCGCACCGGCGCCGGCTGCAGCACGGCCGCGCCAGCCGGTACGCTCAGCACGTTCTTGCCTGCCTTCTGCCGGCCGAGCAGGTCACCCAGCTTGGCAATGAAGCCGTAGCCGTGATCCGAGCCCAGCAGCCAGCGATCTTCCTCCGCCCCGGTGGCCAGGCCCACAAAACGCGCCCCCTCCGGCGGGTTCACCCGGCCGGAAAGCGGCTCGCCCTGGCCACGCGCCGACGGCAGCGTGTGGGCCGCAATGGTGTAGGTGCGACCGGTAGAGTCGATGAACGCCACCGGCTGGTTGCTGCGCCCGATGACTGCCGCCTGGAAGGCATCCCCGGCCTTGTAGCTGAGCCCGCGGGGATCGACATCGTGGCCCTTGGCCGCCCGCGCCCAGCCCTTCTCCGAGAGCACAATGGTCAGTGGCTCGGTCGGCACCAGTGCCGATTCATCCAGCGCCTGCGCGGCCGCGCGTTCGACCAGCGGCGAGCGCCGCTCGTCGCCATACTCCTTCGCGTCCTGCTCGATCTCGCGGCGGACCAGGGTGCGCAGGCGGCGCTCGGAGCCCAGCGTCTTCTCCAGCTGGTCGCGCTCCTGGCTGAGCTCGTCCTGCTCGCCGCGGATCTTCATCTCCTCGAGCTTCGCCAGGTGGCGCAGTTTCAGCTCCAGGATCGCCTCGGCCTGGATATCGCTCAGGCCAAACCGGCTCATCAATTCCGGCTTTGGCCGGTCGTGTTCGCGGATGATCGCGATCACCTCGTCGATATTGAGATAGGCGATCAGCAGGCCTTCCAGCACGTGCAGCCGCGCCTGCACCTTCTCCAGCCGCCATTGCAGGCGCCGGCGCACCGTCTCGATCCGGAACTGCAGCCACTCGCCGAGCAGCCCTGCCAGGTCGCGCACCCGCGGCCGGCCATCGAGGCCGATCACGTTCATGTTCACGCGGTAGGTCTTCTCGAGATCCGTGGTCGCGAACAGATGCGCCATCAGGCCCTCGACGTCCACCCGGTTCGAGCGCGGGGTAATCACCAGGCGCGTCGGATGCTCGTGGTCGGACTCGTCGCGCAGGTCCTCGACCATCGGCAGCTTCTTCGCGCGGATCTGGGCGGCGATCTGCTCCAGCAGCTTGGCGCCGGAGACCTGGTGCGGCAGCGCGGTCACCACGATGTCGTCGCCCTCGCGCTCGTAGCGCGCCCGGGCCCGGATCGAGCCCTGGCCGGTCTCGTAGACCTTTCGCAGCTCGGCCGGCGGGGAGATGATCTCGGCCTCGGTGGGGAAATCCGGCGCCGGGAGGATCGCGCACAACTCCTCGACCGTTGCCTTCGGGTGCTCCAGCAGGTGCACGCAGGCGGCGGCCACCTCGCGCAGGTTGTGCGGCGGGATGTCCGTTGCCATACCCACCGCGATCCCGGAACCCCCATTGAGCAGCACATTCGGCAGCCGCGCCGGGAGCATCTTCGGCTCGTCCAGCGCACCGTCGAAGTTGGGCACCCAGTCCACCGTGCCCTGACCCAGTTCGGAAAGCAGCAGCTGCGCATAACGCGACAGGCGCGACTCGGTGTAGCGCATCGCCGCAAAGGACTTGGGATCATCCGGCGAACCCCAGTTGCCCTGCCCGTCCACGAACGGATAGCGATAGGAGAACGGCTGCGCCATCAGCACCATCGCCTCGTAGCACGCCGAGTCCCCGTGCGGGTGGAACTTGCCGAGCACGTCACCCACGGTGCGCGCGGACTTCTTGTATTTGGCGGTGGCGGAGAGCCCCAGCTCGCTCATCGCGTAGATGATCCGCCGCTGTACGGGCTTCAGGCCGTCGCCGATATGCGGCAGCGCACGGTCCAGGATCACGTACATGGAGTAGTCCAGGTACGCCTTCTCGGTGAAGTCCTTCAGCGGCAGCTGCTCGCCGCTGTTGGCGAACAGGCTGGGGGTCTCGATATCGGTCATCGACGGTCTCGCGGACGTGGATGGGCCGGGGTTTTACGCCGGGTCGGGCCCGCGTACTGTAGCGGGCACGCGCCCGGCGTTCCACGGGTGCAGTCGGAAAACGCATCATCGACAAGGAGTCCGTCCGTGCCGGATACAGGCTGGACCGCCAGTATCGTCGCCATCGCCGTCTTCGCCCTGGCGGTGATGAGCGTCGTGCACGCGCTGCTGCAACGCCGCGATACCGGGACCGTCATCGCCTGGGTCGGGCTGATCGTACTGCTGCCCCTGGCCGGCTCGCTGCTCTACTGGCTGTTCGGCGTCAATCGTATTCGCCGGCGGGCCCACGCCCTGCGCGAGGGCTATCTGATCGCCGACCTCAGCTCCGACGGGACCAGCCTGGCCGAGCCACCGGAACGCTGGCAGCGCCTGCTGCGTTCCGGGGACCGCCTGAGCCCGTTCCGCCTGGTCGGTGGCAACGCGATCGAACCGCTGTTCGACGGCGATCGCGCCTACGCGCAGATGCTGGCCGCGATCGACGCATCCCGTCACAGCATCAGCCTGGCCACGTACATCTTCGACTATGACCAGGTAGGCGAGCGCTTCGTCGCCCACCTGCAGCAGGCACAGGACCGGGGCGTACAGGTGCGCATCCTGATCGATGCCATCGGCGCCCGCTACAGCCGTCGCAACACCCTGCGCCAGCTGCGCCGGGTGGGCCTGCCTGCCGCCGCCTTCATGCCGGTACACCTGCCGAGCAGCCTGGCCGCCTTCAACCTGCGCAATCACCGCAAGATGCTGGTGATCGACGGCGCCCGCGCCTTCACCGGCGGCATGAACATCCGCCGCGGCCACAGCCACACCAACCCGGGGCCGCACCCCATACACGACCTCCACTTCGAGCTGCGGGGTCCGGCCTGCACCCAGTTGCAGCGGGTCTTCGCGGAAGACTGGCAATTCGCCACCGGCGAACGCCTGGAGGGGCCGCTCTGGCTTCCGCAGTCCGTAGACCCCGCCGGCGCCCGCGCCTGCCGCGGCCTTCCGGACGGCCCGGACGAGGACTTCGAGGTCCTGAACTTCACCCTGCAGTCAGCGCTGGCCGAAGCTCGCGAACAGGTCACCATCGTGACCCCGTACTTCCTGCCCGACGTGGCGCTCACCGGGGCGCTGAAGGCCGCGGCCCTGCGCGGGGTGCAAGTCGACATCCTGATCCCTGCCCGGAGCAACCTGCGCCTGGTGGAGTGGGCCAGCCGCCCGCAGCAGGCCGAACTGCTGGAGCGCGGCTGCCGGCTGTGGCTCACACCACCACCGTTCAACCACGCCAAGCTGATGCTGGTAGACCGCGAGTGGGCCCTGGTTGGCTCCGCCAACTGGGACCCACGCAGCCTGCGCCTGAACTTCGAGTTCAACCTGGAATGCCTGGATGCCGGACTGGGCCAGGAACTGGCCAGCTGGACCGACGCGCTGCGCGCGCAGTCGCACCCCCTGACGCTCGAGGAGGTTCGTGCCCGGCCGCTCGCGACCCAACTGCGCGACGGGGCCGCGCGCCTGCTCACGCCGTATCTGTGACCGACCGTTAGCCACCCCCGCGGTGACCATCACGCGAACCGGGACGCGCGCGCGTGGTCTTTTGTACTGTAGCGGCAGGGACCGAGCGCGGGGACCGACCCGCATCGCTTTACCGCAGGGGGGCAAGGGATGGCACGGCACTGGGATGCAAGCGCAGGGAACCGATGAACGGGATTCTTGCGCCATCGCTCTACCTTGCAGCGGGGCTGGCGATCTACGCCACGCTCAGCCACCTGCTGCACAGCCGGCAAAGCGCCCGGAGCACCGAACACCGGCTGTTCGCCGCGATGTGCGCCCTGATGGCGGTGCTTGCCGTCGGATCAGCCCAGACCTACCAGGCCGGCACCGTCGAGGCCTATACCCGCGCACTCACCCTGAACGTCTATCTGCTGGGACCGTTCTACGTGCTGTTCGCCGCCTTCGTCGCGGCCCATACGCGCACCCCCGCCCGCTGGCTGATCTCCGGTCTTCTGGTACTGCTGGTCATCACCTGGGTGGTCAACACCCTGCAGCCCTACAGCATGCAGTACCAGGTGATTGACGAACTCCGCCCCCTGGAACTCCCCTGGGGTGAAACCGTGGCTCTCGCAGTGGGCACCATCAGCCCCTGGTTCGGCTTTGGCGTGCTCGCGGTCTTTCTGGTCCTGGGCTTCGCCCTCACCACACTGATCCGGCACTACCGGCGCTATCGCCAGACCACCACCCTGCTCCTGCTGGGCGGGATCGGGGTCTTCGTCCTGTTCACCTTGCAGGGCGTCCTGGCCCGGGGCGGCGCACTGGAGATGCCCCAGCTCGCGCCGTTCGGCTACGTGGTGATGGTCGTCATGATGAGCCTGGTACTGAACCGCGAGACCAGCGAACGCCTGCGTGACTCGGAAAGCCGTTTTCGGGCGCTGGTGGAGCAATCCCCGGTCGGCATCCAGGTACTCACACCGCAGGGCGAGATCCGCCAGTGCAACGCCGCCTGGGAAACCATGCACGGCGCACAAGCCTCCCTGCCGGGCGGCAACGTTCTGGACCGCCCGGATGCCATCGACCGGCACATCCACGAACCGCTCAAGGATGCCCTGCGCGGACACTACCGCGAGATCGGCCCGCTGCCCTACACCCCGCCAGCCCGCCCCGACCAGTCGGCCGAACCCACCGACCCCGGCCCGGCAACCCAGACCACCCCGCTCATCACCCCCGAGCGCTGGCTGCGGGGCTGCATCTACCCACTGCAGGATGCCCGCGGCGAGGTACAGGACGTGATCGTGATGCAGGAGGACATCACCGCCGCGCACCGCAGCGAGGACGCCCTGCGCCTGATCGCCGAGGGGCTGCAGGCGCGCTCGCGCGAGGAGTTCTTCCAGCAGCTGGTTCTCAAGCTGAGCAACCTGTTCGCTGCCGACCATGCCCTGATCGGCATCGAGGATCCGGAGAAACCCGGCGTGGTGGAGACCGTCGCCCTGTGTACCGCGGGGCAGATCGTGGAGAACTTGCGCTACGACCTCGCCGAGACCCCCTGCGAACGTGTGCTGGAGATCGGTACCTGTATCTACCCCTGCGACGTACAACAGCGCTTTCCGGCCGACGAGATGCTGGTGGAGATGGACGCCGAGAGTTATCTGGGGGCCCCGTTGCTGGACAGCCAGGGCACGCTGCTGGGGCACATCGCCATGGTCAACCGATATCCGGTGGAGGATGTCGACAAGGCGATGGAGATCCTCGGGATCATGGCCGACCGCGCGGGGGCGGAACTGGAACGCCTGCACACCGAGGAACACATCCATGCCCTGGCCTACCACGACTCCCTGACCGGGCTGGCCAACCGCACCCGCCTGCACGACGACCTGACCCGCCACATCGAGGAGGCCACCGCCGGCCACCTGCATGGCGGGCTGATCCTGATCGACCTGGACCACTTCAAGACCATCAACGACGCCCTGGGGCATGCGGTAGGCGACACCGTGCTGGGCGCGGTGGCGGACCGCCTGCGCAGCCATGCCCCCGGGGATGCGCTGATCGTGCGCCTGGGTGGCGACGAGTTCGCCGTTGTCCTGCCCCCCTGCGCCCGGGTACGCGAGACCCTGGAGCCGGAACTGCAGGCAATCGCCGAGCGCATCCTGGAGGCCCTGCAGCGCCCGATCATCATCGGCGAACGCACCTTCGGGGTCGGCGCCAGTCTCGGCTGCGTATGCTATCCCGACGCCGGCGAGAGCTCGGCAGAAGCCCTGCGCCACGCCGATATCGCCCTGTACCAGGCCAAGCGTGCCGGCCGCGGCGGCGTGCAGTTCTACCGCCATGCACTGCAGGACGAGGCGCATGCCCGCCTGCAGATCGAGGACGGGCTACGACAAGCGGCCGAACGTGACGAGCTGGACCTGCACTACCAGCCGCAGTTCGATGCCGCCGAGCGCCTGATCGGAGCCGAGGCCCTGCTGCGCTGGCAGCATCCGGAGATGGGCCAGGTCCCGCCAGATCTCTTCATCCCGGTCGCCGAGGAGACCGGCCTGATCCACGGGGTCGGCAACTGGGTCCTGGAACACGCCCTGATGCAGCTGTCGCAGTGGCAGGCCGGGAACCTGCAGCCACCTCGCCTGGCCTTGAATCTCTCGCCCTGGCAACTGGCGCGCCCGGACTTCGTCGACCAGTTCCAGGCGCGGCTGCGCCGACACGGGGTGGACGGCCACGCCCTGACCCTGGAGGTCACCGAGTCCGGCCTGCTGCGCGACCTGCCGGACGCCATCACCAAGCTGGGCGCGCTGCGCCGGCTGGGCATGCGCATCGCCCTGGACGACTTCGGGACCGGCTATTCCTCGCTCGCCTACCTGCGCGACCTGCCGGTGGACGAGCTGAAGATCGACAAATCCTTCGTCAAGGAACTGCTGGCCGGCGGTGACCGGACCCTGATCGAAAACATCGTGGACATTGCCCGCAACATGGAGCTCGACGTCATCGCCGAGGGCGTGGAGCACCCGGAACAGCGGGAGCAGCTCCTGGCCCTGGGCTGCACCCGGTTCCAGGGCTTCCTGTTCAGCGCGCCGCTGACGCACGAACAATTCGTCGCGCGACTGCATCGGCCGTAGACGAGGCCGGCCGATTCAGTCGCGAGCGGCCGGGTCTTCCAGCCCGCAACCCAGCGCGCCGCGCCGGCGCAGGGACAGATCCGTTTGCCGGCGCTCCTCTCCGGGGCATTCCCGGTACAGCACGATCCGGCTGCCGCCTTCCTCCTTTGCCACGTACATCGCGCGGTCGGCGCGCTGCAGCAACGCCTCCACATCGTCCCCGTCCTCGGGGTAGAGCACCGCCCCCATGCTGAGCCCGACGCGAACCGACTCGCGATTCACCTCCACCGGCTCCTCGAAGCGTTCGATCAGCTTGAGTCCGACCCCCGTCACCGCATCCGGATCACGCACATTCTCCAGCAGCAGCACGAATTCGTCGCCGCCCACGCGGGCCACCACGTCGCTCTCGCGCACGCCCTCGCGCAGACGCCGCGCCACGGTCACGAGCATCACGTCGCCGGCATCGTGTCCCAGGCGATCGTTGATGGGTTTGAAGCCGTCGAGATCGCAGACCACCAGGGCCAGGCCGGTGCCGGCGCGCTGGGCCCGGCGCAGGGCCTGCTGAATATGCTCCTGCAGCAGACTGCGATTGGGCAGGCCGGTCAGGGAGTCATGATGGGCCTGGTGCCACAGGCGCTCCTCGGAGGCCTTGTCGCGGGTGATGTCACGGACCATCCCGAGGACCTGCACGGCGCGGCCTTGGGCGTCCCGATCGATTTCGCCCTCGACCCGCACATGGCGCAGCCCGCCGTCCGCGCGCACCACCCGGTGATCCACCCGGTAATAGGCCTCGTGATCCAGCGCCTCGTTGGTAGCGCGGCGCACCCGCGTACGGTCGTCGGGATGGATGGCTCGCATGTAGGCCTCGAATCCCGCGGTATCGGTTTGCGGGTCGAGCCCGAACAGATCGAAGACATGCGTGGACCAGTTCATCCGCAGACCACGAATATCCCAGTCCCAGTAACCGGCCCCGGCAATCCGCTGGGCCTCTTCCAGGCGCTCGGTAGTCTCCTGCAGGGCCGCGGTTCGCCGGGCCACCGCCGCCTCCAGCCCGGCCTGCGTCTCGCGCAGGCGCGCCTCGATCTGCTGGCGCCCCTCCAGTTCCTTGTGCAAGGCGGCGTGATCACGCCAGATCCTCCGGCGCACCCGCACCCACATCAGCACAATCATCAGCATGGTCAGGACGGTGGCCACCAGCATCACCTGCTGCGCCTGTTCATGGCGCTGCGCCATGGCCGCCACCGCCTCCTCGTTATCACGTTCGAAGGCCGCGAGGATGGCCTCCATCTGCTCCAGCACATCCTCCTGCACCGGCATCGCGTCCGCATACAGGATCGCCAGCGCCTCGTTGCGCCCACCCGCCAGGGCAATGTCGAGGAGCTCGGACAGGATCGGGGCACCGGTCGCGGTCAGCGCACGCAGTTCGGCCAGCAGCGCAGCGTCGCGAGGGGTCCGAGCCAGTAATTCCGCACCCTCGCGGGCGTCCAGGAAGCGCTCGGCCAGCTCGCGAAACTCCCGCTGGTAGCGATCCTGCAGGGCCGGGTCCTCTGCACTGATCACGAGCGAGGCGCGCAGCATGCGCTCGCGCACGAGGCTGCGCATACGATGCACGCGGTCCACCTTCTGCACGTACTCCTCGGTAAGGGCCTGGACGTCGTACTGCAGCTGCTGCACCCGAAGCCAGCTGGCGACGGCGACCACCGCGACCAGCAGCAGCACCACGACAAAGGCGCCGGTCAGCCCGGGAACGAAGGGACGCGGGGCCATCGCGTCTCAATCCCAGCCGGGGACGGGCCGGTCCATGGACGCACCCGCACCCGACGAGGCACCACAAACCGCTGTCGCATCCTTGACGCGCATCCCGCTCCCCCTGTTTGATCGACCACATCCGCACGATCCAGGCGGGGAGGGTGCCGCGAGATGTCCACCAATACAAGCAAATACGGCGACCGGATGTCTGCCGCACACGCGGAGTCGTCCGCTCCCGTAGCGCAGCTGGCGACACTGGAGAAGGCCTACCTAAGCGCCGCCTACTGCCTGGAGATCGAGGGCAGCAGCCGAGTTCTGTACATCGACCAGCCCGCGGAGGATGTCACGACCTGGATGGCCGAGCGGGACATGCAGCGCCTGGTCCTGTTCACCGCCTGCAACCCGGGCAGCCGCCCGAGCACCGAGGGTGAAAACATCCAACGCCAGCGCCGGCTGGAGCAGACCGTGGCCGAGCACGGCCTGCGCGCATGGCCTGCCCGCAATCGCGACCCGCGCGGCCAGTGGCCGGACGAACCGGGCCTGGCCATCGCGGACCTGCCCGACGACCTGCTGGCGCGCTGGCTGGAGGCCTTCGGCCAGAACGCAGCCGTGCTGCTGGAACCGCCGGCTCGGCCCCGGCTGGTATGGCACCCGGGGCTAGAAAGGTAGCGTGCCTCCTACAGCGGCAGGCGACCGCCGGAAGCGACCACGATCGTCACCAGACCGATGACGGTGTTGATCCCGACCAGGATGCGGATCTGCCCCAGCCGGCGCAGTCCTTCCTCGGTATCGTTTGCCGCAATGGCCTTGCGCATGCGCCGATAAGGGGCGAAGAACACATGGGCGAAGATCGCCATCATGATCAGGCCCAGCAGCAGCATGGTGTGCACGCTGGGATGCACATCACCCATGCCGCCGAACACCCCGAAGATCAGGTAGAAGCCGGTCACCAGGATCACCAGGACCGAGGCCCAGACCCAGGGGAAGAAGCGCGCGAACACACCCTCCCAGAGCTTCAGCCGCGCCGGCCCCTCGAGCTGCTGCCCGGCCACCGGGCGCAGGAACATGTAGGCGAAGAACATACCGCCCACCCAGATCACCACGGCCAGTACATGCAGCACGTTTGCCAGTGCGTATCCCGTCATTGCCTGCTTCCTTTTGTCGTTACGGATGTGGCCCGCAGTGTAGCCGTCCGCGTGCACGGCTGCCGAGCCCCCCAACCGCACACGCGGGCGGATTGATCAGTAGAATGGCGGGTCCGCATGCAGCAATCGCGGCCCTATCAAGATTCAACCCGGCAGTACAAGGAGTCCACATGTCGCGCGAGATCATCCAGACCGAAAACGCCCCGGCCGCCATCGGCCCCTACTCGCAGGCCGTGCGTACCGGCGACACCCTGTACCTGTCCGGCCAGATCCCGCTGGACCCGGCCACCATGGAACTGGTCGACGGCGGCATCGAGGACCAGATCCGCCAGGTGTTCGCCAACCTCCAGGCTGTCCTGGAGGCGGCGGGAGCCAGCACCGCCGATATCGCCAAACTGAACATCTTCCTGATCGACCTGGCTCACTTCCCGCTTGTGAACAAGATCATGAGCGAAGTCTTCAACGAGCCCTACCCGGCACGTGCCGCGATCGGCGTGGCCGCCCTGCCCAAGGGCGCCCAGGTGGAAATGGACGCCATCGCCTGGTGCCCGCGCGACTGATCGCGCTGCGCGAACCCAACCGGTGGAGCTGCAGGTCCCGCTGACCGCGCTGAAGGGTGTCGGCCCGGCGGTGGCGGAACGACTGGAGCGTCTGGGTCTGGAGCAGGCCGGGGACCTGCTGTTCCATCTGCCCCTGCGCTTCGAGGATCGCACGCGCCTGACGCCGATTGCCGCGCTGCGTCCGGGGCTGGCTGCACTGTTCGAGGGGCACGTCACCCACTCCGAGGTGGTCCACCGCCGCCGGCGCATGCTGGTGGTCACCCTGGCCGACGGCCAGGCCCAGGTCCTGCTGCGGTTCTTTCACTTCGGGGCCAACCAGCAGCGCCGCCTGAGCCCCGGCACGTGCATCCGCGCCTTCGGCGAGCCCCGCGGCATGCCCGGCGCACTGGAGTGCGTGCACCCGGAGATCCAGACCGTGGGCGATAGCCCGCCGGCGATGGAGTCGCACCTGACCCCGATCTACCCGACCACCGAGGGCGTGTCGCAAAAGCTGCTGCGCCAGCTGGTCGCGCACGCCCTGCCGGGGATGCAGGCCCTGCCCGACCTGCTTCCGGAACTGCCCCGGCAGGGCCTGCCTGGCCTGCATAGCGCCCTCGAGCAGCTCCATCACCCACCGGCGCAGGCCGACGCACTGGCCGCCCTGGACACCCCGGAGAACCGCAGCCCGGCGCGCACACGGCTGGCCTTGGAAGAGCTCTGCGCCCACCAACTCGCGCGCATGCAGCAGAGCCGGATGCCCGCGGACACACGCAGCGCCCCGGTCATCCAGCCCCCGGGGGCGCTGTGGCAACAACTGCGCGGGCAGCTCCCCTTCGAACCCACCGGCGCACAGGAGCGTGTTACCGCAGAGATCCTGGCCGACCTCGCGCGCCCGCAGCCGATGAACCGTCTGGTCCAGGGCGATGTCGGCTCCGGCAAGACCCTGGTCGCGGTCGCGGCCGCGCTGGCGGCGGTAGAGGCCGGCTATCAGGTGGCGTTCATGGCCCCGACCGAACTGCTCGCCCGCCAGCACGGGCGCAATCTTGCCCAGTGGATGGAACCACTGGGCGTCGCGATCGCCTGGCTGGGCGGGCGCCAGACGGCCAGCGAACGCGGCCAGCTGCTCGCGGAACTGGCCAGCGGGCAGCGCCAGGTCGCAATCGGGACCCACGCCCTGTTCCAGGAGGAGGTGCGGTTTCATCATCTGGGGCTCGCAATCATCGACGAACAGCACCGCTTCGGCGTGCACCAGCGCATGGCCCTGCGCGACAAGGGCAACGGCCGGATGCCGCATCAGCTGATCATGACCGCCACCCCGATCCCGCGCACGCTGGCCATGGCCCTGTACGCGGAACTGGCCAGTTCGGTCATCGACGAACGCCCGCCTGGGCGCACCCCGGTACGCACCGCGCTGATCAGCCACGAGCGCCGTGACGAGGTCATCGAACGCATCCGCGCCGCCTGCGGCTCCGGCACCCAGGCCTACTGGGTCTGCCCGCTGGTGGAGGAATCGGAACAACTGGAGGCGGAATCGGCCGAGGCCACCGCCGAACGCCTGCGCGAGGCGTTGCCGGAGCTGACCATCGGACTGGCCCACGGACGCATGAAGGGACCCGAGCGCGATGCGGTGATGGAGCGCTTCCGCGCGGGCGCGATCGACCTGCTGGTGGCGACTACCGTGATCGAGGTCGGCGTCGACGTCCCCAACGCCAGCCTGATGATCATCGAGAATGCCG
The DNA here is from genome assembly GCF_001020955.1 of Thioalkalivibrio versutus. Lineage (NCBI taxonomy): Bacteria > Pseudomonadati > Pseudomonadota > Gammaproteobacteria > Chromatiales > Ectothiorhodospiraceae > Thioalkalivibrio > Thioalkalivibrio versutus. The sequence goes on from NZ_CP011367.1 coordinate 2,436,148, forward strand.
AACGCATGGGGCTGTCGCAGCTGCACCAGCTCCGCGGCCGGGTCGGGCGCGGCAGTGCCGCCTCGGCCTGCGTGCTGCTTTACCGTCCGCCACTGGGCGATACCGCCCGCGAGCGCCTCGAGGCGATGCGCCGCACCGACGACGGCTTCGAGATTGCGGAGGTGGATCTCAAGCTGCGCGGTCCGGGCGAACTGCTGGGCACGCGCCAGACTGGCGATCGCAGCTTCCGCGTCGCCGACTGGTCACGCGACCAGGACCTGCTCGACGAGGCCACCACCCTTGCCGCACGCATCGAGAAGGACCCGGCGCGCGCCGCCGCCCTGATCGAACGCTGGCTGGGCACCGCCACCCGCTACGCGACCGTGGGATAGCTCAAGAACGAAGGGCGAATCCACCACGAAGCGCACGAGGAAGGTCAAAAGCTTCCACCACAGAGTTGGCGCCCCGTCCGGGGACGACGCGCTATCGCGCACGAAACAGCGGGTGTTGACGACCTCCATCGGGCCTTTTGAGGCGTATCAGAAAGGCCACGATCGTTTTGCAGCGGGCAGGGTGAGGATGAGCGCAGCGAATCGCATCGGCCTCACGGAATGATCCGGGCCCCGATGCGTTTCGCTGCGCTCAACACATCCTACCCTCTTCGTGTCTTCCTTCGGGTCTTCGTACGCTTCGTGGCTAAGACCATCAGGGCCTTAGCAGCGGGCCCTCGACGGCGTCGCGGGCCTCGCGGCCGGCGAGCTGTTCGATCAGGGTCAGGGCGAAGTCCATCGCGGCACCCGGGCCACGGCCGGTGATCAGGCGCCCGTCGATCTCCACCGGGGCGCCAGTGGACGGGATCCCCGCCTCGTCCAGCGCGCCGGTGAAGGCCGTCACGGTGCGCCCCTCCAGCAGCCCGGCCTCGGCCAGCGCCTTGGGCCCGGCACAGATCGCGGCCAAGTGGCCATCGCGTTCGGCCTGCGCCCGCAGCAAACCCTGCACCCGGGCGTCGTCGCGCAGGTGATTGGCGCCGGGCAGGCCACCCGGCAGGACGATCAGGTCAAAGGACTGATCCAGCACCTGATCAACCGTGGTATCCGGCTGGATCACCGTGCCCCGCGAGCAGGTCACCGGCCCCGGCTCCAGCCCGGCCACGGTGACCTCGAATTGCGCCCGGCGCAGCAGGTCGATGATCGTGACCGCCTCCAGTTCCTCGGCCCCGGCGGCCAGGGGCACCAGTACGTTCGGCATCAATCCTCCCTGTCCACCGCGCTCAGCGGCGGTTGTAGAAGTTCAGGCCCTTCAGGAGATTCAGCGCCTCGTTCATACCGTAATCGCGCTCGGCCAACGTCTCGCCATTGTCTTCGTCCGCATCCACAGATTCCGGCAGGCCGTCACGGCCCATGCGGGCACCGCCATTTTCGCTGTCGGAGCGCTGCACCACGAGCTGCTGCAGGCGGATGTCCGGGTCAATCCCGTCCTCGTTGATGGCACGGCCATCAGGCGTGAAGTAACGCGCGGTGGTCAGCTTGATCCCGGTGTTCTGGGTCAGCGGCAGGATGGTTTGCACCGAACCCTTGCCGAAGGTGTTCTGACCCATAACCACGGCCCGCCGGTGGTCCTGCAACGCACCCGCCACGATCTCGGAGGCGGAGGCCGATCCGCGATTGACGAGGACGACCATCGGCGCGCCCTTGAGAACATCCCCCGGCGAGGCCTGGTAGCGGAACTGCGAATCCTCCAGCCGACCTTCGGTGTAGACGATCAGGCCTTCTTCGAGGAAGGCGTCCGAGACGCCCACAGCGCCCGTCAGAATGCCACCGGGGTTGTTGCGCAGATCCAGCACGAGCCCCTGCAGCTCGCCCTGTTCCTGCAGGTCTTCGATCGCCCGCACCAAGTCGCGTGCCGTGCGCTGCTGGAAATTGCTGATGCGTACGTAGCCGAAGCCGTCCTCCAGGATCTCGGAGCGCACGCTCTGCACCTGGATCACGTCGCGGGTGATGGTGATTTCTTTCGGGCGGTCCTCGCCATCGCGCAGGATGGTCAGGGTGATGTCCGAGCCTTTCTCGCCGCGCATCTTGGCGACCGCGTCGGACAGGGACATACCCTTCACCGACTCGCCATCCAGGCGAATGATCAGGTCACCGGCCTCGACCCCGGCACGGCTGGCCGGGGTGTCATCGATCGGCGCGATGACCTTGACGAAGCCGTCTTCCATGCCAACCTCGATGCCCAGACCGCCAAACTCGCCGGAGGTCCCGACCTGCATGTCCTCGAAGTCCTGTTCGTCCAGATAGGCCGAATGCTGGTCAAGGCCGGACAGCATCCCCTGGATCGCATTGTCCAGGAGATCCTTGTCTTCGACCTCGGTGACGTAATTGCGCTTGATGCGCATGTATACGTCAGTGAAGCGCTGCAAATCTTCTACTGGCAAAGCGGATTGCGCGCCATTGTCGCGGTCGGCGTAGACCGCCACCGAGACACTCAACATGACCCCGACAACCAGTCCGACGATCAGGGAGTATCCGGTGCGACAAGACTTGCTCATTACCTTTCCTCGTTCACTTGAGGTGATTTGTGTGAAGATGGTAGCACCCGCAATGTGACGGCTGCCTGAATGCACGCCACCGATCGGCCTTTTGCCGGGGCATGGGCGCATTCCATCTTTTTCCCTCTACTGAGAGGGCCACCAGCTCTCGGGGTTCAATGGTCCGCCGTTGTGACGGATCTCGAAGTAAAGCCCGGGCGCAATCGCCTCGCTGCCCTCGCCCGCCACGGCCAGTTGCTCGCCAGCACCCACGGTCTCGCCTTCTGCAACCAGGATCTCCTCTACATTGGAGTAGAGCGTCAGATAGCGCTCCCCATGATCGACGATCACCAGGAAGCCGTAGCCCTGCATCCAGTCGGCGTAGACCACCTGGCCGTAGTGCACCGCGCGTACCGCCGTGCCGTTATCGACCGCCAGCACCGCGCCACGCCAGCGCGAGCGCAGGCGGCTACCACGGGACTCGTTGAAACTGCGGATCACGCGGCCTTCGGCCGGACGCGGGAGCTCGCCCTCCAATTCCACGAAGGCCACGTCCGGCCGTTCGGGGGTAAACTCGCGGGGTGCCGCGGCACGCGCCGCGCTGCGAGCCTCGACCTCCTCGATCACCGCCTCCAGGGTCTCGGCATTGCGCGCCAGGCGCTCCAGTTCCAGCGACTCGTCCTCGATCACCGCCTCCAGCTCCGCCATCGCCTGGCGCTGGTGCGCCTCCTCGCGTTCCAGATCCGCGACCGCCGCGCGGGCCTGCTCTTCCCGTTCTGCCAGCACCGCCCGCTCCCGCGCGAGGTTCTCGCGCGCCGTCTCCAGCGCCTCGATACGGTCGCGCAACACGACCAGGGCCTGCTCGCGCGCCTCGCGGATGCGCGCGGCAAACGCGGCCTGATGGCGGTGCTCCGCAGACTGACCGTCGCTCCGTCCGGGATGGCGTTCGCCCTGCCACTGATCGCGCACCAGGCGGGCCGCGGCGCGGCGTTCTGCCTCCAGCCGCTCCCGGGCCTCGTCCACACGGTCCTCCTGGTCGGCGACCACCGCCTCCTGACGCGAACGCGCCCGCGCCAGCTCGCGCAGCTCCTGGCGCGAGGCCTCGGTCCCGCGAGCGGCCTCCGCAAGCAGCCCTTCCAGCTGCTGCAGGGCCGCGTAACGCTCTTCCTGGCTACGCTCCAGGTCCTGGATGGCCTCGCGCGTCTCGCGCAGCTCCGCCTCCGGTTCCAGCGCCACGGCGCCGACCGGCCACAGAAAACAGAGCAACACACCGCACCACAAAAGGGCGCGTGAACCGCTTGGATGACTCAAGATTGCGCAAATTCGCATATCGGGGTACGTTTAGGTTCTTATATTCTGACCCAGTTGCGAGGGCCTTCCCTCGCGAGCAAGAGAGGCATGCCGTGAGCAACGAAACGGTTGAAGACGAAATGTACGTCGAAGACGGTTTGATGTCCCAGGACGAAGACATCGAGCGGGCCTCGCGCTCGCTCAAGGCCATGTCCCACCCGCTGCGTCTGAAGATCCTCTGCATTCTCGGCGATCGCGAAATCAGCGTACAGGAAATCGTCGATCAGGTCGGGACGTCGCAGAGCAACATCTCGCAGCATCTCGGCATCCTGCGCGACAAGGGCATCCTCGCCACGCGCAAGGACGCCAACCGGGTCTACTACCGGGTGGGGGACTCCCGGACCCTGCGCCTGATCGGTATGATGCAGGACGTTTTCTGCAGTTCCTGACACCCACCCCTCCGATCCGGTCTCCCGAATGCTTGAACGCCTGCCCGAATTTCTCGCCAACCACCCCATCCTGACCGGCGCCCTGCTGGCGGTGATCGGGATGATCCTGTTCGTCGAACTGCGACGCCTGAACCGCAAGTATCGCTCGCTCTCGCCGGTCGAGGCGGTGCGCGTGATCAACCAGGACGACGCCCTGGTACTGGACGTGCGCGAGGACAACGAAGTCGCCTCCGGGCGCATCGGCGGCGCCAAGCATATCCCGCTCGGCAGCCTGAAAAAGCGCATGGGCGACATCGAGAAATACAAGGACAAGCCGGTAGTGGTGTACTGCCGCAGCGGCAACCGCTCCGCCAGCGCCGCGCAGCAACTGACCGCGGCCGGGTTCGAGGACGTAGTCAACCTGCAGGGCGGCATCCAGGCCTGGCAATCGGCCAACATGCCCATCAAGAAGAAGTAATGCAGTTCGAGGTCTACTCCAGCGGGCGCTGTCCATTCTGCCTGCTCGCGCGGCGCCTGCTCAATCAGCGTGGCTACCCGTTCGCGGAGTACGCCGTCGACCGCGAACCCGGTCTGCGCGCGGAGATGGAACAGCGCGCCGCCGGCCGCAGCTCGGTCCCGCAGATCTTTCTCGGCGACACACACATCGGCGGCTTCGACGAACTGCAGGCGATGGACAGTAACGGCCAACTGGCGCGCCTGGCCAGCGAGGCCGGCCTCGAAGCCCCGACCGACAACGCCTCCGGATAACACGCGCCGCCGCCGGCAACGGGCGGCAAACAGGATCGCCCCGGCGACCCCGAAAAACACCGCTCATCCCCCTTACAATGCCCCGATTCCAGACGACTGCGAGACAACATCATGGCTGAAGAGAAGAATTCCCCGAAGAGCGGCAACGGCGCGGCCCAGGCCGAACAGAGTGACCGGCCCGACTTCTCCATCCAGAAGGTCTTCATCAAGGACCTGTCCTTCGAGGCGCCGGAATCCCCCGAGGTATTCATGCGCGAGTGGAAGGGCGAGACCAACATCCAGCTGAACACCAACGCACGTCCGATCGACGAGGCCGCCGGCGCCTTCGAGGTGGAACTGGGCCTGACCGTGACCACCGAATCCGACGGCAAGACCGCCTATCTGGTCGAAATCAAGCAGGCCGGCGTGTTCATCCTGCGCAATTTTGCCGAGGATCAGCGCAACCACCTGCTGGGTGCCTACTGCCCCAACGTGCTGTTCCCGTTCGCCCGCGAAACGGTGGCCGACCTGGTACTGAAGGGCGGCTTCCCGCAGCTCCTGCTACAACCGGTCAACTTCGAGTCGCTGTATGCCCAGCACCTGCAGGAACAGAAGCAACAGGCCGGCGGGGAACAGGCCGAGCCCACGCAACAGGCCTGACGCGAGGCGCCGAGGGAAACACTGATTCATGTACACACTCGCGTTGGTACCCCAGGTTTTCCGAGACAAGGCGCGTCGTGTAGCGGGTAGTGGTTCTACCCGCAAGCGGCGCAACGCAGGATCGGGGAACCTGGGGTACCAACCCCACAAATTATTGAAAGCAGGGGCTCGGCCGCTTTTGCGTGGGAACGGCGTTGCGGCTCCCTTGTGCAGAATGACTGCACCGCAGTCACCGCGCCTTGTTCGCACGCAAAAGCGGCTCGAGCGCGAGCGTGTACATGAATCAGTGTTTCCCTAGGATGCGTATCGCGGTCCTCGGAGGCGGCTGCTGGGGCACGGCGCTGGCGGTGCATGCGGCCCGTCTGCATGCCGACGTCGCCCTGTGGGTGCGCAACGACGCCACGGCCGGACAACTGGAACGCGAGCGCGAGAACGCCCGCTACCTTCCCGGCCTGCGCCTCCCGGACAACCTGCGCGTCAGCGCCGACCCGGCGACCATCGAGGGCCGCGACCTGGTCCTGATCGCAGTCCCCTCCGGCGCCTTCCGCGAAACCCTGCGCTGGATCGCCCCGCGCCTCGCACACGACCAGGTGGTCGCCTGGGCCACCAAGGGCCTGGAGACGGCAACCGGGGCCTGGCTGCACGAGATTGCCGAACAGGAACTGGGGCCCGAGCGCCCGCCCGCTCTGATCTCCGGGCCCTCCTTCGCCGCCGAGGTGGCGCAGGAGCAGCCGACCGCGCTGTCCGTGGCCTCCAGCGACGAGGGCCACATGGACTGCCTGGTTACGGCCCTGCACGGGCGCTCGCTGCGCCTGTACCGCAATACGGACGTGATCGGCGTGGAACTGGGCGGCGCGCTGAAGAACGTGCTCGCGGTGGCCACCGGTATTGCCGACGGCGCCGGGTTCGGGGCCAATGCGCGCGCCGCACTGATGACCCGCGGGCTGGCCGAGATCCAGCGCTTCGGCGCGGCGGTCGGCGCCCGTCCGACCACCCTCACCGGCCTCTCCGGACTGGGGGACATGATCCTCACCTGCACCGACAACCAGTCGCGCAACCGGCGTCTGGGCCGGATGCTGGGCGAAGGCCTGGATCTCGACACCGCCCGCGCGCGGGTGGGACAGTCGGTGGAGGGCGTAGAGACCGCCCGGGTCGCTGTGGCGCGGGCGAAGGCACTGGAAGTGGACATGCCGATCTGCGCCGAGGTGCACGCGGTGCTCTATCAGGGCCGCCCGGTGCACGACACTGTGCGCCGGCTGCTGGAACGCGACGCCACCCGCGAAGAGGACTGAAGCCGCGTCTGCAAAAGCCCCGCGCGACACCCGCACAATCGCCCGTACGCTCCGGTCGGACTACCGTGGCCCTCACACGCGAACGCAACGGAGAACCGCATGAGCAAGGCCTGGAAGGAACTGGACCTGGAAGGTGGCGGCCTGCAGGCGGTCAACGCCCGCCTCGCTCGCGAGATGCGCACCCGCCCTGCGGCCTACGCTGCGTGGATCCTGTTCCCGCTCGGGCTGCATCGCTTCTACCTGCACGAGCCGCTGGGCGGCACCGGCTTCCTGGCACTCAGTGCGGCCACCCTGGCCCTCGCCGGATTTGGCCCCGCCGCCTGGTGGTTGCTACCGCTGATTATTGGCGTGTCATGGGCGCTGGTGGACCTGTGGTGGATTGACCGCCGAGTGACCGACTACAACAAGGAGCTACGCAAGCAGCTCTTCCTGCGCAAGGGCCACAAGCCACCGCAGGACTACCGTGGCCGCTACACCAGCGACGAAGACGCCCGCCGCGAACTGGACGAATACCAGCAGATCAAGGAAGCCGAAAAGCCCGGGCAATCAGGCCTAGCCGGTCGCAACGACCCGGCCCGCGACGCCGGCGGCAAGCGCCGCATGCCCAGCTTCAACGAACAGGAAGCCATGCTGCGCCAGATGCGCAAGGACAAAAACAAAGGCGACGGGAACAACTGACCGCCGCCTTCACAAGATCACCGAGGTTGCGCCGCCCCCGGTTGCGGCCACGCCCGACGGCATGGCCCGTGGCGCTCAGTTCTCGCCGGGGCGCCACACGCCACTGGCATCCTGCGGCGGCGGGGCGGTCTGCTTGCGGCTCTCGACGTCCACGAACACCGACTCGGTAAATTCGGAGAGCTGCTTGAGGTACTCCTTGCGCTCGTTCACCGACTCCGGCATCTGCGCGACCATGAACCCGGTGATCGCGCTCAGGTACTGCACGGCCACGATGGGTTGCTGCGCCTTCGGGTCCACCTCGGTCAGCAGATCCTGGACCTTCTGAATCAACTCGCCGGACAACTGCAGGGTATCGCTCATGGGGTTCCTCTCGCGGTTCGTGAAATCGTTGCGCACAGGCTACGGCAAGCCCCGCCACCCCGAAAGTGAACGCAAGATGCGCGGGCCTTTCCCTCCCTGGTGTGTTCAACACGAAGCGCGCGAAGGCTCGAAGAAGGTAAGTTCAAGAGCGATTTGAACCACAGAGGGCACGGAGAAAATCAGGGTTGAAGGGCAAGGCGAATCGAACGGCGCCTTCGCCACCCAGGCGTTACCGCGTTCCTTTCTTTCCTCCGTGCCTTCTGTGGTGCAAAGGCTTTTGACCTTCTTCGTGTGCTTCGTGGTGGAAAACTGGGACCGTCAGGAGCGACGAGGGTCGTCGTCTTCGTCACGGGCCTCGGGGGCATCGTCGTCCATGTCAAAGTCCTCGTGGACGCGATCCGGCGGAATGGTCCATGGCTCGCTGGGGGCGACCGTATGCTCGCCCGGGCGTGGGGCATAGCGCTCGTCTTCCAGGGCGCGCATCAGGCCCACCACCATCATCAGCATCACCAGCGAGAACGGCAGCGCGGCCAGGATGACTGCATTCTGCAGGACCTCCAGCCCGCCGGCCAGCAGTAGCACGCCGGTCACCAGACCGATCATCGCGCCCCACAGGATCAGGTGAATCGCCCGGTGTTCGGTGGACCCATGGGCCAGCAGGGTGTTGATGACCACGATGCCGGCATTGGCCGAGGTCAGCAGGTAGGTCGCGATCAGCACCGTAATCAGGACGGCCCCGCTCTTCGCGATCAACCAGGGTTCCAGGGTCTCCATGGTGGCGAAGGTCGCCATGGTCAGGTCCTCCGCCACCTGATCGGCAATGTTCGCGATGCCCTCGACCTCGGCGTGCAGGGCCGTACCGCCCAGCAGTGCGAGCCAGAAGAAGGTGATCAGGGTCGGCACCAGCAGCACACCCATCACGAACTCGCGCAGCGTGCGCCCGCGCGAGATGCGCGCGATGAACAGCCCGACGAACGGCGCCCAGGCCAGCCACCAGCCCCAGTAGAAGACCGTCCAGTCGGAGTGCCACTCGTCCAGGTGGTGAGCATGGGTGTACAGCGACAGCCCCAGCAGGTTCTGCATGTAACTACCACTGGACTGCACCACCAAGGCCAGCAAGTACTGGGTTGGACCCCATACCAGCAGGAGTCCAAGCAGAGCGACACTAAGCCACAGGTTGGCCTGGCTGACCCGCTGCACCCCGGCCTGCATCCCGGCCACCACCGACACGATCGCGGTCACCGTCAGCAGCGCCGTCAGCAGCAGGAGACCGCGATCCCCTTCCAGCGAGAGGCCCACGGTATGCGCCAACCCGGCCTCCAGCTGCTGGATACCCAGCCCCAGAGTCGTTGCGATCCCGAAGACCGTGGCCACGATGGCGAGCAGATCCACCAGATCGCCCGGCCAGGTATGACTGTACTTGCCGATCAGCGGGTGCAGGGCCGAGCGCAGCGCCAGCGGCTGGCCCTTGCGGAAGCTGAAATAGGCCAGGATCAGTGCCAGCAGCGCGAACACACCCCAGGCATTCAGCCCCCAGTGGAAATACGTCAGCACCATCGACATGTCGGCGGCGGCCGCCTGGTTGCCGTTCTCGGCCAGAAACGGGTTGCCGCCGTAATGCGACAGCGGCTCGGCCACCGCCCAGAACAGCAGGCCGACGCCCATGCCGGCGGCGAACAGCATCGACAGCCAGGACAGCGTGGTGAACTCCGGGACCTCGTCGTCGCGCCCCAGGCGCACGTTCTTGTAGCGCCCCACCCCGAGCCAGATCACCATGACCAGGAAGAAGGCCATGATCACCACGTAGTACCACTCCAGCAGCGGCGTCACGAAGGCGCGCGCATCCCCCACCACTGCGCCCAGCTGCTCGGTTCGATAAACCCCCAGCAGGGCGATGATCACCACAAGCATCAGCGCCAGCGGCGCAACACGCGGGTTCAGCCCCTTGAACGGGCCGCGGGTGGCAACGTTGTACATCTCGCGTCCTTTCGCTTGCGCGATGGATGTATTTCAGGACCGGACCTTTGCCGATCCAGGCCGGCAGATCAAGGGCCGGTGGCGCCCGCCGGTTGTACGCGGATGCCCATGCGGAAATCCTGAATGACCTGATGCACGAACGCCAGCTTGGCGATCGCGGTAGCGGTCAGCACGAAGGGGTAGACATGCGAGTGACCCATGCTGCGATTCAGGCTGTTCAGGGCGCTGACCAGCGGCAGCCAATGCTCCAGAAGCAAATCGAAGTCCACCGTGGCATAGGCATCAAAAGCCGGCAGATTCCCCTGCGCGCCCAGCCGCGCCGACGGCCCGGCGACGGGTTCGATGTCCATGTTGTAGGCGGAGGCCGTGTCCAGCGTATCCACGATGTGCATATAGTGGGCCCAGGTCTCGGCCCAGTCTTCCCAGGGGTGGGAGCTGGCATAGGCGGACACGAACGAGGCCTGCCAATCCGCCGGAGGACCGCCGGTGTAATGGCGCCGCAGGGCCTCGTCGTAGTCCGCACGCTCGTCGCCGAAGCGCTCGCGAAAATCGGTATGCCAGTGGCTACCGCGAATCAGTCGATCCCAGTAGTAGTGCGCGGACTCATGGCGAAAGTGGCCGAGAATGGTGCGATAGGGTTCGGCCATCGCCTCGCGCATGCGCTCGCGCACCGCGGGATCGGCCTCGGCGATATTGATGGTAATGAGCCCATGCGAATGGCCGGTGACCACGCCTCCGCCCTCGCGGAACTCCGGGGCCGGATCGGCCAGGAAATCAAACGCAATCCCCCCAGGATCGCTTTTCCGCGGCACCACCGGCAGGCCCAGGCGCAACAGGCCATATACCAGGCGTCGCTTCTCGGCCTCCAGACGCTCCCACAGCCGCGCATTGCCCGGCACACTGAGGTCCGGGATGGTGCGATTCAGGCGGCAGGCGCGACAGAACGGCTCGGCTTCTTCATGTGGCACCATCCAGTTGCACACCGCGTCTACCGCATAGTGCCGGCACTGGCGATAAAACAGCCCGTCCGGCTCGTCCGCCACCCGCCACAGGCCACCGGGGATCGGGCGCCCACGGGCGCCCACGGCCTCCCCCGCCGGCACTAGGGCGGAGACCTCCAGGCGGTCCGGCAGGAATCCCAGCCGGTGGCCGCAGCGGGTACAGAAGGTGTTGTCGAAATACACCCCCTGCCCACAGACCTCGCACTCGAATAACTGCATCGCGCTCCCCGTTGGCTGGCCTGCCGAGGATGTCCAGGCGGCAGGCATGCCTTCAGACTACGCCGATCCCGTGGCGCCGTCGCGGCGGCACACACCACCGCAGACGGCAGTCAGTCCCCCTGTACGCCGGACAAAAGTCCGTCCACTCGCTCCAGCACCAGTGGATGGGACAGGATGCCGGCGTGCGTGGTCGCCACCCCGAAGACCGAGGCCGCCTCGCGCTGCGCAGGCGGGTGCAGCATGCTGGCGAGAGTGACCACCCCGTCCGCAGTGGCGCGCGCGCCTCCCTCCCCGCGCTGGTAGCCAAACAGCAGATGCAGCTCGGTCACCTCCGTGTTGGCATCCGCGAACAGGCCTTCCAGGTAATCGCTGCCCGGGGCCATGTCGCGCCATACCGGAATGACCACCGGCGAACGATCGACACCCTGCTGGGCGCGTTCGTGTCCGGCCCAGGGGGTGGACAGGGTGATCATCGCCGGCACGGTCGCCGCCGCCTCGCGCCGGGCGCGCTCGTTCAGGAAGCCGCGCGCGATCAGCCCGCCCATGCTGTGTGCCACCACCGGCAGTGACTCGACGCCGTGGCGCACCTCCAGCTCCTCGACCACCTGTGCCAGGTGCGCCGCGGCCGACTGCAGCGGCAGCCCGGAGGCGTAATAGTAGAACCACGGCTGGTAACGTTCTCGGTCAAGCCCCTCCAGCAGCCCGGCGAAGTCCCGCGGCGAGCCGTTCATCCCGTGCACGAACAGCACGGGCGTCCGAGCGGGATCGTATGGCTCAAGAAAGTACACCCCGGCATACCCCGCCAGCACGAAATCCAGGGGGCGCCACTGGCTGCCCCGCGCCACCTCGTTCGCGAAACGCGGATCCTCCAGATGGGCGATCTCGCCGTAGGCCGTCACCCGGCCCAGGCTCAGCGGCGCCGCGCCGGCCCCAGGACCCCGTGTATCCGGCAGGCGAATGGCGTGCGCCAGGCGATCATTCCCGTTCACGCGGATATCGATCCCGGTCAGCCGTCCGCCAGGACCACAATCCAGCGAATCGCCGCCCGCGACGTGCTGGACCGGTGCGCCGGCCGGATGCGTACGATCACCATCCTCGTCGAGGAAGGCCAGCACGCTGTAACGACCAGGCTCCAGGGCAAAGAACCAGCTCCCGCCGCGCGCGCTCACCACGTGGTCCGCCGGTTCGGACACAACGGCGCCGGCGACCGGCTCGCGGAACACCGCCACCACATAGGGCCCGGTCCGTTCCGACCCATCCGCCCCTTTGTTCGATCCTACCGTACCGCTGATCACACAGGCCCCGCCCATCCGCGCCAGCTGCTCGCGCGCATCCAGCAGCGAACACCCCACCAGCCCCATCACCACCACCAGGACCGCACACACCCGCAACACACCCATTCCGAACATCCCTATCCGATAGCTCCCAGACCCCGAGTGTAGCGAGCCGGCAATCGTGGCGCTGCCTGGTGCCCACCTACCGCAACATCCGCCCCCCTGCCGCAAGATCTTGGAAGCCACCCCCACGTGAACCAGCCAGACTTACAGGCAAAAGCCGCTCCGGACGGACACCCGCCCGGTCAGCCACACCACGACACGCCCACCCGGAGCGCGCCGGGTGAAGCCAGGACCCACAGGAGGTGCACCATGTTCAAACGCGATATCCCACCCACCGCGGCCATACCCCGCCTTGCCTCTGCCGCCGCCCTCGCGCTGGTCGCCGCCTGGACGGTCGCGACGGCGGACCAGGGCCCGGCCTTCATCCACGAACCTGATTCCCCCGAGCTCGAATGGGGCCCGTGCCCGGACTTCATGCCGGATGGCTGCCGGCTCGCCGTGCTGCAAGGTGACCCGGCGCAGCCCAATGCCGACGTCTTCTTCCTCCTCCCCGGCAACAGCACCGCGCCCCACCACTGGCACACCAGCGCCGAACGCATGGTGCTCGTCAGCGGCGAGATGCAGGTCGACTACGACGACCAGGACCCGGTCGTGCTCCGACCCGGCACCTATGCCTACGGACCGGCCCGGCTGGCACATACCACCCATTGCACATCGGACGAGGACTGCATCCTGTTCATCGCCTTCGAGGAACCGGTGGACGCCCACGCCAGCCACGACGACTGACCCCGTCACGGTCCAATCACCATAGCCGGATGCGGCCGCCCGCGGCTGCTCCCGGACCCAAAAAAGGCCCGCACGGGGCGGGCCTTGTTGGATCGGAACAGCGACAACCCGGTCAGGCAGCAGCGGCAGCCCGGGTAAAGGCAAGCTGGTCGCCAGCCAGGTCCACCTCGATGGTATCGCCGGGGCCGAATTCGCCGGACAGCAACGACTGGGCCAGCGGGTTTTCCATCTGCGTCTGGATGGCCCGCTTGAGTGGACGCGCGCCGTACACCGGGTCGAAACCGGCGGCGCCCAGGTGATCCAGCGCGGCGTCGGTGATGGTGAGCCCCAGATCGCGCTCCTCCAGACGCTTGCGCAGGAACTGCAGCTGGATGCCGGCAATCGCCCGGATCTGCTCGCGCTCCAGCGGGTGGAACACCACCACATCATCCACGCGGTTGATGAACTCGGGGCGGAAGTGCTGCCCGACGATCTCCATCACCGCGGCCTTCATTGCGTCGTAGTTCGCCTCGCCGGCCATCTCCTGGATCTGCTGCGAGCCGAGGTTGGAAGTCATCACGATCACCGTGTTGCGGAAGTCCACGGTGCGCCCATGACCGTCCGTCAGACGACCATCATCCAGCACCTGCAGCAGCACGTTGAAGACATCCGGATGCGCCTTCTCGACCTCGTCCAGCAGGATCACGGAGTACGGCTTGCGGCGCACGGCCTCGGTCAGGTAGCCGCCCTCCTCGTAGCCGACATAGCCCGGGGGCGCCCCGATCAACCGCGCCACCGAGTGCTTCTCCATGAACTCGGACATGTCGATGCGCACCATGGACTCTTCGGTGTCGAACAGGAATGACGCCAGCGCCTTGGTCAGCTCCGTCTTGCCGACCCCGGTCGGGCCGAGGAACAAGAACGAGCCATTCGGCCGGTTCGGATCGGACAGGCCCGCCCGCGAACGGCGGATGGCGTTGGCCACCGCGCGCACGGCTTCCGTCTGGCCGACCACGCGATCACCCACGGCCTCTTCCATGCGCAGCAGCTTGTCCTTCTCGCCCTCCAGCATCTTGGAGACAGGGATGCCGGTCCAGCGCGCAACCACCTCGGCGACCTCCTCGTCGGTCACCTTGGTGCGCAGCAACTGGGTCTCCTGGCTCTCCATCTCGTGGGCCATGGCGAGGGACTTCTCCAGATCCGGGATGCGCCCGTACTGCAACTCGGACATGCGCGACAGGTCGCCGGCACGGCGGGCGGTCTCCAGCTCGGTACGTGCGCGCTCGAGCTCTTCCTTCAATTGCGCGGCGCCGGAGACCGAGGCCTTCTCGGACTTCCACACCTCTTCCAGATCGGAGAGCTCGCGCCCCAGGCGATCGATCTCGCCCTCCAGGGTATCCAGCCGCTTCTTCGAGGCGTCGTCGGATTCCTTCTTCAGGGCCTCGCGTTCGATCTTCAGCTGAATCAGGCGCCGTTCCAGGCGATCCATGACCTCGGGCTTGGAATCGATCTCCATGCGGATCCGCGAGCTGGCCTCGTCGATCAGGTCGATCGCCTTGTCCGGCAGCTGGCGATCGGTGATGTAACGCTGCGACAGCTGCGCCGCGGCGACGATCGCCGGGTCGGTGATCTCGATCCCGTGGTGGACCTCGTAGCGCTCCTTCAGACCGCGCAGGATAGCGATGGTGTCTTCCAGCGTGGGCTCGTCGACCACCACCTTCTGGAAACGGCGTTCCAGCGCGGCGTCCTTCTCGATGTTCTGGCGGTACTCGTCCAGCGTGGTCGCGCCGATGCAGTGCAGCTCGCCACGTGCCAGCGCCGGCTTGAGCATGTTGCCGGCGTCCATTGCGCCCTCGGCCTTGCCGGCGCCCACCAGGGTATGGATCTCGTCGATGAACAGGATCACGCGACCCTCTTCCTGCGAGAGCTCCTTGAGCACGGACTTCAGCCGCTCTTCGAAATCGCCGCGGTACTTGGCCCCGGCCAGCAAGGCGCCCAGATCCAGCGCAAGCACGCGCTTGTCCTTCAGGCCCTCGGGCACCTCGCCGTTGATGATGCGCTGGGCCAGGCCCTCGACAATCGCGGTTTTGCCGACACCGGGTTCGCCGATCAGCACCGGGTTGTTCTTGGTGCGCCGCTGCAGGACCTGGATCGAACGGCGAATCTCCTCGTCACGCCCGATCACCGGATCGAGCTTGCCCTGCTCGGCGCGCTCGGTGAGGTCGATGGTGTACTTGTCCAGCGCCTGGCGGTTCTCCTCGGCGTTCGGGTCGTCCACCTGGGCACCGCCGCGCATATCTTCCACGGCCTTCTCCAGGGAGTCCTTGTTGGCGCCGGCGTTGCGCAGCATCTCGCCCACACCGGCCTTCTCGGCGATCGCCGCGAGCAGGAACAGCTCGCTGGGGATGTACTGGTCCTTGCGCTCCTGGGCAAGCTTGTCGCAGACATTCAGCATGCGCCCCAGGTCATTGGAGACATGCACCTCGCCCGCGGCACCCTCCACCCTGGGCAGGCGGTCCAGCGCCTCGCCCAGCGCGGAGCGCAGCTGGCGCACGTTGGCGCCGGCGCGGTCGAGCACGTGGCGGATGGTACCGCCCTCCTGGTCCAGCAGGGCCAGCAGGAGGTGGGCCGGTTCGATGAACTGGTGATCGCGGCCTACCGCGAGCGATTGTGCATCCGCGATGGCGGACTGGAACTTGGTCGTCAGGCGATCCATTCGCATTGGGAAACCCCTCGGTCAAATCTGGGTGAACTGACACCAATGATGGGGACAATCCCCCGACCTTCAAGGATAGACGGACGCAACCGCCCGCATCAGACAAACGCCAACACCGTCACGCACGAACGTCGGGGTTGCGCGCGGAGGTCGCCACGGCCCCTGCGGGGCCTCGCAATGACGGGGGCAGGAAAAAGCACCGTCATCGCGAGGAGCGCAGCGACGCGGCGATCTCCATGGGTAACCCTCGCGCCGGACCGAGCGTCGGGGTTATCGCAGGTGGCCGGGATCGACCCAGACGAGCGTACCCATGCGGCCGGTCTCGCCATCGCGGCGGTAGGAGAAAAAGGTATCCGCCTCGCTGAAGGTGCAGCGTCCGCCACCGGCGACCTGCGCCACCCCGGCCCGCTGCAGGCGCTGCCGGGCCAGCAGGTAGAGATCCGCCAGCAGGCGGCCCTCGGCGCCGGGGCAGAACGCGGCAACGGCCTCCGGGTCGTGCGCGACAAAGGCTTCGCGGACCTCGGGGCCCACCTCGAAGGCCGCGGGGCCAATGGCCGCCCCCATCCAGGCCTGGATCGGCATCCCCGGGCGCAGCGTCTTCAGGGCCTCCACGCTGGCCTCCAGCACCCCGTCGGCCAGCCCGCGCCAGCCGGCATGCGCCACCCCCACCGCCGCGCCATCGGCGGTCGCCAGCACCACCGGCAGGCAGTCGGCGGTCTGCACCGCACAGACGACCCCGGGCCGGTCGCTGACCACCGCATCGGCCTCGGCCGCGTCGCCGGCCTCCAGCGCCGCGTGCAGGGTGTCGGCGCTGGTCACGCCGGTGCCGTGGACCTGGCGCGGCCAGGCGATCGGCGCGGCCAGCCCCAAAGACTGTTCCAGCCGACGCCGATTCTCCGCCACATGTTCCGGGTCATCGCCGGTGTGCAGCGCCAGGTTCAGCGCGGCCCAGGGCCCGGCACTGACGCCGCCCACCCGCGTGGTCTGGACCGCGCGCACGCCGGCCGGCAGTTCGCCGGGGGACGGCGCCAGCAGGGGCAGGGTCTCAGGCATCACCGGTCTCCCGGGCATCGGCGCGCAGGGCTGCAAGCAGGCCCTCGAAGTCCTCCGGTAGCGGGGCCTCGAACGCGCAGGGTTCGCCGCTGGTCGGGTGCTCGAACTCCAGGCGCGCCGCATGCAGGGCCTGACGCTTGAAGGCCGCCACCGTGGCCTTGGCCGCCTCACCCATGCCCTTGACCGGCCGCGGGCGTCCGCCGTAGGTCAGGTCGCCCACGATCGGGTGGCGGATATGCGCCATGTGTACGCGGATCTGGTGGGTGCGGCCGGTCTCCAGACGCACGTTCAGCAGGGTATGGGCGGGGAAGCGTTCGGCCACGCGGTAATGCGTGACCGCGGGCTTGCCACCGCCGGTCACCGCCTGGCGCTTGCGATCCACCGGGTGGCGCCCGATCGGCTCCTCGATGGTGGCACCGCTGATCACCCGACCCTGGACCAGCGCGCGGTACTCACGGTGCACGCTGCGCGCCTGCAACTGGCGCACCAGGGCGGTCTGCGCCTCCGGGGTACGCGCGACCACCATCAGTCCGGTGGTGTCCTTGTCCAGGCGGTGGACCACGCCCGCGCGCGGCAACTGCGCCAGCTCCGGGGCGTGGTGCAGCAGGGCATTGACCAGTGTGCCGTCGCGATGCCCGGCTGCCGGGTGGGCCACCAGCCCGGCCGGCTTGTTGATCACCAGCACCGCCGCATCCTCGTACAGGACATCCAGCGCTATGGCCTCGGGCTGCGCCGCCAGCACCGGGGCGTCCGGCGCGATCAGTTCCACCCGCTCGCCGCCTCGAACCGGCGTGCGCGGGCGCGGCGAGGCGCCGTCCACCCGCAGCGCGCCCTCCTTCAGCCACTGGGTCAACTGGCTGCGCGAATACTCGGGGAACAGCTGCGCCAGCGCGGCATCCAGGCGCTGCCCGGCCGCCTCCTCCGGCAGATGGGCCTCACGCGGTTCACTCATTGCGCGGCCTCCCGCTCGTCGCCACCGGGGCTTGATGTTGTAGAATCCTTGGACTTTGGTTCATCTGTGAGGCCTCGCCGTGATTTCTGTCCCGCACCTGTCGCGCCTGCTCGTCGTTCTGTTCGTGGCGCTCGTGGTCGCCGGCTGCGCCGGGCGCGAAGACCCCACGCTCGGCTGGTCCGCCAGTCAGCTCTACGGCGAGGCCAAGAACGCCCTGAACGAGGGCAACTACGATCAGGCCGTCGAATACTACGAAAAACTCGAGGCGCGCTACCCGTTCGGGCGCTACGCCCAGCAGGCGCAGATCGAGATTCCCTATGCCTACTACAAGGCCGGCGAGCCGGAGCCCGCCCTGGCGGCCGTGGACCGCTTCGTGCAGCTGAACCCGCGGCATCCGAACCTCGATTATGCGTACTACCTGCGCGGGCTGATCAACTTCAACCGCCAGCAGGGCTTTCTCGCCAACCTGTTCCCGCGCGACCCGGCCGAGATGGACCCGGAACCCTTCGACCAGGCCTTCCAGGACTTCGACCGCCTGATCCGCGAGTTCCCGGACAGCCGCTACGCCCCGGATTCCTACCAGCGCATGCTCTACATCCGCAATGCACTGGCCGCCTACGAGCTGCGCGTGGCGGAGTTTTACATGGAACGTACCGCCTGGGTCGCCGCGGCCCAGCGCGCGCGCAACGTGGTGGCCACCTATCCCGGGGCCGAGGTGATGCCGAAGGCCCTGGCCGTGCTGCACCGCGCCTACACCGAACTCGGCCTGGAAGACCACGCCGAGAACACCATGACGGTGCTGGAACTGAACTACCCGGATGCCGCCGTCGCCGTGCGCGCCGGCGAACCGGTGGAACTGGAAGGCGAGGAACGCCGCGGCCTGTGGCGCGTGATGGACCGCATCCCCTTCCTGACGAACTAAGCGGGGAAAGCGGCGCAACCGTAAAGCCATCCCCCGGCGGGGCCCCCGCACCACCTTGGGGGTGGCACCGTCATTGCGAGGAGCGCAGCGACGAAGCAACCTCCTGAAGCTGGCAGAGCGCCGGGATCCAGTGGTTCCGGACGGAGGTTACTCGCTACGCTCGCCCTTCGGGCCGGCCTGCGGCCGTTCAACGCAGCTTCGCTGCTTTTGTGCCGCGTCGGCTTCGCCCCTCGCAATGACGATGCCCGTAACTCCGCCCTGCTAGAGGGCCTCGCTGCCCTCTTCGCCGGTGCGGATACGGACCACGCGCGACATGTCGGACACGAAGATCTTGCCGTCCCCGATCTTGCCGGTGCGCGAGGCCTTCACGATCGCGTCGATGCAGGGATCGACACGGTCGTCGTCCACCACCAGTTCCAGCTTCACCTTGGGCAGGAAGTCGACCACATATTCCGCGCCCCGGTAGAGTTCCGTGTGGCCCTTCTGGCGCCCGAAACCCTGAACCTCGGTCGCGGTCATGCCGGCAATACCCATCTCGGTCAGGGCCTCGCGGACATCTTCCAGCTTGAACGGCTTGATGATCGCCTCGATCTTCTTCATGCGAATCCCTTTGGTTGAGCCCGCTGCGCGGGCGCTTGTCTCACACCCGGAAGTGTATCAAACCCCCGGCGCTGCGCTGATAGATCCAACCCCGCGCGCGTCCCGTGCCCCCGTCATTGCGAGGAACGCAGCGACGAAGCACCGTCATCGCGAGGCGCGCAGCGCCGTGGCGATCTCCATGGGTGGCCCCGATGCCGGCCAAGGCGGACATCGGTGGTTCCGGACAGAGGTTACTCGCTACGCTCGCCCTTCGGGCCGGCCTACGGCCGTTCAACGCAGCTTCGCTGCTTTTGTGCCACGTCGGCTTCGCCTCCTCGCAATGACGGTGCGCGCGTCCGGCGTCGCGTATCGCTCAATCCGGACGATACCCCGAGGTAATCGGGTAGCGCCGGTCGCGGCCGAAGGCGCGCGGGCTGACCCGCACCCCCGGCGCGGCCTGGCGGCGCTTGTACTCGGCGATGAACACCATGCGCGCGATGCGCTCCACCGTGGGGCGGTCGAAGCCCTGGGCGACGATCTCGGCGACCGACTGCTCCTGCTCGACGAAGGCCTCGAGGATCGCGTCCAGCACATCGTATGGGGGCAGCGAGTCGGCATCCTGCTGGTCCGGCGCCAGCTCGGCGCTGGGCGGGCGCTCGATCACCCGCGGCGGGATCGCCGCGCCGCACGTGTTGCGCCAGCGTGCCAGGCGGTACACCCACTGCTTGGAGACGTCCTTCAGTGGCGCGAAACCGCCATTCATGTCGCCGTACAGCGTGGAATAGCCCACCGCCATCTCGGACTTGTTGCCGGTAGCCAGCAGCAGCTTGCCGCTGCGGTTGGACAGCGCCATCAGCAGCACGCCGCGAGCGCGCGCCTGCAGGTTCTGTTCGGTCACATCCCCCGCCCCGGCCGGGTAGGCCGCCAGGGCATCCCCGAGCCCGGCCATGAAGCTCTCCACCATCGGCTCGATGGCGATCTCGTGGTATTCGAGGCCCAGAAGCCGCGCCTGCTCCTCCGCATCCTCGATGCTCATCGAGGCGGTGTAACGATAGGGCATCATCACCGCGGTCACCGCCGCCGGGCCCAGCGCATCCGCCGCCAAGGCCGCTGTCAGACCGGAGTCGATGCCGCCAGACAGGCCCAGCAATACCCCCGGGAAGCCGTTCTTGCTTACATAGTCCCGGATGCCGATCATCAGCGCCTGATAGAGGTCACGGGCGTCCGCCTCGTCCGGTTCCGGGCCGGGGTCGGTCAGGGTCGGAAGAATGCCGCAGGCGGACAGGTGCATGTGCTCGTCGCGGGACCGCAGGACCGGCCCCTGCGCACTGCGACTCGCCTCTACCTGGCCCTGGCCGGTGGCCCAGGCGGGCAGCACGGCGCGGGCCCCGTTGACCGGGTCGTGCACGAACGAGCGGCCATCGAACACCAGTTCGTCCTGCCCGCCCACCTGGTTCACGTAGACCACCGGACAGCCGGTCTCGGCCACCCTCGCCCCGACCACCTGCAGGCGTTCCTCGGCCTTGCCGCGGTGGTAGGGCGAGGCGTTGAGATTCAGCAGGATCTCGGCCCCGGCAGCCTGCGCCCCGGCGGCCGGACCCGGCTGCCAGATGTCCTCGCAGACGGTCAGCCCGATCTGCCAGCCATCCAGCTCGACCACGCAGGGGGCATCGCCAGCAACGAAATAGCGCTGCTCGTCGAATACCGAATAGTTAGGCAGAACCTGCTTGGCGTAGCGCGCGATACAGGCCCCGTCGCGCAGCCACAGGGCCGCGTTGATCAGGCCGGCGTCGCTGCGCACCGGGGCACCCAGGATCACGTCGATATCCCGCGCCGCCTTGGTGATCGCCACCACCGCGCGCTCCACGCCCAGCAGGAAGGCCGGGCGCAGCAGTAGATCCTCGGGGGGATAGCCGGTGACCGCGAGTTCGGGGAAAACCACCGCGCGGGCGCCACCGGCACGGGCCTGCTCGATGGCCTCGAGGATTTGGTGGCGATTGTCGTCCAGCCCGCCCACGACCGGATTGATCTGGGCCAGGGCCAGACGCAGAGGCTGGTCAGGGGTCATCGGCGACTCAGGCGCGGGCGAGCGCGGACTGCATCGCGGCGCCCAGCTCGGCCGGGCTCTCCGCCACGGTCGCGCCGGCCTCGCGCAGGGCCGTCATCTTCTGCTCCGCGGTACCCTGGCCACCGGCGATGATCGCGCCGGCATGACCCATGCGCCGCCCCGGGGGCGCCGTGGCGCCGGCAATATAGGCGGCTACCGGCTTGTCGAATTCGTCCGCGATGTAACGTGCGGCGCGTTCCTCGGCATCACCGCCGATCTCGCCCACCATCAGCACGCCGTCGGTCTCCGGGTCATCGCGGAACAGGCGCAGGCAGTCGACAAAGTCGAGGCCCTGGATCGGGTCACCGCCGATGCCCACGCAGGTGCTCTGACCAAGCCCGAGGTCCGAGGTCTGCTTGACCGCCTCGTAGGTCAGGGTGCCCGAGCGCGAGATGATGCCGATGCGCCCGCGGCTGTGGATATAGCCGGGCATGATCCCGACCTTGCAGGCCTCCGGGGTGATGATGCCCGGGCAATTCGGGCCGATCAGGCGCGTGGGGCTGCCGGCCAGTACCTGCTTGACCCGCACCATGTCCTGGACCGGGATGCCCTCGGTGATGCAAACGGCCAGTTCGATCCCGGCATCCGCCGCCTCGCAGATCGCGTCGGCCGCGAACGGGGCCGGGACGTAGATCATGCTGACGCTCGCGCCGGTCTGCGCCACGGCATCGGCCACGGTGTCGAACACCGGCCGGTCCAGGTGGCTTTGTCCGCCCTTGCCGGGCGTCACGCCGCCGACCAGGCGGGTCCCGTAGGCGATGGCCTGTTCGGAATGGAAGCTGCCCTGCTTGCCGGTGAAGCCCTGGCAGATCACCTTGGTGTCGCGGTCGACGAGGATGCTCATGCCACGGCCTCCACCACGGCGCGCGCCGCCGCGTCCAGATCGGCGGCCGGGATCACGTCCAGGCCGGAGTTGGCCAGCGCGGCGCGGCCCTGCTCGGCGTTGGTGCCCTCCAGGCGCACCACCACCGGCACCTGCACCTGGATCTCGCGGATCGCGGCGATAATGCCCTCGGCGATCAGGTCGCAGCGCACGATGCCGCCAAAGATATTCACCAGCACCGCCTTCACCGATGGGTCCGACAGGATCAGCTTGAACGCTGCGGTGACCCGCTCCACCGTCGTACCGCCGCCGACATCGAGGAAGTTGGCCGGCGAGCCGCCGTGGTGCTGGATCAGGTCCATGGTCGCCATTGCCAGCCCGGCGCCGTTGACCATGCAGCCGATCGAGCCGTCCAGGCGGATGTAGTTGAGGTCGTGCTCGTGTGCCTGCTCCTCGGCAGGGTCGCGCTGGCGCACGTCGCGCTCCGCGAACAGCGCCTTCTGGCGGTAGGCCGCGGAGTCGTCGATGGTCAGTTTGGCGTCGATCGCCAGCAGCTGATCCTCATGGGTCAGCACCAGCGGGTTGATCTCGAGGAGCTGCGCGTCGAGCTGCTGAAACAGGGCATGGGCATTGGTCACCAGCTGCGCCATCGCCTTCGCCGCGTCGCCGGACAGGCCCAGGGTGGCGGCGACCCGGCGGCCGTGGAAGGGCATCACGCCGGTGGCCGGATGGATCGGCAAGGTCACCACGGCCTCCGGGCGCTCCGCCGCCAGGGTCTCGATGTCCATGCCGCCCTCGGCGGAGACCACCAGCGCCAGGCGCTCGCGCGAACGATCCACCAGCATCGCGAAATAGAACTCGCGGGCGATGTCCGCCGCCGGCTCCAGCAGAAGCTGGTCCACTGGCAGTCCTTCGGGGCCGCTCTGGCCGGTCACCAGGCGCGACCCCAGCAGCTTTTCCGCCGCCTCGTGCGCAGCATCGGCGGAATCCGCCATCACCACGCCACCGGCCTTGCCGCGACCACCCGAGTGCACCTGGGCCTTGACCAGCGCGCGCTCGGCACCCAGCGCCTGCCAGGCCCCGGAGACCTGCTCGGCGGCGTCGATCACCTGAGCTTCGGGGACGGGGATACCGGCGTCGCGAAAGCGCGCCTTGGCCTGGAATTCGTGGAGATTCATGGGCGTCGAGGATAGCGGCGCAGCCCCGGCCCGACAACTGCGGGAGGCGCGCGCGAAGGAGAGTGTTCTTAAGCGGCCTGGACCGGAATGCCGTTACCGGTGCGCACGATGCGGTTGCCGGCGTCGAGATAGACCAGGTCGGGAGTGAATTCGCGGGCCTCGGCGGCCTCCATCTGGCCATAGGCACAGATGATCACGCGATGGCCCACCGCGGCCTTGTGTGCGGCCGCGCCGTTGACCGAAATGATCCCGGAGCCGGCCTCGCCCTCGATCGCGTAGGTGGTGAAGCGCTCGCCATTGTCGACGTTGTAGATCTGGATCTGCTCGAACGGCAGGATGCCGGCGGCGTCCAGCAGGCGCGTGTCGATGGCACAGGAGCCCTCGTATTCCAGCTCGCAATGCGTGACCCGGCCCTGATGCAGCTTGCCTTTCAGCATGGTGACAAACATACGGCGAATTCCCGGCTTGAACCTCGGAAGGGCGGAAAATTATCCGCGATCCCGGCGGATACGGCAAACGCGCCTTCTCGAGTCGATGGTTTTTCACCGTGAAGCGCGCGAAGACACGGAGAAATTCGAGGGCGACTTACAGGCAGGCTGGAAGACAGAACGAGTGGCAAAAAAGAATGGACCCGGCGTTCGGGGGCCCGCAAGAACGTTACCGATTGTCAGCGCCCTGCAGCACCACCCTCACCCTTTAACCTGCCCGTCTTCTGTGGATGACTCTTGAATTTCTTCGTGTACTTCGGGGTGGCCGAAACAAGCAGCGTCAGTCGGTACGGGTGCGGACGTTGTCGATCAGGCGGACGCCTTCCAGCCAGACGGCGGCCAGGACCACCAGGTCCTGCTCGGCCAGGGGCACATCGGTTGCCGGCGCCATCAGATCTTCCGCACGGCGGATGGAGAGGTATTCGGGCTCGAAGCCGGCCTCGCGCAGACGCTCGCTGGCGCGGGCCTCCACCTCGGCGATGCGGTCGGCGTCCACTTTGGTGGCCGTGCGGCAGACGGTCGCCACCTCGTCCAGCACCCGCTTGAGCTCGGGTGCCACGGCCCGCGCCTCTTCCGACAGCTGGCTGTTGCGTGAACTGAAGGCCAGGCCATCCGGTTCGCGCACGGTCGGGACTGCCTCCACCCGGGTGGGGATGTCGAGCCCCTGCACCATGCGCTCGATCAACTTGAACTGCTGGTAATCCTTCTCGCCGAACAGGGCCAGATCCGGGCGCACCAGGTTGAACAGCTTGGTCACCACGGTGGCCACGCCCTCAAAGTGCCCCTGGCGATAGGCACCCTCCAGGATCTCGGAAAGCACCGGCACCACGACCTGCACCGGGGGCAGGCCGTCGGCAGGGTACATGTCCTCTTCACTGGGACAGAACAAGGCGTCCACACCGGCATTCGTCGCCAGCCGGGCGTCCTCGTCGAGGGTGCGAGGATAGCGCTCCAGATCCTCGGCGCGGTCGAATTGCAGTGGATTGACGAAGATCGACACCACCACCCGCTGGGCCCGCGCCCGGGCATGCCGGATCACGGTCATATGGCCCTCGTGGAGGTTGCCCATCGTGGGCACCAGCGCCACGGTACCGCGCCCCTTGCGGGACCACTCTCGATGCATGGCCACCAGTTGCGGCCGATCACGCAGGATTCTCATGGGCCAGGATCCATCCTTTGGGAAACGCAGTTAACTGAAGGTATGCACGCCGGATTCGGGGAAGGCTCGCGCCCGCACCGCATCACAGTATCCGCGGACGGCGCCCTCCAGGGAACCGCCTTCGACAAGGAAATCGCGCGCGAAGCGCGGCGGCTCGGGCGTCAGGCCGATCACGTCGGTCAAGACAAGCACTTGACCATCGCAACGCGGGCTGGCGCCAATCCCGATCACCGGGACCCCTGCACTGCGCACGATGACATCGGCCAGGCTTTCGGGGATACCCTCCAGCAGCAGGGCCTGGGCCCCGGCGTTCTCCAGTTGGGCGGCCAGGGATTCCAGCTCCGCCGCCGCCTTCGGGTCGCGCCCCTGCACGCGGTGCCCGCCGAGACGGTGCACCGCCTGCGGGGTCAGGCCCAGATGGGCACAGACGGGAATCCCGGCGGCGACCAGGCGCTCGACCACGGGGACCTCCATCGCGCCGCATTCCACCTTGACCATGTGAGCCCCGGCGCGCAGGAGCGCCCCGGACTGGACCAGCGCGGTAGCGGGATCGACATCGCCAAGGAACGGGATGTCGGCCATGATCAGCGCGTTCTCACTGCCGCGGGCCACGTTGGCTACATGGTAGACCATGTCCTCCAGCGTCACTGGCAGGGTGGTCGCATGCCCCTGGACCACCATGCCCAGGGAATCGCCGACCAGGATCACTTCGACCCCACAGCGATCCAGCAACCCGGCGAAGGCTGCATCATAGGCCGTGAGGCAAGCGATGGGTTCGCCCGCCTGCTTGCGCTGGGCCAGGGTATTCACGGTAATCGGACGCATGCTCATGCCTCCCGGGCAGTCCGGCTTGCCAGCCTCAAAGCGAGATCGGCAACGGGTTGAAGTAGTGCCGCCCGCCCTGGATCGGCTCCAGGAACTGCACCAGCTGGTCAAAGTCGGCCGGGTTGTTCACCCAGTCGATCTCGGTGGCGTTCACAATCACGAGCGCCGGTCCTTCGAAATGATAGAAGAATTCCGCATAGGCCGCGTTCAAGCGCTCCAGATAACCGGCCTCGATGTGACGTTCGTACGGTCGTGCCCGGCGGCGGATGCGCTCCTGCAGCACCTCCACCGGCGCCTGCAGGTAGACCACCAGGTCCGGGCGCGGCAGCCCCCCGCGCAGATGGCGGAACATCTCGCGGTAGATCTCCAGCTCATCCGGATGCAGGTTCAACTCGGCGAACAGCGGGTCCTTGTCCATCAGGTAGTCGGACACATGGCGCTGCTCGAACAGGCCCTTCTGCGCCAGCGGCGTCAGCTGGCGCACGCGCTGCACCAGAAAGTGCAGCTGG
Source organism: Thioalkalivibrio versutus (assembly GCF_001020955.1). NCBI lineage: Bacteria > Pseudomonadati > Pseudomonadota > Gammaproteobacteria > Chromatiales > Ectothiorhodospiraceae > Thioalkalivibrio > Thioalkalivibrio versutus. The sequence continues at coordinate 2,462,716 of NZ_CP011367.1, forward strand.
GTCGCCAGGGCGTGCTTGTCCGGCTCCTGATAGAAGCGATCCAGGAAAGGGTTCTCGTCCGGGGCCTCGAAGATGCCCTCCGCCTGCAGGTGCTCGGCCAGGCGCTTGGCCAGGCTGGACTTGCCGACCCCAATCGGCCCCTCTACCGCGATGAAATCGAAATCGGCAAGGCTCATCCGCGCCCCTCCGCGGTCGCCACGGCCTCCTGCGGTTCCGCGATCGGGATCAGGCTCGCACCGTCGAAGCGCTGCGCCAGCCGCTCCAGCGGACCCACTCCCGGGATCTGCAGCGACGGCGCCAGCTCCAGCAGCGGCAGGATCACGAAGTCGCGCTCGGCGATCCCGGCGTGCGGCACCTTCAGTCCCGGCAGATCCAGCGACTGCTCGCCGAACAGCAGCAGGTCCAGATCCAGCAGGCGCGGCCCCCAGCGGGTACCGTCCCGCTCGCGCCCGCAGGCGCACTCGATGGCCTGCAGCTCCGCCAGCAGGTCCAGCGGCTCCAGCCGGGTGTGCAGACGGGCCACGGCGTTCACGTAGTCGGGCTGGTCCTGCGGGCCCATCGGCGGGTTACGGAACAGCCGCGAGCGCCCGATCAGACGCGTTTGCGGCAACTCATGCGCCAGCCGGGCAAAGGAGTCCCGCACCTGCGTCTCGGGGTCACCCAGGTTGGCGCCGATCCCGATGAACGCGTGCACGCCGCGGGCAGGCTCGCTGCTCATTCGCCGCCACCCCCCGATTCCGGGTTTGCGCCCGCATCGGCGCTAGCGCCGGCACCGCCCTTGCGTCCCCGACGCCGGCGCCGGCCGCCACGGCGTGACTTGCTCTTGGCTCCAGCCTTGCCATCCCCTTTGGGAACACCCTTGCCCTGGGCACCCGCCATGGCCTTCTGTGCGTCCTCGTCCAGCTCCTGGATCTCGGTCCACCAGCGACACAGCTCGGGGTCGGCATCGCCGGCGCGGGCGCGCAGGCAGAGAAAGTCATAACCGGCGCGAAAGCGCGGATGCGTCAGCAGGCGCAGCGCACGGCCACCACGATGGCGCTCCAGCCGCGCCTGGAGTTCCCAGATCTCGCGCACGATCAGGCTGAAGCGTTTGGGAATGGACACCGTCTTCACCTGACGATCCAGCACCTCGGCCATCGCCTGCTGCCAGGCCGGAATCTCCTGTTCGTCGGCCGCGATCCGTTTGGCCGCGGCCACCTGCACCGGGGCCCAGAGGATGGCCGCGTAGAGGAACGCCGGGTTCACACCCAGGCCCTCATTGATGCGCTTGTCGGTATTCAGCAGCGACTCGACCAGGAACTGGCGGCGCTCGGGGCCAACGTCCGGATCGGCAAAGCAGGCCGCAGCCTCGGGGAACATCGGCTCGAACAGGCCGAGGCGTTCCAGCTCGTCCAGACAGGTGACCGCCGCACCGCTGTGGAACAGCTTGATCACCTCGTCGAACAGCCGCGCCGGGGCTACCGTCTGCATCAGCGAGGCGAGATCAAGGATGCCGGCCTCGACCTCCGGCGCGATGGTCAGACCCAGCTTGGCGGCGAAGCGCACCGCTCGCAGCATGCGCACGGGGTCTTCGCGCAGGCGCGTCTCGACGTCGTCGCCGATCAGGCGCAGCTCGCCCGCGCGCAGGTCCTCGAACCCACCGGTGTAATCCAGCACCGAGAAATCCTCGATGTCGTAATACAGGGCGTTGATGGTGAAGTCGCGGCGCACCGCATCCTGCTCGATGGTGCCGTAGCGATTGTCGCGCAGGATACGACCTTCCTCGCTCAGCGCGACCTGGCCTTCGTCCTCGGACTCGTCGTCATGCGGCGCGCGGAAGGTCGCCACCTCGATCATCTCGCGTCCGAAGAGCACATGCGCCAGGCGAAAGCGGCGCCCGATCAGGCGGCAGTTGCGGAACAGGCCACGCACCTGCTCGGGGGTGGCGTCGGTGGCGACATCGAAGTCCTTCGGCTCGCGGCCCAGCAGCAGGTCGCGCACGCCGCCGCCCACCAGGCAGGCGCGATAACCGGCCTCGCGCAGCCGATAAAGCACCTTCAGGGCGTTGTCGTCGATCGCCGCGCGCGAGATGCCGTGCTCCGCACGCTCGTAGACGCGCGGTTCCGGCAGCTCGCTGTCGGGCCGGGACGGGGTTGCGGGGTCAGCCTTTGTCACGCGATACCGTATCGGTGGTCGAAAGCGCCGTATGGTAACAGCTTGGCCGGATTCATCCCGTTTTTTGTACCGGACGCGGGGCGGCGGTTTCGCCGGTCAGGCGCCAGCGCCGATAGTCGTCGAGGATGCGTCGGTGGTCGAAGACCAGCACCTGGCCCGGGTCTTCCGGGTCCAGCCAGGCGCAGTCGGCAGCGTCATCCCCGGCCCTGGCCTCGCCCCGGCCCCGCGCGATGTAGACCGCGCTGACGGTGTGCCCGCGCGGGTCGCGCTGCGGGTCGGAATACACCCCCAGCAACGCCTCCAGCTCGACCTCCAGCCCGGTCTCTTCGCGCGCCTCGCGTACCGCGGCATTCTCGGTCGACTCACCGACGTCGACGAAGCCGCCCGGCAGGGCCCAGCCGTACGGGGGGTTGTGGCGCTCGATCACCAGCACACGACCGGGCTGCGCCGAGTGGCGGATGACCATATCCACCGCCAGCCGGGGGGTGACGGGCGGGCCACTCGAGCCTTCGGGGTTGTTCACTCGGATTCACTCCTGTCGCTGCCGTCCTGGCGAATAAAGCGGCGGATCTTGCGCCGCTCGCGCTTGTCCGGGCGCCGGCTGGGGGCGCTGTCCGCGACCGCGCGCTCGCTGCGTCGGCGTTCGCTTTCGGCCGCGCGCCGGGCCTGGCTTTCTTCGGTCTCGGTGTACAGCGCCTGGGCTTCGCGCGCCGGCCGTCGCTGATCGCTCAAATGGACCACATCCAGCTCCCAGACCTGCGGGCCGCGGTGGATGGTCAGGCGATCACCGGTGTGCACCCGACGCGCCGGCTTGCAGCGCTCGCCGTTCACGTGGACCTTGCCGCCGCCGACCGCCTCGCTGGCAAGGCCGCGCGTCTTGTAAAAACGGGCGGCCCAAAGCCATTTGTCGATCCGCAGCCCGGCGCCGGGCGCCCCGTTGTGGCCGCTACCCTTGCCCAAGGCTTTCCCGCGACATCACGAGGGGAGACAATGCGCCCCCTTTAATAGCGAGGAACCGGCGACCCGGATCGGGGCCCCGCCCCACCTGCGGACGCCGAAGACCACCATGAATCTGCCGCATCTGCACCTGATCAGTTTCGCCATCTGTCCGTTCGTTCAGCGTAGCGTGATCACACTGAAATACAAGGAGGCGCCGTTCGAGCTGAGCCTGATCGATCTGGCCAACCCGCCGGACTGGTTCCGCGAACGCTCGCCCCTGGGCAAGGTTCCGCTGTTGATCGTCGACCACGATACGGTGCTGTTCGAGTCGGCCGTGATCAACGAATATATCGATGCCATTACCCCGCCCGCGCTGATGCCGACCGACCCGCTGGAACAGGCGCGGACCCGGGCCTGGATCGAGTACCTCTCGGAACAGACCTTTGCCCAGTACCACTGGATGACCGCGACCACCGAGGATGCCTTCGAGCTGGCGCGCCACACCGCCGCACGCGGGCTGGAGCGCCTGGAACAGCAGATGACGCAAGACGACCGCCTGGCCGCGCCCGGCTTCTCGCTGATTGATGCCACCCTGGCCCCGATCCTGATGCGCTATGCGCTGCTGGAGGATCCGGACAGCCCCTGGGAGACCGAGGCCTTTCCGCGCCTTGCGGCCCGCTGGGACCAGCTGCGCGAGATACCGGCCGTGCGGGACTCGGTCCCGACCGACTTTGCGGCACAACTGGCCGACTACCTGCGCCAGCAGGACGGCTTTGCGCCGGCGCATTTCGCGGCGCAGCTCGACGCGCCCGCCTGACCGAGGCTTCACCCGACCGCCTGCCCCGGTCGTCGGCCTCGGTTCGTCATCCGGTGTTTACAGTGCCTTCGGTCCGCCATCTGCCTTGCTGTGGCAGGCCATGGTTCGGCACCTGGTGTTTACGTGCCTTCGTCCGGCCGCCTGCCGAGCGCTGACTCGCCAGCGCGCCCCGAGGTACTTTCTTGCTTGCCCAAGAAAGTACCCAAAGAAGGGCACCCGGATTTCGCCCGGGAACCTTGCTCCAGGGCCCTCGGGCCGGCGGCGCTGAACTCGCTACGCTGCGCTTCGCTCAGACATCCAGCGCCTTCTCCCGGCCCGAGCACCCTTCCGCAAGGGGCTCCATACGGGAGGCGAAGGTCAAAACAGCAGGTATTCCGGCCCCGTGGCACAACAAAAGGCACAGCCGCTCGAAGGCCCCCCGGCACCCGCTCCGCGGGTGCGGCACGCAACGGCCAAAGGCCGAGCGTGCCCGAGATGTCCGAAGACCTAGCCATCATCCACTAGCTATATCGCTGGGATAGCCGTTGTTTGGACCTGCCTCCCCGTTGTCGTCGCGCCGAGTGGAGAGGCTTTTCGCGGGAGAAAAGGCGCTGGATGTCTGAGCGGAGCCGAAGGCGTAGCGAGTTCAGCGCCGCCCGCGAAAAGCCTCGGAGCGAGGGAAACCCCGGCCCGCGCAGCGGGCCGGGGTCGCGGCAGTCGGGCGTGTTTCTTGGGTACTTCTTTGCACGAGCAAAGAAGTACCTCGCGGTGCGCTCGCGAGAGAGCGCGTGGCAGGCGGCCAGACGAAGCCACCGTAAACACCAGAGGACGAACCAGAGCCAGCCACAACTGAGCGAGAAAAGGCCCGAGAGCGAGCCCGCATCACACGCCGCGTGCGTCGCGTCGGTGCGGCTGGGAAAAGACTAGCGAGAGGCGCGAGGTCAGGCCGGGCGGTGGGGGCAAGCGCTGTCGGTGCAGTCGCCGTACAGGACCAGCGCGTGGTCCTTGATGGAAAAGCCGTGGTGCTGCGCCACCTCGCGCTGACGCCGCTCGATGGTCTCGTCGAAGAACTCCTCGACCCGCCCGCACTGGTTGCAGACGATATGGTCATGGTGCCCGCCCCGCTCCAGCTCGAACACCGCCTGGTTGCCCTCCAGGTGCAGGCGGCAAACCAGCCCGGCCGCCTCGAACTGCGTCAGCACGCGATACACCGTGGCCAGACCGATTTCCTCGCCGGAATCGAGCAGCTCGCGATAGATCGCCTCGGCCGTCAGGTGACGGGTTTCCGAGTTCTCGAGGATCTCGAGGATCTTCATCCGCGGCAGCGTGACCTTGAGCCCGGCCTTCTTGAGATTACTCGTTTCCATTGCCCGTTTTCCCGGTCCCGTCCGCTTGAGAGAGGCGGGACGCTTTGGTGTACCATGCGCGTTCACGGCCCACCAGACGCCGAGGACCGCCCGCTCAGATGATCAAGATTCTCATTTCTATCGCCGTGGCCGCAAGCCTGCTGAGCGCCTGCGGTGGCCTCAACCAGTTCCGTCTGGATGTCCAGCAGGGCAATGTGATCGACCCCGTACAGGTGGCCCAGATCCAGCCCGGCATGACCCCGCAGCAGGTCCGCTTCCTGATGGGGTCGCCCCAGCTGGAGCCCGCCTTCCGGGCCGATGACCGCTGGGACTACGTCTACTATCGCCGTCCAGGCTTCGGCTCCACCGAACGCCAGCGAGTGACCGTGCATTTCGACAACGGCGTAGTCAGCCATGTGGATGCCGACATCCCGCAGCCGGTGGCGCTGGACGAGCATCCGGTAGACAGAGACAACGACTGACACCCGCGTGCGGCGGCATATTCCTCCGCCGCACGCCCCTGCTACTCCTTCGCGTTGTCGGCCGGCGCCTCCTTCGGCTTGTCGTCGGCGGCGCCGGCGTCACTCTTGCCCGGCTTCTTCTTGCGCCCCTTGTCGGCACGCTGGCGCCGCACCTCCTTCGGGTCCGCGATCAGCGGGCGATAAACCTCGATGCGGTCGCGTGGGCGCAGCACGGTGTCCCTACGGGTGATCTTGCCGAAGATCCCGACCTTGGCGTTGTCCAGATCGATCTCGGGGAACTGCAGTTCAATCTCCGACTGGCGCAGCGCGGTATCGACCGTCGTGCCCTCGGGCACCACCAGCGGCAGGATCACCTGCCGGTCGGGCCGCGCGTAGGCAATCTCCACCCGGATCATGCCGCCCTCTGCGGCCGGTGCCACGTGGCTATCCGTCACCGTGGACCTCGCGCGCGCGCTGGACAAAGGCATCCACCAGCGAATTGGCAATCTGAGTGAACACCGGGCCAATCGCAAAGGCCATGAGCCGGTTGGCAAACTCGAACTCCAGCTCCAGGGCGATGCGGGTCTTGCCGCCCTCGACCTCGGTAAAGCTCCAGGTCCCGTGCAGGCGTCGGAACGGCCCGGAGACCAGGCGCATGTCGATGCTTTCCGGGCGCTTGAGCGTGTTCCGGGTGGTGAACGACTTGTGCAGCGCCCCCTTGGCCAGCTCGATCGTGCCCTCCACCTCGTGCTCGCCACGCGGGCGCGCGGAGGCACTGCGGCAGCCGGGCAGGAACTGCGGATAGGCGTCTACGTCATTCACCAGATTGAACATCTGTTCACGGCTGTAGGGCACGTCCGCGTAGCGGCGAATCTTCGAGGCCATCAGATCAACTCCACGGCGCGCAGGAACACAAACAGGATCGCGACCGGCGCGACGAAACGCACCAGAAAGTACCAGACCTGGTACAGGACCGGGTGCTTGAGGCGCAGCTCGGACTGCACCGAGCGCTCGGTCATGCGCCAGCCCACGAAGATCGCGATCAGGAACCCACCCAGCGGCAGCAGGATGTTGGCCGTCACGTAATCCAGCAGGTCCAGGATGCCCATGTCGAACAGGGTGTAGTCGGACCAGACGTTCAGCGACAGCAATGCGCCGATGCCGAGGAACCAGGCCCCGATGGCGATCATCGCGGTCGCCATCACCCGGGTCAGCCCCATGTTCTCGACCAGGAAGGCGACCGCCGGCTCGATGATGGAGATCGCCGAGGTCCAGGCCGCAAACACCAGCAACACGAAGAACATGGTGCCGAAATACAGCCCGCCCGGCATGTCGGCAAAGGCCAGCGGCAGGGTCACAAAGATCAGCCCCGGCCCCTGCTCGGCCGACAGCCCAGCCCCGAGCACGATGGGGAAGATCGCCAGCCCGGCCATGATCGCGACCAGGGTGTCCGCCCCGACCACCGCCGCGGAGGTGCGCGCGATGGACGCATCGCTCTGCAGATAGCTGCCGTAGATCATGATCGCGCCCATGCCCAGGCTGAGCGTAAAGAAGGCCTGGCCCATCGCCAGCAGAACCGCGTTGGCGGACAGCGCGGAGAAGTCCGGATACAGCAGGAACTCCAGTCCGGCGAGGAACTGCCCCTCGACCATCGCATAGCCGACCATCACCACCAGCATCACGAACAGCAGCGGCATCAGAATGGTCACCGCCTTCTCCAGGCCGGACTGCACCCCACGCGCGACCACCATCGCCGTCATCACCATGAAGATGGTGTGCCAGGCCAGCAGGGCCTCCGGGTCCGCCAGCATGTTGCCGAACATCGACTCCGAGCCATCTGCATCCAGCCCGAGAAAGCCGCCGGTCCCCGATTTGAAGACATACGACAGCGACCAGCCCGCGACCACGCTGTAGAACGACAGGATCAGAAATCCGGCCAGCACCCCGATCCAGCCGATCATGCCCCACGCGCGCGTCAGGCCCTCCTCGCGCGCCAGGGCCGACATGGTATTGATCGGGCTCTGCCGCCCGCGCCGGCCCAGCAGGATCTCCGCCATCATCACCGGCAGGCCGATCAACAGGATGCAGCCGAGATAAACCAGCACAAAGGCGCCACCCCCGTTCTCACCGGCGATATAGGGGAAACGCCAGATATTGCCCAGGCCAACGGCCGAACCCGTGGCCGCGAGAATAAAGGCCAGACGGGTCGTCCATTGCCCGTGGATCGAGGTCGTGGCTGGCATCGGTGGCTCCTTGTTGAACGGAGACGGGGGGGCGCTCCCGCGGGCCGCCGCCCCCGGCAGCGGCCAGGGCCGGTCGCGCAAACGCATCGCCGGGTCCGCCGGAATTGTGGGGCAGCGGGTCGCCCGGCTCAACTTTCACCCCGCGCGCCCGGACATTCGGACTGCTTCGGCCGCCCGCCTGCAGTACACTGCCCGGGTTATGGGAAAGAACAAGAAACAAGCCAAGGAACCGTCCAGCACCATCGCCCTCAACCGCAAGGCGCGCCACGAATTCTTCATCGAGGACCGCCTGGAGGCGGGGATGGAGCTCGAGGGCTGGGAGGTCAAGTCGATGCGCGCGGGCCGCGCGCAGCTGAGCGAGGCCTACGTGCTGCTGCGCAACGGCGAGGCCTTCCTGTTCGGGGCCCACATCACCCCGTTGCCGACCGCCTCCACCCATATCAATCCGGATCCCAGCCGCACGCGCAAGCTGCTGCTGCATCGCGCGGAGATCAACCGCCTGGTCGGCGCGGTGGAGCGCAAGGGCTACACCCTGGTGCCCATGGCTCTGTACTGGAAGCGCGGGCGAGCCAAGCTCGAGATCGGCCTCGCCAAGGGCAAGAAGGAATACGACAAGCGCGCCGACAAGAAGGACAAGGACTGGGAACGCGAGCGGGCACGGATCATGAAGCACGGCTAACGCCGCCACGCCCCGCCCACCATCCCCATTCCGGCTCGCGCCGGCCGCGCCTCCTCATCCCGGGATGTGTACGGTGCCCTCTTCCTGCCATCTGCCAGGGGGGCTGGGCCTGGTTCAGCATCCAGTGTTTACATGCCTTCGTCGGGCCGCCTGCCAACTTGGCTGGCCCGGGTTCGTCCTCTGGTGTTTACGGTGCCTTCGTCTGGCCGCCTGCCACGCGCTCTCTCGCGAGCGCACCGCGAGGTACTTCTTTGCTCGTGCAAAGAAGTACCCAAGAAACACGCCCGACTGCCGCGACCCCAGCCCGCTGCGCGGGCCGGGGTTTCCCTCGCTCCGAGGCTTTTCGCGGGCGGCGCTGAACTCGCTGCGCCTGCGGCTCCGCTCAGACATCCAGCGCCTTGAATCCCGCGAAAAGCCTCTCCACTCGGCGCGACGACAACGGGGAGGTAGGTCAAGACAATTGCGATCCGAAGGCCTGCGCCATTGGTTGGAGGCAGGCTGTTCCGGCATCTTCGGCACGCTCGGCCTGTGGCCGTTGCGTGCCGCGCCCGCGGAGCGGGCGCCGAGGGTGTTCGAGCGGCTGTGCCTGCTTTTGTGCCACGAGGTCGGAACACCGTCTGTTTTGACTTTCCCCTCCCGTATGGAGCCCCTTGCGGAAGGGTTCTCGGGCCGGGAGAAGGCGCTGGATGTCTGAGCGGAGCCGCAGGCGAAGCGAGTTCAGCGCCGCCGGCCCGAGGGCCCTGGAGCAAGGTCCCCGGGCGGAATCCGGGTGCCCTTCTTTGGGTACTTTCTTGGGCAAGCAAGAAAGTACCTCGGGGCGCGCTGGCGAGTCAGCGCATGGCAGTAAGCGGAGCAAAGCCACCGTAAACACCGAAGGACGAACTATGGCCAGCCACAACAAGGCAGGGTGACGGGCCGAAGGCACCGAAACGCAGGAGCGGAGCCCGCGTCGGGCGCCAGGATCAGGCGTTGGCGCGCCAGCGGCAGGTGCCGCCGGCCGCCTCGTCCAGCGTCTGCAGCAGCGCCTCGTGCGCCGCCTGCTCCTCGGGCGTCGGCTCGATCACCGGCAGCGGCTTGCCCGAGCGCCGCGCCTTGACCGGGCCGGCCGCGGCATCGCCGTCGCCTCCGGAATCCAGGGTGAGCGCCACCTGCCCGCCGGTCATCGCCAGATAGACATCCGCGAGCAGCTCGGCATCGAGCAACGCCCCGTGCAGGGTGCGCCCGGAGCCGTCCACCTCGTAGCGCTTGCACAGGGCATCCAGGGAATTGCGCGCCCCCGGGTGCATGCGCCGCGCCATCACCAGCGAATCCAGCACGGTGCTGACCTCTGCCACCTCGGACGCCGGCGCCACATCGCCCAACAGGCGCAGCTCGTTGTTGATGAAGCCGACATCGAAGGGCGCGTTGTGAATGATCAGTTCGGCCCCACGAATGAAGTCGACAAAGTCATCGACGACATCGGCAAATCGAGGCTTGTCGGCCAGAAACTCGTTGGTGATCCCGTGCACCGCGATCGCGCCGGCGTCGATCTCGCGATCCGGTTGCAGAAACTCGTGCAGCTTGCGCCCGGTGGGGCGGCGGTTGTCCAGCTCCAGGCAGCCGATCTCGATAATGCGGTGGCCGTCGGAGGGGTCCAGGCCCGTGGTCTCGGTATCCAGCACGATCTGACGCATCGTGGTTTCCTTCAATTCTCGATCGGTTCGCCGGCCAGCAGGGCATCAATGCCTGCATTGGCCAGTTCGTCGGCGCGCTCGTTCTCCGGGTGACCGCTGTGGCCCCGTACCCAGTACCACTCGATGTCGTGGCGCTGGGCCTGTGCATCCAGCTCCTCCCAGAGATCACGGTTCTTCACCGGCGAGCCGCTGGCGGACTTCCAGTTGCGCCGCTTCCAGCCCGGCATCCACTCGGTCACGCCCTGCTTCACGTACTTGGAATCCGTGACCAGCTCCACCTTGCAGGGGCGCTTCAGGGTCTCCAGCGCGCGGATGGCCGCGGTCATCTCCATGCGGTTATTGGTCGTCTCGGCCTCGGCCCCGTAGAGCTCGCGCTCGCGCCCGTCGAAGCGCAGGATCGCACCCCAGCCGCCCGGCCCGGGGTTTCCACGGCAGGCCCCGTCGGTATAGATGTACACGCGTTCGTCAGCCATGCGTTCGGCGGGCTCCAGAATGAGAGGAGCGCGAGGATACCAGCCCCGGACGCATCGCGGGGTTGGGCATGGCGAAGCGGAAACGCGGCTCCGGACGCAGGGGCATGTTCACCCGCTTGTGGGCCACGGTCAGGATCATGCTGGCCAACGGCGGCAGGCCGCGCAGGGTCCAGGCATCCATGGTGGCCAGGCGTTTCTGCCAGGCGGCGGGCAGCCCCGGTGGGAGCAGGCTCAGGCTCCACTGATCCAGCACCTCGAGATCCGCTGCCTCCAGCAACTCGCGATACTGGCGCCGCCGCAGGCCTTCGGGCAACGGCGAGGCGCGCACCCCGTTGCGCCCACCGCGCTGCAGGCGGTTGCCTTCCAGCAGAAACACCCGTCCCTCGGGCTCCAGCACCCGGGCCGCCTCGGCCACCACCGCCGCCGGTTGCTCGCTCTGGGCGCAGGGATGGGCGAGCACGATGCGCCCGGCACAGGCGGACTCCAGCGGCCAGGCCTCGGGGTCCATGCGCAGCGCCGGGCGCGCCGAGGCGATCCGGATCAGCGGGGCCTGCAGGGCATCGCTGTCCTCCAGGATCGGCACCGGCGCCAGCTCCACCGCCAGCCCCCCGGGGCCCGCATCGCCATAGCGCCGAATGCGTTCCAGAAAGCGCTCGCGGACCCTCCGCCCCTGCGGCTGGGCATACCAGTGCGCCAACCAAGTCAGGAATGGGTCTTGGTGATCCCCCATCTCTGGTTTATCCTCCAGCGCCATGACACCACGCCTCCGCACACGACTGACCACCGCCCTGATTCTCGGCCTGACGGCGATCTTCGCCTCTGCCTGTAGCCTACACGACTCCGAGCGCACGCTGGACACCTCGGCGGCGGATCGGCCGATCGTGGAACCGCGCACGACCGAGGACGTGCAGGCCGCGATGGAACGCCAGCAGCGCGACGCCGCGCAACGTGCCGCCGAGACCGACGACCTGTGGGAGCGCGCGCGCCTGGGCTTCGGCTTCAACGACGCGCTGGACCACGAGCGCGTGGATCGCTATATCAGGCACTACCGTGACCATCCACGGATCATCGAGTACAGCACCCGGCGCGCGGAGCCGTTCGCCTACTTCATCCTGTCCGAGATTGAGGCGCGCGACATGCCCGCCGAGCTCCTGCTGCTGCCGATCGTGGAGAGCGGCTTCGTCGCCCAGGCGACCTCGCGCAGCCGCGCGGCGGGGATCTGGCAGTTCATGCCGGCCACCGGCGACTATTTCGATCTGTCGCGCGATCACTGGTACGACGGCCGCCGCGACGTCTACAAATCCACCCTCGCCGCGCTGGACTACCTCCAGGCGCTGCATCGACGCTTCGACGACTGGTACCTGGCCCTGGCCGCTTACAACTACGGCCAGGGCAACATCCAGCGCGCCATCGACCGCAATGCCGCCCGCGGCGAGCCCACTGACTACTGGAGCCTGGACCTGCCGTCCGAGCCGACCGCGTACATCCCGCGGCTGCTGGCCCTGCGCCACCTGTTCCTGGACCCCGATGCCCACAACATCGCCATCGCGCCCATCGCCAACGAACCCGCGCTGGAGATGATCGAACCCGGCCAGCAGGCGGACTTCTCGCTAATCGCGGAGCTCGCCGACCTGGATACCGAGACCCTCAAACAGCTCAACCCCGGCTACCACCGCCATGCCACCCACCCCGGCGGCGCCCAGCACCTGTTCGTCCCGCGCGAGGCGCTGCCCACCCTCGAGGCGGCACTGGAGACCCGCAACGATGAACCGCTGCTCCGGTTCCGCGAATACACTGTGCGCTCGGGCGACAACCTCGGCCAGATTGCCCAGCGCGCCGGCACCCGCGTCGCCGTGCTGCGCGACATGAACAACCTCGACGACGACATGATCCGCGCCGGTCAGACCCTGCGCCTGCCGGCCTCCGCCCCGAGCGAAGAGGCTCCGCTGCAGGTGGCCGGCGACAACGGCCAGTTAGCGGAGGACTATCAGGTGCAGGCTGGCGACAGCCTGTGGCACATCAGCCAGCGCACCGGCATGTCCATCGGCGCCCTGCGCGCCGCCAACGACCTGGACCCGGACGCGATCCTCCGCCCGGGCGACACCCTCAAGGTGGTGCGCGCCGATCCCGACCGTGGGCCCGACGGCCAGCGCGTCGAGTACGAGGTCCGCCCCGGCGACTCGCTGTCGACCATCGCTCGCCGCCACCAGGTCAGCATCGGCGACCTGCGGCGCTGGAACGGGCTAAACGGCGATGGCATCCGAGCCGGAGAGACCCTGACCCTGTACCTGGCCAGCGCCGACGGGGAAGCGATCGCCCAGAGCGACGCCTGAACCGCGACGACATCGACGCCACGAAAAAGGCCCCGGTTGAACCCGGGGCCTTTTTCGTGCGCAAGCGAGCCGCGGCCGGCTTCAGTGGTCGGCGGCCGCCGCCCCCGGTGCTTCCGATTGCAGGCGGACGGTTTCGGGGTCCAGCCCGGCCGCGCGGAAGAGCTGCTCGAAACGCCGCTTCGGCACATGCAGGCGCAACTGGATCGACCCGTCCGGCGTGGTCTGCTCGGCCTCCACGGCCTTCTCTTCGTAGAGCTGGGCGCGCAGGCGCCCGGCCGAGGCCGGGAGCTCGACCCAGCCCTGGGTCATGGACTCGGTGAAGGTCTCGGCCAGGCGCTGCTCCAGGCGCTCCACACCCTCGCCGGTATGCGCCGACAGCCAGAAGGCATCGTCCGCCATGCCGAAACGGTCGTCCGGGTCCTCGGCCGGGTTCTCCAGCTGGTCGATCTTGTTGTACACCCTCCAGCAGGGGACGTCCTCGGCACCGATCTCCTCGAGCACCTCCTCGACCTGCCGGATGCGCGCCTCGCGCTCCGGGTCGGCGGCGTCGATCACGTGCAGCAGCAGCGCCGCCTCGCGGGTCTCGGTCAGGGTCGCCTTGAACGCGGCAACCAGCTCATGCGGCAGGTCGCGCACGAAGCCCACGGTGTCGGCCAGGATCAGCGACTGGTGCGGGGCCAGGTCCAGACGGCGCAAAGTCGGGTCCAGGGTCGCGAACAGCTGATCCGCCTGGTAGACGTCGGAATGCGTGAGGCGATTGAACAGGGTCGACTTGCCGGCGTTGGTGTAGCCCACCAGCGACACCGTGGGGATCTCGTTGCGCAGGCGCGCCTGACGGCCCTGTTCGCGGGTGCGTTCGACCTTCTCCAGACGCCGCTCGATGTGCTTGATGCGCCCGGCCAGCAGGCGGCGGTCGGTCTCCAGCTGGGTTTCCCCCGGACCGCGCAGGCCGATCCCGCCCTTTTGCCGTTCCAGGTGAGTCCAGCCACGGACCAGGCGCGTGGACATATGGCGCAACTGGGCCAGTTCCACCTGCAGCTTGCCCTCGTGGGAACGGGCGCGCTGGGCGAAGATATCGAGGATCAAACCGGAGCGATCCAGCACCCGGGCCTTCAGGTGGGCCTCGAGGTTGCGTTCCTGGCTGGGCGACAGGGCGTGGTTGAAGATCACCACGTCAGCCCCCGAGGCCTCGACCGCATCGCGGATCTCGTCAGCCTTGCCGGCGCCGACGAACAGCTTGGGGTGCGGCCGGTCGCGCGATCCGCGCACCACCGCCATGATCTCGGCCCCGGCGGAGCGCACGAGCTCGTCGAATTCCTGGACCTGGGCCTCGATATCGGGGTTGTCCCCGACATTCAGCGCGACCAGGACCGCACCATTGCCGACGCGCTCGTCGCCGGCACTCTCCGGACGCTCAAACAAGCTGGAGGAGACCTCCACTCATGTTCAGGACTCGGCCTCGGCGGAGGCGGGAGCCGCTGCCTCGCCCTCGAGATTCATGTTCACCTGACGGGCCGGCACGATCGTGGAGATGGCGTGCTTGTACACCATCTGCGAGACCGTACTGCGCAGCAGCACCACGAACTGGTCGAAGGATTCGATCTGCCCCTGCAGCTTGATCCCGTTCACCAGGTAGATGGAGACCGGGATCCGGTCCCGACGCAGCGCATTCAGGAAGGGTTCCTGCAACATTTGCCCTTTGGCCATCGGTGCGTTCCTTGATCGTTATTATTGGTTCGCGACCCGCGCCGGCGGCTCGAGGTCGGCCCGCCGCACGGTCAGGTTGAAGCGTAGCATACCGGCTTCGCGGCGCCGTTCCAGGCGTACACCGGGCGTTATTCGGACATCGCCGCTGCCGGGGCCGCTATCCGTGCAGCCTGGATGGCCCGCAAAGCCTGCGACAAATCCGCGTCCTCGGCGTTCAACCGGGCATGCAGGGGGAAGCGCCGCAGCCCGGTGAGCTGGCGTTTTGCGAGCTGGCGGGTCGCGGCGATGGCCCGCTCGCGAAAGGTCGCAAAGTCGCATTCGCCGGCCAGCCACTGCCAGCCCTGGCGATACCCCACCGCCCGCTGCGACGGGTGCTCCGCGGTCAGGCCGGGGCGACGGGTCAGGGTCATCAGTTCGTCGACGAAGCCGGCCTCCAGCATCGCATCGAAGCGGTCGGCGATGCGGATGCGCAGGCGCTCGCGATCCGCCGGCCACAGGGCCAGCGACACCCAGCCCGCCGGGACCGTCGCGGCCGCGCCACTCTGGAAGCCCGACAATGGCTGGCCACTGGCCGCGTACACCTCCAGGGCGCGCAGGATGCGTTGCGGGTCGTTCGGGTGGATGCGCGCGGCGGCCTCCGGGTCCACGGTGGCCAGCTCGGCATGGAGGGCCACGGCGCCCTCGTGTTCCAGACGGCCACGCACGGACTCGCGGACCGCATCCGGGACCGGCGGGATCGGATCGAAGCCGTCCAGCAGGGCGCGCAGGTAGAGCAGCGTGCCGCCCGCCAGCAGGGCGACCCGGCCGCGGGCATGAATGGCATCGATCGCGGCGCGGGCATCGTGGGCAAAGTCGGAGGCGTTGTAGGTGTCCTCCGGGTCGCGGATATCCAGCAGGTGATGCGGGGCGCGGGCACGCTCGGCGGCGTCCGGCTTGGCGGTGCCGATATCCATGCCGCGATAGACCAGCGCGGAATCCACGCTGACGATCTCCGCGTCCAGGGCCTCGGCCAGCGCCAGCGACAGCGCGGTCTTGCCGCTCGCGGTGGGACCGGCCAGCAGGATGACCGGCGGCCGCTCCCCATCCAGTCCGGCCATCAGCGTCCTCGCAGGAACAGCCGGTCCAGCGCCGAGTGGTCCAGCTCCACCCAGGTCGGGCGCCCGTGGTTGCACTGGCCGGAGCGCTCGGTGGCCTCCATATCGCGCAGTAACTGGTTCATCTCGGGCAGGGTCAGGCGCCGCCCCGAACGCACGGAACCGTGGCAGGCGATCGTTCCCAGTACCGCGTTCATCGCCCCCTCGGCCCGATGGCTGTAACCGTCGGCCGCGAGGTCCGCCAGGACATCGCGCACGAGCTGCGCGGTGTCCTGGCCGCGCAGCAGCGCGGGCGCCGCGCGCAGGGTCAGGGTCTCGGGGCCGGCACGGTCGAGCTCGAAGCCGAGTTCCCCAAGCAGGCCCGCGCGTTCCTCGGCCAGTTCGGCCTCGGCCGGGGTGACGTCCAGGGTCTCCGGCACCAGCAGGGGCTGCGAGGTCACCCGTGCCCCCTCCCATTCGCGCTTGAGGCGTTCATAGGTGATGCGCTCGTGGGCCGCGTGCATGTCCACTACGATCAGGCCGCGGGGGCTCTCGGCCAGGATGAAGGTCTCGGCTACCTGCCCCAGGGCAAACCCCAGGGGCGGCATGCCGTCCGGGTCCGCTGCGGGCGCACCGGACGTGGCGGATGGCATCGGGGTGTCATAAGCGGCGGGCCGCGCCTCGGCCACCGCAGACGTCCCGCGGAACTCGGCCCAGGCCGCACCAAAGCCTGGATCGCGCCCGACCGGCTCAAGTCGCGGTTCGCGAGGGGGCGCGTACCCACCGCCCGCACCCGGCACACCCAGCCCGGACAGCGGGCGATCCGCCTGCGCCGGCATGGGCATGGGGCGACCGGCGGGGGCCGGCGCACCCATGTCGGGTACCGCCGCGGCATGCCCGGAATCCCCCGGACGCAACGCGGCAAGCGCCTTGTGCAGGCTGTGGAAGATGAAGTCGTGAACCATGCGCGACTCGCGAAAGCGCACTTCCTGCTTGGTCGGGTGCGCGTTCACATCCACCTGGGTCGGATCCAGTTCCAGGTCCAGCACGAACATCGGATGCCGCCCGTGGTAGAGCACGTCCTGATAGGCCTTGCGCACGGCCGCGGCCAGCACGCGGTCACGGATCGCGCGGCCGTTGACGAAGAAGAATTGCTGATCGGGCTGGGCGCGCGACTGGGTTGGCGAGCCCAGCCAGCCGGACAGCGCCAGCCCGGCGCGCTGTTCGTCCACCGGGGTCGCATGCTCCAGGAAGGCATCACCCAGCAGCGCCCGCACCCGTTCGCCGGGGTCGTCGGCCGCCGGCAGGTCCAGGGTGACGCGGTCATTGTGGCGCAGGCTGAAGGCGACCTCGGGACAAGCAGCCGCCTGGGTGCGGATCACGTTCTCGCAGTGGTTGTATTCGGTGCGTTCGGTACGCACGAACTTGCGCCGCGCCGGGACGTTGAAGAACAGGTCGCGGACCTCGACGGTCGTGCCCACCGGATGTGACGCCGGGGCGGCCTCGCGGAAGACATCGGAGCCGTCCCCGGTCAGGCGCCAGCCGTTGCGCTCGTCCGCCACCATGGAGGTCAGCGACAGCCGCGAGACGGAGGCGATCGAGGGCAGGGCCTCGCCGCGAAAGCCCAGGGTATGCAACGCCTCGAGATCGTCCATGCAGGCGATCTTGCTGGTGGCGTGGCGCGACAGGGCCAGCGGCATCTCGTCGCGATAGATCCCGCTGCCGTTGTCGCTGATCTGGATCAGTCGAATGCCACCCTGCTCCAGGCGCACATCCACCCGCGTCGCCCCGGCATCCAGGGCGTTCTCCAGCAGCTCCTTGACCACCGAGGCCGGACGCTCGATCACCTCGCCGGCGGCGATCTGGTTGATCAGTTGTTCGGAGAGCTTTGCGATCGCCACGCGCGACACCTGGGAGAGACGAGAACCGGGTGCCTAGCCTAACCGGGGCAGCGCCGGAGTGCCTAGCCGGCGGCCGAACAACGCCTGCAAGACGTGACGGGCTGCCCGGAGGTGCCGGGCTCAGGAGTCGCGGGGGATACGCAGGACCTGGCCGGCGTAAATGCGGTCGTCGCGGACATCGTTGGCCGAACGCAGGTCCGCCAGCGACAGGCGATAGCGATCGGCAATCCCGGAGAGGGTCTCGCCCGGGCGGATGATGTGCTGGTCGGGCTGGCCGTCGGCGATCAGCGTGCCCGGACGGGCATGGGTGGAGAAGTACGACCGCAACCCGGTCAGCAGGGCGTCCGCCAGCGAGTTCTGGAAGGTCGTGCTGCGCAGCTTGCGCTCCTCGGAGGGATTGGAGATGAAGGCCGCCTCGACCAGGACCGACGGCACGTCCGGCGAGCGCAGGACCGCAAAGTTCGCGCGCTCTACCTCCGGCTTGCGCACCTTGCCCACCCGGTGGAGCTCCGCGATCATCCGCTCGGCCAGGGTGTTGCTGGCCTCCAGGCTCCCGCTCTGGGCCAGATCCAGCAGCACGTTGGTCAGGGAATCGTCCTTGCCGTTGATCGGCACCCCGCCCAGGCTCAGATCCGCCTGGTTCTCGCGCTGGGCGAGGAAGCGCGCCGCCTCGCTGGAGGCCCCGCGCTCGGACAGCATGTACACCGACGAACCCTGGACACTGCGATTGGCGATCGCGTCGGCGTGGATGGACACGAAGATATCGGCGTCCGCCTTGCGCGCCCGCTCGATGCGCTCGCGCAGGGGCAGGAAATAGTCGCCACTGCGGGTCATCACGGCCTTCATGCCGTGCTCGCTGTTCACGCGATCGGCCAGACGCTTCGAGATCTGCAGGACCACGTCCTTCTCGCGGGTGCCGGCGGGGCCGATGGCACCCGGATCATGCCCACCATGACCGGCATCGATGGCGACCACGACATCGCGCAGGTCCTCCTGCGAGCGCCCACGGCGGGAGCCGTTGTTCTCCGCCGAGCGCGGCGCGGCGGGTGCCTCGCCGCTGGCCAGATCCAGGACCAGGCGGTGCGGCGCACCCTGTGCCGGCATCAGCACGAAACTGCTCGGCTCCACCGGCTTGCGCAGGTCGAACACCACGCGCAGATCGGAGCCATTGCGTGCGGCATGGCGCACGGCCTTGATCGCCGAGCGCGGGTTATCGCTGATGGTCAGGTCTTCCACGGCCCGCGCGTTCTCCAGATCCACCACCAGGCGGTCGGGAGACTGCAGGTGGAACATGGAGTATTCCGCCTCGCCGTCCATGTCGAAGACCAGACGGGTGGTTCCGCCATCCACGGACATGCGCACGCGCCGGACGTCCGTGCGAGCCAGGGCCGGCAAAGGCATCCCGACCAGCCCGAGGGCAGTCATGGCGCGCAGCAGCTGGCGGCGGCGCAGATCCGGCGATGTTGATTGGCCCACGGCGTTTCCCTTTGTAATCAGGGGTTCTGACTACATTGTGGACGCTTTTTCTGGAAAAGCAATAGCAATTTTCTTTCTTTATGAGCGAGATATCGCGCATTGTGCGCGTGGCGGGCCAACTCCGGGGCAGCCCCGGCGTGTCACCCTGTCACGATCTCCTGGTCCCGAAGCACCCGGTGGTAGGCCGCCGCCAGCGGCCCCTCCAGCCACAGATCCCGGCCTTCGGCTGTGCCCTCGCGATGCGCCAGGCGCACCACCAGATCCGGCGCCGGCAGCCAGCCCGCACCGCGCTCCGGCCACTCCACCAGCCACAGGACATCGCCCCCGAAGGCCTCGCGCACCCCCAGGTACTCGAGTTCTTCGGGATCACCCAGGCGGTAAAGGTCGAAGTGCAGGACCTCGCGCCCCGCCAGCGCATACGGCTCCACCAGGGTGTAGGTCGGACTGCGGACCGCGCCTTCATGCCCGAGCCGGCGCAGCAGACCCCGAACCCAGGTGGTCTTGCCGACACCCAAATCACCCTCCAGGAACACGATATGCGGGGCGTCGAGCGCCGCCAGCGCGGCCCCGGCCGCCTCGGTCGCCTCCAGGTGCGGGAGGATCAGAGGGGCCGCTGCTACCGTCATGCCCCACCCCCGGCCGCGGCCGGCAGGGCTTCGGCCAGATCCCCGGCCAGCATCCCGCGCGCCCCGCCCAGGCGATCACGCGCGATGCAGGCTGCGGCGCAGTGCCAGGCGGCACCGATCTCCGCGGCGCTGCGCGCATCCGCGCCCTGCCCGCGCAGCGCCGCGATGATGCCGGTCAGCACGTCGCCGCTACCGGCGGTGGCCATACCGGGGTGGCCGCCGGTGACACAGGCCAGCGGCTCCGCACCCGAACTGGCGACCAGCGTGCCCGCCCCCTTCAGCAACACCACTCCACCCAGGCGCGCGGCCAGCGCCCGCACCTGCCCGGGGCGATCGGCCTCGATGGTGGCCACGTCCTGCCCCTGCAGACGGGCGGCCTCGCCTGGGTGCGGGGTCAGCACCCAGTCCTCGCCCCGGCGCGGGGCCTCGGCCAGCAGGTTCAGGGCATCGGCATCCGCCACCCGGGGCAGGTCGGCATCCGCCACCGCCAGCCACAGGCCGCGACCCCAGGCGCCCTGTCCCAGTCCCGGTCCCACCGCGACGACATCGACGCGACGCATCAGGGCCTGCAACTCGCTGGCGTCCGCCACGCCACGCACCATCAACTCGGGTCGCTCCAGATTCGCCCAGGCCGCATGCTCGGGGTGCGTGGCCAGGGTCACGCGCCCGGCCCCGGCGCGCAGGGCGGCCGTCGCCGCCAGCCGCGCGGCCCCCGAGTAGCCGGGCGCGCCGCCCACGATCAGCACATGCCCACAGTCGCCCTTGTGCGCCCCCGGGCGCCGCACCGGCAGGCGCGGCCGCCAGTCCTCTGGCCCGACCCGACGCGCAACCGGCGCGATGCCATGGGCCACCGAGGCAGGGAGATCGAGCGGGGCCACCTCCACCTGGCCGACCCGGTCGACCGCGGCCCCGGTATGCAGGCCCAGCTTGTCGGCGATCATGGTCAGGGTGTGATTCGCCCGGACCGCCTCCCCCAGGAGCCGGCCGCGATCGATATCCACGCCCGAGGGCACATCGGCCGCCAGCACCGGCCGCCCACTCGCGTTCAGCGACTCGATCACCGCGCCGTAGGCATCGGTCAGCGGCCGCTCCAGGCCGATCCCGAACAGGCAATCCACCCACAGGTCCGCGGCCGCCGGGTCGAAGTTTTCCAGGGCATGGACCTCGCCGCCGCTCGCCTGCCAGCGCCGGTGGGCCTGACGACCATCGGACTCGGGGCGCGCCCGCGAGGGGCCTCCATGGACCCGCACCTCCAGCCCGGCCTCGGCCGCCAGCCGGGCAAGCACGTAGCCGTCTCCGCCGTTGTTGCCGGGCCCGCACAGGATCCCGATGCGACGGGCCTGCGGCCAGTCGCGGCGCACCACCGTCAACAGGGCCTGCCCGGCACGCTCCATCAGCTCGCCCGGAGCCATCCCCGGCAGGGCCAGGCCGGCGGCATCCAGGGCCCGCATGCCCGCGTTATCGAACAGTGCGCTGGTCAATGCTTGTGGGTCGGGTTCATGATTCACGCCATCACCTCCGTCGCGGAAGCCGAAATCGTGCCTCAGCGCCTCGATCCACGCCAATCTGCCGAACTCGCCGAACGCATCCGCGACTGGGGACGCGAGCTCGGCTTCCAGGCCGTGCGCATCGCCCCCGCCGAGGTGCCCGAGGCGGATCGCCGGCATCTGGACGACTGGCTGGCCCAGGGCTCGCACGGCGACATGGACTGGATGGCCGACCGCGCCCCCCTGCGCCACGCCCCGGATGCCCTGGTGCCCGGCGTGCAGCGCATCATCAGCGTGCGCATGGACTACTTCCCGCCGGCCACCCGGCGCCCGGCGATCCAGCTGGCCGAACGTGATCACGCCTATGTCTCGCGCTATGCCCTGGGCCGCGACTACCACAAGCTGCTGCGCAAGCGCCTGACCACCCTCGCGCGCCGGATCGAGGCGGAGGTCGGGCCGTTCGGCTATCGCGCCTTCACCGACAGCGCCCCGATCCTGGAAAAGGCCCTGGCCGCCCGCGCCGGGCTGGGCTGGATTGGCAAGAACACCAATCTGCTGGCGCGCGAGAGCGGCTCCTGGTTCTTCCTCGGGGAGTTGTTTACCGACCTGCCACTGCCACTGGATGAACCCGTGGACGAGCACTGCGGCCAGTGCACCGCCTGTCTCGATGTCTGCCCGACCCGGGCGTTCCGCGGGCCATACGACCTGGACGCCCGCCGCTGCATCTCGTATCTGACCATCGAACTGAAGGGTGCAATCCCCGAGGACCTGCGCCCGCTGATCGGCAACCGCATCTACGGCTGCGACGACTGCCAGCTGGTCTGCCCCTGGAACCGCTTTGCCGAGGTCACGGCGGAACCCGACTTCATCGCCCGCCACGGTCTGGATAGCGCCAGCCTGATCGAGCTGTTCGCCTGGGACGAGGCAACCTTCCTCGCCCGCACCGAGGGCATGGCCATTCGCCGAATCGGCCATGCCCAGTGGCTACGCAACCTCGCTGTGGCCCTCGGCAACGGTCCGGCCACACCCGAGGCGGACGCAGCCCTGGCCGCCCGCGCCGAGCACCCTTCCGAGCTGGTGCGCGAACACGCCGCCTGGGCGCGCGAACAACTGCGCAACCCCCCGCACAGCGCGCCCCTGTCCACGGAAAACCTGTCCCGGCTCACCCAAGCGCCCGGATAGGCCGGGCAAGCAGAAACCGCCCCGGAAGAGGCAAATCCGCACCTCCCAAGGTTGCCAGTGCCGGCGCAACCGGCGACACTCCGGTGCCGAATCACGCCCCGACGCGGGGCCCGGCCCGCCACCAAAGGTTCAGCCCGCCGCCATGCCCGATCACCCGGACACCACGCGCTATCAGCGGATCTTTGAACAGGCGCCCGAGGCTCATCTGGTCCTCGACCGCAAGGGCGGGATCGTCGCGGCCAACTACGCTGCCTGCGAACTGCTGGGCTATACCAGCGCCGAACTGACCGGCGGCGTGCACATCACCGAGCTGGACCTGCAGGCCACTCAGGACGACGTGGACCAGGCCCACTCCAACCCCGAACAGCGCCTCCCCGCGCACTTCGAGAGCCGCTACCGGCATCGTGACGGTGGCGAATTTCCGGCCGAGGTGCACATCAACGCGATTCGCACGGACGGCGAGCTCGAGGTCTTCGCGACCGTGCGCGACATCACCCGCGAGCGTCAGTCGGAGCAGGCGCTGAAGAGCCTGGAGACCCAGCTGGGCGCGACCATTCGCCATGCCCCGCTGATCCTGTTCGCGCTAGATGCTGAAGGCTGCTTCACGCTATCGGAGGGAGCCGGCCTCCGGACCCTGGGATTAAAGCCAGGCGATGTCCTGGGCCGCGACGCCCGGGAAGTCTACGCCGACCAGCCCAACGTGATCGCTGCCGTGGAACGCGCTCTGAGGGGGGATAGCTTCGACGGCGAGGTCCGTATTGGCGACACCTATCTACGCGTCTCATGGATGCCGCTGACCGATGGGGAATCCAGCCGCCCAGGCGTGCTCGGCGTGGCCTGGGACGTCACCTCGCTGCGGGCCGCGGAGGCCGCCACGGGTGCCGAACGGGACCGCCTGCTAACCACGCTGCAATCAATCAGCGACGGGGTCATCACCGCAGACACCCACGGGCGCCTGACCTACCTGAACCCCGCCGCCCAAGTACTGCTGGGGCTGGATGCCACCAGCGCCCAGGGCCGCCTGGTGGACGAACTGCTGGACCTGGAAGACACCCGGACGGGGACCAGCGTGCTCCGCCCGGTGGAACACTGCCTGAACCTGGGCGGTACCGTGGAATCACCCGAACGCATACTGCATCGCGCCGACGGCGAAACCCGCGTGGTACGCATGCTGGCCTCGCCCCTGCAACGCCCGAACCGCGAGGCCCAGGGTGTGGTGGTCGTGCTGCACGACCACACCGAGCTGTGGCAGATGACCCAGCAGCTCAACCATCAGGCGACCCATGACGACCTCACCGGCCTGTGCAACCGCCGCGAATTCGAGCGGCGGCTGGACCAGGCCCTGCACATTCAGGAGGAGGGCGAGACGCCGCATGCGGTGTTCTACATGGACCTCGACCAGTTCAAGATCATCAACGACACCTGCGGTCACCAGGCCGGCGACGAGCTCCTGCGGGAACTCTCCGAGCGCCTGCGGCACCTGATCCGCGAGAACGACACCCTGGCTCGGCTGGGTGGCGACGAATTCGGCGTGCTGCTGTGCCACTGCCCGCCCGAACGCGCCGAGGCGATTGCCCGGAAGATGCTGGAGACCGTCCAGTCCCTGCGCTTCGCATGGGAGGGCCGGCGTTTCGATGTCGGCGTCAGCATCGGTCTGGTGCCGGTCAGCGGCCCGGAACAGACCCTGCCCGAGATCCTCAGCCAGGCGGACTCCGCCTGCTACGCCGCCAAGGAAAATGGCCGCAACCAGGTCTACGTCTGGCAGCCCAGCGACCAGGCCCTGCGCCGCCGACGCGGGGAGATGGAATGGGTCGGCCGCATCCGCTCGGCGCTGGAGGAAGGGCGCTTCGCGCTGTTCGGCCAGGCCGTCCACCCGCTGGGTCCAGTCGCCCCGGACCTTGCCCATGTCGAGGTGTTGATGCGCCTGCGCGACGAGGATGGCCGGCTGATCCCGCCGGGCAGCTTCATCCCGGCCGCGGAGCGCTACCACCTGATGCCGGATATCGACCGCCACATCATCGACAACGCCTTCGCCATGCTCGCCCGGCATCGTGCGCCGCGCGAGAACTCATCCCACTGCGACCCCACTCTGGCGATCAACCTCTCGGGCCAGTCGCTGGCGCAGGAGAGCATGCTGGAGTTCGTCACCGAGCGCCTGCAGCACTACGCGATCCCGCCGCGCTGCATCATCTTCGAGATCACCGAGACCGCGGCCATCAGCCACCACGAACGCGCCCAGAGCCTGATCCGCACCCTGCGCTACATGGGTTGTCGTTTCTCCCTGGACGACTTCGGCAGCGGTCTGTCGTCATTCGGGTACTTGAAGAACCTGCCGGTGGACTTCATCAAGATCGACGGCAGCTTCGTGCGCGATATTGCCCACAACGCGGTGGACTCGGCCATGGTCACGGCCATTCACCGCGTGGGTCATGTCCTCGGCCTGCGCACCATCGCCGAGTGTGTCGAATCAGCCGCGACCATGGACCGCCTGCGCGAGATCGGCCTGGACTTCGTGCAGGGCTTCTACCTGTCGGAACCGGCCCCGCTGGAGCAACACCTCACGCTCATCGACAGCAACGTCCGCTGACGAGCGATACCCATTTCCGAGTGTTTTCCTTGGTTTTTGCCGGCGCTTTCGCTTCCGGTGCGCGGACTTGCTAGCGTAGGACCGAACAATAATCGGAAAACCACGCACTTATGCCTTATTCGGAACAACGCATCACCTCCACGCACCGCTGGTCGGACAAGACCTTCAGCTTCACCACCACGCGCCCGGAGGGTCTGGAATTCAAGAACGGGCAATTCGTGACCCTGGGGCTGCGCCCCGAGGGCAAGCTGATTCCGCGTGCGTATTCGATCGTCTCCGAACCCGAGGCCGAGGAACTGGAATTCCTGAGCATCCACGTGCCGGATGGCGCCCTGACCAGCCGCCTGGCCGAGGCTGGACCGGGTGATTCAATCTGGATCAACACCAAGGTCACCGGCTCGCTCACCTTCGACTACGTGCAGCCGGGTCGCACCCTGTACATGCTGGCCACCGGCACGGGGCTCGCCCCGTTCATCTCGCTGATCCGCAGCCCGGAGCTGTTCGAGCACTTCGACAATGCAGTGCTGGTACACAGCGTGCGTACCGTCGAGGAACTGGCCTACCGCCAGGAGATCGAGTCGCGCATCAGCGACCGCCTGCGCTACGTGCCGACCGTGACCCGCGAGAACCACGACTTCGCCTGCCCGATCGCGCAGCAGCCCTACGACAACAACCAGCGTGGCGCCGACATGTTCCGCTCCGGCGAGCTGAGCCAGATCCTCGATCTGCCGCCCGCGGATCCGGAACACGACCGTGTGATGCTGTGCGGCAACCCGGCGATGAACCGCGAGATGAGCGAGTGGCTCACCGAACACGGCTGGACCCAGACCAACTACAAGGGCGTGGGTACCTTCACCGTGGAACAGGCGTTCGTCACCACCATGTCGGACTCGGACGACTGAACCTCAGCCCCGGACCAGCAGGACCCAGCGGGCCGCGTTGATCCGCTGCAGTTTGGCCGTGTCGCCACCCCGGTCCGGGTGGTGGCGCTGCGCCATCCGGCGGTACTGTCGGCGGATCGTGTCGGCATCCACCGGGTCCGCAAGCTCCAGCACCTCCAGCGCCTGCTCGCGTTGCTGGTCACGCCCCAGCTGCGACCAGAACTCACCCAGAAGCGCCTCCACCGCCGACGCATCCATGGTTTCCAGCTGCGCCAGGTCGAGGTAATAGGCCCGCAGTGGATCATGCGTCGCCAGAAGCCCATCCACCGCGCCTCCCTCCCGCACCGGCTCGATCCCGATATCCAGGCAGTGGATACGCAAGCCTTCGCCGCCCTCCGCAAGGCGGTCGCGCAGCCGGTACAGGCAGTGGAACAGCACAAAGTGCGCCTGAAACAGGCTCAAGGGCTCCTGCAGCCGCGCCCCGGAAAATGGCTCCACGCCCGCGTCGCGCAACTGCGTGATCAGGGCGTGCTCGGTCAGCCCGTCCGACTGCATGCGCAGGCACTCCAGCACCCGATCCAGCAATGCCGGATGGACCGGTGACGCGACCGCATCCGAAGCGGCTGTCATGCGCCCGGAAACTCCCCGTCGACATACACCCAGCGCCCGTCTTCGCGGCGAAAACGACTGCGCTCGTGCAGGCGTACGCCCTGACCGCGCACCCGTGACCGGGCAATGAACTCGACCCAGCCTGTCTCGTCGTCCGGCCCACCCGCCTCGGTCGCACGTATCGCGAGCCCCAGCCAGCGCTGTTCCGGGGCCAGCTCCATGGATGCCGGGCGTGTCGCGGCCGCCCAGGTCGCCAGCAGATAGTCCTCACGCCCTTCCACAAACGCGGCATAACGCGAGCGCATCAGCGCCTCCGCCGTGGGCGCCGAGGCCGTACCATCCAGATACGGCCCACAGCAGGCGGCACGGTCCTGCCCGGACCCGCAGACACACGTGTCGACCTTCTTTCGGCTCGCCTTGCCCAAGCCCCATCTCCCGTTCATCTGCGTTCCAGCCAGCATGCCCGAGCTATCGCCCACGGTCGAACCCTCACTTTGGCACTGGTCTTTCGCCAGCGAAATCGGTAGCGTGCGTATCACGATCCCGGAGGGAACAATGGCCAACATCCTGATCATGGGCTGCGGCGATCTCGGCGGTGCCGTTGGCCAGCAACTTGCCCACGGCGGACACTCCGTCTGGGGCCTGCGCCGCCGGCCGGAGCACATCCCCAAGCCGATCCAGCCCCTGGCCGGCGACTTCGGCGTCGCGGACGGCCTGCCGGAGCTGCCGCCGGCGCTCGACACGGTTTATTTCATCGCCACCCCGGGCGAGTTCACCGAGCCCGCCTATCGTCGCGCCTATGTTGACGGCCTGCGCAACACCCTGACCGCCCTGGAACGGGCCAGCCAGCAGCCGCGCCGCGTTGTCTTCGTCTCCAGCACATCGGTCTACGGCGCCGACGACGGCCGCTGGGTGGACGAGGCCAGCCCCACCGAACCCACCCGGTTCTCCGGGCGCGCCCTGCGGGAAGCCGAGCAGTTGCTGGCCGACAGTCCCTTTCCCGGCGTGGTCGTGCGCTTTGGCGGCATTTATGGCCCGGGGCGCGAGTACCACCTGCGCAAGGTGCGCGAGGGCGTGCGTGGTCAGCACGAAGCGCCGGTCTGGACCAACCGCATCCACCGCGATGACTGCGTGGGCCTGCTGACCCACTTGTTCCATCTGGATGACCCCGACCCGATTTATCTGGGCGTGGATGACGAGCCCGCCCTGCGCCACGAGCTGCTCGCCTGGCTGGCACAGGCGATGGAGATCGATCCGCCCGGCACACCGCCGATGCCCGAGGGCGGAGTCTCCGGCAAGCGCTGCTGCAACAAGCGCCTGCATGCCAGTGGCTATCGCCTCCAGTATCCCGACTACCGCACCGGCTACCGCGCCCTGCTCGACCACATCGCCACCACCTGAGCCGCCTCCTCGCCACGCAATGGCTCGGGCGTATTCATCCTCTCGTGTTTATGTTGCCTTTGGTCCACCGCCAGCCCCACGGTGGCTAGCCAGGGTTCGTCATCAGGTGTTTACGGTGGCTTCGTCCGGCCGCCTGCCAGGCGCTCTCTCGCGAGCGCACCGCGAGGCACTTTCTTGCTTGCCCAAGAAAGTGCCCAAAGAAGGGCACCCGGATTCCGCCCGGGAACCTTGCTCCAGGGCCCTCGGGCCGGCGGCGCTGAACTCGCTACGCTGCGCTTCGCTCAGACATCCAGCGCCTTCTCCCGGCCCGAGGACCCTTCCGCAAGGGGCTCCATACGGGAGGGGGAGGTCAAAACAACAGGTATTCCGGCCCCGTGGCACAACAACAGGCACAGCCGCTCGAAGGCCCCCAGCGCCCGCTTCGCGGGCGCGGCACGCAACGGCCAAGGGCCAAGGGCCGAACGTGCCGAAGATGCTCGAAGACCTAGCCATCATCCACTGGCAAGCACGCTGGGATAGCCGTTGTTTTGACCTGCCTCCCCGTTGTCGTCGCGCCGAGTGGAGAGGCTTTTCGCGGGACGATTCTAAATAGACACGGGGCGCTGGATGTCTGAGCGGAGCCGAAAGCGTAGCGAGTTCAGCGCCGCCCGCGAAAAGCCTCGGAGCGAGGGAAACCCCGGCCCGCGCAGCGGGCCGGGGTCGCGGCAGTCGGGCGTGTTTCTTGGGTACTTCTTTGCACGAGCAAAGAAGTACCTCGCGGCGCGCTGGCGAGTCAGCGCCTGGCAGTATGCGGACCGGAGGCACTGTAAACACCCAACGACGAACCGGGACCAGCCACAACAAGGCAGGCGGCAGCCTGGAGCCACCGTAAACACCGGAGGACGAACCAGAGCCAGCCTACACGGCACACAACCGCCAAGGGCATATCCCCCGGGCGGCCAGCGCGCCGCGCCGTTATAATGCGCGGCTTTCCCCACACTCCGACCCGAGCGCGCCCGCGATCATGGACAAGAGCTTCGACCCGAAAAGCATCGAACAGACCCAGTACGACCGCTGGGAGGACGCGAACGTCTTCGCGCCGCCGGCGACGGGCGAGGCCAACTACTGCATCCTGCTGCCGCCACCGAACGTGACCGGCACCCTGCACATGGGGCATGCCTTCCAGCACACCCTGATGGACACCCTCATCCGCTATCGGCGGATGCACGGCGACCGCACCCTGTGGCAGGGCGGCACCGACCACGCCGGGATCGCCACCCAGATGGTCGTCGAACGCCAGCTGGCCGCCGACGGCAAGGGCCGCCACGACCTCGGGCGCGAGAAATTCCTCGAGGCAGTCTGGGACTGGAAGGCCGAATCCGGCGGCACCATCACCCGCCAGATGCGCCGCCTGGGCGACTCCATGGACTGGTCGCGCGAGCGCTTCACCATGGACGACGGGCTGTCCGACGCGGTGCGCGAGGTCTTCGTGCGCCTGCACGAGGAGGGCCTGATCTATCGCGGCAAGCGCCTGGTCAACTGGGACCCGGTGCTGCACACCGCGCTCTCCGATCTCGAGGTCCTGTCCGAGGAAGAGGTCGGCCACCTGTGGCACTTCCGCTATCCGCTGGCCGACGGCTCTGGCCATCTGACCGTCGCGACCACCCGCCCGGAGACCATGCTGGGCGACACCGCCGTCGCAGTGCATCCGGAGGACGAGCGCTACCAGCACCTGATCGGCAAGACCATCCGGCTGCCGCTGGTCGGGCGCGAGATCCCGATCATCGCCGACGACTACGTCGAGGCCGAGTTCGGCTCCGGCTGCGTGAAGATCACCCCGGCGCACGACTTCAACGACTACGCGATGGGGCAGCGCCACGACCTGCCGGTGATCAACATCCTGACCACCGACGCCTGCATGAACGACAACGTGCCGGCCGCCTATCGCGGGCTGGACCGCTACCAGGCCCGACAGAAGGTTGTCGACGACCTGGATACGGAAGGACTGCTCGAAAAGATCGACGACCACAAGCTGATGGTCCCGCGCGGCGACCGCTCCGGCACCGTGGTCGAGCCTTATCTGACCGACCAGTGGTACGTGAAGGCCGGCCCGCTGGCCGAACCGGCGATCAAGGCAGTGGAGGACGGCCGCATCCGCTTCGTGCCGGAGAACTGGTCGAAGACCTACTTCGAGTGGATGCGCAACATCGAGGACTGGTGCATCTCGCGCCAGATCTGGTGGGGTCACCGCATCCCGGCCTGGTACGACGCGGATGGCAACGTGTATGTGGGCCGCGACGAGGCCGAAGTGCGCGAGAAGCACGGCCTGAGCACGGACGTGGTGCTCGAACAGGACGAGGACGTGCTCGACACCTGGTTCAGCTCCGCGCTGTGGCCGTTCTCCACCCTCGGCTGGCCCGAGCAGACGCAGGAATTGCGCGACTTCTACCCGACCAGCGTGCTGGTCACCGGCTTCGACATCATCTTCTTCTGGGTCGCCCGCATGATCATGATGGGCGAGCACTTCATGGGCGATGTGCCCTTCCGCGAGGTGTACGTCACCGGCCTGATCCGCGACTCGGAAGGCCAGAAGATGTCCAAGTCCAAGGGCAACGTGATCGATCCGATCGATCTCATTGACGGCATCAGCGCCGACGACCTGGTCGCCAAACGCACGCGCGGCCTGATGCAGCCGCAGATGGCGCAGAAGATCGAAAAGGCCACGCGCAAGGCCTTCCCCGACGGCTTCCCCGCCTTTGGCACCGATGCCCTGCGCTTCACCCTGGCGGCACTCGCCACCACCGGGCGCGATATCAAATTCGACCTCGGCCGCATCGAGGGCTACCGCAACTTCTGCAACAAGCTGTGGAACGCCTCGCGCTTTGTGCTGATGAACGTCGAGGGCCACGATTGCTCCGCCGCGACCGATACCGCAGAGCACCGCACGCTGGCCGACCGCTGGATCCTTGACCGCCTGGCCGCCACCGCCGCGACCGCCACGCAGCAGCTCGATGCCTACCGCTTCGACCTCGCCGCGCAGACGCTCTACGAGTTCACCTGGCACGACTACTGCGACTGGTACCTGGAGCTTACCAAGCCGGTGCTGAACGACGACGCCACGCCGGAGGCGGTCAAGCGCGCCACGCGCAATACCCTGGTCACCGTGCTCGAGGCCCTGCTGCGCCTGCTGCACCCGGTGACCCCGTTCATCACCGAGGCCATCTGGACCAACGTGAAACCGCATGCCGGCATCACGCATGACATCGAATTCCTGGTGCAGCGCCCCTGGCCCGGCCGCGACGGCTTCCCGCGTGACGCGACCGCCACGGCCGAGCTCGACTGGGTGAAGGACTTCATCACCGGGCTGCGCCGCATCCGCGCGGAGATGGACATCGCCCCCGCCAAACCGCTGCCGGTGCTGGTAAAGAACTGGACCGACGCCGACCAGGAGCGCTACACCCGCCACCGCGGCCTGCTGGAGTTCCTCGCCAAGCCCGAGAGCGTCACCTGGCTGGACACGGCCGACGAGGCCCCGGAATCCGCGATGGCCCTGGTCGACGACATGCAGCTGCTGATTCCGCTGGCCGGGCTGATCGACAAGGACGCCGAGCTCGCGCGCCTGGACAAGGAAATCGGCAAGCTCGACAAGAACCTCGAACAGAGCGAGCAGCGGCTTTCCAACGCGAGCTTCGTCGACCGCGCCCCGGCCGAGGTGGTGCAGAAGGAACGCGACCGCGTCGCCGAAATGCACGCCACCCGCGACCAGCTGGCCGCCCAGCGCGAACGCATCCGCGCGATGTGAGGGCGCTGTTCACCACGAGGCACGCGCAGAAGACCGGAAAAGCATTGACGGGAGACGGGAAGGATCCAGGCTGACGGGCCCGTACTGAGGACCGGCTGCACCCAAGGCGGTAATAGCCTCGGGCCCATACCCCTTGAATCCCTGTTGATCGCTCTTGCCCGCCTTCGTGTCTTCGTGCGCTTCGCGCTTGAAGAACATCAGCTGATCCGTTCGAGCATACCCCGGTGGCGGATCAGGCGCGCCAGGGTGCGGCCGGTGTGGTACCAGTGCAGCATCCAGCATTCGCGCGCCAGGCGCGCCGCCGATACGGTGGAGCCCGGCTCCGCCGGACAGGGGCAGACGCGCAATCCCATGCCGCGCGCGATGGCAACCGCCCGGGCGAGATGAAAGCGACTGGTCACCAGCACCAGGGGCGCATCACCGGCCTCCGGCGTCGCCGTCAGCAGATCGCGCGCATTGCGCAGATTCTCCAGCGTATGCCGCGAGGCGTCTTCGGTACGGATGCGCGTCGCCGCGATCCCGTGGTGTTGCAGAAAGGCCGCGCCCGCGGCGGCCTCGCTGGGAGCCCCAACGGAGGTCTGCCCGCCCAGCACCAGGATCCGGGCATCGGGATTCCGGCGCGCCAGACGCACGGCGCGCAGCAGGCGCAGGCGATAGCCCGGACCGGGCGCCCCCGACTCCAGCTGCTGCCCCAACACCAGGATGCAGTCCCCGCGCCCGGGGCAGCGCCGCCGCCGCGACCAGTGCACGGTGTAGAGCCACAGCGCCAGCCAGGACAAGCCGCCGGTGGCCAGGATGATCAGATTCGACAGCGCAAAGGTCGCCAGGCCGTCCGGCCCGATGCGACCCAGTCCGACGCGCACCTCGCCCACGGGAGCCTTCTCAGGCCTCGTCTTCGGGCGTGGTGCCGCCGGTGAAGTGCAGCCGCGCGTTGCGCCGGCGCCGCGCCCAGAAGGCCAGGGCCCGCGGCAGGTTCAGCGCCATCTGCACGTAGTACACCGTCTTGAAGGCGCGCAGGGACCACTGCACACGGGTATTGCGGTAGACATCCCCGGCCAGCAGCGAGATCACCGCCTGCTCCATCCCGAAGGTATTGCGCGGACCCATGAACAGCTTGCGCATCACCGGGCTGTTGAAACGATAGATCAACCAGGAGAAACGGCGGACGCCACGGCGCACGTCGCGCTCAAAGGCACGCAGATAGCGTGCGGAGCGCGCCGGATGCTCCAGGCAGCGATCCACCGCATCGGCGGCGCGGAAGCCCCCCGACATCGCGATATAGACCCCGCTGGAGAACACCGGGTCGACAAAGGTGAACGCATCGCCGACCAGCAGATAACCCGGGCCGTGGGCCTGACTGGAGCGGTAGGAGAAATTGCCGGTGGCGTTGACCGGGCCGGCCAGCTCCGCGCCCTGCATGCGTTCGAAGGCCGGCGGGCAGAGCTTCAGCGTGTCCCACAGGAACGTCTCGGGCTTGGTCTTGCGCGTCTTCAGGTATTCGGGAAAACAAACCGCGCCCACGCTCATCGCCCCGTCGCGCAACGGGATCATCCAGATCCAGCCATGCTGGAACCAGTAGATACTGATGTTGCCGGCATCGCGCCCGGCACGCCGCGGCACGTTGTTGAAGTGCCCGAAGATCGCGGCGCTGTTGTGTTCCGGGTTGCGCGCCTTCAGGTCCAGACGGCGCGCCAGGAAGGTATCGCGACCGGAGGCGTCGACCACGAAATCGGCCTCGAACTCCAGCGTGTTGCCGGATGCATCGCGCGCGGTGACCTGCTGGGTCCCGCCCTTGGCGGGATCGGCCAGGGCGACATCGAATACGGTGACCTCTTCCAGCACCCGCACACCCAGGCGGGCGCTGTTTTCCAGCAACAGATGGTCGAACTCCGAACGCCGCACCTCGCATGCCGACGCGGGTGTGTCGTCGTTCAGGGCACGCTCGAAGTAATAGGTTCGCGGCGCGTCGGGCGCCTCGGGGATGGTGAACTCGGCCCCGTGCTTGGGGATGCCGATTGCCGCGATGGCCTCGGCCACGCCCAGTTCCTCGAACAGCGGCATATTCATCGGCAGCAGGGATTCGCCGATGTGGAAGCGTGGATGCCGGGCCTTTTCCAGCAGCACCACGTCGCGCCCCTTCTGCGCCAGTCGGGAGGCCACCGTGGAGCCGGCGGGGCCTCCTCCGATCACCACCACCTGGCAGCGCCCGTCGGTTACGGCTTCCTGTCCCGGTTGTATCAAATCACGTCTCCGCTTGCCCGCCCGCAACCCCAGAAAGGCGACCCGGTCTGGTCGCGAGGGTACCACGGCCCCTCGGGTGTGGGTATCATCGGCGCCCACAGCAGGGTGACCCTCGCGCGAACGGCAAGTTCGGAGGCGATCACAAAATGCGCACATCACTGCACCGGGGGAACACGTGCCATCACAAACAGCGTTCGAACAGGAAGTCGCCCAACTGATCGTGGACAGCCTTAATCTGGAGGAGGTCGCGCCGGAGGACATCGAGCCGGAAGATGCGCTGTTCCGTGAAGGACTGGGGCTGGATTCCATCGATGCCCTGGAGCTGGCCCTGGCCATCTCCCGCGCCTACGGCGTCCAGATCCGGTCGGACGACGAAAACAACCGCGAGATCTTCGCGTCCTTGCGTGCGCTGAGCGCCCATATCGAGGCCAACCGAGCCACGTCGTGAACACCCCACTCGCCGCCTGCGTGGCCCTGAGTTATCCGGTCGCGGTCGTCCTCGGCGTGACCTTCGAGATCCCGCTGGTGCCGCTGGCGGTCCTGGCCAGCCTGATCCTGGTGGCTGCATGGGCCTCGCTGGCCGCCGCCGG
The DNA here is from genome assembly GCF_001020955.1 of Thioalkalivibrio versutus. Classification (NCBI taxonomy): domain Bacteria; kingdom Pseudomonadati; phylum Pseudomonadota; class Gammaproteobacteria; order Chromatiales; family Ectothiorhodospiraceae; genus Thioalkalivibrio; species Thioalkalivibrio versutus. The sequence continues at coordinate 2,497,355 of NZ_CP011367.1, forward strand.
ACGTGGCGTGCTGGCCGCGAGCCTGGCCGTGGGCATAAGCCTGTTGCTCCTCGGCGGGATGGCCACCTGGCTGTTGTACACATTGCCGGTGCTCATCATGGGGCTCTTGTCGCTTCTGTTCGCGCGTTCGCTACGCAGCGACTCCACCCCGCTGATCACGCGCTATGCCCTGGCCATGGGGGCCTCCGACACCCCCGCGGTGCACCGCTACACGCGCAACCTCACCATTACCTGGGCCCTGCTGTGTGCCGGACTGGCGATCGTGTCCGCCTGGCTGGCGCTGTTCGCCACCGCCACCACCTGGGCCCTGTTTGCCAACGGAATCAACTACCTTTTGCTGGCCGGCCTGTTCCTGCTGGAGTATCCACTGCGCCGCTGGCTCCTGCGCGACGAGCCGCACAACGGCTTCCTGGCCTATCTGATGGAGCTGGCGCGGGTCGATCACCACCGGATGCTGAGGCACCCGTGACAGATACCCCGCAGGTCACTCGACCACTGATCGCCGACACGCCCGCCCCGCTGGCGCGCATCGGCGATCGGGCGATCTCGCGCGCCGCCTTCCTCGCCGACGCGCAGGCGCTGGCCGCACGCCTGCCGCAGGCGCAGGCGGCCTTCAACCTGTGCCAGGACCGCTACCACTTCGCGGTCGCCTTTGCCGCCATTCTGCTGCGCGGCCAGGTCAATCTGCTGCCCCCGAACCGCGGGAGCACTACCCTGGCCGAGATCGCCAGCCAATACCCGGACGCGCCCGCCCTGGTCGACGGCCCGGATGCCGAGATCGCAATCCCGATCCTGCGGGTGTCAGCCCGCGGCGAAGCGGGCGAGGCCACCGGGGCGATCCCCGAGATCCCCGCCGACCAGACCGCCGTTCTGGCCTTCTCCTCCGGCAGCACCGGCACCCCCACGGCCCATGCGCGCAGCTGGGAGGCCCTGCATGCTGTCACCTGCCAGGCGCTGGAATGCTTCGATCTGGTGGATGGCTCCGGACCGACCCTGATCGGCACGGTCCCGCCGCAGCACATGTACGGTCTGGAGTCCACGCTCCTGTACGCCCTGCTGGGGCACGCCACCCTGCTCGCCGGACGCCCGTTCTACCCCGAGGACATCCGTGCCGCACTGGCGGACTGCACCCCGGCCGTTCTGGTCACCACACCTTTTCATCTGAGCGCCTGCCTGCGTGCGGGACTGGAGTGGCCGACCCCGGAACGCATCCTCTGCGCAACCGCACCCCTGGACCCGGAAACGGCCGGCCAGGCCGAACGGGTGTTCGGCTGCCGGCTGGACGAGATCTACGGTTGCACCGAGGCCGGCGCCATTGCGACCCGCCGCACTACCCGCGAATCCGACTGGACCGCCTACCCCGGGGCGCAACTGCACCGCGATGACGACGGCCTCGCGCGCGTCCAGGGACCCCAGCACCCCGAAGAGGTCCCGCTTCCGGACCACATCGAGGTCCGGGACGTCAGCCACTTCCGCATGGAGGGGCGCCTCGCCGATCAACTGAACATCGCCGGCAAACGCGCCTCCCTGGCCGATCTCAACCGCCGGCTCAACGCAATCCCCGGGGTACTCGACGGGGTGTTCATTCCGCCGGGCACCGATCAGGAAGCGCACGGCGTGACCCGGCTGGCCGCCCTGGTGGTGGCACCGGATCGCAGCGCGGCCGAAATCCAGGCCGCACTGGCCGAGTGCATGGACCCGCTGTTCCTGCCGCGCCCGCTGGTCCGCGTCGATCACCTGCCGCGTTCGGCCACCGGCAAGCTACCGCGCCAGGTCCTGCTGGACCTGCTCGCCCATCACGGCCGTTGCGCCTGAGCCGCCCGCCCTGATGCAGACCCTCATCCAGTCCACCATTCGCCACATCGGGGCCGGTCACCCATCCCTGCCCGGACACTTCCCCGGTCACCCGGTGGTGCCCGGCGTGGTCATCCTCGACCAGGTCGCGGCAGTGGCCCACGCCCACGGTCTCGGGCCGGTCGAGGCCCTCCCCCAGGTCAAGTTCCTTGCACCCCTGGGACCCGAGACGGCATTCCGGGTCGAGATCGATCCGCCCGGGCACGGCGGCCGTCAGGCCTTCCGCGTACTCGCGGCGGATGGCGAGGCCCCCGTCACCTTTTGTGCCGGCCAACTGATCACGACTCACGACACCGCGGACGCATGAGCCGCGGCTGGTTTCAGCAGGCGGAGCGGGGCTCGCCCCTGGCCCTGCGCATCATCCTCTGGGTGGCCCTGAATCTCGGGCGCCGCGCCAGCCGCACCCTGCTCTATCCGATCACGGCCTACTTCCTGCTGTTCGCACCAAAGTCTCGCCGCCACAGTCGCAACTACCTGCGCCGGGTCCTGGGGCGCGAACCGCGCCTGGGCGATTTGGCCCGGCACCTGCACTGCTTTGCGGCGGTCATCCTCGACCGCGTCTTCCTGCTCGCCGGCAAGGACGCCTGTCTGGACATCCACGTACACAACCGCGAGACCTTCCTGGAACACGTGGACAGTGGCCGCGGCGCGATCCTGCTGGGCGCGCACCTGGGCAGCTTCGAGGCCTTGCGGGCGCTGGCGGTGGGCAAGTACGACTTTCCGGTCAAGGTCCTGATGTACAACGACCACAACCAGAGCATCACCCAAGTCCTGGAGGCGCTGAATCCCGAGGTCGCCGCGTCGGTGATCCCGCTGGGGCGCACCGAGACCCTGATCCAGGCCCGCGAGTGCCTGGATCGCGGCGAGCTGATCGCAACACTGGGCGACCGCGTCGCCGAGAGTGACAAGATGGTCGCCTGCAACTTCCTCGGCGACACCGCGCTGTTCCCGCAAGGGCCGCTGCTGCTGGCCGCGGTGCTCAAGGTCCCGGTGATCCTGTGCTTCGGGCTCTATCGCGGGGGCAACCGCTACGATATCGTCTTTGAACCCTTCGCCGAGACCATCGAGGCCCCACGCGGGCAGCGCGATGCAGCCCTGGCACACTGGGTACAGCGCTACGCCGATCGCCTCGAGGCGCGGGTGCGCGAGGCCCCTTACAACTGGTTCAATTTCTATGACTTCTGGGACGATGCATCCAAATAGGCGAGGCCACGGCTCTGGCCCGCGTATCCGCCAGTCCGGCATCACGCTGATCCTGGCCTTGGGTCTTCTCGTCCCTGTTTCGGCCCTGGCCAACGACACCCTCGGCGCCTTGCTCGAAGCCCTGACCACCGAGCGCGCGGCGACCCTCGCGTTCGAAGAGCGCCGCGACGACCCGATGCTGGAATTCCCGGAGACCCGCTCGGGCTCCCTGGCCTTCGAGCCCCCCGATACCCTTACCCGCCAGGTCGACGGCCCGCGTGGCGAGACCGTGCACATCGAGGGCGACACCCTCACCCTGGAACGTCGCGGCTCCAGCCGCGAGATCGACCTCAACGAACAGCCCGCCCTGGCCACCCTGGCCGGGTTATTCCGCGCCCTGCTGACCGGCGACCGCGAGACCCTGGAGAGCGACTTCGAGATCGACGTCACGGGGGACATCGACGCCTGGACCCTCGCGCTCGTCCCGCGGGATCGTGCCCTGCGCCGCATGGTCCCCGAACTGACCCTGAAAGGCGCCGACGGTGAACTGCTCGAACTGGTCACCATCGAGGCTGGCGGCCACCACAGCCGCATGCGTTTCGAACCGCCGCAGTACGCGGACTAGTGGTCCTTCAATGGGATCATTACGGGTTCAGTTGGTCTGTCAACGTTCAGGGCAAGGCGCGGCTCGCAGTGAATGGCCGTAGCCCTTTACAAGAGCCGGAACGCGGCCATGGGCGTTGACAGACCAACCCTTCGGGCGTTCCTGTGGTGCTCCGTTGCGGCGCTTGCCAAGGGCTACGGCCATTGCCTGCGCACCGCGCCTTGCAGCGAAACGCCACAGGAGCGCTGAACCCGCAATGATCCCATTGAAGGACCACTAGCCCTTGCTGCGCCGCCACCCCTCCCGCGTTGCCCTGACGCTCTGGCTGGCCGCCCTGCTCCTGGCCACGCTGACGCTGACCCTGCGCGGCGAACTGGTCACCGACCTCCAGGGCTTTGCCCCTGACCCGGTCAGCGCGGACGGGATCGCCCTGGACCCCGGGGCCGGCCCCGCCGGACGCATGCTGCTGCTGGCCATCGCCGGTGGCGAGGCCCGCGAGCGGGCGGCAGCCAGCGATGCACTGGTCGCGGCCCTGGAAGATGCCCCCGATGTTGCCGGCATCCACAACGGCCGCCTCGACCCCGACGACCCGGCGCTGGATTTCCTGATCGAGCATCGCTACCTGCTAAGCCCCCGGGTCGATGCCGAACACTTCAGCCAGGACCGCCTGAGCGAACACCTGGAGGCCCGCCGCGACGACCTCGCCAGCGCCGTCCCGGAACTGCCGCGGGAACTGATCCCGCGTGACCCCACCGCACAGGCCCGGGTCGTCCTGGAGCAGCTCGCCGCCAGCGGTGGCCAGGCGACGACCGGCGCCGAAGGCGTCTGGGTCACCCCCGACCGGGGACGGGCCCTGCTGGTGCTGCGGAGCACGGCCGACGGCATGGACCTGGATGCCCAGGCCGCCCTGATCGAACGCACGCACGCGGCCTTCAGCGCCATCGACGAACCGGATCTGCAGCTGCAGATTGCCGGCCCGGCGGTGATCGCGGTGGACTCCCGCGCCACCATCCGCGGCGAGGTCACCTGGATCACCGCAGGCGCCAGCGTCGCGCTGGCCCTCCTGCTGCTGGCGGTGTTCCGCCATCCGCACCCGGTCTGGTTGGCGGCCGTGCCCCTGGCCAGCGGCATCCTGATCGCCGCGGCCGTGGTTACGCTGGTCTTCGGACATCTGCACGGGATCGCGCTGGCCTTCGGCATCACCGTGCTGGGCATCGCCCTCGACTACCCGCTGCACCTGTTCGCCCATGCGCAACGAGGCGATGGTGAACCGTCCGGCGACGGACGGGCCGACGGCGGGCGCCTCCCGCAGGTCGCGCGCGAGCTGTGGCCCGCCATTGCCCTGGGAGCCGGCAGCACGGTACTGGTGTATGCCCTGATGGCAATGACCGGGTTCTCCGGCATGGCCCAGCTCGGGCTGTTCGTATTGACTGGCGTGGCCGTGGCCGCCGTGGTCACCCGCTGGATCCTGCCCACGCTGGTCCCCACCCGCTTGCAGCGCGAGGGCCTGCCGCCGCTGCGCCTGCCCCTGCCCACGGGTCTCGCCCAGCCCCCCGCCATCGCGCGCTGGGGCCTCGCCCTGCTGGGCCTGGCCGCGATCGCCGTGGTCGCGAGTGCCGACCCCTTCCCGTGGGAGGATCGTCTGTCCGCCCTGCACCCGGTACCGGAGGACCAGATTGCGCTCGACCAGGACCTGCGCAGCGCCCTGGGGCTGCCGGACGTCCGCCATGCCCTGCTGGTCAGCGGCGACACGCCGGAGCAAGCCCTGCGCGCCAGCGAGGCCCTGACGCCGGGCCTGGAGGCGCTGCGCGAGACGGAGGCCCTGGACGGCTTCAGCCATGCCGCGAACGTCCTGCCCAGCCGGGCACTGCAGCGCGAGCGTCAAGCCGCGTTGCCGGAACCCGATACCCTGCGCGAACGCCTGGAGGTGGCGAGCGCAGGGCTGGGGTTTCGCGACGGGGCCTTCGAGCCCTTCGTGAACGACATCCAGACGGCCCGCCAGCAAGACCTGCTGGAACCCGAGGGCCTTCCCGACGGGCCGCTGCGCAATGCCCTGGAACCCCTGCTCCAGCCCCGCGATGACGACACTGGCTGGATCGCCTGGGTGCGCCTGCAGGGCGTCCATGACCCCGATGCCCTGACCCGCTGGGCCGAAGACGCGCCTCTGGCCAGCGTGCCGGAACTGGACGGGGTGGGCATCCGCCACATCGACTTCTTCCGCGCCTCCGAAGAACTGGTGATCGGCTTTCGCGTCGAGGCCCTGCAACGGCTCGCGCTGGGAATGGTCGCGGTGGCCCTCCTGCTGCTGGTCGTCACCCGGGCGCCGGGACGCAGCCTGCGTATCCTGACCGCGGTCGGCACCGGGTTGCTGCTGACCCTGGCCACACTGATCCTGCTGGGCATCCAGCTGTCGCTGTTCCACCTGATCGCGATGCTGCTGATCACCGGGCTGTGCCTGGATTACGCCGTGTTCTTCAGCCGCCCGCTGCGGGATGCCGCAGCGCGCCTGCGCAACCTGCGCTCGGTCAGCGTATGCGCACTGTCCACGCTGGTGGTGTTCGGTCTGTTGGCCCTGTCCAGTCTTCCGGTCTTGCAGGCCATGGGCCTCACGGTGGTGCTGGGCGTGGTATTTTCCTTCCTCGCAGCGGCCCTGCTGGCCCCCGAGGCCAGCCGCCGGCAAACTGCCTGAAGCAACGCCGAACTGGCCCAATCCACCCGGAAACCCCTCCGGCCACAACCCGCAGATACGCCCGTCCATGGACCCCCTGGTCATCACTGCCCACACCCTGACGAGTGCCGCCGGCACCGGGATCGCCGCCAACGCCGAGGCCCTGCGCAGCGGCACCAGCGGACTGCGTGCCTGCGACCTGGAGCGCGTCAACCTGGACACCTACGTCGGCCGCGTGCCGGGTGTGGAAGCCATCGCCCTCGAGGGTGCCCTGGCCCCGTTCCAGTGCCGCAACAACCAGCTGGCCGAACTGGGGCTGCGCCAGGACGGCTTCGTCGCTGCGGTGGCGGCTGCAGTGGAGCGCCACGGGGCCGATCGGGTAGCCGTTTTGCTGGGCACCAGCACCTCCGGGATCGCCGCCACCGAGGCCGCGTACCACCGTCGTGACCCGCAGACCGGGGCCCTGCCACCGGACTACGATTACCAGCACACCCAGAACATGTTCTCGCTAGCCGACTTTGTTGCCACCCGCCTCGGCCTGTCCGGCCCCGCCATGGTGGTCTCCACTGCCTGCTCGTCCAGCGCCAAGGTCTTTGCCGATGCCCGGCGCTACATCGCGGCGGGACTGTGCGACGCCGCCGTGGTCGGCGGCGTCGACAGCCTGTGCGGCATGACGCTGTACGGCTTCAACGCCCTGCAGCTGGTCGCCGCACAGCCCTGCACCCCACTGGATCGCGACCGGACCGGGATCTCCATCGGCGAGGCCGCCGGCTTCTTCCTGCTGGAGCGCCCCTCCGCGAATGCCCAAGGCGCACGGCTGACCGGTTACGGCGAATCCAGCGATGCCCACCACATGTCCGCCCCGCACCCGGAAGGCCTGGGGGCCGCGACGGCACTACAGCAAGCCCTGGACCGTGCAGGGCGGCAAAGCGACGAGATCGACTATGTGCTGATGCATGCCACCGCGACCCCGGCCAACGACCGTTCCGAGGCCCGCGCCCTGATCCACCGCCTAGGCCCGACCCCGCGCGCGGTGGGCAGCAAGGGCCTGACCGGACACACCCTCGGGGCCGCCGGCGCGGTGGGGGTCGCGCAGGCGCTGGCCAGCCTGGCCGGCGGCTTCGTACCGGCCACCGCCGGGCTGCGGCACCCGGACCCGGAACTGGGCCTGGATGCACGGGCAGAGACCGAGGACCGCCCGGTTCGGCGGGTCCTGATCAACGCCTTCGGGTTCGGCGGAAACAACTGCAGCCTGCTGCTGGAGGCACCGCAATGAACACCATCGGTCTGCATGCGGTCGGACTGCTAGGCCCGGGACTGGACGACTTCGAGACCGCCCGCGCCATCCTCGCCGGCACGGCGCCTCTGGCGGGCGACGCGATCAATATCCCACCCGTGCGGCTGCTCCCCGCCAACGAGCGTCGACGCACCACGACCACGATTCGCCTGGCCCTGAAGGTGGCGGAAGAGGCCACAACCGACAGCGATCGCAGCCAACTGCGCAGCGTGTTCGCCTCGTCCTCCGGCGACATGGACATCATCGATCGCATCTGCGACGCGCTCACCCAGCCGGAGCCGGTGGTTTCGCCGGTCCAGTTCCACAATTCGGTGCACAACGCCCCGGCCGGTAACTGGTCGATCGCCACCCGCAACCCCGCCCCGGCGACCGCCGTATCCGGCTACAACGCCACGGTGGCCGCCGGTTTGCTGGAGGCCGCGACGCTGCAACAGTGCGAGGGTGGCGAGGTGCTGCTCACCTGCTACGACGTACCGTCGATGGAGACATTCATCCGCGTGCGCCCGATCCACCATGCGTTCGCGGTCGCCCTGCGCCTGGGGCCGGTGGAGGGCGCCACCTGGCGGCTGCAGATGGACCTCAAGGGACCCGCCACCGCCGATCGCTGCGTGGCAGACGAACTGGAGGCCCTGCGCGAGAGCAACCCGGCGGCACGCGCCCTGCCGCTGCTGGAGCAACTGGCCCGGGGCACGGCCGGCCATGTTACGCTTGACGCCCCGTTGGGCCGGTCGCTGAGCATCCGCATCGAGCCCTGAACAATCGCCCGGATCAGGAAGATCCCGCGCATGCCATCGCGACCCGAAACCCTGGATCACGACGCTATCTGCCGGCTGCTGCCGCACGCCGGGGCGATGTGTCTGCTGGATTCGGTAGAGGCCTGGTCCGACGACGCCATCCACTGTCGTGCCGACAGCCACCGGGATCCGGCCAACCCGCTGCGCGGGGAAGGCGGCCTGCATGCCCTGGGGGCACTGGAATACGGCGCCCAGGGCATGGCCGTGCACGGGGCACTGCTGGCGGATGGCGGCCCGCCCCGGGCCGGCTACCTGGCGGCCGTGCGCAACCTGCAACTGCAGGTCCAACGTCTCGACGGCCTCGACGACCCGCTGGAGATCCACGCCGAACGCATCCTGTCGGATACCCACAGCTCGATCTACGACCTGCGGGTCACCGCCGGTGACCGGCCGGTGCTGAGCGCCCGCGCGACGGTGATCCTGCAACCCGCCGACGAGGAAAAGACCCCGTGACTGCACGCGCCCTGATTACCGGAGCCAGCGGCGCCATCGGCGCCGCCATTGCCCAAGCCCTGGCCGCGGCTGGCCATGAGGTGGTCCTGCACGCCCATCGCAATGCCGACGCGGCCGAAGCAACAGCCGCGGCCATCCGCGCCGACGGCGGCCAGGCCCGCGTGCTGGTGTTCGACATCACCGACGAGGGGGCCTGCCGCGAGGCCCTGGAGCCCCTGGCGGCCGAGCAACCGGTGCAGATCCTGGTGCATAACGCGGGCATCCACGACGATGCGCCGCTGGCCGGAATGCGCCGCGAGCAGTGGGACCGACCGATCGACGTCGGACTGAACGGGTTCTACAACGTCACCCAGCCACTACTGCTGCCGATGATCACCACCCGCTGGGGCCGGGTCGTGGCGATCTCCTCCGTCGCCGGGCAGATCGGCAATCGCGGCCAGGCCAACTACGCAGCGGCCAAGGCCGGGCTCCATGGTGCCATTCGCTCGCTGGCCCAGGAGGTCGCCTCGCGCGGGATTACCGCCAACGCGGTCGCCCCCGGGATCATCGAAAGCCCGATGAGCGATTCGAGCTTCGATGCCGACCGCATCCGCAGCGTCGTACCCATGCGCCGCGCCGGCCAGCCCGCGGAGGTCGCGAGTGTGGTCGGCTTCCTCGCCAGCGAGGGCGCCAGCTACGTGTCCGGTCAGGTGATCGGCGTCAACGGCGCCCTCGCCTGACCCCGCCATGAGCCACGTCGTTGCCCTGATCCCGGCCCACAACGAGGCCGCCACCATCGAAGACGTCGTCGCCGGCGCCCGCGCCCACGTGGACCGGGTGATCGTGGTGGACGACGGCTCCAAGGATGCGACCGCAAGCCTGATCGAGGGCCAGGCGGAGGTCCTGCGCCTGCCCGAGAATGGCGGCAAGGCGGCCGCGTTGTGGGCCGGGATGCAGCATGCCCTGGCCACCGGAGCCGATGCCGTGGTGACCCTGGACGCCGACGGCCAGCACGACACCACGGAGATCCCGGCCCTCATCGCCGCCTGGCGCGAGACCCCCGAGCGGCTGATCCTGGGGGCCCGACTCAAGGGCCGCGAACATACCCCGCCGCTGCGCCTGTTCGGCAACCGCATGGCGGACTTCTGGATTGCCTGGGCCTCGGGGCAACCGCTGCAGGATTCGCAGTCGGGGTTCCGCCTGTATCCCGCGGCGCTGTTGCGACGCCTCGAGCTGCGTCATCACCGGGCGCGCGGCTTCGTGTTCGAAAGCGAGGCCCTGATCGTCGCCGAGCGGCTGGGATTCCCGGTGCGGGTGGTCCCGGTACGCTGTATCTACCCGGAGAACCACCGCCCCAGCCATTACCGCGCGACCGCGGACACCCTGCGCATCATCGCCATGGTCGCCGGCCACCTGCTGCGCCGCGGGATGCGCCCGCTGGGGCTGTTGCGCTCGCGGGGCCTGGTGCGCTGAAGGCCCCGGCGTGCCGCTCCGGGCCGCGCCCTTGGAAACCAACGGCACGCGTGTCTACACTCTCGACGCACCCATCCCAGAAGGAAAACGCCATGAATACCAGGACGTTGCTGGTCATCCTGTTTGCCAGCCTGATCGCGCTGGCCGGCTGCCGCGGCACGGTCCCCGTGCACAACGTCAGCGATACCACGGTCACCGATGTTGCGGGTGAACGCCCCAGCGCCGAACAGATGGAACGCGCCATCCGCACCGCCGGAACGGCGCTGGGCTGGCGCATGGAAGAAGTGGAACCGGGGCTGCTCGAAGGGCGACTTGCGCTGCGCGACCACGTCGCCGAAGTGGAGATCCCCTATGCGGCGGGTGAATACAGCATTCGCTACAAGGACAGCACCAACCTGAACTACGCGGACGGCAATATCCACCCGAACTACAACAACTGGATCCAGAATCTGGACAACCAGATCCGGGCGCAGATCTCCGCCCTCTGATCCCACCCCGCACCGCGTCGGGCACACCCCGGCGCGGTGCGCACGCTCCAGGGCAAAGGGCCTTTCATCACGAAGCGCACGCGGGCGGGGAGATCGGAAGGAATCCGGTGACGAAAGCGTCTTGCGCCTCCGTTGCGGTCTTGCCCACCATCCAGTCTTTACACCGACCGGGTGATGCTTTTCAGGTTTTCTTCGTCCCTTCCTGTGCGTCGCGGTGATCCCAAACCGACTCCTCGGTCACGGGTCAGTCGGGGCGCGGGCGTTCGTCCGGCTTGCGTGCCTCGCCCTCGGAACTCTTGGGGGTCGGCTCGTCGTCCTGGGCGTCCGATTCGTTGGCGCCGCCGGCCGCCTCGCCGGGACCGGCGCCGTAGTCACGGCGCGTCATGTGCGACAGCAACTGCCCGGCCCGGTCCTCGAGGCGATCACGGGTCGGCTTGTCCGCCAGTTCCTCCGCGCTCTGCGCCAGGTGGTGGTAGAGGTCGCGGTAGGAACCCGCCATGGTCGCGAACAGCGTGGCCGTGCGATCGAAATGGTCGTTGACCTGGCTGCGGTAGCGGGTCAGTTCCTGCATGCGCCGGTCGAGTTCCTCTTCCAGCTCGCGGATCAGCTTGCGCTCGTCACTGGTGACGCGGCCCACCCAGAAACCCACGAGGGCGGCAACCACGATGGCCAGGATCCCGAGGGCCACCCACAGCCCCACTGCTGTCTGTTCTTCCACCACGACATCCTCTGCAAATGGAGCCGCCATTGTGCCGCAGGCCCTCGCCGAACGCACTGCCGGGCATGCTAACCTCGCCACAACAGGGACACCGGAACCACGCAGGAAGGCCCCCGGAAGCCGTTTCAATCCGCCGTACAACCAAGAGCCAGACCCGCCATGATCGAACCGCAACATGCCCAGCAGATCCGCCAGGCCCAGGCCGGCCTGATCAACCTGGTGGTGCAGGCCACCCAGAACCCGGAGACCCGCCGCGAACTGGAGCCAGTGCTGAACCAGGCCCACGAGGCCGGCTGGGGCGAGCTGATCCTGCGCATCCGCCGCGTGCTCGAAGGCGAACGCGACACGTCCCTGCTGCAGGGGCTGGACGACGAGGACACGGTGATCCTGACGGCGATCCTGGCCGGCCTGCAGGACCCCTCCACCCTGCCGAACCCCGAGCAAAGCGGCGATCCGGCGCAGGCCGCACCGGGGCTGGCCCAGATGATCCACGGCGCGGCCCACGGAGACGCCCAGTCGCTGCACTGGCTGTCGCAGATGGCCGAACAGATGAGCCGGGCCGGGGGCGACATGGCGCGCCTCGGTGGCATCACCAAGCGCCTGGTGGACGGCGAGCGTGACCCGGATGTGCTGTGCCGCGGCATGGACGCCCAGGGCGAGTCGCTGGTGCTCTCGATCCTCTCGGAGCTGGGCAAGCTCGAGCACCACTGACCAACCCGTGCGCCATTCCAGCATTTGCAGGCCGCGCGGCCGAGGCACGTTCCGCCTCGAGCATCTGATGCTGGCCGTAATTGCCCTGTGGCTCCTGCAAGGCTGCGCCGCAGTCACCCTGCAGCCGCCGGCCGAACCGGAAGACCCGGTCACCGTGGCACTCCTGGACCACGGCCATCACTCCAGTCTGGTCCTGCCGACCGCGACCCCGGACGCCTGGCTGCGCTATTCCTACGGCGACTGGTCGTTTTACGTCGAGCGGCGAATCAACCCCCTGCAGGGGCTGGCCGGGCTGTTCCTGCCCACACGGGCGGGCCTCGGCCGGCAATCCCTGACCGGCTCCAACCTGGAGGACGCGACGGCAACCCAGTTGCGCGTGCCGCTGGAGGAACTGCATCTGCTGACGGTCCCCGGGGCCAGGGTTACGGCACTGCGCGAGGCGCTGGAGGAAATCTGGCAGGCGGGCCACGATGATCGCGAGGTATCGACAGAATGGGACATGGCCTTTGTCGAACACCCCGAGGCCTACACCCTGCGCAACAACTCCAACCGCATGGTCGCGCACTGGCTGACGGCCCTGGAGGTCGATGTCTCGCGCCTCCCGATCATGTCCAACTGGAAGCTCGACTCACCCTGAGGTCAATCAGGGCCCCCTCACCACGAAGCGTGCGAACCTAACCCTTCGTGCGCGCTTCGTGGTGGATAAACGCCGGGCGTCAAAGGCGGTGGGCCCACTCCAGGACGGCATCCTGCAGGTTCCGACCGAGGCCCTGATGCGCGCGGGGGTCGTTGACCAGCACCACCACGGCCAGGTCGTCCCCGCCTTGCGTGCGCACGTAGCCGGCGACCGCAGAGACCTCGTTGAGGTGCCCCGTCTTCAGGTGCATCTGCCCGCGCAGGTCGCGCTGGCTGCCGTTGCGGAAGCGATTGCGCAGGGTCCCGTCCAGCCCGGCCAGGGCCAGGGAGGACTGGAATTCCGGACGGTGCGAGTGCTGCCATCCGCCCTCGAGGATCTGGCCCAGCTGGCGCGCGGTCATGCGGGTCTCGCGGCTGAGCCCCGACCCGTTGTCGACCACCATGCCACCCACCTCGACCCCCAACCCGCGCAGCGACTCCAGCAGGGCCTGCTGCCCCTTCTCCAGCGTAGCCGGCGGGGTAAAGTGACGCGCCCCCAGGGTCAGCAGCAGGTGGCGGGTCATCACGTTGGAGCTCCACTTGTTGGAGACCCGGATCAGATCCGCCAGCGGCCGCGAGGTATGGCGCAGGATCGGTTCGTCGTACAGCACCGGCAGCACGCCGGGGCGAATGTCGCCGGTCAGCTCACCGCCCCACTGCGACCAGTGCAGACGGAACATCTCGGCGTGATTGGCCTCCGGCGTCAGGACCGTACGCAGCAGTTCGTAGTCCCCGCAGTTAACCGGGTACTCGCCGGATAGGGTCACGCGTTGTGCCTCGGGATCGGCGTCAAAGCGAATGCCCCGTTGCCAGGCCCCGCAGCTGCCACGCGACGGCTGCAGGCGATTCTCGATCGTCAGCCCCGGCAGCGGCGGATCCACGGTCACGTCAATCCCGTTCCCATGCCGCTCCGGCCGCACACGGAAGCGCTGGGCGTTGGCGTTTACGTGCAGGGCATAGGGCAGCTGGTTGTAGGCCCGCAGCGGCTGGTCATTGAATGCGGCCGGATGGCCCGGAGGCAGTTCGAAATGCGAGGCGTCGAGGATGACGTTGCCCTCGATGCGCCGCAGCCCGGTCTGACGCAACTGCCCCAACATGCGCCAGTGCTCCTCGCTGACCATGCCGGGGTCGCCGGTCCCGCGGATCACCAGATCGCCGCGCAATACACCGTCGCGCACCGGTCGCGTGGCCCACACCTCGGTGGTCCAAGTGTACTCGGGCCCCAACTCGTGCAAGGCCGCCAGCGAGGTGGCCAGCTTGATGGTAGAGGCCGGGTTGTACGGCTGATCGGCATTCAGGCGCGCGAGGACCGCGCCATCGGACATCCGCTGTACCCACAGGCCCACATTTGCCGGCGGCAGACGCTGGCTCTCGATCGCCCGCTGCAGCGGTCCCGGGAGATGCTCGAACTGGGCCTGTGCGGCCAGCGGTGCCAGCCACAACAAGAGGATCAGAGCGACGGATACGAAACACCAGGAAGGTCCGGACCGGGGCCCGGGGCGACGCGAAAAACGACAAGGGGACATTGAGACCAGCCATCCTGCATGAGAGCCTTCGGCAACGGCCCCTATAGTGTGCCGCCATCCCGGCCGCGACAAGCCCTCCGGGTGGGCTTCGTCACTCCCAGGGGAAATCGATCACCTGATCGATACGCGACACCCCCAACAGACGCATCAGCAGCCGGTCCACGCCCAGGGCCACGCCCGCGCAGTCCGGCAGACCCGACTCCAGCGCCGCCTCCAGGTGATCGTCCACGGGCGGAAGGGGCTGGCCGCGCGCGCGGCGCTGAGCGATGTCCCGCTCGCGGCGCTGGCGAAACACTGCGGGGTCGATCAGCTCGTGATAGCCGTTGGCCAGCTCCAGGTCGCCCCAGTAGAGCTCGAAACGGGCGGCATAGCCCGGCCGGTCCGCGCAAGGGCGCGCGAGCACGGCCTGGCTCTCGGGGTAGTCGAACAGGATTGTCAGCCGGTCCGGCGGGAAGCCCGGCGCGATCACCAGGCTGATCAGGGCATCCAGCCAGCCGTCCCGATCCAGCCCGCCGCGGATGACCAGCCCGTGGTCCCCCGCGACCCGTTCCAGCTCCGCGGCATTCGTCTCCGCCGGGTCCACCCCCAAAGTCGAGCGAAACAGATCGGCATAGGCGATCGCCTCGCACCCCCGGGGCGCGTGCCAGTCGGGAGACTGCGCGGCCTGGTCCGCGATCAGGGCCACCACCTCGCGCGCCAGTGCGTGGTGGTCCAGGCCCAGGCGATACCACTCCAGCAGAGTGAATTCGGGGTTGTGCCGCGGGCCGGATTCACCCCCGCGGAACACCCGTGCGATCTGGTAGATATCCGGGGCGCCGTCCGCCAGCAGGCGCTTCATCGGGTACTCCGGCGAGGTCTGCAGGTAGCCGCGCTCGCCGCCGGGAGCCTGTGCCTCCCAGCTCTCCAGCATTGGATCTTGCGGCGCGCCCCGGCTCAGGATCGGGGTCTCGACCTCGAGCACCCCGCGGGCCGCGAAGAACGCCCGCAGCCCGGCCAGGAGGCGGGCGCGCGCCGCGCGGGCCGGCGCCGCACCCGGACGCCAGTCGGTCATGTCGCAGGGCCTGCCGGGGTCCGGCTCACACGCGCGAGACGTACTCGCCGTTGCGGGTATCCACCTTCACCGTCTCGCCCTCTTCGACGAACAACGGAACCTTGACCACCGCGCCGCTTTCCAGCGTGGCCGGCTTGGTGCCGCCCTGCGCGGTGTCACCGCGCAGGCCCGGATCGCACTGGGTGATCTTCAGCTCGGTGAAGGACGGCGGCACCACCGACAGCGGCTCGCCGTTCCACAAGGTCACGGTGCAAATATCCTGCTCCTTCAGCCACTGCCCGGAATCACCCAGTGCGGCCTCGCCGACGGCATACTGCTCAAAGGTGTCCGGCACCATGAAGTGCCAGAACTCGCCATCGTTGTAGAGATACTGCATCTCGGTATCCATCACGTCGGCGGCCTCCACCGACTCGCCGGACTTGAAGGTCTTCTCCAGCACCCGGCCGGTACGCAGATTGCGCAGCTTGACCCGGCTGAAGGCCTGGCCCTTGCCCGGCTTGACGAACTCGTTCTCCACGATGGCCTGCGGGTCGCCGTCCAGCAGGAGCTTGAGACCGGCCTTGAATTCGTTGGTACTGTAGGTTGCCATTGCGCGCTGTCCCTCGATGATGCGTGGCGCGGACATGCCGCCCCGTCCGGAAACGATTCATGCCCACAAAGCCCGTCATGATAACGCGCGAGCCGCGCGGAACCCAGCCACCCGAGCCGGCATCCACGCCGGCCTGGCAGCAGGCGCTGGCGCGCGCGATCGCCGATCCCGAGACCCTGGCCGCACGCCTGGGACTGCCGCCCGAGTCCCTGCCGGGCATGCAGGCCGGGCACCGGCTGTTTCGCACCCGCATCCCGGAAAGCTACCTGGCCCGCATCCGCCCCGGCGACCCACGGGATCCCCTGCTGTTGCAGGCCCTGCCGGACGCGCGCGAGGCCATCGAGTCCCCGGGGTTCGTCAGTGACCCGGTCGGCGACCACAACGCGCTGGCTGCCCCCGGCGTGGTGCACAAGTACCACGGCCGTGCCCTCCTGCTGACCACCGGGGCCTGCGCCATCCACTGCCGTTACTGCTTTCGTCGCGAGTTCGACTATGCCGATCACAACCCGGCCCGGGATGACTGGGAACCCGCGCTGAACTACATTGCGGCGCATCCGGACATCCGCGAGGTCATCCTCAGCGGCGGCGACCCGCTGAGCCTGTCGGATACCCGCCTGGAACGGCTGGCGGACCGGCTCGGAAACATCCCGCACCTCGAGCGCCTGCGCATCCACACACGCCTGCCGGTGGTGCTGCCGGAACGGGTCGACGGCCGCCTGCTGGCCTGGCTCGGCAAGGGCCGTCTGCAGCACATCCTGGTGCTGCACGCGAATCACCCGCGCGAGTTCGCCGCACCGGCCGATGCCGCGATCGATCGCCTGCGCGCCGCCGGGGTCACGCTCCTCAACCAGGCAGTACTGCTGGCCGGCATCAACGACGACACCGAGACCCTGATTGAACTCCAGGAGGCCGGCTTCCGCCTGGGCGTGCTGCCCTACTACCTGCACCAGCTCGACCGCACCCGTGGCACAGCCCACTTCGAGGTACCGGACGCCCGCGCACGCGAACTCTACCGCGCCCTGCACGCCCGCCTGCCGGGCTACCTGGTCCCGCGACTGGCGCGCGAGATCGCCGGAGAACCCGGCAAGACCCTGCAGACACCGTTTCCCGCGCATGAATGAGCCCCACCGGCACCCACACCGATTGCGCGGTTTGCTGCTAAAGTAGCGCCAGAATCCTGCAACCGGCCCAGCAACCACTGGACACGCCCATGCTGCAAGCCCTGCCCGAGCTGCCCACCCAACCGGCCGGTCCCGACAGCTTCCCCCACCAGACCCCGCAAGCACTGGACGCCTGGTGTGCGGAGCTGCCCGGCAGCGAGCCGGAGCTCGGCATCCAGCGCATCCGCGAGGCCCTCGACGGGCTGAACGCGATCGTACTTCGCCCCGGAACCCGAGCCACGCTGGTCGCAATACTGGAAGATCATCTCCTGCCGCTACTCCCGGCCATGGAGCGACTGCTGCGCCAGCGGCCCCTGCCGCTGGGGAACCGCAGCCGCAAGCGTGCCGATGTTTACAGCGCCGCTGTGCGCGCCCTCCTCAACGCGGAGCTGCTGGTGGTCCGCGAACGCGCGGACCCGCACGACAACCGCCACGCGAAACGCCTGACGGCGCCCCTGCAGGCCGCAGTCGCACTGCTTGGGACCCTGAGCATGCACCACTGGCGGCTGTACCAGTCCGTGCCGCCGGGCCACTGGCAGCGCCTGTTCGATGTGCTGCGCCTGGCGCGTGAGCAGGGAATCGCCGACGAGCGGCCCGCCACCGACAAGCGCTTCGGCCCGCTGGAGGTGGACCGCATCGAAGCCATGAGCGCACGGCTGATGATACTGGGCAGCACCGACCCCAATGCGATGAAGATGGGCGAAATGGACTTGCTGGCTCGCTGGGCCAACACCCTGCCCCTTGCCTGCACCCCCGCCCCCGACCCGGAACAGCACCCCGACCTTCCCGTGCTGCGCTGCGATCTCGACCGCGACCACGCCCCGGGCCTGGCCCTGCGCGGGACGCCGGCGACCGAACCCGCCTGCTTTGTTGAGCTGACGCCGGCGCTGGACGCCCTTCGTGAACGCCCCGACGACCTGGAACCGCGCGGCCGCGGCGAGGGACAGCCGCTGGCCGAACACTTGTTGCGCCTGTGGTCGAACCTGCCGACCCGCCGTCACAGTCGCGAAAGCGCCAGCGACCTGCAGCGGATCTGCGTGATGGGCCTGGAACGCATCCATGATTTCCTGCTGATGGAGATGGGCAGCCGGCGTGGGTCCGAGACCACCGGGGCAGCGGAAGCGCCGGAGACCGGCCTGAAATCCCTGCACGAACGCGACCGCGGCGTCAGCGTGTTCGAAATGTCGAAGGCCGCGCGGCGCGGTTCGGATCTCGCCCTGGTAGACAGCCCGCACCGTTCCGACCGCGAACGCGACCTGCAGCCACTTGCGGACGACTCGCCGAATACCGCCGCGACCGCCTGGGAGGATGTCGGGCGCGGGCTCGAGATCGCCGCCCGCGATGAACCCACGGGGCCGATCACCAAGCGTCACCCCCCGGAACACTGGCAGGTGGACGACATCGGCGCCGGCGGCGTGCGTCTGCGCCTGGACAGCCCCCAACAGCCCTTGCTGATCGGGGATCTCGTCGGCTTGCGTGCCGTGGATGGTCATCGCTGGACCATCGGGGTCCTGCGCTGGATTCGCTTCGACGACCAGGCCGGCAGCCTGATCAGCATCGGCGTGGAATTTCTCGCCGATCGCTGCCTGCCCATGCAGATTCAGGATTTCCGCAATGGCATGGCGGCGGGGGTCCCGCAATCAGGACTGTTCGCCCCGCAGCGCACCGATGCCGACGGGGCGGTACTGTTCCTGCCGGCGCAGGTGTTCGATCATGAACAACGTGTCGTCTGCTGGCTGAACAGGCGCGCCCGTGTTCTGGAACTGGACAGCGAGCGCACGGGCACTACGCTGTTTACCGAGGTCGGGTGCCGCATGACCGCCCTGGAGGTCCGCCAACCGGCTGGCGAGACACCCGACACCGCCGACGGACCGGCCCTCGCGGATGACGACGGACCGCCATTCACCACCCGCAACCGCGACGACTAGCCCCATGAACGAAACGATTCGCACGCTCTTCGTGACCAGCAACCCGAACCGGGCTGAAGAGGTCATCAGCAGTATCCGGACCCGCGGCAGCGCGATCCGCCCGGAGCAGGTATCCGGTAGCGACGCCCTGGCCGAGGCGCTGGAGGGCCGGCGCTTCGACGTGATCGTCCTGATCGAACCCGGCCTGGCCCTGACCCGGGAACACGTCGACGCGGCGCTGCACGCATCCGGTCGACGTACCCCGCTGGTCATCATGACCGAGCGTCCCGAACCCGCGCGCATAGACGACTACGAGGCCGGCGCCTATGCCGTCGTCGATCACGAACTGCACGAACTGGCCGGCATCCTTGCGGTGCGCGCTGCCGAGCAGTTCCAGCTGCGCCAGCGGATGGGGCGCATGGACGCATCGCTGCAGGAGTCCGAACGCCGCTGCCAACTGTTGCTGGACAACTCGCGCGACGCCATCGCCTACGTCCACGAGGGCATGCACATCTATGCCAACGCGTCCTGGCGCGAGCGCTTCGGGATTGCCGATCCGGAGGAAGTGGAAGGCCTGCCGCTGATGGACCTGATCGCCCCGGAGAGCCGCGACGAACTGAAGGGCCTGCTGCGCCGCTTCCAGAGTGGCGAGGAAGGTGACCAGACCCATCAGGCCTTCCAGCTGCAGGCGTTTGACGGCACGCCGTTCGAGGCCAACCTGCGTCTGTCCACCGCCAGCGTCGAGGGGGAGGCCTGCACCCAGGTGCTGCTGGACTCGGCCCAGGAGGACCCGGAGCTGGCCGAGAAGATCGACTACCTCTCGCAGCGTGACCTGGTCACCGGGCTCTACAACCGCCAGCACTTCTCCGGGATGATCGAGACCGCGCAGAGCCAGGCCGCGCAATCGGAAAAGCCCTTCGCCCTGGTCACCCTTGCGGTCGACCGTTTCCCCGAGATCCGGGCCAACGTCGGCATGTCCGCGAGCGATCTGCTGCTTGCCGATATTGGCAAGCTGATCGAGGATCACTTTCCCGACCCGGCCATCGCCGCACGCCTGGAGGCCGAGCACTTCGGGATCGTGGTCCCCGACACCCGGCGCAACGAGGTGGAGGCCCGCATCCACGGTCTGATGGAAGCAGTCACCGGACGTGTCTTCGAACTCGGCAACGCCTCGACCAACTGCAGCCTGTCGGCCGGCATCGTGATCGCCGACGAGACGGCGGTGGATACCGAAGAACTGCTGACCCACGCCGACCGCGCCCTGCAAGAGGCCGTGGAGGCCGGGGGCGGAAACCACCGCTTCTTCCGTCCCGCAGAGGGCGAGATGACCCAGGCGCAGAACGACCAGCAGTGGAAGCTGCGCATTCAGGACGCCCTGGAACACAACCGCCTGGAACTGCTGTATCAGCCGATCGTGAACCTGCACGGTGCCGATCGCCCGCGCTACTCGGTCTTCGTGCGCCTGCGTGACGCCGAGGGGCATATCCACGAGCCGGATGCCTTCCTGCCCAGTGCCGAGCGCACCGAGATGGCGGCACCCATCGACCGCTGGGTCCTGAAGACTGCGCTGCAGATGCTGGCGGAACAGCTGAAGAAAGACCCGACCACCCAGTTCTTCCTCAAACTGACCAACGGCTCCCTGGGCGACCCCTCCGTGGTCAGCTGGCTGCACGACGACCTGCACGGCATGCGCATCCCCGCCGACAACGTGGTCGTCGAGCTGAAGGAACCCACCGTGGTTACCCACCTGAAGCCGGCGATCCACGTCGCCCGCGGGCTGCAGGAAATGCACGGCCATCTGTGCATCGACGACTTCGGCAGCGGCCTGAACCCGTTCCAGCTCCTGCAGCACCTGGAGGCGGATCACATCAAGCTGGACCCGTCCTACGTGAAGAACCTGGCCGAGAGCGAGGAGAACCAGCAGTTGATCCGCGAACATACCGATGCCGCGCATGCCAAGGGCAAGCAGGTCATCGTGCCCTATGTCGAGGACGCCAGCGTGCTCGCCGTGCTCTACAGCCTGAACGTGAACCTCGTTCAGGGCTACTTCCTGCAGGCACCGATGCCCGCCCCCACCTTCGATTTCACCTCGACCTGAGCCCCCATCTCGCGGACTCCGGCTTCTCCCACAGAACGCGCAGAGGACACGGCGCCGGGCAGATCAAGGGCGATTCACAGCCAGATCCAGGGGTGTGAGGAACCGCGCTGACGGCTGCGCAGGGAAGCGCGGCCCCGGCGGCGCTCATGCGGCCGCCCATCCCGTCTTCCTGCACAGCGTTGTCCTCCGTGAACCCCGTGTTGGGTAGCACGAAAGTCGAGTCCGCAGAGCGAGGAGCTTCATGGAGGGCTGAGCACGCCCCCAACGCAACAGGCCCCGGTGAAAACCGGGGCCTGTGCGAAGCATCGTCCTTGCCCTGCGGGACTACTTGGACCAGAAGTTCAGGTCCTCGAAGAACCCCTTAACGCCGTCCAGCCAGGAGTGAGCCTGCGGGCTGTGCTTGGTACCGCCAGCCTGGGTGGACTCCTCGAACTGGCGCAGGAGCTGCTTCTGCTCCTTGGTCAGGTTGATCGGCGTCTCCACCACCACGCGGCAGATCAGGTCACCGACCCCGCCGCCGTGCACGGACTTCACGCCCTTGCCACCGACCCGGAACTGCTTGCCGGTCTGGGTCTCCGCGGGGACCTTCAGCTTGACCCGGCCATCCAGCGACGGCACTTCCAAATCGCCGCCCAGAGCGGCCGTGGCGAACGACACCGGCACCTCGCAGTGCAGATCCGAGCCCTCGCGCCGGAACAACTTGTGCGGCTTGACCCGCACCTGCACGTACAGATCACCCGGCGGGCCGCCGTTCATGCCGGCCTCGCCCTGGCCTCCCAGGCGGATGCGGTCACCGCTGTCCACCCCGGCCGGGATCTTCACGTCCAGGGTGTTCTGCTCCTGCACTCGACCCTTGCCGTGGCAGGACTTGCAGGGGCTGGAGACGACCTTGCCCGCGCCCTCGCAACGCGGGCAGGTCTGCTGCACCGAGAAGAAGCCCTGCTGGATGCGCACCTGGCCGACCCCATTACAGGTCGGGCAGGTCTCCGGCGAGGTCCCCGGCTCGGCGCCCGAGCCATCACAGGCCTCGCAGCTGACGGTGGTCGGGATACGGACCTTCACCTCGGTGCCGAACACGGCCTCTTCCAGGGTCAGGTCCAGGTTGTACTGCAGGTCGGAGCCACGATAGGCCCGTTGCCCGCGGCCGCCCCCGCCACCTCCGAAGATATCGCCAAAGATGTCCTCGAAGATGTCACTGAAGTTGGAGGCCCCGGCGCCCCCGCCAAAGCCCCCGGCCGAGCCGTCCACGCCGGCATGGCCGTAACGGTCGTAGGCGGCGCGCTTCTGGTCGTCGCTGAGGACGTCATAGGCGGCGCGCGCCTCCTTGAACTTGGCCTCGGCCTCCGCATCCCCGGGGTTGCGGTCCGGGTGGTGCTTCATCGCCAGGCGGCGAAAGGCCTTCTTGATATCGGCGGCCGAGGCGTCCTTGGAGACGCCCAGCACCTCGTAATAGTCGCGTTG
This sequence comes from Thioalkalivibrio versutus, assembly GCF_001020955.1. Taxonomy (NCBI): domain Bacteria; kingdom Pseudomonadati; phylum Pseudomonadota; class Gammaproteobacteria; order Chromatiales; family Ectothiorhodospiraceae; genus Thioalkalivibrio; species Thioalkalivibrio versutus. Next base: position 2,520,043 of record NZ_CP011367.1, read on the forward strand.
TGACATGGTCATTCCCTGCTGATTCGTGCGCGCGAACGCGGAATGCCTTCACGCAAACGCCCGGAGTCACGAGTACCCCGGGCGCGGCGTTCAAACAGTTCCGGCGAGACGCCATAGCGTCCCGCCGGCTGCGGCATCAGCCCTGCTTTTTCTGGTCGTCGTCGACTTCCTCGAACTCGGCGTCCACGACATCGTCGCCCTGCGGGCCACCCTCGGCCTGCTCGGCCCCGGCCTCGCCCGCGGCGTCCGCGCCCTGGGCATAGGCCTTCTCGGCCAGCTTGCCGGAGACCTCGGCCAGCTTCTGCGCGGCCTGCTCGATCACCTCGGGGTCGTCGCCTTCCATCGCGGTCTTGGTCTCGGCCACCGCCGACTCGATCGCAGTGCGCTCGTCGTCGGAGACCTGGTCTGCCAGATCCTTCAGGGACTTCTCGGCCGAATGCACCAGGCCATCAGCCTGGTTGCGCGCCTGGACCAGCTGCTGGAACTTCTTGTCGTCCTCGGCGTGGGCCTCGGCGTCCTTGACCATCTGTTCGACTTCCTCGTCGGACAGGCCGGAGGAGGCCTTGATGACGATCTTGTTCTCCTTGCCGGTCGCCTTGTCCTTGGCCGAGACGTTCAGGATGCCGTTGGAGTCGATGTCGAAGGTGACCTCGATCTGCGGCACACCACGCGGCGCGGCCGGGATGTCCTGCAGGTCGAAGCGACCCAGCGACTTGTTGGCGCTGGCCATGTCGCGCTCGCCCTGCAGCACGTGCACGGTCACCGCCGTCTGGTTGTCCTCGGCGGTGGAGAACACCTGATTGGCCCGGGTCGGGATGGTGGTGTTCTTCTCGATCAGCTTGGTCATCACGCCGCCCATCGTCTCGATCCCGAGCGACAGCGGGGTCACGTCCAGCAGCAGCACGTCCTTGACGTCGCCACCCAGCACGCCGGCCTGCACCGCGGCACCGACCGCAACGGCCTCGTCCGGGTTCACGTCCTTGCGCGGCTCCTTGCCGAAGAACGCCTGCACCGCTTCCTGCACCTTGGGCATGCGGGTCTGGCCACCGACCAGGATCACGTCGTCCACCTCGGAGGCGGACAGACCGGCATCCTTCAGCGCGACCTTGCACGGCTCGATGGAGCGCTTGACCAGGTCATCGACCAGGCTTTCCAGCTTGGCGCGGGTGATCTTCAGCGCCAGGTGTTTGGGCCCGGTGTTGTCGGCGGTGATGTACGGCAGGTTCACCTCGGTCTGCTGGCTGGAGGACAGCTCGATCTTGGCCTTCTCGGCGGCCTCCTTCACGCGCTGCATCGCCAGCGGATCGCCCTTGATGTCGATGCCCTGGTCCTTCTTGAACTCGTCGACCAGGTAGTCGATCAGGCGATTGTCGAAGTCCTCGCCACCGAGGAAGGTGTCGCCGTTGGTCGCCAGCACCTCGAACTGGTGCTCGCCATCCACCTCGGCGATCTCGATGATCGAGACGTCGAAGGTACCGCCACCCAGGTCGTACACGGCGATCTTGCGATCCCCGCGCTGCTTGTCCATGCCATAGGCGAGTGCGGCCGCGGTCGGCTCGTTGATGATGCGCTTGACCTCGAGCCCGGCGATCTTGCCGGCGTCCTTGGTCGCCTGACGCTGGGAGTCGTTGAAGTACGCCGGGACGGTGATGACCGCCTCGGTAACCTCTTCGCCGAGATAGTCCTCGGCGGTCTTCTTCATCTTCTGCAGCACGCGCGCAGAGATCTCCGGCGGGGCCATCTTCTTGCCCTGCACCTCGATCCAGGCGTCACCGTTGTCAGCCTTCACGATGTTGTAGGAGACGAGCTTGATGTCCTTCTGGACCTCGTCTTCCTGGAACTTGCGACCGATCAGGCGCTTGGAAGCGAACACGGTGTTCTGGGGGTTGGTGACCGCCTGGCGCTTCGCGGACTGGCCAACCAGCACCTCGCCGTCGTCACTGAACGCGACGATGGACGGGGTGGTGCGGGTGCCTTCCGCGTTCTCGATGACCTTGGCCTGGTCGCCTTCCATTACGGCGACGCAGGAGTTGGTGGTCCCGAGGTCAATACCAATGATCTTGCCCATGACTGAAATCTCCTGATGCGAAAAATTTTGCGCTGCAGAGCGTGTTTCTCTGCCAACTTGTACGGGAATCTGGGGCCCCGGGCCGGGTTTTCAAGGGGCAGCGTGTCCGATACCCCGAAAACCGGCCCGAAAAGACGGTGTCAGGCGCTTTCGTCGATGTTCGGCGAGGTCGGCGCCTTGGAGACCACCACCATCGCCGGGCGCAGCACGCGGTCCTGCAACCGGTACCCCTTCTGCATGGTGGCCACCACGGTGTTCGGCGGGTTCTCCGGGTCTTCCTGCATGGACATCGCCTGGTGACGCTCCGGATCGAAGCGCTGGCCGGTCGGGTCCTCGGACTGGATGCCGAACTTCTCGAACACCCGGGTCAGGTTCTTCAGGGTCAGCTCGGCGCCCTCGATGATGCGCTCGACATCCTTGGACTCGCGCGCCGCCTGCAGCCCCAGTTCCAGCGAGTCGCCCACCTCCAGCATTTCGGCAGCGAACTTCTCCATTGCGTACTTGTGCGCGTTCTCCAGCTCGCGCTCGAAGCGGCGGCGCTGGTTCTCCAGCTCGGCCTGGGCCCGCAGGGCCTGGTCGCGGCGCTCTTCGGCCAGAGCCTCGAGCTCCTGCAGCCGATCATCCGTGCCACCCTCGGCCTCGGGGGCCTCCTCGTTCCGGGTCTCGAGTTCTTCCGGCTGTTCCTGGGATTCCCGCTGTTCGGACATGCTGGCCTCGCAAATCAATGAAAAACAAAATCGCCCGCCGCGCCGATCACCGGCGGACAGGGTGGATTGGGTTGTCTATCTGGATGCTGGGGGCATTCCCCCCGGTTTCAAGGGGCCGCTACTTCGAATCATCCACCGGGTGATCGCCCAGCGCCGAGCCCAGCAGGCGGGCCGTCACGTCCACGATCGGGATCACCCGGTCGTAGGACATCCGCGTGGGACCGATCACCCCGAGCACGCCCACCACCTCGCCGTCGACACTGTAGGGCGCAGTCACCACCGAACAGTTCTCGAACCAGTCGAGCCCCGATTCGCGGCCGATGAAGATCTGCACCCGGTCGCCGCGGATGCACTGGTCGAGGATGCCGAGGATCTCCTGCTTCTCGTTGAAGGCCTCCAGCAACTGGCGCAGGCGAGCCATGTCCGCCAGCTCCTCGTAGCCCAGCAGGTGGGTCTGCCCGGCCACGACCACATCGTCCGGGTCCTCGTCGCCCACCGCCTTCTCGCCCAGGTCGATCGCCGCCAGCATCATTGCGTCCAGGTCGTCGCGCACGTCACGCATCTCGCGTAACAGCTCGGCGCGCACCGCATGCAGGCTCTTGCCGGCCAGATGGGCATTCAGGTAGTTCGCCATGCGCTGCAGTTCGTCCTGGCTGAAGTCACGGTCCAGCTCCAGTACCCGGTTCTGCACCTCCTTGCCGTCGATCACCAGGATCGCAAGGATGCGGCCCTCGCCCAGGCGCAGGAACTCGATCTGACTGAGCGCCACGTTGCGATGCCGCGGCAGGCGCACCATCCCGGCCATGCGCGTGACCCGCGACAGCAGGTTGCTGGTGGCGTCCATCAGGTCCTGGGTGCTGGCAGTCGGATCGAACCCCGACTGGATCGCACGGATATCCTCCGGCGAGGGGTTGCGCACCTCCAGCAGGCTGTCGACGAACAGCCGGTAGCCGGCCGGGGTCGGTATGCGCCCGGCCGAGGTATGCGGCGAATGGATCAGCCCCATATCCTCGAGATCCGCCATAACGTTGCGCACGGTGGCGGCGCTCACACTGAGGCCAGAGGTCCGGGCCAGGGTGCGCGAACCGACGGGCTGGCCATCCCGGATATAGCTCTCGATCAGGGTCCGCAACAGGGTGCGGGCCCTGGCGTCCAGATTGATCGTTGCGTTTTCCATGGATCGTCAGCGCTCCACTCGGTCGAGTGCTTAAAGGGTTCAGTCTTGGATCGTGCAGGAATCAGGTCAAGAAACCCCGGGTGCAGTCGCGGTCCCTTTTCCGGATAATGCCGGCATGATGCCAGACTTCAACAAGGTCGGACTGGTCGGCAAGTCCAGCGACTCGCGTACCGCGCCCCTGGTCGCGACCCTGGTGGGTCTGCTGCAGGAGCGCGGCCGCCAGGTCTTCATGGAACAGGAGATCGACGGCTTCGAGCGGCCGGACAGCGTCGGGCTCCTGCCGCTGGACGAACTGGCCCACGCGGTGGACCTGCTGATCGTGATCGGCGGTGACGGGACACTGCTGGCCACGGCCCGCGTCACCGCGGATGCCGACACCCCGCTGCTGGGGATCAACCTCGGCCGGCTCGGCTTCCTGGTGGATGTCTCCCCCGACACCGCCCCGGAGGAACTGGGCGAGGTCCTGGATGGCGCCTTCGAGCGCGAACCCCGGGCCATGCTCGAGGCCGAGCTGATCCGCGACGGCGTCACCATCCACCGCGGGATCGCCCTGAATGACGTCGTCCTCCACGTGCTGAGCGTGGTGCGCATTATCGAATTCGACACCGCGATCGACGGCATGGATGTCGGACGCCTGCGGGCCGACGGCCTGGTGATCGCGACCCCCACCGGTTCCACCGCCTACGCACTGTCCGCCGGCGGGCCGATCCTGACCCCCCAGCTGGACGCGATGGTGCTCGTGCCGGTCTGCCCGCACAGCCTGAATCACCGCCCGCTGGTCGTCAGCGGCCGCTCCACCATCGAGATCCGCCTGTCCAGCGGCAGCCGCTCGCCGGCCCAGGTCGCACTGGATGGCCAGGAGAACGTGGACTTCGCCCCCGGCGACCTGCTGCGCATCCATCGCCGCGAACAGGCCCTGACCCTGATCCACCCCCGCGAACACCACTTCCTGCGCGTGCTCCGCACCAAGCTGCGCTGGGGCGAGCAGCCCTGATCCCATGTTGCATCTGATCAGCATCCGCGACTTCGCGATCATCGACCGGCTGGAACTGGAGCTGGACACCGGCCTGAGCGCCCTGACCGGCGAGACCGGGGCCGGCAAGTCCATCCTGATCGACGTGATCGGCCAACTGCTGGGCGACCGCGCCGACGCCGGCATGGTGCGCGAGGGCGCCGAACAGGCCGATCTGTCGGCCGAGTTCGCCCTGCCCGCCAAGGGCCCGGCCAGCGCCTGGCTGGCCGAACAGGACCTGGCCGCGGCGGACGACGAAAACGTCCTGCTGCGCCGCGTGCTGACCCGCCAGGGGAAGAGCCGCGCCTGGATCAACGGGCGGCCGGTCGCGGTGGGTCAGCTGCGCACCCTGGGCGAATGGCTGGTGGACATCCACGGCCAGCACGCGCATCAGCAGCTCTTGCAGCGCGATACCCAGCGCCACTGGCTGGACGGCTTCCTCGACGGCAACCCGACGGGCGATGTCCGCGAGGCCCACCGCGCCTGGCGCGCTGCGGCGAGCGCCCTGGACCAGGCACGCGAGGCCCAGGCCGACACCTCCGACCGCCTCGACCTGCTGCGCTTCCAGAGCGGAGAACTGGCCGAGCTGGCCCCGGTACAGGACGAATACCCCCGACTGCTGACCGAACAAAACCAGCTCGCCCACGGCACCGAGGTACTCACCGCCCTGCAGACCGCCAGCCAGCAGATCGAGGAGGACAGCGGGCTGGACACGCAGCTGGGCCAGGTCCTGCACGCCCTGCAGGACGCCGCGCAACACGACGAACGGGTCAGTCCGGCGGTGGAGCTGCTGGAATCCGCCCGCATCCAGATCGACGAGGCCGGCGACCACCTGCGCCGCCTGGCCGACGGCATCGAGCTGGACCCGGAACGCCTCGCCGAGCTGGATACTCGCGTCAGCGAATACCTGCGCCTGGCGCGCAAGCACCGGATCGACCCCGAGGCCCTGCCGGGCCTGTTCGATGAACTGCAAACGGAACTGGACGCCCTGGAAAACGGCGACCAGACCGTCGAGGCCCTGGAGGCGCGCGAACAGCAGACCCGCGAGGCCTTCGATACCGCTGCCACGAAACTCACTCAGGCCCGCCAGAAGGCCGCCAGCCGCATCGGCCAGTCGGTCACCGAGACCATGCAGGAACTGGGCATGGCTGGCGGCCACTTCGAGATCGGGGTCGAGCCCGCCGACAAGCCGCAGGCCCACGGCGTGGACCACATTGAATTCCGCGTGGCCGCGAACCCTGGTGCTGCGCCGCAGCCGATGGCCAAGGTCGCCTCCGGCGGCGAGCTCTCGCGCATCGGGCTGGCGCTACAGGTACTGGCCAGCGAGCAGCAGACAGTGCCCACGCTGATCTTCGACGAGGTCGACAGCGGCATCAGTGGCGCCGTCGCCGAGGTGGTCGGGCGCAAGCTGCGCAGCCTGGGCGAGCGCCATCAGGTCCTGTGCGTGACCCACCTGGCCCAGGTCGCCGCCCAGGCGCACCAGCAGCTGGAGGTACAAAAGAGCCACGCCAAGGACGGCACCCGCACCGCGATCCAGCCGCTGGACGACGAACGCCGCGTGGAGGCCCTGGCCCGCCTGATCGGCGGCACCCAGCTCACCGAGACCACCCGCACCCACGCCCGCGAACTCCTCGCCTCCGCCGGCTAGCGCCTCCCCGGAACCACGAATACCAGGGAAACCGCAGGATGCGATGAGCGCAGCGAATCGCATCGTTCAAGACGTGGCACTCACCCCATGGGCCACCCGATGCGATTCGCTGCGCTCATCGCATCCTACCGCTTTCGGACCGGGCCGCCGGCGTCCCGGGACCACAATGAACGCGCCGCCCGGATCAGGACCGCGCCGGCCAGGCCCCATCCGGCAGGTAGCGCGCATCGGGCGGCAATTGCGGCATCCAGTACACCCACAGGGCCCGTGGACCCTCCTGCGTTCGGGCGGGAACCAGCGCGCGGCGATACTCTCCGCGGTCGTCGGCGCGCACACCTTCGAGGGCATCGATCAGCGGCAGGGTCCGCGCGGGGTCCGGGAGGCGGATCCATTCCCCATGGACTTGTTCGCGGACGGCCCCGGCCGGTCTAGCTGACGCGGGCGTGCGGACGAGCCTCTGGCGGCCCGCATCGCGCACGGGGTCGGCACCCGCCTCCAGAAGGATGCTTGCGCCTGGGAGCTGCACCGCCGGATAGCCCACAGGCAGATCAAAGATCGCTCCGGCGATCGATGCGGTGCGTATCTTGATCGCGCGCTCGCAGAATGCACGGTGGTTGGCAAAACCGCACTTGAGCGTCCCGTAGACGAACAGGTCCACCACCTCCGGCATGGCTACTCCCGCGGCAGACGGACCACCGGGCGCCACAGGCGCGCGGACTCGGGCACCTCGCCGGGCCAGTCCACGACGTAGTCGATCAGTGGCAGGTCCGGGGCGTCCTGCTCGCGGATCACGCGCCCGGCCACTGAAACGCGGGCGCGGCGGACCGTCTCCGGATCGCCGCTCAGAAGCGGATGCCAGGCTGGCAGAGGATGGCCCTCGAAGCGCAGCCGGTAGGCGCAGGTCGGTGGCAGCCAGTGATAGTGCGGCAGGTCCTTCCGGGTCAGCTGGATGCAGTCCGGCACGAAGTCGCGGCGGTTCGTGTAGTCGGAGCAGTAGCCGGTCTCGCAGTCGAGCAGATCGCAGGCCAGCCAGGTAAAGGCGAGCTCGCCCGAGTCCTCGTCTTCCAGCTTGTGCAGGCAACAGCGCCCGCAGCCATCGCACAGGGCCTCCCACTCGGCATGGGTCAGGCTCTCGAGCGGGCGCTCCCAGAACGGGCGGTCATCCGTCGGGTTCGACTCACTCATGATCCCCGTGATCCTCGCCCAGACGGCGCCGCCCCTCGTCGCGCAGGCGCTCCACCGTCTGCCCCCAGCGGTCCTGGGTGACGTAATGCATCAGCACGCGGCCGCGCCGCGGGACCAGGATAACCAACCCCTCCTCGGGGTAGAGCCAGTAGCTGTGATCGGAGGCGATGCGCATCCGCTCGCGGGGCTCGCCGAAGCGCTTGGTGATCAGGTCCTCGGTCCATTGCGCGCGGGGGATGTAGCTCATCTCGACGATCGGCACATTGCCCAGCGAGGTCAGGGCATTGTCGCTCAGCCCGTAGCGCCGGGCGCCACTGGGCATCGGGCGCTCGGAGGTGACCTCGGACTGAATCCGGTCCAGCGCGGCCTCGTCCAGATCCGGGCGCAGGATCAGGTTGGCCTCGAACGGCGGGATGCGCGCATTCACGTAATAGGCCTCCAGCGAACGCGAGCCGTCCGCGTCCACGAACAGGCGGATATCCGGCACCGGCAGACGGTGCATCAGATCCGCCATGGTGGTCTCGCCCAGCACGACCCCCAGCACCCGGGTGCGCTGGCGGTCCCCCACCTCGATCTGCCAGGGCAGATCGGAGAACTGCTGGCTGCGCATCCCGCCGGGGTTGGAATAGACCCACATGGCCAGGGCCAGGATGACCCCCATCACCACCAGCCCGATGATCCAGCGTATGCCCATTCCGCGATTCCCCTCGAGACAACGTGTAGCCCGCCCGTGGCGGGCGCTGTGCGGCGCCTCGTATAATGAGGCGCTCGCCCGACGACCGGATAACAGCCCACCATGTTCGCACGTTTGTCTGCCTGGATCACCGCCCGCTCCGTCCCCGGCGAAAGCAGCGGGCGCATCCTGGTCCTGGCCCCGCGGGCCACTCTGGAGACCGCCGCCGACTGGCTGCAGGAGCTGGCCGGGTCCGTCGGCCCCATCGCCCTCGGCGTCACCGACTGTGGCCAGGACCGCGAGGTCGAGGACCTGATCGACGGCCTCCCGGCCCTGGCGATGCGTCCCGAACTGGCCGCCACACGTCTGGCGCGCCTGCAACCGCGCGCCATCGTGGTCATCGGCCCCCTGCACGCTGGCGATCTGGACCTGGGACCCGCCCTCGGCGCGGTCCACGTGCCACGCATCTGGATCAATGCCGAGGGTGACGGCGCGGCAGGCGTCGGATGGAATGCGGTCTTCGCTGCACGCGAGGCCGCTACCCCCTCCGGCCCGGTCGAGGTGATCGGCGATCCGATCGCCGGCGCGGTGGAACTGCCGCCCGCGCCATCCGGAGATGACGGGTTCTGCGAGCGTTTTCGCGAGTACCACGAGAAGGGTCACCCGATCCTGCTGGCACCCAATACTGGCCCGGGCGAGGAGGCCTTCGCCTTCGCCGTGTTGTTCGCGGTCCTGCGCAAGAGCGCCGCCATCCTGCTGCTGGCCCCGGCCGACCCGGCACGCCACGAGCCGGTCTATCGCGACGCGATCAAGTACTCCCTGCCGATCATCCGCCACAACCGCTTCATGACGTCCTTCGTGCCGCGCAAGAACCGGGTCTACTACATCGAGGACCCGGAGACCCTGCACGCCGCCTACACCTGCGCCGACGTGACCCTGCCGGGTGGCACCCTGGCCGCCAGCGAGACCCCTCCGGACCTGGGTCTACCACTGGCCTGTGGCAGCGCGGTGATCTGCGGCCCCGCGCAGCACGAGCGCCATCCGGACGCCGCCACCCGGCTGCGCATCGCGGCCGAACACACCGGCCTGGTCGCCCGCGGCGAGGACCCCGAACAGGTGGCCGAAGAGGTGCTTGCCCGCCTGGCGGAAGGGATTGATCGGCAGGCTCGCCGCGAGCGTCTGGCTGCATGGCAGGCGCGACAGGCCGGCGCCCGCGAGGCTGTTAAAGCCCGCCTGCAAAGCTTGCTCGGCACCTCCTGACGCCTTCCTGGATGGACTTCCGGTGAAGTGCAACTAATTGATCTATAATTCGGTCGTAGGGTTGCAACCGAAAACCATAACGAGTTCGAAACGATGATCGACGGCAGCACCTCCCTCGCGGGCATTCAGAAGGGCATGACCAGCATGCGCCAGCAGGCACATACGGTGGCCACCGAGAATGCGGGCAGTCGCGAGGGCATGGGCGCCCAGGTCGGCATGATCGCCAGCCAGAATCAGATCGAGGCCTCGGTGAAGACCCTGCAGGCCGAAGATCGAATGATCGGCTCACTGCTGGATGTGCGCGCCTGAATCCAGGCGACAAGACCACGTAACGATCAGGGGGCTCGACGAGTCACACGATGGAAGTCCCAGTCTCCAACCCCTCAGCTGCAGTACCGATCGGCACACGCCCGACCGGAAGCGACCGGCTGGGCCTGGGCCAACTCTCCACCCCGGCGGATTTCGAACGCCCGCTGAACGATCCGGAGGCCGGCGCGGCCCGCCGGCCGCTCGAAGACCGCCCGGAACAGGACGACAACCGGCGCGGTGATACCGAACAGGATCAGGGACTGGCCTTCCCGCGATCGGACCAGGAGATGGCCTCCCGCGCCCGCGTGGCGGCCCAGATCGAGGCGTTCCGCAGCGGCAATGATTCCGCCGAGGCCATGCCGGCGGACGGCGGCCCGCTGAGCGGTGGTGGTGTCGAGGCCCTGCGCCGTCGCGTGGAACTCGCGGTCAGCCTGGCCGGCCCGGCCGAAGAGCCGCGCCGCGAACTGAACGTAGTGATCTAGCCCAACGCCAACCGCAACGCCTTGCCCCTTTCTCAGTCTCAGGGGCACCCCAGCGCAAGCGCCCGACCCGCTATTGCAGACGGGGCGAGGAATGGCCCTGCAACCACTCCTGCGCACGCTCACCGGCATGCAGGCGCTGCTCCGGGCTCAGCTCGCGAGCGACCCGCTCGCGGTGCCGCGCGGCGCTCGCAACCCCCATCTCCGCCGCAATCGCATACCACTTGAACGCCGACACGTCGGACCGCTCCACGCCCTCGCCCATCGCGAACAGACGCGCGAGATTGGCCGCCCCACGCCCCTCACCGGCCTCGGCCGCCAGCAGGTACCACTGTGCCGCCTGTTCCGGGTCCTGCGGCAGGCCCCGGCCCTCGTCGAACTTGAGACCCAGATTGAACATGGCCTGGGCGTTCCCGCGCTCGGCGGCAATATGGAACCAGCGCGCGGCCTCGTTGGGATTCGCCTCCGGCCCATCACCCTGCTCGAACAGCACCGCCAGGTTGAAGGCCGCATCCGGGAAGCCGGCTTCGGCTGAGCGCTGGTACCACTGCGCGGCCTCGAGCGGATCCCGGGGCAGGTACTGCCCCTCGTCCAGCAGCACGCCAAGATTAAACGCGCACTGCGGATCCCCCGCCTCGGCACCCTGGCGCCAAAGGGTCATCGCAGCGTCATGTTCGCCCCGGACCCAGGCCGAGCGGGCCTGATCGAGGAGGGGGTCGGGTTGGGAGGATTGCGCCATCACTACGGTCCGTGAATTGCCTGGGCATCACTGTAGCGGCGGGTTCGTGATGCGTCGACAAACCGCACGGGGATACGTGATGAGCGCCACGATCGCCTCACCGAAACGGTGGAGTGTGATGAACTTCTCGCAACATATGAGGGGGTATTCCGGTCAACTGGATTGAACGTCATTTTTCCGTTCACATTCACCCCGGATACACAGGAGTTTCCATGAAACATTCCACCAAGATCCTGGCCGCCATGGCCATCGCACCCCTCGTCTTCCTGATGGGCTGCTCCGACGGCGACATGGGCATGGACGAGTTCGAAGAGCAACAGATGCAGGAACAGCCCGAGACCGGTGAAGGCGGCATGCAGAGCGCCCCGCCACCCCAAGACGGCATGCAGCAACAGCAGCCGCGGGAAGGCGACATGCAGCAGCCCCCGATGGATGACGGCATGGACGAGCAGGGCGGCTCCCTGGAACCCGAGGGTGACGACCGCCTCTGATCCTGCCCCGGATCCGTCACCCAGGCGACCAGCTGGCGCTGGTCCGCCACAAAAAAGCCCCGACACGCTGCGCGTGCCGGGGCTTTCACGTACTGCAGGGCAGGAAATCAGTTGCTGAAGGTGTCTTCCATCTCGTCGCCGGCATCCTCCATCGAATCGCCCGCATCGTCCATGGCGTCATCGATGTTCTCGCCGGCCTCTTCCGCCGGGCCCTGATTGTCACACCCCGCGAGGGTGGCACTGCCCAGCGCCATCATCAGGGCAAGCATCAGGATCGTCAGTCGCGATTTCCACATGGTGTTCTCCTTTACCGTAAGGGTCCTTTCTCGCTTCGCCCCCAGTACCCGACAGTTACCCGTCGAACCGGGGACACTCGGGGCGTTCGACCGGGAAGCCCAACATACGATCCGTCTTGCCGGAAACCCGCCGTCCAGAATGTGACGGGCTGCCGATTCCGGTTTCCCATACAAGAAGACCGCACCCGAGGAAGGTGCGGTCTGCGGTGCAAGAGACACCGACTCAGAACCGGTGCGTCAACCCGACCGAGAACGTACGCGGTTCGTTGGGCCGGGCACCGTCCGGGGAGCGGGCGATGATTTGTTGCTCATCCAGCACATTGCTCACCCGGGCATAGAGGTCGGTGTTCCTGCCCAGGGGATACTGGCTCACCAGGTCGATCGTCGTCAGCGACTCGGTGCGGTCGAATGCGCCCGCGCTCCGGTTACAGCCATCGCTATTGCAGGTCGCGTCGATGTACTTCACGACCGCGTAGTGGTTCCAGCCACTCGCGTGCTCGAGGCCCCCTCGAAGGCTGAACTGGTGGCGCGGGATCCCCTGCAAGCGATCGCCCTCTTGCTGCCCCGAGGCCGGGTTGTCCGCGCTGGCCTTGGCGCTGGTGTAGGTGTAGCTGGCCTCCAGGGGCGCGTGGAAGGATCCCAGGTCCACCCCCGTGGAGGCCCGCAACTCCAGTCCGGAGATGACCGCCTCCCCGGTCGTGAAGGTCCCGGAGGTGGAACCGTCCGAGCAGGGCGTCGCCACCGAGCAGTTCTGCACGAAGTCGGAGAAATCGCTGTAGAAACCAATCGCCTCGACAAACGCATTGTCGCCCTGATACCGGGCGCCCAGTTCCCAGTTCGTGCTGGTTTCCGGGGCCTGGTCTTCGGTCGCACCGCCCCCCAGGGGAGCAAACCCACGGTGAACCCCCGCCAGCAGTTGCCAGCGATCCGTGAAATCGTAGGTCAGCGAGGCCCCCGGCAGCCAGACGCTGCTCGAATTGGAGCGCCGCGAATCCACGACGTTTCGCTGCGTATCGGCATACTGGGTCCGCGAGGTCTCGACATCCTCGTAGCGCAGCAGCAGGTTCGCGGTCAGCCGGTCACTGACGTACCACTCGTCGGCGAGCCAGAAGCTCCAGGCCTGCGCATCCTCGAACCGGTTGTTGCTGCCCGTCGGCTGGATGGTCTCCTGGTAGACGAGGGAACCGTTCACCTGATCGTAGATGTCGTCCGGCTGGAAGCGGTCCATCTCGTCCTGGTGATAACGGACACCCGCACGCAGCCAGTGGTCCCCGAAGTCCATGCCCAGTTCGGTCTGGATACCCTCGGAGACATATTCGCGGTTGTTGTTGCGGTAGGTCAGCCCCGCCACATCGTCCTCGCCCCGGAGGATTCGCTGCGCGGTCGCATCGCCCCGATTGGCGTCGTCAATGAACGCGCCACCCCCGCCCAGCTTGAACCAGTTTCGGGCGAATTCGTTGCGGTACAACGTGGTGGCCATGCGCACGCGCTCGGACCAGTCGATGTCGTGCGTGACGCTCAGACCGAGGTGGTCGTTCTCCATCTGATCGATCCCGGACAGGCCATAGCGCCGATTGGGATCACGCGCGAAATCCGCATCGGTCAGGCCAAGATAGGTCTCGTTGGACGTTTCCTCCGAGTACTGGACCTTGGCCTCGATGCTCTGGCGCTCGCCGTCCCAGCGCAGCTCGCCGACATAGTCCTGAATGTCGTAGCCGGTATCGCGGTGGCTGCGATCGATGTCCTTGAAGCCGGCCCCTCTGCGCTGGACGGTCTCGACCATGTAGCTCCAGTCACCGGAACGATCCCCGAACATCGCGTGCACGTCGGTGCCGCCCCGATCGTTCACCACCGTTTCGATGGAACCTCCGCGTTCCCGGGGGATGGGCGTGGACACCAGATTGATCACACCCCCGGTGGTCTGCGGCCCGTGGCGCAACAGCGGGGCCCCCTTGAGCACTTCGATCTCGTTGATCCGCATCATGGTCGGGAAATAGTAGGCCGCCGGGTTGGAATACGGTGCCGGGGCGATCAGCACGTTGTCCTCCATCAGGGTCACCTTGCTGCTGCGGCCCGGAGGCGCTGCACGGATCCCGATATTGGGACGCAGACCCGCCCCGTCTTCCTCCTGCACATACACGCCAGGCACGGTCTTGAGCGCCTGGTGGATGTCCGTGGTCCCTTCGGTTTCCAGCTGTTCGCGACCCACCACGGCCGCCGAGCCGGGCAGCCGCTGCGTCGCGGTCACGTCTCCGAGGATTTGCACCGGCGCCAGCCGGGCCTCGGTTCCGGATTCGGCTGTCGGGGCGGCCTCGTCGGCATGCAGCGCGGGAATCCCCACGGCCCCGGCAATTGCGAGTACGACGGCACGTCGCCTCCATACCCCGGAGTTGCGCGAGTGGTCGGCGGGTCGTGCGATTCGGCGGCTTGCCAGATGGTTTCGAGCCATGGTTGTCTCCCTTGAGTTGGCCAGCATCAACACCGCCACGGACGCCGGGGCGCCGCGGATCGGTGACGGATTGGAGGCTGGCTGAGGGAGAGACTCCCCTGGCTGGCAGGAGCCGCGGTGTGGACCGCGGCTGGTGTTTCACGGGGTTTACTTGGTCAGGATCAGCTTGTCGTTGGCGGTCCGGCGCAGGGTGTACCACTCGCCGCGGTGGCAGATGCGGATCTGCCGCGCGGGGCCCAGCAGCTGCTCGCTGGCGATCTCGCGCGGGCCCGGATCCTCGCGGACAGCCGGCTTGCCGGATGGATGCGTTCCGGAATTCATTGTTCCCCCTCCGGTTCGGAGACGAAGGCCATGCGGCTCACCCCGGACTGGCGCACCTCGGCCATCACCCGGGCCAGGCGTTCGTAACGCGTGTCACGATCCGCGCGCAGATAGATCACGATGTCCGGTTGTGTCTCCAGCGCCTCGCGCAGGCGCGCCGGGAGACGCCCCAGCGAGACCGACTCGTTGTTCCAGTACAGGTCGCCGCTTCCGTCCAGGGACAGCGTCACGCTGTCCGGCAGCTCGTCCACCGGCTCGCTGGTGGCCTGAGGAAGATCCAGGTCCACCGAGTGGGTAATCACCGGTGCAGTGATGATGAAGATCACCAGCAGCACCAGCATCACATCCACCAGCGGGATCACGTTCATGTCCGACATTGGTTCGCTGGTGTCGCCCATGCGTCCGAAGGCCATGGCTTAGCCCTCCTGGTGCAGGCCGTCGTCCGGCAGTGCATGCGGATCGGTGCGACGGTCACGCGCCTCGCGAGCATTGCCGGGCTTCAGGTCCGAGTGCATCAGCAGCGCATGCACATCGTGTGCAAAGGCCTCGAAGTCCTGATGCAACAGGCGCTGGGAGCGATTGAAGATGTTGAAGAAGGCCACCGCCGGGATCGCCGCGGCCAGGCCGGCGGCGGTCGCCACCAGGGCCTCGCCGAGCGGACCCGCCACCAGATCCATGGACACCGACGACTCCTGTGAGATGTCGATCAGGGCGCCATGGATACCCCAGACGGTACCGAGGAGTCCGACAAAGGGCGCCAGCGCCCCGACCGAGGCGAACACGATATTGCCGGCCTGCATGCGCAGCAGCTGGCGGTCCATCGCCTGGCGAATCCGGCGCACCACGTGGTCATCCAGGCGCTGCTCGGCCTTGTCCGACCCATCACGCACCCCGCGGTAGTCGTCGAACGCGGCAAACGCCTCCTGACCGATCACCGCCAGCGGGCCGCGCTGGTCGTGGATCGCATCGTGGAAGGCCGGCGCCGTCTGGCTGGCATCGAAGGCCGCCAACGCGGCGCGGTTGTCGCGACGCACGCCAATCAGCGTCAGCAGCTTGCTCGCGGCAATCGCCCAGGTCGCGACGGACATCAGCAGCAGGATCGCGAAGACCGCGACCAGCACCGGGTCACCATGGCGAAACACGTAGAAGACATCGAACTCGTTCATGCAATCATCCCCGGCTGCGCAGCGCTTCATGCGCCGGCCTTGTCATCGAATCGAAAAGTCCATCGGTACGAGCACCACGCCCTCCACCGCGCGTCCCCCACGGCGGGCAGGCTCGAACTCCCAATGCTCGATCGCCGCTTCGGCGGCATCGTCCAGGCGCCGGTGGCCGCTGCTCTCCTCCACCGACCAGTCCAGCGGCTGCCCCTGCGCGGAGACCCGGACTCGCAGCAGGACGGTACCCTCCTCCCCTCGGCGCAACGAGATTCGCGGATAGTCCGGCGGCGGGTTATTCAGGTACTCCGCCCCGAACCCCGGCTCCTCGAAGGGCTCGTCCTCTTGGCCCACCGGACCACCGGGGGCCGCCTCCGTCGCCGGCTCCTGGTCTTCGGCCGGCCCGGACGAGCCCGAACGACTCGGTTCTGGCTCCGGTTCTGGCTCCGGTTCTGGCTCCGGTTCTGGCTCCGGTTCTGGCTCTGGCTCTGGCTCTGGCTCTGGCTCTGGCTCTGGCTCTGGCTCTGGCTCTGGCTCTGGCTCTGGCTCTGGCTCTGGCTCTGGCTCTGGTTCCGGTTCCGGTTCCGGTTCCGGTTCCGGTTCCTCAAGTGTCTCGGTCACGGCGTCGGGCTCAACGACCGCCGTTTCTTGCCCGGTCGTGTCAGGCAACACCGCGTCCAGTTCGACCCAGTGTGCCTCCATGCCCCCGCCCCGGGTGCCAGCCAACTCCGGTGCGGCATCACGCATCACCCATAGCGCGCCCAGTATCCCGCCGTGCAGCGCGAAGCTCACGGCCACGCCCAGCGCCAACGCACGACGACTGCCGGAAGGGGATATGGAAAAACGGTGGGTCATGGATGAGCTAGCTCGCCGCAGGACACGAATGTATAGACGCCTTGACCGAAGAGAAGCTAACCCGCTCGCACATCGGCGCGTATGGGTCACGCATCTCCCGGAACCCGACTATCGCGGCTGGCCGGCGGATTGCCAAGTCACTGCCCACGAACAGAGCGCACCCTACCCTTAATGCGAATGGTTTGCAATACCAGTCGCATATAGCGCCATTCGCTCCGGATCGATACGCAGCAGCCCGGGTCAACTTTCCTCGGGTCCAAAACGATAAAACCCGCCCCGGCGGCACCGGGGCGGGTCGAAAAAGGCGGCTAGGCCGGCGGTATCGCCGGCCAGGCGCGATCAGTGCTGGTGACCGCCCTCGCCGTGGGCGTGGCCGTGCTCCAGCTCTTCGGCCGAGGCCTCGCGGACTTCGACAATCTCGACGTCGAAGTTCAGGGTCTCGCCGGCCAGCGGATGGTTGCCATCGACCGTGGCGGTGTCGCCCTCGACCTTGGTCACGGTGACCGTCAGCGGGCCGTTCTCGGTCTGCGCCTGGAACTGCATCCCCGGCTCGACGGATTCAACGCCCTGGAAGGCCTCCATCGGGATCTCCTGAACCATGGCGTCGATCTTCTCGCCATAGCCTTCTTCCGGGGAGACCTTCGCCTGGACCTTGTCACCGGCGGCCTTGCCCTCCAGCTCCTTTTCCAGGCCCGGGACAATCTGGCCTTGTCCGTGCAGGTAGGCCAGCGGCTCGCGGCCTTCGGAGCTGTCGATCTTCTCGCCAGCATCGTTGGTCAGGGTGTAGTGGATGGCCACCACGGCGTTCTGCGCGACTTGCATGGGCTTTGCCCTCTTAATACATGAACTTTTAAGGGTAACGCGGAATATCGCTCCACGTCAGGTCCACCCGCCGGACACGCGGTTTCCGGCGGGTGGGTGTCCGCCGGGTCAGGCGGCCTTCTGCAACAGCAGTCGGTTCAACCGGGCGACGAAGCCGCTCGGGTCCTCCAGCTGCCCGCCCTCGGCCAGCAGGGACTGCTCGAACAGCAAGGAGGCCAGGTCGTTGAACTCGTCGCCTTCCGCGGCCTTGAGGCGTGCGACCAGCGGATGGCCCGGGTTGACCTCCAGCACCGGTTTTCCGGAGAAGGTCTCCTGGCCGGCCTGCTTGAGCAGTTCCTGCAGGTACAGGGCCATCTCGTGCTCGCCGAGCACGATACAGGCCGGGGACTCCACCAACCGCCGCGAGGGCCGCACGCTCTCCACGCGGTCGCCCAGGGCCTGCTGCAGTCGTTCCGGCAGATCGCCCAGGTCGCCCTCCGCGGCTTGTTCGCCGGTCTCGTCCTTCTGCTCGACGTCCTCGCCGATGATCTTGTCCAGGTCCAGGTCACCCTTGGCAACATTCTTGATGGGCTTGCCGTCGAACTCGCGCAGGTGGGACAGCAGCCACTCGTCGACCCGGTCCGACAGCAACAGGACCTCGATCCCGTGCTTGCGGAAGATCTCCAGGTGCGGGCTGTTGCGCGCGGCGGAGGCATTGTCGGCAGTGATCACGTAGATCGCCTCCTGGCCCTCCTTCATGCGCTCGAGGTAATCCGCCAGCGCGACGTTCTGGGTGTCGTCGCTGTTATGGGTGCTGGCAAAGCGCAGCAACTTGGCGATCGCCTCCTGGTTGGCGAAATCCTCGCCCGGGCCCTCCTTCAGCACCCGCCCGAAGTTCTGCCAGATCTCGGCGTACGCCTCGGGCTCGTTCTTGGCGATGCTTTCCAGCAGCCCCAGGATCTTCTTCACCGAACCGGAGCGGATCGAGTCCACCAGGCGGTTGTCCTGCAGGATCTCGCGCGAGACGTTCAGCGGCAGGTCCGCCGAGTCCACCACCCCGCGCACGAAGCGCAGGTAGTTGGGCAGCAGCTTGTCCGCGTCGTCCATGATGAACACCCGCTTCACGTAGAGCTTCACCCCGTGGCGGGCATCGCGATCCCAAAGGTCGAACGGCGCGCGCTTCGGGATGTAGAACAGCGTGGTGTATTCCTGCCGGCCCTCCACGTGGTTGTGGGTCCAGGCGGCCGGATCCTCGAAGTCGTGCGCGACGTGCTTGTAGAACTCCCGGTATTCCTCGTCGCTGATCTCGCTCTTCGAGCGGGTCCACAGCGCGCTGGCACGGTTCACGGTCTCCCAGTCGTCGGTAGGGTTGCCCTCCTCGTCCTGCTTGCGCATGCGGATCGGGAACGCCACATGGTCCGAGTAGCGCCCGATAATGTGGCGCAGACGCACGGGCTCGAGAAACTCGCCAGCGTCTTCCTTCAGGGTCAGGGTGATCTCGGTCCCGGCCTCGGTGCGCTCGCATGGGGCAATGGTGTATTCACCATCGCCACGCGACTCCCAGCGGGTACCCGCATCCTGTTCGCTGCCGGCGCGGCGCGTCTCCAGGCGCACGTGGTCGGCGACGATGAACGACGAGTAGAAACCCACCCCGAACTGACCAATCAGCTGGGAATCCTTTTTCTGGTCGCCAGTCAGCTTCTCGAGAAACGCCTTGGTACCCGAGCGTGCGATGGTGCCGATATGTTCGACCACCTCGTCACGTGACATGCCGATGCCGTTGTCGCGCACCGTAACGGTCCGCGCCTCCGCGTCCACCTCGACGTCAATCACCAGCTCCGCCGGCTGCGGGATCGCGTCCGGCTGGGCCAGGGCCTCGAAACGCAGCTTGTCACAGGCATCGGCGCCGTTGGAGATCAACTCACGCAGGAAGATCTCGCGATTGGAATAAAGCGAGTGGATCATCAGCTGCAGAAGCTGGCTGACCTCGGTCTCGAAGCGGCGAGTTTCGGTGCTGGGTTCGGTCTGGGTTTCGGTCATGGCGTGCGTGTCCCTTGATTGTTCTCGACACGTCGTAAGGTAGGGTCGCCTGCCCCGTTTTCAAGGACCGCGGCCTGGTAAAGTCCGCCCGCTCCTTCCGGATCCAGGAGTGCCCAGACCGGCGCGAGCAGCGCCGGAAGCTGCTCCTCCAGCTGCCACGGCGGACGCAGCACCAGCATCCCGGAGCCCGCCAGCCCGAGGTGGCGCTCCGGGTCGGCGGCGATACGCAACTCGCTGACCAGCCAGGGATCGTCCAGCTCGGCGCGTAACTGTTCGCGCATCGGGTGATCCGGCCGGCCTGCGAGAATGGGGTACCAGACCAGGATGATCCCGGTGTTCCAGCGCCGACGGATGGTCGCCACCATCTCCGCCACCTCGCGATACTCCGACTTGCGCTCGTAGGACGGGTCCAGCAGGACCAGACCGCGGCGTGGCTCCGGCGGAAACAGCGCTCGCGCGGCCTCGCGCGCGTCACGCTTGTGCACATGGCAGCGTGAATCGCCGGCGAGGCGCGTCTGCAGCCGATCATAGGCCTCCGGATGGAGTTCGCACGCGATCAGGCGATCGCGTTCGCGCAACCGCGCCTGAATCAGCAACGGGGACCCCGGATATTCGGTAAGGCGCGGGGGCTTCGGCTGCATCCCCCGCAGCGTCTGCAGGAACGTCCGGCCCGCAGATGGCCAGACCGGATCCGCAGACCACAGACGTGCGATACCGGAGGTGGCCTCGTCGGTCTTGCGTGCCCGCGCGCTGGTCAGGTCGTAGCCCCCGGCGCCGGCGTGCAGGTCCACGGCCACGAAGGGTTTCTCGCGCCCGCGCAGCGCTTCCAGCACCTGCCACAGGACCAGATGCTTGTGGACGTCGGCAAAATTGCCGGCGTGGTAGTCGTGTTGGTAGCTGAGCATGCGTCCCTCAAACAAAAAGCCACCGCGAGGGTACCCGCGGTGGCTCAAGAAGGGCAGCCCGGAAGGACCGCCCTCGACCGTGTGAACGGCTTACTGGTTGACCGGCGAGTCCGGATCCAGAAGATACGCCATGACGTGCGCGATCTGTTCCTCGCTGAGGAAGTTGTTGCGCCCGAACCGCGGCATCTTGGTGCACGGGAAGTACTGGTGGGGGTTGGACACCACCTGGTGCACGTAATTCACCACCGAACTGTCATTACCGCGGGTGGCCCCATACCCGGCCAGGCTCGGGCCCAGGGTGCCGTAAAGCTCCTCGGCCGGATCCATCTGATGGCAGGCGTAACAGTTACCGCCTGCCTCGCGGGTACCATGGTCATCGTTTCGATGACCGATACGGTAGCCATACCCGGAGCGCGCCAACTCGGCGCCACGGCGCCAGTTGCCCAGGCGCGGACCACCCGGCGGCGCCTCGTAGCTTTCGCGGGCCATGGCGATCACCTCGCCTGCGGTCCCGGAATCCGGATCGCCATCGATCGAACAGGCGGCCTGAATGCCATCCTGCACCATGCGATCACGGGCCGACCCACCTTCCTGTGCCTCCTGCTCGAAACGATAACTGTCCGTTTCGAGCACGAGGTAATCTGCCAATTCGTCGGCGCTCATCGCCGTAATGTCGACTTCGCCACTGGTCTCGCCCATCCAGCCATCGCAACCCGCGATCAGCACCGTGGACGCCAGAACGGCCAAGCCCGCCCCAACTGTCTTGTTCCTAAGCATCCCTGATGTCTCCTCTTGCGTCGGCTATTGCCGCTTCTTGCCGATCATCGTGCCTGCGTCTTCCAGGCGTAGGCCCGGCTGCCTCCAGGCCCGATGGAGAACAGGTCCCGGATCAACGGCCCATGGCCGCAAAGTAGATAGACCCATGCGCGGGTCCGTCAGGAAAAACCACCGCGAGCCCTCCCGCGGTGGTTCCAAAAAAGGGCAGCCCCGGAAGGCTGCCCTAGAACCAGCGTGTGGCTTACTGGTTGTTGACCGGCGACTCCGGATCCAGCAGGTAAGCCATGATATGGCTGATCTGCTCGTCGCTCAGGAGCTGGTGACGGTCGGAGTTGAACCGCGGCATCTGGGTGCACGGGAAGTACTGGTGAGGATTGGAAATCACCTCGTGCACATAATTCAGCACCGCTTCGCTGGTACCACGGTTGGCACCGTAGTTCTGCAGGCTCGGGCCGATGGTCCCCTGCTCGGAAACCCGCGGGTCGAACACGTGGCAGTTGTAGCAGTTGCCACCCGCCTCGCGCTGACCGTGGTTGTCCGTGTTGTGACCCTGGCGGTAGCCATAACCGGAGTTCGCCAGTTCGGCACCCTTGCGCCAGTCACCCAGCTCCACGCCGCCTTCCGGACGTTCGTAGCCGGCACGCGCCATGGCCACGACGCGGCCGGCGGTTTCGCCATCCGGATCGCCTTCCATGGAGCAGGCCTTCTGCAGCTCGTCCTGGGTCATGCGATCACGCCAGGAACCGCCTTCCTGCATCTCCTGGTCACGGAAGCTGTCCGTTTCGAAGATGAGATGCTCGGCCAGCTCGTCAGCGCTCATCGCGGTGATGTCGACATCCGAACCCTTGCTTCCATCGGCAACGGCGCAACCAGCGGCGAGGGCGACGGATGCGAACGCGGCCATGCCGGCCGCAACAGCATTCTTTTTAAACATACTTGGTGTCTCCTATTGCGTCCGTAGATTACCGCTTCAGGTCAGGCAGGATGGCCGGTTCGCCACGCGCCGCGTCGTTCCAGAACGAGATCAGGGCGGTGTTGACCGGGGTATCGTGCTTGATACCTGCGTGACGCATCTGCCACACGCAACCACGGATACGGTGGTTCTGGCTACGCACGTTGTCGTGGCCGGCGCGGTGGGCGGGCCAGGAAACAGCCTTGGTCCATTCCTGCCCATTGCGCATCTCGGGCAGCACGGAGGCACGGATCTGCTTGCCGGAATCGCCATGGCAGCTGGCGCAGTTGAAGTCCATCGCGCCACCGCGGCGGAAGAACAGCTTCTCGCCCGCATCGCGCATGGCCTGCTCTTCCGGGTGATCCAGCGGCGGATTCCACGCCATGCCGGAGGACTGGTGGGCGATGTAGGTGGTCAGCTTCATGATGTCGGAGCCGTTGCCGTGACGCTGGCCTACAGCGGCGTCATCGCTGGTGAAGCCCTGCAGTTCCTTCATGCAGTGCACCAGGCGCATTTCGAAGTCCATCACCTTGCCGGTGTCTTCGAAGTAGCGCGGCAGCTCGACATAGGCGCCGTCCAGCTCGCCCGGCCCCTTGCCGAAGTCGCAGCCTTCCAGGGAGACATTGTTCGGGCCGCGCTGGGCGTAAAACAGGTCCTCGCCTTCCTCGACCAGCCACAGGGCCGGGTTGTCCGGCATCATCATGATGTTCATTTCACTCTGATGCAGGTAGGCGGAATCGGGGTTGTTCTGCAGCAGGTTCTGCAGGACATCATTGGGGTCTTGCCATTCGCCGGCCTGAGCCGCAGCCCCAACAGCCATTGCTACGGGCAACGCAAGCAATGCTTTCTTGAACATGGAAACCTCCATCACACGGGTTTTTTTCGATTGAGCCCGGGACTGATCTGGCCCGGACCTGTGTAGCAGAGTGCTGAACCCGAGTCCGCGCTGTCAACACAAAAGACTATATTAGCGTTTCCTAAAAGTCTGTTTTGCAACGATTCTTGGGGATCAACACCAAGGGGCAGACGATGATTACCCCTTTATTATTCCCGCCTTTCCAGAGTTTTTTTCAGGCGCCGTTCAGGCGCGCCCCGAGCGACAAACACCTGATGCCGCGGGCGAATACCCGGGGGCCATCACCAGCCCGAGAACGGCGGGCTAACGCGGCCTCCACGGAATAGCGGGCCAGAATGAGAAAAGCACCCGACGCAGGTACGAGTATGGGGAGGGATCGGCGAGCTGCGAACTAGCGGCCGCGGGGTCAATCGCGACCCAAAACACCCTCATGGACCAGCAGCAGGCGTTTCACCTGGGCCAGCTCGCCAACCTGATCGCCGGCGTAACCGCCGACATCGCTGGAGGTACGAAAACGCGAGGACACCACGCGGTGGCAGGGGATGAACAAGGGCCAGGGGTTGGCACGACAGGCCTGCCCCACCGCACGGGGCGCAGAACCCACGCGGGTCGCGATCTCGGAGTAAGTGCGCACCTCGCCCACCGGGATCTCCGACAAGGCGGCCCACACCCGGCGCGCATGGGCGCTGCCGGGGGGTACAGCCGACGTCGGGCGCCAGGCCGTGGCGTCACGACCGTAGCGTTCCGGGTCAAAGCGCGGCGCCTGGAGATCCGCGCTCGGGATATCCACCAACGGCACCAGGTCCTCGGGATCGCCCGGATCCTGCCAGTCGCAGGCCAGGACTTCGCCATCGGCGGATTCCAGCCACACAAAAGCCAGCGCGACTCCGGGGAGGAGGCAGCGCTGGCTGCGGGTCATCGGACCTGCCGACATCGAATGGTTAAACGCCAGGGGTGGCAGGGATTCGGCCATACGCCGAACCCCGTCCGGTCGCGTTACTTCGCGGCCTTGACGTCTTCCTTGATGCGGGCGGCCTTGCCGGTCCGGTCGCGCAGGTAGTACAGCTTGGAACGACGCACCTTGCCGCGGCGCTTCACCTTGATCTCGGCGATCTGCGGGCTGTGGGTCTGAAAGGTACGCTCCACGCCGTTGCCGTAGGAGACCTTGCGCAGGGTGAAGGCGGAGTTGAGGCCGCGGTTGCGCACGGC
Source organism: Thioalkalivibrio versutus (assembly GCF_001020955.1). NCBI lineage: Bacteria > Pseudomonadati > Pseudomonadota > Gammaproteobacteria > Chromatiales > Ectothiorhodospiraceae > Thioalkalivibrio > Thioalkalivibrio versutus. The sequence goes on from NZ_CP011367.1 coordinate 2,544,409, forward strand.
GATCACCGCGCCCTCGAAGGCCTGCAGACGCTCGCGGTCGCCTTCGCGAACCTTGACCTGCACCACCAAGGTATCGCCGGGCCCGAAGGCGGGCACATCCGACTTCATCTGCTCGGCTTCCAGTTCCTGAATGACGTTATTCATTGCTCGACCTCAATCATCGCTTTCGGTGCGCGAGCCGCCGGTATGGCCACTCGCACGGTATTCGTCCAACAGGGCCGCATCTTCGGCCCCGAGTTCCAGCCGGGCCAGCAGGTCCGGCCGCCGGGTCCAGGTCCTGCCCAGTGCCTCGCGGCGGCGCCAGCGCCGGATCGCGCCATGATCGCCCCCCCTCAGGACCGGCGGCACGGTACGTCCGGCGACCGTCTCCGGGCGCGTGTAGTGCGGGCAATCCAGAAGCCCCGCACTGAACGAGTCCTGCTCGGCCGAGTCCGCATGCCCCAGAACCCCCGGTAGCAGGCGGGCACAGCCATCGATCACCGCCATCGCCGCAAGTTCGCCGCCCGAGAGCACGAAGTCGCCCAGCGACCACTCTGCGTCGACCTGCGCCTCGATAAAGCGCTCGTCGATACCCTCGTAGCGCCCGCAGACCAGGGCGACCCGCGGCCGCCCGGCCAGTTCACGCAGCATCGCCTGCCGGATCGGCTGCCCCTGCGGGGTCAGTGCGATCACGTACGGCGTGGCTTCGGCATCCGCCCGCGCCGCATTCAGCGCGGACGCCAGCGGCGCGTATTGCATCACCATGCCGGGACCCCCGCCATATGGCCGGTCGTCCACTGCCTGGTGAACACCGGCGCCCCAGGCACGCGGATTCCAGTACCTCAGTTCCAGCTGACCGCGCTCCACGGCCCGCCCGGTCACTCCGGATTCGCCAACCGCTGCGACCAGCTCCGGAAACAGCGAGATGACGTCGAAACGCATCCGCGCCGCTTCAGAATTCCGGGTCCCAGTCGACCCGCACGCGGCGGGCCTCCAGATCCACGTCCAGCACGTACTGGTCGCGAACCCAGGGGATCAGGCGTTCCCGATCCCCCTGGACTACCAGCACGTCGTTGGCACCGGTCTCGATAAAACCCGAGATGGTTCCCAACACCGCGCCGTCGTTGTTCTCGACCGCCATGCCCAGAAGATCGGCCCAGTAGTAGGCGCCATCCTCGGCCGGTGGCAACCAGGCGCGCTCGATCGCGAGTTCGGCACCAATCAACCGGTGCGCCCCATCGCGATCCGCGGCTTCGTGAAACTTCATCACGACGCCCTGGCCATGGCCGCGGCCGCCCTCGACTTCAACCAGGCGCCAATCACTCCCGTGCTGCATCCACAGCTGCGGGAATTCGGTAATCGCGGCGCGCGGCGCAGTCTCGGAAAAGACCCGCACCCAACCCTTGACGCCATAGACCCCGGACACACGCCCGACGCGGATACGATCATCCGCCTCATTCATGACCGCAGCCAAGCGTCAGTACAACGGCCGGGCGCCCTCAGGCCGCCGCGGACTGCTGCTGCTTGCGGTAACCCTTGACCAGGTGATTCACACGCTCGGACATGCCGGCGCCGTGACCCAGCCAGTGGTCCACGCGCTCCAGATCGATGCGCAGCGGTTCTTCCTGACCGCGGGCCACCGGGTTGAAGAAACCGATCTGCTCCTTGTAGCCGCTATCGCGACGAGCGCGGGAATCGGTAACCACGATCGAATAAAACGGGCGCTTCTTGGCGCCGCGGCGTAGCAGGCGAATCGTAACCATGTAGTGTTGAACCCCGTGAGTCCGTTTTCTCGAGAAAACGCGCGATTATAACGAATTCGACCGACAACACAAGGGAGAGCTCAGGTCTCCCTTGTGCGCCAGGCCGCCGCTCGCACGTGCTTTAGGTAGTTTCTGCTAGCGAAACGGCATCCCGCCGCCGGGGCCACCCATGCCCCCCATGCCGCCCATCTTGCTCCCCAGGGCCCGCATCATCTTCGATGCGCCGCCCTTGGAGAATTTCTTCATCGCCTTGCTCATTTGGGTGTGTTGCTTGAGCAGACGATTCACATCCTGAATCTGGGTGCCGGAACCAGCGGCAATACGGCGCTTGCGCGAGCCCTTGATCACCTCCGGGTGACGGCGCTCGCGCTCGGTCATCGACGAGATCACCGCCATCATGCGACCGATCTCCTTGTCGTTGGCCTGATTCTTCACCGCATCCGGCAGCTTGCCGCCGCCGGGGAGCTTCTCGAGCATGGAGCTCATGCCGCCCATCTTCTGCATCTGGCCCAGCTGATCACGCAGGTCGTTCAGGTCGAAGCCGCGCCCCTTCTTCAACTTGCGGGTCAGCTTCTCGGCCTGATCCTGGTCGACCTGGCGACTGGCCTCCTCGACCAGCGACAGCACGTCACCCTTGCCGAGGATGCGCGAGGCGATGCGCTCGGGGTGGAACGGCTCCAGGGCATCCGGGCGTTCGCCCATGCCAATGAACTTGATCGGCACGCCGGTGATCTGGCGCACCGAGAGAGCCGCCCCCCCACGGGCATCGCCGTCCGCCTTGGTCAGCACCACGCCGGTCAGCGGCAGCGCCTCGCCGAAGGCGCGTGCGGTGTTCGCCGCATCCTGCCCGGTCATGGAATCGACCACGAACAGGGTCTCGATCGGGTCGATCGCCTGATGCAGGGCCTGGACCTCGGCCATCATGTCCTCGTCGACATGCAGGCGGCCCGCGGTATCCACCAGCAGGACCTCGATGCCCTCGCGGCGGGCGCGGGCGACCGCATCCCTGGCGATCGCCTCGGGCTTCTGGCTGGTGTCGCTGGGATAGAACGTGACTTCGACCTGGCCGGCCAGGGTTTCCAACTGCTGGATTGCCGCCGGGCGATAGACGTCACAGCTGACCACTGCGACCTTTTTCTTCTCGCGCTCGCGCAACAGGCGCGCGAGCTTGCCGATACTGGTGGTCTTGCCGGCGCCCTGGAGGCCGGCCACCAGCACCACGGCGGGCGGCTGCTGCGCCAGGTTCAGCGTGGCATTCTCGCCACCCATGGTCGCGATCAGTTCGTCATGGACGACCTTGATCAGGGCCTGGCCGGGGGTCAGGCTGCCGATGACCTCCTTGCCCAGCGCCTTTTCCTTGACGTCCTTGATGAACTCGCGCACCACCGGCAGGGCCACGTCGGCCTCCAGCAGCGCCATGCGCACCTCGCGCATGGCCTCCTGGACATTATCCTCCGTGAGCCGCGCCTGACCCTTCAGGCGCTTCATGGTCTCCTGCAGGCGGCTGGAAAGGCCGTCGAACATCACGCGTCCTCGTCTGAATCAGCGGCGGTCGGCGCACATCCACCGACCACGGGACCGCACAGTATACCGCTCTCGCGCTCCGGGATGCAGGCCCACCGCCGGGCAACCGGTCGAGAGATCACAGCGGGGCACCCTAACTGGCGCCGGAACGGCCGCCACCATGTGCAATCCGCCCGCGGAGCGGCGATAATCCGGCGTCATGATCATTGCCATCGGACTCCTCGCCGTCGCGCTGTATCTCGTCACCGCGGGCTACCTGGTTGTCACCGCCCGCCGGCAGCCGCTGACACAGGGCCAGCCGCGGGGCCCCCTGGCCCTGTGGGGGCTCGCGCTGCTCGCCCACCTGGGCGCATTGCTGCCGATGGTGCTGACCGATACGGGACTCAACCTGTGCCTGGGCAATGCGCTGTCGGCCTCGCTGTGGCTGGTGGCCGCACTGCTGTGGCTGACGAGCTGGCGCCATCCCCTGGCCATCCTCGGGGTCGTGATCCTGCCGCTGACCGCGCTGGCCGCCCTCACCGCTCTCCTGTGTGACGGCGATACGCGCTATACCACCTCGGCCGGGATCGATCTGCACATCCTGTTCTCCGCGCTGGGCTGGGCATTCCTCGCGCTGTCCACCGCACAGGCGGCGGTGATGGCCGCCCAGCACCGGGCCCTGCACAACCATCACGCCTCGGGCTTCGTGCGCGCCCTGCCGCCGTTGTTCTCGATGGAGGTGTGGCTGTTCCGGATGATCTTCATCGGCTGGCTGTTCCTCGGGCTCAGCCTGCTGTCCGGGTTGCTGTTCGTGGACAACCTGTTTGCCCAGCACCTGGTCCACAAGACCACACTGTCGATCCTGGCCTGGCTGATCTTCTCCACCCTGCTGATTGGCCGCTGGCGTCTCGGCTGGCGCGGCACCCGCGCACTGGCCTGGACCACCGGCGGCTTTGTCGTGCTGGTGCTGGCCTATTTCGGCTCCAAGCTGGTGCTGGAAGTCATCCTCGGACGCATCTGAACGCGGTAACCACGGCTTGACACCCCCGCGGGCCTTGCCTGAAATGATCCCGAGCATGCAGCCCCGCCCGTCCGCCCACCCCTGACCGCAGGCCGCACCCTTGCAAGAGATCCCGCTGTACGTCCTGTTCGGCGCCCTGGTGGTGCTGTTCCTGCTGTCGGCGTTCTTCTCCGGCTCGGAGACGGCGTTGATGGCGTTGAACCGCTATCGCATGCGCCACCGCGCGCAGACCGGCCATCGCGGTGCCCAGCGCGCCGCGCGGCTGCTGGAGAAACCGGATCGACTGATCGGACTGATCCTGCTGGGCAATAATTTCGTCAACATCATGATCGCGCAGATCGCCACCTTCATCGGGTGGCGCCTGTTCGGCGATACCGGCGTGGCCATCGCCACCGGCGTGCTGACCCTGACCCTGCTGATCTTCGCCGAGACCGCACCGAAGACCCTCGCCGCGCTGCACAGCGAACGCGTGGCCTACCCCGCCGCCTGGGTCTACTCTGGACTGATCAAGGTGATGTGGCCGGTGGTCTGGATGATCAACCTGATGGCGAACGGCGTGCTGCGCCTGTTCGGCGTCCATATGAATGCCGGCCAGCGCGCCGCACTGAACACCGATGAACTCCGCAGCGTGGTCTCCGAGGCCGGCGCGCTGATCCCGGCCAACCACCAGCGCATGCTGCTGAACCTGCTGGATCTGGAGCGCACCACGGTCGAGGACATCATGATCCCGCGCAACGAGATTGTGGTGATTGACCTGAACGAACCCTGGAACGAGGTCGAGGACCAACTGATCCACGGCAGCTTCACCCGCCTGCCGGTGGTGGAGGGCGAGCTGGACCACATCGTCGGCTTCGTCCATCGCCGCGACGTCCTGCCACTGGTCGAGCGTGACGCGTTCGGCCCCGACGACCTGCGTCAGGTCCTGACCCCGCCCTACTTCATTCCCGAAGGTACGGCGCTCAACCGCCAGCTGATCAACTTCCAGCAACAGAAGAAGCGGATCGGCCTGGTGGTGGACGAGTACGGCGATATCGAGGGGCTGATCACGCTGGAGGACCTGCTGGAGGAGATCGTCGGCGAGTTCACCACCGACTCCCCGGCGATGAGCGACGACCTCCTGCGTCAGGACGACGGCTCGGTCATGGTCGACGGCGGCATTCACCTGCGTGAACTGAACCGGGCCCTGGGCCTGGACCTGCCACAGGATGGCCCGAAGACCCTCAGCGGCCTGATCGTCGAACACCTGGAAAGCATCCCCGAAGCGCCCGTAAGCGTGAAGATCAACGGCGTGGTGATGGACATTGCCCAGATCAAGAACAACACCATCCGCACCGTGCGCGTGGTCGCGCCCGACCTGCCGGAAGCCCCACCGCAGAAGGCCCCCTGATGGCAAAGAGCAAGACCCAGTACGTATGCCAGTCCTGCGGCGCGATCAGCCCCAAGTGGGCCGGCCAGTGCGGCGACTGCGGCGCCTGGAACACCCTGGAGGAGGCCGCTCCGGCGGCCAGCGCAGGCCCGCGCGGCGGGTACGCCGGCGCGGTCGCCGGCATTACCCGTCTGGGCGAAGTCGAGCTGGCCGAGGTACCGCGCACCAGCACCGGGTTATCGGAGCTGGATCGCGCCCTGGGGGGCGGCCTGGTCCACGGGTCAGTGGTGCTGCTGGGCGGCGACCCGGGCATCGGCAAGTCCACGCTGCTGCTGCAGACCCTGGCCATGCTGCCCATCGGCGACACGCTCTACGTGACCGGCGAGGAATCGGCCCAACAGATCGGCATGCGCGCCCGGCGCCTGGGCCTGGAGGTCGACGGGCTGCGCCTGCTGACCGAGACCCAGGTCGAGAACGTGATCGCCACCTGCGAACGCGAGCGCCCGCGCGTACTGGTAATCGACTCCATCCAGACGCTCTACACCGCTGCGCTGCAGTCCGCCCCCGGCTCGGTCGGCCAGGTGCGCGAAAGCGCCGCGGCCCTGGTGCGCATGGCCAAGCAGCGCGGTATCACCGTGATCCTGGTCGGGCACGTGACCAAGGACGGCCAGCTCGCCGGGCCACGCGTGCTGGAGCACATGGTCGATACGGTGCTCTATTTCGAGGGCGACCCGGACGGGCGCTATCGCATGCTGCGCGCGGTGAAGAACCGCTTCGGCGCGGTGAACGAGCTGGGCGTGTTCGCCATGCTGGAGAACGGCTTGAAGGCCGTCTCCAACCCGTCCGCGATCTTCCTGTCACGTCACCAGGGGCCGGTGCCCGGCAGCGTCGTCATGGTTACCCGCGAGGGCACGCGCCCGTTGCTGGTCGAGGTGCAGGCGCTGGTCGCCGAGAGCCATGCCTCGCAGCCGCGGCGGATCACCGTAGGGCTGGAGCAGAACCGCCTGACCATGCTCCTGGCCGTGCTGCATCGCCACGGCGGCGTGGCCCTGTTCGACCAGGACGTGTTCATCAACGTGGTGGGCGGCGTGCGCGTAACAGAGACTGCCGCCGACCTGCCGATGCTGGCGGCCGCGCTCTCCAGCTTCCGTGATCGCGCCCTGCCGCAGGAGCTGCTGGCGTTCGGCGAGGTCGGCCTGGCCGGCGAGATCCGCCCGGTCCCGAACGGCGAGGAACGCCTGCGCGAGGCGGCCAAGCATGGCTACACCCGCGCCATCGCGCCGGCCGCCAACGCCCCACGCAAGCCGATCAAGGGGATGGAAGTCATTCCCGTCGCGCGCCTCTCCGAAGTCCTCGACGCCCTGTAGCGTCGTCTCCTGCCGCGCGCCCAGGTCGGGCCAGGTTCATCGCTCGGTGTTTACGTACTTTCGACCGGCCGCCTGCCTTGTTGTGGCTGGCCATGGTTCATCGTCCGGTGTTTACGGTGGCTCCGGTCCACCGCCTGCCAGGCGCTCTCTCGCGAGCGCACCGCGAGGTACTTCTTTGCTCGTGCAAAGAAGTACCCAAGAAACACGCCCGACTGCCGCGACCCCAGCCCGCTGCGCGGGCCGGGGTTTCCCTCGCTCCGAGGCTTTTCGCGGGCGGCGCTGAACTCGCTACGCTGCGCTTCGCTCAGACATCCAGCGCCTTTTCTCCCGCGAAAAGCCTCTCCACTCGGCGCGACGACAACGGGGAGGTAGGTCAAAACAACAGCTTTCCCGACGTTGTTGCCAGTGGATGATGGCTAGGTCTTCGGACATCTTCGGCACGCTCGGCCTTTGGCCGTTGCGTGCCGCGCCCGCGCGGCGGGCGCCGGGGGCTTTCGAGCGGCGATGCCTATGGTTAGGCGGAAGCGTCGGGATGCGGTCGGTTTTGACCTTCGCCTCCCGTATGGAGCCCCTTGCGGAAGGGTTCTCGGGCCGGGAGAAGGCGCTGGATGTCTGAGCGGAGCCGCAGGCGCAGCGAGTTCAGCGCCGCCGGCCCGAGGGCCCTGGAGCAAGGTTCCCGGGCGGAATCCGGGTGTCCTTCTTTGGGTCCTTTCTTGGACAAGCAAGAAAGGACCTCGCGGTGCGCTCGCGAGAGAGCGCGTGGCAGGCGGCCAGACGAACGCACCGTAAACACCAGATGACGAACCCGGCCTAGCCACAACAGGGCAGGCGGCTGGGCGAAGGCATGTAAACACCGGATTTCGGGCCACGGTCAGCCTGTTCGCCGGCAACACGGAGGCACAAAAAAGGCGCCCGGAGGCGCCTTTGCGATGCGCGGGAGCGCGCGGCGTTAGTTGATGGCGTCGAGATCGGCGGCAAGCGACTCGCGGGTGCCTTCGGCGACCGCGTCCAGCCGGTGGTTGTAGTTCTCGTGCTCCACACCCATGGCAATGGCCGCACCCGACTTCGCCGCCGCGACCATCTCCGGCGTCAACTCGAAGCGCAGGAAGTGCACTGACGAGGTCTTGTCGTCCGTCTCGCGCTCGAGGTCCTCGTTCGCGATCGGGTAGACCTTGTCATGCCCTTCGACCTGCACATAAGTCTTGCGCTCGATCCCGATCAGCTTGGACAGCTGCACCTTGCGCTCATCCACGTCCGGATACTCGACCATCATGGTCGCCTTCCAGTTGGAGCCGTCCGGGATCAAGGGGTTGTAGGAATCCAGCTCTTCCTGGATGCCCTCGGCGTCGAAGATCTTCTCGACCCGCAGCATCTCCTGGATCTGGTACTGCATCGTCTTGCGATCCTCGAAGTGCAGGCTCACGGCCGGGCCCACCTGCACGACGCGATTGCGTTTGTGCTGCATCACCTCGGCGCGGAACTGGGGCCGCATCTCGTGGTACTTCTCCAGCGAATACAGGTCTTCACGACTCAGCTTGTCCACACTTGCCTCCATCTTCATCTCGATACCTCCTTCGCGCCGGACGGGTCCGTCAGGATCAGCACACCTCAGTGATCGTGATGCCCCGTCTTCGTGTAGTCCTTGTCGGACCAGAGGTTGTCTTTCAGTTCGTGATCGAACACCGGGTTATGCCGACGGATCCACTCCAGCACCATCGCGGCGTGCTCGATCTCCTCGTCGCGGTTGTGCGCAAGGATCGCCTTGAGCTCTTCGTCCTTGCAGCCGTCGATGCGCTGCTGGTACCAGTCCACCGCCTCGAGTTCTTCCATCAACGAGACGATCGCGCGATGCATCTCGCGCGACTCGTCGCTCAGTTCCTCGACCGGTTCGTGGTAGCTGTCACTCGCCATGGGTTCTCTCCGTTCGCGGGCGTTCGTTCACGCCCTTGCTGATCCTGATATACCGCCCGGCAGCCTTACAGGCCATACGCCTGGCGCAGAAGGGTTAGCGGATGCTCGGGCGCCTTGTCCTCGCCCTTGCCCTGCAGCCCGTTCTCGATCATGTGGCCGGCCATCGGGCAATCGCTCGAGTAGTGGTCGGACTCGGCCTTCTGCACGCGGCTGACCACCGGACGGCAGATCTTGGATGCCGTCTCGTAGAATTCGCTTTTCACCCCGTAGGTGCCGTCGTGTCCGGAGCAGCGCTCGATCACGTCGATCTCGGTCTCCGGCACCAGTTTGAGCAGATCACGGGTCTTCAGCCCCATGTTCTGCACCCGCAGGTGGCAGGCCGCGTGGTAGGCGATCTTGCCAAGCTTCTCGGGGAAATCGGTATTCAGCTTGCCGTCCTTGTGCCGCTCCATCAGGTACTCGAACGGGTCGAAGATGCGGTCGCGCACCGCGATCACATCGGCGTCGTCCGGGAACATCAGCGGAAGTTCCTGCTTGAACATCAGCACGCAGGACGGCACCGGGGCCACGATGTCATAGCCCTGGTCGATCATGCGCTTCATTGCCGGGATGTTGGCGTCCTTGGAGGCCTCTACCGACTTCAGGTCGCCCAGCTCCAGCTTGGGCATGCCGCAGCACTGTTCCTTCTCGACCAGGGTGACCTCGATACCGTTGTGCTCGAAGACCTTGACCAGGTCCTCGACCAGATGCGGCTCGTTGTAGTTGCCGTAGCAGGTCGCGTAGAGGGCGACCTTGCCCTGGGTGGCACCGGCCGGCTCGGGGTTGCTGACACCCTTCGCGGTCTTGGCAACACGCGAGCGGCCCTTGCTGGAGTGGTACTCGGGGACCGGGGCGTCCGGGTGCACGCCCATGGTCTTGTCCAGCATCTTGCGCACCGCGCCGTTCTTGTTCGCGGCATTGACCGCGCCGGCCACCACCGGGATGCCCGCCAGCTTGCCGACCATGTCCGTGCTGGACATCAGCTTGTGCGAGGTCTTGGCGCCCTCGTTCTGGAAACGGAAGGCCTTGGCCCGAAGCATCAGGTGCGGGAAGTCCACATTCCATTCGTGCGGCGGCACATAGGGGCACTTGGTCAGGTAGCACAGATCACACAGGTAACAGTGATCGACGACCTGCCAGTAATCCTTCTTGTCGACCCCGTCGACCTCCAGGGTCTCGGATTCGTCGACCAGGTCGAACAGGGTGGGGAAGGAGTTGCACAGGCTTACGCAACGACGGCAGCCGTGGCAGATATCAAAGACCCGTTCCAGTTCGCTGAACAGCGATTCCTCGTTGTAGAACTCCGGGTTCTTCCAGTCCAGCGGATGACGGGTCGGGGCTTCGAGACTTCCTTCACGTTGGTGCGTCGGCGCAGACATGCATCCCTCCGGTGTCCGTATCAGTACGATGCTTCGAGGGAAACACGGAACAGCATGCGAGGTGAACTGCATTCAGCCACGCCACAGGCTGTTCCGTATCTCCCGGAAAACGGGGCCGGCGGACCGGCCCCGTGTACTTCCAGCACTGCGAGACGATCAGTCGTCCAGCTGGTCCAGCGCCTTCTGGAAGCGGTTGGCGTGGGAACGCTCCGCCTTGGCGAGGGTTTCGAACCAGTCGGCGACTTCGTCGAAGCCTTCGTCGCGGGCGGTCTTGGCCATGCCCGGGTACATGTCGGTGTACTCGTGGGTCTCACCGGCGACGGCGGTCTTCAGGTTGGCGGAGGTGGGGCCGAACTCCAGGCCGGTGGCCGGATCGCCGCAGCTCTCGAGGTACTCGAGGTGACCGTGGGCGTGGCCGGTTTCACCTTCCGCGGTGGAACGGAACACGGTGGCGACGTCGTTGTAGCCTTCCACGTCGGCCTTGGAAGCGAAGTACAGGTAACGGCGGTTGGCCATCGATTCGCCGGCAAAGGCCTCTTTCAGGGCTTCTTCGGTCTTGCTGCCTTTCAGGTCCATGGTGCTCTCCTTCTTTCTGGATAAGTTCTACACAACCACAGGAATGCCTGTGCAGACGGGCGTTTAGACTCGGTCTAAACCGTACGAAAACTCTAGTCGGCACCCGGTTCAGTGTCAACCGGAAGCCTTCCGGATTATGGGGGCGGTGGCGCCATAAACAAGGGCTGCCGTGTGCCACGCCTTTCCTCGCCGCAGCGGATCGGATACTTTCTCACCTTTTCGACCCGGTAATCCATCATGACCGATTCGCCCAGCGCCGACAGCCCGGCGGAATTCGAAGCCAGCCTGGAGGCCCTGGAGGCCCTGGTCGCCCGGATGGAGTCCGGCGAGCTCGGCCTGGAGCAGTCGCTGGGCGAATTCCAGCGTGGCATGGAACTGGTCAACCGCTGCCAGCTGGCGCTCGACGATGCCCAGCGCCGGATCGAGGCACTGGCCCAGGAAGCACCTTCCGCCACCGCTGCCCAGAATGACCATCACGCAAGCACCCATGTTCCCCGGACACCGGAGCCGCACGATACGACGGACCCCGATGTCCCGTTCTAGCGAGCCGCCATTGACCGCCACCGACCCCGAGCAGGCCCTGAACGAATACCAGCATCGCATCGAGGCCGTCCTCGACCGCCACCTGGGCACGGGCGGCGCCCCCGACGCCCGCCTGATCGAGGCGATGCGCTACGCCACGCTTTCCGGCGGCAAGCGCCTGCGCCCGGTCCTGGTCTACGCGGCCGGGCGCACGACCGGCGCCCCGGAACCGGCGCTGGATGCGATGGCCGCAGCGGTGGAGATGATCCACGTCTATTCACTGATCCACGATGACCTTCCGGCGATGGACGATGACGACCTGCGTCGCGGCCGCCCGACCTGCCACAAGGCCTTCGACGAGGCGACCGCCATCCTCGCCGGGGATGCCTTGCAGGCCCTGGCCTTCGACATCCTGACCGATGGCGTCGCGGAATTGCCCGCGCCGACCGGGCTGAACGCGGTGCGCGAGCTCGCACGCGCCGCCGGCCTGCACGGCATGGCGGGCGGCCAGGCGATCGACCTCGGGGCCTGCGGCCAGCCCATCGACCTGCCGGAACTGGAACGCATGCACCGGCTGAAGACCGGCGCCCTGATCCGCGCCTCGGTGCGGCTGGGGGCGCTGGCCGGCACGCCCGACCCCGACGCCCTGGAGCGCCTGACACGCTACGCCGAATGCATCGGCCTGGCCTTCCAGATCCGTGACGACGTCCTCGACGTGGAAGGCGACCCCGAGATCCTGGGCAAGGCCTGTGGCGCGGATGCCCGCCTGCACAAGCCCACCTTCCCCTCGCTGCAGGGCCTGGAGGCCTCGCGCGAGCGGGCGGTGGCTCTGGTCGACGAGGCACTGACCGAGCTGCAACCCTTCGGTCAGGAGGCGGACTTGCTTCGCTTCCTGGCGCGGTACATCGTCGATCGCATGAATTGAACCGGCCCGCCTAGATGACCCCCACACCCCTGCTGGATGCAATCGAATGGCCCGCCGACCTGCGGGAACGCCCGGCCTCGGACCTCACCGGGGTGGCCGACGAACTGCGTCAATTCCTGATCGAAAGCGTCTCGCGCACCGGCGGCCATCTCGCTGCCAACCTCGGCACGGTGGAACTCGCGATCGCGCTGCACTACGCGTTCAACACCCCCGACGACCGCATCGTCTGGGACGTCGGCCATCAGGCCTACGCCCACAAGATCCTGACCGGACGCCGGGCCGACATGGCCCGTCTGCGCCAGTACGGGGGCCTGGCCGGCTTCCCCAAGCGCGCGGAGAGCGAATACGACGCCTTCGGGGCGGGGCACTCCAGCACCTCCATCAGCGCTGCCGCCGGCATGGCCCTGGCCGCGAAGCACGCCGGGCTGGACCGGCGCCACGTGGCGGTGATCGGCGACGGCGCGATGACCGCGGGCATGGCCTTCGAGGCGCTGAACCACATCGGCGATCTCGACTGCAACCTGCTGGTGATCCTGAACGACAACGATATGTCGATCTCGCCCAATGTCGGCGCACTCAATCAGTACTTCACCCGACTGCTGTCCGGCCCGCTATACAGCTCGATGCGCGAGGGCTCCAAGCGCATGCTGGAGTTCGTCCCGCCGATGAAGGCCTTTGCCCAGCGCGCCGAGGAACACATGAAGGGCATGTTCGTGCCCGGTACGCTGTTCGAGGAACTGGGCTTTCGCTACTTCGGCCCGGTGGACGGCCACGACGTGAACGGGCTGGTCTCGATCCTGAAGAACCTGCGCGGCACCCACGGGCCGCAACTGCTGCACGTGGTTACCCGCAAGGGCCAGGGCTATGCACCGGCGGAGGAAGACCCCTGCCGCTACCATGGCGTGTCCAAGTTCGAGCCGGAAAACGGCCTCGCCCCGTCCGCCCCGAAGTCCCCAACCTACACCGACATCTTCAGCCAGTGGCTGTGCGACCAGGCCACGGCCGACAATCGCCTGCTGGGTATCACCCCGGCCATGCGCGAGGGTTCCGGCCTGGTCGCGTTCTCCGAACAATTCCCGCAGCGCTATTTCGACGTCGGGATCGCCGAGCAGCATGCCGTCACCCTGGCCGCGGGCATGGCCTGCGAGGGCCAGAAGCCCGTGGTTGCGATCTACTCGACCTTCCTGCAGCGCGCCATGGATCAGGTGATCCACGACGTCGCACTGCAGAACCTGCCGGTGCTGTTCGCCGTGGATCGCGCCGGAATCGTCGGCGCCGATGGCCCGACCCATGCCGGCACCTTCGACACGGCCCTGCTGCGCACGGTCCCCAACCTGCTGCTGATGGCACCCGCCAACGAGCGCGAGTGTCGCCAGATGCTGTCCACCGGCTTCGCCCACGACGGCCCGGCGGCGGTGCGCTATCCGCGCGGTGGCGGGCCCGGCGAACTGCCGGAGGGCGACAGCGAGGATCTGGAAACATTGCCGGTCGGGCGCGCCGAGGTCGTGCGCGAGGGCCGGGGTCTGGCCATCCTCAGCTTCGGCGCGCTGCTGGAGACCGCCCTGGCGGCCGGCGAGGCGCTGGATGCCACCGTGGTCAACATGCGCTTCATCAAGCCCCTGGATACGGATCTGCTGGCGCAACTGGCCGCCAGCCACCAGGGCTTCGTGACGCTCGAGGATCATGCGCGCGCCGGTGGTGCCGGCAGCGCAGTACTGGAGTGGCTCTCGGCCGAAGGGCTGACCCGGCCCTGCCAGGTACTGGGCATCCCGGATGCCTTCACCGAGCATGGCTCGCGCGAGCAGATCCTCGCCGATTGCGGCCTCGACACGGCCGGCGTACTGGCCGCGATTCGCCACGCCTTCGGGCTGGAGAATTGCGCGGACGACGGCAGCCGGATAGGCTTCGCGGGCTAATCAAAACCCGGCCGCCATGGCCGCTCGCCCGGAAAACGATCATGAGTGCCCGTTACACCCTTCGCGTCCTGACCGACTTTGCCTCCGCGCATACCCTGCGCGATTACCCGGGGCAGTGCGCGAACATGCACGGGCACAACTGGAAGGTGGAGGCCGAGGTCCAGGCCGAGACCCTGGACGATTCCGGCATGGCGGTGGACTTCAAGGTGGTCAAGACCGCCGCGCGCGAGATCGCCGGGCAGCTGGATCACCGCTACCTGAACGACGTCCCGCCGTTCGACACGGTCAACCCCACGGCCGAGAACATTGCCCAGTGGTTCTACCGGGAAATGGCCGGACGCCTGAACCGCCCGGGCCTGCGCATGCACGCGCTGACCCTGTGGGAGACCGACCGCGCCTGCGTGCGCTACAGCGAAGACGGCTGACGCCCCACTCGCTCCAGCAACCCCCGCGCCCCGCCACACGCACCGTCATTGCGAGGAGCCGAAGGCGACGCGGCAACCTCCATCCGGAACCACCAGATCCCGGCTCGTTGCCAGCTTCAGGAGGTCGCCACGTCGCTTCGCTCCTCGCGATGACGCTGCGCGCGATAACCAAAGTCCGGCCGCTGTGGGACCTCGCAATGACGGTGCCAGGTGCCCGCTCCGCTATTAGGCCTGCGCGTGCCTTACTCGCCGACTACAAGTGATTCGAGGCGTAGTCCGCCAGCCGTGAGCGCTCCCCGCGTGTCAGCGTGATGTGGCCGCTGTGGGTCCAGTTGCGGAACCGGTCCACCACATAGGTCAGTCCGCTGGAAGTCTCGGTCAGGTACGGGGTGTCGATCTGCGCGATATTCCCCAGCGCGACCACCTTGGTCCCCGGTCCGGCACGAGTGATCAGGGTCTTCATCTGCTTGGAGGTCAGGTTCTGCGCCTCGTCAAGGATGATGTAGCGGTTGAGGAAGGTACGCCCGCGCATGAAGTTCAGCGAGCGGATCTTGATGCGGCTGGTCAGCACGTCGTTGGTGGCCATGCGCCCCCAGTCCCCGGCGCCCTCGGACTTGGCCAGCACCTCGAGGTTGTCCATCAGCGCTCCCATCCACGGGGTCATCTTTTCCTCTTCGGTCCCGGGCAGGAAGCCGATATCCTCGCCCACCGGGACCGTGACCCGGGTCATGATGATCTCCTTGTAGGTGTTGTCCTCCAGCGTCTGCGCGAGCCCGGCGGCCAGGGTCAGCAGGGTCTTGCCGGTGCCGGCGGCCCCCAGCAGGGAGACGAAGTCCACCTCCGGGTCCATCAGCAGGTTCAGGGCGTAGTTCTGCTCGCGATTGCGGGCGTTGATGCCCCAGACGCTGTGGCGCGGGGTCATGTAGTCGTCGACCAGCTCGATTACCGCGGATTCGTTCGGCTGGTCGATCTCCAGCACGATCGCGGACAGCGGGTTCTCGCCCTCACGGTAGACGAACTGGTTGGGCTGCCACTCGGCCACCAGCGGGCCGGTCACGCGATAGTAGGTGCGGCCGGACTCCTGCCAGGAGTCCATCTTGGCACCGTGGGTCTCCCAGAAGTCCGCTGGCAGTTCGGTCATGCCGGAGAACAGCAGGCTGACGTCGTCCAGCACCTGATCGTTGTAGTAGTCCTCCGCGTGCAGGCCGATCACCGTGGCCTTGATGCGCAGGTTGATGTCCTTGGATACCAGCGTCACCGGGGTGTCGGGATACTCGGTCTTCAGCGCCTGGGCAGTGGCGAGGATGTCATTGTCGGCCGAGGTGCCCGGCAGCGAGGCCGGCAGGCTGGAGGACAGGTTGCGGGTCTGAAAGAACAGGCGCCCGGTGGGCGCGAACGTCGACTCGCTGAGCGAATCCGCCTGAAGCGGCAACCCGGCGGCGATCTGCTCGTGCTGGGCGCCGGTGGTGAGCTCGTCAATGAAGCGCGAGACCTGGCGTACGTTGCGCGCGACTTCGGAAACCCCCTTCTTGCCACGGTCGAGCTCCTCGAGTACGACCATGGGCAGGAAGATGTCGTGTTCCTTGAAGCGGAACAGCGCCGTGGGGTCGTGCATCAGGACATTGGTGTCCAGGACGAGCAGGCGTTTCGGATCCTGGGCGGTCGCGTTCATGACACCTCCGGGGCGAAGTGGGGGAAGAGGGACTCAGCTCCCTGCGAGTTCGCGCACCGCGGCGAGGACCTCGTCCACATGGCCCGGCACCTTCACTTTGCGCCACTCCTTGCGCAACACGCCATCGGCATCGATCACGAACGTGGAGCGCTCGATACCACGCACCTGCTTGCCGTACATGTTCTTCATCTTGATGACATCGAAGGCGTCGCACAGGGTCTCGTCGCCATCGCTCAACAGATCGAAGGGCAACTCCTGCTTGGCGCGGAAGTTCTCGTGGCTCTTCACGCTGTCGCGCGAGACACCGAGGATCACTGCACCGGCGGCGTCAAAGGCGGCCTGGTTGGCAGCAAAGTCGCGGCTCTCGTTGGTGCAGCCGGGGGTACTGTCCTTGGGGTAAAAATACAGGACCACGATGCGGCCCTTGAAGTCGGCCGGTCCCAGGGTCTGGTCGCCGGTCGCCGGCACACGCAGGTTCTCGGGTACCCGCTGGTCGATTGCGATGCTCATCAGGCGTTGCTCCTTGAGTAGAGGGTCTCAAAGCGTAAGACCGCGGACGCCACGCGAGCCGGGCCGGTTCAGGCCTTGATCGGGTCCAGCACGCCGTCCACGTTCAGTTCGTCACAGAAATCCATGAACTCGCCGCGCAGGCTGGCCAGGTGCTGCCCTGCGGGGATATCCACGACCATATTGGCCGCAAACATGCGCGCCCCGGTCTGCTGGGCGATGTATACCCGGGTCTGAACGTCGCGCAGGTTTACCCCACGGCTGGTAAAGAAATCGGCCAGGGCATTCAGCAGGCCCGGGGTGTCCAGGGCTACTGCGTCCACGGCATAGGGCATGGCGGCCTCGGGGCGTTCCTCCAGCGGGCCGCGACGGGCCACCACGACCAGCCCCATCTCCGCCTCCAGGCGCTGCAGGCGGGACTCCAGAGTACCCAGGGTCTTCCAGTTGCCGCTGGCGCTAAGCGCCATGCAGCAGTAGCCACCCACGACCGTGATGCGACTGGATTCGAGATTGCAGCCGGTGTCGGCGATCACCCGGGTCACGCTGGACACCAGACCGGGCTGATCGGGCCCGATCAGGTTGAGGATCAGGTGGGTGTGGGTGCCCGCGCCAACCACCTCAGCCATGCGGCACCCGCCGGCTGCGCGCGAGGCAAGGGGCGGGCAAGCACCCGGGGGTTCTCTGCGTGAAAGCGGCGACAGGCATGATGGCTCGCAACATACCACCTTGCCCCGGCGGCGCCAACGCAGCCGGGCGACTTGATCCGCGTCTCTCCCCGCCAGGGGAGGCGACCGGGTGCACGAAAGACGAGGTGCGGCGAACACCCGGCCGAAGGAATCTTGAATGCCCTGTCACCCGCCCGTTAGACTGCACCATTACCGTTGTTGGAGGAGTCGATGTTTCAAGGCAGCATGGTCGCACTGGCGACCCCGATGCACGCGGACGGCAGCCTGGACTGGCCGGCCCTGGATCGGCTCCTGGAATTCCACATCGAGGCCGGCACCGATGCCATTGTTGCCGTCGGCACCACCGGCGAATCCGCGACCCTCGATTTCGACGAGCACTGCGAGGCCATCGCCCACACGGTGAAGACCGTCGCGGGGCGCCTGCCGGTGATCGCGGGTACCGGCGCGAACTCCACGCGCGAGGCCATCGCCCTGACCCGCTGCGCCAAGGAAGGCGGCGCGGATGCCTGCCTGCTGGTCTCCCCCTACTACAACAAGCCGACCCAGGAAGGCCTTTACCTGCACCACAAGGCCATTGCGGAAGCGGTGGACATCCCGCAGATCCTGTACAACGTGCCTGGCCGCACGGCAGTCGATCTGTTACCGGAGACGGTGGAGCGTCTGGCCGACATCCCGAACATCATCGGGATCAAGGAAGCCTCGGCCAGTAACGAACGCACCGCCGAGCTGGTCGCCCGTGTCGGCAACCGCTTGGACCTCTACAGTGGGGATGACGGCAACGGGCTGGCCTTTCTGCTCGCGGGCGGCCACGGGGTTATCTCTGTCACCGCCAACGTCGCACCGCAACTGATGGCCGCCATGTGCCGCGCCGTGCGCGAAGGCCGCCCCGACGAGGCGCGCGAGATCAATCGCCAGTTGGACGGGCTGCATTCAGCCCTGTTCCTCGAGGCCAACCCGATTCCGGTCAAATGGGCGCTGCAACGCATGGGCCTCATGGAGGAAGGCATCCGCCTGCCTCTGACTCCGTTGTCCGAACCCTTCCATGCGCCGGTCCTGGACGCGATGCGCCAGGCCGGCATAGAGGTCTGATCCCCGACATGAAACAGTCTGCCAAGCTCCACCGTCACGCGACCCGCACCGCCCTGGCCCTGGCTACGGGCCTGGCCATCGCCGGGTGCTCGACCTCCGGCGACCGCCAGTCCGGCCCCGAGTACGAAATGAGTCGGCAGATGGACAACCTCGAGGTCCCACCGGACCTGATCGCGCCCGACAGCGAACGCGCCTACCGTATTCCGGACGCCCCGGGCGAACGGATCAGCGCCCGCGAGATGCAGCAAGACTCCGCGGCCCGCCAGCAGCAGCGCCAGCCCACCGGGGCAACCGCGCCGGTCCGCAGCGATGCCCGGGTCCTTCCGGAATCGACCGAGATCCAGCTGATGCGCGAAGGCAGCGTCCGCTGGCTGAGTGTCGAGGTGGCCCCGGAGGATCTCTGGGATCGCCTGACCGCATTCTGGGACAGTCAGAACCTGCGCCTGGAGCGCAACGAACCTCAGGTCGGCGTCATGGAGACCGAATGGGCCGAAGACCGCGCCGGGATTCCGCTGCGGGGCACACAGAACATCTTCGCCCGTGCGCTGGGTAACGTGTACGACGCCAACACGCGCGACCAATACCGGCTGCGTGTCGAACGCGACAATGGCCGCTCAGCCATCTACATCTCGCACCGAAGGGCCACCGAAGAACCCGAGGGCGAGACCTGGCGCTGGGCCATGCGCCCGTCCGATCCCGAACTCGAAGCCGAAATGCTTAATCGCCTGCGTGTCTACCTCGCCACGGGCGAGACCCCCGAGGGCGGCACCCGGATAGCCGAGACCATTGGCGACCGTCCGACCGAGCTGCACCAGACGGAACACGAAGGCCAGCCGGTACTGGTGACGGGCAGCGACTTCGACCGCATGTGGTCGCAGATGGGCACCTACCTGGATCGCGCCGGCCTCCTGGTGGACGAGCAAGACCGCAATACGGGCACCTTCGAGGTGACCTATCGCCCCGACATGGTCGGCGAGAGCGAACGCGGCGGCTTCTTCAGTCGGATCTTCGGGCGCGGCGGTGATCGTCGCGAGAACGAGCGTTATCAGATTCGCCTGACCGACATCGGCGACGGCGATCTGCGAATCGAGGCGCGCGACATCGATGGCGAGCCCCTTGGCCGCCGCGACGCCGAGTTCGTACTGGAGCAGATCGAGCAGCAGATCCTTCGCTAGAACGCGGCGAGCCCAGCCACCATGATCCGCTTCTGCTCCCTGGGCAGCGGGAGTTCCGGCAACGCCCTGGTGGTCGAGATCGGTGCCACCCGCCTGCTGGTGGATTGCGGATTCTCGATGCAGGAGCTGGAACGCCGCCTGTCCCGGGTCGACCTGACCCCGCAGGACCTGACGGCCGTCCTGGTGACCCATGAGCACGCCGACCACATCGGCGCCACCGCGCCGCTATCCCGGCGTTACGGCCTCACCGTATTTACCAGCCCCGGCACCCGATTGGCCGCCCGCGACACCGGTTTTGCTCACATCCAGGAGATCCAGGCGGATGCACCGCTGGAGATCGACGACGCCTGGGTGCAACCGTACACGGTGCCGCACGACTCCCGCGAACCCATCCAGTTCGCGTTTTCCGACGGCGATCACCGACTGGTCCTGATGACGGATGCCGGCCACATCTCCCCGCACATGATCGAGGTGGCCAATGCAGCCGAAGCCCTGCTACTGGAATGCAACCACGACCCTGCCATGCTCGCCGCCGGGCGGTACCCGGCATCGCTCAAGCGACGTATTGCGGGCGGTTACGGCCACCTACCGAATCACGCGGCAACCGATCTTCTCCATCGCATCGATCGATCCAGGCTACGCCATGTGATCGGTATGCACCTGTCGAGTGACAACAACCACGAGACGCTTGCACGCCAGGCGCTCGCCGAGGGCCTTGGCTCCTCACCATCCGATCCCGAGATCGCAACCCAGGACTACGGCTTCACGTGGCGAACCACCGCTCAAGCCTGACTCCAACTACCGGTCCAACGCCGGGCCCCCGGTCACGTCCGCCCGGCCGCGGCCGCATGTCGAAGGGCTGCGCCAATCAACCCACACGGCGCAGCCCTCCTCCGGCCACCTGACGCTGGGGCTGGGGTCGGAAACCACGGCCGGCTCTCCAACGTGGTCCCAAGCCCAGTGTGATCAGCGGCGCGACTCCCGAAGGAAATACAGGCCCCCGATCACGAAGGCCACGCCAATGACTGTTGCCACCGGCCCGCCAAACCCGGAACCCTCCCGCGGCGCAATGGGCGTGAAAGCCAACTGTCCGCCGAAAATCGCATAGAGTCCAATTCCGAGCAGGACCAGCCCGACCAGGACCAACCCTCCGTCCGTCCGCTTCTGTCTCATCCCAGCCTCCGTCTCGGCACCTGCGTCCCTTTCAAACCGGCCAAGGGCCGCAGCAGCAGACTTCACCGCCCGCACACGGTGCCTGACTAACACGCATAAAAAAAGCCCGGCCCCCAACAAGGGGACCGGGCTTCGGATTAATGCCTGGCGGTGACCTACTCTCACATGGGGAGACCCCACACTACCATCGGCGCAGAGCAGTTTCACTTCCGAGTTCGGGATGGGATCGGGTGGTTCCTACTCGCTATTGCCGCCAGACAAACTGGCTAGACCACGCGGACTGTTCCACGTCATCTAAATTCGGAATGCATTCTAGGCTTGTGTACGTAGCGATGTGTCAAACGAGACCACCAACACTTTGGGTGTTATATGGTCAAGCCTCACGGGCAATTAGTACTGGTTAGCTACACGCGTTACCGCGCTTCAACACCCAGCCTATCAACGTTGTAGTCTTCAACGGCCCTACAGGGACCTCGAGGGCCCAGGGAGATATCATCTTCAGGTGGGTTTCCCGCTTAGATGCTTTCAGCGGTTATCCCTTCCGCACTTAGCTACCCGGCAATGCCACTGGCGTGACAACCGGAACACCAGAGGTGCGTCCATCCCGGTCCTCTCGTACTAAGGACAGATCCTGTCAAATCTCCGACGCCCACGGCAGATAGGGACCGAACTGTCTCACGACGTTCTAAACCCAGCTCGCGTACCACTTTAAATGGCGAACAGCCATACCCTTGGGACCTGCTTCAGCCCCAGGATGTGATGAGCCGACATCGAGGTGCCAAACACTGCCGTCGATATGGACTCTTGGGCAGTATCAGCCTGTTATCCCCGGAGTACCTTTTATCCGTTGAGCGATGGCCCTTCCATACAGAACCACCGGATCACTAAGACCTGCTTTCGCACCTGCTCGACGTGTCTGTCTCGCAGTTAAGCACCCTTATGCCTTTGCACTCGTCGCGCGATTTCCGACCGCGCTGAGGGTACCTTCGCACTCCTCCGTTACTCTTTGGGAGGAGACCGCCCCAGTCAAACTACCCACCACACACGGTCCCCGACCTGGATAACAGGCCTGGGTTAGAACTCCAAAATTGCCAGGGTGGTATTTCAAGGTTGGCTCCGCCGAGACTGGCGTCCCGGTTTCAAAGCCTCCCACCTATCCTACACAAACAAGTTCAAAGTTCAGTGTGAAGCTGTAGTAAAGGTTCACGGGGTCTTTCCGTCTAGCCGCGGGTACACAGCATCTTCACTGCGATTTCAATTTCACTGAGTCTCGGGTGGAGACAGCGCCGCCATCGTTACGCCATTCGTGCAGGTCGGAACTTACCCGACAAGGAATTTCGCTACCTTAGGACCGTTATAGTTACGGCCGCCGTTTACCGGGGCTTCGATCAAGAGCTTCTCCGAAGATAACCCCATCAATTAACCTTCCGGCACCGGGCAGGCGTCACACCCTATACGTCCTCTTTCGAGTTTGCAGAGTGCTGTGTTTTTAATAAACAGTCGCAGCGGCCTGGTCTCTGCGACCTCGGCCAGCTCAGGGAGCAAGTCCCATCACCAGCCGAGGCGTACCTTCTCCCGAAGTTACGGTACCATTTTGCCTAGTTCCTTCACCCGAGTTCTCTCAAGCGCCTTGGGATTCTCACCCTGCCCACCTGTGTCGGTTTGGGGTACGGTCAACTGTTAACTGAAGCTTAGAGGCTTTTCCTGGAAGCATGGCATCAGTGACTTCGCCTCCGTGGAGGCTCGTCATCGTATCTCAGGATTGTGTCCCCGGATTTGCCTAAGGACACTCCCTACATACTTGAACCGGGCACCAACTGCCGGATCACTTAGCCTTCTCCGTCCCCCCATCGCATTAACAGTCGGTACAGGAATATTAACCTGTTTCCCATCGACTACGCATTTCTGCCTCGCCTTAGGGGCCGACTAACCCTGCGCCGATTAGCGTTGCGCAGGAAACCTTGGGCTTTCGGCGGATGGGTTTTTCACCCATCTTATCGTTACTCATGTCAGCATTCGCACTTCTGATACCTCCAGCATGCCTCTCGGCACACCTTCACAGGCTTACAGAACGCTCCTCTACCACTTGCAAAGCAAG
>NZ_CP011367.1:2572500-2969361 GCF_001020955.1 Thioalkalivibrio versutus
GGCTGATGTCCGGCACCAGCCGGGACGGCGTGGACGCCGTGCTGACAGAGATCCGCGAGACCGGGCCGGTACGCGTGGTGGATCACTGCCAGCTGGGGTACCCCGACGACCTCGCCCAGGAGCTGGCGACGGCGGCCACCACTGAAACCCTGCGCTACCGGCACCTGGGCGCGCTGGATGCGCGGCTCGGCATGCTGTTCGCCCGTACCGTGCAAGCCCTGCTGGACCAGACCGGTCTGGCGCCGACCGCGATCCGGGCGATCGGCAGTCACGGCCAGACCGTGCACCACGCCCCGGACGCCGATCCGCCCTTCACCTGGCAGATCGGCGATCCCTTCCGCATCGCAGAGGCCACCGGCATCGACACCGTGGCGCAGTTCCGGCCGCGCGATATTGCTGCCGGCGGCGAGGGGGCGCCACTGGCCTGCGGCTTTCACGCTACGCAGTTCGGATCCACGGACGAGACCCGCGCGGTCCTCAATCTAGGCGGCATCGCCAACATCACCTGGCTGCAGCCGGGTCAGCCGGTGATCGGCTTCGACTGCGGCCCGGCGAATACGCTGATGGACGACTGGAATCGGCGTCACCATCAGACGCCGTTCGATCATGACGGCGCCTGGGCCCGCAGCGGCACGCCCGACCCCGAACTGCTGACCCGGCTGCTCCAGGATTCGTTCTTCCAGCGCCCTCCGCCAAAGAGTACCGGGCCCGAATACTTTTCGCCGGCCTGGCTCCGTGCCGGGGCTGGCGACCGCCTGGACCGAGCCCGGCCCGAGGACATTCAGGCCACCCTGGCAGAACTGACCGTGGAGGGCGTGCGGCACGCGCTGGAGCATCTGCACATGCAGCCGCCCGCCCGCTTACTGGTGTGCGGCGGCGGCGCGCACAACCGCCACCTGATGAAGCGCCTCGCCAAGGCCCTGCCCGCGACCCTGGTGGAGACCACCGAACGCCATGGGGTCCCCCCACAGCAGGTGGAGGGTGCCGCCTTTGCCTGGCTGGCCGCGCGAACCCTTGCCGGCGAGCCCGGCAACCTGCCGGAAGTGACCGGCGCGCGCGGCCCACGCGTACTTGGGTGCATCATCCCCGGTGGCCCCCGGGCACCCGGGGGCCACTAGCGCGGGCCGTTCACCCCGACCAGAAACAAATAAGGGCCCGATCCGGAATCCCCGGATCGGGCCCTTTCTTGACCGCTTGTCAGCGTCTCTCTAGACCGAGAAGCTGGAACCGCAGCCGCAGGTCGTGGTGGCATTCGGATTGCGGATCACGAACTGCGCGCCCTCAAGACCTTCGGAGTAGTCGATCTCGGCACCCGCCAGATACTGGAAGCTCATCGGGTCGATCAGCAGGGTCACCCCACCATTCTCCACGAGGGTGTCGCCATCGCCGACGGTCTCGTCGAAGGTGAAGCCGTACTGAAAGCCGGAACAACCGCCCCCGCTGACGAATACGCGCAGCTTGAGGTTGTCGTTGTTCTCTTCCTCGATCAGCCCCTTCACCTTGGTGGCCGCGGCATCGGTAAAGATCAACGGGCTGGGCATTTCGATGTCCAGTTCCGCTTCGGACGTCATGGGCTCGGACATTCGGGGCCTCCTGTAATAATCATTTTCATTCACGCTACGGAAGACTGAGCCCCGGAGTCAAGAATGCTCATCTTCCGTGGGATTGGCCAGGGCCTGGGTCTCGCCCGTCCCGTCCAGCTCGCCCTCGAGGGGATGCTCCACCCGTTTGAGCAAGCCGTCGATCTGCGCGCCCTCTGCCATCTGCAGCACGGTGTAGTAGAGGTTACCGGCCAGACGGGCCGTCTCGCCAAGCTCCACGTGCTCTCCCACATGGACATCGCCACGCACCTCGCCGTTCATCAGCAGGTGCGGAACCGCGACATGGCCCTCGACCACACCCCCGTCCGCGACAATCAGAACGGCCGACGAATCGGTCGCGGCCCGGATATCCCCGATCACGCGGCCTTCGATATGCAACCCGCCTCCAAACTCGATATCCCCGTGGACCACTGTATGGCGCCCCACCAGGGTATCCACTTTCCGCGCGCGGCGGCCTCGTTTGCGTCCCATCATTGCGTACTCTCCAGCAGGCGATCCCAGTCGGCCCATTCCGAAACCGGTTCAAGATCCTCGTCGTTCGCTGCGCTCGCCCTCAACGTCAACCCGACCGGCTCGAAGCCCTCCGGAAGCTGGATCCGGGCGCGCTGATTGCGCAACAACCGAAACCCCTCGACCAGGCGATCGTTCTCCAGCCCCAGCGCATCGGTGTCCAAAGTGGACAGCGCCTCTTCCCCGGTCGCATAGCCTTCGACCTCCAGCGCCCAGCGCAAATCCACCGAACGACTCAACCCCGGGCGGTAGAGCTGGAACACGACATCAAACACGCCCGACTGCCCCGTGCGTTGCAACTGCAGCGACCGGATGCCCAGGGCATCTTCACCCGCGCCCTCCGCAAGCCGCCGATAAAACGCCAGCTCCTCGCGCAACTCCAGCAACTCGGCCTCCTGGCGCTCGATGTCGCCGGAGAAGGCCGCGAGCTCCGCGGTCTTCATTTCCAGCTGCTGCTCGGCGTGGCGGCGCGCCTCCTCGGCAGCCTGGCGCGCGGCGAGCGCCTGCTCCAGGTCATCCCGCAGGCCCTCGATACCGCGTTGCGCATCGACCGTGTCCCGTATGTCCTCGCGCCAGTTCTCGACCAGCCAGGCTCCGCCCGCCACCAACACTAGGATCAGCATCAGCAGCCCCGCGCGCCACCACCCGCCGCGGTGTCCCGACCCGCTGCGCCGCCGCGCGGGAATGCGCGGAATCCGGGGCAGACGTGGACGCGGGACACCCGTAGTCATGTGGCAGGCCAGGACATCAGGGGAAAACCGGCAGCCCGTCCAGACCGGCTATCTCGGCCTGGCCGAACATCAGGTTCATGTTCTGCACGGCCTGCCCGGCCGCGCCCTTCACCAGGTTGTCGATCACCGACAGCACCATCAGCCGTCCGGAGTGCGGCGGCTGCGCCAGCGCAATGCGACAAAGATTGGTGCCGCGCACGCTGGCCGTTTGCGGATGGGCCCCCGGCGGCATCACGTCCACGAACGGCTCGTCGCGATAGCGCTGCTCGAAACAGGCCTGCCAGTCCGCGTCCGCCACCTGCGGGCGCAGATAGAGCGTCGCGTGAATACCGCGCGTCATCGGCACCAGATGCGGCTGGAAGATCAGCCCGACCGACTGCCCGGCCACGCCACTGAGCGTCTGGTGGATCTCCGGCCAATGCCGATGCCCGCCACTGGCATAGGCGCGAAAATCTTCCTGCACCTCGGCGAAAAGCCCGCCGATCTGCGCCTTGCGCCCGGCCCCGCTGACACCGCTCTTGGCATCCGCGATCACGTCCGCGGGATCGATCAGACCGGCCTCCAGCAGAGGCAGAACCGCCAGCGACACCGCCGTGGGATAGCAACCCGGCACGGCGATCAGCCGCGCATCATGGATCTGCGCCCGGTTCAGTTCGGGCAGGCCGTACACGGCCTCGTCCAGATACTGCGGCGCACCATGCGCCTGTCCGTACCACTGCGCCCACAACTCGGGATCACGGATACGGAAATCCGCCGACAGATCGATGATGCGCGTGCCCCGCTCAAGCAGCGGCGCAGCCAGTCCATGCGCCACCCCATGCGGGGTGGCGAAAAAGACCACGTCGCACTCGCCCAGGGTCGCCTCGTCCGGGGCCTGGAAGACGGCATCCACCGCGCCGCGCAGGCTGGGGAACAAATCCGCCACGGGCGTGCCCGCCTCGCCGCGCGAGGTCACCACCTGAAGATCGGCCGCGGGATGCCGCGCCAGCAGGCGCAGGAGTTCCACTCCGGTGTAGCCGGTGGCCCCGACAACCCCGATGCGGATGGGTTTGCTGTTGGTTGCGTTCGTCATGCTGCGGCATGATACCGCCTTGGCCGGGACCACGGAACGCATGCGGTTTCGGCCAGTCCACAAATGCAGGCTATTCGATCAACGGATCACACCCCTATGAGCAAAGTCAGGATCGACCGCAAGGCCATCTTCGGAGGCATCTTCATCATCGCGCTGGTCGCCGTCGCCGCGACCATCTGGTTGACCGACGACGGCATGCGCCCGGCACCCGCCTTCGCCGCCACCACCCTGGACGGCGAGCCGGTAGCCCTGGAAGACTACGAGGGCCGGCCGGTGATGATCTCCTTCTGGGCAACCAACTGCCCGTCCTGCATCCGCGAGATCCCGGAACTGATCCACCTGCACGACACCTACGCCGACAAGGGCTTCGAGCTGCTGGCGGTCGCGCTGTCCTACGACCCGATCAACCGCGTGGAGGCCATGCGCGAGGATCGCGAGATGCCCTACAAGATCATCCACGACAGCGACGATGCCTTCTCCCAGGCCTATGGCGGGGTACGCCTGACGCCGACTACCTTCCTGATCTCGCCAAACGGCCGCATCGTCTACCAGAAGCTGGGCGACCCGGACTTCGAACAGATCGAACGCCACCTGGAACGCTGGCTCTCCTGAGCCGCCCCGCGCAGCGACACCGCACCCGCTTCCGAGAAGGACCTCCATGCAAGCCTATAACTGGTTCCTCAGCCTGCACGTGATCTTCATGGTCACCTGGTTCGCCGGGCTGTTCTATCTGCCGCGCCTGTTCGTCTATCACGCGATGACCGAGGACGCCCTCGGTCACGAGCGCTTCAAGGTGATGGAGCGCAAACTGTTCTACGGGATCATGACCCCCGGCGCGCTAATCACCATCCTTTTCGGCGTGATCATGCTGGTGGATCGCTCGTTCTATCTGGCCGAGCCGTGGATGCACTTCAAGCTGACGCTGATTGCCGTCCTGGTCGCCTATCACGTCTGGTGCGGCAAGATCGTGCACGACTTCCGCGATGACCTGAACCGGCGTGATCACACCTGGTATCGCTGGTTCAACGAGGTGCCGGTCCCGATCCTGGTGGGCGTGGTCGTGCTGGTGGTCAACCGCTCCATCGTGGATGCGCTCATCGCCATCGGCGTGGTGCTCGGGATCTTCCTCCTGAGTGCGCTGATCGCGCTGTGGCGGGCACGCCGCACCTGAGCTGCGCCCCCCTGCCGGCCACGGGTGAGCGCCGCGGTCAGGTCTTGCCGGCGCGCACCAGCCCGCCCAGTCCGGCCTGGACCAGGGCATTGTTCAGCAGCGACCGGATCTGATCGGCGTTCTCCAGCAGCCGGCACTGCGCCAGCAAGGCCTCGGCGCGGTCGGTGGAGAAACTGCGGATCACCCACTTAACCCGCGGGATCGAGGACACGCTGACGCTCAGGCTGTCGATCCCCATCCCCAGCAGCAGGATCACCGCGGCCGGGTCGGCTGCCATCTCCCCGCAAACGCTGACCGGCTTGCCCGCCCGGTGCGAACCGTCGGTAATCGTCTCCAGCGCGTGGATGCAGGCCGGGTGCAGGGTGTCGTAGAGATGCGCCACACGGGCGTTGTTGCGGTCCACCGCCAGCAGGTACTGGACCAGGTCGTTGGTGCCCACGGACAGGAAGTCCACCCGCCGGGCAAGCATTTCCGACATGTACACCGCCGCCGGCACCTCGACCATCACCCCGATGCGCGGCATCGGGATGCGGAAACCCTCGTCCAGCAACTCTTCGCGCGCCCGGTTGAGCAGGGTCATCGCGCCCTTCAGCTCGTCCAGCGCCGAGATCATCGGGAACAGGATCTGCAGGTTGTCGTGGGAGCGACTCGCCTTGAGCATCGCCCGCAGCTGGGTCAGGAAGATCTCCGGGTGATCCAGCGAGATACGGATCCCGCGCCAGCCGAGGAACGGGTTGTCCTCCTTCACCGGGAAATATGGCAGGGCCTTGTCGCCGCCGATATCCAGGGTGCGCAGGGTCACCGGCATGGGGTCGAAGGAGGCCAGCACCTGCTCGTAGAGCTGGACCTGCTCCTCCTCGCCGGGGAAGCGGTCGCGGATCATGAACGGGACCTCGGTACGGTACAGCCCGACCCCCTCGGCACCGGACTCCAGCGACGGCTTGATGTCCGCCAGAAGACCCGAGTTCGCGAGCACCGGCACCGCGACGCCATCGCGGGTCTCGGCCGGGTCCTTGGCCAGCGCGCGCAGGTCCTCCGCCAGCTCGCGCTCCTCGCGCACCAGGCGCTCGAACTCCACGCGCAGCTCGGCGTTGGGGTTCACGAACAGCCGCCCGCGATAACCATCAACCAGGATCTCGCGCCCTTCCAGGCGCCCCACCGGGAGCTCGGACACGCCCATCACCGCAGGGATATTGAGCGCCCGCGCCAGGATCGCGATGTGCGAAGAACCCGTGCCCTTGGCCGAGACCATGGCCCCCAACCGCTCGATCGGAACCTCCGCAAGATGCGAGGCGGTCAGGTCATCCCCGACCAGGATGCCGCCATCGGGAAACTCGTCCTGGCTGCGATCGGCCGGCAGCAGGTGCGACAGCACGCGGCGACCCAGATCGCGCACATCCGCCGCCCGCTCGCGCAGGTACGGGTCCTCCATGTCCTCGAATACCCGCACGCTCTCACGCACCGTGTCGCGCAAAGCCGCCGGGGCCCACTGCCCATTACGGATGCGCGTCTGGGTCTTGTGCACCAGAGAGTCGGAACCCAGCAGCATCAGGTAGGCATCGAACAGCACCTGCTCGTCCGGCCCCAGGGCCTCGCCCATGCGCTGCTTCAGGTCCTCGATCTCGGTGCGGGTCTCCGCCACCGCCTGCCCGAAATGCTCCAGCTCGTGATCCACCCCGGCGCCTTCGCGATCCGGGATGGAGTCCATGTCCGCCAGGCGGTAGGCCACCACGGCCCGGCCAATGGCCACGCCCGGCGAGCCGGCAATGCCGGTGGCCTCGACGTTCACATGCCCGATCAACGGGGTCTCGGAGGAGATCTCGTCGTTGAACTCGGCATAGGCGATCGCCCCGGCCAGCTGCGCCGCCAGGGTGATCAGGAAGGAGACATGCTCGTCATCGAACTTGCGCGCCTGGTGCTGCTGCACGACCAGCACGCCCAGCAAGCTGCGCTGGTGGATGATCGGGACCCCCAGAAACGCGAGGAAGTGTTCCTCGCCGGTCTCCGGGAAATAACGAAAACGCGGGTGGTCCTGAGCGCTGTCAAGGTTGACTGGCTCGGCCCGCGAGGCGACCAGACCCACCAGACCCTCCGACGGGTCCATCTCGACCTGCCCGATGGACTCCTCGCGCAGACCCTCCGAGGCCATCAGCACCAGGCGCCCCGACTGCGGCGACTTCAGGTAGATCGAACAGACATCGATCTCCAGCGCCGCCTTCACCCGCGTAACGATGATATGCAGCGCTTCGAAGAAATCCGCGGCACCGTTCACTTCCTGCACCACACGGCGCAGGACCTCGAGCATCGAGGGCTGCTTCGGGACCGTCAACGCGAGGACACCGGCGAACGGGGCTGGGGCTGGGCCGGGCCACGGCGGCCGGAACGCCGCGCGCGCGCCTGCTCGAGTTCCGGGAACATCAGCGGCACCAGCTCGCACAGCGCACGGCGATAGACCTGGCGCTTGAAGTGCACGACCTCGCGTGCCGGACGCCAGTAGTCGATCCAGCGCCAATCATCGAATTCCGGGGTTTCCATCGCATCCAGCACCACGTCGCTCTCGTCTCCGACCATGCGCAGCAGGAACCAGCGCTGTTTCTGGCCGATGCAGACCGGGCGTTGATGGCGCCGGACCATGCGCTCCGGCAGGCGGTAGCGCAGCCAATGGCGGGTACTGCCCAGCACCTCGACGTGCCGGGGGAACAGGCCCGTCTCCTCGTGCAGCTCGCGAAACATCGCCTCCTCGGGCGTTTCTTCCGCATGCACGCCCCCCTGGGGAAACTGCCAGGCCGCCTGCCCGACCCGCTTGCCCCAGAACAGCTGCTGTTCCGCGTTGCACAGGATGATGCCTACGTTTGCGCGATACCCGTCACAATCAATCACTTGCATCAGCCAGACGCTTCTCTATTACTGGCATTGTTCCACAGCCGGTGCCCCGGCGGCAAAGCCCCTACCATGCCTCCGGTGCCGGCCCCAAAAGGGGCCTGTGGCTGCAGCCGACGACGCCCGCCGGTACACTCGCGTCCGATCCAAGCCAACCCGAGAGCACCCTCATGGCCCTGGCCCTGTTCGACCTCGACAACACCCTGCTCGCCGGCGACAGCGATCACGCCTGGAACGAGTTCCTGGCAGAGGTGGGCGCCGTCCACCCGACCTGTCACGCCGAGACCAATGACCGCTTCTACCAGGAGTATGTGGCGGGCACCCTCGACATCCACGAATTCTGCCGCTTCGCCTTCAGCCCGCTGGCCGAACACCCGCGCGCGCAGCTCGAGGCCTGGAGGGAGCGCTTCATCGACACGCTGATCCGGCCAATGATCGCCCCCGGCGCCCCGCCCCTGCTGGCCCGACACCGCGAGGCCGGTGACGAGCTGGTCATCATCACCGCGACCAACCAGTTCGTCACCCAGCCGATTGCCGACCTGCTGGGCGTGGACCACCTGATCGCGACCCTGGCGGAGGAAGGCGAGGACCGAGAATTTACCGGCGACCTGACCGGGGTGCCCTGCTTCCAGGAAGGCAAGATCGAACGCCTGCGCCAGTACCTCGCGGATCATCCGGATCCCGAGGACAGCATCGCGCAGGCCAGTTTCTACAGCGACTCGCGCAACGACATCCCGCTACTGGAACGTGTGGGGCACCCCGTCGCAGTGGACCCGGACCCGACCCTTGCCGCGCACGCTCACAACCAAGGCTGGCCAGTCATCTCGTTGCGCTAGGGAGCCGCTGATCCATTTGCACGTCCGCGTTGGCGCCCCATTTTTCCCGAGACAAGGCGCGGTGCGCAGTGCCGTAGCCACTCTACGGTCAAGCGGCGCTACGCTGGATCGGGGAAAATGGGGCGCCAACCCCTTGAGGGCTCGGCCGCCTTTGCCTTCTGGATTCGGCCCCGCTGACGGCGTTGCGGCTCGCTCATGTAGCTCGGCTACACTTCGCTCACCGCGCCTTGTCAGCGAGTAAACTCGACTCGAGCGCGGACGTGCGAATGGATTAGCGTCTCCCTGGGCGACGGCGTCAGCTGAAGACGCTGGCGATCTGGGCGAGGCGCTGCCCCGCAGGGGTATCCGCCTTGCCGGCCGCCGCGACTGCATCGCGATAGCCGGCAACCAATTCCGGCACCACGGCCACCACCTGCTTGCGCCGCAGGCGCGCGGCACCGGTCACCGGCCAGGTTGCCCGGAAGTCGCAGTTGTCCAGCGCATCGCAGACCCACAGGCTCCATTCGTGGCGGGTCACGTCGATCTCGTGCTGACGGATGACCAGCCGATAGACATGCTCGGCCTGCATGTCTGCCATGCCCACGGCGGGCCCCACGTATTCCACCTGCAACTCGCCGGCGAGCCGGTTCAACTCCTGCTCCAGCGCGGCCAGGGCCTGATCGACCTCTGCGTTCAGCGTGCCACCCGCTTCGGCGGCGGCGACCAGGGGACGGAGGGACTCGACTTCGAACTCGCTGCTCATGCTGCGTACACTCCCGGGATGCGGAACAAGAACGCCCCGGGGGTGCCGGGGCGCGCGCAACCTTAGCACGGGAGCCCCCATTCATGAATCATCCCCCGATCGCGCTGACCATTGCCGGCTCCGACCCCGGTGGCGGCGCCGGCCTGCAGGCCGATCTGACCACCTTTACCCGCCTCGGCGTACACGGGGGTACGGCCGTGACCGCGATCACCGTGCAGGACACCCGCAACGTGCTGGACTTCAGCGTGCTGTCTGCGGAACAGCTGCGCGCCCAGATCGAGGTCACCCTGGCCGATCTTGCCGTCGCCGCAATCAAGATCGGCATGCTGGGCTCAGTGGAAAACGTAAAAATGGTCGCGGCGCTGCTGGCCGAGCACCCGCACATCCCGGTGGTGCTGGACCCGGTGATGGTCGCCGGCGGCGGCGGGGCGCTCGCGACCGAAGCCGTGGTGGACGCGACCCGCGAGGCCCTGCTGCCACGCGCCACCCTGATCACACCCAACGGACCGGAGGCCGCGCGCCTGGCCCGAACCGACGATGCCACCCAGTGGGGCCAACGGCTGCGCGAACGGGGCGCGCGCAACGTGCTGGTCACCGGCGGCCACGAAGGCGGCGATCAGGACCCCATCATCAACCGCCTGTACCGCGAGGACGGGCACATGCGCGCCTTCGAGCTGCCGCGCCATCCGGCCGGCTTCCACGGCTCCGGCTGCACCCTGGCTGCGGCGATCGCCGCCTTCCTGGCGCGCGGCCGTGACCTGGAGCCGGCGGTGATCGAGGCCCAGGCCTTCATGAACGACGCCGTCGCACGGGGCTACGCCCCCGGCCACGGCCAGCACGTCCCCAACCGGCTGTGCCCACATGGCGACTGAGCATACCCCCCGCTTGCGCGGGCTCTATTTCATCACCCCGGCGGTCCCGGAGGACGCGAGCCCACGCGCCACACACCTCGCCACTGCCAAGGCTGCGCTGCGTGGCGGTGCGCGCCTGATCCAGTTCCGCGACAAGACCCTCGCAGGCGCCGCACGCGAGGCAATCGCCCGCGAACTGGTCGCCCTTGCGCATGCGCACGGCGCGCTGTGCATCATCAACGACGACACCGAGCTGGCCGCGCGCGTCGAGGCCGATGGCGTGCACCTCGGGCGTGACGACCCGGACCCGGTCGCGGCCCGCGCGCGGCTCGGCCCCGGCGCGGTGGTCGGCGTCTCCTGCTACAACGAGCTCGAACGAGCCCGCTCGGCACAGCTGGCCGGCGCGAGCTATGTGGCCTTCGGTTCCGTGTTCCCCTCCCCGACCAAGCCCGACGCGGCACGCGCGGATCTCGAGCTGCTGCGCGAGGCACGCACCACACTGGAGCTGCCGATCTGTGCGATCGGCGGGATCACGGCGGCGAACGCCCCCGAGGTCGTCGCAGCCGGGGCAGACTTGCTCGCCGTGATCCAGGGCATCAGCGCCGCGCCCGACCCCGAGGCCGCCGCGCGTCAGATAAGCGGACTGTTCGACTGATCCCTTTGCACCCGCTCGCAGCCGTCGCTATGGTTGCCGGGCTTCCCGAATTCATCGACCCGAATCCAACAATCACAGGACACCGTCATGCAGGAAACCGAGCGTCTGTTCGAGGCCGCCAAGCAGCACATCCCCGGCGGCGTGAATTCCCCCGTGCGCGCCTTCAAGGGCGTCGGCGGGACCCCGATCTTCATGGACCGCGCCAACGGCGCCTACATGTGGGACGCCGACGGCCAGCGCTATATCGACTACATCGGCTCCTGGGGCCCGATGGTGGCCGGCCACGCCCACCCCGAGGTGATCGAGGCGGTGCGCGAGGCCTGCATCAACGGCCTGTCCTTCGGCTGCCCCACGCGGCTGGAGAACGACATGGCCTCGAAGGTCTGCGAGCTGGTGCCGTCGATGGATATGGTGCGCATGACCAACTCGGGCTCCGAGGCGACCATGAGCGCGATCCGCCTGGCGCGGGGCTATACCGGCCGCGATCGCATCGTGAAGTTCGAGGGCAACTACCACGGCCACGGCGACTCGCTGCTGGTGAAGGCCGGTTCCGGCGCCCTGACCCTCGGCCAGCCGAGCTCCCCGGGCGTGCCCAAGGAACTGGCCGCGCTGACCAGCACCCTGACCTACAACGACCCGGACGGCGTGCGCGCGTTCTTTGCCGAGAAGGGTGACGAGGTCGCCTGCATCATCGTCGAGCCCATCGCGGGCAACATGAACTGCATCCCGCCCGAGCCCGGGTTCCTGGAGACCCTGCGCGAGGTCTGCGACCAGCACGGCGCGGTGCTGATCTTCGACGAGGTGATGACCGGTTTCCGGGTGTCGAAGAACTGCGCCCAGGGCTACCTGGGTGTGACCCCGGACCTGACCACGCTGGGCAAGATCATCGGCGGCGGCATGCCGGTCGGGGCCTTCGGCGGCAAGCACGCCATCATGGAACGCCTCTCGCCGCTGGGCCCGGTCTACCAGGCCGGCACCCTGTCGGGGAACCCGATCGCGATGACCGCCGGGCTGAAGACCCTGGAGATCCTTTCGCGCCCGGGCTTCCACGACGAGCTGGAGACGCGCACGAAGAAGGTCGTCGCGGGCTTCGAGGATGCCGCGCGCGAGGCCGGCGTGGCCGTGACCACCAACCAGGTGCCGGGCATGTTCGGCCTGTTCTTTTCGGAGCAGAAGGTCACCGACTTCGCCGGCGCCACGGCCTGCGATACCGCCGCCTTCGGCCGCTTCTTCCACGCGATGCTGGGCGAGGGGGTCTACCTGGCCCCCAGCGCCTTCGAGGCCGGCTTCATGTCCAACGCCCATTCGGACGCCGACATCGACGCGACCATCGAGGCCGCCCGCAAGTCCTTCAAGGCGCTCTGAGCGCGCCCTCCCTCTCCTGCGCAGTGAACCGGCGACCCCCGCGGTCCGCCGGTCCGCTGCGCCCTGACCCGCTACTCGCCACTACGCACGAATGACCGAGACACTGATCCAGTCACCGCTGGCGCTGGGGCTCCTGTTTGTGGCGCTGGGCCTGGTCGCGGGCATCCCGGCTGGCATGTTCGGCATCGGCGGCGGGCTGATCCTGGTGCCAGTGTTCGTCGCCGTATTCAGTCTGCTGGCCTTCGACTCGGCCAGCCTGGTGCAGCTCGCGGTCGGCTCCTCGCTGGGCGCGATCATCCCCACGGCGATCCTGTCGGCGCGCGCCCACCACCGCCGCGGCGGCGTGGACGGCGCGGCGGTACGCCGTCTCCTGCCGGGCATCATCGTCGGCGCACTGATCGGCGCCTGGCTGGCCACGCGCATCGACTCCGACCACCTGGGGCGTATCTTCGGCGCCTTCGAGGTGGCGATCGGCATCTGGATGCTCCTGAACATCCAGCCACCGGAGGCCCCGGTACCCCGGCGCAGCGTCTGGCTGGGCGGCGGGGCATTGATCGGTGCGATCTCCTCGCTGATCGGCATCGGCGGCGGCACGCTGACCACGC
This sequence comes from Thioalkalivibrio versutus, assembly GCF_001020955.1. Lineage (NCBI taxonomy): Bacteria > Pseudomonadati > Pseudomonadota > Gammaproteobacteria > Chromatiales > Ectothiorhodospiraceae > Thioalkalivibrio > Thioalkalivibrio versutus. Next base: position 2,585,520 of record NZ_CP011367.1, read on the forward strand.
CGTTCCTGGTCAGTCAGGGGCTGGAGCTGCGCCGTGCGATCGGCTCGGCGGCGGCGCTGGGCGTGCCGATCTCCGTCGGTGCCAGCCTGGTGTTCGCCCTGCCGCAATGGACCGACCCGGCCTACCAGGCGCCGGAATGGGCCCTCGGCTATCTCTACCTGCCGGCCATCCTCGGCGTCGTCATCGGCACATCCATCAGCGTACGCGGTGGCGTATGGCTGACCCATCACCTGCCGGTCGCCCACCTCCGCCGCGGCTTCGCCGGCATCCTGATCCTCGCCGGACTCCTCATGCTCATCCGCTAGCACTCGCCCAGGCCCAGACAGGTCTTCATTCGTCACCCGTGTTTACGGTGCCTTCGGCCCACCGCCTGCCTGATTGTGGCTGGTCCCGGTTCATCATCTGGTGTTTACGTGCCTTCGTCCGGCCGCCTGCCACGCGCTCTCTCGCGAGCGCACCGCGAGGTACTTCTTTGCTCGTGCAAAGAAGTACCCAAGAAACACGCCCGACTGCCGCGACCCCGGCCCGCTGCGCGGGCCGGGGTTTCCCTCGCTCCGAGGCTTTTCGCGGGCGGCGCTGAACTCGCTACGCCTGCGGCTCCGCTCAGACATCCAGCGCCTTTTCTCCCGCGAAAAGCCTCTCCACTCGGCGCGACGACAACGGGGAGGAAGGTCCAAACAACGGCGATCCCAGCGTTCTTGCCAGTGGATGATGGCTAGGTCTTCGAGCATCTTCGGCACGCTCGGCCTTCGGCCATGGCGTGCCGCGCCCGCGAAGCGGGCGCCGGGGGTGTTCGGGCGGCGATGCCTATGGTTAGGCAGAAGCGTGGGGATACGTTCGGTTTTGACCTCCCCCTCCCGTATGGAGCCCCTTGCGGAAGGGTTCTCGGGCCGGGAAAAGGCGCTGGATGTCTGAGCGAAGCGCAGCGTAGCGAGTTCAGCGCCGCCGGCCCGAGGGCCCTGGAGCAAGGTTCCCGGGCGGAATCCGGGTGCCCTTCTTTGGGCACTTTCTTGGGCAAGCAAGAAAGTGCCTCGCGGCGCGCTGGCGAGACAGCGCCTGGCAGGCGGCCGGACGAAGGCACGTAAACACCGGAGGACGAACCAGGGCCAGCCACCCACTGCGTTGAGGGTCAGGCGATGAGGCGGGTGGCGAGGGCGAACCACAGGGGCAGGGTGACCAACGACAGCGCCGTGGTCAGCGTGACCGCGGCCGCGTAGAGGCCGGTGTCCAGGCGGAAGCGATCGCAGAACACCAGTCCCAGGACCATCGCCGGCATCGCCGCCTCCAGCACCGAGCCGACACCGGGCACACCCTCGAGGCCAGTCCACAACACCAGCCCCAGTGCAAAGACCGGCGCCAGGATCAGTTGCACAATGGCCACTACCGCCAGAGGCCGGGCATCGCGTCCACGAAAGCGATTGAATACGAGCGCCAGGCCCAGCGAGAACAGCATCAGTGGGGCCACGCTGTCCGCCAGGAAGCCGAGAAAGACGTCCAGCCAGTCGAGCAATGGGACCCCGGCGAGATTCAGCGCCACACCCACCACCGCCGCCCAGATCGACGGCACCGCCGCCAGCCCGCGCAGTGGACTCCCGCCACCGTACAGGCGTACCGCCTCGGGATCGCCGTAGCGCCGCGCCAGCAGCACGCCCAGTGTCAGTACCAGCGGGAGGCAGGCAAAGAGGTCGTACTGGATCGCCACCGCGCGGCCAGGCTCGCCGAACAGGCTGTCGAGCACCGGGAGACCGAGATAGGTGGCATTGGGCCAGGCAGCCGCCAGCAGCATCGCGCCGATCGCCGCACGCTCCGCCATGCAGACGCGACAGGCCAGCAATGTGACCCCGACCATCGCCAGAACCGTGAGGCCCGCCACCAGGGCGATACGCAGGGAGTCGAGGCCCAGCGGGGCCACCCACAGCACCTGCAGGACCAGCGCCGGAAGCAACAGGTAGTAGACCAGGGTCGTAAGGACCCGGCGCGTCGTATCCGCATCCAGACCACCCGGCTGCAGGGCGCGCCAGACCACGCCCGCGACGATCAGCGCCCCCATCTGGGTCATCACGCTCAACATGGCAGGCGTCCGGCCTCGGGGAGCTGGGGCATGGTGACGGCATCCTTTCGCGCATGGCACAGGGGTTTGCGGTCATTCTACGATCCTGGCACGCGCCCCACACAAAAAAACCCGGCGGGGCGACGCCCCCGGCCGGGTTCGATCTCGCGGGCTGGGCCCGCGGGAAACCGTTGTCAGAGCCGGCTTACGCGCCCCCGGCCTGCTCCTGTTCCTGCTGCTGGCGCTCGACGTCGGCGCGCACCTGCTCCATATCCAGCTCGCGCACCTTGCCCAGCACCTCGTCCAGCTGACCGGCGGACAGCACGCCCGGCTGGGAGAACACGATGATCTGCTCGCGGAAGATCATCAGGGTCGGGATGGAACGGATCTGGAAGGCGCCGGCGATGGCCTGCTCCTCGTCGGTATTCACCTTGGCAAAGACCACGTCGGAGTGCTTGCCGGAGGCCTCCTCGAAGGTCGGGGCGAACTGCTGGCACGGCCCGCACCAGGGGGCCCAGAAGTCCATGATGACGATGTCATTCCCGGTAATAGTGGATTCGAAGGTGTCCTGCGTGAGTTCCTGAACGGCCATGATGGCGGGCTCCGGTTAAAAATGTACCGGAACCTTACCAGCCTCGACGCCGGCTTTCAGGATTTCGATGCTGCGAGCATGGCCGCTCGCAGGCGTTCCAGACGCTCGATCGGGTCGTCGGCCTCCAGCAATTGCTGCTTGATTTCGAGGTCGATCGGGAGCAGTTCGGTCAGCCGCGCGGCAACCCAGGTCGAGTCGTCGAAGCGCCGTTCCAGGTGCGACCAGGGCGTACCCAGCTGGTCCAGCAAGCGCTCCAGCAGGTCGGCCAACGAGGCATAGTCGACCGGCAGGCTCACCTCGGGATACTCCGGCAAGGGCTCCACATCACCCAGCCACAGGCCGTCATCGGCGTGCCGGGCATTGTGGATGACCCGCCGGCCCTCGCCCTTGACCAGGATCCCCAGCAACCCGTCGGGACGCTGGTCCCAGTCCACAATGATCGCCTCGGTGCCGACACTGTAGAAACCCGCGGAGGGATCCGTCTCGGACGGGAGTTCACCGGATTCGCGTTCCGGTTCGGTCGCCACGATGACGAAGCGACCATCGCTGCGCAGGCAGCGCCGCACCATGTCCAGATAGCGGGTCTCGAAGATCCGCAGCGGCAGCAACCCCTCGGGGAACAGCACCGTGTTCAGCGGAAACAGCGGCAGCGTGGTCATGCATTCTCTCCCGGCTCCGGGGCCGCGCCCCAGCGCGGCACCAGGGCGTGCTCGACGTCGAGGTGATCCAGCACCCGCGCCACCATGAAGTCGATCAGGTCATCGATGGACTGCGGACGGTGATAGAAGGCCGGATTCGCCGGCATCACCACCGCGCCCATGCGCGCCAGACGCAGCATGTTCTCCAGGTGGATCTCGGAGAACGGCGTCTCGCGCACCACCAGCAGGAGCTTGCGGCGTTCCTTGAGCACCACGTCGGCGGCGCGCTCGATCAGCCCGCGCGAGGCACCGGTCGCAATGGCCGACACGGTGGCGGTGGTGCAGGGGCAGACCACCATGGCCTCCGGCACGGCCGAGCCGCTGGCGACCGGGGCGGTCCATTGCTCGGGCCCGTAACAGTGGATCTGATCGGGGGCCGCCTGATAGCGGTCGGCGAAGTAGCGCGCAATCTCCGCCGGGCGGCCGGGCAAATTCAGGTCCGTTTCCAGCCCGAGGACGACCTGCGCCGGCTTCGACAGCATCAGGTGCACCTGGACGCCGGACTCGACCAGGCACTGCAACAGGCGCAAACCATACGGCGCACCGGAGGCGCCGGTCAGGGCCAGAGAGATGCTGCGCGGGCGTTCGGTCATGCGGGCGTCCCCTGCAGGGCGTCAATCAGGCGCAGGTGCAACCCGTCGAAGCCTCCGTTGCTCATGATCACCAGCGTATCGCCGGATCGAACGGTGGCAAGAATCCCCTGCAGCAGGGATTCGATATCGCGCGCCACGGACAAGTGCTCGCCGAGTTGCTGTTGCAGGCCCTCGGTGGACCAGTCGATCTCCGGGGCATGGTACAGATGCACTGCGTCGGCCTGCGCAAGCGCCGTACCCAGGGCCTCGGCGTGCACCCCCATGCGCATCGTGTTGGAACGCGGCTCGAGGATCGCCACCAGACGCCCACCCGGCGCCACCTGTCCGCGCAGCCCTTCGAGGGTCAGGCGGATCGCCGTGGGGTGGTGGGCGAAGTCGTCGATCACCCGGATGCCGTCGATCTCGGCGCGCAGCTCCTGACGCCGACGAACGCCGCGAAACGCCGGCATGGCGGCCAGGCCCGTAGCCAGCGGAACGCCGGCATGCCGAGCGGCGGCCAGGGCCGCCAGGGCATTCGCCAGGTTGTGACGCCCGGTCAGCGACCATTCCACCCGCCCCTGTGCCACGCCATCGGCCAGCACCTCGAAGACCGAGGCCTCGGGGTTCAGGGCGCGCGCGGCCAGCGCGGGGGTCGCATTTCCAGTGTCGCCTTCAGGGTCGGTCGCGAGGCGCTCCACCGGCGTCCAGCACCCCATCTCCAGCACCCTCTCCAGTGCGGCATCACCGGCCGGCATCAGGATACGCCCCTGCCCCGGCACCGTACGCACCAGGTGATGGAACTGGCGCTCGATCGCGGACAGGTCGGGGTAGATGTCGGCGTGGTCGAATTCGAGATTATTCAGGACCAGGGTGCGCGGGCGGTAATGGACGAACTTGGCGCGCTTGTCGAAGAACGCGCTGTCGTATTCGTCGGCCTCGATCACGAAAAACGGGGCATCCCCCAGGCGCGCACTGACCCCGAAATTGCCGGGGACCCCGCCGATCAGAAAGCCGGGGCTCAGCCCCGCGTATTCAAGAATCCAGGCGAGCATGCTGGCGGTCGTGGTCTTGCCATGGGTACCGGCTACCGCCAGCACCCAGCGATCACGAAGGATGTGTTCGGCCAGCCACTGCGGGCCCGAGGTGTAGTCCAGCCCGCGATCCAGCAGGGCCTCGACGACGGGCATGCCGCGGCGCATTACATTACCGACCACGACGGGCCCCGCGTCGGGCAGCGTATCGGGGTCGTAGCCCTCATGGTAGGCAATCCCGGCCTTTTCCAGCTGATCGCTCATGGGCGGGTACAGCTTCTGGTCGGAACCCGTGACCGCATACCCCTGCGCGCGCGCCAACTGGGCCAGCCCGCCCATGAAGGTCCCGCCAATCCCGAGGACGTGGAGCTGCCCGCCGGTCACTGGAACAGCCCGATCGCGGTCTGGGTGGCCACGCTGGAGACCACTATATAACCAAGCGCGATCAGCATTCCCACCAGACGCGAACCCAACCCCAGCGCCTGCTGCAGGATGTGACCAAAGACGAGCAGCAACCAGGCCAGGAGCACCAGCATCCCGAACACGACCCCGGTGGCGACCTCCTCCGGCTCGCGCGCCGGATCGGGTCCGCCCGCCAGCACCATCAGCAACGCCATCAACAAGCCCAGGACCGCGCCGGTCCCCGCCATCGCGGTGAAGGTCTGGCGCCAGCGATCCGCTACGCCCTGCATGTTCAGCAGGATGGCGACAAAGGCATACAGGACCACCAGGTCCATCACGTTCAGTGCCAGCGCCTGGCCGAAGCCGTACAGCGGGATCCCGATCACCATGCCGGCGATCAGGGCGATGCCGACCCAGAAGACCAGCGTGCCGTTATCCGCCGGCAGGTCCTGCGGCCCGGCGTGCAGGCGCAGGATGTTCAGCATCGCGGCAAGGCCGTTCAACGTTCGCTCTCCTCGGCCTCCATGGCCTCCAGCGCCTCGAGCTCATCCAGTTCGTCCAGCATGGCATCGGCCTCGCCATCCGGCCTGCCGCCCCGCACCAGGAAGTCCCGGCGCTGCAGGTAACCCTGGCGCATCGCGATGTAGGGGTCGTCGGACAGTTGCGCCAGCATACGTTCGGTCGGGATCAAGCCGGCGCGCATGTCGACCACGTCCAGTGCGATCAGGCCGATCCACCACCCGGTGTGATCGTCGCGCAGGTTAGTGTGATAGAGCGGGCTGGTGTATCCATCCACCAGCCGCGCCGGGGCATCCCGTGCCGTGCTCGGTCCGAGGAAGGGCAGCTGGAGGTAGGGGCCTCGCGCCACGCCCCAGGCGCCCAGTGTCTGGCCGAAGTCCTCGTTGTTCTTGTCCAGCCCCATGGGCGAGGCGACGTCGATCAGCCCGAACAGCCCGAAGGTCGAATTGAACATGATTCGCCCGGTATCCGAGGCGGCGTTTTCCAGGTTGCCCTGCAACAGGTTGTTGAACAGGACCGTGAAGTCATTGAGGTTGGAAAAGAAGTTGCCCACCCCGGTCTGCACCGGTTGCGGCAGGCGCTGGTACTGCACGGCGGCCGGGCGCAGCAGCGACTCGTCGAAGTCCTGATTGATCTCGAACACCGCCCGGTTGTAGGACTCCCAGGGATCATCGGGGTGGCGGTCCTCGCTGGGCACCGTCGCGCAACCCGCCAGACCAAGAAACATCAGGGCCAGCAGGGCCGGGCGCAAACAGGAGACAACAGACATGTGATTCCTTAATTTTTCGATCCGGCGCCGAGCCGGTTACGCTCAGGCCCCAGTGATCGGGTAGATGTCCGCCTTGCGGGCAACCCCGACCTGACCGCGGCCCTGATCCTTGGCTTGATAACAGGCGCGATCCGCGGCGACAAAGGCCTCGTCCACCCCCGGCACGTCCGGTCCCAGCTCGACCACGCCCACTGAGGCGCCAATGGTGACGTCCCGGGCCTCCACCTGCAACGGCCGGTCGGCAAGGGCCGAGCAGATCCGCTGACCAAGGATACGCCCATACTCCGCGTTCGTATCGCGCGCGATCACGGCGAACTCGTCACCCCCAATCCGGGCCACGGCATCGTGACCCCGGGTCAGCTGGCGCAGCACATGAGCAACCTGGCGCAGCAGTTCGTCGCCGACCCGATGGCCATGGCGGTCGTTCACGTCCTTGAAGTAGTCGAGGTCCACCAGCAGCAGGCTGGCCACCGCACGGTTGTCGCGGGCGGCATGCATGGCAATCTCCAGCTCGCGCTCGAAGGCGCGCCGGTTCAACAAGCCGGTGAGGCCATCGTGGCTCGCCTCGTGCACCAGCCGATCCACCAGCCTGCGTTCCTCGGAGACATCCGTCAGCACCAGCAGGGTCCGCACGGAACTACCGGCTACCGGGTCAAGCGCGGTACGGGCGATACGCACGATCAATTCGTGACCGTCACGCCGGACCAGGCGGGCATCCGAACGCTCGCCGAGGGCCTGGTTCAGCGCTTCGCCCCGGGCATCCGCCGGCAGCAGGGGGCGGCCGGTACCCAGTTCGCGCAAGTCGAGCAGTTGATCCAGGGAACAACCCAGAACCTGATCCCGGGTCAGGCCCGCCAGCTCGCGGGCCGCAGGGTTCACGTAGGAGATCCCGCCACGTGCATCCAGGGTGATCACCGCATCCGGGATCGCGTCCATGCTGCGCTCGAGGTTGCGCCCGGAGCGACGCACCCGGGTGTGGACCCGCGAGACATACAGCAGCGCCAGCAGCGCGACCACTGCCAGCGCCGAGACCAGCCACAGGATGTTGTCACGCAGCCAGACCAGGATATCGAAGGGCTGCGGCGCATACAGGCCAACTCCCAGTTCGTACATCAGCCCGTGCACGTCCTCGTAGGACCGGGGTGCTGCCCAGCCGCCGATGCCGGCCGCCTGACTTGCCGGATGTTCCGCATCCAGCGACAGGGTCGCCAGCAGGATGGCATGCGCCAGCCCGGTATCCAGGTCACCACGCATCGCCAGCGGCCACTCGGGGTACAAACGGGTACTGGCGCGGTAAGTGAACGATGGGAAGGCGCGCTCGCCGACCACCCGGACCTGCTCCACCCGTGGATCGCCACGTGCCTCCAGGTCCTCCAGGATGCCGGTCCGGAAGGTCGCGGCATCGACCTCCCCCTGCAGCACCCAGTCGAGGCCGCGGCCGACCGGAAAGCCGGTAAATACCACCGACGCCAGATCACTCTCGACGTCCAGCCCGGCCGCCTGCAATTCGCGCCAGGTCATCCACCAGCCCCCAAAGGCATCAGGATGCACCGCGGACAAGCGCTGCCCCCGCAGATCGTCCAGCTCCACCAGGTCATCCCGATCGGCGCGGGCGATCACGACGGCCCCGAACCGGTCCTCGTCACGGCCCACCTGACGCGGCTGCATGGTCGCGATGCGCGATATCCCGTGCTGCTGCTCCAACATCACGTAGGAACCGCTGTTGGTCAGGATCAGATCGAAGCGCTGGTCTGCTACCGCCGCCTGCAACCCGTCGTTGTCCACCGGCTCCAGCACGAAACGGGCCCCGTCGATCTGCTCTGACAGGTACTCGACGAATGGCGTCCAGCGTTGGCGTGCCACATCGTCGCCGCGGTGGGCGAGCACCCCGAAGACCAGGCGCTGCTCGTCCACCGCCGCCGTTTCCTCCGCGAACAAGGGCGCCGAGGGATACAGCAACAGAAAACCCACCAGGAACACCGCCAGGCCACCAGACATCCACGCGTTTCCCGGGCGCCGGAGCGGGGCAACCTTCAATGAGGAGCGCTGGCGGCCCGCCCCGCTCATGTCATGTCGGCTTGCGGTTGCGGCTGGCGGCGATACGCAGGCGCAGTGCGTTCAGGCGGATGAAGCCCTCGGCGTCCTTCTGGTCGTAGGCGCCGGCGTCATCCTCGAAAGTGGCGATGGCATCGTCGAACAGGGTGTCCTCGGAACGACGCCCCGCGACGATCACGTTGCCCTTGTACAAGCGCAGGCGCACCTCGCCGTTGACCACGCCCTGGGTGTCGTCAATCGCGGCCTGCAGCATGCGCCGCTCCGGGCTCCACCAGTAGCCGTTGTAGATGATGCTGGCGTAGCGCGGCATCAGCTCGTCCTTCAGGTGCGCGGCCTCGCGGTCCAGGGTGATGGATTCCAGCGCCCGGCGGGCACGCAAGAGGATCGTGCCACCCGGGGTCTCGTAGCAGCCGCGCGACTTCATGCCGACATAGCGGTTTTCGACGATATCCAGGCGGCCGACACCGTGGGCCCCGCCGCGCTCGTTGAGCTTCGCGAGCAACTCCGCCGCGCTCAGGCGCTCGCCGTTGATCGAGACCGGATCGCCCTTCTCGAAGCCGATGGTCAGGGTCTCGGATTCGTCCGGCGCGGCCTCCGGGGAGACCGACCAGCGCCACATGTCTTCCTCGGCCTCGGTCCACGGGTCCTCCAGCGGGCCACCTTCGTAGGAGATGTGCAGCAGGTTGGCATCCATCGAATACGGCGACTTGGTGCCCTGCTTCTTGTAGTCCACCGGGATGTTGTGCTGCTCGGCGTAGGCCATCAGGCGCTCGCGCGAGTTCAGGTCCCATTCGCGCCAGGGGGCGATCACCTTGATGCCCGGCTTCAGCGCATAGGCGCCCAGCTCGAAACGCACCTGGTCGTTGCCCTTGCCGGTGGCGCCGTGGGCGATCGCGTCGGCTCCGGTCTCCTCGGCGATCTCGACCAGGCGGCGTGCGATCAGCGGGCGCGCGATGGAGGTACCCAGCAGGTACTCGCCCTCGTAGATCGTGTTGGCGCGGAACATCGGGAACACGTAATCGCGCACGAAGATCTCGCGCAGGTCCTCGATGTAGATCTGCTTCACCCCCAGGGCCTCGGCCTTGGCGCGGGCCGGCTCGACCTCCTCGCCCTGGCCCAGATCGGCGGTGAAGGTGATGACCTCGCAGCCGTACTGATCCTCCAGCCATTTGAGGATGACCGAGGTATCCAGACCGCCGGAGTATGCAAGGACGACGCGCTTGATCGAGGAGCTCATAAGAATTTCTATCCTTTTCCTAAGGTAAAGATATAGTCGTTTTCGCGACCGGCGTCACTACCACGCCGGGGTCGCGGAGGGTGCGGCCGGATCCGGAACGGGGCCGGGGACGCGGCCCTCGGACCCTTCCGTGTCGGCGACGGGGGCGTCACCCGCGTCCGCATCGCCGCTGTCCAGCCACCAGATATCACTGCGCCGCGAGGCCTGGCGCGCGCCATCGGCGGCCGGGTCGACACCCGGGGCCTCGATCTCGACACCCGCAGCCGGGAGACCCGCCTCCACCAGTGCCTGACGTACCACCTCCGCACGATTGCGGCTGAGGGGACGGTTGATCTCCAACGGCCCGGCGGCATCCGTCCAGCCAACGACCCGAACGCGCGGGGTCTCCGTAGCCGTCAGGATGCGGGCCGCGCGCTCCAGAACCTCGCGTGCCTCGGGATCCAGACGATGGCTACCGGTTTCGAAGTAAACGCTCCAGCGATCCAGCGCGCCCCCGTCCGGGCTCGCGGCAGGCGCGTCCTGCCCGCCATAACAGGCGCGGAAATCGCGCGCACGGAGGGCAAAACGAATGCCGCGAAAGTGCACCGAGTCGTCACCATCGGGAAAATCGATGCGCACGTCATGGCCTGCCAGCAGGCGGGCCTTCAGGAGTTGGGCCGATCCCTGTGGCACCCGGAACAAGCGATCGTCATGGGCCTGCAGCCGCAGATCCAGGGGCGACTGGGTCGCCGGACGCAGCCATTCGGGCGCGCCGGTGCGCAGCCGCGGCGTGACGCCCGCCGGCATCGCGTAGGGGGCCTGCCAGAAGACTGCGGTCAACAGGCCCGGCCGGGCCTCGAAACGCAGCGTACCGCCGTGACGCACGGTCTGCTGGATGCGACAGGTGGCTTCTTCCTCGGTCAGCTGCCAGTCACTACGCTCCAGCGGTTCGCTGTAGGGCGCAGCACCCGCCGTGGCCATACCCACCCCCAGCAGCACCAATCCCGGGAGTGCGCAACGCAGCCACTGGCGCAAGCGGGCCACGACCCGCTAGCGCTTTTTCGGCGGCAGGATGTCGGTGATCGAGCCGTGCGCGACCTCGGCGGCGAAGGCCACCGTCTCGCTGAGCGTCGGGTGCGGGTGCACCGTCAGACCGATGTCTTCCATCTCGGCGCCCATCTCCAGCGCCAGCATCGCCTCGCCGATCAGGTCGCCCGCGGACGGGCCGACGATACCGGCTCCGATCACGCGGCCATCCGCATCGAACAGCAGTTTGGTCAGGCCGTCCTCGGCACCCAGCGCGATCGCCCGGCCGGAGGCAGCCCAGGGGAACACGCCCTTGGTGTATTCGATGCCGTCGGCCTTGGCCTGCTCCTCGGTCACGCCCATCCAGGCGACCTCGGGGTGGGTATAGGCCACCGACGGGATCGCGCGGGCGTCGAAGTGGACTTTGTGCCCGGCGATCACCTCGGCGGCGACCTTGCCCTCGTGAGTGGCCTTGTGCGCCAGCATCGGCTGGCCGACCACGTCGCCGATGGCGAAGATGTGCTCGACGTTGGTGCGCTGCTGGCTGTCGACCTCGATGAAGCCGCGCTCGCTCACCTGCACGCCGGCCGCCTCGGCCTTGATCTTCGCCCCGTTCGGGCCGCGGCCCACGGCGACCAGCACGCGATCGAAGGTGTCCTCTTCCGGCAGGCCCTTGGCCTCGCCCTCGAACTGGCAGACAATCCCGGCCTTGGTGGCCTTGGCACCGGATACCTTGCTCTTCAGGAAGATATTCTCGAAGCGTTTCTTCGCGCGCTTCTCGAACGGGCGCACGATGTCGCGGTCCGCGCCCGGCATTAGGGTGTCGGACAGCTCCACCACCGTGACCTTCGCCCCCAGCGACTCGTACACGCAGGCCATCTCCAGGCCGATGATGCCGCCACCAACCACCAGCATGCGGTCCGGGATCTCCGCCAGGTCCAGCGCGTCGGTGGAATCCATCACCCGCTCGTCGTCCCAGGGGAAGCCGGGCAGCTTGATCGCCTGCGAACCAACGGCGATGATCGCGTGCTCGAAGCCGATCACCTCGCGGCCGTCATTGCCCTCCACTGCGATGCTGTTGGCGCCGGTGAATTCGCCGACGCCCTGGACCACGCGCACCTTGCGCTGTTTGCACAGCTGCTTGAGCCCGCCGGTCAGCTTCTTGACCGTGCCGCCCTTGTAGCCTCGCAGGCCCTCCAGATCGATCTCCGGTTCGCCGAACTTGATACCCAGCGCGGCAAAGCGCTCGGCCTCGTGCAGCACCTCGCCGGCATGCAGCAGCGCCTTGGACGGGATGCAGCCGACGTTCAGGCACACGCCGCCGATCTGCGGATAGCGCTCGACCATCACCACGTCCAGGCCCAGATCCGCGGCGCGGAAGGCGGCGGTATAACCGCCGGGGCCGGAACCCAGCACCAGCACCTGGCACTGGCTGTCGGTGTTCGGGTCGGCGGCCGCCTTGGGGGCCGCCGCCTTTTTCGGCGCACTCGCGGCGCCGGACTCCGCCTTCGCGGATTCGGCCTTTTCGCCGCCGCCGGACGCCGGCGCATCCGCGCCGCCCGCGGCCTCGCCACTCCCCTCGAGATCCAGGAGCTTGCTGCCCTTGGACACCTTGTCCCCGACCTTCACGTGCAGCTTCTTCACCGTGCCGGCCTCGGGGGCGGGCACGTCGATGGTCGCCTTGTCGGACTCCAGGGTGATCAGCGGGTCTTCCGGGGCGATCTCGCTGCCCGGCTGCACCAGGACCTCGATAATCTCGACGTCCTTGAAATCCCCGATGTCCGGGACCTCGATGGTCTTGGTCTGGCTCATCCAGTCACTCCGGTTGCGATTACAAAAGCATGCGGCGCATGTCGGACAACAGCCCGCTCAGCGTGGTAGCGAAGCGCGCGCCCAGGGCGCCGTCGATCACCCGGTGATCGTACGACAGTGCCAGCGGCAGGATCAGGCGCGGCTCGAACTCCTTGCCGTTCCAGACCGGCTTCATGCTGGAGCGCGACACGCCGAGGATCGCGACCTCGGGGGCGTTCACGATCGGCGTGAACTGGGTCCCGCCGATCCCGCCGAGGCTGGAGATGGTCAGGCATCCCCCCTGCATGTCCGCCGGCTTCAGCTTCTTGTCACGGGCACGCTGGGACAGGTCCATGAGTTCGGAGGCGATATCGACCAGGCTCTTGCGGTCCACGTCGCGCACCACCGGGACGACCAGGCCGTCCGGGGTGTCCACCGCGATGCCGAGGTTGTAGTACTGCTTGATGATCAGGTTCTCGCCGGTCGCGTCCAGCGAGGCGTTGAAACGCGGGTACTGCTTCAACGCGGAGACCACCGCCTTCATCAGGAACGGCAGGAAGGTGACCTTCACGCCCTTCTTTTCGTACTCGGCCTTCAGCGACTTGCGGAAGTCCTCGAGCTCGGTGATGTCGGCCTCGTCGAACTGGGTCACGTGCGGGACGGTGACCCAGTTGCGGTGCAGGTTCTTGCCGGTGAGCTTGTTGATCTTCGACAGCGGCTGGGTCTCGATCGGGCCGAATTCGGAGAAGTCGATCTCCGGCATCGGCTCGACCCCCAGCCCACCACCGGCGCCCTGGCTCAAGGCGCGCTTGACGAAGCCCTGCACGTCCTCGCGCAGGATGCGCCCCTTGCGCCCGGAACCCTCGACCTTGCTCAGGTCCACGCCCAACTCGCGCGCGAACTTGCGCACCACCGGCGAGGCATGCGCCTTGCGGAAGGCCGACTCGTCACGGATGTGCTCGGTGGGCGACGGGCGCGGGTCGGCCCGGTCGGCGGCCTTCGGCGCCTCGGAGGGCTGCGGCTTTTCGGCCTCGGGGGCCGATTCGGCTTTGGCATCCGAAGAGGATGCTTCCGGCTTCGGCGGCTCGTCTTTCGCGGACTTGTCCTCGGCGGCACCCTCGTCGGAGGGTTCCAGCTCCAGGATCGGGTCGCCCTCGTTGACGCGATCGCCGGCCTTCACTTTGAGCGCCTTTACGGTCCCGCCCTGCGGGGCCGGGATCTCGATGGAGGCCTTGTCCGATTCCAGCGTGATCAGGGGATCCTCCGGGGCGATGGTGTCCCCGGGGCTCACGATCACCTCGATAATCTCGACGTCCTTGAAGTCACCGATGTCCGGTACGTGCACGGTAGTCGTGTTGCTCATGTCTGCTCCTGCCTCGGTACCGGCGGCCTCAGGCCTGCAACGGGTTGGGCCGTTCGACGTCGATCTTGTACTTCTTGATCGCGTCGGAGACGGTCTTGGCCTCGACGGTCCCGGCGTCGGCCAGGGCCTTCAGGGCCGTGACCGCGATGTGGTAACGATCGACCTCGAAGTGCCGGCGCAGCGCCGCGCGGGTGTCCGAGCGGCCGAAGCCATCGGTTCCCAGCACGCGATAGTCGGCCGGCACGAAGGCGCGGATCTGGTCGGCGTAGGCCTGAACGTAATCGGTGGCGGCCACCACCGGGTCGTCCGAGCCGCCCAGGCACTCCTCGACCCAGGACTTTCGTGGCTTGGCCTCCGGGTTCAGGCGCGCATGGCGGTCGGCATCGCGGCCGTCGCGGGCCAGCTCGTTGAAGCTGGTCGCGCTCCAGACCTCGGCGGCCACGCCGAAGTCCTTGTCCAGCATTTCGGCGGCGGCGATGGCCTCGCGCAGGATGGTTCCGGAACCCAGCAGGCGCACCTTCTTTTTCTTGCGTCCGCCGGCCTGCAACCGGTACAGGCCGCGACGGATGCCTTCCTCGGCGCCCTTCGGCATGGCCGGCTGCGGGTAGTTCTCGTTCATCACGGTGATGTAGTAGAAGACGCTCTGCTGCTCCGCGTACATGCGGCGCATGCCGTCCTGCACGATCACCGCCAGCTCGTAGGCGAAGGTCGGGTCGTAGGCGATGCAGTTGGGCACGTTGGCGGCCATCATCAGGCTGTGACCGTCATCATGCTGCAGGCCTTCGCCGGCCAGCGTGGTGCGCCCGGCCGTCGCGCCCATCAGGAAGCCGCGCGCGCGCATGTCGCCGGCGGCCCAGATCAGGTCGCCGACCCGCTGGAAGCCGAACATCGAATAGAAGATGTAGAACGGCACCATCGCCACGCCATGCGTGGAGTAGGACGTGGCCGCGGCAATCCAGGAGGACATGGAGCCAGCCTCGTTGATCCCCTCTTCCAGGATCTGGCCCTTCTTGTCCTCCTTGTAATACATCACCTGTTCCTTGTCCTGCGGCTCGTAGAGCTGGCCGACCGAGGAATAGATCCCCAGCTGGCGGAACAGCCCTTCCATGCCGAAGGTCCGTGCCTCGTCGGGCACGATCGGGACGATGTTCTTGCCGATCTTCTTGTCGCGGGCGAGCAGGGTCAGCAGGCGCACGAAGGCCATGGTGGTGGACATCTCGCGCTCGCCGGAAGCCTCCAGCAGGCCGTTGAAGGCATCCAGCCCGGGCACTTCGAGCGGCGTGGCCAGCGGCCGACGCACGGGCAGGTGACCGCCCAGGTCGTTGCGCCGCGCGTTCATGTACTTCATCTCTTCGGAGTCGGGATCCGGCTTGATATATTCGGCCTTCTCCACCTGCTCGTCGGACAGCGGGATGTTGAAGCGGTCGCGGAACTGCTTCATGTCGTCCGCATCCATCTTCTTCTGGCTGTGGGTGCGGTTCTGGGCCTCGCCCGCCGCGCCCATGCCGTAGCCCTTCACGGTGTGGGCGAGGATCACGGTCGGCTGTCCCTTGTGCTCGGTGGCCGCCTTGTAGGCCGCATAGACTTTGACCGGGTCGTGCCCCCCGCGATTCAGGCGCCAGATGTCCTCGTCGGACATGTTGGCCACCATGCGCTTGAGCTCGGGATACTTGCCAAAGAAGTGCTCGCGCACGTAGGCGCCGTCACGCGACTTGTAGTTCTGGTAGTCGCCGTCGACCGCCTCCATCATGCGTTTTTGCAGCAGGCCGTCGGTGTCCTTGGCGAGCAGCGGGTCCCAGTAGCGGCCCCACAGCACCTTGACCACGTTCCAGCCAGCGCCGCGGAAGATCGCCTCCAGCTCCTGCACGATCTTGCCATTGCCGCGCACGGGGCCGTCCAGGCGCTGCAGGTTGCAGTTGACCACCCAGGTCAGGTTGTCGAGCTTCTCGCGCGAGGCCAGGGTGATTGCACCGAGGGTCTCGGGCTCGTCCACCTCGCCGTCGCCGACAAAGCTCCACACGCGGCGGTTTTCGGTCTGCGCCAGGCCGCGATCCTGCAGGTAGCGCATGAAGCGCGCCTGGTAGATGCTCATGATCGGGCCAAGCCCCATGGAGACCGTCGGGAACTGCCAGAAGTCGGGCATCAGCCACGGGTGCGGGTAGGACGACAGGCCCTTGCCGTCGACCTCGCGGCGGAAGTGATCCAGCTGTTCCTCGGTCAGGCGCCCCTCCATGAACGCGCGGGCGTAGATGCCCGGCGAGGAGTGACCCTGGGCGAACAGCAGGTCACCACCGTGGTCATGCGACGGGGCGTGCCAGAAGTGGTTGAAGCCAACGTCGTACAGCGTCGCGGCGGAGGCGAAGGTCGCGATGTGTCCGCCCAGTTCGGCGGAGGCTCGGTTGGCCTTGACCACCATCGCCATCGCGTTCCAGCGGATGTAGGAACGAATGCGATGCTCCACCGCGCCGTCGCCCGGATATTCCGGCTCCAGGTGCGTGGGGATGGTATTCACATAGGCGGTGTTGGCGGAGTACGGCAGGTAGGCCCCGCTGCGGCGCGCCTTGTCGACCAGACGTTCAAGGAGGGCATGTGCCCGCTCGGGGCCATCCGTCTCCAGCACGGAGGCCAGGGCGTCAATCCACTCCTGGGTCTCCTGCGGGTCGATATCGTGTTCGGTCGCGTTCGGGTCCATGCGTTCTACCCCTGAAAACGGGTTGGGAATCGGGTTGCCACTACAGGGCCGGGCCACCGGGCGGTCGGGCATTTGCTACCATGCGCCGGTGTCGGGCGGGCATAAAAGGCGCAAGTATCCCGACTGTGCCGCCAACAGGTCAAGCGAAAGCCCGCTATGGCGCCGATCGTCGGGGAAATCTGCGGGAACGTGCGCAAAGTGCTCGCAACCCGCCTAAACAGCCGGAACGCGGGACAATCCCCCGCCCGGCGCCGCCGACATCCCGAACCACCGCCGCACCCGAAACCGAGTACCTCAATGCCCGAAACTCTGCAGCTGGACCCCAATCACCGCCCGATGGCGAACCGCTTCCGCGGCTTCCTGCCGGTGGTCGTCGACGTGGAGACCGGCGGCTTCGACTGCCACCGACATGCCTTGCTGCAGATCGCTGCGGTGTTTCTGCGCCGCGATGCGAACGACCACCTGGTGCGCGACCGCACGGTCAGCGTGCATGTGCGGCCGTTCGAGGGTTCGGAAATGGACCCGAAGTCGCTGGAGGTCAACGGCATCGACCCCTACCACCCGCTGCGCGCGGCCTACCCCGAGGATCAGGCGATGGGCAAGGTGTTCAGCGAGGTACGTCGGGAGGTGAAGGTCAATCACTGCAAGCGCGCGGTGCTGGTGGGGCATAACGCCCACTTCGACCTGGGCTTCGTGCACGCGACGGCCGAGCGCTGCGGCATCAAGCGCAACCCGTTCCACCCGTTCAGCAGCCTGGACACGGTATCCCTGGCGGCACTGGCCTTCGGCCAGACCGTGCTGGCGCGCGCGGCGGACGCCGCAGGACTGGGCTGGGACACCGAGTCGGCGCACAGCGCGGCCTTCGATGCGGAAAAGACGGCGGACATCTTCTGCCAGATCACCAACCGCTGGCAGGACGGGATCGGGGTGCCACAAAATGCCCTGCGCCTGCCCGACCCGGAAGAGCTCCCGCCCGGGAGTTGAACGCAAAAAACCCGTCACCCGAGCCGCCACAAGGGCGCCCGGGTGACGGGTCATATGCCGGACGACCGTATGGCCGCCGGGCCGGTTCAGCCTAGCTGGCCGCGCGCTTGGCGTGGGCCTCGTCGACCATCTTCTTCAGCTCGCCGCTCTCGAACATCTCGAGGGTGATGTCGCAGCCCCCGACCAGTTCGCCGTCGATATAGACCTGCGGAAAAGTTGGCCAGTCGGCGAAGCGCGGCAGGTTCTGCATGACTTCCTGATCCGCGATCACGTTCACGTAGCCGAATTCCTGGTCGCAGCGCTTCAGCGCCTCCACCGCACGGCTGGAGAACCCGCACATGGGGAACTGCGGGGTGCCCTTCATGAAGATCACCACCGGATTGTCTTCCACCTGCTGGCGGATGCGATCCATTACGTCCATTACTGTACTCCCGAAATTTGGTGCCAAAACAGGGCCCAGCCGCGCATCGCGGCACGCCCCAAACTTATTTCCTAGTATAACGCTCAGACATTGAAGCGGAAATGTACCACGTCGCCCTCTCTCAGCACGTATTCCTTGCCTTCGAGGCGCCATTTGCCCGCGTCCTTCGCGCCCTGCTCGCCGTTGTATCCGACGAAATCGTCGTACCCCACCACCTCGGCACGGATGAAACCGCGCTCGAAATCGGTGTGGATCGCCCCCGCCCCCTGCGGCGCAGTGGAGCCCTGGCGAACGGTCCAGGCACGCACCTCCTTCTCGCCCGCGGTGAAGAAGGTCTGCAGGCTCAACAGGCGGTAGGCCGTCCGGATCACCCGGTCCAGCCCCGGCTCCTCGAGCCCCAGGTCGGCCAGGAACTCGGTACGCTCCTCGGGATCCAGCACCGCGATCTCGGCCTCGATGGCGGCGCAGACACTGACCACCTCGGCGCCCTCCTCGGCCGCCTTCGCCTGCACGGCCTCGACCATGGCATTGCCAGCGGACAGCGAGGCCTCGTCAACATTGGCAATGTACATCGCCGGCTTGAGGGTCAGAAGGTGCAGGTCGTACAGGGCCCGACGCTCGTCCTCGTCCAGACCCTGCGCCCGTGCCGGAATGCCCTGATCAAGGCCCGCCGACACCTTCTCGGCCGCCTGCAACTGGGCGATGGCGGTCTTGTCCTGCGACTTGGCCGCACGTGCCAGACGGGAAAGCGCCTTGTTCACCGTCTCGAGGTCCGCCAGCATCAGCTCGGTGCTGATGGTCTCGATATCCGCCAGCGGATCGACCTTGCCGGCGACATGCACAATGTCGTCGTCCTCGAAACAGCGCACCACCTGGGCGATCGCATCCGTCTCGCGGATATGGGCGAGGAACTGGTTGCCCAGCCCCTCGCCCTGGGCGGCGCCCGCGACCAGACCGGCGATATCCACGAACTCGACCGTGGTCGGCAGCGTGCGCTGGGGCTTCACGATCTCGGCGAGCCGCGTCAGCCGCGGGTCCGGGACCTCCACCACGCCCACGTTTGGATCGATGGTGCAGAAGGGGTAGTTCTCCGCCGCGATGTCCGCGCGCGTGAGGGCATTGAACAGGGTGGACTTGCCGACATTCGGCAGGCCCACGATCCCGCATTTCAGACTCATCGGGCTTCCTCGGAGTTCTTGGGGCCGGCCGGCTTCGACCCACCCCCATGCAGATTGCGCACGGCCTCGTCCCAGCGCCCGGCCACCAGGGCCGGGATCTGGTCCAGGGCCGTATCGATGGCCTCCTCGATGGCCCGGGCATCATCCCGCCCAGGGCGATCGAGCACGAACGGCACCACGTCGTCGCGATGCCCCGGGTGGCCGATCCCGACCCGCAGCCGGGCGTAGTCCGGCCCGCCCATGTGGCGGTGCAGATCGCGCAGCCCGTTGTGTCCACCATGGCCGCCGCCCAGCTTCAGCCGCACTACGCCAGGATCGAGATCCAGCTCGTCATGCACGACCAGGATGGCCGCGGGCGGGATGCGGTAGAAATCCGCGCACTTGCGTACCGGCAGGCCACTCTTGTTCATGAAGCTCATGGGCTTGAGCAGCCAGCAGTCGCCGTCCGGCAGGGTCAGACGTGCCGCTTCACCATCGAAGCGACTCTCGGGGCGGAACTCCGTGCCATGGCGGCGGGCCAGGGTGTCCACAAACCAGAAACCCGCGTTATGCCGGGTTTCGGCATAACGCGGGCCCGGATTCCCCAGCCCGACCACGAGACGGATCGGTTCGGGTTGGATCGCCATCAGTCAGGCGGCAAGCCGCAAGGCTTACTCCTTGTCCCCGGACTCCGACTCGTCGCCGGAAGCGGCCTCGTCGCCACCCTCGGCTTCTGCGCCACCTTCGGCTTCCGCGGCTTCGCCTTCGAGCTCTTCCTCTTCCGCCTTCGCGGAACGCGGCAGCAGCACGCTGACCACGGCGTAGTCGTATTCCTCGCCGTGCATCAGGGCCACGCTCTGCACGCCCTCCGGCAGCTTCAGCTCGGAGATGTGCACGGTGTCACCGACATCCAGCTCGATCACGTCGAGATCGATAGACTCGGGCAGGTCGCCCGGCAGACACTCGACCTCGAGCTCGTTGATCATGCGGCTGACCATGCCACCGCCCAGCTTCACGCCCTTGCACTCTTCCTCGTTGTGGAAGTGCAGCGGCACGCTGACGCGGATCGGCTGATTGGCGCTCACGCGCATCAGGTCGACGTGGTAGATGGTCGGCTTGAACGGATGGCGCTGCACATCTCGCAGGATCGCCTTCTCGGTCTTGCCGCCCAGCTTCACGCTCAGGATGTGCGAATAGAACGCATCTTCCTTGAGGTTGTGGACCATCGCATTGTGATCCAGCGTGATGGCCACGGCGTCCTTGTCCGCTCCGTACAGGATGGCGGGCAGCTTGCCAACGCGACGCAGGCGGCGGCTCGCACTCGAACCCTGTTCGTCACGCTTCTCGGCTTCAATGGTAAAGCTCATGCTCATTGCTACGGTCTCCAAAATGAAAGGCGCTTCACCCGAAGCGCCTTGAACACACCCCGCCCGCGACCAGGCGGGGCGCTGAATGGGAGGCAAGCCTCCCGAAATCGGTTATCGCCCGTCCACAGTTCCAGCCCACACGGGCCTAGTCCATGAACAAGGAGCTGACGGACTCCTCGAGGTTGATGCGTCGGATGGTCTCCGCAAGCATCTCCGCGACCGACAGCTGACGAATCTTTTCGCAGGCCTGCGCATTAGGCTGCAGGGCCAGGGTGTCGGTCACCACCAGCTCGTCAAGCGCCGAACCGTTTATATTATCAATTGCCGCGCCGGAAAGCACGGGGTGCGTGGCATAGGCCATCACCGAGTGCGCTCCATGTGCCTTCAGGGCCTTCGCGGCCTGGCAGAGCGTGCCGGCGGTATCCACCAGGTCGTCAATGATGATGCAGGACTTGCCGCGCACATCCCCGATGATGTGCATCACCTCGGATTCGTTGGCCCGCGGGCGGCGCTTGTCGATGATCGCCAGATCGGCGTCATCCAGCCGCTTGGCGATGGCTCGGGCACGCACCACCCCGCCGACATCCGGCGACACCACGGTCAAATCGCCCGAGACATGCCGCCAGACATCGCCCAGCAGCACCGGCGAGGCATAGATGTTGTCCACCGGGACGTTGAAGAAACCCTGAACCTGGTCGGCGTGCACGTCGATGGTCAGCACGCGATCCGCGCCCACCGCCTCGATCATGTTGGCGACCACCTTGGCCGAGATCGGCACCCGCGCCGAGCGCACACGACGGTCCTGGCGCGCATAACCGAAATACGGGATCACCGTGGTGATGCGTCCGGCCGAGGCGCGGCGCAGCGCATCCACCATGATCACCAGCTCCATGATGTTTTCGTTGGTCGGCTGCCCCGTCGGCTGGATCAGGAAGACGTCGCGGCCGCGCACGTTCTCCAGCAACTCGACCTGCACCTCGCCATCGCTGAAACGCCCCACGATGGCCTTGCCCATCGGCAGCCCCAGGTGTTCCGCAACGGCCTGGGCGAGACGCGGGTTCGCATTGCCCGCGAAGATCATCATGCGATTCTTGTCGACCACGGTTCGTCCCGGTCTGGATGGAGTGGAGCGAGCGCGCTAGAACGCCCGAGCTCCAAATTATAGACCCCGGATCGGGACCGGGGTCTTGATGGTTTTGCTTCGCGCCCTTCTGGCGCGAAGCGGTTGTTGGCTGGGCCGGCAGGATTACGGCGCTGCGCGCCGCCCCCACCTCATGGAAACCGGGCCGCCGCCTGCGGCGGCGTTCTCTCGCGGCTACGCCGCTCGAGTCGAACCCGGTTCTCATCCTGCCGTCCCGGCAGTTTGGGTGACCCGCGCCCGAGGCGCGGGTCTGATTGTATGGCTGGGCCGGCAGGATTCGAACCTGCGCATGGCGGGATCAAAACCCGCTGCCTTACCGCTTGGCTACGGCCCAATATCTCCCTGAACTCTATTGTACTTCCTGACCGGCGCCGTGCCCGGCTCACCCCGCGAATCGGCAAGGCCGATTCGGGCCGGCAGGATGATGGCGCTGCGCGCCACCCTTGCGTGGACTTATTCTTTTTCGGGGTTACCGCCGCACGGCGGTAACCAGGCCTGCAAGGGTGACGTGTTCTGCAACGTCGTCACCCAGCTTTTCCACGGGGCGGGCTGCGCGGACTGCGCTGCCCGGGCCGCCCCCTCATCGGGAAACATCCCGAACACACAGCCGCCACTCCCGCTCAAATGCGCCCGGGGGCTTTGATCCGCCAGCCAGGCCAGCGCGTGATCGACCTCCGGATAGCGCGCCCGAACGACCGGTTCGAACACGTTCACGAACCGCTCGGCATCGATCGCGGACGAAATTGTCTCGGTGGCGCAGTCGCGTGTCAATTCCGCACACCCGAACATGGCCCCCGTGGCAACCGAAACGCCCGGATCAATCAGCAGAATCCAGCCGGTATCCGGGGCCACCGGCGCAAGCCGCTCACCCACCCCCTCGGCCCAGGCGGCATGTCCGGCGACGAACACCGGCACGTCGGCCCCCAGCTCCAGCCCGATCGCCGCCAGTTGCTCGACTGGACACCCCAGATCGAACAGGTAGTTCAGGGCCACCAGCGTGGTGGCGGCATCGGAGCTGCCGCCACCCAGGCCGCCCCCCACCGGGATCCGCTTTTCGAGGTGGATGCGCACGCCGAAGGACTTGTCCGCCACCTCGGCCAGGCGCCGGGCCGCCCGCAGGCAGAGGTTGTCCTGCCCATCGATGGCCTCGCAGGCCATCTCGAAGCGCCCCTCGGGCAGGGGATCGAAGCGCAGGTGGTCTTCCAGCCCGAGGAACTGGAACACCGTCTGCAGCTCATGATAACCATCCGGCCGGCGGCCAGTGATGTGCAGGAAACGGTTGATCTTGGCCGGGGCCGGAAACGGCATCCCGAACCCCCCGCCCGTCGCCGCACTCACCACGTCTCGTCCGGCCCTAGCTGCCACCGGCCGATGCGCGCGCGCAACTCGACCTCCTCGCGTTCGAGGACCATGGCAACCGGCATCGAAACGCCGTCAACCTCCTCGAATTCGGTGTATTCGATGGCCCAGCCGGACTGCAAAATCTCCAGGGGACGGCCGTCCGCATCGATATCCAGCTGGTAGGAGGCTTCCGGGTGCAGCAGGCCACGCACCCAGTAGATCATCCCGCTGACCGGGATGGATTCGCCCAGCACCCGGGCCACCAGGGTATCCGGGTCCTGCGCCTGGAAGCGCTCGCCGGACCGCGTGACCAGCAGCGCGCGCCCGTTATCCGAGAGCGTCAGACGACCGCCGCCGCGCCCCATCGGGCCGGACAGGTCCAGCACATGCTGACCTTCCTGCACCCGCCAGTTGAGCTGGGCCGACCAGTATTCCTCCCCGGAGGCCAGACCCAGACGCGCCACCAGCCGCCAGCTGTCTAGCGCCACGAGCTGCTCGGTGCGCTCCTCGAAGGCCGCCTCGGCCGCTGGCGAGGTGTCCGCCTCGGGCAGAGGGGCAGCACAGCCCGCGAGCAACAGCCCCCAGCCACCCACCAGCCCGGCCAGCCACCCCGCGCCCCGGATCCGTCGCGGCGGTCGCGTCATCCCGTGCCCGTTCATTCGATCAGATCGTTGCGCACGCGTTGCAGGCGCTCATGCCCGGGCTCGCGGTCCAGCGCGGCCTCTAGGACCTCCCGGGCTTCTGCACGCTCGCCACGCTCCCACAACACCACCGCCAGGTTGCTGGCGATCTCGCCGTCCTCCGACAGCGAGTAGGCACGCCGCAGCTGGGTCTCGGCCTCTTCGAGACGACCCAGGCGGTACAGGACCCAGCCATAGCTGTCGATGATCGCGGCGTCATCCGGCTCCCGCTCGTAGGCGCGCAGGATCAATTCGTAGGCCTCGTCATAGCGATCGGTTCGATCCGCCAGGGTGTAACCCAGGGCATTCAGCGCGGCGACATTCTCCGGATCGGACTCGAGGATCGTGCGGAAATCGGCCTCGGCCGCCGCGATGTCATCCTCGCGCTCGTGCACCAGTCCGCGCAGGTACAACAACTGCGTATTCCCGGGAAACTGCACCAGGCCGCGGTTCAACCGGCTGCGGGCGTCGGCATACTCGCCCAGCTCGCGCAGGGCGTTCGCCTCGGCCAAATAGGCGCGCCGGGCCAGATCCTCATCCACGCCTTGCTGCATGGGGTCGAAAAGGTCACGAGCGGCCTCGGCCCCGTCGTGTTTGAGTGTCAGGCGCGCGCTGCGCAGGCGGGCATCCTCGGCATGGTCACCGGCCTCCACGCGGGCGTAGGCGCCCAGGGCGGCCTCCGGCTCGTCGGCCATCTCGTGCAAGCGCCCCAGGTAGTACGCGACGTCGTTCTCGCGCTCGCCCAGGGCATCCAGGCGTTCGAGGTAATCCCGCGCGGGCCCCAGCTGCTCCGCCTCGAGATTCATCAACGCCAGCGCCAGCAGGAGCTGCGTATCCTCCGGCGCCATCTCCACCAGACGGTCCATCTCTTCGCGGGCGAAGACGTCATCCTCCATCTCGGTCAGGACCCGCGCGTATCCCAGACGCGCCTCGCGACTGTCCGGGTGCGCCTCCACGGTCGCGCGCAGGGTCTCGACCGCCGCATCGTCATGCCCGGCCTCGCTCTGGGCCCGTGCATGCAGCAAACGCAGCTGGACCGATTCCGGGAAGCGCTCGGCGGCCCGCTCGGTCACCGCAAGCACCTCCTCGCCTGGCTCGCCAAAGCGCAGCGCGGCCTCGGCCTGCACGCGATGCACGCCCACGTCGTCGCGGCGGCGCTCGGCCAGCAGGTGCATGGTCTCCATAGCCGCCTGCTGGTCCTGAGCCTGACCAATCACACCACCCAGGGTCGCGTAGGGGTCGCCGCCCTGCACCACGACGCGATTCATCAGCGAATCCAGCTGTTCGGCCGCCTGCTCGGCATCACCGGCGTTGATCCGCAGGACCGTCGAGACCTGGCTGGCATCGGTGCTCTCGGGGGCCAGACGCAGCCAACGGTCGGCCGAACGCTGTGCGTGTTCCGGCTCGCGCGCGAACAAGGCGATCCGGGTGGCACGCTCGGCGATGGCCGGATCGTCGCTCAGCAACGCCGCGGCTCCGTAATAGCGCGCCGCCTCGGCATGCTCGCCGGAGCGCACCGCGATCTCGGCGGCCAGGACGCTGAACATCAGCACAGCCTCCGGATCCTGGGTCTGCATCAAGGGCAGCACCTCGGGGCGATCCGACTCCGGCGGTTCGGAGGCGTCCAGCGGGGTATGCGCACAACCCACCAGGGAGAACACGGCGGTGAGCGCGAGCAGGCTTCGAATCATGTTGTGTCCAATCGGGATCATTGCGGCCATATCGGATGGGACGGGGCAGCGGCCCCAGGGTTCCACAGCGCAGGTTCCACACAACGGGTATACGGAGACGTCCGGCCGGCGCGCGGCAACTCCTGCTAACCGTACAGCACAGTACACTATCGGGAAATTCGGCCACGCGCCCGCGTTTTCCGGCACAATACGCGCCAGCATGCTGTTCACTCTCGGGATCAATCACAAGACGGCTCCGGTCGCCATTCGCGAACGGCTCTCCGTCAACGAGCACGAACTCGGCGAGGCCCTGCACTCGCTGCGTTCCGGCGTGCTATTGCCGGAAACCGCGATCCTGTCCACCTGCAACCGCACCGAGGTGTACTTCCGCGAGGACGATCAGCAAAGCGAGCAGCGCGTCATCGACTGGATCGGCGGCTACCACGGCATCGACCGCGACGAACTGAAACCCTACCTCTACCTGCACCACGATGGCTCGGCCGTGCGTCACACTCTGCGCGTGGCCAGCGGGCTGGATTCCATGGTCCTCGGCGAACCGCAGATCCTGGGGCAGATGAAGACCGCCTACCAGCACGCCCACAACGCCGGTACGCTCGGGCGCTCGCTGGAGCGTCTGTTCCAGCACGCCTTCGCCACCGCCAAAGACGTGCGCACCCAGACCGCCATCGGTCAGAGCGCGGTCTCGGTCGCCTTCGCTGCGGTGTCACTGGCACGCCAGATCTTCGGCGACCTGAAGCCGCTGACCGCCCTGGTGATCGGCGCCGGCGAGACCATCGAACTGGCCCTGCAGCATCTCTCCGGGGGCGGCATCGGCAACGTCATCGTCGCCAACCGCACGGTGGAGCGCGCCCGCGCGGTGGCCGGACGCTTCGATGCCGAGGCCATCAGCCTCGACCAGCTCCCCGATCGCATGGCCGATGCCGACATCGTCATCTCCTCCACCGCCGCACCCTTGCCGATCCTGGGCAAGGGTGCGGTGGAACGCGCGCTGCGCAAGCGCCGGCACAAACCGATGTTCATGGTGGACATCGCCGTGCCGCGCGACATCGAGCCCGAGGTCGGCCAGCTCGAGGACGTCTACCTCTACACCGTGGACGACCTGCAGGAGGTCATCGACGAGAACATGGCCTCGCGCCAGGCCGCTGCCGAACAGGCCGAAGAGATCATCACCCAGCGCGCCGGCGAGTTCATGCGCTGGCTGCGCGCCCGCGACTCGGTGGACAGCATCCGCCAGCTGCGCCAGCGCGCCGACAGCGTGAAGGCCGAGGCGCTGGCCAAGGCCGAGGCCATGCTACGCGCCGGCAAGTCGCCCGAGGAGGCCATGCAGCTGCTGGCGCACAACCTGGCCAACAAGCTGATGCACGCCCCCTGCAAGTCGCTGAACACCGCCGCGCACGAGGGCGACGCCCGCCTGCTGGAGGCCGCGCACCGGCTGTTCCAGCTGCCCGCCCCGGAAGACGACCCCGGCGACGATTCCGACTCCGGCGCCCGTTCGTGAAGGCCTCGTTCCGCACCAAGCTCGAGGGCCTGACTGAACGCCATGCCGAGATCGCGCAGCTGCTGGCCACCCCCGACGCCGCCGAGGACCCGGACCAGCTGCGCCGCCTGTCACAGGAATACAGCCAGCTGGAACCGGTGGCCGAGGCCTGGAAGGCCTGGCACGACAACCACGCGGCGCTGGAAGAGGCGCGCGCGATGCTCGAGGAGGACGACGCCGATCTGCGCGCCATGGCCGAGGCCGAGATCGAATCCCTGACCGAACAGACCGAGGCGCTGGAGGCGGAGCTTTATCGCCACCTGATCCCGAGCGACCCGCACGACAACGCCAACGTGTTCCTGGAGATCCGCGCCGGGACCGGCGGTGACGAGGCCGCGATCTTCGCCGGCGACCTGCTACGCATGTACACCCGCTACGCCGAAAACCAGCGCTGGAAGCTGGAGATCCTCAGCGCCAGCGAGGGCGAACACGGCGGTTATCGCGAGGTCATCGCGCGCCTGGCAGGGCAAGGCGCCTATTCCCGGCTCAAGTTCGAATCCGGCGCTCATCGCGTGCAGCGCGTCCCCGAGACCGAATCCCAGGGCCGCATCCATACCTCCGCCGCAACGGTCGCCATCCTGCCGGAACTGGAGGAGGTCGAGATGCCGGAGATCAACCCGGCCGACCTGCGGGTGGACACCTTCCGCGCCTCCGGCGCCGGCGGACAGCACATCAACAAGACCGACTCCGCCGTGCGCCTGACCCACCTGCCCACCGGCATCGTGGTCGAGTGCCAGGAAGAACGCTCGCAACACAAGAACCGGGCCAAGGCGCTCACCTACCTGGCGGCGCGCATCTTCGAGACCGAGCGCGAGGCCCAGGCGGCCGCGCAGAGCGCCGAACGCAAGGGTCTGGTCGGCAGCGGCGACCGCTCCGAGCGCATCCGCACCTACAACTTCCCGCAGGGCCGGGTGACCGACCATCGCATCAACCTGACCCTGTACAAGCTGGAACAGGTGATGGCCGGTGACCTCGACCCGGTCATCGACCCGCTGATCCACGAATACCAGGCCGAGCAGCTCGCCACCCTCGCGGAGGCGTAATGGAGGCCCCACCCACGCTGGATACCCTGTTGCAGGGCCTGCGTACCCGCCTTCAGCAGGCGGGCGTCGAGAGCCCGGGGCTGGAGGCGCGCATGCTCCTGAGTGCCACTACCGGCCTCGACACCGCGCAGCTGATCGCGCGCGGTAGCGACCCCGCCAGTACCGCACAGGCCGCCCACGCCGAAGCGCTTTGCCAGCGCCGTTGCGCCGGCGAGCCCATGGCGCACATCCTGGGTCGCCGCGCCTTCTGGACGCTGGAGCTGGGCGTCTCCCCCGTCTGCCTGATCCCACGCCCCGAGACCGAGCTGCTGGTGGAACAGGCGCTGGCCGTGATCGACGAGCTCGACACCGACGCACCCCGCGTACTCGATCTGGGCACCGGCCCCGGCACCATCATCCTGGCGCTGAAGAGCGAACGCCCGGACATCCAGGCCTTTGCCAGCGACCGCAGCGAGGGCGCCCTGCAGCAGGCGCAGACCAATGCGCACGCGCTGGGGCTCCTGGTTCAGCTCTGGCAGGGCGACTGGCTCGACGCACTGACCCCGCAGCCGCACTTCGACGTCATTACCTGCAACCCGCCCTACATCGACCCGGACGACCCGCACCTGACGCGCGGCGACCTGCGCTTCGAGCCACGCACCGCCCTGGCTGCGGCGGAACACGGCCTCGCCGACCTGCACCGGGTGATCGACAACGCCCGCCCCCACCTGAAGCCCGGCGGCTGGCTGCTCCTGGAACACGGCTTCGACCAGGGCGAACGCGTTCGACAACGGCTGCAGCAGGCAGGCTATCGGGACGTCCACACCCAGAAGGATCCCGCCGGCCACGAACGGACCAGCCTGGGGAGACACTGAACGACATCAACGTGCCCCGCATGCCCCGGCCACAAAAAAGGCCCCGGCCAGATGGCCGGGGCCCAGCGTGAGACAGCCGCTCTCGGGTCAGAACGGCAGACGCAGGTGCAGGTTGACCGAACCGGCGGGGGAAGACCGGTGGCGGTAGTGGCTCGAACGATGGTCGTAGTAGTGATAGTGATGATGCTCGTGACCACGTGAATGCTTTTGGTGGCCACGCCCACGACTCTTCGCACGCTTCGCCTGCTTGTGCCCCCGCGCGCCGGGATGGCCACGGTAGTCCTTGTGCCCGCTCGAATGGCCGTGACGCACGTGCTGCAGGGCACCCGCATCGAAGGTCGAGGCACCCGCCGCCGCGACCGGATGGGCCGCATGCGTCGGGGCGGACAGGGCGAATGCCAGCAGCGCGGCCGGCGCCAGAATGGCGAGTCGTTTCATGAGGGATCCCTCCTTCCATGCAGGCCGCCTTGAGAGGGCATCGACGGCCCGGGGTTGTGGCAGGATTGCCAGGATCAAGCGTATGCAGCGTTCCTGAATGGCTCCTAACTGAGCCCGTCCACGAGCGTGACGCCGGTTACAATTTCGGCCTTACCCCGGAGATTGCCCCATGGATGACGACCAACTCCTGCGCTACAGCCGCCAGATCATGCTCCCCGGCGTGGGCATCGAAGGGCAGGAATCCCTGCAGCAGGCGCATGCAGTGATCATGGGGCTCGGCGGGCTGGGCTCACCGGTGGCCGCCTACCTGGCCGCAGCCGGGGTGGGCCGGCTGACGCTGGTCGACCCGGATCATGTGGAGGTGACCAACCTGCAGCGCCAGATCCTGCATACCGATGCGGACATCGGCCGCGACAAGGTGGCCTCGGCCGCCGATCGCGTGGCGGCCATGAACCCCGGCTGCCAGGTGGAGACGCGCGCCGAGCGCCTGGATGACGCGGCGATGACCCGGCTGTTCGCCAGCGCCGACGTCGTACTGGACGGGACGGACAACTTCGCCGCGCGCGGGGCCATCAGCCGCGCCGCACTGGCGGCCGGCACGCCGCTGGTCTCCGGGGCGGTAATCCGCTTCGAGGGACAACTGACCACCTTCGACTACCGCGATCCGGAGGCCGCCTGCTACCACTGCCTGTACGGCGAGGGGGGCGGCGACGAGGACACCTGCGCCGCCAACGGCGTGCTGGCCAGCCTGCCCGGTGTGGTCGGCAGCCTGCAGGCAACCGAGGCCCTGAAGCTGCTCATGGGTCTGCCGATCCTGAGCGGCCGGCTGCTGATCCTCGACGGGCTCGCCATGCAGTTCCGCGAGATCCGGCTGCGCCGCGACCCCGCCTGCCCGGCGTGCAGCCACCGCCACGCCCCGGCCTGAAACGAACGGATACGCGCGGATCAGGCACAGGAGCGGGGATGAAAGGGCAGGACCTTGCCGAGTGAGGGCGGTGGTGCAGCTTCGGCAATCGCCGCGCTCAGCTCCGCCTCCATCGCAGACAGCGTGCGGTTCATCACCATGCTGGCCATGGCATGGAACAGCAACAGCTCGCAGGCGACCGGGCGATGCAGGCTGCGCCGACCACGGGAATGGAAGGCCGTCCAGGCAACCACCGGCATATCGTTCAGCACCCGGTCCACGACGATCCAGGCATCGCGCTGGAGGATCAGGTCCAGTTGTTTGAGCCCCGACGGCGACAGGCGGATCTCCGGTCCCAGCCGAGCCAGGGCGCGACGCACCTGGTTGAAATAGCGCGCCTCCACCAGCCAGCCGGGGCGGACATCCAGGGTCGGGATTTCGGTGTGCCGGGAATACATCGCGCCCTCGTCTGCAGACTGCTGCAAGGTCAGTCTGTTCTATAGCAAGGCCGGGGGATGATGGGGACCACGGGTCCCTGCGGCAGAGTTGCCGAACGTCACGACAGGCTAACGAGGGGAGTCCGGGAAAGGCTTCGGGATCGGGGGCACCCCGGAAAGCCCTGTCTACTGGCGGGTGTCCGGGATCGGCGGCTGGGCAACCTCGGGCGCACAAAGGGCCTCGGCGTCGACCGGATCGAAGTGGTAATGCGCGTTGCAGAACTCGCAGGTCACCTCCACCGCGCCCTGCTCCTCGATGATGCTGCGAATCTCGTCACGCCCCAGACTGCGCAGGGTTTCGGCGATGCGCTCGCGCGAGCAGGGGCAGTGGAAAGTCACCGGCGTGCCGTCGAACAGGCGCACCCGCTCTTCGGCGAACAGCCGGCCCAGCAGGGCGCCAGCGTCCAGCTTCAGCAACTCGTCAGCGGTGGTGGTCTCGGCCAGGATCGTGGCGCGGTTCCACTCCTCCGAGTCGCGCGTCACCGCATTGCCACCCTCGGCCGGCAGCGCCTGCAACAGCAGACCGGCGGCGGACTGCGCCCCGCTCGCCAGCCACAACCGGGTCGGCAGCTGTTCCGAACGCTCGAAGTAGACGTTCATCGCCTCCGCCAGCGAGTCGCCCTCCAGCTCCACGACGCCCTGATAGCGCTCGCTGCCGTCGCCCGGGTCCAGCGTCAGCATCAGCCGTGCGTCCTCGCCGGCGCATTCGGCCAGGGTCGCGCCCTCCGGCGGGGTCTCGCGAAAGCGCGCCAGGCCACGCAGCCGCCCCTGGCCATCGGCCTGGGCGACGATCATGTGCACCGGCCCGGGGCCGGTGATCTGCAGGATCAGCGAGCCGTCGAACTTGAGCGTGGCGGCGGTCAGGGCAACGGCCGCATAGGCCTGGCCCAGCAAGTCGCGCACCACGGGCGGGTACTCGTGAAGCTCCAGCAGGGCCTGCCAGGAGGCGTCCAGGTGCACCCACTCGCCGCGTACCCCGGCCTCCTCCAGCATGAAGCGGTGGAGGGTATCGGTCTCACGCATGGTGGCAGGACTCCGAAATACGCAACGGCATCAACCGTCCAGCTTGGACTTGAGGCGCTCGTTGACCTGGGCCGGGTTGGCCTTGCCCTGGGTCGCCTTCATCACCTGGCCGACAAAGAAGCCGAACAGCTTGTCCTTGCCGCCGCGATACTGCTCGAGCTGCTGCGGGTTGTTGGCCATGACCTCGTCGATGATGGTATCGATCGCGCTGGTATCGGTGATCTGCTTGAGCCCCTTGGCCGCGATCACGGTATCGGCGTCGCCTTCGCCGTTCCACATCGCCTCGAAGACTTCCTTGGCGATCTTGCCGGAGATGGTCTCGTCCTGAATGCGCGCGAGCAGGCCGGCCAGACCCTCGGCATTGACCGGGGCATCCGCCAGCTCGACCTCGGAGCGGTTCATCGCGGCGGAGAACTCACCCATCACCCAGTTGGCGGCCAGCTTGGGCGCACCGCAACCGGCAGCCACGACCTCGTAGAAATCGCCCATGTCGCGCGCAGCGGTCAGTACGCCGGCGTCGTAGTCGGACAGGCCGTACTGTTCGACAAAGCGCGCCCGCTTGGCATCCGGCAGTTCCGGCAGCTTCTCGCGCACGGAGTCGATGAATGCGTTATCCACGACCAGCGGCAGCAGGTCCGGATCGGGGAAGTAGCGGTAGTCGTTCGCCTCTTCCTTGCTGCGCATGGAGCGCGTCTCATCGCGATCCGGGTCGTACAGGCGAGTCTCCTGCACCACCGAACCGCCGCCTTCGATCAGGTCGATCTGACGCTCGACCTCGAAGTTGATGGCGCGCTCGACGAAGCGGAAGGAGTTCAGATTCTTCAGCTCCGCGCGGGTGCCGAACTCGGTCTGGCCCTTGGGCCGCACCGAGACGTTGGCGTCACAGCGGAAGCTGCCTTCCTGCATGTTGCCGTCGCAGATATCCAGATAGCGCACCAGCGAGTGCATCTTCTTCATGTAGGCGACGGCCTCCTTCGCGGAGCGCAGCTCCGGTTCGGAGACGATCTCGATCAGCGGGGTGCCGGCGCGATTGAGGTCGATGCCGGTCATCGCCTCGAAGCCCTCGTGCAGGCTCTTGCCGGCGTCCTCCTCGAGGTGCGCGCGGGTCACGCCGACGCGCTTGATGGTGCCGTCTTCCAGTTCGATATCCAGATAACCCAGGCCCACGATCGGCAGTTCGAACTGCGAGATCTGGTAACCCTTGGGGAGGTCCGGGTAGAAATAGTTCTTGCGCGCGAACACCGAGCGCGGGGTGATCTCGGCATTGATCGCCAGCCCCAGCATCACGGCCCGCTCCACCGCACCCTGGTTCAGCACCGGCAGTACGCCGGGCATGCCCAGATCCACCGGGCAGGCCTGGCGGTTGGGCTCGGCGCCGTAGGCGGTGGGCGCCCCGGAGAAGATCTTGGAGACGGTATTGAGCTGGGCGTGAATCTCCAGCCCGATGACGGTTTCCCATTCCATGTGCAGGGCCCTCAGGCGAAGGCCGCCGGCACGCGCGCGTGCCAGTCGGTCTCTTGCTGATACTGGTGAGCAACGCCCAGCAGGCGCGCCTCGTCAAAATAGTTGCCGATCAATTGCAGCCCGACCGGCAGGCCGTCGATCTCGCCGGCCGGCAGCGACATCGCCGGCAGACCCGCGAGGTTCGCGGCGATGGTGTAGATATCCGACAGGTACATGCTGACCGGGTCGGCCTTGGCACCCAGCGCGAACGGCAGCTCCGGGGTGGTCGGCGCCAGCAGCACGTCGACGTCCTCGAAGGCGCGACGGAAGTCGTCGGCGATGATGCGCCGGACCTTCTGCGCCTTCAGGTAGTAGGCGTCGTAGTAGCCGGCGGACAGCACGTAGGTGCCGACCATGATGCGGCGCTTCACTTCGTCGCCAAAGCCCTCCCCGCGCGAGCGGGTGTAGAGGTCCATCAGGTCCTCGGGATTCTCGCAGCGGTAGCCGTAGCGCACGCCGTCGAAACGCGCGAGGTTGGAGGAGCACTCGGCCGGGGCGACCACGTAATAGGCCGGCACCGACAGGTGGCTGTTCGGCAGGCCGACCTCGCGCACCTCGGCGCCGCGGCCCTTGAGCACCTCGATGGCGGCGTCGATCACGCCGCGCACGCGCTCGTCCAGTCCGGCCTCGCCGAAGAATTCCGTCGGCAGGCCGATGTGCAGGCCCTTCAGGTCCTGCTCCAGTCCGGCGGTGAAATCCTCTTCCGGGCGCTCGACGCTGGTGGAGTCGCGTTCGTCGAAGCCGGCCATGGCGTTCAGCATCCGCCCGCAGTCCTCGGCGGTCGCGGCCATCGGGCCACCCTGGTCGAGACTGGAGGCGAAGGCGATCATGCCGTAGCGCGAGACGCGCCCGTAGGTCGGCTTGAGCCCGGTGATGCCGCAGAATGCGGCTGGTTGGCGGATCGAACCACCGGTGTCGGTGCCCGTGGCACCCGGCACCAGGCGCGCCCCCACCGCGGCGGCGGAGCCGCCGGAGGAACCACCCGGGACGCGTTCGGTATCCCAGGGGTTGCGAACAGGACCATAGAAACTCGTCTCGTTGGACGAGCCCATCGCGAATTCGTCCATGTTGGTCTTGCCCAGCATCACCGCGCCGGCGGCATTCATGCGCTCGACGACGGTGGCGTTGTAGGGCGAGACGAACGGATCCAGCATGCGCGAGCCGCAGGAGGTGCGCACGCCCTCGGTGCAGAAGATGTCCTTCTGCGCGACCGGCACGCCCAGCAGCGGGGTCTTTTCACCTTTCGCCAGGCGCGCATCGGCCGCATCGGCCTGCGCCAGCGCCTGCTCGGCGGTCACGGTGATGAAGCTGTTCAACTGCGGATCGAGACGCTCGATCCGGTCCAGATACAGCTGGGTCAATTCGCGCGAGCTGATCTCGCGGGCCTGGAGCTTGCGCACCCAGCCGGACAGGGTTTCCTGGGCCATGGTTTCGGGGACTCTTGCTGGCTAGAAGCGTGACGGGTTCAACAGAACGGCGACCGCGCGGATCATTCGATGACGCGCGGGACCAGGTACAGACCACCCTCGACAGCCGGGGCGATGGCCTGGAAGACCTCGCGCCGATCCGGCTCGGTCACCGCATCCGGGCGCAGGCGCTGCTCGGCGTCCAGCGGGTGGGCCATCGGCTCGACACCCTCGATGGCCGCACCATCCAGTTGTTCGACAAAGTCAAAGATGTCGCTCAGCCCACCCGCGAAATCCCGGGCCTGGTCATCGTTCATGGCCAGACGGGAGAGATGGGCGATGCGCCGGACTTCGGAGGTATCGACGGACATGGCGGCGTGGGTCCTGTAGCGTTCGGATTCATTGGGCGAAACGGAGCGCAAACTTACCACAAAGCCGTTGTTGCCCAAACCCCGGGCGCTTGCTAGAGTCGACGGCTTTCCCGCCCGCCCACTCAAGCAGGTTTCTTCTTCATGTTCAAACGCCTTCTGGGGTTGTTCTCCAACGACATCTCCATCGATCTCGGCACCGCCAACACCCTCATCTATATGCGCGGCCAGGGCATTGTCCTGAACGAACCCTCCGTGGTCGCGATTCGTCAGGACCGCGGCCCGGGCGGCCCGCGCTCCATCGAGGCCGTAGGGATCGAGGCCAAGAAGATGCTCGGCCGCACGCCGGAGCACGTGGTGACGGTGCGCCCGATGAAGGATGGCGTCATCGCCGACTTCACCACGACCGAGAAGATGCTGCAGTACTTCATCAAGAAGGTGCACGAGCGGCGGATCTTCCGCCCCAGCCCGCGCGTGCTGGTCTGCGTGCCCTGCGGCGCCACCCAGGTGGAACGTCGCGCCATCCGCGAATCCGCCTTCGGCGCCGGCGCGCGCAAGGTCTATCTGCTGCAGGAGCCCGTGGCCGCAGCCATCGGCGCCGGCATCCCGCTGGACGAGGCGGTCGGCTCCATGGTGCTGGACATCGGCGGCGGGACCTCCGAAGTCGCGGTGCTGTCGATGAACGGCATTGTCTATTCCGAATCCGTACGCATCGGCGGCGACACCTTCGACGAGGCGATCATGGCCTACGTACGCCGCAACTACGGCGTACTGATCGGCGAGGCCACCGCCGAACGCATCAAGCACACCGTCGGCTCGGCCTATCCGGGCAAGGAACTGCTCGAGATCGAGGTCAAGGGCCGCAACCTGGCCGAGGGCGTGCCGCGCTCGTTCACCCTGAACTCGAACGAGATCCTGGAAGCCTTGCAGGATCCGCTGTACGGCATCGTCTCTGCCGTACGCACCGCCCTGGAGCAGACCCCGCCGGAACTCGGCGCGGACGTCGCCGAGCGCGGCATTGTGCTGACCGGCGGCTCCGCCCTGCTGCAGCAGCTGGACCGGCTGATCATGGAAGAGACCGGCATCCCGGTGGTCATCGCCGACGACCCGCTGACCTGCGTCGCCCGCGGCGGCGGCCGGGTGCTGGAGATGCTCGACGAGAAACGGGTCGACTTCCTCGCAATGGAATAAGGCCGGACCACCCCGCCCGCGTCGCCACGGCGCGGGTCTGGTTCGGGTTACACTCCGGGCCGCAACAGGTCGGCAAAGCCGCACGGGACGGGGTTCCGCAGCGACTTTGCCTTGTCGACGCGATCCGGAACCGGAGGTCACGCCATCAGCAAGCCGCTGTTCAGACTGGGTGTCTCGCCCACTCTGCGCCTGCTCGCGGTGATCCTGCTGGGCCTGGCGCTGATGGCGCTGGATCACCGTGTCAACGAACTGCAGTTTGTCCGCGGCGCCCTGGCCACCGTCACCTACCCGCTGCAGGTCGCGGTGGACGCACCGGTCCGCGCGGTCAGCCGGGTGTTCGAGTCGTTCACCAGCCGCGAAGACCTGATCACCGAGAACCGCATCCTGCGCAGCGAGAATGCCGAGCTGCGCGCGCGTCAGCTGCGCTTCGAGGCCCTGCAGCTGGAGAACGACCGCCTGCGCGCCCTGCTGAATACCGCCGAGCAGGCCGAAGAGCGGGTCGAGATCGCCAAGCTGCTGGCCGTGGATCTCGACCCCTTTCGCCAGCAGATCGTACTCAACAAGGGGCGCAATGACGATGTCTATGCCGGCCAGCCGGTCATCAATGCCGACGGCGTGATTGGCCAGGTCCTGTCGACCCGTCTGACCAGCTCGATCGCTCTGCTGATCTCCGACCCCAGCCACGCGCTGCCGGTACTGAGCGCGCGCACCGGGCTGCGCGGTCTGGTGGTCGGCACCGGCAACCCGCAACGCCTGGAGATGCGCCACGTCCCGCTGCAGGAGGATGTGGAGCCCGGCGACCTGCTGCTGACCTCCGGGCTGGGCGGCCGTTTCCCGGCCGACTACCCTGTGGCCCGGGTCACCTCGGTCGAGCGGCCGCAGGGCCAACCATTCCTGAGCATCGAGGCCGAACCGCTGGCGGCCCTGGACCGCTCCCGCGAGGTCCTGTTGCTGTGGACCGACGGCGCCGTTTCAGCGATCGCCCCGCTCAATCTGGACAACGACCTGGAGGCGGCTCCGAACGCGCTCGAATCAGAACCGGCCGAAGGGACACCGTGACCCGTGCCATCGGCATCCCCTGGCCGGTGGCGCTGACCCTGCTGGCAGCTCTGGCCCTCGCCATCGTGCCGGTCCCGGATATCCTGCGCCCGGCGCGCCCGGAGTGGCTGGCGCTCATCCTGATCTACTGGGCCATGGCCTTCCCGTCGCGCATC
The DNA here is from genome assembly GCF_001020955.1 of Thioalkalivibrio versutus. Lineage (NCBI taxonomy): Bacteria > Pseudomonadati > Pseudomonadota > Gammaproteobacteria > Chromatiales > Ectothiorhodospiraceae > Thioalkalivibrio > Thioalkalivibrio versutus. The sequence goes on from NZ_CP011367.1 coordinate 2,623,056, forward strand.
GGCATCCTGACCGCCTTCGTCGCCGGCCTGTTGCTGGACACCCTGCAGGGCCAGCTGCTGGGACAGAACGCCATCGCCCTGGCAGTGGTCATCTACATCGTGCTGCAGATCCACCCGCGCCTGCGGGTCTATCCGGTCTGGCAACAGATGATGGTGGTCGCCATCCTGATGGCCCTGTTCAAGCTTCTGGCCCTGTGGCCACAGGGCATCACCGGATTTCCGCCGGGCAGCCTCTGGTACTGGGCGCCGGTCCTCACCAGCGCCCTGGTCTGGCCCCTGATCTTCTCCCTGCTGCGCGACCTGCGTCGGCGCTGGCTGCTGCACCTCACCTGAGGAAAACGCCGACCCCATCCCGGTCGAAGCAAACCGGGACTGTCACGCATACTGTGTCCGAACCGAAACAAGGAGCCTTGCATGGACCCGAACAAGCAAACCGAGATCGAAGCCGCCGTGTTGCGCCGCTTGCTGCAGCATCTGGACGAACGCAAGGACGTGCAGAACATTGACCTGATGAACCTCGCCGGCTTCTGCCGCAACTGCCTGTCCAAGTGGTACGTGGCGGCCGCCGAGGAGCGCGGCGAGTCCATCGACTACGAGGGCGCGCGCGAGATCGTCTACGGCATGCCCTACAGCGAGTGGAAGGAGCGCTACCAGAAGGAGGCCACGCCGGAGCAGAAGGCCGCCTTCGAGGCCAGCCAGAAATCGCCCCATGCATGATCACGGCCTGATCGAGACCCCGGAGGCCCTGCAGAGCTTCCTCGACACCATCGCCGGGACCGACTGGATCGCGCTGGATACGGAGTTCATGCGCGAGAAGACCTACTACCCGCGCCTGTGCCTGATCCAGCTGGCAACTCTGGACCAGATCGCCTGCGTCGACCCGCTGCAACTGGACATCAAGCTGCTGGAACCCCTGCTGTTCGATGCCGGCGTGACCAAGGTCTTCCACTCGGCCTCGCAGGATCTCGAGGTCCTGTATCGCGAACTCGGACGGGTGCCCGCCCCGGTGTTCGACACCCAGATCGCTGCCAGCATGCTCGGCCACGGCGAGCAGATCGGCTACGCCAACCTGGTCAAGGCGATCCTCGATCGCGACCTCGACAAGAGCCAGACCCGCACCGACTGGGCACGCCGCCCCCTGAGCAAGGAACAGATCCTTTACGCCGCCGATGACGTACGCTTCCTGGCCACCGTGTTCATGCGCCTGCTGCACGAACTGGAAAGCCATGACCGCATGCACTGGCTGCGCCCGGAGATGGAGGCCCTGAGCGACCCGGGCCTGTACGAACCAAACCCCGAGGCGGCCTGGCAGCGGGTCTCCGGGGCCAAGCGGCTCAAGCCGCGCGAGCGCGGCGTACTCAAGGCCGTGGCCGCCTGGCGCGAACGCGCGGCGCAGGCGAGCGACCGCCCGCGCCGCTGGATCCTGGCCGACGACATCCTGATCGATATCGCCCGGCGCACGCCGGAGGACACCGCCGCCCTGCACCAATTGCGCGGGTTCCCCGACGGCATGAAGCCGCCGCGTCAGGAAGAGCTGCTGGAGGCGATCCGCGAAGGCCAGGCCCTGCCCCGCGAGGAATGGCCACAACTACCGGACAAGGCGAAGCTAACCGAGGCGGAAGAGGTCCTGGCGGACATCGGCATGGCCCTGCTGCGCGAGTGCGCGCGACGCAACCAGATCACCGCCGGCGCGATTGCGCAGCGCAAGGATGTCGTCGAACTCCTGAAGGGCGACGGCACGAGCGGCCGCCTCGGCAGTGGCTGGCGCCACGAGATCGCCGGAAAGACCATCGCCCGCTGGTTTGCGGGCGATGGGGAGCTGACACGTACGGAGGAAGGGCTGCAGATCCGCCCGTGATCGTCGTCCGGGCGGGCCTGCGGCCGCGTCAGGACGCCTTGTAGACGCCGCGGCGCGGCGAGGTCAGGCGACCCTGGCGCTTCAGGTAGGCCAAGGTCTGACTGATGTTCTTGGTATCCAGGCCGGCCTTCTCCGCCTCCGCCTTGATCTCCTTGATGCCCATCTCCGGCTGCTTGGCGACGATCTCGCACAGCTTCTGGCTGATGGACTCGCCACCGGCCCGGCGCCCGCGACGTCCGCCGCCCGCGGTACGACCCACGCGCCCGCCCAGTTCACGGATCTGGCGCTCGAGCTCGCCGAGTTCCTTGCGATGCCGCGCCACCATTTCCTTGCGCTTTTCCATCAGCTTCTCGCGCTTCTCGCGGCGTTCGGCTTCCTTGCCCTCGGCTTCTTCCTTTTCCCGCTGGCGCGCGAGGGCGTACAGTTCTTCGGCCGACAGATCGGAGGCCTTCTTGTTATCCATGCTCATACAGAACTCCCGGGTTCTTAAAACGGATGCGATTACAGGTTAAGACCAAAGGGTTTCCGGCTATTCAGTCTAGCCTCTAACATTTGATCACCATAGAATAGTACCACCCCATGGATAAATGCTGTAACGATCATAATAAGGCGCACACGGCACAAGAGCGACTACACGCACTTTCTGGCGAAAACCGCACACTCATACGAGAAGAGGTCGCCCGATTGTATAACCAGGCCGCGGGCACGCGCGCATCCGATCCTCCTGCCGTTCACTTTGACTTGAAAGGCCGGGCGGCCGGCCAGTGGCGCCTGAGAAAGAACACGGAAACCCTGCGCTTCAATCCGGAAGCCTTCAGTCTGGACTGGAATCAACATTTCCCGGAAACAGTGGCACACGAAGTCGCCCACTCTCTGGTATATCGCACCTACGGCGTGCGCAGGGTTCGGCCTCACGGCCCTGAATGGCGGGGGTTCATGCAGGCGATGGGGTTTCAAAAGCCCCGGGTCACACATGCGACCGCGCTGACCACACGCAAGATGCGCCAATATAACTACGCGTGCGCCTGCGGCCCTCAACTACTGAGCGCGCGCCGACACTTTCTTATTCGCAAACGCGGCTACCACTACCAGTGCCGCCAATGCGGCGAATGGCTAAAGCACTCCGACGGCGGAGCGCCCTGAGGAGCCACCATCATTCCGGGCCGCGTGGCTGTTGATATAGTCAACCAGCCGCACCGTTGCCCCCTGATGCTCCGCAATAAAAGCGGCCGAACGGCGCCGCAAGGCCTCACGCCCGGGCTCATCCATTACCAGCAATGCCCGAATACGGGTAATGGCCTCGTCGGCGTCGGCCGCTCGCCCCAGCACATTCGCAGCCTGCATGCGCTCCACCAGGAGTTCGAAGTTGTCCACGTGCGGACCCATAACAACCGGGCAGTGCCACAACACCGCCTCCAGCGGATTGTGCCCGCCCACCGAAACCAGCGACCCCCCTATGAAGGCCGCATCGGCCAGCCCGAAGAAGCGCTTCAGTTCCCCGAGGGTATCCAGGAGCCAGAAATGGGTGGCGGCGTCCGGCAGACCTTCACTGCGACGCACGAAGGTGTGGCCGGAACGCTCCAGCAAGTCCGCCACTGCGGGAAACCGCTGCGGATGGCGTGGCGCCACCACAACCAGGAGGCGCGGATACTCGGTGCGCAGTGCGCGCAGTCCCGAGAGCAACTGGGCCTCTTCGTCGGCATGGGTGCTGGCAAGAACGACCACCGGGCGCCCATCAACCACCGGGCGCAGGGACTCGACTTCCTGACGATCGGTTTCCTCGACGCGTATATCGAACTTGATGTCGCCGTTGACCGTCACGCGATCAGGCACGGCCCCGAGCGCGACGAAACGCTCGCGGTCCAGTGGATTGCGACAGGCAATCCAGTCAAATCCGTTCAATGCTGGCGTGATCAGCCGCGGGAGCCGCGCATAACGCCGGGCCGAGCGCCCGGACATACGGGCGTTCGCCAGCACGACCGGGATACCCATCCGTCGGGCCGCCGCCAGCATATTCGGCCAGATCTCGGTCTCCATCACCACGATGCACTGCGGCCGCAGCGCTCGCAGGAAGCGCCCCTGCAGCCAGGGCAGATCCAGTGGCATGAAGCGATGCATGACGCGGTCGCCGAGCCGCTCGGTCAGCATCGAGGCACCGGTCGGCGTCGTCGTGGTTACCAGGATGCGACGCGGGCCGGGCGCCAGGAGCTGGCGAATGAGCGGTTCCGCCGCCAGCACTTCACCGACCGAAACCGCATGGATCCAGATCTCCGCCGGCTCCGGCGGAGGGGCCCACCCCATCACCTCGCCCGGGCGCACACGCACCGATGCCCGACGACTGCGCAGTCCGTGGCGGATCAGCAGCAAGGGGGTCAGCAACGCAAGCAGCGCCGTGTAGACTACGCGGGTCATTCGCAGGGAGACTCCGATCCGTGACGGCCCGCCCCGAACATCCGAGCGCGACCGAACGCCCGCCCCGCGGCCCCGCCACCTGGCCCATGTGGGCGGTGATCGGCCTGGCTCGGCTGGTCATCCAGTTGCCCATCCGCTGGCAACAAGCGCTTGGGCGCGGCATTGGGCGGCTGTTCTACCGTTACGGCCGCAAGCGGCGCGCGATCGCCCGCACCAACCTCGAACTGTGTTTTCCCGGCCAGCCGCCGGAACGGCGCGAACAGTGGCTGCGCGAGCACTTCGAGGCGGCCGGAATGGGTGTCCTGGAAATAGCCATGGCCTGGTGGGGACGCGACGCGCAACTCAAGGGGCATTACACAATCCACGGGCTGGAACATCTGGACAAGGCACTGGAGCAAGGCAAGGGGGCCCTGCTGGTCAGCGCCCATTTCACCACACTCGAGCTTTGCGGGCGCCTGCTGGCGCTGCACCGGGAGTTTGCCGCGATGTACCGCCCCAGCGAACGCCCGCTGATCAACTACCTGTTCAAGGTCAATCGCAACCGCCACACGGCCGGCGTGATCGCACGCGACGACGTCAAGGGACTGCTGCGCACCCTGCGCGAGAACATGCCGGTGTGGTACGCGCCCGACCAGGCCACCAGCGGGCGCCAGACCGAGCTGGTCCCGTTCTTCGGCGAACCCGCGAACACGCAGACCGCCACGCATCGCATCGCCCGGGTCAGCGGCGCCCCGGTCCTCCCCTTCTTCGGCTACCGGCGCGAAGACGGCCACTACGTCGTGACCATCCACCCCCCGGTAGAGGGCTTCCCCACCGAGGACGCCCACGCCGACACCCTGCGCATCAACCACATCATCGAAGAAGCCGTGATGGATGCCCCGGGGCAGTACTTCTGGACCCACAAGCGCTTCAAGAAACGCACGGGCCTGCCCGACCCCTACGCGCCCTAGCGTGGAATCTCGAAGGCTGCCTCCGAGCAGGAGACAATAAGCCAGCCACCATAATCATGGCGAGCCGCCTGCCGTTATACTGCCCGGGCCATTGCAAGAGCCCCTCCGGAAGGCTCCAACTCCGGCACTCACCCGCAAAGGTGCTGGCCGTACTCCTTACCCAAACCCTAATGGATAACGAAGCGATGGAATTGCCCAAAGAGGCTGTTTACTCCCACTGGCGCCAGCGCTTTGCCTGGTGGCTGCATTATCTCAAGGCCCGCCAGAACCCCAAGGAGCGCCCACGAGTACGTCGCCTTGCAGGCTTCATTCCCGAGGGAGGGGTAATCTTTGATATTGGCGCACACTTTGGCTATCTGGCCAAAGAGTTCGCCGTGATCCACAACGGCAGCTGCATGGTCCACTGCTTCGAGCCGGTACCATACACTCGCTCCATCCTCGAACGAGTGGTCGATAGATTCCAAAACGTCCATATCGAATCACGCGCGCTTTCAAATCAGGCGGGGCACATGAAGCTAAGCATTCCCATAAAGGAATCCGGGCGCTTGGGCATCGGACTTGCGCATTTTGGCGACGAGGTGCGGCGAGACTACATCGTGGAGCCCGTGGAAACCCTCACCCTGGATGCCTATGTAGCCGAGCAGGGGCTAGCGCGCCTCGACTTCGTCAAGATGGACGTGGAGGGGGCCGAATTCCAGATCCTCCAGGGCGCAGAAAAGACCTTGAAAGAGCTTCAACCTCATGTCTACTGTGAGCTGATTTCCACTTCCACCGCACGTATGGGGTACAAACCCGAGACAGTGTTCGATTTCCTAACCAACCTCGGCTATCGAGCCGCCGTGATCGAAAGGTCAGGAGAAAAGCGCCCCGTCGAGGGTTTGATCGAGGGAGAGGAGGACTACCTCTTCTACCCGGAACGAGCCGAAAAGTAGCCCGGGTGGCTCCGAAGCGCCTCCCGTACGACCTCTCTATTGGACACAAGCGGATAGACTGTCCAATTTCGGAGCTGGCATTTTTCTCCGGCCCTCAGTTTTCGTGGCCACAAGCCAAAAATTGACACTTCCGGAAAACCCCGTGGACACCCCACCTAAAAATCACGGCGAGAGAGACACGGATTCTGGTGCGGCACCAGCTTCTAGACCCAGTTCGCGGCGGATATCTGCCGCCACCTTCGGCGTGTCATTCACTGGCATGTAGGCCCACTGGTCAAGCGCGCCGGTGAATGGCCGGGTTACCCCTTCCGCCTCCAGGGCGGAATGGAAGGCCTGCAGGCGACGACCGAGTGGCCCCAGGGCCACCGTGTACACCGGCACACCGGTCGCCGCCGCTTCCGAGACCATGGATACAGAATCGGCACTGACCACGATATGGTCGGCCGTTGCCAGCATCGCCATGAAGGGGTTCTCTCCCTGCCCGTCCCAGACAAACCCCGGGACATCCGCCAACCCCTCCACCAGTCGTCGGGTACTGGCCTCGCCCGTACGTCGCGAAGGGGTCACCAGCACGCTACCCCCGGAGGCTCCGGCCGCCGAACGCAGGTCACGGATCAGGGCATCCAGCCGCTCCTGGCCCAGATCTCCCCGCTGGGTGGCACCCCCGATCAGCACCGCGATCCAGGGCCGGGGAAATGCAGCCCAGGCATCCCCCAAGTCCGCACGCGCCGACTCCAGCCGCTCGGCCGTCACCCGGTGCAGGGCGCCGCGCGTCGCGATCACGTTCGGGCCGGTCAGCCCATCGTGGCGCGGCGGCACCACCCAGTCGAAATGCCGCGGGGCGATCTGTGGATCCTGAATATGCACGGTCATAATGGCACCCCCGCTGGCGCGCCTGAGTGCCACGGCCACCGTGGCACTGCGGCGCCCGCAGGAGATCAAGAGGCGCGGCCAGGGCGGCGCCAGGGAATCGCTATCGGAGGTGAGCCCTCGCAATACGCCGGGCGCGAAGGAGCCGCGCATCCAGCGCCAGGGCGGACGCAGCCCCACCGTCTTGTGCTCATAGGGCAGCCCCACGGCTTCGGCCAGGCCACGGACCTGACTGGTCATCCCGGCCTCGCCGGTCGTCAGTGTCCAGCAGTAAGCCTCGGTCACAATGAAGCGTTCGTCGCCTGGCCTGCGGTCACGCCGGCACGCGGCGCTGCACAGGTGTGTCGGGAGAGGCCAGTTCGTGGCGGTTGCGCCACTCTTCGGTCACATAGTTGATGATCAACGAGCGTCGCACACCTTCCAGGGGGCGAAGGTGGTAGCCATGCCAGGTGTTGTCGGCCGGCACGAACACCAACGCACTGTTGTATGTGCCCGGCGCCGTCTCGTAGTGCGTGTCCGCGTCCACGTACACGTCCGTGCCCCAGCTCTCGTAGCCGGGGTCGGTGGACAGGTACAGCAGCATGGTGAATTTTTTCACGCCAAGATCGGTATGTGGTGCCAGCCAGAAACCCTCGGTATCCAGGCAATGCTCGATGCGCAGGTAGTTGCCGCTGACGTCCACGCCGCACACCTCGTAGATCGCATCCAGCACCTGCGGGCTCTCGAACGCCGCTGCAACGCTTTCGCACACATCGGAGGCCCGCCGGTTCTCGACGTCGAAGAAGCGCCGCGAGCTGTTGTGCGTCTCACGCTTGCCCTCGGTGTCACCAATCGCGGGCGGCTCGAACGGCAGCGCCTCCACCGCGCGCGCCGCCGCCTCGGGCAGTATCGCCTGCGGATACCACCGCCGATACGGATACGCCTCCGACCGCGCGCGCCGAAGCGACGCCTCGACCTGACTTGCTACTTCAGCGGCGGTATCCATTTCTTTTTCCACTAAATTCAACAACGCCGCACAGTGTAGTGCAAACCAGGGGGATTCCACAAAAAACAGCGTTCAAACAGGCTGCTAGACTGGCGACAATTCCGATATCGCACCCCCCAAAGATCCACCGTTACCCAGGCCAACGCCATGACACCTTCAGACGGGCCCTTATCGGACCCTGATACAACCCCGTTTGGCACATATCGCCCCAAGGGGTTTGCCCACGCCTTACTCTGGATCGTGCGTCTAGGGCTGGCACGAGGCACGTTGTCGCGCCAGCTCAGAAGATTCTGGAACAGCCGCCTTCCAACCACCGTCGATATCGAACGACGAGGCATCCGGTATCGGCTCAACGTTCGGGACAATGTCACCGACGCGAAAATACTCCTTTCATCGAAGGTCTACGACCGCGAGGAACTGGAGCATCTCGCGAACGCATGCGATGACGGCACGTTCATCGATATCGGCGCCAACACCGGGTACTACAGCCTGCACGTGGCGGCCGCCGGGGCACGCCAGGTCCTAGCCATTGAGCCCAACCCTCCGACATTCCGTCGACTTCTGTTCAACCTGGAGTGCAATCGCTTTGCCGAGGCAATTCAAGCCCTCCCGCTGGCCATTGGCCCAAACGGTACCGCCATGCTGCACTTGGCCGAAGGACTGGGTTCCGCCTCGCTCAATCCGTCGGAACAGTCACGGGGCAACACGGTTGAGGTCCAGACCGAGCCACTTCTGGATGTACTCACCAATGCCGGAATCGAACGCATCGACGGCCTCAAGATCGACATCGAAGGATACGAGTACCAGGCCCTGGAACCGTTTTTCCGGGACGCGGCTCCATCGCTGCATCCTAGATGCATCGTTATAGAAAGCTGTCACGGGCACATCTGGGAAAAAGACGTCCTGGCCCTGCTTCGGGAGCATGGTTACCAAATCCAGAGCCGCTCACGGTCCAACTCGATCCTGTACCTGAGTTAGACCCGACCTCGGGCACCAGAACAATTAGCGCAAAGAAACGCACTACTCCACGAGGAAGCCAGCCCCATGGCAACTATTCTGCAAGTCTTGCCCGCCCTGGAATCCGGCGGCGTGGAACGCGGTACCCTGGAAATGGCTCGTGCCATCCAGGATGCAGGAGAACGCTCCCTGGTCATGTCCGGCGGGGGCAGCATGGCTCCTTCGCTGGAAGCCGAAGGGAGCCAGCACTTCACCTGGCCGGTGGGCAAAAAGTCCCTGCGGTCATTGCGCCTGGTGCGCCCGCTGCGCAACTTCATACGCGAACAGGAAGTAGACCTGGTACACGTCCGCTCCCGCGTACCCGCATGGATCGTATGGCGCGCGTTACAGGGCATGCCCCGGACTGAACGCCCGGCCCTGGTCACGACCTTCCACGGGTTTTACAGCCCCGGCCGATACAGCTCGATTATGACCCGCGGGGACCGCGTCATTGCCGTCTCTACGAGCATCTCGGCCTACATTCAGAAGCACTTTCCGGCATGCCCGACAGAACGTATTCGCGTCATCCATCGAGGCGTGGATCCCAGTGAGTTCCCTTATGGCCATAAGCCAGGCGATGACTGGATTGAGGGCTTCTTCCAAACCCTTCCGGCGCACGCCCGCGATCGAGCGCTTATAACGCTCCCCGGTCGCATCACGCGATGGAAGGGGCAACTGGATTTCGTGAAGGTCATGGATTCCCTAATCAAGCGGAACCTCCACGTCCATGGCCTTGTTGTGGGAGGAACGGAAAGACGCCGCCAGCGCTACGAAGCCGAAGTGCGCCAGGAAATCCAAGAACGGGGACTGGAATCCCACATCTCCTGGCTGGGACAGCGTTCCGATCTTCGGGAGATCATGGCGATGTCGTTCGCGGTACTTTCGCTCTCGCGCGAGCCAGAGGCTTTTGGCCGGGTCTCGCTCGAAGCTCTATCCCTGGGGCGACCCGTGATTGCCTACGATCACGGAGGCGTGGGTGAGCAGATGGCCGCTTTGTTCGGCGAGGGAACAATCCCGCCATGCAGGCCCGAACTGGCAGCAGACAGGATATCTGATTGGCTGAAAGGCTCCGCCCCGCGGCCAGCGCATCTTAGGGGGTTTACGCTCGACGAGATGCAAGGACAAACCCTCGACGTCTACCGAGAGCTTCTTTAAGACAAGCCGGACTCAGAGGGTGGACATGTTGGTCACACGCGATCACGCCAGTCGGAGGCGCTGCTCATTCTTGGTGGCCACCCGCGCCAGGCCCGGTTCTCTCACCCATCCCCTCGCCGCCGCGCTCAGGCACGGGCCTCTGATTGCTTGATTGAATGAGCGGTGCCAGCGCGAGAGCGACCACCAGCCAGAGAACCGCTGTCGTGTATGAACTGTAGACAGTCCAGTGGACGTTGATGGGGTTAAGAGCCACAAAGATCGCCACACCGGCTACGAGAACATCAGGAGAATCAACGGCCCCATGCTCTCTCGCACGCCGCCACAACGCCGAAAGAATCCCTAGCAATGCCGCGAGGTAGGCGAACAATCCCACAGCCCCGGTCGAGACCAGGACATCAAGAAAATACAGATGGATATGCGCGAATGGCATGTCAGAGTAGCCTCGCGCCTCCGCCACCGGCTCGACCCCTCGCACACCCACGCCAAGGATCGGCTCATCCATCGCCACGCGCCAGGAAGCAAGCCAGATCGTCCCGCGCTTCGCCGTCGCCTGATCCAGACCCTCAAGACTGAACTCGGACATCTTGGAGATGACCACCAGCCGGTCCCGGGTTTCCGGTGACACCCACAGCGCCAACGCGACGCCCAGCACAAGCACCAGGGCGAAGGCTGACACGGTCCTAATTCGCAAGCGGTAGAACCAGATCAAAAAGGCGCCGTAGGCAACCAGCGTGATCAATGTCGCCAGCATGGCAGCCCTGGAACCCGAGAGGAGAATCGCGATGACCACGATCAGGGGCAATACCGCGGCCAGGCGATTGCGAGAAGCCAACCGGCGGGATGCCTCCAGGACGAACGGAAGCAAGTGGGCCAGCACAATGCCAAGGCGCATGTTCGGGTGAAACAGACCGTCGATCCGGCGCCCGTTGTACGGATAGCCCAGCACGTTTGCACCAGCAACAAACTGAAAAACCGCGTCGAGCGACCAGAATACGGCCAGCGCCAGCACAACGTATAACAGGGGAGTAGCCACATCACGGCGACGCGCAACCCACAGCAGAGGAAGTATCGCAATCGCGAACAATGGATAGGTCAGGGCTGTCCGGAGGGCTCGGTCGAAATCGACCGCCACGGTCAGTGACACCAACTGCGGCACCCAGAGCGCCAACAAGAGCAGCAATGCCCAGCGGATCCACCGCTCCGCCCACAAGCCGGGCAACCTGAGAGCGATCAAAACAAGACCGGCGAGAGAGAGTGCCGCCAGTGGGAAAAATGCCCCCGTCCCAAAAGGCAGAACAAACAAGGCCAGCCCCACCAACCCCAGCACAAGACCGAAGATCCAGCGCTCTTGCGCGCTATCCGCCGAATCGCCCCCAAGTGCCTTACCGAGAAAAGTCATGCCCACCCCTATCCGAAGGCGCGTGATCTTAGCGCAAATTGGCACTCGCGTGACCCAGCAGCTCGGCCGCCGAGCCGCACCATGACACGGCATACAACCCTGGGGGATAATTACCGATGCAAATGACTCGGGGGTCCCATGCAAAACCAAGCAGGTTCAGTCACGATCGAAGTAGGCGCAGGCGAGTTGCTGGACAAGATCACGATCCTGAAGATCAAGAATGAGCGCATCAGCGATGCCGAGAAACTCCGGAACATTCGCCATGAGCTGAATGTGCTCCAGGAAACCTGGGTGCAAGCCGGTTTGCACAGCCCCGAGGTCCAAGAGCTCGAGCGGGACCTGCGCGAAGTGAACTCCAAGCTATGGGACATCGAGGACGAGATCCGCGAATGTGAAGCGAAAAAGGATTTCGGTGAACGCTTCGTACAGCTGGCGCGGTCGGTGTACATCACCAACGACGAGCGCGCCCGGATCAAAAAGGCCGTTAATACACTCTGCAACTCGGCGATTGTCGAGGAAAAATCCTATTCGGACTACAAAAGCTAGGCGGGCCGAAGGTCCGCGAGCACTTCCCGCAACACGGTCTCCATCGGGAGTTCCTTCAGGTCGTCCGCCTCGATAGCCCGGAAGTTGGCGCGGGACAGCCCCGTACGCACGGGCGATGCATGCGCCCCGAACAAGGCAAGCCCGGGCTTGCCGAGACAGGCCGCAACATGCGTCGGCCCGGTGTCGTTCCCGACCACATAGGAGGCACCCCGCATCACACCCGCCAATCCGAACCAGTCGAGCACCTCGTCGTTAGTGCCAAACAAGGGCGTCGCGGATATCGATCGGCAGAGCTCGATCTCATCGGGCCCGGGGACAGTGACGACTTGATAGTCCGTCCGGTTGGCGATCGCGGCTGCCAGGGTCGAGTAATAGGGCCAGCGTTTCTCGGGATGGCTGGTGGAGGATCCGGGGATAAGAACCAGGTACTTTCCGGTCACGCCACCTGCCTGAAGGATGGGCGTGACGTCATCCGCCATCCAGCCAATGTCGGGCTCAAGGGTATGGGACGTGTCCAACCCTGCCCTCGCAAGCTGTCGCTGGAACGCGGACAGGGCCGACTCTTCGCCACGCTTGCGCTCGCCGAAAACCCAAGCGGCGCGATTCAGGATGTAGCGGCGATAGATCGACGTTCGGCTGGAATTCTGCAGGTCGTAGACGAGATCAAAACGCTCACCCCGCAGCATCCGCGCCAGACACCACCATCGCAAGGGCTCACGCGCCTTGGGCCGAGTTTCGGTCAACACGCGATCCACGTGTGGGCAGCGCTCGAAGATCGATCGGTACGGCGGCGTCGTCAACACGACGAGTTCATCGCCCGGGTGATGCTTCCGGATATCACGTAGCGCTCCATCCACCTGGACAACATCGCCGAAGGCGCCGTGTTTGATTACGAGGATTTTGGCCATACGGCTTTCGCCCCACTCCCCCGAGTCAATTGGAGCGGTGGGATTTGGATATCAGATCAAGAAGACCTGACAATTCAGTCGTCGTCTTTCAGGATGAACTGGGTGCCGCAGTAGGGGCACAGGTAGCGGCCGTCGGGGGTCTCGTCGATCGGGAGAAAGACGCGCGGGTGCGAGGACCACAGCGCCATCGTCGGCGTGGGGCAGTGCAGCGGCAGGTCCTTGCGCGTGACGGTGATTTCGGTCTGCGCGTTCGCGGTCGGGTACTGATCCTGGTGGTGGGCGGTATCGGGGTTCACCATGGTTTTTCTCGCATCCGGTTGACGGAAAATTTGGGCGTCTCAGACGAAGGTCAGCCAGCCCTCATGGCGGCTGTCCCGGCCCTGTACCACATCGAAGTAGCGCGACTGCAGGCGCTCGGTGATGGGTCCGCGGGTGCCGGAGCCGATCGGGCGGTCGTCGACCTCGCGGATCGGGGTCACCTCGGCGGCGGTACCGGTAAAGAAGGCCTCGTCGGCGATGTACACCTCGTCGCGGGTGATGCGCTTCTCAATGACGTCCAGGCCCTCCTCGTGCGCCAGCTCGATGACCGTGCGGCGGGTGATGCCGTCCAGCGCGGAGGTCAGGTCCGGGGTGAACAGCACGCCGTCGCGCACGATAAAGATGTTCTCGCCGCTGCCCTCGGCCACGTAGCCCTCGGTATCCAGCAGCATGGCCTCGTCGTAGCCGCAGCGGGTGGCCTCCTGCAGGGCCATCATGGAGTTCATGTAGTTGCCGTTGGCCTTGGCCTTGCACATGGTCACGTTGACGTGGTGCCGGCTGAAAGAGGAGGTGCGAATGCGAATCCCCTTCTCGATGCCCTCGTCGCCCAGGTAGCTGCCCCAGTGCCAGGCCGCAACCATCGCATGCACCAGGAGATTGTCGGCGCGCAGGCCCATCCCTTCGGAGCCGAGGAAGCACATCGGACGCAGGTAGGCGCTTTCCAGCCCGTTGTCGCGCACGGACGCGATCTGGGCATCGTTCAGCACCTCGGCGGTATAGGGGAGGGTCATGCCGAGAATCTTGGCCGAGTTGAACAGCCGCCGGGTGTGGTCCTGCAGGCGGAAGATCGCGGGGCCGCGCTCGGTCTTGTACGCACGCACACCCTCGAACACCCCCATGCCGTAATGCAGCGTGTGGGTGAGCACGTGGGTCTTCGCCTCGCGCCAGGGCACCATCTGCCCGTCCAGCCAGATCACCCCGTCGCGGTCGGCCATCGACATTGTCTTGTTCCTCTATGTGGTCTCGTTCGCGGCCGATTCCGGCTCGCCGAACAGGTCATTCCAGGCATCGATCACGCCATCGCGCACGGCGCAGAGCTCGTCGTCGGGCTTCTCGACCCGGGCGTCCAGGCCCGCCAGCGTCAGGCGGTGGATGCGGTTGCGCAGATCGCGGTAGGCATCCGCCAGCGCCTCGCTCAACGCCGCGTCGATCACGCCCTCGCGCCCCAGTGCATCCAGCGTGCGGATCTTGTCCGGCCAGTCACACACGGCGGGATGATCGTGAGCAGATACCAAAACCCAGTATTGAACCATGAATTCAATATCAGTGATACCGCCCCGGTCGCGCTTGAGATGGAAGCCGTGGCCCCGCTTCGAGGCATGCTCGGCCAGCATGCGGTTGCGCATCTCGACCACCTCGGCGCGCAGTGCATCGGTATCCCTTTCACGAGTCAGCACCTCGCGACGCAGGGCATCGAACTGCTCGCCCAGTTCGGCATCCCCGGTTACGAAGCGCGCACGCACCAGCGCCTGATGCTCCCAGGTCCAGGCCGACTCGTCCTGGTAACGCCGGAACGCCTGCAAGCCGCTGACCAGCAGACCCGCGGTCCCGCTGGGCCGCAACCGGGTATCCACCTCGTACAGGCGCCCCGCCGGGGTGAAGGCCCCCAGCAGGTGCACCACCCGCTGGGCGACGCGAGCGAAGAATTCGGTGTTGTCGATCACCTTGGGCCCCGCGGTCTGCGCCTCGTCGCCCTCGCTGTCGTGCAGGAACACCACGTCCAGATCCGAACCATAGCCCAGCTCGAAGCCACCCAGCTTGCCGTACCCGATCACCGCAAAGCGCGCGACGCGGCGCGCATCCGTGGCCCCGCACTGCGGCTCGCCGTGGCGCTCCACCATCTTGTCCCAGGCCAGCTGCAGCACCCGCTCCAGAAGCACCTCGGCCAGCCAGGTCAGATGGTCGGAGATCTTCATCAGCGGCAGGAAGCCCATGATGTCGGCGGCCGCCACGCGCAACGTCTGCACCTGCTTGAACTGGCGCAGCCGGTCCAGCATCTGCTCGTGGTCCTGCCCGGGGAACTGCGCCAGCTCGGCCTCCAGCTCCTCGCGCAGCCCGTCACGATCGGGCGGCGCGTACAGCGCGCGCGGGTCCAGTAGCTCGTCCAGCAGCACCGGGTGGCGGGTCAACTGCTCGTTGATCCACGGGCTGGCGGCCACCAGCTTGACCAGCTGCGACAGCGCCAGGGGGTTCTCGACCAGCAGCGACAGGTACACCGAGCGCCGGGCAATCGTGCGCACCATCTGCAGCGCCCGCGGCAATACCGCATCCGGCGCGTCCATCTCCGCGATCGCCCCGATCAGCAACGGCATCAGGCGGTCCAGGCGCTGGCGCCCGGTCACGCTCATCGCGCGCACGCCCGGACTCTCGCGCAAATCGGCGATCCCGCGCAGAGCCTCGTCCGCATCCTGAAAGTCCATCGCCTCCAGCACCGCCCGGGCATCCGCCTCTGGCAGCGAGCCCTGCCACAGACGATTGAGCTGCTGCTCGCGCCCAGTCTCGGGCGAGGCCTCCATGGCCTCCCCGTCCGCGCGCTGCGGGGCACTGAATACCTGCTCGAAGTGAGCATGCACCCGCCGCTGCTCGCGCAACAGCGCCATCTCGAAGGCCGCCTCGTCGTCGAACCCCAGCGACAGCGCCAGTCGATGCCGGTCCTGGCCATTGGAGGGCAGACGGTGGGTCTGCTGGTCATTCAGCATCTGCAGACGGTTTTCTACCCGACGCAGGAAGCGATAGGAACGTTCCAGCTGCTCGACGGCGTAGCCGGGCAGCAGGTCGCGCTCCTGCAATGCCGTCATCACGCCCAGCAGGTCACGCCGCTGTAGCCCCTGGTCGCGCCCCCCGCGGATCAACTGGAACGACTGCGCGATGAACTCGATCTCGCGGATCCCACCCTCGCCGTGCTTCACGTCCTCGAAGCGACCGCGCCGCGCCGACTCGTCGTTAATCATCTGCTTCAGCTCGCGCAGATTGGCCAGCGTGCCGTAGTCCAGATAGCGCCGGTAGATGAACGGGCGCAGCCGGCGCATCAGGCGCGCCCCGGCCTCCGGGTCGCCCGCCAGCGGACTCGCCTTGATCAGGGCGTAGCGCTCCCACTCGCGGCCGTGGGCCTGGTAGTAGTCCTCCATCGCGTCGAAGTGCATCACCAGCGGTCCGGAATCCCCGAACGGGCGCAGGCGCATGTCCACGCGATAGCAAAAGCCGTCCGCAGTCACGTCCGACAGCGCTGCAATCAGCTGGCGCCCCAGGCGCTGGAAGAATTCCTGATTCTCGATCACGCGCTTGCCATCGGTCTCCCCCGCCTCCTCGAAGGCGAAGATCAGATCGATATCCGAGGAGAAGTTGAGCTCGCTGCCACCCAGCTTGCCGAGCCCCAGGACCACCATGGACTGGGCCTCGCCCGCGGGGCTGCGCGGCTGGCCGTAACGCTCCTGCAAATGGCGGTCCAGCCATTGCAGGCCACCCTCGATAAGGGAGCGGGCCAGACGGCTCAGGTCGTGCATGACCTCGTCGAGGTCGGCGTGCCCGGCCAGGTCGCGCCAGGCGATGCGGATCATCTCGCGATGCCGCGTTTCGCGCAGCGCGTGACGCAGCCCGGCATCGTCGGTCACGGCCTCCAGGCGCGCCTGCAGCGTGCGCTCGAAGTCCGCATCGTCACAAGCCGGTATTTGGCCGTGTGGATCCAGCGCCTCGAGCAAGTACCCCGGATGCTGACGCACTGTCTGCACCAGGTAGTGACTGAAGGCGAACGGGGCCGGGGTCGACGCCAGGAAGGTGTCCGGCCAGGCGAGCTTTTCGTCCAGCTCGGCCAGCAGATCGCGGACCTCCTGCTCCAGCGGCGGCGACAGGCGAGCGGGGGATTCGGGCAGGGGCTTGTCCATGTGCCAAGCGTATCAGCGTTGCGGCCCGGGGAGACCACCCCATGGCACGTACCAGCCGCGGGGTATTGACTTGGATGAAAACACAAATAACAATCGTTCTCGTCTACCCGGCTATCCGCCGCATGAATCCACACGAGGACCGCTCGCCATGAACTTTCGCCCGTTTGCCTGGCTGATCGCCACGGCCGCCGCCATCGCCGTCAGCATGCCCCTGGTCGGCTGCAGCCCCGCCGACCAGGACGAGGTCAACCTCTATTCGGCGCGCCAGGAAAACCTGATCAAGCCGCTGCTGGACGACTTCACTGATCAGACCGGCATCCCGGTCAACCTGGTGACCGGCGGGGCGGACAGCCTGCTGCAGCGCCTGCGCCACGAGGGCCGCAACTCACCCGCCGATCTCTTCATCACCGTGGACGCGGCGCGTCTGCACCAGGCCAGCGAGGCCGGCGTGCTGCAGGCGGTCGAATCGGACGTGCTGCGCGAGAATATCCCGGAGCGCTACCGCGACCCGGACGGACAGTGGTTCGGCCTGTCGTCGCGCGCGCGCCCCATCCTCTACCACAAGGACCGCGTGGACCCGGCGGAACTCTCCACCTACGAGGCCCTGACCGACGCGCAATGGGAGGGCCGGATCTGCATCCGCTCCTCCAGCAACGTGTACAACCAGTCGCTGGTGGCCGCGATGATCGCCACCGAGGGCGCCGAGGCCGCCCAGGACTGGGCCGCCGGGATCGTGGCCAACATGGCGCGCCAGCCGCAGGGCGGTGACCGCGATCAGATCCGCGCCGTGGCCGACGGGGTCTGCGACGTCGCGATTGCCAACACCTACTACCTGGGCCTGATGCTGGACGGCGAGGGCCGTGATCGCGAAGTCGCCGAGCAGATCGGGGTGTTCTGGCCCAACCAGGACGGCCGCGGCACCCACGTGAACATCAGCGGTGCCGGCGTCACCGCGCATGCCCCGAACCGGGACAACGCGATTCGCCTGCTGGAATTCCTGTCCTCCACCGAGGCGCAGGAGTGGTACGCCGAGGTCAACCAGGAATACCCGATCCGCGACGACGTACCGGCCAGCGACATCCTCCAGAGTTTCGGCGAATTCCAGTCCGACGACATCGAGCTCTACCGTCTGGGCAACCACAACGCCGAGGCCGTACGCATCATGGACCGCGTCCGCTGGCGCTGATGCTCGTCCACGACACCCCACTCACTCTCGCCCCCGGTCCTCCGGGGGCGTTCTGTTGGGCACCACAGAACGCGGGGAGGGCACAGGGCCGGGCATAAGGCGCGGTGTAGCGACCGGGGTCGCGGCACATGGCCTCGACAATCCGCCAGTCACAAGGCGGCCATAGTGGTATTCGAAACAAGAACCTTTATTATTCGCAATCCATGACCGCCCAGACCACCAACCCGCCCGCGACGCCTGCGAATCCTGCGGTTCGCCAGCGCCTGCCGTTCAGCCCGTGGTCGGCGGTCGCCATCGTCGTAGCGCTGACACTCGCCCTGCCGATCCTGGTCATCTTCGGGCACGTGTTCATCCCCGCCGGCGAGGTCTGGACCCACCTGCGCGAGACAGTCCTCGCGGACTATGTCGTCAACTCCCTGGCCCTGCTGATTGGCGTCGGGATCGGGGTGCTGGTGATTGGGGTACCGGTTGCCTGGCTGGTCAGCGTGTGCGAGTTCCCCGGCCGTTCGATCTTCCAGTGGGCGCTGATGCTGCCGCTGGCCATGCCGGCCTACATCATTGCCTACACCTACACCGGCATGCTGGATTTCAGTGGTCCGGTACAAAGCCTGATCCGTGAGCTCACGGGACTGGGATACGGCGAGTACTACTTCCCCGAGATCCGCTCGCTGGGCGGCGCCATGGCCATGCTGACGCTGGTGCTCTACCCCTATGTCTACCTGCTCAGCCGCGCCGCCTTCCTCGAGCAGTCGGTCTGCGTACTGGAGGTCTCCCGCACCCTCGGTGCCGGTCCCTTCGGTGGCTTTCGCCGGGTCGCCCTGCCGCTCGCACGTCCGGCCATCATCGCCGGGTTGACCCTTGCGCTGATGGAAGTGCTGGCCGATTACGGCACGGTCGCCTACTTCGGCGTGAGCACCTTCACCACCGGCATCTTCCGCACCTGGTACGCCCTGGGCGACCCGGCCGCAGCGGCCCAGCTCGCGGCCGTGCTGCTGACCTTCGTATTCGTACTGATCGTGCTGGAACGCTGGTCGCGGGCCAAGGCGCGCTTCCATCACACCAGCCGCCGCTACTCGACCCTGCCGCGTTACCAGCTACGCGGCTGGAAGGCCACCGCGGCCTTCCTCGGCTGCCTGTTTCCGGTCCTGCTGGGCTTCCTGCTGCCGGCCCTCCAGCTCGGACTGTGGACCGTGCAGACCACCGAACAATGGATGAACCCGGCCTTCGGGCGGCTCGTATTCAACAGCTTCTGGCTGGCCATCGCCGCGGCCGTGATCGCGGTCGTCCTGGCCCTGGTCCTCGCCTATGCGCGGCGCATGGAGGGCGGGCGTTTCACCGCGGCTGCCGTGCGCGTCGCCGGGATGGGCTACGCGGTACCCGGCATCGTGATCGCGATCGGCGTAATGATCCCGTTCGCCGCCTTCGACAACGCCCTGGACGGCTTCATGCGCGACACCTTCGGGGTGTCCACCGGCCTGTTGCTATCGGGCACGCTGTTCGCCCTGCTGTTCGCCTATGCCGTGCGCTTCCTCGCCGTCTCGCTGCAGACGGTCGAGGCCGGGCTGGGCAAGATCCAGCCGAGCATGGACGATGCCGCCCGCTCGCTGGGGATGCGCCCGCTGCAAACCCTGACCCGGGTACACCTGCCGATCATGCGCGGCACCCTGCTGACGGCATTGCTGCTGGTTTTCGTCGATGTCCTGAAGGAGCTTCCGGCGACGCTCATCCTGCGCCCGTTCGACTTCAACACCCTCGCGGTGCGCGCCTTCGAGCTGGCCAGTGACGAGCGCCTGGCCGAATCCTCCAGCGCCGCCCTGGCCATCGTGCTGGTCGGGCTGGTTCCCGTTATCCTGCTGTCCGTGACCATCGGCCGCTCGCGCCCCGGCCAGCAGGGCCCGACCCGCGCGGCGGACGAAGAATCGCCGCAAAAACCCCTCGCCATGCCCGCAGGCACGACGAATACGCCATGACCCAGCCCATCGAAACCGCACTGCAGGTGCCCCATACACCGCTGATCGCCCTGGATCGAGTGGATATCGGCTATGACGGTACCGCCGTGGTCCATCAGGTCTCCCTGGCCCTGCCCAAGGGCCAGATCGGCTGCCTGCTGGGCCCCTCCGGCTGCGGCAAGACCACATTGCTACGGGCGATCGCCGGCTTCGAGCCCCTGATGGCGGGGAGCATCCAGCTGGACGGGCGCAGCGTCAGCGATGCCCGCAGCACGATCCCGCCGGAGAAGCGCGGGGTCGGCATGGTGTTCCAGGATTTCGCCCTGTTCCCGCACCTGAGCGTGGCCGACAACATTGGCTTCGGCATCCGCCACTGGAGCCGCAAGGATCGTGACGAGCGCATCCGCTCGCTCCTCAAGCTGGTGGGGTTGCCGGGCTATGGCGAGTCCTACCCGCACGCCCTGTCCGGTGGCCAGCAGCAACGCATCGCCCTGGCCCGGGCCCTGGCCCCGCGGCCCAAGCTGCTGTTGCTGGATGAGCCATTTTCCAGCATGGACGTGGAGCTACGCAGCGAACTGGCCCGCGAGGTCCGGCGCATCCTGCGCGCGGAGAACACCACCGCCATCCTGGTCACCCACGACCAGAACGAGGCCTTCGCCTTCGCCGATCGCATCGCGGTGATCCACCAGGGCCGCGTGGCCCAGTGGGACACTGCCTACAACCTCTACCATCGCCCGGCGGATCGTTTCGTCGCAGACTTCGTCGGCGAGGGTACGCTGATCCCCGGCATGGTCTGCGCCGAACACGTGGTCGATACCGCCTTTGGCCAGATCGAGGGCACGCTGTCGGAACAGCTGCCGCCCGGCACCGCCGTGGACGTCCTCGTGCGTCCGGACGACATCGCGATCGACAACGAAGCGGGCACCATCCGCACCGAGATCCTCGACAAGGCCTTCCGCGGAGCGGATTTCCTCTACACCCTGCGCCTGCCGGACGGTCTCAGCGTGCTGTGCATGGCGCCCAGCCACGACAATTTCGTCATCGGCGAGCACGTGCGCCTGCGCCTCGACTTCACCCACCTGGTAGTGTTCTCGCGCGGCAGCGGGGTCGACTGCCCGGCCTCCTGACCCTGGCGCGCTCCGCAGCCCGCCAGGGTCGTTGGTGCAGGCCCAGCGGGAACTCGCGTGATTTCGCGCGTTCCGATGTCGACACGCTCCCCTTTCCGCAACCGCTATCATCGTTTCATGACCCACGCCCGCGCCCCTGTTGTCCGCCGCCCGGCCCGCACCGGGCTGGGCGTGGTTGCGATGCTGCTCGTCGCACTGGCGGGCATCCCGGGGGCGGCCGGTGCGCAGGATGGCTCCACCCCCGGCTTGCAGATCGAGGGGGGTACCGACGCTCAGCGCAGCAATATCCGCAACAGCATCAACCTGGCTCGCCACCCCTGCGACTTGCCCGGGTTTCGCGAGGGCCGCGTGTTGCGCGACACCGAGGCGCGCGCCACCGATGCGCTGCGGGCGATCGGCTTCTACGACCCCGAGCTGGTTCTCGACTTCGAACGCCACGAGGCCTGCTGGGATATCCGCATCACCCTGGACCCCGGCCCGCCGACCACCGTGGAGCAGGTGGACCTGCAGATCACCGGCGAGGGAGCCGGTGATCTCGGCTTCGAGGCCGTGCTCAGCCAGACCGAGATCCGCGAGGGCGACACCCTGCGCCATGATCGCTACGAGGCCCTGCGCAACCGCATGACGCGGATCGCGTCGGATCGCGGCTATTTCGACGCCGATCTCCACACCCGACGCCTGGAAGTGGACCGCGACACCCGCAGCGCAACCATCCGCCTGCACATGGATACCGGCGATCGCTACCGCGTGGGGCGGGTCCACATCGACCAGGACATCCTCTCCGAGGACTTCGTCCAGCGCATGGTGCCGTTCGCGGCGGGTGACCCGTACAGCTCGGCGCAGATCATCGCGCTGCAGCGCAATCTGAACGACAGCGGCTACTTTGGCGGCGTCCGTGTACGCCCGCAACGCGACGCGGCAGAGGGACTGCAGGTCCCGATCCTGGTCGAACTGGAGCCGCGCAAACGCCACAGCTACGAGGCCGGCATCGGCTACTCCACCGATATCGGCCCGCGTATCCGGCTGCGCTACGAACATCGCTACGCCAACCGGATCGGCCATCGCTACCAGGCCGAGATCGAGGCGTCGCCGGTGCGTTCCGGGATCGGCTACAACTACGAGATCCCGCTGCGCGACCCGCTGCGCGAACGCCTGAACCTGTTCACCACCTATCGCACGGAAGACACCGACACCCAGCAGTCCGATCGCTTCCAGGTCGGCGCCAACCGGGTCCTGCAGCGCCGCAGCGGCTGGCAGACCACCGAGGGGCTGCGCTACGAGTACGAGGACTACACCGCCGGCGAGGACGACAGCGGCCGCAGCAACCTGCTGATCCCGTCCTACCGGATCAGCCGCATGGAAGCGGACGAACCGATGACCCCGCGCCGCGGCTACCGCTTCGAGACCACCTTGCAGGGCGCGCGCGAAGAGATCCTGTCCAGCACCTCGTTCGCCCAGGTCCTGGCCAGCGGCAAGGTGGTCCGCGGCCTCGGCACCGGCCGGGTGCTGGCCCGCGTGGATGCCGGCTTCACCGACGTGGACTCGGTCAGCGACCTCCCCAGCTCCCTGCGCTTCTATGCCGGGGGCGATGCCAGCATCCGTGGCTACGGCTACCAGCGGGTCGGGCCACGCAACGACAGCGGCGACGTGATTGGTGGGCGCCACAAGGTAGTGGGCAGCCTCGAGTACGACTACCCGGTCGTAGGCAACTGGAGCGCCGCGGCCTTCGTCGACGCCGGCAACGTCGTCAACGAGTGGGACGAGTTCGACCCCGTCTACGGCGTCGGGATCGGTGTGCGCTGGCGCTCCCCGGTCGGCCCGCTCCGCGTGGACCTGGCCCACGGGCCGGACTCGGACGATGACTTTCGCATCCACTTCTCCATGGGTCCGGACCTTTGAGACCCCTGTTGCGCGGCACACTGTGGGGGCTCTCCACGGTCCTTACCCTGGTGATCATCCTGCTGGGCACCCTCGGGGCCCTGCTCGCGACCGAATCGGGGACCCGCTGGCTGGTCGAACAGGGCGAGCGCCTGGCCCCCGTCGAATTCCGCATCGACCGGGTCGAGGGGACCTTGTTCACCGAGCTGCACCTGCACGGATTGCACCTCGCGCTGCCCGACGGCCCGGTGATCGACCTGCCCACCGGGCGCGTCGGGATCAGCGCCCGCAGCCTGCTCCGCGGCGAGCTTAACATCCGGATACTGGCCGCCACCGGGCTGCGCGTGGACCTGCCACCACCCGACCCGGATGCGCCACCCGCGGACGAACCCTTCGCCCTGCCCGATTCCTTCCGGCTGCCGCTGGCGGTGCGCCTGGGCCAGCTCCAGGTGGAGGACATGGAGATCCTGCTGGCGGGCGAACCCCTGGCCTCGATCACCCGCCTGACGGCCGATGCGCGGGCCAGCGGCTCGCGCATCGAGCTACACGCGCTGGAGCTGGACATGCCGGAGGTCCGGGCCCGACTGGCCGGATCGCTCGAGGCCGATGGCGACTACCCCGTGCACCTGCGGGGTCAGTGGCAGGCGCCCCTGCCCGTGGCCCTGGCCGAGGGCCTGGGCACGGACGAGGCGCGCGGCAAGCTGGAGATCACCGGGGCCTTGCGCGAACGTGTGCAGCTCGAACATGACCTGCGC
Source organism: Thioalkalivibrio versutus (assembly GCF_001020955.1). NCBI lineage: Bacteria > Pseudomonadati > Pseudomonadota > Gammaproteobacteria > Chromatiales > Ectothiorhodospiraceae > Thioalkalivibrio > Thioalkalivibrio versutus. Next base: position 2,647,161 of record NZ_CP011367.1, read on the forward strand.
GCCGGGATCGAGCTGAACCTGCAGGCCAACGCCCACGAACTGTTCACCACCCCTGCGCTGGAACTGGCGGCGCAGTGGCGACCCTTCACCTACCACCTCGATGCGGAGCAGGACATCGCCCTGGAGGGCGGCCGCCTCGACCTGCAGGGGACTCCGGAGGACTGGGCGCTCACTCTGCAGACCGCGGCCACCCTGACGCCCTGGCCACGGCTTGTGCTGAACACCCGGGCGCACGGGGACCTCGAATCGGTGGAGATCGAAGCCCTGGATATCGACTCCGAGGCCGGGCGGGTCACGCTCGCCGGGCCCGTTCGTTTCGTCGACGCCCTGGACTGGGACCTCACCCTGGAGGCCGAGGACCTGACCACGTCCGGAATGGGTTTGGAGTTCGATGCCGCGGTCGAACGCCTGAAGGGACGGTTGCAGGGCACCCTGCCGCTGGGAACCGACACCCCGCCTTTGGCGGCCCTGGACGCGAGCGTCACCCTTGACGAGCTGACCGGGCACTACGAGGGGGAACCCATCACCGGCAGCCTGAACGCCTGGCTGGTCGACGGTCAGGCGCGGATCGAGGACACGCACCTGACGATCCGCGATACCGCGCAGCTGGACCTGAACGCTTCGGCCACGGGCCTCGCGGGCGACCTGAGCGACCCCGATCATCGCCTCGTCTTCGACCTCGGGCTGGATCTGGAGGCCCCGGATCTGGCGCGCCTGCACTCGGAGCTGGACGGGCAGATCGAGCAACTGCGACTCGTGCTGGACGGCAACTACGCCCCCGCCAGCGGCGCCCTGAGCGCGCAGCTTGGCCTGGACCCATTGCGCACCCGACTGCGCGGGATCGACATCACGGGCGATGCACGGATCGCGCTGACCGAGACGGGTGGCAAGATCGAGCGGCTGCAATTCGCCACCGACACAGGTGCCCGGCTCGCCCTGAATGGTGATCTCGACTGGTCCGAGGGCCTGCGCTGGGACCTCGCACTGGAAGGCGACGGGCTGGATCCGTCGCTGGTGGTCGCCGAGGCCCCCGGCCAGATCGCCCTCGCCCTGCTCAGCCAGGGGCACCTCGACGCCGACGGCACCCCCCGCGTGCAGGCCCAACTCCAACGGCTGGAGGGTACGCTGCGCGACCAGCCCGTATCCGGTCAGGGCCAACTGCAGCTGGAGGGGGAGCATCTACGAGTGGACCAGCTGGACCTGGCGCTGGGCCGGAACACCCTGACCGCCCACGGCGAATGGACCGAGGCCCTGGACTTCGAGCTGCGCCTGGATGCCCCGGAGCTGGATCGGGTCTGGCCCGACCTCGCCGGCCGACTGGAGCTCGATGCACACATCACCGGAGAACCCGATCGGCCGCGCGTGGCGGCACGCGGAACCGGTGCGGGGTTGCGACTCGCGGATATCACCCTGGAGCAACTGGAGCTGGGGGCCGACGCCGGCCTCGAGGTCGCCGCCCCGGCCGAGATCGACCTGCGCCTGACCGGCCTCGGGCTGGCCGACGGCACACGCGTGGAGACCCTGCGCCTGGGGGCCTCCGGTCGTATCGACGGGCATCGCGTGACACTGGCGGCCGATGCCGGGGATCTGGGCTCGCTGGATCTGGCGCTGCAAGGCGAACTGAACCCCGACACCCTCCACTGGCGCGGCCAGATCGCACGGCTGGAGCTGGACCAACCCGCGGGGGGGCCCTGGCAACTGACCGAACCGGTCGCACTGGAAGGCGGGCCGGAAGATGCACGGCTGGAGCGCCTGTGCCTGGCACGCGACGACGGACGGCTGTGCGTCGAGGGGGATTGGGGTGCGGCGACAGGGGCCGAGTTCGCCGCCGATGCCCGGGCGGTGGACCTGGCCTGGCTGGACCCCTTCCTGCCGCCGGAACTCGCTATCGCGGGCCAGCTGAATGCCGACGCCAGCGGCCGTATGGAAGCCGATGGCACCGTGACGGCCGACCTGACCGTGACCCCGACCGATGGCCACCTGGTCGTGCGCGACGAGGACGGAGACCTGGAAGAGGTGCCCTACCGCGATGTGCGGCTGACCGCCCGGGTGCGCGATCGCGACGTGGACGCCTCCCTGCGGCTCGACTTCCTGGATGGCGGGACGGCGCGCAGCGACATCCAACTACGCCCGGACGGCGACGACCTGCGTATTGACGGCGACTTCGACGCGCACCTCGATAACCTGTCCTGGCTCGCGGCTCTGAGCCCCGAGATCCAGCGCCTGCGTGGCTCACTCAACGCCCGCCTCGACTTCGGCGGACGACTGGACGCGCCACTGGTGGAGGGCGAAGTGGCGTTCCGCGACGGCGGGGTCCTGATCCCCGAGGCCGGCATCGATATCGTCATTCCCGAGATCACGGCCCGGGTGGTCTCGGCCGAACAGCTGACCCTGACCGGCCGCCTGGAGTCCGGGGACGGCGGCATCGACCTCGACGGTCACGTGGACCTCGCCGACGCCGGGCCCCGTGCCGAGCTGAGCCTGACCGGCGAGGACTTCCTGGTGGTTAATCGGATCGACGCCGAGGCCCGCATCACACCGGACCTGCAACTGGTCTTTACCCCCGACGACGGTATTCGTGTGCGCGGCGAGGTCTTTCTGCCCTGGGCGCGCATCCGTCCGCCGGATCTGCCGCCCGGAGCGATCCGCGTCTCCGGCGACGAGATCATCCTCGGGGAGGAGATCACGGAGGCACAGGGACTCAAGACCGACATCCGCATTCGGATCCGCCTGGGGGATGAGGTGCGCTTCGACGGCTTCGGCCTGACCGCACGCTTCGCCGGCGAGGTGGATGTCGAGGAGGTCACCGGGCAACCGACCCAACTGTTCGGCGAGATCACGATCCCCGAAGGCGAGTACAGCGATTACGGCCAGGACCTGCGGGTGGAACGCGGCAGCCTGGTCTTCCAGGGGCCGGCGGAGAACCCGGAACTGGACCTGCGCGCGGTACGCACCGTGCGCGAATACAACGTGACCGTCGGGCTGGAGATCCGCGGCACACCGAACAACCTGAGCTCGCGGGTGATCTCGGACCCGCCGATGGACGAGACCGAGGCGATGTCCTATCTGCTGACTGGACGCCCCCTATCCGGCGCCTCGCAATCCGATGGCAACATGATCGCCGCCGCCGCGGCCGCCTACGGGCTGGAACAGGGCGCGGTGATTACCGAACGCATCGGGCGCGAACTGGGGCTGGACGAGGTGGAGCTGGACACCGAGGGCGGGCTGGACGAAAGCGCGCTGACACTGGGCCTGTACCTCTCGCCGCGCCTGCTGCTGCGCTACTCCATCGGGCTGTTCGACAACACATCGAAGGTCTTGCTGCGCTACGAACTGACCCGCAACCTGAGCGTCGAGACTGCCTCCGGGACGACGGAGCAGTCGGTAGACCTGATCTATCGATTCGAGCGCTAGGGAGACGCTGCGGACTAAGGATCAAAGGCCTTTTTCACCACGAAGCACACGAAGGTACGAAGAAAAGATCCATGCCGGTTTAACCACAGAGGACACGGAGTTCACGGAGGTGCTCAAACCTGCTCTCGGTGGTGATCGGCGCTCGAATGATTTCACCTTGAAGATCTTCTCAATGCCGGTGCTGGCCCGTCATCGCGAGGCGCGAAGCGCCGTGGCGATCTCCGTGGAATGCAACCCAGCGGACTTTCGGGGTGGCCTCGCTGAGCCCAGAACGACAAACCTGTCATTCCATACCCACACCACTTCTGGCGCGATCGCGAAGTGCGCGTTGACCAGAGTCTCCCTAGCTTGAGGTATCGCGAGCGCCGTTGCGTGCGGCGTCGATGCGTACCCGGATCTGGCTGCGGTAGAGCTGTTCGTTGGGGATGCCCACCAGGGGACGGCCGACCGGCTGGCCCTCGGCGTCGAACGCCATAATCGTCGGCACCACCCGCACGCCGTAGGCACGACCCAGCTCACTGCCCAGCTTGGTCGTGCCATCGAAATCGCGCACCTCCTGGCGATCCAGCATGACCTTGCGGATGTTCACACCCTGGAGAGCCGGGTCCTCGGTCATCGGGCCGAGATAGCGCTGTTCGGCACGATCACAGTAGGGGCAGCTACTCGAAGCGAACATGATCACGGTCGCCTTGCCATCGCCCTGGGTGTTCAGCGCCTGCAGGTCCATGGCGCGTTCGACGCCACCCGCCGCGACCGCAGTAGCCAGCAGCATGCCGACCAACAAGGCACCCGAGCGCAGCAGCATCGGGCCGAACGGGGAGCGGGGAAGGTTCGTATTCAGGTTCATGGTCATCATGGATCCTTGGGTGTTTGGAACCAGTCTAGGGCTGCCACATTAACGCAGGCTGAAGGGCCAGCAATCGCGCCTCCGCCTCCGGCCGGGCCGAAGGTCCGCCGAATGGCGCCCGCGAGTTGCCCACAAAAAAGGCCCCGCCGGAGCGGGGCCTGATTCCAACGCGCCGGCGAACCGGCGGTCAGGGTCTTGCCGGCGACCTTAGTCGGCGCGCTTGCGCACGTCGGAGGTCACTTCCACGCGGCGGTTGGCTTCGCGGCCTTCCTGGGTGGAGTTGTCGGCGGTCGGACGGTCTTCACCGTAGCCGACGGTGCGGATGTCACTTTCACGCACGCCTTCGCTGGCCAGGAAGTCGGTGACTGCCTGGGCGCGACGCTCGGACAGGCCCTGGTTGTAGTCGGCCGGGCCGATGGTGCAGGTGTGGCCTTCGACCAGCACCGAGCTGTACTCGGCGTCGTCGGAGGTCAGGCTGCGGGCCAGATCACGCAGGGCGGAACGACCTTCGGAACGCAGGTCTGCGCTGTCAAAGTCGAACAGGGCCTGGGCGCTCAGCGTGGTGGTGGTGAATTCCGGCTCCGGCTCCGGCGCCGGGGCGGCGGCGGGCTCGGGCGCGGGGGCCTCGGCGGTTTCTTCGATGTAGCCCGCGCAATGCGGGAACTTCACGTTTTCTTCCGTCCAGGAGCGCGTACGCACGCATTCACCGGAGCGATCGACCACAACCTTGCCGCTACGGTCGGTCACGTTGGCGGCCGGCGGTTCCTGCGCCACAACCTGCCCGGCGGCGCCGAGCACCAGCGAGGCCACGGAAGCGGCCAGAAGATTCTTAACGAGCTTATGATTCATTGCAAAGCCTCCTTGTAAAAACAATAGACGTCGGACCCGGGTTGAACCGCGCGACCACCATGGTACGCGCCGCGACCGCAATCCAAAGCAGCGAGCTCCTTGCGCCAAGCCCCCTACAGTACCCTGATAGTGGCACACAAGTTCGGGTTTTGCACGCATCGGAACGCAAATTATGTGTCGACATCACAACATCGTCACATTCCGTAAATTTCCGAATATCCAGTGACTTTCGACTGCCCTGTTTCGATATTGCAACAGACAGAACCCGAATCGCACAGAGACGTTCCGGCAAACTGTACTCCGGAAGACACACAACCCCGCTAAGGGTTCCTGAAACCGCGGATTTGGCACCCGAACCCGGAGCCCAGGAAACGGTACCGGTCAGACAAAAAGACCCCGCCGAAGCGGGGTCCCTAGGTACATCAATGATGCACGGGTAAAGCGGCGAATTACATCATGCCGCCCATGCCACCCATGCCGCCCATGCCACCCATACCGCCCATGTCGTCGCCACCGGCGCCGCCACCGTCATCCTTCTTCGGGATGTCGGCAATCATGGCCTCGGTGGTGATCAGCAGGGCCGCGACCGATGCGGCGTTCTGCAGCGCGGAACGGGTCACCTTGGTCGGGTCCAGGATGCCCATGTCGATCATGTCGCCGAACTCGCCGCTTGCGGCGTTGTAGCCGTAGTTGCCCTTGCCTTCCAGCACCTGGTTGAGGACCACGGACGGCTCGTCACCGGAGTTGAAGACGATCTGGCGCAGCGGCTCTTCCATCGCACGACGGCAGATGTTGATACCGGCGGTCTGCTCGTCGTTGTCACCCTTGAGCTTGGTGATCGCGGCGCAGGCACGCAGCAGGGCCACGCCACCGCCGGGTACCACGCCTTCTTCCACCGCCGCACGCGTGGCATGCAGGGCGTCTTCGACGCGGGCCTTCTTCTCTTTCATTTCGATCTCGGTGGCAGCACCGACCTTGATCACGGCCACACCGCCGGCCAGCTTGGCCACGCGTTCCTGCAGCTTTTCTTTGTCGTAGTCGGAGCTCGCTTCCTCGATCTGCGCACGGATCTGGTCGACGCGGCCCTTGATGTCCTTGTTGGACCCCATGCCGTCGATGATCGTGGTGTTCTCCTTGGTCACCTGCACCTTCTTGGCGCGACCCAGGTCTTCCACCGTGGTCTTCTCCAGCGACAGGCCGACTTCTTCCGAGATCACCTGGCCACCGGTCAGCACGGCGATATCCTGCAGCATGGCCTTGCGGCGATCACCGAAGCCCGGGGCCTTCACGGCGGCGACCTTGACGATGCCACGCATGGAGTTGACGACCAGGGTCGCCAGGGCTTCGCCTTCGATGTCCTCGGCGATGATCAGCAGCGGCTTGTTGGCCTTGGCCACGCCTTCGAGGATCGGCAGCAGATCACGGATGTTCGCGATTTTCTTGTCGAACAGCAGGATGTAGGCATCCTCCAGCTCGGCACTCATGTTCTGCTGGTTGTTGATGAAGTAGGGCGACAGGTAGCCGCGATCGAACTGCATGCCTTCGACGACATCCAGCTCGTTTTCCAGCGAGGAGCCTTCCTCGACGGTGATCACGCCTTCCTTGCCGACCTTGTCCATCGCATCGGCAATGATCTCGCCGATCGCGGTGTCGGAGTTCGCGGAGATCGAGCCCACCTGGGCGATCGCCTTGTGCTCGGTGCACGGCTTGGAGAGCTTCTTCAGCTCTTCGGTGGCGGCCTTCACGGCCTTGTCGATGCCGCGCTTGAGGTCCATCGGGTTCATGCCGGCGGTGACCGCCTTCATGCCCTCGCGGACGATGGACTGGGCCAGCACGGTCGCGGTGGTGGTGCCGTCACCGGCGGTGTCGGAGGTCTGCGAGGAGACTTCCTTGACCAGCTGGGCGCCCATGTTCTCGAACTTGTCTTCCAGCTCGATTTCCTTGGCCACGGACACGCCGTCCTTGGTCACGGTCGGGGCACCAAAGGCCTTGTCCAGGACCACGTTGCGGCCCTTCGGACCGAGGGTGACCTTCACGGCGTTGGCCAGGGTGTTCACGCCCTTGGCCATGCGGGTACGGGCGTCGGTACCAAAGCGTACTTCTTTAGAGCTCATGATTCGTTCTACTCCTGAAAATTCGTGTTAGACGGTCGCGGTTCGGGGCGTTCAGCCCTCGATGACGGCCATGATGTCGTCTTCGCGCATCACGAGGACTTCGTCGCCATCGACCTTGACCTCGGTGCCGGAGTACTTGCCGAACAGGACCGTGTCGCCGGCCTTCACGTCCAGGGGACGGGCTTCGCCGTTGTCCAGGATCTTGCCGTTGCCTACTGCAACCACTTCGCCACGGATCGGCTTCTCGGCCGCGGAATCCGGGATCACGATGCCGCCGGGGGTGGTGCGTTCTTCTTCCATACGCTTCACGATGACTCGATCGTGCAAAGGACGCAGGTTCATGGCGCGAACTCCTTAATAGAATGTCTCAAACAGGAAAATTGGTTTGTCGGGCGGGCACCCTGTTAGCACCCACCCCTGACGAGTGCTAATAATAGGGGCACACAAGGGCGAGTCAAGAGCGCGCGTTACGAAAGCGGGGCCAGAAACGTGAATCAGCGACGGTCGTCGTGGTCCAGACGGTCGTCGGGCGTCTCGGGGCGGTCGTCGTGGTGGCGGAATTCGCCCTCGATGGTACCGCCGCCCGGCGGCCCACCAGGGCCACCGGTCCGCGTGCGGACCATGCCGCGGCGCAGGATGCCGGCGGCCGCCCAGCGCCGCAGCGGCGGAATCAACAGCACGAAGCCGGCGGCATCGGTAAAGAACCCCGGCAGCAACAGCAGCACGGCGGCCGACATCAGCAGCCAGCCCTCGACCAGCCCGCGCGCCGGAACCTCCCCCCGCGCCAGGCTTTGTTGCAGCCGTCGCCAATGGTAGAAGCCCTGCAATCGGAACAACATCAGCCCGGCCGCCGCCGTGACGATCACCAGCACCACCGTCATCAGGGCGCCCACGGCATCGCCCACCCAGGCGAAGCCGAAGATCTCGAGCAGCACCAGACCGAGAAAGACAAACAGGGGAAAGAGGGGGTTGCGCATCGAAGGGGTTCCGCAGATCAGGCCTGTTTATTGGAACATGCGCCCCGGGTGGTGTCGATTGGAACCTCGCCGATGCGCGGACACTCCAATCTCCAGGCACCCGCGGGGAGCCCACCCCTTTTGTCCTTGCACAGCAAAGGGAATTAAGCCAGTCTCCTGCACGTCATTGGTGCATACGGCTATCTACATATTCGGAGAGTGACGGCTCATGTTGCGTAATCCAATCCTGATGCTGGCCCTGCTGGCCTTCCTTGTCCCCGCTCTGGCAACCGCCGCGGTCGAAGACCCGCGCGACCCGACACACCACTTCTTCGACCCGACCTTCGGCGAGTTCCCCGAAGAGCTGGAAGACGCGCGCGCGGCCGGCAAGAAAGGCATCCTGATCTTCTTCGAGATGGCCGACTGCCCGTTCTGCCACCGCATGAAGAATCAGGTGCTCAACCAGCCCGAGGTCCAGGAATACTTCAGCGAACACTTCCGGGTGTTCAGCGTCGATGTCGAGGGCGCCATCGAGATCGTCACCTTCGAGGGCGAGACCAAAACCCAGATGGACTGGGCCACCCGCGACTACCGGGTGCGCGCCACACCGGTGTTCCAGTTCTTCAACCTCGAGGGCGAACCGATCGCCCGCTTCACCGGGGCCACCCGCGACTCCCGCGAATTCCTGCAGCTAGGCGAGTTTGTCGCCGAGGGGCATTACAAGGACCAGAACTTCACGCGCTTCAAGCGCGAGCAAGACGGTCGCTAAACCCATCTTCTTGCCACTCCCGAGGATCGACGCCTGATGTCGCCGATGCACCCCCGCTCGTCCTGCACCGGACGCCGGCGGCCCCTGGCTCGCCTGCTACTGACCAGTCTGCTCCTGTGGCCCCTGGCCGGGCCGGCGACCGCCCAGGAAGCCGGCGGCGCAGCCGGCCTCGGCCCGCTGCCCAACCCGATGCGGGTGGGTGACGCCCTGGAACGAGTCGACGCCCTGCACCCCCGGGTGCGTCAGGCGCGCGCCGACCGCGAACAGGCCCGCGCCGCCCTGGAGGCGACTCGGGCCGAGCGCGATGTGCGCGTGGACGCGCGGCTCGAGGCCCGCTGGATCGAGCCCAACGACCTGGTCGAAGACCGCACCCGCAACGACTCCCGCGCCGCCATCGTCGCGCGCAAGCTGCTGAGCGACTTCGGCCAGTCCCATGCGCGCGAGTCCGCCAGCGAGCAGCGCCTGGAGGCGGCCCGCCAGCAGGAAGCGCTGACCCATGCCCGTCACCGCATCCACGTCCTCGAGCGCTACTTCGACGTGCTGCTGGCGGATCTCGCCTTCGCCCGCGACACCGAGGCCATGGCCGCCGCCTACGTATCCAAGGAACGGGCCGAGGAGCGCAACCAGCGCGGCCAGGTCTCGGACATCGAGGTCTTCCGCCTGGAATCCGAATACCAGACCCTGCGGGTGCAACGTACCCGCGCCCTGCAGGACCAGGCCCGCACCCGGGCCGCGCTGGCCGAGGCCCTGAACCGCCCGGACCGGCGCGTGCGTACCGTACTCGCCCCCATGCTGCCCCTGGATCTGCCCGAACTGCCCGAACTGGATGCGCTGCTCGCCGAACTCGACAACACCAGTCCGCGCCTGATGGCCGAGCGCCGCCACGTCGAGGCCGCCAGCCGCGAGGTGGCGGCCTCGCGCGCGCAGCGGCGCCCGCGCCTGTACGCCGAGGCCGAATCCGGCTGGTGGCACCGCGACCTCGGTGGCGGCGATCGCAACCCGTTCGCCGCCGGCCTGGTCCTGGAAATCCCGCTGTACGAGGGCCGCCGCCACGACAGCCGGGTGGGCCAGGCCGTCGCCGCCCGCCATCGAGCCGAGGCCGAACTGGGCGAGGCCCGCATCGAGGCGCGCAACCGCCTGCGCGAGCTGTACGACGAGATCCGCGCACTACGAACCCAGCGCGACGAGGCCGCCTGGCGCATGGACTACCGCGAGCTGTACATCGACCGCGCGCGCTACCTGTACGACATCGAGGACCAGGCCGACCTGGGCGACTCGATGGTCCAGCAAAGCGCCGCGGCGCACTTCAATGCAAGCACCGAATTCCAACTGGCCCTGGCCTACGAGCGCCTGGCCCTGCTGAGCGGGCGCGACGAGCTGAGCCCGTTCCGCGCCACGGACGAAAACCCTTGAGCCGCCCACCCACCGGCGACCGGACGGGAGACCTGACCATGCCCCACGTATTCCATGTCCCATCCCTGCTGACCACCGGCAGCCTGCTGGCCCTGCTCGCCCTGGCACCCATGCCTCTACTGGCCGAGGAAGGCTTCGCGGCCCAACTCGACTGGGGTGAGCGCCACCGCATTACTGCCCCGATCGCAGGCCGCATCGAGGCAATCGAGGCCCGCGCCGGCGACCGGGTCGAGGCCGACGACGTCCTGTTCCGGCTGGATACCCGGCGCGGCGATGCCGACCTGCGCGCCGCCCGTGCGACCATGGAACGCCTGCAGATGGAGCTGGACGAAGCCGAGCGCGAGCGCGACAAGGCCGAGGATCTCTACGACCAGACCCTGATCGCCGCCCGCGAACTGGAGTTGGCACGTATCGATTACGCGACCGTCGCGGCCCGCCTGGCCGAGGCCCGCGCCCAGCGCGACCGCATCCGCGCCGATCTCGAGGACGCGACCATCCGCGCCCCGGCCAGCGGGCGCCTGGTGCGCCTCGACGCCAACACGGGGCAGTACGTCAATCCGGCGTTGCTGCCGCCGGTCCTGGCGATCCTTGGCACCATCGACCCGATGCGCGCCGTGGCCACCGTCCCGGCCGCCACCGCCGCCGACCTGGAACCCGGGGAGACCGTTACGGTCGTAGTCGGCGACCAGCGTCTTTCCGGCACCATTGTGACCATCGGCTGGGAGCCGACCGGCGAAGAGCCCGAGCGGGGTTACCGCGTCGAGGTCGAATTCTCACCGATGGACGACACCCCACTGCGCCCGGGTCAGCCTGCACGGATCGAACGGGACTCCTGATACATGAGCAATGAGCAATCGCCATCCAGCGCCCACGCCTGGCTGGTCATTACCACACTCGACGACCCGGACACGGCTGAGACCCTGGCCGGCGCCCTGGTGAAACAGGGTCTGGCCGCGTGCGTGCATATCCTCCCGCCCGGACGCTCGATCTACATGTGGAAAGGGAATATCGAAATCGACTCCGAAGTCACTCTACTGATCAAGACCGCGCCTGCGCGCCTGAACGAACTCCAGACGCAGCTGGCTGACCAACACCCCTACGACACACCCGAGATCATCGCCCTGCCGATTGAACGCGGGCTGCCCGATTACCTGGACTGGATAACGCAATGCACCTCATGAATCCGCGCACCTGGCTGGCAACCCTGCTGGTCGCACTCCTGCTGGCTCCGGGACTGACGCACGCCCTCTTCGAGGACGACCTACTGGACCCGGATGACGCCTTCGCCCTGAGCGCTGAGGCGATCGACGCCGACACGGTACGGCTGACCTGGGACATCGCGGACGAGTACTACATGTACCGCGAGCAGTTCGACTTCACCCCGGAAAGCGACGGGCTGGAACTGGGCGAGGCCGAGATCCCGGATGGCGAGGTCAGCGAGGACGAATTCTTCGGGCGCGTCGAGACCTATCGCGGCCAGGTGCAGGTGGAGCTGCCGATCAAGGCGGCCGACAGCACCAGCATCGAGCTGACGGCGCGCTCGCAGGGCTGCGCGGACCTGGGCGTGTGCTACCCGCCGCACTTCCAGACCGTATCCATCGAGCTGCCCGGCCTGCCAAGCGGCAATGGCGAGACCCGCGCGGACGAAGATGCCGGGGAAGAACGCAGCGCGCTGGGTGACCTGGGCAGCCTGTCCGGCGACCTCGGCGCCGCCGATGACCTGCTGGAACCGGAGAAGGCCTTTGCCGCCTCGCTGGAGGCGATCAGCCAGAACGCGGCGATCCTGCGCTTCGACATTGCCGAGGGATACTATCTCTACCGTGAGCAGCTGGATGTGCGCATCGCCGAGGGCGATGGCATCGAGCTGGGGCCGGTCAACCCACCGGACGGTGAGCTCCAGGAAGACGAGTTCTTTGGCGAGAGCCAGGTCTACCGGGGCCAGGTCGAGATCCTTGTTCCGGTCCTGCGCGACGCGGATGACGTCTCCGACATCACCCTGGCGATCGACTACCAGGGCTGCGCCGACGCCGGCGTGTGCTACCCGCCGCTGACCCAGGAGGTCTCGGTTTCCTTTGCTGCCGATCTGGCCGCCGAGGCCGACACCGACGCCCTTCCGGAAACCGGCGACGGGGCTGCGGAAGACGACGAGGCCGCGGCACCGGTCACCCAGCAGGACCGCATCGCGGCCCAGCTGGCAGACGGCCAGATCTGGCTGGTAGCCCTGGCCTTCTTCGGCTTCGGGCTGCTGCTGACCTTCACCCCTTGCGTGTTCCCGATGATCCCGATCCTGTCGAACATCATCATCGGGCAGAAGAACCTGACCACACGCAAGGCATTCCTGATCTCGCTTGTGTTCGTGCTGGCCATGGCCCTGACCTACACCATTGCCGGCGTATTCGCGGGCCTGGCGGGTGCCAACCTGCAGGCGGCCTTCCAGAACCCCTGGATTATCGGGACCTTCGTGGCCATCTTCATCGCACTGGCGATGTCGATGTTCGGCTTCTACGAGCTGCAGATGCCGGCCGGCGTGCAGAGCAAGCTTTCGCAGATCAGCAACAAGCAGGAAGGCGGCACCTACGCAGGCGCCGGCATCATGGGCTTCCTTTCCGCCCTGATCGTCGGCCCCTGCGTGACCGCACCGCTGATCGGGGCGCTGCTCTACATCAGCCACACTGGCGATGCAGTGCTGGGCGGGATCGCGCTGTTCGCGCTGAGCATGGGCATGGGGGCGCCGCTGCTGGTCATCGGCACCTCCGCCGGGCGCCTGCTACCGAAGGCCGGTCCCTGGATGGATACCATCAAGGCGGTGTTTGGGGTCGGCCTGCTGGCCATCGGCATCTGGCTGCTCGAACGGGTGATCCCGGGCGAGGTGGCGATGTTCCTGTGGGCGATCCTGCTGATCGTGACCGCCGTCTACATGGGCGCACTAAGGACCCTGCCGGACAATGTCTCCGGCTGGTACAGCCTGTGGAAGGGGCTGGGTGTGGTGATCCTGATCTACGGCGTGCTGCTGATGCTCGGCGCGGCGACCGGCGGCAAGGACATCTTCCGCCCGCTGGCCACGTTCAATCAGCCCGCGGTGACGGCCACGGGCGAGCAGTCCGGGCCGACCGAGATGGCGTTCACCTACGTCGACAGCCTGGAGGACGTGGAACGCGAAGTGGCCCGGGCCCGCGAAAACGGCCAGCCGGTGTTTCTCGACTTCTACGCCGACTGGTGCGTGGACTGTGTGCGGCTGGATCGCACCACCTTCCAGGACCCGCGCGTGATCCGGGCCATGGGCGACGTGCACCTCCTGAAGGCCGACGTGACCGACAACACCTCCGAGCACCGCGACCTGATGCGTCAGTTCAATCTGTTCGGGCCGCCGGCGATGATCTTCTATGACCGCGACGGCAACGAGCTGCGCAACTACCGCAATGTCGGCTACCTGAATGCCGACCGCTTCCTGGCACATGTAGAAAGCGCCATCGGGGTGACGCCATGAAACACCGCAAGCACGCACTCGCAGGGGTGGTGGTCGCCACGGCCAGCGCCCTGATCCTGACCGCCTGTGGTGACCCGGAACCCGAGATGGACGCCGGGGCAACCTCTGCCAACGCGGCCACCGAGGTCGCCGCCGAGGAGACCCAGGGCAATCAGCGCATCGACTTCACCCTGCCCGACCTCGCCGGTGAAGAACGCCAGTTCAGTGAGTGGGACGGCGACCTGATCGTGCTGAACTTCTGGGCCACCTGGTGCCCGCCCTGCAAGAAGGAGATGCCGCTGTTCCAGGACACCTTTGATGCCAACCAGGAGGATGGCTTTACCATCGTCGCGGTCGCCGTGGACGAGCAGACAGCCACGCAGCATTTCGTCGACGATTTCGGCATCGGATTCCCGGTACTGATCGGCCAGGACGACGCGGTCGCGATCGGCCGGGAATACGGCAACCGCATCGGCGCCCTGCCCTACACCGTACTGATCGACCGCGAAGGCACCATCCTCGACACCCATCGTGGCGAGGTGGAACCGGCCGACCTGGACGAATGGCTGGAGGCGCACCTGTAGCGCCCCCCGACGCCGGAGCGACACCCGGCGCCCTGGCGCCGCAAGGCTGGTAAGCTTGGCCGCCATGACCGAGCGCGAACGCCTGTGGGAACTCGCCCGCCTGATCCGGCTGGATCGCCCGGTGGGCATCTACCTGTTGCTGTGGCCCACCTTCTGGGCCCTGTGGGTGGCGGCCGAGGGCTGGCCGCCGGCCTACCTGATCTTCATTTTTGCCGCCGGCGTGGTGCTGATGCGCTCGGCGGGCTGCGCGATCAACGACTACGCCGACCGCGACTTCGACAGCCATGTGGCGCGCACCCGCGACCGACCGCTGGCGCTCGGCACCATCACCCCACGCGAGGCGCTGGGTACCTTCGTGGCCCTCAGCGTGGTCGCCTTCGTCCTGGTGCTGTTCACCAATGGGCTGACCATCCTGTATTCCCTGGTGGCGGTGGCACTGGCCGGCACCTACCCGTTCTCCAAGCGTTTCCACCACTTCCCGCAGGTCCATCTCGGCGCCGCCTTTGCCTGGGCCGTGCCGATGGCGTTCACCGCCGTCACCGGCGAGCACCCGCCCGAAGTGGCCTGGCTGTTGTTCGTAACCGTGCTGGCGTGGACGGTGGTGTATGACACCTTCTATGGCATGGTGGATCGCGAAGACGACCTGAAGATCGGGGTGAAATCCACGGCCATCGCCTTCGGCGAACTCGACCGCCTGATCACCGGCGGGCTGCAGGTTCTCGTGTGGCTGGGGCTTTATCTCGTCGGCCAGCACGCCGATTTCGGTGGCTACTACACCGCCGGGCTCGTGGTGGTGGCAATGCTGATGTTCTACCAGCAGTTCCTGATCTTCGAACGCGAACCCGCCGACTGTCTGCGCGCCTTCAAAAACAACCACTACCTGGGCGCCGTCATCCTTCTGGCGATGATCGCCGACCACCACCTGGGGGCCTGAATTCCGCGCCCGCACACCCTCAGGCGCGCGCGAGGACCAGTCCCTCCACCCGTGCGGCACCCTCGCGGCGCAGCACTTCGGCCAGTGCGGCCAGCGTCGCGCCCGTGGTCGCCACGTCATCCACCACCAGCACATGCTGCCCGGCGAGGCTCGAACCGTCCCAGGCAAACGCACCGTGGACATTGCGCCGCCGCGCCTTGCGACCCAGCGCCTGCTGCGACTCGGTCGCGCGGATGCGCCGCAGTCCGCGGGTATCCAGCGGGACATCCAGCACCCCCGCCACACGCCGCGCCAGGTAGTCCGACTGATTGAAACCCCGCTCGCGCAGCCGCCTGCCATGCAGCGGCACGGGGAGCACTAGATCGGGCAGATCGCCGTTCTCGCCCACCAGACGGCCCGCCACCTGCTCCGCCAGGGCCGCGAGGATGCGTTCGGCCCGTGCATTGGCGCCGTGCTTGTAGGCCAGGATCAGCTGATCCAGCGGCCAGGCATAGGCCCAGCCGGCATGCAGTGCATCCAGGACCGGCGCTCGGCGGATGCAAGCCGGGCACACGCCGGCGACCGGCAGGGGCAACGCACAGGTGGGGCAGGGGTGCTCGAGCGGCGCAAGATCCGCCCGGCAATCCGCGCAGATCGCCGGACCGGGGGCCAGGCACAGTCCGCACTGACCGGGGTACAGGGCCTCCCCCAGCCAGTCGACGCAGGCCGCAGCCCGGGCCCTCAAGCGCGCGGCCGGAGACCGCCTGGAAACGGGGCGCAATGAAGGGTCCGGGGCCATAATGGTATGCTCTGCTTTTTGCATGCAGGGTAGACCATGGCCACCAGGACCGTCTCCGGACGCAGCTCGCGGCGCGCCGCGTCGATGTTCGATATCGGCAACCTGATCAGCGTGTCGATTGCCGGCATCCCGCTGTTCCTGGTGAGCAGCGAGGGCGTCGGGGTCGGTTTCATCATCGCCGCGATCATGGGCATCGTGCCGCTGGTACTGTGGTTTGGCGGCTCGATGCTGGTCTACGCCCTGAACAAGCACCACCCCGATCCCCGCGTCGGCCACTTCACGCAGTGGGCCGCCTATCGCTACTACGCCCTGATGGGCCTGCTGATCGGGGTCGCCACCTTCTTTCCGCCGGATCTGAACTACTACCGCGCCTACTGGGCAATCGCCGCGGCCATCCTGCTGCCGTGGACGATCTACGCCCTGTTCAATATCTATCGCGAGCCCTGGACGGACGTCGAGATCCCCGCCGAAGCCGACAAGGAACATCATCTATGAGCACGCCCCGCCACGACTGGAACACCGACGAGGTCGAGGCCCTGCTCGACCTGCCGCTGAATGACCTGATCTTCCGCGCGCAGACCGTCCACCGCGAGCACTTCGACCCGAACGCGGTCCAGGTGAGCACGCTGCTGTCGATCAAGACCGGGGCCTGCCCCGAGGACTGCGCCTACTGCCCGCAAAGCGCGCACCACGAGGTCGAGATCGAGCGCGAACGCCTGCTGCCGCTGGACGAGGTGCTGGAGGCGGCCCGCAACGCTCGCGCCCAGGGCGCGACCCGCTTCTGCATGGGCGCGGCCTGGCGCAACCCCACCGACAAGAACCTGGAGCGCGTGATCGAGATGGTCCGCGCGGTGAAGGACGAGGGCCTCGAGACCTGCATGACCCTCGGCATGCTGAAGGCCGAGCAGGCCAAACGCCTGTCCGAGGCGGGACTGGACTACTACAACCACAACCTCGACACCTCGCCGGAGTTCTACGGTCACATCATCTCGACGCGCACCTACGACGATCGCCTCGAGACCCTGGAGCACGTACGCGAGGCCGGGATGAATGTCTGCTGCGGCGGCATCCTCGGCATGGGCGAGTCGCGCCGCGACCGCGCGCGGCTGCTGCAACAGATGGCCAACCTGCCGAAGCACCCGGAGTCGGTGCCGATCAACCAGCTGATCCAGGTCGAGGGCACGCCGCTGCACGGCATCGAGCACCTCGACCCGCTGGAGTTCGTGCGTACCATCGCGGCCACCCGCATCCTGATGCCGGCCTCCTACGTGCGCCTGTCCGCCGGGCGCACCGAGATGTCCGACGAGATGCAGGCCCTGTGCTTCCTCGCCGGTGCCAACTCGCTGTTCTACGGCGACACCCTGCTGACCACGCCAAACCCCGGCGAGAACCACGACCTCGCGCTGTTCGAGCGCCTGGGCCTGCGCCCGGAGACTGGCCCGGAAGCCCCTGCGCAATCGGACCAGCCAGCCTCCGCCTCGGCCTGAGCCAGACCGGCGGTGAGCGGCGGCTTCCCCGACCATTTCTCGGCGGTGGCTAACGCTTACGCCCGCCACCGCCCGGACTACCCGGCCGAGCTGTTTGACTGGCTGGCGGCGCACACTCCGCACCACGAGCGCGCCTGGGACTGTGCCAGCGGCAACGGCCAGGCCGCGCGGGGCCTGGCGCCCCACTTCTCGCAGGTCTTCGCCACGGACGCCGCCCCATCGCTGCTGGCCACACTGCCGGATCACTCCGGGATCGACCGCGTCGCCTGTGCCGCCGAGGCCTGTGCTCTGGCCGATGGCTCGGTCGACCTAGCCTGTGTGGCCCAGGCCGCGCACTGGTTCCGCCACCCCGAGTTCCACGACGAGGTCGCCCGCGTCCTGCGCCCGGGCGGACTCCTGGCGATCTGGGGCTACGGCGTGCTGCGGGCCGAGGACCCGGCACTGGACCACCTGCTGATCGACTTCCACGACACCACCCTTGCGCCCTGGTGGCCGGAAGAGCGCCAGCACATCCGCAACCACTACCGCGACCTGCCGTTTCCCTGGCCCGAGATCGAGGCGCCCGAGTTTCGCATCACGCGCGAATGGGACCGCGCCACCCTGCTGGGCTATCTCGGTACCTGGTCCGCGATCCGCCGCGCCCGCGCCGCCGGCCAGGACCCGCTGGCCGCGCTGGCACCGGCCCTGCAAGCCCTGTGGTCCAACCCGAGCATGCCGGCACGGGTGCACTGGCCGATCTTCCTGCGTGCGGGCCTGCGCCCATGAGCGACTCACTCGATCACTACCTGGAGCAACGCCTGAGCACTGTGCGCGACGCCGGGCTATGGCGCCGCACCCGCATCCTCGACGGCCCACAGCGGCCCGAACAGGTTATCGACGGCCACCGCGTGATTGCCTTTTGCTCGAACGACTACCTGGGCCTGGCCGGTGACCCGGCGGTCGCCGCCGCCGCCCGCAAGGCGCTGGATCAGTACGGCGTCGGTGCGGGGGCCGCCCATTTGATCAACGGCCACACCCGCGCCCACGAGGAGCTGGAACAAGCCCTGGCCCACTTCACCGGGCGCGCTCGGGCACTCGTCTTCTCCACCGGCTACATGGCCAACCTGGCCCTGGTCCAGGCCCTGGTCGGGCGCCACGACACCGTCTTCGAGGACCGCCTGAACCACGCCTCGCTGATCGACGCCGTGCGCCTGTCGGGCGCGCGCAGCCAGCGCTACCGCCACGCCGAGCCCGCACACCTGCGCGAGCGCCTGGAGAAGGCGCCCGCGACCGGCCAGCGCCTGATCGTCACCGACGGCGTGTTCTCCATGGACGGCGATATCGCCCCGCTTCCGGAACTCGCCGCCCTGGCGCGCGAATACAATGCCTGGCTGATGGTGGACGACGCCCACGGCCTGTCAGTGCTGGGCGACACCGGCGGCGGCAGCTGCCAGTACTTCGGTCTCGGCAGCGACGACGTACCGATCCTGATGGGCACCCTGGGCAAGGGCTTCGGCACCGCCGGGGCCTTCGTGGCCGGCTCCGAACGGCTGATCGAGACCCTGATCCAGACCGCGCGCCCCTACATCTACACCACCGCGATGCCGGCCGCCCTGGCCGCCGCCACCCTGGCCTCGGTGCATATCGCCGCGTCCGCCCACGACCGCCGCGAGCACCTGCAGAACCTGTTGCGACGCTTGGGCGACGGGCTGGATCGCCTCGGCCTGCCACACCCACCGCCCCTCACGCCCATCCAGCCTGTCACCCTGGGCACCGCCACTCGCGCGAGCGCCGTCGCCGAGCGCCTGTTCGAGGCCGGTTTCCTGGTCCCCGCGATCCGCCCCCCGACCGTCCCGGAAGGCGAGGCCCGCCTGCGCATCACCCTGTCCGCCGCCCACACCCAAACGCAGGTCGACGCACTGCTGCAGGCACTGGAACGCGCCCTCGATCAGACCTAGACGTGACTCTGCGCAAACGCCGCAACCGCGACCTCGACAACGGCAGCTGCAGCTGCAGCTGCAGCTTCGAGATGACCATCGACGGCCAGAGCCACACCGGCACTGCCTGCCCAGACGAACCCGGCCACAGGGACATCCGCGGATAGACCCAGTTGCGGACTATCCACCAACCGTCATTGCGAGGAGCAAAGCGACGAAGCAATCGCCATCCGGATGCCCCCGGGCAGAATATTGGCAGATTGCCTGCCCCGGCAGATTGCTTCGTCGCCTTCGGCTCCTCGCAATGACGACTTGGTCGTCTCACCACGTTGCAACGCAGACGTGCGACTGGGTCAGCCTCCCCCTACAGCTCGCCGCGTTCGGCCAGGGAGACGGCCTCGTCGGCGATGATCACGTGATCGAGGACGCGGATGTCCACCAGCCCCAGGGCGTCGGTCAGGCGGCGGGTGATGGCGACATCCGAACGCGACGGCTCGGCCACGCCCGAGGGGTGGTTATGGGCCAGGATCACAGCCGCCGCGTTGTGGTGCAGCGCGCGCCGCACAACCTCGCGCGGGTGCACGGAGGCACCGTCGATGGTGCCGCGAAAGAGTTCCTCAAAGGCGATCACGCGGTGGCGGTTATCGAGGAACAGCACGCCGAAGACCTCGAAGGGATAGTCGCGCAGGCGCGCCGCCAGGAACTGCCGGGTGGTCGCGGGCGAGGTCAGCGCATCGCCGCGCTCGAGGTCCGCAGCCAGGTGCCGTCGCCCCATCTCCAGCACGGCCTGGAGCTGGGCGTACTTGGCATCCCCCAGCCCCGGGGCGGCGCAAAACCCCGCCTGATCCGCCTGTAATAAAGGCCGCAGCCCGCCGAAGCGGCTGAGCAGGTCCCGCGCGACATCCACCGCGCTCTTGCCGGCCACGCCGGTGCGCAGAAAGATTGCCAGCAACTCCGCATCCGAAAGCGCGGCCGCGCCGCGTTCGATCAGCCTCTCCCGCGGGCGCTCGGCCGCGGGCCAGTCGGTAATCGCCATCACCACCTCCCTGTGGTTGCGTTACGTTCGATTTTTTCGGTCCGGGTCCACCTCCGCGGAATGCGTCATCCAATAGAGGCAGGGTGCGTTGAGCCCCGCGAAACGCACCGTTCAAACGCTCGGACCATCCACCATCGTCCGGGGGCGCCCCACACTTCCGTGATGCGATTCGCGGCGCTCATCCGCATCCTACAACCCGGAACTACACCCAACCGTAGGATGCGTTGAGCGCAGCGAAACACATCATTTCAGCATTAGACGCCGCACCGAAGCGGGATGAAATGCAGCGCTTGGGCCCTGGGCTAGTCCTCGAAGCGGGAGATGTCGCGCACCGCGCCGTAGGCGGCGGAGGTCGTCATCAGGGCGTAGGCGCGCAAGGCCTGGGTGACGGCCCGCTCCCGCGACTCGGGTTTCCAGGCCTTCGCGCCACGGGCCTCCATGGCCTCGCGCCGTGCGGCCAGCGTGGCGTCGTCGACGTCGATGCGGATCTCGCGACCGGGGATGTCGATCACGATGGTGTCGCCTTCCTCGATCAGGCCGATCGCACCACCCTGCGCCGCCTCCGGCGAGACGTGACCGATCGACAGCCCGGAGGTGCCGCCGGAGAAGCGCCCGTCGGTGACCAGCGCGCATTCCTTGCCCAGGCCCTTGGACTTGAGATACGACGTCGGGTAGAGCATTTCCTGCATGCCCGGGCCGCCCTTGGGGCCCTCGTAGCGGATGATCACCACGTCGCCCGCCTGGATCTGGTCACCAAGAATGGCCTCCACCGTCGCGTCCTGGCTCTCGAAGACCCGGGCCGGACCCGAGAATGTCAGGATGCTGTCGTCCACCCCGGCAGTCTTCACGATGCAGCCATCCGGGGCCATGTTGCCGTAGAGCACGGCCAGGCCACCGTCCTTCGAGTAGGCATGCTCGATGTCGCGGATGCAGCCGTTCTCGCGGTCGATGTCCAGGCTGTCCCAGGTCTTGTCCTGGCTGAACGCGACCTGGGTAGGCACACCGCCCGGGGCGGCCTGGTAAAGCGTCTCGGCCTCGGCGGCGTGGCGCATCACGTCCCACTGTTCCAGGGCCTGGCCCATGGTCTCGGCGTGCACGGTGGGAATGTCGCGGTGAATCAGCCCGCCGCGGTCCAGCTCCGCGAGGATGCCGACCACACCACCGGCGCGGTGGACATCCTCCATGTGATAGAGCTGGGTGGCCGGGGCGACCTTGCACAGATTCGGCACCTTGCGCGACAGGCGGTCGATGTCGGCCATGGTGAAGTCGACCTCGCCCTCGCGCGCGGCCGCCAGCAGGTGCAGCACCGTGTTGGTGGAGCCGCCCATCGCGATATCCAGGCTCATCGCGTTCTCGAACGCCTCGAAGGTGGCGATGGAACGCGGCAAAGCAGATTCATCGTCCTGCTCGTAGTAACGCTTGGCCAGTTCGACCACGCGCCGGCCGGCCTGCTCGAACAGGCTCTTGCGCCCGGCGTGGGTGGCCAGCAGCGAGCCGTTGCCCGGCAGCGACAGCCCCAGCGCCTCGGTCAGGCAGTTCATCGAATTGGCGGTGAACATGCCGGAGCAGGACCCGCAGGTCGGGCAGGCGGAGCGCTCGATGGCCTCCACTTCTTCATCACTGGCACTGGAGTCGGCGGCCTTGACCATCGCGTCCACCAGATCCAGGTGGATGACCTTGTCGCTGCCCGGGGCCTGCACCTTGCCGGCCTCCATCGGCCCGCCGGAGACGAACACCACCGGGATGTTCAGGCGCATCGCGGCCATCAGCATGCCGGGGGTGATCTTGTCGCAGTTGGAGATGCAGACCAGGGCATCGGCGCAGTGTGCGTTGACCATGTACTCGACCGAGTCGGCGATGATCTCGCGCGAGGGCAGCGAATAGAGCATCCCGCCGTGGCCCATCGCGATCCCGTCGTCCACCGCGATGGTGTTGAACTCCTTGGCCACCCCGCCGGCCTTTTCCACCTCGCCGGCCACCAGCTGGCCCAGGTCCTTCAGATGCACGTGCCCGGGCACGAACTGGGTGAAGGAGTTGGCAATGGCGATGATCGGCTTGCCGAAGTCGCCATCCTTCATGCCGGTGGCGCGCCACAGGGCGCGGGCACCCGCCATATTGCGGCCGTGGGTGGTGGTGCGGGAACGATAGGCGGGCATGTATAGTCTCGTGAACGATTACGGTGAACGCAGATCGTACATAATGAGTCGTACAAACCCCAGTACCCCGGAGCACCTGCAATGAAAATCGAAGTCGAGAACATCAAGTGTGGCGGCTGCGCCAGCTCCATCCGCAAGGGCCTGCTGCAGGTCGAGGGCGTCACCGACGCCGAGGTGGACGTGGAAGGCGGTGCGGTTGATATCGAGGCGCCCGACAGCGCCCGCGAGGCGGTCGCCGCCAAGCTCGCCAGCATGGGCTACCCCGAGGTCGGTTCGGTCTCCGGCCTGCGCTCCGCCAGCGCCAAGGCCAAGTCGTTTGCCAGCTGCGCCGTGGGGCGCATGAGCGGCGAATAGGCTTGATCAATACGTCGCGGGGGCGCGCGCAGCCCGGCCTTGTCGGGCTGGTGCTGCTGTTCGCCCTGGGCACGGGGCTGGCGCAGGCCGAAAGCGGGCTGCCGACCGCCGAACTGCAACTCGGCGAACAAGCCCTGACGATCGAGATCGCCGCGACCGACCGTAGCCGCCGGATCGGGCTGATGCACCGCGACCACCTGCCCGCCGACCACGGCATGCTGTTCATCTGGCCACGACCGGCACACTACGGCATGTGGATGCAAAACACCCGCATCCCGCTGGACGTGGCCTTCATCGATGCCGACTTCACCATTACCAACATCGCCAGCATGACGCCCCACTCCACCCGCATACACGAGGCGAAACGGCCGGTGCGCTACGCCCTGGAGGTCAATGCCGGGTGGTTCAAGGAGCACGGCATCGCGCCCGGCGCCTCCGTCCCGGACCTCGAGCGCCTCGTGGGCGAGACCGACTAGGGAAACACGGATCAATGTTTCCCTAACACCCCTTCCCGCAGGATCGGGCCAGCAGGCCTGACTGATCCCACGTGTACATTGATCCGTGATTCCCTAGACTGTCTGCTCAAGGACATCACCAGGAAACGGACACGCCCGTGACCGCCACATCCAACCCAGCCGCCCGCAATCACGCGCCCTCGCGCCGAGCCCCGCAGCCCGGGGAGCTCGCCTGGTTCCGTGATGCGGTGCCGTACATCGCCGCCCACCGCGGGCGCACCATGGTGATCGCGCTCGCAGGCGAGGCCGCTCAGGCGCCGGAGTTTCCGGCACTGATGCGCGATATCGCCAAGCTCAATGCCCTGGGTATCCGGGTCGTGCTGGTCTACGGGGCGCGCCCGCAAATCGAGGCACGGATGAGCGAGCGCGGACTGACCCCGGCCTACGCCAACGGGTTGCGCGTAACGGATGGCGCAGCGCTGGAAGCCGTGCTGGATGCGGTCGGTCGGCTGCGCCTGCAGATCGAGGGCCTGCTCTCGCGCAGCCTCGGCCAGCCGGGTACCGGCAACGCACGCCTGCGCGTGGCCAGTGGCAACTTCGTCACCGCACGGCCACTGGGCGTACGCGACGGCGTGGACTTCCACTACACCGGCGAGGTGCGCGGGGTGGACACCACCGCCCTCGCGGCCCTGCTGGACCGCGAGCAGGTGGCCCTGGTCTCCCCGCTCGGTTACTCCCCCACCGGCGAGGTGTTCAACCTCTCCGGCGAGGATGTCGCCACCCAGGTCGCGATCGCACTGAATGCCGACAAGCTGATCTTTCTCACCGAGGCCGGGGTGTTGCGTGATCCCGAACACGGCGTGCTGGACCAGCTCACCGTGCCGGCCGCCCAGAAGCTGCTGGAGACCGCCACCGACCTGCCGCAGGAACTGGCCAACCATCTGAAGAGCGCGCTCGACGCCTGTCGCCAGCGCGAGATCCGGGTGCACCTGATCGACCGTCGGGACGACGGTGGGCTTCTGACCGAGCTGTTCACCCGTCTGGGAATCGGCACACTGGTCTCGCGCGAGCCACTGGAACGGCTGCGCCCGGCCACACTCGACGATGTCGGCGGCATCCATGCACTACTGGAACCACTGGAGGCCGAGGGCATCCTGGTGCATCGCGCGCGGGAGCACCTGGAGCTGGAGATCGACCGCTTCCAGGTGCTGGAGGCCGACGGCCTGATCATCGGGACCGCCGCGCTCTACCCGTTCGAGGCGGATGCCGCGGAGATCGCCTGCCTGGCCCTGCACGCGGATTACCGCGGGAGCGGCCGCGGCGACCGTTTGCTGCAGGCGATGGAACACCTGGCGCAGGAACAGGGAATCCGGCGGGTATTCGTGCTCACCACACGCACCGCCCAGTGGTTCCAGGAACGCGGTTACACGCCAGGCAAGGTGGACGATCTGCCCGTCAGCCGGCAGACCCGCTACAACCAGGCGCGCAACTCGCGGGTGTTTACCCGAACCCTGACGGACGCATAATCCCACACCCTGAGCGGCGCGGGGTTCGTTCTCGGCGGCTATTGCGCGTAGCGATCCTCTTCGCGCTCGTGGGCCTCCTGGGCCACCACGCTCAGCGTGGCAATCGGGCGCGCCTCCAGCCGGGCGATGCCGATCGGTTCACCGGTCTCCTCGCAATAGCCGTATTCGCCCTGCTCGATGCGCGCCAGCGCCGCGTCAATCTTGTTCAGGAGCTTGCGGTACCGATCCCGGGTACGCAGCTCCAGGCCGGCATCGGTCTCGTGGCTGGCGCGGTCATTCGGGTCCGGTTCCTGCCAGCTCTCGCTGCGCAGGTGCTCCAGAGTCTGTTCCGATTCCTCGATCAGCTCGGCACGCCAGGCCTCGAGCTTGGCGCGAAAGTAGTCCAGTTGACGCGGATTCATGTAGGGTTCGTCCTCGGACGGACGGTACCCGGAATCCGGGCGGGTCTTGGCTTCTTGGCTCATCTTGGACCCCTCGCCAGGCCCCCTCTCGCCCCATGCGGGAAGGCCCCGGCGCATTGCACGGTACACCCGATCGAGTATAGGGCAATAACCCTGCCGGGCGGCAAACACGAAAGCGCGCCCGAACGCACACAACCGGCACCATACGGAAAACGACACCGGCCGCATGCAGCACATCCTTCAGATCAGCGACACCCACCTCGGCCGGGAGCCGGGCCCCATTCGACCGGGTTATCCCGACAGCGACCGCCAGCTCGCCCGCGTGCTCGAGACCCTGCGCCGGAACGAGGCCCGGCCGGACCTGCTATGGCTCACGGGCGACCTGGCCGAAGATCCGGATCCGGCGGCCTACACGCGACTCCTCGCAATGCTCGACGAACACGCGAAGGGCTGGCCGCTCGCCGGCCTGGCGGGCAACCACGATGACTGGACCCTGCTGCACCGCGCCTTCACGGGCGCCGGACACGCCCTGGACAGCCACCGGCTGCTCGGCGACTGGCTGCTGGTCGGGATCAATTCTGCGGTTGCGGGGCAGGCGTCCGGGCGCATCGAGCCGGCCGAGTTGTCGCGCCTGGATCAAGTACTGACCGCACACCCCGATCACTGGGGCATGGTCGCCGTTCACCACCCGGTCGTGCCCATCGGCAGCGCATGGATGGACCGGATCGGCCTGACCAATCCCGGCGACCTGTTCGCGATCCTGGATCACCACCCGCGCGTACGCGCCTGCCTGTTCGGCCACATCCATCAGGATTTCCGCGCCGAGCGCCAGGGCGTCGAACTGCTGGGCTGCCCCTCCACCTGCGTCCAGTTCGCCCCCGGCTCCGAACAGTTCGCGCTGGATACCGAACACGCCGGCTACCGCGTACTGGCACTGCATGCCGATGGCCGCATCGACACCCGCGTCGAGCGGATATCCGACGAATTTCCCGAGGCCCGCGCATGATCCCGGACGATCGCCGCAGCGAGCAGCTCCAGGCCTGGCTGAAGGACCAGCCGGGCAGGTTCACCGACCTGGCACTCCTGCGCGCGGATGCCAGTTTTCGGCGCTATTTTCGCCTGTGCCGCGACGACCAACCGGTGGTGCTGATGGATGCGCCACCCGAGCGCGAGGCCACCGAGCCGTTCGTGGAGATCGCGCGACTGCTGGAATCGCTGGGGCTGCGCCCGCCGCGCATCCTTGCGCACGATCCAGCCACCGGCTTCGTGCTGCTCGAGGACCTCGGCGACCGAACCTTCACCCGGGCCCTCGCCGAGGAGGGGGCCGCGGAAGGTCCTTTGTACGACCGCGCCATCGACACCCTGATCCAGCTGCATCGCGCCTGGCCAGCGCAGGCCGCAAAGGCCCCGGACGTCCCCGCCTACGACACCCCGCGCCTGCTGGACGAGGCCGCGCTGTTTGCCGACTGGTACTGGCCGGAACAACACGGCACCCCGATGAGCGCCTCCCTGCGCAACGGATTTCTCGCAGCCTGGCGGGAGGCGCTGGAAGGCCTGCCCGTCCTGCCCGGGACACTGGTGCTACGCGACTTCCACGTGGACAACCTGATGCTGCCACCCGGCGAGGATGGCGATTGTGCCGTCCTGGATTTCCAGGATGCCGTGATCGGCAGCCCCGCCTACGATGTCGTCTCGCTGCTGGAAGACGCCCGGCGCGAGGTGTCACCCGCTACCGTGGAGCGGGCATTGGAGCGTTATGCCGCGGGAACGGCCTGGGACCCCGAGGTCTTCATGCAGCACTACCGCGTCCTCGGTGTCCAGCGCACCACCAAGATCCTCGGGATCTTCGTGCGCCTGGCGCGCCGGGATGCCAAACCACGCTACCTGGAACACCTGCCGCGCCTGCATCGACTCCTGGCGCAGGGGCTGTCACAGCCGGCGCTGGCACCGGTGGCGGGCTGGTTCCAAACCCACATGCCCGAACGCATGCGGGAGGATTAAGCCATGCGCGCAATGATCTTGGCCGCCGGGCGCGGCGAACGCATGCGCCCGTTGACCGACCACTGCCCCAAGCCGCTGCTGCCGGTCGGTGGCCGGCCGCTGATCGGCTACACGCTGGATCGTCTGGCGACCGCCGGGTACCGCGAGGTAGTCATCAACCTCGCGCATCTGGGCGAACAGATCCGCGCCACCCTGGGTGAATGCCAGACGGGCCTCGCCATTCGCTACTCACCGGAGCCCGAGGGTGCCCTGGAGACCGCGGGCGGGATCCGCCAGGCCCTTCCCCTTCTGGGGGAGGAGCCGTTTCTGGTGGTCAATGGCGATGTCTGGTGCGACCACCCGCTGACACCCCCGGCGACGATGAACACAGCCACCGACCGACCGCTCGCGCACCTCGTACTGGTGGCCAACCCCGACCATCACACGCAGGGCGATTTCGCCCTGGACGGGGAGCGGGTGGCCCTGGCGGGGAACGAGTTGCTGACCTTCAGCGGCATCGGCTGGTACGACCCGGCGCTGTTCCGTGATCTGCCACCGGGGCGCCGGGCCCTCGGACCCTTGCTGCGTCAAGCCATCGAGGCCGGCCGGGTCACCGGCGAACACTACACCGGCGCCTGGCGCGACATCGGCACACCGGAGCGCCTGGCGGCGCTGGACACCGAGCTTGGGGGGCGCTGATCACCCAACGCAGGGGGGATACGGCCGGTCCGGTCAGGGCTTGATGTAGGTGTAACCGGAGCGTTGCAGGCGGGTCAGTTCCACGATGCCACTGGGAACCACGTCCCTGTCCGATACCTCATGCAGATCGCTGCGTTCGAGCCCGCGCGATTCCAGCGAGTTTCCACACACCAAAAAGCGCACATCCTGCAGCTTAAGGGTGTTCACGGTACTGCGCAGGTCCGGATCGGTACGGGCGTGCTGCAGCAGACTGATGCCGCTGCCATGAGTCAACACCTTGATCTTGAGCGAAACATCATCGGGGCTACCGTCGATGTGATTCTGCAGGTTGCGCAGGGCGTTCAGGTGGAGCTCCGGGTCATCGGTGTTGATGTGATAGACCACCCGCAGCGGCTCTTCGGCCGCCGGCGCCTTGGCGACGACGCCCATCAATACAGCAGTCGCGCCGCCCGCCGCCAGCATCAACAAGAGCGCCCCGGCCAGAAACCAGCCGGGGCGCAGCACTTGTGGGTCGACTTGCATCGAGACTCCGGCCGTGCCGAATCAGACCTTGATGTAGATCCAGCCTTCCGCCTGACGGCGGGCCGCCTCGGCGACGCCAGAATCAATCAGTTCAGCCTGTGGCAGGATATCCACCTTCTGGCCTTCCTCGCGCGCCAGGCGGTTGAGGGTCTGGGCACAGGCGGTAAAGCGCAGCGTGGGGTACGCCTCCGCCATGCTCGCGACACGTTCCGGATAGGGTGCGCTGTCGGTTCGCAGCATGCCCATCGCGTTGTTGTGCACCACCACCTGCACGTTCAGGTCGCGCCCGACCGTGGCCGCCTCGCGATACATGCTCTCGATGTCGTCCAGCAACTCGGCCACCGCACGGGTATCCGCCTCGTTGATGTGCAGCAGAATCTGATCGGTTTCGGTAGCCGAAAACACCTGCTGCGGGGCCGCGGCCCCGCCGGGCGCGTTATCGCTGGCAGCCACCTGCGCCAGGGCCCCGGACTCCTGGCCGGGCGCAGCAGCATGGTCGCCCCCGAAGAAGCCGGCATCGCGAGTGATCTCGTATCCACCCAGCGAACCCACGACCAGCGCGAGCACCCCGGCCGCCACCGACGGGAACCAGGCCGAACCTCCACCGCGCGATAACCGGCAACGGCCACCGGTGGTGCCGGCCGCGCGCCCGGCCGGGACGTCTTCGTAGGCCATGTTCACCAGCTCCTTGAGCTGGTGCATGTCGCAGACCTCGCGACTCAGATGCTCACTGGAGGCGATCGTCTTCAGCGTAAACAGACGATCCTCCGGCGAGAACTCGCCGTCCACGAAGGCATTGAGAATCTCCTCGCTGGGTCGATTCTTTGCACTCAGTCGTTCATTCGACATGCCGATTCCTCACTACCTTGAGATAGGGTGTATCGGCCGCTGTCCCCGTGTCGGCCTGCTGCTCCAGCAGCACCTTCTTCAACTGCGCCCGAGCCCGGCTCAGGCGACTCATCACGGTGCCGATCGGTACGTCCAGCACCTCCGAGACCTCGGAGTAGGCAAAACCCTCCAGGTCCACCAGCGCGACCACCTGCCGGTGATCGGTACTCAGTTCGGCCATGGCCCGGTGAACATCCGCGACCATGCGATTGCGCTCGGTCTGCTGCTCCGGGCAGTCCTCGCAGGACAGCTCCATGCTGTCCACATCCACCGTGTCCTTCTGCCGCCGGCCCCAGTCGCGATAACAGTTGGTCATGATGCGGAACACCCAGGCCTTCAGGGCGTTCTCGTCCTGCAACGACTTCAGCCGGGTCAGGGCCTTCATCATTGCCTCCTGCACCAGGTCATCCGCCAGCGCGGCATCGTGACACCACGCGAATGCCATGCGGTACATCTGTGGCCGCAGGTCGCACACCTTCTGACGCAGCCTGCGCTGCGCGAACCAGGTCGCCATGTTGTCGATTCCTCCATCCGCAGGCCGTACATGCGGCCTTGCTTGTTCTTGTACCCTGTAGGACGCTACGGGGCGCGAGGCTATTCCGGCCCCTCCACCGCAGACGCCGCACATCCCGGGCTTCGTCGATCAGGATACCCAATGCCATTCGATCCGCAACAACTGGAGCGCGCTTTCGCCTTTGACCCCGATACCGTGCGGGATCTGCGCGAACGCTGGGCGCGCCTGATCACCGATGCCGTCTGGGGCGAGCTCAAGACCGGCACCATCGGCGCCGTCCCGCGCCTGCGCAAGCGCCTGCTGGAACTGGGCGAGAACCTGCGCTCCATGCTGTCGGACCGCGCCTGGATCCCGCACGAGCGCGAACGCGTCAAGGGTGCGATGGCCGCCAGCCTCAACCTGCGTGACAGCCTGCAGCAGACCGACCGCGCTGCCAAGCTGCTCAATGGCGGGGCGGACTTCGAAGCCTTCGAGGCCGACTATCTCGCCTTCCGCAAGAGCCTGCTGACCTTCATCGAGCAACACGAACAGATCTGGGGCGATCTTCTGGAGAGCCTCTATGACGACGCACCGGACGACGACCGGGACGAGGACTAGGCCTTGGGCCGCGAGATCCGCGAGGAGCACTTCGGCGCGGCAGACTTTGACCGCTTCCACCAGGCCCTCGCGGACGAGACGGCCCAGCTGCTGGACTGGCTGCGCACGCAACCGCCCGAGGACCCCGCCCCACCCCCGCGGCTGGGCTTCGAGATCGAAGCCTGGCTATGCGACACCCAGGGGCGACCGCTACCGGTCAATGACGCCTTCCTCGCCGCGATGGACAGCCCGCTGGCCACCCTGGAACTGGCGCAGTTCAATATCGAACTGAACAGCGGCGTCTTCCGCGCCGGTCCCGGCTGCTTCAGCGCCATCCTCGACGAGTTAAACGAGACCCTGCGCCGGGCGCGCCGGGCGGCCCGCCACGCCGGCGCGGAACTGCTGATGGCCGGCAGCCTGCCCACCCTGGAACCGGACGACCTCGGGATCCACCACATGTCGCAGCAGGCCCGCTACCGGGCCCTGAACAGCGCGATCCTGGAACAACGCGCCCAGCGCCCGCTGCAGGTGGACATCGTCGGTCACGAGCACCTCCAGCACCGCCATGCGGACGTGATGCTGGAGGCCGCGGCGACCTCCTTCCAGGTGCATATCGAGACCCGCCCCGAGGTCGCCCACCGCGCCTACAACGCCTCTCTGGTCGCCGCGGCACCGGTGCTGGCCGCCGCCGGCAATACGCCCTACATCTTCGGCCACGACCTCTGGGCCGAGAGCCGCATCCCGTTGTTCGAGCAATCGGTGGAGGTCGGCGGGTTCGCCAACTCGGCGCGTGGCCCGATCCGCCGCGTGACCTTCGGCACCGGCTATCTGCACGCATCCATCGGCGAGTTGTTCACCGAAAACCTCGAGCACTTCCCGGTGTTGCTGCCGGTAGCCCTCGACGAGCCGGCCGATCAACTGGCCCACCTCGCCTTCCACAACGGCACGATCTGGCGCTGGAACCGGCCGATCGTCGGCTGCGATGCGGATGGCCGACGCAGTCTACGCCTGGAGTTTCGCTGCCTGCCGGCCGGCCCGTCGCTGATCGACATGCTGGCCAACACCGCTTTCGCCCTGGGCCTGATCGAGTACCTGGTGGCCGAATCGCCCAACGGAACGCTGGAGACCCCATTTTCCGAGGCCCGCGACAACTTCTACAATGCCGCCCGCTACGGGCTGGATGCTCGCCTGCGCTGGGGCCATCGCGACCCCGTCCCGGCGCCACGCCTGATCACGCGGGAGCTGCTCCCCCGGGCGGCCGAGGGTCTGGAGCGCCTGGGCATCGACCGCAGCGAACGCGACAACCTGCTTGGCATCATCGCCGCGCGCGTCGCCAGCCGCCAGACCGGCACGCACTGGCAACGCGACTGGGTCGCGCGCCACGGCCGCGACTGGCCGGGCCTGGTCCACGCCTACCGCGGCTGGCAGAACACCGGCGCGCCGGTTCACACCTGGGGACTTTGAGGAAACCCGTGACTCTCTCGATCAACGAATACTTCGAACTACCCGACGGCTTCCTCGAGGCCACGCCCGCCACCCTGCACCAGTGCGTGCCCGGGCCGGCGCTAATCCACCTGGAAGGCCAGCGCGAGCCTGCGGTGGCCGTGGTCCTTCTGCTGCACGGAAACGAGCCGGTGGGCCTGCACGCGGTGCAGCAACTCCTGCGCCACTACACCGGGCGCCCGCTGCCGCGCGCGCTGACCCTGGTCGTGGGCAACCCGCAGGCCGCAGCGCTCAACCAGCGCCACCTGGACGACCAGCCGGACTTCAACCGCATCTGGCCGGGGACCGAGCAGGGCGGCTCGCGCGAGGCCGACGTCTTCGCCGAACTCTGCCGGCGCCTGGAAGGACGCGGCCTGTTCGCCGCAATCGACCTGCACAACAACACCGGGCGCAATCCCCATTACGCCTGCATCAACCGCCTGGAGGCGCCGTTCCTCAATCTGGCCGCGCTGTTCGGACGCACGGTGGTCTACTTCACCCGGCCGCGCGGGGTCGCCTCCATGGCACTGGCGCGTATCGCACCGGCCGTGACCGTGGAATGCGGCCACCCCGAGGACGCGGCCGGCGTGGACCACGCGCGCGAGATGATCGATGCAGTGCTGCACCTGGACCACTTCGCCCAGGAGCCGCCGCGGACGGGCGCCATCGAGATCTTCCACACCGTGGCCCAGGTACGGGTGCGCCCCGGACTACAGGTCGGACTGGACGCGCAGCACGACGTCCGCCTGGAACCCGACCTGGACGGCCTGAATTTCCAGCTACTGCCCGCCGGCTCGCGCCTGGTGAATGTGCACGCGGACGCCCAGGACCCGCTGATCGCGATCGCCGAGGACGGTTCGGAGGTGACCGGGGAATATCTGGAGCGGGCCGGTCAGGAGATCCGCCTGAAGCGCCAGGCGATGCCGTCCATGCTCACGCTGGACACCCGCGTGATCGCCCAGGACTGCCTGTGCTACCTGATGGAGCCGCTGACGCTCTGATCCCGCCGCTGTTCGCGACGGATTCGAATCCGGCTCAGGCGTCGCGTTCGACGCGCTCGAGGACCTGGGCGACGTGATCGCCCTTGCGGTAATTCGGGAGGTCGCGCTGCATGTCCGCCAGCGCCTTGTCACGCTCCAGCGCACTGTCATACCAGCGATAGGATTCCCAGTCCGCCCCCAGCAGGTGCGGCATGGAAAGGGTGCTGCCTTCCGGCAGGCGAATGCGGATTCCGTAACGTTTCATGGCGTTCATCCGAGGTTGGTCCCAGTGAGTCGGGCCGGCCGGCGCGCAGTCTAGCCGAGCCCCGAACAGGCGGCAATAAAGCCCTCCGGCGCGCCTATTGGCCCCGGCCGACCACAAAATCGAAATAGTGATCCGGAAAGGGCTCGTCCGCCAGGGTGAAATGCCACCACTCCTGCTCGTAGGGCTCGAAGCCCGCCTCTACCATCAGCCGCTGCAGAAGCATGCGGTTGGCCCGCTGCTGTGCGGAAACACCGTCATCCCCGGGCCAGGAGCGCGGACTGAACCGGTCAAAGCCGGTGCCCATCTCCAGCGCGTCGCCGGAGTCGCGATCAATCAAGGTCAGATCGACCGTCGAGCCACGCGAGTGACTCGACCGGGCCGCGATATAGCCATGCTCGAACAACTCGTCCTTGGCAACTTCCGGGTAATACTGTGCCTGCATCCGGGTATCGCCGAGGTCCTCCGCCCAGTGCACGAAGTGCGCGACGGCCCGCGCGGGCCGATAGCAGTCGAACACCTTGAGACCAAGCCCGAACGCCGCGAGACGTTCCTGCACCCGGGCGAGGGCATGGGCGGCCGGGGACGTCAGGATGCAAACGGGGGACTCGTAACCATCGATCGGTTCGCCCACGAAGTTGTCGTCGCCAAAGTAGCGGATCTCCTCGACCAGGTCCGTTACCACGTCACCCGCCGCAACAAACCCTGCCGGACGCGCCTCATCCGCGTACGACACCCCGCCTGCCGTCATTGCAAGGAACAGCCCAAGTCCCGCCAGAATCGCCCGCTTGCCACGCATACCGCCCCCTTGCCCACGCCTTCGTCACTGTCAGGATACGCAAAGCCAGAACCGGTAGCGCCGCCCAACACCAAAAAGGGCTGCCGGAAGGCAGCCCCTTTGGAGAAATCGGTGGTGGCTACGCCCTGATTCGAACAGGGGACCCCATCATTATGAGTGATGTGCTCTAACCAGCTGAGCTACGTAGCCACGCGGGCTGCGAATTCTCCGGAGGCCGGCACATAAAGTCAAGCCAGCGCGGCGCCTGGCGGGGTTCAGATCTGCAGGCGCTCGACCACACGGCCATTCTTGAGGTGCTCTTCCAGAATTTCGTCGATGTCGCGTTCGTCCTGGTAGGTGTACCAGACGCCATCCGGGTAGACGACCGCAATCGGGCCCTCGTTGCAGCGATCCAGACAGCCGGCGGTATTCACCCGCACCTGGCCCTTGCCGTGGATGCCCATCGCCTTGGCCCGATCCTTGGCATAGCCGCGCATCTCGGTCGCCCCGTGGTCCTCGCAGCAGTTGCCGTCCTCGCGGCAATTGGTGCAAAAGAAGATATGACGCTGGTAGTACCCCATGGAACTCTCCGGTGATCAATCCAGCTCATGATAACGCTGCCACCCACGAAACGGTGGACGACAACACCTGACGTCCCGGCCATCAGCGGAAGCGATAGACCAGGCTGACATCCGTGATGGTGTCGGTGTTCTTCACGCCGGGCTCGACGTCCGTGTTGTGCTTCACGGTGAAGCTGGTACGCAGGGCTAACCGGCTGGAGATATCCGCGGTCAGGGCGAGGATGTTCTCGATTTCGGTATTGTCACTGCCGGTCA
Source organism: Thioalkalivibrio versutus (assembly GCF_001020955.1). Taxonomy (NCBI): domain Bacteria; kingdom Pseudomonadati; phylum Pseudomonadota; class Gammaproteobacteria; order Chromatiales; family Ectothiorhodospiraceae; genus Thioalkalivibrio; species Thioalkalivibrio versutus. The sequence goes on from NZ_CP011367.1 coordinate 2,682,133, forward strand.
GGATCAACGACTCGTTGGTCAGACGGGCGTTGTCGCTGATGTCCCAGCGGAAGTTGCCGGCCAGACGGCCGACCGGTTCGCTGTCGGTCTCCCCGGTCGTGCGGATGCGCACCTGGCGCATACCGGCACCGATTTCCCCGTCCAGCCGCACGCGCTCGCCGTCGATCAGGCGACGACCGTAACCGGCGGTGGCCGAACCCTGGTAGTCATAGTTGCTAAAGCGGTCACGCTCGTAGCGCAGCGCCCCGAACAAGTAGTCGTGCTCGCCCAGCTTGCGGTCCGCCTGATAGCCGGCGATGTAGCGCTCGCCGGTGGTCTCGTCGTCTTCCTCGTGGAAGTACGCGTCCAGACGGATGCGATTACGCCAGTCAAGGGTGGTGTGCTCGGCGCGGAAGCGGCCGGTGGCCGTCGTGGACTCGGTATTCCCGGTGGTCTTGGAGGCCCCCAGCTCAATCGTCGATTGCCAGCCCTCCGCCTCCCAGGCCAGGGCCTGCGAGACTGGTATGCTCAGCAGGATGAGCGAAGCACACGCGGACCCGACGGGCCGGAACGAACGCACGAGCATGGGAAACCTCCCGGAATCGAATAAAGGCGAAACCCTAGCAAAGCCGCTGGGGGTATCGGACCAGCCCCTGAGATTCAGGGGACTTTCCGCCGCGGACCAGTGCGTGCATTGCGGGCTGTGCCTGCCGCATTGCCCGACCTACGGCTGGCACGGGGTCGAGGGTGACTCCCCGCGCGGGCGGCTGACCCTGATGCAGGGCCTGGCCCAGGGCCGGCTGGATCCGGAATCCGAACGCCTGCGCAGCCACCTGGAGGGCTGCCTGGGTTGCCGTTCCTGCGAGGTGGTGTGCCCGGCCCGCGTGCCCTTCGGGGCACTGATGGACCGCGCCCGCGAGATCCTGACCGAACACCCCGCCAGGCCCTCGCGCGCGAAGGGCTGGCGCCAGACGCTCCAGCACCAGGCCCTGCTGCATCCAAGCCTGCGCAGCCTCGGGGGGCTGGCGGCGCGCACCGGCGCCCGCCTGGGTGTAGACCGCCTGCTGCCACGCGGCGGCTGGGAACGCAGTCTCGCCCACACCCGCGACTCCCTGGCACCCGCCCCCCGACTGAACGCGACCGCGAGCCCGGATACAGCCGATGCCCTGCTGTTCACCGGCTGCATGGACCGTTTCTTTACCGGCCCCGATCTCGAAGCCGCTCTGGCGGTCCTCGACGCCCTCGGCGTGCGCGTGGCCATGCCCCAGGGCCAGGTGTGCTGCGGGGCGCTGGACCAGCACACCGGCCACCGCGCGGCGGCACAGGCGCTGCAGGCGCGGAATGGCGAGGCCTTCGGCACCCGCGAGGTACCGGTGATCGCGCTGGACAGCGGTTGCGAGGCCACGCTGCGCGAATACCGCGAGGGCACGCTGGCGGCGCGCAGCCAGAGCCTCACCCGGTTTCTGGCGGACTGGCTGGATGCGGCCCCTAACGGGGAGGTCTGGGACCACACGCCAATACGCATCGCGCTGCATCGGCCCTGCACCCTGCGCAACGTCACCCGCGAGGCCCGCGAGCTGCCCGCGCTCCTGGAACGCCTGCCCGGGGTCACGCTGGCGCCGGTCGCCGACGGACCGAACTGTTGCGGCGCCGGCGGCACCGCGATGCTGACGCAGGCAGCCATGGCCGACGACCTGGGCACCGAGACCCTGAAGGCCCTGACCGACGACGCCCCGGACGTGATCATCAGCCCCAATGTTGGTTGCAGCGTGCACCTGCGGGCGCTGGCAAGCGAACACTCGGACCTGCCGGAAATCCTGTCACCCGCCCGCTTTCTGGCCCGGCGTCTGAAAAACCACACCCACCACTCCGCCGGACGCTGATCCCTGCCCGCGCTTGCGGTACCCTTGGGATACGCCACGATGCCCAACCGGACCGGAACCATGCGCCGACTTTCCCCGCTGGACCACCTGATCAACCAGGCAGATGCCTTCGTGAAGGTCGTCTCCGGACAGGCCCGCTCCACCGGCCGGCCCTCCCCGGGCGGGGACAACATCGGGCCGCACCTGGAGGATCACGAACGCGACCTGTCCGCCCGCCTGATGCGGGTCAATCATGCCGGCGAGGTCGCGGCGCAGGGGCTGTACCAGGGCCAGATGCTGACGGCCCGCAACCCGGAGATTCGCGGCCATCTGGATCAGGCCTCGCGCGAAGAGGGCGACCACCTGCACTGGTGCGCCCGGCGGGTGCACGACCTGGGCGGCCGCACCAGCCTGCTAGGGCCGTTCTGGTACATGGGGTCGTTCGGTATGGGCGCGCTCGCCGGGCTGACTGGCGATGCCTACAGCCTGGGCTTTATCGACGAGACCGAACGCCAGGTGGAGCGCCACCTGGACCGCCACCTGGAGCGCTTGCCGGCCAAGGACGAGGTCTCCGCGCGCATCCTGGCGCAGATGAAGCAGGACGAGGTGGAACACGGCGCGCACGCGATGGCACTGGGCGGCAAGGCGCCCCCGTGGCCGGTACGCAACCTCCTGATGCCGCTGACCTCCAGCGTGATGACGCGCACCGCCTACTGGATCTGACTCGCAACACGGGGAACCAGGTGATCACCGCCGCGTGCAACACGCGGCGCGCACCGACTCAGCCCGGACTGCTCATGTTCTTGCCGTAGAAGATCTCCATCATCTCGTGCTTGAGCAGCTTGGAGATGCGCTTGGCCTCCTTGGCCGAATAATCATCCTTGCCCAGGCCGAACAGATAACTGTCCAGATCGAAATCCTTCAGCACCATCTTGGTGTGGAACAGGTACTCCTGGTACACGTTCACATCCACCATCTGGTACTTCTCCTGAGTGTCGCGCGACAGGAAGTCCTGGATGGAGTTGATCTTGTGATCGATGAAGTGCTTCTTGCCACGCACGTCCCGGGTAAAACCGCGCACGCGGTAATCCATGATCACGATGTCGGACTCGAAGCTGTGGATCAGGTAGTTCAGGGCGCGCAGCGGCGAGATGCGCCCGCAGGTGGACACGTCGATATCCGCGCGGAAGGTCGCGATCCCGCCCTCCGGGTGCGCCTCCGGGTAGGTGTGCACCGTGATGTGGCTCTTGTCCAGGTGGCCGACCACCGTCTCGGGCAGCGGACCGGGGCCTTCGGTGTACCCGATCTTTTCGGTGGCCACCGGCTCCTCCGAGATCAGCATGGTCACCGACGCACCCTGCGGATCGTAGTCCTGGCGCGAGATATCGAGGATATTGGCCCCGATCAGGTGGGCCACGTCGGACAGGATCTGCGTCAGACGCTGGGCGTTGTAGGCGTCGTCAATGTACGCGATGTATTCGTCGCGATGCCGGTCACCCGAGGCATAGCAGATATCGTAGATATTGAAGCTCAGGCTCTTGGTCAGGTTGTTGAAACCGTGGAGCTTGATCTGCTTCTTGTGACGAGGCATGGCGTGTCCTCTTGGCCCGGGCCGCAGCGAGCGGCGAATTGTAGACGCCCCGGCCCGCAAGTCCAAGGACGGGCCCGGGCATCGCCGGGGCGCAGCTTCAGCGTGGCGCCGATCCCTCGATGATCTCGAAGTCGTGGGTCACCTTCGCCGAGGCCCCCAGCATCAGCGAGGCCGAGCAGTATTTTTCAGCCGAGAGTCCCACCGCGCGTCCAACCTGCTTCTCCGACAGCTCGTGCCCGTACACGCGAAAATGGACATGAATGTCGGTAAGGACCTTGGGCACGGTCTCCGCCCGCGTGCCCTCCACGGTCACCTCGCAGTCCAGCACCTGCTGACGCGCCTTCTTCAGCATCGCAATCACGTCGAAGCTGGTACAACCACCCATCCCCAGTAGCAGCATCTCCATCGGGCGCGCGCCCAGGTTGCGCCCGCCGGCATCCGGCGCCCCATCCATCACCACCGCGTGGCCGCTGTCGGTCTCGCCGACAAAGGCCACCTGGTCCAGCCATTTCACTTTTACCTGCATCGGCTCGTCCTTTCACACTGTTGGATGGAGAAATCCATGCCTATACTCGGGTAGAACTCTACTCAGGGCGGACCTGCTGCACAAAACAGGGCCCTGCCGGCAGATTTTGTGAACGGTGCCAGTTACCCCGGGGTGCAGGGCACGGATGCTGCATTACACTGGCGCTCATCCTCAGGAAGCTGATATCGGACGTGACCATGGAAGCCTTGAACAACCCGTTCATTTACCGCCCGGCGCAGCCATCGCCCGCGCTGGAGCGTTTCCTCGGCTACTGCCACCGGCGCCAGTACCGCAAGCGCACCACGATCATTCACTCGGGCACCGTACCCGACACACTGTATTACGTGGTCAGTGGTTCAGTCTCGGTACTGGGCGAGAACAACGGACATGAGCTGGTACTTGCCTACCTGAACAAGGGCGAGTTTTTCGGCGAGCTGGGCATGTTCGAGGACGACCCGCGCAGCGCGACTGTCACCACCCGCGAGGACACCGAGACCGCGGAGATTCCCTACACCCAGTTCCGCGAGATCGCCCAGCGCGACCCCGAGATCCTGATGCTGCTCACCAGCCAGATCGCGGCCCGCCTGCGTCAGACCTCGCGCAAGGTGATGGACCTCGCGTTCGTGGATGTCACCGGCCGCATCGCCCACACCCTGCTGGACCTGGCCCAGCAGCCCGACGCGATGACCCACCCCGACGGCATGCAGCTGCGCATCACCCGGCAGGAGATCGCGCGTATCGTGGGTTGCTCGCGCGAGATGGCCGGACGCGTGCTGAAGGATCTGGAAGAACGCGGCCTGATCACCGCCCACGGCAAGACCATCGTAGTGTTCGGCACCCGCTGACGCTGCATTCCCCGCAGCCTCCGTCGAGATAAAACCCGGGCCAGCCTCCTTCGGCCCGGGCCTTCGCCCCTCCCTTGGGAGAGGCTACTGTTCGCCGCGGAACAGCTGGCCCAGGGCCGCACCCGGGTCCTCGGTGCGCATGAAGGCCTCGCCCACCAGAAAGGCATTCACCCCGGCCGCCTGCATGCGCGCGACATCCTCGCGCGTGTGGATGCCGCTTTCGGTCACCAGCAGGGCCTCCTCCGGCACCTGATCCTTCAACTCCAGCGTCGTCTCCAGCCGCGTCTCGAAGCTGTGCAGATCGCGGTTGTTGATGCCGATCAGGTCGGCCCCGATGCGCTTGGCCCGCTCCAGCTCCTCGGCGTCATGCACCTCCACCAGGGCATCCATGCCCAGCTCGCGGGTCAGGAAGAAGAGCTCGTGCAGCGCCGTGTCATCCAGCGCCGCCGCGATCAGCAGCACGCAATCCGCGCCGAGTACACGGGCCTCGTAGACCTGGTAGAGATCAATCACGAAATCCTTGCGCAGGATCGGGATCGTGCAGGCCACACGCGCGTCGCGCAGGTCGCCGTCGCGTCCCTTGAAGAAGTCCACGTCGGTCAGCACCGACAGACAGGTCGCACCATGCTCCTCGTAGCTGCGCGCAAACGCCTCGGGGTTGAAGTTCGGGCTGATCTGGCCCTGGCTCGGGCTGGCCTTCTTGATCTCCGCGATCACCGCAGGGCGCCCGGCGTCGATATCGCGCTGCAGGGCCGCGCGAAAACCACGCGGCGCCGGGGCGGACCCCATCCAGCCGCGCAACTCGCGCAGTGGCCAGTACACCTCGCGTTCCTTCAGCTCCTCGCGCTTGCGCTCCAGGATGCGCTGCAGGATGTCGGGTACTGCGTTGCCTTCACTCATTGTGCTTCCTTGTTTGCCAGTCTTGCGCTGGTCGCTTGCAGGCGCTCCAGCCGTTCGCGCGCCGCGCCGGAATCGATCGCCCGGGCGGCGGCCTTGATCCCCGCTGCGAGTGTGTCCGCCCCGCCGCCGGCGTAGATCGCCGCCCCGGCATTCAGCAGCACGATGTCGCGTGCCGCACCCGCCTGTCCGTCCAGCACGCCGCGCAGCATGCTGGCCGAGGCCTCCACGCTGTCGACCCGCACCGCATCCAGCGCGGTGGTGGTCAGCCCGAAATCCTCTGGACGGATGGTGTATTCGCGGATCTCGCCATCCTGCAGCTCCGCCACCCGGGTCGGCGAGGCGATGCTGATCTCGTCCAGACCATCCTCGGCATGCACCACCAGGACGTGCTCGCTACCGAGCCCCTTCAGGGCCTCGGCCAGCGGGCGCACCCAATCCTGGGAAAACACGCCGAGCACCTGATTCGGCGCCCCGGCGGGGTTGGTCAGCGGCCCCAGCACATTGAACAGCGTACGCACGCCGAGTTCCTTGCGCGGACCGATCGCGTGCTTCATCGCGCCGTGGTGGGCGGGAGCGAACAGGAAGCCAACACCGACCTCGTCGATACAGGTCCCCACCGCCGCCGGCGACAGGCCCAGCGAGATCCCCAGCGATTCCAGCACGTCGGCACTGCCGGATTTCGACGACACTGAGCGATTGCCGTGCTTGGCGACCCGCACGCCGCCCGCAGCCGCTACCAGCGCCGCGGCGGTGGAGATATTGAAGGTGCCCGAGGCATCGCCGCCGGTTCCGCAGGTATCCACCAGCCCGGTACGCGGCACATCCACGCGCGTGGCCAGCGAGCGCATCACGCCGGCAGCCGCGCGGATCTCCTCGATGGTCTCGCCCTTCATGCGCAGGGCCACCAGGAACGCGCCGATCTGGGCATCCGTGGCCTCGCCGGTCATCACCGCCTGCATCACGGCGGTCATGGTCGCCTCGTCCAGGTCGCGGCGCTCGATGAGGGCCGCTATCGCTTGCTGCACGGTCACGGGCTTGCTCCTGCGGAAATTCGAAGCGGCTAGTGTAACGTCCGCGCGGTGCCCGCACGACCACCGCCCGGCGCGACCAGCCAGGCGGCCAGTGCCAGGGCCCAGAGCAGCAGCGCCGCGAGGACCAGACGCCCCATGGCATCGTCCAGCCAGTCGACCAGGAACAGCGCCAGCAGCGCGCTGAAGCCCAGCTGCACGAAGGCCTGCATGGCCGCAGCCATGCCGCGCGCGCCGGGGTAACAATCCAGCGCCAGCAGGGTCAGCGACGGCATCGCCGTGGCCAGGGCGAAGCTGTATAGCGCGAACGGCCCGGTGATCGCGGCCACCGGGCCGTCGGCCAGCACCGCCAGGCCCACCAGCGCCAGCGACAGCCCAGACAGCCCGAGCCCGATGGCCACGGCCCGCTGCGGGCTCACCACCCCGGCCACGCGCCCGGCGACGAAGCCGCCCACCACCAGCCCGGCGACCAGCGGCCCGAACAACCACCAGAAGTCCTGTTCCCCGCCTTGCAGGTGCTCGTAGATGATGGTCGGGGACGCGGCAATGAACAGGAACATCGCCCCGAACATCCCCGCATGGACCGCGACCGGGAACAGAAACGCCGGGTTGTGCAGCGTGCCCAGGTAGCCCCGGATGACCGGACGCGGGTGACTGGAGACGCGGCCGACCGGCGGCAGGGTCTCCGGCATCCAGGCGCGCACCGCCAACAGCAGGAAGACGCCGTAGAGTGTCAGGAAGGCGAACACCGAACGCCAGCCAAACGCCGCCTGCAACCAGCCGCCGATGATCGGCGCGGCGGCCGGCCCGATCGCGAACATCATGGTGACCAGCGCGAACACCCGCCGCGCGTCGGTGGGATCAAAGCGATCGCGGATCAGCGCTCGCCCGACCACCACCCCGGCCGCCGCCGCCAGCCCCTGTCCCATGCGCAACGCCAGCACCTGCCAGTACTCCATCGCGAACACCAGCAGCACCGAGGTCAACACGTAGGCCAGCAGGGCCCACAACACCACCGGGCGCCGGCCATAGGCATCCGACAGCGGGCCGGCAATCAGGGTGGCAACGGCGAACGCGACCAGATAGGCGGACAGCGTCGCCTGCATCGCCACACCATCGACGGCCAGGGCCTCGGCCATCGCCGGAAACGAGGGCAGATAGGTATCCAGCGAGAACGGCGCCAGCATGGACAGCGGCGCTACCAGCAGGGCGAAGCGCAGCCGCGTGCGGCGTTCCGTGGCGGCGCCCCTCAAGCGAGGCATGCGCGCCGGAATCGAGAGTGAACACCGGTCGGGCACGACCCGCGAGAGGCCGCCGCGCGAGCGGTGGGAGCCGCAATACCGCCAGCAGGCGCGGCCAGGCGAACCCCACCTGCCGTCCAGAACAAGCAGTAAGGGCCGCGTGGAAAGGTGTCTATTGACCTGCGCTTCACGCCGGCTGGGGCAGGCGACTCAGGAAGTTGCCGAGCAGTTCGTGCCCCTGGCGGGTCAGGATGGATTCCGGGTGAAACTGCACGCCCTCGACATCCAGCTCGCGATGACGCAGGCCCATGATCTCGTCGCGCGAGCCGTCTTCGCGCTGGGTCCAGGCAGTGACCTCCAGACATTCCGGGAGGCTTGCGGCCTCGACCACCAGCGAGTGATAGCGCGTGGCCTCCAGCGGATTCTCCAGCCCGGCGAACACCCCGACCCCGGTGTGATGCACCGGCGAGGTCTTGCCGTGCATGATCTCGCGCGCCCGCACCACGCGGCCACCGAAGACCTGGCCGATCGCCTGGTGCCCGAGGCAGACCCCGAGGATCGGGATCTCGCCGGCAAAGCGCCGGATCACCTCCAGCGACACCCCCGCCTCGTTCGGCGTACAGGGGCCGGGGGAGATCACGATACCGGTGGGGTCGAGCTCCGCAATCTGTTCCGGGGTGATGCAGTCATTGCGGTGCACCACCACCTCCGCCCCCAGCTCGCCCAGGTACTGGACCAGGTTGAAGGTGAACGAGTCGTAGTTGTCGAGCATCAGGATCATGGCGAACGTCCCTGGAGGCCGAAAGAAACGGGCAGACGAATAAAACCGAGGTCATGCGCACCCAGGCAGGGACCAAGCATACCCCGGGTCCCGAGTGGTTGCGCCGCAACCGCAATCGCGCTGACGAAACCGCGCGCCTTCATCGCGGCAGCAATAGCGCCACCAGCAGGGTGCCGTCGGCGGCCTCCAACCGGTGCCCGCCAGGGCTGGGCAGGGTATGCGCCCGTCCGCGCAGGGCCGGGAGGCGGTTCATGTCCTGGCTAGCGGCATCCACCCACGGGTCGGCCAGGCGCACGACCGAGACATAGCGGATGGGCGGATGCGCCTGCGTGTTCAGCCACTCCAGATGCATCGCAGCCGGCGAACCACCCTCCGGGCCCCACAGCCCTTCGCGCCGGTGCAGCCCCTGCACGCCGGCGAACGGGGCGTACAGCCCCAGCGGGGAATCGGCCAGCGCATCCGTCACCGAACGCGCCAGCGCGGACCAGCCGCCCCCCGCATGCGGCGCGGAGAAGGTCACCAGGGTGGAGATGGCCGGGTGCGGCTGACGCACCAGCAGCTCGCGCGCCACGACCCCGCCGGTGGAATGCCCGACCAGCACCAGCTCGCGGCCGGGGTGGCGCCGGGTCAGACCATCGACCACCTGGCCGAGCGCCCGCGCCCGTTCCGGTGGAGCCACAGCGGTCGGCAGATCCACGGTATAGAACTGGCGTGCGGCGGGGTCGGGAGCTCGCTCGAAGTGCGCAGCGCCCACGTTTGCACGGGCACGCCCGCCATCGGCATAGCCGGCGGCGTTCAGGGCCGCGGTGAACCCAGCCTGGCGAAAACCGTCGCCGCGATCCCAGGCCCCGGGTACCAGCACCACGATCTGCGCCGCCGCCAGCCCCGGCAACAGCCAGAGCCCGAGCACCAGCAACAGGATGCGAAGGCCACCGCACCGCATGACCGGCCCTCAGTCGCGGTGGCGCCGGGGCCCCAGACCGCCCAGGGCGGTCTCGGCCGCACGCACCACCGCGCGCCCCTTGTTCAGGGTCTCCTGCCACTCGTTTTCCGGCACCGAGTCGTGGACTACACCGGCCCCGGCCTGGATGTGCAACTCACCGTCGTGCAGCACGGCGGTGCGGATCGCGATCGCGGTGTCCATATTGCCCGACCACGAGAGGTACCCCACCGCACCGGAGTAGGGCCCGCGCTTGACCGGTTCCAGCTCGTCGATAATCTCCAGCGCGCGGATCTTCGGTGCCCCCGAGACGGTCCCGGCCGGGAAGGTCGCGCGCAGGACATCCATCGGCGAGTGGCCCGGGGCCAGCCGCCCCTCCACGTTGGAGACGATGTGCATCACATGCGAGTAGCGCTCGATGCTCATGGTGTCAGTCACCTCCACCGAGCCGATCTCACAGACCCGGCCGACATCGTTGCGCCCCAGATCGATCAGCATCAGGTGCTCGGCACGCTCCTTTGGATCCGCCAACAGTTCGGCCTCCAGCGCGCGATCTTCCGCCTCGGTACGCCCACGCGGGCGGGTGCCGGCGATCGGACGCACGGTCACGCAGTCGTCCTCCAGGCGCACCAGGATCTCCGGGGAGGCCCCGACCACGTGGTGATCGTCCAGGTCGAGGTAGTACATGTAGGGCGACGGGTTCAGCGCCCGCAGGGCCCGGTAGAGGTTCAGCGGCGGTGCGGAGAACGGCACGCTCATGCGCTGTGCCAGCACCACCTGCATCACGTCGCCGTCCATGATGTATTCCTGCGCCCGCTTGACGGCGGCCTGATAGCCCTCGGCCGACCAGCCGGACACATACTCCGGCACCGCGTGTGGATGCGGCGGATCCTCCGGCGGTACCAGCGGCTCGCCCAGGCGGGTCTCCAGCTCGTCCAGGCGGGCGGCGGCCACGGCCTGGCCACCGGCCTGGGTCGTATCCGCATGGACCACCAGATACAGCCGCCCGGAGAGGTTGTCGTAGACCACGACCTCCTCGGAGACCATCAGCAGGATATCCGGCAACCCCAGGGCATCCGGCTTCTCCGGCCCCTCCAGGCGCGGCTCGATCAGGCGCACGGTCTCGAACCCGAAATAGCCGACCAGGCCACCGGTGAAGCGTGGAAGCCCCGGCAGCTCCGCGGCCTTGAAGCGCGCCTGATAGGCCTCGATCCAGGCCAGCGGGTCCGTCTCGGTGGTCTGCTCCATCACCGCGCCGTCGGTCTCCACGGTGATGTCGTGGCCATGCACGCGCACCAGGGTGCGCGCCGGCAGGCCGATGAAGGAATACCGCCCCCAGCGCTCCCCGCCCTGCACGGACTCGAACAGGTAGGAATACGGCCGGTTGGCCAGCTTGAGGAAGATGGACAGCGGGGTCTCGAGATCCGCCAGGACCTCGCGCACCAGCGGGATGCGGTTATAGCCCTCGCGGGCCAGCTGGTCGAACTGTTCGGGGGTCATCACAACGGTTCCTGACAAGGGGGATGGATGGCGTGGCGGTTCATCCGCCGTCTCGCCATCGCCCCATTGTCCGGTCCGTTGCCGACATCACGGATCACGCCGCCCGGGCGGGCAGCAGGTCCGGCAACTCGTCCAGCCGATCGAGCACCGCGTCCGGGTGCTCGTCGCGGATATCCTTGCCGTGGTTGTACCCGTAGGTCATGCAGACGATCTGGAAGCCAGCGGCGCGGGCGGCCTTCACGTCGCTCTTGGAGTCCCCGACCATCAAAGCCTCGGACGGGTCCACGCCGAGCTTGTCGGCCGCGTGCAGCAGCGGGGCCGGATCCGGCTTCTTCTGCGGCAGGGCGTCGCCGGCGACCACGATCTCGAAGTCGTCGAGGATGCCCTTTTCGCGCAGCAGCGGCACGGTGAAGCGCTCGGCCTTGTTGGTCACGCAGCCCAGCCGGTAGCCCGCGGCCTTCAGTTGGTCCAGCCCCTCGCGCACGCCCGGATAAAGCGGCGAACGCCCGGCGGTGTTCTCCTGATAGATGCGCATGAACACGGGCAGCGCATGTGCGAACTGCTCCGCGTCCGGCTCGCCGTCGAGGTCGTTGACCAGCGCGCGCTGGACCAACCGCTCCACGCCGTTGCCGACCCAGTTGCGCACGGCCGGCTCGCCGCGTTCGGGCAGGCCCAGCTCGCGCATCATCGCATCCACGCTAAAGGCCAAGTCCGGCACGCTGTCAATCAGCGTGCCGTCCAGGTCGATCAGGATCATGCGGGGGCGTTTCAGGGACATCCCGGTCTCCGGTAACCGTCGATTCAGGCCTTGGCCAGCTCGTCGCGCATCTGCTGGATGATGCTGTCGTAGCGGTTCGGGTCGGTGTCGCTGCCGGCGCCGAAGATCGCGGACCCGGCCACAAAGGTATCGGCACCGGCGGCCTTGATCTCGCGGATATTGTCGGCCTTCACACCACCATCGATCTCGAGGCGGATATCACGCCCGGAGTCGTCGATCATCTTGCGCGCGGCGCGCAGCTTGTCCAGCGTATTCGGGATGAACTTCTGGCCACCAAAGCCCGGGTTCACCGACATCAGCAGGATCATGTCGACCTTGTCCATCACGTATTCGAGATAGGACAACGGGGTTGCCGGATTGAACACCAGCCCGGCCTTGCAGCCCTCGGCGTGGATCAGCTGCAGGGTGCGGTCGATGTGATCGGAGGCCTCCGGATGGAAGGTGATGTAACTGGCACCGGCCTGGGCGAAGTCCGGGATGATGCGATCCACCGGCTTGACCATCAGGTGCACGTCGATCGGCGCGGTCACGCCGTGCTTGCGCAGGGCATCGCAGACCAGCGGACCGATCGTCAGGTTGGGCACATAGTGGTTGTCCATCACGTCGAAGTGCACGGTGTCGGCACCGGCGGCCAGGACGTTGTCGACTTCCTCGCCCAGGCGGGCGAAGTCGGCGGAGAGGATGGACGGAGCGATGAAATCGGGTTGTGCCATGGAAAGCCTCGCAGGGATCGCTGGTGAAGCAGGGCCGACCGTCGACCGTGCTCTCGGAATCGCCGAACTTTACCGGATGCCGGGATGCCAGGCAAAAGCCAGTGGTCGCAGCGGGCGGCACTCCAACGCAAACGGGCCGGGGAAACCCCCGGCCCGTTTGCTGCCTTCTCTTGCCTCTACCAAGGCGCCCGGATCAGTTGAACTCGGTCGCGATGTAGTTGGACAGGTTGGCGATGTCGTCGTCGCTCAGGCCCTGGGCCTGCGGACGCATCAGCGCAGTATGATCACCGACTTCCTCGCCGGCGCGATAGCGCTCCAGCAGACTGGCCACGGTGTCCGCATCCTTGCCGGCCAAGGCCGGGAAGATCGCCTGCCCCTTGCCCTGGGCACCGTGACAGCTGGCACAGGTGTTCTGGTACTTGGACTGCCCCGCCTGGATATCGGCGGCCTGGGCCGCACTGGACAGCATCAGGACACTGCCGGCAATACCGGCCAGCACGAACAGCTTGGTTTTCATTATTGTAGTCTCCTCGCTCAAGTTCCCGGGCGGGGTCGTCGCCCCGTCTTGATGCAAACGTTAGCAGGGCTTTCCTGAATGGTGCATTAACATAGAACCAAACAGGGACATAGCCACAGGCCGCTCCATGGAGCCATTCGATCGGTCGGAGAACGCGGGCCGGAGCCTTCCTAGGGAAACACTGATCAATGAACGCGTTCGCGCTCGAGTCGCTTTTGCGTGCGAACAAGGCGCGGTGACTGCCGTGCAGTCATTCTGCACAAAGGAGCAGCAACGCCGTTCCCGCGCAAAAGCGGCCGAGCCCCTGCTTTCTTCAACCGTTTGTGGGGTTGGAACCCCAGGTTCCCCGATTCTGCGTTGCGCCGCTTGCCGGTAGAACCACTACCGGCTGCGCGCCGCGCCTTGTCTCGGAAAACCTGGGGCACCAACGCGAACGCGTTCATTGATCAGTGTTTCCCTAGCGTCCGTGGATGTAGCGCTCGTCCGACCAGGTCGCCAGCCACTCGGGACGCACCATGACCAGGCCGGTAATCACGATCCCGTTGATCACCGCCTCGGGCAGCACCAGCAGGGCCAGGTAGCGCAGGTAGTCGCGATGGACATCCGCCCAGGCGAGCTCGGTGAACAACCCGTAGATCGCCGCCGAGGCCAGCACGGTGGCAACCACCGAAAGCGCCCCGCCGAGGAAACCGACCGCGTAGAGGTAGATGAACATGTGCGCGGGCAGACGCGCCTCGGACAGCCGCAGCAGGCCCCAGGTGACCGCGACCGGCAGGATGCCCGCCAGCAGCACCGTCAACGGGAAGGCGGCTAGCGGGAGCACGCCGAACAGACCGAGGATCGCCACCACCAGGAAGACCATCAGGATCGCCAGCTGCCAACCGAACATCAGGGTCACGGTGGCCATGCCCAGAAAATGCAGGGCCAGCCCATCCAGGGCCTGCGCCCGCAGGCTCCAGATCAGCAGCAGGCACAGCGTGGCGATCACGAACAGCTGAGCGCGGCCGGGCACGAAGAAGGTCTCCCAGGGCATGCGCCGCAGCATCACCAGCATGCCGCCACCCAGCAGCACGGCGGACAGCACCCGGAGCGCAACCGGCAGTTCGCCCGCCCCCTCGACCATGCTCAATCGGGCTCGCGCACCGCGGCCGCGACAGTGTACTCGCGGCCCTGCTTGACCTTGTCGTAGTTGCCGAACACTTCCTTGAACCCCTTCTCGATGAACCGCCGCAACCCGGTAATGGTTACGACATAGATGCGTCCACCCGGGTTCATCTGCTCGTGGGCGTCCAGCAGGTAGGTGTAGAGCATCTCGCGCCCCACCTTGGCCGGCAGGTTCGAGGTGACCAGATCGAAACGCCGGTCACGGATCTGCGCGAAGCCATTACTGGTCACGCAGTCCACATTGGTGATGCCGTTCAGCTCGGCGTTACGCCGGCTGTACTCCACCGCCAGGAAGTTGGTGTCCACCAGCGTGCAGTGGCCCTGTGGCGCCTTGCGCGCCAGCGTCAGGCCGATCGGGCCATAGCCACAGCCCAGATCCAGGCAGGCATCGGTTGGCTCCACCTCGATGCGCTCCAGCAACATCCGCGTGCCATCGTCGATGCGGCGCGGCGAGAACAGGCCCCAGGTCGTGCGGAACCGCAGGTGTTCTCCGGCCAGCGTGTCCTCGAACTCCAGGTCGCGCTTCAGCTCCGCCTGACGGGTACGCCGCGCCTGGATCGTGGGGAAGCCCTCCTTCATGCCACCCCTCCGTCCACAGCCTCGGCCAGGCCCTGCCACAGGGCCTCGGCGGTGGAGGCCGCGGCGCCGGCGTCGTCCTCGCCCGGCAGACCGAGCACGTTGATGTGCCCCATCTTGCGGCCGGACCGGGCCTCGGCCTTGCCATACAGATGCAGCCGCGCGCGGCCGGCAGCCAGCACGCCCTGCCAGTCGGGTTCCGCTGCGGCGGGCCACAGGTCACCCAGCAGGTTGACCATCGCCACCGGCGTGGTCAGCAAGGCCGGGGCCAGCCCCAGCCCGCAGACCGCGCGCACCTGCTGCTCGAACTGGCTGACGGTGCAGGCGTCCTGGGTGTAGTGCCCGGAGTTGTGCGGACGCGGCGCGATCTCGTTGACCAGCAACTCGCCCGCCACCGTGAGGAAGAACTCCACCGCCAGCAACCCCTGGTAGTCGAGCTGCTCGGCAATGTGCCGCGCGATCGCCGTGGCGCGTTCGCGCGGCTCGTCGCCGACCCGCGCCGGCACCCGCGTCAGGTGCAGGATGCCCTCGTGATGGGTGTTTTCCGCCACCGGAAAGGCCTCGTTCGCGCCGTCCGCGGTTCGCGCCACCAGCACCGAGAGCTCGCGCTCCAGCTCGACCTGGGCCTCCAGCACGCAGTCCACCAGCCCCAGCTCGGCATGCGCCGCGGGCAACTCGCCGGCCTGCGCCAGCCGGACCTGGCCCTTGCCGTCATAACCCAGGCGCGCGGTCTTCAGGATCGCGGGGAACGCCGGCCCTCCCGCGTCCATCCGCACTTCGGGCGTCTGGCCGGCCAGGACCGCCTGCCAGGGGGCTACCGCCACACCGATCTCGCCGAGGAAGGCCTTCTCCTCCAGGCGATCCTGGGCAATGCTCAGGGCGCGCGGCCCCGGGCGCAGACAGGCGCGGGCATCCAGCCACTCCACGGCCGGGCGCGGGATGTTCTCGAACTCGGTGGTAATGACCGCGCAGGCCCCGGCCAGGGCCTGCAGCGCATCGGGGTCGTCGAAGGCCTGGCACAGGTGCCGCGCCGCCACTCGCCCGGCCGGGCTCGCCGGGTCCGGGTCCAGGACCCATACGGGATAGCCCATACCCTGTGCGGCCTCCACGAAATAGCGGCCGAGCTGCCCGCCACCGAGCAGCCCGAGGGTCGCAGGGGGCTGGATCATGACGGGTCCGGTGGCAGGGTCTGCCCCAGCACGGCCTGACTCTGGGACTGGCGAAAGGCATCCAGACGCTCACGCAGATCGGGATCGTGGTTCGCCAGCATCGCGGCGGCGAACAAGGCGGCGTTCGCCGCGCCCGCCTCGCCGATCGCGAAGGTCGCCACGGGGATGCCGCGCGGCATCTGCACGATGGACAGCAGCGAGTCCTGCCCCTTCAGGTGGCGCGAGGCGACCGGCACGCCGAGCACCGGAACCGGGGTCTTGGAGGCCAGCATCCCCGGCAGGTGCGCCGCCCCCCCGGCCCCGGCGATGATCGCCTGCAGGCCCCGCTCGCGTGCCTGCTCGGCGTACTCGAACAGCAGATCCGGTGTTCGGTGAGCCGACACCACCCGGGCCTCGAACGGGACCCCGAGTTCGTCCAGCACATCCACCGCCCGCTCCATGGTCGCCCAGTCGGAGGTGCTCCCCATCACGACGCCCACGCGAGGCGCCGCCGAATTGCCTGCCATCTCAGTCATGGCCCGAACGATAGCGACCCCGGCCCCACCCGACAAGCCATGCGCACCACGAAGCCCACCAAGGCACGAAGAAAAGGCCGGTCAAGGGCGACCCACAGGGAGACGCAGAGGCCGGAAGGCCTTACTGGTGAGAGCGAAGCGGGGGCGTGAATGGCTGGCGGATAAGGCGCGACGCGCCCATGCGCTTGCTGCCGATCCTCGCGTCTCCTTGTGGATCGCTTTTCTTCGTGCCTTGGTGGGCTTCGTGGTGCGCAAGGCCCGCGCCCGGTAGAATCGCGGCATGACTGACACCCTGCTTGAAAGCCAACTCCCCGACCTGGAACTCGTTCATCGCGGCAAGGTACGCGATCTCTATGCGGTGGACGCCGACCACTGGCTGATGGTCACCACCGACCGCCTGTCCGCCTTTGACGTGATCCTGCCCACGGCCGTGCCCGAGAAGGGCCGAGTGCTAACGGAGATCACGCAGTTCTGGATGCACAAGGTGGAGCGCGAGCTGGGCATTCCCAACCAGCTGACCGATATCCCGCTGGAACAGGTGATCCCGGACCCGGCCATTCGTGCCCCGCTGGAAGGACGCAGCCTGGTGATCCGCCGGCTCGAAGCCCTGCCGGTGGAGGCGGTGGTACGCGGCTACCTGATCGGCTCTGGCTGGAAGGACTACCAGGCCAGCGGCGCGGTCTGCGGCATCCCGCTCCCGGCCGGCCTGGAGCTCGCCTCGAAGCTCCCCGAGGCGATCTTCACCCCCAGCACCAAGGCCGACGTCGGCGACCACGACGCCAATATCGACTTTGATGCCGTGGTGGCGACCATCGGCGAGGACCGGGCGCGGCAGGTGCGCGACGCGGCACTCTCGATCTACGCGATGGCGCGCGACTACGCGGCCGAGCGCGGCATCATCATCGCCGACACCAAGTTCGAGTTCGGCGTCGATGCCGCCGGCACCCTGCATCTGATCGACGAGGTCCTGACCCCGGACTCCTCGCGATTCTGGCCGGCCGACCGCTACGCGCAGGGCACCAGCCCCGAGTCCTTTGACAAGCAATACGTACGCGACTACCTGGAGACCCTGGACTGGGACAAGCAGTCGCCCGGCCCCGAGCTGCCCGCGGAAGTGGTGGAACAGACCGCGGCGCGCTATCGCGAGGCCCTGGAGCGCCTGACCCGCGACGCATGAGCCCGACACAGACAGGAGCACCCCCGCAGGGCCTGTTCGTCACCGGCACCGACACCGGCGTCGGCAAAACCTTCGTCAGCTGCGCGCTGCTGGAACTCTGGCGGGATCGTGGGCTGCGGCCGCAGCCGCGCAAGCCGGTGGAGTCCGGGTGCCCACCGGGCCCCGATGGACTGCGGCCCGAGGACGGGTTGAACCTGACCCACGCGGCGGGCCTTCCGGACACCGCCATCGAGCAGGTCACGCCCTGGCGCTTCCCCGATGCCATCGCCCCGGACCAGGCCGCCGCGAACCAGGGCGTGCGCCTGACGATCGCGGAGCTGGCCGCGGCCTGCGCAGCCGACGGCACGGGCCCGCGGCTGGTGGAGGGTGCGGGAGGCTTCTACTCGCCGCTGTGCGCGGATGGCCTGAACGCGGACCTCGCCGAGGCCCTCGGGCTACCGGTCCTGCTGGTGGCCGAGGACCGGCTGGGCACACTGAACACCTGCCTGCTGACCCTGGAGGCCCTGGAACGACGCGGCCTGCAACTGGCCGGGATCGTGCTGAACCGGCGCCGGACGGATGCCGACCCGCGCCTCGACAATGCCGCCGCGCTGCGTTCACGCACGAGCGCCCCGATCATCGAGTCAGCCGAAGGCATCGCCCGCGCGGCGCTGGCTCAGAAGCTCTCCACCTCGAAGTTGTCCGGGCGCACGCCGCCGGAGGACTCGCGCTCCTGACCGCGGTCCTCGGAGGCCGCAGGGGCCTCCTCTTCGTCAACCCGGAACCCGGCCAGGGTCTCGCGCAGGGCACGAGTCCCCTCGCGGTCGACGCGGCGGGTCTCGATGATATGCACCGGGCGCTGGGACTCGCCGTAGTACGCCTCGTTGAAGTCGTCGCGCACGGTCATGCGCGAGCCGGACAAGCTCATGCCCAGGTAGGCACCCCGCGCCCGCGAGTAGGACAGGAAGTCGGCCGTCGGGGTGGCGCTCCGGCCCGCACCCACCGGACCGGCAGCCACCGAGGCATCGCCCCCCAGGCGGATGGCGGATCCGAACATCGAGTCCACCGCATCCTGGGTGCGCGCGACCATCACCACCTCGGCGGCATCACCACCGAACTGCATGCCGAAGCTGACCGAACCGAGGGAGTAGAACGCCACCGGCGAATAATCGCCGCGCTCGTCGTCCCAGGCCAGGAACACGCCGATGCCGCCGGAGCCTCCGATCAGGAAGGCCCCGCGAGCCACGCGCGGGAAGATCACTACGCCGCGGGCGTCGCGCAGGTCCTCTTTAAGGGACTCGTATTCGGGGTGGGTGGCCATGTTCTCCACCGTCGCCTGGGCGCGATCGATGATGTCCTGCGGATCGATCTCGCGGCTGAACGGGTTCGCGTGAGCGCTCCCCACCATGGCGGCAAACACCAGCGTCGTCAGGCAGAAAAGGATCAGTCGTTGCATCGTGGAAACCTCCAGAACGGCCAAGGGAGACGCGGCCGCGCGAATGCGTCGGCGTCTCCCTAACGAATACATTCATCATGGCACAAAAAAAGGGGGCCGAAGCCCCCTTTTTCGTGCTGCAATCCGCAGGATCAGTTGACCTTGGGATCCAGCTCGCCGGACAGGTAGCGCTTGACCATGTCGTCCAGGGAGATCGGCTTGATCTTGGACGCCATGCCGGCGCAACCGAAGGCCTCGTAACGGGCCTGGCAGAGGTCCTTCATCGCGGCGGTCGAGGCCTTCAGGAACTTGCGCGGATCGAATTCCTTCGGGTTCTCGGCCAGGAACTTGCGCACCGCACCGGTGGAGGCCATGCGCAGGTCGGTGTCGATGTTGACCTTGCGCACGCCGTGCTTGATGCCTTCCTGGATCTCTTCGACCGGCACGCCGTAGGTCTCGCCCATGTCGCCGCCGTACTTGTTGATGATCTGCAGCCACTCCTGCGGAACGGAGGAGGAGCCGTGCATGACCAGATGGGTATCCGGGATGCGGGCGTGGATCTCCTTCACGCGCTGGATGGCCAGGATGTCACCGGTCGGCGGACGGGTGAACTTGTAGGCGCCGTGGGAGGTACCGATGGCGATCGCCAGGGCGTCGCACTTGGTGTTCTTCACGAAGTCGGCGGCCTCGTCCGGGTCGGTCAGCAGCTGGTCGTGGGACAGCTGGCCCTCGGCGCCGGAACCGTCTTCCTCGCCGGCCATGCCGGTTTCCAGGGAGCCCAGGCAACCCAGCTCGCCTTCCACGGACACGCCACAGGCGTGAGCGATCTCGGAGACCTTGGCGGTCACGTCACGGTTGTAGTCGTAAGAGGCCGGGGTCTTCATGTCAGGCATCAGGGAGCCGTCCATCATCACCGAGCTGAAGCCGGACTGGATGGAGCGCAGGCAGACTGCCGGCTCGGAGCCGTGATCCTGGTGCAGCACAACCGGGATGTCCGGGTACTGCTCGATGGCGGCGATGATGTTGTGGCGCAGGAAGGGCTCGCCGGCGTACTTGCGGGCACCTGCGGAGGCCTGAATGATCACCGGGGAGTCGACCGCAGCGGCCGCTTCCATGATCGAATGGACCTGTTCCATGTTGTTGGCGTTGTACGCCGGCATGCCATAGCCATGCTCGGCGGCATGGTCCAGAAGCTGGCGAAGTGAGATTAGAGCCATGGATTCCTCCTTACGGGATTCGGACTGAGGTAGTGAAAAAGTCGATTGATCTGGTTGGCGACTGCGGGCGGTGCGCGGTTCAGGCCAGTTCGCCGACGCGCACGATCTTCATGGCGTTGGTGCCGCCATGCTCGCCCTGCAGGTCGCCCTTCGTAATGATGACCAACTCGCCATCCTGCACGACGCCCTCGGCCTTGAGCAAGTTCACCGCCTCACGGTTCACGCTTTCGTGGCTCTCGGGGATCGGCTTCAGGGTCACCGGATAGACGCCGCGATAAAGCGTCATGCGGCGGCTGGTCGATTCGTGCTGGGTGAGCGCGTAGATCGGGATGCCCGAGCTGATGCGCGACATCCACAGCGCCGTGGACCCGGACTCGGTCAGCGCGGCGATCGCGGAGACATCGAGATGGTTGGCGGTATACATGGTGGCCATCGCGATGGCCTCGTCGACCCGGCCGAAGGTCGAATCCATGCGATGGTCCGACTGGCGTGCGGCGCGCTGGCGCTCGGCAGCCTCGCAGATCCGGTCCATGCTGGTGACCACGCGCGCAGGATAACGCCCGGTCGCGGTCTCGCCAGAGAGCATCACCGCATCCGTGCCGTCCAGCACCGCGTTGGCCACGTCGAATACCTCGGCGCGGGTCGGGATGGGGTTCTGGATCATGGTCTCCATCATCTGGGTCGCGGTGATGACCAGACGATTGAGGCTGCGCGCGCGCGTGATCAGGGTCTTCTGCACCCCCGGGAGCTCGGCGTCACCGATCTCCACACCCAGATCGCCGCGGGCGATCATGATGACCTCCGAGGCGGCGATGATCTCGTCGATCACCTCCAGGGCCTCGGAGCGCTCGATCTTGGCGCAGATCCCGGCCTCCCAGCCGGCATCCTTCAACAGGCCCCGCGCCAGGTGCAAGTCCTGGGCGGAACGCGGGAACGAGACGGCCAGGTAGTCCACCTGCAGCTCGGCCGCCAGGCGGATATCGTCGCGGTCCTTGTCCGTAATCGCGGGCGCAGACAGGCCGCCGCCCTGGCGGTTGATGCCCTTGTTGTTGGACAGCTCGCCGCCGACCTCGACGGTGGTCTCGATCCGGCTGCCATTGACCGCCGTGACCTTGAGTACGATACGACCGTCATCCAGCAGCAGGATGTCGTCCGTGCGCACGTCGTCCGGGAGGTCCTTGTAGGTCAGGCCGACCTGGGTGGCATCGCCCGCGTCGCGATCCAGCTCGGCATCCAACGCGAAGGGCGCGCCCTCTTCCAGCTGCACCTTGCCCTGCTGGAAGCGGTCGATGCGGATCTTGGGGCCCTGCAGGTCGCCCAGGACACCGACGCAACGGCCGGCGCGCTCGGAGGCGGCCCGCAGCCGCGCCAGGCGCTGGCGGTGGTCATCCGGATCGCCATGCGAGAAATTCAACCGGACCACATCCACACCGGCCCGGATGATGGCCTCCATGGCCTCGTCGCTGTCCGTTGCCGGCCCCAGCGTGGCTACGATCTTGGTACGTCTCATCCGCGCGTGTCTCCGTCAGCGGGGAAGGACAAGGGCCTCAGCCCTTGGCCCGTTCTTCCAGGATGGCGACGGCCGGCAGGGTCTTGCCCTCGAGGAACTCGAGGAAGGCGCCGCCGCCGGTGGAGATGTAGCTGATGCGATCCGCCAGGTTGTACTTGTCGATCGCGGCCAGGGTGTCGCCACCCCCGGCGATAGAGAACGCATTGCTCTCAGCGATCGCCTCGCCCAGGGCCTTGGTCCCGCCGGCGAACTGATCGAACTCGAACACGCCCACCGGGCCGTTCCAGACGATGGTGCCGGCATTGCGCAGAGCCTCGGCATAGGTGGCTGCGGTCTCGGGGCCCACATCGAAGATCATGTCGTCGTCCGCAACGGCGTCCACGGCCTTGGTCTCGGCCGGGGTGGATTCGGAAAACTCCTTGCCCACGGTCACGTCGGTCGGAACCGGGATCTCGCCGCCCTTGGCGCGGGCGGCCTCCATCAGGCGCTTGGACTCATCGACCAGATCCGCCTCGTACAGCGACTTGCCGACACCATGGCCCTGGGCCGCGATAAAGGTGTTGGCGATGCCGCCACCGACGATCAGCTGATCGACCACCTTGGACAGCGACTCCAGCACGGTCAGCTTGGTCGAGACCTTGGACCCACCGACGATCGCCACCAGCGGGCGCTTCGGGGTCTCCAGGGCCTGCCCCAGGGCCTCCAGCTCCTTGGCCAGCAACGGGCCGGCGCAGGCCTGCGGGGCGAATTTGGCCACACCATGGGTGGAGGCCTGGGCGCGGTGGGCGGTACCGAAGGCGTCCATCACGAACACGTCGCACAGCGCCGCGTACTTCTTGGCCAGCGCCTCGTCGTCCTTCTTCTCGCCGGCGTTGAAGCGCACGTTCTCGAGCAGGATCACCTCGCCCGGCTTGGCATCCACGCCGTCGAGGTAATCCCGAACCAGGCGCACTTCGCGCCCGAGCAGGCCACCCATATGCTCGGCGACCGGGGCCAGGGAGTCCTCCTCGGAGAACTCGCCCTCGGTCGGGCGCCCCAGGTGCGACATCAGCATCACGGCCGCGCCGGCGTCCAGGGCCTTCTGCACGGTCTCGAGGCTCGCGCGGATACGGGCGTCGGAGGTGACCTTGCCGCCCTTCACCGGGACGTTGAGATCCTGACGCACCAGCACACGGCGACCCTGCAGGTCGAGATCGGTCATCTTGATGACAGACATGGGAGTACCTCTCGAAATACGGTTGGAAAGAGAAAAGGCTTCGGGCGAGCCCCCGCAGGGACTGGCCCCAGGCCTCTTGGACCCAGGCAATGCAAATGGCCGGACCCCGAGGGGCCCGGCCATCCGGCCTTACTTGGCGACGTGCTCCACCATGCGCAGCATGTTGCAGGTGTAGCCGTACTCGTTGTCGTACCAGGCGACGACCTTCACGAAGGTCGGGTCCAGCTGGATGCCGGCACCGGCGTCAAACACGGACGGGGCGGTGTAACCACGGAAGTCGGTGGAGACCACCAGGTCTTCGGTGTAGCCCAGCACGCCCTTCAGCTCGCCTTCGGAGGCCTTCTTCATGGCCGCGCAGACGTCGTCGTAGTTGGCGTCGCTGTTGAGCTCCACGGTCAGGTCGACCACCGACACGTCGGAGGTCGGCACACGGAAGGCCATGCCGGTCAGCTTGCCGTTCAGTTCCGGCAGCACCTTGCCCACGGCCTTCGCGGCACCGGTGGAGGACGGGATGATGTTCTCCAGGATGCCGCGGCCCCCACGCCAGTCCTTCATGGACGGGCCATCGACGGTCTTCTGGGTCGCCGTGGCGGCGTGCACGGTGGTCATCAGACCACGCTTGATGCCGAACTTGTCGTTCAGCACCTTGGCCACCGGGGCCAGGGCGTTGGTGGTGCAGGACGCGGCCGAGACCATGGTCTGGCCGGCGTACTCACCATGGTTCACGCCAAAGACGAACATCGGGGTGTCGTCCTTGGACGGCGCGGACATCACGACCTTCTTGGCGCCAGCGTCCAGATGCTTCTGGGCGGTCTCGGCGGTCAGGAACAGACCGGTGGATTCGATCACGATGTCGGCGTCGATATCGCCCCACTTCAGCGCGGCCGGATCCTTTTCGGCGGTCAGGCGGATGCGGTTGCCATTGACCACCAGGTCGTTGCCGTCGACGCTGACGTCGCCTTCGAAGCGGCCATGGACAGAGTCATAACGCAGCATGTAGGCCAGGTATTCCGGGTCCAGCAGGTCGTTGATGCCGACCACCTGGAGGTTCGGGAAATCCTTGGCGATGGCACGGAAAGCCATGCGGCCGATACGACCGAAGCCGTTGATACCAACCTTGATAGACATGAGAGTCTCCTCTTTATTGCTTAAGCGAAATCGATTCGGGCTCAGCCGTTCATCACGTCACGTGCGACCTGGGCGACGTTCTCCGGCTTGAAACCGAAGTAATCGAGCAGGGCACCACCCGGGGCGGATTCGCCGAAGCGATCCAGGCCAAACACCGCGCCGTCGAGGCCGGTGAACTTGTGCCAGGTCGTGGTCGCGCCGGCCTCGATGGCGACACGGGCCCGCACGGCCTTCGGCAGCACGGCCTCGCGGTAGGCCGGATCCTGCTGGTCGAACAGCTCGACACAGGGCATGGAAACCACGCGCACCTTCTTGCCCTCGCCGCTCAGCACGTCGGCGGCCTGCACGGCCAGTTCAATCTCGGAACCGGTGGCGATGAAGATCAGGTCCGGGGTGCCGTCGCAATCCTTCAGCACGTAACCGCCGCGGGCGATGTTGGCGAGCTGCTCGCCGTCACGCTCCATGTGCGGCAGGCCCTGACGCGACAGGATGAACGCGGACGGGCCGTCGGTACGCTCGATGCCGGCCTTCCAGGCGACAGCGGTCTCGACCGCATCGCAGGGGCGCCAGACGTTCAGGTTCGGGATCAGACGCAGGCTCGGGGTCTGCTCGATGGGCTGGTGGGTCGGGCCGTCTTCGCCGAGACCGATGGAATCGTGGGTCAGCACGTACATCACGCGCTGCTTCATCAGCGCGGACATGCGGATGCCGTTACGGGCATAGTCGGAGAAGATCAGGAAGGTACCGCCGTACGGGATGAACCCGCCGTGCAGGGCGATGCCGTTCATGATTGCGGCCATGCCGAACTCGCGCACGCCGTAGAACACGTAGTTGCCGGCGGCGTCGTCACGGGTGACGCCCTTGGATCCGCCATACATGGTCAGGTTGGAGCCGGCCAGGTCGGCGGAACCGCCCAGCAGTTCCGGAACGGCCGGGGCCATGCCGGCGATCGCGTTCTGCGAGGCCTTGCGCGAGGCGACCTTTTCGGCCTTCTCGATGGTCTGCTTGATATAGGCGTTGGCCTTCTCGCTCCAGTCGGCCGGCAGATGACCGGCAATCCGGCGCTCGAACTCGGCGGCCAGTTCCGGATGGGCGGCCTTGTAGGCGGCGAAGCGTTCCTTCCACTCGGTCTCGGCCTTGGCACCCTTGTCCTTCGCGCTCCAGCCCTCGTAGATGTCGCCCGGGATCTCGAACGGGCCGTGCTCCCAGCCCAGTTCCTTGCGGGTCAGGGCGACCTCGTCGTCGCCCAGGGCGGCGCCGTGGCACTCTTCCTTGCCGCACTTGTTCGGGGAACCGAAGCCGATCACGGTCTTGCAGCAGATCAGGCTCGGCTTGTCGCTGTTCTGGCGCGCCTCTTCGATCGCGGCCTTGACCGCGTTGGCGTCGTGGCCATCCACGCCGCGCACGACATGCCAGCCATAGGCCTCGAAACGGGCCGGGGTATCGTCGGTGAACCAGCCCTCGACCTCGCCGTCGATGGAGATGCCGTTGTCATCCCAGAACGCGACCAGCTTGCCCAGGCCCAGGGTGCCGGCCAGCGCGCAGGTCTCGTGGGAGATCCCTTCCATCATGCAGCCGTCGCCGAGGAAGGCGTAGGTGTTGTGGTCGACGATGTCGTGACCGGGCTGGTTGAAGTGGGCGGCCATCATCTTCTCGGCCAGCGCCATGCCGACCGCGTTGGAGATGCCCTGGCCGAGCGGACCGGTGGTGGTCTCGACACCGGCGGTGTAGCCGTATTCCGGGTGGCCCGGGGTCTTGGAGTGCAGCTGACGGAACTGCTTGATCTCGTCCATCGGCAGGTCGTAGCCGCTCAGATGCAGCAGCGAGTAGACCAGCATGGAGCCGTGACCGTTGGACATCACGAAGCGGTCGCGATCCGGCCAGCTCGGGTTCGCCGGGTTGTGCTGCATGTAGTCGTTCCACAGCACCTCGGCGATGTCCGCCATCCCCATCGGCGCTCCCGGGTGACCGGAATTGGCCTTCTGAACTGCGTCCATCGAAAGGGCGCGGATGGCGTTTGCAAGCTCTCTACGGGTCGGCATGCTGATCTCCTGCTCTAAGTAGTATTGGGTTCGGCTGATGGCGGGCGGCGGCGCGAGGCGCCAGCGGCGGCAGACCCGGACGAGTCGACCGAACGAGGGCTCACCAGTACCGGCCGGCGCGCCAGCGCACGGCGGTGGCCCGAGCAGCCTGCGGGAGCGGGCCCTTACTCGGCCACGCGAACGCGCGGCGGGCAGCACTCCCCATCAAAGGCGGTGCATTTTGGCCACTTTCGGGCACCGGGGCAAGTCGGCCCCAAACCGCGCCACGCTGCGCCCTCGCCGCCGGCCGGGACACCGATGCCCTGACTGTCGCGAGGGAGGGGCTTAGAAAAATCCTGCGAGTCGCGTTACACTAGAGGTCGTTTTGCGCAAAACTAAATCGAAACGACCCCAAAAGGAACGCTTAATGTCCAACGACTATATCTTTACTTCGGAATCTGTCTCTGCCGGTCACCCCGACAAAATGGCTGACCTGGTGTCCGACACCATCGTCGACGCCATCATCGAGCAGGACCCGCATGCACGCATCGCCTGCGAGACCGCCACCAAGACCGGCATGGTCATGCTGCTGGGCGAGATCACCACTGGCGCGCAGATCGACTACGAGCGCCTGGTGCGCGACACCGTCGTCGAGATCGGCTACAACGATTCCGACGTCGGCTTCGACGGCAAGACCTGCGCCGTGCTGAACGTGCTGGGCGAGCAGTCCCAGGACATCGCCATGGGTGTGGACCGCGACGTCTCCGACCGCGCCACCCAGGGCGCTGGCGACCAGGGCCTGATGTTCGGCTACGCCGCCCGCGAGACCGACACCCTGATGCCCGCCCCGATCTTCTACGCCCACAAGATGGTGCGCATCCAGTCCGAACTGATGAAGAGCGGCAAGCTGCCGTGGCTGCGTCCGGACGCCAAGAGCCAGGTCTCCCTGCGCTATGAAAATGGCAAGCCGGCCGGCCTGGACGCCGTGGTCCTGTCGACCCAGCACAGCCCGGACATCTCGCAGAAGGATCTGAAGGAAGCGATCTACGAAGAGATCTTCAAGAAGGTCCTGCCGGCTGAATGGCTGAGCCAGGTCGCCGACGACAAGCTCCACATCAACCCGACCGGCAAGTTCGAGATTGGCGGCCCGGTGGGCGACGCTGGCCTGACCGGCCGCAAGATCATCGTCGACACCTACGGCGGCATGGCCCGTCACGGTGGTGGCGCGTTCTCCGGCAAGGACCCGTCCAAGGTGGACCGTTCCGCAGCCTACGCCGGTCGCTATGTGGCCAAGAACATCGTTGCCGCCGGCCTGGCCGAGAAGTGCGAGATCCAGGTCTCCTACGCCATCGGCGTGGCCGAGCCGACCTCGATCACGATCGACACCTTCGGCACCGGCAAGCTGGACGATCGCAAGATCGAAGGCTTTGTGCGCGAAGTGTTTGATCTGCGCCCGTGGGGCCTGATCCAGATGATGGATCTACTGCGTCCGATCTACAAGGCGACTGCCGCCTACGGTCACTTCGGCCGCGAAGATGTCGACCTCCCCTGGGAGCGTACCGACAAGGCCGAGGAACTTAAGAAGATGGCGGGCCTCTAAGAGCCCCGACATTTCTTGAAAGAAATACCCATCCGGCTGAGGAGCGCTGCAGCGGTTTTACCGTCAGGCTCAGCCGGATGCACCCTGAAACATGAACACGGCGCTCATCCAGATAAACGGAGAAGTTGATCCATGAATGCTGTGATGAACGACAAAAAGACCACCGATTACGTCGTCAAGGACATTAACCTTGCCGAATTCGGCCGCAAGGAAATTGCGATTGCCGAGACCGAAATGCCCGGTCTGGTCCAGACTCGCGAAGAGTACGCGGCCTCCAAGCCGCTGAAGGGCGCCAAGATTGCCGGCTCCCTGCACATGACCATCCAGACCGCGGTGCTGATCCAGACCCTGGAAGCCCTGGGTGCCGACGTGCGCTGGGCCTCCTGCAACATCTACTCCACCCAGGACCACGCCGCGGCCGCGATTGCCGACGCCGGCACCCCGGTCTTCGCCGTGAAGGGCGAGACCCTGGAAGAGTACTGGGACTACTGCCACCGCATCTTCGAATTCGACGGCGGCGCCAACATGATCCTGGACGATGGCGGTGACGCCACGCTGCTCCTGCACATCGGCGCCAAGGCCGAGAAGGACCAGTCGGTCATCTCCAACCCGGAGAACGAAGAAGAAGTCGCCCTGTTTGCCTCGATCAAGGATCGCCTGGCCAAGCAGCCGACCTGGTACTCCGAACAGCTCGCCAAGATCAAGGGCGTGACCGAAGAGACCACCACCGGTGTGCATCGCCTGTACCAGATGGCGAAAGACGGCGAACTGGCCTTCCCGGCGATCAACGTCAATGACTCGGTCACCAAGTCCAAGTTCGACAACCTGTACGGCTGCCGCGAGTCCACCGTGGACTCCATCAAGCGCGCCACCGACGTCATGATCGCCGGCAAGATCGCCGTGGTCTGCGGCTACGGTGACGTCGGCAAGGGTGCCGCCCAGTCGCTGGCCGGCCTCGGTGCCACCGTGTGGATCACCGAAATCGACCCGATCTGCGCCCTGCAGGCCGCGATGGAAGGTTTCCGCGTCGTCACGATGGAAGATGCGGCCGACAAGGCCGAGATCTTTGTCACCGCGACCGGTAACAAGGACGTGATCACCGAAGATCACATGACCCGCATGAAAAACCAGGCCATCGTCTGCAACATCGGTCACTTCGACTCCGAGATCGCCGTGGCCGCGATGCGCAAGTACGAGTGGGAGAACATCAAGCCGCAGGTTGACCACATCATCCTGCCGAATGGCAACCGGATCATCATGCTGGCCGAAGGCCGCCTGGTGAACCTGGGCTGCGGTACCGGCCATCCGAGCTTCGTGATGTCCAACTCCTTCACCAACCAGACCCTGGCTCAGATCGAGCTGTGGACCAAGGGTGACCAGTACGACAAGAACGTCTTCGTGCTGCCGAAGCACCTGGACGAGAAGGTCGCACAGCTGCACCTGTTCAAGCTGGGCGCCAACCTGACCCGTCTTACCGACGATCAGGCGAAGTACCTGGGTATGTCGGCGGATGGCCCGTTCAAGCCGGAACACTACCGCTACTGATCGGCCAGCCTCACATTTCAATTCGTTGGTAATGTGAACGCCGAGGCGGGCCGCATGTTCGTGCGGTCCGCCTTCTTTTTGTCTGGAGGACAAACATGTCTGCACAAGAACGCGTCTACAGCGTTGAATTTTTCCCGCCCAAGGACGAGGCCGGAGCCGAACGCCTGGCCAAGGCCCGCAAGCGTCTGGGCGCACTGAATCCCGAGTTCTATTCCGTCACCTTCGGCGCCGGGGGATCCACCCGCGACCGCACCCTGGAGACGGTCCGGGACATCATCGACCACGATGGCATCCCCGCCGCCCCGCATGTCTCCTGCATTTCGTCGACCAAGGACGAGCTGCGGGACCTGCTGTCGACCTACCGCGATTCCGGGGTCAAGCGCATTGTGGCGCTGCGCGGCGACCTGCCGTCCGGCACCAAGCATTCCGGCGGTGATTTCCGTTATGCCTCCGAGCTGGTGGAGTTCGTCCGCGCCGAGTTCGGCGACCAGTTCAAGATCGAGGTCGCGGCCTATCCGGAGTTCCATCCGCAGGCACCGAATGCCGAGAAGGACCTGGAGAACTTCAAGACCAAGGTGGATGCTGGCGCCGACGCCGCGATCACCCAGTACTTCTACAATCCGGACGCCTACGTGGCCTTCATGGAACGGGTAGAGAAGATGGGCATCACAATCCCGATCATTGCCGGGATCATGCCGATCACCAACTACACCCAGATCGTGCGCTTCTCCGAGATGTGCGGCGCCGAGATCCCGCGCTACATCCGCAAGCGGATGGAGGCCTATGGCGACGACAAGGAATCGATCCGCAAATTCGGGATCGAGGTCGCCACGCGCCTGACCGACGACCTGCTCGATAACGGCGCACCGGGAATCCACTTCTACTCCATGAACCAGGCCGGCCCAACCGAACAGATCTGGAAAGCCCTGGACCTCGACAACCGGAAGTAGACGGCATGCGCTGCCCCCGGCTGCTGCTCGAATCCGAGGCACTGGCCGCGGGGCAGTCGCTCCCCGCCCCACAGGACCGGCTGCATTACGCCACCACCGTCCTGCGTCTGAAAAGCGGTGCCCCCTGCCGCGTCTTCGACGGCCTCGGCAACGAATTCGACGCGACCCTCGAACTCACCGACCGACGCCACGGCACCTTCCATCTGGGCGAACGTGCCGCCGCCCCGACCCATCCCGCGTTTCCGATCCACCTGCTGCAGGGCGTGGCCCGCGGCGACCATATGGACCTGGCCATTCAGAAGGCCGTGGAGCTCGGCGTTCAGTCCATCCGCCCGGTGCTGTGCGAGCGCTCGCGTTCGGCTGCCGCCCACAAGGGACTGGAGAAGCGCCAGCGGCACTGGCAGGGCATCCTGCAGGCCGCTGTGGAGCAATGCGGCCGCAATGAACTGCCCGCGCTACATCAACCGGCCCTGCCCGCGGCCGCACTCGCGGAATGCCCGGACAGCCTCGGGCTGCTCGCCGAGGAAGGCGCGCCCGGGCTGGATGACCGCCTGGTCGCCCGCGGGCACCCGCCCGGCGCAGTGGCGTTGTATATCGGACCGGAAGGGGGGCTCACACCCGCGGAGCGCGAGCAGGCGCGGGAAGGCGGATTTCTGGGCGTCGGCATGGGCCCGCGGACCCTGCGCACCGAGACGGCCGCGATGGCCCTGATCACCCTGGTACAGGCGCGTCTCGGAGACCTTCGAGGCTAGTCACAACAGGCGGGAACCCCCCGGTGGTGTCGTCTCGAGTCGCCGCCGCACTGATCAGGCTGGCTGCGTCTCCGCAAGCTCGAGCAGACGTTGCTCGAGGGTATCCAGCCGAAGCAAGTGAGTCGTCACGCCCGAGGCCTTCACCCGCCAGGACCATGGAGTGGCGTCGACGTCCTCCAGCGCGTAGATATTCTGCGCGGTGATCTGCACCGGATGTGGCGTACCGCGCACCTCCAGGGCATAAAACGGCAGGTGATCCGGCTGCATCACCGCCTGCATCACCAGAAGGCGGGTGAACCGCCGGCGATCCTCGCCGCTGTCGCGGCCCGGATCCAGCAACTGGTTCACGTTGATCACCGGCACCTGCACGTCCTGCCAGACCAGGCTGGGCTGCAGCCAGGGGACATCCGGATGCTCGGATTCCTGCTGGACGGCGCCGGCGCGGGTGGTCACCTCGAGAAAGGCGCTGCGCGGGAGCAGGATGGAGCCGCTATCCAGCTGAACGATCACCGCCTCGACGGCCTGACCCTGTGCTTCCTCGCTCATGCCGGTATCCCTTCGAGTTG
The DNA here is from genome assembly GCF_001020955.1 of Thioalkalivibrio versutus. Classification (NCBI taxonomy): domain Bacteria; kingdom Pseudomonadati; phylum Pseudomonadota; class Gammaproteobacteria; order Chromatiales; family Ectothiorhodospiraceae; genus Thioalkalivibrio; species Thioalkalivibrio versutus. The sequence continues at coordinate 2,713,854 of NZ_CP011367.1, forward strand.
CTCGCGGATCGCGTTCAGCAGGTCATTCTCCAGATACGGTTTCCCGAGATAACCGTTGACCCCGAGACGGTTGGCGCGCTCGCGGTGCTTGGTCCCGCTGCGCGAGGTGATCATGATGATGGGCACCCCCCCGAAGTCCGGATGATCGCGCACGTGGGCGGCGAACTCGAAGCCATCCATGCGCGGCATCTCCACATCCAGCAGGATCAGCTGCGGGCGCCGCTCGTCGAGCAGGCCCACCGCATCGAGACCGTCGCGGGCCGTGACCACATCGTAGCCGTGGCGCGTCAGCAGGCGCGCGGTGACCTTGCGAATGGTAATCGAGTCATCCACCACCATGATCCGTTTCGCGCTCGCCGTCTCGACAACAGCCTGCGGCGTCTCCGCCAGGGACGCCGTCGCGGAGGCAAATCTGACCAACATGCTCAGATCAAGAATCAGCATGACCGAACCATCGCCCTGGAGGGTGGCACCGGCCACACCCGGGATACGACTGAGGACCGGGCCCACCGATTTCACCACAACCTCCTGGCTACCCAGCAGGCCGTCAATGCGCAACGCGATACGCTGATCATCGGCGCGCACGAGCAACAACGGGAACGGATGATCCGGCAAGTGTTCGACGTCCGCCTGACTCTCCACACCCATCAAGTCACCGAGCCCGCGCACTGCGTAGTCCTGACCGATGTAGTTGTAGATTGCCTCGTCGTCCCGGCGATCGATCTCCTCGGCACGCGCGCGAACCACGCCCTCCACCGAGGCCATCGGGACGGCAAAGGTTTCTTCGCCCACCTGCACCAGCAAGGCCTGCGAAATCGCCAGGGTGAACGGCAGGCGCATGGTGAAACGCGAGCCCTTGCCTGGCGTCGACTGGATCTCCAGCGTGCCGCCCAGCTGTTTCACGTCGCTGTTCACCACGTCCAGGCCAACGCCGCGCCCCGCCACCTGCGAGACCTCGGCGGCAGTGGAGAAACCGGACTGCAGGATGAGCTGCAGGGCCTGGGCATCCGTGACCTCGGCATCCGCCGCGATGAGCCCGCGCTCCGCCGCGCGCGCCCGGATCGCCTCGGCATCGATGCCTCGACCATCATCCGTGACCTGCAACCGGATCTCGCTGCCGGACTGCTCCAGACTGACATCGATCTGGCCCTGCGCCGGCTTGTGTGCCTGTTCCCGTTCGGCAGCGCCTTCGATACCGTGCGCAATGGCATTGCGCAGCAGGTGCTCCAACGGCGACACCAGGCGTTCCAGCAGGGCACGGTCCAGCTCGGCCCCCTGGCCGGTGAACTCGACGCGGACCTGTTTGCCCAGGTCCTCGCCCGCCTGGCGTACCACCCGCCGTAGCCGCGGCGCCATACGCGCGAAACGCACCATGCGCTGACGCATCAACTGGTCCTGCAGATCGGTCCCCACGCGCCGCTGTTGCAGAAGGATGCCCCCGGCATTCTGCAACTCGTCACCGACTTCCTGCTTCAGGGCCTCGAGGTCACTGACACTCTCGGCGAGCGCGCGGGACAGCTGCTGGATGCCGGAATAGCGGTCCATTTCCAGCGGATCGAAGTCGAGGGCGTCCTCGCCACTCTCCTCCTCCACCCGGAACAGGATCTGGGTCTCGGTTTCGATCTCGAGCTTGCGCAGCTGGTCGCGCAGACGGGCGATGGTGCGCTCCAGTTCGTCGACCTGGCTCTCGACCCGCCCAACCGTCTGTTCGAAGCGGCGATGGAAGGTCGCCAGCTCGCCAGCATTGTTCACCAGGCTGTCGAGGACCTCGGCATCCATGCGTACCTGGTCCTGGATCCGCCGGCCCTCGGTCTCCGGCGTCTCGTGGCTGCGCCGGTCCGTCTCCGCCCGGGCCTCCTCGACCTCCAGATCCTTCCCGGAGGTGGCTTCGGCTTCGGAGTCGTCGCTCTCAAACGTATCCGTCCCGGGCTCCGCTTCGGTCGATTCGGCGTCCGCTTCACCCCCGGCCCAGGCGCGCAGCGCGGGCAGCGATTCGCTGGCCGATTCGTCCATCTGCCAGGCCCCGACCCCGCGCTCGACCAGGCGCTGTACGTCGCTCAAGGCCCGCTCGGTCAGCTGGAAGAAGCCGTCGCGGGGCTCCAGACCGGTCTCGGTCTCCACGCTCAGCGCGCTTTCCAGGGCGTGCGCAATGGCTCCGACCACGGTGAAACCGGCCATGCGGGCGCTGCCCTTCAGGGTGTGCACTTCGCGCTGGAAGGCATTCTGATCGGGCCCCGGGCGCCCCCCAGTCTCGCGCCAGCCATTCAGGGCCGTGAACGCAGACTCGAGGATATCGCGCGCCTCCTCGATGAAGACCTCGGCAAACTCCCAGTCGATCTCCGGTTCCGGTTCCGCCTCTGCGGGCGACTCGGCCACATCGAGGTCGTCGAAGTCGGGCGACGCTTCCTCGCTGGCATCATCTTCAGTCCGCAGCAGCTGTTCCGCGGTCGCATTATCCAGCAGGGCATAGACCTCGGGGGCCCAGGGCGGCGGATCCAGGACCTTGAGCGGGTCCGGTGCCTCGTCGCTGACTGCATCGGCCACGTACGTCTCCAGCTGCCGCAGCAACTCGATGGCCTGCGGCGGCAGCGCCCATTCCATGTCGCGATGGATCCGGATCAGCCGTTCGAACGGTCCGCACACCGAATAAATGCCACGGATATCGGCCGTCCGGGCGCTGCCGTTCAGGGTATGCAGCGCCCGCTCGAGGTCATGGTTCGGGACCCGGTCCGGGCGCCACTGGGACTCGTCCAGCCAGCCACGCAGCGCGAGCAGATGGACCTGCGCCTCGGCGGCAAACACTTGCCACAGCTGGGGATCCGTGTCCATGCGAGCGGCCACGGGCTCGGACGGGAGTTCCGGCTCTTCAGCCTCGACCTCTCCGTCGACAGGACCTTCGAGGGCGCCCGCCTCGACGGCACCGGAATCCTCCCCGACCTCGATCCCAACATCCGGGGCCATCGTGTCGCCCTCGGTCAGCGCCTCTTCGGTCACCTCGAAGGCATCGGCGGGAAGCTCCAGGGCGTCGAGATCCAGCGGTTCAGCAGACCGCTCAGCCGCCGGCGGCTCTTCCGTCTCCCACCGGGAATCCGGTTCGCCGCCGTACTCGGAGTCGGCGGATTCCGTTTTGTCGGTCGCCGTTGCAAGGGCGTCCGGCGGCAGATCGGGCACAAAGGCGCCCGGCTCCTGCAGGAGCTCGTCGGCCGCCTCGTCCTGGTCGGGGGCCGCCGTCTCGGCGCCTGCGAGCGAATCCGGTGCGTCCAGTTCGTCGAGGGTACGCGCCAGGGCCTCGAACTCTGCGTCCGCCCCCGGCGGCGCAGCGCGCACAGCCGCCTCGTCATATTCCGGTTCGGCCTCGTCGGGTTCCGGCTCGCCGGCCGCCAGAGCCCGCAGACGCAGGGCAATGTCCAGAACCGGCGTAACCGGCCCAGTATCGTCACGCACCTCCGCGACCAGTCCGGGCAGGACGCCGATGCCATCCTCAATGACCTGCAACGTGGCGTGGTCCGCCTCCTGGCCGGAATCCAGCTGGCGGTTGAGGAACGACTCCACGGCCCAGGCGAATTCGCCCAGGCGCAAGGCGCCGGCCAACCGCCCCGACCCTTTCAGTGTGTGGAAGGAACGGCGAATGACCGCGAGGCTGTCGAGATCGGCCGGGTTGGCCTGCCAGCGCGGGAAGTGTTCGCCCAGACTGGCTACCTCCTCGTCCGCCTCCTCGAGGAAGATTTCCAGGATTTCCAGGTCGACGTCGGGACCGCGGACCTGCTCCGCCAGCACGGTGTCGTCGAAAGGCAATGAATCGCGACCGGCCGCGGGCAGCGGGCTCGCCGGCTGCACGACAGGCGCCGCATCGGCATCGGCATCGGCATCGGCATCGGCATCGGCATCGGCATCGGCATCGGCGGCGAGCGTATCCAATGGATCTTCGTCAGGTTCATCGCCGGGTGTGCCGAGATCGAAAACCGGAGGCTCGGCGAGGCCGGCGGGGTCCGCTTCAGCCCCGGTGTCTGCCGCCGGCGCATCCGGGGCCGCAGCCAGACGGACGGCGGCGACATCGCCGCCGCCGGAGATCGCACCAATGCGCTGCAGGGCCGCAATCCCCCGCTCGTGAACGCTGTCCAGTTCACGCCAGGGCTGTCCGGAAGACTCCAGGGCGACCTCGATACTGCTAAGGACCTCGGCAAGTGCCTCGACCTCGCCTTCGTCGAGTTCGGCCGCTGCCATGCCGGCGCGGGAATCAAGATGACGGATCAGCGGGCCCAGCAGGGCGTGCAGGGCCTCGAAGCCGGACATCGACATCGCGCCCTCGATCCGGCGCAGCCCCTCGCGGGCCTCGTCGAGCCCATCGCCAGAGGCGTCCGCGCCGGCATCAAGGAATCCGAGGAAGATGTCGCGGACCCGGCGCACATCCACCAGGGCCTCCTTGTAGACGGCCGCCGCCAGCGCGCGATCGAATTCGGCCTGGGGCGAGGGGCTGGCGCTCTTGCGGCGCAGACCCGATTCCAGCAGGGACTCCAGCGCCAGCAGGTGCTCCGCCAGCACCATGTCGACCTGTTCATCCGCCGCGCCCGCGCGCTCGGGAGTAAGCGATGCCATCAGGGCGTCGGTGTGGTCCTGTCCGGCATCCAGCCCGAGAAGACTGAGTGTCGAGCCAATACGCTCGACCTGCCCGCGCAGGCTCTCGAGGTCGTCGACACCCCGCACCTGTGACCGCATCAAGACATCCAGCCGCTCGCGGACCTCGGCAAGGTCGTCTTCCAGGGCCTGGCGCAGGTTGTCGTAGACCGAACGGCCCACCCCGGTACCACCTTCCACGAGGCTCAACTGGTCGAGCCCGAATACCTCGCGCACGGCGAGGGTCTGTTCGCCCTCGGAGGTCGCACAGGCAACGTGGAACAGCAGGGTCTTGATCAGGTCGGGCGATGCCTCGTATTCCGGTTCCGATCCGGCATTACCGGCCTCCACATGGGCCGACAAGGCGTTCAGATAGCGTCCGAGTTCGCGATCGACCCGGCCGACCAGTCGGCGCACGTCGGTATCGGCTTCGACACCGCCCTCGGCGACCGCCTCGAGCATCGCACCGGCGACCCAGAACAAGCGCCGGGCCTCGCCCGCCGGAACGGCCTCCTCCACCACGCGGGCAGTCGCCTGCATTCGGGCGGCTGGTTCGGTCGCATCTTCGCCGCGCACCAATTCCAGCAGATCGCGCTGAAAGCGCCGACGCGCCTGTTGCAGCAGCGGGACGCGAGATGCCGGATCGAGCACATCGCCACCCGAGCCTACACGCTCGTCGTCCACTGTCTGCGGGTCCGGCATCAATGCCGCGACATCCAGCAGCAACGAAGCGCCGCGACTGGTGCGCAACTCATTCAGCAGAGGGACAAGGATCATGGGCGACGGCAATTCGCCATCGCCCTCGTTCTCGAGGTAGTCGGGCAGCTGCAGGGCGGCCCGCAGCAGCGGCTCGGTGGCGGCCACATTCGGCTCGTCAGCGCGTTCGATCTGCCCCAGGACCTGCAACATCTCGTCGCAGATCAGGACCACGCTGTCGACCTGGACCATGACCAGGGTGTTGCGGATCTGTTCGACACGACTGCGCGCCTCGGCCAGACAATCGCTACAGCCCGGATCGTCGGAGTACCGTCGCAACGCGTCCTGGACCTCGACAAACAGCTTGTCGAGTTCGTCGCGGACCCAGTTCAGTGCGCTGGATGCCATCGGCCGCGTCCGCCGTCAGGCTCGTTGTTCGTCGGAAGAGCTCGGATCGGGGTCGGAAGCCGGCTCCCCCTCGATCGCAGCATCGACGCGTTCGGTGGTGCCGCCCGGCTCCGGCAGCTTGAAGTCCGATACCGAGGACTGCAGCTGGGCGGAGAGCTGGGCCAGGTCGCCGATCGCCGCCGCGGTGGACTGGGTCCCCTGCGTGGTCTCGGAGGTAATCTCGCGGATCTGGGCCATGATGGAGGTCACATCCTGCGCCATCTCGGACTGCTTGCGCGCCGACGAGGAGATCCCGTCGATCAGATCCGCCAGATCACTGGAGACCTGCTCGATCTCGGACAGCGCCTCGCCCGCGGCCTGGGCCAGTTCGGCCCCCTGCACCACGTTGGCGGTACTCTGTTCCATGGAACTCACGGCCTCGCTGGTATCCGCCTGGATGGCCTTGACCAGCCCCTCGACCTGACGGGTTGCACTGGAGGAGCGCTCCGCAAGGCGCTGGACCTCGTCGGCCACCACCGCGAAGCCTCGCCCGGCCTCGCCCGCGGCGGAGGCCTGGATCGCGGCATTCAGTGCGAGCACGTTGGTCTGTTCCGCGATGTCGTTGATCAGGCCGATGATGTCGCCAATCTCCTGCGACGATTCACCCAGGCGCTTGATCCGTTTCGCCGTCTCCTGGATTTGTTCGCGGATGTTGTCCATGCCCTCGATGGAACGGCGCACGGTGCCCGCCCCGCGGGATGCAATCTCCACCGAGTTACGTGCCACGGAGGCCGACTGTTCGGCGTCCTGGGCGACCTTGTCGACCGAGCCCGACACCTCCTCGATCGCGTCGTCCGCGCGCTGGATCTCGCGGGCCTGTTCTTCCGACTTCTCGGCCAGTCCCAGCACCTGGGACCGCGTGGAAGCCGAGGATTCGCTGATATCGGCCGCCACCGTGTTGATGGTCGCGACCAGGGTGCGCAGGTTCTCGATCGCGTAGTTCATCGAGTCCGCGATGGCCCCGGTGAAGTCCTCGGTCACCGTCGCGTTGACGGTAAGGTCGCCATCCGCAAGGTTCATCATTTCATCGAGCAGGCGCAGGATTGCCTGCTGGTTGCGTTCGTTCTGCGCCTCGGTCTCGGCCAGCTCGCGCTTGGTATCGCGGTAGAGGAACAGACCCATCGCGATCAGCAGCAGCAGCGCGAGGCCACCGAAGCCGAACCCGATGAGCGCGATCACGCCCGCGCGTTCGGCCTCAACGGTGATGGCGTTTTCGAAGTCACCGGTGGTCTCCAGCATCGCACCACTGCTGGCCTCGACATTGGAGGCCGCCGCATTGACCTCGAACACCTGGGTGGAGGTATCCAGAACGCCTTCCACCGCCTCGCTAAAGGCGACGAACAGCGTGGCGATCTCCATCAGCAAGGCACGCGCTTGCGGGTCATCGACCGGTTCGACCCCCAGCGGGGCGAACCCCTCGATCAGGCCGTCCAGCACGCGGCCGTACAACGTTGCATCACGCTCGAAGCGCTCGATCGCGGGGGCCGCCTCGGCGCCCCCCTGGAGCACGCGACCCAGGCTGTTGGCGATACGCTGAATCAGCATGGTCTGGCGCGCCGCCACATAGACCTGCTCCGGCGGCTCGCCGATCCGGGTCATACGCCGCACCACATCGTCGGACAGGCGCGAGAGCTCCGGCGAAAACGCGGCCACCGCATCGGAAAATTCCGTGATCAACTGGATATCCGAACGCCCGAGGATGACGGTGTTGATGTTGTCCCGGTACGCCGACCATTCGCGATCCACCGCGGCGATATCCTCTTGCAAGGGTTCCGGAAGTGGCTGCAGACCGTCACCCCCCTGGCGGATTCGATCCAGGCGGGCCTCGAAGTCATCGCGCAGGGACTGCAGATCGCGGAATCCCTGCTCGGAGCCGGCGGCCGCCTCCAGCGAGCTGGTGGCGAGACGCTGCGACAACAGACGCAAGTCATTGGCCAGCGCGATCCGGTCGCGGTACTGACTCTGCTCGTACTCGTGGTAGGTAAAGGCCCCGCCTGTCGCGATCAGGGCCAGCACCAGCAAGCCCCCGAGGACGAAATTACGTGCGCGACGACTCGATCCCATCAGTTCATACTCCCTGTCGCAGCACCGCGAACCCCGTCATCAGACGGTAGCTGCGGACTGTTCGCTATTGGATGCACCGGCCAAGCCCGTGCCGGTAAAGCGATTGTTGTCATTGAGTAGCAGGTCCAGATCCAGCACCGGGTGCAACCGGTGCCCGAGATCGAATCCGCCAGTAATAAAGGGTCGGACGGCCTCGGGTACCGAGACCTCCAGGCGCCGCTGGGAGGGGATGCAACGGCGCATCCCCTCGACCTGGCTGACCAGAAGCCCGGCCATGCCCTGGCCCTGAGGCGCCACCACGATGCGCTGCCCGGTCGCGTCGTCCGGCAATGGCCGGTCCAGCAGCAGCCTGCCCATGTCGAAGACCGGCAGCACCAGCCCCCGCAGATTGCCCACGCCGAGCACGGCGGAGTCCGCCAGCGGCACGCGGGTCAGCGCCATCGGGTCGGCGACCTCCGCGATCGAATCCATATCGACCAGGAAGCGGAAATCGCCAACCCGTAACAGGACGCCGCGCCAGCCGGTGCCGATGTCCCGCCGCAGTTCGCGATTGACGCGACGCCCTTCACGATCAAGGCTCGCAATCAGCGCAAACGGCGAGGACAGGTCGGTCTTCATGCCGACAGATATTTCCCGATGGTGGCCAGCAGGTCCTTCTCGACCACTGGCTTGGTGATGTAGTCGCGAGCCCCCTGACGCATCGCCCAGACCCGGTCGGTGGCCTGATCCTTGGTGCTGACCACAACCACCGGGACATGCGCGGTTTCATCCGCCTGGGAAAGCTGGCGCGTGGCCTGGAAGCCATTCAGGCCCGGCATCACCACATCCATCAGGACCAGATCCGGCACCTGCGACTTGGCGGCGGCCACCCCATCCTCGCCACTTTCGGCGGTGGTCACCGAGTGCCCGTTTTTCTCGAGCATGGTGCGCAGGACATGGATTTCGGTCGGCGAATCGTCAACGATCAGAATGCGGGCCATGGGGTTCGTCTTTCCTTGGTTAGTGTGCAGTGGCGACGCTGTGCATCACGCCGCAGGACTGGCGTATCGGCGCATGGCGCCCAGGAGGTCATCCCGGGTAAACGGCTTGGTGAGGTAGTCCTCCGACCCCACAACGCGCCCCTTCGCCTTGTCGAACACGCTGTCCTTGCTCGACAGCATGATGATCGGCGTGGCACGGAATTCCCTGTTGTTCTTGATCAGTGCGCAGGTCTGGTAGCCATCCAGACGCGGCATCATGACGTCGATGAAGATAATGTCCGGGCGCGACTGCGCGACCTTGGACAGCGCCTCGAAGCCGTCCACGGCGGTGATGACTTCGGCCCCGTGCTTCTGCAGCAAGGATTCGGCGGTACGCCGAATGGTCTTGCTGTCATCGATCACCATGACCTTGAGCCCCTGAAACTCGGTGGCCGAGTCCGCTTCGGCAAGCGCGTTAGACACCTTTTCCCCCTGAGGTCATTTCGCCCCGAATCTAGCGGAACCGGGGCTCTGTGACAAACAGCACACAATGATATTGCATACCGGGGGCCGCAACGCGCGCGGCGCTGATCCAGCTTGCGGGGTCACCGACAGCCCCGGCGGGCATGGCATACTCCCCGGAACATCCCGTTCGTGCGAGGCAACGTGGCCCAGAACATCGCCATCCTGATGGACCCGATCGCGGGTATCAAACCATGGAAGGACACCACCTTCGCCATGATGCTGGCAGCACAGGCCCGCGGCCATCGCCTCCACTACCTGGAGCCGGCCGACCTGTGGATCGAAGAGGGCCGGGCGGCGGCCCGGAGCCGCCCGATCGAGGTGCACGACCGGCGCGAGGACTTCTTCACCCTGGGCGAGCCCGTGACGGGTCCGGCGGCGCGCTTCGACCTGCTGCTGATGCGCAAGGACCCGCCGTTCGATCTGGAGTACATCTACGCGACCTACGCGCTCGAGCTCGCCGAGCGCGACGGCGTACGGGTATCGAACCGCCCGCAGGCCCTGCGCGACGTCAACGAGAAGGCCTTTACCGTCCACTTCCCCCAGTGCTGCCCGCCTACCTTGATTACCCGTGACCGGGGCCGGATCCGCGCCTTCCTCGAGGCGCAGGGCGATATCGTGGTCAAGCCACTGGACGGCATGGGCGGGGCCTCGATATTCCGTGTCCGCGAGGGCGACCCGAACACCTCGGTGATCCTCGAGACCATCACCGAGTTCGACCAGCGCAGCGTGGTCGCGCAGCGCTTCCTGCCGGAGTTCACCGCTGGGGACAAGCGCATCATCCTGATCGGTGGCGAGCCCTACGACCACGCTTTGGCCCGCATCCCGGCCGCGGGCGAAAGCCGCGCCAACCTGGCCGCCGGCGGCCGGGGCGAGGCCGTGCCCCTGACCGAACGCGATCGCTGGATCTGCCGCGAAATCGCCCCGGAGCTGAAGGCCCGCGGGCTGGACTTCGTCGGCATCGACGTGATCGGGGACTCCCTGACCGAGATCAACGTCACCAGTCCCACCGGTGTCCGCGAACTGGACGCGGCAGGCGGCGTCGACCTGGCCGGCCAGTACATCGACCACCTCACTCGCCCGATCGAAGGATGAGCGGCATGCGCTCCGTATTGATTCGAACCCTGCCCCTGCTGCTCGCGGCCGCCCTCCTGGCCGCCTGCGGCCGCGAAGAACCGGATACGGAACAGCTTGGCTTCTACGCCTTCGGCACGCTGGTGGATCTCAGCCTTTACCCGGCCGGCGAATATGACGTGGAGGCGATCGGAACCGCGGTTCAGGAGGAACTGGAAATCCTGCATACCTCCTGGCATGCATGGGAACCCGGGTCACTCGGGCGCACCAACGAGCTACTCGCCCTGCAGGGCGAGTTCAGCGCCCCGCCGTCGGTGCTGCCGCTAATCGAGCACGGCCGCGAGATGGAGGCGTTGAGCGACGGCCTGTTCAACCCCGCACTGGGCAAGCTGGTCGCCGCCTGGGGCTTCCATCAGGACGAACCCGACGGCCCACCCCCGGACGAGGCCACCCTGGCCGATCTGCTGGACGACCCGCCCCGCATGCAGGACATCGAACGCAACGGCGTACGCCTGCGCGGGACGCACCCGGACCTGCAGCTCGACTTCGGCGGGCTGGCCAAGGGCCTGGCGGTGGAGCGCGTACTGGAGCTGCTGGCGGAACGCGGTGTCGAGGCCGCGATCTTCAACGCCGGCGGCGACCTGATGACCCTGGGCCGCCCCAGCGAACGGCCCTGGCGGGTCGGCATCCGTCATCCACATGGCGGCGTGCTTGGCAGCATCGAACTGGACGCCGGCGAGGCCCTGTTCACCTCCGGCGACTACGAGCGCGGCTACGAGTGGGAAGGCGAGCGCATCCACCACGTCATCGACCCGCGCAGCGGCCGCCCGAGCCAGGGAATCGACAGCGCCACAGTGCTCCACCACGATCCGGCGCTGGCCGATGCCGCCGCCACCACGCTAATGATCGCCGGGCCCGACGCCTGGCCGGAGTACGCCCGCAAGATGGGCATCGAACAGGCCCTGGTGGTTCTCGGCGACCGCATCGAGGCCACGCCGGCGCTCGCCGAGCGCGTGCAACCCGGCCCCGACCGGGAGCAGTTCGTGGTGCGCGAACTGCCGTGAACCACAGGCTGCTGCGCTGGGGCGACACCCTGATCGGGGCTCTGGCTGCGGGGGTCGTAGTCGCGGCCTTCGTTTTCGCCTACAGCCCTTCGGGAGAGGCCCGGGTACTGATCATCAGCCAGGCCGGGGCCACCCCGCAGCACGAGCCACTGGATCGGGCCCGGGTCCTCGAGATCCACGGTCCGGCCGGGATCACCCACATCGAGATCGAACCGGGCCGGGCCCGCTGCGCCGACTCCCCCGGGCGCCAGAACATCTGCGAGGCCAGCGGCTGGCTGCAGGCCCACGGCGAGGTCGCCGTGAGCCTGCCCAACCGGCTGACCCTCCAGGTCCTCGGCACGGAACCGGGCTTCGACAGCCTGCATTACTGATGCGCCCACGATGACCGGCGCCCCGCAGGCCGGGACCGACACCCGCGACCGCGCGATCGCCGCGCTGGCCGCCATTGCCATCGGGATCCAGATCCTCGAGGCCGCCATCCCCAGCCCGGTCCCGGGCATCAAGCCGGGCCTGGCCAACATCGTCACCCTGATCACCCTGCTGGTCCTCGGCTGGCGCGCGGCCGTCGCGGTCACCCTGATCCGGGTGGTCGGCAGCAGCCTGCTGCTGGGGACCCTGCTGAGCCCGGCATTCTGGCTGTCGCTGGCCGGCGCCCTGGCGAGCCTCGTCCTGCTGGCCGCCCTGCGCCCCTTCGCCCCCCGGCATGTCGGCCCGGTGGGCCTGGCCATCGCCGCCGCGATGGCTCACATCACCGGGCAGTTTCTGCTCGCCTGGGCAATCATCATCCCGCACCCCAACCTGCCGCTGGTGCTACCGCCACTGTTGCTCGCCGCCCTGATCACCGGCGGCCTGACCGGTATACTGACCGCCCACGTACTCGCCGACCCGCGAATCCAGCGCCATGTCCACAACCCCACGCCCAATGATTAGCGCCAGTCCGGCCTGCCCCACGGGCCCCGGGGCCGTGTGCGTCCGCTGTGGGCCGGAGGGGTCATGACGGCGAATACCGCTTCGAACGCCCTCGCCGGACGGCCAGCCGGCACGCCCCCACCGGAGGCGCCCCGCGTACAGGACCACCTGGGGACCATGATCTTCCTCGCGGTGGTCGCGCACGCGCTGATCATCCTGGGGATCGGCTTCGCGGTCGATCCGATCGAGGCACCCACCCGCGAGCCCCTGGACATCACCTGGGTCACCGACCCCGATGCCCCGCCACCAGAACTGGATGACGAGGTCGAGCACATCGCCACCCGCGACCAGGCCGCGAGCGGTGAAGGCGAGGAGGTCCGCGAGGCGCAGGCCCCGGATGCGGAGGATGCCGGCGTCGGCGAGCCCGCGCCGGAGGGCCTCGACGCACCCTTGCCGGAGGCCGGGCCGCTGATCATGGACCCGGCGCTCCCGGAGCCCGAGCCGGAACCGGAGCAGGTCACCGCCGACACTCCGGACGAGCGCGCCGCGCCCCCCGAGGTCGCCGACCCCGAGCCGCTGGAAGCCCCCGATGCCGAGGACCGACCCTCCGCCGCGACACTGATGAATCGCGGCCTGGAGAGCGCGCGGGCGGCACCGGCGGAAGAGCGCCAGACATTCTCCACCCGCGCCAGCCGCACCCGCTATCTGGACAGCCTGGCCGCGCGCAGCGCCCCCGAAGCCGCCTATCTGCAGGCCTGGATCAACAAGGTGGAACGCCTGGGCAACGTGAACTATCCGGACGAGGCGCGTCGCCGCGGTCTCTCCGGGACCCTGGTCCTGTCGGTCCGCCTGAACCCGGAGGGCGAACTGATCAACATCGAGGTCGCCCGCAGCTCGGGCGAGCCGGTCCTGGATCAGGCCGCCATCCGCATCGTGGAGCTGGCGGCCCCGTACGCGCCGTTCACCGAGGCGATGCGCGAGGAATACGACGAACTGGTGATTACCCGCACCTGGGCCTTCCGCCGCGACCAGATGGAACAGATCCGCTAGGGAGACACGAATTAACGGCGCCGCACACGGGATCGGGAAAACCGGCCCGGCCTTCCTTGCGACCTGCAGAGTCAGCATCGATACTGGTGGCATGAAGCCGACGCCCGCCCGTCACGAGCCCGACTGCCTGCGCGATCACTTCCTGATCGCCATGCCGAGCCTGAACGATGGCTATTTCAGCCATGCGGTCACCTATATCTGCGATCATGACGAACAAGGTGCGCTGGGCCTGGTCATCAATCAGCCCACCGAGTTCTCCCTGCGCGAGCTGCTGGAACATGTGGAGCTGGAACCCGGCGAGGATCTGCCGGAGATGCCGGTCTATCGCGGCGGCCCGGTGCAGCCGGAACACGGTTTCGTTCTGCACTCCGCCGAGCAGACCTGGCGCGGCAGCCAGCCCATCACCGACTCCATCGTGCTGACCACCTCGCGCGATATCCTCGAGGCGATCAACGCGGGCCAGGGGCCCCGCAGGGTCCTGATCGCGCTCGGCCACGCCGGCTGGGGCCCCGGCCAGCTGGAAAGCGAACTGGCCGAGAACGCCTGGCTCACCGCCCGCGCCGACGCCGATATCCTGTTTGATCGCCCCAGCGCCGAGCGCTGGCGCGCCGCCGCCGAACTCATCGGCATCGACGTCAACCTGATCAGCCCGGCCTCCGGCCACGCCTGACGGTGGGACTGCTGGCCTTCGACTACGGGCGGCGCCGCATCGGGGTCGCGGTGGGCGAGGAGATCATGGGCTCGGCCCGCGGCCTGCGCACGCTCACCAGCGATGCCCCCGATCTGTGGCCCGCGATTGACACCCTGGTCGCGGAATGGGGCCCGGAAGGGTTCGTGGTCGGATGGCCAACCCAGGCCGATGGCAAGCCCACACCACTGGCCCGACGTATCCGCGCCTTTGCGCGCACGCTCGAAGAGCGCTACGGGCAACCGGTATACTGGTGCGACGAGCACCTGACATCTCATCTGGCCCGCGAGCGACGCCGGCCGGGACGCCATGACCCGGGGCTGGACGCCCACGCCGCCGCGGTCATCCTCGAAGGCTGGTTTCTGGAGAATGCATCATGACGACACCGGACGTCCCGACCCTGCTCGACGACATGGCCGAGCAGGCCCGCCACTACCTGAAGACCCACGGGATCGCCGCACCCATCGTGGTCGGCATCCATTCCGGCGGGGTCTGGATCGCGGAGCACCTGCGCGAACGCCTGGGGGTGGAGCGCCCACTGGGCAAGCTGGACATCAGCTTCTACCGCGACGACTTCTCGCGCATCGGCATGCACCCGCAGGTGCGCCCGTCGGAACTGCCGGAAGATCTCGACGGGGAACACGTGCTGCTGGTGGATGACGTCCTGTACTCCGGCCGCACCATCCGTGCGGCGCTGAACGAGCTGTTCGACTATGGCCGCCCGGCCTCGGTGACCCTCGCGGTGCTGGTCGAGCGCGACGGGCGCGAGCTGCCGATCGCGGCGGCGATCGTTGGCGCCCACATGGAGCTCGGCAAGACCGAACAGATCAAGCTGCGCGGCCCCGAGCCACTGCGCCTGGAACGGGTGACGATCGATCCCGAGGACCTCAAGGCCTGACCCGCCGGATGCACAACGGATGACCGAGACCCAGATCGCCCACCCCGGCGCGCGGCTGCCCGAACCGGGCCCGCTGCCCAACCGCCTGCAGCTGACCGATGACGGCCAGCTGCGCCACATGCTGACCATCGAAGGGCTGAACCGGGAGCTCCTGACCGAGATCCTAGACACCGCCGAATCGTTCGCCAACATGAACGAGAAGGCGGTGAAGAAGGTCCCGCTGCTGCGCGGCAAGACCATCGTCAACCTGTTCTTCGAGGCCAGCACCCGCACCCGTACCACCTTCGAGCTGGCCGCCAAGCGCCTGTCCGCCGACGTGTTGAACGTGAACATCAACACCTCTTCGGCGGTGAAGGGCGAGAGCCTGCTGGACACCCTGCGCAACATCGAGGCGATGAATGTCGACATGTTCGTCGTGCGCCACGAGGAGAGCGGGGCCGCCCATTTCATCGCTCGCCACGTAGCCCCGGGGATCAGCGTGCTGAACGCTGGCGACGGCCGCCACGCGCACCCGACTCAGGCGCTCCTGGACATGTTCACCATCCGCCGGCACAAGGGCGACTTCACCAAGCTCAAGGTCGCGATCGTCGGCGACATCCTGCATTCGCGGGTCGCGCGCTCGCAGATCCACGCGCTGAACATCCTGCAGACCGGCGAGGTCCGCGTGGTCGCGCCCTGCTCGCTGCTGCCGGCGGATGTCGACCAGCTGGGCGTACACGTCTACAACGACCTCGACGCCGGCCTGAAAGACGTCGACGTGATCATCATGCTGCGCCTGCAGCGCGAGCGCATGGAACACGCCCACCTGCCCTCCGAACACGAGTACTACCAGCTGTTCGGCCTGACCTCGCGGCGGCTGCAACTGGCTCACCCAACCTGCCTGGTCATGCACCCCGGCCCCGCCAACCGCGGGGTGGAGATCGAATCCGCCGTGGCCGACGGACCGCACTCGGTGATCCTCGAACAGGTGACCTACGGGATCTCGGTACGCATGGCGGTGATGTCCATGGTCATGGGGGCCCACCAGGCATGAGCGTGCTGATCGAGAACGCCCGCATCCTCGATCCGGTGGACGGCTTCGACGCGGTCGGCGCGCTATGCGTGCAGGGCAGCGAGATCCTCGCCCGCGGCCAGATCCCGGACGGCTTCGAGCCCCGCCGGCGCATCGACGGCAGCGGGCTCTGGCTGATCCCCGGCCTGATCGACCTGGCCGCGCGCCTGCGCGAACCGGGCCAGGAACACAAGGCCACCGTCGCCAGCGAGACCCTGGCCGCGGCCCGCGGCGGCATTACCAGCGTGGTCGTCCCGCCAGATACCGAGCCGCCGATCGACTCGCCCGCCGAGATCGAGCTGATCAATCGCCGCGCCCGCCAGGCCTGCGGCGTACGCGTGTACGTACTCGGCGCGCTGACCCATCAGCTGGAGGGCCAGCAGCTGGCCGAGATGGCCGCCCTGATGCAAGCCGGCGCACGCGGAGTCAGCAACGCGAGCAAACCACTGGCCAGCCTGCTGGTTCTACGCCGGGCACTGGAATACGCCACCACCTTCGGGCTGACCATCGTGCTCTCGGCGCAAGACCCGGCCCTCACCGGCTCCGGTTGCATGCACGAGGGCGCAGTCTCCACCCGCCTGGGGCTGGCCGGCATCCCCGAGGCCGCCGAGACCGCGGCGCTGGGCGCCATCCTGGCGCTGGTGGAGCAGACCGGGGCGCGGGTCCACGTGGCCCGGCTGTCGACCCGCCGCGGCGCGGAGATGATCGCCAAGGCGCGTGCCGACGGTCTGCCGGTGAGCGCAGACGTGGCCGCCCACCAGCTGTTCCTGACCGAGGTCGACGTCGCCGAATACGACCCGAACTGCCACGTGATCCCGCCACTGCGCGGCCAGCGCGACCGCGACGGCCTGCGCGCGGCCGTCGCGCGCGGCGACATCAGCGCGATCTGCTCCGACCACCAGCCACATGAACCGGACAGCAAGCTGGGCCCATTCGCCAGTACCGAGCCCGGCATCTCGGCGCTGGAGACCCTGCTACCGCTGACGCTGCGCCTGGTCGAGGACGGGCTCCTGAGCCTGCACGAGGCACTGGCCCGGGTCACCACCGGGCCGGCGGATATCCTCGGCTTTGCCCAGGGACGCCTGACCGCGGGCGCGCGCGCCGACTTCGTGCTGTGGGACCCGGCCGCAATGCATGAGGTCCGCCGTAAAGACTGGCTGAGCGCAGGCCACAACACCCCCTTCTTCAACTGGAGCTTCGTCGGACAGGTCCGCGAGACCTGGGTCGCCGGGCGCCCGGTCTGGACCCGCCCCGTCGAGGACACCGCATGAGCCCGACCCACACTGCTGACCGGAAGCACCGGGGCACGATCTTCCAGGAGGAAGGCCGCATCCTGGATCACCATGACGCCGGGGCGGACCAGTGGATCCTCCGTGTCTTAGCGCCCGAGTGCGCCCGCGCGGCCCAGCCCGGGCAGTTTGCCCATCTGCAATGCGCCCCGCGCCTGCTGATGCGCCGCCCGCTGTCGATCCAGCGCGTGGACCGCGGGGCCGGCTGGGTGGAGTTCCTCTACAAGGTGGTCGGCGACGGCACGCGCGCCCTGTCGCAGCAGGCAAAGGGCGACACCCTCAGCGTGCTGGGCCCGATTGGCCAGCCATTTCGCCTGAATCCGGAACGTCCGAGGCGCCTGCTGCTGGGGGGCGGGGTCGGCATCCCGCCGATGATCTTCCTCGCCCACCGCCTGCATCTTCAGGGCGAGGCGGGGAAGACCCATGCGGTGCTGGGCTCCGAGGTGCCGTTTCCCTTTCATGCCCGCCCGTCGGAGATCCTCTGGCCGGGCCTGCCGGACGGGGCGATCGCGACCCTGCCGCTGCTGGAAGATTGGGGGGTCGCCTGCCGCCTGACCTCCAAGGCCGGGCTGCCGGGCGCCTATGACGGTTTCGTCACGGACCTGGGGCGCGCCTGGCTCGCCGGACTCGCACCGGAGGAACGCGCCCAAGTGGAAATCTTCGCCTGCGGCCCCCATCCGATGCTCGCCGCCTGTGCCGAACTGGCGGCGGAGTTCGACCTCCCCTGTCAGGTATCTCTGGAGGAGTTCATGGCCTGCGCGGTAGGCGGCTGTGCCGGCTGCACGGTACCGGTGCGCACTCCAAATGGGGTGGCGATGAAACGGGTCTGTGTGGACGGTCCGGTGTTCGCGGCCGAGGATGTCTTCCCCGAACCGTCGCGCGCCTGAGGGGAAGGCCCGGGCTGGAGGACCCTGGCCCGGCTTTGGCAGGGGCTTCGCCGGCAAGCCGGCTCCTACTTGTCCGGCATCTTCAGTTCTTCCTCGGTCTCGTCGGCGGAGGCGACCCCGCCCCCGAAGTTCAGGCGCCACTCGAGATCGGCGCGCGAATCCGCCTTGTTCAGGGCCTCGTCCAGCATGACGTCGCCGGTCTTGAACAGCTTGACGATCGCCTGATCGAAGGTCTGCATGCCCACGGAGCTCCCCTTGGCCATGATCTCCTTGATCTCGCTGATCTTCTCGTCGCGGATCAGCTCGGAGATGTAAGGCGTGTTGACCAGGATCTCCAGCGCCGCAACGCGGCGCCCGTCCTTGGTTTGCAGCAGACGCTGGGCCACGATCGCGCGCAGGTTCAACGACAGATCCGACAGGATCTGCGGACGGTTGTCCTCGGGGAACAGGTTGATCACCCGGTCCAGGGCCTGGGTGGCATTGGTCGCGTGCAGGGTGGTCAGGACCAGGTGGCCGGTATCGGCGTAGGTCAGGGCGGCGCGCATGGTCTCGCGCGAGCGGACCTCGCCGACCATGATCACGTCCGGGGCCTCGCGCATGCCCTCCTGCAGGGCGTGGTCGTAGCTAGGGGTATCGATCCCCACCTCGCGCTGACCAACGATGGAACGCTTGTGGGTGAACAGGA
Source organism: Thioalkalivibrio versutus (assembly GCF_001020955.1). Lineage (NCBI taxonomy): Bacteria > Pseudomonadati > Pseudomonadota > Gammaproteobacteria > Chromatiales > Ectothiorhodospiraceae > Thioalkalivibrio > Thioalkalivibrio versutus. The sequence goes on from NZ_CP011367.1 coordinate 2,732,751, forward strand.
ACTCGATCGGATCCTCGACCGTCAGGATGTGCCCACTCTGGTTCGTGTTGCGGTGATCGATCATCGATGCCAGCGTGGTCGACTTGCCGGTGCCGGTCGCCCCCACGATTAGAATCAGCCCGTCGTTGTAGGCAACGAACTGCTCGAGGACCGGCGGCAAGCCCAGCTGCTCGATGGTCGGTATCGCGACCCGGATGAAGCGAATCACCATCGCGACCTCGCCACGCTGGCGGTAGACATTCACGCGGAAGCGCCCCAGTCCCTCGCGCGACAGGCCGAAGTTCACCGCGGTCTCGCGCTCGAAGATCTCGGCCTGATGCTCGCTCATCATCTCGCGCGCAATGCTTTCAGCCTGCCCCGGCGTGAGCGCCTTGCGCGAGATCGGCTGCAGCGCGCCGTCTACCTTGATGCTGGCCGGCGCGCCGGTCAGAAAGAACAGGTCCGAGGCGGCCTTCTGGGCCATCAATTTCAGGTAGGGCTCGATCTGCAACTGGCTCATGATTTCTGGTCCCCTGACGATTAGCGCAGGTTGAAGTCCTCGGCGCGCTCGTCCACGGACAGGCCCTCGCCCTCATCCTTCACGGCCGGGGCTCCGTCGTCCTGGGCGCGCTGGCTGTCGAGCTTGATCTTGATGCGCAGCCGCAGGTCATTGACCGAGTCGGCGTTGCGCAGGGCCTCGTCGTAGCTGATCTTGCGACTCTCGTAGAGATCGAACAGGGCCTGATCGAAGGTCTGCATACCCTGCTCACGGGAACGGGCCATCAGCTCCTTCATTTCGTGGATCGAACCCTTCAGCATCAGGTCGGCCATCAGCGGGGTGTTGATCAGGATCTCCACCGCCGGCACGCGACCCTCGCCATCGTCGTGGCGCACCAGGCGCTGCGAGATCACCGCCTTGAGGTTCAGCGACAGGTCCATCAGCAACTGTTCGCGCCGATCTTCGGGGAAGAAGTTGATGATGCGGTCCAGCGCCTGGTTGGTGCTGTTGGCGTGCAAAGTGGACAGGCACAGGTGCCCGGTCTCGGCGAATGCGACCGCGTAGTCCATCGTCTCCCGGTCGCGAATCTCGCCGATCAGGATCACGTCCGGCGCCTGGCGCAGGGTGTTCTTCAACGCGATCTCGTAGCTTTCGGTGTCCACGCCCACCTCGCGCTGGGTGATGATGCTCATCGCGTGCTCGTGGACGAACTCGATGGGGTCCTCGATGGTGACAATATGGTCGGCCGTGGTGCGGTTGCGATAGCCGATCATCGCCGCCAGCGAGGTCGACTTGCCTGAACCCGTGCCGCCGACAAAGATCACCAGCCCGCGTCGCTCCTGGGTGACCTTCTCCAGCTGCGGTGGCATCTGGATGTCCTCGAACTTCGGGATTACCGAGTTGATGGTACGCAGCACCATGCCCGGGCTGCCGCGTTGGGTGAAGACGTTCACGCGGAAGCGCGAAACCCCGGAGAGCCCAATCGCGAAGTTGCACTCTTGGTGGCGCTCGAATTCAGCCGATTGCTTGTCATTCATCAGCGAACGGACCAGCGCCTGGGTATGCGAAGGCGTCAGGTTCTGTTCGGTCATTCGCACCACGCGACCGTCGATCTTCGCCGCTGGCGGCATGCCCACGGTGATGAACAGATCCGACCCGTCGCGGTCCACCAAGGCCCGCAACAGGTCGTGCATGTACTTGATCGCCTTGTCACGATCCATGGCGTTCTCCCTTGGTCCCCGGTCCGACGGTCAAGCGCATCGAAGGGGTGCTGGTCAGATGGAATCCGGGTTGCTGGCCTTGCGCCGTGCGTCCTCGCGGCTGATCACGCCCTGCGCGAGCATGTCCTTCAGGCACTGGTCCAGCGTCTGCATGCCCGAGCCGGAACTGGTCTGAATGGTCGAGTACATCTGCGCGATCTTGTTCTCGCGGATCAGATTGCGGATCGCCGGCGTGCCGAGCATGATCTCGTGCGCCGCGACGCGCCCGCCGCCAATCTTCTTCATCAGGGTCTGCGCGATGACCGCACGCAGCGACTCCGACAGCATCGCGCGGACCATATCCTTCTCCGCGGCCGGGAACACGTCGACGATGCGGTCGATGGTCTTGGCTGCGGAGCTGGTGTGCAGGGTGCCGAACACCAGGTGGCCGGTCTCGGCCGCGGTCAGGGCCAGGCGGATGGTTTCAAGGTCGCGCAGCTCACCGACCAGAATGGTGTCCGGGTCCTCGCGCAGGGCCGAACGCAGGGCCTCGCTGAAGCCATGGGTGTCGCGGTGCACCTCGCGCTGGTTGATCAGGGACTTCTTCGATTCGTGCACGAACTCGATCGGGTCCTCGATGGTGAGGATATGCCCGTAGTCACTTTCATTGCGGTGGTTGACCATGCCCGCCAGCGTGGTGGACTTGCCTGAACCGGTCGGGCCGGTCACCAGGACGATGCCGCGCGGGTAGTCCGAAATCTCCTCGAAGATGCGCGGGGCGCCGAGTTCTTCCAGCGTCAGGACCTTGGAGGGGATGGTCCGGAAGACCGCTGCCGCGCCCCGGTCCTGGTTGAAGGCGTTGACACGAAAGCGCGCGAGCCCCGAGATCTCGAACGAAAAGTCGGTCTCCAGGAACTCCTCGTAGTCCTTGCGCTGGCGGTCGTTCATGATGTCGTAGATCAGGCCCTGGACCTCCTTGTGGTCCATGACTGGCACGTTCACCCGACGCATGTCGCCGTCGATACGCACCATCGGCGGCATGCCCGCGGAGATGTGCAGGTCCGAGGCCCCGTTCTTGACCGAAAAGGCCAGCAACTGCGTGATATCCATGCATCCCCCTGTTGTCGGGCGTGGTGCCGACCCGCGCCAGCACCCCGGTGGCAGCCGCGACCACCACCCCCTGTCGCTTTTGTAAGGGCCGCGTGAAAATCCGCGGTGACCTTATGTTCTTCCGGACTATATCATAGGGAAATGACCGCACCAGACCACGCCCTGAGCACCGTTCGAGCCCGCATCCAGGCTGCCTGTCGCGAGGCCGGACGCGACCCGGACTCGGTCCGGCTACTAGCCGTCAGCAAGACCCGCGGCGCGGACGAGATCCGCGCCCTGCACGCTCTTGGACAAGCGGCCTTCGGCGAGAATTACGCCTCCGAGCTGGTGGAAAAACATGACAGCCTGGAGGCGCCGCCCACACCACTCGGCCTCGAGTGGCACTTCATTGGCGCCCTGCAAGGCAACAAGACCCGCGCGGTGGCCGAACGCGCCGCCTGGGTGCATACAATCGACCGCGAGCGTATCGCCCGGCGCCTGTCGGATCAGCGCCCCGAGGGCATGCCGCCGTTGCAGGTGTGCCTGCAGGTCAATATCAGCGAGGAACCACAAAAGGCCGGTGTGGCACCCGGGGAGGCGGCCGCCCTGGCCGCCGCGGTGCAGGACCTGCCCGGCCTCGCGCTGCGCGGGCTGATGGCCCTCCCGGCCGCCGTCGACGACCTCCCGCTGCAGCGAGAACCCTCCGCGCGCCTGCGCGCCCTGCGCGATACCCTGAACGCAGAGGGCCATTCGCTGGATACGCTGTCCATGGGGATGTCAGGCGATCTCGAGGCCGCCATCCTCGAGGGGGCAACCATCGTGCGCATCGGCACCGCCCTGTTCGGCCCGCGCCAATCCCAATCCAAGGAGTCCGCATGACAGAACACCGCTTCGAGGTCGGCTTCATCGGAGCCGGCAACATGGGCGAGGCCCTGCTCCAGGGACTGGTCCAGTCCGGTCACGCCGCCGAACGCATCGCCATCGCCGACAAGAGCGCCGAGCGCATCCGGGACCTGCAGGCCCGCTACCCGGGTCTTGGCAGCGGCAGCGCCGCCGAACTGGCCGCCAGTAGCGCCGCCCTGGTCCTTGCGGTGAAGCCCCAGACCCTGCCGGAGCTGGCCCCGACCCTGCGCGATGCGGTGAACCAGGGCCAGCCGCTGGTGATCTCCGTGGCCGCCGGGATCACCACCACCCAGCTGGCCGGGTGGCTGGGCGACGCCACGCGCCTGGTCCGCGCCATGCCGAACACCCCGGCCCTGGTGGGTGCCGGGGTTACCGGACTGTACGCCGCCTCGACTGCGGGCCCCGAGGATCGCGCCATCGCTACCCGGCTGCTGGAGGCGGTGGGCCGCGCGATCTGGGTGGAGGACGAGGAACAGATGCACGCCGTGACTGCCACCTCCGGTAGCGGACCGGCCTACGTCTTCCTGATGATCGAGGCCATGCAGGAGGCCGCGCAGTCGCTGGGCCTGCCGGCGGATACGGCACTGGAACTGACCCTGGGCACCCTGGCCGGCGCCACCCGCCTGGCCGCGGAGACCGACGAGACCGCCGCCGAGCTGCGCCATCGCGTCACCTCCCCGGGCGGCACCACCGAACGCGCCCTGCAGGTCCTGGAAGACAGCGACCTGCGCGACCTGATGCGCCGTGCCATGACCGCAGCCGCCGACCGCTCACGCGAACTCGGCCGCTGAAACCCCAATTGACCACGAAGCGCACGAAAAAAGCCAGGTCAAGGGCGGTTTACAGGAAGGTTTGAAGATTGGAAGAAAGCAGGCGGGCTCAGGACCGGGGTCCCCGGAGAGTTCCGGTAGACAACCCATCCAGAGGGGATTCACTCGGCATTCGTCACGCACTCACCTGGAATCTCCCCTCGGCAAGATTCCAGCGCAGGGCCGTGCCAACTGCGACTGGACAACCATCGCAGCTAGGCCCCACAAACCGCCACACATCAAGAACCCTTCCTCTCTTCCATTCTTCCTGTTGACCGCCCTTGACCTTCTGCGCGGGCTTCGTAGTGGGCAATCAGCGCAGTTCGGACAGCAGCTGGCGGATCATGTGCTCCGCCTGGGCGCCGTAGCCGCCGCCGAACAGGTGGTCGTGATTGAGGATGTGGTAAAGGTTGTAGAGCGTACGGCGCACGCTGTAGCCGGGGTCGATGGGCAGGATTTCTTCGTAGGCGGCGACGAAGTCCTGCCCCGGGTGGCCGAACAGCTCCATCATCGCCAGGTCGGCCTCGCGGTCGCCGTAGTACACCGCCGGATCGAAGATCGTCACGCGCCCGTCATCCAGGAACCCCCAGTTGCCGCTCCACAGGTCACCGTGCAGCAGCGAGGGCGCCGGCTGATAGTCGACAAAGAAGCCGCCCAACGAGGCCTCGAGTTCCTCCAGCGCCCCCAGCAGCGATCCCGCCGCCCCACGCTCCCGTGCAAGCCGGCGTTGAAAGCCCAAGCGTTCGTCACGGTAGAACGACACCCAGTCGTCGTGCTCGGTATTCGGCTGCGGTGTGCTACCGATGAAGTTGTCGTGATCCAGCCCGAAGCGCGGGCGGGTCTTCTGGTGCATGTCGGCAATCCCGTGTCCCAGGGCCACGCCATCGCGGCGCCCCCCCAGCGCCAGGTTCTCCATCACCAGAAATTGGGTGCCGCCGGACGAGCCGGCGCCGACGACATCGGGGATCTTAAGCCGCTCGCAGCGCTTCAGCTCCTCCAGGCCGCGCGCCTCGGCCGCGAACATCGCAGCGCTGTGGCCACCACTCAGCTTGACGAAGAACTCCCGCCCGTCGCTTCCGGTGAAACGCTGCGCCTGATTGATGGAGCCCCCGGAACAGGCCTGGCTTCCTGTTGGCTCGAAGGGCGTTCCGGTATGGTCGGCAATACACTGGGCCACCGCCGCCGTCACGGCATCGGGGCCCGTTGAATCAAATTGGTTCATCCTTGGCATCCGGGTTCCATGTCAGTGTGCAGGTTACCGGCTGTCGCAGGATTCGTCAGGAGACACCCCATGGCCTTTCGCAAGCTCGAACCTCTGTGCGACAAGATCGGCGCCGAGCGCATCCGCGCGGTGATCGACGACTTCTACCGCCGCCTGTCGGCCGACCCCGAGATCGGCCATCACTTCGAGCGCATCCAGGACTTCCCGGATCACGTGAAGCGCATCACCGATTTCTGGTACATGAACCTGGGCGGGCGCCTGGAACAGCCGCCAACCATCGACATGGTCGGCAAACACGCCCCCATGAACCTGACCGAGGCCGACCTGGCCGTCTGGATGCGCCACTTCAAGGCCACCACCGAGGACCACCTCGAGGCACCCCTGGCGGCCGAATGGCAGCAACTGGCCGACGGCATTGCCAGCCGCATGCGCGAAGACATCATCCGCGGCTAACCCGCCTTTGTTGTCAACACGACGAAGCCCCGAGGGAGGGCAAATTCAAGGTCAAGAGCGGTCTACAGGAAGGCTGGAAGAACGGAAGTGAAAAGACGGGTCCGCAGGGTGCCGCAGCCGACCCATACGAATTTCTACCCGTCCTTCCCTTCTTCCTCTGTGAGTCGCTTTTGACCTTGTACAGGTCTTCGGGGGTGTGTGGACTAGCAGGCGTTTTCGGTGTAGCCCGGGGCGTCGCAGAAGGCGCGGCTGAGGGTAATGCCTTCGGCGCCTGGAAGCGTGGCCAGATGGCGCTCGCGGCTCGCGGCAAGGCGGTCCTGCGGCGTTACCGGGTACAGCAGGGTGGACAGCGAAGGCGGCTCCTGTCCCAGACGTACCGCGTACAGGATGCGGTAGGCAAACACGCGGCGGATATAGTCGCGGGTCTCGGAGAACGGGATCAGCTCGGCCCAGATATCCGGATCCATCGCCCGGTCCTCCGGCAGCCAGGAACTCACCCGGTGGGCGCCGGCGTTATAGGCCGCGGAGGACAGCATGCTGTGGCCTCCAAAACGATCGAGATTGCGCCGCAGGTAGTAGGTCCCGAGCCGGGCATTGGTCGCCGGGTCGAGGATGTCCCAGTCGGAGTTCACACGCACGCCCGCCGCCGAGGCGATGGACCGGCCCGTCGCGGGCATGACCTGCATGATCCCCAGCGCCCCGGCACCGGAACGGACGTCGTGGAGGAAGGCACTCTCCTGGCGCGCGATCGCCATGGCCCAGGCCGGGTCGATACCCTGTTCACGGGCGCCGGCCACGATCAGGTCATCAAAGGCGAGCGGGAAGCGCAGCTCGATGTCGTCCCAGTTGCGGGCGCGCGCCGCGGTGAAGATCGCGCGGTCGTGCCAGCCCCAGTCGGCGAAGGTGCGCGCCGCCGCCTCCAGCTCTGCAGTATCCATGTCGGCCACGGCGTGCGTCCATTCGCGGCGGGCCTCGGCGTTACGGTCCAGGCGGACCAGTTCGCGCATGCGCTGCATGCCGGCGTGCGTGCGCATGGCGGCACGCTGCCCGTCTTCCAGCACCAGGGGCTGATGCCCGATGCGATAGGGCTGTCCCAGGCGGTCGGCCGCCAGGAAGCCGTAGAAGTTGCGTTCGCGGGCCGCGCGCTCGTAGAAGCCGCGTGCGGCCTCCAGCGACTCGATCTGCTCCAGGGCGCGGGCATACCAGTACTGCCACGCCGCCTCGTCGCGCACGTCGCGATCCATGGCGCGGATCGCGTCCATCACCACCTCCCAGTCGCGCTCGTACAACGCCGCGCGCACCTGCCACTGGCGCAACTGGGTGTCGAACACCTCGGGCTCCAGGGCCGCCATGAAGTCCAGCGCCTCGGGGCGATAGCGCAGCGCCAGGCGCAGAGCCAGGGCGTGCTGCACGCGCCCGGCCGATTCGGAAGACAGTCCGAGATCACGCCCGCCCTTCTCCCAGCCCTCCAGGGCGGCATCCAGGTCCTGGCGGATCCAGCGGGTGAAGGCCCGCTCCATCAGCGCCTCGGCCGAGCGGTGAGCACCGGCGTCGAAGTCGGCCTCCACAACCCGTGCGGGCTGGCTGGCCAGATCCAGCCAGCGCTCCGCCCACGGGCGGTCATCGCGGTCAAGGTAACGACGCAAGTAACGAGCCAGACCCGTCTGTCCCGCCTCGACGGCCAGCACGAATCGATCCCAGGCGAGTTCACCGGTCAGCCCACCGGCATCGCGCCAGGCCTTCAGGGCCGGATCGCAGGCCGAAGGGCGCGACTGCCCGTGCAGCCAGATGGATTCCACGTCCTCCAGGGCCGCATCGCGTTCTCCCGTCTCCAACAGCGCCTGGCGGCGATTGCAGTCCTGCTCGACGGACAGCGAACGGTCCGAATCGAGGAATTCGAGATACGCCCCCCACTGCTCTTCGCGCGCGAGATGCGTCAGATAGCTCCCGTGCAGCCGGGCTGCCAGCGGGGTGTCGTCATGCTCGCGTACAAAGCGGCGCACGGCCTCCGGGTCGGCGCGATTGAGATTGCGCGCCAGATCGCGGTAATCCAGGTAAGGGGTCAGCGGGTAGCCGGTCAGGGTGCTGCGCGCGGCGCGGTAGGCCGTCATGTCGCCGCGGTTCAGGGCGCGCTCGGCGAGCAGGTACAGGCTGCGCTCGAAGACGTAAAGGTCTTCTTCGGCAGCGGCCGCGGGCAGCGCCGCGGCCAGGACCAGCAACAGGCCGGCCAGCCCGGCGATTACGTTCCTGGAATGGCGCATGTCCTGCCCTCGTATCAATGGTTTCCTATCATCGGCCTGCACCGGGGCGCTTGCAATGAGGATCCTCCGGTTTCGCGCGACGCGGGCGGCAGTTCCGGCATTCCGGGGTTTCAAGAGCCCCTTAACCCGTCTCCAGGGTGCGAAACTCGCCCCGCGCGAGGCCATCGAGGGTCCAGGAGGCGACCCGGTAGCGCACCAGGCGCAGGGTCGGGTGACCCACCGCCGCGGTCATTCGGCGAACCTGGCGGTTACGCCCCTCGCGCAGGGTGAGCGCCAGCCAGCGGGTCGGGATATGGCGCCGAAAACGCACGGGTGGGTCGCGCTCCGGGATGTCCGGCGGATCCATGCGCTCGACCTGCGCCGGGCGGGTCAGGCCATCCTTCAACTCGACACCCTCGCGCAGGGCATGCAACGCGGCATCGTCGGGTTCGCCCTCGACTTGAACCCAGTAGGTCTTGCTGGTCTTGTGCTTTGGCTGGGTCAGACGCGCGTTCAGACGCCCATCGTCGGTCAGGACCAGCAGGCCCTCGCTGTCACGGTCCAGACGACCGGCCGGATAGACCCCGGGGATCGCGATGTAGTCGGCCAGTGTCGGACGACCCTCGGGGTCGGTGAACTGGGGCAGCACGCCCCAGGGCTTGTGGAACAATACGACCCGGGCCATAACCAGTGCCTCAGTCGCAGCGCAGGGTGACGCGTTCGGCAAAGTGCTGGCCGAGGTCGTAATCCACGCTGGCGCCATAGTCCAGCGCCAGCGCGCGCGCCACCAGCGCCGGATCCGGGCGCGGCCGTTCGAGCCGGGCCTGACAGGTCGCATCCACCAGTCCGGACGCATCAAGAATCTCCGTGCCATGCGGGTCCTGATGCAGGATCTCGATGAAATACGTCGGGTCGTAGACCCGGTAGGCCAGCGGCTCGTCGGTCGGATCGACCCGTTGCTCCAGCTCCAGCCGGAAGCGGAAGTGCAGCAGCCCCGCGTCCATGGCCATCCGGGGATCGGCGGCGGCCGCGATCCCGAGCGCCTCTCCAGCCACCTCCAGGTGGCTGTACCAGCGGTACTCGTCCAGATTGTCGAGGATCTCGGTGGCAAGCCCCTGCAGGCGCGCCTCCGGCGTATCGCCGGACTGATGCTCCTGGGCATCGTCGTACAGGTACTGCCCGTAGGTCGGGTCGAAGCGCCAGTGATGGAGCATATGGGTGATCTGCCCCTCGCCGTCGCGCTCGAAGCTGATCCGCAGGTCGATCCAGGCATGCGGGTGCGCCTGAACGCCGGCCGGCAGAAGCACGAGCGCGGCCAGCACCACGCCGCCCAGGATGTGCAGGCGGCGCATCATGCCGTCTGCCTCGTATCCGTCAGGCGCCAGGCGCCGGCGGCGGCCAGGAGCGGGGCGTGGTAGGCGGGAGCAACACCCAGGTCGTGCAGCCAGGCGGACGCGTCCGGACCGGGGCCCGTCGGATGCAATTCTCCGGGCGCTGGCAGGTCCGGGATACGGTCGGCGAGGCCGGTCAGCCGGCGCGAGCGGCGCAGCCGGTCGGCCTGCCCGGCGATGGCCGCGGCTACGGCGGGCGCGCGGCGGATGTTGCAACGGGTGACGGCCGGCGGGTCGGCCAGGACCGTGTCGAGGTCGCGCAACCGGCGCAGGATACGCGCGGCCGTCTTCGGTCCGACCCCGTCGATTCCGGGAATGTTGTCGCTGGCATCCCCGGCCAGGGCGAGCATGTCCGCAACCTGCTCCGGGCGAATGCGAAAGCGCTTTTCGATGGCGCGACGATCCATGTCGACCCCGCGTTCCGGGTCGTGCAGGCGGTCCTGCTCGCCCAGGATCACCTGGGTCAGATCCTTGTCGGCACTCTTCACGTCGATGCGATAGCCGGCCGCGCGCCCGGCGCGGGCCAGGCTCGCGATCAGGTCGTCGGCCTCGTACTCCGCGTCGGCCAGAGTCGCAAACCCCAGCCGGCCCAGCAGTTCGCGGATGCGCGCGAACTGCTCGCGCAGCTCCGGCGGGGCCGGCGGGCGATGGGCCTTGTAGGCAGGGTCAATGCGGTGACGAAAACCCCGGCGCAGGCCGGTGTCGAAACAAAAGGCCACCGGACCCGGCGCGCAGGCCGGCAACCACTGGCAGAGCGAGTGCACCAGGCCATGCAGCGCACCGCCCGGCCGGCCCTGCGGATCCGGGTCCAGGCCGCGCGCGAACCAGGCGCGAAAGACGAAGATGCTGCTGTCGACCAGGGTCAGGGTCGGCAACCGCGCATCCGGCACTGAGCCGGCGTCAGGCGAGGCGTTCAAGGTCCTTCCGTACCCCGGCGATGGACTGGTCGAAGGCGGCGCGCTCCTCGGCATTCAGTTCCAGCTCGATGGCACGCTCCATCCCGCCCTGACCGAGGATGCAGGGCACACCCATGGCCACGTCGCGTTCGCCGTATTCGCCGTCCAGCAGGGCCACGGTCGGCAGCACCCGCCGCCGATCCAGCGCGATCGCCTCGACCATCTCGGCGATGGCCGCCGCCGGGGCGCCGTAGGCGCTGGAGGTCTGCTTCAGGGCCAGGATCTCGGCACCGCCGTGCCGGGTGCGCTCAACGATGTTGTCCAGCGTGGCCTGATCCATGAAGTGATCCAGCGGCACACCGTTGATGGACGAATAGCGCAGCATCGGGACCATGGCATCGCCGTGGCCGCCCAGTACCAGCGCCTGGATGTCGTGGGTGGACAGACCGGTCTCCAGCGCGATGAAGGCCGCCATGCGCGAGGTATCCAGCACCCCGGCCTGGCCGAAGATACGGTCGCGGCTCCAGCCGGTCTTCTGCCAGGCGCGGTAGGTCAGTACATCCACCGGGTTGGAGACCACCAGGATCCGGCTCTGCGGGGCATGAACCAGGATGTCCTGCAGGATCACGTCGAGGATTTCGACGTTCTTGTCCAGCACGTCGGAGCGCGACATGCCTGGCTTGCGCGGCAACCCGGCAGTGATGATCACCAGCTCCGCTCCAGCGATCACCGACGCCTCGTGGCTACCGGTCAGCCGGGTATCGAAACGCAGCAGTGGCGCGGTCTCCTGGATATCCAGGGCGGCACCGGCCGCCGCGCCCTCGCGCACGTCCAGCAGCGCGATCTCGCGGGCGATGTCGCGGCGGGCCAGAAACTGGGCGGTGGATTCGCCGACGCGTCCGGCGCCGACAATGGCGATCTTCTGCATGCGCTGCTCCTCCTACAGGACTGGGTTACAGGCGGGCGACCCCGCTGTCGCGGGCGGCCTGACTGATCGCCTGCGGCACGGTGTCGATCAGACGGGGATCGAACGGGGTCGGCAGGATGTAGTTCGGGCCGAATTCGAGCGTCTCCAGCCCGTAGGCATCCAGCACCACCTGCGGCACCGGCTCGCGGGCCAGTCCGGCCAGGGCGTGTACCGCGGCCACCAGCATCTCGTCATTGATCGTCCGGGCGCGCACATCCAGCGCGCCGCGGAAGATGAACGGGAAGCCGAGCACGTTGTTCACCTGGTTCGGGTAGTCCGAGCGCCCGGTGGCCATGATCAGGTCGTCGCGGGTTGCGTGCGCCAGCTCCGGACGGATCTCCGGGTCCGGGTTGGACAGGGCGAAGACAATCGGCTTCGGCGCCATGGACCGCAGCATCTCCGCGGTCAGCAGGTCCGGGCCGGACAGCCCAATGAACACGTCGGCACCGGCACAGGCATCGGCCAGGCTGCGCGCGTCGGTGTCCACCGCGAAGATCTGCTTGTATTCATTCAGGTCATCGCGCTGGCTGTGGATCACACCCTTGCGATCCACCATGAACAGATTCTTCTTCGCCGCGCCCAGGCGGACCAGCAGCTGCATGGACGCGATCCCCGCAGCCCCGGCGCCGACACAGACGATCTTCGCCTCGCTCAGCTTCTTGCCCTGGATCTCCAGCGCATTGACCAGGCCGGCCGCGGTGATGATCGCGGTGCCGTGCTGATCGTCATGAAAGACCGGGATATCCAGGCGTTCGGACAGGCGGCGCTCGATCTCGAAGCAGTGCGGCGCGGCAATATCTTCCAGATTGATGCCACCAAAGCCGCCGGCAATGCGCGCGACCGTGTTGATGAAGTCCTCCGGCTGCGCGGCGTCCACCTCGATATCGAACACGTCGATATTGGCGAAGGCCTTGAACAGCACGCCCTTGCCCTCCATCACCGGTTTGGACGCGAGCGCACCCACGTTACCCAGCCCCAGCACCGCGGTGCCATCGGTAATCACTGCGACCAGGTTGCCCTTGCCGGTGTAGCGATAGGCCAGCTCCGGGTCCTCGGCAATCGCCCGCACCGGCGCGGCGACGCCCGGCGAGTAGGCCAGCGACAGATCATCCTGGGTGGCGGTGGGCTTGGTGATGTGGATCGCCAGCTTCCCGGCCGGCTGCTGCTCGTGGTATTCCAGCGCGCGCTGGTTGAAATCCTTGGACATGGTGTAGCGAGGCCTTTTGTCGGACGGTTGCTTCAGAAACAGGTGCAGGCCCGGTGCGGTAGGCCCGCACCGGAAACGAAATCAGTTGACCGGGTGGGTGGGGACGGACCCGCGCCGGGCCTCGTCATACAACGGGCGGTACTGGTCGGCCAGACGGGTGAGTTCGCGCTGGCGCGAATCCGGTGCCGGGTGAGTGCTCAGGAATTCCGGCTGACCGCCATTGGCCTGGGCAGCCATCTTGCGCCACAGGCTGGCTGCGGCATCCGGGTTGTACCCGGCACGCGCCGCCAGCTCGATACCAATGCGGTCGGCCTCGGATTCCATGCCCCGGCTGTGCGGGAGCTGCACGGCAAGCACGGCCCCCAGTGCCGCCCCGGTCAGGGCCACCTGCGAACGGTCGCCGGAGAGGGCGTAACCCGTCAGGGCCAGATTGCTGGCCAGCGCAACCGACATCTTTTCCGCCGTATGCGCCGACAGCGCGTGGGCGATCTCGTGCCCGATGATCTGCGCGAGCTCGTCATCGGTCAGCTCCAGCTGTTCGATGATACCCGAGTAAATCGCCATCTTGCCGCCCGCCATGGCGAAGGCGTTGACGGTATCCGGGGCCTTGATCACCGCGATCTCCCAGTCCCAGTCCGCGGTCTCGGGACGGTATTTGACCGCCTGCGCAACCACCTTTTCGGTGATGCCCTGCACCCGCGCGGTCATCGCAGGATCGGCATTGATGCGACCCTCCTCGCGCGCCGGCGCCAGCATCTCGACATAGGCGCTGCGCGACGCATCGATCGCCTGATTCTCGGAAACCAGCATCAGCTGCGAGCGTCCGGTCACCGGATTGGTGGTACAACCGGGAATCGCCACGGCCAGGCCGGCGGCGACCAGAACCGTCAGGAACAGAGAGGCCAGGCGACCGCGAGCGGTCCGCCAGGACTTGGAAAGAGCACGCATTATTCCGGTACCTCTAGATCGAGCGGATGGCGTATGCGCATCCGGAGTCGGTCTCTCCAAGGATACACCTGACCGCGCACAATCACCGCCTCGCCGTTCAAGGTATCGGGCTGGAGATCGGGCCAGTGATTGCGGTCACGCCCGCGAATCAGGACGTCCAGCGGCCCGTCCAGCTCCAGCACCCAGTGACGCGACGTCTCGCGCACGGCCACCACCTCGCCGTGCACCCGCAGCCGGCCCTGGCGCAGGGCACCGGAACGCGGGTCCAGCATCCGGACCGGCAGGGCGGCCGGGCGCTCCAACCACAGACCCCGCTCCCCTGCCCGTGCTTCGGCCTCCGCCACGTAGAAGCAGGTATCCAGGGCGGCCGGCTGCGGCCCGGGGCGCGGCATCGCTTCGCCGGCGGCAATCAATTCGGCCGCCAGCAACGGCCCGCCGGGCAGCCAGGCATGCATGCGCAGGCGCCCTTCGGCGTCCCGGGCGGGACGGCCCGGGCGCAGGATCAGCCGCTGATCGACCGCGTCCAGCCGGGCGACCAGTGCCTCGCGCAGCCCCTCGTGAAGATGCAGGGGTCGCATCGGGCCGGCGCTCTCCGGCAGCGGCGCGGCCGGGGCCAGACCAATCACCTGAACGGTCCGCCCATCGGTCAACCGCAGACTATCGAAGCCCTGGACGCGCTCCACCTCGACCTCCTGAAGCCCGCGCGGATCCTGATCCGCCAGTCGGCACTCGGCCCGGGCCGCAGCAGTGGCCAGAAGCACCAGGGCCAAGCCCACAACGCAGACGAGGGCGCCCCGCAGGACGCCCTCGTCGGGTCGGACAACGTCCGCCGCAGCAGTCACGTGTCCGTTCGCGTTGCGCGCCATCCGGCGCGCCGCAGCCTCAGAATGCGAAGCGGCGGTTGAACTTGTCGACCTGGCCGGCGGTATCAACGATCTTCTGCTTGCCGGTGTAGAACGGATGGCATTGCGAGCACACGTCCAGGTGCATCTCCTCGCCGGAGAGCGTGGAGCGGGTCTCGAACTGCGTACCGCAGCTGCAGATAACCTTGACGTTGTGGTAGTTCGGATGGATGTCGGCTTTCATGGTCGGCTCACGCAGGTTCTGGCGAAAAGTCCGATAGCATAGCGGTGCTACCCGCCCGAGCGCAAGACCAGGTTGCGACGGCATTTGCAGAGCGCGTTTCAACTCTGGGTGACAACTGCCTGAATGACTGGGTGGTTTTACCCGTGCGGACAACCTGTGGATAACTTTGTGGACGAATTGTCGCGCCCGGAGCGGAATCCACCGGAAACGTCAAGGCGCCGCCGCCGGATCCCGGCAAAGATATCACGCAAACAACTGGTTTTTAAGCCATTTAATACCGGCCCATCAGTCCAATGTGTTGCCACGGGCTACCCCCTTCAGCCTCGAGCACCATCGCCAGGCGCTGTGCATAAGGGTCGCCGTATCTTCCTCATTGCCCCGCGTTTTCCGGAGCAATCGTGGTGTAGATGGCCGAATAATCCGCATCGGCCAGGCCCTGCTCGCGCGCACGATCCAGTAGATCTGCCAGCAGCGGCAGCCACGGCCCCACCAGGTGGGCATCCTCCACCGCGCGTTCGGTCAGGCGCACATCCTTCAGCAGGTGCTTGACCGGAAAGTTGGCGGTACCGAAGTCACCGGAGACCATCTTGCCAAGCTTCTTGTCGAAGGTCGGGGCATACAGGGCACTGTCGCGCAGGATCTCCATGAAGGTATCCACCGCCACCCCCTCGCGCCGTACCAGCCCCAGGCTGAGGGAAAACGCCGCGGTAAGACTCGCGATCAACTGGTTGAAGGCCAGCTTCAGCGCCGCCCCCTGCCCGACCGAACCGACATGCCGGGGTGTCTCGCCCAGAGCCGCCAGTACCGACTGGGCCCGGGCGAAGTCGGCCTCGCGGTCGGCGCCCGCCATGATCAGCAGACGGCCATCCCGGGCCTCGGGGATGGAACCCAGCACCGGCGCCTCCAGGTAGCAGGCGCCGGCGCCCCGCACCCGTTCCGCCAGGGCCCGGCTCTCGGCCGGCAGGATGGTCGCCATCTGGATCACGCAGCGACCATCCAGCGCACCCGCCGGCAGGGCATCCAGCACGGCATGGATGGCCGCGGCATCACTGAGCATCAGCACCAGCACGTCCGCCTCCGCGACAGCCGCGGCGGGCGAACTGTGAACGGTGACCCCCTCGGCCGCCAGATCGCTCGCCCGCGCGACCGTGCGGTTGTAGGCCACCACGGGAAATCCGGCCTGCAAAAGACGCAGGCCCATGGGTTGCCCCATGAGCCCGCATCCCAGCAGCGCCACTCGGGACGCAGCCATGGTTACCCCCTACTTGATCTTGTCATCGAGATCGTCCGTATACCCCAGCAGGGTATGCGGCGGCGGGGCCTCTTTCTGGTACTTGCTCGGCGTGACCGCCTCGGTCTGGTGCAGGCTTCGCCACAGGCCGAACACCATGATCAGCATGATGACCGAGAACGGTAGCCCGACACTGATCGCGGCCGCCTGCAGCGCGGCCAGTCCGCCCGCCAGCAGCAGGATGGAGGCGACCACTCCCTCGAGGATGGCCCAGTACACGCGCTGGGTGACGGTCGGGTTGCGCACGTCACCGGAGGCCAGGGTGTCGATCACCAGCGAGCCGGAGTCCGAGGAGGTCACGAAGAAGGTGACGATCAACACCGTCGCCGCCGCCATCACGGCCACGGACAGCCAATCCCACAGCGGCATGGCCTGCAGGGTCACGAACAGCGCGGTGGACATGTTCTCCGACACGGCGCCAGTCAGGTCGACCACGCCATCGAGCTCGTAGCTCATCGCGGTACCGCCGAACACGGCCAGCCAGACGAAGGCCGCGGCGGTCGGGGCCAGCAGCACCCCGGCGACGAACTCGCGGATGGTACGGCCGCGCGAGACCCGCGCGATGAACATGCCGACGTACGGGGCCCAGGAGATCCACCAGCCCCAGTAGAAGATGGTCCAGGAGGTCGCCCAGCCGGAATCCTCGATCGTGTCGGCCCACAGGCTCATCTCGGGCAGGAACTGAACGTAGACGCCGGTGCTCTCCACCAGGAGGCGCAGGATGAACAGGGTCGGGCCCATGACCAGCAGCAGCGCGATCAGGATCACCGCCAGGCCGATATTGAAGTTCGACAGGCGCTTGATGCCCTTGTCGACGCCCAGCGCGACCGAGCCCACCGCGATCAGGGTAATGATCGCGACCAGCACGATCTGCATGTAGGTGGATTCCTCGATCCCGAACACGAAGTTCAGGCCCGAGTTGATCTGCATGACACCGAGGCCCAGCGAGGTCGCCACGCCGAACATGGTGCCGAACAGCGCCACCACATCCACCAGGTGCCCCCAGGGGCCATAGATCCGGTCGCCGATGAAGGGGTACAGCGAGGAACGGATCAGCAGCGGGAGATTGTGGCGGTAGGCGTAATACGCCAGCGACAGGCCGACGACAATGTAGATTGCCCAGGCATGCAGCCCCCAGTGGAAGAAGGTGTAGCGCATCGCCTCGACCGCCGCCGCGCTGGTCTCGCCCTCGGCGTGCGGTGGGCTGAGGTAGTGGTACATCGGCTCGGCGATGCTCCAGAACAGCAGCCCGATCCCCATACCCGCGGAGAACAGCATCGCGAACCACGCGGTGTAGCTAAAGCGCGGGGCCTCGAACTGATCGCCCAGGCGCACCCCGCCGTAACGGCTGAACATCAGGTACAGGGAGAAGACCAGGAACACGGTGACGACCAGCATGTAGTACCAGCCGAGATACTCCCCGATGCCGCTTTGCAGCTGGGCGAAGACCGCTTCGGCGGTGTCCGGGAAGATCGCCCCGAACAGGACGAACAGCGCGATCACGATACTCGAGGTGTAGAAGACCGGGCTGCAGATCACGCCAAAGCCGCCGAGGCGGGTTTGCGTCAGACCGGGGGTGGACTGCTCATCCATTCGGTTTCCCCTTGTATTCTTGTGGCGAGCGCGGGCCGGCGCGGGCTTGCTCCGAACGTGCTCCGGGAGCCGCACAGGATCACGCCCGTTGGGCGTTGCCGCAGTAGGTGGGACAAAGCCACCGTAGCGAAAGACTGCTCCGACTGCAAAAACGTGAAGGGCTTCGCACCCGTCACCATATCCTGCGCCATATCCGGGGCCATATTACGCCGCCTCGGCGACGGGAGCACGGGCCAGCAACAGGGCACGGGCCTGCCCGCCCTGACGCTCGCGCTCGATCTCCCAGCCACCCGCAGCGAGGAACTCGAGGTCCGCCTCGGACTCGATTTCCACGTAGATCCGGCTGTCCGCGTGCAGCCAGTCGTGCGCGCGAAGGGCCTCGAGCACCGGCGCCACCCGGCCCTGGCCGAATGGCGGATCCACCAGCACCAGATCGAAGGGCAACCCACCTGGCGGTTCCCCGGCCAGCAGGCGCAGGGCGTCATCCCGGCGCACGCTCACCTGCTCGGCCCCCAGGGTCTCGCAGTTGGCCTGAAGCTGGGCCGCGGCACGGGCATCGCGCTCGACCAGCAGCACCGAGTCCGCCCCGCGCGAGGCCGCCTCCAGTCCCAGCGCCCCGGTGCCGGCGAACAGGTCGAGCACCCGCGCGCCCGGGAGTCGCGGCTGCAGCCAATTGAACAGGGTCTCGCGCAGGGCATCCGCGGTCGGGCGCAACCCGCCGACCCCAAGCACCGGCAGCCAGCGGCGGCGCCAGGCCCCGCCGATGATGCGGATGCGCGCAGAGCGCCCGGCGGGGGCGCGCCTACTCCTGCCCACCCACGATCACCGTGACCATCGCTTCCGGGTTGATGCGCTCGCGCAGCCGCGCATTCAGGTGATCCAGCTCGACCGCCTCCATGCGTTCGATGTAGCGCTCCAGATAATCCAGCGGCAGATCATAGAAGGCGATCATCCCGAGCAGACTGACGATGTCGCTGTTCGAGGCCAACGACAGCGGGAAGCTGTTGACCACATTCTCGCGCGAGGCCTCCAGCTCGTCGGCATCGATACCCTCGGCATGCCAGCGCTCGAGTTCCTCGCGCAGCGCGGCCACCGCCTCGTCCGCCTGATCGACCCCGGTCTGCATCCCGATACGGAAGGGACCCTCGACCGCCATGGGCTGAAAGCGGCTGCTGACCGAATAGGCCAGTCCGCGCGCGCTGCGAATCTCCAGGAACAGGCGCGAGATAAAGCCGCCCCCGCCGAACGCATGGTTGGCCAGGGTCAGGGCATAGTGGTCATCCTCGCCGCGGCGCAGGGTCGGGGCCCCCATGTGGATATGGGCCTGCTCGGAAGGGAAGTCGATACGTTCCTCGACCGGGTCCTCGCGCGGCTCCACCGCGGGCAGCGGTTCCACCGCAGGTCCCTGCGGCAGGGCGGCGGAGATGCGTGCCGCCGCAGCCTCGGCCTCACTGCGGCTCAGCCCGCCCGTGATCGCCAGGGCGCCGTTGGCCGTGGTGTAGTGGCGCTCGTAGAACGCGCGGGCATCCGCGGGCTGCAACGCCTCCAGGGTCTCGCGCTCGCCGCCCGGCCAGTTGGCGTAGGGGTGATCGCCATACATCAACTCGTAGAAACGCCGGGTGGCCACGCTCCCGGGATCCTGGCGCTCGCGCTGCAGCCCCTGCAGGGCCTGGCGCCGGGCTCGATCGAAATCGGCCTCCGGGAAGGCTGGCTCGGCCAGGACTGCGGACATAGTCTCCAGCGCCGCGTCCATCCAGTCCGGCTCGGTCAGGCTACGCAGGCTGACGATGGCCATGTCGCGCAGTGCTGTGGTGCTGAACTGCGCGCCCACCGACTCGAAACCCTCGGCCAGCGCGTCCGCATCCATCTCCGCCGTGCCATGCTGCAGGGCGCTGCTGGTCAACGAGGCCAGGCCATTCTGGTCGCCGTCGCGCGAGGCCCCACCGTCGAAGGTCAGGCGCAGGTCGACCATCGGCAAATCCGGCGCCGCCACATACAGCACGCGCAGCCCCTCGTCGGTCTCCCACTCCTCGATCTCCACCGCCTGGGCCGGCAGCGCCAGCAGCCCGACCAGGGCTACCAGGAATCCCGTTCGCATCATGTTGCCTCCCGTCATCACATACCCCCCGCGGTATCGCCATAGGGTTCTACCGCACCCGGATCGGGCGGGTCGTCACCATCCAGGGGCTGCGGATCGAGAATGCCGACCGTGCGTCGTTCCGGCACCAGGTACTCGCGCACCACGCGCTGCACATCCTCGGCAGTCACCGCACGCACGCGCTCGACGAAGCGATCGCCTTCCTGCCAGCCGACGCCGATGATCTGCAGCATGCCCAGCTGGAAGGCCTGGGAGCGCACCGAGTCACGCTGGTACACCTCGGAGGCGATCACCCGCGCCTGCACCCGTTCCAGTTCGCTGTCGCTGACCGGCTCGTCCTTCAGCCGCTCCACCTGCTCCAGCAGGGCCGCCTCCAGCGTCTCCACATCCCCCGCGGGGCCGCCTCCAGCGTCTCCACATCCGTGGCCGCCGTGGGCACCGCCGCAATCATGAACAGGTCATCCAGCCGGCTGAACGGGCTGTAGCGGGCCGAGGTCGCGCCGGCCAGTTCTTCGCCCCGTACGATCTCGCGGGCAAAGCGCGAGGCCTCACCGGAATCCAGGATCCCGGCCGCCACCATCAGTGCGTAGACATCCACCGGGTCGTCCACGGTATTCAGAACCGGCGCCTTCCAGCCCATCAGCAGGTAGGGTAGCTCTGCGGGGGCCTCGACGGTGATGCGGCGCTCGCCCTTTTGCGGCGTCTCGGCGCGCGGCTTCGTCTCCGGGAGATCACCCGCCGGGATGTCCCCAAAATGCTCCCGGGCCGCCTCGATGACCCGCTCGGCATCGACATCGCCGACCACCACGACCACCGCGTTGTTCGGGTGGTAATAGCGGTCATACCACGCCTGATTGTCTTCCAGGGTGTAGGCCTCGATATCGCTCATCCAGCCGATCACCGGATTGCCATACGGATGATTGAGGAAAGCGGTGGCCATCAGCTGCTCGCGCACCAGAGAGTTGGGCTGGTCCTCCACGCGCAGACGGCGCTCTTCCTTTACCACGTTCAATTCCGGACGGAACTCGTCTTCCTGCAGCTTCAGATGCTGCATGCGCTCCGCCTCCATCGCCATCATGGTCTCCCAGTGATCACGCCCGATGATCTGGAAGTAACCCGTGTAGTCACGGCCGGTAAAGGCATTCTCGCGCCCGCCCAGACGCGAGACGATGCGCGAAAACTCGCCGGGCTCATACTGCTCGGTCCCGCGAAACATCATGTGCTCCAGCATGTGCGAGATGCCGGTCACGCCACTGTGCTCGTCGGCCGACCCGACCCGGTACCAGACCATGTTGGCCACCACCGGGGCACGCCGGTCCTCCAGCACCAGGACCGTCAGGCCGTTGTCCAGCGTAGTCTCGACCACCTTCGATTCGATCTCGGGCGTCGCGGCCAGGACCCCGACGGGCCAGGCAAAGACAAACGCCGTAACGAGCACTGTGACCAGGTTTTTACCGCGCATGATTCATGAATCCTCGTGCTAGCATTGGCGAACTCTCTACTTGACCACATCGAGCATGTTCGGTTTCCGCAAAAAGAAGTCCGAAGACCCGGCCACCCCCGACGCGGAGGCACCTGGCAGCGAGCCGGACAAGCCCGCCCGCGGCGGCTGGTTCCAGCGCCTGCGCAAGGGCCTGGCCAAGACCGGGCAGGTCCTGGGCGGCGACCTGGGGTCGCTGCTCCGGCGCAAGATCGACGACGAACTGTTCGAGGAGCTGGAAGAACGCCTGCTCCTCGCGGACGTGGGCCTGGATGCGACCCAGCGGATCATGGATCGTATCACCCGCGAGGTGAAACGCGGACAACTGGATGACGCCGAGGCCCTGATGGACGCCCTGGAGGCGGCCATGATCGAGATCCTCGAGCCGGTCTCGCGCCCCCTGGAGATCCCGGAGGCCGAACGCCCCTTCTCCATCCTCGTCGTCGGTATCAACGGGGCCGGCAAGACCACCACCATCGGCAAGCTGGCCCATCACCTGCAGGCGAACGATCGCTCGGTGCTGCTGGCGGCCGGCGACACCTTCCGCGCTGCCGCGGTGGAACAACTGCAGACCTGGGGCGAGCGCAATGGCGCTCCGGTGATCGCCCAGGGCACCGGGGCGGATTCCGCCTCGGTGGTCTACGACGGCCTGCAGGCCGCGCAGGCGCGCGGCATCGACGTGATGATTGCCGACACCGCCGGGCGCCTGCACACCCAGACCAACCTGATGGACGAGGTCCGCAAGGTGAAGCGCGTGATGGGCCGGCTGGACGAACACGCCCCGGACGAGGTCCTGCTGGTGGTGGACGGCGGCACCGGCCAGAACGCCCTGAACCAGGCCCGTCAGTTCCACGAGGCCCTGGGCCTGACCGGAATCGTCGTGACCAAGCTGGACGGCACGGCCAAGGGCGGCGTGCTGTTCGCGCTGGCCGAACAGCTGGGCATTCCGGTGCGCTTCATCGGGGTCGGGGAAAAGGCCGAGGATCTACAGGTCTTCGATGCCCGCGCCTTTGTGCGCGCCCTGCTCGGCCGCGATAGCGACTGACGAGCACACCGGATGATTCGTCTGCAACGCGTCACCAAGCGATTCGGCAGCGCGTCCGAGGCGCTCAGTAACGTCAGCCTGCGCGTGGACCCGGGTGCGATGGCCTTCATCACTGGGCCCTCCGGCGCCGGCAAGAGCACCCTGCTGCGCCTGATCGCCGGGCTCGAGCGCCCGACCCGCGGGCGCATCCGGGTCAACGGCCACGACCTCGACCGCCTCTCCAACCGCGCGATTCCGGGGTTTCGCCGCAGTATCGGACTGGTGTTCCAGGATCATCGCTTGCTGTTCGACCGCCCGGTGTTCGACAACGTCGCCCTGCCGCTGGAGATCCTCGCCTACCGCCGCCCGGAGATGCGCAAACGCGTGCGCGCGGCGCTCGACAAGGTCGGGCTGCTGCACAAGGAGGGGGTCAACCCGCGGACCCTGTCGGCGGGCGAACAACAACGCGTGGGCATTGCCCGGGCCATCGTCCACCGGCCGGTCCTGCTGCTGGCAGACGAGCCCACCGGCAACCTCGATCCGGCGTTGTCGCGCGAGATCCTGCAACTGTTCGACGACTTCAACCGGGTCGGCATGACCGCCCTGATCGCCAGCCATGACCTCGGCCTGGTCGAGCGCATGGGCAAGCCGGTCCTGCACCTGGAAGACGGACGCATCGAGGCCCGTGCGGCCGCGGGGGCCCCGGCATGAAGCCGGGCCGTCGCCTGCTGGACACCGTACCGGCCTGGCTGGAGGCCCATCGGGATGCCGCCCGGCGCAGCCTGCAGCGCCGCCTGCAGGCCCCGGTTCTGAGCCTGATCAGCATTGCCGTGCTGGGCTTCATCCTCGCCCTGCCGGCCTACCTCTGGGTCCTGCTGGACAACGCCCGCGCCCTGTCCGCCCACGTGGACCATGACCCACGCATCGCCCTCTACCTCGACGGCGTGGAGGCGGCCACGGTCGCGGATCTGGAACGCCACCTGGAGACCGATGCCCGGGTAGAACGCTGGATCTGGATCGATGCCGACGAGGCCCTGGCCCGCTATCGCGAGGGCCTGGCCGACCCGAGCCTGCTGGACTGGCTGGACGAAAACCCGCTGCCGGACGTGGTGGATGTGGTCCCCGCGACCGCGGATCCCGAGACGGTTGCGGCGCTGCGCGAGGCGCTTGCGGCCACCGTGCCGGGTGCAACGGTGGTCAGCGACGACGACTGGGTGCGGCAGTTGAACAGCCTGCACCAGTTGGGGCTGCGCATCCTGTCGGTGGTGGGCGCCCTGCTGGGGCTGGGGGCGTTGCTGATCCTGGCCCTGGCGACTGCCTCGGAGCTGCGCGAACGCCGGGAAGAGATCGCCATCTCGCGGATCAGCGGGGCCACCCACCGGTTCCTGCGTCGACCCTCCCTCTACGGTGGCGTGATGACCGGCCTGGGTGGCGGCGTTTTTGCCGGCATCCTGCTGCTCATCGGGATCGGCCTGAGCCGGGCGCCACTGGAACAGGCCGCGGCCGCGTTCGATCTCGAATTCGGGCTGTCCCTGCCTGGGGCCACCCATCTCCTGGCCCTGCTCCTGGCCGGACTCCTCCTCGGCTGGCTGGGCGCCCGGCTGGGCAGCGGGCATGCCCTGCGGGATGCCCCTTAGGGAGACGCGTCCCGGACGAAACGTCCGGAACCTTTGCAGGGTTTAGCACTCTTATTCACAGACTGCTAATGTAGAGTCATGAATCGGGAGGAAACACCACGCATGAACCAGGCCCTGACCACTCCACGCATCGACATGCCCGTACCGGTGGGCAACCTCGATCACTACATGCAGGCCGTTGGCCGCATCGAGGTGCTGGACGCCGAGCACGAGCGTGAACTGGCCGTGGCGCTGCACGAGCGCCAGGACCTGGATGCGGCACGCCAGCTGATCCTGCACAACCTGCGCTTCGTGATCCACGTTGCGCGCGGCTACAAGGGGTACGGCCTGCCTCTGGGGGATCTGATCCAGGAAGGCAACGTGGGCCTGATGAAGGCCGTCCGCCGTTTCGACCCGAATCAGGGCGTGCGCCTGGTGTCCTTCGCCGTGCACTGGATTCGCGCCGAGATCCACGAGTTCATCCTGC
Source organism: Thioalkalivibrio versutus (assembly GCF_001020955.1). NCBI lineage: Bacteria > Pseudomonadati > Pseudomonadota > Gammaproteobacteria > Chromatiales > Ectothiorhodospiraceae > Thioalkalivibrio > Thioalkalivibrio versutus. The sequence goes on from NZ_CP011367.1 coordinate 2,757,228, forward strand.
GCAACTGGCGCATCGTGAAGGTCGCGACCACCAAGGCCCAGCGCAAGCTGTTCTTCAACCTGCGTAGTGCCAAGCAGCGTCTCGGCTGGCTGTCCAATGCCGAGGTCTCCGCCGTGGCGCAGGATCTGGGCGTGTCCGAAAAGGACGTCTGGGAGATGGAACGCCGCCTCTCGAGCCAGGATGCGAGTTTCGACCCGGGCCCCGAAGCCGACGATGAATACGGCTATCAGGCCCCGTCGGAACGCCTGAGCCTGGAGGACCTGAGCGACGACCCCGCCAATGTGACCGAGGACGAGGACTGGGACCGTCATTATCAGGAACGCCTTAGCGAGACCCTGGGCGAACTGGACGAGCGTTCGCGCACCATCCTGATGCGCCGCTACATGGCCGACCAGAAGGCGACACTGCACGAGCTGGCCGCGGAGTACGGCGTTTCGGCCGAGCGCATCCGCCAGATCGAGAACAGCGCGATCAAGCGCATCCGGGCCGCCTTCGACGACTGACGCTTTCGCACCCTCGCGAAACCAGGGCCCCGAACGAAAAAGGCCCCGGCATCAGCCGGGGCCTTTTTGTTGCCGGGTGCAGCGGGACCAAGCCCGGCACCCGGCACGGTTCCATGCCCGATCAGCCGAACAGGATCACCGAGAAGAAGCTAATCCAGGACCAGATGATCAGGCCGACCGTGAACGTCAGCGGAAAGTTGGGGAAAGTAAACCACTCGCGCATCTCGAAGTCCTCGGGAAATTTCAACCAGAATAAGCAAAGGGTAAGCGGGTCCGCAGCGCGGTGCAAGTTCGACCGAGGTCAGCGCTGGGACTTTTTCCGACCCCCACCGGTCGCGTCGGGAGGGGCCTCCTCGCCGGATCCGGTCGGGATACGCGGGTCATCATCGTCCATCAGGATGCGATGCGCCGGGCCCTGAAGATCGTCGTACTGCCCCGAGCGGATGGCCCAGAACAGCACCACGCCCACCACCAGGGCGAACAGCATGGCCAGCGGGATCAACAGGTAGAGGATTGACATGCTTCCAGTGTACCCAGGCGCGCGAACGGCTTAAACCGGGGGTGGCCGTGACGCCGGATCGCGCACGGCCTCTCCGGACGGCACCGACGACTCGGCGCCTGTGTCCATCACGTCGCGCCCCGGACGCAGGCGCAGCGCATTGCCAACCACCAGCAACGAGCTGAGCGACATGCCCAGCGCTGCCAGCCAGGGAGTCAGCAGCCCCGCCGCGGCCACCGGGAGGGCCACCAGGTTGTAGCCGATTGCCCAGGCGATGTTCTGCCGGATCACGCGCCGCGTGTGGCGCGCCTGGTCCAGCGCCTGCGGCAGGTGTTCCAGGCGATCCGAGAGCAGGACCAGGTCGGCCTGATTCTGCGCCAGCTGGGTGCCGCCACCCATCGCCAGCGATACGTCGGCCCCGGCCAGCACCGGGGCATCGTTGATGCCCTCGCCGGCCATCAGGACCACCCGGCCCTCTGCCTGGCGAGCGTGCACATAGGCGAGCTTCCCCTCCGGGGTCAGGCCACCCTCGGCTTCGGCGATGCCCATTTCCGCCGCGAAGGCCTGCGCGGCCTGCGGGCGGTCCCCGGTCAGCAAGACCACCCGCAACCCACGCCGCTGCAGATCGGCGATCACGTTCCGCGCCCCGGGACGCGGAGTGTCGGCCAGCCAGAACAGGGCGACCGGTTGGTCGTCGACCACCAGCCAGACCGGGGTGGCCAGGGGATAGCCCAGGGGTGGCTCCGGGCTGGGCGTACCGCGCTGCGGCAACATCGACGATCCACCAATGGCCACACGGTGGCCCTCTATGTGGCCAACGAGGCCACGCCCGGGGAGGTTGCGAACCTCGCTAGCGACCACCGTTGAGGACTTGGCCGGAGCGACGAGGGCGCGTGCCAGGGGGTGCTCGGAATGGGCCTCGAGCGCGGCGGCCCAGTTCAGCCAGTCAGCCCCCTCGGGCGCGGGCTGCAGCTCGGATTGTGCCACCAGACGCGGCATGCCGACGGTCAGGGTTCCGGTCTTGTCGAGACAGACCATATCGACGCGCGGCAAGGTCTCCAGGGCACTGCCGCGCGTAACCAGCAGACCGAGGCGCGACAACGCGCCGGTGGTGGCTGTCAGCGCGACCGGCGTCGCGAGCGCCAGGGCACAGGGGCAGGTGGCGACCAGCATGGCGACCATGACCCAGAGGGCCCGCGTCGGATCGATCCACGCATACCAGACCAGACCCGCCAGCGCCGTCAGGACCAGGACGGCACCCACAAACCAGCCGGTACCGGCCTCGGCGATCCGGGCCATCCGCGGCTTCTCGGTCTGGGCGCGATCGAGCAGCCGCTGGATCGCAGCCAGGGTCGTCTCGGCACCGACGCGCTGGACCTCGATGGCGAGTGGGCCATCGACGTTCACGGTCCCGCCGGTCACGGGATCCCCGATGCGCACCGCGTGCGGCTCGGGCTCGCCGGTCAACAGGGCACGATTAACCGTCGACTCGCCTTCGCACACCACGCCGTCCGTGGGCATGGTCTCGCCCGGGCGAACACGTACCCGATCCCCCGGCACCAGCTCGCCGACCGGGACCGCCTCGACGCGCCCGGCTGCATCCAGACGATTGGCGATGGCGGGAACCAGGCGATCCAGGCGGTCAATGGCATGGCTGGCGTGCTGGCGCGCGATCAGCTCCAGATAGCGGCTGGTGAGCAGGAAGAAGACAAACATCACGACCGATTCGAAATAGACGTGCTCGCCGGTCCCGAGGATGACCGCGTACAGGCTGGCCAGGTAGGTCACGATGATCGCCAGACTCACGGGCACGTCCATCCCCAGCTGGCGATGGCGCAGGTCGCGCCAGGCGCTTTGATAGAACGGGATCGCGGAATACAGGACGACCGGCGTGGTCAGCGCCGCCGCCACCCAGCGCATGAACTGGAGCAGGTCTTCGTGCTCGGTGTCCTCGGCGCCCAGCCAGAGCGCCACGGCCAGCATCATCACCTGCATCATCCCCAGGGCGGCAACGGCGATCCGGCGCAAGGCGAGGCCCCGTTCGCGGGCGATCGCCTGCTCGCGGGTTCCGGGGTCGTAGGGATGGGCGTGGTACCCGATGTCGCGGATCGCCTTGAGGATATCCGACAGGGCAATCCGCTCGGGGTCCCAGACGGCCTGCGCGCGATGGGTGGAGTAATTCACGCGAAAGCTCTCCACGCCCGGAAGGGCCTGGACATGACGCTCGTTCAACCATACGCAGGCCGCACAGGTAATGCCCTCGAGCATCAGGGCGGCCTCACGGCGGTCGCCCTCTGCGCCGGCGGGCGCGACGAACTGTTGCTGGACGCCGGGGTGATCGAACAGTTCGAGCTCGCGGAGCTCGTCGGGGATCAGGGGGCTGCCGGTGTCCGCCGGGGGGGCATCACGGTGATGGTAATAGGCCCCCAGGCCACGCTCGATGATCGCGCTGGCCACGGCCTGGCAGCCGGGGCAGCAGGTGGGTTCCTCGCGGCCCTCGAACGTCACCGGGTAGCAGGCGCCTACCGGTACCTCCAGGCCGCAGTGGAAACAACGGGCCTCGGCCTCGGGCGTTGCCGGGCCCTGCGAGTCGGACGCGAGCGCCACGGCGGGAGCGCGGTGGGCTAACCGGGCTGGGCGCTACGCACGCGCGTGCGTGCCTGTTGCTCCAGAAGCTGCCCATCGTGCTGGACCTGGAAGCGCAGATCCCAGCGCCCCGGTGCCGGCAGCGCCACTTCGACCTGATACATGCCCTCGCCCATCGCCTGCATCTCGAAACCCTGGTCGCGCCGTTCGTCGGCCAGCCACATGAAGAGGCCGCGGATGCTGGCATCGTCGATCGGCTCGCCGTCCGCATCGCGCACCTCGACCTGCAGGGTAGCGGTCTCGCCCTCGGTGGGTCGGTCAACCCAGCCCTGACGCACCTGCCAGCCCTTCTGTCGCTGCTCCTGCAGCTCCGAGACGCGGTGCACGGCGAGCGCTTGCTTGCGGCTCTCCATTCCGGCCACAGTGCCTGGGAAAGCGGAGGTCACGCGCTCGGCCCGGTTCTCCGGCTCCGGCAGGATCGAGCCGATGAACTGCTGCGGCATCCCGTTATGGGCGAGCGTGATCAGGACTGCCTGCACCGAGGCGACCATGGTGAAGAACCCCACCAACACCAACGGGGCCCAGTGCAGGCGCCCAATCTTGGCCTTGCCACCACTTTCGACCTCGGCCTCCTTCTGGGTGAACACGATCCCCAGGCCGTAAGGCACGATGATGTAGAGCGCCAGATGAATGGCGAAGACGTCGGCCCCCTGCCAGGTCAGGATCGAATAGGGGATAAACACGAACAGCATGAGCGCGACCACCACGGCCGAGGTGCTGTAGGCCTTGAACCGCGTGAAGCGGTAGATCAGGGCGAACAGGATGGCCAGTGCCGCACTGCCAATGCCGAGGGTAATGACGAGGTTGCTCATATGCTTTTCTTCGTTTCCTGCGTGAACGCAAGCTAGGCGCTTGCGGTGTGCCGCGCGAGTTCCGGCAGCTCGGTTACTGTTTCTTCGCCGGTAGCTGGCGGCAACGCTTGCTAGCGGTGACTGAACTGCGAGGTCACCTCGAGCGGTTCGATATGGCCCTCGCGGTCGGTGATCACGAAGCGGAAAGGCTGCGGCGAGGGAGTACCGGCGGGCACGTCGTGGCGCACACGCGCCACGACGGTCAGCCGCTCACCGGGCTCCAGACGGATGCGTTCCACCTGGCCCAGATCCAGTTCGGCGCCCTCCAGCCCCGCCAGGCCGATCTCGAAGTCCAGCTCCCGATCGGCGGTGTTGTTCAGGCGGATCTCGTAGCCGTTCTGGGTGCGACCATCGGACATCTGGACGTAAAGCGGCTGGCGCACCTGGTTGACGTTGGCGTCCACCGGCGGGCGCCCGAGAATACTGCCGACCAGCGCCACGATCACGATCAGCACGGCGGCCCCGTAGCCAAGGGTCTTGCCGCGCAGGACATGGGTCTTCCCGCCCTCCTGCTCGCGCTCGGAGGTGTAGGCGATCAGGCCTCGTGGCCAGCCCTGCTTGTCCATGATGGTGTCACAGGCGTCGATACACAGCGCGCAATGAATGCACTGGGGCTGCAGACCGTCGCGGATATCGATGCCGGTCGGGCAGACCTGAACGCAATAGCCGCAATCAATGCAGTCGCCGACCCCGGCCGCCTGGCGTTCCTCGCGCGTCTTCAGGCCCGGCTGCACCTTGGCACGCCCGGCTGTGCCTTCGCCACGCGACTCGACATAGGACACGATCAGCGTGTCGCGATCGAACATTACGCTCTGGAATCGGGCATAGGGGCACATGAAGGTGCAGACCTGTTCCCGCGCCAGGCCGGCAAAGGTGTACGTCGTGGCCGTGAGGATCCCGGCCGTTACATAGGCGGCGTGGGCCGCCTGCCCGGTAAAGAAATCGGCCACGAGCGAAGGCGCATTGCCCCAGTACAAGACGAACCCAAGCCCGGTCGAAAAGGCGACCAGGAGCCAGGAAAGGTGGGTCAGGCCGTACTTGACGGCCTTCTCCCCATTCCAGGGCTGCTTGGCCAGGCGCAGGCGGGCGGGCCGTTCACCCTGGATCTTGCGTTCCAGCCACATGAAGACGTCGGTCCACAGGGTCTGGAAGCAGAAATAGCCACAGAACACCCGTCCGGCGACGCCCGTGACGAAAAACAGCAGCAAGGCGGCCACGAGCAGGAAGCCGGCCAACCAGAAGATGTCCTGCGGGTAGACGACCAGATCGAAGATGTGGAACTGCCGGCCCGGGATGTCGAACAAGACCGCCTGATTGGGGCCGTATTCGCGCTCCCAGCGGACCCAGGGCAGGCCGAAGAACACACCGTAGGCGAGCAACAGGATGCCGGTCTTCAGATTGCGGAAACGCCCCTTGACCGACCGCGGATGGATCGGGATGCGTGCCTCGTACAACGGCTGGGCCTGGGACATCAAAACCTCCTGGAGTTCAATCCGGCAGAGTGGGGCGGCCGCAAGGCGCGCCCTGGGATCGGGTTCCTTCCAAAAAAGCAGGGGCGCCCTCGGGCGTCAAACAACCCGGCGGGCACCCCTGTAGTTATCGCGGCGAGCGCCCGGCCCCGGGGCTCACCATACGGTCAACAGTTTCGCGCTTACTGCCCGCCACCCAACGAATGCACGTAGGCCGTCAGCATCTTGATCTCGGCATCGGACAGACGATCCCCGAACGCAGGCATCTCGCGCTGGGCGCCGTTGCGAATGAAGTTCGCCACCAGACGCTGGCGCTCGCTATCGCTTTCCGCACCGCGCACGTCCACCAGACCCCAGAGATCATTGGTCAGGTTGGGAGCACCCTGGGAGGCCAGGCCCTGGCCATCCATGGCGTGACACTGGAAGCAGCCGCCATCGGTACCGGTGAAAATGCGTTCGCCGGCGTCCGCTTCTTCTTGGTCGACGTTGTAGTCGTTGAGCGACAGCACGTACGCTGCGACCTGGTTCAGCTGGTCGCCGTCGAGGGTGTCACGGTAGCCCGGCATGTAGCCCAGGCGACCCTGGTGCAGGGTTTCCTCGATCTGCTCCACGGTGCCACCCCACTTCCAGTGGTCGTTGCGCAGGTTCGGGTACTGCCCGACCACGCCGGCACCGCCAACCTGATGGCAAGCGGCACACCAGGTGCCGAAGGAACCCTGGGCGTAGGCGTTGACGAAGCTCATGCTCTCGGCGTCCTGCAGGATGGTTTCGTAATCCTGGGCCGCGACCTGTTCAAGCATCTCGCGCTGACGCACCGCGTAGGTGCCGGTCTGCATGTCCTTGGCCAGCAGCGCACGGGTGTTCCAGTGCATCGTGCGCTCTTCGCCACCCTGCTCGAAGGTGATGGTGTTGAAGCCCTTGGTAAAGCTGTCACCGATCGGCCAGGCCGGGTAGATCAGCCAGTACACCACGGCAAACACGATCGTGGCGTAGAAACCCCACAGCCACCAGCGCGGGAGCGGGTTGTTGTATTCCTGGAGGTTCCCGTCCCAGACGTGCCCAGTGGTCTCGACCTGGTTCGGGTCCTTTTCGCGGTTGTCCTGTGTGCTCATTGCTCGTCACTCTTGGTTTTGTCACGCCGGGCCACGGGCTCCCGATGTGAATCATCGTCATCCAGAGGAATATAGCGATACGTCTCGAACTTCCGGGCGCGCTGACGGTTGGCAAACAGGAAGATCACGACCCCGATAAAGGTGCCCATGAAGAGCAACAGGGCGACCATCTTGCTGTTGCCCATGTCCGTGATCCATTCCCACAGTCCCATCATGTTCGCGCCCGCTCCTCCTTACCGGAACTCGGCAAAGTGTCCGTCGTCGTATTCGCTGAAGTCGACCATGGTCCCGAGCACCTGGAGATAGGCGACGATTGCGTCCATCTCGGTGACCGTCCCGGGGTTGCCGTCGAAGTTCCCCGCCTGGGCCTGGCTAACCAGGTTGTCCTCGGCGTCACGGATATCGAACATCCGGGCGTGCTCTTCGCCGAAGCGCTCGACGTTGGCCTCGTATTCCTCTTCGGTGAGCGAGTACGGCACACCGACCCGCTTCAGCGCGACCATCCGGCGGTCGATATCGGAGTAGTCAAGCGGGGTTTCCGCCAGCCAGGGGTAGCCCGGCATGATCGACTCCGGCACCAGCGACTGCGGATTGATCAGGTGCTGAACCTGCCATTCGTTGGAGTACTTGCCGCCAACACGGGCGAGGTCCGGACCGGTGCGCTTGGAGCCCCACTGGAACGGATGGTCGTACTGCGACTCGGCCGCCAGCGAGTAGTGGCCGTAGCGCAGCATCTCGTCACGGAACGGACGCACCATCTGCGAGTGGCAGGTGTGGCAGCCCTCGCGAACGTAGATGTCGCGGCCACGCTGTTCCAGCGGGGTGTAGGGACGCACGCCGTCCACTTCCTCGATTGTGTCGTCGATGTAGAACAACGGCACGATCTCGACCAGGCCGCCGACGCTGATCACCGCAAGGGTGAGGATGATCAGCAGGCCGGCATTGGTTTCAACGCTTTCATGCTTCATGGATCTATTCTCTCCCTAATCAGGCCGTGCGGGCTTCGGTGGACGCAGCCTGGGCCTCGCGGGCCTCGGCCTTGATGCCCGAGCGAACGGTCATCGCGATGTTGAACGCCATGATCAGCATGCCGGCGAGGAAGAACCCGCCACCGATGGCGCGCACCACGTACGGCTTGTGCAGGAACACCACCGACTCGGTGAAGGTGTAGGCAAGGTTCCCGTACTGGTCGAAGGCACGCAGCATCAGACCCTGACCGATACCGGCCACCCACATCGCGGTGATGTACAACACGATCCCGATGGTCGCCAGGAAGAAGTGCACGTACACCAGCTTCAGGCTGTACAGGTTCACGTTCCACAGGCGCGGCATCAGGTGGTACAGGGAGCCGAAGGTGATCATCGCCACCCAGCCCAGCGCACCGGAATGCACGTGGCCCACGGTCCAGTCGGTGTAGTGCGACAGCGCGTTCACGCTCTTCAGCGACATCATCGGACCTTCGAAGGTCGACATGCCGTAGAACGCCAGCGCGGTGATCAGGAACAGCATGATCGGGTCGGTGCGCAGCTTATCCCAGGCGCCCGACAGGGTCATGATGCCGTTGATCATGCCACCCCAGGAAGGCAGCAGCAGCAGGATGGAGAAGGTCGCCGCCAGGGTGGAGACCCAGTCCGGCAGGGCGGTCCAGTGCAGGTGGTGCGCGCCCACCCACATGTACAGGAAGACCAGCGCCCAGAAATGGATGATGGACAGCTTGTACGAGTAGATCGGACGCCCGGCCTGCTTCGGCACGAAGTAGTACATCATCCCGAGGAAGGCCGCGGTCAGGAAGAAGCCCACCGCATTATGGCCGTACCACCACTGAGTCATCGCATCCTGCACCCCGGAAAACACGGAGTAGGAATGCGGGTGGAACAGACCCACCGGCACCTGGATGTTGTTGAAGACGTGCAGCAGCGCGGTCGCCAGGATGAAGGCCATGAAGAACCAGTTCGCCACGTAGATGTGCGGCTGGTTCCGGCGCAGCAGGGTCATCAGGAAGACCATGAAGTAAGCCACCCAGACAACCAGGATGATCAGGTCGATCTGCCAGTTGAACTCGGCGTACTCGCGGCCCTGGGTGATCCCCATCATGTAGGTGATCACGCCCAGGATCAGCGCCAGGTTCCACCCGTAGAAGGTGAAGCTCGCCATGGAGTCACTCCACAGGCGCGTCTGGCAGGTCCGCTGAACGATGTAGTACGAAGTAGCAAACAGCGCATTACCCCCGAACCCGAAGATCACGGCCGAGGTATGGACCGGGCGGAAGCGCCCAAACGTGATCTGCGCGATATCGAAATTCAGGAACGGGAACGCCAGCTGCGAAGCGATCCAAACGCCCGCTGCCATGCCAAACACGCCCCAGAGGACGGCGGCAATGGCGAACCGCTTGATGATCGCGTAGTTGTACTGCTCGGAAGTCGCGACTGACGCTGCGGGTGCGGCACCCGCCGTAGTGGCTGCTTGTGACATGACTTTTCCACCTTGCTGCGGGGAACACGGATGTCCCGATCGTTCGGGGGCGTGAACTCTACCCCATTCCGGGCCCACAAAAAACCAATACCGCCTGTGTCACTCGGATATTGAGTGCGATTGGCGGAACTTTTGACCACATCGATAATACATCGGTCATACACCTCCAGGCGAGAGGGCGCCGGGCCGATTCGTTGATCTGGATCAACGAATCGGCTGGACCGGGATCACCCGCCCCGCCGGGCGCGATGGCGGCGGGGCGTCCGGCACCCAGGCATGGCCGTAGACCACCTCCCAGGTTGCCGGAAGGCGACCCTCCACGCCGAAGTCGCGCGCGTAGGCCTCGGCCACCGCAACCAGGCGGCGCGGACCGAACAGTCCGGGCGACCGGCCCGACAGGGCATTGCGCACCCCAACCCCGCGCAGGTCACGAATCAACCCGGTCAGATCCGGGTAGGTCAGGGTCAGGGCCTCCTGGTCCATCACCGGATCGGCAAACCCGGCGCGCACCAGCGCATCGCCAATGTCGTGCATATCCATGAAGGCGTTCACATGCGTCCCCGCCCCACCGTCCACCGTCGCGAAGGCGGCCCGCAGCTCACGCAGGGTGTCAGGACCGAAGGTGGTAAACATCCACAGCCCGCCCGGGCGCAGGATACGCCGCACCTCCATGAAGGCCTGATCCAGGCTGGCGCACCACTGCAGGGCGGAACTGGAAACCGCCAGGTCGAAGGACTGCTCCGCCAGCGGCAGCGCCTCGAGATCGCCGCAGACCACCTGCGGCCGGCGCAGCCAGCGCCCGCGGCGGCGCGCCCGCGCGACCATCTCCGGGGCGAAATCGACCCCGGCCAGGCGGGCTTTGCGGTAGCGGCGGCTCAAGTGGTCCAGGGCCTCGCCGATGCCGCAGCCGAGATCCACGACCTGCTCCGGCTGCATGCGAACCCAGTCCAGCCGCCCCAGCATTCGCTCCTGCACCTCGCGCTGCAGGACTGCGTGCTCCTCGTAGGTGGAAGCCGCCCGCGCGAAGGCCTCGCGGACCCGCGCCTTGTCGAGGTCGAAACTGTCGGATCGGCTCATGCGGATTTCCCTGCGCTGCACTGATTCAAGAACTCGACGACCAAACCGGCCAAGGATTGCGGGCGCGCGAACCACTCCGCGTGGCCGCCCACGCCGCGGACGATCCGACTGGCGGGTCGCAGCCCGTGCAAATCCTCCGCCACGGCGGCCGGCACCAGCGCATCGCCCGCCTCCAGCCAGGCCGCCGCCGGCACCTCCAGGCCCGCCCAGACGGACCGAAGATCCGCCGCCTCCAGTAGCGCGAGGCCGGCCTCCAGGCCCTCGGGCGAGGCTGGAGCGGCCTGTAACTCCGCCACCAGCCGGCGGGCGAGCGAAGCGGCATCCTGGCTGCCACGTGCACAGAGCATCGCCAGGCGGCGCTCCAGCCGCCGGCGGCCACCCACGAGGGCTGCACGAAAATCTTCCAGCTCGGCCGGGGGCAGGGCCGCCGGCCAGTCGTCGGCCTTCGCAAAGCGCGGCGAGGACCCGATCAGCAGCAGCCCCTGGGGCCCCGACCACTGGCGCGCGGCGGCCAGCGCGACCAGACCGCCCAGGGACCAGCCCGCCCACACCGGACACTCGACATCCGCTGGCAGCGAAGCGATCAACGCCGCCGCGGTGCGCTCGGCATCCGCCAGCGTCTCGCCATCGCCGGCGACCCCGTGCCCGGGCAGGTCCGGCGCCAGGACCCGTGTCGCGCCCGGGAGCGCGGCCCGCAGCGGCGCCCACACCGCGCCGGAGAAGCCCCAGCCATGCAGGAGCACCAGCGTCGGAGCACCGCCCTGCGATTGCGCGGCAGGCACGTCAGCGCCCTGAACGGCGGCCACCGGCTTGCGTATCATGTGCGGTCGAATCCTCTCGCCAATCCGCGCAGGCAGGCTGACCGCTCATGGGCATCACAATCGGCATCATCATCGCGTATCTACTGGGATCGCTTTCCACGGCCATTCTGGTCAGCAAGCTGCTGCGCCTGCCGGACCCGCGCACCACCGGCTCGAAGAACCCCGGCGCCACCAATGTACTGCGCTCGGGCGGCAAGACGGCGGCCATCATCACGCTCATCGGGGATGTCGGCAAGGGCTGGCTGCCGGTGTTCGTCGCCCTGCAACTGGACCTGTTCCCCGGCTGGGCGATCGGCCTGATCGGCCTGGCCGCCTTCCTCGGGCACGTGTTCCCGGTGTTCTACCGCTTTCAGGGCGGCAAGGGCGTGGCCACCGCACTGGGCGTGATGCTCGCCATCAGCCCGCTGGTCGGCGGCCTGGTCCTTCTCACCTGGCTGGTCGTTGCCGCCATCTGGCGCTATTCGTCGCTGGCTGCCCTGGTCGCCGCCGGCATGGCCCCGGTGTACATGGTCCTGCTGGGCATGGACCACTGGATCAGTGCCGCCGTGGCCCTGATGAGCGTGATCCTGTTCATCCGTCACGACAGCAACATCCGCCGCCTGATGCGCGGGGAGGAATCGCGGATCGGCCAGAAGGACAAGGCCCCGGCGGCGCCAAAGGAATAACCCTTCGGCCTGCGGACGGGTTTACAGCCCCATCCGCAGCCCCCTTCATGCCACCGCGGGCGGCGCCAGCTCCGCCAGCGGCCAGCGCGCCCGCGCCGCCACCACCGGCGCCCCGGTTTCCGTCACCTGGCCGGCCTGCAGTCGCCGCAGCCCGGCCAGCGCGATCATCGCCCCGTTGTCGGTGCAGAATTCGGGCCGCGGGAAATACACTGGCACCCCCTGACGCTGCGCCATGGCCTTGAGCCCGGCGCGCAATGTCGTGTTGGCCGCCACGCCACCGGCGACCACCAGCGCCGGGGCCTCGGTTTGCTCCAGGCCGCGCCGGGTCTTCTCCACCAGGGTGTCGGTCACCGCTTCCTCGAAGGCGCGGGCGACATCCTCCGGCCGGTAGACCTGTTTCTTCAATGCGGTCAGCACCGCGGTCTTCAGACCGGAGAAGCTCATGTCCAGCCCCGGGCGGTCGAGCATCGGGCGCGGCAGGCGCAGGGCGTCCGAGCGCCCCTGCTCGGCCAGACGCGCGAGCGCCGGCCCACCCGGATAGCCCAGCCCCAGCAGCTTGGCGGTCTTGTCGAAGGCCTCGCCCGCGGCATCGTCGATGCTCTCGCCGATCAGGTCGTAGTCGCCCAGGGCACGCGCATGAATCAGCTGGGTATGCCCGCCGGAGACCTGCAGCACCAGGAACGGGAAATCGAGTCCGGTATCCTCCAGAAACGGCGCCAGCAGGTGGCCCTCCAGGTGATGCACGGCCAGCGCCGGGATGCCCCAGCCCCAGGCCAGGGAGCGCGCCACCGAGGCCCCGGTCAGGAGCGCCCCCAGCAACCCCGGCCCACCGGTGTAGACCACCGCATCCAGGTCGTGGCCGTCCACGCCCGCCTCGTCCAGCACCGCGCTCACCAGCGGCAGCAACCGCTGAATATGATCGCGCGAGGCCAGCTCCGGCACCACGCCGCCGTAGACAGCGTGCAGGTCGGTCTGGCTGTACAGCCGGTGCGCAAGCAGGCCCCGGTCCGCGTCGATCAGCGCCACACCCGTCTCGTCGCAGGAAGTCTCGATGCCCAGTACGATCATTGCGCAAGCATGCCGGGTTTCACGGGCCGCACCAAGCAGCCCCTGTGCGTCCGCGCCATTGCGTTGGGACAAGCGCTCACAGTCGCCCCCGGCGATCCGGGATCCCGTCCAGCGGCAGATGTTCACAATCGCGACCCAGGGCCATCACCTGAAAACGCTCGCCCATCTCCCCGGGCAGCGTCAGCATGCGCACGGCCTGAGCGGCCTGCATGGTCACACGGGCATCCTCGCCGCTGCCGACGCGCGCCTCGAAACGCCCTGGCAGCCCCGCCCCCAGCAGGAATTCGCCCTGTGCGGCATAGGCCAGCACGTCGAGACCCGCGGCGTCCGCCGCCTCTGCAACCCCGGTGAAATCCACGCTCGCGGTCAGATCCATCAGGCCCGGATAAGCCAGCGGGTCCTGGATCATCTGCTGGCGGTAATACCCCACCAGCGTACCCTGGTGACGCTCCGGGGCGTAGTAGGCGCTGCGCGGAAAGCCATAGTCCACGATCACGGCGACCCCCTGCTCCAGGAAGTCGGCCAGCGCGGTCACCCACGCGGCCTGGGCCGGGCGCCATTCGGAGAGGTAGCCCTCGGGCCACGGGCCATGCTCGGCCTGGAGCCGCGCCACCGGCTCGGCGAGGCCAGGCGGGGCCGGGCGCTCGGCCAGGCTCAGGGTGCCGGCGGCATCGGTCGTGATCCCGACCTGCCAGACCCGGCCTTCACGCCAGCGGAAGAGCTCCACCGGCAGGGCATCCAGCACCTCATTAGCCAGAACCACACCGCGCAACGGGGTCTCGGGCAGGGCATCCAGCCACGCCACCCGGGCGTACTCCGCGGGTTCAAGCGCAGCCTCGAGGTGGGCCTGCTGCCGCGCCCGCAGGTCCGGACTGACCTCGACGATCCAGTAGCGCTCCCACGCCACCCCGAGTTCGCGCAGCGTGGTGATCACATCCCCCGCGAGCCGGCCGCTGCCGGCGCCGAATTCGAGCAGTGTGCCGGTGCCGTTCAGATCGTCCCGCAACACCGGGGCCAGCCAGGTCGCCAGGGTCTCGCCGAACAGGGGCGACAGCTCCGGCGCGGTGACGAAATCGCCCCCCTCGCCCAGCTTGTGCGCCCCGTTCACGTAATAGCCAAGCCCCGGCGCATACAGCGCGGCCTGCATGTAATCGACGAACGGAAGGAACCCCTCGCCGGCGACGACACTCTGTTGCAGGGAGGCGTGCAGACGCCGGGCGATATCGGCGGCCACCGGATCGGCCGGGGCGTTTGTGCTAGGTTTCGGCGGCATCATGACGACGAATGGTACCAACCCGGGGGCAGGCGTGGCGCAGGTACAACCCGACAGCATGGACACGACTTCCGGGGAGGCACGGGTGGTGCTGGTCACCGGGGCCGCGCGGCGGGTCGGCGCAACCATCGTGCGCGGGTTGCACGCCGCCGGGTTGCGGGTACTGATCCACTACCGCGGCTCGCGCACGGATGCCGAAGACCTCGTCGCCGAACTGAACGCGGAGCGCCCGGACAGCGCCCACGCCCTGCAGGCCGACCTCCTCGATCTGGAGGCCATCGAACGCCTCGCGCGCGAGGCCGAGGCGGCCTGGGGCCGCCTGGATTTCCTGGTCAACAACGCCTCGACCTTCTACGCCACCGCCGTGGGCGAGATCACCCAACAGAGCTGGGACGACCTGATCGGGTCCAACCTGAAGGCCCCGACTTTCCTCACCCAGGCCTGCAATCCGGCGTTGCAGCGTCAGCAGGGCGCGGTCGTCAATATCGTCGACATCCATGCGCTGCGCCCGCTAAAGGGCTACCCGGTGTACTCGGCGGCCAAGGCCGGGCTGTGGGCCCTGACCCAGGCCTACGCCCGCGAGCTGGGGCCGGACGTGCGGGTCAACGGCGTTGCCCCCGGCGCGATCCTCGCCCCCGAGGAGGCCGAAAACACTGGCACCCACGAGGCAATGATTGAACGCACCGCACTCAAGCGCGAGGGCACCCCGGAGGACATCGCGCGTACCGTGCGCTTCCTGCTGCTGGACGCGCCCTACATCACCGGCCAGGTGATCCCGGTGGACGGCGGCCGGTCGGCATCGCAGTAGCCGCGCCCCCGTCCCGCCGCGCTACACTGGTCCCAACCGAGCATTTGCGCCAGGAGACTGCAGCATGATCGATTCCAAACGCTTCGACGACCTCGCCCGCCGCATCACCGAAAGCCTGCCGGAGTCGGTACGCCACATGCAGGAGGACGTGCAGCGCCAGGTCCGCTCGTCGCTGCAAAGCGGCTTCGAACGCATGGACCTGGTGACGCGCGAGGACTTCGACATCCAGGTGGCCCTGCTGGAACGCACCCGCGAACGCCTGGCGGAGCTGGAGGCGCGGGTCGCCGCGCTGGAAGCCCGCCCGAGCGACGAGACCGGGCAGTAACCACCATCTGAAACCACCCGCCGGGCACGGAAGCCGGGCGGCAGAACGGAGGGGCACGGATGCCCGTCACCATCGCCTACGCCCGCGCCATCGACGGCATCCACGCCCCGCTGGTCACCATCGAGACCCACCTGGCCAACGGGCTGCCGGCCTTCCAGATCGTCGGCCTGCCCGAGGCGGCGGTGCGCGAAAGCCGTGACCGCGTGCGCGCGGCGATCCAGACCAGCGGCTTCGAATTCCCCCGGCGCCGCATCACCGTCAACCTGGCCCCTGCCGACCTGCCCAAGGACGGCGGCCGCTTCGATCTCGGCATTGCGCTGGGCATCCTGGCCGCCAGCCAGCAGATCCCGGCCGCAGCGCTGGCCCGGCACGAGTTCCTCGGCGAGCTGGGGCTGGACGGCACCTTGCGCCCGGTGGGTGGCACCCTGGCTGCCGGACTTGCGGCAGCCGACGCCGAGCGGGCGCTGGTGGTAAACCCGGAGGATGGGGCGGAGGCGGCCCTCGCCAGCCGCGCCCGGGTCCTCACCGGGTCGCACCTGAGCGCCGTCTGCGCCGCGCTGGCGGGGCACGAGGCCCTGGTGCCGGCACAACCGCCCGAGCCGTCCGCACCCGCGCACCCCGACCTCGCCGACGTGCGCGGCCAGCACCAGGCGCGCCGGGCTCTGGAGATCGCCGCCGCCGGCGGGCATCACCTGCTGATGGTCGGCCCACCCGGGAGCGGCAAATCCATGCTGGCCGCGCGCATCCCCGGCATCCTGCCGCCAATGGACGAGGCCGAAGCCCTGGAGACCGCGGCCATCCACAGCCTGCGCGGCAGTTCGCACCTGCGCCAGGACTGGCGCGCGCGTCCGTTTCGGTCCCCGCACCACACCGCCTCGGGCGTCGCGCTGGTCGGTGGCGGCAGTACACCACGCCCCGGCGAGATCTCGCTCGCGCACCAGGGCGTATTGTTCCTCGACGAACTCACCGAATTCAGCCGCTCGGTGCTCGACGTACTGCGCGAACCGCTGGAGAGTGGCGTCATCCACATCTCGCGCGCGGCCCGCCAGGCCGAGTTTCCGGCCCGCTTCCAGCTGGTCGGTGCGATGAACCCCTGCCCACAGGGCTTCGATTGCGACCTCGCCGAACGCTGCGAATGCACCCCGGAGCAGCGGGCCCGCCACCGCAAGCGCCTTTCCGCACCGTTACTCGACCGGATTGACCTGGCCATCGAGGTCCCGCGCATCCCACCCGGGGACCTGGCCGGATCGGCCGACGCATCCGAAGACTCGGCCTCCGTGGCGAAACGCGTCGCGCGGGCCCGCAAGGTGCAGCGCGAGCGCCAGAACGGACTGAACAGCGCACTCGATGGCTCAGCCCTGGACCGGTACGCCGTCCTCGGCACGGCTGACCGGGAGCTGCTGGACAAGGCTGCGGAACGCTTCCGCCTCTCCGCGCGGGCCTACCACCGCATCCTGCGGGTGGCGCGCTCCATTGCCGATCTCAACGACGCCAAGGCGATCGCGACCCAGCACCTGACCGAAGCTCTGAGCTATCGCGCCCTGGACCACTGGCGCACGCAATAGGAGGCACCAAAAGAGAAACCCCGCCCAGGCGATACCTGGGCGGGGTTTTGTACTGCCGTTCCTACGGGAACGATCAGTCTTCGAAGGTCGCCACGTAGACGGCCAGGTCGGCGATGTCCTCGTCCGACAGGTTGGCCGCATTCGGCGTCATCAGCGCGGTCTGGTCGCCAACGGTCTCGCCGGCGCGGTAACGCACCAGCTTGTCGGCAATGTACTCGGCATCACGACCGGCCAGCTTCGGGAACACCGGGGTACCCTGACCCTGGGCACCGTGGCAGGCAACACAGGTGTTGTAACGCGACTGACCGCGCTCCGCATCACCATCTTCAACCGCGATGGCGGCAACCGCTTCGGCCTCTTCTTCGGCCGCCGCTTCGCCAGTCTCGGTAGTGGCGACCGGCTCTTCGCCCCCGGCAGCGTCTTCGGCGGCGGAATCGCCATTGCCGTTATCACTGCCTTCGTAGTCGTGATCGACCCCGGCCTCGTCCAGCATGTAGGCGACCACGTCGCGCATCTGCTCGTCGCTCAGGCTGGGATCGCCACCGCGCGCCGGCATGGCGCCGATGCCGTTGATCGAGTTGGCGAACAGGGTGTCCAGGCCCTTGTCGTTCAGGCGATTGCTCCACTCGTCGGTGTCGTCCTTGATTGGGGCGCCGGAAACACCAGTGTCATGGCAGGCCGCGCAGACGTTCGAGTAGAGGTCGCCCGGGGTCAGGTCCGCGGCTTCCTCGGCGCTATCCACCTGGCCGGACACCACCTGACCGATCGGCGCGATGCGCTGGGCGACGCGCTCGTCACTCACGGTGTCGGGCTGGGACACCTGCATGCCGGCAAGCCAGCCGGCCAGGTGCGACACCAGGAAAAGGACCGTACCCAGCAAGGCCAGGGACGCAATAAACAGCAACACCTTGTTCCCGGTGTCCATCTTGATCGGTTGATTTCCCACTTCTCTCCCTCCGAGATCCCGGCCTTGAGCGGCCATGTGGTGTGCTATTCGAAAGCCCTCGCGCATCAAGCGCAAATCGGGCGCAGAGTATAGGGCATCATGCAAACCACGACCACAAACCGAGTGTGGCGGTCAAATATGGCTGGACGCGTCAAAGCTCGCGCCCGTATCATTGCAGATCTTGCGCCCGTAGCTCAGCTGGATAGAGTACTGCCCTCCGAAGGCAGGGGTCGCAGGTTCGAATCCTGCCGGGCGCGCCATCATGACGACGAAGAAGGGCCCATTGTATGGGCCCTTCTTCGTTATGCGGATGGATCCCGGGGCCGGACGCCCCTTCTCCAGCCGAGGCCCGCTGAACGGGACAACCGATCCGCCCCACCCGGACAATCCCCAGTCTCTGCACATCGCAGACGACCGCCTTGCCCTCGCACTGCCCGATCAGACAACAGGCCCCACGGCCGCAGCCGGCAGCTCGACCTGCTGACACTGGCTCATGATCTGCATGAGAACGATCACGCGCTCCTCTCCGGTACGGGCGAGAAACAAGGCCTCGCGCCCCTGGAACGGCCCATCCGTGATGGTGACCGGCTGCTGCGGGGCAAAGTCACTGTCACGGGTAAGGTCGAGACAGCCGCTCTCGGGGTCCAGGCGCAGGCGGATCCCCTCGATGACCGGCTCGGGAACCGGCACCGGGCTGGAGCCAAAGCGCACCAACCCAAGCACGCCGCGCGTGGAGCGAATTGGGGCCCAGTTTTCTGCGACGTCGCAAAGCTGCGCGAAAAGGTAGCGCGGAAACAGGGACTCGGTGACGGCGGTGCGACGCCCCCCGCGACGAATGGGCCGGCGGATCAGCGGCCGGAACGTGCGATACCCCTGGCGGTCGAGATTCGCCTCGGCGCGGGCTTCTTCCCGGGGTTTGCATTGGATGGTGTACCAGTGTTTCAAGGGGACCTCGTCGCAGCAGTGCGCCGGCAATTGCGCACCAGCCATAGCATCAGCTCACTCTAATGATAGGCCGACTGGCAGCGAACGTGCGTAGTTGCATCACGAAACTGGATGCACAGGGTTGCCGGGGCGATCGGCTACTGCCTTGATCTGGATCAAATTCGACAGCCCGGGGCAGCGCTAGCTTCAGAGGTGCAACAACACCTCAGGAGAACCCTCATGCTGACCGAAATCATGTTCCAGTCGCCCATCGGCATTCTGACCATCATCACCCTGCTGGGGATCGTGGCGTTCTTTGGCTACGTGGGCTATTACATCATCCACGGCATGCGCCAGGACAAGCAGCGCGAGTAAGACATCCGCGCCCGCCGGCCAGCGGCCACACACAACGGCCGCCCATGAAAACGCCCGCGCAAGGCGGGCGTTCGATGTGCCACTTCAGCCAGCGGGGCTCAGGTGTGCTGGTCCCCGTGGTACAAGCGCACGACGTGCCGGGCCTCGGCGAAGAACAGCCAGCGCTCCATGATCACACCCGCCAGGGCCGCGACCAGGCCGAGCCAGGCCACGATGGCCGGCACGCCGGACAGGATCGCGGCGAACACCAGGATCGGGGTACCGAACGCGAGCAGGAACACGCCCATCTTCAGGGTGTCGGTGGTGTTCTTGCCTGCATCGTAGCCAAACTCGTCGGTCAGGAAGGTACCGGCGGTATGCCCGGTATCCAGCAAGCGCACGGTCGCGCGGTTGAAGGTGGTGGCGGTGTTGATGGTCGGGCCGGTCACGCGGGAGATCCAGAAGTAGTAGATCCCCTTGAGGACGCCAGCGATCAGCAGCAGCACGATGGCCACGCCCGCATGCATCGCGGTGGCGTTGCCGAACACACTGGCAATGGCGGCGAAG
This sequence comes from Thioalkalivibrio versutus, assembly GCF_001020955.1. NCBI lineage: Bacteria > Pseudomonadati > Pseudomonadota > Gammaproteobacteria > Chromatiales > Ectothiorhodospiraceae > Thioalkalivibrio > Thioalkalivibrio versutus. The sequence goes on from NZ_CP011367.1 coordinate 2,777,173, forward strand.
GCGACGGCACCGGTGGCCACACCCAGAAGGATGTAGTTGGCCGGGGTCAGCGCGGTATTCCACTGGCGGATGGTCTTCAGGCAGCCGTAGATCATCCCGGTGGAGAACAGCGTGACCACCGCCAGCACGGCGGCGATGGCGCCAGCCACTGCGGCCAACGGACCGACTTCGTGGCCCTGCAGCAGCACGCCGAGGCCATAGATCGCGGCGAACGGGTAGAACAGCACGGCAAATACCGCCTCGCGCGAGAGCCAGGAGGTCTTGAAGCGCATGAAGGAACGCCAGGCGTTCTTCTTGTTCGCCAGGTGGCCGGTGGACAGCATGAGCCCGACGGTGATCATGCCCAGGGCCGCAACCCCGTGCGCGATCAGCTCGCCATGGCTCATGGCCGGGCCGATGCCCGCGAGATGGAAGGCCACCAGCAGCAGGAACAGGCCGTAGCCCGCACCGGAGATGACAGTAAACAGAATGACGGAAAACGCCGGATGCATGGTTTTCTCTCCCCGATCGGGCGCGCTTAGCGCGCCACCATCTTGTTGACCCAGTCCTTCACCGACGTGATCAGCGTGTTGGCACGCACGTCGTCGGTGGGGATGGAACGGGTGATCCGCGGCGGCAGATAGGTGTTGACCGGCTTGTAGCCAAGTTCGGGCATCTGCTTCACGCCGCCACGTTCGCGGACCAGGCGGCTCACTTCGGAGGCGTCGTCATCGAAATCGCCGAAGAAGCGCGCGTGCGCCGGGCAGGTGATCACGCAGGCGGGCTGACGCTCTTCCGGCGGCAGCTGCTCGTCGTAGATGCGGTCCACGCAAAGCGTGCACTTCTTCATCACGCCGTCTTCGCGGTCGAGCTCGCGAGCGCCGTACGGGCAGGCCCAGGCGCAGTAGTTGCAGCCCATGCACTTGTCCTGATCGACCAGCACGATGCCGTCTTCCGGACGCTTGTAGGAGGCGCCGGTCGGGCAGACATTCACGCAGTCGGCATGCTCGCAGTGCATGCAGGACATCGGGATGTTGACGGTCTTGTTGTTGGGGTAGTCCCCGACCTCGTAGTGGCGGATGCGGTTGAACCACACGCCGCTCGGGTCCTCGCCGTAGGGGCGATAGTCGGTCAGCGGACCCGTGGTGCCGCTGGTGTTCCACTGCTTGCAGGCCACCGCGCAGGCGTGGCAGCCCACGCAGGTGTCCATGTCGATTACGAGTCCAAGTCGCATGGTTGGTACTCCCTCAAATCGTTCGTGCGGGCAAGCCCCGCGATGGCCGTGAGGCCGTCGCGGAACCGGGCCGGATCAGTTTTTCTCGTCGTCCAGCGAACCGCGCGTGAGCACGTCGCGGATGTCGCGGTTCAGGTGCACGGGCTTGTGCGCGTGGTAGCGCAGCTGGTCCGGCGATTCGGACATGCCCGGCGTGGCCTTCACCTCGTCGAACTGCGGCCAGGCGCTCTGCTCGTCGGGACCGGCCGGGGTGATCTTGACCTTGAGGTCGTACCACGCGGCCTGCCCGGTGACCGGGTCGGAGTTGGTGATGTTGTCGATCGGGTCGCCCTTCTTCGGGAGCAGCTCGCTGATCAGGTGATTCATCAGGAAGCCCTTCTGCGACTCGTTCGCCTCCGGCTTCAGGCCCCAGGCGCCCTTCTGCTTGCCGATGGCGTTCCAGGTCCAGACGGTGCTGGGCTCGCAGCCCTCGATCAGCTTGACCTGCACGCGAATCTTGCCGTTGTGCGACTCCAGCCACACCCAGGACAGATCCTCGATGCCCATGGACTCCGCCTTCTGACGGTTCATGTACAGGTAGTTCTGGGCGCAGATCTGGCGCAGCCAGGCGTTCTGCGAATCCCAGGAGTGGTACATGAACATCGGACGCTGGTTGACCGCGTAGAACGGGTACTCGTCCTCGTCGATCCGGGTCTGCTCCAGCGGCTTGTGCCAGATGGGCAGCGGATCGAAGTACTGGGTCAGCCGGTCCTTGTGCTCCTGCTTGGTCGGTTGCGGGCCGTCGTACAGGCCCTGGCCGGCCAGCTTGAAGCGCTGCTGGGTCTCGGAGTAGATCTCGATCGTGATCGGATCGGTCTTGCCCACCCAGCCGGCGTGCTTGGCCAGCTCCAGGTAGTCCTTGTTGGCGTAGCGGTAGAACTGCTGATTCGGCGCCAGGTGGTACAGGAAGAACCCCTGGTTCTCGATGTACGCCTCCCACTGCTTCGGGTTCGGCTCGCCGCGCAAGTGGCTCTGGCCGTCCTTGCCGCGATAACCGGACAGGAAACCGATACCCGGCTCCTTCTCGAAGTTGACGATGAAGTCCTTGTAGTCCGAGAACTTGCGGCTGCCATCGTCCTTGGTGAACGCCGGGAACTTCAGGCGCCCGGCCAGCTCGACCATGACCTCCTGCCACGGCCGCACGTTGCGATCGGGCTCGAGGATCGGGTGACGGATGGAATCCGCCGCCGCGGCCGGCTCGGAGATCGGGCGGTCGAGCATGGAGATGGTGTCGTAGCGCTCCAGATAGGTGGTATCCGGCAGCACCAGGTCGGCGAAGCTGACCATCTCGGAATTGAACGCATCCGAGACCACCAGGAACGGGATCTTGTACTCGCCGTTCTCGTCCTTGGACCGCAGCATGTCCATCACTTCGGCGGTGTTCATCGTGGAGTTCCACGACATGTTCGCCATGAAGAAGATCAGGGTGTCGATCGGGTACGGGTCGGCGTTGACCGCATTGGTCACCACCATGTGCATCATGCCGTGGTTGGACACCGGCGCATCCCAGGAGAAGGCCTTGTCGATGCGCAGCGGGTTGCCGTCGTCATCGATGACCAGATCCTCCGGCGCGGTCGGGAAACCGAGCGGCGGGCTCTTCAGCGGGGTGTTCGGGGCGCATTCCTTGGCCGGCTTGATGCCCGGCGGGATGTGCTTCGGATATGGCGGCTTGGCCAGGTGACCGCCGGGGCAGTCCACCGAGCCGAGCATGATCTGCAGCAGGTGGATCGCGCGGCAGGTCTGGAATCCATTGGAGTGCGCGGAGATGCCGCGCATCGCGTGCATGGACACCGGACGCCCGAACACCTTGTCGTGCTTGCGGCCCCAGGAGTCGGTCCACTCGATGTCGAGCTCGATGGTCTCCTTAAACGCGACGTGGGCCATCTCCAGCGCCAGGCGCTCGGTCTGCTCGGCCGGGATGCCGGTCACCGCGGCGGTGTTCTCCGGGGAATACTCGTCCGCCAGGTAACGTTCGGCCAGCAGGGTCATCACGGTCTTGACCGGGCGGCCGTCCGGGGCGGTGTACTCGCCGAACAGGGCCGGCTTGATGTCGACCTGGCTGCCGTCGACGAAGGCCTCCTTCTCCAGTTCCCAGACCTGCGGGTTGCCGGCCTCGTCACGCAGGATCAGGCCGTCGCCCTTCTGGCCCGGGGTCTGCACCACCAGCTGGGTGGCGTTGGTGTAGCGCACCAGGAAGTCCCAGTCGAACTGGTCGTTCTTCAGCAGCACGTGCAGCATCGACAGCGCGAACAGGCCGTCGGTGCCGGGCTTGATGCCCACCCACTCGTCGGCGATCGCCTGGTAGCCGGTGCGCACCGGGTTGATCGCGACGAACTTGCCGCCGCTGCGCTTGAGCTTTTCCAGCCCGATCTTGATCGGGTTGGAGGCATGGTCTTCCGCCACACCCCAGAGCATGTGGTACTTGGTGCGATCCCAGTCGGGGTCGCCGAATTCCCAGAAGGCGAAGCCCGTGGTGTACAGGCCGCCGGCGGCCATGTTCACCGAGCAGAAGCCACCGTGGGCCGCCCAGTTGTAGGTACCGAACTGGGTTGCCCACAGGCCGGTCAGGGCCTGCATCTGGTCACGGCCGGTGAAGAACGCCAGCTTGCGCGGGTCGGTCTCGCGGATCTTCTGCAGGCGCGCGGACAGGGTGTCCAGCGCCTCGTCCCAGGAGATCGGCTCGAACTCGCCAGCACCGCGCTCGGTGCCCGGCTTGCGGCGCATCGGCTGGTGCAGGCGCGCCGGGGACTGCTGCTTCATGATCCCCGCGTTGCCCTTGGCGCAGAGCACACCCTTGTTGATCGGGTGGTGCCGATTCCCCTGGATGTAGCGGACCTTGTTGTCCTGGACGGTAACCTTGATACCGCAACGACAGGCGCACATGTAGCAGGTGGTGTACTTGATCTCCTGCTCGCCGTGCTTTTCGAATTCGGGCAACGCGCTCATGGGGGCGACCTCGTGATCTCGGTTCAGTTATGCATCGCGCATTGTGGACGGAGCGGACACATTCTGCCAACGAGTCTTTTCTATTTGCGGATAAGCCAGAATTATCGGGTGAAGATTTTTTTTATTGTGACGCGAATCCACAGATGATTTGCACGTTCATGTGGCAAAGACGGCAAAATGATCTACGATGTGTACCACGGAACATATCGCCCCACTCGACGTTACAGGCCCGCCAATGGAACACGCCGACACCCCCACGGAAGGAAACGCCCTGATCGACGCCTTCGGTCGCCGCATCGAATACGTGCGCCTGTCGGTCACCGATCGCTGCGATCTGCGCTGTTTCTACTGCATGCCCAAGGGCTTCAGTGACTTCGAGGAGCCGGAACACTGGCTCAGCTTCGAGGAGATCGAGCGCGTGATGGGCGCCTTCGGTCGCCTCGGCACCCGTCGCGTGCGCCTGACCGGCGGCGAGCCCCTGGTGCGCAAGAACCTCCCGGATCTGGCCGCGCGCCTGAATGCCCTGCCCGGCATCGACGATATCTCGCTGTCCACCAACGCCACGCGCATGGCGCGCCATGCGCAGGAGCTGAAGGATGCCGGCGTCGACCGGATCAACGTCAGCCTCGATTCGCTCAAGCCCGAGGTCTTCAAGGAGATCACCGGCGGCAAGCTGGAGAAGGTGCTGGACGGGCTGATGGCCTCCAAGGCCGCGGGCCTCGCCCCAATCAAGATCAACATGGTCGTGATGGGCGGGATCAACGAGCCGGAGGTCGAGGACATGGTCGACTTCTGCATCGAACACGGCTTCACCCTGCGCTTCATCGAGACCATGCCGATGGGCGACACGGGCCGCCAGGCGAAAGAGGGCCATTACGTGAACCTGCAGGATGTGCGTGCCCGCCTGGAGCCGCGCTACAACCTGGTGCCCGGCGTGATGCCCGGGGGCGGCCCGGCGCGCTACATGCAGATCCCGGATACCGATGTGCGCATCGGCTTCATCACCCCGATCTCGCAGCACTTCTGCGACACCTGCAACCGCGTGCGCCTGTCGGTGGACGGCACCATCTACACCTGCCTCGGCAACGACCACAGCCTGAACCTGCGCCCCTACCTGCGCGAGGGCTGCACCGATTCGGAACTGGAGGACCTGGTGATCCAGGCCATCAACCTGAAGCCGGAACGCCACGAATTCTCCGAGCGCCCGGAGAAAGTCCTGCGCTTCATGTCCATGACCGGGGGCTGAGGCCCGGCCAGCCGTCATCGCGAGAGCATGCCGCAGGAACGAGAAAGGCCCGCTGAAAGCGGGCCTTCTGCATGCCGGGAGGGCTGCGAGCCGCTTCAGTCGACGGCGCCTTCCGGCGGCAGCTTTTCCTTCATCGAGTCGGACAGCGGCACGTCGTGCACCACCAGCACCGGCAGGCGCGCATTGCGCACCAGCCACTCGGTGGCAGAACCGGAGAGCATGTTGGAGATCTGGCTGCGCCCACGGGTCCCCATCACGATCATGTCCGCACCCCACTCCTCGGCGTGGCGGGAGATTTCCTCGGGGGCGCTGCCCACGGCGATGGCGACGTCGTCGTCTGCCTCGGCCCACTCCTGCATCTGGGCACGCACCTTCTCCTCCGCAGCATTGCGCATGTCCTTCGCGTTCAGCGGCGACGAGCCCGCACCACTGAACGCACCGGCAGAGCTGGGACCGGCCACGTCCGACGGCTTCATCACATACAACAACCGCTTCTTCGCCCCCGGGCAGTGCTGGCGGGCAATCGCCAGGGCCGAGGCCGAAGCGGGCGAGAAGTCGATGGCGATGATGACGCGCTGCAGCATGGGGATCCCCTTTGTGATCGCATGAAACCGACCCGGCGTACGCGCCCGGGGTCATGAAAACTTCAGAACCGACTACATAGAGTGGTACAATTTCGCGCCTTTCCTGAGCGGTTCTCAGTCTGTACTGGCACCGAACCGCTTGCAACCGCGCCATCCACTGGTGGCAACCGGGCCCGGCTACTTCCCGGGGAAACGCCGATCCAACCCTTCGCGTGGATCCGCGCCTCCCAAAGTCTCTGGTACCTGTTCGTTCACCCGTTGATCCCGACCCTAGTCGGCTTCGGCGCGCACCGGTATTGGGGAACGCAACGTGCAGCAGACCATACAAGACTTCCTGTCCCGCCAGCGCAAGGTCTGGTTCTTCAATGTCCGCGGCGACCTGATCGCCGGGATCGTGGTCGCACTGGCCCTGATCCCCGAGGCGATCGCCTTCTCCATCATTGCCGGCGTCGATCCGAGCGTGGGCCTGTACGCCTCGTTCACCATGGCCGTGGTGATCGCCTTCGCCGGCGGGCGCCCCGGCATGATCTCGGCGGCAACCGGGGCGATGGCCCTGCTCACGGTCACGCTCGTGGCCGAGCACGGGCTGCAGTACCTGCTGGCGGCCACCATCCTGACCGGGATCATCCAGCTCCTGTTCTCGTGGGCCAAGCTCGCGCGCTACATGATGTTCATCCCCCGAACGGTGCTGGTCGGCTTCGTCAACGCGCTGGCGATCCTGATCTTTCTCTCCCAGGTGCCGTATCTGGTCGATGGCGACACCACCATGTGGGCGCTGGTCGCGGCCGGCCTGATCATCCTCTACGGCCTGCCGATGATCCCGGGCTACCCGAAGCTCCTGCCGCCACCGCTGGTCGCGATCATCGCGCTAACCGCCGTCGTCTACTACATGGGCATGCCCACGCTGGAAGTCGGCGACATGGGCGACCTGCCCTCCGGCCTGCCGGTGTTCCTGTTCCCAGACATCCCGTGGAACCTGGAGACCCTGCAGATCATCTTCCCGACCGCCTTCGCGCTGGCGATCGTTGGTCTGCTGGAGTCGCTGCTGACGGCCTCGATCCTCGATGACCTGACCGACACCCCCTCCGGCAAGAACCGCGAGGCCCAGGGCCAGGGCATCGCCAACATCGTGACCGGCTTCTTCGGCGGCATGGCCGGCTGCGCGATGATTGGCCAGTCGGTCATCAACATCAAGTCCGGCGGTCTCGGTCGGCTGTCGACCCTGTCGGCCGGCCTGTTCCTGCTGTTCTTCATCCTGGTGCTGGGCGATCTGGTCTCGATCATCCCGATGGCCGCACTGGTCGCGGTGATGATCATGGTCTCCATCGCCACCTTCGACTGGGGCTCGCTGACCACGCTGCACAAGTTGCCGCGCACCGATGCCGTGGTGCTGATCGTGACCGTCGCGGTCACCGTGATCACCCACGACCTGTCGATGGGCGTGTTCGCCGGCGTGCTGCTCGCCGCGATCTTCTTCGCGCGCAAGATGGTCAAGGCGGTGGAAGTGAAGAGTGACCTGTCGGAGGACGGCAAGACCCGTATCTACACCGTTCGCGGCCAGCTCTTCTTCGTCGCCGTGGACAAGTTCATCGACAGCTTCGACTACCGCGAGCGCATCCATAACGTCGAGATCGACCTGACCCGCGCCTCGCTGTGGGACAGCTCGGCCGTGGCCGCGATCGACAAGGTGGTCGGCAAGTTCCGCCGTAACGGCATGGAGGTCGACGTGAAGGCCCCGCGCGGCGAGAGCGGCGAACTCCACGACAAGCTCGCCCTGCACGACAAGGGCGCCGACCTGGGGCCGGGCGGGCACTAATCCCGCCGTTCGCCTTCGGCACCGTCATTGCGAGGAGCCGAAGGCGACGCGGCACAAAAGCAGCGGAGCTGGGTTGAACGGCCGCAGGCCGGCCCGAAGGGCGTGCGGAGCGAGTAACCGCCATCCGGAACCACCGGCTCCCGATTCGGTGCCAGCTTTGGGAGGTTGCCACGGCCCTGCGGGGCCTCGCAATGACGGTGCCAGGGGCGGCGCCCGGGAGCCAGAGAGATTGGACCTCGTGCCCGAGCGTGGCAGGCTAGGCGCATGATGAATCTGCGCCGGCCGGCACCCCCGACCGATCCCAGGGCCGAACGCGAGCGCATTCGGCGCGCCCTGATGTGGCCCATGCTCGGGGCCGGCATCCTGATCGCGATCCATGCGCTGCAGGAGCTGACCGGCGGTGACTGGTCACGCCTGGGCATCCTCCCGCGCGACGCGGTCGGGGTGCTGGGCATCATCACCTCGCCGCTGATCCACGGCTCCTGGGGGCACCTGCTGGCCAATGTCCCGACCCTCTGGGTGCTAGGCATGCTGACCCTCTACGGCTTTCCCCAGGCCACGCGCACGGCGGTGCCGCTGATCTGGCTGATGGGCGGACTGGGCGTGTGGCTGTTTGCCCGCGAGGGGCTGCACATCGGGGCGTCCGGCCTTACCCACGGTCTGATGTTCTTCGCGGTCGTGATCGGGATTCGCCGCCGCGATGCGCTGTCCATCGCGCTCGCCATCATCATCCTGTTTCTTTACGGCAGCATGCTGTGGGGCGTGTTCCCCAGCGGGCCCAAGGTGTCGTTCGAGGCACACCTGTTCGGCGCGGTGGTGGGCGCGGTCTGCGGCGGGTTGCTGTACCGGCGTGACCCGTTACCCCCGGCGCGCCGATCCTCCTGGGAGGACGACGACGAGACCGACCCGGAGACCCTGCGCAAGATCGAGCAGGGGCGCCTGGACGAGATCGAGCCCGGGAAGTCGTCGGACGAGCCGTGGCATCGTGATTAGCCGGACACGTGTGCTGATGCGGTTCGCTACGCTCAGCGCATCCTGCGATGATGCTTCCGGCCCCGCCGGTCACAGGGTGCCGTGAGCGCAGCGAACCACACCGACCCCACCCCTCTCACTGTCCGAAATACATCCGCACCCCCGCCATCAAGGTCAGACCCGGCGCTGGCTCGTAGTAGCGGCCGCCCGCCGCATTGATCCGGATGTTGTCGACATTGTCCGCATCCAGCAGGTTGTTGGCGGCGACGAAGGCCTCGGCGCGGGTACCTCCCTGCTGCCAGAACCGGCCGGCGCGCAGGTTCAGCGTCGTCTGCGGCCCCACCTTCTCCGTGTTCGCGTTATCCGCGTAACGCGACCCCACATGCAGCGCGTCCACGGTCACGAACCAGGGGCCGTCGCGCCAGTCGGCCTCGACGAACAACTGCTCGCGCGGCAGCCCCGGCATCCGGTTGCCGTCATGGCGAACACCCTCGGCATCCTCGAACTCGCGAAAACGGAAACGATTGAGGCTTGCAGCGGCGCTCAGGGTCCACTGTGGGTTCAACCGCCAGTCTGCGCTTAGCTCAACGCCATCGCGGGCCGTGCGCCCGGCGTTGGTATAGAACGTCCGGTCGCCCTGACCTTCAAGCTGGTACGGCGACAGCTCGTCGCGCACCCGGGTAGCGTAGACCGAGGCCTCCCAGGAGAGCTGCGGATTCTCGCGCCGGATACCGACCTCGATACTGCGCGCCCGTTGTGGGTCGACCTCGGGATTAAAGCCGCCTCCGCCCTCCGGATTGGCAAACTCGGTGAAGGTCGGGGTCTCGAAGTTGGTCGCCACATTCACGTAGGCGCGATACTCGGGCCGGAAGTGCCAGATCAGCCCGGCCATGCCGCTGGTCTCGTCAAAGGTCCGCCGGCCTGATCGGTCCGTGACGTCATTACCGTCGTCAAACCGCTCGACGAAGTGATCGTCGATGGACATGCGAATACGATCGTGACGGGCGCCGGCCACCAGGTTCCAGTCCGACCCGAGTGCGGTATCGGTCTGCACGAACACACCGCGCGAGCGGGCCCGCTCACGCTGGTCAAGCGCCAGACGGTCGAACGATTCCGGAGCCCGGTCGGCACACTCGCCTTCGTCTGGATCGAAAACCAGCCCGACAGAACAACGGCGAGTGCGGTCATCGCGCTGTTCTTCCAGGTCGATGCCGGTTAGCACACGGGTCGCCCCAACGTCGCGCTCGTACTGGGCATTGACTCCAAAGAAATCGCGCTCGTAGGCGACGCGGGAATCACCGGGGAAGGGCAACTGCTGCGCATAATCGCGCTGGGTCCAGAATCCGCCCAGGCGCAGCTCGCCCCCGGCCAGCGGCTGCTCCCATTGCAGGCCGGTGGTCAGCTGCTCGGCGGACTGGGTACTGTCCAGCGCCGTGGCCAGCGGGGCCGCGGCACGCCGGTCCTCGCGCATCTCCTCGCGGGTCAGGCCGCCGGGGTCATCGGTGCGCGGCGCATCCAGGTAGCGCAGGTGAAAGTTGAGGGTGCCGGCTTCCAGTTCCGAGGCGGTGTGCAGGCGCAGATAGCGCTTCTCGGCGGTGGACTGTTCGCGGTAGCCGTCGATGGCGAAATCATGTGCGGTCAGGGAATAGCGGTGGGTGCCGTGGTCCTGCTCCGCCACCGCCTCGGCGCGACGATAGCCGTAGCTGCCCAGCAGCACCCCGCCGCCGAAGCCGCGCGGATCCCGCCCATCGCGGGTGCGCGCAGCGATCACGCCGCCGGAGGCATTGCCATACAACGCCGCGCTGGGCCCTCGCAGCACTTCAATGTCGCGCAGATTCAGCAGATCGATGGCATCCACCTGCGACTGCCCGTCCGGCGTGGTCTCGGGGATCCCGTCCTGCAGGATGCGCAGTCCACGCACCCCGAACGGGGCGCGCGAACCGAACCCGCGGATCGAGATTCGCGCATCCTGGGCAAAGTTGTAGCGGTTCTGCGCGAACAGCCCCGGCACACGGTTGAGCGCCTCGTCCAGCTGCAGACCCTGGCGCCCCTCGGTGGCCTGGCGGTCGTCGACCCGGCTGACCGCCGCCGGCAGATCCGCCAGCGGGGTCGCCAGGCGCGGCGCCGTCACCGTGATCTCGACCGGATCAAGCACCGGCGGCGCCTCATCCTCCGCGCCGCTTGCCTGGGATACAACCAGAAGGGGCCACAGCATCCAGCCAATCAGGCGGGGGATCGTCGACTCCGATGCTTCCAATGCCGCACCTCCTCTCGCTCGCCCCGAGACCTCCAGTAGACCGGAAACCGGCTCCTCATCGGAAGGACCCATCGCCTTGCGGCGGGTTCCGTTCGAAGCCGTGTCATTTCCGCAACGGTGTGGCCTTTTAACGGGATCTTCATCAGCGCTTAACCGGGGCGTCACCCGGCCTCCCCATGCTTGCGCCCTGTCGAGAGGCACTCGCGTCTCGCCAACGTTCAAACGCAAATAGGGGAGAAATCCATGAACCGCAAGCACCTGCTGACCAGCCTGATCGCCGCCGGCCTGGTCGTCCCGGCCCTGGCCACCGCCGACTGGACGCTGTACGGCCGCGCCCACCTGTCCGCCGACATCCTGGATGACGGCGCCGAATACAACGAATTCAACGTCTCGAGCAATTCCAGCCGCCTGGGCTTCAAGGGCGAGCGCGAGTTCCGCGAGCAGCTGGTCGGCATGTTCCAGATCGAGCAGCAGATCGATTTCGACACCAACGGCACAAACTTCGCGACCCGCGACACCTTTGTGGGCCTGAAGGGTTCCGAGTGGGGCATGCTGCGCATCGGCAAGTTCGACACCCCGTTCAAGCGCGCCCGTGGCCCGGCCAACTTCTTCGGCGACCAGGTCGGCGACATGCGCAACCTGACACGTACCAATGCTCACGGCCGCTACGACGAGCGCTTCAACAACAGCATCCACTACCAGACCCCCAGCTTCGGCGGCCTGACCTGGAACATTCAGTACTCCAACGAGACCAGTGATGCCACCACCGGGGATGGCGCGGAGAACAAGGCCTACTCCACCTCGCTGAACCTCAGCATGGGCGATCTGACCGGTGCCCTGGCTTACGAAAAGCAGGAAAATGGAGCCAACGATCCGGATGCCTGGCGCCTGGCCGTCGGCTATCGCATCACCCCCGCCTTCCGCGTCGGCGCCTTCTACCAGAACTCTGAAGTCGACAACACCCGCACGGTCGGCGGCAACCTGGTGACTCCGGACATCGAGGCCGATGTGTACGGCCTTGGCGGGCAGTTCCGCCTGACCCCGAGCATGTACCTGAACGGTCACGTCTTCCAGCTGGATTCCGACCTGGACGATGCCGACGCCACCATGTATGCCCTGGGTCTCGAATACCGCCTGGATAGCGATCTGCGCTTCTACGGCAACATCGCGATGGTCGACAACGACGACGCCTCGGCCCTGACCCCGTGGGGTGCGGCGCGCTCCGCCGGTCCGGGCGGCACCGAAGGCGAGAACGCCACGGCGCTGTCCATCGGCATGCGTTACGACTTCTAAGTCGCGGCAGCAGCCCGCGCCCTGAAGCCCGGGAGAGCTGGGTACGGGCTGCACACAAAAAACCCCCGCCGGATTACGCCCCGGCGGGGGTTTCTCGTTCGGCACAGGCTTGATGACTAGCGGGTTACGCGCCAGCCATTGCTGCCTTCTACCATACGAATCTCGTCGGCAATCTCTTCCGTATTCCCGCGCCCATCACTGAGCGTGGCCTCGATCGTGCAGTCATAGGCTCGACCTCCGTCCACTTCGGCACAGTTGCGGCTGTGCACGTCAAAGCTGACATCCTCCGCCGGCATGCCCATTTGCGCCATCTCCTGAGCCATCTGGTCGGTGGCCGCCTGCAGCGCCTGCTCCACATCACCGGTCGACGGACCGCCGGAGCACCCCGTCAGCAGAAGGCCGATCCCTGCGGTGGCCAGCATCATCTTTGTCTTCATCGTTCACTCCTCCTTGTGCATTGCGGGACACACCGGACGCGCGCCCCGAATCCGTCCATGCCTAGTTCAGCATCTGTTCCGCCAGCGCGGCATAGATCACCTGGTTCGCCTCGTCACGGCCTTCGCCGCGGAAGCGAACAAAATCGACATTGTCGTGCTCCGGGTTGACCGGGACCCGCTCGTAATCGGCATATCCTTCGTCGAGCTCGACCTGGAACAGGGTCAGGATGGTTTCCATCCTCCGGGTGATGCCACGCTGGCGATGCTGGGTAACGAGGATCGCCGTGCCTCCGCGCGCGCCCAGCGGGAATACGTGGTCATCGCTCATCTCGCCGATCGGCTGCACGTGCTCAGCCATCGCGTCCGCGAGCAGCGCCCGGGCGTAGGCCCGCTGGGCGGAGCTCAGCGCGTTGCGCTCGTTCGAATAGCTGGCAAAGGGCATCGTACGGTTGTCGAGCTGCCGGGTCTGGCGGTCCAGCGAGGTGGCGCGGCGGTCGAGCCGTACCTCTTCGTTGCGCAGATCGCGGCGGGTGCCGTAACGGTTCTCCGCGACGACGAACCGATCATTCAGGGCATCGCGGGCCTCGTCGAGATCGCCGCGCAGGGTTCCCTCCGGTGCGGCCCCACGGCCGAAGGAACCCCGGAAGCCTAGAGTCTCTCCGAGTTCGTAGTAGTCAAGCAGGCCGGAGAGAAGAATCGGGTCCAGGCGCTCATGCACGGTGTCATTGCCCCTGTACGGGCGCGAGGAGACCATCACGCAAACCCCGTGCGTATCTCGTGCATCCACCTGCAATGGGTTCCCTGCGTGCGGGCAGTCGCGACTACGGTCGACTTCCCAGGAACGCCACGAATACCCGTTGAATTCGCTAATCGCACGGACCGGGAGCTCGTACTCCATGATCGCTTCGTTCATGGCATCGAGGACTGCTTCCGCGAGCGCTTCCTGCTTGGCCTCAACGGCCTCGACCTCGGCCTCCCGGGCCTCCACCACCTCGCGCTCGTCTGCGACGAAGGCGTCGATCCCCGCGAGCTTCTCATCCAGGGCCTCGCGCTCGGCCGCCAGCTCCGTGCGCGCCTGTTCCAGCTCCGCACGGGCCTCGGCCTGATCGCTCTCGAAGGCTTCGCGGTTTGCACGGCGCTTGTCGATTAACGTCACGTAGGCCCGCTCGAGCTCGGCCGCGGCCTCACCCTCGTACATCAGGGCCAGGTCGGCAGGCTTGTCCGGCTCTTCATCCAGTCGCTCGGAGAGTTCGTCCAGGTGTTCACCGAGTGGTTGCACGGCCGCTGCGGCGTCAGGGGACAACATGAACGACCAGCCCGCATCGAGACTGCCGAGAACTTGCTGCCGGAACTCGGCCTGATCGGCGATCGCCAAACCGCCGAGATCGAATTCGGCTTCGTCGGGATAGGGGGAACTGCAACCCGTGGCGAGCGCCAGGGCAACGGCGGGCAGGACGCCCGCGAACAATACGCGGTTCATGAACGCAATCCTTTGCTGGGACCCCGGCTCTCCGTGCCAGAGGATTGGGGCCAGCCTAGCCGGCCCGTCGCGCAGCGGTCAATGCCGGCGGGCGTCGGGCCGGCAATGCCCCAGGTTCAGTCGCGCAGGTGCTGGTTGACGAAGCGGGTGACGCGGATCATGGCGTCGCGCGATGCGAGGTCGTCGGCGAAGGTGCGGTTGTTGCCGTTGCGGAAGTCGAAGCCGCGGCCCACGCCCGGGTATTCGATCCAGTGCACTTCGCCCCCGCGGCTTGCGAGGCCGTCGGCGGCCATGCGCGCGGTGCGGTGGCGCTGGTACTGCTCCTCGTCGCCGATCAGGATCATCATCGGGATCTCGAGCTCGTTGACCTCGTTGGCGTAGCGATACACCTGGTGCGGCTCGCCCAAGTTCGGGTCCTGCAGGTGCGGGTAGTAGCCGGCCCAGCAGGCGACATCCTCGACCTGGCGCTCGAAGGTGACGGCGACCTTGAGCGCCTTGTAGCCGCCACGGGTGATGGACACCAGACAGGCACGGTCACCCACGATGTCGTCGCGTTCCAGCAGCACGTCCAGACCGCTGTTCAGATCACCTTCCAGCTCGTAATCATGGTCCAGCGGATGACTCTCCATAAAGCGGCCGGTGTACAGATCCGGCGCCAGCACGACGAAGCCGCGCGCGGCCAGGCGCTTCACATGCAGTTCGGCCAGATCGTCCAGGCCGCGCCGGCCATGGGTCCAGAGGATTGCGGGATAGTCCTCACCGTCCGCCGGACGGGCGACCATCGCCGGAATGCCGATGCCATCGCGCTCGTATTCGATGCGTTCGATCGCCACCTCGTGGTTTTCGAGATCGGCGTACATGACCCCGTCCTCCCACCAGTCGTCGTCCCACCACCAGTTGTCGGAACCGGTGGTTTCATCGGCCGCCAGCGGGGCCGAGATCAGGGCCGTGGCGGCCAGCAGACAGAAAGAACGCAGCACTGGAAACATCGGAAACCTCTCGTGGTGGACGTACGGACGCGATCGCCCTCGAAAGACGGACGGCGCGGGTGCTTTCTTCCGAGGGTAGTGCAATCCCGCAGGCCGTGCCCATCCCGCCAGGTTGGGATCATGCGCCGCCGGGAAACCCCAGCTGGCGCCAGGCCTCGTAGACCACCACCGCGACGGCATTGGAGAGGTTGAGGCTGCGGCTGCCCTCGCGCATCGGGAGACGCAGGCGATGCGCCGGCGGCAGGGTCTCCAGGACCGACTCCGGCAGACCGCGCGTCTCCGGGCCGAACAACAAGGCATCGCCATCGCGGAAGATCGGGGCATCGTAGCGGGCCTGCCCGCGCGTGGTCATGGCGAAGACCCGGCCAGGCTGCACCGATTCCCGCCACTGGTCGAGGCTGTCATACTCTTGCACCCGGGCCAGCTCGTGATAGTCGAGCCCGGCGCGGCGCGCCCGCGCACTGTCCAGCTCGAAGCCGAGCGGGTGGATCAGGTGCAGCGCCGCCCCGGTATTGGCCGCCAGACGAATGATATTGCCCGTGTTCGGCGGGATCTCCGGTTCATAGAGGACGATGTGAAGCATGAGTGATTCGCGCACCGATCCGCGGCTGGCCCTGGAATTCTGCGGCCTGCATTTGAACACGCCGCTGGTGCTGCTGTCCGGCTGTGTCGGCTTTGGCGAGGAATACACCCGCGTGGCGGGTTTCTCCAACCGCGATGCCGGGGCCATCTGCCTGAAGGGCACCACGGGCGCCGCGCGGCTGGGCAACGCCCCGCATCGCGTCTACGAAACCCCGGACGGCATGCTGAACGCCATCGGCCTGCAGAACCCCGGGGTCGATCACGTGGTGGACCACACCCTGCCGCAGCTGGATTTCGACGAGACGCGCTTCTTCGCCAACGTGTCGGGCTCCACCCTCGAGGAGTACATCGAGGTCACCCGGCGCTTCGACGACTCACCGATCGACGCCATCGAGATCAACATCTCCTGCCCCAACGTGAAGGAAGGCGGCGTCGCCTTCGGCAATGACCCGGACATGTCCGCCCGGGTGGTCGAGGCCTGCCGCAAAGTCACCTCCAAGCCGCTGATCACCAAGCTCTCGCCCAACCAGACCGACATCGCCGAGAATGCCCGGCGCTGCATCGAGGCCGGCACCGACGCCTTTGCGGTCATCAACACCCTGATGGGGATGGCAGTGGACGTGGAAAACCGACGCGCGGTCATCGGCAACAACCAGGGCGGCCTGTCCGGCCCGGCGATCAAGCCGATCGCGCTGCTGAAGGTGCAGCAGGTCTATCAGGTGGCCGCGCCACACAACGTGCCGATCATCGGCCAGGGCGGCGTGATGAATGCCACCGACGCTCTGGAATTCCTGATCGCCGGCGCCAGCACCGTGGGCGTGGGCACGGGCCTGTTCTACGACGCACTGTGCCTGCCGAAGATCCTGCACGGCATCAGCGACTACATGGACCGCCACGGCTACACGCACGTGCGCGACCTGACCGGCACCCTGCAACTGAACGGTGCCGTTTCCGCCTGCGCCCCGCCCGCTCCGCAGGATCCCACCACCTGAAAGGCCGGTTCACTAAAGAGCCTGTTGACCACGAAGGACACGGAGAAAGGCGCCAATTTTTCAGAGGGGTAGGATGCGTTGAGCCATGCGAAACGCATCGGGGGCGAGCCACCCCGTGTGGCCGATGCGTTTCGCATGGCTCATCGGCATCCTACCCGTAACAAAACGATCCCTGGTTTTCTCCGTGTCCTCCGTGATCTCTGGGGTTAAATCGCCCTTGCCCTTCTTCGTGCCTTCGCGGTGAAAAGACCTACTCGTCGTCGAGGCCGAGCTCCTGGATCTTGCGAGTGAGGGTGTTGCGGCCCCACCCAAGCAGGGCGGCCGCCTGCTGGCGGTGACCACCGGTCGCGTTCAGGGCCTCGCGGATCACCGTGCGTTCCATCTGCGGCAAGACCGAGCCCAGCAGGTCGTGATCGCCGCGCTGCCAGTGCTGACGGGCGACCTGGGCGAGTTCGGCGGTCCAGTCCCGCGGGCCGGCAGCGACACGGACCGGGGCACTCCCGGGCTCGGCACGGCTCTCGGTCGGCTGGTGCAACTCGGCCGGCAGGTCATCCAGGTGCACCTCGCGGCCCGACGCCATCACGGTGAGCCAGCGGCAGGTGTTTTCCAGCTGGCGGACGTTCCCCGGCCACGGCAGGCGCTGCAGCTCCGCGACCACCTCGGGGCGCATGGTCTTGGCCTCCACCCCCAGTTCCTGAGCGACCTCGGCCATGAAGTGCTGTACCAGCAACGGGATATCCTCCGGCCGCTCGCGCAGGGAGGGCACGTGGATGCGGATCACGTTCAGGCGGTGGAACAGATCCTCGCGGAACAAGCCCGCGCGGACGCGTTCTTCCAGGTCCTGGTGGGTCGCGGCGATGATGCGCACGTCCACCCGGATCGGGGTATGGCCGCCCACACGGTAGAACGTGCCATCGGACAGCACCCGCAACAGACGCGTCTGCAGGTCGAACGGCATATCGCCGATCTCGTCGAGGAACAGGGTGCCGCCGTCGGCCTGCTCGAAGCGGCCCTTGCGACTCTGGTTGGCCCCGGTGAACGCGCCGCGTTCGTGACCGAACAGCTCGCTTTCCAGCAGATCCTTGGGGATGGCTGCGGTGTTCAGCGCGATCAACGGCTGGTCGGCGCGCGGGCTGTGCTGGTGCAGGGCCCGCGCGACCAGCTCCTTGCCGGTACCGGACTCGCCATTGATCAGCACGGTGATATTGCTGCGCGAGAGCCGCCCGATGGCACGGAACATCTCCTGCATGGCCGGGGCCTCGCCGATGATCGGGGTCTCCTCGATCTCGGGACCGGCAGGGCCGTTCTCCTGCCCGGCACGGCGCGCCTCCAGCGCGCGTTGCACCAGGGCCACGGCCTCGTCCACGTCGAACGGCTTGGGCAGGTACTCGAAGGCCCCGGTCTGGTAGGCGCCCACCGCACTCTCCAGATCGGAGAAGGCGGTCATGATGATGACCGGCGGCGGATCCGGGCGAGTCTGCATGCGAGCAAGGAAATCCAGCCCGTTCAGGCCCGGCATGCGGATGTCGGCGACGATGGTGTCCGGGACCGGATCGCGCTCGAGCGCCGCCCAGGCAGCGTCCGCGGTCTCGAAGCCGCGCACGGCGATCGCGTGACGCTGGAGGGCGCGTTCCAGCACCCAGCGAATCGAGTCGTCGTCGTCAATGATCCAGACGATGGGTTCCATCAGTGCGTCTCCTCCCGGCCCTGGGGGGAATCAATAGGAAGCAGGATGTCGAATGAGGTCGCCCCCGGGCGCGAATGGCATTCGATCAAGCCGTCATGCAGCTGGATCAGGCTCTGGGCAATCGGCAGCCCCAGCCCGGTGCCCTCGGCGCGCCCGGTGACCATCGGGAAAAAGATGCGTTCGCGGATCTCCTCCGGGATGCCGGGGCCGTTGTCGCGCACACTCAGTTTGGCCACCAGCCGGTGGCGCTTCCCGGAGATCGTGTACTGGCGCAGGATCCGCGAGCTCAGGGTGATCTGCCCCCCGTCTTCCAGTGCATGCACCGCGTTCTGCACCAGGTTGAGGATGGCCTGCACCAGCATGTCGCGATCGGCCTGCACGTCGGGAATACTGGGGTCGTAGTCGCCGCGGATCTTCAGCCCCAGCGGCAGTTGCACGCTGACCAGGCCTCGGACGTGCTCCAGGACCTCGTGCAGATTGACGGCCTCGCGCCGCGGCATGTTATTCGGCCCCAGCATGCGGTCGACCAGGCTGCGCAGGCGGTCCGCCTCGCGGATGATGATCTGGGTGTATTCCTTGAGGCCCGAGTCGTCCAGCTCGCTGGCGAGCAACTGCGCCGCGCCGCGCAGCCCGCCCAGCGGGTTCTTGATCTCGTGGGCCAGCCCGCGCGTCACTGCACGGGTGATCGCCTGCTGCTTCTGCAACTGTTCCTCGCGGCTGATGCGCTCGTGGCGATCGATGGCGTTCAGTTCGAACAGCAGCTGGCCTGGCCGCTCGCCGGCGGCGTGCAGTGGCGTGATGATCACGTCGGCCAGGAAGCTGTCGGCTCGGAGGGGCTCCATCTGACGGGCACGCAGCGTGATCGGCTGATCCAGGGTCAGCGCCGAACGCAGGCGGTTGGCCAGATTCCGGTCCAGCTTGAGCCATTGCCCCAGTCCGTGACCGACGATGCGTTCGCGGCTAAGCCCGAGCAGGACCTCGGCCGCACTGTTCAGGCTCAGCAGGCGCAGTTCCGCATCGGTCACCAGCACGGCCGTGGAGAGGTCGTCCCACCAGGGCGGGGTGGTCATACCGGGATTGGCAGCGGGCGTAGTCATCGAAAGGCCTCAAGCAGGAATCGCGCCAAGCGAAAATCGCCGGGCGGGACGCTGAAGCCGAGGGCTGCGTCACACCAGGAGCCTGGCCGCCGACACCCTTGAAACCGAAACGCCCCAGAGTGGTGCAATAATAGCACCAATCTGGGGCGTCTACCGCACCACTTCGGTGCGCTATGCGAGTGCCGGCGTCAATTCGGGCCAGGCGTCACCGGCTGCGGCGCCCGGGGAGCCTGCGGTGCCTGCGGTGCTCCGCCCGACGGAAACTGCTGGGGCCGTTGCTGCTGTTGCTGACTGCGCGGGATGGCCATGCGCAGCACGTTGAACTCGATGGTATCGCTGGCGCCCAGTTCCTGACCCGACTCGTCCACGACCCGCGCCTGCAGGGTATAGGCACCGCGGTTCAGGCCCTGGAAGGTCGCGCTCGTCGAGGCCCCCTCGCCGGCAGCCTCCCCGTCCAGCAACCAGACCACACGGTGACCGGCATCAGCGTCAAGCGCCGGTTCAATCTCGAGCTCCGCGGTCACATTGCCATCGTTCGCCCGCACGCCCTCGCCATCCCCCGGCCGCGCGATAGCGACCCGCTGGTAGGCACCCTCCGCTTCGGGCTGACCGCGCGGGCGCACGGGGCGCTCGAGGATCTCACGCGCGCCCTCCAGCGGCACGCCCCGCATCGGCTCACGCACATCGACCGATTCGCTACGGCTCCCCTCGGGGGGGCGGTCGCCGAAGTGGACATTGCCTTGATCGTCGGTCCAGCGATAGACGTCGGCACTCAGGAGCGCAGGGGCGAGAAGGGCGGCCAGGGGCAGCGCCAGCCAAACAGCGATTCGGAACATGGGCTTTCCTCCTTGGAAGGCACGGATCCACGACCCCGCCTCGTTGTGTTTGCGAACGACCGGACCAGGCACCCCGCACGTCATGCGGGCCGGCTGGGCCATCAAGCCGCGGCGCGAACCCAGACACCCTGCAAGCGAGCCGCTTCTACCTGAAGGGCCGCCAGCCGTTCGCGCTCGGCGCGCCCATCGACCCCGGCCTCCAGTGCGGCGAGCCAGTCGTCCAGCGCAGCCAGGCGCAGCAGGGTCGGCGCCGCCCCTCGCTCGATGGCGGTCAACGGCCGCCGCCCGTTATATCCGGACAGCAACGCCCGGTAGCCCTCGGCATCCGGCCGCCCCGCGTCATCCACGGCGACCGCCAGGGCGAGCCGTGCGACCTGCCAGAAGGCCGGCACCGGCGCGGGCGGGAGGACCAAATCGGCCAGGCCGGCGCCCTCCGGATAGATGCGGACCGTCTGCCAGACGCTTCCCGCCAGCGGCAGGTCCTCGAAACGGTACAGCCCCTGATGGTGCAGCTCGGCATCCAGGATCGTCCGCGATTCGGCATCCAGCGAAGACGTGATTGTGTCCGCACGCTCGCGCATCCTCTGCTGCAGCACGCCGCGGCGATAGCCGTCTCCAGCGGGCAGGGCACCGGCCGTGTGGCGGCCCTGCCAGTCGGCCGCGCGCTCGCCCAGGGCCTCCAGGCTGCCAGGCCCCTCGGCCGCGACCGTGCCCTGAATGGCCTGGCCACGAATGGCCTGGCCACGCTCGAGCACCAGGACCACCTGCCCGGCCGCATCATCCTTACCCCGGCCGATCACACGGCCACAGCCAGCAGGGACCTCGCCGAGTGCCTGCTCCAGGGCCGGCGCCGCAGCAGCCGGCAGGCGCAGGCACTGCACCGGCCGGCCGTCGAATTCCGGCCCCTCGGGACCGACCGTCAGTGCCAGATCGACAAGCTCGCCGCAGCGCTGAATTTCGGATTCATTCATTACCATCGGAAAATCACCCAGGACGGGGGTACAAAGTCGGGATCCAGCTCGTTGCGGCGACCATCCAGCGTGCCATCGCCGGTGGTATCAATCAGGTAGTAGGTCGGGCCGACCGCAGGCGTGACCTCGACCATCACCAGCTGGCCGCCCATGCGGTATTCGCGCCGAGTCTCGCCATCGCGCTCGATAATGATGATGTCGGCTTCTTCCAGGGAGCGCTGCTCGCGGGCGCGCTCGTCCAGCACCGGAGGCGACGGGTCGGCAGCCTCGTCCAGTTCCGGCGGCGGCGGGGCATCCCCCCACTCGCGGTCTTCCTGCGCCAGCGCCGAACCGGGCACCAGCAGCAGGGCCGCCAGCAGCGACAGGGGCAGGCTCAGGCGGGTCGGGGTCATCGTCACAGCTCCATCAGTCGTTTCTTTTCTTCCGCGGACGGCTCGAAGCTGCGCGTCTCGTAGTGCTCGAAAATCGCGCTCACCACATCCTCCGGCGAATCCACCAACGAGTATAGCTGCAGGTCCTCCTGGTCGATGGTGCCCTGTTCCACCAGGGTATCCTGGAACCAGTCGAGCAGCCCCTTCCAGAACTCGCTGCCCACGAGGACCACGGGAATACGCCGAGTCTTGCCGGTCTGCACCAGCGTCAGGATCTCCGCCAGCTCGTCCAGTGTGCCAAAGCCGCCCGGCAGGACCACGTAGGCGGATGCATACTTCACGAACATCACCTTGCGCGAAAAGAAGTGGCGAAAACCGAGCCCGATGTCCTGATAGGGATTGGAACTTTGCTCGTGGGGCAGCTGGATGTTCAGGCCGATGCTGGGCGAGTGCCCGGCGAAGGCGCCCTTGTTGGCCGCCTCCATGATGCCCGGCCCGCCACCGCTGACCACCGCAAAGCCGGCATCCGACAACTGGCGCGCGGTCGTCTCGCCCAGCTGGTAATAGCGATGTTCCGGGGGAAAGCGTGCAGAACCAAAGATGCTGACCGAGGGCTTGATGTGCGCCAGGCGCTCGAAGCCCTCCACGAACTCCGCCATGATCTGGAAGATCTTCCAGCTTTCGCGGGTCAGGGCAGAGTCATCAATCGGACGCAGGCCCGGGTGTTCGGCACGTTCACGGTTGTTCATGCGGCGGGTTCCTCGGATGGAGACTCAAGCGTAACGGGCGCCCCGCGTCCATACAAACGTATCCATACAAATGGCCCGCACGAATGGGCGCCTCACGGCCAGCCCTGTAGAATGGCGCGCGTCCCCTGTCCGGATTCCGCCTGCATGTCGCAACCGCCCCTCGTCCTGGTCGACGGCTCCTCCTACCTGTTCCGCGCGTTCCACGCCCTGCCGCCACTGACCGCGCCGGATGGCGCCCCGACCGGCGCGATGATCGGCGTGGCCAACATGCTGCGCAAGCTGCGCGCGGACTACGGGCCGGAGCACATGGCGGTGGTGTTCGACGCCAAGGGCAAGACCTTCCGCGACGACATCTACCCCGAATACAAGGCCACCCGCCCCCCGATGCCGGATGAGCTGGCGGCCCAGATCGAGCCCCTGCACGAGCTGGTCCGGGCGATGGGCCTGCCGCTGCTGTGCGTCGGGGGCGTCGAGGCCGACGACGTGATCGCGACCCTGGCCGACCAGGCGGCACGCGCCGGCCACGCGGTGGTGATCTCCACCGGCGACAAGGATCTCGCCCAGCTGGTGGATGACCGCATCACGCTGGTGAACACCATGAGCGGCGTCACCCTGGACCCGGACGGCGTGCGGGAGAAGTTCGGCGTCGCCCCGGAGCAGATCGTCGATTATCTCGCGCTAATGGGCGACAGCGTCGACAACATCCCGGGCGTCGACAAGGTCGGCCCGAAGACCGCGGCCAAGTGGATCGCGAAGTACGGCGACCTCGACACCATCCTCGAGCAGGCCGACGACATCGGCGGCAAGATCGGCGAGAACCTGCGGGCGGCCACCGACCGGTTGCCGACCTCGCGCGAGCTGATCACGGTCAAGCGCGATGTCCCGCTGGATGTCGGCCCCGACGACCTCGCGATCCAGGAGCCGGACCATGACCGCCTGCTGGAGATGGTGCGCCGCTACGGCTTCACTCGCTGGCGCGCGGAACTGGAGGGCGGCAACGGCGATACCGCCGCCGACAACCCCGGACCCGCGCAGACGAAGGGCGACTACCAGACCGTTCGCGAAGAGGCCGATTTCGCTGGGCTACTGGAGCGCCTGGACAAGGCCGAGCGCGTGGCCTTCGACACCGAGACCACCAGCCTGGATGCGATGCGTGCCGAACTGGTCGGCATGTCGTTCGCGTTCGAGCCGGGTACCGCGTACTACCTGCCGCTGGCCCATACCGGGCCGGATGCCGATCCACAGTTACCGTTCGACACGACGCTGGAGCGCCTGAAGCCGTGGCTGGAGTCCCCGGGCCACGGCAAGCTCGGCCATCACCTGAAGTACGACCGCAACGTGCTGGGCAATCACGGCATCACCCTGCGGGGCATCGTCGATGACACGCTGCTGGAGTCCTTCTGCCTGGACGCCGGCGCCAACCGCCACGACCTGGATTCCCTGGCCGAGCGCCACCTGGACTACAAGACCACGCACTACGAGGACGTGGCGGGCAAGGGCGCGAAGCAGATCCCGTTCGCCGAGGTGGATATCGGCATCGCCACCGATTACGCCGGCGAGGATGCCGACATCTGCCTGCAGCTGGATGCGGTGTTCCAGCCGCGCCTGAAGGAAGCGGAAGGCCCGGCCTTCGTCTACCGCGAGATCGAGATGCCGCTGGTCCCGGTCCTGGCGGATATCGAGCGTGCAGGCGTGAAGGTCGACCCGGACCAGCTCGGCGCGCAGAGCCAGGCGCTGCTGACCGAGATGGAACGTATCGAGCGCGAGGCCTTCGAGGAGGCTGGTGGCGAGTTCAACCTCGGCTCGCCCAAGCAGATCCAGGAGATCCTGTTTGAACGCCTGGGGCTGCCGGTGCTGCGGCGCACGCCCAAGGGCCAGCCCTCGACCGCCGAGGACGTGCTGGAACAGATGGCGGGTGACTACGCCCTGCCACGCCTGATCCTGGAGCACCGCGGGCTGTCCAAGCTGCGCAGCACCTACACCGAGACCCTGCCCCGGCGCATCCACCCCAAGACCGGGCGGGTGCATACGTCCTATCACCAGTCGGGCGCGGCCACCGGACGCCTGTCGTCGTCGGAACCGAACCTGCAGAACATCCCGGTGCGCACCGAGGCCGGGCGGCGCATCCGGCAAGCGTTCATCGCCGAAGCGGGCCACCAGCTGCTGGCGGCCGACTACTCGCAGATCGAGCTGCGCATCATGGCCCACCTGTCGCAGGACGCGGGCCTGCTGCGCGCCTTCGCCGAGGGGCAGGACATCCACCGCGCGACCGCCGCCGAGGTCTTTGGCACAGAGCCGGACCAGGTCTCGAACGACCAGCGCCGGGCGGCCAAGGCGATCAACTTCGGCTTGATCTACGGCATGTCCGCCTGGGGGCTGGCGCGCAACCTCGGCATCGAGCAGGGCGAGGCGCGCGAATACATCGACCGCTACTTCAATCGCTATCCCGGCGTGCACGACTATATGGAGAAGGCGCGCGCCAGCGGGCGCGAGAACGGCTATGTCGAGACGCTGTTCGGTCGCCGCCTGTACCTGCCGGAGATCAACAGTCGCAACGGCGCCCGGCGCCAGCAGTCCGAGCGCGTCGCGATCAACGCCCCGATGCAGGGCACGGCCGCCGACATCATCAAGCGCGCGATGGTACGGGTCGCGAACGACCTGTCAGAGGCGCGAATCGATGCCCGCATGATCATGCAGGTACACGATGAACTCGTATTCGAAGTCGCCGACGACGCACTGGATGCGTTGACCGACCTCGTGCGCCAGGCCATGAGCGGCGCCGCCGATCTCGACGTGGAGCTGGTGGTGGATATCGGCGTCGGCGCCAACTGGGACGATGCGCACTAAATGACGGACGCGCCCGCCATGCGCTTCAATCGGGTCGCCCCCTGGCTGGTCGCGATCCTGTTGCTGGCTACGGCCTGGGTGCTGGCTGATCGCTATCTGGACACCGGCGGTTCGGGCGACGTCACGATTCTCCAGCCGGGCGAGTGCGATCTGAACGTCGCCCCCTGCACCGCCACCCATCCGGCAGGCGGCACGCTCACCCTCGAGATCGCGCCGCGCCCGGTGCCGATGCTGCAACCCCTGGCCCTGACCCTGGATCTGGATGCGACCGCGCGGACCCACTTGGGCGACCCGGAGGCCCTGGAACTGGACCTGGCCGGGGTGGAGATGTACATGGGTTTTCAGCGCCCGCGACTGGAACATACCGGCGACGGCCGCTACGCCGGCGAGACGACGCTGCCCATCTGCACCACCGAGGCCATGACCTGGGCCGCCACCGTCATGCCCGCGGGCGACCCCGATGCGGCCCGGGTCCAGTTCCGCTTCGTCACCCGCCGCAGCCACAGCGACACACCCTGAGGGAGATCGACATGCAGCGCATTCCGCTGAGCAGCCTGTTATGGGCGCTGGCCGTGCTGGCGGCCGGCGCCCTGCTCGTCTTCGTGATGCTCCGCCCGGCACCGCCGCCCGTACCCCAGGGGGCCGACCACGAACGCCTGCCGGTGGCGGATGCGGTATCCGGCGGGCCGATCGAACTGCCGGTATCCACCGAGGGCAACCGGTTCCGGCTCGCGGACCTGGAAGGGCAATACGTCTGGGTGTACTTCGGCTACACCGCCTGCCCGGATGCCTGCCCCACCAGCCTGGGCTGGATCAGCGCCGCGCTGGATCGCCTGCCCCCGGAACTGAAGGACAAGGTGGCAGCGGTACTGGTGAGCGTCGACCCGGAACGCGACGACGCCCAGCGCCTGGAAACCTACGTCGGCCACTTCCACCCGGCCATCCAGGCCGCCACGGGTTCCCACGAGGAGCTACGTCCCATCACCGAACGCTACGGGGTGTACTACGAGCGCACCGAGATCGACTCGGCCATGGGGTATGTGGTGGATCACAGCTCTTCCACCTACCTGATCGGGCCCGAAGGCGAACTCCTGGAGATCCACCCGCACGGGACATCGGCAAGCGAGCTGGTGGCTACCTTGCAGGCCCGAATAGAGGGCCATGAGGGCCGCGAATAAGTTCGCCCCTTTCACGCAGGACGCCTGTGTGAGGCCGGGGCAATCGATTCTGTGAAAAAATTCGCAATCCAGACGGATCCGGCCGGAACTTTGCCCGGACGACGCTTTCTCACTTCATAAGCGCTCTAGCCCAGCGCGGCCCGCTTCTCTCCCTGAGCGGGCACTAGGCCTCTCCACCCCCTGTAGAGGCCGAAATTAGCCCCGGTCCCACCCCAAGGCCGGGGCTTCTTTTTGTCCAAGCCTCCTGACCCAACGCCTGACACCCGGACCCATGCCCGCGGGTCAATCGGACTCGTGGTCGACCAGCCAGTCGCCGAGCAGGCCGCGCAAATCGTCCACGCCCTGGTTTTTCAGGGAAGAAAAGGTCTGCAGCGTCGCCTCCACGCCCATGACCTCGAGCTCGCCATGGGCCTTGCGCAGCTGCCGATCGGCCTCCTGGCGCGAGAGCTTGTCCGCCTTGGTCAACACACAGTGCAGGCGGCAGCGCTCCAGCGGGACCCACTCCAGCAGCTGGCGATCCAGGTCCGTCAGCGGGCGGCGGATATCCATGATCAGCACCAGCCCGATCAGGTTTTGGCGCGTCCGCAGATATGCCCCCAGCAACTGGTCCCACTCGGCCCGCTTGCCGGCCGAGACCTTGGCAAAGCCGTAACCCGGCAGGTCCACCAGCCGCCAGTGCTCTGCCGGCGGCAGGCTGAACAGGTTGATCTCCTGAGTGCGTCCCGGTGTGCGCCCGACCCGCGCCAGCGCCTTGCGCCCGCACAGGGCATTCAGGGCACTCGACTTACCGGCATTGGAACGCCCGGCAAAGGCGATCTCGACGCCGGCATCCTCGGGGAGCTGGGATAGCTGAGCCACCCCGCGCATGAAGGCGGTCTCGCGGAATCGGGGTTGCATGGGGGGATACAGTCCTTGGCCGAGTGCGGGGCTCGGTTTATTTTTGAGTACAAATTAGCATTGTGCTATAAACTGCGCCCCTTATGTTGATCGCCCTGCCATGGGGCACAAGGAACGGGTCGAGACCCGGCACGCATTTACAAGCAGGAGATTCTCCATCATGAACCACAAGCTTTCCGCTCTCTTTGCTGCCCTGTCCGTATCCCTGCTGCTCCCGCTGTCGGCGGCCCAGGCGGGCGATCCTCAGCGCGGCCAGGAACTCTCCCAGTCCTGCGCGGCTTGCCACCAGGCTGACGGCAACAGCGTCAACCCGGAATGGCCCAAGCTCGCCGGCCAGCACCCGAAGTACACCACCAAGCAGCTGGAAGACTACAAGTCCGGCCGCCGTGAAAACTCGCTGATGGCCGGCCAGGTTGCCAACCTGGACGAGCAGGACATGCGTGACCTGTCCGCCTACTTCGCCGAGCAGAGCATCAGCAGCGGCACCGCCGACGAAGAAGTCGTCGAGCGCGGCGAACAGATCTACCGCGGCGGCATCCCGTCGCAGAATGTCGCCGCCTGCATCGCCTGCCACGGCCCCAACGGCAACGGCAACCCGGAAGCGATGTTCCCGGCCGTCGCCGGCCAGCACGCGCAGTACAGCGCCGACCAGCTGCGCTACTTCCGCAGCGGCGACCGCGCCAACGACAACGGTCGCATGATGCGCAATGTCGCGCGCAACATGTCGGATTCCGACATCGAGGCCGTGTCCCAGTACATGGCCGGCCTGCAGACCGGTAACTGATCCGGTCCGCAGTTGTGCCGCGCAGGATGGGCGGCAAAGCGACCCAGGAAAGGGGCGGCCTCGGCCGCCCCTTTTTGTTGGGCGCAAGAAATACACGTTTTGCGGGAATGCCCTCGTAGCCACTTGCGTCATGGTGGGGCACGGCCGAACTCCTCGGCACGCCATCGGTCCACCCAGTGCTCGCGGAACGCCCGTGCAGTTTGTCTTGGAAATTGAACCCCCTCGGGTTGCTTCGCATAGTCGCCAGGGTTAAAGCAGGTTTCAGAATGTCGAATATCGATCAGGCCGCAGACGCCGGCCCGTCCTCCGCATCTCGCCAGAAAGCCGCCCGCAAGCCGCGGCGCAGCCGCATCCTTGTGGATTTCATGGGCTCGATGACTCTGGCGATCACCCTGCTGGTGGCGCTGTCCATCGCCTCCGTGATCGGCACCGTACTGGTGCAGAACGAGCCCTATACGGAGTACCTGATGGATTTCGGGCCGTTCTGGCACGAGATCTTCGCCGGGATGGGCCTGTATCAGGTGTACTCCGCCACTTGGTTCCTGCTGGTGGTGGCCTTCCTGGTCATCTCCACCTCCTTCTGCGTCTATCGCCAATCGCCCGGACTGCTGAAGGATCTGCGCCGCTACAACCTGCAGGTCAAGGAAAAGTCCCTGCGCTCGTTTCACTCGAGCGCCACCGGCGACCTCGACCAGCCGCAGGATGAGTTCGTCGAGCACGCCCATCGGGTTCTGAAGGCTCAGGGCTTCAAGGCCCGCGAGAAGAACAGCGATGGCCAGACCGTCATTGCCGCGATGCGCGGGCGCTGGAACCGCCTGGGCTACCTGCTGACCCACGTCGGCATTGTCGTCATCTGTGTCGGTGCCCTGGCCGATGGCACGACCCTGCTCAAGATCAACGAATGGCTGGGGAACCTGGAGATCGAGACCCGCAGCGTGCCGATCTCCGAGGTCCCGCGCTCGGCCTGGATCCCGGACTGGAACCCGTCCTTCCGCGGTTCGGTGGAGATCCCCGAGGGCGCCTCGGCCAACGTGGTCTTCCTGCCGATGCGGGAAGGCTATTTCGTCCAGGAACTGCCGTTCCGCATCGAACTGGAGGAGTTCCGCATTGAGCGCTTCTCCACCGGCGCCGAGAGCTCCTACGAATCGGACCTGATCATCCACGATCCGAACCGCGACGAGCCGCTGCGGCATACGATCTCGGTCAACTATCCGCTGATCTACAACGGCTATGCCATCTTCCAGGCCAGTTTTGCCGACGGCGGCACCCGCCTGGACATCGACGCCATCCCGCTGGGTCCCGAGGCGCTGCAAGCGCTCGAAGTCCCCGGCCGCGTGTTCCAGGAGATGGACATCCCGACCCCGGATGGCGATACCCGCACCATCGAGTTCACCAACTTCCAGCTGGAGAACGTGGTCCCGCTCCTGAATGAAGAAGGCGTGCGCGAAAACCGGCACATGGGCCCGAGCTTCGACTTCCGCCTGATGGACCGCACCGGCCATGGCCTGTACTACCGCAACTACCAGCGCCCGGCCCTGCAGGAAGGGGCGATGTATTTCCTGAGCGGCGTGCGCGAGAGCCCGGCCGACGAGTTCCATTACCTGTTCCTTCCGGCCGATGCCGACAACTCGCTGGAACGTTTCCGCACCTATCTGGCCATGCTGCACAACCCCGAGGTGCGCAACGAGATCGCCCGCCAGGTCGCCCGTGACGACGACACCGTCGAGGGGTCGCAGAACCAGGCGATTGCGCAAACCGCGGCCGAGTTGATGGGGCTGTTCGCCCAGGGCGGCTACATGGCCGTGCACAACGAGATCGAACGCCGCGTCCCGGCCGAACGCATCGAGGAAGTACGCGACCTGATGGTCCGCATCCTTCACGCCGGCCTCCAGGGGCTTTACATGGAGGTCCTGCAGGACGAGGGTGTGGTCTCGATCCAGGAAGAAGAACAGCGCTTCCTGGAGGACACAATCTCGGCGATCAACGCGATCAGCCTGTATCAGTCGCCGTTCTTCTTCCACCTGAAGGACTTCGAGCACCGCGAGGCCTCGGGCCTGCAGATCGCCCGCGCCCCGGGCCAGAGCACGGTGTACGTCGGCAGCACCATGCTGATTGTCGGGATCTTCCTGCTGTTCTACGTGTCCTATCAGCGCCTGTGGATCATGGCGCGGCGGCGCGAGGACGGCGAAGGCACCCACGTGGTGATGGCCGGCACCAGTAACCGCCATCAAGTGGAATTCGAGGAACGTTTCGCGCATCTTAAGCGCTGGATCATCGAGCAAAAGCCAGTCCGTTCGGACTCGGCTGGCGACGACAGTCACAACAAGAACGCCTGACCCGCGCGTCACCGGAGGAGCACACCATGTCTGTACCCCACGAGGCCCTGGATTTCGAACGGCCCGGTTTCTTCCGCCAACTGCAGTTGCGCGACTGGGCCTACTTTGCACTGATGGCCGCCGTAGCGGTGATCTCGCTAACGCTCTTCGGCGAGAACATGGACCGCTACGACATCGGCGGCCTGATCCTCGCGGTCGGCACCAGCGCCTGGATGGGCTGGTTCTGGCGCCCATGGCAGGCCTTCTCGGTCATCGTCGGAGTGCTGGCGCTGTTCGGCATCTGGCTTTACGGCGACAGCCTGGCCGCCAACGAGACCAATTTCTGGCTGAACTACATCGGTTCCGGTCAGGCCGGCGTCATGTGGATGAGCGTGTTCCTCTATCTCTCCACCGTCGCCTACCTCATGGGCCTGTTCTCCAATTCCGATTTCCCCGCCCGCGTAGGTGCCGCCTTCGCCTGGGTCGGCGCGGGTGCCGGGACCATGGCGCTGCTGGTGCGCTGGCGCGAGATCTACCTGACCGATCCGACCTGGGGCTACATCCCGGTGGCCAACCTCTACGAGGTGTTCATCCTGTTTGCGGCCCTGACTGCGCTGATGTACCTGTACTACGAGCAGCGCACCGGCTCGCGCAACATGGGCGCCTTCGTGATGCTCATCATCGCGGCCGCGGTCACCTTCCTGCTGTGGTACATGTTCACCCGCGACGCGCACATCGTAGAACCGCTGGTGCCGGCGCTGAACAGCTGGTGGATGAAGATCCACGTACCCACCAATTTCGTGGGCTACGGCGGCTTTGCCATCGCCGCCATGCTGGGCGTCGCCTTCCTGATCCGCGATCGCCTGGAACGCACGCGGCCGGACGCCGCGATCACCCAGCGCATCCCGTCCAAGGACACCCTGGACAGCGTGATGTACAAGGCCATCGCGATCGGCTTCGCCTTCTTCACCATCGCCACCGTGCTCGGCGCGATGTGGGCGGCCGAGGCCTGGGGCGGCTACTGGTCGTGGGACCCGAAAGAGACCTGGGCGCTGATCGTCTGGCTGAACTACGCGGCCTGGCTGCACATGCGCTTTACCAAGGGTTGGCGCGGCCCGACCATGGCCTGGTGGGCGATCGTGGGTCTGTTCATCACCACCTTCGCGTTCCTGGGTGTGAACATGTTCCTGTCCGGCCTGCATTCCTACGGAGAACTGTAAATGAAGCGTCGTGAATTCATGGGCGCCCTGGGCGGCGCCGGCCTGCTGCTCGCCACCGGTACCAGCCTCGCGGCCGAATACCGCGAAGGTCAGCACTACCGCGCCATCCAGCCGCCGCTCGACACCGGCCTGGAGGACGGCAAGATCCAGGTCGTCGAGATCTTCTGGTATGGCTGCCCGCACTGCTACGAATTCGAGCCCAAGGTCCAGGCGTGGAAGCCCGGCCTGGCCGACGACGTACAGTTCGAATACCTGCCGGCACCGATGAACGATGTCTGGGCGCTGCATGCCCGGGTCTACTACACCGCCGAGAAACTGGGCGTGCTCGACGAGGTGCATCAGGCGTTCTACGACGCGATCCACGATCAGGGCCGCCAGCTGCGCTCGGAAAGCGCCATCCTGCGCTTCATCAACCAGCGCGGACTGGACGCCGACGAGTTCCGCGAAACCATGCGCTCCGACGCGATTCGCCAGCGGATCGTCGAGGCCACCGAGGCGGTGCAGGACTACGGCGTGGGCGGCGTCCCCACCCTGGTCGTCAATGGCGAGGCTATCGTCTCTGCCAGCATGGCCGGCGGGCACGACGAAATGCTGGAGGTTGCCGACTACCTGATCGAACGTGCCCGCGGCTAACGCGGGCCCGTTCCGGCGGGTTCGGCCATGAGCGATCCGACCACCGCGCAGCGTCTGGTCGAGTGCCTCGAACAGGAGGGCGTTGAACGCATCTTCGGCCTCCCCGGGGAAGAGAACATGGCCGTTCTCGACGCCCTGGCCGATTCCCCCATCGAGTTCGTCACCACCCGTCACGAGCAGGGTGCGGCCTTCATGGCCGACGTTCACGGGCGGCTGTCCGGCAAGGCGGGCGTCTGCCTGGCGACCCTGGGGCCCGGTGCCACCAACCTGATCACCGGCGTCGCCGACGCCAACATGGATCACGCCCCCCTGGTCGCAATTGCCGGCCAGGCCAGCACCCATCGGCTGCACAAGGAATCGCACCAGGTCCTCGACCTGAAGGGCCTGTTCCAGCCGATCACCAAGTACAGCTCACAGGTGCTGGAACCCGAGATCCTGCCCGAGGTGATCCGCAAGGCCTTCAAGTGGGCCGAAGGCGGCAAACCCGGTGCCAGCTTCATCGAGCTGCCAGAGAACATCGCCTCGCTGCCGTGCCCGAATCCACCCTTGCCGGTACATGCCGGCCCGGCCGCCGTACCGGCCGAAGCCTCCCTGGAGGCGGCCGCGCGCCTGCTGAACGAGGCCCGGCACCCGCTGATCCTGGCCGGGAACGGCGTGATCCGTTCCGGCGCCAGCGGCGCCCTGGCCATGCTCGCCAGCGCCCTGAACATTCCGGTCGCCAACACCTTCATGGCCAAGGGCGTACTGCCGTTCCGCCACCCGCTGGCGCTGGGCTCGGTCGGCCTGCAAAGCCAGGACTTCGTGAATTTCGGCTTCCACAAGGCCGATGTGATCGTCTGCATCGGCTACGACCTGGTCGAATACCCGCCCAGCTTCTGGCATCCGGACGCCGACCGGACCCTGATCCATATCGACTCCGCGCCGGCCGAGATCGACGGTCACTACAATGTGACCGCCGAGGTACTGGGCGATCTGACGACCTGCCTGCACCGCCTGGCGGAACAGGTGAGCCCCCGCGAAGAGACCATCCTGCGTCCGCTACGCCAGAGTCTGATCGACGACATGAACGAGCACCGCAACGACACCCAGGTGCCGCTCAAGCCGCAGAAGCTGATCTGGGATCTGCGCACCGCCGCCGACCTCGACGCGATCATGATCACCGATGTGGGCGCGCACAAGCTCTGGATGGCGCGCATGTTCCGCTGCGAGCTACCCAATACCTGTCTGATCTCCAATGGCTTTGCCAGCATGGGCATTGCGCTGCCGGGCGCCATTGCCGCCGCCAAGCTCCACCCCGAACGCCAGGTGGTCGCGGTCACCGGCGATGCCGGCTTCCTGATGAACGTGCAGGAGCTGGAAACGGCGGTTCGCCTGGGCCTCAACTTCGTTGTGCTGATCTGGAACGACAACGCCTACGGCCTGATCGAGTGGAAGCAGGTGCGCGAATATGGCCGCAAGGCCTTCGTCGAGTTCGGCAATCCGGACTTCGTGCAGCTGGCGCAGTCGTTCGGGGCGCACGGCGTGCGCATCGAACCCGGCGACAGCCTGGAGATGGCGCTCCGCGAGGCCCTCGTAACACCCGGGGTCACCATCATCGACTGCCCAGTGGACTACAGCGAGAACATGAAGCTGACGGAACGTTTGGGCGAACTGGTTTGTCCATTCTGACAACGCGGACTTCCCCGCCAGCAGGAGACGACCCGCGATGACCTCGATCGCGTCCGGCCATGATCGCACCGCGCCCACCGGGCCCGAGGGCGCGACACAACCGGAAGCCTCCACCCCGGAACGCCTGGGATATCACCACGAGCAGGGGAGCCAGCGCCTGCGGCTATTGAGCTTCAACGCCCAGGTCGGCATCCACTCCTCCCGGTTGCATCACTACCTGACCAACAGCTGGAAGCACGTCCTCCCCTACGGTGGGCGCATGGACAACCTCGACCGGGTGGCGCGCTTTATCTCGGAGTTCGACATCGTCGGTGTGCAGGAGCTGGACGGCGGTAGCCTGCGCAGCAACTTCGTCGATCTGGCCTCCTATCTCTCCGAACGTGCGCATTTCCCGTATACCTACAACCGGATCAACCGCGATCTGGGGCAGTTCGCCAAGCACTCCCTCGCCCTGTTCTCGCGCCTGGAGCCGGACCGGGTGCAAATGCACCGTCTGCCCGGAGCGCTACCCGGCCGCGGCGCGATCGAGGCCCGCTACGCCATGGGCGACGGCGAGGAACTGGTGCTGTTCCTGCTGCACCTGGCCCTGGGCAAGCGCACGCGGAAATCCCAGCTGGCCTACGTCGCGGAGCGCATCCAGGATTTTCCGCATGCCATCGTGATGGGCGACCTCAACTGCCAGCAGGACAGCGAGGAACTGCGGCAACTGATCGCGCGTACCGGGTTGATGGAGCCGATGGCCTGCCCGGCCACCTATCCCGCCTGGGACCCGCGCCTGGTGTTCGACCACATCCTGCTGACCCCCGACCTGCACGTCAGCGACGTGCGTGTCTACAACGTGGCGCTCTCCGACCACCTGCCGGTGGGTATCGAGATCGAACTGCCGCAGCGCCAGGCCCTTCATGATCCAGCGCACTAAACCGATGTCGAAAGACGGGTACGGTTCGAGCGCCAGTGTGTACATTAGTCCGTGTTTCCCTGGCATCCACCCCATTTCCGCGTTTAAATAGGCGCGCCTACTATCCGGGATTTCCCGATGTCCGACAGCGATCTGCGCAAGACCATTATCGAGCTCGAGCGCTCGCTGGATCGGGAGCGCGCCCTGCAGGACGCGATCCGCCGCGTCGCCCTGCGATCGCTCGCGGTGGTCTCCGCGAAGGTGCCGGCACTGGAAGGCGCCGTGCGCGACCTGACCCGCGCCATCGAATCCGACCCCGGCGACACGGCCTGGCTGGATCGCCTGAGCGGCCAGCTGGCCGATGCCGTGCGCTCCAGCGATCAGCGAGAAGACCTGGCCGACGGCATCCTCGCGGTCGTCCAGCGTGGCCTGCTCGGCTTCGAATTCCTCGACCCCGAGCTGGAGGCCCTCACCCGGGCCGCCGATCGGCGCGACAAGGCAGAGATCGAACGCACCCTCACACGTCTGTTTTCGGTGATGCACGACAAGTGCGAGCAGGCAATGACGGAGCGCGAAGAACTCACCGAGGTCGTCGGCGAGATCTGGCACCGCCTGGAAGACGTGGATACCGCCTTGTCCGAAGACGAGGCGCGCGGCCAGCGCGCCCGGGAATCGGTCTCCGAACTGCACGCGGGGATCTCCGGGGATGTCGAGCACATCAAAGGCCGGGTGGTCGACGTCGAGGACCTCGCGACGCTGCGCACCGAGGTGACCCGCGGTCTCGACCGCATGGTGGAGCGCGTCACCACGTTTCGGAACGAGCAGGAAGACGAACTGCAGGTGGTGCAGGAACGGAACCGCCTCCTGCGCTCCAAGGGCCGCAGCCTGGAGGGTCAGGTGCAAGCGCTGCGCAACCGGCTGGAACAGGCGCGCGCCGAAGCCAGTCGCGACAGCCTCACCGGCCTGCCCAATCGAATGGCCTTCGAACAGCGGCTGGAGCAACTCCCCGCGGAGCTCGAGAAATCGGGCGCGGCCTCGCTGCTGGTCTGGGACATCGACCACTTCAAGACCATCAATGACGAGTACGGCCACACTGCCGGCGACAAGGTCCTGCGGGCGGTCGCCGAGATCCTGGCCGAGGGCGTGCGCGAGCCGGATTTCGTCGCGCGCTACGGCGGGGAGGAATTCGTGATGATCATCCATCGCGAGCCTGACGCTGCATACAGCCAGGCCAATACCATCCGCGACGCTGTGGACCGTCTGATCGTGCGCTCCGGCAAGACGCGTCTGAAGGTCACCATCTCCGCCGGGCTGGCCGGAATCGACCCCGCCGCCGCCCCGGAGGCGATATTCGATGCCGCCGACCACGCGCTGCTACAAGCGAAAAAGCGAGGCCGTGACCGCATCGAGCGGGCCGGCGACTGATCCACTGCCGAGGGAACCCATGAACGGCACGCCTCAACCCCACCTGATCTTCGGCGAAGTCCTGTTCGATTGCTTCCCCGACGGTACGCGCGTCCTCGGCGGCGCTCCCTTCAACGTCGCCTGGAACCTGCACCAGCTGGGCGAGGCCGCCTGTTTCGTGGGCGGAGTCGGGGACGACGCGGACGGCCGCAGCATCCGCGAGCGCATGAACCGCATCGGGATGGACACCCGCGGCCTGTACAGGCACCCCGCGGCCCCCACCGGCCAGGTCCGCATCGCCCTGGAAGACGGCGAACCGACCTACACCATCGTCCCTGACCAGGCCTATGACACCGTTCCGGCGGAATGGGCGGACCAACTGCCGGACACCGCGGGCCTCCTCTATCACGGCACGCTCGCCCTGCGCGCGGACAACCGCGAGCTACTGGAACGGTTACAGGCCCGTGCACAACATCGTTTCGTCGACGTGAACCTGCGCGCCCCGTGGTACCAACCAGACGACGTCCTCGCGCTGATGCGCGGGGCCGACGTGGTCAAGCTGAACACCGACGAGGCGGCCACGCTGGCCCCCGACGTCGCCGCACCGGAGCGCTCGGCGGCGCTCCTGGAACGCGCCGCGATCCGCTCCGCCCTGATCATCACCCACGGCGCCGACGGCGCAGCCATCCACACCACCGATGGCCAGCACTGGGAGGCCCCGGCCCCCGCGGTCGACGGCTTCCGCGACGCCGTGGGCGCCGGCGACGCCTTCGCCAGTGTCGCCATCATCGGCCTGCAACACGACTGGCCCTGGACAACCACCCTGGAGCGCGCGCTCGGGTTCGCAGCCGCCGTCTGCTCCCTGCAGGGCGCCACCAGCGAAGACTCCGACTTCTACCACCGCGCCCGCACCGCCTGGAGCTAATCGCTCCCTTCGCACAAACAATGCCCCGCGCACAAAAACCGGCGGCAATCTGACTCCAGAGAAGGGACTCAGCCCATCGTCACGACACCGGGCAGCGATGAGAGCCAAGCCGAGCATGTATCCCTTGGGGGCACTACAATCCCGCAACTAACCCAATGGGACGCTGATCGCTTTGCAGCTCGCCCATACAGCGCGGTGACAGATCATTAACCGTGCCCGGTCAGTACACAGACCGACTCCAACACGAACGTTTACATCATGCGATGCCGCCCTATCGCCTAGGGAGACACTGATTGAATCGCGCGCTCGCGCTCGAGTCGCTTTTGCGTGCGAACAAGGCGCGGTGACTGCCGTGCAGTCATTCTGCACCGCATCCTGCAAGACGTCCGTCACCACACCGCCGATGGTGCCGTACTTGGTATAGGGAAACGTCTGCAGCTTGACCTCGGCCTCCTGGCCGGCCCAGACAAAGCCGATGTCCTTGTTGGGCAGGGTGGCCTCGACCTCCACTGCGCCATCCTCGGGGACCACGACCATCAACGGACGGGCCGGCTCCACGACCCCGCCCACCGTGTGCACGGCCAGTTGCTCGACCGTGCCATCCACCGGGGCCCGCAGGCGGGTCAGCTCGTCCAGACGGCGCGCCTTGATCAGCTCCTGGCGCAGCGACTCGGCGTCCGAACGCGCCCGGTGCAGGTCGTGTCAGCCAGAATCGAGAGAGATGTGCTATTGCGGATGTACCGGAATTCGGCGATTGCAAGCCGTCCAAGGCCGCTATTGACGCGCCGAGGGAGTCCTTGTCATTTAAATTATTCGCTGCACTCGCAAACTCCGCTGGCGACAGCTTCATGTGAAGAGCCGACCTCATCAAGTGATGATATTTTTCGTCAAGCCCACGAGCCGCAACAAACATTCTTGTATTGTTATCCGTTTAAACTTCTATTAATCCATAATTCTATTGACCCACCAGACGCGCATGAGCGGAATCACTCCGAGGACGAGCCACCATATTACGAATCTCGGAAGCCTCTCCTGCGACGCTTCCAAGCGTGGCCTTATTTCCTCGTAATTAACGAGAGTCTCCCCCTCGAATTCGAGATGATAAACCCTGGTTGATGGACCAAATACACTAATCTTCCTGTGCAACCAGACCGTAACGGGCTCCCCGATAATCTTCTCGCCATTCTCGCCCAAAGGGATCGCCCCAAAATAGCGAACAGGATCGCCATCGTCCACGTCCATGACAATTGAACGACGAGCGCGCCCTCGCCCTTCATTAATGCGCTCCACCACGCCTTCTTGCCTCGTCAATCCCCCCATATCGGGGACAGTATTTAGATAATCCACATAGTCGGATACAGCAAATAAAAGGAAACAAAACGAGACGATGTACCAAGCTCTAGAAGTCCCGCGCTGAAGAGCCCGGACAACGAACACTTGATAGGGCCAGCTGCCTTTCGCCCAACTAGCCAACCTAGAATGAGAGAGAGACTCAGGCACCCGTCTCATCGTTTCGCCCCCCAAGTTTTCGCGAGCTCGATGACAGCCTCAGCGGTATCCGAGCCCCCCTGAAGACGAAGGATTGCGCTACCTCGTGGAAACAGGCGCACCTTCTCGTGCGGTATAGAATCATCCGTTACCCAACATGTAGACAAGGATCCCTTCTACTAGCAGCGCGAGCGAACCCATGGCGATTGAGACAATTCGCCAGCGTCGGGCCTCGGCCCCTGTTGGTCCCGGATATGTCGACAGGATGTCGATAAGGGATTGGCGAAGGATCATGTGCGCATCCCGCAGCACGAGCGCGTCTGAAACGCGAGCGTGATTGCCTCAAAATCCGGTCGGGCCGACCACTCGTTGGCATAGCCCGCAAACTCGGCGGGATAGAGGATCAGCCAGACCATGGCAACGGCCGGTGGGCAACTCAATAAGCGGGTGCACCTAGCGAGGCGCAAGTACGACGGAAGCCAATCCAGCAGTGCGCCGGTACGCATTGCGGGGCAACGCGCCGACGCTATCGGAGCGTGATGCGGCATCAGCCGAAGCGGCACTGCGGAGAGGACGCCGATCCGTGGCGAGGTCATGGCTTTTCCCTGTCCATGAGCGATGGGTTTAAAGGCTCCCGGCTTCAGGCCGCTCTGTCAACGGCTTTTCCGGAGGTCGCGTCGTTGGCGGCAGGGCGCACCAGCGCCTGATGCAGATCATGCACCTCGCTGCTGCCCATCAGGTCCGGCAGGACGGCGATAGTGCGCACGGGCCGTTACGCATGAACCGGCCAGCGCAACACAAACAGGGTACGGACCAGATACGGCGTCACAAGCGGGAGGTAGAACACCAGCGTCATCTCGAGCCACCGTGGCACGCCTTCGGGCGCATACCAGACACTCAGGGCCCCCAGGAACAACACTGCAAACGGGGCCAGCAGAGTCAGGCATGCGCAGGACATCCGCGCACCCAACCCAGCGCGTCTACGGGATCCAAGAATGATCAGACTGAAGAGAGCCGCCCAGACAAAAAGAAAAGACAGCCATACCGAGAAGTAAGCCAAGGTGTACATGGACGATTAGCTTCCAGGATCCGTTGGCAATCGAGTTCGGCCAGCCCGGGCGGCCCTTACAAGCCGTGGAACCTCCGCGATCATCGAGAGATGGACCCCGATGAAGGAACCGCAGAACAAGGCCAGCGGCACCCAGGCAGTCGCAACACCCATCTCTGTCTCGAAAACCAAACCGTAATGCCGATACGATCGTTCGCTCGGACTCGAAACCGGGTCCAGATCGGATGAAAAGACGAAAAAGGCAACGGCGTAGTACACGATGGGTACCACGACGAGGATAACCGCCTGCCTAAAGACCCTCTCTTGGAGAAAATTGACGGCCATGCCGAACATCGAGCCACGGCGGTTACAGCAGGCCACCAGCGCAGCAGTTGCGATCACCAATAAGAAAAACACCACAAATACGTACGGCATCTGTGCGCGAAGGGCGTAGGAGCTGTTCGTGAAACCACGTGCAGCGGGAACATGCTCCCATAGCCAGCCCGCCGGAGCAGTTAACCAGAATGGGGGAGCAGCCGGATCCATGTGATAAAGGATGAAGACAAGGCTCCCTTCGGCGACAAGGGCCAGTGCACCCATTGCGATCAAGGCGTACCGCCAACGACGGGCCTCGGCCTCCGTCGGGCCGGGGTATTTCGCCAGAAGGTTGATGAGCGATTGGCGAATGCTCATAGATCCTCTTCTGCGTTCTCCAGGGGGGCCACCTCAAAGTCCAGAATGAGATCGCGCACATCAGACCGAATCTCCCGCCATTGCGGAAGCAAAGCGCGCGGGTAACCGAAATCAACCCATGCACCCCACTCGGGCAGCGTGAATCGATGCCGGCAGAACGGGCGACTCTCGGGCCTCGGCATTTGACCGTTGTAGCACTCGATCATGTCGCTGACGTAGCCGTCGAGATCGCCTTTCCAGTGGAGCGTTAGATTCCAGGCATGAAAGCGTTCGGTCCCGGGACCCATTGGCTCGGCCCATTCCAGGCCAGTCTCCGGATCGGTACCCCGCATTTCGTAGTGGATTCGCACTTCTTCTGTCCCACCCCATCTTTCCGTTGGGTTTCGTGGAGGGAGCCTCCTGGTGTGGGTGCGTTCCTCGATCCTCTCGATCCTTCCACGCACAAGCGGTGCCCAACCAAGATCCCGCCCGATTGCGTCCGGATTGCTGTAAGCGCCGAGGCCAATCTGCAACCATGGATCGCCATCGGGATCGCCCTTGGTCCAGTAGCTTGTCCGCGTTTCCGGGCTGCGCGGCTTCAGATCCGGCCATCGAACCGCGAGCGTGAAGGCATGGGCCTCATCCTCGAAAGTGCGCTCATCGGGCTTCGGCGTATCCGGGTCCCGTGGCGCCCAGGTGCTCTGATCCTTGTATTCGATGCCGACCAGCGCGAGATAGTTGGACGGGATCGCAATCGGCACTCCATTGATGTTGGCCTTGCGAATCGGGGGCGAAAATTCCTGGATCTCGAGCCTCGGCGGCTCGCCATAGATCTCGTGCAGGGCGTCGAACACCCCCACCTCCGCGAGCCAGGGTCGTGCGAGGCCCGACCACAGGATGGAACCCGCCAGCCAGATCGCCACCAGGACGACCACGATCAGGGTCAGCCGGCCGGCGCCGCTCATGTGCCCCTGCCCCCGTTCTGCGCCCGGATCACGAAGATCGGATAGAGAGTGAAATGGGACCGCCACTCATGGGGGATGGAAAGACGCGCGGAAGGACTCATGGCGCGTCGAGCTCGACCGAAAGGGAGTCCAGGAGCTGTCGAACCTCGCGATCCATTCGCTGCCAGTCCGGAAGGTGCTCGGGGGCGAAGCGATAGGTCAATGCGAGGTCATCGCGAAAGACGGTCATGGCCATGCATTCAGAAGCGGGCTGATCGCCTGGCGGGGCACAATGGATTACGAGGTTCTTTGATGCGTCTTCAGGGATGAAAAACGGCGGCTGGCCCAGGGCCTTCAGGCTCACTTCCTGGGGATCG
This sequence comes from Thioalkalivibrio versutus, assembly GCF_001020955.1. Lineage (NCBI taxonomy): Bacteria > Pseudomonadati > Pseudomonadota > Gammaproteobacteria > Chromatiales > Ectothiorhodospiraceae > Thioalkalivibrio > Thioalkalivibrio versutus. Next base: position 2,819,028 of record NZ_CP011367.1, read on the forward strand.
ATGTCGAACACGGCGAGGTCATCATCGGATGCCCGGACGTCCTGAGGGTCCTCCCTTGCGAGCCGCGCCATCGAGCCAACAAACGACAACGGCGGATCGTTCAAAAGCGCGATTTCCACCCGGTCTCCGAGTGCGTCGTCATCCCGAGTCCAGCGATCACGGTCTTCGTGGTGATAAGGCCGCAGATCCGGCAGGAGGACGCTCAACTGGAGGGTCGCCGGTTCATGCCGCCCCTCTCTGGGGTACGGCCAGTGGCCCAGCTCTTCATAGACCGAGTAGAAAAACCGCACCGGCACATCGAACTTGTGGCCTGACAAGTCGAAGTGCGCCGTTGCGATATTCAGATAAATCCTGCCCGCATAGTCGTTGATCTTGTGCGAGACCGGGTTCTCCGTGAAGACGACCAGCACCACCAGGGCTACGAGGGCCAGCTCCAGCCTCCAGTAGCGAAACGTAAGGCGGAAGCTGCGCACCGTGGGGGAGACGGGCGCGCCCGTCTCCAACCGCACTGGGTGGCGCCGCCGAAACCACCAGACGGCCATCAGCGGAATGCCAATGAACGCGAACAGGGCCACCGGCAGTCCCGTGGATATCTCACGCCCATACTCTTCCAGAAGAAGTATGAATCCCAGCATCACGGCCACCGGCAGGGCCAGTATGAGCAGGGCATAGCCGATCCTGACAGCAGCCGACGCACGACGGACGGCAATCAGCACCCCAATGGCCGCAACAATGGCAACCGCCATGGGAATCAGGGCAATGAGCACTGATCCCATCAGGCCGGCGACGCTCATGACCTCCGCCCTCGTTTCCGTGGGGCCGACTTTCGGCTGGGCCACTGAATAAACCCGAGCGCGAACCATTCGACATCGAGGGCGCAAAAGCGCCTGAGGGTCATCATGGGTTGGCCCCTTCGACCGCCAGAGAATCCACCAGCCGCTCGCTCTTGGTCGCGATGCGGCGCCAATCGGGGAGGTATTCGAGGCCGAAGGTCTTTTCCAGCGCGATGCCGGGACGGAATGCGGTCTTCATCCGGCAACTGGGGGAAGGGACGTCCTTCGGACTCGCGCAGGTGATAAACCACGCTTCGGATTCATCGCGAGGAAACAGACGGAGTCTGCGAGCGTACAACAAAGCTTCCACATCCTCATTGTGCCGATCAACGCCATACGTCTTTGCCGTTTCCGGGGCGAGGGGCTCCCCTGATTCGGCGGCCCGCGCTCGTAAGGTTTTTACGTTGGATTTGGAAAAATCATCCTCCCGGATCGTCACACGAACCCGGTCCCCGCGGCCGCCACCCTCCAGATTCCAGAGATGTTCCTCTTCGGGATAGAAGGGTCGCAGATCCGGCAACAGGACGTAGATGCTCAGGGCGCCGACATCCACCCGGCGATTCTTGGCTCTCGGCCAGTATCCACGCGGCACGTACGCATCAATCACGAAATATCGCATCGGGATATCGAAGTGCTGGTCCGCCAGCTTGGCCCGGACTACCTCGTTTTCGAGGTTGTGCTGCCCAACGCGGTCGTACGCCCACTGCGTGAGCGGGTTGTATGTGGCGCCCATCCCGACCACGACAAACGCCATGAAGCCAAGAATGAGGATATGGCGATGCCAGGCGCCAATCGCCAGACGAAAGCTCTTCAGTTTCGGGGCATGCCGTGCGGATGCCGGCAGCGGATAGCGATACAGGAAGTACCAGGCCACCAGAATGGGGCCGATGACGTATGACAGAAGCCCGAGCTGGGCCGCGATCAGATCATGGGGTTCATCGCCCAGGAGCATCCAGCCGAAGGTCTGCAGCACGAATGGCACCGCGAGAACGGCAAGGGCGAACAGGACCCTGGCCCGAACGGGCGCACGCGATCGCTCGGACAGGATGCCAGCCGCCGCGATCAGTGCGATCACATAGGCGATCAACCAGAGCATGGAGCGCCTCTCGCGGTTCGTGATATGCCCAACTGGAACCGCAAGGGGGGATGGGAAAAACCTCCGCGGCGACAATCGAACGCCCGCCCGAATCCGACCCGCGCGAGCGTGGGAGCACGAAAGGTCATGGCGGCTGAAAGATCGAGGTGTGCCTGTACGGCGAATGCGCCAGTCCGTGGCGAGGTCATGGACATTCCCTTTCCATGATTAAGGTTGCCGACTCTGGCGCGAGGTCCGAAGGGTGTCAAGGCCGGCAGACCTGCGGTGCGCGGGGAGATGCCACGCTGACCCACAGGGCTGGTATCCTCGCAGTCCGTTGGCGTCCGCCGTTTTGGGCGGTCGCGAAAGATCTTCCGGGCCATCCCGGACCGAGGATTCTGGAGGCCACATGAGCAGTACCCACCGACCCACCGATATCCAGCTGCATCAGAAGTCGCGCATCCTGGAGCTGACGTATTCGGACGGCTCGCATTTCGAGTTGCCCTGCGAGTTCCTGCGCGTGTATTCGCCCTCGGCCGAGGTGCGCGGGCACGGCAAGGGCCAGGAGGTGCTGCAGGTCGGCAAGGAAGACGTGAACATCACCGGGATCGAGCCGGTCGGAAACTATGCGGTGAAGCTCGTGTTCTCCGACGGGCACGACACCGGCATCTATGACTGGGACTACCTGCACGAGCTCGGCACGAACCAGGAGCGACTGTGGCAGGATTACCTGGATCGGCTGAAAGAGGCCGGACACGAGCGCAAGACGCACTGACAACGGCACTTTGATGAAAGAAGAATCCGGCAAGACCCACTTCGGCTACCAGAGCGTCCCCGAGTCCGAGAAGGCCTCGCGGGTCGGCGAGGTGTTCCATTCGGTCGCGTCGCGCTACGACGTCATGAACGACCTGATGTCCATGGGCGTCCATCGCATCTGGAAGCGCTACACCCTGGAGCGCACGGGCGTGCGCCCAGGCATGAAGATCCTGGACCTGGCCGGCGGCACCGGGGACCTCGCCGGGGCCTTTGCCCCACGGGTCGGACCCAAGGGTCAGATCGTGGTCTGCGACATCAATGCCTCGATGCTGGAGGCCGGGCGCGACCGCATGCTGGACGAGGGCCATGTGGGCAACCTCGACTTCGTGCAGGCGGACGCCGAACAGCTCCCCTATCCGGACGACTACTTCGACCGCGTGACCATCGCCTTCGGCCTGCGCAACGTGACCCGCAAGGAGCGCGCGCTGGCCGAGATGCGCCGGGTGATCAAGCCGGGCGGGCGCGTGCTGGTGCTGGAGTTCTCGCAGCCGATGGCGCCGCTGCGCCCGATCTACGATGTCTATTCGTTCAAGATGCTCCCCCTGATGGGCAAGCTGGTCGCCAACGACGCGGACAGCTACCGCTATCTGGCCGAATCCATCCGCATGCACCCGGACCAGGAGACCCTGGCCGGCATGATGCGCGACGCCGGGCTGGAACGGGTCGAATACGACAACCTGACCGGCGGCATCGTCGCCCTGCACCGCGGCACCAAGCTCTAGCGTTCTCATGGCCGAACCCTTCGCCCTGCCCAGTCCGTTCGCGGCCCTGATCGAGGCCACGCTGAACGAACACCTGGCCAGCGCCCCGGAGAAGGACCGGGCGCGGCTGGCCGGGCGTGCGATCGCGATCGTGATCGAGCCGCCGGGGCTCGCGCTGTCGCTGGTCGGGGCCGCCGACCGGCTGCAGGTTACAGGCGGCGTCGAGGAGCCAGTGGACGTGCAGCTGAAGGGCTCGCCGCTGTCACTGGCCGCGGCGATGGCACGTGACGACCGCTCCGGGTTGACGATCACGGGTGATGCAACCGTGCTCTCCGACCTGCAACATGCACTGCGCGATGCCGGCATCAACTGGGAAGATCTGTTCGAACGCTTTGCCGGCGCCGGAGCGGCCGGACCGCTGCGCCATCTGCTGGACCAGGCGCGCGACAGCCTGCGGCACCTGGGCCGGCGCTCCGCCGAGGACACGGCCGACTACCTGCGCGACGAGCTCGAGTGGCTACCGGCCGGCGGCGCGTTCGAGGCCTTCGCCGAAGACGTCGCCACGCTGCGCGACGACGTCGCCCGGCTGGATGCGCGGCTGCGTCGTCTGGAGGCACCGGCCTCCGCACCTGACGACCGGCAGGCCTGATGCGCCGCGCGCTGTACCGGGGCCTGCGGCTGTGGACCATTGCGCGGGTCCTGGTGCGCTATCGCCTCGACGTCATCCTGTTCACGCTGAAGCCGCTACGCCCGCTCAGCTTCCTGCTCTATCTCGCGCCCTGGAACTGGTTCCGCCGCACTGAAGGCACGCGCGGCGAGCGCATCCGCCGCGCGCTGGAGGATCTGGGCCCGATCTTCATCAAGTTCGGACAGATGCTCTCCACCCGGCGCGACCTGCTGCCGGACGACATCGCGATCGAGCTTGCGCGCCTGCAGGACCGGGTGCCGCCGTTCCCCAGTGACCAGGCGCGCGCCGTGATCGAGGCCGAGCTGGAACGCCCGATCGAGATCGCCTTCGCCGCCTTCGAGGACACACCAATCGCCTCGGCCTCCATCGCCCAAGTGCACGCGGCCACGCTGCAGGACGGGCGCGAGGTGGTCGTGAAGGTGGTGCGCCCCGGCATCCTCAAGACCATCCGTGCGGATCTCGAGGTCATGCACCTGATCGCGGACCTGGCGGACCGCTACTGGTCCGAGGCCAAGCGCCTGCGCCCGCGCGAGGTGGTGGACGAATACGAAAAGACCGTCACCGACGAGCTGGACCTGATCCGCGAGGGCGCCAACGCCGCCGCGATCCACCGCAACTTCGAGGACAGCCACCTCCTCTACATCCCGGAGATCATCTGGGATTACACCCGCCGCAGCGTACTGGTGATGGAGCGCATCGGCGGCCTCCCGGTGGCCGATGTCGCCGCCCTGCGCGAACGCAACGTGGACCTCAAGCTGCTGGCCGAGCGCGGCGTGGAGATCTTCTTCACCCAGGTGTTCCAGCACAACTTCTTCCACGCCGACATGCACCCGGGCAACATCTTCGTCGATGCCACCCACCCGGACGACCCGACCTACCTGGCGGTGGACTTCGGCATCGTCGGCTCGCTGCTGGACTCCGACCAGCGCTATCTGGCCGAGAACTTCCACGCCTTCTTCAATCGCGACTACCGCCGCGTGGCCGAACTGCACGTGGAATCCGGCTGGGTGCCGAAGGACACCCGCGTCGACGAGTTCGAGGCGGCGATCCGCACCGTGTGCGAACCGATCTTCCAGCGTCCGCTGGACGAGATCTCCTTCGGCCAGGTCCTGCTGCGCCTGTTCCAGACCGCGCGGCGATTCAACATGGAGGTCCAGCCGCAGCTCGTGCTGCTGCAGAAGACCCTGCTGAACATCGAGGGCCTGGGCCGCCAGCTCTACCCGCAGCTGGACCTGTGGACCACCGCCAAGCCGTTCATCGAGAAATGGATGCACGAACGCATGGGCGTGCGCGCATTCATCCGCAACGCGCAGCAACACTTGCCGCGCCTGCTGGCGCACCTGCCGGAACTGCCGATGCACCTGGAGAAGGCCCTGACCGTGGAGGAACAGCGGGCCGAGCGCGACGCCGCGCTACGCCGCCAGATCCTCGAGCTGGAAAACGGGCTGAGGCGCCAGTCCCGCCGCCGCAACGAGGGCTGGGCGGGTGTGGCCCTGCTGGCCCTCGCGGGGCTGGCCACGCAGCTGGAGGTCACCGCCTGGCAGGGGCTCGCCTGGCCGGTCTGGCCGCTCGCCCTGTTCGGCGCCGGCATACTGCTGTTCAGCCTGCGTCCCGGCCCCCGGCGCCGGGCCCGCGACGGGGACGCCTGAACCCCACCCCGTCCAGTGGGCCATTCCGACCGCTGACCGCCCTCGGGCGCGTGTATTACCAATTCCTGTTTGTTCCCTCTCCCGTACCTTTTTAAGCTGTCGAGTATCCCCGGCACGGACGCCGACCTGAACCCGGCCATTCACTGACCAGAGTACTGCATGCCCCGCAGGCGCCGCCTTTTCCGACTCGGGATTCGCCAGAAGGTGGTGCTGGTCCTGCTGACCGTTCTGCTGACCGCGCTGTCGATCAGCGGCTATCTGGTCATGCGCGATGTCGAACAAAACGTCCTCAGCGAGACCGACCGACGCGGGGCCGAGACCGCGGACTACCTCGCCCGGTCGATCGCCTACAGCGTGGTGGGCTACGACTACCACACCATCCAGCTGCTGCTGGACCAGGTGGTCGAGGCCGGGGGCGTGGTCCACGCCCGGGTGCTGAGTGATCGCGGCAATACCATGGCCGAGGTACAGCACCCCGACCGGGCGAACCTCGAACGCGTCGAGTTCCAGCGGCCCATCGAGCTGGATGGGCGCGAGGTCGGGCACCTGGAGATGGAGCTGAGCATCGAGCCGATCCTCGCCCAACTGGAGCAGCAGAAGACCTCCCTGATCCGCCGCGAGGTCGCGGTGATCGCCCTGATCGCACTGGGCGAGTTCGTCGCGCTGTCGTGGATCATCATTGCACCGCTGACGCGCGTTTCGCGCGCCCTGGAGTCGAACGTCGACGAAAACGGCGTGATCCTGCGGGATATCGACGTGCATTCCAACGACGAGATCGGCGACCTGGCCGCACGCTTCAACCAAATGCGGGCCCAGCTCAATACCGCCAACGAGCAACTGCGCGGCCGCGTGGAGTCCGCCGACCGCGAGCTGCGCGAGGCCTACGAACGCCTGATCCAGCAACAAAAGCAGCTGGAATCCTCCAATGCCGAGCTGGAAGTGCTGACGCGCACCGATCCGCTGACCGGTCTCGGCAACCGTCGCGCCTTCCAGGAGGCCATGGAACAGGATATCGCGTTGTTCCGACGCCACGGCGACCCCGCCAGCCTGCTCATCCTGGACCTGGACAACTTCAAGGCGATCAACGATACCTGGGGCCACGACACCGGCGACCGCATTCTCAAGTCCTTCGCTGCGCTACTCCGCACACATTGTCGCGACACGGACACCACCTGTCGCATGGGCGGCGAGGAGTTCGCCGTTTTTCTCCGCCGCTGCGACGCCCCGGGGGCCCTCAAGACGGCCGAGAAGTTGCGCCAGACCGTCGCAGCGATGGAAGTCCCCACCGAGGATGGCCGTCAGCAACTGCACGTGACCGTCAGTATCGGACTCGCCTCGCTCTCGCTGGAAGAGGGCGTCACCTCGTCCAAGGGGCTCTGCCGGGCCGCGGACCAGGCCATGTATGCCAGCAAGCGCCGCGGCCGTAACCGCGTTACCAACTACACCACGCTGATCAGCGAAGACCCGCTCTCAGTAAACTTCCAGGGAGACGAGACATGAACAACCGGATGACCCAAGGCTTACTGGGAGGGGTGCTCGGGCTACTCCTGCCACTGACGGCGCAGGCAACCGCTGACGATGAACTGGTTTTCGGCTCGGTCGCGATGGATATTCCGGCGCAGATGCTGAGCCGGCTGGAGCCGTTCACCGAATACCTGGCCGGCACCCTCGAACGGGACGTGAACCTGCGCCTGTCCTCCAGCATGCCGGACGCAATCCGCGAGATCGTCGAAGGGCGCTCCGACATCGCCTACCTGACGCCGGTAGCGTATATCCGCGCAAACCAGCGCGGCGGCGTCGAGCCGCTGGCGCGCACCATCACCAAGGGCGAGGACAGCTTCCGCCTGATGATCGTGGTCGCGGAAGACAGCCCCTTGCAATCGCCGGAGGAACTGGCCGGCAAGCGCTTCGCCTTTGGTGACGAGGCCGCGCTGTTGCAGCGTGCTGCCGTAGTCGATTCGGGGATTGAGTTGGCCGACCTCGGCGCGTATCACTTCCTCGGACACTACGACAACATCGTGCGCGGCGTGATCAGCGGCGACTTCGACGCCGGCATCCTCAAGGACACCGCGGCCTATCGCTGGGAAGGCAACGGCATCCGCATCCTGCACGCCTCGCCCGCACTGCCACCGTATGTGATCGCGGCCCGCGCGGGCCTCGACCCGGCACTGCAGGATCGCATCCGCGCCGCGCTGCTGACCGCCAGCCCGGACGACCCCGCCTCGGGACCGGCAATGCGCGCCCTGGACGAAAACTACGACGGGTTTGCCCCGGTCAGCGACGCCGATTATGACGTGGTGCGCGGGCTGATCGCGCCGTTCGACTGAGGGCGGCCTTCTTCACCCCCCTTTGTTGCCAGTAGCCCCCGCAGGGGCTCAGCAGGGTCAGACGTCGAGCAGCAACCGCGCCGGGTCCTCGATGGCTTCCTTGATGGCGACCAGGAACTGCACCGCCTCGGCACCGTCGACCAGGCGGTGGTCGTAGGACAGGGCGACGTACATCATCGGCCGGACGACGACCTCGCCGTCCACCGCGACCGGGCGTTCCTTGATCGCGTGCATGCCGAGGATCGCGCTCTGCGGCGGATTCAGGATCGGCGTGGAGAACAACGAACCGAACACGCCCCCGTTGGTGATGGTGAAGGTGCCACCGCGCAGCTCGTCGATATCCAGCTTGCCGTCACGCGCGCGCTCGGCGTAGTCGCGGATGCGCCGCTCGATCTCGGCAATGGAGGCGTTGCCGGTATCGCGCAGGACCGGCACCACCAGTCCGCGCGAGGAGGAGACTGCGATGCCGATGTCGCTGTAGTGGTGATAGACGATCTCTTCGCCATCCAGTGCGGCATTGACGACCGGGAAGCGCTCGAGCGCGCGGCTGGCCGCGGCCACGAACAGACCCATGAAGCCGAGCTTGATGGAATGGCGCTTCTCGAAGGGCTCCTTGTAGCGGCTACGCAGGGCCATCGCCGCGGACATGTCGACCTCGTTGAAGGTGGTCAGCATCGCGGTGGTCTGCTTCGCTTCCAGCAGCCGTTCCGCGATGCGCGCCCGCAGGCGGGTCATCGGCACACGCTCGATGCGCTCGGCGCGGTCTCCGGGGTCGGCCGGATGCGCCTGGGGTCGCGCCGCCCCGACGGAACCCGATGGCGTCGAAGAAGCCGCGGGCGCGCTGCGATCGCTGCGCGCCCGCTCCACGTCGGCACGCTGGATGCGCCCGTCGTCGCCGGTGCCCTCGACATCCTCCGGACGCAGGCCGGCTTCCTGCAGCAGGCGCCGCACGGCCGGCGTGGGCGGCGGGCTACCGGCCGCTCCGTTCCCGGCCCCGGACGGCGCGGGCTCGGGTGAGGAGGCAGCGGCCGGTTCCTCTTCCCGTTCCCCCGTTGCAACAGACGCCGGCTTACCGCCCTCCGTGGCTGTCGATGCCCTGGAAGGCGCTGCCTCATCCTCGGTCTCTTCGTCCGGGTCCTCCGGGGCGGCTTCGGCGGGCCCCAGATAACCCAGGATCGCGTCGGCCTTGACCACATCGCCCTCGTTGGCGGAGAGCTCCACCAGGGTGCCCGCACTGGGGGCCGACACCTCAAGGACCACCTTGTCGGTCTCCAGCTCGGCGATCAGCTCGTCGCGCTTGACGGCGTCACCAGCCTTTTTGTGCAGGGCGATCACGGTCGCATCGGCGACCGACTCGGGGAGTTCCGGGACCTGGATCGGGGTGCGATCGGATGCCATCTCGCTTCCTTGTTCTGTGCGTCTTTATCGAATGTTCAGGGCGTGGGGTGCGGCGTGTCACGCGAGCTGATCGGCCCGAACGCGCGCTCGAGCAGATCTTTCAGCTGCGCCTTGTGCACCTCGGGGTAACCGACGGCGGGCGCGGCGGCCGGGGGTCTCGCGACGGCGTGCAGGGTCTGGCCACGCACCGCCAGCAGCGGGTTGATACGCGGGGCGACAAACTCCAGGTAACCCTGGTTCTCCGGTTCATCCTGGACCCAGACGAATTCATCCGCCTCCGGATAACGCCCCAGCAATTCGGTCAGGCGCGCCTCGGGGAAGGGGTAACACTGCTCCAGGCGCAGGATCGCCGTATCCGCGTGCTCGCCCTCGGCCTGGCGCGCGGCCAGATCGTAGAAGATGCGCCCACTGGTCATCAGCACGCGCTTCACCTTGCCGGGATCCTCGATACGGGCGTCGTCGATGACCGTCTGGTACTGGCCCGTCGCCAGCGCATCGAGGTCGGAGACCGCGTCCTTGTGGCGCAAAAGGCTCTTCGGGGTCATCACGATCAGTGGCTTGCGATAGGGCCGCAGCATCTGCCGGCGCAGCAGGTGAAACATCTGCGCCGGCGTAGTGGGCACGCAGACCTGCATGTTCTCCTGCGCCGCCAGTTGCAGGAAGCGCTCCGGGCGGGCCGAGGAGTGCTCCGGCCCCTGCCCCTCGTAGCCGTGGGGCAGCAACAGGGTCAGGCCGGACAGGCGCCCCCACTTCTGCTCGCCGGAGGAGATGAACTGGTCGATCACCACCTGGGCGCCGTTCACGAAGTCGCCGAACTGCGCCTCCCAGACCACCAGAGCCTCGGGCGCGGCGGTGGCATAGCCGTATTCGAAGGCGAGCACGCCCTCCTCGGACAACAGCGAATCGATCACCAGGAAACGCGGGTGGTCCGGATCCAGGCGCCGCAGCGGGACGATGGCCTTGCCGGTCTCCTGGTCGTGCAGGACCGCGTGGCGGTGGAAGAAGGTGCCCCGGCTGGAGTCCTGCCCGGACAGGCGAATGCGGTAGCCGTCCTGGATCAGCGCGCCGTAGGCCAGGGTCTCGGCCGCACCCCAGTCCAGCGGCTGCTCGCCGCGCGCCATGGCCACGCGGGCATCCAGGATCTTCTGCACGCGGTCGTTCAGTCGGAAACCCTCCGGCGGGGTGGAAAGCTGCTCGAGGGTGCGCGCCAGACGGTCGGCGGGGGCGCCGGTGTCCACATCCTGGTCCCAGGTCTGGTTCAGATAGGGGCCCCAGTTGGTCGAGGATCCGGCATGGCTGTTGCGCTCGCGCAGCAACGACAGCGCCACCGGCTGGCCGGCATCCAGTCGGCCGCGATAGTCCTCCAGCGCTTGCTCCTGTGCGTCTTCGGTCGTCAGGCCCTCGCGGATCAGGCGTCTGGCGTAACGCTCGCGGGTGGTCGGCAGGTCGCGGATACGACGATACATATGCGGCTGCGTCGCGGCCGGCTCGTCGGCCTCGTTGTGGCCCTGGCGGCGGTAGCAGACGAGATCGATGACCACGTCCTTGCCGAAGCGCATGCGGTAGTCCAGCGCGATCTGGGTGATGAACACCACGGCCTCGGGATCATCGCCATTCACATGCAGGATGGGCGCGTTCACCATCTTGGCGACATCCGTGGCGTAATGCGTCGAACGAGCGTCCTTCAGGGTCGAAGTCGTGAAACCGATCTGGTTGTTCACCACCACATGCACGGTGCCCTTGGTGGAGAAGCCCCGGGTCTGGGACATGTTCAGGGTCTCCATGACCACGCCCTGCCCGGCAAAGGCGGCATCGCCATGGATCACCACCGGCATCACCCGGTTGCCCTTGCGATCGCCGACCCGCACCTGGCGCGCCCGCACTGAACCCTCCACCACCGGGGTGACGATCTCCAGGTGCGAGGGATTGAAGGCCAGCGCCAGATGCACCCGACCACCCGGGGTATCCAGGTCCGAGGAGAAACCCATGTGGTACTTCACGTCGCCGGTGCCACGGTCGTCGCGCGGACGCCCCTCGAACTCGTTGGCCAGCTCCTCCGGGGACTTGCCGAACAGGTTGACCAGCACGTTGAGGCGTCCGCGGTGTGCCATGCCGACCACGAACTCCTGCAGCCCGCGCGCGCCGCCCCGCTGGATCAGGGCATTCAGCAGCGGGATCAGGCTCTCCGCGCCTTCCAGCGAGAAGCGCTTCTGCCCGACATAGCGCCGATGCAGATAGCGCTCCAGACCCTCGGCCGCGGTCAGACGCTCGAGGATCGCCAGGCGGGTGTCGTCATCGAAACCGAAGTGGCCATGGGCCGATTCCAGACGCTCCTGCAGCCAGCGCTTCTCGTCGGTGGCCATCAGATGCATGTATTCCGCGCCAATACCGGCGCAGTAGGTCTCCTTCAGCACCCGTTCGATCGTATCCAGCGAGACCCGCCCGTCGATGAACAGCGAGCCCGGATCAAAGGTGACATCGGGGCCGACCTGGTCGAGGCCGTGATGCTCGCGGCTCAGCTCGCGCGGTGGCTCCGGCGGTTCGCGCTCCAGAGGATCCAGACGGGCGCCAAAGTGACCGAGGTAGCGGTAGGCATTGATGAACTGCAGCACGCGGATCTGCAGCTGTTCATGGGCCAGATCCGGCCGATCGGTGGAGCGCCGGCGGCGTTCCGGGCGCGGCGCCCCTTCCAGCGAGCGGAAGTAATCGGCCCAGGCCGGCGGGACGGAATCGGGGTCGTCCTGGTAGCGCTCCAGCAGATCCTCGGCGAAAGCGAGGTTATCCGGGTGCAGTTCCTGCCCGGATACGGGGCTGTCCAGCCGGTGCCGGGATGGCATCTCGTTCATTCGCGGTCTCTTCCCATTCCTGATGCGTCGGCCTTTGGGACCTGATCGGCGCGAGAGGTTCCCGCGCGGAGTCGGTGAATCAGCGTCTTCTTGAAGGCTGCCTCCGAGGGTAGCGCGTTTGCGCGGGCGAAGGCACACGGCCCGCATGCGGAACGTGCGATTCCGGCCGGGTTTCCCTACCATTCGCGCATGGATGTCTCCCCCCTGCTCGATTCCCTCAACCCGGCCCAGCGCGAGGCCGTGGCCGCCCCGCCGCATCCGGTGCTGGTCCTGGCCGGCGCCGGCTCCGGCAAGACCCGCGTGCTGGTGCACCGCATCGCCTGGCTGATTGGCGTCGAGGGCGTGGCCCCGCACAGCCTGCTGGCGGTCACTTTTACCAACAAGGCGGCGGCCGAGATGCGCGGGCGCATCGAGTCGTTGCTGGGGCACCCGGCCACCGGGCTGTGGGTCGGGACCTTCCATGGCCTCGCCCACCGCCTGCTGCGCCAGCACTGGCAGGAGGCGAAGCTGCCGCAGGCCTTCCAGATCCTCGACTCCGATGACCAGCTGCGCATGGTCAAGCGCGTGCTGCGCGGGCTGGAGCTGGACGAGTCGCGGTGGCCGCCCAAGCAGGCGCAGTGGTACATCAACGCGCGCAAGGACGAGGGCTCGCGCCCGGAACACCTGCCGGATACCGGCGACCCGGTCGCCCGCCAGTGGGTACGCGTCTACACCACCTACCAGCAGGCCTGCGAGCGCGCCGGTGTGGTGGACTTCGCCGAGCTGATGCTGCGCTCGCTGGAACTGCTGCGCGACAACAAGGCCCTGCTGGAGCACTACCGCACGCGCTTTCGCCACGTGCTGGTCGACGAATTCCAGGACACCAACGACATCCAGTACGGCTGGTTGCGCCTGCTCGCCGGGGACAGTCCGGTGTTCGCCGTGGGCGACGACGACCAGTCGATCTACGGCTGGCGCGGCGCGAAGATCGAGAACATCCAGCACTTCCAGAAGGACTACCCGGGCACCCAGGTCGTGCGCCTGGAGCAGAACTACCGCTCCAGCGCCAACATCCTGAACGCCGCCAACGCCCTGATCCGGCACAACTCCGGCCGCCTGGGCAAGGAGCTGTGGACCGAGGGCCACGAAGGCGCACCGGTCCGCCTGTACACCGCGCTGAACGAGCAGGAAGAGGCGCGCTTCATCGCCGAGACCATCGCCCGCCACGTGGACCAGGGCGGGCTGTACCGCGAATGTGCGGTGCTGTATCGCTCCAATGCCCAGTCACGCGTGCTGGAAGAGACCTTCATCGGCCGGCGCATGCCCTACCGGGTCTACGGCGGCCTGCGCTTCTTCGAGCGCCAGGAGATCCGCGATGCCCTGGCCTACCTGCGCCTGGCCGGCAACGGCGATGACGATGCCGCCTTCCTGCGCGTGGTCAACCAGCCCCCGCGCGGGATCGGCGAGAAGACCCTGGAGGGCCTGCGCCAGGCCGCCCAGGCAGCCGACACCAGCCTGCTGCAGGCCGCCACCCACGCGGTGGACGCCGACGCCCTGCCCGGACGCGCGCGCACCGCAGTCGCCGGGTTCGTGCAGCTGGTCCGCACCCTGCAGCAGGAGCTCCCGCGCCAGCCGCTGGCCGATCAGGTGGAACAGGCGATCGAGCGCGCGCAATTGCGCGAGCACTACAAAAAGGAAAAGGGCGAGCGTGGCGAGGCTCGGCTGGAAAACCTGGACGAGCTGGTGGGGGCCGCGCGCGCCTTCGACATGAGTAGCACCGCCGAGAGCGAGGAAGGCGAGGGCAATCGCCTGACCGAATTCCTCGCCCACGCGGCACTGGAGGCCGGCGAGGGTGCGGCCGACCCGCACGAGGACGCGGTGCAGATGATGACCCTGCACTCGGCCAAGGGCCTGGAGTTTCCGCTGGTCTTCCTGACCGGCATGGAAGAGGGGCTGTTCCCCAACGCCCGCTCGCTGGAGGAGCCGGGGCGACTGGAGGAGGAACGCCGCCTGGCCTATGTCGGCATGACCCGCGCCGAACAGGAGCTGTACCTGATCCATGCCGAGACGCGGCGGCTGTATGGACGCGAGTCCTACAACGTCGCCTCGCGCTTCATCAACGAGATCCCCGAGGGCGCGCTGGAAGTGCTGCGCCCGCAGGCCTCGCCGTATGGCGCGGGCCGCTTTGCCGCGGCCCGGAACAAGACGGCGGGCTTCGGGGCCATGGATGCACAGGCCGCCGAGGCCTCCGCGGTGGGCCTGGCGATCGGCGCACGGGTGCACCACGCGAAGTTCGGCGAGGGGCTGATCACCCAGTTCGAGGGTTCCGGCAACTCGGCCCGGGTCCAGGTGAACTTCGCCCACGCGGGCTCCAAGTGGCTGGTGCTGAGCTTCGCCAAGCTGGAGGTCCTGGGTTAGGCTTTTTTCACCACAGAGGGCACGGAGAAGGGCCAGGGCGATTTACAGGAAGGTGGGGAGACAGGAAGAGAAGGGCTGGATTAATGGGGCTGGCATTGTGAGCGAGTAGGATGTGATGAGCACTGCGAATCGCATCGTGTCGCGGCCCGGGGCCTCCCGGTTCCGGATGGATGCGTTTCGCTCCGCTCAACCGCATCCTACTTTTTACCGTTTTCTCTGTGCCCTCTGTGGTGCAAACGCCCTTGACCGCCTTCGTATCTTCGAACGCTTCGTGTTGCCACAAAAAGCCCCGCCGAGGCGGGGCTTGTGACCATCAAGCCGAACGGCGATCACTCGATCTTGATGTAGGCGAAGCCTTCCTCGTTCTGCAGCTCGGCCACGCGCACCACACCCGAGGGCACGAAGTTGACGTGATCGTAGATCAGGTCCTCGTCCAGACCGATCTGCGAACGGGTGATCTCGCACAGCTCGAGCTTCACGCCGTGGGTGCTGGCGAGGCTCATCAGGCGCCCACGCAGGGTGTCGCGCTCTTCCTTGAGTTCCTCGTCGGCCTCGAACGGGGTAGCAGCCAGGTCGTCATCGGTCAGGAAGCGGATGCCGTGCGCCACGAACACGATGCGCACGTCGGCATCGATAAACTCGTTCTGGTAATGCGTCATCATGTTGTTGATGCTGGTCAGCATCGCGGAGAAGCGGCGCGGGTCGGCGAAGTCGGCGTGATAGACGACCTTGGCCTCCGGCTCGAAGGCCTTGGCCTGCGGCATGAAGGCAATGCTCGCCAGCAGGAGCGCCGCGAACAGCAGGGCCATGCCCGATGCTGTCGCCGGTGCGGCCCGAAGGGTCTGGTTGAATCGATTCATCCTGTTCTCCTTTGAATGGCTTTCTTTCTTCTACAGTAGACGCATGGACGGCCCCAGGCCATCCCCATCACGCGCAGGACCCGGTTGACGCTGGAGTGCCCCGGGGGTATGCTCTGCCGCCTTTCCAGAACCTAGCGATTTAACGCGAGGGAAGTACTTTGGCAAATATTGCTTCTGCCCGTAAGCGGGCCCGTCAGGCGGTCAAGAACCGCGCCCACAACATGGGGCTGCGCTCCCGTTTTCGCACGGCCATGAAGGCCGTGCTGAAGCCGCTGCACAAGGGCGATGCCCAGGCGGCCGCCGAGGCCTACAAAGAGGCCGTTCCGGTGATCGACAAGACCGTGAGCAAGGGCCTGATTCACCGCAACAAGGCGGCTCGCCACAAGAGCCGTCTGAACGCCCGCATCCGCGATCTGGCCCAGGGCTAAGCCCCCGGGTTCCGGGCCGGCACTGCCGGCCCGGCGGTTGCAGTGAATCGAAAAAAGCCGCTCCCCGATCTCGGGGTGCGGCTTTTTGTGTGGGCGCAATTCGTGAAGGCCTAGGATACTCTGATCCATTCGCGCGCCTCCCGGCACGCGCGTCCATCAGCGCGTCTTCAGGGCTGGAACACCCGCGCCTCGCCCTCGCCGCGCGGATCGGAAGCCGCCTCCAGGCGACCCGCCCCGCGCTCCCACAGGATGGCGTGCATGTCACCGAACGGACGCACCTGCGGCACCAGCTGATGCCCACGCGAGACCAGCTGGCCACGCAGTTCGGCATCGAACACCCCGGTCTCGTGTTCCACCCGATCGGGCAAATACTGGTGGTGATAGCGAGGCGCCGCGACGACCTCCTCGATGGATTGCCCCTCGAGCACGCCGAACACGCCGTGCAGGACCATGGTAATGATGCGGCTGCCACCCGGCGTGCCCAGGATCGCCACGCGATCCTCGGTCTCGACGAAGGTCGGGCTCATGCTCGACAGCGGGCGGCGCTGCGGCGCGATGGCATTGGCCTCGAAACCGACCAGGCCATAGGCGTTGGGCTCGCCCGGCTTGGCCGAGAAGTCATCCATCTCATTATTCAATAGCACGCCCGTCCCGGGCACCACGTAGCCGGACCCAAACGGGTAGTTCAGCGTCAGCGTGGCCGCGACCCGGTTGCCCTCGGCGTCGATCACGGAAAAGTGCGTCGTCTCGCGGCTCTCGGCCGCGGCCGATCCCGGAACCTCGGCCTGCGGCTCCACCGACAGCGGCAGGTAGCGGCTGGGCGTGGCCGTGTCGGGATGGATGGTGGCGCGCAGACCGGCTGCGTAGTCGCGTGACAGCAGCCGCTCCAGCGGAATATCCACATGGTCCGGGTCGCCCAGGTACTCGGCGCGATCACGATAGGCGCGGCGCATCGCCTCGATGGTCAGGTGGACGCGCATATCCGGCGCCAGTGCCTCGAGGTCGTAGAACGCCAGGATGTTCAGGATCTGGCCGAGCGCGACCCCGCCGGAAGATGGTGGCGAGGCGGTGGTGATCGTGGCGCCAAGATAGTCCAGACGCACGGGGTCACGCTCGACGACCGCGTACCCCGCCAGGTCGTCCAGGGTCCAGATACCACCGGCCTCGCGCACACCGGCGACCAGGCGCTCGGCCAGGTCACCGGTATAGAAACCGCTCCGGCCTTCGTCCGCGAGGCGCCGGAGGGTCACGGCCAATTCCGGCTGGCGCAGAATCGCGCCTTCGTCCGGCAGGCGACCCGCCTCAAGGTAAATGTCTCGTGCGTCAGCCCCGTCGCGCAGGGCCTGATGACGAAAGCCCGCCATCTGCAGGTAGCGGCCGCTGACCGGAACACCGTCCTCGGCCAGACGGATCGCCGGTGCCAGGCTGTCGGCCAGCGAAAGGCGTCCGTATTCCCGCGCCAGGTGATCCATGCCGGCGGGCATGCCGGGGATGCCGGCGCCAAGCACGCCATCCAGCGACAAGCCGTCGATCACCTCGCCGTCGGCATCCAGATACATGTCGCGGTCGGCCGCGGCCGGGGCGGTCTCGCGGGCATCGAGCATCACGCTGCGGTCGGAGGATGCCTCGTACAGCAGGAAGAACCCGCCGCCCCCGAGCCCGGAGCCGTAGGGCTCGGCTACACCCAGGGCGGCGGTAATCGCGACGGCGGCATCGAAGGCGTTGCCGCCGTCGCGCAGCACGGCCTCGCCCGCCTCGGTGGCGGCCGGATGCGCACTCGCCACTGCGTGCTGCCCCGGGCCGGCCAGCGCCAGCGGCGCCGCCAGCGACAGGGTGACGAGGACCGTGCAGTGCAGGAGCGGGCGGCGCCAATCCATGTCGCGGCCTACTTCGCGGCCATCAGGGCGTCGTACTTGGCCGTCAGCTGCTCGCGGGTCTCCTTGTGATCGGGATCCAGCGGGATGCAGTCCACCGGGCAGACCTGCTGGCACTGCGGCTCGTCGAAATGGCCGACACATTCGGTGCACAGCGTGGGGTCGATCTCGTAGATCTCGTCCCCCGGGTAGATGGCCTCATTCGGGCACTCGGGCTCGCAGACATCGCAGTTGATGCATTCGTCGGTGATCATCAGGGCCATGGGCCGTTCCTCGTATCCAGTGGCGGGGCCCGGCTAGCGTGCTGCGCCGTTTTGTTCGGCCAGCATGCGCGCCACACCGGGGCTAACGAATTTTGAGACGTCGCCGCCCAGTCGGGCGATTTCCCGTACCAGACTGGAGGAGACGAAGCTGTACTCCTCCGCTGGCGTCAGAAACAGCGTTTCGACCTCCGGCGCTAGCTGCCGGTTCATCGCTGCGAGCTGGAATTCATGTTCAAAGTCGGACACCGCGCGCAATCCGCGCAGGATCACGTTGGCCTGCTGCGCATGAACAAAGTGCGCGAGCAGGACATCGAAGCCCTGCACCTCCACGCCGGGGATATCACCTACCGCCTGTTCGGCCAGGGCCACGCGGGTCCCCAGCGGGAAGGCCGGACCCTTGTTGGGACTGGCGGCCACCGCGACTACCACGCGATCGAACAACCGTGCCGCACGCCGCACGATGTCCGTGTGACCGTGGGTGATCGGGTCGAAGGTGCCAGGATAGATGGCAGTAACGGACATGGGCGAAAGGCCGGTCGGGAAAGCCCCCATTAGACCGCAAGCACCGCGAACAGACAAAATGCCTTTCGCGCACGCCGCGCCCGCATCAAACAAGGACTGCCCGATGAGTGACGACTACCGCCCCCCGCTCGCCGACTACTGGGACCAGCTCGAGTCCCGCTACGGCGGCGGCTTCAACTTCCATCAGATCTCGCGCGACGAACTGGCGCAATTGGTGGAGCACCTGCGTCAAGCGGTAAAGAATGACCCGCAGGTCACGGACGTGGAGAAGCAGAACCTGGGCCTGGTGCTCAAGCACGCCGAACAGGCCCTGGAAAAACGCTCGGCCTGACGCAACAGGGACTGTCCCTGCGAGCGTTGCGCGGTCATCCACACCCTGCCGATCGCCGCGGGCTTCGCGCCTCGCGATGACGGAACCCGTGCGGTCTTACCGCGCGCGTGCCTCGGTCGCCACGCCACAGGGCGGCAGGGCCCGACACTCGGCGCCGCCGTCCGGAGCCTCCGCCGCAGCGCCCAGGGTGCGCGCATACGCTCCCGGTCCCGCCAGATCGGCCGCACAGCTCGCGGCCTCGCGCGCCTGCTCGCCGCACTCGCGAGCGATCAGCACGTGCGCGAGGTTGTTCCAGCCCTCGTGGCGGGCCGGATCGCGCTCGACCAGCGCCCGCAGGGCATTCTCCGCCGCCGGCAGATCGCCCTGGGCAAAGGCCACGTTGGCGCGACCCACGTAGGGGATCGGTTCATCGGGCCAACGGTCCATTGCGGTTTCGTAGCCCGTGGCCGCCGCCGCAAAGCGCCCGGTCTGTTCCAGTTCGTTGACCGCACGCAGCCAGCGCAGCGGCTGGGCGGTGGCCGGCAGGGTATCGGGGGGCATCACAAGGAAGGCCCAGCGCTCACCCCGCGCCCAGGTGCGTTCGAAGCGGGCGAAGGAATTCACGTGGCGCTGGATCGGGCCGCTGCGCAGGAAGATCTCCCGATCTTCCAGGTCGTATCCGATAACCACCGCAAAGTGCCATTCCGGGATCAGGGCCACCCCGAGGTTCTGGAACACCACCACCGGGTTGCCCGCCGCCACCTCGCGCAGGATCGCCTCCAGTTGGGGCTCGATACGGTAGGCGACCTGGTCGCGCGCGCGCACCGCCGCGCGCATCTCGGTCTGCAGACTGCCCTCGCGGGCGGGGATGTAAACCTCCTCGATCAGATCATCCAGCGCGGCATCGATACCCCGGGCATTCAACGCCGTGGCCAGCGCGGCGGGGCCGCACTGGTATTGCTCCTGGGGAAAGAACGGCGTGTCAGCCAGTTCGACGCGCGCCGGCAGGTCCGTCGGACGCTCGCTCGCCAGACCCGCGCTCTGCGGCGCGGTGGCACAACCGGTCAGCCAGAGAAGCGCGGCGAGCGCGAGAAACGCCGTGACTCGCCGCGTCGAGATGAACCCCATGCAGGGCGTGGCTTAGCGGGACGGCCCGACAAACGAGAAGATGTCGGTCACACCCACCGCATCCAGGATCACGAACACCACGAACACGATGGCGACCACACCCAGGACGCTGGCCGCGCCGGCCGGGTCGGTCTCCATGTGCGCCTCCAGCTGCGCCAGTTCGTCGTCGGTCAGACGGGCCACACGCTGCTCGGCACGTTCGGGATCAACCCCCATCTCGATCAGCTGCGCGCGAACCTCGGCGTCATTGAGCTGTTCCAGCAACTGGGCGCGGGTGTCGTCCGCGCTGGCCTGCTGGATCATGCTGCCGGTATCCAGCATGCCGACATCGGCGAATGCCGGGGTGGCGGGCAGCAGGGTCAGGGCCAGCGCGACCAGCAGTGCCGCGGGTGCGGACAGAACTCGACGGAACGAATGAACGCTCATGGGCAGACTCCTTGAAATCGGTGAACGGTTGTTAGAAGTGTAGCCCGCCAGAACCGCGAATTGACCGGCCGCAAACGAAAATCGCGGCCGGTTTCACACGTCTGTCAGCTTTCGTCGGGGGCGTCGACCACCTTGATCTCGTACTCCAGGACCTCGACACCACGCGCCCAGGCCCCGCCGCACACGGAGTTGTCGCGCGTGCGCTCCTGGGTCTCGCCCGGACCCAGCGTGCGCCACAGGCGGGTCGTCGTGCGCACGTCGTCTTCCAGCTCTCCGGGGCAGTTGTAGGCGGTCTTGGTGACCCGGACTTCCAGCCAGTCATCCGTGTTGTTGGTCGCGCGCCACTGTCCGCGCACATTGGCGCAGCCGTATTCGTGCATGCGGTATTCGAAGGCGACCTCGTCCGGCGAACCGTCCGCCGGGGCAAAGTAGGCGCCCTGGGCCGCGATCTGGCCGGGCGCGACAAACGCGGCGGCCAGCACACTGGCAGCGGTCAGGGCGAGGGTGCGATTGAGAATGCGCGAGTACATGATTTCCTCCATCCGGGATCCGGTTATGGGCCCGTCTTGCGCGGGCTTGGCAGAGAATAGACGCTGGCCAGACGGCGTTTGTGCCGATTCCGGTTGTCTGGCGGGGTTTTTCCCGCCAGCCCCGGTCGTTGGCTCCCATCCTCGCAAACCGAGCTGAAACGCATATGAACGAGATCGTGCCCGATTCGACCCTGACCTGCCCGGAATGCGGGCACCAGAAGACGGAGACGATGCCCACCGACGCCTGCCAGTGGTTCTACGAATGCACCGGCTGCGGGGCCCTGCTCCGGCCACTTCCAGGGGACTGCTGCGTGTTCTGCTCCTACGGCACCGTGCCCTGTCCGCCCATTCAGCAGGAGGGCCCGGGCGGCTGCTGCGCCTCGTCATGAGGCCGGCGCACGTGACCGCCGCCCTGGGACGCCTGCGCGGCGACTTCCCGCTGGAACAGCGCCTGCGGGATGCCCCCGAAGCCGTGCGCGCCGCCTATCTCGAAGTCCTGGAACACTGGCACCAGCGCGGACGGCCACCAGAGGCCCGGGAGCTGGATATCCGCGCGCTGGAGCGACTGGCCGCGCTGGATGCCGTGGCGCATCAGGCCCAGGGTCTGGGCTGCTACCCGTACAGCGCCGCACCGGGCAGCATCACGGTCAGCGTCGCCGATGGCAGCCCGGTCGCCGCGATGTGCGCCGTCGATGCCCTGGCCATCCCGATGCTAAGCGGTGCACATAGCCGGATCGAGGCGGCTTGCAGCCACTGCGGCGCCGCGCTCAGCCTGGAATCCGGGCCCACCGCGGTTGCGGATACGGCCTCCGTTTGGGTGCATTACCGGCCGCGCCGCACGGACAACACCCCGTGCTGCATTAGCCTTTGTGAGGGCATCACCTTCGTCTGTGCGCGTTGTGCACCGGCCGAACACGCGGACTATCTGCGCGTCGACGAGGCGGACAGGGTCGCCCGGCAGTTCTTCGCCTTCCAGCGGGCCTGGCTGGACGCCGACGCCCACTCGCCCGGAAATGACTAGTCGGTCTTGACCTCGAACGGAGGGCAACGCTTGGGCAGCAATTCGCCCCGGATGCGCGGGTAGCAGGGCAGGCCCTGGTCGAACGGCGGGGCGTCCTCGCCCTGGATCAGCGGGCGCAGGTAATCGCGCGCGGCCTGGGTGATGCCGTAGCCGTCCGGGGTGATGTACTCGCGCGGCATGCCCTGCTCGACGTCGGCCACGGTCTCCAGCGGGGTAAAACCGATACTCCAGCGGTAGGGATCGTTGGAATCGCGGCGGATGATCGGCATGAAGGCATCCTCGCCGGCCACCACGCCCTCCACCGCCGCACGGCCACAGGCATAGGCCTGCTCCACGTCCACCTTCGACGCGATATGCCGCGCGGAGCGCTGGATATAGTCGACCACCGCCCAGTGCAGCTTGTGTCCGGTCTGTTCGCGGATCAGCTCGGCCAGGCGCGGGGCGGCGCCGCCCAGCTGGGTGTAGGCATACACATCATGGCTTTGTGCCACCGAGAACAGGGTGCCATCCGGATTCTTCAGACCCTCGGAGACCACCACCACACAGTAGCCGTGACGCTCGATGGTCCGGTTCAGGTGCTCGAGAAAGTCGTCCTGGTCAAACAGGGTCTCGGCGAACAGGATCAGCATCGGCGGCTGGCCATCGAACTCCTGTGCCAGCGCGGCGGCGGCCGCCAGCCAGCCCGCATGCCGACCCATTACCTCGAGCACGAACACCTTGGTGGAACTGGTGTGCATGGACTCGACATCCAGGCTGGCCTCGCGCACGACCGTGGCGATGAACTTGGCGGCGGAGCCGAACCCGGGGCTGGAGTCGGTCACGGCGAGATCGTTGTCGATCGTCTTGGGCACGCCGATCGCCTTGATCGGGAAACCCATGCGATCCCCCATCCTGGCGATCTTCAGCGCGGTATCCATGGAACCGCCGCCGCCGTTGTAGAAGAAGGTGCCGATGTCATGGGCGCGGAAGACCTCGACCAGGCGTTCGTACTGCTCCGGATCCTGGTCGGGATCGCCCAGGTCGAAGCGGCAGGAGCCGAACGCCCCGCCGGGGGTATGACGCAGGGCCGCCAGGGTCAGCGGGTCCTCCTGATCCAGATCGATGATCTCCTCGCGCAGGACACCGAGGATGCCGTCGCGCGCCGCATAGATCTTGCCGAAATGGGCCGGATGGGCGCGCACCGCCTCGATCACCCCCCAGGCGCTGGCGTTGATGACAGCGGTAACCCCGCCGGACTGGGCGTACAGCGCGTTTTGCGGCATGCGAATCTCCCTTGTGGATACAGCCCCGGATGCCATGCACGACAAGTGCCAGCCCGCTCAAGCCATGAACTACCCGTCGGATCGGCCCATCCGGGTGCTTTTGCTACACTATGCCGGTTAAGACACTCGGCGCACCGGGGCCGTTCGCCCCGTCATGGTGCTCACGCACCTCGATTGCGCGGTGTCACCCGATTCACAACAGCATCAGGATTGCATCATGCATATCGGCACGACTTTGACCAACTACATTATCGAGACTCAGCGCGGTATCCAGGGCGCGACCGGCGAATTCACCGGCCTGCTGAACGATATCTCGGTGGCCTGCAAGAAGATCTCCGACCTCGTCGACAAGGGTGACCTGGTCGGCGTTCTCGGCTCCGCCGGCTCCGAGAACGTGCAGGGCGAGACGCAGAAGAAGCTCGACATCATCACCAACGAGGTGTTCATCGAGGCCCTGGGCCACAATGGCCACGCCGCCGGCCTCGCCTCCGAGGAGATGGACGAGATCTGCGAGATGCCGGCCGGCGCCCCGCGCGGTCATTACCTGGTCCTGTTCGACCCGCTGGACGGCTCCTCCAACATCGACGTGAACGTCTCCGTCGGCACGATCTTCTCCATCCTGAAGGCGCCGGAAGGCGTCTCCGATCCGAAGACCGAGGACTTCCTGCAGCCGGGCACCAAGCAGATCGCCGCCGGCTACTGCCTGTACGGTCCGTCCACCATGATGGTGCTGACCACCGGCAAGGGCGTGCAGATGTTCACCCTGGACAAGGACTTCGGCGAGTTCCTGCTGACCAAGGACAGCGTGCAGATCCCGGAAGACACCGAGGAATTCGCGATCAACATGTCCAACAGCCGCTTCTGGGAGGCCCCCGTCAAGCGCTACATCGACGAATGCCTGGCCGGCAAGGAAGGCGCCCGCGACAAGGACTTCAACATGCGCTGGGTGGCCTCCATGGTCGCCGAGGTGCACCGCATCCTGTCGCGCGGCGGCGTGTTCATGTACCCGATGGACTCCAAGATGCAGGCCAAGGGCACCGCCGGCAAGCTGCGCCTGATGTACGAGGCCAACCCGATGAGCTTCATCATCGAGCAGGCCGGCGGTGCCTCCACCACCGGTCGCGAGCGCATCATGGATATCAGCCCCACGGGCATTCACCAGCGCGTGCCGGTAGTCCTGGGCGCGAAGAACGAAGTGGAGCGGATCACCCGCTACCACAACGAGGGCTAAGCCCCCTCGCGCATCGGGCACCCCGATGCGCTCCCCAAGGCCCGGCCCCGCAAGGCGCCGGGCCTTTTTGTGCGCGCACCCCCTGAATTTGTAACGGACGTTACATTGCTGATATACATGTGACATGAATTTTCGGGATACCGATTGGCAACTCCTGATCTTCGCCTTTCAGAGCGGGCAGGACTCGACCCGGGTCCGACTGTGGCGGGCGCTGAAGGCACTTGGCGCAGCCACCCTGCGCGATGGGGTCTACCTGCTGCCCAACCGCTCGGACCTGCGCGACGCCCTGCTGGAACTGGCCGAGTCGGCGCGCGCGGCGGGCAACCAGGCCTACCACCTGCCGGTGGCCGCCAACCCCGAGGAGCAGGCGCATTACCACAGCCTGTTCGACCGGGACACGGAATACCGGGCACTGCAAGGCAACGCGGAAACCCTGCTGGGACAGCTGCCCGGACTGGGCGAATCCGAGCTCCTCAAGCGCCTGCGCCAGATCCACCGCGAGGCCGACCAGTTGCGCCGCACCGACTACTTCCCGGGCCCCGGTCGCGCACCGCTGGAGGCGCAGCTGGCCCGCCTGGATTCCGCCGCGCAGGCGGTCCTGTCGCCTGACGAACCCTCGCCCGAGCCGGACGCGGGCATTGCCAGGCTGGAGCCGACGGACTACCGGGGCCGACTGTGGGCGACGCGCGCGGCAATGTGGGTAGACCGGGTCGCCAGTGCCTGGCTGATCCGCGAATTCATCGACCCCGACGCGCGCTTCGTCTGGCTCGCAACCCCGGCCGATTGCCCGGCCGAGGCCCTTGGCTTCGACTTCGACGGCGCCGCGTTCACCCATTTCGGCGAACGCGTCACCTTCGAAGTGTTGCTGGCGGCATTCAGTCTAGAACGCGACAGCGGGCTCGCCGGGCTGGCGGAGATGGTGCATTTCCTGGACGTGGGCGGGCGCCCCATCGCCGAGGCCGCGGGCTTCGAGAGCATCCTGACCGGGGCGAAGCAGCAGTGCGCAGACGACGATGCCCTGCTGGCCCGCGTAACGCCCGTACTGCACGACCTGCGCCAGGCCTTTGAACAACAATCCGGACGCGACCCCGCATGACCGACCCCGATACCTCGACCACGCAACGTCCGAGCCGGCCCACCCGGGCCGAGGCCTTTCGCTACTGGCTGAAGCTCGGCTTCATCTCGTTCGGTGGGGCCGCCGGGCAGATCGGGATGATGCACGAGGAGCTGGTGGAACGGCGGCGCTGGGTCTCCGAGAACCGCTTCCTGCACGCGCTGAACTACGCGATGGTCCTGCCGGGGCCGGAGGCGCAGCAGCTCGCCACGTATCTCGGCTGGCTCCTGCACGGCACTTTCGGCGGCCTGATGGCCGGGCTGCTGTTCATCCTGCCTTCGCTGGTCCTGATCACCGGGCTGTCCTGGGTGTACCTGGCCTTTGGCGACGTGCCCGCGGTGGAGGCCGTGTTCTACGGCATCAAGCCAGCGGTGATCGCGATCATCGTCTATGCCGGCTGGCGCATCGGCGGACGTGTCCTGAACAACGGCCTGCTATGGCTCATGGCCGTGGCGGCGTTCCTGGCGATCTTCGCGCTCAACATCCCGTTCCCGTACATCATCATCGCCGCGGGCGTGCTCGGCTGGCTGGGCAGCCGGGTCTGGCCGGAGCGCTTCCGCAGCGGCGAATCGCACAGCGCCAGCAGCCACAAGGCGACGGGGCCGGCCGTGGTGGATGACGACACTCCTCCCGCACCCTGGATGCAGTTTCGCTGGTCGCGCGTGATCCGCTTCCTCGTGGTCGGCCTCGGCCTGTGGGCCGCCGTCTTCGGCTTGCTGCTCGCGGTATTTGGGTGGGACGCCACGCTGACCCGCATGGGGCAGTTCTTTACCCAGACCGCCCTGGTGACCTTCGGCGGCGCCTACGCGGTGCTCCCGTATGTGTACCAGGGCGGGGTAGAGACCTACGGCTGGCTGAGCCCGACCCAGATGATCGACGGGCTCGCACTGGGCGAGGCCACGCCGGGGCCGCTGATCATGGTGGTCACCTTCGTCGGCTTCATCGGCGGCTGGACCCAGGCCTTCCTCGGCCCCGATCAGGTGCTGCTCGCCGCCTTGCTCGGGGCGCTGGTCGCGACCTTCTTCACCTTTCTGCCGTCGTTCCTGTTCATCCTGGTGGGCGCACCCCTGGTCGAGCGCACCCGGGGCGATCTGCACTTCACCGGACCGCTGACCGGCATTACCGCCGCCGTGGTCGGGGTGATCGTGAATCTGGCCGTGTTCTTTACCTGGCACGTCCTGTGGCCTGCCGGCTTCGAGGGCAGCTTCGAGTGGTTCTCGGCCCTGCTCGGCATCGCCGCCTTTATTGCCCTGGCCCGTTTCCGGGTGGGCATCATCCCGCTGATCCTCGTCTGCGCCGTGCTCGGCGCCGGGTATCGGCTCCTGCTGTAGGAGTCCGCACCATGCTGAACCCCACCCGCACCTCGGCCCTGGCCGGAATGGCCCTCCTGATCCTGGCGCCCGGCGTCAGCCTGGGTGCCGACGACACCCCGATCCTGCCCGAACCGCAAGCGATCTCCGATCACGCCCATGCCTGGATCGGCCCCTACGGCGGACCCGATGCGGAGAACCAGGGCTTTCGCATGAACCTGGGCTACGTGGTCGGCGACGACGCCGTGGCCGTCATCGATTCCGGCTACACGCCGGAGATGGCGCAGGCGATGCTGGAGCATATCGGCGCCACCACCGACAAGCCGGTGCGCTACGTGATCAACACCAATTCGCAACCGCATCGCTTCATGGGCAACGACGTGTTTCGCGAGGCCGGCGCCGACATCCTGGCCGCGCCCGAGGCCGTCGAGCGCATGCAGGGCAGCGCCTCGATGTTCGCCATGCAACTGGAGAACGCCCTGGATCGGCCGGAAGGGTCCACCGAGCAGCCCGAACCACCGAATGTGATGATCGAGGAGGACAAGGAACTGGATCTTGGTGGTGTGAGCGTGACCATTCGTCACGTGGGCAGCACCCACACCCACGGCAGCCTGATCGCAGTGGTCGAACCGGACAATGTCGTGTTCGCCGGGGACGTGCTCTACAGCGGGCGCCTGCTGGCCATCCTGCCCGACGGCAGCGTGGAGGGCTGGCTCCAGGCCTACGAACATCTACAAAACGAATACGCGGACGCGAAATTCGTCCCGGGCCACGGCGAACCGGGTGCCTTGTCGACCTTCGAGCACCCCACGCACGACTATCTGCGCGCGCTGTGGGACCACATGTTTGAAGCGGCGGACATCGGCACGGACATGCAATCGGCGATCCGCGCCTTCGACGACTCGCCCTGGCAGGATCTGGCCGACTTCGACGACCTGGCCCCGCGCAACGCGAACATCGCCTATCAGGAGGCCGAGATGGCCCTGTTCTAGATCAAGGCAGGTGAGCGCGCGATTCAATCAGCGTCTCCCTAGACGACCCGGCCTTCGGGCTGGGCGTCCGGGTCCTGGTGCAACGCGGTCAGGTTGGCGACGGTGGTGTCGGCGATGTTGGTCAGGGCCTCGCGGGTCAGGAAGGCCTGGTGGCCCGTGACCAGCACGTCGTCGCGCTGCATCAGCCGTGCCAGGCGCCGATCCGGCAGACCGGACAGTGACCAGTCCTGAAAGAACAGCCCCGCCTCGCCCTCGTAGACATCCAGCGCAAAGCCGCCCAGCTGGCCGGATTCCAGGGCCACCTCGGCGGCATCGGTATCCACCAGCGCGCCGCGCGCCGTGTTGATCAGAAAGGCCCCGCGCGGCATCCGGGCCAGGGTATCGGCGTTGATCATGTGGCGGTTCTCGGGTGTCATCGGGCAGCTCAGGCTCACCACCGAGGACTCGGCCAGCAGGGTATCCAGGTCCTGGTACATCACACCCCCGGCCTGCAGCTCCGCGTTCGGGTACGGATCGTGCGCGAGCACGCGGCAGCCAAAGCCGAGCATGATCCGGGCAAAGGCCTGTCCGATGCGCCCGGTACCAACGACCCCCACGGTGCGCCCGGCGAGGTCGAAGCCCGTCAGATGGTCCAGGCGAAAATCGCCACGCCGGGTCCGCTCCCAGGCCCGGTGCACCCGGCGGTTCAGGGTCATCAGCAGAGCGACGGCATGCTCCGCGATCGCGTTCGGCGAATACGCCGGGACCCGGCCCACGCGCATGCCGCGCTCGCGGGCCCGCGCGACATCCAGGTTGTCGTACCCGGAACAGCGCAGCGCGACCACGTGGATGCCCTGATCCGCCAGCCCGTCGATCACGCGCCGGTGCAGGTCGTCGTTGGTGAAGACACAGACCGCATCCGCACCCCTCGCCAGGTGCACCGTCTCCGCGGTCAGACGCTCGGCGTACACCACCGGTGCCATGCCGGCCGCCACCAGCGCCGGCATCAGGTTCTCGCGGTCATGCTGCTGGGTACTGAATACGGCGACCTTCATCGGACCCTCGCACGGTCTCTGGACTCCGCCCCAGCATACCCGGGACTGGCAGCGTACGGGCTGGAACGCGACCTGCGGTTGGCGCACTATGATCGGAGCTGCGTCCAGCGCGTTCGGCTCAGGCCGTGGCAAGCGTTCGAGGGTGACCCATGCACGTGATCGCACCCCAAGCCGTGGATACGCTGATCCGCCTGCTGAGCGGCGACGGCTACGAGGTGGTGGGGCCGACACGGCGCGATGGCGCGATCGTCTACGACCGGGTGGGCGGCCTCGAGGACCTGCCGGTGGGCTGGACCGACGAGCAGGCCCCCGGGCACTACCGCCTGCGCGAACGCGACGACGACGCGCTGTTCGGCTACGTGGTCGGGCCGCATTCCTGGAAGAAGTACCTGTTCCCGCCCGAGGAGACCCTGTTCCGGCTGACCCGCCAGCCGGACGGCAGCTTCGTGACCGAGCCCGGACCCTCCGACGCGCCGCGCCGTGCCTTCATCGGCATGCGCGCCTGCGAGCTGGCGGCGATCGACGTGCAGGACCGGGTATTCCTCGGCCAGGCGGTGCAGGACCGCGGCTATGCCGCCCGCCGGCGGGACCTGTTCATGGTCGCGGTCAGCTGCGCCGAGCCGGGCGGCACCTGCTTCTGCGCCTCCATGGACACCGGCCCGCGCGCCCGCGAGGGATTCGACCTGGCGCTGACCGAGGTGATCGACGCCACCCAGCACTTTCTGGTCGCCGAGGCCGGGTCCGACGCCGGACGCGCGATGCTCGACCGGCTGGAGCCGCGCCCGGCCTCGGACACCGAGCAGGCTGCGGCCGAACGCGTCTGGGCCGAGGCGCCTTCAATGATGGGCCGGAGCATGCCCGGCGATGCCCGCGAGGTGCTCAACCGGGCCTTCGAGCACCCGCGCTGGGAGGAAACCGCCGAGCGCTGCCTGTCCTGCTCCAACTGCACCCTGGTCTGCCCTACCTGCTTCTGCTCGCAGGTCGAGGAGGTGCCAGACCTGGAAGGCCAGCGCACCGAACGCGTGCGGCGCTGGGATTCCTGCTTCAACCAGGAACACTCGCACCTGGTCGGCGGGCCACACCGCGAGTCCGTGGCCGCGCGCTATCGCCAATGGATCACCCACAAGCTGGCCACCTGGCACGACCAGTTCGGCACCTCCGGCTGTGTCGGCTGCGGGCGCTGCATCACCTGGTGCCCGGTGGGGATCGACATCACCGAGGAAGTCACCGCGGTGCGCCGCGATCCGGAGGGCCGGGGATGAACGAGCTGCTGGCGATCATCAAGGAACAGCCGTTTTTCGAGGACATGGCGCCGGAGCACCGGCGCCTGCTGGCGGCCTGCGCGGCGAAGTGCAGCTATACGCCCGGGACCCGGCTGATGCGCGACCATGAGCCGACCGAGACCTTCTGGCTGATCCGCGAAGGCCAGGTCGCGCTGGAGAGCCCGCTGCGGGAAGGCAGCGTGGCGTTCCAGACCCTCGGGCCCGGGGACATCCTCGGCTGGTCCTGGCTGCTGCCGCCGTACCGCGCCAGCTACGACGCGCGGGCGGTGACCGACATCCATACCCTGCGCTTCGATGCCGGCGTGCTGCGCGAACGCATGGAGGCCAACCCGGCGTTCGGCTACGTACTGATGAAGCACTTCGCCGCGCTGATCGTCCAGCGCCTGCAGGCGGCGCGGTTGCAGGCGCTGGATATCTACAGCCACGGAGGGCCCGGTCATGGCAACTGACGCGGTTGCAACCCTGCCGGATCAGGCGATGGCGCCAGAGCCCTGGCGCATCCACTCGGTGCGCCGCGACGTGGCCAGCAACGAGGTCTTCAGCTGGACGCTGTACCCCGAGCCGGGGGTGGAGCCCGGCGCCGCGCCAGCACCCGGGCAGTTCAACATGCTCTACCTCTTCGGCGTGGGCGAGGTGCCGATCTCGGTCTCCGCGATCACCGACGACGGCGGCATCGTGCACACCATCCGCGCGGTGGGCAGCGTGACCCGCGCGATGCAGGATCTGGAGGCCGGCACGGTGGTCGGCCTGCGCGGCCCGTTCGGCACGGCCTGGCCGCTGGAGCAGGCGCGCGGGCGCGATCTGGTGCTGGTCGCCGGCGGCATCGGCCTGGCGCCGCTGCGGCCGTTGATCCACGCGGCGCTGGAACGCCGTTCGGAGTTCGGGCGCGTGGTGGTCTGTTACGGCGCGCGCTCGCCCGGCGACATGATCTTTCGCGACGAGCTGGACGCCTGGGCCGAGCGGGATGATGTGGATCTGCGCATCACCGTGGACCGCGGCACCGCCGCCTGGCGCGGCGATGTCGGCGTGGTCACCCAGCTGGTCGATCGTGGCGGCTTCGACCGGCGCAACACCCTGGCGCTGACCTGCGGCCCGGAGGTGATGATGCGCTTCACCGCGTCCGCGCTGGAGCGCCGCGGCCTGAAGCCGGAGGACATCTATGTCTCCATGGAACGCAACATGCGCTGCGCGGTGGGCTTTTGCGGCCACTGCCAGATCGGGGCGCATTTCGTCTGCCGCGACGGCCCCGTGTTCCCCTACCCGGTGATGGAACCGGCCTTCCGGGTACGCGAGCTATGAGTCGGGAAAAGCCCACCCTGGCGGTGTTCAAGTTCGCCTCCTGCGACGGCTGCCAGCTCAGCCTGCTGGACTGCGAGGACGAGCTGCTGGCAGTCACCGACCGCATCCGGATCGCGCACTTCCCCGAGGCCACGCGCACCCGCATCGAAGGGCCGTGGGACCTGACGCTGGTGGAGGGCTCGATCACCACGCCACAGGCGGCGGAGGAGATCCGCGAGATCCGCCGCGCATCGAAGTTCCTCGTGACCATCGGCGCCTGCGCGACCACCGGCGGCATCCAGGCCCTGCGCAACTTCGCGGATGTCGAAGAATTCACCCGCCAGGTCTACGCCCACCCGGAATACATCGAGACCCTGGCCACCTCGGATGCCATCAGCCAGCACGTGCCGGTGGACTTCGAGCTGCGCGGCTGCCCGATCGACAAGTACCAGCTGCTGGAGGTCGTCAGCGCCTTCCTCTACGGCCGGCGCCCGCAGGTCGCCAGCGCCAGCGTCTGCGAGGAGTGCAAGCGGGCGGGACAGGTCTGCGTGATGGTCGCCCATGGCACGCCCTGTCTCGGCCCGGTCACCCACGCCGGCTGCGGCGCGTTGTGCCCTGGTTGCAACCGCGGCTGCTATGGCTGCTTCGGGCCCAAGGAGACCCCCAACGCGCCGGGCCTGTCCGGCCAGCTGGAGACCCTGGGCATGGATCGCGCCACGCGCGTGCGCTTCTACCGCACCTTCAACGCCGGCGCCGACGCCTTCCGCGAGGAGAGCGAACGTCAGGAGAGCGGCACGGCACCGCCCGAAGAATCAGGAAACCGGCCATGAGCGAGACCCGCACCATCGAAGTCGACTACCTCGCCCGCGTGGAGGGCGAGGGCGCGATGTACGTGCGCACCGAGGGCGACCGCGTGGAGGAGGTGAAGCTGTCGATCTTCGAGGCGCCGCGCTTCTTCGAGGGCTTCCTGCGCGGGCGCGACTTCCGCGAGGCCCCGGACATCACCGCGCGCATCTGCGGCATCTGCCCGATCGCCTACCAGATGGGCGCCTCGCTGGCGATGGAGGACATCTGTGGCATCACCGTGGACGGCGTGCTGCAGGACCTGCGGCGGCTGGCCTACTGCGGCGAGTGGATCGAGAGCCACGCCCTGCATGTATTCATGCTCCACCTGCCGGACTTCCTCGGCTATCCGGATGCGGTCACCGCCGCGAAGGACCACCCGGACATGGTGCGCAACGGCCTGCGCATCAAGAAGATCGGCAACGCCATCCTGCGCCTGCTGGGCGGGCGCGAGATCCACCCGGTGAACCTGCGCGTCGGCGGCTTCTACCGCGCCCCGTCGCCGGCCGAGGTCGCGGGGCTGCGCGAGGACCTGTCCTGGGGCCTGGAGGCCTCCTGCGAGGTCGCCGAATTCCTCGCCACCCTCGACTACCCGAACCTCGAACGCGACTACGAGTTCGTGTCGCTGGTGCACCCGGACGAATACCCGATCACCCACGGGCGCCTCGGCTCCAGCAGCGGCCTGGACGCGGCCATCCGCGACTACGACGACATCTTCACCGAGGAACACGTCGCCCACTCCAACGCCCTGCACAGCCACCGCTCGGACTCCGGCGAACCGGTGTTCATGGGCCCGCTGGCGCGCTTCGCCCTGAACCGCGAACGCCTGACCCCGCGCGCCGCCGAGCTGGCCGAGCGCGCCGGCCTGGGCATCGCCTGCCGCAACCCGTTTCGCAGTATCCAGGTGCGCATGATCGAGATCGTCCTCGCCTTCGAGGAGGCCCTGCGCCTGGTCAACGGCTACCGCGCCGCACCGGCCGAACCCGCGCTGCCGGTCACCCCGCGCGCCGGCACCGGCTTCGGCGCCACCGAGGCCCCGCGCGGCATCTGCTACCACCGCTACAACATCGACGACGCGGGCCTGATCACCGACGCCAAGATCGTCCCGCCCACCTCGGTCAACCAGCCCACCATCGAGGCCGACCTGCGCGAACTGGTGCAAACCCACCTCGACCTGCCGGACGACGAACTGCGCCACCACTGCGAAGTCGCCATCCGCAACTACGACCCCTGCATCTCCTGCGCCACCCACTTCCTCGACCTGACCGTCGACCGAAAATGAACGGCGCCCGAAAGAAAGATGCGAGTTTCGGAAGGAACGCATGCGGAAGCCCACCAAACTGAATCAGGAAGAGCAGGAACTGCTCGATGCCTTTGAAGCAGGCGAGTTCGAATCGGACAAGGACAACGAACGCAGGGCATCCATTGTCGAGGCCGCGGAAAACGGATCCCGCAAGACCCCTGAACAAACCCAAGAGGCCTTGGCCGACGATGGAAGATCGGCAGGCAAGGGCCCACTCGTCATCGGCATAGGGAACCCCTGGCGCGGCGACGACGGCGTCGGCCACGCCGTAGTCGAGGCCCTGCAGGGCACCTCGGGCCTCACCACCGCCACCTGCAGTGGCGAACCCGCCGAGCTCATGGACCTGTGGCAGGGCCACGACCCGGTGATCCTGGTCGACGCCATCGTCACCGGCGCCGCCCCCGGCACCCTCCATCGTCTTGACGCCCGCGAGCCCCTGCCGCGCGGCGCCCGCTACTCCTCGCACGGCATCGGCCTCGCCGAGGCCGTCGAACTCGCCCGTTCCCTCGGCGAGCTCCCGGAAACCCTCATCGTCCACGGCATCGAACCCGCCTGCCTTGAGGATGGGGCCGATCTCTCCACAGCCATCGCCGAGAACATGCCCCGTCTCCTCCATGGAATCTGCGACGAATTTGGGCCATCGCCGAACGCAAATCACAGCGATTTCTAGCGGCCGGGAGTGCTCTCTGGTTCCTCGGTGCTCTGGAGGCGATCGTAGACTTCGCGCAGCAGATGATCGCTGGCCACGCGTCGGAAGTTGTCGTCGTTCATCAGGCGGCCGAAGATCTCCTCGTTGCCGTCCATGCGCTCGATGAACAGGTTCTCCAGCATACGGTTGAACACATAGGCGAAGTTGTCACGCGTGTTGGCCCGGGCGGCTTCGCGCAGGGTGTCGTTTTCGACCGCGCTCTCGGCAATCTGATCGAAGAAGAGCTGGTCGGCCGGGGTGAATTCCGTACCGAAGCGTTCGTTAAGCTTGCCGATCAGGGTGGACAACTCCACTTCGTCATCTTCGGCCTTGCCCGTCCCGACCTCGGTGGGTCCATACAGCGGCTGTGCTTCGCCTACGCCGAGATCGATGGTGCCCTCGCTGATCTTCTGCAGGCGGTAATACTTCAACGAGACCTCGTCCTCCAGTTCGAAGACGGTGTCATCGGCGCGCCGGGGCAGTTTGTGGAGCAGAAAGCGCCCGTAGCTGTAGAGCTTTTCCAGACTACTGTCCTGGTAGGGGATGATCTGCGCCAGAAAGGCGTAGAGGTTGCGGAAGCTGGCCAATTGCCCTTTGAACTGGTCCTGTTCCTCCTCGTCCAGCGCCTCGTAGCGCTCCACGGCATGATCAAGGATCGCGTTAATCTTCTGGTGATCCGCCGCCGTGGGTTCGTTGCGGTTCTTGTACCAGATCTCCGCAAAGGCATTCACCTCGTCGCTGGTGAAGACCTGGTGCTCTTCCAGCCGGTGCTGCAACTCGTAGAGCTGATGGGGATCACTGGGCTCACCAGCGGGCGTCACTTCGTAATAGGGCTTGAAGGCTTCAAAGATCTCGCCCGGCTCGTTGACGAAATCCAGCACGAAGGTGTCTTCCTTTCCGGGGGCGGTCCGGTTCAGGCGGGAGAGGGTCTGCACCGCCTGAATACCCGAGAGCCGCCGGTCCACATACATGGTGTGCAGCAATGGCTGGTCAAAGCCGGTCTGGTACTTCTCCGCCACCAGCAGCACCTGGTAGTGCTCGGAGGCAAAGCGGTCCGGCAGCTCCGATTCCTTGATGCCCTCGTTCATGCCCACTTCGGTGTAGGACTGGTCCGGGAAGTCCGGGTCGGTGACGCTGCCGGAGAAGGCCACCAGCGAGCGGATGCCGGTGATGTCGTGGTCCTTGATGTACTTGTCGAAAGCCTGCTTGTAGCGCACGGCGTGCAAGCGCGAGGCGGTGACCACCATCGCCTTGGCCCGGCCGCCGATGCGGTGGCGGGTGTTGTGGCGGAAGTGCTCGACGATCACCTCCACCTTCTGCGCGATGTTGTGCGGGTGCAGGGACATGAAGCGCGCCAGTGCTCGAGCCGCCTTGCGCTTGGGCACCTGGGGATCGTCCTCGATGGACTTGATCAGCCCGTAGTAGGTCTTGTAGGTGGTGTAGTGCTCCAGCACATCCATGATGAAGCCTTCCTCGATGGCCTGGCGCATGGAGTAGAGGTGAAACGGCGGCTGGCCGTCCGGGCCGGGCTCGTTGAACACCGCCTGGGTCTTAAACTTGGGCGTCGCGGTGAAGGCGAAGAAGCTGATACTGGGCTGGCGCGGCCGCTTGAGCATCTCCTTGAACAGCTCTCGCCGTGCTTCCTCTGACAGATCTTCTTCCTCGACATCCAGAAACTCTTCGGCGATGGCCGATTCGATGCCATCACGGTTGAGCACCTTGCGCAGCTCCATGGCCGTCTCGCCGGACTGGGAGCTGTGGGCCTCGTCCACGATCACCGCGAAGCGCTTGCCGCCGGTGTTCAATGCCACCTCCTCGCCCTTCTTCGCCAGGGTGTCCATGGCCTGGGTAATGAAAGGGAACTTCTGGATGGTGGAGATGATGATGGGCACCCCGGAGGACAGCGCCTGGGCAAGCTGCTGGGTGTTCTCGTCGATCTTCTGCACCACCCCCTGCTTGTGCTCGAACTGATAGATGGTGTTTTGCAACTGCTGGTCCAGCACCCGGCGGTCGGTGATCACCACCACGGTATCGAAGACCTTGTTGTCCCCGGCATCGTGCAGGCTGGACAGGCGATGGGCCAGCCAGGCGATGGAGTTGGACTTGCCCGAACCCGCCGAATGCTGCACCAGATAGTTGTGCCCCGGCCCCTGGGCGCGGGCGGAGTCGATCAGCCTGCGCACCGCGTCGAGCTGGTGAAAGCGGGGGAAGATCAGGGTTTCCTTCCGGTGGCGCTTGACGCCCTTTTTGGTAGTGACCTTGCTTTCGCTGACCTCCAGATGCAGGAAGCGGGCGAGGATGTCCATCAGGCTGTCGCGGGTCAGCACCTGCTCCCAGAGATACGCGGTACGGTAGTTGCCATCCTCGGCGGGCGGGTTGCCGGCGCCGCAGTTGTGGCCGCGATTGAAGGGCAGAAAGCGGGTGTCGTCCCCGGCCAGGCGGGTGGTCATGAAGGCCTGGTCCGGGTCCACGGCGAAATGCACCAGGGCCCGTTCCTTGAAGCGGAAGATCGGCTCGGCCGGGTCGCGGTCGCGCCGGTACTGGCGCATGGCGTCGTCCACCGTCTGCCCGGTCATGGGATTTTTCAGCTCCAGCGTGACCACCGGCAGACCATTGACCGACAGCACCATGTCCAGCGATTTCTTCGGATGCTTCTCGCTGAAATGCACCTGCCGGGTCACCCGCAGGCGGTTGTGGCCGTAGGCTGCTGCCGCCTCCGGGTTCATGCCGGTATTGGGGGCGAAATAGGCCAGCCGAAAGGTCTTGCCGAAGCACTTGAAGCCGTGGCGCAGCACATGCAGCGCGTTCTTGGAGGCCAGCTCCTTGACCAGCGAGCCCAGCAGCACCTCCCCCGCCTTGTCACCGTGCAGCTTCACCAGCGACTGCCAGCGCTCGGGCTGGCTGGCGGAGACAAAGGCGATGACCTCCTCCGGGAACAGCGCCCGCGCCGGATCGAAACCGCCAGCCTCGCCGCGCTCGAAGCCGCCCTGCTCGACCAGCGACTGCTCCATGGCCTGTTCGAAGTAGATTTCCTGGTGCATGGCTTTCCCCCTGTTCAGGCCACCTTGATCTGGCCGGTAACGGCGTTGGTGATCAGGGCGGAGCGGTATTCTTCCAGGCGATCAATTGCCTTGCCGATTTTTCTCGACACCCCATGCAGTTCCACTTGGCCTTCTTGGAGTGCCAGCGCGATCTCTCGCTGCTCGGATACTGGAGGAAGCGGGACGCATAGGTTTTCGACTTGACCGCAAGTTATCGCTCCTTTTGTACTCCCTCCCCCGTCACTCTCACTTCTTAGATATAGGTAAGCTCGTTCAAAAATGGCATAAAGGTAATCAATATCAAAAACCCGCTCATCTGGCTTCACGAACACCAAATGCTGATTGATTGTTGCTTGAATCTCCAGCTTGGTAGCCATCCCTCGTGTTTTGCCCTGGCCAGTGATCCCTAAAAGAATTGCGGGAGGATCAATTATCGGCAGATGGCACTCACGCAATGCCGATTTCGTAACGAATTGATCTGCTTCCGTTACCGATGCTTTATTCACGACCCCGCTATTCAGCCAAGGATAGTCACCGCCAACCCAGTAATCCGCATTTTCTCGGCTCGGCGTGGAGCCATTCCCGACTGCTGCGAAGAACTTGACACGCGAGACACCCCAATGCGCCGGAATCTCCCCCAGCCACTCGATGCCGCTGTCTTTCATGGGGGCATCGGGGTTGAGGCCCTTGGTGACGGCGCGGGTGATCAGGGCGGTGCGCTTTTCGGCCAGCCGCTCGAGCAGGCGGCGCTTTTTGGCGATCAGGGTGTCGATCTCGGCGGTCTTGCGGTCGAGGAAGGCGGCGATTTTTTGTTGTTTGCCCTCACTCGGCCATGCCCAAGTTATTTTCGTGATCTCCGCTGGGTCACAGCGCTGATGGCTGCGCGTCACTGACTGGACAAATGACGAAAGCCGGTCCGTGACCTTTTGGCTTTTCCAGACATAGAACATGTAGTTCAGGTCGGCTTCCCATGGAATAATCGGCACGAACTCCGTGGATGCAACTGTCAGATAGTCTGGGTGAGGCTCAGCAATGGTAACCGTCGCCTTTCGGGGGTTGAGCTTCGAGACCAGAACTTGAGGTTCGTTGATAATCAATTTGCCACTATCAATTGATTCTCCTTCTTCAACAGTACCAGCGCCGGTCGCCTGAACAGTGGGAATGGCGTAATGGTATACATCCCTGCTCTCCAGATCGGACGGGCTGATCTGGAGTTTGCGACTTTTGATGACAAAATCAGCGCGGCGTACCTGCCAGTCAGACGGTACTTTTCCGAGCCATGGGTTTCCCGTTTCTTTATAGCTTTCGTAATGTTGCTTCGTCATGACTGGTCGCCCTGCCGTTTAATCCGCTCCTCCAACGCCTCCAACTCCCGCAAATCCTCGGCATCGGCCTCCCGTGCCTCATCCCGCCGCCGCTGGGCGGCGAACTGCTCGTAGCGCTCGTGCGCGATCTGCTCCATGCGGTCGCGGCTGATGCTGCCCGCGCCGTCGAGGATGGGCCGCTCGTTGAATTCCAGCAGCCGGTCCACATTGTGGCGCCAGTAGTCCAGGGTCAGGTCCTTGCGCTCTTTGGCGCGCAGTTCGGCCTGTTCCAGGAAGATCACCACCAGGCGGTTGAGGGTGTCGATCTCGTCGGTGGTGAGGTAGTTCTTGGCGATGGTCACATCCTGCTTGCGCACCCGCGCGCCCTTCCAGTTGGTGAGCGCCATGTTGGGAGAGTTGGGGTCGGCGCGCTGGACCACGATTTCGGCGGCGGTGTGGCCGGTAACGGCATAAAGCAGCTTGTTCTGCACCTCGGCGAAGAACAGGTTGGCGTCGCGGTCGTCGGGCTGGTAGTCGCTGGACAGGGCGAACAGATCGCGCACCTTCTGGTAAAAGCGCTTCTCCGAGGCGCGGATGTCGCGGATGCGGGCCAGCAGCTCGTCGAAGTAGTCCCAGCCGCCGGGCTCCTTCAGGCGCTGGTCGTCAATGACGAAGCCCTTGAGCAGGTATTCCTCCAGATGGGCGGTGGCCCACTGGCGGAACTGGGTGCCCCGGGGGGAGCGCACCCGGTAGCCCACGGCCAGGATCATGGGCAGGCTGTAGGCCTTGAGGCGGCGCCGCACCTGCCGCTGGCCCTCCTGGCGAACTTGTAAGGAATCCTTACAAGTTGCCTCCGCGCTCAGCTCGCCCTCTTCATAGATGGCCCGGATGTGCTGGGTAATGGCCTGGGGGGTGGTGTCGAACAGCTCGGCCATCTCCGCCTGGGTCAGCCAGACGGTCTCGCCGTCTGCCCGGAGCTGAATTTCCGCACGGCCATCCTCGCTGCGGTAAAGGATCAGCTCGCCCGCGCTCATGCCGTCACCTTGTTCAGCATCTCCAGAATCTCGCCCTCCAGGTTCTGGATATCCTGCTCGATCTCTTCCAGCGGCCGGGGCGGTTCGTAGACATAGAAATGCCGGTTGATAGGGATCTCGTAGCCTACCCTGGTCTTGCCGTGATCGATCCAGGCGTCATCGACGAAGGGCAGCACTTCCCGGGCCAGGTAGTCCTCGCAGTGGTCGCGGACGAGATCGAGCAACTGGCTGTTGTCGGCGTCCTTGTCGTAGCCGATGGGCAGCGGCAGCGGGATGTCGGCGGGCAACGGCACGATCTCGGTATCGCGCAACTCGGTATCCGGCTCAGGGTCGCCCTTGCTGTCCCGGCAGATGGCGGCCTCGGGGTCGCGCTCGGACAGGGCGTTGAGAACGGCCTTCTTGACCGGCGCGGGCAGTTTTTCACCGGCGTCCTTGAACGCGGCCTTGAGCAGGGGTTCGAACTCGGCGCGGTCGGTATGAAGTCGGCCATCCAGCCCTTCCAGAATACTGATCATGCGCTGCTGGGTGGCTTCACCGGCTTTCACCTCGGCCTCCATCTCGGCTTCGTTCTTGCGCTTTTTGCTCTTGGCGAGATTGACAAAGGTGGTCTCCTGCCAGAGGCGCTCGATGCGCTCGGCGCTGACCTGGAAGTTGAGCCGGAGGGGGCGTTCCACGGTGACTTTCAGGTAGCCAAAGTCGCGGTTGTCGAAGACCTTCGTGCAGACCCGCTCGGTCTGCTTGCCGTTCAGGCCCACCCGGCAGGTAGCGCCGTCGACGAAGTTGGCGTAAAGGCGGGTCAGTTCTTCGATGTGCGCATCGCCCAGCTCGTTGCGCTTGTTGCCCAGGCTCTTTTTCATCTTGCGGTAGTGGTGGGTGCCGTCGATGAGCTGCACCTTGCCCTTGCGATCAATGGGCTTGCGGTTGCTCACCAGCCAGATGTAGGTGTAGATGCCGGTGTTGTAGAAGAGCTGGTCCGGCAGGGCGATGATGGCATCCAGCCAGTCGTTCTCGATGATCCAGCGGCGGATGTTGCTCTCGCTGGGGCCGGGCTCGCCGTTGAACAGGGGCGAGCCGTTGAAGACAATGGCGATCTTCGAACCCTCACCCCCTTGTTCAGGGCTGGGCTTCATCTTGCTGAGCATATGCAACAGGAACAGGGTGGCGCCGTCGTTGATGCGCGGCAGACCGGGGCCGAAGCGGCCGTTGAAGCCCAGCTCCCTGTGCTCCTTCTTCACATAGTCTTCCTGGGGCTTCCACTCCACGCCGAAGGGCGGGTTGGCCAGCATGTAGTGGAAGGTCTTGTCCGGGTGGCCATCGCCGGTTTCGCCGTCGCCCAGGGTGTCGCCAAAGGCGATGTTGTCCACCGGCTCATCCTTGATCAGCAGATCCGAGCGGCAGATGGCCCAGGATTCTTCGTTGTACTCCTGCCCGTACAGCGCCAGGTGGGCCTGGGGATTCTGTTCGGTAATGTATTCCTCAGAAACCGACAGCATGCCGCCGGTCCCGGCGGTGGGGTCATAGATGGTGCGGGCGATGCCGGGGGTGTAGACCTCCTCGTCCTTGGTATAGAGCAGATGGGCCATCAGGCGGATCACCTCCCGCGGCGTGAAGTGATCGCCGGCCTCCTCGTTGGCCTGCTCGTTGAACTTGCGCACCAGCTCCTCGAACACATAGCCCATGTCGTGGTTGCTGACCCGGTCGGGGTGCAAGTCGATGCGGGGGTCGGCGAACTCCTTGACGATGAGGTACAGCCGGTTGGCCTTGTCCAGCTTCTCGATCTCGGACTCGAACCCGAAGGCCTCGAATACGGCCCGGGCGGACTCGGAAAAGCCGTTGATGTAGCTGGTGAGATTGGTGGCGATGTTCTCGGGGTCTGCCAGTAGCTTCTCGAAGGTGTAGGGGCTGATGTTGTACAGCGGATGTTCGCGCCCCTGGCTGGCCTTGCGCGCAAGCACCTTGTGCAGAGCGTCACCCTCCAGGCCGCGAGCCTGAAGCTTTTCGTACTCCTTCAGCACCTGCTCCTTGGTGGGCGCCAGCACGCAGTCCAGGCGGCGCAGCACCGTCATGGGGAGCATGACCTTGCGGTACTGCGGCGGCCGGTAGGGGCCGCGGAGCTTGTTGGCGATGTCAAAGACGAAATCAATCAGGCGAGACGTATCGGTGGAGGCCATTGGTCCCCTGCTATGGTTTGTGATTGTTTCCTGGGTAGAAGGTCGAACGCTGTGATCCAGGGTCAAACCTTGCCTTTTGCCTCTCCCGGGCCCGCGAGCAAAAGGCCTGGGGAAACACGGAGACCCCCTTGCACGCTCCCACAAGTATGCCTGCGCGACCCTCACCCCAGTGGACACCAGCCCGGCCGACGACACGGACCGGCACCCGATGGCACGGGCCGAGGTTCGAACGCTCCAGCCTCGGAGTGGAGATCCAGCAAACCCGGCGCGGGCAAGCTCAGATGTGGCCCATCGCCTCCATGGCGCGGGCGACCTTCACGAAGCCGGCGATGTTGGCGCCGACCGTGTAGTTGCCGGGCGCGCCGTATTCCTCGGCTGTTTCGTGGCAGGTGCGGTGGATGTTGGCCATGATCTCCTGCAGGCGCGCCTCGGTGTATTCGAAGGTCCAGGAGTCCCGGCTCGCATTCTGCTGCATCTCCAGCGCACTGGTGGCCACACCGCCGGCATTCGCGGCCTTCCCGGGGCCAAAGGCGATCCCGGCCTCGCGGAAGGTCTGGATACCCTCCGGGGTGACCGGCATGTTGGCGCCCTCGGCGACCGCGATGCAGCCGTTTTCGACCAGGACCTTGGCGTCCTTTCCGGTCAGTTCGTTCTGGGTGGCACACGGCAGGGCCACATCGCAGGGGATCTCCCAGATACTGCCATTCTCGCTGTACTTCGCGCCCTTCTTGCGCTCCGCGTAGGCACTGATCGGGCCGCGCTCGCGTTCCTTGATCTGGCGCACCAGGTCCAGGTCGAGCCCGTCCTCGTCGAGGATAACCCCGCGGGAGTCGGAACAGGCGATCACCCGGGCGCCCAGCTGCTGGGCCTTCTCCGTGGCATGGATCGCCACGTTGCCGGCCCCGGAGATGATCACGCGTTTACCCTCCAGCGAGTCGTTGCGCGCCTTCAGCATCTCCTGGGTGAAGAAGATCGCCCCGTAGCCGGTGGCCTCGGTGCGTGCACGGCTGCCGCCCCAGTCGAGACCCTTGCCGGTGAACACGCCGGCCTCGAAGCGGTTGGTCAGGCGCTTGTACTGGCCAAACAGGTAGCCGACCTCGCGCTGGCCCACGCCGATGTCGCCCGCGGGCACATCGGTGTACTCGCCGATGTGGCGGTACATCTCGGTCATCAGGCTCTGGCAGAAGCGCATGATTTCGGAATCGGAGCGCCCCTTCGGATCAAAGTCGCTTCCGCCCTTGCCGCCGCCGATCGGCAGGCCGGTGAGGGCATTCTTGAACACCTGCGAGAAGCCGAGGAACTTGATGATGCCCAGGTACACCGAGGGGTGGAAACGCATGCCCCCCTTGTAGGGCCCCAGCGCACTGTTGAACTGGACGCGGAACGCCCGGTTGATGTGCAGCTCGCCCTTGTCGTCCTGCCAGGGCACCCGGAAAATGATCTGACGCTCGGGCTCGCAGATGCGCTGGATGATCTTGAGCTCGGCAAACTCCGGGTACTTCACCAGC
Organism: Thioalkalivibrio versutus; assembly: GCF_001020955.1. Taxonomy (NCBI): domain Bacteria; kingdom Pseudomonadati; phylum Pseudomonadota; class Gammaproteobacteria; order Chromatiales; family Ectothiorhodospiraceae; genus Thioalkalivibrio; species Thioalkalivibrio versutus. The sequence continues at coordinate 2,862,516 of NZ_CP011367.1, forward strand.
ACCGGCCCCAGCGTCTCCAGCACGCCATGGACGGACTGATGGAATTCCGTCTCACCGGCGTTGCGGTGCAGGACTTCCTGGTAAATGGGTTCGAGCTTCTCGTCGAGGCTTCCGTTCATGGATCGCATCCTGATGGTCTGATTCGAACGCATTTAGGCATGCGGGTGCCGAGAAGACAATGCCGAGCGCCCCATGATGGTGCATTGCGTCACCGGCCGGGCAACGCAGGAAGGGAGCCAGGGAGCAGCGCCTCCGATGGAATCACCATCGTCCGGCAACGCTCTGGGGCCGCCCGTCCGGAACGAGGGCACTTTTACTCGCCCGTCGCAGTCTCATCTACTATGAATAGGTGAGCATCTTCGCTCGCCCCGGTCGCCAGCAGGTCTCCACCATGTCCGAACGTGCCCCCTCGATTGCCTGGACACCGGCCGTTTTCTTTGCACTGACCAACGTGGCCGCGGTCACGCTGGTGCCGTGGTGGTGGCTCACCCAGGGCTTCAGCGGCGCGGCCTGGCTGTTTTTTGGCCTGTTCCTGGTGCTGAGCGGCCTGGGCATCACGGTGGGTTATCACCGGCTCTGGGCGCACCGCACCTTCAAGGCGCGGGGGCCATTGCGCGTTCTGCTGGCGCTGAGCGGTGCCCTGGCATTGCAGAACAGCATCTACAACTGGGGCGCGCGGCATCGCGTGCATCATCGCTACGTGGATGATGTGGAACGCGACCCGCATTCCATCAAGCGTGGTTTCTGGCATGCCCACATGGGCTGGATGCTGCGCAACTGGCCCACCAGCGAGCCCGACTATTCGCGGGTGAAGGACCTGGCGAAGGATCCGGTGGTGATGTGGCAGCACCGGCATTACTGGACCCTGGCATGGGGACTGAACCTGGGCCTGCCTCTGCTGCTGGGACTGGCGTTCGGGGATGTGATCAGCATGCTGCTGCTGGCCGGCATTCTGCGCATGGTACTCAGCCACCACTTCACGTTCTTCATCAACTCCCTGGCGCATTGGTGGGGCCGTCGTCCCTACAGTGACGACAGCACCGCCGTGGACAACGGACTGGTCGCCCTGCTCACCTGGGGCGAGGGGTACCACAACTTCCACCACGCCTTTCAGGCGGACTACCGCAACGGGGTGCGCTGGTGGCAGTACGACCCCTCGAAGTGGCTGATCAACCTTTTTGCCTGGACGGGACTGGTGTATGACCGCCGCTGGACACCGCGCTTCAAGATCATGCGCGCACGGCTGCACACCGAGTTTCTCCGGCTGCTCAATGCCGACCAGGCCGGGCCGGCGCACGACTCCTGGCGCGCAACCGTGGAGCGGGAGTATCAGCGTTTCCGCGATACCGTGAACCAGTGGCAGGAGGTGCAGGCGCGCAAGATGCGGGCCGGGCGCGAGGCCATGAACGATCGCTGGGTGCGCACGGAACTGCGCACCCAGTTCAAGGAGCTGGAGTATCGCCTCAAGATGCAGCGCCGCCGCCTGCGCGCCCTGTCGGCCTCTCGTCGCGCGACCACGGCGTGAACGCGGGCCCCGGATTGCGGGGCCGGAGCGCCTTCAGGCGCGATCACCCCCCAGCTTGGCTGCGACCCGGTCGGCCACCTTGCCACGGACCACGACCTCGTCGGCGCCCGCCTGGCGCGCCGCCTTGAGCATCGCCCCTTCCACGTGCGGGCCAAAGGCGAGAATCTTCGCGTCCGGGTAGCGCTCGCGCCAGGTCGACACCGCTTCCACGCCAAGGCTGCCGAGGTCGACTACCACCAGGTCGGGCTGCTCCGGCGCCTGACCGCTAGAAACCGATGCGCCGGCCGAACGCCAGCGCGACTCCAGCCGCACGCGGGTCATCAGGTCCGGGGTGTCGAGGTGAATCTGCATGGGGTCTCCCGAGGGGATTGGCCGGTCGAGGGGGCTCGCGGTTTCCGGAGACTTGGCCGGACACGGGCAGCCATCCCCGCGCGCTAGGGAAACACGGATCAATGTACACGTTCGCGCTCGAGTCGCTTTTGCGTGCGAACAAGGCGCGGTGACTGCCGTGCAGTCATTCTGCACAAGGGAACCGCAACGCCGTTCCCACGCCCGTTTTGGTCAACAACGGGCGGCCGAGCCCCTTCGTTTATGGATTTGTGGGGTTGGCACCCCAGGTTCCCCGATCCTGCGTTGTGCCGCTTGCGGGTAGAACCACTACCCGCTGCGCGGCGCGCCTTGTCTCGGGAAACCTGGGGTGCCAACGCGAACGTGTACATTGATCAGTGTTTCCCTAGGTCCCGCGCGATCTCGCGGCACACACTCTAAACTATCGGGATCATCACGTTACGTGACGCCGGCTGGACAACGACTGGCCCCGACAGCAGCCGAGAACGGATACCAATGGCCCTGAGCGAATTCGAGCGCAAGCGGGTTGAAAAGGTGATGGAGGCGTTCATGGAAAGGCGCCGACCGCCCGCCCATGTTCGAGACCGTCTGGACTTTGTCTGGCGTCTGGAAGGTCAGAGCGTGTCGCTGTACGAGGTGCGCCCGCTGATGGATGACGCTTCGAGGATCGTGGAAAACCCGGTATTCAAGGCCACATTCGTGCGCAAGTCGGGCCGATGGAAACTCTACTGGCAACGGGCAGACCTGAAGTGGCATGGCTACGACCCACACCCGGAACTCGCCTCGCTGGAGGACGTGCTACAGGTGGTGGAGAAAGACGAATACGCCTGTTTTTTCGGATAGGGAACACGGATGCACGAGTTTTCGCTGATGGCCGATTTGATGCGCAAGATCGAGCAGGTGGCGGCCGACAACAACGCCCGGCGCGTGACCCGCGTGCGGGTATGGCTGGGCGCGTTGTCGCATATCACGCCGGAGCATTTCCGCGAGCACTTCGAGGACGGCACCCGCGGCACCGTCGCCGAGGGGGCCGAGCTGGAGGTGGAGACCTCGGACGACGAGACCCACCCCGAGGCCCAGCAGATCCTGCTGCGGAGCCTGGACGTGGCGTGAGCGCCGCCGCGACACGCGCCCCGTCGCCTGCGCGCTGGCACCTGGTGGTCACCGGCCGGGTTCAGGGCGTTGGCTTCCGGCCGTTTGTCGCGGAGCGGGCCCGGCGGCTCGGCATCACCGGCTCGGTGGGCAACACGCCGTCCGGCGTGGTCATCGAGGCCGAGGGACGAGAAGCGGCGCTGGTCGCGCTGCGGGCGGCCCTGGAGCAGGAGGCCCCGCCGGCCGCGCGGGTCGATGCGATCACCGTGACGGCATCTCGCCCCGTCGGCGATACCACCTTCCGCGTGGTTCAGGGCCCCGGGCAGGGCGGCGCGCCGGCCCTGGCGCCGGACCGTGCACCCTGCCCCGACTGCCGCGCCGAGATCCGTGACCCCGAGGCAAGGCGCCACCGCTACCCGTTTACCGCCTGTACGGTCTGCGGGCCGCGCTGGAGTATAGCGACGGCCCTGCCCTGGGACCGCTCGCAGACCACCCTGGACGGATTCCCGCTGTGCGCGGCCTGCCGGGCGGAGTTCGAGGCCCCGGGGGACCGGCGCTTTCACGCGGAGGCCATGGCCTGCCCGGACTGCGGGCCGCAGGTAACGCTGCGCGGCCCCGACGGAAGCGAACACGCCACCGGCGATGCGGCCCTGCACGCGGCAGTCAACGCCCTGCGCGAGGGGCAGATCCTGGCGCTGAAGGGTCTGGGCGGGTTCCAGCTCCTGGTGGACGCGACCCGCCAGGATGCGGTGGCCCGCCTGCGCGCGCGCAAGCAGCGCCCGGACAAGCCGCTGGCGGTCATGCTGCCGGATGGCGACTGGCTGGACCAAGTGGCGCGCGCCACCGGCGCCGAACGTACGCTGCTGGATGCGCCGGAGGCTCCGATCGTGCTGGTGGACCGCCGGCCCGGCGCCCCGCTGGCAGAGGGCGTGGCGCCGGGGTTCAACCGTCTGGGACTGATGCGGCCGGCGACGCCGCTACATCACCTGCTGCTGGAGGGCTTCGCCGGCCCGCTGGTCTGCACCTCGGGCAACCGCGGCGGCGAGCCCCTTTGTATCGACACCGCGGAGGCGGTGACCCGACTGGGCATGATCGCGGACGGGATCCTGGACCACGACCGGCCGATCGCGCGGGCACTGGACGATTCGGTGGTCCAGATCGCCGCGGGCCGGCCTCAATGCCTGCGCCTCGGCCGCGGGTATGCGCCGCTGCGAGTGCCCCTGCCAGACGCCGGGCCCGTCACCCTTGCGCTGGGGGGCCACCTGAAGGCCGCCCCGGCCCTGGCCCTGGAGGACGACGTGGTCGTCGGCGCCCACGTCGGCGACCTGGACAGCGATGCGGCCCTGCACCGGCTGGCTGGCGAGGCCCGCGCACTGGGCGAGCTCTGTGGCGTGGACATCGCGCGCGTCGCCTGCGACCGGCATCCCGACTACGCCTCCACGTCGCTGGCCGGGGGCTGGGGGCCTCCGGTCGTCGCCGTACAGCACCATCACGCCCACGCGGCGGCCTGCCTGGCGGAGCACGGGGTACGCGAACCGGCCGTGGCGCTGGTCTGGGACGGCATGGGCCTCGGCGAGGACGGCACGCTGTGGGGCGGCGAATGCCTGGCAGTGGACGCCGACGGGGGCTTTCAACGGCGGGGTCATCTGCGGCCCTTCCGCCTGCCCGGGGCCGAGGCCGCGATCCGCGAACCCCGGCGCGCCCTGCTGGGCCTGCTGCATGCCCACTTCGACGGCGATCCGGCCGCGCTGGAGGCGAGCCCCGCGCGGGCCTTGTTTACCGCTGCGGAATGGCACCCGCTGCTCGCTGCACTGGAGCGAGGGATCCACGCCCCCTGGACGACCAGCGTCGGGCGGCTGTTCGACGCGGTCGCGGCGCTGGAAGGGCTGCGCACCGGTGCCGGCTTCGAGGGGCAGGCGGCCATGCTCGTGCAGCAGGCGGCGGAAGCCGCAGGGGGCGGGGTCGACGCCTCCGGCATTTCGCTGAGTACCGCCACAACACCGTGGCGGGCCGACTGGGGCCCGCTGGTCGCCGCCCTGCTGGCCGATCATGCCGGCGCGGCGACACCCGGACGCATGGCGGCCCGCCTGCACGGGGCGCTGGCCGGATTCGCGGTCGACGCCGCCCGGGCCGGGGGGCATGCAACCGTGGCGCTGACCGGCGGATGCTTCCAGAATCGGTGGTTGCTGCAACAATGCGTGGACGCGCTGCAGGCCGCCGGCTTCCGTCCGCTGTGGCCGCAACGCATCCCGCCCAATGACGGCGGGCTGGCGCTGGGCCAGGCGGTGATCGGGCGCCGGGCCGCGGTGCCCCCGAACGGAGACTGAGCCCATGTGCCTTGCCATCCCCGGTCGTATCGACAGCGTGGACGGCGACGACCCGCTGTTCCGCCAGGCGCGCGTGGCCTTCGGTGGCGTCACGCGCGTGATCTCGCTGGCCTGCACCCCCGAGGCCGGGCCCGGCGACTACGTGCTGGTCCACGCCGGCATCGCGATCGCCACCCTCGACGAGGCCGCTGCCGAACGCACCCTGGCGGCCCTGCGCGAAATCCCCGCGCACGACCCGCCCGCCCCGGAGGGCCCGTGAAGCACCTGGACGAATACCGCGACCCGGCCCTGATCCTGCGCCAGGTGGAAGCGATCCGCGCCACCTGCACCCGGCGCTGGACGCTGATGGAGGTCTGCGGCGGCCAGACCCACGCGATCCTGCGCCATGGCCTGGATGAACTGCTGGCGGACGCCGTCGAGCTCATCCACGGGCCCGGCTGCCCGGTCTGCGTGACCCCGGCCGAGACCCTGGACCAGGCGGTACTGCTGACCCGCCACCCGGAGGTGATGCTTTGCACCTTCGGCGACATGCTGCGCGTGCCCGGGGCGCTGGGGGACCTGAACGCGGCGCGCGCGGCCGGGGGCGAGGTGCGCGTGATCTACTCGCCGCTGGATGCGGTGGCGCTGGCGCGCGAACACCCGGAGCGCGAGGTCGTGCTGCTGGCGGTGGGCTTCGAGACCACCGCCCCGGCCGCCGCAATCGCCGTGCTGCAGGCCGAGGCCCTGGGCCTGGCCAACGTGTCGCTGCTGGTCTCGCACTCGCTGGTACCGCCGGCGATGGAGGCCCTGCTGGCCGACCCGGACAACCGCATCCAGGGCTTCCTGGCCGCCGGCCATGTCTGCACGGTGGAGGGGGCGGCCGCCTATCACGCGATCGCCGAACGCTTCCGGGTCCCGATCGTGGTGACCGGCTTCGAGCCGGTGGACCTGCTGGCCGGGATCCACGCCTGCGTGGAGCAACTGGAACGCGGCGCGGCCCGGGTGGAGAACCGCTACGGCCGGGCCGCGCCGGACGACGGCAACGCAGCCGCGCGCGCTGCGGTCTCTCGCGTCTTCGAGCCGGTCGAGCGCGAATGGCGTGGCATGGGACGCCTGCCCGCCAGCGGCCTCGGGCTGCGCTCGGAATACGCCCGGTTCGACGCCGTGGCCCGTTTCGGGCTCGTCACACCCGAGGCGACCGGGGATGGCCCCTGCATCGCCGGCGAGGTGCTGCGCGGACTGCGCCGCCCCACCGACTGTCCCGCCTTCGGCCGCGATTGCACGCCGGATACCCCGCTGGGCGCGCCCATGGTCTCCTCCGAGGGGGCCTGCGCGGCCTACCTGCACTATCGGGGCGAGGCATGACCACCGACGTCGTACGCCTCGCGCATGGCGGCGGGGGGCGGATGCAGGCGAAGCTGCTGGACGAGGTGATCCTGCCAGCGCTGGGCATCCCGGCCCTCGCCGCCCCCGATGCTGCCGTGCTCGACGCCCCGGGCGGGCGCCTGGCCATGACGACGGACAGCTTCGTGGTGCGGCCGCTGTTCTTCCCGGGTGGCGACATCGGCCGGCTCGCGGTGCACGGTACGATCAACGACTTGGCGATGGCCGGGGCGCGCCCCCTGTGGCTGACCCTCGGCCTGATCCTGGAGGAGGGGCTGCCGCTGGACGACCTGCGGCGCGTCCTCGCCTCGGTGCAGGCGGCCGCAGAGGAATGCGGCGTGCGGGTGGTCGCCGGCGACACCAAGGTGGTGGAGGCCGGGCGCGGCGACGGGGTCTACATCAGCACCAGCGGGGTGGGCGTCGTGCCCGAAGGCGTGCAGATCACGCCGGGCGCGATCCGGCCCGGTGATGTACTGCTCGCCAGTGGCGATCTTGGCCGCCATGGTGTCGCAATCCTCGCCGCCCGCGAAAACCTGGCCCTGGACCCGCCGATCCCCAGTGACAGCGCATCGGTCGCCGGGGCCGTGGCCGCACTACTGGCCGCCGGCGTGCCAGTCCGCGCGCTGCGCGACCCCACCCGCGGCGGTGCGATCGCCGCCCTGAAGGAGCTGGCCGACGCCTCCGGCTGCCGCCTGGTACTGGACGATACCGCGATACCGGTGCGCGACGATGTACGCGGGGCCTGCGAGATCCTCGGGCTGGATCCCCTGCATTCGGCTTGCGAAGGACGCTTCCTCGTGGCCGTTCCGGAACCCGCAGCAACCCGGGCGCTGGCGATCCTTCAGGCGCGTCCGGAGACGGCCGGCGCCGTCGCCATCGGCCGTGCCGAGGCGGGCGAACCGGCGGTGATCCGGCGCCTGGCGACGGGGGTGGAACGCCGCGTCATCCTGCCGGCCGGCGAACAGCTGCCCCGGATCTGCTGAAGTCGTCGTACACGACTCGCAATGACAGGGATCTCAGGCGCGAGCCCCAGCGGTGCCAGGGCCGCCTGCCCTAAACGCGGAACTGCCCCACCAGGCGCTGCAACTCGGCGGCCAGGCGGGCCAGCTCGTCGCCGGCGGACTGCGTCTGGCGCGATCCCGTCGAAACCTCGGTGGCGATGTCGTTGATATTGGTAACGTTGCGGTTGATCTCTTCGGCCACGGCGGATTGCTCCTCCGCGGCACTGGCGATCTGGGTATTCATGTCGCGGATCTGGCCCACGGCCTCCTGGATGCGAGACAGTGCAGCCTGAGCCTCCCCGGCCTTGTCGACGGACTGCCCCGCCTGGGTCCGGCTCTTTTCCATCACACCGACCGCATGACGCGTACCCGACTGCAGGCGCTCGATCATGCCCTGAATCTCCTGAGTCGATTGTTCCGTGCGGCTGGCGAGCGAACGCACCTCGTCAGCCACCACCGCGAATCCACGGCCCTGATCACCGGCGCGGGCCGCCTCGATCGCCGCGTTCAATGCCAGAAGATTGGTCTGCTCCGCGACTTCCTTGATGACCTCGAGGACCTTGCTGATGGACTCGGAATCCCGGCCTACTTCCTCGATCGCCGCCCCAGCTGTTTCCACCTCGCCGGCAAGTTTCTCGATCGCGCTGCGGGTTTCACTAACCACGGCCGATCCGGAGCGCGTCTCGTCGTCCGCCGAGTTGGCGGACTCCGAAGCCCCCATCGCGTTCCGGGCGACCTCCTGAACCGTGGAGGTCATCTCGTTCATCGCAGTGGCCACCTGGTCGGTTTCCGAACCCTGGCGCTGCACGGCCGCATCCGACTCCCGGGTGACTGTGGCCAGTTCCTCGGCGGCTGCGGCCACCTGAGAAGTCGAACCCGACACCTGACGCACCAGCTGGTGCACCTTGTCGACGAACGCATTGAAACTGCGAGAAAGCTCCGCCAGCTCGTCCCGGCCTTCCACCTCGATGCGTTTGGTCAGGTCGCCGTCTCCCGCCGCCAGGTCATCCGCCATGCCCTGCACCTTGCGCATACGCCGCGCCAGCATCATCGCCATCCACAGGCTGATACCCGCCGAAACAACGACCGCCGCCACACCGGCCCCAAGACCGCTGATGAACGCCGCCTCCACCTGGGATTGCACACGCTCCCGGGCGGCCTCCGTGGCGGCCTCCTCGGTCTCGGTCAGCGCCTGGATTTCCTGACGGATCGGGCGCCATGCCGGGTTCTCGATTTCGGCGAGCAATCGCGAGGCCTCGTCCACCTCACCGGCACGCGCCAGATCGAGCACATTCAGACGAGCCCGTTGCACCTGCGCCCAGTTCGCCTCGATCGTGTCCAGACTGGCAATGACGTCCTGCCGGACCGCGACATCCCGCAGGAACGAAAGCGCCCCTTCAAAACGTTCGGCCGTGCCCGCCACCACCTGCGGCGGTAATTCCAGGTCCGGATTGAAGATCTGGTTCCGCGTGGCAATACCCCCCAGCAGACCATCCCCGAACATGGTGTTCAGGGCGGACATCCGCGCCTCGTTCTCGTCCAGGTACGTCGTGAATTCAGCCTCGACGTTCTGCACGCCCCGCAGCGTCACACCGACCGCAATGGCAATCAGGGCCGTGGTAATCAAGACCGTCGCGATCATGCGACCGCGAATCGTCTGCAGAGAGATCATGTTGTTGGCATTCCTTGGCTGTGCGAATAAACGTGGCGATAAAACCGCCTTCTACCTTATCGGCCGTCGGAACGAATACTGAAGATCAACCGCCCCGCTCCGGGCTCACGCCTCAGGGCGCGCGATCTTGCCATGCCCGATCGTGACACTTCCCGCCGAGCGCCCGTAGCCAGGCGGCTCGTGCGGGCCTCCAGGCAATGCTTAGGGAAAGGCGACTGAGCCATTACCCGTTGCGCCCTGGCTGGCGTTTGACCCGGGACGTCCGCAGAATGCCGCGATGAATTTCGCCACGACAGACGCGCTTGGAGAGCTAGCCTATCGTGGCAGTCACTCGGCGCCCCTGGTGGTGGTATCGCTGGCTATCGCGATCCTGGCGGCTTACGCGAGCATCAGCCACGTTGACCTGATCCGGAACACCACCGCGCGGGCCGCGCGCATCGGCTGGCAGATCAACGGCGCTATCGCAATGGGGGTCGGCGTCTGGACCATGCACTTCATCGGCATGGTGGCGTTCCAGCTGCCCCTGGAAATCGAATACCACCTGGGCATCACCATGGCTTCCGTGCTGCCGGCCATTGCGGCCGGTTACGTCGCCCTGCAGGTATTGCGCGCGCCGTGCGTCTCGGTACAGGCAATTGCGCTGGGCGGGAGCCTGATGGGGGTCGGCATCGGCGCCATGCACTATATCGGCATGAGCGGCATGATCGTGGATGCCGACATGCTGCACCAGCCCGCGCTTTTCGCCCTGTCGATCGCCGTGGCCATAATCATGGCCAGCATGGCCCTGGCCATTCCGCGCTTGCTGGATCGCTTCCTGGAAAACGGAGAACGGTATCAACCTACCCTGTTCAAACTGGGCAGCGCAGTCCTTATGGGGCTGGCCATTTCCAGCCTGCACTATGTGGCCATGTCGGCCGCGCGTTTTGTCCCTGGCGACGGTCAGCACTCCAGCCTCGCGGGCCTGACTGTACAACCGGGGCTGATCGCCGGCCTGGCCGTGGGTGCCAGCCTGTTCATCCTGATCACCTCGACCATCACGGTGACCCTGCGCCTGCGCATCGAGGGCGCGCAACTGGACGCAGACATCCTGGCAGCACGGGCCCGACAGCTGGATGACCGCTTCCAGAAGATCGCTTCCCGCCTGCCTGGCGTGGTGTATCAGTTCCGCCTGGGGCCCGATGGAAGCCTGTCCTTCCCCTATGCCAGCCATGCGATCGAAGATATCTACGGGGTGACCGCCGAACAGGTGCAGGAGGATGCCTCGGAGCTCACCAACGTCATTCACCCGGCGGATCTGGACGGGGTTCTGGCCTCCATCCAGGCCTCCGCCAACGATCTGTCGGTATGGCGACACGAGTATCGCGTGCGACACCCCGAACACGGCGAACGCTGGCTCCAGGGCAACGCGACCCCGGATCGCGAACCGGACGGGGGCGTACTCTGGAACGGCTTCATCACCGATATCACGGACCAGAAGCGCACTTCGGCACGCATCCACCAACTGGCCTTCTATGACGAACTGACCGGACTCGCAAACCGGCGACTGCTCGAGGAGCGCCTCGAACATGCGCGGGCTCTTTCCGCACGTCACCGGCATTACGGGGCCGTCCTATTCCTCGACCTGGACGACTTCAAGCGCCTCAACGATACGCTGGGGCACTCGGTCGGGGACGCACTCCTGAAGACACTGGCGCGCAGGCTGGAGCATCACGTACGCAGTGCGGATACGGTGGCACGCCTTGGGGGTGACGAGTTCGTCATCGTCCTCGAGAAACTCGGCGAGCGGGAAGACCTCGCCGCCCAGCAGGCCGCTCATATGGCCGAGGAAGTCCAGGCCCTCGTGACCGAACCGGTGCAACTGCGGGGTCACGACTATCAGTGTGCCGTCAGTATCGGCCTTACCGTGTTCTTGGGCGACGAGCATACCCATGAGGAGCTCTTGCGCCGCGCCGACGCCGCGATGTACCAGGCAAAGGCGGCCGGCTTCAACGCGATCCGTTTCTTCAATCCGACGCTCCAGGCGGAGATGGAGGAGCGTTTCCGGCTGGAAGCGGACCTTCGAGCCTCCATGGGTAGCGATCACTTCGTGCTGCACTTCCAGAGGCAGGTCGGCCCCGATGGCCACACCGTGGCCGCCGAAGCGCTGCTACGCTGGCATCACCCGGTACGCGGGCTGGTCGCCCCCCTGGACTTTATGCCGTTGGCGGAGGATACCGGGCTGATCCGGCCACTCGGGCACTGGGTCCTGAATGAAGGCTGCCGACAGATCCAGCGCTGGCAACAGGACCCGGCTACCGCGCATTTGAGCCTGTCGGTCAATGTCAGCGCCGCGCAGTTCCATCAAGACGACTTCGTTTCTCAGATCGAACGTCTCCTGGAAGGCTGGCCGATCCCGCCTGAACGGCTCAAGCTCGAACTGACCGAATCGCTGGTACTCGCCGATCTAGAGGACAGCATGTACAAGATGGAGCAGATCCGGGCACTGGGCATCCGGTTCTCCATGGACGACTTCGGTACTGGATACTCCTCGATGGCCTACCTGTCCCGTCTCCCGTTCGACGAGGTCAAGATCGACAAGGCCTTCGTGCAAGCGGCCGGACAGTCCGGTCACGGACGAGACCGGGTCATCATTGAGGCCATCATCAACCTGGCCCAAAGCCTGGACATGCGGGTCGTGGCCGAGGGCGTGGAAACGGCCGAGCAATTCGAGTTGCTCGCCGAGATCGAGTGCCACTACTTCCAGGGCTATTATTTCGGGCGCCCGGGACCGGCGACGGCCATCATGGGCTGAGCCACCCTCCGGGTGGCGAGCCATCCGTCCCGCCATCAGGAATGCCCTGGCTACTCGTTGGGCGCCTGGAGCTGGTCGCTGCACACTTGATTGCGGCCGTTGGCCTTGGCCCGGTACAAGGCCTTGTCTGCGCGGCCGTACAGGGACGCCTCCGTGTCATCGGGCCGCACGGTCGCCACCCCCGCGCTGAGCGTCACAGGCCGAGCTTCGACCCGCGCGAAGCCGCAGTCCGCGATCCGCAGCCGCAGGCGCTCCGCCACTTCGCCGGCGGCGGCGGCGTTCGTCGCCGGCAGGATCAGGGCGAACTCCTCGCCACCAATCCGCGCGATCAGATCCACCTTGCGCACCAGCGGTCCCAGCCGCTCGACGACTTGTTGCAGAACCAGGTCTCCCACGTCGTGCCCAAAGCGATCGTTGATCAACTTGAAATCATCGAGGTCGAGCAGGACGAGGGAGAAAGGCTCCGTATTGCGCCGGAAATGATGCAGCTCCTTCTTTAGCACAGCATCGAAGACCCGACGATTGCCAATGCCGGTGAGGGAATCCGTGGTCGCCAGCTGGGTCAGGTCCTCGTTGAGCGAGAGCAGTTCTTCCTGCTTGCCCTCCAGCCCCTCGCGAAGCTTCTCGTTGCTGGCGAGCGCTTTCTGAAGTTCACGCATTTGCCGGCGCAGTTCGAGATTCGCCATCACCTGGCGCGCCAGCACTTGCAGCGCATCTTCCTGCTCGGCCGTCAGTTCTCGTGGCTTGTAGTCCAACACGCATAACGTCCCCAACGGCAGACCGTCTGCGCTTTCGAGCAGGGCACCGGCATAGAACCGCAAATGGGGGGCACCCGTGACCAGCGGGTTGTTCATGAAACGCGAATCTCGTGTGGTGTCCGGCACCACGAACACACCCTTTTGCAGGATGGCGTGCCGACAGATCGAGATATCCAGCGGCGTCTCGCGCACGCCCAAACCAATCTCGGACTTGAACCACTGGCGGTCGCGATCCACCAGGTTGATGGCCGCGATCGGTGCATCACAGATGTACGCGATCAGGCGCGTGAAGTCGTCGAACTGGGGCTCCGGCGGGGTATCCAGGATGTCGTAGGCCTTGAGCGCCTCGAGCCGAGCCGCTTCATCGAACATCCGGCGACTCCGACGACCCGCATCGGACCGCATCCAAAAGAGCCGTGATCTCGCATTCCATCAAAATCCTCCTGCATCCGGCACGCCCCGAGGAAGGAGGGCCTCCCGCAAACCGTTCACGGATCGGCACTTTTATCCGGAAACACGGCTCCACGCCAAAACCACCCTTCGAACACTGGATACCGCCGCGGCTGGCGACAGGCAGCGTCCGACGCCAAGACCTCAGGCTAGTTGCCGCCGCCACCGCTGGGCAGAGATGGGAGCCAGTAGCGCTGTTCGTAGTCGCGGTCGCGATCGCGCACGGGTACCGGGACGAAACCCATCGTCGCGAAGAAGCTGGCCGCCGAGGCCTGGGCCTTGACCAGCACCCCGGCCACCCCGGCCTCGTGCGCGGCGCTCCGGCAGGCCTCGACCAGTTGCCGGCCCACACCCTGCCCGCGGTCGGCTCGCCCCACGTAGAGGCCATGCAGCAGCAGCCCGTCGGCGGCACCCTCCGGCAGCTCGCGGGGCTCCGCCGTCTCCCAGGCGGCGACGCCGACCACCTCGCCCGCACGCTCCAGCACCGTCACCTCGAGGAACATCAGATCGGCCTCGGTATAGCGGTAGGCCGGCAGGGCGAGCCGGCGCACACGTTCGGGCAGGGGCCAATCCTCGATCGCCTCGGCCACCAGATGGTTGATGGTGTCGAGATCGCCGGGGCGGGCCGGGCGGAGGGATTCGGTAGATTTCGTCATGGGCATGTTTGCAGTATCGGGCACAGTCGGGCTCGTCGTCGGCATGGTTCCTGCTCGGACCTGTTCGACAGGCCGAAGTGCCGGGACAAACGGCGCGCGCGCGCCGTCACGACAACGCCATCCGCGATCGGGGATAATCGCAGCGCACTGAAAGGAGACGACACCGCACCATGACGGAACTGAAAAAGGCGATCGAGCACCAGCGCGACTACCTCGAGGACAAGCTGCATGAACCCCTGGCGGAGATCGCCGGCCGGCTGAGTGCCGCCTGGCCGCGCCGCGAGGCGCTGGACTCGATACTGGAGGAGGCGATCCGCCAGATCCCGGAAGCGACCTTCGTGTATGCACTGAACACCGAGGGGGTCCAGCTTTCGGACAACATCTCGCGCACTGGTGTACTGCCGGAACACTTCGGGCGCGATCGCTCGCAGCGCCCGTACATGAAGGAGGCCGTGCCCGCGGACGGCTTCCTGCTGTCGGATGCCTACATCAGCCTGCTCGGACGCCGGCCATCCCTGACCTCATTGCAGCTGGTGCGCGACGACCAGGGCAATGCGCTGGGCTTTCTCGGCGCGGACTTCGATCTGCGCAACCTGCCCGACTTTTCCGAGGACCTGTACGAGGAGCCCAGCGAGTGGCGCCAGATCAAGGGCGATCCGTCGATTCGCGGAACACTGTTCCTGCAGAGCCGCACCGAGAGCCTGATGGACCAGAACATGGACACCGCCCTGGCCATTCTGGAAGAACTGTTCACCGAGCGCGGCGTGTTCCAGGGCGTGTTCCACTTCTCCAGTTCGCGCGCCACGCTGTGGACCACCGAGGACCCGTACCGCTACCGCATCCTGACGCACGAGTCCCTGGGCGACCCGGACGTCTGCCTGGCGTTTCCGCACGAGCCATATCCCGCGGAAGCGCTGATCCCGAAGGAGGATGTCGGCCGCGTGCTGGAGGCGCTGCGCGCGTTGCGCTATGCCGACGAGACCGTGTACCTGCGCTCCGCCTCGATCAACCTGTTCAACGGCATGATCAGCCTGACCTTCTCGTGCGACGGCTCGCATTACATGACCTGGGACGACTTCCTCGGCCGCTCCATCCAGTTCTGGATCGGCGCCACCGGCTAGGGAGACACGGATCGATGCGCTTCTCCCCCCGGGGCTGTCGCGCGCCGATCAACTCGGTCATCATGGTCGCGGGATCAGCGGGGCCACACGCACATGGAAACCGGATACGCCAGGGAGATGGGTGGCCGCGCCGAGCAACAGGACGCGGTGACCGTGCTACAAAACGCGGACGGGCAGAGCGCCCTGCTGCTGGTCGCGGACGGAATGGGCGGCCACGAGGGCGGGGCACGCGCCTCGCACGCCGCGATCGCGACCGCCGAACGCCTGTGGACCCGCTACGCGGGGCAGGCTGCCGATGCCCGTGACCTGCTCCACGCTCTCTTCCACGAGACCCATGCAGCCTTGCTGGAGGCCGGGGGTACCGATCCGTCACAACGCCCCGGCACCACGCTGGTGGCACTGTATGTGACCCCGACCTCCGCCTGCTGGGCCCATTGCGGCGACAGCCGGCTGTACCACTTCGAGGGCGACACCCTTCAGCGACGCACGCGCGATCACACCCGGGTCCAGCAGCTGGTCGACGAGGGGGTAATAAGCGAGGCGCAAATGGCAACGCACCCGGAGCAGAACCGGCTATTGCGAGGCCTCGGCGTGGTCGACCCGATCGAGGTGGACTACGCCGAGGCCCCCGTCACCCGTCACACGCGCTTCTTGTTGTGCTCGGACGGCTTCTGGGAACAGATCGGACCGATCGAGATCGCGGAACTGCTGGACAGCCCGGACCTCGACTCGGCCACCGCGAGCGCCGCCGTCGAAGCGGCGCGACGCGGCGGAGCCAAGGGTGACAACGTGGCCCTGGCAGCATGGCGGAGCGGGCCGCCGCGCGGGCGTTTCTGGCGCCGGCACCTGAAGGCGCGCATCGGGCCCACGCTGGGCCTGCTGGCGCTACTGGCTACGGCCCTTGCGATCCTGCTGTGGCCGCTGGACTGATGCCAACCGTATACTCGCGGACTCGCCGAGCCGCACCAGTCCTTGCCATGATGCCAGCCCACACCACGCTGATTCGCCTCGTCCTGCTTGTCGTACTCACAGCGTTCCTGTCCGGCTGTGCGCAGCTACAGGGCTTGTTCGACCCCGAGGCGGAGTCCGCCGAGGACGTGGTCGCCGCGACCGACGAGGCCCCGTCCGACCCGATCGCCCGCGAGGAGCAGGACGAGCGCCTCAAGATCGCCGAGATCGTGCAGCTCCTGCAGGGCGGCGAGATGGACCGGGCACGCTCGGCACTGGACCGGATCCTCGCAGATGATCCGGGCAACCGCGCCGCCCGCGGCCTGCGTGAACAGCTCTCCGGGGATCCGCAGGCGACCCTGGGCGAGGCCTATTTCGTTCACACGGTGGAGCCGGGCGACAGCCTGGGCGGGCTGGCGCGTGAGCACCTCGGCGATGCCACCCGCTTTGTGATCCTCGCACGCTACAACGACATCGAACGCCCGGACCGACTGCTCGTCGGGCAACGGCTGCGCATCCCGCGGGATGCAGCGGGGCCGCAACGTGGCGAGACCGATCTGGACGAACAGCTGATGGCTCTGGACCCCGACGCCGCGCCCGGCGTCAGCGACGACGGTTTGCGCCGCGCCATCGAGGCCGACCTGGCAGCCGGGCGTTATGGCGCGGCGCTGGAGGTCGTGGAGCTGGCCCGCGAACACCCCGAGGCGCAGAACGAATGGGCCAGCTGGCTGGACCCGCTGGCGCGCGACGCGACGATCGGCTACTGGCACCGGCGGGGCGTGGAGGCGCGCGCGGCAGGCGCGACCGAAAACGCGCTGGAGGCCTTCGGCCGGGTGCTCGAACAGGACCCGCAACACGCGACCGCACGCCAGCACCTTGACGATCTGGAGCAACAGCGCAAGGAGGCCCTGCACGCGGAGGCCATCGTGCGCTACCGCAACCAGGACCTGCAGACCGCCATCGCATTGTGGGACGAGGCCCTGGCGATCGACCCCGGGTTCGAGGCGGCGCGCGGCTATCGCCTGCGAGCCCTGGAACTGCAGCGTCGCCTGGATGCCCTGGACAACGGGGCGGGCTGAGGCCGCCCGCGGACCGGGGAACGAACATGACAAAAGCCCCGCCCCCCACGGTGGCGGGGCGGGGCTGACAGGTGCCGGGGAAGACCCGGCGGCCAGGCCTTCTGGCGGATTTAGAAGATGTGCGTCAACTGGATCGCTGTGCGATTGCCGATCCCGTCGACATTCGCGTTCGGGCCCGCACCGCTCGGGAAGTTCACCGCCTCCACATCACGCATGATGTAATTCAGAGTCAGGCGTGTCTTCGGGTTGAAGTGATACTGCGCCGCCAGGGTCAGGGTCTCCCATCGAGTCTCGAACGGGTCGTTCTTCAGGCGATTGTAGATATCGTAGCGCCCCGCGACCTCCCACTTCGTGTTGGGGATGTAGTATCCGACATCGACCTGATACCCGTCGGCCTTGCCATTGACCCCGTTGCCAGCCGGAACCGCCGGGTTCATGTCAAAGGTAGGTGCGTGGGGGCCGACCCAGATCATGCCCTCGGCGGTTCCGTATTCGGCCGCGATGCGCCATGGCTTTTTCAGATAACGAACGCCCAGCCCACGACGTTCGCGATCAAAGGTCTCCGGGTTGTGTACGCCGTCGTTGGTGTGGTCCAGGCGGCGCTTTCCACGTTGGTCCCAGGCGAACATCTTGACCCCTTCCACGCGTGGCCCCTGCCCCCCAAAGATGTATTCGGAAGACCAGTAGAGATAGGTGTCACGGTTGTTGTCCATGTCGCCCACATTCAGGCCGTTGCCGTTCCCTACCATCACCGCGTAGCTGTGTTCCCAGTCACCGAACTCGAAGGTATCGAATACCTGAATGCCGGTGTCTCGCCCCGCGGCGACCGACTTGTCGAAGCGATTCAAGTCCCCGGCGCTGTCCATCGGCTGGGGTGGCATGTTGGAGGTGTAGCGGTCATTGGGGAGGCGCTCGATCAACTGCTGATTGGCAAAGTTCGTAAACTCGATGTAATCAAGGTTCACGATCCCCTGGAAGACCTCCTCGGAGCCCGGGGTCTTGAACAGGCCGACCCGAACACGTGCGCCGGGCAGGTGATTCAAGGTGATGCTGGCGTCGGTCAGCTTGGCGAAACTGTTGCCGGGCTGAGTAATCCCGTTGTTCCCCAGTTCGGCCATGATGAAGTAGTTGATCCGGCCATCCAGGGGGAAGCCGGTCCCCCGCGCCCCGATGCGCGCCCGGTTCAGGTTGAATCCGGACTGCGAGGTCAGGTCCGGCCCAATGAGTTTCGGCGGCACATAGGCACCGCCCGGGTTCGGGTCACTGGCATCATGCTTGAAGCCGGGCTGCACGAAGCCCCAGAAGTGGGCGCGCGCGGCGGCATCCTCGGGCTCGGTGCCCTGCAACATCAGCCAGTTAGCCGACTGCGCCGGTGCAGCGAGCCCCAGGGCGGTGGCAAACACGAGGGATTTCAGAGCCCATCGGGTGGTCGTTTTCATGTTTCCTGTCCTTGTGGTCGTGAGGGTGCATTCCATTGCGGGGCACCTCGGGGGCGCCGGGGCGGGGTTCAGGGTTTAATCAGCGAATAGTCCTGCTGTTGCAGTTCCATGATCCGGACCACACCAGCGTCCACGATCTGGGCATGGGGGTTGAGGTCTGGCGGGTGCCCGATGATCCTTCCCATACCCGTCAGCGTGTTGGCACAGGCGCTGAAGCGGACCCCCTGGTCCACCAGGGCCTGGATACGATCCTGGTTGGTGTTGTTCTCGAACAGCAGTCGCAAGCCCGGGCCGAACGCAACGACCTCCACCGCGACCCGGTCTGGTCCGTAGTGATTGAGCAGGTTGTTGGCGACGTTGAGGATCAAGGTCTGCTTGGAGGGGTCGTTATCGCTGATCTGGAGGACCACGTGCTCCTCCGCGAACGGGTTGTCACTGGCGATTGCCGGCAGTGCAAGACCCAGCAGGAGGCAGGTAGCAAAGGCAAGGAGCAGCTGGCGGTGTGCGTCGATCATGATGTCACTTCCTGTGTCATGAGAATGGACGGCAAGACGCGCAAGGCGCCTTGTGCGGGCATGGGTCGGTCACGAATTGACGGATACATCGCTGGCCTCCTTGCCCCGGCCAAACGCGCTCGTTCACGCCGGGTGGCGCGTGGTCAATCGAGTCGGGCAGCAGGGAGGAGTTAGGCGGCGTTGGCGGCGAGGGCCGCCGGGAACCGTGAGTGGTTCCGGATTGCCGATGGGGTGCGCTTCTTCCCTGAAGCCCGGGTACACCGATCCGTTGAAGCACCCGAACCCCGAACGGAAAAAGCTGGCGCCAGGAGGGTCACGTCAGCTCGTAGTCAGGGGATCGGGAAGGTCCGGTCGCGAACACTCCGACCGGACAAGAGAGCTTTTAGCACGGGGTTTTGCGGCACGACAACTACATGATATGCATGCGTATATACGCATACCCTGCGTGTTCAGCGATGGCCATCGCCGTGCGGTTCATCATGGGGCCGGTCGTCGACGGAGGGTCTGGCGCTGGACAGATCCAGGGTGGGCGAGGTAGCGGCGTACCCGGCGTTACGACCCATGTCACCGCTGACCCGACGCTTCATGCGCGCCTCCAGCGAGTCGGCCATCGCGTTGTAAGCACTGAAGACCCGCTCGAAGTCGTCGTGTCGACGGGCACGGATCCGGGTATCGAGCCGCCCCTGACCGATCTGGTCCAGCGCCCCGCGCAGGCGGTCCAGCGGTGCCTGAAGGCGCCGGGCAAGCACGTAGGCCCCCAGAAGCACCGCGAGGAGGGTGACCAGCGTGAGCATCAGCAAGGCCATGAAGGTGGCCTCGTTCGCCGCGCGCAGCGATCCCGTGGACAGCCCGACCTGAAGTTGCCCGATGTGATGATCCTGGTAGCGAACCGGAGCCTCGAACATGAACAGCTCTGCGCCATCCCGCCCGGTGATGGACCACACGGCCTGGCCGTCGCGACGCTGAAGCAGGCGGTCCTCGGAAGGCGGCTCGTAGGGCTGGCCCAGGGCCTCCGGGTCGCTGCTGGCCACCACCTCGCCGCGGTGGTCCACGACGCTCAGCAGGGCAATCTCCCGGTTCGCCTGCATGTCGCGCAGGCGGCCCTGGACCGCGATGGTGTCCTCCAGCAACAGGTCCTCGGCACTCTCCACCGAGATGATCTGCGCCAGCGTGGCCCCATAGTCAAACGCCAGGTCGGTCATCACCTCGTTCTGCTTCTGGTGTACCAGCGTACCGCCGACAACCAGGGTGACTGCCACCAGTGCCCCCATGACCGCGGCCCAGCGCAGACGCAGCGGGATGATCCGACGCCCGGCGCCCGCCCGGTCGCGCTCGGCGCGTTGCTCGTCGATACGTTCGAGGTCCACCAATAGCTCGCCGGCCGACTGGTAGCGCTCGTCCGGTTCCTTCGCCAGCAGGCGCAGCACCAGCTCGATCAGGTCCTGCGGACAGTCGCGCACGATGACCCGCGGTGCAGGGACCGGATCCTTGACCACCCGGGTCAGCAGGGTCTCGACATCATGCCCGCGAAACGGGGTGGCCCCGGTCAGGAGCTCGTACAGCACCACGCCGACGGAATAGAGGTCGGCACGAGCGTCGGTATCGCGGCCACGGATCTGCTCCGGCGCCATATAGTGCGGCGATCCTGCGATATAACCGTCGTCGTCCTCGGCAAGCCAGTCGTCGTCGGCGCGCCAGTCGGGGTCCCTGAGGGTGCGGGCGATGCCGAAGTCCATCACCTTGATGTTCGCCGTGGCGCTGGTGACGATGATGTTTTCGGGCTTGATGTCGCGGTGCACCACACCGTTGCGGTGTGCGTAGTCCAGGGCCTCCACCAACTGGATGGCGATCTTCAGGACATTGCGCAGCAGCAGCGGGCGGAACTGTTCCGCGAACTCCGTGAGGGTGATGCCGTCCAGCAGTTCCATTGCGATGAAGGGCTGATGATCCGACTCGCCCACGTCGAAAATCGTGACGATCCCGGGGTGGGTCAGGGTGCCTGCGGCACGCGCCTCGGCCAGGAAGCGGCGCCGGTATTCAGGGCGACAGGCATAGTCGGGCTGCAAGCACTTGATCGCCAGCGGCCGCCGAATGTCGGGGTCATAGCCGCGGTAGATCACGGCCATCGCCCCGCGTCCGATTTCGTCGCCGACCCCGTAGCGCCCGATCCGCTGCATGAGGAACGCGGGGCCGGGCCTCAGGCCGTCTCGAGCAGGATGCGTGCGACGGCCGCCAGCACCAACACGACCACCGCGATGCCCAGCCAGCGCCACAGCCGCCGGCGACCGCCGCCCTGCGCACGGACTTCGGACCCATCATCACGCCGGCGAAAGACGAATTCCACACGACCAAAGCGCACGTGGTCGCCGTCCTTCAGGGTCGCCTCGTGCACCTTCTCGTCATTGACCCAGGTGCCATTGGTGGACAACAGATTGACCACCCGGCATTCGCCGCCGTCGTTCACCAGCCAGGCATGCTGCGAGGAGACACTGCCCTCCTGCAACACGATGTCATTGGCAGCCTGACGCCCCACCGAGCGTTTGCCCGGCTTCAGCGTCAGGCGCTGCTGGGCGAAGGGCTCGGATATACCCACCAGCACCGGGTGGCCACCGGGCGGCGCAGCCGCGCTGGCCGTGTCGGGCGCGGTCTCCTGATCCGGCAGTTCCTGCCCCTGGAACAGCATCGTGCCCTGTGGGCCGTTGCGCCCGGTGTCCTTGCGTCGTCCCTGATCGCTCATCGCTCCCCCTGATCCATCGGCCATTGGTGGCTCTGCTGGTCGTCCTAGCGTACTGGCCGAGTATGCACGGCCGCCGCGCGCCAAAACAACGAACGCGTCACAGCATGAAACGGCCTGCTATGCTCGATTCATCGGATCCACCACGGAGGGAGTTTGACCATGGAGCAGGAAGCCACCGACGGAGCCCCGCTCAGGGAACTGATCGAACCCCTGGTTCGCGGAAAATTCTGGATGCAGTTGATCGGAGTGATGCTGATCATCTCGGGCGTGCTGACGGCCCTGTCGATCGTCGGAATCATCATTGCCTGGATCCCGATCTGGGCCGGCGTGGTGCTGATGCAGGCCGCCAGCGCCTCGCAGCGCGCCTTCGACAGTGCCGACCCGCTGGAAATGAAATACGCAATGAGCCGGCTGCGCATTTACTTCACCATCTTCGGGGTGCTGTTGCTGATCTACCTGATCCTGATGGTGGTCGGCATGCTGTTCGGCATCGGGGCCGGGCTGATGGGCACCGGGGGCTTCGGCCACATGCAGTAGCGTGCCCCCCCGGCCGCGTCATGGCGAGCCCCCGGAAGGGGGCGTGGCAGACGAACACGAACACACCCGGCGGCCGCCGTTGGGGCCGCAAGCGGCCTACCGATAGCCAGGTCGGACGCAACGTCCGGTGGGGCCAGAGGCAGATTGCTTCGTCGCTGCGCTCCTCGCAATGACGAGGATGTCGCTCAGACCTCGCGGTAGATCTGTGCGCCCTTGTTGACGAACTCGACCGCCTTCTCCTGCATCCCCTTCTTCAGGGCCTCGTCTTCGGAGACGCCCTGGGCCGCGGCGTAGTCGCGCACGTCCTGGGTGATCTTCATGGAGCAGAAGTTGGGGCCGCACATGGAACAGAAGTGGGCGACCTTGTGCGCGTCCTTGGGCAGGGTCTCGTCGTGGAATTCGCGCGCGCGTTCCGGGTCCAGCGCCAGGTTGAACTGGTCCTCCCAGCGGAACTCGAAGCGCGCCTTGGACAGCGCGTTGTCCTGCAGCTGCGCGCCGGGAAAGCCCTTGGCGAGATCGGCCGCATGGGCGGCGATCTTGTAGGTGATGATGCCGTCGCGCACGTCCTGCTTGTTAGGCAGGCCCAGGTGCTCCTTCGGCGTCACGTAGCAGAGCATCGCGGTGCCGTACCAGCCGATGTTGGCCGCGCCGATGCCGGAGGTGATGTGGTCGTAGGCCGGGGCGATATCGGTGACCAGCGGGCCGAGAGTGTAAAACGGCGCCTCGAAGCAGTCTTCCAGCTCCTTGTCGACGTTCTCCTTCACCTTCTGCAGCGGGACGTGGCCGGGGCCTTCGATCATCACCTGCACGTCGTGCGCCCAGGCCTTCTGCGTCAGCTCGCCCAGGGTCTCCAGCTCGCCGAACTGCGCGGCGTCGTTGGCGTCGGCCAGGCAGCCAGGGCGCAGCCCGTCACCGAGGGAGAACGAGACGTCGAACGCCTTCATGATCTCGCAGATCTCGTCGAAACGGGTGTAGAGGAAGTTCTCCTCGTGATGCGCCAGGCACCACTTGGCCATGATCGATCCACCGCGCGAGACGATGCCGGTCACCCGATCGGCGGTCAGCGGCACGTACTGCAACCGCACGCCGGCATGGATGGTGAAGTAGTCCACACCCTGTTCGGCCTGCTCGATCAGGGTGTCGCGGAACAGTTCCCAGGTCAGGTCCTCGGGCTTGCCGTCGACCTTCTCCAGCGCCTGGTAAATCGGCACGGTGCCGATCGGCACCGGCGAGTTGCGCAGGATCCACTCGCGGGTCTCGTGGATGTTCTTGCCGGTGGACAGGTCCATCAGGGTGTCGCCGCCCCAGCGCGCGGACCATACGAGCTTCTCGACCTCCTCCTCGATCGAGGAGGAGACCGCCGAGTTGCCGATGTTGGTGTTGACCTTCACGCGGAAGTTGCGGCCGATGATCATCGGCTCCAGCTCCGGGTGGTTGATGTTGGCCGGAATGATCGCGCGGCCGCGGGCGATTTCGTCACGCACGAACTCGGGCGTGATCGCCTCGGGGATGGACGCCCCGAAGGACTCGCCGGCGTGCTGGCGCAGCAGCTTCTTGTAGCGCGGGTCGGCGCGCAGCTCCTGCAGGCGGTTGTTCTCGCGGATGGCGACGAACTCCATCTCCGGGGTGATGGTCCCCTGGCGGGCGTAGTGCATCTGGGAGACGTTCGCCCCGGCATGCGCGCGGCGCGGCGGGCGGATGTGCTCGAAGCGCAGGCTGGCCAGTTCCGGGTCGGCGGCGCGGACGCGGCCGTATTCGGAACTGGGGCCATCCTGCCATTCGGTGTCGCCGCGCTCGTCAATCCAACCGCCGCGCAGATCCGTCAGGCCCTGGCGCAGATCGATGGTCGCGTCCGGATCCGTGTACGGGCCCGAGGTGTCGTAGACCGGGATCGGCGGGTTCTCTTCCGGGGTGCCGGAGGTCAGCGTGGGGCTTTGTGCGACCTGGCGGAACGGCACGCGGATATCCGGGCGCGAACCCTGCACGAAGACCTTCTCGGAATTGGGAAACGGGCGCGTGACGTCGGCGGAGACCTGGGCGGTCTTGCGGGCGAAGGACTCGGGAATGGCGCTCATACGGTGACCTCTGCGATGCGGATGTGGCAGCAGAGGGAACAGAACGGGCTGGACAGACTGCGAACGGGGCGCGCGCGGACTGGATCGAGCACCGAGCTTCCCTCCGCCAGCGTTAACTGGTTCAGGTTCAAGGGGACTCTCTCAGCTCGCATCGATCGCGGGCACCCCCAGCTCTGACGGATGAGTGTACCGCACAGAGGGCGGCGGCGGGACCAACAAGACAGCGCGCGCTCCGGTGTTTTGCGTTAGATTATCGCTTTGTGACAACCTTCGCGCCGCCATGTCCCCCAAGAACTTCGTCTTCGAGCTGTTTGGCCGTTCCCCGGTACGCCCGCTACAGGCGCACATGGAAAAGGTGCGCGCCT
Organism: Thioalkalivibrio versutus; assembly: GCF_001020955.1. NCBI lineage: Bacteria > Pseudomonadati > Pseudomonadota > Gammaproteobacteria > Chromatiales > Ectothiorhodospiraceae > Thioalkalivibrio > Thioalkalivibrio versutus. Next base: position 2,887,314 of record NZ_CP011367.1, read on the forward strand.
GCATCGCCGAGCTCCCGCCGTTCATGGAGGCCATGGCCCGCGACGACTGGGAGACCGCGCGGGTACAGCAGAAGAAGATTTCGAAGCTGGAACGCGAGGCGGACCGCCTGAAGAAGGACCTGCGCCTGCACCTACCCAAGGGCATGATGCTGGCCATGTCGCGCCGCGACGTGCTCGATACCCTGCTGATTCAGGACCGCATCGCCAACATGGCGAAAGACATCGCCGGGCTGATGCTGGGCCGGCAGATGCAATTCCCCGACAACATGGGCGAGCCGCTGAAGCGCTTCCTCGATCGCAGCGTGGATGCGGTCGACCAGGCCGGCCGGGCAATCAACGAGCTGGACGAACTGGTGGAGGCGGGCTTCCGCGGCCACGAGGTCGAGGTCGTCAACGGCATCCTCACTGAGCTGGACCAGATCGAGCACGAGTCCGACGAGGCCCAGCGCGAGGTGCGCGAGATCCTGTTCGCGCAGGAGGCCGAACTACCGCCGGTCAACGTGATGTTCATGTATCGCGTGATCGACTCCATCGGCGAGCTGGCCGACCTGGCCCAGCGTGTAGGCAGCCGCCTGCAGCTGATGCTCGCCAAGTAACCACCGGCACCCAGGCACAGGCACCGAGGACGGCATGGAATACAGCACCCTGTTGCTCGGCCTTGCAGTGATCTTCGGCCTGTTCATGGCCTGGGGCATCGGCGCCAACGACGTTGCCAATGCCATGGGCACCTCGGTGGGCTCACGCGCGCTGACGATTCGCCAGGCGGTGTTTGTAGCCGCGATCTTCGTGTTCTCCGGGGCCTGGCTGGCCGGCGGCGAGGTCACCCAGACCATTCGCAGCGGGATGGTCGACTCCAGCCTGATGGCCGACAACCCCGAATTGCTCGTTTACGGGATGCTGGCGGCCCTGGCAGCCGCCGGGACCTGGCTGATGGTCGCCTCCTATTTTGGCTGGCCGGTCTCCACGACCCACTCCATCATTGGCGCCATCGTCGGCTTTGCCGTGGTCGGCCTCGGCTTCGAGGTGGTTCGCTGGGAACGTGTCGGCACCATCGCGATGTCCTGGGTGGTCTCGCCGCTCGTCGGCGGGATGATCGCCTTTGCCCTGTTCCGCAGTGTGCAGATCCTGATCCTCGATACCGTCGATCCGCTGAAGAACGCCAAGCGCTGGGCGCCGCTCTATATCTTCCTCACGGCCTTTGTCACGGCACTGGTAACGATGTTCAAGGGCCTGACCCACGTCGGCCTGGACCTCACGCCCGTGCAGGCCTATGGCTTCGCGATCCTGATCAGCGCCATCGTGGTCGTGCTCGGGATGATGGCAATCCGGCGCCTGCGCTTTGACGATCCCACCGGCGTGGGCGAGGAAGGCTCCCATTTCGCCAATGTCGAGAAGGTGTTCGGCATCCAGATGGTGGTGACCGGGTGCGCGATGGCCTTTGCCCTGGGCTCCAACGACGTCGCCAATGCCGTCGGCCCGCTGGCTGCAGTCGTGGACGTGATCCAGACCGGCGATGTGAGCACCGAGACCGTCGTGCCCATGTGGGTGCTGCTGCTGGGTGGGGTCGGGATCGTGTTCGGCCTGTTCACCTACGGCCACAAGGTGATCGCGACCGTGGGTACCGGGATCACCCAGCTCACCCCCAGCCGCGGCTATGCCGCCACCGCCGCGGCGGCGGCCACCGTGGTCCTGGCCTCCGGCACCGGCCTGCCGATCTCCACTACCCATACCCTAGTGGGCGCGATCCTCGGCGTGGGCCTGGCACGCGGGATTGCCGCGATCAATCTGGGGCTGGTGCGGATGATCTTCCTATCCTGGATCGTGACCCTGCCGGCCGGCGCGATCCTCGCGGTGGTCTACTTCTACATCCTGCGCGGCATCCTCGGATAAGTTGGCCCCGGTCTCCGGACGTTCCAGTCCGGGGTCCGGCCTGCACGCCCCCTCAGGAGGAACAGCTTAGCTGGATCCCGCTCGCCCACTCCGGCGGCAGGTCCGCATAGGCCTCGTATTCCGGCTGTTCAGCGAACGGACGCGCCAGGATCTGTTGCAGACGCAGCACCTCGGATGCATCCCCTGCCTCGGCTTGCTCGATCGCGGCCTGGGCCAGATGGTTGCGCAGGATGTACTTGGGATTGACGGCATTCATCGCCGCGCGCCGCTCTTCAGGGGGCAGCCCCTCCCTCGCCAGCCGCGCCTGATAGCGCGACCACCAGGCCTGCCATGCGGCCCCATCCTCCAGTTCCGATTCCAGTTGCGCCCGGATCTCCGCCTGCTCCAGATCCGGCAGCTGGCGGAAGAAGCGGGTGTAATCCACGCCCTCGGCCGCCATGCGTGCGAGCAGCTCCTGGATCAATGCCTCGTCGTCCTCCTGTTCCACCTGCAGCCCGAGCTTCGCGCGCATACGCGCCAACCAGGCCTGCCGGTACTGCGGCTGGAAGCCCTGCAGCAGCGCCTTGGCGCGCTCGATCGCCGCCTCGCGGGTGGCGTCGGCGAAATGGATCACCAGGGTCTCGGCCAGGCGGATCAGGTTCCACTGCGCGATCTGCGGCTGCTGGTCGAAGGCATAGCGCCCACCCTGGTCGGTGTGGTTGCAGATGTAGCCGGGGTCGAAGGCATCCATGAACGCGAACGGGCCGTAGTCGATGGTCAGGCCGGCCAGGCTCATGTTGTCGGTGTTCATCACGCCGTGACAGAAGCCGATGGCCTGCCAGTCGGCGACCATCTCCGCGGTGCGGGCGATCACCGCCTCCAGCATCGCGGCAACGGGATCATCGGCCCCCTGGAGTTCCGGGTAGTCATGCGCCAGGGCGTAGTCGATCAGCTCCTGCAGGCGGGCGCTGTAGCCGTTGTAGTGGAAGTATTCGAAATGGCCGAAGCGCAGGAAGCTGGGCGCGGCGCGCAGCACGATGGCCGCCGGCTCGACGCGCTCGCGGTACACCGGCAGGCTGGAGCCAAACAACGCCACCGCGCGGGTAGTCGGCACGCCCAACGCGGCCATCGCCTCCGAGACCAGGTACTCGCGCACCGAGGAACGCATGACCGCACGACCGTCCGCGCCGCGCGAGAAGCGCGTCGGGCCGGCACCCTTGACCTGCAACTCCCAGGTCTCGCCCGTTGGCGTGCGAACCTCGCCCAGGAGCTTCGCGCGACCATCGCCCAGTTGCGGCACGAAGACGCCGAACTGGTGTCCCGCGTACACCGAGGCCCGCGGCTCGGCGCCCGCCAGCTCGCTACCGTGAGTGCAGGCCCCGAGCCACGGGTCGCGGCCCAGGGCCGCGGCCTCCAGGCCCAGACGCTCGCACATGGCCGGGCTGCTCGCCAGGCAGGTCGCATCCGGAAACGGGGCGGGCGCCGGGCTCTCGTGAAAGGCCTCCGGCAGACGGGCAAAGTGGTTGATCCACTCCAGCTGGCTCTCGGATGCGGCGGCGTTGACGGGGTCGGGAACCGACATGGGGCATTCTCGGCAGGTTGCGGTGTCAGGGGTTATCATGCGCGTCGCATCGACCCGGGTTCAGGAACCCACGGCGGTCGCGCGTTCATTTTCCGGCCGGATGCCCCACGGCAGCCGGCACCCTAGCATTCCGGAGGCAAGCCCCGTGTCCGAACAAGACAACCCCAAGCCGCAGAACCTGAAGACCAGCGAACGCCTGGTCTGGCTCGGCTTCATGCTGTTTTTCGTGGTCGTGCTGGCGATCTACATCGCCCGCGGCAACGGGCTCGAACAGGATCTTTCGGAGGCCAACCGCGATCTGCTGCAGGCGCAGATGCAGCTGCAGCAATACACCCGCCACGAGATCCCGCGTCCGGTGGAACTGGGCCTGACCAATGCCCATCTCCAGGACCTGCAGCGTCGCGGCATGGTGCGCCCGAACGAGCGTCTCGCCGATGACCTGATGCAGCAGACCGGCCTGATCCCGCACGAGGCGCCGGAAGGCGACGCATACGCGTTCCGCCGCGACGGCATCCACGTCCTGAACCACCAGTGGGTCCTGGCGAACTTCGAGGGCGACTCGGCGCACGGCCAGCTACTGCTGGCCTACGAGGTCGTCCACGGCAACGTCCACTGGGAAGTGCTGGAGTCCACGCTGGACCGGATCTGAAGGCGGGCCAGGCGGCACACAGACGCGCCCCGCCCCCGGGAACCGGCGTGCGGGGTGAACTAACTCAGCGGTCGGCGCGGGCCAGCGCGGCCAGGTGCTCGCGGGCGGCCGCAGCCTGGCGGCGCACCTGTTCCGGGGCGGTCCCCCCCGTGAGGTTACGCGCGGCGGCCGAGCCCTCGGGCGTCAGCACCGTGAACACGTCCTCGCCCACCGCCGGGCTGATCGCCTGCAGGTCCGCCAGCGGCAGCTCCGCCAGGTCCACCCCGCGCTCCTGCGCAATACGCACCGCTCGCCCGACGACCTCGTGGGCATCGCGAAAGGCCACACCGCGCCCGACCAGGTAGTCGGCCAGATCGGTCGCCGTGGCGAAGCCCTTGCGCGTCGCCGCCAGTGTATTCTCCCGCCGCACCTCAAGGTTCGGCACCATGTCGCCGAACGCGCGCAGCGAGCCCAGCAGGGTGTCGACGGTGTCGAACAGCGGTTCCTTGTCTTCCTGATTATCCTTGTTGTACGCCAGCGGCTGGCTCTTCATCAGGGTCAGCAGCGACATCAGGTGGCCGTAGACCCGGCCGGTCTTACCCCGCACCAGTTCGGGTACGTCCGGGTTCTTCTTTTGCGGCATGATCGAGGAGCCGGTGCAGTAGCGATCCGGCAGCTCGATGAAGGCGAACTGGGCGCTGGTCCACAGCACCAGCTCCTCGGCCTGACGCGACAGGTGCATCATCAGGGTCGCGGCGGCCGCGGTGAATTCGATGGCGAAATCACGATCGGAGACGGCGTCCAGGGAGTTGCGGGTGACACTGTCGAAACCCAGCAGTTCGGCGGTGTATTCACGATCCAGCGGATACGGCGTACCAGCCAGCGCGGCTGCGCCCAGCGGCAGGATGTTCACCCGGCGCCGCGTATCACGCAGACGCTCGGCATCGCGCTCCAGCATCTCGTACCAGGCCAGCATGTGATGGCCAAAGGTGACCGGCTGGGCGGTCTGCAGATGGGTGAAGCCGGGCATCACGGTATCCGCCTCACGCTCGGCCAGGGCCACCAGGCCATCCTGATAGCCGCGGATCAGGCGCAGGACATCGTCGATGGCCGCGCGCAGCCACAGGCGGATGTCGGTCGCGATCTGGTCGTTGCGCGAACGCCCGGTGTGCAGCTTCTTGCCGACGTCGCCGATGCGCTCGATCAGCCGCGCCTCGATGTTCATGTGCACGTCCTCGCGCCCGACCTGCCAGTCGAACTCGCCGGCGGCAATCTCATCGCGGATCGCGTCCAGCCCCGCGAGGATCTCCCCGGCCTCGGCCTCTGTCAGCACCCCGACCTTGGCCAGCATGCGCGCATGCGCCTGCGAGCCCTGGATGTCCTCGCGGTACAGACGCCAGTCGAAATCCACCGACGCGGTGAAGCGCTCGACGAAGGCATCGGTCGGCTCGGAAAAGCGCCCGCCCCACAGCTTGGCCTCACCGGAGGCGGCAGGCGTGGCGGCTGGCTTGTCGTGCGGGGAATCCTGCGTCATGGTGCATCCTGAAGCGGGTGGGAAAGACACGGAAGTATACGGGCACAGCCGGGGAGTGAACATGGCGCGGTCCCGCGCCCGTTTGCGCACGGCAACAGGGGAGAGTGTTACGCATGGCCCAGGGGGAAACCACCAGGGACACCACCGGGGAGCTCTCGCCGCTGCCCGATTTCTGCAGTGCGGAGACGTTGCTGCGCGTGCTCATGGTGGCCGTGCTGCTGGCACTGGCCGTGGCCCTGTTGCGCGGCGGCGGCCAGGACTGGCTGTCGGCCCTGGCGCTGCACGCGCTGTTCATCTTCTGGGTGGCGCTGACCAGCCTGTTGATCCTGTGCGGGCTCAAGAGATCGCTGCACCGACTGCCGCTGACCGCGCAGATCGTGCTGCCGCCCTTGGTTCCCATCGCCAACACCGCCATCGTCTATCGCCTCGCGGAGGAACTGGTGCTGGCCGACCCGGCGCTGCGCTGGCCGGTGATCGGCGTCGCCACCATCCTCAGCCTGATGGCCATGCACTACCTGTACCTGCAGGCGGCCTGGCAACGCGAAACCCGGGCCGTGGCAGCGGCCCGGGAACAGGCCATGCGCGCCCGCCTGCGCCCGCATTTTCTCTACAACAGCATGAACACCATCGCCGGGCTGTGTCGCAGTGATCCTGCGCGTGCGGAACAGATCACCCTGGATCTGGCGGATCTGTTCCGCGCCACATTCGCCACCGGCGACCGCCACTCGCTGCGTGAGGAGCTGGACCTGGTCCGCGCGTTCCTCGAGATCGAACAGACCCGTTTCGGCGAACGCCTGGTACTCGACTGGGACTGCCCCGACCACCCGGGCCTGGATCTCGATGTGCCCACGCTGATCCTGCAACCGCTGGCGGAGAACGCGATCCAGCACGGGATCGCACCCGCACGCGGCGCAGGGCGCATATGGGTGCGCTGCCGCATGGATTCCGGACGGGTCACGGTGACCATCGGCAACACCGTGGATCCACACGCACGCGGCGAGGGGACCGGCACCGCCACCGATGCGGTACGCCTGCGGCTGCAGCACGCCTTCGGCGGGCAGGTACACTTCGAGGCCGAGGCCGAGGCCGAGCGGTTCGAGGTCCGGATCCGTTTGCCGCTCGCGAACCGGGGGGAAACCACATGAACAACGCTCGACTGGAGTTATTGATTGCCGACGACGAGCCGATTGCCCGTCAACGCCTGACCGCGCTCGCCCAGGAGCTGGGGCATCGGGTGGTGGCGCAAGCTGCGCATGCCGGCGAGGTCGAGATGCAATTGCAGGACCACGCGCCGGATGCCCTGCTGCTGGATATCGACATGCCCGGGGAAACCGGGCTGGAACTCGCGCGGCGTCTGCATGCGGAAGATCCCGCGCTGACGGTAATCCTGGTCACCGCACACGACCGCTTTCCGCTGGAGGCGTTCGAGGCCGGGGTGCGCGACTACGTGCTGAAGCCGGTGCGCCGCGAACGGCTGGAACAGGCGTTGCAGCGTGCGGTGCAGCAAAAACAGGACCGGCCCGAGACCTTCCCGAACGAGGTCCACATCACCGTCGGCCGGCGCGAGGAACGCGTACCGCTGGAACAGGTGGACATCTTCATCGCGGAGGGCGGTTACGTCATGGCGCGCTCGGCACGCCTGGCCGGCTTCGTCGACGCCCGCCTGCGCGAACTGGAGGGCCTGTACGGCCCCGCCCTGTTGCGGGTGCACCGCGGCTGCCTGGCGGTGAAGGCCTCGGTCAAGGGCGTCGAAAGCCTCGGCCAGACCGACCACCGCCTGCTGTTCCACGACGACCTGGACCCCATCCCCATCAGCCGCCGCCAGCTGCCACGAGTGCGTGATTACCTGCGCAACGGGACCTGAGAGGGCCGCACACCCCTGCGGGATTCGGGGCGCGAAGCATTCGCCGTTATACTAGGCCGTTTGAACGCCCGGCCGCTCGCGCCGTGGCTCGCCCGGACAATCCATGAAGCCTGTACGCATCGCCACCCGAAAGAGCCCGCTTGCCATGTGGCAGGCCGAACACGTCGCCGCCCGTCTGCGCGCCCGTGATCCGGAACGCCCGGTTGAACTGGTGGGCATGACCACCCAGGGCGACCGTGTCCTGGACTCCCCGCTGGCGCGGATCGGCGGCAAGGGCCTGTTCGTGAAGGAGCTGGAGATCGCGCTGCTGGAGGACCGCGCCGACATCGCGGTGCACTCGGTGAAGGACGTGCCGATGGAGCTGCCCGAGCTGCTCGAACTGCCGGTGATCCTCGACCGCGAGGATCCACTGGACGCGTTCGTGTCCAACCAGTACGCACATGTCGACGAGCTGCCGCAGGGGGCCCGGGTTGGCTCCTCCAGCCTGCGCCGGCAATGCCAGCTGCGCGCGCGGCGACCGGACCTGGAGGTCCGTGACCTGCGCGGCAACGTGAATACCCGCCTGGGCAAGCTCGATGCCGGCGAATACGACGCCATCCTGCTCGCTGCAGCCGGGCTCAAACGCCTCGGGTTCCATGAGCGGATTCGCAGCTGCCTGGAGCCGGACGTCAGCCTGCCGGCGGTTGGTCAGGGTGCCATCGCCATCGAGTGTCGCGCCGGCGATACCGCCATCGGCGCGCTGATCGCACCATTGAACGATACGGATACCGCCGACCGCGTGCGCGCCGAGCGGGCCTTCAACCGTCGCCTGGAAGGCGGCTGTCAGGTCCCACTGGCTGCCCATGCGACGCTGGTCGGGGATCAGCTGCACCTGGACGGCCTGGTCGGCGCGGTGGATGGCAGTCGCCTGTTGCGCCGCCAGGTCGAGGGGCCGCGCAGCGACGCCCAGGCCCTGGGGATCCGCCTGGCGGACATGCTGCTGGAACTCGGGGCAGGCGAACTGCTCGCGGCCGCACATCGGGAACACGGCCAGGACACGAAGGGGTAGACGCATGACCGCATCCGCAGACGACAACACGGTGGTCGACGAGGCCCGCGGCCCGCTCGCCGGCCTTGGCATCCTGGTCACCCGGCCGGCCGCCCAGGCGGAGCCGTTCTGTACCGCCTTGACGGCCGAGGGCGCGAGCGTGATCCGCTTTCCCGTGCTGGAGATCCTGGCCCCCAGTGATCCCACCAACCTGCGCGAGGTCCTGGACCGGCTGGCGGACTTCGATATCGCCGTGTTCATCAGCCCGAACGCCGTCCAGCGCGTGCTCAATCTGGCCCTGGCGGAACATTCATGGCCCGCCACCACAAAGATCGCGGCGATCGGCAACCGCACGGCGCAGGAATTGAAGGGCTTCGGGCGCCCGGCGGACATCCTGCCGCCGCGACGCTTCGACAGCGAGGCCCTGCTGGCGCAGGAGGCGATGCAGGACGTGGCCGGCAAGCGCGTGGTGATCTTCCGCGGCGATGGCGGCCGCGAATTGCTGGGCGACACCCTGAAGGCCCGCGGCGCCGAGGTGACCTTTGCCGAGGCCTACCGCCGCGGGCGCCCCGAGGGCGATACCGGCGAGCTGATGTACGCCTTCTCGCGCGGGCAGATCGGCGTGATCACCATCACCAGTGGCGAGGGGCTGCGCAACCTGTACGAGATGGTCGGCAAGCTGGGGCGCATGTGGCTGCGCAAGACCCCGCTGGTGGTCGGCAGCGAACGCATCGCGGAGATCGCGCAGGAGCTGGGCTTCAAGGCCGCCGTCGAGACCGCCGAGGACCCGACCGATGCGGCCATGCTGGCGGCAGTCCATCATCTCGCGGAACGCCTGCGCGCCGATGGGGCTTAGGTTTTTTCTGGCACGAAGAAGGGCGGTTACACCACAGGTGTTGGCCCGTCGTCCCCGCGCGGGGCTGTGGTGAGCAGACCCATCGGGCATCGAGGTCGGGGATCAGCGGTTCGCAGAGGGACTGATGCGATTCGCTGCGCTCATCCGCATCCTACCGTCCTTATGACGCCATCCCCGGTTTTCTCCGTGACCTCAGTCTCCTCTGTGGTTCAACCGATTGTGACCTTGCCTTTCTTCGTGTCTTCGCGCCCTTCGTGGTGAATAAGCGACGCGGGCGCCGCGGTGTTACTCGGCCGGGGTGGCCGGTTCGAAGCTGTCGTAGTACAGCTGCTCCGGCGGCAGACCGGCCGCCTGGAAGACCTCGCGCGCGGCGTGGATCATCGCCGGTGGCCCGGCCATGTAGACATCAAAGCCGGACAGGTCCGGGTACTCCGACAGCACCGCATCGTGAGGCCAGCCGCTGACGGCCGCAAAGCCGGCGGCGGTCTCGGCCGGCGTATCCGACAGCACCGGCGTGAAACGGAACTGCCCGGCGTGCTCGGCGGTCATCTGCTGCAGCCAGTCCGGGGCATAGATGCCATCGGCGCCGCGGGCGCCCCAGAACAGGTGGTGCGGTCGATCCAGTCCCTCGGCGGCCAGATGGTCCAGCATGCCTTTCAACGGACCAAAACCGGTGCCCCCACCAACGAACAGGCGCGGGCGCGGGGATTCCTCGTCGACGAAAAAGCTGCCCAGCGGCCCCTCGATACGCAGCAGCGCCTTGGGCTTGAGCTCCTCGAACACCATGGTGGAGAAACGCCCGCCCGGCATGTGCCGGACATGCAGGGACAGCTGCGCGTCATCGTGCGGGGCGTTGGCCAGGGAATAGCTGCGGCGCTCGCCCCCCTTGAGCAGGATGTCCAGGTACTGCCCGGCGAGGAACTGGAGGCGCTCGGCGGCCGGGAGCTGCAGACGCAGCTCCATCACGTCGTCGGCCAGGCGGTTCAGGGCCGCCACGCGACACGGCAGGGTCTTGACCACGATGTCCCTGGCTGCGCCGATCTCTTTCACCTCGATCTCGAGGTCGTCCACCGGGACCGCCTGGCAGAACAAGGCCATGCCGTCGGCCAGTTCCGCCTCGCTGATGCCCGGTGGCTTGTTCGGCCCGTGATCGACCTCGCCCTGCAGCACCCGCCCCTTGCAGGAGCCACAGGCGCCATTGCGGCAGCCGTAGGGAAAGGCGAAGCCCTGGCGCAGGCCGGCCTCGAGGACGGTCTCGTCGTCTTCGACCTCGAATACATGGCCACTGGGCTGAATGGTGACATCGAACGCCATCGGAAACCCTCGGTCGCGGAAAGGCCGTTATTCTCGCCGCTGCCGCCCCGAACGCAAGCAACCGCAGTCCGGCCGGGTCGTCGGCGTAGGGGTTCCCTCGCGCGGACGGGTTCGGCAGAATCGGGCCCTAACCATAAAAACGACAAGGGAATGCCATGCGTCACCTACTGATTGCCGCCGGGGCCGGGCTGCTGCTTGCAAGCGGCTGCGCCTCCAACGAGACCCGTTCCACCGATTCCGGAGATGCGGCGGCCACGCCGACGGACACGCCGGCCGCTACCGTCGAGGTCGCGGCGGATGCGCCGGTGATCCGGGTTGCGCAGGCGGTGCCCTACAGCGCCGATGCCACCATCGCCAACAACATCCGCCAGGAGTGCAACCTGGGGGAACAGTTCTCCGAGTTCATCGAGCACTACGGGGCCGATCAGGGCATCCGCTTCCAGCGCAGCCAGGATCTCGATCCAGCGTCCAGTGGCCAGGTGCTGATGGTCGAGCTGACCGACGCGGTCAGCGGTGGCAATGCCTGGATCGGCCACCGCAAGGTAACCGAGGCAGCGGGAACGCTGTACGCGGACGGCGAGGAGCAGGCCAGCTTTACCTCGCGGCGCTTCTCGGGCGGCGGCGCATTCGGCGGCTTCAAGGGCTCGTGTTCGGTGCTGGGGCGTACCGTGCAGGTGATGGGCCGTGATATCGCGGCCTGGTCGGCGGCGCCGGAGGACGGTGCCCACCTGGGCGACTAATCGTCGCAGGGGTCGGGCCTTCGCGCCGTGCGGGCGCCGACCTCGTCGCCTGCCAACCGCTGCATCCAGTCGACCAAGCGGGTGGCCGTGGTCTGCCAGTCGGGGGCGTGCAAAATGAGATGCGGCCAGTCGGCGTCGGTCCAGACCTCGGCCTGGCCCTGTGGATGGGCACGGGCGGCCATGCAGACCGACTCGCGCTGGATCGTCCCGTCCTGCTCGCCCCACAGGTACACCACCGGGGCCGTGACGTGGCCGATATGATCCGTGGCGTACTGGGCCAGCCAGACCACGCCGGCATAGGTATCCATGCGCACGCGGCGAATGATGCGCGGATCCGTGGAGAAGCGTTCGACCGCGGCGGGCGCGAGGCTGTCGGAGTAGTCGGGGTCGATGGTCAGCGTGAGCCCGCCGGCAAGGACCTCGCCGGTGCGTACGGCAGCATCCCAGAAACCGCGTGCGGGGATCCCGCCACGCAGGCCCGGGGCGACCGCCATCACCCCGGCGACCTCCAGCTCTGGGTGGGTGGCGAGGCTCGCTAGCGCGGCGGAGCCGCCCATGCTCTCGCCCAGCAGGAAGATCGGCCGGTCGGGGTCCTCCGCTTGCGCCGCGCGGACCATTGCAGCCACGTCGCTGATCAGGGGTTCGGTACCCGGCCAGCGGCCGTGCGGCTCGCTGGTGCCATGGCCGCGCTGATCCAGCGCCTGGACACTGTAGCCGCGATCGGCCAGCCAGGGGCCCAGGGCGTCATAGGCACCGGCGTGATCGCGGAAGCTGTGCAGGGCGATCACCACGGCGACGGGTTCTGCGGCCGACCAGCGGCGGACGCGATCGGGGGCAATCGCTGCGCCCACGGGAGCTTCCTTCACTGGGGGCCCCGCCGCGCGCACGGTTTCACGCTCCGGGGCGGCCGCACAGGCGGTCAAGGCCAGCAGCAGTACAGCCAGGAGCCCGACCGCGCCCGGGATTCGGCGGCGCGTCACGCCTCATATCCCCAGTTCATCCCAGATCTCGTCCACGCGGCGCTTGACCGCCTCGTCCATGGCGATCGGCCGGCCCCACTCGCGATCGGTCTCGCCCGGCCATTTGGAGGTCGCGTCCATGCCCATCTTGGACCCCAGACCCGAGACCGGCGAGGCAAAGTCGAGATAGTCGATGGGGGTGTTTTCCACGAGGGTGGTGTCGCGGGCCGGGTCCATGCGCGTGGTGAGTGCCCAGATCACGTCATTCCAGTCGCGGGTGTTCACGTCGTCGTCAACCACAATCACGAACTTGGTGTACATGAACTGACGCAGGAAGGACCACACCCCCATCATCACGCGCTTGGCGTGGCCCGGGTACTGCTTGCGCATGGAGACGACGGCCAGACGGTAGGAACAACCCTCGGGCGGCAGGTAGAAGTCCACGATCTCCGGGAACTGCTTCTGCAGGATCGGGATGAAGACCTCGTTCAGGGCCACCCCGAGCACGGCGGGCTCGTCCGGCGGGCGACCGGTGTAGGTGGAATGGTAGATCGGCTGATCGCGATGGGTGATGCGGTCGATGGTGAAGACCGGGAATTCGTCCACCTCGTTGTAGTAACCCGTGTGGTCCCCGAACGGACCCTCCGGCGCGGTGTCGCCCGGGTGGATGTGCCCCTCGAGCACGAACTCGGCGGAGGCCGGGACCTCCAGGTCGGAACCGATGCAGCGGGTGACCTCGGTTCGACTGCCACGCAGCAGCCCGGCGAAGGCATATTCGGACAGGGTGTCCGGCACCGGGGTCACGGCGCCGAGGATGGTGGCCGGATCGGCACCCAGGGCGACCGCGATGGGAAACGGCTCGCCGGGGTGGGCCTGGCACCACTCGCGAAAATCGAGGGCCCCGCCGCGATGGGACAGCCAGCGCATGATCACGCGATTGCGCCCAATGACCTGCTGGCGATAGATCCCGAGGTTCTGACGCGACTTCTCCGGGCCACGGGTGACCACCAGGCCCCAGGTAATCAGCGGGCCGGCGTCTTCCGGCCAGCAGGTCTGGACCGGGAGTTGGTCGAGATCAACCGCATCGCCCTCCAGCACATGGCGCTGACAGGGCGCCCCACGGACCTTCTTCGGCGCCATGTCCAGCACCTTGCGAAAGATCGGCAGCTGTTCCCAGGCGGCCTTGAGCCCCTTGGGTGGGTCCGGCTGCTTGAGGAAGGCGAGCAGGCGCCCGACCTCGCGCAGGGCCTCCACAGAATCCTCGCCCATGCCCATGGCCACCCGCTCCGGGGTGCCGAACAGGTTGGCGAGCACCGGGATGTCGGAGCCGGTGGGGTTTTCGAACAGCAGGGCCGGGCCGCCGGCGCGCAGGACGCGGTCGGCGATCTCGGTCATCTCCAGGTTCGGGTCCACCTCGCGGGTGATGCGGCGCAGCTCGCCGCGCTGTTCGAGGCCATCAATGAAATCGCGCAGATCCTTGTACTTCACGGGGTCTCCCTCGGGAATGGCCGGTTGGTGCGACCCGGGCCAGGGTTAGGCGGAGAATTCCGCCCAGACCGGGGCATGGTCGGACGGACGCTCCCAGGCACGCGGTTCGCGGTCGATGCCCGCGGCCTGCAGACGGGCCTGCAAGGGAGCGCTGGCCAGGACCAGGTCGATGCGCAGGCCCCGATTGCGACGGAAGGACGCAGCTCGATAATCGAACCAGGAATACTCCTCCGCGGGCTGCTCGAAGGTGCGGAAGGTATCCGTGAGGCCGAGATCGGTCAGCGCGGCCAGGGCCTCGCGTTCCGGCGTGGAGCACAGGATGCGCTCGTGCCAGGCCTCGGGGTCGTGCACGTCGCGATCATCCGGGGCGATGTTGAAGTCACCGAGGACCACGAGATTCGGGTGCTGCGCAAGCTCGTCGGCCAGCCAGGCGTGCAGCCGCGCCAGCCAGTCCAGCTTGTAGGCGTATTTCTCGGTTCCGACGTTCTCGCCGTTCACGACATACAGGTTGACCACGCGAACCTCGCCGATGGTGGCGGCGAGGATACGGCGCTGGGCGTCCTCGAGCCCGGGCGGGTCGGTGACCACGTCGGTGGCCTCGGTGCGGGAGATGATGGCCACGCCGTTGTAGGTCTTCTGCCCGGAGAACACGACCTGATAGCCCGCATCGCGGATGGCCGCGGCCGGAAAGTTCTCGTCGGTCAGCTTGGTCTCCTGCAGGGCCAGGACGTCGGTCCGCGAGCTCCCCAGCCAATCGAGGACCTGCGGCAGACGCACCTTGAGCGAATTGACGTTCCAGCTGGCGATCTTCACGCGGCTTTCTCCTCCAGGCCGCTATGGCGCAACAGGGCGTCGATCTGCGGATCGCGCCCGCGGAAGGCACGGAAGGAATCCGCGGCCGGGCGCGAGGCGCCGGCCTCGAGAATCTCGCGCAGGTAGGCCGCCCCCACCTCGGACGAAAACAGACCTTCCTCTTCGAAGCGCCCGAATGCGTCAGCCGACAGGACCTCGGCCCACTTGTAGCTGTAGTACCCCGCGGCGTAGCCGCCGGCGAAGATATGGCCGAAGCCGTGGGCGAAGCGATTGAACGCCGGCGGATGGACCACCGCGATCTCCTGACGCACGGTCTCCAGGAGCTGCTGGATGTCCGCGGCCTGCGCAGGGGCGGGCCCGGCATGCAGGCGCATGTCGAAGAGGGAGAACTCGACCTGGCGCAATAGCTGTAACGCCGCGTGGAAATGGCGCGTCCCCTGCAGGCGCTGGAACAGGTCCTCGGGCATCGCCTCGCCGGTCTCGTGGTGGCGCGCGAACAGATCCAGCGCCTCGCGTTCCCAGCACCAGTTCTCCATGAACTGGCTGGGCAGTTCGACCGCATCCCATTCCACGCCGTTGATGCCGGCGATGTCGGGTTCGTCCACCCGGGTCAGCATGTGATGCAGGCCGTGACCGAACTCGTGGAACAGCGTAATCACTTCGTCATGAGTAAAAAGGGCCGCCTTGCCGTCCACCGGCGGGGTGGAGTTGCAGGTCATGTAGGCGACCGGCAGCTGGGCGCGGTCCTCGGAGATGAAACGGTTGCGGCAGACATCCATCCAGGCGCCGCCGCGCTTGTTCTTGCGGGCGTAGAGATCGAAGTAAAAGCCGGCGCGTTCGGTACCATTCGCGTCAAAGATGCGATAGAACCGGACGTCGTCGTGCCAGGTCTCGATGCTGTCGTCGGGCTCGAAGCGGACCTGGAACAGGCGCTGGACCAGACCGAACAAGCCGTTGACTGCGCGGTCAGCGGGGAAGTAGGGCTTCAACATCTCCTGGCTGAGACCCAGGCGCCGCTCGCGCATCTTCTCGGCCGCGAAGGCCATGTCCCAGGCCTCCAGGGTTCCCAGGTCGAGCTCGTCGCGGGCAAAGGCGCGCAACTCGTCCAGGTCGCGCTCGGCCCGGGGGCGCGCGCGGTGCGCCAGATCCTGGAGGAAGCCTTCGACCTGCTCGGCGCTATCGGCCATCTTGGTCGCGAGCGAACGCTCGGCGTAGTGGCGAAAGCCCGTCAGATGCGCCTTCTCCTCGCGCAACTGGAGGATCTCGACCATGATCTCGCTGTTGTCGTGATTGCCGGCGCCGGGCCCGAGGTCAGACGCACGCGTCGTGAAGGCCTCGTACACACGGAAACGCAGGTCGCGATCCTCGGCGTGGGTCATGACTGCGAGGTAGCTGGGGATATCCAGGGTCACGACAAAGCCCGTCTGGTCGTGATCGCGAGCGTTCTGCGCGAGCATGGCCCGATCGGACTCGGAGATGCCGGCGAGCGCGGCCGCATCATCGGTCTGCCAGGTCCAGGCCTGAGTGGCGTCCAGCACGTTCTCTTCGAAACGTGCAGTCAGCTCCGAAAGGCGGGCGTTGATGGCGCGCAGGCGGTCACGCTCGGCCTCGGGGAGATCGACGCCGCTCAGATGGAAATCACGCAGCATGTCATCCAGCACCTTGCGCCGCTGGGGCGAAAGCTGCGCGTACTCTTCACTGTCTGCCAGGCGACGGACCGCCCGGTACAGGCCCTGATGCTGCGAGACCCAGCTGCCGTAATCCGACAACAGGGGAAGGCTGGCGTTGTATGCCTCCCGAATCTCGGGACCGTTCATGACCGCATTGAGGTGACCCACCGGGGACCAGACGGCATCCAGGCGCGTGTCCAGCGCCTGCAACGGCTGGATCAGCGTGGCCCAGGTCGGTTGATCCCCGACGGCCGCGACCAGCCGATCAATCTCCGCGCGATTCTCCACCAGGACGGTTTCCACCGCGGGCAGGACATGTTGGGGCTCGATGGCACGAAAGGCGGGCAGCCGGTCGGTCTGCAGCAAGGGGTTGGACACGGTATCTCCAGGGGTCGGGCCAGCAGTGGATTATGCCATTCGGACAGAAAGCCCGGCAGGGTGTTCCCGGCAACGGGGTCGTCGGGGCGAAGCTTATGGGCTCGGCGGGCGAACGGGGTGAAAGACGGCATGGCCAGCGAGGCGGGCGAGGAGTCCGTAGGCCCACTGGCAGCGCAGCCCGGCATAGGCATCCACAGCAGCATTGTAGCGGCCGAGGGCCTCCGTAATTGCTTGGTCCAGTGCCGCTACGCGAGGGGGCAGTCGATCGGGCGAAACCGACAAATTGTTATATTTATCAAGGATTTGTGTTCGTATATGGTCCCATTCGGCGCGGATGGCGCGTTCGCCCCGGGCCAGACCGGGAAGATCACCGCAGCGTCGCGCTCGCTCCTGTTCCTGGACCAGCTGTTGGAGCGCCCGCAGGTCCAGGGGCAGATCGGCCCGGGTCGCGGAACAAGCCCGCTCCAGCAGGCCATTGCGCTGGGTGAGCAGGGTATCGAGTCGATCCCAGGCCGCGACGACGCGGCGTTCATGGACCGCAAGATGGGTGTACAGGCGAAACGCGACCAGCGCCAGAATCACCAGGACCAGGAGTGCGGCCAGGACCTGCATGGTGCCGGCGGGATTCGTCGTACCGTGGCAGCGAGTACGTCAGATATCGACGTTCTCGGCACTGAGGGCTCGCGACTCGATAAATTCGCGACGCGGCTCGACCTGATCGCCCATCAGGGTGGTGAAGATTTCGTCGGCACGGATGGCATCTTCGACCCGGACCTGGAGCAGGCGGCGGGATTCCGGGTTCATCGTGGTGTCCCAAAGCTGGTCGGGATTCATCTCGCCTAGGCCCTTGTAGCGCTGGGTTGCCAGCCCGCGGCGGCCTTCCTGCAGGAGCCATTCCATGGCTTCGGAAAAGCCCTCGATCACGTGGACGCGTTCTCCGCGCTTCATATACGCACCTTCGTCGAGAAGGGCGTTAAGACGGGCGGACAGGTCGAGTACTGCCTGAAAATCACGCGAAGCCAGGGTGTCATCGGTGATGTACTGCGACAGGGCGGCGCCGTGTTCGATGCGGTCCAGGCTCAGCTGCGCCGTGCCGTCATGCTGGGTCACCGGCCCCAGGCTGTAGCGGGTGGCACCCGCCTTGTCGCTGGACAGATTCTCCAGGATGCGGGCAAACCACGCCTGAACCGCAGCGTTGGTCACGCTTCGAGGTTCGGGGATCGCGTCGGCCTCGAGCATCGCCCAGAGGATTCGCGAGTCGTACATCCGGCCCAGGCGCTGCACGGCGCGCGCGGCCTTTTGATAGCCCTTCACCAGGTCTTCGAAGGCCTCGCCGGTAATCGGAGGTGCATCCGGGCTGGGATAGAGCGCGGCGCCGTCCAGGGCGAGGGAGATCACGATCTCGCCCATTTCGGCCTCGTCGCGCACGTACTGCTCGCGCTTGCCACGCTTGATCTTGTACAGCGGCGGCTGCGCGATATACACGTGGCCACGCTCGATCAGTTCCGGCATCTGGCGGAAGAAGAAGGTCAGAAGCAGGGTACGGATATGGGAGCCGTCCACATCCGCGTCAGTCATGATGATAATGCGGTGATAACGCAGCTTGTCCGGATCGTACTCTTCCTTGCCAATACCGCAGCCCAGCGCCGTGATGAGCGTGCCCACCTCGGCCGAACCCAGCATACGGTCAAAGCGCGCCCGCTCGACATTCAGGATCTTGCCCTTGAGCGGCAGGATCGCCTGGAAATGGCGGTCACGACCCTGCTTGGCCGAACCGCCGGCGGAGTCACCCTCGACCAGGTAGAGCTCGGACTGAGCCGGGTCTTTCTCCTGGCAGTCGGCCAGCTTGCCCGGAAGGCCGGCGATATCCAGCGCGCCCTTGCGGCGGGTGACCTCACGCGCCTTGCGGGCGGCCTCGCGCGCTCGCGCGGCATCCAGCACCTTCTCGGTGATGGCCTTGGCTTCCTGCGGGTGTTCCAGCAGAAAGTTATTGAGGGCGTCCGACAGTACGCTTTCAACGATCGGCTTGACCTCGGAGGAAACCAGCTTGTCCTTGGTCTGCGAGGAGAACTTGGGATCCGGCACCTTGACCGAGAGCACGGCCGTGAGGCCTTCGCGCATATCGTCGCCCGCCGTGGCGACCTTGGCCTTCTTGATCAGGCCCTCGTTCTCCAGGTACTGATTGATCGTGCGCGTCAGCGCGGCGCGAAAGCCCGCCATGTGCGAGCCACCGTCGCGCTGCGGAATGTTGTTGGTGTAGCAGAAGATGTTCTCCTGGTAGGAGTCATTCCACTGCAGGGCGATTTCGACTGCGTAGTCCTCGCGCATCTGGTCGGCGTAGACGACCGTGGGATGCAGCGCGGTTTTCTTCTGGTTCAGGTGTTCGACGAAGGCACGGATACCACCTTCGAAGACAAAGGTCTCCTCGCGATTGTCCCGGTGATCGCGCAGCGTGATGCGCACGCCCGAGTTGAGGAACGACAGCTCCCGCAGACGCTTGGCGAGGATCTCGTAGTGAAAATTGATGTCGGTGAAGATGGTCGGGCTGGGGCGAAACCAGATCTTCGTTCCGTTGCGCTCCGTGGTACCGGTCACCGCCAGCGGCGCATCCGGGACACCGAGGTGATAGATCTGTTCGTGGCGCTGACCATCCCGGTGGATCTCCAGGCGGAGCTCTTCCGACAGGGCATTCACCACCGAGACACCCACGCCGTGCAGGCCGCCGGAGACCTTGTAGGAGTTATTGTCGAACTTCCCGCCTGCGTGCAGGACCGTGAGGATGACCTCGGCGGCCGACATACCCTCTTCTTCGTGGATATCCACGGGAATGCCGCGACCGTTGTCCGTAACGGAGACCGCATTGTCCTCGTGGATCGTGACCTCAATACTGTCGCAGTGACCCGCTAGCGCCTCGTCGATCGAGTTATCGACCACCTCGAAGACCATGTGGTGCAGGCCTGTACCGTCATCGGTGTCACCGATGTACATGCCCGGTCGCTTGCGAACGGCATCCAGGCCCTTGAGGACGCGGATCTGAGAGGAATCGTAGACGGAGGGATCTTGGGCTTCAGTTTCGGACATGCGGGTCAGTCATCCGGCCAGTTGCAGACACGCCAGTATAGCGCAAAGGCGGGGGGCACCGGTGAGGTCAGGTGCGGGGGTCCAGGAGGGCGACGAGACCCAAGGCCGGGGCGCATCAGGCTGGGGATTCGGGTGTTACGCGACCATGTTTCACGTGGAACAATTGCCCTGCGGTATCCCCTGCCAGCCCCGGGATGTCATCTCCCACAGCGGTCACCAGGATCTGCCAGCCCGACGCACACAACCCGGACATCAACCCCTCCACTGCCTCGCGATCCAGCTCCGACACTACATCGTCCAGCAACATCACCGGCGCCCGCCCGGTCTCGGCCTCGAGCATCCATGCCTGCCCGCCCACGAGAGCCGTAACCAATCGCTTTTGCTCGCCCCGGGAGGCCTCGGCGGCGAGACGACCCGATAGCCGCAAATCAATGTCGGCCCGCTGCGGCCCCGCCTGCGCGAAGCCCCGTTCTTCGTCGCCCTCCCGACTACGCTCCAGCGCCTCGCTCAGGCTCCTTTCCCGGTCCCAGCCCATCCGCGGATTCAAGTTCAAATCGGCTAACCGCTCGCCGAATCCGAACTGCCGGGCAGCCTCCATGGTCGCCGCCTGCCAGGACTCCACGTAACGACGCCGCGCGTCACTGATCGCCTCGCCGAATTCCAGCCAGGGTCGCTCAAACTCGCGAGCCCCCGCGCGGTCCCCCGCGCGCAAGGCGGCATTACGTTGGTCATGGGCCCGCTTCCAGCGCTGCCACTGGCCCCGGTACCCCGGGATCGCATGGAAGCAGCCCCAGTCCAGCAAGCGCCTGCGTTCTTCCGGTCCACCCGTCAACAATTCGAAGGAGCCCGCATGCAGCGTGCGCGCCGGCAACCACTCGGCGACCGCCGCGTGGCCTTCCATCCAACGGCCATCGAGCCGCGACCGGCGCGCACCATCCCAGCTAATCCCCAGCCGATGGGAGCCCCCGGCCGGATCCTTCACCACTGCCCCAATCCACAATCCTTCGGCTCCGCTCCGCCCAACACGACGTAATTGCTGAGTACGGAACGAGCGCCCAGCCGCGAGGATATGCACTGCTTCGAGTATCGAGGTCTTGCCTGCACCGTTCGGGCCGACCAGCCGGTTGATTCCCGGCCCCAACGTCAAGGCCTGTTCCTCAAGGTTGCGGACCCCCTGCCACCACAGCGACTCCAGCACGCAGACCCCGGATCTACAGGCGCATCGGCATCACCACGTAGCGCGCCCCGCCCGGTGGTTCCGCCTGAATCAGGATCGACGAGTTCCCGTCACGTAGCCCGATCCGGACCTGATCGGTCTCCAGGACATTCAGCACGTCCGCCAGGTACCCGAGGTTGAAACCGATCTCCATTGGCCCCCCGTCGTATTCCGCCTCGACCGACTCCTGGGCCTCTTCACGATCCGCGTTGTGGGTCATCACCTGGCAACCGTTCTCCCCCAGGGCCATGCGTACGCCGCGATACTTGTCACTCGCCACAATCGCCACCCGGCCCAACGCCTGTTTCAGAACTTCCCGGTCGACCCGCAACGTGGAGGGCAGATCCGAGGGGATGACCCGTTCGTAGTCCGGGAAGCGCCCCTCGATCACCTTGCTGCGCAGGACCGCTTTGCCGAGTTCGAATACGACCTGGTCTTCCCCGAAGCCGATCCGGACCGTCGATTCGTCGTCGGCCAGATTTCGTCGCAACTCCGCCACGGCCTTGCGCGGGACAATGCGTTCAACTCGCGCCTCCACCGGGTGCTCGAGTTCCACCTCGGCCAGCGCCAAGCGATGCCCGTCCGTCGCGACCGCCCGCAGACTGGTCCCGCTGGCCACCAGGAGCAAACCCTGGAGGTAGTAACGCACATCCTGCTGCGCCATCGAAAACATCGTCGCTTCCAGCAGACGTCGCAGCCGGTTCTGGGGTACATCGAGCACGACCTCCGACCCTCGCGCCTCCCAGTCGGGGAAGTCCGCGCCGGGCAGGGTCGCCAGGCTGAAGCGCGAACCGGCGAATCCCACGGTCATGCGTTCGCCTTCCACCCGAGCCCGAATCTCGCTGTCCCCCGGGGCCGCCTTCACGACGTCCAACAGCTTGCGCACCGATACGGTGACATCGCATTCGCCCGGGATGGTGCCTTCCGCACCCGCCTGCCAGGCGAGTTCGAGATCGGTCGTATCCATCCGGATCGCACCGTTGTCATCCGGTCGCAGACGCACATTCCCGAGGATCGGCATCGTCAATCGTTTTTCGGCCGCGCCCACAATCCGTTGCAGCGCTTCGGTCATCGTCTCGCGATTGAAAGACAGTTCCATGGCGATGTCCTGTATCTAGTGTTTAGATATTTAAATAGTAGTAATAAGGGGCACGTCGACCTGTGCAGGAAACCCAGATTTCTTTTTAAATTCAGTTATTTGTCGACACTTTTTGGCTCTCGCGAACCTCTGTGAAGCCTGTTCCCAACCTGTGGACAGTTTCGCGGTCCGCGTTTTCCACCTTTCCATACCGCAGTTGCACCCAGCTTATCCACAGCTTTGCCGACCATTGGACAGCCACTTCAGCTACTGAGAGTCCGCAGAAGATTCGAGTAGTCCTCGTCCAGGCTGGCGTCCGCCTCGCGGAGTTCGGCGACCTTCCGGCAGGCATGGATTACCGTGGTGTGATCGCGACCGCCGAAGGCCTGTCCGATCTCCGGTAGGCTGTGCTGGGTCAGTTCCTTTGCCAGGGCCATCGCGATCTGCCGCGGACGGGCAATCGATCGGCTGCGCCGGCTCGACAGCAGATCGGCCACCTTCACGCGATAGTAGTCCGCGACCGTCTTCTGGATATTCTCCAGTGTAATCAGTTTGTTCTGTACCGCGAGAAGGTCGCGCAGAGCGTCCTTGGCAAACTCGACGGTGATCGGTTTCCCGGTAAAGTGCGCGTTGGCGATCACCCGCCGCAGCGAGCCTTCCAGTTCGCGGATGTTGGAACGGATCCGCTTGCCCATGAAGAATGCGACCTCGGACGGGAGCTCGATCCCCGCCTGCTCCGCCTTGCGCTGGAGGATGGCCACCCGGGTCTCCAGTTCTGGCGGCTCGATCGCGATCGTCAGCCCCCAGCCGAAGCGTGACTTCAGGCGTTCCTCCAGCCCCTCGACCTCTTTCGGGTAGCGATCCGAGGTCAGGATGATCTGCTGCTGGCCCTCCAGCAGCGCGTTGAAGGTGTGGAAGAACTCCTCCTGGGAACGCTCCTTGCCGGCAAAGAACTGAATGTCGTCGATCAGCAGTGCGTCGGCGGAGCGGTAGTGCTGCTTGAACTCGTCGATCGCGTTGTGCTGCAGCGCCTTGATCATGTCCGCCACGAAGCGCTCGGAGTGCAGATAGATGATCCGCCCTTCGGGGTGCCGGGCCAGGATGCTGTGACCGATGGCATGCATCAAGTGGGTCTTGCCAAGCCCGACCCCGCCATAGATGAACAACGGGTTGTAGGCCACCCCGGGGTTTTCCGCGACCTGGAGGCTGGCTGCGCGCGCGAGCTGGTTCGACTTGCCCTCGACGAAGCTGTCGAAGGTGAAGGCCGGGTTCAGGTTACTCACGGGCCCCTGCGGGCGTGGCGCAGTGCTGGCGCTCTTGTCTGCAGCACCGCGTTCATGGCGGGACTCGCGACCACTGGGGGTCGGCGGGACCGGAATCTGCGCACCACCAATCCCGAGTCGCACGCGGCGCCCGTCCTGCCCGCCCACCGGCTGCAGCTCGCCCACGGTCTGCTCGATCGATTCCAGCAGGTGATCGCGCACGTGCTCGAACACAAACTGGTTCGGCGCGAGCAGTCGCAGCCCGCCTTCGGACTCTTCGGCATGAAGCGGCCGCAGCCAGGTGTTGAGTTGCTGTTCGCTGACCTTCCCCTGCAGGCGATCCAGACAGGCTGTCCACAGGGCATTGGCTGACACGCGTTCGTCTCCGGGGCGACGGGGGAATTGGAAGCCACCGAGTCTACGCCGATGGGGGTACCCGGTGCCAGCGACTTGCCGACCCTCGAGATTGACTTTGCGTCCGGATGGCGCTAGTTTTCACCGCCCTTTAACCAAGCGTCACGGGAACTCTCATGAAGCGCACTTTTCAACCCAGCCGGCTCGTTCGCGCCCGCACGCATGGCTTCCGGGCCCGCATGGCCACCCGTGGTGGTCGCAAGGTCCTGAACGCCCGTCGCGCCAAGGGCCGCAAGCGCCTCTGCCCGTAGTCCGGGCGGCGCGCCGGCTCCCGTGACCGCGGCGCCAGCTAGCGAGACCTTTCCGCGCCGCGTCCGTCTGTTGACCGGTGCGGATTATCAGCGCGTCTTCAAGGACGCCCGGCGCCAGCGCGGTCGCGATCTGACCCTGCTGTATCGCCATTCGGAATCTGGCGAGGCACGCCTGGGCCTTGCGATTGGCAAGCGGCATGTCCGCCAGGCATCGGACCGCAACCGGATCAAGCGCATCGTGCGCGAGGCCTTCCGCCGGCGGCGGGCCCACCTGCCACCGGTCGACATGATCGTGCTGGCCCGAGGCGGTGCGGCGACCATGGACCGCCGCGCCCTGCGCGCCGAGATCGACAGCCTGCTGGAACGTCTGCAATGACTCTGCCACGCAAGATCGCCCTGTTGCCCGTCCGGGCCTACCAGTACGGCATCTCGCCGTTCATGGCCCCTCACTGTCGTCATTACCCGACGTGCTCGGCCTATACCGTCGAGGCGGTCGAGACTCACGGCGTCCTGCGGGGCTTTTGGCTCGGTCTGCGCCGCATCCTGCGCTGCCATCCCTGGTCGCCCGGTGGCTATGACCCGGTCCCGCACCCGCGTTCCGATACTCCCAGCACTCGACCCTCAAAGTAGTCGCGCTCATGGATAACCTTCGCCCCCTATTGTGGCTGACCCTGGCCTTTGTCCTGTTCCTGATGTGGCAGGCCTGGAACCAGGATTACGGCAGCACATCCCAGCCGGACACCGCCGCCGAGCGCGCCGCGGAGGACCCCGATGCCCGTCCGGAGGACGTGCCGGATGCGCCGCAATTCGAGTCGGAACCGGACACGCGGGCGGCAGACGCCCCGCAAGTGAGCACCCTGCAGGAGCCGGACCGTCAGCAGATCACCGTGCGTACCGATACCCACGAGATCCTGATTGACACCCGCGGGGGCACGCTGCTGCGCGCCGACCTGCTGCAGTATCCACGGGACCTGCAGGACGATCCGCTGGTGCCGGTCCGCCTGTTCGACCATCGCGTGCGCGGCTATGTCGCCCAGAGTGGTCTGACCCACGACCGGGTGAACGACCAGTCGATGGAGGGGCGCGCACCGTCGCACCACGCCAATTTCCAGGTAGACCAGGACCGCTTCGAGCTCGCCGACGGGCAGGAACAGCTCGAGGTCCCGCTGCGCTGGGTCTCCGACGATGGCGAAATCGAGGTCACCAAGACCTACACCTTTACCCGTGGCTCGCATCTGATCGAGCTGGACTACGAGGTCCACAACCGGTCCGATTCCACCTGGAGCGGTCGCCAGTACCGACAGCTCCGCCACGGGCCGACGCCGGATCGGGAGTCCTGGTGGCTGTACACCTTCACCGGAGCAGCCTATTTCGATGGCAGCTACCAACGCGAAAGCTTCGAATCGTTCCGCGACGACCCCATCCAGGCACGCATCCAGGGTGGCTGGATCGCGATGATTCAGCACTACTTCGTTTCCACCTGGGTCCCGGGTGAGGACGAGGTCAATGCGCTGTACGCCCGTGCCGTGCCCAGCGATCTGGGTGACGAGTATCTGATTGGTCTGCACTCCGAATCGCGCCAGATCGCAGCGGGGAACAGCGGTGAGTTCTCCACCCGCTTGTGGGTCGGCCCCAAGCTCCAGTCAGAGCTCTCCGAGATCGCCCAGGGGCTGGAGCTTACGGCCGACTACGGCATCTTCACGTTCCTGTCCAAGCCGTTGTTCTGGCTGCTGGACAAGATCCACGCCTTCGTGGGCAACTGGGGTTGGTCGATCGTCATCCTGACCATCCTGATCAAGCTGGCCTTCTTCAAGCTGTCCGCGACCAGCTACCGTTCCATGGCGCGCATGCGCAAGGTCGCGCCCAAGCTGCAGGCCCTGAAGGAACGCTACAAGGACGACAAGCAGCGCATGAACCAGGCGCTCATGGACCTGTACAAGAAGGAGAAGATCAACCCGCTGGGTGGCTGTCTCCCGATCCTGGTGCAAATTCCGGTGTTCATCGCCCTGTACTGGGTGCTGCTGGAGAGTGTCGAACTGCGCCAGGCGCCCTGGTGGCTGTGGGTGCAGGATCTGTCCTCGCGCGATCCGTACTTCATCCTGCCGATCCTGATGGGCGTGTCGATGTTCGTGCAGTACAAGCTGAACCCGCCGCCGATGGACCCGGTGCAGCAGAAGATCTTCATGGCGCTGCCGTTCGTGTTCACCGTGTTCTTCGCCTTCTTCCCGGCGGGTCTGGTGCTGTACTGGTTCACCAACAACCTGTTCTCCATCGCCCAGCAGTGGTACATCACGCGCAAGATCGAGAGCGGCGAGGACCCGGACAAGCAGAAGAGCTGACGCTCCGTGACCGTGACGGACACCATCGTCGCGGTCGCCACCCCGCCGGGGGTCGGCGGTATCGGTGTGGTCCGTCTATCGGGTCCCCAGGCCCTGCCCATCGCGCGGCGCCTGACCCGACGCGCGCAGCTGCTTCCACGCCACGCCCACTACGGCAGCTTCATTGATCCGGCGACTGGCGAGTCGCTGGACGACGGTCTGATCCTGTCCTTCCCGGGCCCGCACTCCTACACCGGTGAGGACGTGATCGAGCTGCAGGGCCACGGCAGCCCGGTCTTGCTGGAGGCGATCGTCGCCGCCGCGGTGGATCTCGGCGCGCGTCGTGCCCGACCGGGGGAGTTCACCGAACAGGCCTTCCTCAACGGCCGTCTCGACCTGGCGCAGGCGGAGGCGGTGGCCGATTTGATCCACGCCCAGACTGAGCAGGCCGCCAGGCTCGCGCGATCCAGCCTGGACGGCGCCCTGGCGACCGAACTCGAACCGGTCTCGCGCGCGATCCGCGACCTGCGTGTGATCATCGAGGCGGAGATCGACTTCGGCGAGACCGATCTCGAGTCGGAGGCTGCCGCCGATATCGCACGCCGTGCCGACACCCTCCACACGACCATCCGCGAACTCCTCGAACGGCTGCGTCCGGCGCGTTACTTTGCCCAGGGCTTGCGCCTGGCCCTGGTCGGCGCCCCGAATGTCGGCAAGTCCAGCTTGATGAACCGTTTGGCCGAGAGCGAGGTCGCGATTGTCACCGATCGCCCCGGGACCACTCGCGACGTCCTGCGTTCGCCGATTGCGATCCACGGGATACCGGTCGAACTGATCGACACCGCCGGGCTGCACGCGAGCGAGGATCCGGTGGAGAAGATCGGCATGGAGCGGGCGCGGGAGGCGGCCACCGGGGCTGACTTGATCCTGGAGCTGCGCGATCTCACGCGTCCGGATGCGGCCCCCGACTTGGCGGCCCCGGCGGAAATCCCGCGACTGACCGTCTGGAACAAGATGGACTGCGTCGCCGACTCCACCCGAGCGGACCACGGGCTCAGGATCTCTGCACGGACCGGGGCAGGGGTCGACGCGCTCAAACAGGCGATCGTCGAGCGCCTGGGCGTGAGCGAGGGTGGCCAGCAACGCTTCAGCGTGCGCGCGCGTCATCTGGACGGCCTGCGTACGACGGCCACGCATCTCGCCGCGATCGACGCCGCCGCGCCCCCGGACCTGATCGCCGAGGAGTTGCGTCTGGCCGAACGCGCCCTGGACGCGCTCCTCGGTCGCCAGGACCACGAGGCCCTGCTGGGCGAGATCTTCGCCGGCTTCTGCATCGGCAAGTAGTCCCCGTCATTGCGAGGCCCCGAAAGGGGCCGCGACCACCGGATTTCGCGGCCCGACGTCATGCCAGCTTCCGGAGATTACTTCGCTTTGCTCGCAATGACGGGAGGCGCTGGATGCGGCCTCTGCTGCCCATCACGGCCGAAGCCGCCGCGGCGCAACGAACCAGGCAAACAGGTCCGCGCTGCGCACCCGGAAAACCATTTGGCCCGGGGGCCGCTTCGCGCTCGCGTAACTCCCTGCTAGAATTCCGATTTTCGTGCCCGGACCGTAAGCGGCGCGAATTGCACTCACAGGCCGGACCGTCGGCCGGGATAGCAGGACCATGGCGAACTCCTTTGATGTCATCGTGATTGGCGGCGGGCACGCCGGCACCGAGGCCGCGCTGGCCGCGGCGCGCAGCGGTGCGCGCACACTGCTGCTGACCCACAACATCGAGACCATCGGCCAGATGAGCTGCAACCCGGCCATCGGGGGGATCGGCAAGGGCCACCTGGTCAAGGAGATCGATGCCCTGGGGGGCGTCATGGGCCGCGCTGCCGATGCCGCCGGCATCCATTTCCGCATCCTCAACCGACGCAAGGGCCCGGCCGTGCGCGCCACCCGCGCCCAGTCCGACCGGCAGCTCTACCGCCAGGCCATCCGCCAGTTCGTCGAGGCCGAGCCGAACCTGCAGATCTTTCAGCAGCCGGTGGCTGACATCACCGTGGCCGGCGATCGGGTCACCGGGGTGGTGACCGAGGCCGGCATCGCGTTCGGCGCCCGCGCCGTGGTGCTGACCGTGGGCACCTTCCTCAATGGTCAGATGCACACCGGGCTCACCCAGCAGCCCGGCGGGCGCGCGGGCGATCCGCCGAGTGTGCGGCTGGCGGCGCGCCTGCGCGAGATGGCCTTTGCCGTCGGGCGGCTCAAGACCGGCACACCGCCACGCATCGACGGACGCAGCGTGGATTTCTCGCGGCTCGAGCCGCAGCCGGGCGATGACCCGCGCCCGGTCTTTTCCTTCATCGGCACGATCGACGACCACCCGGCGCAGCGCCCCTGCCATATCGCGCGCACCAGCGAGAAGACCCACGATCTGATCCGGGCGAACCTGGACCAGGCGCCGATGTACTCCGGCCAGATCGACAGCACCGGCCCGCGCTATTGCCCCTCGATCGAGGACAAGGTGGTGCGGTTCGCCGACAAGACCAGTCACCAGGTCTTTGTCGAGCCGGAAGGCCTCGGCACCCACGAGCTGTATCCCAACGGGATCTCCACCTCGCTGCCGTATGCGATCCAGGTCCCCTTGGTGCGGAGCATTGCCGGGTTCGAGAACGCGCGCATCACGCGCCCCGGCTACGCCATCGAATACGACTACTTCGATCCCCGCGGCCTGCGCCCGACGCTGGCCACGCGCGAGCTCGGCAACCTGTTCTTTGCCGGCCAGATCAACGGCACCACCGGCTACGAGGAGGCCGCCGCCCAGGGCCTGGTCGCCGGGCTTAACGCCGCGCGGCTGGTGCAGGACGCCGCGCCGTTGATCCCGCAGCGCTCCGAGGCCTACATCGGCGTGCTGATCGACGACCTGGTGACCCGCGGCACCCAGGAGCCCTACCGCATGTTCACCTCGCGCGCCGAGTACCGGCTGTTGCTGCGCGAGGACAACGCCGATCTGCGCCTGACCCCGGTCGGGCGCGAGTACGGGCTGGTCGACGACGCCCGCTGGGCGCGCTTCGAGACCCGTGCCGCGGCCATCGAGACCGAGATGAGCCGACTCGGACAAACCCGCCCGGACCGCGACCAGCGAAACCGCCCGGCCCTGATCGAGTTGCTGGGCAAGGCGCCGGATCCGGATGCCACGCTGCTCGACCTGCTGCGCCGCCCCGAGGCCGATTACGATGGCTTGATGCATGCGCTGCCCGAACTGGATGCAGGCTGTACGCCCGACGTGCGCGAGCAGGCGGAGATCCAGGCCAAGTACGCCGGCTACATTGAGCGCCAGCAGGCCGAGATCGACCGCCAGGCGAAGGCCGAGCAGACCGCCCTCCCGGACAGCCTTGACTACGCCCGGGTCCACGGGCTGTCGAACGAGATCCGGCAGAAGCTGGCGGAATTCCGCCCCCATACCCTGGCCCAGGCGCAGCGCATCCCGGGCGTGACCCCGGCCGCGCTGTCGGCGTTGGCCGTGCACCTGAAGCAGCGCGCCAGTGGCGAGTAACGACTGGCGCGCTGCCCTGGCCGCCGTGGCCGGGGACTGGGCGCTGGACCCACCGGCCATCGAGGCCCTGGCGATTTATCTGGAACAGCTCGGGCGCTGGAACCGCGTGCACAACCTGACCGCGGTGCGTGACCCCGCGCAGTGGATTCGCCGGCATATCCTCGACAGCCTGACGTTGCGCCCGTATCTTCACGGGGACCGGGTGCTGGATGTCGGGACCGGCGCCGGACTGCCTGGTTTCGTACTCGCGGCCACCGAGCGCGAACGCGAATTCTGCCTGCTCGACAGCGCAGCCAAGCGCATCCGCTTCCTGCGGAACGTGATCGGACTCGCTCGGCTGTCCGGGGTCGAGGCCGTGCATGTACGGATCGAGGATTTCCAGCCCTCCGCGCCCTATACCACGGTGCTGGCGCGGGCGTTCAAGGCCCCGGCCGACATGGTCTCGCGGGTCGCGCCACAGGTGGCCGAGGGGGGCCGCGTGCTGGCCATGCTGGGTCAGCGCTCGGTCGTCGCCGAACCGCTCCCGGCCCCGTGGTCGTACCGAAGCGTGGACCCGGTTACCATTCCCGGCGAGACCGCCGAGCGGCACATCGCCATTATCGAGAGAGCCGACCCGTGACCGATACGCTGGCCATCACCAATCAGAAGGGCGGAGTGGGCAAGACCACCACCTGCGTGAACCTTGCCGCCTCGCTCGCCCGCCTGGGCAAGCGCGTACTGGTGGTGGACATGGACCCCCAGGGCAATGCGACCACCGGCTCCGGGGTCGACAAGCACGCCGACGATCCAACCTCCTGCGAGGTCCTGTTGGGGCAGGCCACCATTGCCGAGGCCGCTCATCGGGTAGAGGCGGGCTATGACCTGGTGCCGGCCAACGGCGACCTGACCGTGGCCGAGGTTCGGCTGATGGAGGCCGAGCGCCGTGAATACCGGCTGCAGGAGGCATTGGCACCGGCCAGGGAAAGCTACGATCACATCCTGGTCGATTGCCCGCCGTCGCTGAACCTCCTGACCGTCAATGGCCTGGTCGCTGCCGACGGCGTGGTCATCCCGATGCAGTGCGAGTATTACGCACTGGAGGGGTTGACCGCCCTGATGCGCACGATCGAGAGCATCCAGCGCGGACCCAATCCGAAGCTGCGCATCTCGGGTTTGCTGCGTACCATGTTCGATCCGCGCAACCGCCTGTCCGGCGACGTCTCCGAACAGCTCACCGGCCACTTCGGGGACCGCGTGTTCCGTACCGTGATCCCGCGCAACATCCGTCTTGCGGAGGCCCCCAGTTTTGGCCAGCCGGCCTTGTTGTATGATGCCTCCTCGCGCGGGGCGGTGGCCTATCTGGCCCTGGCCGGCGAGATGCTGCGGCGCTGATCGCCGCCTGTTCCCCCTTACCGACTGCCTGCAGGAACGATCGACCATGGCGAAACGAGGATTGGGCCGAGGCCTGGATGCCCTGCTCTCCGGCGCCCAGGCCGGCGGTGACGAAAACGACAGCCTCGAGCAGCTCCCGGTTGAGCAGATCCGGCGCGGCAAGTATCAACCCCGGGTGCACATGGCCGAGGCCGCGCTGGCGGAGCTGGCCGACTCGATCCGTGCCCAGGGCATCGTGCAACCGGTGGTGGTGCGGCGCCTGGACGACGGCTATGAACTGATTGCCGGCGAGCGCCGCTGGCGTGCCGCCCAGATCGCGGGCCTGGAGACCGTTCCGGCGGTGGTCCGCGACATCCCCGATCAGGCCGCCGCGGCGATGGCGCTGATCGAGAACATCCAGCGCGAGGATCTGAACCCGCTGGAAGAGGCGCAGGCCATCCGCCGCCTGATCGGCGAATTCGAGATGACGCACCAGGCCGCGGCCGACGCGGTCGGCCGCTCGCGCACCGCGGTCACCAACCTGCTGCGCCTGCTGGAACTCCACGACACGGTGAAGGACCACGTCAACGAGGGGCGTCTGGAGATGGGCCATGCCCGCTGCCTGCTGGCGGTGCCCCTGGACGACCAGCCCGGGGTGGCCGCGACCGTGGTCAAGCGAGGGCTCTCGGTGCGCGCGACCGAGCAGCTGGTCAAGAAGATCCTCGCCGCCACCCCGGAGCCGAAGAAGGATGCCGGACCCTCGCCCGAGGTGCGGCAACTGGAGACCCGTCTCTCCGACCAGCTGGGCGCCGCGGTCCAGGTTCGCTACAACCGCCAGGGCAAAGGCCGTCTGGTCATCGAATACAACAGCCTCGACGAGCTCGATGGCATCCTCGCCCACATCCAGTAACTCTCTGAGCGGCCTGGCCGATGGCCCTGAACGCCGTTTGACGCAGTAGAAGGGCGCTCTTATACTACGCGCACTTTTTGGGAGAGGGGTGGGTGTGCCCATCCGCTGAATGACACCGCGACGCTTCAGACACGCCTTACAATCGCTAGGTCTGCAGCTCGCCTTAACGCTGATACTGTCGGGCCTGCTTCTGGCCCTGTTCCCCCCGATCGTGGCGATCTCGGCTGCGGTGGGCGGCATCACCGCGACGCTCGGCAATGCCGTGGCCGCGGTTGTTGTGTTTCGGGCCTACCGTTCCGATCAGGTGGGCTCGCTGACCGCCCGCATGATGGGCGCCCAGATGGGACGACTGGCAATCATCGCGGTGGCATTCGGGGTGGCGTTCGCTTACCTGGACGAGCCGGATTTACTGGCGTTGTTCGGCATCTTCCTCCTGGTGCATCTGGCCCCCTTGTGGTGGCTGCACCGGGTTTCTGATCAAGCAATGACGAGATAACTGCATGGCTTCAGAAAGCGGACTGCCCACGATGGAAGAGCACATTGCTCACCATCTGACGAATCTTACCTTCGGACTCCACCCCGAGAAGGGGATGAGCTTCGCCACCACCAGCACCGAAGCCGCCGAAATGGGCTTCTGGGCGATCCACGTCGACTCCATGTTGTGGTCGATCGCCCTCGGCCTGCTGTTTGTCCTCACGTTCCGCGCCGCGGCCAAGAAGGTCACCGCCGGCGTCCCGGGCGGCTGGCAGAACTTCGTCGAGATGCTCATGGACTTTGTCAACGACAACGTCCGCGGTTCGTTCAAGCACAAGAACGACATGGTCGCGCCGCTCGCGCTGACCATCTTCGTCTGGATATTCCTGCTCAACCTGATGGACCTCGTGCCGGTCGACCTGATCCCGCACATCGCCTATCTGCTGGGCATCCCCTACTTCAAGATCGTGCCGACTACCGATATCAACGTGACCGCGGGCCTGGCGCTCGGTGTGTTCATCCTGATCATCTACTACTCGCTCAAGATCAAGGGCCCGGTCGGTTTCATCAAGGAACTGACGGGCATCCCGTTCCAGACCAACATCGTGTACATCAAGCCGTTCTTCTGGGTGATCAACTTCGTCCTGGAGTTCATCAACCTGCTGGCCAAGCCGGCCTCGCTCGCCCTGCGACTGTTCGGCAACCTGTACGCCGCGGAGATGATCTTCATCCTGATCGGTGTCATGTACTCTGCGGGCCTGATCATGGGTCTGGCCGGTGGTGTGCTGCACGTGGGCTGGGCAATCTTCCACATCCTGGTGGTACCGCTGCAGGCCTTCATCTTCATGGTGCTGACCGTCGTCTATCTCGACATGGCGTACAGCGAAGACCACTGATTTCGACTTCCCTACTCAACTGACTGTTTCAACACTCGACTGGAGATACAAAAATGGAAATGGCTAACGCTCTGATCGTCCTGGCTGGCTCGCTGCTTCTGGGTCTGGCCGCTGTCGGCGCCGCCATCGGCGTGGGTACCCTCGGTGGTCGCTTCCTGGAAGGCGCCGCGCGTCAGCCGGAACTGATCCCGATGCTGCGCACCCAGTTCTTCATCGTGATGGGTCTGACTGACGCCGTGCCGATGATCGGCGTGGGTATCGGCCTGTACGTCCTGTTCGCCCTGGGTTAATAAGGCTGAGCGAGTCCCGAGGTCCCCTCCACTCGTCCAACCTGAGGTAGCAGGATGAATATCAATCTGACCATCATTGGCCAGCTGCTCGCGTTCAGCGTCTTCGTGTGGTTCACGATGCGCTACGTCTGGCCGCCCATGTCCGCCGCCCTGGAAGAACGTCGCAAGAAAATTGCCGACGGCCTGGCAGCCGCGGAACGTGGCGAGAAAGAGCAGGAGCTCGCCCAGGAGCGTGCGACCGAGGTCCTCAAGGAGGCCAAGCAGCAGGCCAACGAGATCGTGGCCTCTGCGCAGAAGCGCGCCAACGACGTGGTTGAGGAAAGCAAGTCCACGGCCCACGAAGAAGGCGAACGCATCAAGCAGGCGGCGCACGCCGAGATCGAGCAAGAGATCAACCGCGCGAAGGAAGAGCTGCGCAAGCAGGTCTCCGAGCTGGCGGTTGCCGGTGCCGAGCAGATCCTGGCCAAGGAAATCGACGCCAAGGCGCACGGCGATCTGCTCAAGAAGCTCTCGGCCAAGCTGTAAGGAGACGTTATGTCAGACCTGATTTCGGTCGCCCGACCCTACGCTCGCGCAGCTTTCGAGCGGGCCCGCGAGGCCAAGGATCTCGCCGGCTGGGCCGAGCAGCTCGAATTGCTGGCGGCGATCGCCCGCGATTCGCAGATGCACAGTCTCCTCTCCAACCCGCGGGTCCCGCGGCCGGACCGGGCACAGCTCGTGCTCGACGTGGCCGGTGACAAGGTGGGGCCCGAGGCGGGGAACCTGGTTCGCCTGCTGGCCGAAAACGGCCGGCTGCCCGCCCTCCCCGCCGTGAGCGATGCCTTTGCCGAATTGAAGGCCGCGGCCGAGCACCGCGTCCATGCCGACGTGACCGCCTTTCGCAAGCTCACCCAGGCGCAGGAGAAAGAGATCCACGACGCCCTGGCCAAGGGCCTGGGCTGCGAAGTCGATCTCGAGCATTCGGTCGACAGCGCCCTTCTTGGAGGGGCCATCATCCGCGCCGGCGACCTGGTAATCGACGGCTCCGTGCGAGGCCAGCTGAACCGCCTGGCTGCCAATTTGAGTCGCTAAGAGGATATTTAACATGCAACTGAATCCCTCCGAGATCAGTGATCTGATCAAACAGCGCATCGAGAAATTCGATGCCTCGTCCGAGGCCTCCAACGAGGGCACCGTGGTCAGCGTGACCGACGGTATCGCCCGCGTCCACGGTCTCGGTGACGTCATGCAGGGCGAGATGCTCGAGTTCCCGGGCGACACCTTCGGCATGGCGCTTAACCTTGAACGCGACTCTGTGGGTGTCGTGATCCTGGGCGACTACAAGCACATCTCCGAGGGCCAGACGGTCAAGTGCACCGGCCGCATCCTCGAAGTGCCGGTTGGCGAGGCGCTGCTGGGTCGGGTAGTCGATTCTCTGGGTCGTCCGATCGACGGCAAGGGCCCGATCGAAAGCGACATCACCAGCCCGATCGAAAAGATCGCGCCCGGTGTTATCGAGCGCAAGTCGGTCGACCAGCCGCTGCAGTCCGGCATCAAGGCGATCGACGCCATGGTCCCGGTCGGTCGCGGCCAGCGCGAGCTGATCATCGGCGACCGCCAGACCGGCAAGACCGCCGTCGCGATCGATGCGATCATTAACCAGAAGGACTCCGGCGTTAAGTGCGTCTACGTCGCGGTTGGCCAGAAGGCCTCCTCGGTCGCTTCCGTGGTGTCCAAGCTGGAAGAAGCCGGCGCGATGCAGAACACCATCATCGTGGCCGCCAATGCGTCGGAGTCGGCGGCGATGCAGTTCATCGCCCCGTACGCCGGCTGCGCGATGGGCGAATACTTCCGCGATCGCGGCGAAGACGCGCTGATCGTCTACGATGACCTCACCAAACAGGCCTGGGCCTACCGTCAGGTATCCCTGCTCCTGCGTCGTCCGCCGGGTCGTGAGGCCTACCCGGGTGATGTGTTCTACCTGCATTCGCGTCTGCTGGAGCGTGCCTCGCGTGTGAACGCCGAGTACGTCGAAGAGAAGACCAACGGTGAGGTGAAGGGCAAGACCGGTTCGCTGACCGCATTGCCAATCATCGAGACCCAGGCGGGTGACGTCTCCGCGTTCGTTCCGACCAACGTGATCTCGATCACCGATGGTCAGATCTTCCTCGAGACCGACCTGTTCAATTCCGGTATTCGCCCGGCGATCAACGCCGGTCTGTCGGTGTCCCGAGTCGGTGGTGCCGCCCAGACCAAGATCATCAAGAAGCTGGGTGGCGGCGTGCGTCTCGCGCTGGCGCAGTATCGTGAGCTGGCGGCGTTCTCGCAGTTTGCCTCCGATCTGGACGAACTGACCCGCAAGCAGCTGGATCGCGGTAAGCGCGTGACCGAGCTGATGAAGCAGGGTCAGTACCAGCCGATGTCCATCGGCGAGATGGCCTTTTCGCTGTACGCCGCGAACGAAGGCTTCCTCGACGACGTCGAGGCCGACAAGATCGTGAGCTTCGAGAAGGAACTGATCGCCTACGCGCGTTCCTCCCAGAAGGAGCTCCTGGACGAAATCAACAGCACTGGCGACTACAACGACTCCATTCAGGAAAAGCTGAAAAGCGCCCTGGAAGAGTTCAAGGCCAAGCACAGCTGGTAACGGGAGCACGCAATGGCGGGCACTAAGGAGATCCGGACGCAGATCAAGAGTATCAAGAATACTCAGAAGATCACCAAGGCGATGGAAATGGTCGCCGCGTCCAAGATGCGCAAGGCCCAGGACCGCATGCAGGAGTCCCGGCCTTACGCACAGAAGATCCACGACGTGATCGGTCACGTCGCGATGGCGAATGCGGAGTACAAGCATCCGTTCATGGTGGAACGCGAGGTCAAGCGCGTCGCGCTGATCATCGTGTCGACGGACCGTGGTCTTTGCGGCGGCTTGAACACCAACCTGTTCAAGAAGGCCGTGATCGAGATGCGTCGCTACCGCGACGAGGGCGTCGAGGTCGATCTGTGCGTGATCGGGAGCAAGGCGCTGCAGTTCTTCAAGCGCCTGGGCGGCAACATCGTGGCCGAGTCCAAGGATCTCGGGGACCGTCCGCACATCAACGACCTGATCGGTTCGATCAAGGTGGTGCTGGACAACTTCCGCGACGGCAAGGTCGATCGCGTGGTGCTGCTCGAGAACAAGTTCGTCAACACCATGACGCAGCAGGCCCAGGCCACGCAGTTGCTGCCGACGGCGCCTAGCCGCGACGAATCGCTCAAGCACCACTGGGATTACATCTACGAGCCCGACACGCATCCGGTGATGGATACGCTGCTCGAGCGCTATGTCGAGTCCCTGATCTATCAGGCGGTGGTCGAGAACGTGGCCTGCGAGATGGCCGCACGCATGGTCGCGATGAAGTCGGCCTCCGACAACGCCGGCACGATGATCAAGGACCTGCAGCTCGTCTACAACAAGGCGCGCCAGGCTGCGATCACCCAGGAGATCTCCGAGATCGTCGGCGGCGCGGCTGCGGTCTAGCGCCCACCGGCACGAATCGGTCGACTCGGCACGAATTACGACTTACGAGGATGAACAAATGAGTTCTGGAAAGATTGTCGAAATCATCGGCGCCGTCGTGGACGTGGAATTCCCCCACGGCGAAGTGCCCAAGATCTACGACGCGCTGACCCTGGAAAACGGTCTGACCCTGGAAGTCCAGCAGCAGCTGGGCGACGGCGTGGTACGTACCATTGCCATGGGCACGACCGAGGGCGTGAAGCGTCAGACCGCGGTTACCGCCACGGGCAAGCCGATCTCCGTGCCGGTCGGCAAGGGGACCCTGGGTCGGGTGATGGATGTCCTCGGTCGTCCGGTGGACAACGCCGGTGCTGTGGAGGCCCAGGAGACCTGGTCGATCCACCGCGCCGCCCCGACCTTTGACGAGCAGGCGGGCTCGACCGAGCTGCTGGAAACCGGCATCAAGGTCATCGACCTGCTGTGTCCCTTCGCGAAGGGCGGCAAGGTCGGCCTGTTTGGTGGGGCCGGCGTGGGCAAGACCGTTAACATGATGGAGCTGATCCGTAATATCGCGATCGAGCACTCCGGTTATTCGGTGTTTGCGGGTGTCGGGGAGCGTACTCGTGAGGGCAACGACTTCTACCACGAGATGAAGGACTCCAACGTCCTCGACAAGGTGGCCCTGGTCTATGGCCAGATGAACGAGCCGCCGGGTAACCGTCTGCGCGTAGCGCTGACCGGTCTGACCATGGCCGAGTTCTTCCGTGACGAAGGCCGTGACGTGCTGATGTTCATTGACAACATCTACCGTTACACCCTGGCCGGTACCGAGGTCTCGGCGCTGCTGGGTCGTATGCCCTCCGCGGTGGGCTACCAGCCGACCCTGGCGGAAGAGATGGGTGTGCTCCAGGAGCGCATCACCTCGACCAAGAAAGGCTCGATCACCTCCATCCAGGCCGTCTACGTGCCGGCGGATGACTTGACTGACCCGTCCCCCGCCACCACCTTCGCGCACCTGGATGCCACGGTCGTGCTGTCCCGCCAGATCGCCGAGCTGGGCATCTACCCGGCGGTGGACCCGCTGGACTCGACCTCGCGTCAGCTGGATCCGCAGATCATCGGGCAGGAACACTACGACACCGCGCGGGCCGTGCAGGGCACCCTGCAGCGCTACAAGGAGCTGAAGGACATCATCGCGATCCTCGGCATGGACGAGCTGTCGGAAGATGACAAGCTGGCCGTGGCCCGTGCGCGAAAGATCCAGCGCTACCTGTCGCAGCCGTTCTTCGTTGCGGAAGTCTTCACCGGCGCACCGGGCAAGTACGTCTCCCTGAAGGACACCATCCGGGCGTTCAAGGCCATCGTGGACGGCGAGTACGATCACCTGCCGGAACAGGCCTTCTACATGGTCGGCACGATCGAAGAAGCTGTCGAGAAGGCCGAGAAGCTCGGCTAAGGAGCAAGGCGTTATGCCCATGAATATGCATGTGGATGTGGTCAGTGCGGAGGAGTCGATCTACTCCGGGACGGCCCTGATGATCGCCGCACCCGCCGAGGGGGGCGAGGTCGGCGTGTATGCCGGGCATACGCAGATGCTCGCCCGGCTGAATCCGGGTGAACTGCGCATCCTGGAAAAGGAAGGCGCGGAGCCGCAGCCGGTGTTCGTGTCCGGCGGCATCCTCGAGGTGCAGCCGTACCATGTGACCGTTCTGGCGGACACTGCGGTGCGTGCGAAGGATCTTGACGAGGCCGAGGCCATCGAGGCGAAAAAACGTGCGGAGGAGGCACTGGCCAACTCCAAGGCCGATTTCGACTACGCCAAGGCCCAGGCCGAGCTGGTCGAGGCGGCGGCACGCCTGCAGATGATCCAGAAGCTGCGCCGGAAATAATCCGGCAAACTGCGACGGATGACTTACGCTAAGGGCCAACCATCTCGGTTGGCCCTTTATCATTGTCCCCATGCCTGAATCCAAGCCCCTTCACATCGCGGTACTTGCAGCCGGCAAGGGCACGCGCATGCGCTCGCGCCATCCGAAAGTCCTGCAAGCCCTCGCCGGCCGTCCGCTGCTGGCCCATGTCCTGGAAAGAGTAGCGGCGCTGGACGCCGCAGCCTGCCACGTGGTGGTCGGTCACGAACAGAAGCGGGTGCGGGCAGCGTTCGCCGACTCCCCGCAAGCCTTGACCTGGGTCGACCAGGGGGAGCCCCGCGGGACCGGCCACGCGGTGTTTCGAGCCCTTGAAGCCATCCCGGACGGCGCACGTGTACTGGTGACCTATGGCGATGTCCCGCGCATCCCGATTGCCGACCTGGTGGCCTGTGCGGACGGCGACGGTGTCACCGTGCTGGCCGCCCGGGTCGTCGACCCGAGCGGTTATGGGCGCTTGATTCTGGATTCGTCGGGGCAACTTGAGCGGATCGTCGAGGACAAGGAGGCCAGTGCACGGGAACGTGCCGTGGACCTGATCAATACCGGTGTCCTGGCTGCCCCCGCGGGTGAGCTGCGCCGATGGCTGGCCGCCTGTGAGCCACGGGTGACCGGACCCCGCGAGTGGTACCTGACCGATGTCGTGGCGGCAGCCCGCGCCGACGGATGTGCCGTCGGCGTGGTGGAAAGCGGCGACGCCGCGGCAGTGCTCGGGGTGAATGACCGCGAGCAACTGGCGGTTCAGGAACGGCTGTACCAGGCAGCCCTTGGTGCGGGGATGATGCGCGAGGGTCTGGGCCTTGCCGACCCCGCGCGCCTGGATGTGCGCGGTGTTCTCACCTTCGGGCGCGACTGCCAGATCGATGTGAACGTCGTGATCGAGGGCACGGTGACGCTCTCGGACGATGTTTATATTGGACCCGGTTGCGTGCTGCGGGACTGCGACATCGGTTCCGGCACGCAGATCGCGGCGCATAGTGTCCTCGAGGGGGTGCGGGTTCATGCCGATGCGCGGATTGGACCGTTCGCCCGCCTGCGGCCCGGCACCGAACTGGGGACCGGCGCGCGCGTGGGCAACTTCGTCGAGATCAAGAATGCCACCCTGGGTGCCGGGGCCAAGGCGAACCACCTGACCTACGTCGGTGACGCCCGGGTTGGCGCTGGCGCCAATCTGGGCGCGGGCACCATTACGTGCAACTATGATGGCGCCAAAAAGCATCGCACCGAGATCGGCGAGCGCGCCTTTATCGGCTCCAATACGGCATTGGTGGCTCCGATACGCATCGGGGACGACGCGACCGTGGGCGCAGGGTCAACCCTGTCCGACGACGTCGAGGCGGGCGCTCTCGCGCTGACTCGCGCCCGAGCCCGCACGATTCGCGACTGGCCGCGCCCGAAGAAGAGCGGTAACGACAAGGAGAAGTAATCGATGTGCGGTCTGGTTGCAGGCATTGGCGAACGAAACCTGGTCCCCGTCCTGGTCGAGGGTCTGCATCGCCTGGAATACCGGGGCTATGACTCCGCTGGCGTGGCCGTGGTCAACGACCGTGCCCTTTCGGACCTGCGTGCCATCGGCAAGGTTGCGGCCCTGGAGCAACGGATCGAGGCCGCTGGGCTGGAGGGGCCGGTGGGCATCGCCCACACGCGCTGGGCCACGCACGGGGCTCCGACCGAAGAGAATGCCCATCCCCACCGTTCGCGCGACGGCCGCGTGGCCATCGTGCATAACGGCATCATCGAGAATCACGGCGACCTGCGTTCCCGGCTCGACGCCGCCGGCTGGCCCTGCGTATCCGCGACCGACAGCGAGGTGATTGCCCATCGTCTTGAGCAGGCCATGGCACTGGGTT
Organism: Thioalkalivibrio versutus; assembly: GCF_001020955.1. Lineage (NCBI taxonomy): Bacteria > Pseudomonadati > Pseudomonadota > Gammaproteobacteria > Chromatiales > Ectothiorhodospiraceae > Thioalkalivibrio > Thioalkalivibrio versutus. Next base: position 2,928,370 of record NZ_CP011367.1, read on the forward strand.
CGTCGCCGCTGGATGCGATGCGCAGCGCCTGTGCCGAACTTCAAGGCGCCTACGCGATCGCGGCGGTGTTTGCCGACTTCCCCGACGAATTGATTGTTGCCCGTTCCGGGAGCCCGGTCCTGCTGGGCCTGGGCATTGGCGAGACCTTCGCCGCCTCCGACGTGCAGGCGCTGCTTCCGGTCACCCAGCGTTTCGTCGACCTGGAAGATGGCGACATTGCCCGGCTCACGCGCGACGGCGTCGAGATCCACGACGCCGCCGGAGAACGCGTCGAGCGCGGCATCCGCGAGAGTCGTTGCCAGGCGAGCATCGCGGACCGGGGCGAGTACCGCCATTTCATGCTCAAGGAGATCTACGAGCAACCCCATGCCCTGGAACAAACCCTGTCGGGGCGCCTGGGCGAAGCCGGTATCCTCGAGAACATCCTCGGACCGGGCAGCGACGAGCGCTTGGCCGATGTCGCCGCCGTCCAGATCGTTGCCTGCGGAACGAGTTATCACGCCGGCATGGTCGCGGCGCACTGGATCGAGGAGCATCTGGGTCTTCCGGCGCGGGTCGAAGTCGCCAGCGAATATCGCTACCGGCGCCACGTCCTCGCCCCGGGCACCCTGCTGGTGGTGATCTCGCAGTCCGGCGAGACCGCCGATACCCTGGCGGTCCTGCGGCAGTCCCAGGACGAGCCGTTCCTGGCGCGGCTGGCGATCTGTAACGTGCCCGAGAGCACGATGGCACGGGCGGCCGACCTGGTCCTGATGACCCATGCCGGACCCGAGATCGGTGTCGCATCCACCAAGGCGTTTACCACCCAGCTGGCGGCCCTGGCCATCCTGGTCCTGCTGCTGGGTCAGGTCGCCAGCGCCGCCCGTATGCCCGCCGCCGCGCGGGCCGATGCGGTCGCGGCCCTGCGCAGTCTCCCCGATCAGGTGGCCCGTATCCTCGCGCTCGATACGCCTATTGCGCGGATCGCCGAGGATCTCATGGAGCGTCAGCATGCGCTGTTTCTCGGGCGTGGGGCCTATTTCCCGATTGCCCTGGAAGGCGCGCTGAAGCTAAAGGAAATCTCCTATATCCACGCCGAGGCCTACCCCTCCGGCGAGCTGAAACACGGTCCGTTGGCACTCGTGGATACCGAGATGCCGGTCGTGGCCGTCGCCCCGGACGATGCCCAGCTGGAGAAACTTTCCAGCAACCTGCAGGAGGTACGGGCCCGGGGCGGGCAGCTGATCGTCATTGGCGAATCCAACGCCGCGCGGGCGCTTGAACCCGAGGACACCTGGGTCGGTCTGCCGCAGAACGAGGCGCTCAGCCCCTGGCTGGCCCCGGTTCTGTTCACGGTCCCGCTACAGTTGCTGGCTTACCATACGGCCGTGCTGAAGGGCACCGATGTGGATCAGCCGCGCAACCTCGCCAAATCGGTGACCGTCGAATAGTGGGCAGCGTCCAAGCCGCTCAGTCCATCAGGAAACGCTTGTATTCGTGCCCCGGGTTCGCTAGATTTTGGTGCGCTTGAATAACCTGTCACAGGAGCACCTTATGGATCAGCAAGAGCTCAACAACCGCTGCGTCACCCTGTTCCAGTCCCCGCGAATCCAGACCAAGCTTTGGAACCCCCGCATGTTCTGGGAAGTCGGCCGCAAGCTGAATACGAACCCGGACGAGCTCACAGAGCCGAAGGTCGACCTGTGCGAGCTGGAGGTCATGCTCTCCGCCGCAGCCTACGAGCCGTCGAAATGCGCCGACAACCTGAACCAGCGCGAGGCCGGCCGCGCCGACTTCATCCGTCGCGCGGTCCAGTCTGGCCAGCGTCCGTTCCTGCGCCGCGCGGCCTGATCCACGTACGGATCATCACCCGCCAGGACCCGGCCTCGCGCCGGGTCTTTTCGTTTGGGGTCGCGAAACTGTGTTTGTTCGTCACCGAGGACACGGGGCAGACAGACATCCACTGAGGTGCACGTCATGGCAGTGGCCATGCCCGGCAATCAAATGAACGGCAACTAGCGGTGCATCCGGCCCCGGCCAGTTTCGTGGGTCGGTCCCAAATAGAGGGTCAGGCCATGTGCGTCACCATGGCCTTTGTCCGTGTCCTTTGTGCTTCACCCGTCTTGAGCCTCATCGCGGGTGTCCACGAGATCGTCCCTTACTGGCCCCTGGCCTCCAGCCAGAAGGTCACCGGGCCGTCGTTGGTCAGACTGACCTGCATGTCCGCCCCGAAACGCCCGCTGGCCACGGGTTTATGGCGTTGGCCTGCCCGCCGTACCAGCCAATCGAACAGCGCTGCGCCATGCTCGGGGCTCGCCGATCCGGAAAAGCTCGGTCGCATCCCCTTGCGCGTATCGGCTGCCAGGGTGAACTGGGGCACCAGCAGCAGCCCGCCACCGGTCTCGCCCAGGCTCCGGTTCATTCGGCCCGCCGAGTCCGCGAATACCCGGTAGCCCAATAGCCGGTCGAGCATCCGTTCCGCGCTCGCCTCTGTATCGTTCGGCTCCACGGCCACCAGAGCCACCAGGCCGCTCCCGATCGCCCCGACGTCCTCCCCGTCGATGGTGACCCGCGCCGCGCTTGCGCGCTGGATCAGTGCGATCACGCCTGCCCCCGTCCAGTGCCGGGCTCGATGTGCCCGGACAGTTCCCCTGCCAGTCGGTCCGTGGCTGCGACCAGTCGGCGCACGATGCCCGGCTCCGCCGCCGAGTGGCCGGCGTCCGGTACGATCTCCAGCTGCGCCTGTGGCCAGGCCTGGTGCAGGGCCACCGCCTGATTCACCGGACACACCACGTCGTAGCGGCCGTGCACAATGGTGCCGGGAATTCCCTGCAGCCGGCCGGCATCGCGCAGCAGTTGGTCGGGTTCCAGGAAGGTATCGTGAATGAAGTAGTGGCACTCCAACCGGGCCAGGCTGACGGCCACATCCGGCTCCTCGAAGTGCGCGATCACGTCGTGGTTCGGGATCAGGCAGGAAGTGCGCCCCTCCCAGCCGGACCAGGCCCGAGCCGCCGCCTCGCGCACCGCCCGGTCGTCGGCGGTCAGCCGCCGGTAGTAGGCACCTACCATGTCCGCCCGCTCGCCATCCGGGATCTGTGCCTCGTAGTCGGCCCAGGCCTCAGGAAACAACCGGTCCGCGCCCGACTGGTAAAACCATTGGATATCCTGCGGGCGGCACAGGAAGATCCCGCGCAGCACCAGGCCCAGGACCCGCTCCGGGTGTTTCTGGGCATACGCCAGCCCGAGGGTCGAGCCCCAGGACCCGCCAAATACCACCCAGCGTTCGACCCCCAGGTGCTCGCGCAGGCGCTCGATGTCCGCGACCGCGTGCCAGGTCGTGTTCGCCTCGAGGCTTGCGTGCGGGGTCGAGCGTCCGCAGCCGCGCTGGTCGAACAACACGATGCGGTAGCGTTCCGGATCGTAGAAGCGGCGGTGCCAGCTTTCGCAACCCGAGCCGGGCCCGCCATGCAGAAACACGACGGGTATCCCCTCCGGATTGCCGCATTCCTCGAAGTACAGCTCGTGGCCGTCGCCAACCTGCAGGCGCCCCATGCCGTGGGGCTCGATCTCGGGATACAGCGCGTCCATGGAAGCCCTCCGGGCAAAACCCCGAGTGTCGCCAAAACGCAGCGTGGGCGAAACCCTTCGGGCTCTTCCCGCAACCGCCGATCCGGCCCTACTCCGGGTCCTCGATTACCCGCCCGCGATAGACACGCCGCTTGTGCGCAGGCCGGTGTCCTCCTTGGGCCCCGTCTTCTGGTTGCGTCTTCGCGGGTGAGGGTGTTCGTAGATACCCCGTTCCCTCCAGCTGACTGCGCAGGGTCAGCGCCGCCGCCTCGACCATGCTCGACTGCGAGCGGGCAGCGTAATCAAGGATGGCCTCCATGAAGTCCGGGTCGCTGACCGACAGCCGTGCTACCGCGGGGAATTCGGCGCGCAGGTTTCGCCGAAGTTCGGCGGCCAGGCTGAGGCTCTTGCGGTCGTGCATCGGGTCCCCCGGGTGGGCGTAGGTTTCTCCGTCTTCATGCAAGCGGGGTGCCACGGCGAGACGCCCGCCATTCGCCGCCCCGGTGCCCCCAGGTCGCAACCCCCGCCCTGTGCGAGAGCGACGGGTGTTCATCTCTGGTGCACGGGAGGCGCGGTGTGCACCGAAATCCTGCGCCAGCATTGCGGGTTGGGCTTGCGTGCAGCCGACCGCCGGCCTATGTTGCGGGCCCATGGAGACACCCGCCGTTCCCGCCTCGATTCGCCGCCTCGCCGGGCGCGCCATCGCCGACTTCGACATGGTCCGCGAGGGCGACCGCATCCTGGTGGGCCTGTCCGGTGGCAAGGATTCGCTGACCCTGCTGTGGCTGCTGCACAACCTCGCTCGGCGGGCCCCGGTGCGCTTCGAGGTGGGGGCGGTCACGATCAACCCCGAGATCGAGGGATTCGAGCCGCAGCGGCTGATGGATTACCTGGGCAGCTACGGCATCCCCTATCACTTCGTGTCCGAGCCCATCGCCGAGCTGGCCGATGCGCACATGGACAACGACTCGTTCTGCTCCTTCTGCTCGCGCATGAAGCGCGGCTTGATGTATCGCACCGCGCGCGAACACGGCTACAACGTACTGGCGCTGGGCCAGCACCTCGATGATCTCGCGGAGAGCTTCATGATGAGCGCCTTCCATGGCGGCCAGCTGCGCACCATGAAGGCCCACTACGCGATCGACGCCGGCGACCTGCGGGTCATTCGCCCGCTGGTCTACGTGCGTGAACGCCAGACCCGCGACTTTGCCGACGCCGCGGGGCTCCCAGTGATCCTCGACAACTGCCCCGCCTGCTTCGCCATGCCCACCCAGCGCGAGCACATGAAACAGCTGCTGGCGCAGGAGGAGGCGCAGCACCCGCGACTGTTCCGTAACCTGCGTACCACCCTCAAGCCCCTGATGACCGAGGGTGGCATTCCTCCGCGCGATCCACCGCCGAGCGCGTCCGCAACCACCGACCCCGCAGTGTCCGAACATGGCCCGACGTCGGCATCTGCGTGATCGCCTGATCGGGGTGGGCCTGCGCCTGCTGGCGCGCCTCCCGCTGCGCGTGAACCACGCCCTGGGCGGCACGGTCGGGGCGCTGGTGTGGTACCTGCCCACCCGCGCGGCCCGTATCACCCGCATCAATCTGGCGCTGTGCTTTCCGGAAAAGGACCCGGCGTGGCGGCGGCGGGTGGGGCGGCGCTCCCTGATGGCGATGGGCCGCGCCCTGACCGAGTCCCCCTGGCTGTGGCAGTCGCCTCCGGAGAGCCTCGAGACCCTGGCCGTCCAGCCGCCGCAGTACGCGCGCCTGCGCGAGCGCTCCGCCGGTCGGGCGTTGTTCCTGTGCGCCCCGCATCTCGGTTCCTGGGAATTCGCCGGACTGCATGCCGCTTGCCACGGGCCGATGGCCACGCTGTACAGCCCGTTCAAGACCCCGGAGGTGGACCGCTGGGTGCGCGAGGCCCGTGCCTCCACCGGGGCCGAGCTGGCCCCGGCTGATCGCAGTGGCCTGCGCATCCTGCAACAGGCCCGCGACCGCGGCGAGATCATCGGCATCCTGCCGGACCAGAGCCCCAAGGGCGCCTCGGGCCAGCACGCCTCGTTTTTCGGGCGTCCGGCCCTGACCATGACCCTGCTCCCGCGCCTGCTGCGCGGGCGCGCGGATCACGTGGTATTCCTGTTTGCCGAGCGTCTGCCCGGGGGGCGGGGCTATCGCTATCACGAGGTCGTGGCCGGCCCGGAGGTGGCCGATCGCGATTTTTCCCGGGCGGCCGCGGCGATCAACCTCCATGTGGAGACCCTGGTCCGGCGCTGTCCCGAGCAGTACAACTGGGCCTACAAGCGCTTCAACCCACCGCCCGCGGGCTGGCCCGATCCCTATCGCCGGGGGCGCCCGAGTAACCTCCCGCGCGGTACCTCCCCGCGCATGGCTGACCCGCTGAGCGGGTCGCGTCAGAGGATGTAGCGGGACAGGTCCTCGTCTTCCGCCAGGTCGCCGAGGCGTTCGTCGACGAAGGCGCGGTCCACGATCACCGGGCCTTCGACATCCGGGGCGCGGTAGGCGACGTCCTGCAGCAGGCGCTCCAGCACGGTATGCAGACGGCGGGCGCCGATATTCTCGGTACGTGCGTTCACGTCAAAGGCGATTTCGGCCAGACGGCGCACGCCCTCTTCCTCGAAGCGCAGCTCGACGCCCTCGGTCTTCATCAGCGCGGTGTACTGCTCGGTCAGCGAGGCGGTGGGCTCGGTCAGGATGCGCACGAAGGCATCGGCCGACAGGGCGTCCAGCTCCACACGGATCGGCAGCCGGCCCTGCAGCTCCGGCACCAGGTCGGACGGCTTGGACAGGTGGAAGGCGCCGGAGGCGATGAACAGGATGTGGTCGGTGCGCACCATGCCCAGCTTGGTGGAGACGGTGGTGCCCTCGATCAGCGGCAGCAGGTCGCGCTGCACGCCCTCGCGGGAGACCTCGCCACCGCCGGTCTTCTCGCTGCCCTTGGCGACCTTGTCGATCTCGTCGAGGAACACGATGCCGCTTTGTTCCACGCGCTCGATCGCCTTCAGCTTCAGCTCTTCTTCATTGACCAGGCGCGCGGCCTCTTCCTCGATCAGCAGCTTGCGCGCCTCGGCGATCTTCAGCCGCCGCGAGCGGGTCTTCTGCCCGCCGAGGTTCTGGAACATCGACTGCAGCTGGCTGGCCATCTCTTCCATGCCCGGGGGCGTCATGATCTCCACGCCCTGCGGGTTCTGCGAGACCTCGATGTCGATCTCGCGTTCGTCCATGTCCCCCTCGCGCAGGCGCTTGCGCAGCTTCTGGCGGGTCTCGCTGTTGCCGTGGTCCGGCTCGGACTCGGTGAAGCCGGCATTGCGCGGGCTTGGCAGCAGGGCATCCAGGATGCGCTCCTCGGCGGCGTCCTCGGCCTTCAGGCGGTTTTCCTTGATCGCCTCGTCGCGCAGCTGTTTCACCGCGGCCTCGGCCAGATCGCGGATGATCGACTCGACATCGCGCCCGACATAACCGACTTCGGTGAACTTGGTCGCCTCGATCTTGATGAACGGGGCGTGGGCCAGCTTCGCCAGACGCCGGGCGATCTCGGTCTTGCCCACACCGGTCGGGCCGATCATCAGGATGTTCTTGGGTGTGACCTCCGGTTGCAGCTCCGGCGGCAGCTGGCGGCGGCGCCACCGGTTGCGCAGGGCAACGGCGACGGAGCGCTTGGCGTCGTCCTGGCCGATGATGTAGCGGTCCAGTTCCTGGACGATCTCGCGGGGGGTCATGTCGGTCATGGCAAATGGGCCTTGGTCGAATCGCTTGGCGCCGGGTCGCGTTACTCCGCGTCCAGGCTCTCCAGGGTGATGTTGTGATTGGTGTACACGCAGATATCGGCGGCGATGTTCAGGGACTTCTCCACGATGTCGCGGGCTGGCAGATCCGTGTTCTGCAGCAGGGCCTGGGCGGAGGCCTGGGCGTAGGGGCCGCCGGACCCGATCGCGATCAGTGCGTGCTCGGGCTCGATCACGTCGCCATTGCCGGAGATCACGAAGGAGTTCTCGCGGTCGGAGACCGCCAGCAATGCCTCCAGCTTGCGCAGGGCGCGGTCGGTACGCCAGTCCTTGGCCAGCTCGACGGCGGCGCGGGTAATGTTGCCGGAGTGTTTCTCCAGCATCCCTTCGAAGCGTTCGAACAGGGTGAAGGCATCGGCGGTGCCGCCGGCAAAACCGGCGAGGATGCGATCATGGTAGACGCGGCGCACCTTGCGCGCGTTGCCCTTCATCACGGTGTTGCCAAGGGAAACCTGGCCGTCGCCCCCGAGGGTGACGGCGCCGCCCTTGCGGACGCATACGATGGTGGTGCCGCGAAACTGTTCCACGGATCTCTCCTGTTACGGCTGAGTGTCATGGGGCACGGTGTTGGGTTGCGATGGCCCGGGATCGTTCACCTGGTGGGTGCGATCGTCGCCGAATCAGTCTCTCCGGCGGGCCCGCGGATGGGCGGCATCATACACCTGTGCCAGGTGCTGATAGTCGAGATGGGTATAGATCTGGGTGGTTTCAAGGTTGGCGTGGCCGAGAAGTTCCTGGATCGCCCGCAGATCGCCACTCGACTCCAGCAGGTGACTGGCGAAGGCATGGCGCAGACGGTGCGGGTGCAGGCGCACATCCAGCCCGGCGCGACGGCCGGCCTCGGCGACCCGGCGTTGCACCGCGCGGTTGCCGAGGCGCTGGCCTCGTCGGCTGACGAACACGGCGCGCTCGTCCGCTGTGGCCCAGTCGCCCCGGCATCTCAGCCAGGTGCGCAGCGCATCGCGCGCCACACGCCCCACCGGGACGCTGCGCTCGCGCCGGCCCTTGCCGAGCACGCGCACCAGCCCGGAATCCAGGTCAAGGTCCGTCAGATCCAGTCCGGTCAGTTCCGACAGGCGCAGCCCGGACGAATACAGCAGCTCCAGCATTGCCTGGTCGCGTGCCGCCAGGTTGGGTTCGATGCCCTCCGCCGGGGTCAGCGCCCGCTGGGTCTGATCGACATCGAGATCGCGCGGCAGGGGGCGCCCGGCACGCGGGCCGCGCATGCCGGCGGCCGGATTGGCCGGCATGCGCCGCTGTTCGACCTGATAGGCGAAGAAGCCGCGCACGGCGGACAGGAAGCGCTGGATCGAGCGCGGGTGGCGGCCCTGGCGGGCCAGCTGTCCGGCGATGCGCCGCATGTCGGCTGCCTTGAGGGCATCCCAGGGGCCGTTATGCAGCCCGCGCAGGCGGGCCAGGTCGCGTCGATAGGCCTGTACGGTATGCGGCGAATGGCCGCGAATATCGCTCAAATGGGCCAGAAAGGCCGCGATATCCGCATCCTGCTCGGGTGCGTCAGGCAGCGGCGTGGGCCCGCTCGACATGGCAGCGGATCGATTCGGCCAGCAGGTCGCCGATGTGGGTGACGAAGTAGGTGCCCATGTCGGGCTCGAAGCGGTCCGCGGATTCGCTGGCCAGGCCGAGTACCCCGATATGGTCGGATTCGTTGCCCAACGGCATCAGGATGGCCGAACCGATCTCCTCGGCGTCGTCGAACAGCACGTCCAGCATCTCGGCCGGGACGCGACCGCATTGGGCCTTGCCGCGGCTGAACAGCGGGTCGAAGGTGGCCAGCTCGCTGGTGGTTAGCGCATGCAGGTCGTCGACCTCGCGGTGGGCCAGGCGGATGCTGACGCGTTCCGCGCCCAGCTCGTTGCGCAGGGCGTCCTGGGTCAGCGCCAGCACGGCGTCCAGGTTCTCGGCGCGCATCAGGGTCTTGGCCAGTTCGTGCAGGTGCTGGCCCATGCGCTCGTTGTCGCGGGCACGCTCGACCAGCTCGCCCATGTGCTGTTCCATGGCGCGGTGCTTCTCGCGCAGCAGGGCGACCTGGCGTTCCAGCAGGGACACCGCGCCACCGGTCGGGTGCGGCAGGCGCAGGATGTCCAGCAGCGGCAGGTGGTCCTGGAAGAAGTCGGGATGCTCGCGCAGGTAGGCCTCGACGTCCGCCGCGCTGATCGTGCGGTCTTCCGGGGCCCGGGTCTTGGGGGTCTTGGTTTTTGCCGCAGAGGCGTTGGAGGATTGCTGCCCAGTCATAGATCGATCCAGCCGTTGAATACCGTGGTGGCCGGCCCGGTCAGCCAAACCGGAGCCTCGGCCTGTCCGGTCCAGCTTAGCACAAGGGTCCCGCCCGGCAGGGTCGCTTCGAGGTTGTCGTCGACCAGCCCGCGGCGTCGCAATACGGCCATCGCGGCGGCCGCGCCGCTGCCACAGGCGAGTGTCTCGCCGACCCCGCGTTCGAACACCCGCAGGTCGACATGTCCGCGGTCGCGCAGTGCGGCGAACCCGACATTGACGCGGCGCGGGAAGCTTGCGTGGCGTTCGATGATCGGGCCGATCTCGTGGACCGGTGCGCTGGCCACGTCGTCGACCAGGATCACCGCATGCGGGTTGCCCATGGAGACCGCGCCCAGGGTGATCGAGTGGCCCTGCACATCCAGCGTGTAGGCATCGGCCTCGGCCTCGGCGAGCAGCGGGATGCGCGCCGGTGCGAACTCCGGCCGCCCCATGTCCACGCGCACCTGCTCGTCGTCCTCGACATGCAGCACGATGCGCCCGCCGAGGGTCTCGACCGGGATCTCGCGGGCCTCGGTCAGGCCCTGCTCGCGGACGAAGCGGGCGAAGCAGCGCGCGCCGTTGCCGCACTGCTCTACCTCGGAGCCATCGGCATTGAAGATGCGGTAGCGGAACAGGGCCTGCGCCGGATCGCCCGGGGGCTCCACCAGCAGGATCTGATCGCAGCCGATGCCGAAGTGGCGATCGGCCAGGTGACGCAGCGTTGGCTCGTCGAGCCGCACGTTCTGACGTATGCCGTCGATGACCACGAAGTCGTTGCCCAGGCCGTGCATCTTGGTGAATTCCAGGCGCATCAGGCGGTCTCCGGCAGCCGGCCGACAATGGTCATGTGGCGATCCGAGGTGACGGTTACTGTGAAGCCCTCGAGCCCGGCTGCGGCCAGTTGTTGCTGCACCTCGTCGGGCGTGAAGGCGGCATGCAGGGAGTGCTCGAAGTCGTGGCGCAGCACCGGCGGCGCGTCGGCGGCGTACTCCGCGACCAGGGCCCGGACGGTCTCGGTCGTATCCGGCCGTCGCAGGTCCATGATGAACACCGCCGCGCCGGGCGCGCCGTCACGCGCAATGGTTTGCCACAGAGCGGCCGGGTCATGCAGGTGATGCAGCAGGGAGTTGCTGATGATCGTGGCATATGGCGCGCGTGGTCCGCGCGCCTCTGGCAGGCAGCCTTCGGCCAGATGCACACGGTCCGCGGCTGGGTGCCCGGCCATCAGCGCGTCGCCGGCCGCCAGCATCGCCGGGGCGCCGTCGAGGCCGTCGACCTCGCAGTCGGGGTAGCGCGTGGCGAAGCGCAGCGAGACATCGCCCGGGCCGCAGCCCAAGTCCAGCACCGGCCCGGTTACGGGCCCGGGAAAGGCCTCGGCGAAGGCGTCGACGAAACCCTCGTGCGGGGCGGCGAAGTCGGCCTCGGCATAGGCACGGGCCTGCTCCGGCTCCAGCATCAACTCCGGCTCCGGGCGCCGCGGGATCACGGCTCGATGCTCCCTGACGGGTCCTGGTCCTCCGGATCCCGGGGCAGCATGCTTTCGCGCATCATCAGGTGATCGACCTGCTCGCGGCGGTTGATGATCTGGAAGTGGTCGCCGTCGACCATTACCTCCGGCGGGCGCGGGCGCGAGTTGTAGTTGCCGGACATCACGTAGCCGTAGGCGCCGGCCGAGCGCACCGCGAGCAGGTCGCCGGCGGCCAGCGCCAGCTCGCGTTCGCGGCCGAGGAAGTCGCCGGTCTCGCAGACCGGGCCGACGATGTCGTAGGTGCGGGTCTCGGTGTCGCTGCGCGGTACCACCGGGACGATTTCCTGCCAGGCGCCGTACAGGGCCGGGCGCAGCAGGTCGTTCATCGCGCCGTCGACGATCGCGAAGTCATGGGCCTCGGTGTGTTTCAGGTATTCCACCCGGGTCAGGAACACGCCGGCATTCGCGGCGATTGCGCGCCCCGGTTCCAGCAGGACCTTCAGCGGGCGATCGCCCAGGACCTCGCGCAGGGCGCTGGCCCAGGCATCCGGTTCCGGTGGGGTCTCGTCGCGGTAGCGCACGCCCAGCCCGCCGCCGACATCGATATGTTCCAGCTCGACGCCGTCCGCGGCCAGTTCGTCGACCAGTGCCAGTACGCGCTTGAGCGCGTCGGTGAACGGGTCGATGCGGGTCAGCTGCGAGCCGATGTGGAAGTCGACGCCGGTTGCTTCCAGGTGCTGGCTGTCGCGCACCCGGGCATACAGCGCCGGTGCCTCCTCGATGGCGACGCCGAACTTGTTCTCGCGCAGCCCGGTGGCGATATAGGGATGGGTCTCGGCGTCGACGTCCGGGTTTACCCGGATCGACACCGGGGCCTGGACACCCATCTCCATGGCGACGGCCTCCAGCCGGTCCAGCTCCGGGGCGGATTCGACATTGAAACAGTGGATGCCGACCTCCAGCGCCCGGCGCATCTCGGCGGCGGTCTTGCCGACCCCGGAGAACACGACCTTCGCCGGATCGCCCCCGGCGCGCAGCACGCGCTCCAGTTCGCCGCCGGAGACGATGTCGAAACCGGCGCCCATGCGCGCCAGCACATTCAGTACGCCCAGCGCGGAGTTCGCCTTCACGGCGAAGCAGACCTGGTGCGGGGTGCCGATCAGGGCCTCGCTGAACGCGCGGAAGTGGCGCTCCAGCGTGGCGCGGGAATACACGTACGCGGGGGTGCCGACCAGCTCGGCAAGGCGGTCCAGTGCTACGCCTTCGCAGAACAGGGTGCCGCGGTGGTAATCGAAGTAGTCCATTCAGCGCCGCTCCTCGGTTTCGTCGTCATCGGGCAGATAGAGATCGCCCTTCTGACCACAGGCGGAGAGCATCTGCATCGTGCCGAGCACGACGATCACGGCAATCAGGAGCCACTGGGCCTTGCAGGAGAACATGGGTCGGATCCGGGGTTCGTTGCATCAAGAGGCGATAGTGTGCCATTGATACGCCCCTGGCTTCAGGTGCTAGCGGTAGATGCTGCGGTATCTGCCCGCCGAAATTTGCCCGATCGTGAACGGCGATGATTCGTTCATCAATGATTCAGCCAGGTTTGGGACGATGCATCTGCGAGACCAGCAAAAGACCACTGAAGCTGGTCAGGGGGCGGAACCCGAACCGCAGGGAATAGAGACCTGCAGCTCGCCGTCCAAAGCAACAGGCGTCACCGCGGTTCGCCGCCAAGACGTCCCGGATAATCCGGATCTGACCCACAAGATGAGAGGAGATCATCCATGATTAGCACCAAGCGCCGTGTCTTCCTGAAAGGCACTCTCGCCGCCGGTACTGTCGGTGTCGCCGTCGGGGCCGGTCTGCTCGCCCCGAGCAAGCTGCTCGCCGCCTGGCCGTCCGAGGCCTTTGGCGCCGAAGGCCTTGAAGCCGCCTTTGAAGCCGTTACCGGTTCCAGCGACATTGCCGATGGCGACGTCACCCTGAGCGCCCCGGAAATCGCCGAGAACGGCGCCGTGGTTCCGGTGTCGGTCGAATCCAGCCTGGACAACGTGACCGAAATGGCCGTGTTCGTCGAGCTGAACAACCAGCCGCTGACCGCCCACTATGTCCTGGCCGATGGCGCACACGCCAACATCTCGGGCCGTATCCGCATGGGCGAGTCCTCCAACGTGATCGCCGCCGTGAAGTCCGGCGACACCTGGTACAAGACGGTTCAAGAAGTGAAGGTCACGGTCGGTGGCTGCGGCGGCTAACGCCGACCCCCAACCGCTGATCCGAACACTACTGGAGGTTTAAGATATGTCTATCCGAGTTCGCGCCCAAGAAAGCAACGGCGTTATCAACATCCGTGCGCTGATGAGCCACGACATGCTCGTCCCCGACGACGACGGTGGCCCGCACTTCATCGAAACCGTGGAAATTGCGCGCAATGGCGACACCGCCATTACCGCCAACTGGAACTACACGGTTTCCCGCAACCCGTTCCTGCAGTGCGAGATCGACGGCGCCGCCGGTGACACCGTGACCGTCTCCTGGACGGACAACAAGGGTGAATCCGACTCGACCGACGTCGAAGTGCGGTAACAAAGAGGGTTCCACTCTCTTTGAAGAAGCCGGGGCTGGTCCCCGGCTTTTTTGTGTCCGGTCATCGGGTGTCTGTGGTCAGCGTCTCTCTGGCGTGGACTACACTCCAGAAAGGTCCATGCCGAGCGCACCGCCATGTCCCCGGATATCCCCGCGCCCCGTGAAGCCGATCCGGCCCTGCGCCCGGCGCTGCTCCTCGAGCCCCACCAGCCCCTGTGGCAACGCCTGCCCCGGCGCGACGCCGAAGGCCGCCGGCTGGCGGACTTCATGATGCTGATCCCCGGGCTGCGCCAGCGTCCGCGCTCCGAACTCCATGCCCGGGCGCGCGCCATCGAGCGCGTGCTGAACGGCTATGGGGACGATATCGCGTTCGTGGAGCTGAACCTGAAGCTGAACACCCTGTGGGTCTCGTTGACCGCGCGGCCCGGGCTTTGCACTGAAGTGCCGGGGGCGATCCAGGCGGTGGTGCCCGAGGCGTTACTGGTGGGGCCGAAGCTGACCTCCGGCATGTAGTCGTCGAAGGGGTGAGGCCGCTGTCCGCCCCGACGCTGCTCTAGGGAAACACTGATCAATGTACACGCTCGCGCTCGAGTCGCTTTTGCGTGCGAACAAGGCGCGGTGACTGCCGTGCAGTCATTCTGCACAAGGGAGCCGTAACGCTGTGCGCGCGCCCGTTTTCGTCAACAACGGGCGGCCGAGCCCCTGCTTTCAATGGCTTGTGGGGTTGGCACCCCAGGTTCCCCGATCCTGCGTTGCACCGCTTGCGGGTAGAACCCTACCCGTTCCACGGCGCGCCTTGTCTCGGAAAACCTGGGGTGCCAACGCGAGTGTGTACATTGATCAGTGTTTCCCTGGCGTGAATAGGCCCGTGTTTCCCTGTGTCATACCGGGCGACGGCCAGCCTTGCTACACTGACCTTTTACCGTGCCCGAACCGGAACATGACTGAACGTACTGCATCTGTCCGCCGCGACACCCTGGAGACCCGGATTGCCGTCGAGCTGAACCTCGACGGCACCGGCCAAAGCCATCTCGAGACCGGCATCCCGTTCCTCGACCACATGCTGGACCAGGTGGCCCGTCACGGCCTGGTGGATCTCGACGTACGCGCCGAGGGCGATCTGCACATCGATGCCCATCACACGGTGGAGGACGTCGGGATCACCCTGGGGCAGGCGCTGGCCAAGGCCCTGGGGGACAAGAAGGGTATCCGCCGCTATGGCCATGCCTATGTCCCGCTGGACGAGGCCCTTTCACGGGTGGTCATCGACTTCTCCGGGCGTCCGGGGCTGGAGATGCACGCGGATTTCCGCCGTTCGCACATCGGCGAATTCGATGTGGACTTGTTCCACGAGTTCTTCCAGGGCCTGGTCAACCACAGCTGGATGACCCTGCACATCGACTGCCTGCGTGGCGACAACGCGCATCATGTCGCCGAGACCATCTTCAAGGCCTTCGGGCGCGCCCTGCGTGTGGCGGCGGAGTTCGATCCGCGCTCCGCGGGGATCACGCCGTCCACCAAGGGCAGTCTGTAACGGACCAACGGACGAGACCCGGCCATGGAAACTGTTGCCGTCATCGATTACGGCATGGGGAATCTGCACTCGGTCGTGCGTGCACTGGAGCACGAGGCCGCGGGCGACCAGCGCGTACTGTTGACCGACGACCCCGAGACGTTGCGCGAGGCCGACCGGTTGGTGTTTCCCGGCCAGGGCGCGGCCGGGGATGCCATGCAGGCGCTGTCGAATCGCGGGCTCGACCGGCTGCTGCCGGAGCTGGCGGCCGACCGCCCGTTCCTGGGCCTGTGCCTGGGCCAGCAGATCCTGATGGACGCCAGCGAGGAGAGCGGCGGCGTCGACCTGCTGGGCATCCTGCCGGGCCGGGTCGCGCGCTTTCCCGCCATGCAGGGCCCGGATGGCCGGCGCCTGAAGATCCCGCACATGGGCTGGAACCGCGTGCTGCCGGCGCAGGAGCATCCCCTGTGGCACGGCCTGCCGGAGACCCCGTGGTTTTATTTCGTCCATAGTTACCGGGTGCAGCCCGAGCGCGAGGCCGATGTCGCCGGGCGCACCGATTATGGCGAGACCTTTGCCTCGGCACTGGCGCGGGGCTCGTTGTTCACCATGCAGTGCCATCCGGAGAAGAGCGCCGCCTGCGGGCTGCGTCTGCTGCATAACTTTCTGCGCTGGGACGGTGACGGTCCCGGGGCGTCGTGAGGAGTCGAAGATGCTGGTCATTCCCGCAATCGATCTGAAGGAAGGCAAGTGCGTTCGCCTGCGCCAGGGGAACATGGACGATTCCACCGTGTTCGGCGAGGACCCGGTGGAGATGGCGAAGCGCTGGGTCGATGCCGGGGCCGAGCGGTTGCATATCGTTGATCTCGACGGCGCCTTTGCCGGTCAGCCGCGCAATGCCAAGGCGGTGCACGCGATTGCCAAGGCCTTCCCCGACCTGCCGATCCAGATCGGCGGCGGCGTGCGCGACGAGGACACGGTGCAGGCCTATCTGGATGCCGGGGTCGAATACGTGATCATCGGTACCCGCGCGGTCAGTGCGCCGCACTTCGTGAACGACCTGTGCCTGGAGTTTCCCGGTCGCATCATCGTCGGGCTGGATGCCAAGGACGGCAAGCTGGCGGTGGATGGCTGGTCCAAGCTGTCGCACCACGACGTGATCGACCTGGCCCAGCACTTCGAGGCGGACGGCGTGGTGGCCTTCGTCTACACCGACATCGCCCGCGACGGGATGATGAAGGGCCCCAACGTGGAGGCTACCGCGCGCCTGGCGAGCAACGTGCGCGTGCCGGTGATCGCCTCCGGCGGCATCAGCTCGCTGGACGACCTGCGCAACCTCGCCGCCCGCGAGGACGAGGGCATTACCGGCGCCATCGTCGGCCGGGCCTTGTACGACGGCGCCTTCACCCTGGAGGAGGCCCGCAAGGCCCTCGCAACCTGAGATGCTCGCCAAGCGCATCATTCCCTGTCTGGATGTCGACGCCGGCCGCGTGGTCAAGGGTGTCAACTTCGTCGGCATCCGCGATGCCGGGGACCCGGTGGAGATCGCCCGGCGCTACAACACCCAGGGTGCGGACGAGATCACCTTCCTCGACATCACCGCCTCCAGCGACGACCGCGAGACCATCGTGCACGTGGTCGAGGCCGTCGCGCGCGAGGTGTTCATCCCGCTGACTGTGGGTGGTGGCGTGCGCGCGGTCGAAGACATCCGCCGCCTGCTGAACGCCGGGGCCGACAAGGTCTCCATCAACACCGCTGCAGTGCACCGGCCCGAGCTGGTGCGCGAGGCCGCCGACTGGGTCGGCAGCCAGTGCATCGTGGTCGCGATCGACGCCAAGCAGGTCAGCACGGGGAATGAACCACCGCGCTGGGAGGTCTTTACCCACGGAGGCCGCCGCGAGACCGGGCTGGACGTGGTCGAGTGGGCGCAGCGCATGGAGTCCCTGGGGGCCGGTGAGATCCTGCTGACGAGCATGGATCGTGACGGCACCCGTATCGGCTTCGACCTGCCCCTCACCCGCGCGGTCAGCGATGCGGTCGGCGTGCCGGTGATTGCTTCGGGCGGGGTCGGTGAGCTGCAGCACCTGGTGGAGGGCGTGACCGAGGGCCATGCCGATGCCGTGCTGGCCGCCAGTATCTTTCACTTTGGTCAGCACACGGTGGGCGAGGCCAAGGACGCGATGGCGGCGGCCGGTGTCCCGGTGCGGCCGAACGATGCCGAGGTGGCCGCGCAATGACCGATTCGACGCCCCGTCCGGGTGGTGCCGAGGTGCTTTCCGCGCTCGCCGAGGTGATCGAGCAGCGCCGCCAGGCCGACCCGGAGCAGTCCTACGTGGCGAAGCTTCACGCCCGGGGCCTGGACGAGATGCTCAAGAAACTGGGTGAGGAATCGGCGGAGACGCTGATTGCCGCCAAGAACGACGATACCGACGCCCTGGTGTCGGAAATGGCCGACCTGTGGTTTCATGCCCTGGTGGTGCTTGCGGCCCGCGGGCGGCACCCGGACGATGTCCTCGATGAACTGGGCCGGCGTTTCGGTCTGTCGGGCGTCGCCGAGAAGGCCGCGCGCGAAACCAGTGGTCGCCGATCCGACCATTCGTAGTCTGTACATTGGTCGGTGTTTCCCCGGGGGCCGCATTGAGTCGCCGGCCGTAAAGCGTTCGTTCATGTGGTGGGGCTACACTGCAAACACCGCGCCCTGTCCGCGGAGAAAAAGCGACTCCAGCACGAACGCCCACAGTGGCCGGTGTGTCCCAGAGTTGATTATGGGCCTGGCGCCGTTCAGGCTAACCCCAAAGTTGTATGACTGGAGAACAGAGTCCATGGGTATTGGTGGTATCAGCATTTGGCAGCTCCTCATCGTCCTGCTCATCGTCGTGCTGCTGTTCGGCACGAAGAAGCTGCGCAACATGGGTGGGGATATCGGCTCGGCGATGAAAAACTTCCGCCAGGCGGTCAAGGATCCCGACGCCGAGAAGAAGGAAGGCGAAGAAGGCGAAGAGCCGCGTGAGGTCGAGAACCAGACCGACAGCGAAGGCCGGGTGGTCGACGCCGAGGTGAAAAAGAGCAGCGAAAAGGGTTCCGACGCCTCGCAATCGGACAAGAAGTCCTGAGCCTCGCGCCCTGCGCGGCGGCCAGGCTCGAGCGATAGCCCATGTTCGACATCGGCTTCTGGGAAATCATCATCATCGTGCTGGTGGCGCTTCTGGTCGTGGGGCCGGAGCGTCTGCCCGGGCTTGCGCGCGAGATCGGGCGCTGGGTCGGCAAGACCCGGCGTTTCGTCCATAGCGTGCGATCGGACTTCGAGCAGGAGCTGCAGACCGACGAACTGCGCAACATGCTGAAGAGCCAGGATCGCGAGATCCGCCAGCTCAAGAACATGATGGACGAGACCGAGACCAGTCTGCGCGAGGATATCGAGGATACCGAGCGGGACCTGCGCGAAGATATCGAGGGCAAGCCGAAGACCCGCAAGGATCTCTCCGGCAAGGAGCAAAAGGCCCTGGCCGAGAACAAGGCCAAGCCCGCGGTGCGGGACAAGCCATCCATGCGCAGCCCGGATGCGTCGGCGCGTGCTTCGGACACGGGTGCGCCGGAGGCAGCCGACGACGCGGATGTGCCCGAGGTTCGGCGTGTGCCCACCCAGGGCGATCTGGATGGCAACTTGATGACCGACGACCCGGCGCTGGCCGCCGAGCAAAAGGCGCGCGCCTCCGATGGCCCGCGTCCGGAGCGGACGAAACCGGCGGTGCGCGAACGGCGTACCCCGGACCCTGCCGAGTCACGGGGGGGCGAGGCCTCTGATCCCGAAGCGGATACCACCCACAACGACCAGACCCCTGACAAGCACTCATGAGCAAGACCAAACCGGGGGTCGAGCCGAGTCCGGAAGCGACCGAGACCCTGCTCACGCACCTGATCGAGCTGCGCGACCGCATCCTCAGGATGTTCATTGCCATCCTGGTGATGTTCCTGATCCTGTTCCCGTTCGCCAACCCGATCTACACCTGGCTGGCCGGCCCGCTGATGCAGCACCTGCCGGAAGGCACCAGCATGATCGCGATCGACGTGGCCGCGCCGTTCCTGATCCCGTTCAAGCTGACCCTGCTGCTGGCGGTGGTGCTCAGCATCCCCTACCTGCTGTATCAGGTCTGGTCCTTCGTGGCGCCCGGGCTTTACTCGCACGAAAAGAGCATGGCGCTGCCGCTGGTGGCGTCGTCCACCGCGCTGTTCTATCTGGGGATGGCGTTCGCCTACTTCGTGGTCTTCCCGCTGATTTTCGCGTTCTTCACGGCCACGGCGCCCGAGGGCGTGGCCGTGATGACCGATATCTCGCGCTATCTGTCGTTCGTCATCATGCTGTTCATCGCCTTCGGCATTGCCTTCGAGGTCCCGGTGGCAACGATCCTGCTGGTCTCCATGGGGGCCACGACCCCGGCCAAGCTGTCGCAGAAGCGCCCCTATGTGATCGTCGGCGTGTTTCTGGTCGGCATGGTGCTGACCCCGCCGGACATCATCTCGCAGACCCTGCTGGCGCTACCGATGTGGCTGCTGTTCGAGATTGGCCTGATCCTGTCGCGCATCATGGAGCGCAAGAAGGCGCAACGCCGCGCGACTGCGGGCGGTGACGATGCGGCCGACGCCGATGATGGTCCGGACGACGATGGACCGGGTGGCGGCGGTGGTACGCCGCGCGGTGGCCCCGGTGGCTCGGGCAAGGCGTCCGGCACCACGCGGGCTGCTTCGTCCACGGCGGCCGCATCCGCCGGCGGGGGCGCGAGCGCCGCCGCGCGCACCGGGTACACGCCGTTGACCGACGACGAGATGGACGCCGAGCTCGACCGCATCGAGGAAGAGCAGGCCGAACTGCGTCGCCAGCGCGGGTCCGCGAGCACACTCGCCACGGACGCCCCCGCCGATCCGGCGCCCGAGGCGGACGAAAGCCAGAGTGGCGAGCGCCTAGCTGACGACGGCCAGCCCGACGCGGACGCATCGCAGGAGGATGGCAATACGGGGCGCGATCGCTGAGTCACCGCGCCGGCGGCCGTATTTGTGCAGGCCTGCGCCCCCGCCAAGCATCGGAAGTTGCTAAAATACCCGGGTAACCCATTGACCCAGGTAATGATCCCGCGATGGCACACCCGCGTCCCACCCCCCGCCGCCCTGTCCTGCTGATCATCATGGACGGGGTGGGCGTGAACCCGTCCAAGCTGAACAATGCCTACGCCGAGGCCGATACGCCGCGCCTCGACGAGTACCTCTCCACTCATACCCACACGACACTGGACGCCTGTGGTCGCGCCGTCGGGCTGCCGGATGGGCAGATGGGCAACTCCGAGGTCGGGCATCTGACCCTGGGTGCGGGCACCGTGATCAACCAGGACCTGGTGCGTATCGACGACTCGATCACCGATGGCAGCTTCTACGAGAACGACGCCCTGGTCAGTGCTGCGCGCGCCGCGGCCGCGAAGGACCAGCCGTTGCATCTGATCGGTCTGGTGTCCGATGGTGGTGTGCACTCGCATATCCGCCACCTGCGCGCCCTGGTGGAGATCTGCCAGCGCGAGGGCGCGCGCCCGATGGTGCACATGATCACCGACGGCCGCGATACCGCACCCCGTTCCGCGCTCCACTACCTCGATCCGCTGGAGGAAGAGCTGGCGAACGCTGGCGGCGCCATCGCCACCGTGTGCGGGCGTTACTACGCGATGGACCGTGACAAGCGCTGGAAGCGCACGGAAAAGGCCTTCCGCGCGATGGCCTACGCCGAGGGGGAGGCCGCCGGTTCCGCGCGCGAGGCGATCGAGGCGGCCTATGCGGCGGGCGAGGACGACGAGTTCATCAACCCGCGCATCATCAACGGTGGCGAGCCGCTGGGGCAGGATGCGGTCTGCGTGCTGTTCAATTTCCGTAATGACCGTCCGCGTCAGCTGACCGCGGCCCTGGGCATGGACGACTTCGACGGCTTCGACCGCGGTGACTTTCACCCGGTCTCCGAGACCTGCCTGACCGAGTACGACCCGCGCTTCCTGTCGCCGATCGCGTTCCCGCCGGAACGCCCGTCGACGACTCTGGGCAGCACCATCGCCTCCGCCGGCATCCCGCAGTTCCACTGTGCGGAGACCGAGAAGTACGCCCACGTGACCTTCTTTTTCAACGGCGGCAAGGAAGAGCCCTACGCCGGCGAACAGCGCGTGATGGTCCCCTCGCCGTCGGTGGATACCTACGACGAGCAGCCGGAGATGAGCGCGGTCGAGGTCGCCGACCAGACCATCCAGGCGATGGAGAGCGGGCGCTACGGGTTCGTCCTGGTCAACTTCGCCAATGGCGACATGGTGGGTCATACGGCCAAGCGCGAGGCCCTGATCGAGGCCGTCCAGGTCCTGGATCGTGAGGTCGGGCGGGTGCTGGATGCGGCGAAGAGGCTCGAATATTCGGCGATCGTCACCGCGGACCATGGCAACTGCGACGAATACGTGGATCCGGTGACCGGGGCCCCGCACACCCAGCACACAATCTATCCGGTGATGTGCATGATTACCGACTCGCAGCGCTGGCGTCTGCGCACCGGCGGCGGCCTGGCCGATGTGGCCCCGACCGTGCTGGAGCTGATGGGCGTGCCCAAGCCCTCTGCAATGGGCGGGCGCAGCCTCCTGTTCGAGGAAGTGCCGGCCTCGGCCTGAGGGAGCGCGCCATGCATACACGCTACAGCGACACACCGGCCTACGACACGAAGGACGGCTCCGAGATCCGCGAGCTGATGCACCCTGACGTGCACGGCAATGCGGCCCAGAGCCTGGCCGAGGCGGTGGTCGAGCCGGGTGCCGTCACGCGCCTGCATCGCCATGCCCGCACCGAGGAGATCTATCACGTGACCCGCGGGCAGGGCGAGATGCGTCTGGGTGAGGAAACCTTCCCGGTGGCTGTGGGTGACACCGTCTGTATCCATCCCGGCACGCCGCACAACATCCTCAATACTGGCACGGAGCCGCTGCACATCCTCTGCAGCTGCTCCCCGGCCTACTCGCACGACGATACCGAACTGCTGTAGCGCCGCCGATCGGCGCACATGCCGCCACCCCGCGTAAACCCCTGCCCCCGTCATTGCGAGGAGGCGTAGCCGACGAAGCAACCTCCGTCCGGAACCGCCCGATCCCGGCCCGGCCCCTGCCAGCTCCGGGAGGTTGCTCGCTTCGATCGCCCTGCGGGCCGGCCTGCGGCCGTTCAACGCAGCTTCGCTGCTTTTGTGCTTCGTCGCTTCGCTCCTCGCAATGACGGGGGGCGATGCCGCGGTACGCGCCCCCTAAACGCCGTACTCGGCGCGGTACGCGCGCAGGGCCTCCAGGTGTTCGGGCGCGCGGCCCGTATCCTCCAGCATGGTCACGAGATCGGTCAGCCCGGCAACGCGGATGACCTGCAGGCCCAGGTCGGCTTCGACCTCCTGGATCGCCGAGCGCTCGCCGCGGCCGCGCTCCTCGCGGTCCAGGGCGATCGCCACGCCCACCGGCGTTGCCCCGGCCGCGCGGATCAGGTCCACCGATTCGCGGATGGCGGTGCCGGCGGTGATCACGTCGTCCACGATCAGCACCCGGCCCTGCAGCGGCGCACCGACGATGTTCCCGCCCTCGCCGTGGTCCTTCGCCTCCTTGCGGTTGAAGGCCCAGGGGCGGTCCATGCCGTGGTCGCGGAACAGCGCTTCGGTGACCGCCGCCGCCAGCGGGATGCCCTTGTAGGCCGGGCCGAACACCAGGTCGAATTCGATGCCGGAGTCCACGATCGCTCGGGCGTAGAACTCGCCCAGGCGGGCCAGGTCGGAGCCGCGGTTGAACAGGCCCGCGTTGAAGAAGTACGGACTGGTTCGCCCGGACTTCAGCGTGAACTCGCCAAAGCGCAGGACGTCGCGTTGCAGGGCGTATTCCAGGAAGGCGTGGGCGGTCATCGGGGTGCTCCGGTCGTAAAACGCCGTATTCTGACACAGGGACACGCGGATTCCGCAGCCAGGCCCTTTCCTGCGCGTGCGCGCGCCGGTATCGTTCCTCGCCATGCGCATACTCTCGATGAACGCCAACGGCATCCGTGCCGCCGCCCGCAAGGGTTTCTTCGACTGGCTCCCGGGGACCGAGGCCGACGTGGTCTGCATCCAGGAGACCAAGGCCCAGATCCACCAGATCCAGGGCGAGCCCTTCCATCCGCCCGGGTACCACAGTGTCTATGTCGATGCCGTAAAGCCCGGCTACAGCGGTGTGGCCCTGTACAGCCGCCGCCAGCCGGACGAGGTCGTGACCCGCATCGGCTTCGAGGAGGCCGACAACGAGGGCCGCTATGCCGAGATGCGCTTCGGCAACCTGTCGGTGGTCTCGTTGTATCTGCCGTCCGGCTCCTCCGGCGATCATCGCCAGGATTCCAAGTGGCGTTTCCTGGAGTTCTTCCGGCCCTGGCTGACCGAGCGCATGCAGGACGGGCGCGAATGGGTCATCTGCGGCGACTGGAACATCGCCCACCGCGAGATTGACCTGACCAACTACAAGTCCAACCGCAAGAATTCGGGCTTCCTGCCGGAAGAACGGGCCTGGCTGGACCACCTGTTCGACGAGATCGGCATGGTGGACGTGTTCCGCCGGCTGGACGAACGCCCGGAGCAGTACACCTGGTGGTCCAACCGTGGCCAGGCCTGGGCCAAGAACGTGGGCTGGCGCATCGACTACCAGATCGCCACGCCGGGCATCGCGGCCACCGCGCATGACCCGTACATCCATACCGACGATCGCTTCTCCGACCACGCGCCGTTCTGGATCGACTATGACTACCAGCCCTGATCGGGGCATGTTCCTCGCATTCGGTAACGTCGGCGCATGACCGGAGTCGCTGAAGCGCAGCGTCCCCCGAGCCGCGACTGGCGCGCGGCCCTGGCGGTCTACCGCCACCCACGGGTCATCGGGATGCTGTTCCTCGGCTTCGCCGCGGGGTTGCCGCTGCTGCTGACCGGCGGGACCTTCACCGCCTGGCTGCGCGATCTCGGGGTGGAGCTGGCCTCCATCGGCTTCCTGTCTTGGGTCGGCATGGCCTACAGCATCAAGGTGTTCTGGGCACCGGTGGTCGACCGCCTGGCCCTGCCGCTCCTGACCCGGATATTCGGGCGCCGCCGCGCGTGGATGCTGTTCGCCCAGGCCGTGATCATCCTCGGGCTGGTCGGGATCGCCCTGACCGACCCGGTCGAACAGCTCTGGCTGGTTGCGGTCCTGGCCGTGCTCACCGCCTTTGGCGCCGCCACCCAGGACATCGCCATCGACGCCTATCGCATCGAGGCCGTCAGCCAGGAGCGCCAGGGCGCCATGGCGGCGGCCTACGTGTTCGGTTATCGCGTCGCACTGCTGACCGCGGGGGCCGGGGCGCTGCACATCGCCGCCGTCGGTAGCTGGAGCCTGTCCTATGCCGCCATGGCCGCGTTGATGCTGGTAGGTGTCGTCTGCACGTTGATCGTGCGTGAGCCCGAGGTCGCGAAACGCGATGCCGCCACGGCCCGGCTCGAGGAGCGCGTGGTCCATTACCTCAACAACACCTCGGATACCGGCTGGTGGCGGGACCTCAAGGCCTGGGTCGTCGGCGCGGTGGTCTGCCCCTTTGTCGAGTTCTGGCAGCGTTTCGGCCGCATCGCCCTCGTTGTTATCGCGTTTATCGCGGTCTTTCGCATCAGCGAC
Source organism: Thioalkalivibrio versutus (assembly GCF_001020955.1). Classification (NCBI taxonomy): domain Bacteria; kingdom Pseudomonadati; phylum Pseudomonadota; class Gammaproteobacteria; order Chromatiales; family Ectothiorhodospiraceae; genus Thioalkalivibrio; species Thioalkalivibrio versutus. The sequence goes on from NZ_CP011367.1 coordinate 2,953,237, forward strand.
ATCTTCATGGGGGTGATGGCCAACCCGTTCTATCTGGACATCGGATTCACCAAGGAAGAGATCGCCAATATTGCGGCCGCCTTCGGCCTGGCCATGACCCTGACCGGTGCGGCCCTGGGTGGATTGCTGGTGGTGCGCTTCGGCATCATGCGTATGCTGATCGCGACCGCGATCCTGGCGCCGCTGACCAACCTCACCTTCTCCTGGCTGGCGACGCTCGGGCCCGAGACCTATGGGCTGGTGTTCGCGATCATGGCCGACAATCTATCGGGTGGCATGGCGATTTCGGTGTTCATCGCCTATCTCTCCAGTCTGACCAATAGCGCCTACACCGCCACCCAGTACGCCCTGTTCAGCTCCATCATGACCCTGCCCGGCCAGTTCCTCGCCGGCTTCACCGGCGTGCTGGCGGAGCACATCGGCTGGGTCTGGTTCTTCGCCAGCTCCGCCCTGATCGGCATCCCCACCATCCTGCTCGCCTTCGCCCTGATGCGCTGGGCCAACCCCGACCGTATGCCCCAGCCCGGTCGACCAGACACCTCGCCGGCGTCCGCTCGCGAGTAGCCGCACCTGATCCGAGTGGCTTTCGGCGGGCACAAAAAAGCCCGCACCATTCGGTGCGGGCTCGGCTTCGCCCGAAGGCCGTCCGGCGACGACCTTCCGCGACCGCCCTTAGAAGTAATACCCGAAGTTGATGTTGATACGGGTTTCCCAGTCGTCGGTGGTATTGGCACCAAGCTGTTCGCCGTAAGGGGTATCACCGCCAACAAAGCCGTTGCCGTTGGAGTAAGCGAGGTCGGTGTAGATGTACCAGTTCCCCCGAGCCCAAGCGGCACCTAGAACCAGCAGGTCGCTGTTGTTGAAGTCGCTCTCGCGCTTCACTACGGAGCTGTATTCTGCGTACGGGATCACGTAGTCCAGCCACGGAATATTTGGAGTCTCGTGGTAGTAACTGGCCGAGACCGCTGGAATCCAGGCTTCTGCCGCTACTTCATTCCAGTAGTCGTAGGCCCCAAACTGCACTAGCTTGTCACTTCGGAAGACCTCCCCGCCTACATCGAGAAGATCATGCTCTTCTACGTCGTACTTGTAGTACGACAGTTGACTGGCAAGGGTCCAGTTGCCAAAGCGGTTAACTGCGTGTCCTGAGACCGCGAACATGTCGCCGTCGCTTTGAGGACCATTGCTCTTCAGCTCGCCATATTGTGCCGAGAAACCGACCTCGTGTTCAGTATTGGGGATGTTGTAAATCCCGCGGAAATTGACTTGGTTTCGTTCCTCGAAGCCTGTTCCGGTTTCGTCGACTACGTCGTAAGAGTATCGCGCACTGTCATCAGAGTTGTTGCCAGAGTAAGAGCCGGCATCCGAGTAGAAGTAGCCAACGTCCCACGTCCAGTCACCCATCGGCATGGTGTACTTGACGCCGAGGTTCATATTGTCGGAAAGACCAACGTAGTAATGCTGGTCGAAGAACCAGCTCTGGGAGACGCCGTACGCACCCGGCCCAAACGGTGCTCGGGTTACGCCCACCTCGAGCTGGTTCTCGTTTTCGAACCTATAACCTACCCAGCCAGTGTGCAGCATATTGTAGGAACTGGCGGCATCGTTGTACCAACGGTATTCCATCTTGCCGAGCCAGGGCCCATTCTCGTAGTCAAGGTTGATCCGGGCAGTATCGAGAAGGAAGTCGCCGCCCTTGTCCCAATCGCGTCGGTCTCCTTCATAGTCACCCACGGTGTAGTTCGCGCGCAGGGCGCCGCCGATCGCCAGGTTGCCGACCTGGATGCTGTCGTATTCCGCGGCAGCGACATTCGGGCCCAAAAACAGGGCCAGGGCAACGGCACCGGAAAGGGGTGCCAGGGTCCAGCTCATCGTCTTCTTCATTGCGATCCTCTCTGGTCGGGCGGTTCGGGTGTCGCCAGAGGCCATCCTGGGCGGACACGGAATGTGCGTCTGTGCGTCTTGATCGTAGCCGGCAACGTTTATAAGCAGTTTCTAATGCGTTGTAAACAAGATACGCGAGCTCGGCGCACTGTGGTGTGACCACCACACCCGCCCCGTGTTCCTCCTTGTGGCCCCGAGGGTTCGGGGCCCTTCGGTCGCGCGTCTCGGACCCGGCGGGGAGGCGGGTTTCTCGCCGGGGCAGGTACCCCAACTCACTTGTTTAGAGCCCGTGGCGCGATTTCGCCAGTTCGACCGCGAGTTGCAATAAAACTATTTTTGTACAAAAATAAATAGACGAATGATTTATTGCGAGAAGTTTTCATGACCTCCACCCAAGCCGTGCACCAGGCACCCCAGGATGAATCCGGTACCCCTGCCGGTGCGCCGGCCGAGCCGGATGTTGCGCGGTCGGTGATCCGCCAGCTGCGCGTGATCATCCGCGCCCTGCAGGGGCATTCGCGGTCGGTGGAGCGCGCCTGTGGCATTAGCGCCTCGCAGCTGTGGGCGTTGTGGGAGTTGCAGCGCACGCCGGGATTGAACGTCAGCGACCTGTCGCGCCGGCTATCGGTGCATGCCTCTACCACGTCCAATCTTCTGGACAAGCTGGAACACCGGGGGCTGATCGAGCGCCGGCGCCCGGAAAAGGACCAGCGCATCGTCCGGCTTTACGTCACCGATGCGGGGCTGGAACTGCTGGAGAGGGCACCGGCCGCCCCGCAGGGCGAATTGAACCGCGCCCTGCAGTCGTTGCCGAAGGGACGTCTCGTGGAGCTGGACCAGGGCCTGGACCTGCTGGTCGAGGCAATGAACACCACCGAGCCCAAGGCCGGCCTGCAGCCGTTCGACGGCAAGTCCTGAACCGTCCGACGCGGAGGCCCTGATGCGATTGTTTCGCGTGCTGCTGCCGTTTCTTCTCTGCCTTCCACTGGCGGCGGGTGCGCAGCCCACGTTTGATGCGCCACCCGAGCGCTCAACGGATGGCGGCTTCACCCTGGCGTGGGAGGCAGATGCGCCCGTGGTACTGGAGCAGGCCTCGGGTCCCGACCACGCGGATGCGCGCATCCTCTATCAGGGCGGCGATAGCAGCACGGTCATCAGCGGCCTGCCCGATGGTGACTACCGGTTTCGCCTGCGCGCCGCGGATGCCGATCCGGACGCCTGGGCCGATCAAGCCATGGTGTCGGTGGAGCATCACAGCCTGGCCCGAGCCTTCGGTTTTTTTGCCGTGGGCGCGGTCGTCTTTCTGGTCCTGATCGGGGCCATCCTGCGCGGGCGTCCGCGCAGCTGATTCACTTGGTCCAGCCCTGCCGATCCGTGTCGAGCTAACGTTCTCGCGTGATCCGGGGTGGGCCCGCTTTCGGAGGTATCCATGACGGATCTCAAGATCAACATGCAGCGCCTGCAGCAGGACATCAACGATCTCGCGCAGATCGGCCGCGATGCCGACCGGGGCCTGCATCGTCGCGCGTTCAGCGACGGCGACCGCGCCGGGCGCGAGTGGTTTCGCGGGCGCCTCGAGGCCGCCGGCCTGGATGTCTGGCAGGACGGTGCCGCCAACCTGCACGGGCGCCTCGACTACGACGGCAAGCGCCCGGTAGTGGCCATGGGTTCACACCTAGATACGGTGCCCGGTGGGGGTCCGCTGGACGGGGCGCTGGGCGTGCTGATCGGGCTGGAGGTGCTGCGCACCGCCAAGGAGAACGCGGTCGACCTCGCGTACCCGCTCGAGGTGATCGACTTCACCGACGAGGAGGGCCGTTTCGGCGGCATGTTCGGCTCGCAGGCAATGGCCGGCAAGCTGACCCCGGAGAGCATCAGCCATGCGCGGGATCTCGAAGGCGTGACCCTGGTCGAGGCCATGGCCAACTGGGGGCTGAACGCCGACGACGCGCTGGCCGCGCGGCGCGATCCGCACAGCCTGCATGCCTTCATCGAGACCCACATCGAGCAGGGCCCGGTGCTGGACCGGCGCGGCCTCAGTGTCGGGGTGGTCGAGGCGATCACCGGCTTGTTCAAGTGGGAGGTGCGCCTGAAGGGCCAGCCCAACCACGCCGGCACCACGCCGATGGACATGCGCATCGATCCCTTCCAGGGTCTGGCGGAGTTCGGTGGCGAGATCAATCGCCTGATCGAGGAGCACGGCAGTCCGAACTCGCGCGCCACCATCGGCCGCGTGGAGCTGGCACCGGGGGCGGCGAATACCGTGCCGGGCATGGCGACCTTCTCCTTCGAGGTGCGCGACACCGACGAGAAGGTCCTGACTGCGCTGGCCCATGCGGCCCGGCGCACCCTGTCCAGTCTGGCGCGCCGACGCGACCTGATGTTCGAGTTCGACGTCCTCTCCGAGATCGATCCGGTGCGCTGTGACCCCGGCGTCGTGCAGACCATCGAGGCGCAGGCCGAACGCATGGGGCTGGAGTACATCACCATGCCCAGCGGTGCAGCCCACGATACCCAGAGCATGAGCCGCATCACCCGCACCGGCATGATCTTCGTGCCGAGCCTGCAGGGGCGTAGCCATTCCGCCGCGGAATGGACAAACTGGGAAGACATCGAGACCGGCGCCAATCTGACCCTGCAAAGTGCCCTGGCGTTGGCCGCTCGGCAATAAATCGCGACGAGAGGAAGCGCCCGGAATGGCCGAACACGACAACGTCACCCAGTTGACTGACTACGACTCCCTGGATCCGCTGCGCGAGCAGTACCAGGAAAGCCTGATCACCACGCCGGTGCTGCGTCAGGAGTTGCGGGAGCACCATGTCGCCCTGCTGTGCATCGACTTGCAGTATCTGGATGCCGCGCGCGGCCACGGCGTGTTCGCGAACTCCGCCGACTCTGGCGTGCCGCTGGAGGCCCAGGAGTATTACTTCAATCGCCTGGAACAGACGGTGCTGCCCAATGTGCGCCGCCTGCAGGATGCCTTCCGCGAAGAGGGGCTGGAGGTGATCCATACCCGCATCCGCTCGCTGACGCATGATGGCCGCGACCGCAGCCCGGGCCACAAGCGCCTGAACCTGCATGCGGCCCCCGGCTCCAAGGATGCCGAGTTCGTCGAGCAGGTGGCCCCGGTCGGGGACGAGATCGTGCTGGACAAGACCGCCAGCGGGGTCTTCAACTCCACCAACCTCCACTACATCCTGCACAACCTGAACATCAGCGCGCTGTTCATCGTGGGCGTGTATTCCAACGAGTGCGTATCCACCGCCGTCCGGGATGCCTGTGACCTGGGCTTTTATGTCACCCTGATGGACGACGCCACGGCCACGGTGACGCCGGAGATGCAGAAGGCCACGCTCACGACCATCAAGGACCGCTACGCCCGCGTGATGACCACCGACGAGGCGATCCGCGAGATCAAGAAGGTGCAGGAGGCTTCGTGACCGGTCTCGACGACCCGATCCTCCCGACCTCCATCGCCTGGGGGCTGCTGGCGGCGTTCAGCGTCCTCTGGGTGGTGCTGGGCTGGTGGCTGGGTCGTCGCAACAAGACCGCCGAGGATCACATGCTGGCGGGGCGCAACGTCGGCCTGGCGCTGGCCACCGCCACCGCGATGGCCACCTGGGTCACCGCCAACACCACGATGACGGCCCCGCAGCTGGCGCTGCAACTGGGCGTCTGGGGCATGCTTGGCTACTCGCTGGGTGCGCTGGGCCTGATCCTGTTCGCGCCGCTGGCGCGGCGCATCCGCGAACTGATGCCCGAGGGCTTTACCTCCGGCGACTTTATCCGGCTGCGCTACGGCAAATTCACCTGGCGGGTGTTCCTGGTGGTGTCACTGATCTACGCCTTCGGCTGGCTGGTCTCGATGGCGATGGCCGGCGGGGTGCTGATCAACGCACTGGCCGGCATCGACTACCGCGTGGGCATGACCGTGATTTTGACCGTCTGCGTGCTCTACACCCTGCTGGGCGGCCTGCGCGCGGTGATCGGGACCGACTTCATCCAGACCGTCATCATCATCGCCGGTGCGGCGTTCATCGCCTGGCTGACCATCGACAAGGTCGGCTTCGAGGCGATCCACTTCAACCTGATGGAAGAGCGCCCGGAGCTGCTGAACCTGCTGTTCCCGGCCGCGATCATGTTCCTGTTCAACAATCTGCTGTTTGGCGTGGGCGAGATCTTCCACTCCAATGTCTGGTGGTCGCGCGCCTTCGCCTTTGGCCGCAACGTGGGTTTCCGGGCCTACCTCTTTGGCGGCCTGCTGTGGCTGCCCATCCCGATCGTGGCCGGCTTCATCGCCCTCGCCACGCCAGCGTTGGGCCTCAACGTGCCCGCCGCGGACATGGTCGGGCCGCTGGTGGCCGCCGAGGTGCTGGGCCTGACCGGGGCGATCGTGGTGTTCATCGTGGTGTTCGCCGCGCTCGCCTCCAGTCTCGACTCGCTGCTGGCGGCCACCTCGGACCTGGTGACCCGCGACATCTACCGCGGCCACATCCGCCCGCAGGCCAGCGAACAGCACCAGTTCCACGCGACCAAGGTGATCGTGGTGCTCCTGGGCCTCGTGACCTGGCTGGCGGCCAGTTACCGCGGCGAGCTGCCGATCGTCGGCTCGCTGGCCGAGCTTCTGTACTTCACCGGCGCCTTCGTGGCCTCCGCGATCTGGCCGATCGTCGCCGGGCTGTACTGGCAGCGGGCGAACCCGCAGGGCGCGGCCTGGTCGATGATACTGGGGTCGGGCATTGGCCTGGCCAGCTACTTCCTGATTGGATTCTATGTGGCCGCGCTGGTCGGGGCCGCTGTCTCGCTGGCCGTGATGGTGCTGAGCACCTGGCTGATGCCACAGCCATTCGACTGGGGCCGCCTGGCCCGTCCGGACGGCGAGGTGGTCGCATGACGATCTCCATTACAGCCCTGTCCGTGATCGTGATCATCGCCACACTGGTGGCGAGCCTGACCCCGATCCTGCTGATTGCCCTGTTTATCCGCGACTGGAAAAAAGGATGCCTCTGGTGAATTACACCGAAGATCCCCTGCACGTGCTCCACCCGAAAGACGGCGCCGCCGGTACCGACCGGCCGAAGGCGTTGCTGGCAGCGGTGGAGGAAGACCCGGACCCGCTTCTCAAGCTGGCGGCCTCGCATGTGGTCTCCAGCCAGCAGTTCTCGCGCGACGAGCTGCTGCAGCTGTTCCGCCTGGCGGCGCAGTACGAGACCACGCCGGCGCTGATGCACCTGCCGCTGGCGGGCAAGATCCTGATCAGCGCGTTCTACGAGCCGTCCACGCGCACGCGGCTGTCGTTCGAGAGTGCCTGGCACCGCCTGGGCGGCTCGGTCATGTCGATTACCGACCCCAAGAGCACTGGTATTGCCAAGGGCGAATCGCTGGCGGACATCGCCGAGATGTTCAACAACTACGGCGATGTGCTGGTCCTGCGCTCCTCCGACGGCGAGGCCGCGCACAACATGCTGGAGAACCTGCGCATCCCGTTGGTGAACGCCGGCAACGGGATCGACGAACACCCGACCCAGGCGCTGGCGGACGTCTACGCCCTGGCCAAGTGGCGCCCGGAGCTGTTCACCGGCGAGGTGGCCCCGGAGCAGCGCATCAAGGTCGGCATCATCGGGGTGCCCTCGCGCATGCGCACGGTGCGCTCCCTGCTGCGCCTGTTGAGCCTGTTCCCGCAGGCGATCGACGAGATCGTGCTCGTCTCGCGCGAGGACGAGAATTTCGATCCGGGTCAGCGCGAGGAACTGGAAGAGGCCGGGATCTCGCTACGCGTGGTGCACGACCTGGACCCGGCGCTGCCGGATCTGGATGTCGTGTACATCAACGCGATCGCCTGGGTGGGTGACACCTTCGAGGCGATGGGCGAGGGGCTGAAGCTGGATCGCCACTCCCCGCTGAAGGAGGGCGCAGTGGTCCTGCATCCGCTGGCGCGAGGTGAAGAGCTGTCCACCGACCTCGATGCCACCCCGCACAACTGGTATTTCGCCCAGGCCCGCGGGGCCGTATTCGTGCGCATGGCGCTGCTGACCACGGTGGTACGCCGCATCAGCGCGGTGATGGATACCCCGGACGGCTGACGCCGCCTTTTAGTTGAACCGCGAGCGGCGTGGCGCGCCGGGCCTGCCCGGCCCGCGCCCCGCTCGCCCCGAACGGATAACCAAGGAGACATGCCATGTGTGGCATCGCAGGAATCTTTCACGCCGACCCGACCCGCAAGGTCGACCCGCAAACCCTGGTCAACATGGCCGCGATCCAGTATCACCGTGGCCCCGACGGCTTCGGTTACCGCACCCAGGATGACCGCGGTGTGGGCTTTTCCCATGCGCGTCTGTCGATTATCGACCTGGACGAGAACCGCGGCCGTCAGCCGTTCTGCATGGACAACGGCGAGATCATGACCGCGGTCAACGGCGAGCTGTACGACTACAAGCGCATCCGCACCGATCTCACCTCGCGCGGGGTGAAGTTCCGCACCAAGAGCGACTCCGAGATGGTCATGCACCTGTACCAGCGCGAAGGGCTGGAGGACGCGGTCAAGCATTTCCGTGGCGAGTTCGCGATCTCGCTGTACGACCGCAAGCACGACCGGCTGATCCTGATCCGCGACCGCTTCGGCATCAAGCCGCTGTACTTCACCGAGGCCAACGGCAGCTTCGTGTTTGGCTCCGAGCTGAAGGTGCTGTTCGCCAACCCCGATGTGCCGCGCCAGTTTTCCGATGACGGCCTCTACCACCAGCTGATGCAGACCATGGTGCCCGGCACCACCGCCTTCGAGGACATCCAGCAGGTGAAGCCCGGCCACATGGTGATCGTCGAGCGCGCCCACGGGAAGCTGAAGATCCGCCAGGAGAAGTACTGGGACATGGACTTCCCGCTGGCCTCCGAGCGCCCGCCCGAGAGCGAGACCGACGAGGAGTACTGGATCGAGGGCGTGCGCGACCAGCTCATGGAGGCGGTGCAGTTGCGCCTGGAGGCCGACGTGCCGGTCGCCTGTTACCTCTCCGGCGGGATCGACTCCTGCATCACCCTGGGGCTGGCCTCGGCCAGCCAGCAGGCGCCGGTCAAGGCCTTCACCATCGGCTTCGACAACGACGACTATGACGAGACCGCGATCGCCCGCGAGATGGCCGAGAGCGTGGGTGCCGACCAGGACATCATGACCCTGGACGCCAACCACCTCTACGACAACTTCGAAGAGGCCCTCTGGCACGCCGAGCGCACCATCTACAACACCCTGGGTGTCGCCAAGTTGCTGATGAGCCGCCACGTGAACAAGGCCGGCTACAAGGTCGTCGTCACCGGCGAGGGTTCGGACGAGCTGTTCGGCGGCTATCCGGCCTTCCGCCGCGACATGTTCCTGCACGGCCTGGATACCCTGCCGGAGGCCGACCGCCAGGCCTGGCAGCAGATGCTGAACGAGTCCAACGAGCTGGTCTCCGGTGCGATGCTGGCCGAGGACGAGGTCAACGACCCCGACTTCACGCAGATGATGGGCTTCACCCCGTCCTGCCTGCAGCCGTGGCTGGCCGCGGCCGACCACGTGCCGGGCCTGCTGCACCCGAAGCGCCGCGAGCGCATGCAGGACTACAAGCCGGGCAAGGCGATCGCCAACGCCCTGGATGACGACATGCTGGAAGGCCGGCATCCGCTGGACAAGGCTCAGTACGTCTGGATCAAGACCATGCTGGAGGGCCAGATCCTGACCTGGGGCGGCGACCGCATGGACATGGCCAATTCGATGGAGGCGCGTCCGCCGTTCCTCGATCACCACCTGGCCGAGTTCGCCGCCCACCTGCCGCCGACCATGCGCATCAAGGGCAAGACCGAGAAGTACGTGCTGCGCGAATCGATGAAGGGACTGCTTCCGAAGGTGCTCTACGAGCGCGAGAAGTTCGCCTTCATGGCGCCGCCCGCGCACACCGACCCGGTCAAGTGGGCGGCGATGAAGGCCCTGGCCGATCGCTATCTGTCCCCGGAGAAGGTCGCCGAGGCCGGGTTGCTGGACCCGGAGGGCGTGCGTCAGGTGTTCGAGCTGCACGAGTCCGAGGACACGCCGGCCGCCACCCAGGTTCAGCTGGACGCGGTGATCAACCACATGATCGGGGTCCAGGTGCTGCACGACAAGTTCGTCGCCACCGACATCCCGGCGCTGGCGCGGCAAAAGGCCGAGGAGTTCGGCTGGCACGCCTGATCACGGGTGCAAGCCTCGAGTGACCCAGAAGGCCCCGCGGACGAAGATCCGCGGGGCCTTTTTCGTTCTGGCCAACAAGGCCGGTCGGGGGCTCGACGGGGGTGAGCGCCCTCATCCGTTGCCCGCCGCGCACGGATCGCGCTCGACCGGCACAAAAAAGCCGCCCGCGGCCAGGGGCCGGGGGCGGCTGATGGCTTCGCGGCCCCGAGGGGCCGGAAGCGGCGGCCTTACAGGCTGTAGTACATGTCGAACTCGATCGGATGGGTGGTCATGCGCATCTGCGTGACGTCTTCCATCTTCAGGTCGATGTAGGCATCGATCATGTCGTCGGTGAACACGCCACCCTGGGTCAGGTATTCGCGATCCTGGTTCAGGGCTTCCAGCGCCTGGTCCAGCGAATGGCAGACCTGCGGAATGCCCTTCTCTTCTTCCGGCGGCAGGTCGTAGAGGTTCTTGTCCATCGCGTCGCCCGGGTGGATCTTGTTCTGGATGCCGTCCAGGCCGGCCATCAGCATCGCCGCGAAGGCGAGATACGGGTTGGCGGTGGAGTCCGGGAAGCGCAGCTCGACGCGACGGCCCTTCGGGTTCATGACGAACGGGATACGCAGCGAGGCGGAGCGGTTGCGGGCGGAGTAGGCCAGCATGACCGGTGCCTCGAAGCCCGGCACCAGGCGCTTGTAGCTGTTGGTGGACGGGTTGGTGAAGGCATTCAGCGAGCGGGCGTGCTTGATGATCCCGCCGATGTAGTACAGCGCGGTCTCGGACAGGCCGCCGTACAGGTCACCGGAGAACAGATTCTTGCCGTCCTTGGACAGTGACTGGTGCACGTGCATGCCGGAACCGTTGTCACCAACGATCGGCTTGGGCATGAAGGTCGCGGTCTTGCCGTGGACGTGGGCCACGTTCTGGATCACGTACTTCAGGATCTGCACCTCGTCGGCCTTCTGCGTCAGGGTCGCGGGACCCACGCCAATCTCGCACTGGCCGGCGGTCGCCACCTCGTGGTGGTGCACCTCGGTCTCAAGGCCCATCTCGGTCATCACTTCGCACATGGTGGAGCGGATGTCGTGCAGGCTGTCGACCGGCGGGACCGGGAAGTAGCCGCCCTTCACGCCCGGGCGGTGACCGATGTTGCCGTCCTCGTAGACGCGCTCGGAGTTCCAGGAGGCCTCCTGGGAATCCACGCGGCAGTAGGAGCCGGACAGGGTGCTGCCCCACTTCACGTCGTCAAAGATGAAGAACTCGTTCTCCGGGCCGAACAGCGCGGTGTCGGCGATGCCGGTGCTCTGCAGGTAGGCCTCGGCGCGGCGCGCCAGGGAGCGCGGGCAGCGGTCGTAGCCCTGCATGGTGGCCGGTTCGACCACGTCGCAGCGGATGTTCATGGTCATGTCTTCGAAAAACGGATCGAGGACCGCGGACTCGGCGTCCGGCATCAGGATCATGTCGGACTCGTTGATCCCCTTCCAGCCGGCGATCGACGAGCCGTCGAACATCTTGCCTTCCTCGAAGGTCTCTTCGTCGATGTCGTGGGCCGGCACGGTCACATGCTGTTCCTTGCCCTTGGAGTCGGTAAAACGGAAGTCGATGAAGCGAACTTCCTTTTCCTTGATCTGGTTCAGCACGTCGGCTGCGGACATGGGGATCTCCTTGGTCTTTACTTGAGTCTTCAAAGGTGGCCGGCCGGCCCGTCGGGCGCTTGCGCGGCGTCGCGGTTCATTATGCAGGCATCATGCCATCCGGTCCTGTTTGGCCCGGGCGCGCGAAAAACGGGCACCCGGGGCGCCCCGCCGCATCCTGGATGCACCAATCTGGTGCCTCATCTGCACAACTTTTGTGCGCATCGTGGTGGTCCGCACCTAATGAGTGCAGGGCCGATAGAGTAGCGTGACCTCGCCCAGCATGTCGCCTACCCCGGGATGGCGGTGCAGTCGGTCGGCCAGGGCCTGGGTGCGGGCCTCGAGGTCTGCCGGCGCGGCTGCCCCGTCAAGGCGCAGGGTCAGCGTCACGTGTACCCGACCGCCGAGATAATGCAGCGACAGGTGCTCCACCGCATCCAGCTCCGGGGCGTCCGCCCAGGCCTCGCGCAGCGCCTCCACCAGCGTCGGGCGCAGCGGCAGCATGGAACTCCGGGCCTGTTCCGCGTCGTTTTCCGGGTCCACGTGCACGGTGATGTCGTTCACCCGGTCATGTGCATCGGTCACCGCGTGGAACACCGCATCGGCAATCCGATGGCCCTCGGAGACCGAGATCATCGGCGCGACCTGGATATGCACGTCCACGACGACTTCGCTGCCGTGGCGGCGCGTGCGTAGCATGTGCGCATCCTTGACCCCGGGCACATCCATGATCGTGCGGTGGATGCGTTCGACCTTCTCCGGCTCCAGGGCCGTATCGATCAGCTCCGCCGCGCTGCGCACGATCAGGCGCCCGGCGATATGCAGGATGAACAGCGCGACGATCAGCGCCGCCAGGGCATCCGCCCACGGGAACCCGGCCACCGCAGCGGCCACCCCGGCCAGCACGAACAGCGACGAGATCGCATCCGTGCGGTGATGCCAGGCGTTGGCATCCAGCATCCGCGACTTCAGGCGCTTCGCCACCCGGTGGGTGTACTGGTACAGGCCTTCCTTGGCCACCAGGGTCAGCAGGGCAAAGGCGATCGCCATGTTTGCGGGGCCGGTCATGGCCTCGGGCTCGACCAGGCGGTTGCCGGCAGCCCAGGCAATCGCCAGACCTGCGAGCGCCAGAAAGACCCCGACGATCACCGTGGCCAGGGTCTCGATCCGCGCGTGACCGTAGGGGTGTTCCTGATCGGGGGAGGCGGCGGCCTTGCTCGCCGCGAACAGCACCACCCCGTCGGTGATCAGGTCCGACAGGGTATGCACGCCGTCCGCCACTAGGGCCTGCGAGTTTAGCAGCCAGCCACTGACGAGCTGCGCCACGGCGAGGAAGCTGTTCACGGCCGCGCCGACCAACGTGACCCGGCGGGTATCACGATAGCGCTGGCCGCTCTCCGGCGTGACCGAAGGTCCGGAATTGGCGAGGGGGTCGCTCAGGGCCACTCTCCCGAACAGAATCAAGGCCCCAGTATGGGCGCGCTTTGGCTGCATGCAAAACGCCCGCGCCAACGCGAGCGGTGGCCGTGGCCGAAGCCGGGCCGATATACTGTCGGCTTTGCCCTGACCCGGGATCCCGCATGTCGCAAGAACGCACCCCGCCGAGCAGTCCGACCTTCCAGGACCTGATCCGCCGCCTGCAGGACTACTGGAACGATCATGGCTGCGTGGTCCTGCAGCCCTACGACATGGAGATGGGCGCGGGGACTTTCCATCCGGCGACCTTCCTGCGCTCCATCGGACCGGAGCCGTGGCGCGCGGCCTACGTGCAGCCGAGCCGCCGCCCGACCGACGGGCGCTACGGCGACAACCCCAACCGTCTGCAGCACTACTACCAGTTCCAGGTCCTGCTGAAGCCCTCGCCGCCGGACATCCAGGCGCTCTACCTGGGCTCGCTGGAGGCGCTCGGGTTCGACACCCTGACCCACGATGTGCGCTTCGTCGAGGACAACTGGGAGTCCCCGACGCTGGGCGCCTGGGGGCTGGGCTGGGAGGTCTGGCTCAACGGCATGGAGGTGACCCAGTTCACCTACTTCCAGCAGGTGGGCGGGCTCGACTGCCACCCGGTCTCCGGCGAGATCACCTACGGCCTCGAGCGCCTGGCGATGTACCTGCAGGGTGTGGAGAGCGTCTACGACCTGGTCTGGACCAACGGCCCGGACGGCCGCGCGATCACCTACGGCGACGTCTACCACCAGAACGAGGTGGAGCAGTCCACCTACAACTTCGAGCATGCCGACCGCGACGCCCTGTTCGCCGCTTTCGACCAGCACGCGACCGAGAGCGATCGCATGATTGAGCTGGGCCTGCCCCTGCCGGCCTACGAGCAGATGCTGCGCGCCTCGCACAGCTTCAATCTGCTGGATGCGCGCGGCGCGATTTCGGTCACCGAGCGCCAGCGCTATATCCTGCGCGTGCGCGAGCTGTCGCGGAACGTCGCCCGGAAATACTACGAGTCGCGCGAGGCCCTGGGCTTCCCGCTGTGTGCCGAAGACGACGCGAACAAGCCCGACGCCGCCTGAATCCCGCAATCCCGCGCCGGCCGGCCCCCTGGGTCGCGCGGCGCGTACTGGACCCAACCTGGACCCAACATGGCCGAAGCCCGCGAACTCCTGATCGAACTTGGCACCGAGGAGCTGCCCCCGACCGCCCTCGCGCGCCTGCGCGACGCCCTGGCCGAGGGCCTGACCACCCGCCTGCGCGAGGCCGGGCTGGAGCCGGGCGAGCCCGAGGCCTTCGCCACCCCGCGGCGCCTGGCCGTGTTGTTCCCGAGCGTACCCGCGCGCCAGCCGGACCAGCTGCAGGAGCGCCGCGGCCCGGCGGTGGCCGCGGCCTTCGACGATGCCGGCGAGCCGACCAAGGCCGTGCTGGGCTTTGCCCGATCCTGTGGCGTCGAGGTCGAGCGCCTGGAGCGCGAGACCACCGACAAGGGCGAATACCTGGTGTTTCGCCAGCTGCAGCCGGGGCGCGCCCTCGGCGAACTGCTGCCGGAGATGCTGGAGGCCGCGCTGGACGCCCTGCCCACACCCAAGCGCATGCGCTGGGGCAGCAGCCGTACCGAGTTCGTGCGGCCCGCACACTGGCTGGTCGTACTGCACGGGCCCGAGGTGCTGGAGATGACCGTGCTGGAACAAACAGCGGGTCGGGAGACCCACGGCCACCGCTTCCATCAGCCCGGCGCCCTGGAGCTCAAGCGCGGGAACGACTACGCCGAGCGGCTGCGCAGCCCGGGGTTTGTCGAGCCGTCTTTCGAGGCGCGCCGCGAGCGCATCCTCGAGCAGGTCCACGAGCAGGCGAAGGCCCTGGGCGGGCGTGCGCTGGTGGATGCGGACCTGCTGGACGAGGTGACCGCGCTGGTCGAGTGGCCGGTGGCCCTGACCGGCGGCTTCGACCCGCGTTTCCTGGATGTCCCGCAGGAGGCGCTGATCTCCACCATGCAGGACAACCAGAAATACTTCCCGGTGGTCGACGAGGCCGGCCGCATGCAGCCGTACTTCATCGTGATCAGCAACATCGAATCGCGTGATCCGCATGCGGTGCGCGACGGCAACGAGCGCGTGTTGCGCCCGCGCTTCGCGGATGCCGAGTTCTTCTGGCAGCAGGACCGCAAGAAGCGCCTGGAGGAACGCCTGGAGGCGCTGGACTCGGTCGTGTTCGAAAAGCGCCTGGGCACGCTGCGCGACAAGTCCATGCGGCTGGAGGCCCTGATGCAGCGCCTGGCCGGGCTGATGGGCCTCGACGCACCCCTCGCTGCGCGCGCCGCACGTCTGGCCAAGTGCGACCTGGTCACCCAGATGGTGTTCGAGTTCACCGAGTTGCAGGGCACCATGGGGCGTTACTACGCCCTGCACGACCGCGAGGACGAGACCGTCGCCGCCGCGATCGAGCAGCACTACTGGCCGCGCCAGTCCGGCTCCGAGCTGCCGGACGCCCCGCTCGCCCAGGCGCTGGCGCTGGCCGATCGTCTCGACACCCTGGTCGGCATCTTCGCCATCGGCAAGCAGCCCAGTGGCACCAAGGACCCGTTCGCCCTGCGCCGCGCCGCGCTCGGGCTGGTGCGCATCCTGGTCGAGCGCGACCTGCCGCTGGCCTTGACCCCCTTGCTGCAGGCCGCCGCCGAACCCATCCGCGAACGCGTGCCGGAGGCCGATCAGGCCGTGGAACCGGTACGCGAGTACATCCTCGAGCGCCTGCGCGGGTACCTGCTGGAACAGGGGCAGGCGCACGAGACTATCGAGGCAGTGGCCGCGGTCGCGCCGGATGCCCCGCTGGATTTCGTGCGCCGCGTGCGCGCGGTCAGCCTGTTCCGCGAGCGCCCGGAGGCCGAGGCCCTGGCCGCCGCGAACAAGCGGATCCACAACCTGCTGCGCAAGGCCGGCGAGGAGGCCGAGGCGGAACTCGATCCGGAGGCCCTGGCTCTGGACGAGG